>OZ241910.1:0-3169405 GCA_965203755.1 Phototrophicaceae bacterium | reverse complement strand
GGCGCATTTCCCGCCAGGCTTCCAGCAGGGTGCGCGGCTCGGGCATGTCGTCAGCGATCTCCAGATGCAGTTTCTTGAGGTTGTAACAGGGAACGCCAGCGTACATGTGATGCTCAATGTGCCAGTTCATGCGCCAATAGAGAAAGGACGCCAAAGGATTGAGCTTGACGGAACGGGTATTTTTGCGAAAGTCAGGACTGTTGTCGCGCAGACCGCAATGCTGCGTCAAACCGACAAAGTAGGACAGCCAGTTGGCGATGAACGATGGCGCGGTAAAGATCAGCAGCAGAGCCCACAAGCCCGTAATGAGCGCAATAAGAAGCATCGATCCATGAAACAGCAGCAGAATGCGCGACCAAAGAATCGACCGGCGGCGCTGGTCAGGCTGGTCAGTGTGCAATGCGTTCATCCATTCGTCAATCGGCGCGGACTCGGCGCCTGTCAGGCCGGCAGCCCTCACCGCGGTTACATAAACCGTTGAAATCAGCCCGCCCTTGCCGAAGGTTCGTCCGCGCTGCGTCAGCAAATTGATGGTGAAAAGCTGAAGCATAAAGGTTGAGGCCAGCGATGGCTCCAGCGGCAGCAAGACTTCGCGGTCGCCTTCGGGATGCAGAGTGTAGCGATGGTGATAGGTATGGCTGCTGGCATAGTCAAAGGGATCCCACCAGCCGATAAGACTGAACAGGTACATGAAAATCTTGTTGAGCCGCTTGGTGCGAAAGACCGTGCCATGCCCAAGCTCATGCGGCGCCGTGCCGATAAAGAAGCTGCTGATGGTGCCATGCGCGAAGAGCGCGATGAGGAATGCCAGCCAGATTTCCTGCGACCAAAAGAGAAACACCAGCGCGCCGGTGATGATGAACAGCAGCAGATGGCCGCCAGCCTGAAACCATCCCTGTGCATCGCTGCGCCGCGAAAGTTCGCGCAGCCGGCCGGGCTTCATCGGACAGCGATACCAATCGACTCTTAGCGTCTTGCGGACTTCAGCCAGTGGTTGATAACTCATTGCAGCGCCTCCTATTTCAATACTCGGCTTCAAGTCCAAGCTCGGCCAACACAGCGCGGGCTTCGGCATGGGGTGAGTCGGGGTCGTTCTTGACCATGCGCCGCAGGCTGTAGATGGCATGTTCATTTCCCGCCCGCGCCAGCTTCAAGGTTTCGACAAGCCGCTTTTCACCATAGCTCAAATCTTTGGCGGCGACCGGATTGTCATAATGCTTCCAATAGTATTTCAGATCATCCGCCGACCAATGCGGATAAATATCCTCCCATTGCAGTTGGCTGGGGCTGTGCGGCTCCAGCATGTGTTCGGCAATGGTGTCGCCGACAGCCTGATAGCGGTTGTCCAGCGACAGGCGCAGGCGATCTTCGGTGTAATTGGGCAAGGCTTTGTGAATCGTCAGCGCCGGGAAAAAGAGCGCATCGCCCATCTCATAATCGGTCGAATGCCAAACCGGGTCGATATCCTCATGCGCGGTTTCATCAACAATCAGGCCGCCAGCGCCCAGCGAAAAATGATGCTCCAGCACGCGCCCGACCTTGTGCGAACGCGGGATAACCGCCAGCCCGCCCAATTCAATCGGGCAATCCCCCACCGGCGCCCAACAGGTCAAGGCCTCAAAGCTGCCCTGAAAGTGGACAAAATCCTGATGCGTCGGGGTGGTGTGTTCCGTATATTTGGGGAACCAGATGCGGGCGACTTTCTGTGGAAAGGGCATAATCGGCGCGCCCAGAATTTGCGCTGCCATATCGGTGAATTCGGCCCAATGAGCCGAACGATGGAAATTTTCCAGTTTGTACACCTCGGCATAGCCGGCGCTGTATTCATTGTCGCCTTCGGTGTATCTCATGTTCATATCGGCAATGCCGTCCATGGGGTCAGCGCCGTCGACCAGCCAGCCCACCCTTTGGATGGCGCTCATCATTTCATAGCGCAGTTCGCGCACTTTATCGGGATTCATTAACCGCTTAAAGAATAGATAGCCCTCATCAGCGATGCGCCGCCGCAACTCGGTCGGGTTGTTCATAGCGTCGTTAGAGACGCGCAGTTCTTTGACTTCGTCGGTCATTTCTTTTCTGCTCCTGCATAAATTGACATTGAGTATATTTTACCCTTAAAATCTCGATTGGTCATATTGATTTCCCGTCCAGGAGTCGCTTGATGCCATTGTAGCAGACTAAAGCAATGGCATTCCTAATCCAGCCGTTTCATCCTATAATACGGCGCCAAAGGACAAGTGAGTTGATAGATATGATGATTATCGCCAGCAGCAACGGAGCGGTTGGTATAGAAGCCGCCATGCAAATCCTCAAACATGGCGGCAGCGCACTCGATGCGGTCGAGGCCGGGATTCGCCAGGTCGAAGCCAATCCGGAAGAGCATACGGTAGGCTACAACGGCTATCCCAACATCATCGGCGAGCTCGAACTCGATGCCAGCATTATGGATGGCAAGACTCTCAATTCCGGCGCCGTCGCCGCCATGAAAGGCTTTCCCTATGCCATCTCGGTTGCCCGCCAGCTTATGGACAGAAAACTGCCGCATGTGCTGCTTGCCGGGACCGGCGCCGAGCGGTTTGCCCGCGAAATTGGGGCTGAACAATGGGACGTCATGCTGCGGGATGAGGTCAAGGCCCTTTGGCGGCAGCGGCTCACCCAGAGCCGTTCGGCAACGGCGGCATTGGACGAGCAGACGCCGCTGCTGGATTGGGTCAAGCTGGCGACTGACCCCGAGCGCGTCGCCAGTACGGTCAATTTTATCGCCATCGACAGTCAAGGCGATATCTGCGCCGGGGTCAGCACCAGCGGCTGGGCTTGGAAATACCCAGGGCGCGTTGGTGATTCGCCCATTATTGGCGCCGGGAATTATGCCGACAATCGTTATGGCGCCTGTGCCTGCACCGGCATGGGCGAAATGGCGATTCGCGCCAGCACCGCGCACAGTCTCGTCTTTTATCTGAAGATGGGCATGTCGCTTCGGGAAGCAGCGCAAAGGGCGATGGAAGATCTGCGCGACTTGGGCGGCGATTATATCGGTGGCATGAACCTGATCGCGCTTGACCGACATGGCGAACATATCGGCATGACCACGCGGGCAGATGCCGCGTATATCTATCAAACCGCCGATATGAATCAGCATCAAATTATCCAGCGGCGCCTTGTCCACATTCCCGCACGTTGGGCTGTCTCTGATGAACCATCCTGAATAATTACCCTACCAGGGAA
The DNA here is from genome assembly GCA_965203755.1 of Phototrophicaceae bacterium. Taxonomy (GTDB): domain Bacteria; phylum Chloroflexota; class Anaerolineae; order Aggregatilineales; family Phototrophicaceae; genus UBA6055. The sequence goes on along the minus strand of OZ241910.1, from coordinate 3,166,180 downwards.
CTTATACGGTAGAATATGGCACAGTCATTGACCCTATCCGAGCTTCTGCTTGCCGAGTGACCAAGAACAGGAATCGCCATGTCCGACAAACTCACCCTCATTATTATCTTTGGTGTAACGGGGGATCTCGCCCGCCGCAAACTTATCCCGGCGCTCTTTAGCAATTACATCAAAGGACGTCTGCCGAACCGACTGAAAATCGTCGGCGTCGGCCGGCGCGGCTGGACCGATGCCATTCTGGTTGAACACGCTTATCAGTCGCTCAAGGATTTCGCCGCCGGGGTTTTGGATGAGGACACATGGAAGTCCTTCCGGCGCTCCCTGTCTTATGCCCAAGTGAACCTGCCCAAGCCCGAGACCTATCCCAATCTGAAAGCCCATCTTGCGCGGCTTGAGGACGAGGACGCCAACCGCCTTTATTATCTGTCGATTGCGCCCGAATTTTATGCGGATGTCATTACCAATCTGGGGCGGCTTGACATGACGCGCGAAGCCGCGGGCTGGCGGCGCATTGTCATCGAAAAGCCCTTCGGCTATGATCTCAAAACGGCGCAGGCGCTTAATCGGGTGGCGCATTCGGTCTTCAAGGAAGCGCAGGTTTATCGGATTGACCATTATCTCGGCAAAGAGACGGCCCAGAATATCCTGTTCATGCGCTTCGCCAACACCATCTTTGAGCCGATTTGGAACCGCAGTCACATCAGCAATGTGCAGGTCACCGTCGCCGAGACTGTTGATGTGGGCGCCCGCGCCGGCTATTATGACCAATCGGGTGTCATGCGCGACATGGTGCAGAACCATCTCTTGCAGCTGCTATCGCTGATTGCGATGGAGCCGCCTTCGGCTTTTGACGCCGACGCCCTTCGCAATGAGAAGGTCAAAGTTTTGCAGGCCGCCCGCGCCGTCAAGCTGGATGACACTGTTCGCGCGCAATATGAGGGCTACCGCGCCGCCGCTGGAGTCGCCGCCGATTCGCAGACGCCGACCTACGCCGCGCTCAAGCTGTTCATCGATAACTGGCGCTGGAAGGATATCCCCTTTTATTTGCGTTCGGGCAAAGCGCTGCGCTCCAAAACCACCCAAGTCAATATCCAGTTCAAACGTCCGCCCAACAGCATCTTCGAGCTTAGCGAAAGCGGCGACTTTTCGCGCAATATGCTTTCAATCTGCATCCAGCCGGACGAAGGGATTCATCTGACCGTCCAGGCCAAGATACCCGACCAGCAAATCGCCAAGTCGGTCGATATGGAACTGCACTACGAAAATGCCTTCGTCGCCGACAACCTGCCCGATGCCTATGAGCGGCTGATTTTGGATGCCATCAATGGAGACGCCGCCCTCTTCATCCGCAGCGACGAGATCGAAAGCGCCTGGAAAATCGTCGATCCCATCATTGAAGGCTGGGAAGCCGGCGCCGACAGCGGACAGCGCGGCGCCATGCAAAACTACGCCAAAGGCTCATGGGGGCCCGCCGCCGCCGATAAACTGCTTGAGCGCGATGAGCATGTCTGGCGGGTCAGCTGCCTGCATCATGGCCTGTAAGCCCTGAACTTATTCCAGCCAGGGATCAGGCTGATAAGCCTGCATGATGTAGAAACAGGCGCCGGCCGGGTCAAGAACCATCGCAAAATGCCCGGCGCCGGGCGCTTCGGTCTTCGGCGCTATGATTCGACCGCCCAGTTCGCCAGCTTTCGCGATGCTTTGGTCAATGTCAGCGACGCTGAAATAAGGTGTCCATCCAGTCGGCGCATCGTCCATTTGAATCATGCCGCCATTGCTGCGTCCCCTGTTTTTGATGTGAATGTAGCCGTCATCACCACCATAGAACTCCCAGCCCAGCGTCTTGCCGTAGAAAGATTTGGCTGTTTCGACATCACCGGTAATCAATTCGTTCCACATCATGGCGCCGGGTTTATTGACAAGGCCGGCGCCAATATGGTTTTTCGGCTGCCAAAGGCCAAGCCGTCCCCCAGTTGGGTCTTGAATGTAGAGCACGCGCCCACTGTCAAAAACGTCCAGAGGGCCGGCCGCGATGGCGCCGCCGCTGTCTACAACCAAATCGACCAAAGCATCGACATCATCCACCGAGACATAATTTGCCCAGTGCGAGGGTATGCCTTGTTCCTGCATTTCGGGCATCATCTGGTTAAGCGCGGCCACATTTTCGCCTTCCAGCTGGAACATGGTATAGGTGGTGTTTTCGTCAATCGGAACTTCCTGCTTGTCCCAGCCAAACAGCGCCATATAAAAGGCTCCGGTGGCTTCCGCATCAGTCGAACTGTTATCGGCCCAGGAAAACGCGCCGTGCGGATATTTTGTCACTTTGTACATGGTCTTCTCTCCCTTGGTGATAGCTGCTTAGCCGATTAGTAGAAAATTTGTTCATATCCTTATCCTAATCAACACAGAGCAGGCTGTCAATAGAACACCGGATGAATTTTAGATTAAATGTTCTGATTTCCAGCCGCTCACCCAAGTCTTACCAATGGCGCTAGTTGAAAATCACGGCAGACACTCTAAACTTGAAGCATCACCAAAACTTACAATAGACGGACAAACAAAGGTTATTTTATGATGCAGAAGATGATGATGACAAGCAGCAGTTTATCTGTAGGCATGGTTGGGACAAGCTGGTGGGCGGATGCCATGCACCTGCCGGCGCTCGACAGCCATCCGAAAGCCAAAACAGTTGCCATCTGCGGGCGCGATCGCCGCAACGCGCAAAAAATGGCCGACCATTGGAATATCCCCCAAGTCTATACCGACTGCGAAGAGATGATTGAAAAAGCCAATCTGGATGCGCTGGTCATCTCGACCCCCAACGATACGCATTATCCCATCACCATGAAAGCGCTTGAAGCCGATTTGCATGTCCTCTGCGAAAAACCGATTGCCCTGACGTATGCCCAGGCGCGGGAAATGGCGGAAATGGCGGAAGCTAAGGGATTAAAGCATCTGGTGCCATTCACCTACAGTTTCATGCCAACCGCCCGTTACCTCAAGGAACTGATCGACGGCGGCTATCTGGGTCAGCCTTATCATCTCAATATGCGCTATTACACTGGCTTTGCCCGCGCCGGCGATTATCGATGGCGCTTTGACCGCAAAATCGCCGGCTCTGGCGTCGTTGGCGATCTCGGCTCCCATTTTCTTTACATTGCTGAATGGCTCTATGGTGAGATTGCCGCCGTCACCTGCCGCCTCGGCCATATTGTCCCGCGCGTCCCCCATGATCCACAAGGCAATGCCTATGATGTCACGGATGACAGCTGTATGCTTCTGTTGGAATTTGCCAGCGGCGCGATGGGCGCTATTCATTGCACGGCGCTTTGTTATGAGGATACCCCCTTTGGTCAAACGCATCAGATGGAGTTTCATGGTTCGGATGGCACCCTGTACAGCTTCACTGACTGGGATAAAATCCAACAGGTCAAAGGCGCTCGGCTTGGCGAGGGGATGATTCGGGAACTGCCAATTCCGGAGCGTATCTGGGGCAAGGCGCGGCGCGATACCGTGCATCATACCTATAAAGATATGTTCCGTTCGGAAGATTTTATGATTCGCGGGTTTGTCAACGGGATACTCGACGATACTGACCTAGCGCCGAACTTCAAAGATGGCGCTCGGATTCAGCGCCTTATCAGCGCCGCCGTCAAAAGTCACCAGACCGGCAGCCGCATTGTGGTCGAATCCATTACAGAATGAGAGGTGCAGCATGCGCTTAAAAGGAAAAGTCGCGCTGGTAACCGGCGCTGCCAGGGGGATTGGCCGCGGCATTGCCGAACGTTTTGCCGAAGAAGGCGCACGGGTTGGCATCATGGATTTGCAGGCGGCCGCCTGCCAGGCTGTTGCTGACGGCATCAGAGAGGGCGGCGGCCGCGCGTTGGCAATCCAGGCTGATGTCAGCCAGCCAGCGCCGGTCGCGGCCGCCGTGGCCAAACTGCAACAGCATTTTGGCGCTGTGACTATCCTGGTCAACAACGCGGCGGTTATGCCGGCCGGCGCCATTCACGAAACCGCCCTCGACGACTTTGATCGCTGCCTGGCGGTCAACCTGCGCGGCGCCTATCTGCTAAGCCGCGCGGTTGCGCCGGGCATGATGAATGCCGGCGGTGGCAGCATTATCCATATCGCGAGCGTTACCGGCCTGCTGGGCTTGCCCGGCGTTGCCGCTTATTCCATGACCAAAGGCGCGTTGATTGCGCTGGCGCGGGCGATGTCCACCGACTATGCCCAATATGGGATTCGCACCAACACCGTTTCGCCCGGCACGATTGATTCGCCCATGCTGCGCGACTTTTTGGCGGCGCAGTCGCGCCCGGCGGCGCTGCGGCAGGAATTTGACCGCATCCACCCGCTGGGTCGGGTCGGCACGATAAAAGAAGTCGCCAACGTCTGCCTCTTTCTGGCATCAGACGAAGCCAGCTTTGTAACCGGGTCGAATTACGAAGTCGATGGCGGCTTGAGTTCCAAAGGTGAACAGCCGCAGGATGAATAAACAAAGATAATAGGGAGCAGAACATGAGCACAGCGCCTCTCTTAATTCGCTATTTTCAGCCCGGCGCCGGGACGCGGCTGGGCATATTGCTGGACGATACGGTCTTTGATGTCAGCCATGCCTTCCCGCGTCTGGTCGATTTTTTCCGCGCGTCCTGTGGCTGTGTTGACGATGCCATCGCCGCCCTCATCAATGCCGCCGATGAATCCTCGCGCAGCTTTGCCGCCGCCGCGCTGGATGCTACGCCTTCCCCTGACCGTTTGCATTGGCTGCCGCCGCTGGATGAACAGGAAGTCTGGGCGGCTGGCGTCACCTATGTCCGCAGCCGCGAAGCCCGACAGGAAGAAGCCGAAGATGGCGGCGATGTATATGCGCGGGTTTATGATGCCGACCGCCCGGAGATTTTTTACAAAGCCGCCGCCAAAAACACCGTCGGCCACCTCGATGACGTCGGCATACGTCGGGATTCGCGCTGGAACGTCCCCGAACCGGAACTGGGACTGGCGCTTAACCCGGCGATGGAAATGCTTGGTTTTACGATTGGCAACGACATGAGCAGCCGCGAGATTGAAGGCGCGAATCCGCTTTATCTGCCACAGGCTAAAGTTTATGACGCATCTTGCGCCTTGGGTCCTGGTATTCTGTTGGCGCCAGCCACTGAATGGCTCGATACCCACATTCGCCTGTCAATAAACCGCGCTGGCAGCGAAGTCTTCAGCGGCGCTGTCTCGACCAGGCAAATCAAGCGGAGCATTGCCGAATTGGTAGATTACCTGGGACGCAGCAGTGCCTATCCGCACGGCGTCATTCTACTAACCGGCACTGGCATTGTGCCGGCCGCCGACTTCACGCTCCAGCCTGGCGATGTCATCAGCATTACCATAGATGCCATCGGCGCATTGCGGAATCGGGTCAAAGAGGTATGACAGCACAGCGATGAAAATTACAGCGCTGGAGACACTGCAATGGCAGGCATACCCGCGCCTGATCGCGCTGCGGGTTCATACTGACCGCGGCATCATTGGCTTGGGAGAAACCGTCGATAAAATCCCGGCGGCCAAAGCCGCCATCCACGGCACCCTGGCGCCGCTGGTTTTGGGGCAAGACCCACTCGACATCGAGGGACTTTGGCGCTTTGTGATGGACAACATCATGTATCACGGCTATGCCGGCGCCGAAACCCGCGCCCTTTCGGCTTTGGAAGTGGCGCTGTGGGACATTATGGGCAAGCATTATCAGGCGCCGCTCTATCACCTGCTGGGCGGCAAAACCCGCAGCCAAGTGCCAACCTATAACACCTGCATCGGTTTTGGCAGGGTTCAGGACTATCAGCAATGGCATCAAGACGCCGGGGTCCTGGCGCAAAGCCTCCTAATGGATGAAATCCACGCCATGAAAATCTGGCCCTTTGACCGATTCAGCGAGCGCAGCTTCGGACAGCGCATCTCACAGGCTGAAATCGAAAAAGGGCTGCTCCCCATCCAGCAAATCCGCGACCGGGTCGGCAACCAGATAGAAATCGGCATTGAATGTCACTTCCGCTGGAACCGCGTGAGCATGGAGCGGATTGCCCGCGCCCTCGAACCTTATCACATCCTGTTTTTAGAAGATGTTCTGCCGGCGGTCTATCCCGACGAGATTAAAGCGCTGTCCGCGCGAACGACGATTCCGGTTGTCGGTTCGGAACTGCTGATGACTCGCTGGCAGCTGCGCGAATGGCTGGAAAAACACGTCTCTCAAATCATTATGACCGACCCGGTTTGGAATGGCGGCATTGCCGAAACTCGTAAAATCGCTAACCTGGCTGAAACCTTTGGCGTGCCGCTGGTTTTGCATAATGTCGCCGGCGCGGTCTGCCATGCGGTTTGCATGCACTTGGGCGCGCACATCCCCAATCTTTTTTATGTCGAGTCGGTGCGCGCCTTTTACAAAGAATACTTCCCCATCCTGACCGACTTTGCGCCCACGGTGTCGGATGGTCATCTTGATATTCCAGCCGGACCTGGCTTGGGGGTGAATCTGCTTGATTCAGCTTTGGAGCGCGCCGACCTCATTCGCCAAGTTTCGGCAGGCAAAGGGCTGGCTGGCGGCCGGCGGGCGATGGGCGATCACTGGGCAGTCGAAGAGATACGCTAATTAGGGGCTAACCGGCTTGTCATCTTGGGCCATGGCAGCCATTAAGGCTGAAAAAGAGAGAGAGACTCACCGAGATTTTCTTGTTAGTAGATATATTGAAGCTGGCTCTGCGCCAGTTGATTATCCGGATCGGCTTCAAGAACGGCTTGCAGTAAATCTTTTGCAGTATCGCGATTTCCCAAAGCGATTTCTACGCTAGCTAGATTAACGGCAATAAAGTGCATATTGTTTGCCATTTTATAAGCGGTTTCAAAATCTTGTTTTGCGCCCTCAAGATCGAAATGGCTTAGCCATTTGATTAAGCCGCGGGCGCGGTATGATTCGGCGCTGTCCGGGTTTCTCTCTAGCGCCGTCTCTACCACATCTTCAGCACGCTCGATATCTCCCAGACTATGATAGGCTTCAGCCAGATAAGCTCGGGCGCGGCTGTTTTGGGGATCCAGTTCCAAGGCGTGCTGTGCACTCGAAATCGCTTCGCTAGGACGCTCGTCCCAATCTAAAGACCAGGCGCGGATTGCCCAGGCATCCGAGGAAAACGGATCGGCATTAATAGCTTGTTCAGCATACATTAAGGCATCATCTGGGCGATTCTGGTTGATAAACCCGAGGGCAATCCGTCGATAAAGTTCAGGTGTATTGGGAAACGTGTCTGCAATTTCTATGTAGATGTCCAATGCCTGATTCAATGCGCCTTGCATCCAATAAGAATCACCTATAATCATCCTGTTGGTATAGTCGATGGTGGGAGTAGGCGGGGGCGCCTCAAGAGTCGCCATCTGATTCTCCAAGTTGTGAATGGTATTTAGAACGGTATCTTCAACAACATGGCTAATCGTTTGTCTATTGATATAAATGGCAATGCTTGACGCAAATAATAATATCACTATCAAGTAAAACAATAATCGCCGCCGGGTGATAACGCGGCGGCGCTGTATGCCTCGATAACGTCTTGGGGTGCGAATCTGCATGATGCCTTACCGCAAGCTGTTGACAGAGAGATGAAAAATGAGAAAACAAATGCTAATGAAGAAGTTAGATTATTAGCGCATCAAAATCATTCAAATCGCTTATTTGGCAGCGCTTCAGCCAGAAAAGACTAAGTTTTCTCGCGGCTTAACCTTATTTTACTAAAATCGAGTTGACAAATAATATATGTCAATGTATATTTTCAGAAAGTTTGGGGCGGCGCATCCTTGTGAGCAGATGAAGCCTGTCTGTAGTGTGCCGAACGTCCCCGTTTGAATTTGGTCTTAACAGGCATCCCGCCTGAGACATTTTATTAAATTTTGTTGGAGGAATCTCAACATGAGAAAACTGTTACGCACTATTCCTGTCCTTCTGTTGGCGCTGGGCGTCGTGATCGCCGGCATAGGCGGCGTCGGCGCACAGGACCAACTCACTTTTAGCATGGTGGCCCATGGTGGCATCGGCAATCCTTTCTGGGTTGTGGTCATCAAGGGGATGGAAGATGCCTGCGCTTTGCTCGATGCTGACTGCGCTTGGCTGGCTGACCCGGTGGACAACATTGACGACATGGCCGGTTACTGGGACGATGCCTTGGCCCGCGGCAACGACGGCATTGGCACCACCGTTCCCAATCCGGAAGTGATTCGCGATGGCGTCAACCGCGCCGCCGAAGCCGGCATCCCAGTGATTGTCTTTAACACGGCGGATCCGAATGCCGGCACGCCTGATGCGCTGCCGACCCTGTTCTACATCGGCGCCAATGAGTTCCTCGGCGGCCGCGCCAACGCCAACGCCGTTCTGGATGCCGCCGATGCCGCCGGCGTCGAAATCGCCAAAGCCGTTTGCCCGATCCAAGAAGTCGGACACAGTGGCTTGGAAGCTCGCTGCGCCGGTGTTCGCAGTGTCTTTGAAGAAGCTGGCATCTCGCTTGACGGCCTGACCATCAGCAACGATGTCACTGAATCGGCGGGCGTTTTTGCTGATTACTTCAATGCCAATCCCGAAACCAACGCCGTCTTCAGCCTCGGGCCCAACCCGGCCAGCGCGCTGAACCTCTACATTCAAGAAGCCGGTGTGATGGCGGGCGAGATTTTCGCAACCACCCACGACACCAGCGCCGAAATTTATGAGATGATTCAGGACGGCTATCTGATCCAGGCAATCGACCAGCAGCCGTACCTGCAAGGTTTCGAGACGATTATGTGGCTCTATCTCAACAGCCAATTCGCCCTGGCGCCAGGCGGCGACATTCTGACCGGCCCCGGCATCATTGACGGCAGCAACGTTGATGCTATCATTGAACTGACCGCAGCCGGCTATCGCTAAACCGAAATCGGTTTTTTCCAATGGGTGGGAAGCTGCTTCCCGCCCATTTTCTTTATTCCGTCAAGAATCTTTAGCCTCTCGCCTGCATATCAGCGATGCCGCTTTGATGTGGATTCACAAATGATATTAGTTGTATTCGAGAAATAGCTTATGATGCAAGCCTATTTGGAAGGTAAAAGAGAAGCGACAAATATTGGCAGGCTGGTTATGCTGCTGATGTTTGGCTTTGCTGTGCTGGGGGTCGTTATCGCTTACCTGGTCGCCTTGGGCTGGATGCCGCTCGGCGAGCGGGCGGACATCCTACGCAGCAGCCTTAATCCTTACGAAATCATCACCGCTCTCGCCAGCCTCCTGTACGCGCTTGGATGCGCCCGAACAGCCTACGGTCTTTTCAAACGCGAACAATCCAGCCTGCGCTGGGCGCAATGGATGCTGTTTTTTACCATGATCATCGGCGGCATGATCCTGTTGAGCGTCATTATTCCGGTCGGCCTCAAGTTTTCACTGCTGCTCGGCCAGGATATCGACCTGCGGACTGTGATTAACAATGAGATTGGCGGCATCGCGCCGATTGCTCTATCCATTGGTGAGGGGCTGATTGGCATCTGCCTTCTGCTTATCTTTGTGATTGCGCTGCTGGCGCTGCTTGTCTTTTTGATTCCGCCGCTGGAAACGTTGCGAACCATGTCGGGCATTCGTTTTATCGTCGCCCCGCCGCGTCGATTTGTCTATGCTATTTTGGCTGTTTTGGGGGTCGGGGTCATCTTCATGCTGATTGCCGGCGCCTTCGCTGTCCCCCTCCATCCCGGAAAAACCACTATCCGCGACGCCGAAAATCATCGACTGCTGGCTGGCCTGCTCTTTTTCCTGCCGGGGTTATTCGGCTATGCCTTTGTGCGCCAGGTTGATGAGCAGTCGGACGCGCTGCGGCGGGCGATTGCCCTGACTCCGGGCAAGTACATCCGCTCCGAGCTTGCCAAGTCGCCCAGCGCCGGCGCCATCATCGGCTTTATCGCCATCTTCCTCGGCTTCACCATGGCCACTGACCTCTTCCTTGAACCAAGCTCAATCGCATCGTTTTTGAGCAATGTCGCCACCAAAGGCGTGATTGCCATCGGTGTTACCTATCTGATGATTTCGGGCGAGTTTGATTTGTCGGTCGGCTCGATTTTGGGCGTTACCGCGCTCTCGTTTATGCACTTTATGACGCAGGGCGCGCCGGTGCTTGGTCTGCTTGACCCGATACCGGCGGCGCTGCTGGCCATTTTTATGGCCTTCATACTGGGCGCAATCAACGGCGTTCTGCTCATTACAACCCGAATCCCCTCTTTTATTGTCACCCTGGGGACTATGCTCGCCTTTCGCGCCATTACCCTGGTTGCCATTGGCGGCGGCCGCATCCTGCGCTACAGCGACCACCATGAGTCCCTGCCGATTATGTCGATCAGCAATATCGTATTTGTTGCGCTGGCTGTCGTCGGCCTGCTTATCGTTGCTTTCACCGCCTGGCGCGTCTTGCCTGTTCTCTATCGCCAGGCCCTTCGTGCTTGGTCGATCCGCAAAAACAATGGCGACTTTGGCACCACCGGTGCCCTTGTTCGTCTGCTGGTTCTGGCAGTCGTTCTTCTGGTCATCGCGGCGATTGTCCTCTGGCTGGTGATGGTTGTTTCGTATCACATCAACGGGGAAATGGTGGAAGTCGGCTATTTTGACCTCTTTAACGGGCGGATCACGTCGATTGGCGCCGAAGGTGACTTCCTGCATCTCGAAATCCCGCGCAGCGCCAATGTGCGCCTGGCGATTTTATGGTGGTTCATCTTTGTAGCCATCTTCCACGTCATCCTCACCAGCACCTCCTTTGGCAACAGCATTTTCGCCACCGGCGGCAATGAAGGGGCCGCCCGCGCTCAAGGCGTTAATGTGGATCGGGTCAAGCTGCAAAACTTTGTGATTGTCGCCGTGCTGACTGGCATCGCCGCCATTTATGAAACCGCCCGCAACCCGGGGGTTGACCCCTTAAAAGGCACCGGATGGGAGCTTGAGGTTATCGCCATGACCGTGATTGGCGGCGCGCTGCTGACCGGCGGCTATGGCAGCGTCGTTGGCTCGCTGCTTGGCGCCCTCATTTTTGGCATGCTGCAAACGGGGCTGGTGCTGGTCGGCATCGAGTCGCGCCTGTTCACCGGGACAATCGGTGTGATTATCATCGCCGCGGTCGTTTTGAACACCTTTGTTCGCGGCGCCCAGCGAAGTTAGGGAGGTGAAGCATGGAATACAAGCAAAAAAACAGCGCCGCGCTTGTGGACATGATCAACATCCACAAGTATTTCGGGAGCGTACAGGTATTGCAGGGGGTTGACTTTCATGTTGCCCGACAGGAAATTGTTGGCTTGCTGGGTGACAACGGCGCCGGCAAATCAACTCTCATCAAGGTGCTGACCGGCTTTCACAGTCTCACCCGCGGGCAAATCTACTTCGATGGCGAAGCGGTTGACATCCATTCACCGCATGATGCCCGCGAGCTAGGCATTGAAACTGTCTATCAAGACCTTGCGCTAGTGCCTTTGATGAGCATTGCCCGCAATTTCTGGCTGGGTCAAGAACCGACTTATCATGTGGGCCCCTTCAGATTCCTTGACAAGAAAAAAATGGCGTCTGAATCGATTGACGCTTTAAGAGACGTCGGCATCCACATCCGCGATTCAGAAGAGACCGTCGGCAATATGTCAGGCGGTGAACGGCAGTCGATTGCTATCGGGCGGGCGGTGTACTTCGGCAAAAAGCTGCTGATTTTGGATGAACCCACCTCGGCGCTTTCGGTTGGCGAAACTCAAAAAGTGCTTGACTACACCCGAGCGGCAAAAGCCAAGGGCATGAGCGTTATTTTCATCACGCATAACATTCGCCATGTCTACGAGGTTGCCGACCGCTTTACAATTATTGAACGCGGGGAAAAACTTGGCGATTTCCCCAAGAGCGCCGTAACCGAAAACGAAGTCGCTGATATGATTGTTGACGGCAGCGTGCCTAATCACCTGCGACAGTATGCGACGGAAGGGGTGCATCTATCATGAGGCATACTCCACCCCAACGAATTCGTTTGCTCGCTTTAGCGCTCATTGCCATGCTGTTCTTTTCTGCCTGTCGCCCGGACGATACGCTTGACATTACGCCCTCACCTACCCCCACGCCCCAACCTTCGCCCACCCCTACGCCGACGCCTGTGCCCGAAGGCTTTGAGGAAAAGGGAAATCCTAATGAACTCGCGCTGGAAGCCTTGATTGAAGTTCTGCCCAAGAGCCTGCCGGCCGGAGAGGTCCAATGGGATCGGGATTATACGCGCGGCGAAGACGGCATTGGCAGGATTCGAGGCATTCGCGGCACGGCCGCCGGCAAACGTATTTACTTCAGGACGCAGGAAGGCGGATTGATGCACCTCGATTTCGCCGTTTTTGACACTCCTGAAGAAGCGGCCGCCAATTACGAACGGATCCTTGATATTCGCTCGGTACTCGAAACCGGCAAGCCCAAAGACAATTTTCCACAGCCGAATGTCTTCGGCGCCGGCTTATATGGTTCGGTATCGATCTTCCAGATTGACAATTATTTCATTGAGGTGTTTATCGAGATATTCACCCGGGGCAATCCACTGGAACCGCTTTCAAGGGAGACCATCCGCTTCTTTGAACAAAATCGCAGCGCCTTTGAAGCTGATGCCAGCCCGGATTCAGCTGATGCCGGTTCATCAACCGTCCTGGAGGCGATGCTTGCCAATATGCCTAATCAAATTATCACCAACACCCAGTGGCGCCGTGATTTCTCACGTTTTGACGGGGTGGAAACACCCCCAAACGTGGACAATGGCGCCGCCGTCCGCGTCTTTTATATGGATCAAACCGCTAATGCCTTTAACATGACCTTCGGGCATTTTGACTCGGCCGCCGATGCGCTGGCGCACTATAACCGCATCAAGAGTATTCGGGAAGGCATTGAAGACGAGAATACGATTGAAGACTTTCCCCAGCCCCATGTCCTTGGCCGCGGTCTCTATGGTTCAGTTGCCATCTTCGCCATTGACGAGTTCTTCCTTGAAGTTCTGGTTGAACGCGCTCCCGGCACCAGCGCCAACCCGACTGAAGCTATTGCCCGCCGTGCCTTGGCGCTGCTGGAAAACGCCCGCGCTGAATAGGCGCATGGCATAATCCCATTCCAAGCGCGTAACGCAGTATTATTTCAGGCACAATCAAGTTCAGGAGCAATTTTCCTATGCAAGCTATGTCTGTGTTCCGTAACTGGCAGCTGAAAGCCATGCAGAAAAATCTGCTGACTATTGAACATGTTGTGATGAGCATCTCTGACCAAGCTGCCTTTGACCGCCGTGACGGTGGCGATGGCTGGACGATTTCTGAGGTGCTGGGTCATCTTGCCGACTTTGATGCCATCCTTCATCAGCGCGCTCGCTGCGTTGTCGAAACGGATGATCACCCTGCATCCTTTCCCAATCCGAACGCGCTGGTTATCGAGAAGGGCTATGCCCAACAGGATGCCCTGGATATCCTGACGCAATGGAAAAGCAGCCGCGTTCCCTACCACGACTATTTGACTTCACTGCCCGGCGACGAGAAGATTTGGGAACGGCCGCATCACGCCAAACGCGGCGGCTTCACACTCAACGACCAGCTTATGCTGACCGCCTACCACGATAACGACCATCTGCACCAGATCGTCAAAATTATTCGGGGTTAAGTCTGTGTTGTGAAACTTTGACTAAATCAAATGCCAAATTCGCTAAGGTCTAGCTCAAGCACACCTCTAAGCCACAGTATCGCTGCTTGAGCACGATGATCTAGTATGCTGTCTATTTCTCGATTGTGCTTTAAGGCTGCCCGAAATTCTCTGAAGTCGTTAAGATAACGTTGACCATCGTTCTTGCTCTTAAATACTCCACCAAAGAGTTGCCAATTTTTATTGTTGACGATTATCTTCGAGTAGTCCGATACGTCACAAAAGTCTAATTTTTTGCGCGGGTCATCGAATTGTCGCTTGTTTGTCCCCGGGGTCTTTTCGACATATTCTTCAATCCCTTCATTAATTCTTTTGCGAACATCGCCAGGAATACACTGCTTCCAGTAATTGGGGCCGTTCGCTATAAGTGTATCGTGAATCTTGTCCCGAAGTGCAATCTCTATTTCGTTAACGACCGGATCTCGCTTCTCGGGATCTACACGCGGAGTAATGCCACAAAGCCGCTTTATCTCTTCAACAAGAAGTTTGGCTCGTTGCTTCAAGAATCGATCATAGTTATCTGTCCATATACCAGAGTCACTAGCAACCGGAATTAAATGCGTTTGCATTACACTTTCAAATTCACGATTGCTCGCATACATATTTCGGATTTCCCTCATATATTCGCTAGGAGGTTTATCAGCTATGTTTTTATTGAGGTCAGCTGGTATAAAGCAAAAGTTCGCTATACTGTCAACTTTTCTTGCATCAAAACCTTGACCGCGTAGAAAAGCGGCGGGAAATATGTGGTGTTTCTCGGCTCTTGTAAACTTCAGATGCGGTTGCCTAGCGAAGTCGAGATCCATTCTGTTTTCAAAGTGCAGAGGTTTCTTGACATTAAATAAGCAGAGTATTCCATTTCGGATTGCTGAAGTTGTCCGTCCCATTGAACCATCAATCAGATCATTCTCACTTGCAATCATCAATTGCACAAACGGCTTATCATTGTCGATCAGTTGCTTTATCCACAATGCGTCTTCATTCATGCGAGACTGACTCTTGTCAGTATATCTTTGCGAAAATGCACTCTGCCAGAACCAATATTCTAGCTGTTGGCGATGCTCAAAGGATTGGATAGGCTTCGATCCAGTTCGAAAGAAATAGTGTGTAAGTATTGGAAGTATCGCGTCGTATGGCAGGAAATCTTTTCTAGCTACACCCAAATTTTTCCTTACAAAATCTATAGCCAAGCTGAAACATTTAACGGTATCATTCCACACACTCCGAATATCTTTTGCTGTCAGGTTTAATTGAGTATTGTGATCAGTACGCCCCTTTTTGTTCAATGCTAGGGCTTGTGGAATGCTAATTTCCTCGATTTCACCAAAGTCACTTTTGTGCCGGTTAATAATATCTGACTCTGAATGCTCTCGTAGATCAAAGGATTTTGAAACACTGGCTGAAATAAGATCGTATCGAGTTAGCTTGCGACCTTGTCTATTTATTCGTTCAAATATTTCTATTGCGTCCTCAATGTTCATATCACCTACCGTCACTACTGAAAATGGATAATCATTCAAGGCACTACGAAACTCGGTAAATCGTTTCTTGGCCATATCATCCGGCAAATTATTATAGATGATAAATGGATCTGATGCCAACAAATCACTAACGGATACCCAACGCTTGTTATCTGGTCGTTGATAGACAAAGGAAGACCTTATATCACTATGGTTGGCCAAATCAACAACAATCTTGCTATAATCTTCGCCCCCTATCTGTAGGCCTCTTATCACTGCATAAAGAGATGTCAGTCTCTGCTGTCCGTCAAGAATGAACTTGTAACCTTGCTTCTTCGACAGAGGCGGTTGCCCCAACTCTTCGATGTTCCTAAGTAAATGATTATGTTCTACTGGTGCATCCCACAAGAATATCGTGCCAATCGGATATTCATTGTACATACTATCTAGTAACTTGATAATAAGACTTCGATTCCAAACAAACTCCCTTTGAAACCTCGGGATCCGGATATAACCTTGCCCAATCTCTGATATTAATGTACCGAGCCCTTTCCGCCCAACATCGATCTTAGGTACCCGCATAAGCAACCCCCTTATAAGCAAAGATAGCGAATTATCGCATTATCTTAATTTATTACAATTCTTGGCACAATACTAAATATGAAACTTCTGTATCCTTTTCGTGCTCCTGTAGTAAAGAATCCAGCGGTGACATGTTATAATAACGGCAATCACAAGCCAACATACTAGAAAGCCGCGCCACGTCACAAGCGTCGCAACCGTTGCCTGACTACACCCGCCCGCAAACACTAGCCGACTTTATCGGTCAGCAGCATCTTAATGCAGATGAAGCTCCGTCCGAGTGTCCCAGAGGTATCCAGCCGAACTTGTCCCAGCCCGTTGGCCGGTATTCGCGCACTGTCCACAAAACGGAAACCCACTTTGAATATAGATCATTTTACAGAATAAAAATGCCTTCTTAAGCAGTAATCCGGACAGACCTTGAAAATCTTTTGTGTGATAGGTGTTTGGTGTATACTTCAGGGGTTTGGCGGCATCATCCAGGATATTTCCATTGAGTATTAAAGCGCTCCCCTATATCATCCTGCTTGGCTTTTTCTTTGGCTCTTCACTGGTGGCATCGCGTTTCAGCGTTGGGCAGTATGACCCGACCACCTACATTGGTTTGCGAATGGTCATTGCCAGTCTGATATCGCTGGTGATTTATTGGCTGGTCGCCGGGCGAAGCTTGCCGCGCGATCTAAAATTGTGGAAACGCGCCAGTCTGTTGGGCGTCTTTGGCACTGCTGTTCCGATGACCTGTGTTGTTGCCTCGCTCCAATATCAATCAAGCGGTGTTTCATCATTGCTGCTGACCACTGCACCGGCTTTGACCGTCATTTTGGCGCATTTTCTGCTGCCGGACGAACTCTTGAACTGGCGCCGATTCGTTGGTGTGGGCTTGGCATTGGGCGGCGCTGTTCTGCTGGCGGCCAGTGGCGAGAATGGCCTGCCCGATATAGACGAAGCCGTGCCAACCGGCTATATCCTAGTCGGCATCGGAATGGTGTTTAGCTCGCTGATGATTATCTATGCCCGCAAGTATCTGCGGGGGTACGATGCCTATGATGTCGCCAGTATTCGCATCTTTTCGGCCGGAATGGTCATGGTGCCCTTCTCGCTGCTGACGGTGGGTTTTGACATGAGCGCGGTCACCGAAGCTGGCGTTTTTGGGCTGCTGTATGCCGCGATTGTAGGCACTTTCATGGGCTTGATGCTGTCCTTCTATAACATCAAACGTTTCGGAGCGACATCTGCCGTTATGGCGACCTATGTCGTTCCGATTGTTGCCGGAATTGGCGGTGTGCTGGCGCTGGGAGAAGAAATCACCGCTACCATGATCTTCGGCATGGTCGTCATTATCAGCGGCATCGCCTTGCTACAGGAATATCAGCAAAAGCGGAACAGATGGCGTCCCAGCTTTCGCTTCATGTCAAGTCGATAATATGGCAGACATCATAAGCCTGCTGGAGCGCCGCTTTCCAATTACCCGTAGGGATAAACTCTTGACCGACATAGCCACTGAAGACAATCAAATTGGGGATATCCCATTGCTGTGCCAGCTTCAAGCTGTTTTCAGCCTGACCCTTGATAAGATCCCAATGTTCGGGGCTGTTGATTCCTCGTTCAATGGATTCATGCAGGCGGTCGGCTGCGATTTTCAAACCTTGGTCAGCCACCATTTGGAATTTGTCCGCCGGCGCTAGTTCCACCGCTGAATAGCCACTGGCTTTGAGTGTATCAACCAAGTCAAGCGCGTCAATATCCTCGCGGTCAAAACACCACCAGGCTACCGACTGTTCAAACCCCATTTGTTGTCCCCTTCCCCAAGCTGTGGCATCGGCATCGTCAGCCAATAATTGCGCCAGGCGCGTGTCTCGCGCAGGAGCAGATCAAGCTGTTCTTGCAGCTTATCAGGCTTATCCGTCCGCGATTTGCTCGCCGCGGACAGCTGATATTCGCCGGTCGCCCGCAGTTGATAATCAAATGTACCCAATGCCCGCAGCACTTGCAAACTGCGCCGAACGGTTGCGTCGCGGTGTCCCGTCGCCGCTGCCAAATCCGCCAATCGCACCCGGCCCGCTTTTTGATTCAAGACATATTTAACCAAGGCAGCCAAACGCGGGATCAATTTGACCATGGTTTCCGTATCCGGCCGCATCCCGAAGAGGATCAATCGCGCCGGCTTGACGGCATCCAGTCCAGCTGTCCAAATCGCTGAAGATGGCGGGATGGTCCAGACAATCAACGTTTTGCTTTCGACTAGGTTGAGCCGATTCACACTCGCTGCCTCCAGAGCGAGTTCATCTGCCTCTGACCAAACTAGGGCATCCGGATAGCGGACAAGCATATCCGCAAAATCAGCTTGTGGCTGGTCGCTTTGGCGCTTGTCAATAAGCTCAAAGCTCTCTGATACGCGCTGGAGCGCCGGCATTGCCGGCGGCAACTGGCGAGCATCCAGCCACTCAAGCAAGGCCTCTGGCTGCCCTTGATAAGCGCTGCTGCGGAGGGTATAAGCGAGATCAAATAGACCGCCCGGCGCCTCCCGACTCGCCCCGCGCCACCAGATTACCTGCTGGCGATTCCCTTTCTGGTCTTGGATATGGAGTTGAAGATGTTCGCCCTGACGTCCCAGTTTGGCGCGGCGGACAACTTTGAGGTTTCGGCTCACCAGCGCCAGTGGTGGATTGCCGTTGCCAAAAGGTGCCAGCCTTTCGATGTCTTGCGCCAACTCCAGCGAAATGTCGGACAATTCCAAATAGCCATCAATCTGCAAAGCCGGTTTCATCTCACGACCGCCGCCCATATTCCGCACCACCTGTGATAAGGAGCGGCGAAAGTCAAAAATTTGATCCGACGGCAAACTAAAACCAGCGGCCATGCTATGCCCGCCATAGCGAATGATGTACTGCTGCGCTTGTCCAAGGGCGGCGGTAATATCAAGTCCAGCCAGTGACCGCGCCGACCCGCGTCCAATCTCATTTGACGTCGCAATCAGCGCAACCGGGCGCCCATACTCTTCCACCAGACGACTGGCGACAATGCCAATGACGCCGCTATGCCAATCGGGGTGACTAATGACAAGGGCGGCATATTCCAATAAAGACGGGTTCTTCTCAATTTGCGCGACTGCTGATTGATACACCTGATTCGACAGAAATTTTCGCCGTGCGTTTAAGCCTTCCAGGTTGTTCGCCAAAATCCGCGCCTGCTCCCAATCCGCCGTGGTTAGCAGTTCAACCGCCGGATTGGCATCGTCCAGACGTCCCAGCGCATTCAGGCGCGGCGCCAGCGCAAAGCCAATATGTCCCTCGTTGATCTCTGCTGGCGGGATATCAGCCCGTTCCAGGATCGCCCGCAGCCCCAGTCGATGATTCTCTCGCAGTCGCTTTAGACCGCGCTGCAATAGATAACGGGTATCATCAACCTGCGCCATGACATCGGCAACGATGCCCAAGGCGACCAAATCATGGAGAAAATCAGTGTCTTCACCTTGATACAAGGCCTCAATTAACTTATAAGCGACCCCGACCCCCGGCAATTCAATCAGTGGATGGCCTTGAGGCAAGCGGCGCGGGTTAATCATCGCAAAAGCAGATGGCAATTCCGGCGGCGCCGTATGGTGGTCAGTCACAATCATATCGACGCCGCGGGCCGCAGCATAGTCTATCGCTTCATGTGCAGTCACTCCTGTATCACAAGTCAATACAAGCTCTATCCCGTCATCAAGCCAGGCTTTGAGCTTTTTCAGATGAATGCCATGTCCTTCGCTGAAGCGGTTTGGCAGATAATAATGGACCTGTGCGCCGCGTTTTTGCAATGCTGATACCAGCAGTGCGGTCGCACTCTGACCATCGACATCAAAGTCGCCCCAGATGAGAATTTGTTCTTTTTGTCGAATCGCCTGTGCCAGACGGTTCACCGCGCGGTCAATATCCGGCAAATCATTGGCTGCGGCTGGCGAATAATGCTCGGCCGATAAGAATTTTTTGGCAGCCGCAGCTGTCACAATCCCCTTGCGCGTCAAATGCTGGGAAATCAATGGATGCCCGCCGACCGCTTCCCGCAAATCGTCAGCAGCCTCTACCGCTTGCGGCTCCAGCCATTCAGACATCATTCACTCCAAAATCCGGCTTGCTCTTTATCAAAGGCACAAGAGTCGGCACGCGGATGCGCTCAATTTTCACAGTGTGCCTGGATTAAAATTCAATCTCGGCTATCTGGTCAAAATCAATCTCGAAACTTTCATCATCGGACGGCTCGTCATCAAAGTCGGCCTCATTCCAGTTTCCTGCCCGGTCGCCCCGATTGCAGTGCGAACGGAATCGACAATAGCGACAGCGTTTTTCCTGTTCAGTTAAGGGAAACAGCTGCGCTGTCTGAATATCCCCAATCAGTTGAAGCAGTTCGGCTTCGTCGGCTTGCATTTGCCGCTTGGAATAGTCAAATGCGATGCGCTGTCCGTCGCGAGCGGCAAAAAAGTATATCATGCGGATACTTTCTGGCGGTATCGTTTCGCCATACAAATATGCGCCGGCCTGCGCCAGCACATAGCGATAGACTGCCGTTTGCAATCGCCGGCGCAAACTCGATACCGATGGGATAAATGTTGAGGTTTTCCAATCCACGATAACCGCTTGCCCGCCGGGTTCAATCGCCAGCAGGTCATATTTGGCAATCAGGCGATAATCATGCAAATAAGTTTGCAATGTGATTTCGGTATAGCGCTGCGGCGGCAGGCCAGCCAAGCCATAATCCATGAACGTCTGCCACCACCCAGCAAGCTCATCATCATCGCCAAGCGATTTTTCCAGCAAATCGTCCGGCACGTCCAACAGATATTGCTGCGCCATTTTATGGAATCGGGCACCCTGTCGCATTCGTTCTTCGTATTCCAAGGCATGTTGTACTTCCAGCGCCGGATAACGCAACTGCTTAATATAGCGCAGTTCAAAACGACGTGCACAATCCACATAATCCTGCAAACTGCTCTGGCTAAAGGTGAAATCATCGGGCAGGTTCATTCAGAAAGCTCCTTTTCCCAGAAGGTTCGCAGGGCAACTAAAGGAGTGGCTTCAACCGCGTCGCCCCTTCGGCCGGTATTCCAGGTGACAATCAATTCCTTGCGAGCGCGGGTGATGCCAACGTACAAGAGTCGCAGGCGTTCAGCGGCATAGCCGATTCGCGCGGCCAGGGTTGCATTCCCCTCCTGATAAGTTTCATCTCCGTGGAGTGCAGCCAGCTGTGCCAAGACCTCGGCCGATAGGTTGAGCTTATCGCGGATAAACCATTTCTCACCGATAAAACTATCGTGAGTATCAGCAGACGGAAAATCGTAATTGCTGACCGAAATCAAATACACGCGGTCCCATTCCAGCCCTTTTGCCTTGTGCATAGTAGTGACTGTGACCTTGCCTTTGTGCGCGTCGGGGTCAAATTGGCTTTTGTCATCAGCCAAACCGGAAAACTTGCGCCTGTTGATAGCAATATCACGAAGTTCATCGGCAAATTCCGGCAAACGCATCTGCGGATGAGTCATGCTTAGCCGCGATAAGTGCAATGCGACCATATAGGCGGTGGCAATATCACTGACATCGGTAAAAAGCTCGCCGGCGACTGTCAATATCAGCTGGTCAATCGGAAGCTCGGCCGCTCGCAGCCAGCCACCAATGCGTTCGCGGAAGTCTAGCAGATGGTCATAAAGCGCGTCATTGTTCACAGCCGGAAGGTGATCTTCAAGCCAGTCAGACAAACGCGGCGCCACATAATCCTCGACATGCCGAATCCGCCGCAGCCCTTTCATCACCTCGGCAATGCTGGCTGATGCCTCGCGGTCATCACGATAATCTCGCATCCATACCTTATAAAGTTCTGCCAGCCTGGCCGCATTTTTGGGATCAGCCAGATAGGCTAAAACCCGTGTCAAAGAGCCGACCACCGCGCGGGTTGAGGAGGTACTGTTGAGATTCTCGACATAAGGAATTTCTTTTTCGCGCAGCAATTTTACAATCTCCGAACCGCGTTTGTTGCGCGGCGTCAAAATCGCCGCCGTCTCATCGGGATGCTCGGTCAGCCATCGCTTGCAAGACTCGACTACGGTCAAAGCCTCTTGGGTGTAACTATAGGCTTCAGAATCTATAATCACGCTCCACTTGCCGCCTTTGGGATTCGGCTGTGGATCGCCTTTTGGCGTTGGCTGAATATAAGGCGTGTCTAGCGGAATGCGCTCTCGAATATCTTGATGAGGATGTCGGAGCGTCCATTTGATGAGATAATTCGCCAATTTTTGGATGCTGCGGGTACTGCGCCCAGAGTTAGGGAGTTCGCGTCTGATAACGGTTTCGGTATCGATAAATTCGCGCAGGTATTTTGGGTCGGCGGTGGTAAAGGTCTCGAAAATAGCTTGATTCGGATCGCCAACCCGCACCCAATTCCCGCCTTCCCCCGCCAGCAATCGCAGGATATCTTTTTGCAATCGGCTGCTGTCCTGCGCCTCATCCTCCAGAATATACACCCATTTATGCCGCAGCGATGCCAAATATAATTCGTCGCGGCGCAGGACCTGGAGCGCGAAACGAACCAAATCCTGAAAATCAACCGCCCCGCGATAGGCTAAAGCGCGTTCATAATCCCGATAAATATCCGAACACATCCGCGCCAGCAAAAGTTCGTCCTTCTCGCTTGCCAGGCGCTCATGCAGGCCATCCGGGGACAAGAGTTCATCCTTTGCCTGGCGGATAAACACCCCGGCAGTTTCGGTGACCATTTGGCTCCAGTGATGCTGACGATAATGTGACTTGTCGCGGTATTCTGCCGCCAGATAAGCATCTGCCGCCTCCGGATTTTTGCGGATCCAGGCTTCAACCGCATCCGCCAGGATTTCACCGCTTTCGCGTTCGTCCACGATGATGAAATTTTCATCGACGCCGGCTGCCGTTGGCTTTTGCCGAACGATGTCACTCGCCAGACTGTGCAAGGTCCGCACCCGATAGCCAAAGCCGGGCAATAAGCCATCGGCTCTGACAAACTCATTGACCTGCCGCGCAAAGTTCGACACAGCCGAATTGACCAGAGTGACAATCAGGATTTCCTGCCCGTCATCTAAATCGGTTTCTGCCAGCAGTTTCGCCGTCAGGTATGACAAAGTTGCGGTTTTGCCGCTGCCGGGAACTGCCGCTACACCCATGTATCCCTGCCGATACGCAAGCGCTTCCCGCTGCTTGGGACGCGGCTTAAACACGCCGGCCATCCTGTGCGATCTGACGCAGCAGACTTTGAACCGTATCCAGCAGCAAGCCGCGCTGTTCATAACCGCTTTCGCTCAATTCGCTGTATCCAAGATAGACCGTCTGCCGACAGCGGCGCGTCAAGCCTAAGATCAGGCGGCTGAGGGTTTGGCGATTCATCCTTTGCTCGTCTTCATCTTCCCAAGTTCTGCCCAATGGCCAGCCCAAACTCAAAACATAGGGATGGGTCAAGGGCTGATACAAACGGCGCGACCAGCCTTCACTGCCGATATTGAGCCAAAATTGAACATCCACTGCCCGATTATTCAGCAAAAAAGTATAAGCGGGTGCAATCAGGATGCTGTCTTCGGTATCCATCACCCAGTCGCGCAGATAAAAGTTGGCGATCACCCCTCGATCCACCATCTGAACATAGTCAAAACCCAAGTCGATATCTTCTCCATAGCCCTGCATAAAATCCAGTGACCAACGGAAGCTGCGGGCTGAATCGACTAGATTCATGCTGGTATTGCTGGCATTATCATTGCGGTAGAAGCCGAAGCCGACTTGCGATAACAGTTCACCAAAGATCTGCCGGAAGAATAAATCAATGGCTTGGACCGATTCACCTTCCATATAATTGTTCAGCCAGGCAAGCAAGCGGTCATAACGTTCGCCAAATTCATAGGTAATACGATTTTGCACTGCTGGCATGATATTGGCAAAGGGATGCAGCCGTCCCTGGTGATACACAATTTCGGTCAGCAGCCTGGCGCGGATAAAGTCAAGCCCGTCAATCGCAGTCATCAGCGCAAAGGCAACGTCAAACTCGGCTGGCGGTATCTTCCAGTGTGGATGAGCCAGACGCGCGAATGTCAGCAACGCGCGGGCGGGCGGCTCGTCTCGCAGCGCCCGCGAGGGACGATGTGAACGGGCTTGAATTCCCTTGGTCCGCAGCCCTTCAGTCAAGCTGAACCGCAAACTGTCGGATAAATAGGGCGCCAGCACAACAATCTCATTGGGAGATATGCCCGCTTGATGGATAAGGAAGTCAATTTGATCAACTACCCAGTTCACCATTTGCGGATGATAGCGATGCGCCTCGGTGATGAATGCTGTATTCAAAGCGACGTCGTTGATATCGGGCGCATTTACTTCTTCATTGAGCCGAGATGCCAAGCTCAAGCCAAGCGTATTAAGTTCGTCTCGCATGACCAAGGTATCTGTGAACCGGGCATGGACATCGCAATAGTCCCGCAGATGACGGGCATTGTCCATGTCCGCGCCCAGAAACCGCCTAAACCCGGCATCCTCGTCGTAGATGATGAGAGCCGAATCACAGTTTGACAGCAGGTCTCCCAGTAAGCGATGAGAAGCAGGGTTGTCCTCTTCGATATTATCGACAATAAGATGTTTAACCCGGCCGCGCAGATAGTCGCGTGGCTGTGGCTTTGTCCAGAGATGCTTGAGGAAGACTTCTATTTGCAAGGAAAAATCAAGCAGATTATGCTCCAGGCAATACCGACGAAAGGCCAGGGCACAGTTTTGGGCGTCGTCATAAATATGCTCTTGCTCAACGCCGCCGCCCAATGCTGATTTCAGCCGCGCCGCAATCTCCTGGATTGGGAATCCGATCAAAGCGGCTTTATTCATGTTGTCAGCGATCTGACTGTAAAGCCGCGCCCGTTTAATCCGAACGCTGTTAAAATAATCGCGTTCGTTGATGAGCGGCTCAATGGCGCGGGTCATAAAATACTGCGCCAGTTCAAGGCTTAGGAAATTAGGGACGTCATGTGGATATTTGAAGCCGGCCTCTTTTGATATGAGCAGCCAGAATATGTCTGTCATCTGTAATGTTAAACTGCCGATGGTGTGGACGGTGACTTGCCCGCCCCGGTGCAGTCTATTTTGTTTCAGGGCGCGCAGGTAAGGCTGGGTTAGTGTTCGCTGTGGCGCATAGACTAGGATTGACTCGGCGGCGATGCCTTGTGCCAGTAAATAGAGCAGCCGCTCTACAGCTATGGTGGTCTTGCCGTTGCCGGCGGTGCCTTCCAGCCAGATTTTCTTTGATGTTGTCTGGGTGATGTGAGTGAACTGGTTGTTTGTATTGGTAATGGTGGTCTTCAAAGTGTGGCCGATCATTATTTTGATTGGATTATCATTTTATTATAAGATAGGAATTATCTGAATTCTACCTTTGTCTTTGAGTGTGTTGTTTGGTTTTTACTGACTATGCAAAACTATTGGGCGTGATTGTTTTGACAGATATTCTGATTCGATGTTTAATTGAATTGCTGTTAGAATGGAGGTAACAGTTAAATCAAGCTGTGATTGTCATCATTACTTTATAAGGAGAGCTATACCAATGAACAAACTCGTTCGTATTATTACAGTCAGCCTGCTGCTGATCTTTGTCGCTATGCTTGTCGCACCGATTGCGGCGCAGGATTTTGGCAGCGGCGCCCCCATCATTGAACCCAACTTCGGTGATGACCCCAAAACTTTTAACCCGATTATTGCCAATGATGGCACGTCTTTCGACGTCATCAACCGCATGTTCCCCGATTTTATCGGCGTCGATTCCGAAACTGTCCAGTACCTTGGCGGCGCTAAGGGAGCGCTGGTCGCAAGCTGGGATATTGCCGAGGACGGTGTAACCTATACCTTCCACTTGCGCGATGACATGGTTTGGAGCGATGGCGTACCCATCACCGCCCATGATGTTATCTATTTCCTGGATGCCGCCCTCAGCGGTGAAACCACTTCCCCGCGCCAGCAGCTGATTGACAGCGTTGTCAGTTACGAAGCCATGGATGACCATACTCTGACCATCGTCTTCAACGAAGTAACCTGCACTATTATCGACACGCTCGGTCCGGTTTACCCGGTGCCCGCCCATATATTCTCGGAAGTCTTTGGCGACAGTTATGCCGATATGGAAGAGAACGATTACAACCTCAATCCGCTGGTCACCGGCGGTGAAACCTTTGTCTTCTCCAACTTCCGCCCCGGCGAACAAACCACCCTGCTCGGCAATGCTGATTACAACGAGGCTGAAATGGGCGCTGTCATTCCTGAAGGCTGGATTTACAAGGTTGTGACCGACCAGGTGGTCCAGATGGAACAGTTCCGCGCCGGTGAATTGAGCTTCATCGCCAGTGTGCCCCAAGCCGACCGCGACGACATCCGGATGCGGGGCCAAGCTGGCGAATTCCAAATTTTTGAAACACCAGCCGGCACCATCCGTTTCCTCTCGTTGAATACTGCCGACCCTGACAATCCACAAGACGGTCTTGATGAAGATGGCAGCCTGATTGACCAGGGACACCATCCGATTCTCGGTGACGTCCGCGTCCGCCAAGCCTTGAACTATGGCATGGACTTCAATGAAATCAACGAAGGCGCATTCTTTGGCACTGGCGTTCCGGTGGCTTCCCACGTCCGACCGACTGACTGGAGCTTCCCGGCCGGACTCGAACCTTATCCCTTTGATGCTGAAAAAGCGATGTCCCTGCTGGATGAAGCTGGCTTTACCGACAGCGACGGCGACGGCGTCCGTGAATGCAATGGCTGTCGGTACGCTGAAGACGGCTCACCACTGGCCTTGACCGTCAAAACCAACGCCGGCAACACCTCGCAGGAAGCCCTGTACACCCTGTTGCAAGATCAATGGGAAGAACTCGGCTTCGATATCAATCTTGAATTTGTCGAATTCGGCACGTTGGTGGATGAATTTACAGCACAAACCTATGATGCCATCGGCGTCTTCTGGGGTCTATCGACACCAGCCAATCCGGATGGAATCACCGACATCTTCCTGCCGGCCGCCGATGTTGTCGGCGCCGGTTACAATACCCAGTCCTACAGCAATCCGCGCCTGACGGAACTGATTGAAACCGCCCGCACCCTGCCCGGCTGTGATGTGGAGGCCCGCCGCGAGATGTACGGCGAAGCCTATCAAATCCTGCGCGACGAGTCACCTTGGATTTGGATCAGCACCGGCAACGTCTTGCTGGCCGCCCAAAGCAATGTCGAAAACTGGGCGCCGCGCGTCGGTGGGGCCCGCTGGAACATTGACGCCTGGACTATTGCCCAGCAGTAGTCCTATCGTTCTCCAATTTGAAATACAGCAGTCCCCTCATTTGCTTGGGGGGACTTGCTCTGGAAAGTTATTGCCATGACCCAATATATTATCCGCCGCTTGCTGCAAGGCATTCTTGTCTTTTTTGGCGCAACAATTTTATCGTATGTCCTGATATCCTTCACACCAGGCGGCCCGGTCGGGGCGCTGGCCTTTAACCTGCGCCTCAAACCGCGCGAAGTGGAAGAACTCAAGATCAAGTTAGGCGTCAATGACCCCCTGCCAGTTCAATACTTGCGCTGGCTGCTTGGCGATGACTGGATGCGCTGGGACAGCGACGGCGATGGACTGGCCGATGGTTCGGTCTTTTTCATTGACCATTTCGGCCCGGAACTGGATGAACGCGGCAAGCCTCTGATTGACGAAAGCGGGGGGGGGGGGACAGTTTTACGCCGTCTGCCGCCCGGCGACCACTACGGCATTCTGCGTAATGATTTTGGCAATTCCTTCTTTTACAAGCGTCCAGCCATAGATGTTCTTGTCGAACGCTTGCCAGCGACAATCGAGCTGGCAGTGCCTTCACTTTTCATCGGCGCGACTTTAGGCATCATCATTGGCATTCTGGCTGCTGTCTATTATGGGCGATTATTCGATAAAGTCAGCCGCGTTGGCGCGGTCATACTCAATTCCCTCCCCAATTTTTGGCTTGGGCTGATGTTAATACTTCTTTTCGCGATATACCTTCAGATACTGCCGATAGCAGGTCGTTGCAGAACGACCTTGGATCCATCTTGTCCGCCGGTGCCGCAACGTCTTGAGTATCTCTTGCTGCCGACACTTGTACTGGCAGCCGGGGCTGTTGCCAATTATTCGCGTTATATGCGCGCCTCAATGCTGGATGTGGTGCATCAGGATTATCTCCGCACCGCCCGTTCCAAAGGCTTGCAAGAGCGAAGAATCTGGCTGCGTCACGGCATGTGTAACGCTTTCATTCCGATAGCTACTTTTCTTGGTCCATCAATTACATTTTTGTTAAGCGGCGCTGCGGTGATCGAGACGGTCTTTGCTTGGCCCGGCGTCGGACGGTTAGCCGTCAATGCTTTCGGACAACGGGACTATCCGATTGTGATGATTACGGTTGTCTATGCAACCATTGCCAACATTCTCGGTTATTTGCTGTCCGACATTCTATACGCCGCGATTGATCCCCGCATCCGCTTTGATTAGAGGCCGACATCATGACCAAGTACAAAACTAAAACTGTCGCCAAGCTGAAAAATGAGGAACGGCTTGTTGGCGAATCGCTAACGCGCAAGGCCTTGCGTTCAATCCGCCGTGACAAACAGACCCTAGTTGCCTTGAGTTTTCTTCTGGCGCTGACGGTTATATCGCTCATGGCGCCAGTG
Source organism: Phototrophicaceae bacterium (assembly GCA_965203755.1). Classification (GTDB taxonomy): domain Bacteria; phylum Chloroflexota; class Anaerolineae; order Aggregatilineales; family Phototrophicaceae; genus UBA6055. The sequence continues at coordinate 3,137,735 of OZ241910.1, read as the reverse complement.
ATTACCGACTACATTATGCAGGTTGACCCCAACAAACCCAACGGGCCGGCGAGATTCACCCCCCCACTGGTGGATGGTTACATTCTGGGCGCCGATGACATCGGACGCGACCAACTGGCGCGGCTCTTGCACGCCAGCGGTGTCTCAATGGCGATCGGTGTCTTTGGCGTCCTTTTCGCCCTAACCAATGGTTTGATATTAGGGATGGCTGGCGGTTATTTTGGCGGTATCATTGATGATCTCACCAATTGGATCGCCCTCACCCTCTCTTCGATACCTGATATTTACCTGCTGATTTTGTTTGCGTCTGTATTTGGGTTCACGGCTCAATCGCTGGTGCTTGTTATAGGACTAATTTTCTGGGTCGGCACCTACCGCTTGATCCGCGGCCAAACACTCTCCATCCGCGAAACGGAATACATCATCGCCGCTCGGTCAATAGGAGCCGGTCCATTTCGGATCATGTTCCAGCATATCCTGCCCAATCTAGTTTCCGTTATTGTGATTAGCTTGGCATTGGGCGCTGGTGGTTTGATTTTGCTGGAATCGGCCTTAAGCTATCTTGGTTTAGGTGTACAGCCGCCGCAAGCCACCTTGGGCAATATGCTGACCAATTCGTTCCAATACTTCCGCCATGGCCCGCATTTGATTGTCTTTCCCGGCTTGATGATTTCCGTCACGGTGCTGTGTTTTTATCTGGTTGGCGACGGCCTGCGCGACGCCTTTGACCCCACCTTCCAGCGCTAATCCAGGCGATGTTCAGGCTGTTCCGCGGCAAGCCGCCAGTTGGCCGGCAGATAGATGATACCGCGATTCTCCGTGCGCTGAATGATGTCGATATTGCCGGATACAAAAAAGGAAAACGCAAATGGGATCGAATCAATGACCGGCCCGCCGACTTCTTTGGCAACCAAGTCAATCCAGTATTCGCCCGGCAGCAGGTTGATGTTCTCAATCGCGCATTCCAGCACAGCATCATTATGCAGCGCCATGGATGAACGGGAAGCATTGGGAATATCCACAAAACTGACAATCGTGCCAGCCGGATCCAGGATGCGAATCGAAAAGCGATAATTCGCAGTCGGTTCATTCACCTTGACTGCTATGCGGAATATAACCGAGTCGCCGGTCTTGAAGCTGTCAATTTGTTGATTGGTGACGTCGCGCATGGTGACTTCCGAAATGCGGAAGGTGCCGGTCCCTTCTCGCAGATCAGAATCAGGAATCGCTTTGTTAGCAATGGTCGTTGATTTATCGATGGATTGCTGGAAATAGGCAGACAGAATCTCGCTGGGCGACCCCCAAGCGGTCACGCGGCCATCTTTTAGATAGATCGCCCGGTCACAAATCCGCTCAATTGAATACGGATTGTGCGTGACAAAGATAATCGTGACGCCGCTGGTCGCGAGTTCATCCATGCGCGTTAGGCACTTCTTCTGAAAATTGACATCACCAACCGACAAGACCTCATCAATCAAGAGGATATCAGCATCCACATTAATGGCGACGCTAAAGCCCAGCCGCGCCTGCATGCCACTGGAATACTTCCAAACCGGACGGTCGAGCCAGGCTCCCAATTCGGCAAAGTCTTCAATGGAAGGCTCTTTCGCTTTCATCTGCTGAGCCGTGAAGCCCATAATCGCCCCCAACAGTTTGATGTTTTCTCGCCCGGTCAGGTCGTTGTGCATACCGGCAGCCAGTTCAATCATAGGAAACAGACGGCCATGAACCTCGACAGTTCCATAGGTCGCCGGGGTAACGCCCGCCAGCAGCTTGAGCAAGGTGCTCTTTCCGGCGCCGTTCTTGCCGACAATGCCCAGAGATTCGCCTTGCCTGACTTCAAATGAAATATCCTGCAAGGCCCAAGGTCCATATACTGCGCGGTCATCTTGATATTGCCCGCGAACTCGATCCATCTGGCGTTTCAACCAGGGCTGTAAAGGCAAGCCATACCGTTTCCATACATCGGCTACGCGAATCGCCAAATCCGTACTCATACCGCGCCCTGCCCTAGCGCATCATAATACATCAGCGAAGTACCGAGACATCAGATGAAAGAGCGGATAAGCCAGCAGCAGCCCTAGCAGAGTAACAAGAAATCCGATCAACAAGAGCGTGGCATCGGGCGGCTGACCGAATACCAGCACTTGCCGAAAGCCGTCGATGATGCCCACAGCCGGATTGAGCGCATACACAAAACGCAAATTGCCTTCAATCTCTTGAATTGAATAGGCGACCGGTGTAATGAACATCCAGACCTGCATCATGGACGGCAGACCATAAAGCATATCGCGGCGATAGACAGTGAACGAGGTAATGCCAATGCCCACAACCCAAGCTAACAGGCTCAGCATCAAAACCAGCAGCGGCAGCCACAGCCAGAGCCATGTGACCGATTTGTTATAAAGCAGCAGGACCGCCAGCAGGACAATAGACGACATCAGGAAATCAAAAAACGCTGTCGCCAGGACAACCAGTGGAAAAATCTGACGCGGCACTGCCATTTTTCGCAGCAGGGTGCCATTGGCCAAGATGCCATGCGGAATACGCATGACCGCCTTTTGAAAATACGTCCAAGGCACGATGGTCGAGAAAGCAAAAATCACATAAGGCGCACCGTGGCTGTTAATTTCGACAAGCCGATTCAAGAAACTGAATATCGCCGTGGTCATTATGGCGGGAATGATTGCCCACAGCGGGCCAAGGAAGGTGCGCCGATAGCGGCTGCGAATGTCGCGGCTGACCAGCGAGATGAATAAATTCCAATAGCTGTGCCATTTTTGCGAGCGGCGCATTGCCGGCGTGATGTTCAGCCAGTGGCTCATGTCAGTTCGGCGCTTCCCTGTTTGCGAATTGCCCTTGATATTATGGCGGCTTCCATGCAAATAGAAAGACTGAAAATATGCCTGTATTCAGGTGAGGATCATAGCTGAAATGGTTTAGGTAAGGTATCATTGTCGGAAATACCATCTGAAATTCAGGAAAGAAAGAGCTATGCAGCGTTTGCATGATTTCGCGGCCTTGATGACCGACAGGCGGGTATCTTGGGCTTCTAAGCTGTTCTTTGTCATCGTTGTCGGCGCGTACATCGCATTGCCCCTTGACTTGATACCGGATATTTTTCTGCCGTTCGGCATTGTCGACGACGGCGGCCTTGTTATAGCGGCGATAGCGATGTTTATGCGTCATGCAAACGGTCAAATTGAAAGGCAGGCAATCATGTCAGGAACAGAAAATAATGATATTGTCACTCCAGATCTAGAAAACAGTATCGCAGCGTCTGATACAGATAAGGCTTCCGTCGTTGTTTCGGGTGTGGTGAATGACTATCCGAAAGCTAAGAAACGGCAAGACATTCACCATACCGCGCGGGCTTCGAGGAATAACTTTGGCTGTTTTGCGCTGCTCGCTCTTCTGATTGTTTCTCCCTGTATCGGGATTGCGATTGTCATCTTGAGCGGCAGCACGGCGCTTAGCGGGATGCTTTCGTCGGTTATGAACTTTTTTGACCCGCCGCCAACCGCCAATATCATATCCAGCCGAACGATTGTCCACAGCCTGCAAGGGCTTGGGCAGCTGGTCACTGTGAGCAGCGAAGTCGCCAAAGCCGACATTCAGGTATCCGTCAATGAGGGTTTTCTCAATGCGGGTTCTTACAGCGCCAAACACGTAGCGGTAGGTGTGATTGAGGCCGGCATTGACATTGCGACAACGAACAAAGATCATGTGAGCTATGATTCAACCGCGAACACCTATACCTTGAGACTGCCCTCGCCAAACATCACCAGCTGCCGCATTGAGCATATCGACCAGTATAGCGGTTCGCTGACCCTTCTGCCGGCGGATTGGGACCTGCTTCGCCAGCTGGCGCAGCATGATGCCATTGTGCAGTTCGCGCAGGACATGATAGAAGGCGGCATCCTTGAACGCGCCAAAGCGGAAGCTGCCTTGCGTCTCGGTGACTTCATCGGCGCATTGACCGGCAGTCAGGCGCATATTGAATATGAAGCGAGCGATGGGAAAGCTAAACTGCCGCCTTCCTGTCAGCCAGACCCGCCAAGCGGCTGGGAAAAAGGCGAAGATGGCGCCTGGCGCAGAGCAGATTGATGTTAGCGGCGGCGATTGAATGAGATGTATTTGCAGCGGGCGTCATATTGTGCTAAGTTTGTTTCGTATTGTTCGCCAATCAACCATTCGGGGATTTTCATGTCAAAGTTCAGATTGATTTTCGTCGTTTTGTTTGCGCTGTTTTTTGCATCATCGGTTCACGCCGCCGATATCGCTGTTGATGCTGATTGCAGTTTGGCAGATGCCATCATCGCCGCCAACCGCGACCGCGCCGAAGGCAGTTGCCCAGCCGGCCGCGGTGCCGATACGATTATCCTAAGTCAAGATATTACGCTTAGGGACGAGCTTCCCGTCATCACTTCGGACATCACCATTGAAGGAAATGGCTATGCCATCAGCGGCAACCATCGTTATCGGATTTTTTACAACGGCGGCGGTACATTGACCATCCATGATTTGACCATGACCGAGGGGTATGTTGAAGGCGACATTATCCGCAACGCCGATGACACGCTCAAATCGACCGCGGATCAGCCTTTCGGCGGCGCGATCCTCAACTGGCAGGGGACGCTAAGCATTGTCAACAGCCGCTTCAGCGACAACTTAGCTGAATACGACGGCGGCGCGATCTACAGCAGGGATGGAACGCTAAGCATCAGCGACAGCGCCTTCAGCGACAACTTAGCTGATGATAATGGCGGCGCAATATACAACTCTAATGGGACGCTAAGCATCAGCGACAGCACTTTCAGCGACAACTTAGCTGATGATAATGGCGGCGCAATATACAACTCTAATGGGACGCTAAGCATCGTCAACAGTGCTTTCAGTCGCAACTCGGCTGATTCGTGGAGCGGCGCGATCTACAACGGTTGGTACGGAGAGCTAAGCATCGTCAACAGTGCTTTCAGCAACAACTCAGCTGAAAACAATGGCGGCGCGATCTTCAACAGGGGCGAACTAAGCATCAGTAGCAGCCGTTTCAGCAACAACTCGGCTGACTGGTTAGGAGAAGGCGGCGCTATCTTTAATGTGGGTGAACTAAGCATCAGCGACAGCACTTTCAGTCGCAACTCGGCTGACTTCTGGGGCGGCGCGATTGTCAACGGGTGGGACGGAGAGCTAAGCATCGTCAACAGCGATTTCAGCAACAACTTGACTGAAAACAATGGCGGCGCGATCTACAACAAGGGAAGGCTAAGCATCGACAGCAGCACTTTCAGCAATAACTCGGCTGACGATGATGGCGGCGCGATCTATAACGGGGAAGAGCTACGCCTCCGCAGCAGTACTTTCAGTGGCAACTCGGCTGACAGGGGCGGCGCGATTTACAACGGGGAAGAAGGAAAGTTGCGTATCACCAACAGCATCATTGCCGGCCGCGGCGGTGCTTGTTACTCTAGCAACAGACTAAGACATAATATCAGCAATTTCATTCAGGACGGCTCTTGTTCGCCGGACTTTGAAGGCGATCCTATGCTGGGCGAACTTGTTGTACCCGACGATGGCTCGCCGGCGTATTTCCCGCTCTTGGCTGGCAGCCGCGCGATTGATGCCGCGTATGATGACCTCTGTTCCGAAACCGACCAGATCGGCACCACCAGACCACAAGGCGCTGGTTGTGACATCGGCGCGATTGAATACGCCGCGCCCTAATTGAGAATCGGAGTAGTAATTGACCGAAGTAAAAGCGGGCTTGGTGCTCGCTTTTTTGTTATTGGGGCTTGACCAGCCGAATAGATGTTTTATATGATGGCAATGGTGTTTGTGAATTTGCTGATAAGGAGTTTGTTATGAAAGACATGTTTCCAGAATACTACTGTGAGCCTGACTTTGATGAATTGTGGGAACAAGCGATATTCGTTTTTGACGCTAACGTATTGCTTGATATATTCCAATTTTCTCCAAAAACGAGCGGGGAGTTGATTGAGATTTTGGAGCGTTTGAAAGATACAAAAAGGATTTGGATACCTTACCAATTTGCTTACGAGTACCATAAAAATCTGATACCGGTCCAAAAAGCCATCAACGGTGCAAAGGGAAAAATTAAAAACGCTGTGCAACAACATAAAAAAATAAAAGAAGTGCTTAACCGATTAAGCACTCGGGCCGGCTTCAAAGTGAACGAAACACACATCGAGGAAATTGAGGAAGTTGAAGGTATCTTTGAGAAAATTCTTCAGGATTTGTCGAATTTCGAGAATGAGTATAAAAGCAACGGCGATGGGGATCTTCTAGCAGAAAAAATAGCTCAACTTTTTGCAGGCAACGTCGGGGAATATAATTCAGATCCGCGAATTGAGAATATATCCTCTATAGGCAAGCAGCGATTCGACCGTAAAATACCTCCTGGATTCAAAGATGCGAACAAAGATAAGTCTGATCCATTTGGTGATTTAATTGGTTGGTTTCAGATGATCGCCCATGCAAAAAAGGAAAGCAAGCCTTTAATATTTGTTTCTAATGACCGTGATAGCGATGACTGGTTTCTCAAGCAAAACGGCCTTAAAGGGCCTCGTCCAGAACTTAGAAAGGAGATGCGTGATGAAGCGAATGTAGACTTCTATTTGTACACAACCGAAGCATTTATGAAACGTGCCAAAAACTATTTGAAAGACCAAGTCCAAGTATCGGAGGAGACGATAGAAGAAATTGAAAAACATGATAGATATATCTCGCGATCAAAACGGACGCCCCTATTTTCGCCCCTGTACAAGGTGGACAAGGACATACAAGATTCATTAGCTTTGTCAGGATTACATAATCCTTCGAAGTTCATATCAGCCACAATGGAAGAAGCTAGGCAGGGCTTGGTATCGATTATAGCGGAACAAAATGCACAAAATCGGAAGATCCTAGCGAGGTTGGCACGTCAAATAAACAGTTTTCCAACAAATGACGATAACAGTAACTAACATAACTAACGATGATGACTCTCCACTTAACCCCTCTGTGGTAAAATCTTAGGCTGGAGCGGCCCCGCCCGTCATCAGCAGGCCAAGCTGCTCAACATCAACATCGACATTTTCCACCTCGCCCGCGATTCGCCCCTCATACATCACCAGGATACGGTCGGACAGGGCGCGGATTTCGTCCAGGTCTTCGCTGATAAGCAGAATGGCGGTGCCATGGTCGCGCTCTTCCAGCAGACGCTGATGAATGTATTCCGTAGCGCCGATATCTACGCCGCGCGTCGGCTGGGCGGCAATCAATACCCCTGGTTGGCGCGACAGTTCCCGCGCCAGCACCAGCTTTTGGATATTGCCGCCCGACAGGCTCTTGATCAACGTTTCAGCGCTGGGCGTTTTAATCTCGTAGGTTTTGATGGCTTGGCGGCAGGCTTCTTTGATTTTGCGAAAGTCCATAAAAATGCCGCCCCAGGTGAACTTGGCATGCCCATGATCTTGCAGCGCCAGATTTTCGGCGACGCTGAATTCCTTGATCACCCCGTCAATCATGCGCTCTTCGGGAATATAGGACAAACCCATCGCATTCAGGCGGGAAGGATGGGCATTGGTGACATCAACCCCGTCCACCAGCACCGCGCCGGCTGTCGTCGGACGCAGACCAGCGATGCACTGCGCCAGTTCCTGCTGACCATTGCCCGACACCCCGGCAATTCCGACAATCTCGCCCCCTTTTAAGGTCAGGGATACATTGTCCAAGCCAACGGTGCCGCGGCTGCTAAGGGCGCTGACCTTGCTAAGCGTCAGACGGTCGCCTTGTGGATTGGATGGCTTTTTGTCGTATTCCAGCAAGACCGGCCGCCCGACCATCATCTCGGCCAGCTTGCTTTTGGTAGCTTGGCGGGTAGGAATCGAGTTGACCCGCCGCCCATCGCGCAGGACAGTGACGCGATGACTGATTTCCAGCACTTCATGCAGCTTGTGCGAGATAAACACCAGCGCGTGCCCGTCATCCGCCAGCTGATTAAGGATGCGGAACAAGCCATCAACCTCTTGCGGGGTCAGCACAGCCGTAGGTTCATCCAAAATCAGCAATGCCGCGCCTTTATACAGCGCCCGCAGAATTTCAACCCGCTGCTGCTCGCCGACGGCAAGCTGCCAGATGGATAAATTCGGGTCGATCTTCAGGTTATAGATTTCAGAGAGTTTGAGCGCCCGTTGACTGACCGCGTCCAAATCAAGGCGGAAGCCCCGCGACGACTTCATGCCCAGCGCGATATTTTCGGCGACGGTCAGCGATGGCACCAGCATAAAATGCTGATGAATCATGCCGATGCCGTGTTGGATGGCGTCTTGCGGATGCTTGATGGAGGTGGCAGCGCCATTGATAAGGATCTGGCCCTCATCAGGATGATACAGGCCATACAGCATCTTCATCAGCGTTGATTTGCCGGCGCCGTTCTCGCCCAGCAGTGCATGAATCTCGCCCGATTGGACATCAAAATCGATTCTATCCGCGGCGAGTACGCCGGGAAATCGCTTGACAATGCCGCGCATCTCAAGCTGATGGATGCGCTCATGTCCGGTCGGAAGGAGATCCATGCTCATGCTGTTTTCTCTTGGCTGTGGCAGCCCTGCCCCCGCCTCTCATCGCTGTTCGATATTAGTCACTGTCCTCGTCGTCTTCGTGGTCTTCCGCGTCCATATCGTCTTCGTGCATCTCGTCATCCATATCGCCGCCCAAGGGAATAATGTCACCTGCTATGATGCCAGCGACTGTCTCATCAGCGAGCGTCATCAATTCTTCGCCGAGTTCATAATCAGCATCAAATTCCAGCGCCAGCCCTTCATTTTCGAGCGTCAGCATATACGATTCGCCGCCAAGCACACCATCGCCGATGTTGCTGACAATATCCATCAGAACGACATCCCATTTGTACACTTGGAAGGCGACGCCGATTCCCTCGCTCAATTCATCCTGGCTGGCTTGCGTGCCGAACCAAAGCGCATCGTTTTCAATCGCAATCGCAATCGGGCCGACAACCATCTGCGCTGTGCCGGTCAGGATATCGGCGCCATTGGCAATATGGGTCTCGGCGGCTTCGGTTGCCAGCGGCACATCACTAAAGGATTGGATGTAGACAACGTTGACCGCAATATCGGGATTGGCGGCGCCAACACCAGCGGCAAAGCCGTCAACATAGAGTTTGGCATCCCCGACTTCAATCGGGCCGACAACGCCAATCACACCCGATTCATTCAAGTTGGCAGCCAGCACACCGTTAACATAGCCGCCCTGCTCGGATGCAGCTGAATAAGCATAAACATTACCCAAGCCGAAAGTGTCTTCATCGGTGCCCCAGGCAAATGAGACTTCGGGAAATTCGATGGCGAGTTCTTCCACTACCGAGCCGAACTGTGAGCCGTGCGCGATCACCAAATCATACTCGCCGGAAGCTGCCCATTCCCGCAGCGCAACAGCGGCATCATCGACGATAAAGGTGCCGTCCTGAAAATCGAACTGGAATGCGTCTTCGCCCATTTCTGCCTGAATGGCAAGCAGGGCATCGTACATACTTTGGCTGAAGGCGAGGTCATTGGTCGCGCTGGGGGCAACCGCCGCCACCCGAAAAACATCATCTTGCGCCAAAGCCGTCCCACCTGCCAGCAGCAGGATGCAAATCAACAAACCGAGCAATGCTTTTTTCATGGTTACATTCTCCTTGAATGTGTAATAGATTTTTTAATCGGGCGAAATTACCCGTGAACAAACAGCATCAGTCAAACGACTTTATTCTCCACGCTCATACGGTTTCGTCAAGGCAGTCGGCTGTTCCTGACGTTTGGAAGCGAAAACCAGCGCAATGATGGTGATGACATACGGCGCCATCACCGCAAATTCCGAAGGCACATCCAAGCCAATCACTTTGATTTGCAGCTGCAAAGCATTGACGAAGCTGAACAGCATCGCCCCGGCCGCCACCGCCCAAGGCCGCCAGCCGCCAAAATAAACCAGCGCGACGGCGATAAAGCCTTGCCCGGCGGTTAGATTCTGCTGGAACAGGTTAATCAGCGCAATCGACAGCGAAGCTCCCGCCAATCCAGCCAGCATGCCGCCTATCGTCACTGTGGCATAGCGAACCCGCGCCACACTCACGCCCATAGCATCAGCCGCCTCTGGATTTTGACCGACGGCCCGAATCATCAAGCCGAAGGTAGTTCGATTCAGGATATAGGCTGAAATCGGCACCAGCGCAAAGGCGACATAAACCAGCAGATTGTGATGAAAGAAAATATCGCCAATAACGGGAATATCGGTCAATACCGGAAAATTGATACGCGGGAAGCCGTTGACAGACTTGGGCGTGCCGACCCATTGATGGAAAAGCAGTTCACTCAAACCCAAGCCGAAAAGATAAACGCCAATCCCGCTAATCCCCTGCTTTGCCTTGAGCGTCACGCTGACAAAAGCCATCGCCAATCCCATCAAGCCGCCGACCGCCAGCGCAATCAGCACACCAAAAAGCAGGCTCATCGGCTCGCTCACAGTCTGGCTTTGCTGGGTGATATAGACGGCATAAAAGCCGGCGAAAGCCCCCATAAGCATCATGCCATCGACGCCCAGATTAAGAACGCCGCTGCGCTGGGCAAAGGTCTCGCCTAGTGCGGCAAAAATATAAGGCGTTGCCAGTCGAATAGCAGAGGCGAATACGCTGGCGGCAAAAATCTGGTCAAGCTCCATCAGCCATTCTCCTCTATGTCGGTCTTGTCGCCCTGGTTAAAATTGTCCCGTTCTTGCAGGCTGACTCGCTGTTTTGCCCGCTGTCGGATAAAAATCTCACTGCTGACCACAAAGACAACGATCAAACCGTTGACGGCGGTAATCAGGGAGGCCGGCACGCCAACTTCGCGCTGCATCTTTTGGGCGCCGACGAGCAATCCGCCAAAGAAGGCGGAAGCAGGAATAGCGCCAATCGGGTTAAGGCCGCCAAACAGCGCCGCCACAATGCCATTAAAGCCGGCGCCACCGGTAAATCCGGCCGGCGATCCGTCTGTTTGCAAACGATACTGCAAGCCCAATACCTGCACCACTCCAGCCAAGCCGGCAAACCCGCCAGCGAGAAACATCGAAAACATCATCTGCCTTTTAACATTGATGCCGGCATAGCTGGCGGCGCGTTGATTTTCACCCACTGCTCGTATCCGATAACCCAGTGAAGTGCGCCAAAGAAAGATGAAGATGACCGCTGCCAGCGCCATTGCGATAATCAGCCCCCAGTGCAGCCGAGTACGGGCAAAGAGAGCCGGATCGCCGATAGGCAGCGATAAACGCGGGAGTTGCGCTGCGGTGACCAGGCGGGCGGTTTTAGGGATATTATTCACGCCGGCAGCTGCCGGATCAAGCAAGATGCCATTGAGGAGATAATTCATCATTTGCACCGCAATTTGATTAAGCATGATGGTGCTAAGAATTTCATTGACATCAAAATAGGCTTTGAGGAATCCAGCCAAGCCGCCATATAAAGCGCCGGCCAAAAATCCACCCAGCAGCGACAAACTGACAATGACCAGATCGAAAGCGCCGGGCGCTTTGGCAAGTTCCGGCGGCACGCGCATCTCACCCAGGACCAGCGCAACGGCTGTGCCGGCCAAGGCGCCGGCAATCATCTGTCCTTCGCCGCCGATATTAATCATGCCACCGCGAAAGGCAATCGCAATGCCGATAGCGACAAACAAAATCGGCGTCGCCTTGACCAAGGTTTCGGCCGTGGCGTTTTCAGTACCCATTGCGCCTTCAAGCATAGCGGCATAGGCATCCAGCGGATTGGCTCTAAGCGCGATGAGCAGTATCGAAGCGACAACCAAAGCCAGTAGCAGCGCAATAATAACCGGCGAAAAATCAATCAGCCGTTTGAAGCGCGTGACCAGTTCCCATTTTGAGAAGACTCGGGAACTTCTCACGGCAGCTTTCTTCCAGCCCAAGCCGGCGCATCAAATATATCCATAACCATGAAGCCCATCGTTCACAATCGGACGCGCCTAGTATGCCCTGAATTATTCATTTATACAAATTGCAGCAGCCCTTAGAATCGAACCCACAAAATCGGAATCTTGGAGAAGGGCTGGCATCCGCTTGCTAGCTTAATTGCAGAGCTTTTGGCGCAGCTTTGCCTTTTGGACTTTGCCCAGTGCATTGCGCGGCAGTTCAGCTGCAAGCACGATGCGCCTTGGCGCCTTGTAGGGCGCAAGATGCTGGCAGCAGAAGTCTAGCAGCGCGGCGCTTTCGGCTGTATGTTTCGGCTTGGGGACAACGACCGCGATAACTTGCTCGCCCCATTCTTCATCTGGACAGCCTATCACGGCACAGGCGGCCACCGCCTTATGCTCCAGCAGCGCCCGCTCCACCTCCGGCGGATACACATTCAATCCGCCGGTGATGATAAGGTCTTTGAGCCGACCCTTGAGCGTATAATAACCGTCAGCCTCGCGCAAACCCAAATCGCCCGTCCGCAGCCAGCCATCATCAGTAAAAGCCGCCGCCGTTTTCTCTGCCTGCCGCCAATAGCCCTTGCAAACATGCGCTCCCTTAACCTGCACCTCGCCCACTTCGCCATCGGGCAACGGCAGGCCGCTTCCAGGATCGACAACCCGCGCCGAGACGCCGGGCAAAGGCAAGCCCACCGAGCCAACCCGCCGCTCGCCATTCAGCGGGTTTGACAGGTTCATGCCGGTTTCTGTCATGCCATAACGTTCCAGCAAGGTTACGTTAAAAGTCGCTTGATAGCCAAAGAAGATATCATCAGGCAAGCGGTCGGATCCGGATGTCATCAGGCGCATGTGGCTGAGGTCAATAGCTTGTCCCTTGGCTTCATTATACAAGCGGCGGTGAATGGTCGGCACGGCCATGAAAACGGTGAAACGTCTGGATTGCAGCCGGCTCAAGACTTTGCCCGCCTCAAATTTGGCGAGCATGACAGCCGTCGCACCAGCATGAAGGGCGCCATGCAGTGCAACCACCAGACCATGGACATGAAAAATCGGCAGGACATGCAGCAGGACATCATCGTTTTGCCAGTCCCAGGCCGCGTGCAGGGATGCGATATTGGCATGCAGGTTGCCATGTGTGATTTGCGCTGCTTTGGGTCGGCTGGTTGTCCCACTGGTGTATAACAGCATGGCGATTTGATCGCCGTCAGTCGGGACGCCGTATGCGGCCAGCAAGTCATCATTCCAGCCAGGAGAAAACTCGGCTATTGCGGCTTCCCAACTGGCTTGTGGATGGATAAAGACCAGACGCTCCAGAGACGGCAAATCTGACAGGTTCGTTTTGATTTTAGTCTTGTTTTTGCAGTCGGCGATGAAAACCGACGCCGATGAATCCGTCAGGAAATAGTGGAGTTCGGTCAGCGGATAAGCCGGATTCAAGGGCAGGAAAATCGCACCGATCTGCGCCGCTGCCAAATGAATATACACAAAGGGCAGGCATTTGGGCAGCTGCACCGCCACGCGGTCGCCGCTTTGGACACCTAGCGACCGCAGATAGTGCGCCGTGCGATTGACCCGTCCCTCAAGCTGGGCATAGCTGACTTGCTGCCTGCCCGCATCGCTGACGAATTCAATCGCCAGTTTCTGCGGCTGATTGCGGCAATGCTTTCTCAAGCTGTCCAGGAACATCTTTCACCGTTCCCGAGTTCAGGATGAGGTTGAGCCATTCTTGCCATTGCTTCTCCTTGGCCGCGGTCGGCGTCTTGGACGCACCCGCGGCAGGCGCATCGGCAGCTTGCGCCGGCGAACCCCGTCAAACTGATAGAGCGCATTGGCGACCGCGCCCGCCGTCGGCACCAGCCCGATTTCGCCAACTCCCTTGGCGCCATAAGGTCCATAGGGGTCGGGAACCTCAACACCGATGACCTCCATTTCAGGCATATCCTTGGCCCGCAGGATGCCACACTGCCGCAGCATCGTGCTTTTCGGACGTCCGTCCTGCAAGGGCAGGTCTTCGCTGATTGCATAACCCAAGCCCATGTGGATTGAGCCTTCCAGCTGTCCTTCAAACAGGGTCGGATTAAAAATTTTGCCGGCATCATGGGCAGCGATGACCTTCTTGACCTGACCATCCTCATCCAAAATCACCACCTGCGTAGCATAACTGTAAGAATAATGGGTGTAGATTTTGTGGCTGCCATCATCCTGACCAAGCATGATGTCTTGCGTCTGCGGCGGCTTGGTTGTCCAATCGACAGTGAATTCACCGACATACCGCTTGCCGGCCAGGTCCTCCAAGGAGTGGCTTTGCAGATCGGCTTTCAGCTTTTGGCAGGCGTCCATGATCGCTCTGCCAATCAGCGATGTCGCTCTTGAGGCGGTGGTCATGCCGGTAACCATCTCCGAACCCGTTTCGACCCGTATTTCGACACAGCCAGGGTCAATGCCAGCCTCGGTCACCAAAGTCTGCAAAGCTACTGTATGCACACCTTGCCCCATTTCCGTCCAGCCATGATCGAGTATCACCCGCCCGCCAGCCTCAATGCTTATTGTGACCTGTGATGAATCGGGCATGCCATTGCCGATGCCGGTGTTTTTGATGCCGCAGGCAATGCCGGCAAAGCGGGCAGCCTGAAATTCTTCCTTGACCGCTTCCAATGTTGCCTTGGCGCCGGCGCCGGCTTCGATAACCTGCCCGGTGGAGGTCATGTCGCCATCATCGAGAGCATTGTCATAGCGGAATTGCCATCGGTCAAAGCCTCCCTGCTCGCACAGGTCGTCGATGCAGCTTTCCAGCGCGAAGGCAGTCTGGTTGACGCCAAAGCCGCGCATCGCTCCGCAGGGCAGATTGTTGGTATAGACTGCCGTGCTTTCAATATCGGTTACCGGGAAGGTATAAGCGCCGGTCGCATGCCCGGCTGAACGTTCCAGCACTTTCATGCCCACCGAGGCATAAGCGCCGGTATCGCCCACAAAGCGCCCCTTGCAAAAGCTCAACTTGCCATTTTCATCGCAGCCAATCGTGTATTCCATCCAAATCGGATGCCGTTTAGGGTGCATCAGAATTGATTCGTCGCGGGTAAGGCGGACTTTGACTGCTTCGCCCATCAGCCAGGCAGCCAGGGCGGCATGACCCTGCACCGACAGATCTTCCTTGCCGCCAAATCCACCGCCGTTCGGCACCAAAATTACATGGACAGCGGCTTCTGGCAGGTCCAGCAGTTTGGCAATCTGCTTGCGGTCTTCAAAGACACCTTGCCCCTGCGACAAAACCTCGACTCCATCTGCTTTGGGATAGGCAATGCAGGCTTCCGGCTCCATAAAGCCGTGTTCAATCATCTGGGTCTCAAAGATGCCGTGCGCCGTGTATTTGGCTTCGACCATGGCGCGGTCAATATCGCCGCGGCGAGTAATCGACTTCGACAGGATATTGCCGCCCTCATGTATCGAAGGGCTTTCCGCCTGCATCGCCGCGTGCATATCGGTGACCGGCTCCAGCGCCTCATATTCGACATCGATCAGGCTAACAGCTTGTCGGGCGATGACATCACTTTCGGCAACGACGCAAGCCAGCACATCTCCAACATAACGGCTGGTTTCGCCAACGCCAATCATCAGCGGCCAATCCTGACGAATCAGCCCAATATGTCGGTCGCCGGGCACATCGGCGGCGGTGAAAATTCGCAGAACACCGGCCAGATTTTCAGCAGCGCTTAGATCCATGGACTTGATGATGGCGCGCGGGTAATCGCTGAATTTGAGCGCGCCGATTCGCATGCCGTCAATACGGATGTCATCAACATAGCGGTGCTGTCCCAAGACAAGGTCCTGCGCCTGATATTTAGGCACCCGCGACCCCACCCGGCCGTCATGTTCAGGCAGGCAGACTTCCTCTTCGTTACGGATGGCTTCGGCTGCGCTTTGAATCGCGGTCACGATTTTTTTATAGCCGGTACAGCGGCACAGATGCGGTGTGAGCGACTTCTCAATGTCGGCACGCGAGGGATTCGGATTGCGATGGACGAGGCTGTTCGCCTGCATGACAATCCCCGGAATGCAAAAACCACACTGCACGCCCCCTTCTTTCACAAAGGCATTGGCAAATACATTCTGCCGATACTCACCCAGCCCTTCGGTAGTCATAACCGATTTGCCGGCGACCTTCTCCATTTTGGTCACGCAGGAAAGGACAGCTTTGTCATCGACCTGCACCACACAGCAGCCACAGGCGGCCTGCGGCGCACAGCCATCTTTAGGTGATATAATCCCCTGCTCCTCGCGCAGATAAGTCAATAAAGGCAGATTGGTGTCGCCGCCATACTTCATCATTTGCCCATTAAGTGTAAATTGAATCATTGTACAGAGCCTCCTGTCATTTATTCGGTCAGCCCACGAGGCGCTTTTCGATAGGTTCACCCTAACGCCGTAATTTCACGACCTGTGACTGCTTGCTTCTATTATGTCCGCAGTTGAGGATTTTTTCAATGTTTTGGTGTGTTCGGCAGAGCAATCGCATTAATCGGCTACTCGCATTACCCGACCAAGCTCAAGATAAGCTATAATAAGGATGCTGATCGACTGTCGGCCGCAGGACAAATCATGCCATTACAAGATTTTGTAAAGCAACGTTTTTATGAAGAATTCGGTGAAAATCCAAGTTATGTTGTACGTTCGCCAGGTCGCGTTAATCTGATTGGCGAACATACCGACTATAATGATGGCTTCGTTTTGCCAATGGCGATTGACCGCGCCGCCTGGATTGCCCTGCGTCCACGCGCAGACAAGCGGGTGTTTGCGATTTCGGCAGATTTGGATGATCGCCGCGAGTTCCCGCTCGATAAACTGCCGCGCTCGATGGAAACAGATTGGATTGATTATCTCATTGGAATCGCCTGGGCATTGCAAGAAAGCGGCTGCGCGCTAACGGGCTGGGAAGGCGTTGTTAGCGGGGATGTTCCGATTGGTTCCGGATTATCTTCCTCCGCCGCACTGGAACTGGTCACAGCACGCGCTTTTTATTCCGTTTCCGATTTCGAATGGGACGCCGCCGCCATGGCAAAGGTGGGCATGAATGCCGAAAACAACTGGCTCGGAATCAACACTGGCATCATGGATCAGATGATTTCGGCGGCGGGCATCGAGAATCGCGCGCTGCTGATTGACTGCCGCAGCCTGAAGGCATGGTCTGCGCCGCTGCCGCCGGAGACTGTGGTCATCATCCTGGATACGGGCACCCGCCGCGGACTGGTGGACTCCAAATATAACGAGCGGCGCGAACAATGCAAAGCCGCGGCGCGATGTTTTGGCGTTCAAGCCTTGCGCGATGTTGATGTCGCCGCCTTTAACCAACAGGCGGCAGAGCTTGCCCCGCTGATTCGCAAACGGGCCCGCCATGTCGTGCATGAAAATGACCGCACGCTGCGGGCGCGTGATGCCATGAACGCAGGCAATGCCGCCCGGCTGGGTCAGCTGATGATCGAGAGCCATATCAGCCTGCGCGATGACTTTGAAGTTTCCAGCGAAGCCCTTGATATCATCGTTGAGTGTGCCAATGCCGAAGCTGCCTGTTACGGCGCTCGGATGACGGGAGCGGGTTTTGGCGGCTGTGCGGTTGCGCTGGTCAAAGCCGACAGCGCCGCCGCTTTTGTGGACAATGTTCGGACCAGTTATACCGCCGCCGCCAAACACACGCCGACCATCTATATCACCCGGGCGAGCAAGGGCGCCGAGACAGTCTATCCCTGATGACAGCCGGTCAAGACCATCGCAGATTCAGACGAGAGCGAGGCGACTTGGCTTTAGCCGTTGAGAATGACAGCCAAACCGTTACAATGACATTGGGTAAAGGAACTGAACAGAAGGCATTTGAATGAATCCTCAAGCCTGCTGGCGCATATTCACCGATATCGAAGCCGCCCGTCAAACCATTCTCAAACGACATTCCCTGCGCGATTATGAGGCGCCCGATGATGTGATTGACCGTTCCATCGGCCTCTTTGGCGAGCGGCTGATGCCGGATGAAGCCGTTCGGCGCATTATCAAGAGCGTGCGCGCCGGCGGCGACCAAGCGATTTTGGATTGGAATCGGAAAATCGACCAGATCAGCCTGGAGAGCCTGGTTGTCTCAAGGGACGAAATACAGGCGGCGCTGGCAAAAATCCCATCCGATTTGCATGCCGCGCTCAAACATGCTGCCGAACGTATCCGCAGTTTCCATCAAAGACAAACCATCGCCAGTTGGATGGATGTCCAAAAACAAGGCATCTTGGGCCAACTGATTCGCCCAGTGGATTCCGTTGGCGTTTATGTACCCGGCGGAACGGCTCCCCTGCCCTCTTCCTTGCTTATGAGTGTGATCCCGGCGCAAGTTGCGGGTGTGCCGGAAGTTGCTGTTTGCACACCCCCAGGCAGTGGCGCCGGCGATATTCATCCTGCGATTCTGGCGGCGGCGGCCCTTACCGGCGTCGAGAAGATGTATCGGGTCGGCGGCGCCCAGGCAATCGCGGCCATGGCTTACGGTACCGAAAGCATCGCCCGAGTGGCGATGATTGTGGGAGCCGGCAATTTATTTGTGACACTCGCCAAACAGCAGGTCTATGGTGATGTCGGCATTGATGGACTGCTTGGGCCCACTGAAACCGTGGTCATTGCTGATGACAGCGCCAATCCCACACTCGCCGCTGCCGACTTGCTGGCGCAGGCCGAGCATGATGCACTGGCATCGGCGATCCTGCTGACCCCCAGTCGGGCAATCGCCGATGCGGTTCAGAGTGCAATCTATCGTCAGGCAGCCCGGCTTGACCGTCGTGACATCATCTGGCAGGCGATGCAAAATCGCAGTGGCGCGGTCATTACCGCCAATCTGGAACAGGCTTTTGAGCTAGCCAATGAGTATGCGGCGGAACACCTTTGCCTGCTGCTTGCGGATCCCTGGTCATGGCTTGGACAGGTGCGTAATGCCGGCGGCGTCTTTTTGGGTGAGCATTCTTATGAGGTGTTGGGGGATTATGTTGCCGGGCCCAGCCATGTGATGCCCACCGGGGGCACTGCCCGCTTTGCGTCGCCCTTGAATGCGCTTGATTTTGTCAAAATCACCAGTTTGGTCAGTCTCGATAAAACCAATACGATTAAACTCGGTCAGTCAGCCGAGATACTGGCAAATGCCGAATCCCTGACGGCTCATGCAGCGGCAGCGCAGTTCAGACGCGAGAACACATCCCAATGACCAAAGCGATGCCGAACAAGGTACGGGTTCGCGCCGATGTTCAAGCGATGGATGTCTACACTCCCACAACTTCCCTGGATGTTTTTGCCAAACGGCTTGGCATTGCCGCGGCAGATTTAATCAAGCTGGATGCTAACGAAAACCCCTTCGGCCCCTCCCCCCGCGTGAAAGAGGCGCTGGCGAACCTTGCCCACATTAATATCTACCCCGATCCCGAATCCGGGCAGCTGCGCGATCTGCTGGCAGATTATACCGGCGTATCGTCCCGGCAGATTTTATGCGGCGCCGGCGCCGACGAGCTTATCGAGATTATCCTGCAGCTTTTTATTGAACCTGGCGATGCCATCATCAATACGCCGCCGACCTTTGCGATGTACAGCTTTAATGTCCCCCTTTATTACGGCCGGGTGATTGATGTCTGGCGTCAGAGTGATTTTTCGCTTGATGTCCCAGCTATCGAAAACGCGGCGCTGGAGCATGATGCCAAGCTGGTCTTTCTCTGTTCGCCCAACAATCCCAGCGGCGATTTTATCGTCCTGGACAGCATCCAGCGCTTGCTAAAGCTGCCATGCACCATCGTAGTTGATGAAGCCTATATCGAGTTTTCCAACCAAGACAGCCTGGCGGCCCAGGTCGCCGATGCGCCGAATTTAATTGTGCTGCGGACGATGAGCAAATGGGCTGGCCTGGCTGGACTGCGGGTGGGCTACGGCATTTTCCCGCTTGAACTTATGCCGCAGCTGTGGAAGATCAAACAGCCCTACAACCTCAATCTTGCCGCCGATGTCGCCGCCCAGGCCTCGCTTCAAGATGTCGATTATCTATCGGAACGGGTACGGCAGTTGGTGGCGCAGCGCCAGCGCATGGAAACTGCTTTTGCCGAACTGCCTTGTCTGTCGCCTTATCCAAGTGAATCCAACTTTGTCCTGAATCGCGTTCGCGGCATGTCGGCGCCCGATTTCCGGGATGCCATGGCGCGCGCCGGCATCATCGTCCGCTATTACAATAAGCCGCGTCTCGACGATCATATTCGCATCAGCGCCGGCACACCCGAACAGGTTGACCGCCTGCTGGATGTATTGCAGCAGATTTGAGCTATTTTGCACTCTGTTTTCATGCTGTCTTTATGTTAATCTTATTGAGCGTGTAAACTCCAGGATAGAGGCTATGACAGATCGTAAAACAGAAATCAGCCGCAGCACCAAAGAAACCCAGATTGAATTATTTCTCAATCTCGATGGCAGCGGACAAGCGGACATTCAGACCGGCATTGGATTTTATGACCACATGTTGCATCATTTGGCGATACATGGTATGATGGATTTGAGGATCAATGCCATTGGCGATCTGCATATTGACACGCATCACAGCATTGAGGATATCGCCATCTGTCTGGGTCGGGCGATTGATGAAGCGCTTGCTTCGCGCCATGGCATTCAACGCATAGGAGCGGCTTATGTACCGATGGATGAAACCTTGGCGCGGGTGGTTATTGATTTGAGCGGACGACCTTATGCAGTCATCAATGCTGGTTTCACAACACCAATTATGGGGCAGATGCCAACCGATCTTGTCATCCATGTGTTGGAAACCTTAGCCGTTCATGCTAAGATGAACTTGCATGCTGCTGTGCTGTACGGGCGCAGCGACCATCACAAAGCTGAAGCCCTGTTCAAAGGCTTGGGACGCGCACTGTCGCAGGCTGTCGCCATTGACCCGCGCCGCCAAGGAATTCCAAGTACCAAAGGCACGCTTACGGAGTAAAAAAATGCAGGAATTTATAGATTTTACCAAACAACTCGCAAGCGCCAGTGGTGATATTATTAACAGCTATTTCCACAGAGCGCTGACTGTCGAATCCAAAGCAGACCGATCCCCAGTGACCATTGCCGACAAAAAAGCCGAAGAAACCATGCGCGAGATGATTATGAAGGAATTTCCGACGCATGGCATTATTGGCGAGGAATTTGGCAATTACAACGAATCGGCCGCTTATCAGTGGGTGCTGGACCCTATTGATGGCACACAAGCATTTATTGCCGGCACTTTCCTGTTCGGCACGCTGATTGGCTTAATGAAAGACAGGCAGCCGATTGTCGGCGCCATCCACCATTCACTGACCTCGCATCTGCTGCTGGGCAGCGGCGGCCAAACGCAACTCAATGACGAACCAGTGCGAGTCCGTGAAACCAAAGCGCTGCGCGAGGCGGTCTTGCTGTATACCGATTTTATTAACATTGGCAGATATCAGAACGGCATCGCCTTTCAGCAGCTGATGGGCAGGACAAAATACAACCGCACCTGGGGCGATTGTCACGGGTACTTTCTGGTGGCGACTGGTTATGCCGATGTGATGCTGGATCCGGTCATGAACCTGTGGGATATCGTGGCGTTGATTCCGGTAATTGAAGGCGCTGGCGGCAAGATCACTGACTGGAATGGCGGGTCGCCGCTGGAGGGCAACAGTGTGATTGCCAGCAATGGCATCCTGCACGATCAGGTGCTGCGTGTGCTGATTTCCTAACCTGGCATATCCGAAGACATCAGAGAGCATCAAATTGAAACAGTGAGCAGCCACCATCCAGGGTGCCGGTCAGATTGACATCAATATGATTTTGCCAATTATCAGACGTAACCTCAAGGAAGGGCTGCGCCTGCACAATACCGGCATTTGAGCAAACAATATCGAGCCTGGTAATTGACTTCATCGCCTGATCGACTGCCGCGCGGCTGCTTGGATGTCCCACATCACGACATGGGCGCCGTTTCTTGCCAGATGCCTGGCCATGACATTGCCAAGATCGCCAGCCGCACCGGTGATTAGGGCTGTTTTTCCAGCAAGCATCTTAAACTTCCTTTATCTATGGCATCGTGGCGAGCAGGGCTTGCACTGCCGCCCATGACGCCACCGTCGCGGTTGTCCCGGCGTAAGTTACCGCCAACGCACCGGCAGCCAATCCCCATCGAATCGCCTCGTTTAGCGGCCGCCCCGCCAGCAAGGCAGCCAGTAAGCCAGCTTTGAAGATGTCCCCGGCGCCAGTGGTATCCAACGCTTCAACCGCAGGCGGCGCTAGCTGGCAGGTCTCTCCAGTCGCCAGCAAAGCAGTCAGGGTTTCGCCGCCATCAGTAATCAAGACACTGCATCCTGCCGCCGACTGAAGCCGTTTGCCCAGTTCCAGCGGCGAGGCATGCGGCAGTTTTGTCCGCACAATAGAGGCCGAAATGACCAAGATGTCCACCAAGGGCAGGATGGGATGTCCAACATCATAAATATCATTGATAAGGACGGCAACGTTTTGACTTTTCGCCAAGCGAGCCGCATCCAGCCGCGGACCCAGCGGCCCCGACATATCCAGGTTTAGCCATTCTACCCCGTTCAGCATGGCGGCGTTCAAGGAGCGGACGCGCAATTCATCCAGCCAGTGCATGATAAAACTGCGCTCGCCATCGGGAGTTACCAGACATTGACAGCGTGGCGTTTGATAATCGGGATGCCAAGTAATATAACGGGTATCCAACTGCGGATACCCAGCTAAGGCCCGCCGAACCGACTGACCATAACGATCTTCGCCAAGGTCATGCCCCGCCAGCAAAGTCGGGATGCCCCAGTTGGCTAACCAGATGGCAGTATTCGCCGCCGCGCCGCCCACATTTTCAAACTCACGGGTGACATGCGCCGCTCGATTGAGCGCCGGCAACCGCGATACGGACAGATAAATGTCAAGGTCAATCTCACCATAACACAGGACCCGCGCACCCTTCCCCGATTTAGCCCGCGGCTGTGACGCTTCGGGCCGGAGGTCAGAGCGGACGCACTTCGACATGCTCGCAGCCAATTCGCCCTTCTTCAGCAATTAAGGCAATGCCGCCGCCGCTGAAATGACGATTTTCGTCTTCAGCTTCCAGCGCCAGCTTGCCGTCAAGATAAGCCGACAGACGATTCCCCGCCACCTGGAGGCCCAAGTGGTATTCTCGACCCAGTGACCAACCGCCCTCCGCTCGCGCCAGCACAGTATCCCGACCCTCGCGGGCGGCAACCAGACGAACACTTTCCTCATCACAGAGCAGAGCATAATACCGCTTCATGCCCTGCACGCGGACACCCAGCCCGCCGGCGCGGCACATATGCGGCGTCATTTTGGCGCTTAGCTGATAATCGCTCCAGTCGCGACTGCCATGAATGAACAGCCCGCGCCCGACATTTTGAATCAGTCGATAGGTTTCGGGCCAAAAATCCAATTCCGTCAGCCGTTCACGAGTATCCATACCATTGACCCATGCCTTCTTCCACATCTTTGCGCCTTTGCCGCGCGCCAAACGCGAGAAATCGCGTTTATATGGCCGCTTGAGCAGTACACTCGGCGCACCGTCCCAGGTGAGCATATCGAGATAAACCCGACCGCTGTTTCCGTTTTCGCCGCTGATTTGTATCCCCACCAGCGCAATCGGACAGCCGCCCAAATCGGGAACTTGCCACTCCAGCATCGCTGACTCGCCGGGCGACAGAGTGGCTTCACCGCCAGACAGCCGCTTCAGGTTGTCTTCATCATCATAATGTTTGATATAGATGGCTGCACTCACCGCGCTGGCATTATCGGCAGCAGCGATGACCCGCGCGTTGACAGTCTGCCCGGGATAGAGCTTAGGACTGGCAAGCAGTCGATAGCCCCGCTTGTCAAAATAACTTGAAATATCAAATGAGGGAACAAAGGTCGCGGTTTCTACCCGGCCCACCCGTCCGCGCGCCAGTCCTTGATAATCCAGCGCCAGCAGGCGGCTGCCATTCAAACTTAGCTGATCATCAAACACATTGTGCAAGCTGATGACATCACGGGCTTCAGGCGAATCTTCGTTCATAAACCCCTGCACTGAATCCGGCAATTCAAAATGGCAGCGCGCCCCGCCTTTGGGTCGCAGCGCCTCCATCCCTTGCAAAGCGCGCCCAGCATTCACCAGATGAAGTGTCTCGGTCACTGCATCGGTAATGGCACGGCCGCCATCGGCTGTCGGCAGATACATCCGATCCGCCACTGGCCCGCGCCAGTCTGGCCCGTTTTCCAAGCCCTTGAGGCCATTTTTGATGCCCATCAAACAGCCGATATTGCCGGAATTGCAATCCGTATCCCAGCCGCAGGTATTGACAATCATCAAGGTCTTCTGGAAATTATCATCGCCATAAAGCAGAGACATGATCATCAAACCATGGTTTGGCACCATGTGGCAGTTGCCGCCGTAGGTGTCATAGCCGTAACGGTGCGCCAGCAATTCCCGCCCTTTGCGCCAGTCGGGTTCTTTGGCATGCCATTCGCGGATGTCGTTAATCATATAATAGATGATGGAATCCTTCGGAATCACCGAAAGCCCGGTGTCAATCAAGCGATTAATGTCGGATTCGACAAAGGCTTGGGATTCCATTGCCGCCAGCGCTTGCGCCCCATAAATCGCTTCGCCGCCGTGGCTGACGCTGCCAGCGCGGCCGGCGAGATCGGCCGCATATTCCGGGTCCCCAGGCGCGACCATTGCCCAGCCATCAATAAAGATCTGCCCTCCAATCTGTTCGGCGACTACTTTGCCATTCAGTTCAACCGAGCCGCTGCGGGGTGGTTCAATGCCTTGCTTGAGCCGCAGATAAGCCGTGTGTTCAGTGGAATTGCCCAGACCGCCCCACCAAAGCACAGTCTGTTCTTCAATAAGATAATTCAGCCAGGTCTGTCCAATTTGCGCCGGCGTGATATCGCGGGAATAGGCGTAATCCTCTAACGCCCGCACAAAGGTAAAGGTGCCAGAAATATCATCATCGGTTACAATCAGAGGGGCATTCAGCTTTTCATGGACGTAATAGTTGATTTCGCCAAGATTTTCGGTAATGGCTTCATAAGACCAGCCTTCAAAGGGACGCCCAAGATAGACCCCGATAATTTTGCCCAGTACACCAGCGTACACCCGTTCCAGATAATCCTTTGGGAGCGCCATGTTTAGTTCTCCTCATTCAATAAATCGGTAAAAGCCGGCCTCAGGCCTTCAGGCCGCCTTGCGTCAGCCCCTCGATGAAGCGCCGCTGCAACACCAAGAAAAGGATCAACACCGGGGCCACCATGATGACCGAGCCAGCATTGGTCAGACCCCAATCGCGGCTGAAACGACCCTGGAAGGCATACAGGCTGGTCGCCACCGGTTTGAATTCCGGGTCTGGCAAGAAGGTTACGGCGAAGAGGAATTCGTTCCAGGTGAACAAGCCAATGACCAGGCCGGCGGTCAAGAAACCCGGACCGGTGAGCGGTGCGATCACGTGTCGGAAGACCTGCCAATCCGATGCGCCGTCAATTTTGGCGGCATCGACAAACTCTTCCGGTATCGACAGCATATACGACCGCAGCAGATAAGTAGCGAATGGAGATTGCAAAGCGGTATATATGATGATTAAGCCAACATGGGTATTGACCAGGCCGAATTGCTTCCACATGAAAAACAGCGGAATGATGAACAATTGCGCCGGAACCCCAATGCCAACGAGGAAGTAAAAGGAAAGGACGTTGGCATACTTGAGCTTCAAACGCGCCAGCGCATACGCCGCCAGACCAGCGACAGTCAATGAACAGGCAATCGTCGAGATGGTCAAGATGGCGCTGTTGCGAATGGTCAGTCCGTATTTGCCCTTATCAAAGGCTTCGCCATAATTTCCCCACAGAATTTCTTTGGGCAAAGAAAAGGGGCTGCTGGCGATCTCGGCAGTTGATTTAAGCGAATTGCTCACCAAAAGCGCCAGCGGCAAGGCCGTGAACAATGCCAGCAAGATCAGGATGATGTAATTGGGCAGGGTTGATTGGGTGCGATGCGCCCCGAATATCCTTAAACGTCCCATCCGCGTCTCCTTAGAAATACGAAGCCGCCGACCGCGATTGCGACCCATAGTGTCATCACGACACCGATAGCGCCAGCATAACCGGCATTGAAGCGGAAGAAGGCGACTTCATAGAGGTAAGTGCCCATGACCTCCGAGGCATGAGCGGGTTTCCCTGATGTCAAAATATAAACGTAGTCAAATACCGTCGCCGACCAAATCAAAATCATCAGAAGTGTAAAGACGATTGTCGGGCGAATACTGGGCAGGGTAACGAAGCGAAATTGCTGAAAACGCGTGGCGCCATCCAGCCGCGCTACCTCGTATAGCTCGGTATCCACTGCCGACATCGCTGCCAGATAAAGCACGACGAGGAAACCCCAGAAATGCCAAATATCGACAAATGCCACAGTATAGAGGGCTGTCTCCGCTTTGCCAAAAAGGGCGACGTCGAGAATATCGGTGATGCCAAGGTCTGCCAGCCAAGGCCCAATGCCAACGCGATGGTGCAAAAGGAAACGCCAGATCTGGCAATTGACCACGGACGCCATCACAAAAGGAATAAAGTATAAAACGCGGAGGACCATTTGCCCGCGTTTGATGCCAGCTAGCAGATATGCGCCCAGCAAGCCCATGAAGATCGGAATCGTCAGAAAAATGGCTGTCCACACGATGTTGTTGCCAAGCGCCTTAAAAAAGACATCGTCTTCCAAAAGCGCTTCGAAATTTTCTAGACCGATGAATTGTGGCTGACCATATCCTGACCACTCGGTAAACGCGATCCCCAAGCCGGCAATAGACGGGATGACAATCACGATCAGGTTGAGCGCCAAAATGGGCCACAAAAATGCCCAGCGTCCGATCACTCTTGTCCAGGGGACTTTTGGCTTATTGCGCTTGGCAACCGGCGCAGCAACTGCCTCTGCAACGCTCATGGGGAGTTTCTTTCTACCTTTGTTTTCAGACACCATCTTGGCCGGCGCAGCGCAAGCCGCGTGCCGCTATGCTAGCGGTCAGGGACGCAGTTGTCCCTGACCAAAATCGAACTGCTAATTTTTAACGATCAGGGATCGCCAGCGTCTTGCCCTCTGTGCGCGCCTGTTCCCAGAGCGCTTCGTGCTCCTCCAGATATTCCTCGGTGCTGATCTCACCAGCCCAGACGCGTTCAATATCCGTCCACAGATGCACGTTGGCATCGGCGGGCCAGAAGGTCCAGGTAGTGTAGCCAGCGCGTCCTTGGGCAGTGACCTCGGCAAAATCGGCGAAGAAGCGTTCGACCCGCTCATCTATGCCAGCCGGGAAGTCATCGACTGTGAAGCGGATAGGCACGACGAATTCGCCATAGCCGGCGCCAGCGGCAATCGCCAGTACGCGAGCGGGGCTACTTAGCCAGTAGTCGATGACGGTGCCGACCGCTTCCGGATTTTCGGTATTGGCGTTGACGGAGATGGTACTGCCAATAGCCAACTCATAATTGTACTCGCCAGCCTGTTCGTGGAAGGGCGGCAAGGGTACCCAATCCCATTCGGTGCCCTGCTCCTCAAAGAATTCGTTCATTGTGCGGAAATTCCAGGTGCCGCCTTGCATCATGGCAGCTTCGCCTGAAGCCAGTTCTATGCTGATATCGTCGCCGGTATTGGCATAGTAATTGGAAATGTCACCGCTGAACCAGCCGTCCAACAGCTGCGCGGCGAGCAAATCCGTCGCCTCTGCAAATTCCCGATCAGTCCAGGATTTTTGGCCCGTCAGCGCCAGATAGACATTCTCCGGCCCGGCATAATTATTGAGATAGATGCCCATCAGGTGCTCGTTTGCGGGCTGCCAGGACGCGTTGCCATAAGTGAAGGGGAAGATGTCGTTGGCGATGGCTTCGGCCGCGATGGCGTCGATTTCCGCCTGGGTGGTCGGCGGCTCCCAGCCCATCTCATCAAAGAGGGTCTTATTATAGAACAAAACCAGGCTCTCGTATGTGATGGGGATGCTGTAAAGCTCGCCTTGCAGGATGCCGGAGCCGTAAGCCCAGGGCATCAGTTTATCCTTCCAGCCGTACTGGTCAGCCAGGCCTGACAGCGGCAGAATTTGTCCGGCGGCGACGAATTCAGCAATGAAAGACGGCCCCGGCGTCTGAAGGATGTCTGGGGCCGCGCCAGCCTGCAATGCAGTGCGATTGACATCATTCAAGGTTTCCTGCCCGATAATCTCCAACTGGATGTCATCATGCTCGGCGTTGAAGGCGTCCTGCAGCAGCGGGATGAGAAATTCATCAACTGAGTCATTCTGTTCCGTCCACCAGACGACAGTCGTCACGTCTTGGGCGCTAACGAGAGCGCCGATTGATGTTAGCGCGAAGATAAGAATCGCCAGTGTGGTATAAAATCGCAGATGTTTCATGAGTTATTCTCCTTATCAAATTTGGTTAAACCTTGGCTGCGAACTAAATGTTTCTCCTCATAGAACCTCCTCTGTCCTGGTTTGAAACTAGGCCGAATCACGAACGACAAGCTCATATTGCATCGGCTCACTGCGTCCCCGCCGAATTGCCCACAAATACGTTCCAACTTTAGCATGCCAATTATTCATATAAATCTAGCGCAACTCAATAATTATGTCAAGGTTTTGCCGATTCGCGGCGCGCCTCTGGGGAAATAAACAAAGCCGTTTAATCTTTTAGACCGCTGCTGGTGATCGCCTGAATGTAATAGCGCTGGAAGGGCAGCAGCAGCAAAATCGGCACAATCGCCGCCAGCATAGATCCAGCCAGCAGTTCATTCCATAGTGTCTGATACTCGCCGACAGCATTCGATATTTCGACCTGCACCACCCGCAAGTCCGGGTGCGGCGCCACCAGCAGCGGCCAAAAGTACGAATCCCATTGCGACAGGAACATTAACAGGGCGGCTGTGATAAGAACCGGGCGCGACAAGGGCAGAATGATGCGGAAGAACACGCTCATCCAGGATGCGCCATCCACCCGCGCCGCGTCAATCAAGTCTTGCGGG
Organism: Phototrophicaceae bacterium; assembly: GCA_965203755.1. Lineage (GTDB taxonomy): Bacteria > Chloroflexota > Anaerolineae > Aggregatilineales > Phototrophicaceae > UBA6055. The sequence goes on along the minus strand of OZ241910.1, from coordinate 3,108,710 downwards.
ATTTCCTCAAAGAACTGCCGAAACAGGAAAATGACCAGGCTGTTGGCAAACCCAGGCACAAGCAATGCCGGCCAAGAGTTGTACCAGCCCAAGTAATCTTTGACCAGGATGTAACGCGGGATGGCGGTTAAATCAATCGGTATCAGAAAAGGAACCAGGATAAGCGCAAGAAATATCAGACGTTTGCCGCGGAAGCTGAAACGGGCAAAGGCAAAGCCAGCCATGGCATTGACGATGCCGCCCGCCAGCACAACTGCCATTCCCAAAAAGAAGGTATTGGATAATGAAAGCCCAAAATTGCGCTCAAACAGGCTTTGGTAGGCTTCCAAGGTGAAATCGCCGGGCAATAATGCCCGCAGGGAGAAGGGGTAGGCATACTTAAAAACCTGCTCATTGGGCGTAAATGATGCTGCAATCGCCCACATCAATGGCAGGATAAATAAAGCAGCCACAATCATGTGCAAAGCATAAATCAGCAGCGTTTCAAATACCGGGCGCTTGCCGTCTGTATTCAATGAAACGATGAAGCTGGCTGCACGCGACATTGCTGTTAATCCCTTCGGCGCAGCGCGAATGCCTGAAGCAGAATGACAGCCAATACGAAGACCAGCATCACAAGCAGCATCGCCGCCGATGTGAAAAGGTCGTTATAAACAAAGCCACGGCGGTAGGTCTCATACATGATCAAATTGGTTGACAATTGGGGCCCGCCTTCTGTCAGCAGCTGCACCGGCGCAAACAGGAGAAAATTGGCAACCGTATCCGCAATCAGGACAAACAGCAGCACCCCCCGCAACAGCGGCAGGGTAATCATCGTAAAAATCTGCCGCCGATTGGCGCCGTCGATTTTGGCAGCCTCGACGATGGATTCCGGGATTCCCTGCAAACCTGCCAGGAAAAACAAAGCCCACAGTGGCACCCCTTTCCAGGTTGCCAGGATGATGATTGACCATAAAGCATGGCTGGGAGCGGTTAAGAAGGGCTGCTTGGGAATATCCAGGGTCGCTAGAAGGCCATTGATCAGCCCCGAATCGCTATCCAGCATCAGCCCCCAGACGACCGTGGTCACGTTAATTGAAACCGCCACCGGCAACAGGTATATGCTGCGGAAGATTGATATCCCCCGCACTTTCTGATTGGCCAAAAGAGCCAGCAGCAGCGCCAGCGCAATCTGAATCGGATTGACCAGAATGCTGAACCAAAGCGTAACCTGAACCGACTTCCAGAAGACCGGATCGCGGAAAATCCGCTCAAAGTTCTCCAGTCCGACAAAGATGCGCTCGTTGCTGATGAACGACTTGACGTGCAGGCTTTCGTTGAGCGTCGCCAGGGTTGGATAAAGATTAAATACCAGCAGCAGCAGCACCGCCGGAAACAAAAACAGATAGGGAACAAGCCGTCCATGAATGCTCATAGGCAAATCTCTATGTTTTCGCCGCTGTTACTGGTTTATCGTGCAGAAGAAGCCGGCAGGCCAAAGCGACCTGCCGGCATTCCATTTACGCAATGTACGCCGATTTAACGCCGATATTTGTCCATTTCACTTTCAATTCGCGCCACGGCCAGATCCAATGCTTCTTCGACATCAGCGCCGTTGCGAATATCCTGGAAGGTGTTTTGCAAAATCTGCTCATATTCCAGGTATCCCGGTGAGACCGGACGCGGCACTGCGCCTACCGTCGCCTCATCCGCAGCCACGCGCAAGGTCGAAAACGGCGCTTCTTCAAACTGCTCGTCGGTGGCGAACATTGCCAGCACCGATTTTTGCGCCGGGAAGTCACCACTGCCGATGCGCCACCACATTTCAGCCCCGGAACCAGTCGAAATCCAGTTGACCAGACGGGCCGCCGCTTCCCGATTTTCGCTGTTTTTGTTGATGCCGATGTGCCAGCTGCCGGTCGGCGTCACAATCTCGCCTTCGGCAAAGTATGGATGGCGCGACACGCCCCAGGCAAAGGGAACCTCTTCACGGATAAAGCGGTTGATGTTCCAGGGGCCCGCAATGTACATCGCCAGTTTGCCGGCGGCGAACAAATCGCTGGCGCCGACCGTGTCATCTTGAGGCGCGGCCTGGAGGACATTGAACATATCGGAATAATAGGTAAAAGCCTCAATCCATGCGGGCGAATTGATCACCCCGTCGACTGTCAGGCCATCTTCACCGATAGCATCGCCGCCCAGACCTTCCGGCAAGGGCTGCAACTGATAGATGCGATTGGTCTGTTCCCAGGTAAATCCCCAAACGTCCGTTGTCCCGTCATCATCGGTATCCATTGTCAGCTGCGGGGCGATTTCGGCAATGTATTCATAAGTCCAGCGCTCGTCTTCTCCTGGCGGGTCAATGCCAGCCATAGCAAACAAATCGGCATTGTAAATCAGGAGTTGGGTTGAGGTGCTGACGGGCGCGGCCAGCAATTCGCCGTTGTAACTGCCAGCTTCAAGCGCTGCTTCCAGCCAGTCGTCCTGTTCGCCGCTGATGAAGAATTCATCCAGCGGCAGCAGCCAGCCGCGCAAGCCATAAGCGGCGACCAGGGGAACATCAACCGACAAGACATCCGGATCGCTGCTGTCGGCGCCCAGCCGTACCTGGATTTGCTCAAACAAGGCGTTGAACGGCACCTGTTCAAGCTCAACATTGATATCCGGGTTTTCCGCCTCGAATTGCGCCGCGACTTCTTCTGCCCCGCCCCAACCCAGCATCAGCCAGGTAACGGTTGTGGTGTCATCCTGCGACATGGCCGGCATAACAGAAAATACCAGCAAAAGTGTGATGAAAAATACGCTCTTGCGAAACATCAGATAAAACCTCCTAAACTAATCGGATAAATATACACAGCATCCGCCTATGTGACACCGCGTTTGCCATGTGCAATTCCATCTGCCATGCGGCTTGCTTTAACTTCCTTCAATCATTTAGTGGTTGATTTATTCGTATAACTGATACGCATTAAATCATAGTGAGGCTTAATTGCCCTGTCAAGTTTCCGATGGAGGGACCGGAGAAACGTCCCAACATGAAATTGATCGCATCTAGAAAGCCGCAATTTGTCCGTCGGCGCGCGGTTCGCTGCCGCCGTGCATCACCCGCGCAAAGGAATCATAACGTATAACCTGCCCGCGTCCAAATACGCCGCGATCCATCCCGGAGACTGGACGGATGCGATGCCCGCGGTTCGCCAGGGCGGCCATCGTTTTCAGCGGGATGCCCTCTTCCAGGAGCAGATCGCCCCCCGGCTCGCCGTTCTGGATACACCAGCGCGGTCGATTCAGCGCCGCTTGCGGGTTCAGGCTGTCGTCGACCAAGGCGCTGATGACTTGAAAATGACCTTGCGGCTGCATAAACCCGCCCATAACCCCAAAACTCGCCCACAGTTCACCCGACCGCAGCGCCAGTCCAGGAATAATGGTGTGGTAGGGACGTTTGCCCGGCGCCAGACTGTTGGCATGGTCCGCTTTAAGGGTGAAGCCGGCGCCGCGATTTTGCAGCCAAACACCCGTTCCTTTGGCAACAATGCCGACGCCAAAACCCATGTACAGGCTCTTGATAAATGAGCAGGCATTGCCGGCGGCATCCACAGCGCTCAAATAGATGGTGTCGGAAGCCGGCGAGGCAGCGCCAAAGGCCGGCGGCGGGTTCAGCGTGTTTTCAGCCGAGATCAGTTGAGCGCGCTGACCGGCATATTCCTTGCTCAAGAGGGTATCAAGCGGGACTTGCGTCTGGCTCATATCGGCAATGTATTGATGGGCATCGGCCCAAGCCAAACGCATACTTTCGACCATCAGATGCAGGCGCTGCGGCGAATCCCAAGCCAGTGACTTCAAATCAAAGCCGGCGGCGATATTCAGCGCCAGCAAGGCAGTTAAGCCCTGACCATTCGGCGGGCATTCATAAATGGTCACACCATGGTAATCGGCTGAAATTGGTTCGTCCCAAGTGGAATGATGATTTTTCAGGTCATCATGCGTCATCAGCCCGCCCTGCTCTTGAATGGATGAAACGATGGCGTCGGCAATCGGGCCCGAATAAAAGGCATCCGGCCCGCCTTCTGCAATCGCCCGCAGAGTATTTGCCAGCCCTGGCAGTCGCACAATTTGTCCCGGCTTGGGCGCTTTGCCTTGGGGCAGATATTCTTCCGCATTGATGGCATTGCGTAGAAAACCATCGGACTTTTCCCAGCGCAAACCGGCTACCGGGGCGGTTGGACAGCCCTCGCTGGCATAATAGATGGCATCCGCCAGGACATCCGTTAGTGTCATGCTGCCATGCCGTTCCAGCAGATCATGCCAGCCGCGCACCGCCCCCGGCACGGTCACGGCATGAGCATGGAATGGATTCATCTTTTCCCAGCCCAAGGCCTGCACGGTATCCAAAGTCAATGCCTGCGGAGCGCGTCCGCTGCCATTGAGAGCGGTCACTTTTTTTGTCTTGGCATCAAAGTAGAGAGCGAAGCAATCTCCGCCAATGCCGCACGATCCCGGTTCGGTGACATTCATTACGGCCGAGGTCGCAACGGCGGCGTCAGCCGCATTGCCTCCCTGCCGCAAGATGTTGAGCCCCGCCTGCGCCGCAAGCGGATTGCTGGCGCCGACCATGCCGCGAGCCGCGCTGATCATGGAACGTCTGGAGTTAAAATCAAGCGCCGTGGTTTTCATTGATGAAGGAAATTACCTCTGTGTTTTGTTAGTTTGTTGATTCTATTGTAGAGCGCATGTCTCGACTTGCACAATTATGAATTACCGCAAAATTAAGGCAAGAGAGTAATTTCCAAGCAAATGTTTGACAAAATGCTCCAGGCTGTTAGAATAACCTCACCATAAAATAAATTAGTTTTACTGACAATAATAGCAGGATGATTTTTTGACAGGTTATGAGATTGTCGCTGCGCCGGATGCGGTTCATGTAACGTTACATTGCCTGGATTGCTATGGCCGCACAGCGCATCTCAACCTGCCATTCGCTGCCTGTTTCCGAGCCGCCCCGCAGCCAGAAAATTTATCTGAACTTATTGAATCGACTGGAGGACCTGCAAAGCATGCAAACACTTTATGAATCCAAACAATCTGAACTGGAAAACAAATTGCTTGACGATTTGTCGCCGGAGGAGCCGTGGGCGCTGATTGAGCGATTTACCACCCTGGTACGCGAATCCTCATCAGAAGACGAGCGCATCGCCTTTCGATATATCGCCGACCGGCTGGCTGACCTTGGCGTACCGCATCAGGTCTATACACCGGAGTTGTTTCTAAGCGTCCCGGTCAAGGCTTCGCTGATGGCGGGCGGCAAATCCTACCGCGCCAAGACACCGGCATTTTCGATCAGCGCTCCGGCCGAGGGCATCACCGGCGAAACGGTACGCATCAAGAAATTCGCGGCCGGACGAAGCGTCGACTTCTTTGATTTTACGCCGGCAACCGATATCGATGTCCGCGGCAAAATCGTAGTTGTCGATGGCTTTGGCGGGCCGCCGCCAGTCTGGTATTTCCAGAACAAGGGCGCTTTGGGCGCGATTTTTATCAATCCGGGCGTTGATATTCATTGGGGAATCTGCACCACTATCTGGGGCGCGCCCGACCTTGACAATTATCATCGGCAGCCTGCGATTCCAGTCGTCTCGATTAACCGCCCCGATGGCGAGGAGTTATTGAAGCAGATGGAAAGCGGCAGCCTGGAAGCAACACTCCATACCGAACTGCGCGAGGGTTGGTTTGAGTGTCCACTGGTCGTTGCCGAAATTAAAGGCGCGATTGAACCCGAACGTTTTGTTCTGGCGCATGGCCACGTCGATTCTTGGGATGTTGGCATCGGCGATAATGCCGTCGGAAATGCCAGCCTGCTGGAACTGGCAAGAATCTTCCATAACCATCGTGACCAGATGGCGCGAAGCCTGCGGGTGGCATGGTGGTCAGGGCATTCGACCGGACGTTATGGCGCTTCGACCTGGTTTGCCGATGAATTTGGTCTTGATTTGGCGCGTAACTGCATCGCCCAAATGAACATCGACTCCCCCGGCTGCCGCTGGGCGACCGAGTATTACGATGTCACTGTGATGACCGAAGCCGAGGACTTCGCCGCGCAAACCGTGAAAGATGCCACCGGCCAAGGGTTTAGCGGCGCCCGGCCGCACCAAGCCGGCGATTATTCCTTCAATAACATCGGCATCTCCAGCCTGTTTATGCTTCTGTCTTCCATGCCCAAGGAGCTCATCGCAGAAAAGGGGTATTATGCTGTCGGCGGCTGTGGCGCCAACATTGCCTGGCATACCGAAAATGACCAGTTGGAGATTGCCGACAAGGACAACTTGATGCGCGACCTGCGCGTCTATGCGGCCTCGCTGCAACGGCTCTTAAACAACCCGCTCCATCCCTTTGATTTCCGCAAGCTGACGGCTGAATTCAAGGAGACGCTTGATGGCTACGCGGCCGCCGGCGGCGACGAAGTGAACTTTTCGCCGGCCTACGACGCACTCGCCCAGCTGAATGCCGCGCTGGATGATTTATACCGGCAGAGCGCGAAACTGGCAAACCGGGATGTCGCTGATTCGGCAGTGCGCGCCTGCAACGATGCCCTGCTGGGCATGGCGCGGGAGTTGGTGCTTATCAATTACACCCGGCACGGACGCTTCCGCAACGAACCGGCGATGCGCGTCCCGCAGCTGCCTGATCTGGCGGCGGCGACCGACCTGCCGACGGCTGATGAACACATGAGACGGGTAACGCGGACGCACCTGGTCCGCGGCATTAACCGCGTCGCCTGGGCATTTGAATCGGCCGCCAAGATCGTCGGCGCGGCGCTTGACAAAATCAATCCGTAAGCAAGCCATTTATACAACAGGAGTTGCACAAATGAAATTGATTTACCTCGTATCAGGACCCATGGGTCGGACGCCTGAAGGACAGGCAGAGCTTGGCCGGCGCCGCGAATATCTCCAGCGCCACGCCAGCGCCGACACCCAAGTTGACATCACCGACATCCCTGCTGGGCCCGGCTCGATTGAAAGCATGTACGAAGAATATCTGTCGATCCCCGAAACCGTCAAAAAAGCACATCAGCTGCAAGCGGAAGGCTGGGATGGCATTTTGCTGGGCTGTTATGGCGACCCTGGCCTGGATGCCCTGCGCGAAATCGTCGAGATTCCCGTGGTCGGCGCCGGGCAGGCCACCTCGCTGATGGCATCGGCAGTCGGACGCCGCTATTCTGTCATCACAGTTACCGACAGCGTCGTGGGCCCACTAGAGCAGACGCTCCGCAATGGCGGCGGCGGCGCCAAGCTGGCCAGTGTGCGGGCGGTGAACATTCCGGTTTTGGAACTGCACCGCGACCGCGAGCTTGCCATTGAAGTCACCTTGGAAGAAGGGCGCAAAGCGATTGAACAGGACCGCGCCGATGCGCTGATTGTTGGCTGCATGAGCATGGGCTTTCTGGAAATCCCGGAAGCCTGCCAAGCCGAACTGGGGGTGCCTTTTTTGAATCCGGCGCGGGTTCAGTTGAAATTTTTGGAAGCGATGCTCGGCGCCGGCTTGAGCCACTCCAAACGAGCCTATATGACACCGCCCAAAATCGCATCGGGTCAGGCAGCAGCGCCAGCCGATTTGTATCACAGCAAAAACTAGCCGGCAGCGCAAATCGGCTCACGCGCACATCAAGATGAATTGAACAAGGAGGGTTTTATGGAATTGGTACTGGCTGGCGCGGTTCTGATTGATGGACTGGGCGGCGAGCCATTAGAAAACGCAGCTGTCTATGTCCAAGATGAACGGATTGCTTGGGTCGGTCAAATGGATAACCTGCCGGCGGCGGCTCAAAATGCGGCTTGGGCTGATTTATCCGGCAAGTGGCTGCTGCCGGGGCTGATTGACGCTCATATCCACGTCTGTTACAACGGCGCCGAAAGTGTCTTCGCCTTGCTGGAACGTCCCCGCGACGCGCTGGCGCTCGAAGCGGTCGATATCGTGAGGCGGATCCTGTCGCATGGCACCACGACTGTGCGCGACATCGGCGGCGAAAAATACATCGAGATGTCGCTGCGGAGCGCGATTCAGGCCGGCTTTATCCAAGGCCCGCGCATGAAAACATCCGGCCGCGTGATCTCGATGACTGGCGGGCATGCCCACTTTATCGCCCGCGAAGCCGACGGACCCGACGAAGTCCGCAAAGCCGCCCGCGAGCAAATTAAAGCCGGCGCCGACACCGTGAAATTAATGGCCACCGGCGGCAGCGCCACCCCCGGGCAAGACATCATGGCCAGCCAGTTCACCGTCGCCGAAATCAAGGCGGCCGTCGAGACGGCGCACATGATGGGCCGGACGGTGGCGGCGCACTGCCACGGCGCTGGCGGCATCAAAAACTGTATACTGGCTGGCGTTGATTCGATTGAACACGGCACTTATCTCGACGAAGAGACCGCCGACATGATGGTCGCCAACGGCGCCGCGCTGGTGTTGACGCTGGGGGTTGGCAACCCTGACCTGGAAAGTTACCCGCTCTCGCCGGTACAACAGGCCGATGCCGAACGGCGCCGGCCCATGATCGAAAAAGGGATCGGGCAAATCCGCAAAACCATCGCGCTGGCGCGTTCTAAGAACGTCTTTCTCGGCAGCGGTTCGGATGCCGGCGGCAACCCACTGGCGCCGCATCACTACAGCATGGCAAGGGAACTGGAGCTTCTGGTCGCCAATGGCATTCCGCCGATGGAAGCCATTGGCATCGTCACCCTGAACAATGCCAAAATCCTGCGCTGGGAGGATGAAATCGGCAGCATCGAGCCGGGCAAGTTCGCTGACCTGCTGGTGATTGACGGCGACCCGCTTGCCGATATTCGCCAGGTGCGCCAGGTGGCGGCCGTGTATAAAGGCGGCAAAAAAGTTTAAGCGGTTCGTCCGTTTGAGAATGGCAGCCCAATGGCAGTTATAGCAATGGTTGGCGACATATTTTTGCAAGACCGTTTGCCGCAAAGCAGTGCGCTGGCTTCGGTTGCAGAGGTATTGCAATCGGCAGACATTGCCTTTGGCAATCTGGAAGCGCCGGTTTCGGCGCGGGGCACAGCAGTCGAGAAATGGATCAATATGCGTATGTCTCCCGAACTCTTGTCCGAGGTGGAAGCCATCGGTTTTAAGCTGCTCGCGATTGCCAATAATCACATGATGGATTATGGCGAGCTTGCCTTTATTGATACCCTGAATCATCTCGACAGCCATCAGATCGCTTATGTTGGCGCCGGGCTGAATCTGGATCAGGCATGGCAGGCCAAAATTATCACTGTGGGCGATATGCGGCTTGCTTTTGTGGGCGCCGCTTCCACTTTGGGGCCGGGCGGCGCCGCTGCCGATGACCGTCCGGGGGTCGCGCCCATTCATGTCGCGGAATCTTACCACGTAGATTCAGCCGCCAGCATGGAACAGCCTGGCAGCGCGCCTTACGTCCATACGCGGGCCTGGCAGGAAGACCTTGACCGCGCCGTACAAGTCATTGAAGCGGCCGCGCGGGCGGCTGACTTTGTTGTCGCAGCATTGCATTGGGGCGTGCCGCCGGCCTGGCGCTCCCGTTTTCAGGATGGTTTGGCTGATTACCAAATTGAGGTGGGTCATGCACTCATTGAAGCCGGCGCCGATATTATCGTCGGACATCATCCGCATTCCTTGCAGGCGGTTGAAGTCTATCGAGGGAAGCCCATTTTTTACAGTTTGGGCAACTTTCTCTTTCATCACAGCCAACCGGCAGCGCGAACGATTGTCAACCGCAATGCTCCTTATGTCTTGCGTCCGTCTCGGGACCGCATCTGGTCAGAAACCATCATTCTTGTCGTCGATACCGATAAATCTAAGCCAGCCGCGTATGCCATGCACCCGGTTTTACTGGACGAAGCGGGCAATCCGACGCTGCTCAAAGGGAGTGACGCGCGCGCAGTTATCGAGCGGCTTGCGGCGATGTCGCCCAATGCGAATATACGATTCGACGATGGCCGCGGGCATTTGCTTTTAGCCTAGCAAACGGCCGCGAATCGGCTATGATTGAATATCCTGTATTTTCGCCCCCATTTTCTAAGGGAGGAGGTGTGCCACCGCGATATTCTAAACTCGGCAGTTCCCATGATGTCTTGTTCATTATTTTATGGAGAAACCCAATCATGCAAAGCAAATTGATAAGAATAATCATCCTGATGATGACGGTTCTAGCGCTGGCGGCGCCGGCATTCTCACAGTCGGCCGGCGAAGTTGTCCCGACTATTACCGTCCGCTCGGTCACGCAGGCCGAACGGCCGGTCGAATTTGAGACCACGCGCCTGGTGGTCGAAAACATGAAGGGCCTAGGGCTGGATGTTGTCCACCGCGCCGTCCCCTGGGCACAGCTGATTGACGAAGTCTGGTTCACCCGCGAAGGCGACGACGCCTGGGAAATGACCATCTGGCGCATGGTTGGCCGACCGGAACGTTCCGACCCGGATGAATTCGCCTACAACCTCTTCCATTCCAGCATGGCGGCGGCCGGCTACAACTTTGTCGGCTATAACAACCCCGATTATGACGCCATTGCCGAAGCCCAACGCGCCGAACTCGATCTGGACGTGCGGCAAGGACTGCTCTTCCAGGCGCAGGAGATGATCGCCAACGATGTACCCAACGTTTATTTTGCCCATCCCAGCACACCGCAGCTGGTCCGCACTGATGTTTGGGACATCGACACCGTTGTCACTCAGGCCGGCATCGGCATCCATAACTTCTGGACTTGGACGGGCCTGACGCCGATTGGCGACCAGGACACCATCATCACCAGCACGACTTCCTTCTTGGAAGCCTTCAACCCGCTTTACATCGCCGGCGATGCCCCGTCGCGCGTGACCGAACTGATTTGGGACCGCCTGATGCGGATTGGTCCCGATGGCTTGCCGCGCCCCTGGGCGGCTGAAAGCGTCGATTGGGAAAGTGACACATCGGTAGTCATTACTTTGCGCGCGGGCATGACCTGGCACGACGGCGAAGCGGTAACAGCCGAAGATGTCGTTTATTCGATTGAAGCCGTCCAAAGCGGCGAGGCGCCGCAGTATTCGCCTTTTGCCGCGGCGGTGGCTGGTATGGAAATCATCGACGACCTAACCGTTCGCATCAGCTTGAGCGAGCCGTCGGCTGCCTTTGAGACCTCGACTTTGGCCAAGCTGAATCTGCTGCCGGAACATGTCTGGCGTCCGATCATCGACGACCTGCTGACCCAAGGCGACGCCAATGCCGAAAGCATTCAGGAAGACATCCCGGTCGGCAGCGGACCCTACAAAATGGTCGCCTTTGATGTCAATGAATATGTCATCCTGGAAGCCAACGCCGATCACTTTTCGCCGCCGGCCGCGTCGGGCTGGATTATGAATGTGCTGCCCAATCAGGAAGCCACGTTGGGACAAATCACCATCGGCGAGATCAACTTCCTTTGGGAGTGGGCTGGCGATTCGGAAGTGCTGGCGCAGGTTGCTGAAGCCGACCCGAATGTGGCGCTGTTTTCCAGCCCAAGTCTGGGGATGCGCTACTTCGCCTTTAACCTGCGGCATGCTCCTTTTGATGATGTCGCCCTGCGCCGCGCCGTCGCCCACGTCGTGCCGAAGGAATCCATCGTCAACAACATCTACAAGGGCTTTGCCGTAACAGCTGATTCCTATGTCTCAACGCCGATTGAATTCTGGCACAATCCCAACCTGCCTGACTATGAATTCGACGTCGACATGGGACGGCAAGTGCTTGCCGACGCCGGCTATACCTGGAATGAGGAAGGCCGTCTGCAATATCCGGCCAACTAACCGAAGGTGACGTTCTGTTCACCATCAAATTGAATACAGCAATGACCCCTCCTCAAGCGCGTTTTGGGGAGGGGCCGGGGGTGCGATATGAACCGCGGTTGTATGGCTTATATTATCGGGCGCATTTTACAAAGTCTGCTGATTTTGTGGGTGATTGCGACCATTCTTTTCCTTTTGTTCGACTTGGCACCTGGCAACCCCCTGGCCTCTTATATTGACGTAACCTTCACTGCCGAACAAGAAGAGGCTTTGATAGCGCGCTTCGGACTCGACCGCCCTATAGGAGAGCGATATATCTTTTATATCCGGCAGCTGCTACGCGGCGACCTGGGCGAAACATTCAAGTATCCCGGCAAATCGGTCGCCGACATCCTGGGCGAAGACCTGCCCAACACCCTTTATCTCACTTTGACCTCGCTGCTGCTGGCTTATCTCATCGGCACGATTGGCGGGGTCATCCTGGCGGCGCGGCGCGGCACCAACTTTGAAAAAGGCGGCATCGTATTCACCTTGGTGACCCGCTCGGCGGCGCCGTTTTGGGTCGGCATGATCGCCTTGGCTATTTTCGCTTTCCGGCTGCGCTGGTTTCCATCGTCGGGCATTGGCGGCGCCGGCACCATTTACAGCAGCGAATGGGAAAAACTTGCCTCGCCCGAATTCTGGCGGCACATGGCGCTGCCGACCTTCACCCTGACGCTTTATCTGCTCGGCCTGCCGCAGCTGCTGATGCGCTCGAATATGCTCGACGTACTTGACCAGGATTATGTCACCATGAGCCGCTTGGCCGGCTACAGCGAACGGCGAGTGATGATTCAAACCGCCGCCCGCAACGCGCTGCTGCCGGTGCTGACGGCGCTTACTATCGGCATCGGCTATTCCATCGGCGGCAACGTGGTTATCGAAAACGTCTTTGCTTGGCCGGGCTTGGGCCGCACTCTGGTGCGGGCTATCCAGCAATCGGATGATCCCCTGGCGCGAGGCGCTTTCTTTATCATTGCGGTGATTATCGTCACGCTCAATTTCTTTGCCGATGTGCTGTACACCCTGCTTGACCCCCGCATCGGCGCATCGTCCCGCGCTCAACTGTCCTAGCCTATCGAGGTCGTCTTTATGCAGCAAGAATCCAGTATCCGCAGCGCAAAGCAAAAAAATAAAACCGCGTCCTATTCACAAAGCGCTGCCATGCAGCTTTGGAAGACCAATCTTGAGGTTTTTCAACGCGACCGGCTGGCGCTGATTGGTCTGATGATCTTTGCCGTTTTTTTTCTGATTGCCCTTTTTGCGCCGCTGATCGCCCCCTTTGATCCGCTTGAAGTCATTGAAGAAGATGGCATCTGGCTGGCGAATAAAAAGCCCGGTGAACGTTTTCTGCTAGGCACGACCAATATCGGCCGCGATATCTTTTCACAGCTGGTGCATGGCTCGCGTTCGGCGCTACTGGTTGGCTTTTCGGCAGCAGCCGTAGTGGCCGTGATTGGCACGGTGGTTGGTTTACTGTCGGGCTATTACGGCGGCGGGAACGATACCATCCTGATGCGGGCGGCTGATGTTGCCCTTAGCATCCCCTTTATCCCTTTTATCCTTGTGCTGTCGACATTTCTCGATCCAAGCATCTGGAACGTGGTGTATGCCATGGCGCTCTTGCAGTGGTGCAATCCCGGCCGTGTGATTCGCTCGCAGGTACTGGTCATTAAAGAACAGGCTTTTGTCAGCGCCGCCAAGGTTTCCGGCGCCAGCGACCTCCGCATTATTTTTGTCTATATTGCCCCCAGCATCCTGCCATTGACCTTTTTATACGGCTCGTTTGCGATTGGCTGGGCGATCCTTACCGAAGCCAGCATAAGTTTCCTCGGCTTCGGCGACCCCAATACCGTCAGCTGGGGATTTATGCTCCAGGATGCCTTCCTGTCGCTGGCATTGACGCGCGGCGCCTACTACTGGTTCATACCGCCGGGGCTCTGCATTATGCTGACGGTGATGGCCGGGTTCTTCATCGGGCGCGGCTATGAAGAGGTTTTGTTCCCGCGTTTGCGGCGTTTCTAGGCGCTGTTTCTTTCAAGCGAGGTGCATATTGCCATGTCGATCCTTTCGATCCGCAATCTAAAGGTCAACTATGAAACGCAAGACGGCACAGTACAAGCCGTTGACGATGTATCTCTGGACATCGAAGAGGCGCAGCAGCTGGGTCTCATTGGCGAATCGGGCTGTGGCAAGACGACCCTGCTCAAAGCCATTGTCCAGGTTTTGCCGCGCAATGGCCGCATCCAGGCTGGGCAAATTCTGTTCAAAGGCATGGACCTGCTCCGTCTGCCGGCGGCCGAAATGCGGCAGCTGCGCTGGCGCGAGATCGCGACTATTCCCCAAGCCTCCATGGATTCGCTCAATCCAGTACAGCGCGTCGGCAAACAGCTTATCAAACTGCTGACGGTTCGCGGCGGGCTGGACAAACGAGCGGCGCATCGGCGGGCGGTGGAACTCTTTGATTTGGTCGGGCTGGACACTGGGCGGCTCATGCACTATCCGCACGAGTTTTCGGGCGGCATGAAACAGCGCGCCGTGATTGCGATGGCGCTGGCGCTCAATCCCAGCCTCTTAATCGCTGATGAACCGGTCACCGCGCTGGATGTCATCGTTCAGCATCAAATTCTTGAGGTCTTGAGACGGCTTCAGGATGAGCTTAACCTGACCGTCATGCTCATCACCCACGATATTTCGGTTGTCGCCCAGGTTTGCGACGCGGTTTCGGTGATGTACGCCGGTCAGATTGTCGAGCAGGCTGACGCCAAGCCCTTTTTCCAGTCGCCGGCGCATCCCTACAGTCTCGGCCTGCAGCAGGCTTTTCCCAACCTGGTGCGCCCGCGTGATGTCTTGGTTTCTATTGAAGGCTATCCGCCTGATTTGCGTCAGCCGCCGCAAGGGTGCCGCTTTGCCGAACGCTGCCCCTTTGTCCTAGATGCCTGCCATCAGACCGATCCAGCCTTAGAAAATGTGGGCGACAATCGCACGGCGGCCTGCCTGCGCTCTAACGAAATGGATGTTTTGCGCCAGCAGGCCGAAGATCCGACCCTCTGGCAGCACGTCGAGGTCACGCAGCAGTTTGAAGATCATCTGCCAACGACGTCTATTATTGCCCCGACTGCCAACAAGGACAATCAGAACGGCGATGTGCTCATCGAGATGCGAGGCGTCTCCAAGCGATTCAAGATTGGCGGCGGGCTGGCGGGACTGCTGCGCGGCGATAAAGAACAGACCGTCTATGCCGTGAACAAGGTCTCCTTTACCCTCAAGCGCGGCGAAAGCCTTGGGCTGGCGGGTGAATCGGGCTGTGGCAAGTCCACCACCGGCAAGCTGCTGGTGAAACTGGTCGACGCCAGCGACGGAGAGATTCTGTTTGACGGGCTTGACTTGGCAAAGCTGGATGACAGGGAACTGCTCAAATTCCGCAGTCGGGTGCAGTTGATGTTCCAAAACCCCTTCGAAGCATTGAACCCGCGCTTCACCCTCTATCGTTCTCTGACCGAGCCGCTCATCATTCACGGCTGGAAAGATGATGCCAAGCGTTTGGATCGGGTGATTGAAACCCTGGACCGGGTCAATTTGCGCCCGGCCGAGGTTTTCCTTGATAAATATCCGCATCAGCTTTCGGGCGGACAGCTGCAGCGGGTGGTATTGGCACGGGCATTGGTTTTGCATCCGGATTTTCTGGTCGCCGATGAGCCGGTCTCGATGCTGGATGTCTCGGTGCGCGCCGGTATTTTGAACACGACTCGGCGGCTGGCGCGCGAACTTGGCCTGGCAACGGTCTACATCTCCCACGATTTGTCGCTCTTGCAATACACCTGTGACCGCATCGCCATTATGTATCTGG
This sequence comes from Phototrophicaceae bacterium, assembly GCA_965203755.1. Taxonomy (GTDB): domain Bacteria; phylum Chloroflexota; class Anaerolineae; order Aggregatilineales; family Phototrophicaceae; genus UBA6055. The sequence goes on along the minus strand of OZ241910.1, from coordinate 3,093,062 downwards.
GCGAAATCGTTGAAATCGGACCCAGCAATGCCGTCATCAACAACCCGCAGCATCCTTATACCCAGGCATTGATTGCGGCGGTGCCGGTGCCCGATCCGACCATCGAAAATCCACCGCTGCGCGTTCAGGAAGGCGTGCCGCGCCCGACCGAACAATTCGCCGGCTGTCCCTTTGTCCAACGTTGCCCGGATGCGATGGAAGCCTGCCTGAACATTCCGCCGCCGCAAATCATCGGCGAAAATGAACATATCACCCAATGCCATCTGTACGGCGAACACCGCGATTCGCCCAAACTCAAGCGCAACGAACCGATATAAGCGGCAAAACTTGTCTGCCCGATGGAGAATGAAGAACAGTGGGGTTGTCCGTATCACCCAAGACATTGTATTGCATCTTCCTCTTTTTGCTCTACGTCCCCATTGTCCTGACAAGTTACTGGAAACTCATTCCCCGCCTGTCGCCCACATCCAGGCGGTTGGCGAGCGTCTTTTTGGCGGCGCAGGTTTTGGTCATTGCGTTGTGGATGGCAGAATATGATAATGCTGCGAGTTTCAACAGGGGGCTCTGGCATCTGGAGCGGGAACAGAATATCCCCAGTATCCTTGCATCCACACAGCTGATGCTAGTCGGCTGCATCGCGCTGATAACCTCATGGCTGGCCCGGACATGTCTCACCCGCCAGCGACTCTACTTGGTCGGGATCGGAGTGGTTTTCCCGTACCTCGGACTGGACGATTTTTTTGATTGGGGAACGTCCTTGTGGAAACCATTGGGGCTAGAGGCAAGTCGGCAAGAAGCCTGGATAATAGTTGGCGCGATAGTTGCAGCAACGACGATTGCGCTAGTCATGCGTTCATCGAGACGCATACGAATATGGCGCCTATGCCTGCTGATGGGTCTATTATTGCTGGCGCTAGGCGGCCTTGTGATTGATGATTCTCCAGATATTTGTGGAAATCTCGGATTCTTGCGGCTCGCCAGATGTCTGCAACTCTATGTTCTGGAAGAATCCCTTGAGTTTCTGGGCGCCTGGTTGGCGCTGGTTGCTATGCTGGGACACTTTTCCGACACAGCGGCGGCGCCAAAACTACGCGTTCGAGGCGCTCTGTATATCTTGCCGGTGCTTTGGATTCTCTTTCTTGCCCGAAGTACGGCTACCCGACCTATTGCGCGTTTTGTTATCAATGTACAGCCAGCAGCCGCAGAGTTCGAGGCAGGCGTGTACTTGCATGGTTTCCGCATAAGAAGAGAAGTGATCTATCTCTATTTGTCTCCCAGACAATGGGATTTCAGCGGGCTGGGCTATTCCATTCACGTGATTGACCAGATTAGCGGAGGATCGGTCGCCAACCATAATAAATGGCTGAATGTCTGGCAAGGTGACTGGATCTTTACTCCCGGCTATCCGCTTATTTTTCGACATTGGATGAAACTTGAAATCCCGCCGCAGGCGCCAGCTAATCGGGCGCTTTGGGTGGTATTAACGCTTTGGCGTGAACAAGACGGCGAATATGTCCGCCAGAAGGTCATCGCCAGCGATCATCAACTGCTGGATGACACACAGGTTGTCTTGGACGAACTTGTGCTGCCAGCAGCGTCGAATGCCGCGCCGCCGACCGTCCCGCTGGCTCTATTTGACAGCGGCTTCATGCTTGATGCCGTCAACATGCCTGAACGCGCCCCGCCCGGCGAGACCCTGACCATTCCATTCACATGGCGCAGCAGCAGTGACGGCAGCGATGATCTCGTGCAATTTCTGCATTTCGGTCACGAAGCGAGCGGCGCCTGGTGGGTCTATGACCAGCAGCCATTGGGATCGCGCTTGCCGACCCGCCTGTGGTACAATGGGCTTGTCGACACTGAAACCTGGAACGTTCCGCTTCCGGCTGACCTGGCGCCGGGACGATATGCTATTTTTACCGGGCTGTATCGCCAGGGTGATATGGAGCGAGTTCCAGCCAGCGATGCTGACGGCCGGCCTTGGCTTGATGCCCGCGTGCCGCTGGGCAGCCTGACCATAGGAGACGCATAAACACCGTCCCACCAGCGATAAATTGTTGTGAAGAGTCGACATCAGCCAGCGGGACACAGCCGCACAATGGAGTCGAGAGCCAATGAATAGCGGTGAGTTGTTAGTATCAGTCGATACATTGATCCGCATCTTTGTTTTCTTGCTGTATGCCTCGGTTGTCTTGATAAGTTACTGGAAACTCATTCCCCGCCTGTCGCCCACATCCAGGCGGTTGGCGAGCACCTTTTTGGCGGCGCAGGTTTTGGTAACTGTGCTGTCGCTGGAAATCCGACCATCCTGGAACTTTGGTACGTGGATATTGGCTTTCACTGAAGAATGGAACATCCCCAGCACCCTTGCCTCGACTCAACTGGCACTGGTCGGCGGCCTGGCGCTGGTGACAGCGTGGTTCACCACGGCATGCCGCCCATGGCACCGTCTCTACCTAGCCGGAATCGGTCTGATCTTTCTGTATTTGGCGTGGGATGAGTATTTTATGGTGCATGAAGGCATTCATAATTGGGAGAGATACTATACTGTCGGCGGTGTGTTGGTGGCCGCGGCAACCGCGGCTGTGGCTGCATACTCGCCGCGACGGACATGGATATGGCACTTATGCCTGCTGACCGGACTGGCGGTGAGTGCGGCCGGCGCGATATTCTTTGATCTATTGCCTCCGACTTGCGGCAATTTGGGATTCCTGCGCCTGGATGAATGCTTGTATTTCTTCTGGTTTGAAGAAACGCTTGAGTTTCTGGGCATCTGGCTGACACTGCTTGCTATACTCGGCCAGTTTTCTGATACTGCCCCCCCCCCCCCCGCATCCAGCGAATCCTGTATACCTTGCCGGCGCTCTGGATTTTCCTGCTCTTTCTCTATTGCCTCGTCCCCCGCCTTGAACTGCGGCTCTTGGCACAGCCAGCTGCCGTACAATTCAAGTCAGGAGTATCCTTGCATGGCTACCGCATAGACATCGGAGAGGAAGCTGCCCATATTCAGCTTTATGCGTCTGGCAGACAACAGGATTATCTGGAGACGTTGGGCTATTCTATTCACCTGGTTGACCAAGTCAGCGGCGCATCGGTCGCCAGTCGCTACAAGCGGGCGCGTCATCAGCAAACCTTTTGGCTGTTGGGTCCCGACTATATGCCGATTTACCGACATCAAATAAAGGTCAGAATCCCGCCCCAAGCTTCGACGAGCCGTGCGCTTTGGATCGTGCTAACGCTCTGGCGTAAAGAAGAAGAAGACCGCGAACGGGTGCGCCAAGAGATAGAGATCCTTGCCAGCGATCATCAACTGCTGGATGACACACAGGTTGTCTTGGACGAACTGGCGCTGCCAGCAGCGTCGAATGCCGCGCCGCCGACCGTCCCGTTGGCTCTATTTGACAGCGGCTTCATGCTTGATGCCGTCGACATCCCCGCACGCGCCCAGCCCGGCGAGACCCTGACCATTCCCTTCACATGGCGCAGCAGCAGCGACGGCAGCGATGATCTCGTGCAATTTCTGCATTTCGGTCACGAAGCGAGCGGCGCCTGGTGGGTCTATGACCAGCAGCCATTGGGGCCGCGCTTGCCGACCCGCCTGTGGTACAATGGGCTTGTCGACACTGAAACCTGGAACGTTCCGCTTCCGGCTGACCTGGCGCCGGGACGATATGCTATTTTTACCGGCCTGTATCGCCAGAGTGATCTGGAACGGGTTCCAGCCAGCGATGCTGACGGCCGGCCTTGGCTTGATGCCCGCGTGCCGCTGGGCAGCCTGACCATAGGAGACGCATAAACACCGTCCCACCAGCGATGAATTCTTATGAAAAGTCAGCATCAGCCAGCGGGACACAGCCGCACAACGGAGTCGAGAGCCAATGAATAGCGGTGAGTTGTTAGTATCACCCAAAGTCTTGAACTATATCTTTTTCTTCCTGCTCTACATCCCGATTTGCCTCGCCGCCTACAAGTGGCTATTCCCATCTCTCTCCCCAACAGCCAAACGAATAGTAAATGCTTTTCTGGCAGCACAGGTTTGGTTGGTCATAGTGTGGCTAGAAATCCGACCAGCATCGGGCTTCGAGAATTGGCTCTGGAATCTGGATCAGGGAGGAGTAATCCAGTCGATCCTTGCGTTTACGCAACATGCGATGGTTGGAGGAGTTGCAGTGACCGTGGGCTGGCTTGCCAAAGCGCGACCTGCTTGGTGGCGCCTATACCTGGTCGGAATCGGACTAGTTTTTCTATATCTCGGGCTGGACGATTTTTTCGAATGGCGACCCTATGTAAATAGTTGGTTGAAAGAACCCTACTTTATAGTCGGCATGGTGGTTGTAGTGGTAACGATTACGATAGCGATACAGTCACCGAGGCGTGCGCGAATGTGGTATTTATGCCTGCTGACCGGTCTATTACTTTTGGCGATGGGCGGCTTCGTGGTTGATTATTTGCCAGATATTTGCGGATATTTCGGATTCTTACATATCGACGGATGTTTGATATTCCGTTTCCTGGAAGAATCCCTTGAGTTTCTAGGGACTTGGCTAACGCTTATCGCCATGTTTAGTCACCTTTCCGATATAGTGCCGACGCCACGGATCCACATCCGCCTCATCCTGTATATAGGACCAGTGCTTTGGATTCTCTTGCTCTTTCTTATTACCTTCTTCCCTTACCTTGAACTACGGCTCTTTCCCCATCCGGCAATCGTAGAATTTGATTCAGGAGTACACTTGCATGCCTACCGTATAGACATCAGAGGGGACACTACCTTCCTACGACTCTATACGTCTGCCCAGCGGTGGCGATACAGGGAGCGAGGTTATTCCGTTCGCCTGGTCGATCAAGCCAGCGGCGACTCTGTCGCCAGCCGGGACACGTGGACGGATGACAAAATGGGTTTCCTACGGTTGGCGTCGCACAAGTTACCTATTTTCCGACACTATATGGAAGTACAAATCCCGCCGCAGACGCCAGCTAACCGGGCGCTTTGGATGGTATTAACGCTTTGGCGTGAACAAGACGGCGAATATGTGCGCCAGAAGGTCATCGCCAGCGATCATCAACTGCTGGATGACACACAGGTTGTCTTGGACGAACTTGTGCTGACAGCAGTGTCGAATGCCGCGCCGCCGACCGTCCCGCTGGCTCTATTTGACAGCGGCTTCATGCTCGATGCCGTCGACATCCCCGCACGCGCCCAGCCCGGCAAAACCCTGACCATTCCATTCACATGGCGCAGCAGCAGTGACGGCAGCGATGATCTCGTGCAATTTCTGCATTTCGGTCACGAAGCGAGCGGCGCCTGGTGGGTCTATGACCAGCAGCCATTGGGGCCGCGCTTGCCGACCCGCCTGTGGTACAATGGGCTTGTCGACACTGAAACCTGGAACGTTCCACTTCCGGCTGACCTGGCGCCGGGACGATATGCTATTTTTACCGGGCTGTATCGCCAGGGTGATCTGGAACGGGTTCCAGCCAGCGACGCTGACGGCAGGTCTTGGCTTGATGCCCGCGTGCCGCTGGGCAGCCTGACCATAGGGGACGCATAAACACCGTCCCACCAGCGATAAATTCTTATAAAAAGTTGGCATCAGCCAGCGGGACACAGCCGCACAATGGAGTCGAGAGCCAATGAATAGCGGTGAGTTGTTAGTATCAGCCGATACATTGATCCGCATCTTTCTTTTCTTGCTGTATGCCCCGGTTGTCTTGATAAGTTACCGGTGGCTGATGCCCCGTCTGTCCCCCACATCCAGGCGATTGGCAAGCGCCATGCTGGCGGGGCAGATACTGGTAATCGCAGTGGCGCTGGAAACCCGAGCAACCTCGCGATATAGTAGACATCTCTGGCATTTAGATCTAGAATGGAACATCAGTAGCACCCTTGCGTCCACACAGCTAGCGCTTGTCGGCGGCCTGGCGCTGATGACGGCATGGCTTGCCAAAGCGCGGCCCGTCTGGCAGCGCCTCTACCTGGGCGCTATCGGTCTAGTTTTTCTGTATCTGGCGTGGGATGAGTATTTTCACGTGCATGAAGACATTCATAATTGGAAGAGATACTATGCTGCTGGCGGTGTGTTGGTGGCAGCGGCAACGGCGATTGTGGCCACCCGCTCGCCGCGGCGTACATGGATATGGCACTTATGCCTGCTGACCGGGCTGGCGGTGAGTGCGTCCGGCGCTATAGGAATTGAACTGATGCCGCGACGAGTTTGCGGCGCTTTGGAATTCCTGAGCCTGGACAAATGTCTGTATTTCTACTGGTTTGAAGAACCGCTTGAGTTTCTGGGCATTTGGGTGATACTGATCGCTGTACTCGGCCAGTTTTCCGATACTGTCCCCCCCGCGCGCATCCGGCGGCTCTTGTATACCTTGCCGGCGCTCTGGATCTTCCTGCTCTTTCTTTATTCCCTCGTCCCCCGCCTTGAACTCCAACACTTGGCACAGCCAGCCGCCGTACAATTCAAATCAGGAGTACACTTGCATGGCTACCACATAGACAGCGGGGAGGAAGCTGCCCATATTCGGCTTTACACATCTGCCAGACAACGGGATTATCTGGCGGTGGGCTATTCTGTTCATCTGGTTGACCAAGTTAGCGGCGAATCGGTCGTCAGTCTCGACAGGTATCCGTATCTTCAGCACAGCTTCTGGCTGTTCGGTCCCGACTATATGCCGATTTACCGACATCAAATGGAGATCAAAATCCCGCCCCAGGCTCCGACGAACCGCGCGCTTTGGATCGTGCTGACGTCCTGGCGCAGAGAAAACCGCAAACCGGTGTACCAAGAGGTCCTTGCCAGCGACCATGAACTGCTGGATGAAACACAGGTTATCTTGGGCGAACTGACCATAGGGGGCGCATAGATTCTGCTCTGTCAGTGATGAATTCTTGTGAAGAGTCGACATCAGCCAGCGGGACACAGCCGCACAATGGAGGCGAGAGCCAATGAATAACGGTGAGTTGTTAGTATCAGCCGATACATTGACCCGCATCTTTCTTTTCTTGCTGTATGCCCCGGTTGTCTTGATAAGTTACCGGTGGCTGATGCCCCGTCTGTCCCCCACATCCAGGCGATTGGCAAGCGCCATGCTGGCGGCGCAGATACTGGTAATTGTAATAGCGCTGGAAATCCGACCGGCATCGCTATATGAGAAATGGCTCTGGCATTTGGATCGAGAATGGAACATCCTCAGCACCCTTGCGTCCACGCAACTAGCGCTTGTCGGCGGCCTGGCGCTGATGACGGCATGGCTTGCCAAAGCGCGGCCCGTCTGGCAGCGCCTCTACCTGGGCGCTATCGGTCTAGTTTTTCTGTATCTGGCGTGGGATGAGTATTTTACGATACACGAAAACATTCGAAATTGGAAAGATTATTACACGGCGCTCGCCGCAGTAGTTGTGGTGGTAACGGCGGCTGTGGCTGTGCGCTCGCCGCGGCGTGCATGGATATGGCACTTGTGCCTGTTGACTGGACTGGCGATAAGCGCGGCCGGCGCTATAGGGCTTGAGAGAAGGCCGCCAGCCTGCGGCAGTTTCGGGGTTTTGCATCTCGACGGATGCCTGTATTTCTTTTGGTTTGAAGAAACGCTTGAGTTTCTAGGCATCTGGGTGACACTGCTCGCTATACTCGGCCAGTTTTCCGATACTGCCCCCCCCCCCGCATCTGGCGACTCCCGTATACCATACCGGCGCTCTGGATCTTCCTGCTCTTTCTCCATTCCCTCGTCCCCCGCCTTGAACTCCAACACTCGGCACAGCCGGCCGCCGTACAATTCAAATCAGGAGTACACTTGCATGGCTACCGCATAGACAGCGGGGAGGAAGCTGCCCATATTCGGCTTTATGTGTCTGCCAGACAACAGGATTACATCAGATTTGATTTCAGGGTGGGCTATTCGATCCACCTGGTCGATCAAGCCAGCGGCGAATCAGTCGCCAGCGCCCGCAGGCCAGCGACTAGTCGGCATAGCTTCTGGCTGTTGGGTCCCGGCTATATGCCGATTTACCGGCAGCCGTTGCAGATTACAATCCCGCCGGGAACCCCGACCAACCGCGCCTTATGGGTCGTGCTGGCGCTATGGCACAGACAATGGAGACAAGATGACGAATATACGTTTCAGAAAATCATCACCAGCGATCATCAACTGCTGGATGAAACACAGGTTATCTTGGGCGAACTGGCGCTGCCAGCCAGCGACGCCGACGGCCAGCCTTGACTTAATGATGATAGAGCAGTAAATTATTGAAGCGCAAACAGGAAGGCGAACCTAAGATGAACATGATGAGCGCGGCAGTCATTCACGAACATGGCGAACGCGATGTGGTTCGTCTGGAGCAGATACCCATCCCGCAGCCGTCTCCAAATGAAGTACGCATCAAGGTTCATGCCTGCGCCTTGAACTGGCTTGATGTTGGCATACGCCGCGGGCCGCAGTTTGGCGCGGTTCCGCTGCCACTGATCACCGGCGTTGATATTTCGGGCGTGATTGATGCAGTTGGTAAAAAGGTGTCTGGCTGGCAGCCGGGGGATGAGGTCACTCTGTATTCACTCTTGACCTGCGGCGACTGCGAATACTGTCGGCAAGGCGCCCCGACCGTCTGCGCTCAGCATCAGATTATTGGCGAACATGTCAACGGCGGCTTGGCAGAATATGTGGTCGCGCCGGCGCGGAATCTGATCGCCAAGCCTGCCAATTTAAGCCATGTTGAGACAGCAGCCTTACCGGTTGTTGCCATGACAGCCTGGCACATGCTGATTTCAGCAGCTCGTTTGCGGGCGGGTGAAACTGTATTTATTCCCGGCGCCGGTGGCGGCGTCGCCTCTATGGGCATTCAAATTGCCAAACACGCCGGCGCCAAAGTCTATGCCAGCACATCCACGCCCGAAAAAATGAAGCAAGCCCGCGCATTGGGCGCCGACTTTGTGTTCAGCTATCGCGAGGCCGATTGGGTACAGCAGATCATTGATGCCACTGGCGGCCGCGGGGTTGACGTCGTCCAGGACAATGTGGGCGCAGCGACTTGGAGTGACTCGCTGAAGACTTTGGCTCGCAATGGGCGGATGGTGGTCTGCGGCTCGCATTCCGGCAGGCGGCTTGATTTGGCGATCCCGCAGATTTATCATCGTCAGCTGTCTATTCTGGGCGCGAATGGCGGCACTTACAATGAGCTTGTCACGACCCTGGAGTTAGCCAATCAAGGCATTCTGCGCCCGGTGATTGATACCGTCCTGCCGCTGTCCGCGATTCATGAGGGGCATCGCCTGCTAGAGGAGCACGACCATTTTGGCAAAGTGGTGATGCGAATCGCGGCGGATTAGGGTTTCAGGATGCCGTCCATCTGCTGCTGCCGCTCCAAACACTCGGGCCTTATGCCGACTGTTGAAACTGGATTCGATTTGCTAAAATCGCCGACAATTTATTCAATTTGAATCGAAAGCGCAGAAACTCGATGATGCGGATAAGCGCCTTCGGTGATGAAATCGCCACCGATTTTGAAGAGCAGCTGCAAGTTTTACAGCGCTTGCAGATTCCACTGATTGATGTCCGCGCCGCTTGGGGGATCAACTGCTCGCTGTTCACCGATGACCATGTGGGGCGCATTAGCGATTTATGCCGGCAGCACCGGATTCGGGTCATCTGCATAGGCAGCCCGATTGGCAAATCGCCGCTGCAAGATGATATTGCCATAGAAAGCGCCCGCCTCCAGCGCATTGGCGAAATCGCCCATCGACTTGGCGCAAAAAACATTCGCATATTTTCTTTCTATCCCCAAGCCGCTGTCAGCCAGGCTGCGATGCAAACCTCGATTGAGCGTCTGCAAACCCTAGTCAGCATCGCCGCGGATATGGATCTGCAACTGCTGCTCGAAAACGAAAAAGCGTTGGTTGGCGATACCCCCGAACGCTGCCTGAAGTTATTGCAGTCAGTTGATTCGCCGCGCCTGAAGTTTATTTGGGACCCAGCCAACTTCGTTCAATGCGGCGCCGCTGAACAGGTCGATCAATGGTGGGACGCATTGCAGCCTTATACTGCTTATGTTCATATCAAAGATGCCCGTTTGTCGGATGCGGCGATCACACTGGCCGGCGAAGGGGATGGCCAGGTGAAAGCATTGCTGGAACGACTGCGCGCAAGCGGCTACAACGGCGTTTTATCCTTGGAGCCACACCTGGTTGAAGCGCGGCGTTCCAGCGGATTCAGTGGCGCCGACGGGATGGAGATTGCTCTCAAAGCGCTGCGAAAATTGATGGATGAAGTCGGCATTGAAGCAGCGCAATAGCCCCATGCCGGCCTCAAGTCAGGATGATAATATGCACTTCCCGCGGGCCATGAGCGCCTTTGATTAATTCTTGGGCGATGTCAGCCGTTTTGCTTGGGCCGGTGACAATCGTGGTATTGCTGGATTTGGTAAAGGCTGGATAGCCCTGCGCCTGCTGCGCTTGCTGCCAGCTTTCCAGGTCCGGCAAAATCTGCTCCGGCCGCAGCAAGGCGATGTGAACATCGGGCAAGAGCGATGTCGTTCGATAACGCCCGGACCCGCTCTCCAGAACCAGGCTGCCAGTGGCGGCCAAGGCTGCCCCCGCCCCCGTGATGCCAACCCGCAGTTCATCATCGTCATAGCCGCCAACTGTCACGCCCAGCGACTCCAAAGCGCCGTGCAGACCCTCCAGCGGGATATGGTCTTCGTTCCAGCTTAACACGGATTTGTCGGCGCCGATTAATTCCATGATCTGCTCAATGGCATGATTCTGATTCATCTGATAGACACAACAGCCCAGCTTTTCGGCTTCGGTGACGAACTGCTCGATTCGTTCATCAGCCGACAAGTCTCGCAGCGGGATCATGTGCCGCCGCGCTTCAATCCTTCCGCTCTCGCCAAGGTCTGGCTGTGCCTGTCGCAGTTTCCATAAAATCCGGTCACGCGCTCTCATTGACCCGCTCCTGCCATAATTGACGGAAAGGCTTAGGGGCAAAATCGGGGAAGTCACGATGTTTGCTCCAATTGCCCAGCATACCTGGCATATAATCTCCCATCAGATATTGCCCGGCGCGGGCCGCCCGGCCGCCCAGCGCAAACCGCGTCGGAGAAGTCATCCCAATCGCCCACATTTTCATGCCTAGGTCCCAACCGGGCGCGGATTCGCCTGCCTGCACCAAATCGCGGCGCAAATCAAGCAGCATCCGCGGCAGGTCAATATCGACTGGGCAAACCTGCTTGCAGCTTCCGCACAGGCTGCTGGCATGGGGCAAGGGCGCCGCATTTTCCAAACCGACATACAGCGGGGTCAGCACAGCGCCTATCGGGCCTCCATATACCCAGCCATAGGCATGGCCGCCGGCGCTGCGATACACCGGGCAGGCATTCTGGCAGGCGCCGCAGCGAATGCAGGCAAGCGACTCGGCATAACCGCCCGCATAAATATCCGAACGGCCGTTATCGACAAAAATGATGTACACCGCCTGCGGCCCGCCCTGCTCGTCATCACGCGCCGGACCATTGATGATGTTGCTGTACACCGTCAGATTTTGGCCGGTACCGCTGCGCGGCAATACTTGCGTGAGCGTAGCATAATCCTCAACCGTGTCGATGATTTTCTCAATGCCCACCAAGGCAACATGGACAGCCGGCATCGAGGTGCACATACGGCCGTTGCCCTCATTCATCACCAAAGCAAGCGATCCGGTTTCAGCGATGACAAAGTTGCCGCCGGAAATCCCCATGTGCGAATTCAGAAAATCCTGGCGCAGCATCCGCCGGGCAAAAGCAACCATTTCAGCCGCATCATCGGTCGGTTCCATGCCAAGCTCGCGCGCAAAGATATCGCCGATTTCGGATTTTGTCTTGTGAATCACCGGCGCAACAATATGGCTGGGAAATTCGTGATTGAGTTGGATGATATATTCACCCAGGTCGGTTTCCACCACCCGCAGACCGGCGGTTTCCAGCGCGTGATTGACCCCCAACTCTTCGCTAAGCATACTCTTGCTCTTGGTGACTGTTTTGACGCCATGCCGTCGGGCAATGTCGAGAACTCTTTGATTGGCTTGGGCAGCATCTTCGGCCCATTCGACGCGGAAGCCGTTTTTGCCTAGCCGCTCTTCCGCCTTTTCCAGCAAATCCGGCAGCTGACGCAGCGCCCGGCGTTTGGCTTCGGCCGCTTGCCGGCGCATGAATTCGCCATGCTCATCGCTATGGGCGAACATCGCCGCCTGCCGTTTGTCATAGGCATTCCGCGTACCCGCCGAGACTGCCTGCTGCAGCTTTTTGTTATGAATCGCGATCTTGGACAGGGCAATAAAATCCTTTGACTGCACTTCCATCGCCATTAGCTCTCCCCTTTCAAGCCTTTCGCCAGGACATCCGCCAAGTGAAGCGCCCGCTTGCGCGATTGATGGCGCGACAAGCCGCCGTTCATCTGGGTCATACAACTGACATCTCCAGTCACAATCGTATCCGCTTGCGATTGGTTGATATTGTCTATCTTGTTCATCAGCATCGCATTGCTCACTTCAGGCATCTTCAGGCTAAACAGGCCGCCAAAACCACAGCAGACATCACATTCATTCAATTCCAGCAGTTCGGCATTGCCCAAATGGCGCATCAATCCCCGGGCGGCTTTGCCCAGCCCCAAGCCGCGCAATCCATGGCAGGCATCGTGAATCGCAAAGGATTCTTTTTGCGGCAGGACCAAATCAAGATTTTCAATCCCCAGCCCATCCACCAGATACTCGCTGAATTCCCAAGTGATGGCCGCCATCTGTTTTGCCTGTCGATACCATTCGCCATCGGCGGGCGCGAAGAGGCGCGGATACTCATGCCGCACCATCGCGCCGCAAGACCCGGAAGGAGTGACAATCACTTCGGCATCTTGAAAGACCTCGATAAAATGCTTGGCGACTGTTTTGGCTTCGCGGCGATAGCCGGCGTTGAAAGCGGGTTGAGCGCAGCAGGTTTGCGCCATCGGGAAGTCAACCTGCACGCCGACATATTCCAAAATATCAACCACCGACATCCCCGTTTGTGGATATACCATATCTACAATACAGGTGACAAACAGGGATACTTTTTTGCCTTGCGGCGACTCGCGTTCCAATAATGCCATGCTTCACACTTTCATTGATTGACGCAACTCCCGCATAGTGTACCGAAAACCTGCCTGGCAAGCCATCTGTGATTGGAGCGACGCGCTTTTGATGTGATTACCCTGCCTCCTTCCAATCAAGCTGTCGCCAAAAATAGCCGTTTTTGTTACAATCCCCTCTAAATTGACTTTAGCAAAGGATAAAAACATGGTTGATTATTCTCCGCAGCCGGAACACAAATTTACCTTTGGCTTATGGACGGTTGGCAATATCGGGCGCGATCCTTTCGGCGAGCCAACCCGCGCGCCCATCTCCCCAGTGGATATCGTTCATCTGCTGGCAGAAGCAGGCGCTTGGGGCGTCAATCTGCATGACAATGATCTGGTGCCCATCACTGCCAACGCCAGCGAGCGCGGTCAAATCGTCGCCGGTTTCAAACAAGCGCTGGATGACACTGGCCTGGTCTGCCCGATGGCGACCACCAATCTTTTTGCCGACCCGGCTTTCAAGGACGGCGCATTTACCAGCAATGACCCGGCCGTCCGCGCTTATGCCCTCCAGAAAACTATGCTTGCGATGGATTTGGGGGCAGAATTGGGCGCCAGGGTCTATGTGTTTTGGGGCGGGCGCGAAGGGGCGGAAAGTGACAGCGCTAAGAACCCAGCCGATGGCATCAAACGGATGCGCGAAGCCATCAATTTTTTGTGTGAGTATTCCAAAGACAATGATTATGGCTATCGGTTCGCGCTGGAGCCCAAACCCAACGAACCCCGCAGTGACATTTACTTCCCGACAGTCGGCAGTATGCTCGGTTTTATCGCTACGTTGGACGATCCCGATATGGTCGGCGTCAATCCCGAAGTCGCCCATGAACACATGGCTGGCTTGAACTTCATGCACGCTGTGGCCCAGGCTTGGGATGCTGGCAAGCTGTTCCATATTGACCTTAATGACCAGCTGTTCGGCCGTTATGACCAGGACTTTCGCTTTGGCAGCATGATGATCAAGCAGAATTTTCATCTGGTGCGTTTCCTGGAGGATGTCGGCTATGACGGCAGCCGGCATTTTGATGCACACGCCTACCGAACTTCGGGTTATGAGGACGTGAAGGAATTCGCCAAGGGCTGTATGCGCTCGTATCTCATCTTCAAGGACAAGGCCGCGCGATTCAATGCCGACGAAGCAATTCAGGCGCTCCTTGCCGAGATTAACGCTGATGACGGAGATTACGCTTATCTGGCGGCCAGCTACAGTCAAGACGCCGCCGACAAACTCAAGGCGACGCCATTCGACCGCTTGGCTTTGGGCGCGCGTGCGCTGCCCTACGAACGTCTTGATCAACTTACCTTCGACCTGCTGATGGGAGTTCGCTAACAGCTTTTCGCAGCGCCCGGACTGACAAACAAGAAAGGAATCGTCATGCCCTATCTGATGGGACTTGACATCAGTACCACCGCCGCCAAAGCCCTCATTATTGACGAGGGCGGGAATGTTATCGCCGCCGCCAGCAGCCCGCAGCCCATCAGTCAGCCGCAGCCTTTGTGGAGCGAGCAGAATCCTTCCGACTGGTGGGACGGCATGGCTGCCAGCATCCGCCATGCGCTCGCCCATGCCAGCCTGCGCGGCGAGGACATCAGCGCCATCGGGCTGACCGGTCAAATGCACGGCTCGGTGCTGTTGGATGCAGACGGCGAGACGCTGCGCCCGGCGATTTTGTGGAATGACCAACGCACACAGGCACAATGCGATGACATGACCGCGGCGATTGGCCGCCAGCGTCTGATTGAACTGACCGGCAATCCGGCTCTGACCGGTTTTACAGCGCCCAAAATCCTGTGGGTGCGCGACAACGAGCCGCAGGTTTATGCCAAAGTCAAGCAGGTCTTGCTGCCCAAAGATTACATCCGCTACAAACTCACGGATACTTATGCAACCGACCTGGCGGGGGCGGCCGGTACATCCCTGCTCAATGTCGCTGAACGTTCCTGGTCGCCGGAGGTACTCGCCGCCCTCGATATTCCAGCCGAATGGATGCCACCAGTCCACGAAGGCACCCAGGTGACGGCGGCCATCAGCCGCGCCGGCGCCGCTGCCACCGGGCTCCAAGTCGGCACGCCGGTGGTTGGCGGCGGCGGCGATCAGGCGGCCGGCGCGATTGGCATGGGCTGCGTCACAGCCGCCGCCATCGGCGTCACGGTGGGGACGTCAGGCGTTGTCTTCGCGCCGCTTGAAGCCTATGCCTATGAGCCTGATGGCCGACTGCACGTCTTTTGCCATGCCGTGCCGAAGACCTGGCATTTTATGGGGGTCATGCTTAGCGCCGCCGGCAGCCTGCAATGGTACAGGGACAGCTTGGCCGCGGGGCTTGACTTTGACCGCCTGCTGGGAGAAGCCGCGTCTGTTCCGGCCGGTAGCGAAGGCTTGTTCTTCCTGCCCTATTTAAGCGGCGAACGCACGCCGCATCCGGACCCACTGGCGCGCGCCGCCTTTATTGGCATGACCAGCCGCCACAGCCGCGGGCATCTGACCCGCGCCGTGCTGGAAGGAGTGGCATTCGGGCTGAAAGACTCCTTTACACTGATCGCCGGCGCCGGTTTGCCAGACCGTTTTGAGGTGCGTATCAGCGGCGGCGGCGCCAAGAGCGTGGTCTGGCAGCAGATTATTGCCGATGCGCTTGGGGCGCCTTTGGTCAATGTGAATACGACCGAGGGCGGCGCTTTTGGCGCGGCGATACTGGCATCGGTCGCGGCCGGCATGTTCGACGATGTAAGCGCCGCCTGCGAGGTCATGGTTCAAACCGGAGCGGAAGTAGAGCCTGGCGAAAATCAAGCCGCTTATGCCGAACGCTACCGCATTTATCAATCCCTGTATCCGACATTGAAGGATACCTTTGCACGGCTGTAGCGTAAAATCCCCTCTGTTTTGCAGGCTTGCGTGAAAGGCGGTGTGATGCGCTATTTATACGCAAAGCCCTTGCCTTTGGCGGTGACGCGACCCGTTATAGGATCATAAAATCATCATAAGGCATGAGTCAAAACCAGCACGCGGGTAGACAGCGGCAGGTCGTCCTGGCTCAATTCAACTTCCCAGTCCGACTGAAAATCAATGTCATCATCATCAAAATGACTAAGGAAGGATTCGATCCAAAGCATATTGCGCGGTTTATAGCGCAGGGTGCGGAAGTGCATCGGGATAACGAGCTTGGGCTGCACCTGGTCGATGACCTGCTTCAAATCGGCCAGCCGTATCGTCGGAACATCGCCGGCGAGCGCCAGAAAGACATCAATATCGCGGAAGAACTCGATTTCTTCAGGCGTGAAAGGATTGCCGACATCCCCCATGTGTCCAATGCTGATGCCATCCATCTCCCAGCGATACATGGCGCATTTATCCGGTTCATGTTCAGGATGATTGTACATCTCGGAGGATTCAATCGCCTTGAATGTCACTCCCTGGATTTTGATTTCGCCGCCATCCCGCGCAACCTCAAGCATATTCATCCTGACCGGATCGCCGCCGATTAAATCGGAACGGTCGTGAAAGCTGTCATTCAGGGATGAGGTGACGACAATATCGGGATGATCGGGGATGGCTTGATAGCCCGAAGTCGCTGGCGTATACGGGTCAGTAATGACCGAAGCGCCGTCGCTGGCAGTAACGATGAAACTTGCGTGACCATACCATTTGATTTTCATTATGATTAGGCTCCATTTAAGCTGGGTATCAGTTCTTCGGTAACCAATCCGATGATATCCTCATCGGGCAAACCGATAATATCAACCATAAAATAATCGCAGCCCTGGTCGACAAAGGCGCTCATCTGCTCGGCGATTTGACTTGCCGTCCCCACAAAGGCATTGTCGCGCGTCCACTGCTGTGTGCGTGATTTGCCGCGCTGCTCGGCTTCGGCTTCGGTCTTGCCAATCGCAACGCGCCCAAACCAGCTAAAGCGCAGGTCAGCCGGGTCGCGTTTGATGGCTTCCAAATGATTTTTTAGAATATCGAGACGTTGGACATACCGTTCCAGCGACGCATCCGGGTAATTCCAGATGTCGGCATATTTAGCGGCATGCTTCATCGTGGTTTTGCCGCCGCCGCCGACCAGAATCGGTATCATGGGCTCGGGCTTCGGTTCGCACCAGGCATCCTGAATGCGATAGTGTTTGCCTTCGTAGCTCGCCTGGCCAGGTTCTTCCCACATCTTCTTCAAGATAATCAGAGACTCTTCCAACTGCTCCAGGCGAATTTTGGCGGCGGGATAGTCATAATCATAGGCTCGGTATTCATCCTCTTTCCAGCCGGCGCCAATTCCCATGATCAACCTGCCATTGGTCAAAGTTTGCAGGCTGCCGGCCATCAGCGCCAGCATCGCCGGGTTGCGATAGCTTTGCCCTAATACCATTGGCCCAATTTCAAAATTGGGATAACGCGCGGCGATAAAGCTCAATGCCGTCCAGGCTTCAAAGGTCGGTTCGCCATCCCAAAAGAAATGGTCAGTCATCCATAAACTGCGAAACGTTCCTTCAAGCTGGGGCAAAACCGCGTCGAGATCCGCCAGCCAGCGCTCATGCTGCCCTATCGGCGGCCCTGCCAGCAGTCCCAAGCCAAAATCAATCATCCTAATCACCCCTTTCGCAATAATCACTGGACTTATTGTACTGTGTTTCGCCCAGAATTTCCGCTTTTTTATCAGGGCAATTACACCAAAGCGGCCCTGCTTGATTTCTTTACCACAGAGATTTACATAGAATTACAAAGATTTGCTTGTGATAGTTGATGAATAGTGTTAATATGGATTAAGGTAAACTTACGCGTTTGGATCATCAGGTCAATGTGGTGCAATCCGGCGCAAAGTTGGAAAGCCGAGGTGGAAGGAGGGTTATAGAAGCTGACCGCAAAGACTTCTATTTGTGTTAAGCGAATCCTAAGTTATAGGGAGAGAGAAATGATTAAACAAAGACCTTTTCGTTCGCTTTTGATGCCCGTACTTGCCGCCTTGGTCGCGCTGTTGATACTGCCCGGCGCGGCATTAGCGCAAGACGGCACGACAGTGACCCTTATGCACGGCTGGACCGGCGCCGACAATACTGAGATGCTGAACATCGTATTCGACCAGTTCAATATGGAAAACGAAGACGGCATCACCGTGGAGCCGACGGCCCTCAACTGGGATGATTTGTTCAGCCAGCTTGTGCTTACCGCCGCCGCCGGCAACCCGCCCGATGTCGTGATGTTCCACAATTCGGAAGTTCCGGAATATGTGGGGCGCGGCATTCTGCTGCCGATTGACGCGTTGATAGAACAGGTCGGAGTGAACCTCGAGGGCGTGCCGCAAAATGTCATCGATCTTAGCATCGTTGATGGCGAGTTTTACTGCCTGCCGGGCGACCTGCATCCGATGAATCTGTATTACAATACGGAATTGGTGGAAGCAGCCGGGCTCGATCCCGACAGCCCGCCGACCACCGGGGAAGAATACCTGGCTTGGGCAGAGGCGATGCACATCGTCGATGACGACGGCAAGGTAGTCCAGTACGGCGTCGATCAACAAGATTCTGGCAACGGGAATCGTTGGCTGTATCACGCCTTGCTGCATCAATTTGGCGGCAGCTTCCTGGGCGCGGATGGCTTGTCGGCGGTTGACAGCGAGGCGAGCCATAAAGCGCTGCAATGGATCGTTGACCTGCACAACAGCGGCGTCACCAGCAGAGGATTGGGCTTTGGCGACGTGGGCGCCTTCTGGGCGGGACGCGCCGGCATGCACTTCACCGGTCCCTGGGTAGTAAACAGCCTTGTACGTTCAGAGATGCCCTTCAACACGGCAATAATGCCAACGGTTGGCGATCAGCCGGCGGCCTGGGCGAATACCCATTGCCTGGCGCTGACGCGGCAGGACAGCGACGAGAAGTATCTCGCCGCGATGAAGCTGGTGAAGTGGTTCTATGACAACTACGCCTTGCCGGCGGTATCAGTCGGTATTATTCCGGTCTCGCCGGCGGCGCAGGTCGATCCCATCTTTACCGACGATCCGCGTTACCAATACTATGTGCCCTTCGTCGAATCGCTGCAATTCGCCGCCTTGGAACCAGCCTTTCCACAGTACACGACGATCTTCTCCTTTGTCAAACCGACGCCACTCAGCATCAATCTGGAAGCGGCGATAGCCGGCGACAAGACGGTCGAGCAGGCCCTGGCAGATATGAAAGCGGGCATTGACGAAGTGCTGCTGGAAGACATGTAGCGCTGAAAGCATTGGAGCACGGTTGCCTGGACGCGACCTGCTGCCGAACATGGCGCATCGGGGAGATGCCATTTCTCCCCGATCATGCCATAATCACCCTCAAATGGAGTCCTTAGCATGAGCCTTGTCACACATACAAGCGGAAAACGCGCCATATCCCGCTGGGTTAGCATCAAAAATGACTTGGTCGCCTACGCCTTTCTGACGCCATATTTGATTCTGTTTATCGTATTCTTGCTCTTGCCGGCGGTTGTCGGCGTCTATGCCAGTTTCACCAAATGGGGCATCATCGGGCAGCCCAAATGGATTGGGCTCAAGAATTACACCAAGCTCTTCAGCGATGAGCTCTTCATAAGTTCATTGGAGAACACCCTTTATTTTGTTATTTTGACCGCGATTCCCCTGATCATACTGGGATTTCTGCTGGCGCTATTGCTGCATCAGAAGCTGCGCGGCCGCAATATCGCACGCACCATCGTGTTCCTGCCTCATGTGGTCAGCGTGGCCGCCGTGGGTATCATTTGGCTGTGGATTTTGGAACGCAGCTCCGGGTTGCTGAACTATTATCTGTTGGCCTTGGGGGCGCGCGAACCAATAAACTGGCTGGGCGAAACCGAGTCGGCGATGCCCGCGATAGCCATCACCACCATCTGGTGGACAGTCAATGGCAATATGATTATTTATCTTGCCGGCCTGCAGGATATCCCGGCTGAACTGTACGAAGCGGCGAAAATAGACGGCGCGAGCGCCTGGCAAGAGGTGCGGCATATCACCGTTCCCATGCTGCTGCCGGTGAACGCCTTCGTCATTCCACTGACGGTCATCGTATGCTGGCGCGTCTTCGGGCAAGCCTGGGTCATGACCCGCGGCGGACCGCAGGGCAGCACTTTCACCATCGCCCAATACATTTATCAGATAGCCTTCCAGGACTTCCGCATGGGGCTGGCATCGGCAGCCGGCGTCATCCTGATGGTCGTCACGCTCAGTTTCACCGTCGTTCAGCTGCGGGCGATGAAAGTGATATAGACATGACAGAATCCTGGCAGAACGAACGCATCTTCCGCGACGGCTCCATCAACTGGGGCCGACTGGCGCTCTATGCCATATTGATCTTTGTGACCATCATTTGGGGCGCCCCTTTCTTGTGGATGTTCGTCACCTCGATTAAGCCCGACAATGAGATCTTCCGTTATCCGCCAACTTGGATACCCGAAGCTCCCACGGTCGAATTCTATACGCGGCTCTTCGCTTCCTTCCCCATGGATCTGTGGTACCGAAACAGCCTGATTGTAGCGACGATAACAACGATGCTGACGCTTGCCGTCAATGTGCTGGCCGCCTATCCACTGGCGCGCATGCGCTTCCGCGGGCGCAGAATCCTGCTGCTGATTATCCTGTCGACGTTCTTGCTGCCCGGCGAAATTCTGCTGGTGCCACTCTTTCTGGGTATGACCAAACTGCGCCTGGCGGACACCTATTTCAGCATGGCGGTGCCGCCGGCGGCCAACGCCTTCGGCGTGTTCTTGATGACCCAGTTCTTCCTGACGATCCCGGTGGAATTGGAAGAGGCGGGCCGTCTGGACGGTTGCAGCCGCTTCGGTTTGCTCTGGCGCATATTCATCCCCCTGTCCAAGCCGGTCATCGCCACCGTGGCCATCTTCACCTTTGTCCGCAGTTGGAACGATTTTTTCTGGCCCTTGGTCATCAGCAATACAGATGCGACGCGCACTGTGCCGGTGGGTCTGGCGACGTTCGTGGGGCGAGGTCTATCAATGCGATTCGGCGTCCTGATGGCATCGGCGGTCGCGGCGACGGTGCCGGCTGTGATCTTCTTCTTGCTGTTGCAGCGCTACTTTGTCCGCGGCATCTCCACGACCGGTCTGCACGGCTAAACCCCTGTGAGTCAAGCGCGATATCTGCCATTCGTCAAAGAACTGCCGTTCAAAGGCTGGGACGGGGTTCATTTGAGCAACAGCTTAATATACGCTGTCTGTGTTCCAGAACTGGGCGGGCGCTTGATGCAGTTCAGCTTGGGGCCCCAAGATTACCTCTTCATAAACCCGGAATTGCTGGGCAAACGTTTTACCTTCGAAGAGCATGCCAGCGATGGCGCCATCGCCAACTGGAAGAACTACGGCGGGGATAAGACCTGGCCCGCGCCGCAAGGCTGGGATGGCGACGGTCAGTGGCCCGGTCCGCCAGACCCGGTGCTCGATTCGGGGCGATATGCTTTTGAAACGCGCTTGGGTGACAAGCGCGCAGCCGTTACGATGACCAGCCCGCCGGATGAACGTTCCGGGCTTCGCATTCGCCGTGAAATCAGTCTCGGCCAATGCTATTCACGTCTGCGACTCGATCTGTCATTTGAGAATATCTCGCAGCGTACCGTTCGCTGGTCGATCTGGGATGTAGCGCAACTGGCTTGCAACTCAACTGACGGTGGGCTGAACGACGACTGCTGGCTGTATATCCCGACTGACCCTGATCGTGAGCGAGCATACGAGATCATGTTCGGCGAGGACAATTCACAGTATCAACTGGATTCGCAGGGTGGGTTTTTGGCAGTGCAGTATCAAGGCATTGTCGGCAAGATCGGCGTGCATAGCCCTGAAGGATGGATCGCCTTTGCCAATCGGCAGTCGGGTTTCGCGCTGTGCATGCAGTTTCCCTACCAGCCAGATGCGGCATATCCCGACAAGGGCGCGACAGTGGAATGCTGGACGGAATCGCCCGGCGCGCCCTCCCCGATATCGATAAGCTCGCCGGGTTGCATCCTGGAAGCGGAAGTCTTGAGCCCGCTGTACACGTTACAGCCCGGTGAAGCAGCCTGCCATCGCGTAACCTGGTCAGCGGCATATTGTCCAGCGCCAATTGTGGGGGTTACTGATGTTGGTTGTATACATCAAGGGCTGCGACAAGCAGAAGTCAATGACGGATGGGCGCGTTTGCAGGGCAGTTTCGGGTGTTTCCTGGTGGGTCGGGCGGCGCTTGAATGCCTCGACGAAGCCGGGGATATCCTGCGCCAAACAGACCTGGGACCGGTGTCGCCATTAGCCGCATTACATGTCGATGCGGCGGCGCAGGTCGAAGGCGGCGCGCGCTGGATACGATTGGTGATACTGGATGGCGACGACGCTTACGCTGGCATACTTGACAGCGTCGAAATAAGTGACCGCGCATAGAAGACTATTGGAGAATTGAGAATGATCAAACAGTGGACACCCGAAAAAGCGAATCGCTGGTACACATCGATTGATCCCATCCGTGGTTGTAATTATTTGCCGCGTACGGCGGTCAATTCTACGGAGATGTGGCAAGCCGAGTCTTTTGATCCCGACACTATAGCCCAGGAATTGGCTTGGGCACAGGCGGCGGGATTTAACAGTGTACGGGTTTTCCTGCAATTCCTTGTTTGGCAAGACGATCCGGCTGGCTTGAAAGGGCGAATCGATCAGTTTCTAGACATCACCTACAGCTGCGGTATAAAAGCGATGTTCATCTTGTTCGACGATTGCGCCTTTGCCGGCAAGGAGCCGTATCTAGGCCCACAGGATGACCCCGTTCCATACACTCACAACAGCGGTTGGACGCCCAGCCCCGGTTTGAAGCGGGTGACAGATCATTCTGTTTGGCCCAAACTGAAAGCCTATGTCCTCGATATCGTCGGCAGTTTCGCTGACGACGAGCGGGCGCTGATCTGGGATCTGTACAACGAACCGGGTAATTCCGATTTGGGCGACAAGAGCCTGCCGCTGGTGGAAGCGGCCTTTGCTTGGGCGCGCGAGGCGGATGCACAGCAGCCATTGACGACATCAATATGGCAATGGGATGACCGCGGCGCCATGTCG
Source organism: Phototrophicaceae bacterium (assembly GCA_965203755.1). Classification (GTDB taxonomy): domain Bacteria; phylum Chloroflexota; class Anaerolineae; order Aggregatilineales; family Phototrophicaceae; genus UBA6055. The sequence continues at coordinate 3,069,881 of OZ241910.1, read as the reverse complement.
CAGCGGATACTGGAGTTGTCGGACGTCGCGTCGTTTCATCATTACGGCGATACGGGTGTCGAAGCGGTCATTCAGCGCTGTCAGGCTTTTGGCAGGCCGGTGATATGCACCGAATGGCTGCGCCGGGTAGTTGGCCAGACGGTCAAGCTCATGCTGCCGATTTTCGCCCGCGAGCGCATTGGCTGGTACAACTGGGGCTTGGTAGCAGGGCGAACGCAAACCTACCTCGACTGGCGTCGGGAACTGAACACGCCCGACAGCGCGCTCTGGCAGCATGATATATTCCACGCCGATGGCGCGCCCTACAGCGCAGATGAGATCAGGCTCATTCAGTCATTTGCCTTTGGGGATTAGCAGCGCGGCAATCGCCGCATTTTCAGTTATGATGGGCAGCCAAATCATGGAGCAGCATCAATGCTATCTTGGCGTCTGTGGCAGCTGGTTTCCGAACCGGACATCAATAATCCCATCTTCAAGCGGGTCAGCCAGATTCATAAACCCGCCAAACAGTCGCGGCATATAAGAATCCCGCGCCTGCTGGTGGCTGGCAGTCTGCTGGCGCTGATGATCATCCTGATTCAAGCGCCGCAGCTTTTGCTGCTGGTATTCGAGATCCCCATCCTGATGATTACTCTGATTGTCCTAAGCCCCGCCCTGCTGCCATTTGCCATTTTGCTGGCTGGCGCTTATCTGGTATCGGAAGTCATTGGCGGCATCTATCGTGAAAAACATCAATACACCTATGATTTGATATGCGCCTCAACCCAAGGTTCCTTCAATGCCAGCTGGTCTTTTGCCATCGGCATCCTGCATCGCGGCGATTGGTTCGCGGCGCTAAAATGGGGTACCCGTTTGACGCTGCGTCTGGGTCAGGGTATTTTAATCGCATTGACTCTGCTGACGGTTTGGCTGGCGGCATCAGACGGTTATCCGGTCGGATTCGAGCAGCTGCGCCTTCTGCTCATGCTAGCGCTGGGCTTGACCCTGTATTACACTCAAATGACACAGACCTTGGTCATCAGTCTGGTTGTCGGGCTGTATGCCAGCAGTTTGGATTGGGTCAAACGCGATGCGACCTGGATGGGCATGGTCTTGTATGTTCTGGCGCAAGGGCTGCCCTTTCTGCTGGCGCTGTTGGTTTATATTGGATTCAATCGCGTCGACCTGGAACCTCATCCGCTCGTCGCGATTGTGATTGAGGGCCTCTCGCTGGCGGTGATTGTCTTCACGCGCGAAGTTATCCTGATCCTGCTCTGGCATCCGCTGAACCGTCAGTTGAATGCAAGCGCAGGTCGAGGTCACGATGAACTTCATAACTTGACCGCGCGGTCGTCTGCGTGGAGTGCAATGTAAGGGATCTAACCACTAAAACGGTATATCATCAAGTGTGTTGTGTGATTCATAAGTTGTGTTCTCGCCTTGACCTAAATAGCTTTTATCAGCAATCTCAAAATTGTTCATAAAGTCCTCTTGGTCATTCAACCTGATAATCAAAGGAGTCTGCATATTCAGCCCCCGTCCAAAAGCAACACAGTGCCTATCTGGAAGTGTGGCAAGCAGTGCAGCATAATCTGAACCAATATAATTGCTTAGGAAATCCATTCCAGTAGCATCGAAAACCTTTAATCCAAATATGGTATTGCATTGATTAAGAATAGACTTGGTAACATTTGCTGTTCGTTGGGTGATAAGCAAACATCCAAAACCATATTTCCGTCCCTGTAATATTGCTTTTGCCGTACCGCTTGTTGCTTGTTTATCACCGTCATGGGCAACCGAGTTCCATTCTGGAACTAATGAGTGGGCTTCTTCAAATACAAGACACAATCTGGCTTCTTCAGTCATTTCATCCTTAAGGCACTTGAGCAATTCTTCCGCAACAATTTTGGTGATTTGCGTGATTGTCAAATTACCAAAACCTGCTGACCCTTTGAATGCACCAGAAGTTTGTCCCGTTACTGTAAAGGTGTAAGGATTAAAGACACGTACACGCCAACTCTCATCCTCTAGGAACTCTTTTATATGTTGCTTCAGAGCTTCGGCAAAATCTTTATGATTTCCGCCAAGCTCTTTGTTTTGCTTGAGTTTATTTGCTGACCCAATGATGCTATTCTCGATCTTTTCATCAGCGTTTTTTTGTTTTTGTAAGTGAACCAACTGACCTAAAGTTGGTTCATATTGTCCCGTAATGTCAATGACCCAGACTTTTACTCCTTCATTAACCATTCGATGAATCAACTCTATAGCCAAACTGGTTTTACCTGACCCTAATACGCCGAGTATTGCCGTGTTATGCGTAATTAGATTATTAACATTTACTTTGACGCCATAATCTGTTTGTGGCACGTAACCGATATAATCTTGCTGGAAGGCTGGAGTTTCTATTTGCGAAACTAGCAGCACGGGGGAATAAATCTTGGGAGTCCATGACACTTGATCAAAACGATGTGCCTCACTATTCCAACAACCCAATTTTCGCGCTTCTATCGACATGAAACCATGACGATTCGATTCTCGCAACGATTCACTTTTTGTAATCCCATTGATAATTTGATACAAAACAGCTTGATCATTGATGTTGATACTTAGTAATTGTCCTTCAAAAAATGACAGGCTGTCATTATATAGCTCAATGCGAGCCACGCTGGTATTACTTTCTTCTATAATACTGCCAATAAGTCGGTCTTTATACTGCCAGAGGTTATTGTTTAACCAACATTCTTTGATCTGTTCTTTTTTACAGTGCAATGCGGTATTCTCTGCGCCCCATCCGGCTTCAATGTCTGACTTTGGGACACGATCCGCAAAAACCAAAGCACGAGACCACTGTTGATTAGATAACCTGTAGTTGTCGAGAATAACACCTAATTGGCAGTACGAGGCATTCATTGGAATGAAAATGAGCTTCCCTACATCGGGAACGCCATCCCCTGAAACGCTGATGGTCACTAATCCAGGTTCTCTACGAAAAGCTACCCCTCCAAGCAGTTGGGTTTCTCTTGTTATATTGCTCAATAGTTGTCTAATTCGTTGGTAAAGCACAGCTAAGTTCTCAAGCGGTTGCCCAAGCACAACAACTACCCAAACCAGTGATAACCAGAATACCTCATCCGCTTGATCCGCTTGATTATGAAATGTAAAGAGTGCGAGAAAAAAGATCGCTGTAAATAAGGCCTTTGGCGAACCAAATACTCCTGAGATGCGTGTCAAACTTTCTGCTAAAACCTTTAATCGAGGACGAATGGAATTACTAAAAACCATCGCAAAAATCGCAATAACCAGAATTAGCAACAAAGCCAAAAGGGCGGCGGCCCAATATGCCTTTTGAGAATCGTTTATTTCAGATGTTGCAAGTAATGCAGATACCGTTGAGATAGCGGCGATAGAGTTACTTAATGCGTCTTTGGGTGCAGTAAAGAAAGGCTGGGAGATGTATGTACTCAAAAGAAGAGCTAGAAATGCCGCCCAGAACCAAAGACCAGCGGGGAGGATCTGTCCAAATAATAATCCGTTTGCAACCAATAAGATGGCAATATAGCCGAGTAAGAATAAGAGTCGTGATTTTTGATTGAAATTCCGCTGCATCTCTATTTACTCTCCAATAAGGATCAACATAAACAACAAAATCATTATAAGCCGCAATACCCAAGTCGACAATTATGGTTGTTGAAATAATGCTGCCAGCAGCTTCAATCATATCCTCCGCGCTTCAAAGCCCGTTCATAAGCAGCGCGGGTATCTATATCGAGGAGGACGCCGTCATCGTCGGTATCAATAAGACGCAGATGTTCGCGCTGGGCATGGATGACATCGCGCGGCATGGCATCGGGCGGCAAGTCCAGCATGGCCGGCCAAAAGGCGCGATCCAGCAAAATCGGATGGCCGCGCTGGCCGGCACAGCGCGGCGCGGCATTTTTGCCCGGCTGATGCCGCGCCGCCAATAATCGAATGATCGCTGGCGGGATACAGGGCATATCAGCCGGCTGGATAAAGCTGGCGGCAGCTTCCGCCGGCATGGCAGCCAAGCCAGTCTTTACCGATGACAAAATTTCTCCGCGCTTATAATCGGGATTGCGGCGGCAAATAACCGGCAAATGAGCAAGGGCCGCTTGCACCTGCGCGGCATCGCGCCCGGTCACGACAATGATCGGCGCAATGTCCAAGCGGACATACTTCAATACCACATGGGTCACAATCGGCTGTCCATCCCGCCAAGGCAGCAGCAGCTTGTTGACCTTCATGCGCGAGGACATACCAGCCGCCAGAATGATTGCGCCAAAATGCGTCATAGTTGCTTGTCTGTGACACTGCGCGGCATCGGGCGTTCAGCGATGTCCTTGAGCAAGCCGCCGTGCCCCATAGATACCAGATTGGCGCGAGTCAGACGTTCGCCGCTAAGCAGCCGCGGCAGAATCCAGTCAATTACATTCGTCTTGGGCGACTTGATGCAGCCGGGCGCTCCGACAACCGGCGCCTCGCCCAGATAGCCCATCATCAGCAGGGTACCAGGATCAACCGGCACACCATGCAGGGTGATGCTGCCGCCCGCCCGCAGCAAGGCCGAGGGCACCAAGTCCTCGCGGTCAATAATCGCCGAGATGCTTGCCACCAAAATCATGTCCGCCGCGGCATGAGCCTGAATCGCAGCGGCAATCGAGATCTCATCATGCCAGACAAAGGTCGGTGGCAGCAGCTGACTCCCCCAGCCCTCAATCCGTTTTTTGATAGGACTGTAAAAGCTGTTGATGAGACGGTCGCGAGTGGATTCGGCGCCGGAGACAATCAGCGCCACTTGTTTTGGCTGCAAAGGAAGCACCTGCAAAACCGCCGCGTTCGATTCGGCAATGCGTTCGACATCCACCACGCGGGCTGTCGGCACACCAAAGGGCACGACCTTGACCAGCGCGACCATCTCGCCCGGATTCACCAGCGTATAGGCGCGCAAGGTCGCAATCGTCATCCCGTCATAGATATTGTTGAGCAATTCCAGCGCCGGCACATTCACATGCAGGACGCCGCGTTTGGCCGCCGTCAAATTGGCCCGCCCCACCCCCGGAGCGCGCCAGCGGACATTGGCGCCGGCGACCGCCCGGCCAATTCGTTCGGCAGCCGCGTCTTCGTGCAAATCAGATGCACCCAGGCGCATGACCGTAATCCGTTCCAACCGCTGCCGCCGCAGAATCGGAACATCGGCCGCCGTCAGCACATGACCCTTGTTGAAGACCAGCCTGCCGCCGCCGTCATATAATTTATGTGCCAAGATAGCGCCTACCGCATCCTCAATCGGCACCTCACCGAACTTCATCGCGCACCCCGTTACGCACGGCGATGATTTCCGCCAGAATGCAAACCGCGATTTCTTCGGGGGTTTTGGCGCCAATGTCGATGCCGATGGGCGTTCGAATCTGTGCAATCAGGTTATCGCTGATGCCGGCCTGCTTCAGGCGGGCCACTCGCTGCTGGTGCGTCCGGCCGCTGCTTAGCACCCCGATATAAGGGATGCCGGCGGGCAATGCCGTAATCAGCGCCTTGTCATCGATTTTCGGGTCATGCGTCAGAACCGCCAGGTAAGTACTGCGGTCGAGTCCCAGCTGCGGCAGAGCCTTGTCAGGATAGCTATGCAGGATATTGGCGACCTTGGGGAAACGTTCGGCGGAAGCAAAAGCCGACCGCGGATCCACAATCGACACGCGGAATCCAAGCTGCGCCGCCATTTCTTGCAGCGGAATCGACACATGCACGCCGCCAATCAGAATCAAATGCGGGCGCTGTGCCTGTATATCCACCATGACGCGGGTTTCGCCTATCTTTTGCACGCCGCTTTCGCTGGCTGTCCGCGCCAGGGCTTTCATCGCCGCCAGCCATTCATCGGACAGTCCATCCGTCTGATACAAGACCGCCGCTTGGGCATCCAGGAGCGCTTTTTCGCCAATCTGACCGCCTTCCAGTATGGTAATCGTTATGCCCAAGCCGTCGTTTTGCGCCAGGTCGGACAGAGCCTTCCACCAGGCTTGATTTAATGGCTCAACATAAACTTCAATGCTGCCGCCGCAGGTCAATCCGACCTCCCAGGCGGTATCATCGGCGACGCCAAATTGGAGCAGGCGCGGCATCCCGTCCTTCAAGCCGGCAACCGCTTCTTCGACAACAGCCCCCTCAACACAGCCGCCGCTCACCGAGCCGCTCATCGCCATCTTGGCAGTGATTCCCATTTTGGAGCCGGCGCGGCGCGGCGCCGAACCCCAGGTCTTCACCACCGTTGCCAAAGCGACCGGACGTTTTTCTTCAACCCAGCGATTCAACGCGTCCAGGATATCCAACATAGGTCTTTCTCACTTTTGCTCAATCCCTGCTTTCGGTTTGATGGATTCAAAGGTTTATTCATTCAGGCTCCGTTCGCCAGATATTTCCGGCGGTAGCTGTCGGCGCTCGGACGCGAATTCAAATTTTGCAGCGCCTTGACAATCATTTCCAGATTCGCCAAGTTGGTAATCGGCAGGAAGTCATGCACATAGGGCAGCATCGCCTGCGCTCCCCGCGTCAAAGGTTCGTATTCAGGCACATCCAGCAGTGGATTCAACCAGATAAGCCGCCGGCAGGAACGCTGCAAACGTCCCATTTCCGTATGCAGGAGCGGAATGTCGCCGCGGTCCCAACCGTCTGTAATCAACAGGACAACCGCGCCCCGCCCCAAAACCCGCCGCGACCACAGCCAGTTAAAGCGATGCAGGCACTCGCCGGTCATCGTCCCGCCGCCCCACTGCATTACTGTCTGACCAACATCTTCCAGCGCATCATCTACATTTTTCTGCCGAATCTGACGGGTGATGCGAGTGATGTCGGTGCTGTAGACAAAGGATTCGACCTGGAACAGCGAGCCGGCCAAGGTGTGCATGAAGTGCAGCAGCGCCCGTGTATACCGTTCCATACTGCCGCTGATGTCGCAGAGCAGCACCACCGGCCGGGGTTTTTCTTTGCGGCGATGCGTCGGCAAATGGGTCAGGTCGCCATGCCGGCGAATCATATCCTTCATCAGGCGGCGCATATTGACCCGCCGGCCTTTTCCGGCCTGAAAGCGGCGAGTCAGGCGCATGCCCAGCGAATCCGGCATTTTAGCGATGACCCGCTTCGCCATTTCCAGTTCCTCGCCCGTCATCTCGGCAAAGTCTTTATGGCGCAGACGTTCCTGCCGGCTGTAAGTAGGCGCCAGCGCAATCATGCTCGCATCCAACTCGTCCAGCGCCGCGCCGTCTTCATGGGGCGATGAATCGAGCGGCGGCAGGAACTGCGTTTTTTTCCGGCGCCGCTCTTCGCCCAGCGATTGCAAATTCAGGGTCGTGAATCCTTCGCTGGGGCGGCGCCAGAAAAGATCAAAAGCCGCGTCAAAGCACCCCAATTCTTTGGGATGCGTCACCAGATGCGTCCGCAGGGCATAATAGAAGTCCTGCCGGCGCCCTAACTGGACATAACCCAAAGCGCGGGCCACATCCATCATGCGGTTGGGGGTAACGTTCATCCCCAGCGCCCGACACACCCGCCCGAACAAAATCAGGTTGTGAATGAGCTTGCCGCCCTGATATTCATAGGGAGACTCTGTCGGGCCAAGGAAAAGGCTCTTAACGGGCTTGTCATCCATGGTTAGGCGCGCTGCGCTTCTACTTTGGCGCGTTCAATCATATTCCGAATCGTCTCACTGTCCAGCATTTCGACATCATCCTGATACTTGAGGATCACACCCAGGGTATCCTGCACAGCTTCTAAGGCCAGTTCATTTTGGTCGAGCGCAATCAGCGCGGCCGTCCAATCCAGGGTTTCGGCGATGCCCGGACGCTTGAACAACTCCATTGAACGCATATCCTGAATGAAGGCGGTAATTTGGCGCGCCAGCATCGGCGGGACATCCGGCGCCTTGCGCTCGACGATCTGCAATTCCTTGCGAAAATGCGGATAATCAATCCAGTAATACAGGCAGCGGCGCTTGAGCGCATCATGGATTTCACGGGTTCGATTGGAGGTCACGATGACAGTCGGCGGCGCTTTGGCTTTCACCGTCCCCAATTCTGGGATGGATATTTGAAAATCCGAAAGCAATTCCAGCAAAAAAGCCTCAAACTCCTCATCCGAGCGGTCCAGTTCATCAATCAGCAAGACCGGCGCCCGGCCATTCTCGCTGACTTCAATAGCCCGCAGCAACGGCCGCTTCAGCAAGAAACGTTCCGAGAAAAGCTCCTTTTCCATATCCCGGCGCGCCAAACCCTCCGCTTCCATCAGGCGCAGGTGCAAGATTTGCCCGGCATAATTCCATTCGTACACAGCCGTGCTGACATCCAAGCCTTCGTAGCACTGCATACGGATCAAATCGGTATCCAATAAAGCCGACAGGACTTTAGCGATTTCGGTTTTGCCAACGCCGGCATCCCCCTCCAGAAACAGCGGTTTGCCGGTCTTGAGCGCCAGAAAGACCGCCACTGCCAAGCCGCGTTCGGCAATATAATCCTGTTCGCCCAATGCGCGCTGCAATTCATCAACGGAGTCAAAAAACATGCCATTCACCTTTGTGTGGCTCACCCCAGACTTATGGAGAGGATAAAACTATGCCGCGGCTAGAGGTCAGCATCCCCAGCCGCCAATTTGCAGGAAGTAATCCCCTTCGTCATCCAGCAAAAAGGCGAATGTCTTGATTCTTCTGGGGTCTAACTCCGTTGCTCTGGCGGTATATAAACCGCGCTTGAAGGTTGTATCCGAATAGCGTTGGTAATTCGCCCGCGAATCACCTGAACCGCCGAGTCTGGTAGCATAAATATCCAATTCCCTTCCATCCGGACCGAATACATCCACTCGATACCAGTCGTATGTTCTGCCATAGTAGGCGACCGCCAGATCGTAACCGCGTCCGCGATTCAAAGAATATCCAATATCGCAATATCCAGGCAGGCGGCTGTCCATATCATCCCTTTCCAGCATGTAATCGTAGCGCGGTACATAAAGCGCCGCCCCTTCAGCCGCTTGGCTGCGAAACTGGTATGTGTGGCCATCAATGCTAATTTCAGCAGACGCCTCTACCCGGAAGCGCAACCGCTTATTGGCATACTTTTTCAAGTTGGTAAAGGTGATAGCCGTCCGGGAGGTTCGACTCTTAGAGCTACCCAAGATAGTCACTTCATAGGAAATCGCGCTTGAATTCGTGGGCTTTCTCGGTCTCCATCTGGGCTCTTGCCATTCTACAATGATGCTCTCTGATTCGGTGAAAGTCGATTTCAAACTGCCCGGCGCGGCAAGGGTGAATGCCAGCCTTGAGTCTGACGCCGGAAGCCGTGTGGGGGTTGGAGTCGACGTATGTGTTGGCGTCGGTGTGTTTGAGGGTGTAAATGTCGCCGTCGGCGTCGGTGTATTCGATGGTGTGAATGTCGCTGTCGGCGTAGGCGTGTTGGAAGGCGTAAAAGTCGGTGTGAATGTATTGGTCGGTGTTGATGTGTTCGTCGGCGTATAGGTATTGGTCGGCGTGTCGGTGGGCGTAGCGGTCGGCGTGCTAGTTGATGTACTGGTCGGCGTTGAAGTCGGTCTGATCCAACTGTACGTCGCAACTACCGACTTTATTTCATATTCGTATTGTCCGATTCGCACTGAACCAACAGCAGTTACGGTGAACCTCAATCGTTGACTTGGATGGGTGTTCAGGTTGGAAAATGTATGCTTGTTTCCCGAAACAGTATAAGGGCCCAAGACGCGATGGGGATAGATAACTCGCACTTCGTAACTGATATTGCTTGAATCAGGCGGTTTGGACGGCGCCCAGTCAGATAAACCCCAGCTTACTGTCGCGCTGTCGCTACGAACATCGTAGACAAAGGAAAGATTGCCCGGCTCTGAAATCAGATAGGAAAGCCGCGGGCTGTTTCTTGCAAGGCGAGTAGGGGTCAGTGTATTTGTCGGCGTATTGGTTGGCGTGAAAGTTGGCGTGCTGGTCGGCGTAGGAGTTGACGTAGAAGTCGGCGTAGCAGTCGGCGTGCTGGTCGGCGTAGACGTAGCCGCCGGCACGCCCCAGCGAAACTCGCCAGCTTCTGACTGGAAGTCGTATTCATGCTCGCCAATAAGAACCGTGCCTACAGCCCGAACCGTGAACTTCAGATCTTGTCCTAAGTATCCGGCCAGATTCTCAACATCAAGTTCAGGCTTATCGGAAGAGAACGAGGATATCGGGGTGTTGTCAGGCGCGAGTACCGCCACTTCATAGCTGATATGGGAACTTTGAGGCCTGCTGGGTCGCCAGCTGGATTCGCTCCACCGCAAATCTGCGCCTTTGGTTTCTTCGTCAAAAGCGATGACCAAATCTCTTGGCGCGGTGAGCGAGAACGCCAGCCGCGAACTCGAATCAGGCAGTCTTGAATTGGTCAGCAATGCAACCTGTTGGGTGATGAAATCGGCCAAAGGTTCAAAGTTTGCCCCGACAACGGCAGCGGCAGCGATTAAAATGACAAGCAAAAACCACCTGAACATGCGCGCCAGACAACCCGATGAACCGCTTTCAGTCTTTTCAGACATTGCTTATACCCTTTTGGCTTTCATCAATAAAACAGGCAAGCCCTTCATAAGGCTTCCAAACCGAATATACCGAATATATCCCATTTCCCCCGGCTTGGCAAAGGCGCGCATTTCAATTTGGGCAGCCGCAAAAGCAAAACGGGCGAGCCGCAACGCCCACCCGTATTGCACATCATTGAAGGCAGAGGCAGCTTATGCCAGCGCCGCTTTCACCGCCCGTTTGAGATAAACGGCGGCCATCTGCTGCCGATACGACTCGGGATAGGCAATATCGCCCGCCAGCCACTCATCAATATCGGATTTTACGGCGGCGGCGGCGGCATCAAGCGCATCATCATTCAGGCTAGAGCCCGTCAGCGCGGCTTCGGCGCCGGCGCATTTGACCGCTTTGACCGTCGCGCCGCCAACAGCGACGCTGGCGCTGACGCAAGTATCGCCATCCATTTCCAAGACGACGCCGACCCCCACAATCGCATAACGGGAGGCTGGATGCGGGAACTTGGCATAAGCCGTCCTGTGTCCGCTCAAGTCGGGGAGGGTCACGCTGGTGATGAGTTCCCCTTCTTCCAGCGCGGTTTCAAAAAGATCGACAAAGAAATCTTCGGCGCTCACCGAACGCGCGCCATCTGTCCCGTGGATATTAATGACCGCGCCGGCCGCCATCAGCACCGTCGGCGGGTCGGAAGCCGGGTCGGCATGAGCGATATTGCCGCCCAAAGTGCCGAAGTTGCGTACCGGCGGATCGCCGATCTGTCCGGCGGCGCTCGCCAGAGCGGCGCACATCGACTGAACATCGGGCGAAGCCGCGATTTCAGCATGGGTGACGGTGGCGCCAATCGTCAGCGAGCCATCTGCCGAGATCCCCTTCAATGCCGCAATCCGGCCAATATCGACCAGCTGCTCCGGAGCCGAAAGGCGCAGTTTCATCACTGGCAGCAGGCTGTGACCGCCGGCGATAAACTTGCCTTCATCCTCAATCAACTCCAGCGCGTGTTCAACGGTTTCTGCCCGTTCATATTCAAAATTGTTGGGCCACATTCTAGGCACCTCCTCCATTCGCATTAGATTGCTGTATCGCATCCCAGACCTTGAATGCGGTCAGCGGCATGTCAATTTTGCCGACGCCGAAGGGCGCCAGCGCATCCAGCACCGCGTTGTAGACGGTCGGCGTGCTGGCGATGGTTCCGGTTTCGCCGACGCCTTTGACACCAATCGGATGGTGCGGCGACGGGGTTACGGTTTCATCAAGTTCAAAGTTCGGAAACATATCGGCGCGCGGCATGGTGTAATCCATCATCGAGCCGGTCAGTAACTGTCCGTTTTCATCATAAACAACCCCTTCGCAAAGCGCTTGAGCCACGCCTTGCGCCACCCCGCCGTGAATCTGCCCCTGCACAATCTGCGGGTTAATCTGCGGCCCGCAGTCATCGACGGCGATATAACGCTGCAAATCAATGTCGCCGGTATCCGCATCGACTTCGACAATGGCGATATGCGTACCGAAGGGATAAACAAAGTTAGGCGGGTCATAGAATTGGGATTCCTCAAAGCCCGGGTCCATGCCTTCGGGCATATTCCAGGCGAGGGTCGCCATCAGCGCCACATCCTGAATCGTTTGGAACTTGTCAGGCGAGCCTTTTACCGCGAATTTGCCATCTTCATATTCGATGTCTTCAACGGCGGCTTCCATCAGATGAGCGGCGAGGGTTCTGGCTTTGTCCTTGAGCTTGCGCGCGGCTTTTGCCAGCGCGGCCCCGGTCACGGGAGTGGTGCGGCTGCCATAGGTGCCCCACCCCATCGGCGTCTCATTGGTATCGCCATGAATGATCTCGATATCGTCAACCGGAAAGCCAAGCTCGTCGCCAATGATTTGCGCCAGGGTCGTTTCCGAGCCTTGACCATGCGGCGAAGCGCCAATCATCGCCTGCACTTTGCCGGTGGGCGTCACGCGGACAATCGCGCTTTCCCAAAGACCGCCCTGAAAGCCAACCGCCCCGGCAACCTGGCTTGGACCCAAACCGCACATTTCGGTGTAGGCGGTCACGCCAATGCCGAGATAACGTCCGTTTTCGCGGGCTTGCGCCTGCGCTTCGCGGAAGGCTTCATAACCAGCGATGCCGAGCGCTTTTTCAAAGGCGGCCGGATAGTCGCCGCTGTCATAGATGAGGCTGGTGGCGACTTCGTATCCATCGTCAAACTTCGGAATCAGATTTTGGCGCCGCAGCTTGACCGGATCCATATCCAGTTCCTTGGCGACCATATCCACCATCCGCTCCAGCAGGAAGGTCGCTTCGGGGCGCCCGGCGCCGCGGTAAGCATCGGTTGGGGTGGCATTGGTCATCACGCCAATGGATTCGCAGTAAGCGCTGGGTATGGTATAAGGGCCCACGTACAGCAAGCCATGCAGGATAGTCGGGATGCCAGGCGCGGCCGTTGAGAGGTAGCCGCCCATGCCGGCATAGACGGTCGCGCGGACGCCGAGGATCTTGCCGTCCCGGTCGGCCGCCATTTGGGCGTGCTGGATATGATCGCGCCCGTGAATGGTGATGAGATAATTCTCTGACCGCGTTTCGGTCCATTTGACCGGACGATTCATTTTGACCGCCGCCCATGACACCAGCGCCTCATCGGGATAACAGGGAATCTTGCTGCCGAATCCGCCGCCGACTTCGGGCGCAATCACCCGAACTTTGTTTTCTGCCAGCCCGGTGACCGCGCTGATGATAAAGCGATGGATATGTGGATTCTGTGAAGTGCACCAAAGCGTGAGTTCCTGGGTGGCGGGGTTATACTGTGCCATAGCCGAACGGGGCTCCATGGCAGTCGGCAGCAAACGCTGCTGGACAATCGTATCCGACACGATTACATCGGCGCTGTCAAAGACGGCATCGCTGGCATCCTTGTCGCCCATCACCCAGCGAAAGGCGATGTTGTTTTCGACGTCGTCAAATAATTGCGGCGCCCCGGCCTGCGCCGCTTTTTCGGGGTCAATGACGGCCGGCAGTTCCTCATAATCCACCACAACGGCATCGGCGGCATCCTGCGCCAGATAGCGATCTTCCGCCAGGACCATGGCGACGCCATCGCCAACATAGCGGACCCGCTCCTTTGCCAGCGCCGGATGCTCCGGGGTTTTAAGCTCGCTGTCCGGAATCAGCCAGGCGGTCGGAATCGGCGCCAGGTCAATATCCTCGCCGGTGAACACCGCCAGCACGCCGGCCATCGCGGCGGCGGCCGAGGTGTCAATGCTGATGATCTTAGCATGGGCATAAGGGCTGCGGACGACGGCCATGTGGAGCAGACCGGGCAGTTTGATGTCATCGGTATATTTGGCTTCGCCGGTAATCAAACGCGGGTCTTCGCGCCGTTTGATGCCAGAACCAAAAATTCGGGCGCTCATTTAGTCACCTCCTGCGGCATCAGCGACTTGCTTGACAGCTTTCACGATATTGTGATAGCCGGTGCAGCGACAGATATTCCCTTCCAGGCTGTGCCGGATCTCCGCTTCGGCGGCTCCCGGGTGGTCATTGACAAATGCGGCTGCCGCCATAATCATGCCAGGCGTGCAGTAACCACATTGCAGTCCGTGGTTTTCCCAAAACGATGTTTGCATCGGGTGATGCTCACCCGCGATTGCCAAACCCTCTATCGTTGTCACATCGGCTCCATCGGCCTGAACAGCCAGCAGCGTGCAGGATTTGAGCGCTTTGCCATCGAGATGAACCGTGCAGGCGCCGCATTGGCTGGTGTCGCAGCCGATTTTTGTGCCGGTCAAATCCAGCGATTCACGCAAAAAATGGACTAATAGGGTACGAGGATCGACATCACCTTCATGCACAACCCCGTTGACAGTCATTGAAATTCGCATTAAATCCTCCTTGTTGATTGCAGATATTGATTAAGCGATGTTATTTTGCGATTTAACCCGCATTATAACTTGCTTTACTCAAAATTATAACTTGGATTCACAATGTGCACTAGCGCATTTGAGGGCAAAACGGCAGATTCAGGGTTCAGGAGGTCAAGGGTGGCAAAGCATGGCGCCGAATAAACGTTCGCTTTTCATAGATGACCGCCAGGCTGAATCCACCCCTCATCACCAGGTCGGCTTTTTCCCGTTCAAGTCCTGGATAGGCTTGCAGGCTGTACCAGGCCGAGGCGGCGCCGCTGTAAAGAACGCCTTCGGCATAGCTGGTCATGGGCTGATGAAGATGGCCATGAAAAACGCCGCCAAGGCTGTCGGCGTATTCAGTCAGGATAGCTTGGATTCGCTCGCCGTTCTGCACGCGCATTTTATGGTCAACCCAATCGATGCCGCTGGGCAGCAGGGGATGATGCACGGCGACCATCACCGGCTGGCCGCGGGTTTTCCTCAAGGCATCGCCAAACCATTCGATCTGCTCTTCGCGTAATGAAGGCGCGTGGCGGTCATCAGACTGATTGCTGTCCAGAGTCAGCAGATGATGCCCCTTCACAACTGTATGATCATCGCGCAAGACGCGCAAACGCTGGCCATCTTGCAAAATGCTGCCCATCAAGTCGGCTGAATCGTGATTTCCCGGCAAAAGATACACCGGATGATCCAACTTTAGCAGCAGCTTGCGGGCAAGATGATAATCCGCTTCTTGCGGGTCGGCGCAGACATCGCCGGTATGCAGGATGAAGTCGATATCAAAGGGAAGCCGCCGTATGGCCTGCAACAGGAATTCGACGCCGCGGTTGGGATGATGCGCCGCCTGGTGCATCTCATGCAAATGATAATCCGGGTCGGCGCTGATATGCGTATCACTGATATGCAGGCATGTTAACACAAAAGGATTCCCCCGCTATCCCGCCATGTCATTACACCGCAGCAGACCAAAACGGCGATGAATTCAGGTGGCCTGCTCGGCATCTCTATAGGTTGGCGCGTCTTCTTCAGTAAAGATGCGGTCAATCTCGGCGCAGTCGGCATCCGTCAAGCGCCAGTCGGCGGCGGCGATGTTTTCTTGGAGTTCGCGTTCGTTACGGATACCCACCAGCGCCACCGTCACCGCCGGCTGGCCAAGCAGCCAGGCAATCGCCAGCTGCGCGACCGATTTGTTATAATCAGCCGCCAAGGCTTTGAGCCGTTCAACCACGCGCAAAGCCTTGAGGAAATTTTCGCGCCTGAACAAGGGCAAACCAAAGGCATCGCCCGAACTGCGCCAATCCCAATCGACAAAGCGGGTTTCGGGCTTCAAAGCCCCGCTAAGCAGACCGAAGCCCAGACTGCCATAAGCCATAAAGCCAATCCCCTGCTCCAGGCAATAAGGCAATACCGCCGCTTCCATGCGCCGGTCAAAGAGATGGTAGCCGACCTGATTGGCTGTCAGATGCCCGTGTTTCTGGCATTCAGCCATCATCGGAACGGTGTAATTTGAGACGCCGTAATACCGAATTTTGCCGGCGGCTTTCAAGGCTTCCAGCCCGGCGACCGTCTCTTCATGCGGCGTCTTGTGGTCAGGCCAATGAATCAGCATCAAGTCGATGTAGTCGGTGTCGAGCCGCCGCAGGCAGGCTTCGGTATGTTCAGTGATGTTGGCGGACGAGGCATCTCGGCCGATGATGGCCGCATCCCCGCGAATGGTCGGGCTGTCGTGATAAACAAGGCCGACTTTGGTAACAAGGGCGACGTCCTGGCGCCGACTGCCCAAACCGCGCGCCAGCAGTTCTTCCGAGGTAAAAGGCCCATAGGCTTCGGCGGTATCAAAGAGGGTGATGCCATGATCGACAGCCATCTGCACCGCCCGCACGGCGGCCTCAATATCAATTTCGCCATATTGAGTCGTCCCCATCGCCCAAGCGCCGAAGCCAAGCGCCGAACAGGACAAGTCGCTGCCGCCAAAACCGCGGTGTTCCATTGCAAGCCTCCTCGCTGACTGCATCAGTAATACCAGTATAACCGCTTTTGCGAAATTGACGAAGGGAAAGTTGGGCAGACACGCTAAAACAGCTTGCAGGAATCCCAATCCTATGCTAGCGTATGAGATAGAATGTTGATTCGTTTGCTTTGCGGGGATGCTTGGCTATGAACCGAATTTTGTATGCCGCCGACTGCCTGGACGTCCTCAAGGGCGAGGAAGAACTGCCAAGCGAATCTATCGACCTGATTTATCTGGACCCGCCTTTCAATTCCAACAGCAATTACAATCTGCCCTTCAAAGGCCGCGACAAAAGCCTGAAACCCGTCGAGGCTTTCAAGGATACGTGGGAATGGACGGCCGATGACAATGGGCGGCTGGCGAAAATGGAAGCTGACCCGCGCACCCGCTCATTGGCGGCCATCGTCAAGTTCGCCCAGGAAGTCGAGGGGGCGCGGAGTGGCCGGCGCGGCAAAAAACCCAGCCTGGCCGCCTATCTCATCAATATGTCACTTCGTCTGCTGGCCATGCGCCGCCTGTTGAAAAAGACGGGCAGCATTTATCTGCACTGCGACCCGACCGCGGGACATTATTTGAAACTTTTGATGGATAGTGTGTTTGGGAAGAAGAATTTTAGGAATGAAATTGTGTGGCAGCGTCGTCAAGATACACATAATCTGGCAACTAAGCACATGGGTAGGATTCACGATGTAATCTTATGGTATGGCGTTTCTCCCAAAAGCCGCTATCGCATTCAATACCTGCCATACGATGAAGAGTATCTTAGAAAGCTGTATAACAAGCGCGACGAAAGAGGGCGTTACAGATTATTGCCTTGCACAAATGAAGCGGGGGAAACAAGCCCTATGAGTTTAAGGGCGTTGTGCGAGCTTGGCGGTTTAAGCCTGAACGTATGGAAAGCATGTATGAGCAAGGTCTGCTTTATCAGGCAAAGGAAGGAAGTCCATTCCAATACAAAAAATATCTGGATGATGCTAAAGGCGTGCCAATTCAAGATGTTTGGGTTGATATACCAAGCGCTAGAGGCAAAGAACGTCTCGGCTATCCGACGCAAAAGCCACTCGCCCTCTTAGAACGAATCATCAAAGCCTCATCCAATCCCGGCGACATGGTACTCGATCCCTTCTGCGGCTGCGGCACGACGGTTCACGCCGCCGAATCGCTGGGGCGGCGCTGGATCGGCATCGATATTTCGCCCTTCGCCGCTGGCCTGATACGCGAACGGCTGGACGATAATTTCCCGCAGCTGACCAAGGCGGACATCGTTATCCGCGGCATCCCCGAAACGATTGACGATGCCCGCGCGCTGGCCGAACGCGACAAGTTCGAGTTCGAAAAATGGGTCTGCGGCTTCATCGGCGCCGAGGGGATGTTCCACGACCCCGGCACGCGCGGCGCCGACGGCGGCGTTGATGGCCTGCTCAAGTTTTATCGCCTGGTCCCTAAGAAAGTCGCCAAGGCCGAATATGCCATTGTGCAGGTCAAGGGCGGCCGCGTCAGCCCGGACGCGGTGCGGGCTCTGCGCGAAACGGTCGACCGACTCGGTGTGACGGCCGGCGTGCTGGTCTGCTTTGAGCGGTATATGCGAACAGTGGAAAATCAGCGCAGCCGCGATACCTTCGACGATTTATTCGGCAGCTATCCCGTCATTCAGGGCTACAGCATCGAGAATCTGCTGGCCAATGCGCCGCTGGACCTGCCGACCTATGGCCGCAAGCGGCAAGGCGCCCTGCTCAACCTGTGAACTGTCCCCATATTGAAATATCACCTTGTCTCATCGACAGCCGCCGCGCATTCGAGTAGACTTTTGATGAGCTTCGCAAGGACAGGCTGTTATGATTCGCATCCCCAAGCGCAAACCGTTTTATTATGGCTGGTATATTGCGATTGCATTCGCCATTACCGAAACCGTCTCCTTTGGTGTCATCTATTACGCCTTTACGGTCTTCATCGCGCCGATGGAAACCGATCTGGGATGGTCGCGCGGCGAGCTTTCGGGCGCATTTTCCTTATTTCTGCTGATGACCGGCCTGATGGCATTCCCGGTCGGCTGGTGGCTGGACAAGCGCGGCTCGCGCCTGCTGATGACGCTCGGATCCATTGGCGCCACGCTGCTGGTTTTGATGTGGTCGCAGGTGAACAGCCGGCCGGAGTTTGCGCTGATTATGACGCTCATGGGATGCTGCGGCGCCGCTGTCCTCTATGAACCGGCCTTCACAGTGATTGCGACTTGGTTCATTCACAGGCGCGGTACGGCGATGGCGATTGTGACCTTCACCGCCGGCTTTGCCAGCACGATTTTTATCCCCCTGTCCGATGCGCTCTTGGCTGCCTTTGGCTGGCGTCAGGCGGTTTTCATGCTCGGCATCCTGCTGGGCATCATCACCATTCCGCTGCATCTATTGATTTTGCGCCGCCGGCCCTCGGATTTAGGACTGCTGCCCGATGGCGAATCCAGCGCGCCGGCAAAAAAACAGGCTGTGTCCATCAGCCTGCCGGCGGCGCTGCGCTCGCGCTTTTTCTGGATGATGACCTTAGCCTTCGCCCTGTCCACCGTGTGCATCTCGGCGGCGCGGGTTCACTTCATCCCTCTGCTCATCAGCATCGGCATCCACCCCAGCGCCGCCGCTTTGGCCAGCGGCTCCATCGGCATCATGCAGGTCATCGGCCGAATGATCTTCGCGCCGATTGAAACTCGATTTTCGGTCAGGACGATGGTGATAGGCGTATTCATTCTGCTCACCTTGTCCATGACGATTTTGCTGTTTGGCAGCGCGCCGCTTTGGATTGCCCTGTTTATTATCCTGTTCGGCATGGCAGTTGGAACGCATACCCTCACCCGGCCTCTGATGGTCGCCGACGCTTATGGCAGCGGCTTTTACGGGCGCATCAGCAGCGCGATGGCGCTTGTTCTAACCATAGCCCGCACCAGCGCGCCTTTCGCCGCCGGTGTGATTTTTGACCTTTTCCATTCTTACGCCCCCATGCTCATCGGCTTGACTGGTTTTAGCGCATTGTCCTTGGTCATCATCTGGTTATTGCCGCGGCGCAACTGACGGCGGCATTTTCAAGGACACCCTAAGCGCCTAGCTGGCGGCGGCGATTTGACCATCGCGCAGATAGATGATGCGGTCAACATACTCATCGGCAATCGGGTCATGGCTGGACAGCAAAATAGATACCCCTTTCTGGCGCGCAAACTCTTGTAATATCGTCAATACACCGCGGGTCGTTTCGCTGTCGAGTTCGCTGGTCGGCTCGTCGGCGAGAATCAAGCGCGGCGCCGTGACCAGGGCGCGGGCAATCGCAATCCGCTGCTGCTGGCCGCCCGACATCTCATACGGCCGATGCTCAAAATAATCCAGCAAGCCTACCCGCTCCAAGCTGTCAAGGATGCGGCGGCGGCGCTGGCGGCGCGGCACTCCCCCCAGCCGCGCCATCACATCCAGGTTCTCATAAGCCGAGAAGCTGGACAGCAAACCCATCTGCTGAAAGACAAAGCCAATTTGTTCGCGCCGCCAGCGAGTTCGCTGCGCTTCGTCCATCGACGATATATCCACGCCGTGGATGCGGATGGCGCCGCCGGTCGGGTTGTCCAGCCCGCCCAAACAATTCAGCAGGGTGGTCTTGCCGCTGCCCGACCGCCCGCGCAGGGCGACAAACTGTCCCGGCCGCATCTGAAAAGAGACGCGCTTCAAAGCCTGGACATCGCCCGAATCTGACCGATAGACGCGCTCGACGTCCTGCGCCGAAATCGCCATTTCATGGCTCATTGTTTATTCCCGCTTTCACGCTCCGCCGGCGGACGAAACCGCCGTCTGAATCGGGAAAGGAGCCGGCGGCGGGGACTGCCCTGATCGCCGCGCGCCTTCCGCTCCAGCCGAATGTCACTTTCAATCTGAACTTCCAGCGTGGATGAGGTTTCTTCAAGGTTCTGCGCCGGCCGAATCAGCAAGCCCTCGTCCGTCACTTCCATTTCAACCCGATTCTTGATTGCCAGCTCTTCGCGATAAGATTTGGGAATCTGCAAACGGCCGGCTGAATCCAGCACAATCAATTCCTCAAACTGATCCATCTGCGACATCGTTTCGGCATTGGCGGCGCCGTTTTGACGCCGCCGTACGGTTTCGCTGGCGAGCTTTCCATCGCGGATGGCGACAACCCGCCCAACATGGCGCGCGATCAGCGGGTCATGGCTGACGATGCAGATGGTCAGGCCCAATTCCCGATTCAAGCGCTGGAACAAATCATAAACCTGGTCGGAGGTGACGGAATCGAGTTCGCCGGTGGGTTCGTCGGCCAGCAGCAGTTGGGGTTCGTTCGCCAGGGCAACGGCAATCGCCACCCGCTGCTGTTCGCCGCCGGAAAGCTGCGGCGGCTTGTGGTCAAAGCGCGCTGCCAGGCCGACCGTATCCATCAGCATCCGCGCCCGCGCCCGCCGGTCCATGCGGCCCGCCAGCGTCATCGGCAGCTTGATGTTATCCAGCGCCGAGAGATAGGGAATCAGGTTGCGGCTCCCCTGCTGCCAGACAAAACCAACTTCCTCTTGTCGATAGGCTGTCAGCTGGCGCGGGCGCATTTGAAGCAGATTTCGCCCATTGACGATCACCTGACCGGCCGACGGGCGCACCAGCCCGCCCAGCACATTCATCAGGGTGGTTTTGCCGCTGCCGCTCGCCCCGACTATGCCAACGAGTTCGCCTTGCTTGACGGTCAGGTCAAGCCCTTGCAGCGCCAGCACCTCAATGTCGGACACCTTGAAAATCTTGACCAGACTGTCGCAGATGATAAATCCGCTCATCAAAGCGATTCTCCTAACTTGACCGCCTGGAAGATCCGCATCCGACGCAGGATGACCAGCAAAATGACCATGATGACCAAGAAGGCAGCGACAAACAAGGCGACAATCTGGGCGATTTCTGTCCAGGCCATGGTGACCACATAGGGCGGGACAACCCCTTCCAGGCTGCTCGCAAACTGCATAAAGGGGATGTAAAGCGCGCTGACCAGCAGCCCAATGCCAACCCCCAGCATCAAGCCGGTCAAGATCAGCAAGCCGAGTTCCCAAGCCACCGAGACCATCATCGACGGCTGTGACAATCCAATCGCCCGCAGGATCCCAAGCTCGACATAACGCCGTTGATACGAAAAGAGGGTATACAGCAGGAAGCCGATCATCGTCGCCAGCGATGACGCGATAAAGCCTATCGACAGCAGGCCAAACAAGCCCTGCCGTTCTGGGCGCGCCTGTTCGCGTTCAATCCGTGAAATCGGCTCGTCAACCAAGACGCCGGCCGCCCCGCGCGACACCAGCGTCCGCGTGAACTGGCGCGGGTTGAATTCAGGTGTAATCCGCGCAACGACGCGGTGCGCCAGTTCCAGCTGCGCCTGCTCAAACAGATAATCGAGATTGCCGACAAAGAGCGCGCCGTCATCTTCTGGATACCAGCGCGGGAAATAATCCAGCACGCCGGCGATTTGCAGGTTGATTTTGAAGACGTCGCCGGCGCTGCGGACGTCCAATTCCAGCAGGTCACCGATTTCCAGCCCGCGGTTTTCGATGAACTCCCGCGACACCAGCGCCGCATCGGCCTGCGCCGCCAGCGCATTGGTCAGATAGCCCAATCGAATCGGCGCAAAATCAGGCCGCCAGAAGATCACCGGCCCCAATTCGGCTCTATCGACGCCGATAAACACGCCATCGACGCTGCCGGAAGTCAGCCGCGCGGTGGCGCTGTATTCGCCAAGGCGGGTGGCATTCGTGATATAGGGCATGGAGGTGAACTCGGAAATGTGCATATACGCCGGCGGCGCATCGCTGCCACCGCCGGGGCCGCCAGCGCCGGGGAAGCCGCCGCCGCTTTGGCTGAAGACCCGCACCGACACATCCGCCGCTATCCGATAAAACTGCTGTTCGTACAGATAGCGGTCAATGGTTCGGGCGAATGAGGCGGTGTAAATGCCGAGACTGATGGTTGTTACCAGCAGAATCAGGGGCAGGTAATAGGCGCCGGGCGAACGTTCCAACTGGCGCGTGACAATCAGCAGACCGACGCTGTTCGTCCATTGAATCAGCCAAGCCATGACCCGCAGGATAGGCGGCAGAAGCCGCAGGATAAACAGTGTCATGGCGAAAATCGTCAGCGGCGGCAGTAAAAAGACAAAGGGCTGATTATAAGCCTCGTCAATGTTGGATGCGCCGCCTTCGATATTAATCAGCCCGCCCTGCTGGACAATCTGATAATAAAAATAGCCGATGACCGCCAGCAGCAGCATATCAAAGCCCAAGCGCTGCCACCAGGGGCGGACCAGCAGGCGCGATTTATCCATTTTGTAACTGATGATGGTATGGCGGGCGGCGCCAATCGTCGGCGCCACGCGGATAAGGACAGTGAACAGCAAAGCCAAGGCGGCCGTCGCGCCAATGGTCGGCGGGAAGGAAACGATAAAGCTGTCGCCCCAGCGGAAATCCATGAAACTGCGCGTCGTCCCAATCAGCTGCGTAAAGGCGGCCGCCAGAACCGCGCCGATGACCAAGGCGGCCGCGCCCATGATGATGCCCTCCACCATCGTCAGGCCGACCACCTGAAAGGGCGAGGCGCCGCGGCTCCGCATCACGGCCGTCTCATTTCGCTGTCCGTCCACGACCAAACCCACCAGCATAATCAGGAAGACAAACAGCAAAGCCACAATCGGAATGCTGAAGACCGTCAAAGTCAGCGTCAAGACGGTTACAATGCGCTGATAAGGGCGCAGCTCTTCGACCGGGGAGGCTTGAATATAGGCGCCGGGCAGATATTGATCGGCGGTTTTTTCGGTCTCATTATGGCGGGCGATCAATTCATCCACGCGGCTGGTATTGACGCCGCTGCCATCGGTGACCAGATACCAGACGGCGAGGTTGATTTCGGCATGGGTATGCGGGCTAAGGCGATTGCGGTATGTCGCTTCATTGACCAGCAGAATATCTTCAAAGACATTCGGGCGATAGAACCAATAAGGGGCGTATTCGTCACGGGGGCGCCAGATGCCGGCAACGCGGATGTCGGTGATTTGCATCGCATCGTCCGGCTCCAGCCGCCAATTATAGCCGATATACATTTCGCCGCTTTGAATCCCGAATTCAGAGGCGAAATTTTCGTGAATCATCACCTCGACGACGCTGTCGGCGGCTGGATCCGCCGGCGTCGGATAATGACCTTCCACCAATTCGATCTGCTCGGCAATGTCTTCGGTCGCGCCAAAGCTGACATAATCCATTGAACGGCTTTCATCGCGGTAATTGGCTTCGCCGGCGGGATACAGGCGGAAGTTCTGCGTTTCCAGATGGCGCACAAACATAGTCGTGTTCAAGCCAAGCTCGGCGCCGCCCCGCTGGCGCAGAAAGCGGTCCAATTCGGTGATGTCTTCCCAATTCACCGGCTCGTTCCAGGAGCCGATATAACTGAACATAAAGGAAAAAGGCGGGCGGTTAATCCGGTCAGGGCCTTCGCTGAGGCGCTCGGTCAGAATGCGAAAAGCCACCGACTCGGCATACACCGGTATAGTCAAAACAAGCGCCACCGCGACGGTCAGCCCAATCATGGTCGCCAGCGAAAGCAGGCGCTGCGCCAGCAAACGCTGGACGGCAACCATGAAAATGGCCTGAATCCGCAAAATCTGCCGCTTCATGGACCAATCACCGTTTGATTCTCTTCAAGGCCTTCAAGGATTTCGACCCGCTCCCTGCCTTCCAGTCCCAGCCGCACATCAACCCGCCGCTGTACGCTGTCATGCTGAACGACGACGAAATCGCGGCCGCTAAACTGACGTATGGCTGATGAAGGCAGCCACAGCGCGTCCCGGCGCTCTTCAATGGTCACAGTGTAAGACATCCGATCTCCGACCTTGAATTCTTCCGGCGGCGGCTGGGTCTCGAATTCGACATGGACAAGCTCGTCAGGCCCCAAGCCATAAGGCGCGGGCAAGCGGGCAATCGCGCCAGCATAGACCTCGCCGGGAATACTGGCGCGTTGAATGATCGCCGGCATCCCCGCGGTCAGTTCAGCCAGATCATCGGGATTCATTTCATCGGTGATTTCCAGCAGCGACAGGTCGGCAAGGACTGCAATCGGTTCAAAGGCGGTTATCGGCTCGCCCGGGTCTGGCGAAAAGTAAATGACATGCCCGGACATAGACGCCTTCAACTCGGCTTTGGCGATGGTCGCCTTGATTTCGTCAACCCGTTTTTGCGCCCGCGTCACATCAAAGCGCAGCTGCGGGTCAACGCCTTCGGTTAATTCGTCGATGGCCACCTGCGCCAGACCGCGCTCAATGCTGCGGAGGCTGATGTTGAGTTCATCGTCGCCGCTCGGTGGATTCGCCGCCTGGGCAATGGCATAATCCAGCCGCAGCTGCGCCATATCAAGATTCAGCTGCGCCCGCTGGCTGTCAAAGCGCACCTGACTGTCGGCGCTGTCAAAGATGGACTGGGCAATCGCCAGGTCTTCTTCGGCGGCGAACAATTCGGCTTCCCATGCCGATGTATTCAGCCGCGCCAGGACATCGCCTTCGGTGACCGCATCGCCCGGGGCGACCAAGGTTTCCAGAACGCGCCCGTCAATCTCGAATCCAATCTCTGAAGTGACCACCGGCGCAATCCGCCCGAAAAAACGGCGTTCATAGACAATCGTGCCGCGCTCGACCTGATACACGGGTTTTTGGGGGACAATCGGGGTTGGGATGGGCGTTGGCTCGCCTTCGGTAATGGCATCGCCGAAGGTCGCCGGCGAAGCGCAGCCGGTCATCAGCAATAAGCCCAGCGCCAGAATTATAAAATATCGCACGGTAATCCTTTCCCAGCTAAACGCAATTTTGGCAGCCCTTTTCATCAACGGCGCGATTATACAAAAACCTCTTGATTATTCCATCACTTAATCCGCCAGTTCAATCGCCGCCGGTCTCTGCCGATCATGGCAGCGTCAAAGATCATGATCCGTCAGGCGCAGCGCCAGCATGGCATAGCTGTGGCGCGGCAGCGTCAACTGGTCGGCCGGCGCCTGTTCATGCTGGATTTGAATCGCATCAGGGGCATCAAAGGTATTGGTCGTCAAAGGACTCGCGCCCGACACCGTGTGCATTTCGATTTCGGCGGCGTGTTCAAAGCCGGCCAGCCGAATGCGCGTCGGCTCATCAACGCAGCAGTTCACCACCGAAACATACACTGTCTGCCGCTCGGCATCCCAAGTCGCGGCGGCATTCACCAGCGGAACCGCTTCAAATCCGGGCATATTCCCGGCGGCCGGGCTGGCAAAGGTCTCGCATTCAACCTCGCATTGAACAGCATACTGACCGCGATATCGGGTCATCAATTCCAAGACCAGGGTCGCCGGCATTTTGATGAGGGCCGGCGCGGCTGGACTGTCGCCAATGGACATCGGCACCCAGCCGCCGCCGCGACCCAGATTGACCGCCTGCCAATGGTACAAGGGCGCGGTGACATAACAGCCCATGACATTCACCAGATGATAAATGGCGCTGTACTTGATTCGATCCGCCCGTTGAATGCAGAGGTTCATCACCGACGCGGCATAGAGCGCATCAGCCAGATTGTAGTCTTCAATATAATCCGGGGCTTTGGCGCCGACGTAAGTGTTCCATTCGTCAAAGGCGACCGGCATCGGCTTAACCGAAAATTCATCCACGACGGCCAGGGTAGCGTCCAGCATCCCGGCCACCTCATGCCAGGCGGCGATTTTGGGCAGATACAGCAGTTCAGGGGCTGGCGTCCGCTCCATTTTTTCGGTGCGAAGCGAATAATAATGCAGGCTGAATTGATCCATTTCGGCGGATGCGATTTTTAATACCTGCTCGTTCCAATGTCCATACAGATTCGCCGGCGCCCCGACTCCAATCAATGTCAAGCCCTCGTCCACCTGACGCATGGCGCGGGCAAATTCAAGATAACGGCGGGCATAGGTTTCGGCATCCACATGCCCCACCTGCCAGTTGCCGAACTGTTCGTTGCCAACAAACCACAGTTTGACCTGATGCGGTTCGGAACAGCCATTCTCCAGCCGCCGCGCGCCATAAGCTGTGGCGGCGTCCCCATTGCAATACTCGACCCAGTCCCGGGCTTCATCGACCGCGCCATCGCCCATATTGACAGCAAGCGCCGGCTCGGCATCGATCAGACGGCACAGTTCGATAAATTCATCCGTCCCCACATCGTTGGATTCCCACAGCCACCAAGCTGGATCCAGATAAGCCGGGCGTTTGTCGCGGTCGCCAATGCCGTTTTTCCAGTGATAAGCCGATGCGAAATTGCCGCCGGGCCAGCGCAGCTGCGTCGGTGACCATGCTTTGAGCGCGGCAATGACATCGGCCCGAAAGCCTTTGACATGGTCGGCTGGCATCAATGAGGCGCAGCCTATCCAGACCGTGCCCTCGTCAATCGTCAGGCTGAATTCGCCCTTGGGATGTTCCCCCGTTCGGGTGAAGGCATGATGATAAGTCTGCCAATCGGCGCTCAAATCCGGCACGCGCCAGCTTTCATCGCCTAATTGAATGTCCGCCGCCTGTCCCTCGCCCTTGAGGACAATCCGCAGGTCATAATGACGTCCAGCTTGCAGATACAGCCCAGCCTGTTTGATGCCATGCGCTTGACCGTCAGGCTGACGGATTGTAATCCGCTGCGACTGCCGTCCAGTGTAAAAGGTGGTGTTGTCATGGACATACAGCACCCGCTCATAATCGGGATTTTTGGCCTGCCACGGCACCACAACCCCAATGCTGGGATGGATATTATGCAAGCCTTCGCTGGGCGCGGTGTACATATAATCACAGCCGGCGAATTTGCGGCCGCGCAGCATCTCGGCCCAGATGCCGCCATAAATCGCCTGTCCGATATGCTCAAGATTGGCGCCATAGAGATGGTCATGCGCCTCGCCAATCACCTCATCGAGATGAATCCTGATGCTCGCCTGCTTCATCACAAACCCTGTCCTTTGCTCTCATCCAGACATTCAATTATTTCAGTATAGCGTTCAATAGCTGTTTTGCCTATGATATGTGCATCGTGGGGCGCGTTTCAATATCTTGCAAAAAAAGGCTTTTTATGAGTCAAAGAAGTTCATTCCGTATCCTTCGCTTCATCGTTAGCTGCCGTCACGGCGCAGTATCCGTCACTTATCACGCCCTGGACCGCCATTTATTGCCAAAAACGGCAGGTCTATTGCCACCGATTTGGCGCGGTTGAAACGCTCGGCTCGATTGTGCTGATGCCGGCCGGCTAGGCATGTCAAAATGAATCTATGGCTGTTTTGGATCATCAAGATGGCCATATTGCCATTGCGCGTACAGGGCGGCGCCAACCAGGCAGACATCTTCCTTTAGCGCCGCCGGCCGGACAAGCCCTTCGGCGTAAAAGGCATCGTGTAGCAGATGCTGACGAATCATCCTGTCGGCCGGTTCAAGGATTAACTCGCCTAGATTGATGACGCTGCCGCCGATGACAATCGCCGCCGGATTGAAGAGATGCAGTAAATTGACCAGCCCCAGCCCCAGCCATTCTCCAGCCTGGCGAACCACGCGCAAAGCCAGTTCATCGCCGGCCAGCGCGGCTTCGCCAACGGCCTGGCCGTCAACCCGATTTCGCCCGCGCAGCGACGATGCCTGCTTCGCGGCTGCCAAACTGCGGCGCGCCCAATATCCCAATGCCGTGCCGGATGCCAGTTCTTCCAGCCGCCGATAGCTGCCGTCGGGCAGGCTCAAGCGCATGTGACCGGGTTCAATGGCAAGCGATTTGGCGCCCGTGAACAGCCTGCCGTCAATGACTGCGCCGCCGCCGATGCCGGTGCTTAGGGTCAGGTAAATCATGGGGTCAGCCCCTTGACCGGCGCCGCGGTGATATTCTGCCAAAGCGCCCAGATTGCCATCATTTTGAACATAAGCCGGAACATGGCCGAAGGCTTGGCTCAAGATGGCCGCTATCGGAACATTCGACCAGCCGGGCAAGGTTTCCGCCTTGACGATGATGCCGGCCGCCGCATCCAGCGGGCCGGGCGCCGCGATGCCCACCGCGGCAAGTTTCGCGGACGGCGCGGCGAGCGACTGCCCCAGCGCAGTCAAACGTTCAAGCGCCCGGTCCTGCCCTTCTTCGACTCTGCTGGCGGTTTCAGCCCGGCGAATCATCTGACAGTCGGCATCAAACAAGGCCGCCCGCGCGCGCGTTCCGCCAAAATCAATCGCCAGATAGTCGCTCATAAGCCATTGACAAACGCATATTGGCAATAATCCGGCGGCGATTTTTTCTCGTCGGGCATCGTTCCCTCCTGCAAGGTCAGCGCGCCATGCCGCGAAACCACCGCGCCAATGCGAACGTCGTCCCGCAAAGCCTGATAAGCGATTCTGGACATATCCTGCGCGATGCGCCGATCCCGATGCGATACGGCGGCGCCGCGCTGGGCATGCCCCAGCTTGACATACCGCAAACGCGCTCCCGCCCGGTCTGGAACCGCCTTCACCAGCTGCGGGATGGACGGCGCTCCTTCAGAGAGAACCACCAGGGCATAGCCCGATTGCGCCACCAGCGCTTTCAGCCGTGGATAAAGCGGCGGACGGGGATATTCCGGCACCAGCACGGCATGGGCGCCGCTGGCATAAGCGATTGCCAAAGCCAGATAACCAGTATCCCCGCCGAGCGTTTCGACCATGAAAATCCGCCCCGGCAGGGCATGGGCCGTCGCCAATATGCCTTCAATAGCCTGAAAAGCGAAATTGCAGGCTGAATCATGCCCCAAGGTATAATCCGTTCCAGCGACATCATTATCAATCGTCGTCGGCAAGGCAATGCAGGCGATCCCCCAACGATGCAGGCGCGGCAAAATATGCCTGATAGTGCCGTCGCCGCCAAACAGCAGCAGGTTGTCGATGCCATGCTGCGCCATGACGGAAGCCAGTTTATGTTTGGCATCGGCGGCCTTGAGCGCCGGCCCGCGGCTGGACGAAAGATACGTTCCGCCGCGCCCGGCGAGCAAGGCGGTTAGGGTCAGGTCGATTTCAACCACATCACCGGCCAGCAGACCAGCGAAGCCGCCCTGCGCCCCAAGGACCTCGTCCTGATTTCGCGCCGCCAGCCGCGTAAATCGGTCGATGACCGTATTGATGCCGGGCGCATCCCCGCCGCTGACCACTATAAGCGTCTTCATCCCCTGAACCCTTCATCCACCGCAACGTTGGTAAAAATAACAAAAAAAGGAACATTTGACGAATCAAGCAAAATCGAATACAGTTGTTTCAAGGAGGAATCGCTATGAAACGCTGGGCGGATATGAGTACAGAGGAAAGGCCGGCCGCGGCCAGCAGCGATATGCAGACGCCTATTGGCGCAATCAGCCTCGCCGCGCCGTATCTGGATATGCTTCTTGCACAATCTGTTCCCAAGTGAGAAAGGACATCTATGGTAAAATGCTAGGCAACGTTTTATGAAGCTCGCAGTCTATTTTCATCCACAAGGAGATTTACAATGAGAAAATTGCTTGTTCTATTAGCCATCGCGCTGTTTGTGATAAGCCTCGCTCCAGGCGCCATCGCGCAAGACGACGCTTATACCGTTGCTTTTGTTCCGGGTGTCAACCCCGATCCCTTTTACATCACCATGAGCGCCGGCGTGTACCAAGCGGCCGCTGATCTTGGGCTGGAGATCATCCAGCAGGACCCGGAACGTTTCGATGTGACCATCTCGGCGCCCATCATTGAGGCTTTGATCGCCCGCGGCGACATTGACGCCTTGGTCACCGCGCCCAATGACAAAGAGCAGTCCATCCCGGTCTTGCAGGAGGCGCATGAGGCCGGCATCCCGGTGCTGACGGTAGATACCTTCATCGGCGACGGCGACTATGCCGACGGCGAAGTCACTTTCCCGATTTCCTACATCGGCTCGGACAATGTTCAGGGCGGATACATCGCCTGTTCGTCATTGGCGGACAAGCTGGGCGAAGGCGCGAAGATCTATGTTTCCAACACGCGCCCGGGCATCAGCACCACCGACCAGCGCGAGGAAGGCTGTCTGCAAGCGGCTGAAGACCGCGGTTTGGTCGTCGCCCGCGTCGATTACAACGAAAACAGCGCCGACACCGCCCAGCAGCAAACGGCGGCTGTCTTGCAGGCTAATCCTGATATTGTCGGCATGTTCGCCACCAACACCTTTGGCGCATTGGGCGCCGGCACCGCGATTCAGAACGCCGGTTTGCAGGGCGCGATTGAGGTGGCGCTGTTTGACGCCAGCGAAGAGAACATCGGCTTTTTGAATGATGGCATCGTCTCGCTGGTGATCGCGCAGAAACCGGCTGACATGGGCTATCTGGGCGTGGCGCTGGCAACCGCCTACCTTGATGGCGTCGCCAGCCTCCCGGCGCGGATTCCGACCGGCTATGCCGTCATCAATGCCGACAATGTGGACGACCCGGATGTGGCGCGGTTTATCTATACCAGCAACACCAGCGAACCACAGGCGGCGCTGGATGACAGCTATAACCTGGCGTTTGTGCCGGGCGTGAATCCCGATCCCTTTTACATCACCATGTCGCGCGGTGTCTACGCCGCCGCCGGCCGTTTGGGCATCAATGTCATTCAGCAAGACCCTGAACGTTTCGATGTGACCGTCTCGGCGCCCATCATTGAGGCTTTGATCGCGCGCGGCGACATTGCTTCCTTGGTCACAGCGCCCAATGACAAAGAGCAGTCGATCCCAGTCTTGCAGGAAGCCCACGAGGCCGGCATCCCGGTGCTGACCGTGGATACCTTCATCGGCGACGGCGACTATGTCGACGGCGAAGTCACCTTCCCGCTTTCCTACATCGGCTCGGACAACGTTCAAGGCGGCTACATCGCCTGCTCGTCTTTGGCTGACCAGCTGGGCGAAGGCGCGCAGATCTACATCTCCAACACCCGCCCGGGCATCAGCACGACCGACCAGCGCGAAGAAGGCTGTCTGCAAGCCGCCGAAGATTTTGGTCTGGCCGTGGTGCGCGTCGATTACAACGAAAACAGCGCCGATATGGCTCAACAGCAAACGGCGGCCGTCTTGCAGGCTAATCCTGAAATCGTCGGGATGTTCGCCACCAACACCTTTGGCGCACTGGGCGCCGGCACCGCGATTCAGAACGCCGGTTTGCAGGGCGCGATTGAGGTGGCTCTGTTTGATGCCAGCGAAGAGAACATCGGCTTTTTGAATGATGGCATCGTCTCGCTGGTGATCGCGCAGAAGCCAGCCGACATGGGCTATCTTGGCGTGGTGGCGCAGGCGGCCAACCTGCGCGGTGTGACATCCATGCCCGCCCGCGTGCCGACTGGCTATGCTGTTATCACCGTCGATAATGTGGACGACCCTGACGTCGCCCGCTTTATCTACACCGGCAACTAAGCGAAAGTTTGGGGTAGGCTTTGGCCTGCCCCACCGATATTGACCGTGCGATTTCAGGATTTGTCTATGGCATCAAAAGTAAAATCAGGCAATGCACATCGCCAGGCGGTGATCCATTCCCGCTTGATTGAATTTCTGACCAAAAGCTGGTCTTATTTATTCTTGCTTGGACTTGTCATTTATTTTTCCCTCACCGGCACCGGCTTTTTCAGCGTTCGCAATTTCTCTTCCATCCTGACAACCAGCACCCTGATTATGCTCATGTCGATTGGGCAAACCTATGTGGTCATCACCGCCGGGATTGATTTGTCGATTGGCTGGACGGTCGGGCTGTCTTCGGTGACGACCGCCCGCGTGATGCGCGACCTGGCAGAAGCCGGCAATGACGTCGCCTTTGCCATGCTGGCGGGCATGTTCGCCGGCCTGCTGGTCGCCCTCATCCCCGGCTTGATCAACGGCGTTTTGGTCGCCCGCGTCAAAGTCCCGCCTTTCATCGCCACCCTGGGCATGTTCGGCATTGTGCGCGGCGCCGCCTTTTTACTGACCGACGGGCAGCAGGTGGTGCGGGGGCTTTCCGCCGAACTGCGCGAGTCGCTCCGTATGATTGGCAACGGCAGTCTGCTGTACTACATCCCGGAGCGCGGCTTTGAGTGGCTGACGCTGCCGCCGGATCTGTCGCCGCAGCAGCTGCGAACCGTGTCACAGCTTTTGCCTTATCCAGTCATCATCACCGCGCTGGTTGTTTTGGTATTCGCCTTTATCCTGGCGCGGACAAAATTTGGCCGCCATACCTATGTGATTGGCGGCAGTGAAGAAGCCGCCCGCCGCGCCGGCATCAACGTTGACCGTCATCTCATCATCATCTACGTCATTTGCGGCTTCACCGCCGGCATCGCCGGGGTGCTGCATCTGTTCCGCTTCACCGCCGGGGCGCCGCAGGCCGGCGAAGCCGCGCTGCTGTCATCGGTGGCGGCGGTCGTCATCGGCGGCACCAACCTCTTCGGCGGCGAAGGCGATATTATGGGCGCGGTCGTCGGCGCCTTGATTATCGCCGTCCTGCAAACCGGCTTGGTCATCTTGAACATCAACGCGATCTGGCAGTTCATCGTCGTCGGCGTCGTCATTATCATCGCCGTCCTGGTCAATCAAGCCCAGGATGCTTTGGAAAGGCTGCAAGCCAATGTCTGAACCCATCTTGACCGCCGCCGGCATCAGCAAATTTTTCGGCGGTCTGACGGCTGTCGATCAGGTTGATTTTGAAATCTGGCCCGGCGAGGTGGTCGCCCTGCTTGGCGATAACGGCGCCGGGAAATCGACCCTCATCAAGTGTATTTCGGGGGTCTACCGTCCTGAACAGGGCAAGGTCGTCTTCAACGGCGACGATATCACCGCTCACGCCCCAGCCGATATTCGCAGTCGGGGCATTGAAACCATTTATCAGGATTTGGCGCTGGCCGAGAACCTGGATGTCGGCGCCAATGTATTTTTGGGCAAGGAAAAAACCAGACGGCTGTTCGGCTTGATTCCAGTGACCGATGATGCCTTTATGCGGTCTGAAGCGGCGCAGGCATTGGATCAGCTGGACATCAAGATACCGTCGCTGCGGCAAAAGCTGGTCAATCTGTCGGGCGGTCAGCGGCAGGCAGTGGCAATCGCGCGGGCGATGTATTGGCAGGCGCGTTTGGTGATTATGGACGAGCCGACCGCGGCCTTGGGCGTGCCGGAGCAGCGCAAGGTGCTGGACTTGATTCGCTCGCTGCGCCGCCAGGACATTCCCGTGATTTTGATCAGCCATACCTTGCAGGATGTGATGGCGGTCGCTGACCGCATGGTGGTGATGCGCCGCGGCCGCGCCGTCGCCAACCTGCCGCGCCGTCAAGCCACCGAAGAATTGATCGTCAGACATATTGTCGGCAGCGCCACAGTTGAGGATAACTATGCGAACTGAACTAACTCCTGGACGTTATCGCGGCTTAAAAGCCAGCGGCTTGGCTGACCGCGATGTATTTGGCATTTTGGCATTTGACCAGCGCGGCAGCTATCGGCGCATGCTGCCGACGGCTGACTATGGGCAGCTGGCGCGTATCAAAAGCGAAGTCAGCCGCGTCTTGTCGGCGGAAGCCAGCGCGGTGCTGCTCGATCCGATTTACGGGTTGCCGGCGGCGATGGCGATGAGCGGGCGGGCTGGACTGGCGCTTGCGTTAGAACAGAGTGGCTATCAAGGCGATTCGAGTTATCGCCGCAGTCGACTGCTTGCCGGCTGGGGGCCGGCGAAGGTGCGTATGCTGGGCGGATGCGCCGTCAAGCTGATGGTGTATTACAACCCGCAGCGCGAGGACTTGGCGGCCGAACTTGAACGTTTCATCGTCGACGTGGTGAACGACTGTCATCGCCTTGATTTGCCGGTCTTCCTTGAACCGATGAGCTACAGCATTCAAGACGGAATAGAAAAGAACAGCCCCGAGTTTGCTCGCCAGCGCCCCGATATTGTTATCGAGACGGCGCGGCGGCTGTCGCGGACGGGGGCGGATGTGCTGAAGCTGGAGTTCCCGGTGGATATTCAGTATGTTTCAGATATGGCGGAATGGCGGCGAGCCTGTCGGCGCTTGAGCGATGCCTGCGCTGTGCCGTGGGCGCTGTTGAGCGCCGGGGTTGATTTTGCGCGCTTCAAGCCGCAGCTGCAAGTTGCCTGTGAGAGCGGAGCCAGCGGCTTTTTGGCTGGCCGCGCCATCTGGAAGGAATCGGTGGCGATGGGAAGCGCCGAGCGGGCGGCTTTTCTGCGCGGCGCCGCGCTTTCGCGGCTGCGGCAGCTGTTGGATATCGCTAAGCGCGACGGCCGGCCATGGACGGACTTTTATCAGGCGCCGACCTTTGCCGAAGGCTGGCACGAGACTTATCGCTAGTTTTTCCAGAAGGGATGTAACATGGATGGTGTTAGGGACGTCGGCAATATCGTGGTTTCTGTTTGTTTTATACTGATTTGCGTTGCCTGCGTGATAGGTGCCCTGCTAGGGTTTTTTCTAGTATCAAATAGTGTTGTGGATGTAGTGGGGGGATCATCATGAGCCTGTTAGCTGTGCTGGCGATGATCTTTATCCTCGTGGGCTTCATGGCAGCAGGTGTGATTCTCATCGTTGGCGCTAGGTTTATGGAAATAGCAGATCTCTGGGAGGCATTGGCGGACGAAGACCGAACGCGCCCTTTGACCTCTGTTTCGACTTCAAAGCGCGACAGCCCTCTGCCATATAAATCAGCGCGCGGCCAGCTTGCGAAAGAAATCGCGGAAGATGGCATCGCGCTGGATGTCCAGCCCTTCGCGGATGGGATGGCGCCGGCGGTCGGCGGCCCGCCATTGACGGTCGGCGGTCAAACAAGGCGCAGCGCGCATCACCGTTGGCGCCCAAGCCGGGTTGATGAGCCAGGCGAAGTTAATCAAATCCCAGATGACCCAGCTGCGCCCGAAATCATCGGCGATGCCTTGCAGCCGATAGTGGGGATTATGGATAAAGAGCCAGTGCAGCCAGTCGCCAAGCGCGCCGCGCCCTTTGACCCATGCTTCGACTTCGGGACGCGACAGCCGCAGCTGCGCGCCGACATGAAAGCCGGGCAAGTACACCAGCGGCAGGCCGCTGTCAAACAAAAGCTGCGACGACAAGATGCACTGCTCCATATTGAACGACGGCTGCGAGATGCCCTGCACCCAGGTTGGATAGCCGGCCGTCCATGACACGACAATTTTGCTAATGATCTCCGGCGCCAGCAGCAGAGCCGCGGCGATATTGACAGGCGCGCCGATGACAGCCACATGCAGCGGCGCATCTATCGAGGCGGTTTTGGCGGTCTCGATCAGATGGTCAACGGCTGCGTTCCGCTGCGGCTGGTCATAGCTGGCAAGATAGTCTGTCGAGCCGCGGCAGACCTTATCGGCAAGGTCGATGTCCATCACCTCGCCGACCCGCAGGATTTCCTGATAGCTCAATTCCATGCCAACCGCCGGGCTGACCAGCAGCGTCCCTTGCGGGTCAATTTGCCGGTCGTCGTCAGGGTCGATGCCGCATTGCTCCAGCCGCTTTAATTGGGCGGCGTAAGCCCGCAGCAGCGCCAGTTCTTCTGCGTTTGCCGCCGTGATGTTTTGGCGGATGCGGTTAGCCTGGCGCAGTTCGGCAGCGCGGGCAAGGAAGGAATAGGGCGCGGCGTAAATAGCTTCAATGTTCAGCCGCTCGCCCGACAGCAAAGCCCATGCCAGCGCGAACTGATCGTCGA
The DNA here is from genome assembly GCA_965203755.1 of Phototrophicaceae bacterium. Taxonomy (GTDB): domain Bacteria; phylum Chloroflexota; class Anaerolineae; order Aggregatilineales; family Phototrophicaceae; genus UBA6055. Next base: position 3,033,770 of record OZ241910.1, on the reverse strand, counting down.
TTTCGTTGCGGGCATCGGTGTCAATCACACAGCGGACGGGGCCAGTCGGCGGGCGCAGCAGCCATTCATATTCTTCGCGGCTAAGTCGGGGAAAACGATCCAAATGGCTCATGCGATCACTCCCCGCTGGCGCAGCTGGCGGATTTTTTCGCGGCTGTAACCGAGTTCGGACAGCACTTCATCGCTGTGTTCACCCAATGCCGGCGGATGACGATGATACACCAGCGGCGTATCGGACAGATGAACCGGCGTCGCCAGTGATTTGACCCATCCCAGCGCCGGATGCTCCAGTTCAACAATCATGCCGCGCTCAATCACATGAGGGTCGCTCAAAGCCGCGGCGACGGTGTTGATCCGACCGCAGGGTATCCCGACCGACCGCAGTTCCGACAGCCATTCATCGGCGCTTTTATGACGGACGATCTCGCGTACAATCGGCAGCAGATCGTCATAATAGGCAATGCGCCCGGCATTGGTGGCGAAACGTTCATCCCGCGCCAGGTCACCGCGCCCGACATGACGGCAAAAGGCCTGCCAAAGATTATCCGAGCCAACACCCAAGATAAACCAATCGCCGTCACTCCCCTGCACCGCTTCGTAGGGAACGACTTGGGGATGACGGTTGCCGCGCCGCGGCGGGTCTTGTCCGGCCGCAAAATACTCGCCGGCGTAATTCTCCAGCCAAGTCATCTGCCCTTCTTGCAGCGAACTGTCAATAAATTGGCCGCCGCCGCTGCGATGACGGACGTGCAGCGCCGACAGAATGCCAATCAAGGTGAACAGGCCGCAGGTCATGTCGGCTATCGGCGTCGGGAAGCGCATGGGCGCGCCGTCCACCTCGCCGGTGAGCGCCATCGTGCCTGATTCAGCTTGTGATACCAGGTCGTATCCCGGCTGTCCCGCGCGCGGGCCGGTGCGCCCGTAACCACTGATGGAGGCATAAATCAAGCGGGGGTTGATGCCGCGCAGGGTTTCGTAATCAATGCCGTATCTTCGCAGGGATGCCGTCGTCGCTAGATTAGTCAGGAACACATCGGCGTCTTTGACCAATTCATACATAATCTCGGCGCCGGCGGCGGCGCGGATATTCAAGGCAATGCCGCGCTTGTTGCGATTCACCGCCAGATAATAACAGCTTTGGTCGCCAATATAGGGCGGCGCCCACTGCCGCGATTGATCGCCAACCCCCGGCCGTTCGATTTTGATGACCTCGGCGCCCAAATCCCCTAAAATCATGGCGCAATAAGGGCCGGCAAGCGCCTGCGTTTGGTCAACTACTTTCAATCCAGCCAACGGTGCGGTTTTTGTCATCCTTCATCCTCTTGTCTTCTGCTTTCTTCATTACGTAAGTGGTGTGATATTGACTATCCGAAAGGGGCAGGGACAATCCAAATCCTGTCCGCTGGGAAATGCACATCGACCTCATCGCCGGCTTGGATAGCGCCTGGCAAATCGGCGCTGCGGATGGCTTCAATTTCATGCTCGCCCAGCATAATTTTGTAGCGCGTATACGTCCCTACATAAATGCGCTCGCGGATGCGCCCTTTGACGGTATTGGCGGCGATGCCCGCATTCAGTCGAATCTGTTCGGGGCGGATGGTCAGGACAGCCGCGCCGCTGGGCGCCCGGTCGCGCTGGCAGGCATCAAAATGAAATTCACCAACATCAGTTTGCACCCGGCCATTGTCGCGCCGCGCCGGTATAAAATTGACGCCGCCAAAAAAACGCGCCGCCGCTTCTGATATCGGACGCTGATAAAACTCGGCCGGGGAGGCATATTGCAGCAGCAGACCGTCAAACATCAAAGCAATTTGGTCAGCCAGCAAGACCGCCTCTTCCTGGTCGTGGGTTACAAACACGGTGGTAACAGCCAGCTTGCGCTGAATGGTGAGGATGAGATCGCGCATTTCATCGCGCAGATGGGCATCCAGATTGCTCAAAGGCTCATCCAATAGCAAGACGCGCGGTTCGGTGATCAGCGCCCGCGCCAGCGCCACCCGCTGCTGCTGCCCGCCGGATAATTGAGACGGGCGCCGTTTGGCGATGTCGGGCAGCTTGACCAGTTCCAGCATTTGCTGGACTCTCTCGGCGATCATCCGCTTCTTCACGCCGCGCATTTTAAGCCCAAAGCCCACGTTGTCGCCCACCGACATATAAGGAAACAGCAGATAATTCTGAAACACCATCACCGCGCCGCGCTTTTCGGCTGGAATCGGCAGAACATCTTCGCCATCAAAGTGGATTCGGCCGGCGGTCGGCTGAATCAAACCGGCGATCATCTTCAAGGTAGTTGTTTTGCCGCAGCCAGAGGGACCTAAGAACGCGACCAGCTTGCCGGTCGGTATCGCCAGCGAAAAATCATCAACCGCGGCGACATCGGCGCCGGGATACATCTTTTGGATTTTGTCGAGGACAACCTGCGTCATAGCTGTGCAAAGCCTCTCCCTTTACGAATAAAGCCCCCTTCTCTCCCGGTGAAATCTGGGAGATGAGGGGACTCCTCTTAGCTCGATCAGCCTATCTCTGCAAAACGTTGGCTTCCCAATCGGTTTCGATGAGCGCCTGATACTCGGCGGCGATATCCGACACCAGCGCACCGGCCAGCCTGGCTGGATCGGCGGCCGCCTCGCCCAGACTGCTGGCGGCTTCCTCCAGCGCCATCAAGTCGTCTTCGTCTTCCACCCGGCTGACATCAATGGCAAAGCTCAAGCCGAACCCGTTTTCGGGGACAACCTGCAAAGCCTGACGGTCCGGGCGCAAAATCAAATCGGCCAGCAGCAAGGCGGCCGCTTTATTGGGCGCGTTGAATGGAATGGCGACGTAGTTGAAATCGCCAATCATATTGTCATCAAAGGAAAACGCGCGGCTGGTCGGTGGAATCAGACCGGCGGCGATGTCCGGCGCCGCGCCCGAAATCCGCTGTGTAATCGTGAAATCAACCTCGCCATTGGCAAACAGTTCATGCAGTTCACCGATATTGGCGGGATAGGTTTCGCCGCCGCGCCACAAATCCACTTCCCAGCTGTTCAGCATTTCCCACAGCGCCGGCGCATGCTCGTCATACAATCCCTGATTAAACTCGCCAACCCACTGGCTTTGACCGCCGCTGACCTCAAACAAAGCCTGCTTGACAAAGCGCGTCCCCTGAAAGGCGCCCGGCCCCGGCGCAATGTAAGTGAAGCGACCCGGGTTCATGCCAATCCAGTCGCTCAACTCGGCATAGCTGCGCGGCAGGTCATCAGCTGCCATCCGCGCCGAATCATAAATGAAGTGGAACTGCGCCCCTGACCACGGGCTTTCATAGCCGTCCACCGGCCGCCCAAAGTCGAGGTTCAGCGCCGGATTGTCCCAATTCACCAGCGCGCTGTTGGGAATGCTTTCCGCCCAGGGCCCATAAAGCAGTTCCGCCTGCTTGAGCGTGAAGAAGTTCTCGCCATTGATCCAGATCAGGTCAATCGTGCCGTCATCGCCGCCAACCCCAGCTTCGGCTTCACTCAAGACTTGGTTGACCGCATCGACCGTATCCGCCAGCGGCACCCGATTCAGCGCGGCATTGTACTCTTCCATCAAGGGAACTCCATAGGTCGTATCGACAAAGCTGTTGATCGAATCCGACCCGCCCCACATATACCAGTTGACCGCAGCGCCGTCGGCAGCCGCGATCACATCATCCCAGCTGTCAAATCCCGGCGGCGCGTCCATCATGCCCATATCGTCCTGCGCTGTCACAGTCCCGAAAAGACTTAATGACAAGGCGATGAGCAAGAGCAAAATGATAGCTAACCTTTTCCCAAACATATCCTGTCCTTTAACTAAAATGAATAAACGAAATTGATGCGTCCAAAAAAGGACGTCCCTTCCCCAAAGTTAGGCGTTGACGCCTTCCAGCTGCAGGTAATTCGCCTGCGGAATATGCACAATCAGGCGCATCCCCTTCCAGGCGGCGAACTCCATCAGTTCGTCGGTAACATCCCCCTGACCGACGGCGAAATGATGCTCATGCCCGCGCACGGTCAAGGTGTTGATCAAGTCCATCAGACTGATCGGTTTTTTGTTGAGTTCAAAATGGGCGAACCAGCCCCGCGTGCCATCAAAGCCTTTCTGGCGGCGCTCGACAATATCGGCGCGCATCACCAGCAGACTGCTGCCATCATCCCCGATATAACTCACCGTTGTTTCCTGCGCCGCAAAGACCTGATCGCCAGCCACGCCATAAGGGCCATCATCGCCCTTGCGCCCCAGCGTAACATGATCCACCCACTTGATCCCATCATCATTGGCGAAATGCCGCGGCGACACGCCGCAGTGCCACATCAGCATGGCGTTGGTATCGGGATCAAGCGCGGTCATGTCAAGCAAAGTCGATGAGCCGCCCGCGCCCGTCAGCAGATTCAGCAAATACATACTGGCTGCCCCCAGCACATCTCCCTCGCAGGATACCGCAATGCCGTCTTCGCTGCCCAGCCAGCTATAAGCCATGCAGGGCGCGACCTTGAAATAAGACTGGAAGTTGGGCCAGCACTGCACCGCCAAGGCATCATAATCATACTCGCCGGCCATGTCGCGCATCGCCAGATACAGCCGCGTCACACGGTCAAAGGCGCTGTTCTCCGTCACCCGTATCTCGCTTGCCGCCGATTTGATTTCATTCACGGCCGCGCTCACCGGCGCCGCATCATAACCACGCGCCCGCTGCACCAGTTCCGCCAGTTCATGCGGCAGCACCGCAATCCCCAGCCGACTCCGCAGCAGCCGCTCATCAAAAATCATGTCATTGAACCCCGGCGACAAATTGCCAATCCAGCCAATCCGCGACCGTTCGATATTCTTGACCGCCGTCAAGGCGCCGACGGTCACCGCCAGGCGGCTTTGAAAGGCTTCGGTTTCAACATGGCCGTAAAACCACTTGAAGGGGATGTTTTCGTGCTTGAGGTAACGTTTCAAAATCGAGGCGAAATGACTCATCGAAACCACCGAGTGAATTTTGATTTCGCCCTCCTGCCGCGGGTCAGGGGTCGCCCACAGCCCCAGCCGCGGCGCCGCCTTGACCAGCGGCAGCAGCTGCTCGCCCATGCTGCAGGCCGCCGTTTGCAGCAGCAGAAAGTCAATTTCGCTGTCCCGCAGCCGCGCCGCCGCCCGCCGCGAGTCTTCTTCCGTCATCACTTCATCAGCGATGGCGATCAACTGAAAATCAAGTTCATCAGCCAGCTTTTCCAGGCCGGCGATGGCTCGTTCGCGCTGATGGTATTCGCCGGCGTAATATGATGAAATGGATGTGCCGATATAACCCAGCCGCAATTTATGTTTCGCCATTCGCCTTCCCCTCCCAATACTCATGGATCGCCTCGAAAATCAAGGCAATGGTCGCGGCGCCGGCATCTTGATGGCCGAGCGACCGCTCGCCGATAAACTTGGCCCGCCCATGCCGCGCCAACAGGCCGGTTGTGGATTCAGCCCCGCGCCTGGCCGCCCGCGCCGCCCGCTGCCAGCCCGCGCCGTAAGCATCGCTGGCGCAAAAAGCCTCAACCGCCGGCTGGAGCGCATCGACCATCGTCTTGTCGCCGGTCTTGGCTTTGCCGCGCTGCTTGACTCCCGCCAAACCAGCCTGTAGGATGCTGTCCATGTCGGCTTTGTTCAGGCTGTCTTTGTCCTTGGTCATGCCGACCCCTTTCAGGAAAAACGTCCCGAACAATGCGCCCGATGCCCCGCCCATGCGATTCATCAATGTCCTGGCTGTCATCATCCAGATATCGCTCAAGCTCGGCTGCTCAAGCGCTTCCATGCCCTGGACGGCGGCCGCAAAGGCGGCGCTGATGCCGCTGCCATGATCGCCATCGCCCAAAGCCGAATCAAGCTGATTCAAGGTCTCGGCTTGAGCGCGAATCCGCTTCGATATCGCCAGCAGCATCGCCTGCCAGTCCTGAACCGTCATTTCATTCATAGCTGTTTTAGATAAGCGCCGTTCGCCGGCGCATCCCACAAGGCTTTCAATTCCTCATCCACCCGACAAAGCGACAAGGCAAACCCGGCCATTTCCTGCGTCGTCGCGTAGGGGCCAATCCACGATTTATAGACGCGGATGCCGACTTTGGCCAGCTGTTCGGCAGCCCGGCGGTACAAGATGAACAACTCCATCAAGGTCAGACTGCCGCTGTTGTTCAGCAGCGCCAAGACTTCATCCCCGGCCCGAAAAGGCAAATCTTCAAGAATCGGCGGGAGCATCAGGTCAATGGTGTCATCGGCGCTTAGCGCCTTTTGCCGCCCCATGCCCATCTCGCCATGCAGCCCCATGCCGATTTCCATCTCATCGGCCGGCATCTCGAACATGACTTCGCCGGTGATTGGGCTGGCGCAGGATGTCAGCGCCATCGCCAGGCTGCGGGTGCGGTCGCGGATTTTCTCCGCCATCGCCTTGCACTGCGCCAGGTCGCCGCTGTTTTCACAATAGGCGCCGAGCATCTTCCAAACAAAAAACAAGCCGGCTGTCCCGCGCCGTTCCGCTTCTTGGCCTTTGGGCGCGCTGGAGATATCATCATACAAGACCGCCATTTCTACATGATCGATGCCCTCGGCTTCGCAAAGTTCCAATGCCAGTTCGGCATTCAGCAGATCGCCGGCATGATGGGACACGCAAACCAGCACGCCCGCCCCGCGGTCAGCCGCTTTAATCCCCGCCAGAATCCGTTCCGGCCCGGGCGCCGTAAAAATCTCACCAGCCACGTTGACATCAAACAAGCCGCTGCCAACCAGCCCAATCATAGCCGGTTCGTGGCCGCTGCCATTGCCAATCACCAAGCCCACCTTGCCCTCGGTTTTGGGTTCGGCGCGGACAATCAGCCCGTCGTCTGTCAGACGGACAATATCACTGTAAGCGGCGGCAAAGCCGGCCAGCATTTCGCTAAGGATATTCTCCGGCCGGTTGATGAGTTTGCGTGCGCGTGCGCTCATTTGCCCTCCTTGTTCGTCGGAGCGAAATACATGAGATGAATGGGATGGTCTACCGCTTGACTGTGCCAAGCGACTTGCACTCTCATCCCGATATAAACCTGCTGCGGCGGCGCCTTGAGCAGATGCGGGAACAGGGTATCGGCGCCATCCAGCAGCACATAAGCCAGGACGTACGGCGTCGCCAGCGCGCGGACATCCTCGTTTGTGCCGGGCGAAAAATGCAGGATGGAATAGGTCTTGAGTTCGCCGCGGCCTGACAATTCTACCCAGTCGGCAATACTTAGGCAATCGGGGCAGACCGGCCGCGGCGGCGCATAGACTTTGCCGCAGGTCGGGCAGCCGGTCGCCATAAAACGCCGCCTTTCCAGTTCAATGAAAAAGCGGGAATACTTGCCGAGGCTGTGGCGGTAGGATTGGGTCAAGGTGATTGTAATCCGCTCTATCTGACGAAACTGCGCCCAGATATCGTTTTCGGCATCGGCTTTTATGGTTTGAATATCAATCTGGCTGGCAACTCTTTTCGACATGCCTAATCCCGCCGTTCGAATATATTGACGACGCTGATGCTGGCGATACCGGCATGGGTATCGGTCAAGCCGCGCCTTGCATCGGCAGCCTGCCGCCGGGGATCAGCCGCGCCCCACAGCTGCTGGACAATTTCAATCGCCTGCAAGATGCCGGTAGCGCCGACCGGCGCCCCGCGTCCCAGCAATCCGCCGCTGGTGTTGACCGGCAGGTCGCCGTCCAGGTCAAACATCCCGTCAGCGATGGCCGGGCCGCCCTGTCCCGGCGCTGCGAATCCCAAATCTTCAACCGCCTGAATCTCGACCCCGCTGTAACTGTCATACAGTTCAGCCACATCAATCTGGCGCAGCGGCTCGGTGATGTTGGCCATCGCATAAGCCTGCCGCGCTGCCGTCTGTTTGGCGCGAAAATTCGTGATTTCGGGATAGCGGTCGCCCAAACGCATCGTATCGGTGCCGCACCCCGTCGCTGCAAAATAAACCGGCGGGCGCTGATGAAAGCGCGGGCTGTGCTTTTTCGCCCATGCTTCGCGCGCCAGCAGGATACAGGCGGCGCCATCGCTAAGCAGACTGCAATCGTAGAGTTTGTATGGCTCGGCAACCGGGCGCGACTGCATGACGTCTTTCAGCGCGATGTCCATCGGCTTTTGTGCAATCGGGTTGAATTGGGCATTATGGCGATTGCGTACCGCGACATGGGCAAAGTGCTCTTCTTGGGTGCCAAAACGTTCCATGTGAGCGCGGATCATAGCCGCATAAAAGCCGGTATAGGTCCCGCCGACCATCATTTCCCAATCGACATCGGCCGACAAGGCGAACAGCTGATTCGCCGTGCGCGATGACACCCCGCGGCCGTTTTTCTCACAGCCATACACCAGAATCGAATCGCATAGGCCGCTTTGCAAATAAGCCCATGCCGTCCGCAAAGCCAAGGCGCCGGTTGCGCCGCCGCCTTCAATGCGGACATTCGGTTTGGGGAGCATGCCGATGGCATCCTGCAAGACAGCCCCCAGTGTCATTTGAAGATTAAAATGGTCGCTCTCACAGCTGCACAAGCCATGCTCGACATCCGCCAGATTATCCAGCCCGGCATCCGCCAGACAGTCCAATACCGCCTCCAGCATCAAATCGCGTAGGCTGCCGCCGCGATGATCGGAGGAGATCGCTGTCGTGCCCACAGCAGCGACAACCGGCAAATCGGACATCAGGAAGCCACCCGCTGCCGCCGCTGGTCACATGAGCTTGCAGAACTGTGAAAAAGTATAGACAAGTCGTTTCCAAATCCATAATCAAGATTCCAGCCAAGCATAGCGAAATTGTTCGCCGAAGTCAAATTGAGATAAAAAATCAATACTTCATAAAGGAATCCGCATCTTGCCCATAAAATGAATTCAAAAGACATGCTATACTTGTTAGGAAAACAGAACAAACGGCGAACAGGCGGCATCCGCCGACCGCTTCCCACATGAGCTTAGCGGCGGCGAAAAACAGCGCGTCGCGATTGCGCGGGCATTCGCCGCCGACCCCGGCCGCCGAACCGAGCGCATCCTGCTAAGCGACAGCCTGCCCAGTGCCCAGAACTTGCCCGGCGGCTGCCGCTTCCATACCCGCTGTCCGCGCAAAATAGGCGAAATTTGCGAGCAGGAGCCGCCGCCCTGGCGCGATGGCGGCAGCGGTCACTTGATTCGCTGCCATATCCCGCTGGACGAACTCAATCGGCTTCAGAACTCACCATCCAGCCGCGACGACGAGAAGGCATAGCCCCATGCTGCGTTTTGTGAGACGGCGATTGCTCTTCTTTGTCTTCACCTATCTGCTAAGCTCAATGATCATCTTCTTTCTGCTGCGCGTCTTGCCTGGAGATCCGGCGCGGGTGATTGCCGGCGGACGAGAAGCCACCGCCGAGCAAGTCGCGGCAATCCGCGCTGAACTAGGCTTGAATGCCCCCATTTCCGAACAGTATCTGGCTTGGCTGACGAACTTCGTCCAAGGTGAATGGGGTCAGTCGAAAGCCTTCCGCGGCGCCGACAACCGCGAACTCATCCTTGAACGCAGCCTGAATTCGCTGCGCCTGGCATTAGTCGCCCTGCTCCTGTCAGTACCCGCTTCAGTCGCATTGGGAGTCATTGCCGGGCTTGCCGAAAACAAACTGCCGGACATCATCATCTCACTGGTCAGCCTATCCTTGGTCAGCTTGCCGGAGTTTGTCACCGGATTGTTTCTCATCAACACCGTAGCGCTGCGCTGGGCGAACAATCCCTTGGCCGAAGCGCTGGGCTGGTGGTTTCCGGCAAGTTCCGCCGTCCCCGCCAAGGCCTCTTTTGGCGCGATGCTGCCGGCGCTGTGGCTGCCGGCCTTCGCCGCCGCTCTAGTTCTGCTGGCTTACATTTCCCGCCTGACGCGCGCCGGCGTCATCGAAGAACTCAAGCGCGATTATGTCCGCACCGCTGTGTTCAAAGGCATCCCCTACCGCGCCGTGATTTTGCGCCATGTCCTGCGGAACGCCCTCTTGCCGACGATTACCGTCATCGCCATCAGCATCACTTGGCTGATTAGCGGCCTGGTCGTCATCGAGTTTGTGTTCGGCTTTCCGGGGCTGGGCAGCCTGCTCATTGCCGCCATCGAGCGGCGCGACCTCCTGCTGGCGCAGTCCATCGTCATGGTCACCGTGAGCGTCATCCTTTGCGCCAACCTGGCTGCTGATATGATGTATGCCTTCCTCAACCCGCGCATCAAGCTGGATTGAGGATGCCCGCCGACCGGCCGCGTCCGAAACCGCATCAGCCCGACAGATTCACAAACTGTCGTTCGTGCAACTCATAATACAGACCGCGCTTCGTCAGCAAATCAGCATGGCTGCCCGTCTCCAGGATTTTGCCCTCATCCACGACGCAAATCATATCGGCATTGACAATCGTACTCAAGCGGTGAGCAATCACAATCGAACTGCGCTTCGCCAGCAGTTTGCCCAGGGCATCCTGGATCAAGGCTTCGGTGATCATATCGACGCTGGACGTCGCCTCATCCATAATCAGAATGCGCGGGTCGGCCAGGATAGCGCGGGCAATCGAAATCAGCTGCCGCTGTCCGACCGACAGATTGGCGCCGTCTTCCAGAATTTCAGTGTCATAGCCGGCCGGCAGTTCCTTCACAAACGCATCGACATTCGCCAGCCGGCCGGCTTCCATCACCGCTGACATCGCCGCGTCGGGACGGCCAAAACGAATGTTGTCGGCAATGGTGCCGGAAAAGATAAAGGGGTCTTGCGATACCCATCCCATCTGCCGACGCATGGAACGCTGTTTGACATCCCGTATATCCACCCCGTCAATCAGCACGGCGCCCTCGTCCACATCATAAAAACGCGCAATCAGGCTGGCGATGGAGGTCTTGCCGGCGCCGGTCGGCCCGACCAAAGCCACCATGGCGCCGGGGGCAAGGTCCAGGTTGATTTTGTGCAGCACCGGCTGCCCTTCGCGATAGGCAAAGCTGACATCCCGAAATTGAATCCGTCCCTTGATGGCTGGCATGTCGGCGGCATCTTCTTTATCATCCACCGCCGGCTTGGTATGGAGCAGGTTAATCACCCGTTCGCCGCCGGCCATGGCCGTCTGCATGGTGGCATAGAGTTGACTTAACTCTTGCACCGGCAGGAAAAAGCGATTGACATAAGCCAAAAACGCAATCACCGTTCCCAACGTCAATGTTCCCTGTACAACGCTAATCCCGCCAAAGAGCAGCACAATCGCAGTCGCGGCTATACTTAGAAATTCGACCGTCGGCAAAAACACAAAGGACAGCGACATCGCCTCGATATGGGCGTCGCGATTGGCTTGATTGACTTCATCAAACTTCTCGAATGTCAGGGCTTCATTGGCAAAGGCCTGGATGACGCGGATGCCGGTCAGGTTTTCAGCCAAGTCGCCAATCAAATGGGCGTTGCGGGCGCGCGTCTTGCGGAAGGCCCGCTTTGCCCGCCGTGCAAAAATCATCGTCGTCAGCACAATCAGGGGGATGATCGAAAAAGTGACCCAAGCCAACTGGGCATTCAGAGACAGCATCACCAGGACAATGCCCGCCAGCAGCAGGCTGTCGCCAAGGAGTGTTATCAAACCCTGCGACAACAGCTGGTTAATCACGCCGACATCGCTGATCACCCGCGAAATGGTCACGCCGATGATATGCTCGTTATGGTAAGCCAGGGACAAGACCTGCAAATGCCGGAATAACGCCGAGCGCAAATCAGCCAGGACTTTCTGCCCGACCCAAGTCAGCAGATAGCGCTGGGTCATCGATGCCAGATACAAGCCGGCAAGGGCAAGCAGCATGACCAGCACAATCTGATTCAAGCCATCCACATCGCCGGCGGCAATCGGCCCGTCAATCGCCAGCTTGACCAAAAACGGCGTCGCCAGGGTCAAGGCGGATGCCATCAGCATGGCTGCGAACGCGCCCGTCATCCGCAGCGCATAGGGCCGGACGAAGATCAGCAGATGCCAAAGCACCCGCAGATTAAACGAGCGTCCTTCCACCTTGTCGGCATACTGCGCCAAAGCGCCGCCCGGCCCGCCGGTTCGGATGCCGGACGAGCCAATCGAAAATCCCATCCGCGCTACTTTCTGGCGCCTTTAGCGCAAATGACGATGATAAATCTCGGCATACAATCCCGATTTCCGCAAAAGCTCCTCATGCGCGCCGCTGGCGGCGACTCGCCCATCTTGCAGCACCAGCACTTTGTCAGCCATCCGCACCGTGCTCAATCGCTGGGCAATGATAAAGGAGGTGCGTCCTTCCATCAGACGCGCCAAAGCCAGTTGAATCAGCCGTTCTGTTTCGGCATCGACGCTTGAGGTGGCATCATCCAGCAGCAGAATGCGCGGGTTTTTGAGCAAGGCGCGCGCAATCGCGATCCGCTGTTTTTGTCCGCCGGACAAGGTCGCGCCGCGCTCGCCGACCTGCGCCTCATAACCGCCCGGCATATCCATGATAAAATCATGCGCTTGGGCGGCTTTCGCGGCTTCAATGACCTCGGCTTCGCTGGCCTCATCGGCGCCAAAGGCGATATTTTCGCGGATGCTGGCGGCGAACAAAATCGTCTCTTGCAGCACAATCCCAATCTGGTCGCGCAGGGAGTTGAGGCTGACATCGCGCACATCATAGCCGTCTACCCGAATCCGCCCGGCGGTCACATCATAAAAACGCGGAATCAAATTGATCATCGTCGATTTGCCCGAACCGGTCGCTCCCAGCAAAGCCACTGCCTCGCCGGCATGAGCTTCGAAATTGAGTTTGTTCAGCACCGGGCGCTGATTAAAATAAGCAAAGGACACATTCTCAAAGCGCACCCGCCCTTCAATCGGCGGCAGCGGCCGCGCATGCGGTGAATCGCTCACCTCTGACCGGGCATCGAGGATGGTATAGATGCGTTCGCCGGCGGCCGAAGCCATCGCCACCGCCGGGATGATCACCCCCAGCCGCCGCACTGGCGAAATCAGCTGCCCCAAATAGGTCGTAAAAGCCACCAGTTCGCCAATCGTCAGCGTATTTTCGATCACCAGCCGCCCTCCCAGCCAGATGATCGCCACTGTGCTTAAACTGGCGATGAAATCAATCAGGGGGATATGCCGCGTCTGGACCCTGATTTGCTTTTGCGCCAAGGCAAACCAGCTTCGGTTTTTTTCCTCAAAACGTCCGATTTCGGCATCTTCCTGGGCAAAGGCTTTGACAATCCTGGCGCCGCGCAAATTCTGCTCCAGCACAGTGGTCATCTCGGCCAGCTGATGCTGAATATCAAGCGACAAAGGGCGAAAGATGCGCCCAAAGCGAAAGGCGATATATGCCAGCAAGGGCATCAAGAGCATAGACAGCAAAGCCAGCTGGACGTTCATCAGCAAGAGCGCCGCCAAGGTCAATAACATCAAAGTCGACGACTGAAACAGACGCAGCACGCCGCGGCCGGTCAAAAAGCGAATCCGCTCCACATCCGATATCGACCGCGCCAGCAATTGCCCGGTCTGCGCTTGGTCATGGTAGGCAAACGACAGGGAACTTAGCTTGTTATAGATGGTATTGCGAATGTCATAGGCAACCCCCTGCGACACAACCTCCGTCCAGCGTCCCAGCACATAATCCACCAGCCCTTTAACGATGGTCAGCGCCATCAAGCCAAGCAGCGACAGCAGCAAAAGCGACATATTCTGCTGGATAATCCCGGCGTCAATAACCCAGCGAATGGTCTGTGGAATGAGCACGGTCAAGCCATTCACTGCCAAAGCCAGCGCATAAGCCCCCACCGCCATACTGCGATACTTCTTCAGCAATATCAGACTGCGTAAAAGCGAACTTCGGGGAGGAGGCCGGGACGATTGTGAGAATGTTTTGGTTTGCTGTGCCATCATGCCTGCCGAGTCAAAGCGCTCCTTGACGCTGAATTTTAACGTTAGCGGCTTTTCACGCGTTTCTTAACCCTCAATCCCGCATCAAACGTTGAACTTGCCCTTTGCATCGGGCCTAATCGGCGCTAGAATACACAGAAGGAAATCGGTCTCTGAACCGCTCGGTCAGCTGGGGCTTTGAGCGCGAACGAGGGCATCATCCATGACCGACATCATCGTCATCGGCAGTGGCGTCTCCGGCTTGAGTTCGGCGCTCCAGTCGCAGCAAGCCGGCTTCAAGGTCAGCATCATCACCTGTGATCGTCCCCAACACACGACTTCGATGGCGGCCGGCGCGCTTTGGTCGGGCGGCGAAGCGCCGATATTCTCGCCCGCTGTTCACAAATCAAGCCATCAGCGGCGGCTGGCGCAAACCCGGCTGCGGCATTAGTCAGCTTGCAAGCATCGGCAAGCCCGTATTTTGACCGCGATATGAATCGAGGCAGCGCAGTATGACATTAGTCAAAACTCCATTCAAGCCCGGCCTGCGAATCCATCTTCCGCCCTCCCTGTCAGTCGCCATTGCCCTGCTCGCCATTTATTTAATCTGGGGATCAACTTATCTGGGGACAGCCATTGCCCTCGAAAGTTACCCGCCCTTTATGCTGATTGCCTTTCGCCTTTTGGTTTCGATAGCGATTCTCCTGCCAAGCCTCAAACGGCGGCCGGCGGCGCAGCTGTCGACCCGCCAGATTCTCAATGCCGCGGTCACCGGCGGCTTGATGTTTGGCGGCGGGGCTGGGCTGGTGGCGCTGGCGCAGGATTTGGGCGTCGCCAGTGGATTAACCTCACTGGCGGCGGCGGCGGTTCCTATCTGGGCAGCCCTGTTCGCCTTCTTTGTTGGACACCGCCCGGGGGCGCTTGAACTGGCGGGGCTGATGATCGGCATCGCCGGCGTTGCCCTGCTCAATATGGAAAACGGGATGCAGGCGCAGCCGCTAGGCGCCATCGTCCTGATTATTGGGCCGATGGTGTGGGCTTTCGGCGCGGTGATGAGCAACCACCTCTCCATGCCTTCAGGAAGAATGGGCATCGCTTTGCAGATGGCGGGCGGCTTTATGGCTTTGGCGCTGATCAGCCTGCTGCGCGGCGAACAGTTCCCCAGCGCCCCGTCGCTCACGGCCACCGCCGCGCTCGCATATTTGGCGCTGTTTGGCACCTTGGTCGCGTTCAGCGCTTATATGTATCTGGTGCGGACGGTTCGTCCGGCCTTGGCAAACAGTTATGCCTATGTCAACCCGGCCATCGCTGTGATGCTGGGCATCTGGTTTCTGTCCGAGCCAGTCAGCGCGGTCGGCATTCTGGCGATGGCGGTGATTGTCGCCGGCGTTATCTTGGTGATGATTGGCAAAAGCCGCTAAGCCGAATAGCATAAAACAATAGGAGGAACCATGCCGATACAGCGAAAAAACATCTCTTCCGGCGCGCATTACGAAGACATTGCCGGCTATTCGCGGGCTGTGCGGTTTGGAAACCGCGTTTTTGTGGCCGGAACGACCGCCACCGATGGCAAAAGCCAAATCGCGGGCATCGGTGACAGCGGCGCGCAAACCGAGTTCATCATCCAAAAAATTGAAGCCGCTCTCCAGCAGGCCGGCGCCGAACTGCGGGATGTGGTGCGTACCCGCATCTACCTGACGCCCGATGCCGATTGGGAGGCCGCCGCCAAAATGCACGGCAAATACTTTGCCGAAATCCGCCCGGTCAATACCATGCTCTATATCCATGCCCTGATTGGCGCCGGTTATCTGGTGGAAATGGAAGCCGAAGCCGTCATCAGCCAGGCTGATCAAGCATGAAATTCAGCCTGCGCTTTAACAATGATCTGCCGATTCAGGAGTATGTCGCTTATGCCCAAGCCGCCGAAACCGTTGGCTTCCAGCAGTTTTGGGTAAGCGATGACCTCTTTCTGCGAAGCGCCCCGGTCATCCTGTCGGCTGTGGCCATCGCCACCGAGCGCATCGAAATCGGCACCTGCATCCTCAACCCGCACACCATCCATCCCGCCGAGATGGCCATGTTGGCTGTCACCCTGGACGAACTTTCGGGCGGGCGCTTCAACCTCGGCATCGCCGCCGGCGCCGCCGACTTTATCCACTGGCTTGGCCTGCCCCGCAAAAACCCGCGTACCCTAGTCATTGAAGCCATTCAAGCCATCAACCGACTCACCGCCAATCAAGTCGCCGCCAGCGATGGCAGAGTCTTGCGCTGGACGGAACAGGCTTATCTGCGCTTTGAATCGCGGCGGCGCGTGCCGATTTACCTGGGCGCCATGAGTCCTAAAATGCTGGAAGCCATTGGCACAGCTGCCGATGGCGGCCTGCCGCTGCTCTTTCCGCCGGAACACTATCAAACGGTTATGCCCTATATCCAGCGCGGGCTGGAACGGGCCGGGCGCAGCGCCGACGAGATTGATGTCGCCGCCTGCATCTGGTGTTCAATTTCCGCCGATCAACAGGCGGCCGAAGCGGCGCTGGCTGATAAAATCGCCTATTATGGACATGCTATGAGTCCATTGATTCTGGGACAGCTGGGGTTGACGCCGGCAGACTTTGAGCCAATCCGACACGCCTGCCATGTCGAAAGAGACATCGAAAAAGCCAGATCCATGGTCACGCCGCCGATGCTCAATATCGGCATCGCCGGCGCCACCGACAGCCTCATCAAGCGGCTGGAAGGCCTGGCGAAGCTGGGGGTGCGGCACATGAGCTTTGGGCCGCCGCTTGGGCCCGACATTCTGGCGGCCATCAAGGCCATCGGGCGCGATGTGATTCCGCATTTTCACCCCCGCCTAGAATGAGAGCGAAAATCCGCGCGCTTCAATGACAAAAATCAGCTGCGGTCGCAGCGCGGTTTTTCGCCTTGCAGTATTCGGATCATTTCCCGCAAGGCCGTCGACAGTTCGATATTGCGGTTTGTCCCGGTGCCGCCGCCGATATGCGGGGTCAGGATCACATTGTCGAGGCTGCACAGGCGGCTGTCGGCCGGCAGCGGTTCATAGGCAAAGACATCCAGCCCGGCGCCGGCAATGCGGTTCTCTTGCAATGCCATAATCAGCGCGTCTTCATCGACAATCCGGCCGCGGGCGATGTTCACCAGACAGGCGCTTTCTTTCATCAAGGCAAGCTGCTCGGCGCCAATCAAGCCTTCCGTTTGCGGGGTCTGCGGGGTGGCGACGCAAACATAGTCGCTTTCTCGCATCAGGTCATCCAAATCGCGGTAGCTGGCATCAAAATCCGCTTCCAATTCGGCCGAAAGCCGGCTGCGCTTGTAGTACAGATTGGTCATGCCCATAACGCTGCTGCGCCGCGCCAGTTCGCATCCAATCTCGCCCATGCCAATAATCCCCAAAGTCTTGCCGCGGATCTCGTGGACGCGCATATTTTTCATCCAGTGGAAGGCGATTTTGCGCTCTGCCGTAAGCTCCGGCTTCAGCCCGCGGTAGCTGTAGGCAGCCACAGCCACACTCTCGTGCGACCGGATGAGGTCTTTGCTTAGCGCCATGATCAAGGTCAGCGCCAGTTCAGCGACGCAGTTGGGGCCTTTGCGCGGCGCACAGGCAAAGGTCAGCCGGCGCCGGCGCACGGCGGCCGTATCGATATTGTGATAGCTGCGCCCCAGCTTGACGACTGCCCGCAGGCGGCCCAGTTTGCCGAGCAGGGCTTCATCCACCGGCGCCGTCTGTGCGATCAGCCCGTCAATGTCATTGGCAGCGAGTTCGGCCGCCCTTTGCCCATCATGCGGACAAAGCAGGTCCAAACCGGCAAATTCCGCCGCCAGTTCGGCCGCGCTGTCGGCATATTCCGAATCCGCAATCAAAATCTTTCCGCTTGGTTGAGTCATCATGTCCTGCTTTATCTATGCTTTCCGAAATTATTGGCATTTTCAGCTTGTCCGCGCAAGCCTCCCAAGTCTCAATTATCCCTACTATACCCGGCATTCAGACGAATGACAACCGGGTTTTGGTTTATCTTCAGGACAGTCACATCAAAAGCGCGGCCTTTTGCAGATGTTCCTGTGATACCCTCTTAATGGATCAAATATGTCCTTCGCTTTACCTTTAAGCTGCCGTCACTGTGCCGTAACCTGTCATCTTCCCGCCCTGGACCGCCATTTGCTGCCAAAAACGACCCGCCGGCTGCCGCCGTTTTGACGCCATTGTCCTGACCCCAATTCAAAAAGCGCCTTAACAAAGACCGGATTATAGTATTTTTAGGATGAATGTGATAAGATAAACTAATCGCAGCCCGCAAAGAGAAATTTGATGTGAACCAAGTCAAAGGCGTTTTGCTGTTTTGTTTTGTTTTGTTTCTAGCTGGCATCCTCGCCCTTCCAGCCCAAGACCAGGCGACCCAGCCGCCGCGGCCGACCAACCCGACCACCGTGGGCCCCTGCGGCCTGCCGGCATCCGGGGCGAATTTCAATTCGTCCGCCACCCTCAGAACCTTCACCCTGACTCAGAACTGCGTCTATAACAATTCCGACGACTATCAGCTTGTTTTTGCACGCGGATCCGGCGAGTTCACCATCAACGGCAACGGACACAGCATCATCGGCGGCGGGTTCTCAGTAAACGAAAACACTGTCCTCAATCTGAATAATCTCACCTTGAGCCAAAGCAATAAGCTCTTTTACGTGGGGCTAGCGACGCTTAACGCCAGAAGCGTCACCTTCAGCAGCAATTCCGTCCCTACTCCATTATATTTCCTCGGCGGGACAGCCAATTTGACGAATGTGCAGTTCCTAAACAACACCCAGACAGAACAAGTGCGCGCTTTTTACGGGAGCGCTATTACCATCGTGCCCTTTCCCGGCAGGGGGACCACCGTCCGCATCAACAACGGCATCTTCCGCGGCAACAGAAACAGCGCTGTCAGCAGCGCCGTGATCTCCATCGACGACCGACCTCTATATCCTCGCATCGCCTTCGAAATCCAGGGCTGCATGACCTTCGAGACCAATGTCCGGTCAGACGGCACAGCGGCATCCAACTACGGCACCTTTCAAAACAGACAAATCGCAAGCGCCAGCGCATGTGCTCCGAATGTCATCACCACACCCATTACCCCGCTCGCCCCTACCGCCGGGCCCGCACCCACTGCCACGCCCTTCTCAATCGTCCCTACCTCTACACACACGCCCCGGCCAACGCCAACGCCAACAGGGCCGGCGGCGTGGCTGGACAATCCCACCGCGGCGCAGCTGGGAGACTGTGGGCTGCCGACGGTCTCGGCGCGGTTCGATTCGTCCGCCCCCGTCAAAATCTTCAACCTGTCCTCGGACTGTACCTATCACAAATGGAACACCTTCACCGGTACAGTTCTGCGATTTACATCCGGCACCTTCACCATCAACGGCAACGGACACAGCATCATCGTACCGGGCATAGGCAAGACTATAACATTAGACAGCGCTGGAACCAGCGCTGGCGACTCTGTTGTCCTCAATCTGAACAATCTCACCTTTAAACAGGGCCGCAGCCACTACGTTCTCGTGGGTGGCAACACGACCTTGAACGCCAACAACGTCACCTTCAGCGGCCTGACCTCGGGACAAAGTGCATTAAATGTTTCGAGCATAACACCAGCGCAAGACGGTAACGCAATCGCCAATTTGACGAACGTGCATTTTCTGAACAACGTCCAGTATCGTGGATGGAGACAAGGTGACGGGAGCGCTATTCATATCTTCGGGCTCAATTCCACCGTGCGTATCACCAACGGCATCTTCCGCGGCAACAGAAACGGCCACGGCAGCGACACACCTTTGTCTTCCTACGTGATATCCGTCTACTCTGGCCTCCTTGAACTCAATGGCTGCATGACCTTCGAGAGCAATTTCAAGTTAGACGGCACAACGCCGGCGCCCCCCTACGGCGGCGGCTACACCGAATACGACGGCGCCAGCAAGACCGGACGAATCAATAACAGAAGCACCGGCGTCTGTTTGCCGAATTTCATCACCGCCACGCCCATTACCCCGACGGTCACAAACACGCCCATTACCCCGACAATCACACCGACGGACACGCCCATTACTCCGACAATCACACCGACGGACACGCCCATTACTCCGACAATCACACCGACGGACACGCCCATTACTCCGACAATCACACCGACGGACACGCCCATTACTCCGACAATCACACCGACGGACACGCCCATTACTCCGACAATCACACCGACGGACACGCCCATTACTCCGACAATCACACCGACGGACACGCCCATTACTCCGACAATCACACCGACGGACACGCCCATTACTCCGACGGTCACAAACACACCGACAGGCACACTCACGCCGACAATCACACCGACGGACACGCCCATTACTCCGACGGTCACAAACACACCGACAGGCACACTCACGCCGACAATCACACCGACGGACACGCCCATTACTCCGACAATCACACCGACGGACACGCCCATTACTCCGACAATCACACCGACGGACACAATGATGGCGCCCGTCCGACCCGAAGCGCCCCCGATTCCAAGACCTGCGCCTCAAAGAAAGCCAAAGAAAACATCAACGCCAACGCCGACATTCACCGCTTCACCGCAGCCCATGACCTGCCTTGGCTTGGGCGCCGACACCGGCATCGCCGTCTATGCGACTTATGGCCTTGGCAGCGGCGTCCAGTGCCAGCGGCTTGACGGCGGCGGCATCGGCATTCCGTCGATTGTCAATGCCGGCTTTATCGACGCCGTCGATATCTGGGGCTATGTCGAACAGGGAGTTGAAGTCTGCTTCCCGCAGTCGGGAACGCTGCTCTTCTTGGATGCGCGCATGATGCCGCGCGCCGCCGCGCCGCTGGCGTCCTACATCGCCAATGCCATGACCTGCGGCTGGATTGAATCGCCTGGCTCGATTGTGCTGATGCCGCCTCCATAACTGCCGCTTCACGCGGCCATTCATCCAGAGGACGCCAAGACAGGACAGACATTTGTTTTTTCGCTGCGGCTGTGTTATATTATTTTCAATTCAAGATCCCGCGCTGATTAATAGGAAAAGGAGAGATGTATGGGCTTAGCGACCAATGCCGAACAGCTGGTGGAAATGGCTGTGGTGGGTTATGTCAGTCAGCCCGCGGTTCGCGGTTATATTCCCCATGCCTCGGGCGAGGCGACCATCCTGCCCGGCATGTCGGGGATGATTTACAATGCGCGGGTCGGCGACGCCGCCTTTGGCTGGGCGGCTGATCACCTGGAGCCCGGCGCTTCCATCGCCCATCCCGACCTAGACGCCGATTATGCCATGCACTACCTGACCTGCATCGGCAACCGCGCTTTTGTGATGAGCGGCCTGGCAAAAGGCGCCGAGGGCATCGTCACCGGCGAACATGCCCGCCTGCTGATTGACTTCCCGCCCGATGTCGGCGAAATGGTCGGCGTCGGCGACGCCATCCAAATCCGCACCCGAGGCCAGGGCTTGCAGCTTGCCGATTATCCGCGCGTTTTCCTGAAAAAATGCAGCCCGCGTTTAATCGACAGCATACCGATTGAGGCCGTGGATGACAAAACCATCCGCGTCCCGGTCACGATGGAACTGCCGATACAAATCATGGGATCGGGCGCCGAGCTTAATCCCGACTTCGTAGACCAAGACCTCATGTCGGGCGACCGCCAGCTAATGGCGGAACTTGGCATTGACCAGATGCGCCTAGGCGATTTGGTGGCGATCAATCATGCCGACCATCGCTATGGGCGCGGATACAAACCCGGCGCCGTGACCATCGGACTGTGCATTCATGGCGATTCGATCATGACCGGGCACGGCCCCGGCATTCTAACCTTAATGACCTGCGACGCCCCCGGCATTGAGTGGGTGATTGACCCTTCAGCCAATATCGCCAATTATCTAAACATCAGGAAAATGCTATGAGCGCAAAAACCAACGTCCGCCATGTTGTCAGTGTATCCGTCCAGGGAGTCATCGCGCCGCCCAGGATGCCGCCCCTGCCAGCCATGCCCTACTCGCTGGCCGCCGATGGGACGCCCTTCCTGATGCCGGCTTATGGCAGCATTGTCTATAACGTATCCGTCGGCGATTCGGCTTATGGCTGGCTGGCGGACTGCGTGCATCCAAGCGTCAGCGTCAAACTGAATGAGGCGACCGGCAATCGCGGCCTCAACGTCTTGTCCTGCGTCGGCAATGAAGCGATAGTGATGACCGGCAATGCCCAACGCGCCCGCGGCGTCGTCACCGGCAAGACCGGCCGCTTTTCGGAGCAGGTCATTATTCATTTTGAGCCCGAAGTCCGCGAGCAGTTGGCGATTGGCGACAAAATCGTGATTCGCGCCAAAGGCGTCGGGCTTGCGTTCGATGACCATCCCGACATCATGCTCAAAGGCTGTTCGCCGGAACTGGTGGAAGCGCTGGAAGTCACCACCAATTCGGACGGCCGACTTTCGGCGCCGGTGGTGGCCAAGGTGCCGCCGCACCTATTGGGCGCCGGCGCCGGCTTAACCAGCGAAGGCGGCTCGATACACATCCAGACTGCCGACCGCCAGGCTTTGGCCGAAGCCGGGCTGGATCAGCTGCGTCTCGGTGATGTGGTCGCGCTTCGCGACTATGACAGCAGTTGGAATCATGGCTATCTAAGGGGCGCGGTGGGCATCGGCGTGATTGCCCAGGGTGACAGTCCGCGCGCCGGTTATGGCCCCGGCATCACGTTGATTATGACCTCGGCCGGCGGCCATATTGAACCGATGATCGCGCCCGGCGTCAATTTGAAGGCGCTGCTGTTAGACGGTTAGCGCCGGCCAATCGCCTCGTCGAGACAGTATGATGACATCAAACATATAGTTTCTGCGGTGAATGATATCGATGAGAGCTTGAGCAATACCTAGGGAGATCAAGGAGATTTGAGCATGGGCATTGCGCTTGTGCGCGTAGCGGTGGATTTGCTTGAAGACTTTGTGCAGCGCGCCTTTCTGGCAATGGGACTTTCACAGGCGGAGGCCGCCTGCTGCGCCGCGGGCTTGATGCACAGCGAACTGCGCTGCCTGCCCGGCCAAGGGCAAGGCGTCGCCAGACTCAGCGGCTATTATGACCGCATCGTCAAAGGACTTTACCAGCCCGGCGCCCAAATCAAGATTCTCAAAGAGTCGCCGGCTTTGGCGCTGGTTGATGCCCGCATGGCGATGGGTTCGGTCGTCGGCCAAGCCGCCATGAAGATCGCTATCGACAAGGCAAAGGGCTGCGGCATCGGTATGTGCATGGTCCGCAACAGTACGCATTTTGGTTCGGCGGCCTTTCACGCCCAGCTGGCCTTGGAAGCCGATTGCATTGGCATAGCGATGACCAATGCCGGCGCAGAAATGGCGCCTTGGGGCGGACGTTCGCCGCGCGTGGGCACGAATCCCTGGGGGCTGGCGGCGCCCACCGGCGGCGATTTCCCGGTCGTGCTGGATATCGCCTTGACCACAGCCGGCAAAGGCATGATGCGCTGGTATGAACGCGAAGGGCGCAAGATGCCGCTGGATTGGGCATTGACGCCCGATGGGCAGGAAACCGATGAGCCGACGGCGGCTATGGCCGGCGCCTTGCTGGGGATTGGCCAATACAAGGGCTACGGACTGTCGCTTTTTACCGACATTTTAACCGGGGCGCTTAGCGGCGGCGGCTTTGGGCTGGCGCCGTATCAGGATCGTTCTATCGCCCGACTGGATGTCGCCCACAGCTTTATCGCCATGGATATTGACTGGTTCATGCCGGTTGAGGAGTTCAAGGCGCGGATGGATGCCTTCATTGCCGAAATCAAAACCAGCCAGCTTCGCCCCGGCTT
Source organism: Phototrophicaceae bacterium (assembly GCA_965203755.1). GTDB lineage: Bacteria > Chloroflexota > Anaerolineae > Aggregatilineales > Phototrophicaceae > UBA6055. The sequence continues at coordinate 3,010,065 of OZ241910.1, read as the reverse complement.
CGACGAAATCCTGGTGCCCGGCGAGATTGATTATCGGCGCGAGAAGGCCCGCCGGCGGGAGGGAGCGCAGTTGGACGCCGAGGTCTTTGAACGGCTGCGGCAGCTGGCGCAGACTTTGGACATTGATTTTCCATTTGAGCGCGAGAAGGCGCCGTAAATGAACGCACCCAAAACACTGTGCCGACCTTTGGCGCGGCGAGTCGCCGGCTTGGACAAGCTAACGCAGATGCCTGGCGGCAGGCCGGATATCCCGCAGAATGTGATTCAGGCGGCGATGGATGCGCTGGCACGCGGCGAAACCCATTATACCGACCGTCCGGGAATACCCGAATTCCGCCAATGGACTGCCGATGATCTTGGCAGACGCTATGACGTTTCAATCGACCCTAAAGAGGTCACCATCACCTGCGGTTCTACTGAAGCCCGCTATGTGACCATGACGCTTTTGGCACAGCCGGCGACTTGGGTCTTGTGCTTGGGCGACCCGGCTCCAATTCGAGGGGCGCTTCACCTGGTCGGCGCACAGCCAGCCGATTCGTTGGCCGCCGGGCGAATCACTGTCCTTTATCTGCGCCCGGACGACGAGCAAGCGGCTTTGGCGGCGCTGCTGCGGCAGGCGGAAAGGGAAAACTGGTGGATAGTGTGGGATATGAGCCTGGCGACTGCCCGACCGGACTTCCACCCGGCGCAAAACGAAAAGCTGGCGGCCCGCGTGGTCACGATTGATTCACTGTCTCATCGCATGGCTGGATGGCGCGTCGGCTGGATGGCCGGCTCCGAAGCCGCGCTGCGATTACGCGCCCGGAAACAAGCCATCACCATCTGCACGACCAGCGTATCTCAATGGGCCGGGCTGGAATTGCTAAGGTCGGGTGAACGATGACAGCGCTAAATCCCAATATCCCGGCGGCGGTTCGAGAGGTGGCTGCCGACGGCACGCAGCTGCGCTATCGGCTGATGGAGATGGCGGCGGAGATGGATAACATCATCGCCTTGGGGCGCGGCGATCCAGACCTGCCGACGCCGGCGCATATTGTGGCCGCCGCCAATCAGGCCATGCGCGAGCAACGGACTGGGTTAAGCCCGGTTAAAGGTTTGCCGGAACTTCGCAGCGCCATTGCCGACCATCTGCGCCGGGAAAACGGCTTGCCGGTCGGGCGCGGCAACGTGATGGTGACCACCGGCGGGCAGGAAGGGCTGTTTCTGGCGGTACAGGCTGTCATCAATCCCGGCGACGACATTTTGGTGCCCGACCCGCGCTATAGCTCTTATGATGACGCGATTCAACGCGCCGGCGGCAGGATGGTCATGGTGCCGACCAATCGCGAAGACGCTTTCAATCTGGAGGCAGAGGATGTTGAAGCCGCCATCACCCCGGCGACAAAAGCGCTGCTGATTGTCACGCCCAGCAATCCGACCGCCGGCATCGTCACCGAAGACCGTCTGCGGCGCATTGCCGAAGTTGTGATTCGGCGCAATCTGATTGTGATTGTCGATGAGATCTATGGTAAAATCGTCTATGATCCCTGGCGGCATTTTAGCATTGGCTCGCTGCCGGGCATGGCTGAACGCACCATCACCCTGGATGCCTTCTCCAAAGCCTATGCCATGACCGGCTGGCGCTGTGGCTATGCGGCGGCGGCGGAAAATGTCATTGAGGCGATGGCGCGCATCAAGCAAGTGACCACCGGCCCGGTGGCGACCGTATCCCAATGGGCTGGACTCGCCGCCATTGCCGGACCCCAAGACTGCGTTGAGGAATACCGGCAAATCTATACCGAAAGGCGGCGGGTTTTACTGGAAGGGCTCGACAAGATGGGCTTTGCCTATGGCGAGCCGCGCGGCGGATTATTCGTTTGGGCTGACAGTTCCTCAACCGGCATTCATGCGGCTGCGCTTTCGCATCTGCTCTTAAAAGAAGCCGGCGTCTTGATTTTCCCGGGGACGGCCTTTGGCGAAAAGTGGCGCGAGTATGTTCGGATTACGTTGTTAGAGCCGATTGAAGTTCTCAAGGAAGCGATTGAGCGGATGATGCCGGTAGTCAGCCGCTATCGTCTGTGAAATCGGCTTTTCACAGCGCATACAAGCAGAAAGGAGGCGCATATCAGCAGAAAAAGCAATGCAAATTTCGCAAGTTTATAATTTATGCAAGGAGCATAAAATGAAGTTTAACCGTTCGATAAAACTCTTGTTCATTCTGGTATTGATTCTGGGGATGCTGCCGCTGGCGGCGCAGGCCCAAATGGTGCCAGTGCCCGATGATGACACCCTGGTTGTCGCCATCAACGGCGAACCCGGCTCAATGGATCCGTCGCAGGTCGGCGGCGCGACCGGCGGCAGCAACTTCCGCGTCATGATGCATGTGTTCGCCTCACTCTACGAACTGGGTCAGGCGGATGGCGCCATTGATCCTTATCTCGCGCACAGCTTCAGCGTTTCCGAGGATGGCACGGAATGGACCTTCCACCTCCACGAAGGTTTGACCTGCCACGACGGCGAAGCCTTGACGGCCGAAGATGTCGCCTACAGCTTTAATCGCATGGCGGACCCTGACAACGGCTTCACCGGCAACTCGGCCGGCTTTGTTGTATCGTCAATCGGTTTTCTTGAAGCCCGCGCCGACAGCGAACTGGACGTCACCATCGTTACGCAGAAGCCGCAGAACCGCGCCATGCGCCTCGGCTTGATCGCCGAAATCTTGGTCCACTGCAAGGATGCCTACGAAGCCATGACCCTGGAAGAAGCGGCCCGCAACGTGGTCGGCAGCGGTCCCTACTCAATGGCTGACTGGGTGCCCGGCGAGTACATCAGTATGCAGCGCGTCCCCGACTTTGGACTGCGCGAGGCCCACTTTGAGGAGCTTGTCTGGCGTTTCATCCCCGAGCCGTCGACAGCAGTGGCGGAAGTCATCACCGGCAATGTCGATATTTACAAGGAATTCCCGGCGACGCAGGGCGACTCCATCAGCAATTCCGGCGTGGCCGAAGCGCGCTTCTTCCCGGGTACAACCCGCGTCTACATCGGCTTCAACATGAATCCCGAAGCCGGTTTCCGCGTCGATACACCTAGCCTTGGCGCCGACGCCATCATGGAGACCGATGTCCGCGTCGCCTTGCAGTACGCCGTTGATGTTCACGCCATCTGTGAGAATCTGCTGCTCACCACCTGCGAACGCGCCACCAGTCTGGTCAATTCGCCCAACGATCATCCCACGCTTGAGCCTTATCCCTACGACCCAATGAAAGCGGAAGAGCTGCTGGATGCCGCCGGTTACCCGCGCGGCGATGACGGCGTGCGCTTCTCGCTTGAATTGAAGGCGCGGCGGGGGACGGGCGCCGACGGCTCTGATGTCACGCTGGCCGTTGCCCAATATCTGACCGATATCGGCGTCCAAACTGAAGCCATCTTTATAGAGTCAGGCGCTTTCCGCACAGAGCTTATCACCCATCAGCTTGGTCCCATTTACATGGGCCGGACTGGCGGCAGCAAGTGGAGCGCGCAGTATGACATGGCGGATATTCCGGGTCATATCGCCGGTGGCGCCGCCGCCGAAACCAACTACACCCATTGGGACAACGATGTCTGGTTCGATGGCTGGGACACGCTGCCGAACTATACAGCCGATCCCGAAGCCGAGCGGGCGCTGGAAATCGCCATGCTGGAAGAGTTCTACCGCGACCCGCCCTGGCTCATGCTCTATGCCGGGCCGCGCAACGAGGCGGTCAGCAACCGTATCGAATACCAGTCGCGGGCGGATTACTTCATCACCGCCTACGCCGCCAAACTGAAGGAATAAGCGCAGAGTTTGATTTGGGGGCCGGCTGGGCCGGCCCCCATTTTTTGGAAATAAATCTATGAGAACCTATGTCATTCGCCGCCTGCTGCTGCTGCCGATTGTCATTATTGGCGCTACCTTTTTGAGCTTTATTTCGATCTGGCTGGGTGGCGACCCAACCTATTTCTACATCAGCGAACGCGCCAGCGAGGAAGAGATTGAGAGGACGCGGGCCGCCTACGGTTTTGATCGGCCGCATTCCGAACAGTACCTGGACTTCCTGTCCGGCCTGGCGCGGGGCGACACGGGCACCTCGCTGCATTATCGCGTGCCGGCCTTCGGTTTGGTGATGGAACGGATGCCGGCGACTTTGGAACTGACGATTGGCGGCTTCCTTCTGTCGACGCTGCTCGCCTTCCCTATCGGCGTTATCGCCGCGCGCGCGCGCGGCACGACGACCGACGGCAGCCTGATGCTGTCCGCCATGTTCGGACAGTCCATACCCAGCTTCTGGCTGGGGCTGATGTTCATCCTGTTCTTCGGCGTCACGCTGAAATGGATGCCGGTATCCGGTCACGTTCCTTTTCTGAAGCCGCTGCTGGAAGGGAATTTCGAGCAGGCGATTCAAAATTTCCCCAACGCGCTGCGCTATCTGATCATGCCGGTTGTGACCGTTTCGGTCTATTCGCTTGCCCGCAGCTCGCGCCTGATCCGCTCGACAGTATTGGAAGTGCTGCACCAGGATTATGTAGTGATGGCCCGCGCCAAAGGTTTGGTCGAGCGAACGGTACTGGCGCGCCATGCCATTCGCAATGCCCTCATCCCCATTGTGACCCTGCTGGCGCTGCAATTCGCTTTTCTTTTGAGCGGCGTTATCGTGACCGAAATCGTCTTTTCCTGGCCAGGGGTCGGCCGCCTGTTTCTCGATGCCATCAACAACCGCGATATCCTTCTGGTACAGACAGGCGCTACCTTGTTGTCAATTTTGTTTGTCAGCGTCAATTTAATCGCTGACCTGCTCTATGGCGCTCTCGACCCGCGCATTCGCCTGGAATGAGGCAAAGGCTATGACAAAGCGCACTGACCAAATCCCGCCTATCGAATTAGCCCGTATTCCTGGGCTGGCGCATCGCGGCGAAATGATTGAAACGCGGTCCTTCGCGCAGCGGGCCATATCCAGCATGGTAGGCGCGCGCTACCCGTTGATCGCCTTCATATTTTTATGCCTGATCGCGCTCTGCGCCCTATTTGCATCGCAGCTGGCGCCCAAAGACCCCAACCGCGTCGAGATATTCGCTGTCCTCAAGCCACCGCTTAGCCAAAACCGCCAGGGCCAGATCGAGCATGTGCTTGGCACCGATGCGACCGGGCGCGATGTGCTTTCGCGGGCGATTTATGGCGCGCGGGTATCGCTTTCGGTCGGTCTGATCGCCGTCGGCATCGGCGGCAGCTTCGGCGCCGTTTTGGGCTTGCTAGGCGGCTATCTGGGCGGCTGGATAGATGACGTGATTATGCGCCTGGCTGAAATTCAACTGGCTTACCCCTCCATCCTATTCGCCATTATGATCTTGTCGGTGCTGGGGCCGGGCATAGACAAGCTCATTTTGGTGCTGGGGGTTAGTCAATGGGTGATGTATGCCCGCATCGCCCGCGGTGAGACTCTAGTCCAGCGCGAAAGGGAATATGTTGAAGCCGTCCGCGCTTTGGGCGCCAGCGAATGGCGGATTATCTTTCGCACCATCCTGCCCAACATCCTGACACCGCTTATCGTCATCGCTTCCTTCAACGTCGCCGCGGTTATCCTGACCGAAGCCTCGCTGTCCTTCCTCGGGCTGGGCGCACCGGAAAGCGTGCCGACCTGGGGCGCCATGCTGGCCAACAGCCGCAACCAATTACTAAGCGGCTCCTGGTGGCTGGCCGTCTTTCCCGGCGTCGCCATTATGCTGACCGTGCTGTCGATCAACGTGCTGGGCGATTGGATGCGCGATTTTCTCGATCCGCGCCTGCGCGGTTCGGGACAAGGACTGTAATCCATGCCCATAAACAGCTTGCAAAACCAGGCCGCCGTTGTCACCGGCGCCGCGCAGGGCTTGGGTTATGCCATCGCCAAGGCCTATGTTCAAGAAGGGATGCGGGTCGCGCTGATGGACGTCCGCGCCGACATCTTAGCGACCGTCGCCGACGAATTGGAAGCGATGGGCGGCGATGTTCTGCCGCTTGCGGTCGACCTTGCCGATGCTCAAGAGACACAAGCCGCCATCGACGCCGCCATCAACCACTATGGCGCGCCGCGCGTCCTGATTCACAACGCCGCCCTCCTGATCACGCGCTCCATGCTTGAAATCACATTGGAAGACTGGCAGAAGGAAATCAACATCATCCTGCAGGCCGCCTTTATCCTAAGCAAAGCCCTGTGGCGGCCGATGATTGACGGCGGCGGCGGCAGCATCGTCTATCTGTCGTCGGGTTCGGGTTACAAAGGCTTCGTCAATGAAGTCGCCTACAACCCCGGCAAACATGGCATCGAAGGGCTGATGAAGTGCCTGGCGCTGGAAGGCCGAGAGTTCAACATCGCCGTCAATGCGGCCACGCCCGGCGCGCCCATCCAGACGCCAATGTCGGATTCCAATTATACCGAAGAGCAGAAGCGGCGCTGGGTGAACCCGGCTTTGCTGACCCCGGCTTTTGTCTTTCTGGCGCGGCAGGATGCCAGCGGCCTGACCGGCCACCGCGTCGCCGCCGGCAGCGACGGCGCCTGGAAATCGACCGATCTGCTTTAGAACAAGGAGACGCAAACATGGCCGAACACTATTTGGATGACAGCATCACCCAGCCCTTTTGGGACAATGCCGTCGCGCCGCGGCTGGAAATCGACCCCGGCGATACGGTCGTCATTGAATGCGCCGAGCCGGTCGGACAAATCACTCCCCATTCGACCGCCGCCGACCTGGAAAAACTTGATTTCAGCAAGGTTCATGCGCTAACGGGCTCCATCTACATCAAGGGCGCCGCCCCCGGCAGCGCGCTCGAAGTTGAGATTTTGGATATGAAGCACAAGGGCTGGGGCTGGACGGGGCATATTCCCCATTTCGGGCTGCTCCAAGACGATTTTGATTATGCCTACATCCATCACTGGGAATTGGACGGCGATGAATGCCGCTTCGGCCTGAACGACATCCGCCTGCCCTTTGAACCTTTTCCTGGCTGCGTCGGCGTCGCCCCGGCCGAAGCCGGCCGATTGACAACCCTTCCGCCGCGCATCAACGGCGGCAATGTTGATATCCGCGATCTGGCGGTCGGCGCGCGGTTTTGGCTGCCGATCTTCGTCGATGGCGCGCTCTTCGCCACCGGCGACTGTCACAGCGCCCAAGGCCAAGGCGAAGTCAGCGGCACCGGCATCGAATCGCCGATGACCATGACCATGCGCTTTCAGGTTCGCCATGACTTGAACATCAAGGAATTGCAGATCCAGCGCCCCAGCCCAATGACCCAAACCGACCGCCGCGGCTGGCACATTACGACCGCGCACGGCCCCGACCTGATGGAAAACGCCAAAAACGCCGTGCGCTATATGATTGAGTGGCTGACAGCCAATCATCGCCTTACCGAAAGCCAAGCCTATTGCCTGTGCAGCGTTGCCGGCGATTTGAAAATCAGCGAAATCGTCGATGCGCCGAACTGGATTGTGTCGATGCACATGCCGCTGGGCATTTTCGCCCCCTCATAAATCCAGAGAATCTGTTTGCAGCGCGCGGCATATTGTGCTAATCTTGTTTTGAAACATTGTTCGCCTTTCAGCCATTCGGGGATTCCCATGTCAAAGTTCAGATTGATTTTCGTCGTTTTGTTTGCGCTGTTTTTCGCATCATCGGCCTACGCCGCCGATATAAGGCTAAGTTCGCGTTGCACATTAGCGGATGCCATCATCGCCGCCAACAACGACCGCGCCGAAGGCGATTGTCCCGCCGGCCGCGGCGCCGATACGATTATCCTAAGCCAAGATATTACGCTTAGAGCCGAGCTTCCTGCCATCACCTCCGCCATCACGATTGAAGGCAATGGCTATGCCATCAGCGGCAACAATCGCTATCGGATTTTTTACAACGACGGCGGCGCGCTGGCCATCAATAATTTGACCATGACCAAGGGGCGCGTTGAAAATGAAGGCGAACTAATCACCAACGCCGATGGCTCACTCAAAGTGACTGAAACCAATCCGGTTGGCGGCGCGATTGTCAACTGGGCCGGCACGATCACTATCGGCGGCAGCAGTTTTAGTGGCAATTCGGCTTTACGGGGCGGTGCGGTCTACAACGAGGGAGAGCTAAGCATCAGTGACAGCAGTTTCAGTCGCAACTCGGCTGAACAAGGCGGCGCGATTGTCAACTGGGAAGAGCTAAACATCAGCGACAGCGCTTTCCAAAACAACTTGGCTGAAGACGGCGGCGCGATTGCCAACGGGGAAGAGCTAAACATCAGCGACAGCACTTTCAAGCACAACTCAGCTGAATGGGGCGGCGCGATTGCCAACGGGGGCGAGCTAAGCATCAGCGACAGCACCTTCAGCGGCAACTCGGCTGAATGGGGCGGCGCGATCTACAACTGGGACGAACTAAGCATCAGCGACAGCGCTTTCAATCGCAACTCGGCTGAATGGGGCGGCGCAATCTTCAACGGGGAAGACGGAGAGCTAAGCATCAGCAGTAGCACTTTCAGTGACAACTCGGCTAAACGGGGTGGCGCGGTCTACAACTGGGAAGAGCTAAGCATCAGCGACAGCACTTTCAGCGATAACTCGGCTGAACTCTACGGCGGCGCGATTGGCAACGATGGCGATGGAGAGCTAAGCATCAGCGACAGTGCTTTCAACCATAACTCGGCTGAACAAGGCGGCGCAATCTTCAACTGGGAAGAGCTAAGCATCAGTGACAGCACATTCAGCGACAACTCGGCTGAATTGTTTGGCGGCGCGATTGTCAACGGGGAAGACGGAGAGCTAAGCATCAGCAGCAGCACCTTCAGCAGCAACTCGGCTGACGAGGATGGCGGCGCGATTGCCAACGCGGAAGACGGAACGCTGAGCATCAACGACAGCAGTTTCAGCGACAACTCGGCTGAACTCGGCGGCGGCGCGATTTCCAACCTGGGAGAGCTAAACATAGGGAGTAGCACTTTCAGCGGCAGCTCGGCTGAATTGTTTGGCGGCGCGATTGACAACTGGGAAGGAGAGCTAAGCATTAGCGACAGCAGTTTCAGCGACAACTCGGCTGAAAATGGCGGCGCGATTAACAACTGGGGCGATGGAGAGCTAAGCATAACCAACAGCACCTTCAGCAGCAACTCGGCTGAACTCAGCGGCGGCGCAATCTACAACTGGGAAGAGCTAAGCATGGTCAACAGCACGTTCAGCGACAACTCGGCTGAATGGGGCGGCGCAATCTACAACGATGAAGGAGAGTTAAGCATTGTCAACAGTATCATCGCTGGCCGCGGCAGAAACGCTTGTTACCCTAGCGGCGGACTGAAACGGAATATCGGCAATTTCATTCAGGACGGCTCTTGCAATTCTGCATTCAGAGGCAATCCCAGGCTGGGGACGTTGGTTACGCCAGCAGATGGTTCGCCGGCCTACTTCCCGCTCTTGGCCAACAGCCGCGCCATTGACGCCGCCGATGATGACTATTGCCCAGAAACCGACCAGATCGGCACGGCCAGGCCACAAGGCGCCGGCTGTGACATTGGCGCGATTGAATATACCGCGCCCTAATCGCAAATCAGCACAGTAATTGATTTAAGCAAAAGCGGGCTTCTTGCTCGCTTTTTTGTTGTTGGGAAGTGGTAAAATGTCATCTATATTTACCACTCCCAGAGGACATAGATATGACTCGACAGAAAGAAATACGAGCAATCCATAAAAAGCACAGGCTGTTTTATGAGTTGCTTGGCGGACTTGCTCTCCTCCTCATTGGTATCTTCATCGGTGCGATGTTCTTCGGTGGCGGGAATCAAGATTATCACATGAATCTCTTCACTGAAGCGATGGGCATCGCCGCTACAGTGTTCGTCGTTAACCGATGGTATGTACATCATGATCGAGAACGATTGAAACGTCGTCTGGTTCGAGAAGCAGGCAGCCGTTCTAATGATCTCGCCCGGTCCGCAATAGGGCAATTACATGATGAGGGCTGGTTGGAAGGCGATAATGGTTTGCTTCGGAAAGCGAACTTGAGCAGGGCAAATTGGGAAAATATGGAGGGTTTGCATAGGGCAAATCTGCAAGGTGCGAATTTGGGAAATGCAAATTTGAAAAATGCAAGTTTGAGTGAGGCAAATCTGCAAGGAGCAAGGTTGTTTGGCGCGAATTTGGAAAATGCGAACTTGAGTGATGCAAATCTGCAAAGAGCTAAGTTGCCTTGTGCAAGATTGGAAAATGCGAACTTGAGCAGAACCAATCTGCAAAATGCAGAATTGGATTTCACAATCCTTCAAGGAGCATCTCTAAACAAGGCAAATTTGCAAGAAGCAATTATGATTGGAGCGGATTTGCAAGGCGCGCACTTGTATAAGGCAGATTTGCAAGGCGCGAACCTGTTGCATGCAAAAAATCTAAAAGAGGCAAGCTATCTAGGGACAGCAAATCTGGCCGGAACAAAATTAAGTTTTGCGAATCTGCAAAGGGTGGACTTGGAAAACACGAATCTGCGGGGAGCGGAACTGCAAATGACCGACCTCCAGGGAGTTAACTTTTATGGGGCGGATTTGCGAGAAACGGATTTGCGAGGCGCTAATCTGCGAGGAGTATGGATAAGGCGCCGTGAAATAAGAATCTCAATCTTTAGCGGGGAAGAGCCGCCTGTCGATTCTGATGAATTTGGAGAAGTCCATCCAGCGACCGCATTGCAAGGAGCTATCCTACCAAATGGAGAACGTTATACAGAGAAGACAGAAATCGATAAATTTATTTTTCCGACACATTCTGAATTTTCACAAACTGTGAAAGAGATTAATAGAATTCGCGAAGGGTCTAGGCCAGGTAAAGGTAATCTACCTGAATATTAACCCCTTCTGCGTCCTCTGTGGTAAAAAGTAAAACCTACCCGACCACAATCAACTCCTGCCAGCCATTCGTCAGCTTCTCGCCGCCGCCCGTCCGCGCCACAACCACATCCTCCACCCGCGCCGAATAATCATCGAACTGCATGATGCTCGGCTCAATGGTGAAAAGCATCCCCGCTTCCAGCGGCGTCTCGTCGCCTTGGGTCAGGAAGGGCGGCTCATGCACATCCATGCCGATGCCATGCCCCAGACGATGACGGAAAGCGGCGCCATAACCAGCCTCCTCAATCACCTGGCGGGCGGCGCGGTCGGCGTCGGTGGTCGTCGCCTGCCCAGCTTTGAGCGCGGCAATGCCAGCCGCCTGCGAGGCCATCACCAGTTCATACACGCGCACGGCTTCGGCGTTCGGCTCGCCAAAAAAGACGGTGCGCCCAAAGTCATAACACCAGCCGCGGTAAATGCCGCCAAAGTCAAACAAAACCGACACCGGCGGATCCAGCGCCCGCGGCCAAGTCGCCATGCGCTGCCCGAACAGCAGCGGATGATTGGGGCCGGAATTGTAAAGCGAAGTCGTGAAGGACTGCCCCAGCGAGCCGTGCTTTCGCAGCTGATAATTGACTTCGGCGACGATTTCCAGTTCGGTCATGCCCAGCCGCAGCGCCGCCACCGTATCAGCGAAGGCGGCTTCGGTGATGCGCCCGGCTTCTTTCATCTCATCAATGTCGGCTTGGGTTTTGATGGCGCGCATCGGCCGCAGCAGATCAGTCGCCGAAAGCCAAATAGCCCCAGGCAGCAGCGTTTGCAAATTGGAAATCGTCTCGCCGCGCGTGAAATCGCTGATGGCGACCCGCGGGCGGTCAGGCAGCTTGAAATCGTCGAGGATCCCCTTGAGCAGCGCCGCCGGCTCATCCCAATCGCCCAGCACGCGGATATCGATATGGTCGAGCCTGTCCAGGCCGCCAAATTCGGCCGTCATGCGCGGCAAAGGCAGAATCGGCTCATGCTGCGGCGCGATCCAGGCGCCTTCCAGCCAGTCGCCGGGGTGGATGTTATGCCCGTAATTAGGGACATCGCGCGGCACGCCGGTTAGATACTGCAAATCGGACGAGATGGGAAAGAAGGCGAGGTCGGCCTGTTCGCCCAGCAGAGCTTGAAAACGCTGAAGGCGGTCTTGATGAGACATGGGACATTCCTTTCGATAACATTTTCCTTATCTTAGCGCGTTTATGATGATCTTGCATCTTGGCGCGCTTGGTTATTCCGTAATCGTCACCTTCGATAGGCCGCGCGGCTTGTCAATGTTGAGGCCGCGCGCCCGCGCCTGTTCCATCGCGAAAATCTGCCCCGGCATCACGCTGACAGCGGGGGCAAGCCATTCCGGCGCCGACGGGATAGGCATGGCTTGCGCGCCGCGCCATAGCAGATCGCTGTCGCTGCTGATGATGAGCGTCTCGGCTTGCAATTCCGTCAGTTTCTCGCCCATCGCGGCCATGCCGGCGAAGGTTCTGCCCGGCGGCGCGACCAGAATCACCGGATAGCCCGGCTGAATGACGGCGATGGGCCCATGGCGAAAATCGGCTTCGCTGTAGCCTTCGCTGGCGATATAGGTCAGTTCCTTGACCTTGAGACTGATTTCGTAAGCGGTCGCCAGATGATAGCCGCGCCCCAAGACGACCAGCCGATCCATAGCGCGGTAATGTTCAGCCCAATCAGCGATGCCGGCCGACAAGTCAAGGGTTTCAGCCGCCAGCCGCGGCAGATTTGTCAGTTCTTCGCGCATGGCATCACTGTCTGCCAGCAGCGCCGTCAGCATAGCGATGACGGTTAGCTGGGCGGTGTAGGTTTTGGTGGCGGCAACGCTCAATTCGGGCCCAGCCAAGAGTGGCAGATGATGCCGCGCCGTCGCGGCCAGCGGCGAATCCTCAAAATTGGTCATTGCCAGCGTGAGCGCGCCTTGTCGATTGGCATCCCGCAGCACCGCGCCGACATCTTCGGCTTGGCCGGACTGCGAAATGCCGATGACCAGCGCCTTTGACAAATCAGGCGGGCTGTCATAAATCGTATGCAGCGAGGGCGCCGCCAGCATGACCGGCAGCCGCAGCACACTTCCGAACAGATATTGGGCATAGCGGGCGGCATGGCTCGATGTGCCGCGGGCGGCGATGCAGGCATAGCGCGGGTTGAAACTTTGGATGGCTCTGGCGGCCGTCCTAACAGCAGTCCAGCCTTCATCAAGCAGGTTGTTCAGGACGGCCGGCTGCTGCGCGATTTCGCTTTGCAGATACATGAATGCCCTCGTTTCATAAATCGATTAACCGTCAAGCGGCCGGTAATTGACCTTCATGGCATCAAGACAAGCCAGGTGTTTTTTCAGGCGCGTCTCAAAGGCCTCAAGATCGCGGTCGGCGGGATGATTCCAGAGGACTTCGGCAATCGCAATCGCCCGCGGGAAGGCCATATATTCAAGGTGGCTGGATGTTGAGATGAATTCGGTCCAGATGTTGCCCTGCCCGCCGAGGATGTGATGCGCTTTGTCGGCGGCGACTTGTTCGGGAATAACCATAAACTGATACACCTGTTCCAGCGGCAGACAGGCTGGCAGCGCCGGCGGTTCACTGTCAAAGTCTTCGCTCTGATAATAATCGAGATAGCAGTATGTATTGGGCGTCATCACGACATCGTGGCCGGCATTGGCAGCTTCAATCCCGCCCTGACTGCCGCGCCAACTCATCACCGCCGCGCCCGGCGCCAGGCCGCCTTCCAAAATTTCGTCCCAGCCGATAAGCCGCCGCCCGCGCACGTTCAGCCATATTTCCATCTGACGAATAAACCAGCTTTGGAGTCCATCTTCATCGGCCAGTCCTTCCGATTTGATACGCGCCTGACAATCGGGACAGGCTTTCCAGCGGTCTTTGGGGGCTTCGTCGCCGCCAATATGAATGAATTGGGACGGGAAAAGCGCGAGAACTTCGGTAAAGACACCTTTCAGAAAGGCGAAGACCTCATCTTTGCCGGCGCAATAGATGTCTTTGGCGATCCCCCAAGTGGTGCGAACCTGATAATCCTTGCCGGCGCAGCCCAATTCCGGATAGGCGGTCAAGGCGGCGGCGCTGTGTCCGGGCAATTCGATTTCGGGTACGATGGTGATGTGGCGTTCGGCGGCATAGGCGACAACTTCGCGGATTTCTGCTTGCGTATAGAAGCCGCCATAAGGCTTGCCATCATACTGATCCCAGGTTTTGGGAACGACCGTTTCCCGGCGCCAGGCGCCGATTTCGGTCAGTTTGGGATATCTCTTGATTTCGATGCGCCAGCCCTGGTCATCGGTGAGATGCCAGTGGAAGGTGTTGAATTTGTAAAAAGCCAGCAGGTCAATGAACTTCTTGATGAACTCCAGCGGAAACAGATGCCGGCCGACATCAAGATGAAGCCCGCGCCAGCCGAATGCCGGGGTATCGGTGATGCTTACGGCCGGAATCGTCCACGCCACCGCGGCGGCCGGTTCAGCGCCGAGGATTTGCGGCGGCAGCAGCTGCCGCAGAGTTTGCATGCCGCGAATAAAGCCGGCGGCGGTGGCGGCCGCAATCACAGCCTGACGGGGTGACACCTCCAAGGTGTACGATTCATCCCCCGCCGCCCGGCCGCTGGCGGCCAAGGACAAAAGCTGGAGGGTATTGTCGCTGGCTGGCGAATGGGCTGCATTCATCATATCGACCGGCAAGTCGAATCCGGTGGCTGGACGCAGATAATCGGCAAGCAGTTCACCCAGCTTGATATCGCCAGCGACAATCCTGGTATCGACATCAAGCGTAAACTGCCCGGCGGCGCGTTCAAGCTGCTGCGGCTGTGGGAAAAGCGTAATGTCTGTCATGGTTTTACCCTCCGGTCGCGATTAGATGCCGTCAAGCGAAATGACTGCGCTTAGGTTATGCGGCCGGTCGGGATTTTGTCCCTTGAACATCGCCCGATGATAAGCCAGCAGTTGCAGCAGGGGCAAATACAGGATGGCTGTATTCCATGCCGGCAGGTCGGCGGGCAAGGCGATGTGATGCCGAAAGTCGGTCTCGCTTTGGGCGATAGCGAGGATGCTTGCGCCAACCGCTTGCATCTCTTGCAGCGCTTTGAGATCGTGCGCGGCTGAATCGGGCGAAATCAAGCCGATGACCAGGCTGTCGGCGGCAGCCATTGACATCGGCCCGTGCCGAAATTCCATGATATGAAAGGCTTCGCTATAAGCCCGGGACATCTCTTTCATTTTGAGCATGGCTTCGCAGGCGAGGCCATAAAGCGCATCTGCCCCCAAAAAGAAGAACTTGCTGATGCTGTCATCAAAGCCAAGCGCCTTGACCAAATCGGCATGGTCGTCGAGCAACGCCTGACAAACAGCCGGCAAGCGCGCGCTGCTGCTTAAATCGCAGCTGGCAAGCGCCGCCGCCATCTGCTGTAAAACCAGCGCCATGCTGCTGAAGGAGCGGGTTTGGGCGATGCTTTCTTCCTGGGCTGCGTCAATGGCGAAAGTGAGGTCGGCGGTTTGGGCAAGCGGACTGGCGCTGTCACAAGTGACGGTGATGACTTTACCGCCGACAGCAGCCTTGAAGTTGACTTGGGCTTGAACCGTTTCCGAGGTTGCGCCAGAACGCGACACGGTAATTAGCAGGTATTGCTGCTGTGGCAAATAGATGGAATCGGGATAGAACAGCAGTTCGGAGGCCGGATAAGCCGAGGCGTCCAGGCCGCTTCTGCACAGCAAACGCGCAGCCACCATGGATAAATAGTAGGTGGAGCCGCATCCGCTCACAAGCACGCGGTCAAAATCGGTCGCGGCAATCAGGTCGATGAAAGCCGACTGCTGTCGGGCAAACGCGGCCAATGCCTGCGGCCACACTTGCGGCTGACTCATAATTTCGCGGCGGGTATGCTGTCCTTTGTTCACGCATTTTCCTTTTTGGATGAGCGAATAAGCGCTTTTACTCATTATAAACCCAAGCAATCTTAAACAGCTAATCCAAATTCACTGAACGCTTATGCGAGTTTTGTCACAGCTTTCTGATGCTTGCAGCCGCGTCTGGAACATCCAGCAAATCACGATTGGATTGGCTGTGCCGCAGCGCTTGCGGAATGTCAATGAAATCACAGGCGTAAGCTTCGCGCAGGAGATGCTCTGGAACATAGACGTCATATTTATTGCGCTGCCGAAGTTCGCCGGCGTCAACGCGATGCGCCAAATCCAAAGCCGACGGCGGCTGGGCATAAAGCTGTTCCAGCCTGCATTTGACTTCGTGCATATCGGCAGTTTCACAGTCCAGCACATAAAAATAAGGCGACCAGCTGCCTGGAATTTTGAACCCGGCATATTCCAGCAAAAGCAGCTGCGTCTCGAAGGGCGCCGTGCCGCGCCAAGGGAAGACAAGAAATTGACTGTCGGTCAGCGGAAAAATAGAAGCATCATCCAAACAGGCGGATTGCGCTGACTGGCGGGCGATGTCCAGCCGTTTCCGCGCCCGCGGCTGAAGATAAGGATAAGAATCATGGGACAGCAAAATGTCACGCATTTTTTGCAGAACGCGCGTGTGTATCGAGATTTTATCGCTCCCCCAAGATGTATCGGGCCTGCCTCTTACCCGTTCGACCTCGATCACCCGCATCTCTTCATCTACTTTCAGCACGCGCCAGGCATAGCCCGCCAAAAGGATAGTACTATCAACCGGCGGCGCGGCCTGTATCGTGCCTATCTCGCGGGATTTATCGCGCACGCGGTACTCGACTTCATCCTTGAATGTGGCGTAAAAGCGATAACTGCTAACGATGTTCTCGGCTTCGATGCCAATAATCAGACCGCCTTTTTCAGTCCGTTCAAGATGTTCAATTTCTAACAGATAATGCAAAAGCTGGCGGAAGTGTTCCTTTGTTATCTGCTTGAATGGCGACAGGGTTAGTAGAACCCGTTCAACAAGCTGCGGCGGCGAAAGCTCGGTATGCGATTTGATGATGCTCATCGTCTGGTGATAAAGCAGACTCAAAGGCATTTGCGGGATCTGTGGCGGTTCAATCCACTTTTCTTCAGCATAGAGTTGAATGATGGCAATGGTTTGCAGCAGGTTCCACGGCAGTTCTTCGCCCAAGTGCCGCGCCTTGTCTGACCATTGATTGATGTAGAAAAACATCCGCGCCGGCCCGCCACGCCGCCCGGAACGTCCCAAACGCTGTACAAAACTTGACACCGAATGCGTGGAATTGATTTGCAGAACCTGGTCAAGCTGTCCTAGGTCAATGCCTAGTTCAAGGGTTACGGTGGCGGCGACGCAGGCTTTTTGGTTTTCGGCTTTCATCGCCGCTTCGGCCGATTCGCGCAAGGGCGCCGAAATGCTGCCATGATGAACATGATAGAAGGCCGGCCGTCGGCGCCGTTCAGACAGCTGCCGCAGGTTCATCACAATCGCTTCGGTATCTTTGCGGGAATTGGCAAAAATAAGAGTCTTGCCGACTCCTTTGCGCTGGGTCATATTATGCAAATGCCGATAATACACATCCGCCTCAACAGCAGGCTCATCCGGTGCTGACTGGCCTGATGGCAGCTTATCGGCTGCTTTATCATCGCCGCCTTTATTCGGCGGCAGGTAAAAATACTCCAAGCCGATTTCAGCATTCGACCGCCGCGGCGCCTCAATCAGCTTCACCCCGCGCTTGGAATGGCCCTTCAGCCAATTCATGGTCAGCTGCGGCTCGCCTATGGTCGCCGAAAGACCGATGCGGCGGGAAGGCCTGCTTTGCACGCGGGACAATCGCTCTAGCTGGCACAGCGCTTGTCGGCCGCGGTCCGAAGCAATGAAAGCGTGAACCTCATCAATGATGACATAGCGCAAATCAAAGAAAAGCCGCTTCAATTCATGCTGTCGGTTGATCAGCATAGATTCCAACGATTCGGGCGTAATCTGAAGGATGCCCCGCGCCCGCTTGAGAAAGCGCCGTTTTTTCGCCGACGAGACATCGCCATGCCAGCTTTGCGCCGGAATATCAGACTCTTCCAGCAAGTCGACAATCCGCTCGAACTGGTCATTGATGAGCGCCTTCAAGGGGCCAATATACATCGCGCCAATCGACAGCGGCGGATTCTGGTGCAAATCAGTGATAACTGGCAGGAGCGCGGCTTCAGTCTTACCGCTGGCGGTGCCGCTGGAAATCAGAACATGGTCGGGGGTGTCAAGAATGGCTTCAATCGCCTGCGCCTGAAACCCGTGTAGCCTCTCCCACTTGTTTCGATAAATGTATTCCTGGATGAAAGGCGCCAGTTTATCAAACGAATTTTCGGTCATCAGATTTGGAAGCTGGCAAAAGGCGACGCATCATCATCACCGTCAGGATGATTCTCGGTTCCGCCAGTGACGAAATCGACCTTGCCCAAGATAGATTCAAATGTCTCGTCAGGGTTTTGATGCAGGAGGTTCAATACAGAAATGAACTCGCGCAGGGACTCGCGGGGTGTAAGCAGTGTATCAGCGCCGACACGACTCGAAACTTCAGACATAAAGACCCTTAACTGCTCCTCATCCAGACGGGGTTCATATTTATGGTGCCAGCCGTGAATATCGCGGATAGTTTGCAGCAGCCGATGAATCTCGTCCTTGTTAAGGGGATCAAGACGAATGAGCGGGCTTGACATATCGCGCAGACCTTGCCGTGAAAAACGGCTTTCTTCCAGCCGCGTCCGCAATGCCTCATGGCTGAACAGGCCCTTGCGCGAATCCTCGATCATCGTTGGCGTCGCCCCAAGCAGCGCCCCCAAATAATCAGCGCCGCCCTGCGAGGTATCGTTGATGATGGCCAGCAGCTGTTCGTAGTTGTTATTGCGGGAAACGCGGTTGGATATTTGATACAGACTGACCGCCTCATCAATAAACAGCGCCAGCCCGCGGTAACCGATTTGGCGCACAAAGTAAGCCATCAGCTTGATGTAATCGTACCAGGTTTTATCTTCAATAATCACGCGAACACCCAAGGCCTGCTGGGCTTCGGTTTTGGTATTGAATTCGCCGCGCAGCCAGCGCAGCGCCGCCCGCTGAAGCTCGTCATCTCCGCTTTGATGCCCGCGCAGATAAGTCTTAATAACTGTGCTGAAATCGGGGCCGTGCACCATGCCCTCCATTTCATGTACAGTATCCTCAATTCTGCCTGCCACCATGCCATCAAATATAGACGAGGACGATTCAATGCCAGCTTTGGTGATTTGCCGCTGGATATCGCTGATCCACTTTTCCAGCAGCGCGGCAAAGGCATCGCCTTGAGGACGGGTGCGGGTAGCCATATTGGACATCAACTCGCGGTAGAGAGCCAGGCCCTCGCCTTTGGAGCCGGTCAGACGTCTCTGCGGGCTAAGGTCGGCGTCGGCGACGACGAATTTGCTTCTCATGGCCTCATTGCGAAGCAATTGCAGCAGGAAGCTCTTGCCGGCGCCATAACGCCCGACAATCAATCGGAAGCTGGCGCCGCCGTCGCTGCCAATGTCATCAAAGTCGCTTTTAATCGCCGCCAGTTCAGCTTCGCGCCCAACAACAATATGTTCAGCGCCAGCCCGCGGCACAACTCCGCCCGCCAAAGACTGCAAAATAGCCCGCGACGTTTTCCTTCTGGTTAATTTTTTTGCCATACGACCTCGCTGTGTTTAGCCGATTTACTGGCGATATTGATCAGGATGGGCGAGGACGGTTTCAATCGCATCGCGATAATCCTCGTGAATTTCCCAGCGGCCGTCCTCAAGCTCCAGCAGGTTATCATCTATTTCGTCTTGGGCGCGGTCATTGATGTCATCTATGATCACATCCACAAAGATGTTCTTGTCATCCTCAAAGACGTCTTTAAGATCATCAACCGTGCATTCCCAGCCATTTTTCATCATCGCTTCCATTAACTTTATATCACTCTCGACTGCGCCTATTATATTAGCGATTATCGACAAATCAAGTAAATCGTCGGAGTCATCGGCGCGCCTTTGGGCATCTTCATCCTCTTGCGGCGTCGCCTGTTCATCTGGCCAGCTGTCGACATCGGCGGCGCTTTCAGCGGCTCCCACCAGCAGCGAACGAAGCGACACTGGTTCACGCGGCGGCGCGGCTTGGGGCGGCTCAATGACAGATTCTTGTTTGGCGGTTTTGCCAGCAAGCGCAAATTCGATAGCCTGCTTCCATCTTGGTTCAATGCGATATGATTTATAGCGATAGCCAACTCCTTCCCGCATGATGCTTTCAGTGCATTTAATGATGCCGCTTAGTCTCTCGGCAAGCTGCCTTCTGCCAGACCAAAAATGCACCGTGGCAATTTTAATCTCAGTTTGCGAATAGGTATGGATTGCGTTCTTGAAGGGCGGCCTTTTTATGACTCGGCTGCGTTGAGATTGGCAGGTTTGAAACAGCGATTTTCCAGTTTCGCTTCGCATGGCTTCATCAACCGCAGTCACTCCCTTTTTATAAGCCTCATCCAAACGAAGGCTTTTGGCATAGCGTTGGTAAAACCTGCTTTCGGTTGGATTGTAATTTGCCAGGCCAAAGAGAATATCATTGGGCAAAGACTCAAAGTCGCCACCTGATGCCAGCCAGGCTTCAATCAGCAGGTTTTGATCCACAGCCACCCCAAGTTTGGCGACCTCGTGATACCATTGCAACGGCCTAAGCGGAAGTTCACGCACAACAAGAAAATCCGCCAGCCAGTCCGGCAGATAATTGTCCAGTTCAGGATGCAGCTGGCGATAGTATCTCCAGAGACCTTCCAGATATTCAAAGGCTTTTTGCGGCGACTGGAAACCAACCAGGTTGATGACTTCGTAAATATGCACATCCAGATAGCTTAGGTCGATAGTAGTCCGATTGCCTTGCCGCAGCTGCGTTCGCCAATAAAAATACCATTGCTTTTGCCTGGCGTTCATCAAGGCATAGGTGGGCTGATACTCTTGATAAGAAACTGGGACGGCCGCTGTTTCAGTTCGATTGACATATTCCCGCGCCTGCTCAAGGAAAACATCCGTGGATGAAACTTCGATTTCAGAGCGGCGCGGCGGAACAGGCAAATCATCGACATCCTCGTCGACAAGCGCAGGATCGACCGAATGAAACAGCTTCGCCGCACTCCAAGCGCCGTCTTCCTCATCCTCGGCCACAGATTCGACTGGCGACTCTGACGGCAGATTTTTCGCTGTGGCTCGGTCTGCTTCGTTTTCCAGCGCCGTGATTCGCGCCTGCTGGGTCTGAACCGTCGCGGCAAGTTCGTCAATGCTACGCTGTTTGTCAGCAAGTTCGCTTTCCAGCGCATCGATTCGAGCTTGCTGGACGCTTTGAATCTCGACAACCTGCTGCCGAATCCGGGAGGACAACTCATCAATCCAGTCCTGCTCTTCAAGGATAACAGGCGGCCCTTTGACAACGCGGGCAACCTGATAGTATTTACCATCCGGCACGGCCTCAATCACAGCTGGGACATCAAGAGTTTTTTCCTGCCCTTCAGACATCTGGCGCATGAAATCCCGCAGCTTTTTCGCCTCCCCTTCCAGCCAGTGTGCCTCCTCCAAATCGTCTTCAAACACAGGAAAGGGACTTGCGTGCGCCTCGGACCAGAGTTCCCAGTAACGCTTGTGCGGTTTGGAAAATTGGGTTCGCTTAGCAATAATGCGCGTAATCAGGATAGCCACACTGCTCTCCAAACTTGTCTTTGTTCCAACCAGCCATCAAATTTGTTATGATACATTCGGTTGTGTATGTGAGCCAAAGCAGATGATCAGTTTCCTGGCGATTATAATATATTGTTTCATATCGAGAGCAGCCGAACATGAGCCGTACCCTGATTGAAAACAGTCGCATCTGGCATAATGAGGGCTTTATCAGCGACCATACCCTGGTGATTGCGGACGGCATCATTAGCGGCATCCGCCCCGCGGCCGAAGTACAGGAACTACCCGGGGACTGGCGCATGGATGGCAAGGGTTATTATGCGCTGCCGGGATTTATTGACCTGCACATCCACGGCGGCAATGGCTTTGATGTGATGAATGCCACGGAAGATGCCTTGCAGGGCATTTGTGATTTTCTGATACGGCAGGGAGTCACCGGTTTTTTGCCGACCACCATGGCCGCCAGCGCCGCGCAGATCACCGCCGCGCTGTCGGCGATGGAAGCATTTGCCGCCCGACCTCATACGCCCTATTTGGGAGTGCATCTTGAAGGTCCCTATCTTAACCGCGATTATCGCGGGGCGCAGCCGGACAGACATCTGCGGGCGCCGCGGCCGGACGAGTACCTGCCTTGGTTTGAGACCGGCCAGGTCAGGCTGATTACGATGGCAGCCGAACTTGAGGGCGGCGATCAGTTGATACGCGACGCCAATGCCCACCGGGTGACGGTATCGCTGGGGCATAGCGGCGCCAGCTATGAACAGGCGCGGGATGCTTTTGCCATCGGTCTGCGTCAGATTACCCATACCTTTAACGGCATGGCTGGGATACATCACCGCCAGCCAGGCATCTTTGTGGCGGCAATCGAAAACCCGCAAGTCACATTGCAAGTCATTCCCGACGGAGTGCATCTCCATCCGGCGATTGTGAAGATGATAGTTCGGCTGGTGGGCCGAGAGCGGGCGCTGGTGATTACGGATGCGATGCGAGCGGCGGGTCTGCCAGACGGACATTATTCGATGGGGGAAGTCGCCGTCATAGTCAAAGACGGGGAGGCGCGAACCAGCCAAGGCGGGCTGGCGGGCAGTACGTTGCGGATGCCGGCGGCGGTTAGGAATATGATGCGATTTTGTGATTTGACGTTGGCGGAAACTGTTCCCATGCTGACACGCGTTCCAGCGCGGTCGATTGGCATGTATCCGCAGAAAGGCTCGCTGGAGATTGGCTCGGACGCGGACATCATAATTTGGGATGAGGCGCTGGGCGTGCAGGCGACGCTCATTGGAGGCAAGCCGGTGTATCAGGCCGCCCGAACAAGCCTGCCAAGTGAATCCAAAAAGAAATCCAGTCCACTGCGCCGCTAAGACTAAAGGAGAAACAGCCAGCATGAACCATCTGCAAGAACCTGTTCGACTGGGTGTGATGAGCTTCGCGCATGGACATATCCATGCCTATATCCAAGCTATTGCCGGTTTTACCGATGCGGCGGTGGCTGCCTGCTGGGACGATGACCGCGAGCGCGGCGCACATTATGCCGCCTGCTATGGAATAGATTTCATTCCCCAACTCGATCAGTTCCTTTCGCGCGATGATATCGACGCCGTTTTTATTACCAGCCCGACCAACCGGCACGCCGCTCATGTGGCTGCCGCTGCCCGCGCTGGCAAACACATCCTGCTGCAAAAACCGATGGCGCTTACCCTCGCGGATTGCGATGCCATCATTCAGGCGGTCAAGCAAGCCGGCATAAAGTTCAGCATGTGCTATCAGATGCGCGCCGACCCCATCAATCAGAAAATCAAGCAGCTTGTCGCGGAACAGGCGGTTGGCAATCTCGCGGCGGTGCGCCGGCGCCATGCCATCGACGCCCTGCTCGATCCCCAGTGGGCTGTAGCGGGGAACTGGCATATCGACCCGATTCAAAATATGGGTATGTTTATGGACGATGCCTCCCATGCCGCCGACTGGTTTTACTGGCTCTTGGGACGTCCGGTGAGCGTGATGGCTGAAATTGACAATGTGGTCACCGGCATTGCCCCAGATGACAACGGGGTCGCCATCTATCGCTTTGACCAAGGCGTGATGGGCATTTTATTCAATAGCTCGACTCAACTCGCCGCTGAAGCGACTACCGAAATCTACGGCGATGCTGGCGCGATTGTGCAGAATTATGGCGACCTCCCGTCAACCATCCCGCCCGCAGAAGGCACCGCGCTCAAAATGTATCGCGCCGGCGCCGAGGACTGGGAGAAATTCGACTTTCCTTTTGTACCGCACCGGACTCGCATTCAGGCGGTGCCGCGCCCGCTCATCAATTATCTGAAAGGCGAAGGGACGCCGCTCGCCACCGCCGAAGACGGTCGGGTTGGCATCGAGATGATACTGGGCGCTTATCAGTCAGCCCGCGAAGGCCGGCGAGTTCAATTTCCATTGTAGATCAAGGCCGGGACTGGTCTGTTATGGCAAACCGAAAAACATACTGCGGCTACTGTGGTCGGGTGGCTTGGCGCTGTGGCTGCCATCAGCCGGACAGCAAACTGGCGCGTTTTATGGCACGCGGGGGAAGAGCCTGTGCACCATTGCCGCGGCGCCGGCGTTACAAGCCGGCTGTTCCGCCGCAGGTCAAACAGCGTGAACGTCAAACCCTGCGCCAGCATTACCGGCTGTGGTATGGACAGTTGGCCGCCGTATATGGAGAGCGCTGCGCCAACTGCGGCGAGCGTGACAAGCTGGTCATTGACCATATTATGCCGATTGCCAAAGGCGGGCTGTCAGAGCGCGGCAACTTGCAGCTGCTTTGCTCCAGCTGCAATGGCATCAAGGGCAAGCTGGCGATTGACTGTCGCTCGGCCGGCAAAACCGAGACCTTTTAGTCGCCCTTTGAGGCATCTTATGTGCCGGGCTTGGTCTATGAATAATACGCGAAAAACATAAGCCTGCGCGAATGCGGAAGGCGCCTTCAAGTCGCTTCAAGGCCAGTCAGGCTGTGGGATTCAGCTTTCGCACAGCCGCCGAATCGCATTGCACAGTTTGAGCGGTTGAGCGGAAACTCCAAGCTGCCGAAACCGAACTTGATGCGATTGACCTGGGTCGCGCAGTTCCATGATTTGCCATTCTATAATTTTTGATATACACTGGAGAGGCTGGACGCGGCGGCCGGCGCCGACGAGTCACAGCATATACGTTGGATTTATTTGCTATTAGGAGTATTCCATGAAAGTGAAAGTATCGATTCTCATTTGTCTGGCTGTCCTTTTGACCGGTGTTTTTGGCGCTTCGGCGCAGGATACATTCTTCGGCAAGACGGCAGCGGAGTTGTTCCCGATTCCAGGCGTTGCCGCCAATGAGTTAGAGCAGACCCTCGCCTTTGAGGCTTTGCTGGCGGCGGACGTCCCGGACGGGCATGAATTGGGCGAAGGCAAGACGATGACTTTTGGTGTGCTGGGTCAAGGCTCGCGCGGTGGCATTTCGGGGACGATCTATTTCTGGCGCAACGCCTTTGAAGCAGCGACCGGCGCTTCGCTGGAAATCGTCGAGATCCCCTACAACCAACTGGGCACTACGATTCCGGCGGATTTCCTGACCGAACAATATACCTACGACGCTTTTGTCGGCGCCGCCTGGCAATATGGCGATTGGATAAGCAATGGCTGGATTCAACCAGTTGACCAATGGATCGGCGATGAACGTTTTACTCACTGGACGCCGGAAGATACAGCGCCGGCATTCCGCGCGCTCCTGCAATGGGGCGGGCAAACTTACGGCACGCAGATGGATGGCGATGCACAGCTTTTCTACTATCGTCACGACGTCCTCAACGATCCCGAATGGCAGGCGGCTTATGAAGCCGAAGTGGGCGAGCCAATGCCCTACCCCATGGAAACCTGGCAAGACCTGCTGGCGATTACATCCTTCTTCAATGGCAAGGACTGGAACGGCGACGGCGACCCTGACGATGGCATCAGCTTGCATCTGGCGCCGGGCGGCCAAGGCCACTTCCACTATGCCACTTTGGCGGCATCCTTCGCGGTAACGCCGGCCGACGGCGATGATCCACGGGCTGTGACGAAGTATGACAATGTGTTCTGGTTTGACCCCGATGATATGACACCGCTAATCAACGAACCGGGACATGTCCTGGCTTTGGAATTCCTGCAAGCGCTGGCTGCTACCGGGTCCGAGGCGCAGGCTGGCTGGCAGCTGGGCGAGGCTTGGGACAACTTCCTCGGCGGCAATGCCATCGCCACTTTCTCCTGGGGTGATGTGGGTTCGCTTTCGCAGGACGAAGAGCGCTCGACCATCAAGGGCAATTTGGGGGCTTCGGCGATTCTCTGCTCTTCGGAATGGTATGACCGCGAAATCGGTGAATTGGTTACCGATACCGAAAATCCCAACTGCGTCGGCAACACCACCGGCGGTTCCTGGCACCCCACCATGTCAGCCTTCACCGAAATCCCGGAACTGACCTACTTCTTCATGTCGATGATCGCCAATCCGGCGATCAATTTCTACAACGCCACCACCGGCTGGCAGGGCATTGACCCTTGCTGCACTTACCAGCTGTATCAGCCGCGCGGCTCGGCGACCGCCGAGGATTACACGGCGGTTGGCTTTAACGCCGATGATATGGAACGTTACATTAACGCTTACGGGGCCAACGTCTACGACAAGCCGACATCAGTGACCTATCTGCGTATTCCCGGCACACTGGAATACATTCAGGAAACGCTCGACATCCGCCTGTCAGAAGCCATGACCGGCCAATCGACGGCGCAAGAGGCGCTGGACGCCACAGCCGAAGACTGGCTTGAGGTGACCGACGATCTTGATGCCGACAGCCAGTTGGAGATTTATCAGCAGGCAATCGGCTACGGCGGGTAGGCTCTGCTGGAGTGTCTTCATTTTCGATAGGGCAAGGGTGTGAAGGGATTCATGCCCTTGCCGCCCGCATTGGGGTCATTGGATCGAATGATGAATAACAAAGCGAAATATATCTTTTTGATGCCAGCGGTGGTCTGGGTTCTGCTTTTCACCCTGTTTCCACTGGTATATTCATTTGGCTTGAGCCTGACCAATTATCGTATGGGACGCAATCCGAAATACATCGGTTTCGATAATTATGCCGAGATCCTGGGCATCGGCGAGGAAAAGCCGGACAAGAAGGCCATCAGCACGGCAAGTTTCAGCGCCTTTTTGTTTTTGGGCAGCACGGCGGCGACCTTGCTTTTTGGCACTTTTGTCGCTTGGGTGTTCAATCACAATCTGCCCTTTTTGCGACAGATGCGAGCCATTATCACCATGCCGCTTTTCGCCGCGCCGATTGCCCTGGGCTGGCTGGGCGTCGTGATCTTCAATGAACAGGCTGGTCCCATCAACAACATCTTGCAGGGAGTCGGCCTGCCGCGCATCAACTGGTTCATCGAGCCGATGCCAGCCCGCTTTGCCGTCATGTTCACCGATGTATGGCAGTGGACGCCTTTTGTCTTCATCATTGTGCTGGCGGCCATGCAAGCCGTCCCCGACGACCTCTACGAATCGGCGCGGCTGGACACCAAATCAAACTGGACGGTCTTCCGCATGATCACCTTTCCTATGATCGCGCCGGCGCTGGGGACGGTCATGCTGCTGCGGATGGTCGAATCGCTGAAGATCATCGACATCCCCTACAGTCTGACGCGCGGCGGCCCGGGTTCGGTGACACAGACCTATGTTTATTATGCCTATGAGAAAGGGCTGATCGGCAGCTTCCAGCTGGGTGAAGCGGCGGCGCTGGCGTATCTGCTGGTCATTGTCGCCATTGTGATATCGTCCATTTATTTCTATCGCGTGCGTGAGCGTTTCGCCTAAATAACAGAGATGATTATGATAGAAAAACGCAAGGCTCAAGGGCGAAACCCGCTTTCCCGCCGTTCGCTTGGCCACAAGTTCATTATCGTTCTGGCGCTCCTTTGCACCTTGATTGCTTTTTCGCCATTTGCTTACGCCGTCGCAACTTCCCTTCAGGAGAATTGGAAGGACGGCGCGGTGATTCCTTGGCTGCAATTCGAGCCGACCCTCGAAAATTGGCAGCAGGAGTTTGGCTCTGGCGGCCCTGAAACCATTAAGGCATTGCGTAACAGCGCCTTGATTTCGCTGGGGGCCACCTTGGTGGCAACCACGCTTGGCACCTTGTCCGGCTATGGTTTGGCGCGTTTTAAGTATGGCATCGGCAATCGCAACCTGGTCTCATGGTTCTTGTCACAGCGTTTCCTGCCGCCGGTGGCTACCCTGATCCCCTTTGTTTTGATGTTCCGCGATTTGAAGCTGCTCGATACCTTGCCGGGCATGATCATCGTCAACGCTACCTTCACCCTGCCCTTCGCTGTGCTGATCATGCGCGATTACTTCGCCGATTTGCCGCCCGAACTGCGCGAGGCGGCGCTGGTCGACGGCGCTGGCGAAGTGGCGACGTTCTGGCGCATCGCCTTGCCCCTGGCACGGCCGGCGCTGGTCGCCTCGACGCTGATATGCTTTGCCTTCGCCTGGAACGAATTCCTATTCGCCAGCGTCCTGGCAAATCGCGACTGGAAGCCTTATCCCATGCTGGTCGCCGGTTCAGATACGGTGCGCGGCATTGACTTTGGCTTTGTGACTACCCGTATGCTGATTGCCGTCACTGTGCCGGTGATATTATCCTTGATGGTGCAGCGCTTCATTGTCAAAGGGCTGACCTTTGGCGCGGTCAAGGGCTAACCGCCCCAAGATATGAACAGTTCATCCCGCATTTTCTGTCGTTTGTGGACAAATCAGTTATACTCATGCCGTTTGCCGCCGAAGCAGACCGACATATTTTTTATTCGCCGCATCATAAAAGGAAGCGGGCATGACAGCAAACAAGGTAAGAATCGGCATTGTCGGCATCGGCAACATGGGCAGGGTTCACGCCGACCATGTCCAGCGCCTGCCCAATACCGAACTGGCTGCGATTTGTGACCGCAGCGTTGGCAAACTTGCGGACATTTCCGCCAGGAGCGGGACAGCCAGCTTCAGCAACTATACGCAGATGTTGGATTCGGTCGAAATAGACGGGGTCATCATTGCCACGCCGCATTATGAGCATCCACAGATGACCTTGGACGCCTTTGCCCGCGGCATCCATGTCCTGGTCGAAAAACCGATTGCCGTCCATGTCAAAGACGCGCAGCGCATGATTGCGGCTTATCATCAGGCAAAAGCGACTTCGCCCGAACTGGTGTTTGCGGCGATGTTCATGCAGCGCACTTATGGTTTTTGGCGCAAAATCAAAGCGATGATCGATGGCGGTGAACTGGGACGGTTGATCCGCGCCACCTGGATTATCACCGATTGGTTTCGCACCCAGCATTATTATGACAGCGGCGGTTGGCGGGCAACCTGGAGCGGCGAAGGCGGCGGCGTCCTAATAAACCAGTGCCCGCACAACCTCGACCTGTATCAATGGCTGGTCGGGATGCCGACGCGGATTCATGGCTTTGTCAGCTTTGGCAAACATCATCAAATCGAAGTCGAGGATGAGGTGGCTGCCTGCTTTGTGCATGAGAATGGCATGGTCGGGCATTTTATCACTACCACCGGCGAATCGCCGGGCACGAATCGGCTGGAGATTGTCGGGGAAAAAGGCAAACTGGTTTATGAGCAGGACGAATTGCTGTTCTTCCGCAACCAGTGGTCATCCATCAAGCAGATTCAAGAAGCCGATCAGGGTTTTCAGAAAGTCCCTTATGAACGCGAACGCATCGTCTATGAGCATCACGGCACGAATGGGCATGAGTTTGTCATATCGAACTTTGCCGATGCCATCCTGAACGGGGCGGAACTGATTGCGCCGGCCGCCGAAGGGCTGCATTCAATCATGCTTAACAACAGCATCATCCTGTCGGCGCACAAACAGCGGCGCCTTGACCTGCCGATTGACGGCGATGAATATGCCCGCTTAATCCAGCAATACATTGCCGAAGCCGCCAAATTGAAGCAAAGCCAGGGAGCAGTGCCATGACCCCGACTGTATTAGCCGCCCAGCTTTATACCATCCGCGAGTTCACGCAGACGCGGGCGGATTTTGCCGCCAGCATGAAAAAAATCCGTGATATCGGATACAAGGCGGTACAGGTATCTGCGATTGGTGATATTAACCATGCCGATGTCAAGCGCATCGCCGATGACAATGGCTTGACCATCTGCAATACCCATATCAGCTGCGAACGTTTGCAAAATGACCTAGAGGCTGTGATTGCCCAGCACAAGCTCTGGAACTGCCGTCATGTCGCCCTTGGCAGCATGCCGCCGGAATGGCGCGGCAGTGCGGCGGGGTATCAAGCCTTTGCCGAAATCGCCAGCAGGATCGGTGAAAAACTGGCAGCCGCCGGGTTGAGCTTCAGTTATCACAACCACAGCTTTGAGTTCATCAAGTTTGGCGGTCGCAGCGGGCTGGAAATTTTTTATGATGAAAGCGATCCAAAGTACGTTCAAGCCGAGATAGATACCTATTGGATCCAGCATGGCGGCGCCGACCCAGTGGCTTGGATTGATAAGATGACCCACCGTATGCCGGTGATTCACCTCAAGGATATGGTGATGCTGCCGAGCGATGTCGGGCGCCCGCAGCCGGCGATGGCCGAGGTTGGCGAAGGGAATATGAACTTCGCCGGCATTCTGCATGCCTGTCGGCGGGCGGGCGTCGAGTGGTATGCCGTGGAACAGGACATCTGCCAGCGCGACCCCTTTGAAAGCCTAGCCATCAGCTACAAGAATTTGCAGGCGATGGGTTTGCAGTAAGGCCGCCGCCGCGCCAAAGGTTCATTGAAGGAGATAGCCGGCGGCAAAAGCCAGTTCGGCGGCCTGGTCGTTGACCGTGACAGCATCCTGATGACGCAGTTCGGCGGCGATGCTGGCGCTCACCCAAAGATTTTCCAGTTCCAAGGTATTTTTGATGCGAACGACGCGGGCATGGCGGCTTTCGGCCGGATTGGCGCGATAAACATCAAACAGCGCCGCCTGAATCGTTTCTTCATCATTGGCAAATACCATTGGCATCCGCCCGCGCTCAAGGAAGCCGCTGGTAAAGATATTCTTAGTGGTGATGGCGAAGTCAATTTTGTCGAACAAACGGCGGGACATAAAATCCGCCAGCCCATAAGCCGTCGCGTTGCCATGCGAGGCGGGCGTTAAATCGAGGATAACGATTCGCTTGATATTGGGGGACGGGGGTTCGGGTTCGCCGGCAATCATCCAGCGCCCGATGATATTGGTATCCAGTCCGGCGCCGCTGATGTCCTTGCCGATTTCGTCAATAATAAGCACATCAATTTCATCCACCGGCAGGCTTGGCATCCATTCACGCGAGCGCTGCAAAAGACGCTGATCGCCGGCGATCACGGCATCGGCGCTGAATCCTTCCAGATGCGCGACCGCATGGCAGGCATCTTCCACAATGCCAAAGCCAGCCACAAAATGGGTATGCTGAATCAGGTGTTGGGCAACGACGGGCATATAATCGCGCAGGCCGATGATGCCATGCTGATGAATCGAGCGGGCGCCGATTTCCTTGCCCAGGCCAATCGCGAGCATCTTGAGCAAGCCGCTTTCATGGGGACCGTGAAAATCGGTATGCACTTTGGCGCGGTTGGCAATGATCAGCCCATCGGCTTCGGCGACATTTTTGTCGATGTAGGCCCGCAGACCGACGCTGGTTCGGCCTTGGTCAGCGACCTCCATCGTCGCATGAATTGGACAGCCCATCGCCGCCTCGGTGATGCCCAGCCCGGACAGCGTCTCGATTTGGCCGGCGGGAGTCCCGCCGCCGTGGCTGCCCATCGCTGGCACAATAAACGGCTCGCCGTCTGATGCCTTGACCAGGTCCACCAGCTTTTTGGCGATGGTGTCAATGTCGGCAATGCCGCGGCTGCCGAAGCCCAGGGCGATGCGCTTGCCTTTGACCTGCGCCGCCAGTCCAAGCCGCTTCCATTCGGCATCAAGCGTCTGCTGGATGTCCAGTGGTTCGGCTTTTGGCAGGTCTTGCCTGACGAGATAGAGGATGGGAATAGTTACAGTTTGCATGAGGCTGCTCGTTTCACTATGGATTTTCGGGTTCGCTGGCATTATACCGACTTTGGGCAGGTTCGGCAAAGTGATGTCTACTCTAATTCCCTGTCTCAAAATGAGGTAAGGTCCAGCCGCGTCACTTGTCCTTGATGACTCGAAAAACAACCCCAGTGTCCAGATACGCCACCGGTTCCAACCCTGACATTGCCTCCAATTCAGGAAGTCCGTAGTGATAATCCGCAAGGCCGACCGTTATCGGGATGGAGTCATTGAACCAGACCAGATAGTCGCCCTCCACAGCCTTTTCGACAAGTTGTTTCAGATCTTCTAGCCTGTGAGGCAAAAAGCGAACGACATTGGCGGGGTTGCCGTGAATGTACACATTCGCCAGCTTGTTGCCAAAGATCGTGCCTTCCACCTGCGCTTCGCGGATGAAACGCGGCACATCGTCATTCACCCATTCCGGAGCCGCGTAGACCTTCATCATGCCAAGGCCTTCGTTGGCTCTGGCGATATTCTGTATGGTAAGTCTAACGTTGTTGCCAAGCCAGATGAAAAGCAGAATGCCAAGAACTCCAGCCCCCCCGCGCACAAATGTTCGGGTGGCCGACAGCTGTACAGGCGGCTTCCGCAGCCAAATCAGCAGGCGATCCAGCGCAAAGACCAGCGCGAACAGAAGTGGAATGTATATTGGACTCCAATATCTCCGGTTCCCCCATCCGATGCCAACCCCGAAAAACTTTTGTATGATATACAATGAGATAAGGTAGATCAGCGCAAAGCCGCCGCACAGACAGAAGAAAATCCACTTGCGCTGTGTCTCCGGCTTTCCGTAAGTGCGAATGAGCGCAAACCCAATGGCGACCGCCAGCGCGAACAGGGCCACAGCAGCTAGCCCGGCGACACGCTGCTGCCCCTCGTCCAATGGAACATAATCTACGGGCAGCCTGGGTAGGATCCACTCGGTTAGCTCAGCGAGGGCTACATTCACAAACCTGTGCAGGGTGTTTTTTTCGAGTAGAGTCAACTGGCGGCCGGTAGGGGTTCCGGTATGCGCCATGCTCCTTAGTGCCCATAGCATGGTTGGCATGACAGAGATCAGCGCAAATACTATACTGTGTTTTATCTTCCCCAGCAGCGTTACATTGGAACGTAGTAGAGGCAAGAACATCAGCCAGAGTATCAAAGCGTAGCCAATGTATCGGGTCAGACAAGCCAAGGCCGTGAACAGCGCCGCCCAAATCAGCGCGTCACGCTGCCCATCGCGCAGGAAACGGTCTATGTGGAACAGCGTCAGCGTGACAAAGAGGATGAAGGCTGTTTCCGACATAGCCCACGACGCGAGCGAGGTCAGCGGCAGTGCGAAGGTAACCGCTAAACAGCCCCAAAGCGCCAGCGGTCGGGATGTGATGCGCTGTCGCAGCCAGTGCCCGGCAACAAAGATGGTCAAGCCAAACAGGAGCGCATTGAGTGGACCGGCGACGGCGTGCGGATCAAATCCCGAAAGGAAGCCAGTTGCCGCCAGCAAGGCCGGATACAGCGGCGGCCAAGTATAGGAGTAGCCGGAGAACGGCGTGAAACCTTCTCCTGCCAACAGGCTGTGAGCTACGCTGATGTAGTTAACGGCATCCCAAGGCAGCCCGACACCCCAAGCAACATTATGCAGCAGAACTGCAACAGCGCCCGTCACCGCGAAAACGACCAACAGCAAACCGTGCAAACGCTGCTCCATAATTGCATTCTCCTTTAGATCATCGCCCTGCTATTATAGATGATAAGGGATTTTCAGACTACTGTACAGGTCACGTTATCTTGCTCCCACCCTAAAACTCGCACCATTAAAATCGCCCTTACGCGCCCGGCTGCCATGCCGCTATAATAGCCAGCCTCAACACATGGCTGGAAAGAAAACAGTCCCATGACGAAGCGCGAACTAAGCATCGCTTTTCAAACGAACAAGCGCGCCCAAGATTATATTGACCTGGCCAAGCTGGTTGATGAATATGATTTTGATGCCGTCACCGTCTACTGCGATGCCCCCTTCCATCCCAGCTATGCGCCGCTGATGCTGATGGCGCCCCACATCAGCCGGGCGCGCATCGGACCGGCGGCGGCGCCACCGGCGCGCATCCACCCGCTTGACATCGCGGCGCAAACCGCTTTGCTGGCGGATGCCGCACGCGCTGGCGTCTACATCGGACTCGCACGCGGCGGCTGGCTGTCCGACCATGGAATCAGCGAAATCAAGCCCGCGATCCAAGCCATTCGGGAATCAATCGAGATTATTCGACGGCTGCTGGCGGGCGAATCGGCTGCTTATGACGGACAGATTTATCAGATTGCCGAGCATGTCCGCGCGCCCTACCCACTGCCAGCCGATGACATCCCGCTTCTAATAGGCACCTGGGGGCGGAAACTCGCCGCCCTGGCGGGTGAACTTGCCGATGAAGTTAAAATTGGCGGGTCAGCCAATCCCGATGTGATTCCAGTCATCGCCGATTATATCGCCGTCGGCGAAGAGCGGGCCGGGCGGGAGCGCGGCAGCGTCGGCTTGGTGATTGGGGCGGTTTCAGTGATTGATGCCGACCGCGAACGCGCCCGCTGGACAGCCCGCAAATCGGTATCGCTCTATCTGCCGATTGTTTCCCAACTGGACCCAACCATCGAGATCGACCCGCAGCTTATGGCGCGGGTGCAGGCGCATGTCTATGCCGGCGAAGACGATCAGGCCGCACAGCTTATCCCTGATGATCTCCTGGAACGGTTTGCGTTTGCCGGGAATCCAGCCGACATCATCGATCAGTGCGAGGCTTTGTTTGATGCCGGCGCCGGCCGAATCGAGTTGGGCACTCCTCACGGCGTCCAAGACGCAGCGGCCGGCATTCAGCTTATCGGTCAAGAGGTTATTCCGGCGCTGAAATCGTATTTGAAGCCATAGCGGGATTTTGCCATGTCTTTCATTAGGGGTTATACTTTTGGCTGTCGTTTATAAAAATATGATTCAAGAGAGGCAGCTAGCATGAATCGAAAAATGATATTCGTATGTCTCATTGCTGTGACGGCGATGATCTTCGGTATGAGTGTGCAGGCACAGGACGATACCGAAACCTACGTGCTTGGTGTGGCGCAGCCCTTTACTGGCTCGCTTGGCACTTTTGGCGAAGACTTCGCCCGCGGGATTGAACTGGCGGTGGCGCAAATGAATGCCGAACTGGAAGCGGCTGGGTCGGCGGTTCGTTTTGAAATCGCCAGCGCCGACACTGAACAAACGCCGGAGGGCGCGGCCCGCGCAGTGCAGACGATTGTGCAAACCACTGGCGCTCAAGTGATTGTCGGGCCTCTGACCACCAGCGAGGTGCTCGGCGCCAAGCAGTTTGCCGATGAAAACGGGGTTGTTCTGGTAGCGCCGGCTTCAAGCGGGACGGCGGCTTCAATCCCCAACGACAGCATCTTCCGCGTGATACAGGCGCCGGATGTATTTTCGTCCAAGGCCTATTCCAGGCTGGCGCATGACCGCGGGCATGAACACATGGTTGTCCTGCATATTGATGACCCCTTTGGCAACGGGATGGCGGCTGAATTCGCCAATAATTACAAGGCGGCCGGCGGCGGTGAAGTCGCTATGTATGCTTATGCCCCGGATGCTGCTGATCTCTCCAGCGAAGCTGCCGCCGTCAGCGCCAAAATCGCCTCTTTGGGCGGGAACACCGGCTTCTTCTGCATCTGTTTCCTGGGTGATGGTCAACGTCTGCTGCAGGTGGCGCAGATTGACCCGATTTTGAGCACCGTAGGGTGGATGGGCGCCGAAAACATGGCCAACGACCAACTCCTCGAAGACCCTGGTCATGCCCAAGTATTGGCCGCCGCCCAATTTGTCTCGGTATCGTTTGCCGGCACATCCACGCCGCTTACGCCTATTTTCATTGAGGACTTTACCGAAGCCTTTGGCAGCCCGCCGGGGCCCTTTACCAGCAATGCTTTTGATGCGGCAAATATCGCCATGCTGACCATGCTCGCCGTTGGCAATGACGGCGATGCGGTCAAATCCATGCTGCCCTTTGTCGCCAGCCATTACGTTGGTACATCAGTCCAGGCATTCCTCGACGAAAATGGCGATCAGGCGATTGCGATTTTTGGCATTCGTCAGGTCAATGCCGACGGGACGGCCTTTGAGCAAATCGGTGAATACAACGGCTCGTCTGATTCGCTCACCTACAGCAATTAAAGCATCCGCGGGATGATCCAAATCTGCGGTACGGCCCCTTCCGCCGCGACTGATGGAAGGGGCTTGGCCATTCGCGGGCGCCTGGCTCGCAAGGTAATGACATGCCGTCTGTACTGTTGATGAACTCCATCGTCAATACGATTCAAATCGGTAGTTTGTACGCGCTGATGGCTTTGGGGATTACGCTTACCTTCAGTGTAATGAAGCTGCCGAATTTTGCCCATGCCGAGTACATTACCGTCGGCGCCTATACCGCCCTCATCGTATCGCTGAACGGGACGATACACCCGCTCGTCATCCTGATGGCGGCTTTTGCCGCTGGCGCCCTGGCGGCTCGCGTCAGCCATCAGATTGTGTTCAAGCCACTGGAAAAACAAAAAGCGTCCTTTTACACCCTGCTGCTGGCATCGTTTGCGATTGGTCTGATTATCCGCTACATCCTGTTCATCATTGCCGATCAGTTCTCTCTGTTTGACAAGCGCATCAGGATTCCACTGGAAATCGTCCATCGGAGTCAGCCGGTCATCCTGACCAACATCTTTATGTGGGTCGTGCCAACCAGCATTATACTGGTGATTCTGCTCACCTTGCTGCTCAATTACACGCCGCTGGGGCGCGAAATGCGGGCCCTGGCAAACAATATCAATCTGGCGCGGGTCATCGGCATCGCCGTCGAGCGAGTCAAGAACAACACTTGGCTGCTGGTCGGCGGGCTGGCAGGGATCGCCGGAGCGCTTTGGGGACTGAATACTTCAGTGAGCCCCTTGACCGGCTGGGTGGCAATCCTGTCGGTGTTTGCGGCTGCGATACTAGGGGGACTTTCGAGCTTTCCCGGTACGATTTTGGGGGCTTATGTGGTCGCTTTTTCGGAAAACACGGTCATGCAATTCCTGAACTTTTATCTGAACGTCGATTTTGGCTTCAAGCCGGCCATCCCCTTCATCATTATCATCGCGGTCTTGCTCATTCGTCCACAAGGCTTTACCGAATTCTTTTCGCAGGTTAGAGACCTTAAGCGATGAACATCGACATTACAGCCACCGCCATCGCCCTCTTGACTCTGTTTGGCATTTATTCCCTGATGGCCATCAGCCTCAATCTGGAGTATGGCGTTGCCGGTGTTCCCAACTTTGGGCAGGCTTTGTTTGTGTCCATCGGCGCTTATGTCACCGGCGTAACTTATACGCGCCTGCTGCCCCTGATTGCCGGCGCCGAGCCGATTCATCCCTGCGGCAGCGGCTTGGGCGCCGCCTTGCAGCTACGCTCTGAGATTATGGCGACCCAGCCCTTGGCCGGCTTCCTCAACCTGGCGCTGACCTTTGTAACCGCCGCGATCCTCGGCGGCTTGGTTGGCTTTGCCATATCTTATGTTACCTTGCGGCTGAAACAGGAATGGTATCTGGCATTGGTTTTGCTGGTCGGCGGCGAGGTTGTGCGGATTGTTGTACGCAGCGCCGATGACTTGATTTGCTCGCACAATGGCATTGCCGGCATTGCCGGACCTTTCTATTATCTGGATGATGCCCGCGCAAGCGCAGTGCTTTTCATGCTGCTGGTCCTGGCTTTGGCAGCCATTGCCTACCGCTACAGTGAACGGCTGATTCGCTCGCCTTATGGACGGATGCTCAAGGGCCTGCGCGAAAACGAAGCGGTAACGCGCAGTCTGGGCAAGGGGATTTCGCTGGCGCGGGCGCAGGTTATGCTGATTGGTTCGGTCATCGCCGCCATCGCCGGCGTGCTGTTTGCGCTGAATACCGGCTTCGTCAACACCAATGATTATGTCGTTACCCTGACGTTGGATGTGTGGGTGATGATAGTGCTGGGCGGCTTGGGCAATCATCGCGGCGCTTTGCTGGGTGCCGCTCTGATTGCGGTCATGGACCGCTTTACCCAGGTGGCCGCCATCCAGCTGAATATGCGCGGCTTTCCGATTGAGTTTAACTATGTGCGTTTTATTCTCTTCGGCGTCATTCTGCTGCTCATGCTGCGCTTCCGACCGCAGGGTCTGCTGCCGGAATCCTCCTTAACCACCCACGCCCATGAAGCGCTGCGAAGTCATTCCGATGGAGAAAGGCAGCGCTGATGCCCTTGCTGGAACTCAAAAATGTACGCAAGGACTATGGCGGCTTACGCGCGGTCGACGATGTTTCCCTGACGGTGCCGTCTGGGGCGATTGTCGGCTTGATTGGGCCCAATGGCTCGGGCAAGAGTACCCTGATTCATCTGATTGCCGGCACCAGCGCCCTGACCGCCGGACAAATTGTCTTTGATGACGGCGACATCAGCGCCTTGTCTTCGGACCAAGTGTTTCGGCGTGGAATTGCCCGCGGCTATCAAGACCCGGCGCTTTATTTCAAGATGACGGCTCTCGATAATGTTTTGCTGCCGGTGAAGAACCAGCAGGGCGAGCGCCCTTGGTATGCGCCCTGGCGTCGTTATTGGCAGGATGAAGAAGCCGCTCATGCCCGAGCGGCCGGCGATATTTTGGAGCAAGTGCAGCTGCTGACGCATTATGACCAGCTGGCTTCGGATTTATCGGGCGGACAGATGAAGCTGCTGGAGCTTGCCCGCGCTTTGATGGGCAAGCCGCGGCTTTTGCTGTTGGACGAACCGACGGCCGGGGTGGCGCCAAAACTGGCTTATGAGATTTTCCGGCAGATTGACCGCCTGCGCGATGTGTATGGCATTACTTTTTTGATTGTTGAGCATCGGCTGGATATTTTGCTGGATTTTGTCGATTATGTGTATGTCATGCACCTCGGCAATTTGCTGGCAGAAGGCAGCGCCGCCGAAATCGCAGCCCATCAGACTGTGCGCGAAGTCTATTTTGGAGATTGACCAGTGCGATGATCAGGGTCGAATCACTGACGGCCGGTTATGGCAAATTGGAAATTTTGCAGAACATCAGCCTGACATTTGCCGACAAGCAGTTCATGGCTCTGCTGGGACCCAACGGTTCGGGCAAGAGTACGTTGCTGAAGTCGATTATGGGCATCACCAGCATTTTTGGCGGGTCGATTCAGCTGGACGGACGGGAATTGATTGGGGTGCGGACGGAAGAGATTTCCAAGCTGGGGATCGCCTATGTACCGCAGCGAGACAATGTATTCACCGAGTTGACCGTGCTGGAGAATTTGCAGTTGGCTTTGCGGCATTTCAGCCGTGCTGAACGGCAAGCCGCCCTGGATGAAGTGCAAGCGTTGTTTCCCATTCTGACGCGGCGCAGACGTCAGAAAGCCGGGCAGCTTAGCGGCGGCGAACGTCAGATGGTGGCGATTGCGATTGCCTGGCTTGGCCGTCCCAAAATGATGCTGCTGGATGAACCAAGTGCCGGGTTGGCGCCAGTGATTGCCGGCGAGGTGTTTCGCGATTTGCAGACTCTAAGCCAGCAAGGCATCGCGTTGGTGGTCGTCGAACAAAATGCGCGCCGCGTTCTGCAATACTGCGATTATGCCTTTATTCTGCGCGAGGGACGGCTGGCATTTGAAGGCGCAGCAGAAGCCTGCCTCCAGGACGAGGAGACAATCAAGGGCTATCTCGGCGTCCATTGAACCGCCGCAAGCGGCGTCCTTATGCTGTATTGACTTGCAGGGCTTTCATCGCTCGCCGCAGCTGCCCCTTAATGCGCGTCGGTTTATGAGTACGGCGATTGACAAAGACATGAACAAAATAACCGACGGCGGCCGCTTCGTCGTCGCCGGCTGTGAAGATGCCGATCTCATAGCGCACACTGGAATTGCCAAGCTGACCGACTCGCAGGCAGGCATCCACCATCGCCGGAAAACGAACCGGTTTGAGGAACTGGCAGTGGGTTTCGACTGCCAAGCCGACTGATTTGCCGGCGCGGTAATCCAGTCCGCCCCGCTCCATCAGATAGCCATTGATGACGGTATCGAAAAACTCGTAATAGATGACGTTGTTGATATGATGATAGACATCGTTATCGCGCCAGCGCGTGGGAATCCGGCGGCGATGCTTATAATGCTCGCGGCGTTCTTGTTTCGGCTCCCTGCCAGCCATCTTGCATCAGCCGCCTGTGCTTATTCCGTTTCTTTCAGGTCAAGCGCCAATGAATTGATGCAGTAGCGCAGGCCGGTTTTGTCGCCGGGACCGTCATCAAAGACATGCCCGAGGTGCGAATCACAGCGACTGCAAGTCACTTCAATGCGGCGCATGCCATGGCTGCTGTCTTCCAGCAGGTCAACCTTGCCCTTGTCGATGACATCCCAAAAGCTGGGCCAGCCGCTATGCGAATTATATTTAGCCGCGGATGAAAACAGTTCCTGACCGCAAGCCGCGCAGGCATATACCCCGGCGGCCTTGGCATGAACATATTTGCCGCTAAAGGGACGTTCGGTCGCCTGCTGACGCAATATGGCAAACTGATCCGGGCTTAGTTCCCGCCGCCATTCTTCGTTGGATTTCACAATTTTTCCTGCCATCTTGGGTTAGCCTTTCCTTTACATAGACAAGCCTGCTATCAGGCAAGTATAAAGAAAGTATTGCGGCATCAACATGGGCATAAAAGCGATTCTAGCCTTCAATCGTCGGGCGCGCAATCGGCAGGGTCATCACATCGCCCTGCACATCCACCAGACCGCGCCATATCCACAAAAGTTCGCCGGCCTCGACAAATTGCAGCCAGCTGCCCTGATTGTTGCGTCCCTGCAATTCAACACGATCTCCAGTGAACTTGTAATTGACTATCCTGAAGTTCAGCGAGGGCCCCGTGCGGATATTGACGTTATCAGCGTTGATCATGCCGGGCAGCGGCAGCCGATGTGAAAACCAGAGTTGATAGCGCCCAGCCCAGCGCGGCGCAAGATTAAAAAAAGTCCTGCCCGGCGAGAAAACAAATTCGATGTCGCTGGTATCAAAGAAGCGCATTTCGTCATGGGAGTGGTCGCGGCGCCAATACCCATCGACATACTCGCCGTCGCGGAACAAAAGCGCGCGGCCGCTCCCAAGCAAGGGAACATCAAAGGCATAGTTGGCGGATCCCCAATAATTTTCGTAGACCAGGGGCTGTTCATTGTGAGGGGCTTCCAGAATGACGACATTATGGGCTGAAATTTGCTGATTGCTTTGGGCGTCTATATGCGCCATCCCGTCTTGCGAGCGCAGCCACAGCCTTGCCTGACTGTCCCACTCCCATTTGACCTCGGTACTGATGTATCGAATCCCGAAGTGATAAATGGGCACGTCAAGATGGGGTGAAACGGCGTCGAAGACCATGCCGCGGATAGTTTGAGGGCCGGTGCTGCGTCCCCGGTCTTCAGCCAGCTGACGCAGAGCCGGCAGGTTGCCAAACAGGCTGTATTCCAGCCTTCCACTAATGCTTAATGGGTCGCGGCACAGCGCCGGACAGGGCCCCGCGCCGGAGATGTTGTAGGGGAAAATATCCCCCTGCTGGAACATGGCTTCTTCAGTGCCAATCGACATGCCCGATGACACCAGCAGCCCCTTGTAATTGCGGAGCAGGCTGAAATCAGCCAGGCGGGCGCTGCGTATCGGGCCTACTTTTACCGGGTCATTTGACAGATACACCGCCGCGAAGCGCGTAATGCCGCCCGAAAGCAGCACCTCCCAGACAATATCAGCCGCCA
The DNA here is from genome assembly GCA_965203755.1 of Phototrophicaceae bacterium. Taxonomy (GTDB): domain Bacteria; phylum Chloroflexota; class Anaerolineae; order Aggregatilineales; family Phototrophicaceae; genus UBA6055. The sequence goes on along the minus strand of OZ241910.1, from coordinate 2,968,690 downwards.
GCAGACCGCGCTGAAGCTGTCGGGTTTCCGGCGGCGAGTTGATGATTTTGACGATAACCGGGCGGCGGTTAAGATTCTGCGGCGCTTCAACCGCAAGCCCGGTCAGGGGATTGATGCCATCGTAAGGCAGATTTTGCGCCGCGGCAGGCAGCGCAAGCAGCGACAAGAACAAGCAGAAATACAAAATACGCATAGATGGTCTCAAGTCAGACGAAAACACGGCGCGATTATAGCAGACCCGCGTTTGCATTGCACGATGCCGCTTTATCGAATTGGCATAATCATGTAAAATACATTTGTCCGGGAATCACTGTGGAGTATGCCGCTATGGCGACAACAGAACATACCATTAACGATGCGCTGGCGGGGCTGCTGCGGGGCACGCGTTACGCCTGGCGCGGGCCGCAGGTCATACGATCTGAAACCACGCAGCTGTTTGCTGGATCACGCTCCCGTCCCGATATATTGGTCGCCGAGCCGCATGCCGCCGCTGTCATTATCGAAACCGAAGTGCTGCCGGCGCTAACGGTCGAAGCCGAAGCGCTGTCGAGATTGGGCGAAACGCTCGGCGAATACAGCAGCAAGATACTGTCGTCGATTGCCATTCGACTGCCACAGCGATTTCGGGAAGCGCAAGGCCGCCGACTCAAGGAAGCGATTAAAAAGGCGAATGACCTTGAGTTCGCCCTTTACACCGGCAAAAGCCGTGAGAATTACAGACGTCATCCGCAAAGCGGCTGGATTTCGGGAAATCTCAACGATCTTTCGCTGCTGGTTCAGTCGGCATCGGTTCCGCCATCGCTGATCGATGAAGCCGCCAATCAACTGGAAATCGGAGTCCAGCGGGCGGCGGCATGGCTGGAAGAAATGGCGGCCAATCATCCAGCGGCTATGCAGAAAATCGCCGCCGCGCTGCATCAGCAGGACGGCCCGCAGACTCGTCGAATGGCGGCCGCTATCTTGGCCAACGCGCTCATGTTTCATGAGCATTTGGCGAACGGGCCGGGCGGCTTGGCGGAAGTCCGCTCGCTTGACGAACTGCGAGGATCAGCCAGCTTTAACAAATCAGACATACTGTTAGAGTGGCAGAAGATCTTAAAAGTGAATTACTGGTCTATATTCGATATCTCGCGGCGCATTCTGGAGGCGATGCCTACTATTAGGAGTAGCGATCTCATCGGCCAGTTGACCAGAACGGCGCAAAAACTGGCCACGCAAAGCCTTATGTGGTCGCACGACTTGACCGGGGCCGTCTTTCAAAGATTGATTGCCGATAGAAAGTTCCTAGCCGCGTTTTACACCACTCCGGCTTCAGCCGCTTTGCTGGTTGGCTTGGCGGTTGATGCCGAGACTCTGCTCGCTGACGGTGACTGGGGGAAACCAGAGGATGTCAAGGTGCTGCGTATCGCTGATTTCGCCTGTGGAACGGGGACGCTGCTGTCGACGGCATATCAGCGAATCAGCCAGCTGCATGAACTGCATGGCGGCGATTCGGCCAAAATCCATGCCGCGATGATGGAAAGGGCCTTGGTGGGCTGTGACATTCTGCCGGCGGCGACTCATCTTACCGCCTCGATGCTGTCCGGGGCGCATCCACAGATTACGTATGAAGGCAGCGCGATATTTACCCAGCCCTACGGTCTTCAGGATGATGGCAAGATCGCCCTCGGCTCGATTGATTTATTGAAAGACATGGCGCTGCTGGAAGGCTCGCAGGTCACTGCCAAAGCGCTGGAAGGCGGCGGCGAAGCCAAAAAGGATACCTGGCGGTTTGTGCCGCATGGCTCTTTTGATATGGTGATTATGAATCCGCCTTTTACGCGGGCGACCAATCACGAAGGACAGCACGCTGAAATTCCCAATCCTGTATTCGCGGCTTTTGGCTCCAGCGCCGCCGAACAGAAGGCGATGGCCAAAGCCGCCAGGCAGCTGACGCGCGGCACGATGGCCCACGGCAATGCCGGCGAGGCATCGACCTTTATGGCGCTTGCCGATAGAAAGCTAAGGGTTGGCGGGATGCTGGCGCTGGTGATGCCGGTCACCCTCTTAACTGGCTCATCATGGGAAAAATGTCGAGCGCAGCTGGCTGGGGCTTATAATGAGCTTATTTTGATATCGATTTTGGGTACAAACGGCACCGGGCTATCCTTTTCGGCCGATACTGGCATGGGCGAATGCCTGGTCATCGGCCGGCGTAACGGCCACCGACAAACGCGAGCCGTCTTTGTCACGCTTAACGAAGCGCCGGACTACCCCATCTACGGCATTGAGGTCGCCCGGCGAATCCGCCAGTTGATGAAGAACAAGACGTTTAGGCGGCTGGAAGATGGTCCGGTGGGCGGCGAGGTCATTTACTTCGGCAATGAAATTGTTGGGCAAATGATTGACGCGCCCCTGCCACCGGCCGGCAGTTGGAAACTGGCGCGCGTTGCTGATCTTTCTCTTGCCCAAAGCGCCTATCAACTGGTGAATAAAAGCCTCATCTGGCTGCCAACTCAACTCCGAAAAGATATTGTGAAGATACCAATAACTTCTGTTAGACAAATAGGCAAAATTGGACCGATTCATAGAGATGTGAATGGAAAAAATCCCGACGGAACGATGCGAGGCCCATTTGAGTTAAGGCCACTGAAAGCTAACAGTGTGCCAACATACCCGATTTTGTGGGCCCATAAAGCCAGCAGAGAGCGAACCATGATGTTTGAGGCTGACCGTGAAGGAGTTCCGCATAACGTCTCTTCTGCATCGGAGCAAGCGGCTATCGAGAAGAAAACGGAGCAAGTCTTCTTAACAGCATCGCACTGTCATTCCAATTTAGCTTTTCGCTTCAACAGTCAATCAACGGCGATGCAGTTCACCAAGCGCAAAACCATCGGCGGGGCCGCCTGGATATCGATCCAGCTGCCCGAAGCCGCGCATGAGAAGGCTTTGGTGTTATGGGCAAACACAACGCTTGGACTGCTGATGTATTGGTGGCATTCGTCCAAACCACAGCCCGGCCGCGGCATACTTACCAAAACCACGCTGCAAACCTTGCCCATCCTGGACGTAACCGCGCTGGACGAAGCGCAGCTGGCGGCGGCGGCGCGGCTCTTTGATGAAATGAATCAGCTGCCCTTGCGGCCGCTGCATGAGTTAGACCGCGATGAAAACCGGAAAACTTTGGATCGGCGTTTCTATGGGGCTGTGCTGGGGCTGGATGATTCGATTCTTGCGGCCGGCGGCCCTTTGGATATCCTGCGGCAAAAGCTGTGCCGCGAGCCGTCCATCCGCGGCAGCAAGAAATCCTGAATATCAGCCCCAGCGCATTGAATACAGGACAAAATCACTGGCGCTGATGCCGCGCGGCAGCGTGACCAGCGCATACACCATATCGGCAATGGTTTCGGGCTGCACCAGAATCGCTTTGTCGATGCCGGGCGAAGCGGCGGCGCGCATAGGCGTATCCGCCGGCCCCGGCGAAATCATCACCACGCGGATCAAATCCGGCTTGAGTTCGGCAGCCAGCGCGCCGGTCAAGCCGCGCAAGCCCGCTTTTGCGGCCGTATAGGCGCTCACCGACGGCACCGAGATAGCTGTCACCAGAGAACCGATATTGATGATGCTGGCATTGTCGCTTTGGCGCAGATGGCTAAGCAAGGTACGCGACAAAACAAAGGGCGCCCGCAAATTCACGTTCAGGATGTGGTCAAGCTGCTCGCTGCTGGTGTTTTGCAGCGATTCGATGAGCCAGTCGCCGGCGCAGTTAATAAGCATATCGACGCGGCTGCCAGCCAGCGACTGACCTAAACCGGCAAGGGCGGCGTCATCGGTCACATCCAAGGCATGGACGGCTGCCTCGCCGTCAAAATCGCTGATCTCTTTGGCGACGGCCTGCAGTTTCGATTCGGTCTTGCCGACCAGCGCGGTATGAATGCCATCGGCGGCGAACTTGAGGGCAATGGCGCGTCCCATACCCTGCCCGGCGCCGGTAATCACCGCCCGCTTGTCTGTCATTGGCTCGCCTCCTTAGTCGCGCCAGTCGTCAAGCAGCTGCCGCAGACGGGAAATATGGGCGGGGCCGACCTCACAGCAGCCGCCAACAATCGCGGCGCCGGCGGCAAGCCAATCCTGGGCATGTCGGGCATAAACCGGCGGCGACAGATCGGCGCGCGTCTGAAGCTGCGCCACACCGCCGCGGTCGTCCCACTCATCGGGAATTTCGACGAAGCCGTTGGCATAGCCGCCAAAGGGCAGCCCGCTTGCGCGCAGCAGCGGCAAGGCGCTGTCGATGCTGTCGGGTGTGCAGCAGTTGATGAGCATGGCATCGGGCAGACCATCTTGGAGGCTTGCCAGCGCATCGGACAGGCTTTCGCCGCCGCGCAGGGCGCTTGAGCCGTGGTCTTGCAGCGTCCACGACAGCCAAACCGGTTTGTCCCGTCCTTGGGCAGCCGTTAATACGGCGCGCGCTTCCTGGCTGGTGGACAGGGTTTCGCCCAGATAGACATCGACATAGGGATCAAGCAAGGACATTAACTCGCGATACTGCGCGACCATCTCGGCAAAGGAAAGCGCGAATTCAGCCACATAGCTGGCTTCAAGCGGCGGCAGACAGGCCGCAATCCGAATATGCCGGCCACCGGCTGAACACGCCTGAACAGCAAGCTCCCCCGCCGCCCGAACCAATCCTTCAAAGCGGTTTTCCATAGCGACGTGGGCGAGCCGGGCGCGGGTGACGCTATAAGTATTTGTCGTGATAACGTCGGCGCCGGCGCGAATGTAGTCGCGGTGAATCGCCCGCACCATACCGGGATTTTCGTACAGGGCGGCGACTGCCCATTCGCCATAAGCGCCCTTGCCGCCCCGATTGACAATCTCCTGCCCCATCCCGCCATCCAGCAGAATCGGCTTGGATTTCGCGGTCATTATGCCCCCTCGACAATCGTATGTGACTGTTCGCGCATGTACTGCTGCAAATAATACCAGCTGCCGGCGGCCTTGCCGCTGCCGGTGCTGCCCTTCCAGCCGCCGAAGGATTGATAGCCAGGCCAAGCCCCGGTGGTGGCGCCGGTTTTCCGATTGACATAGAGGACGCCGGCTTCGATATTGTCGAGGAACCAATCGACTTCGGCTGGATCTTCGCTGTACATGCCGGCCGTCAAACCGAGCGCGACATCATTGGCTAGACTCATAGCCTCATCAGGGTCAGCAAACCCGCGCACCGCCACAATCGGCGCAAACATTTCATGTTTCCAAAGTCGATGGTCATCGGGCAAATCGGCGACGACTGTCGGCGCGACAAAATAACCTTTGCCGAAGTCAAACGTCTTGCCGCCGATGAGGATCGCCGCCGCGTCCATCTCATCGATATAGCTCTGGTAGGCTTGATAGGCATCGGCATGGATGATAGGGCCCATGTAGGTCTCGGCTTGGGTTGGGTCGCCAACGTTCAGGTTTTCTGTCAAGTTCACCAGCTTGTCTAGAAACGCATCTTTCACCTTCTCATCGACATAAACCCGCGAACATGCCGAGCATTTTTGCCCGGTCAAGCCAAATGCTGAACGCATCACCCCCAGCGCGGCCTTATCCAAATCGGCTTTGGCGGTGATGATGGTCGGGTTCTTGCCGCCCATTTCGGCCACCACCGGCCGATAGTATCCCATTGCTGTCGGGAAGGTTTTGATGATGCTCATCCCCACGTCATAGCTGCCGGTGAAAGTAAGGCCGCCGAGGTTGGGATTGGCTGCCAGGGACTTGCCCGGCTGGTCGCCGCCAAGCGCCATGTTAAAGACGCCCTTGGGAATGCCGGCGGCCGCAAAACAGCGCGCCAGCATCCAGGCAGTCAGTGAACCTTCAGCCGCCGGCTTGAGGACGACGGTGTTGCCGGCCACCAGTGCCGCGCCGGTGGGGCCGCCGGTGAGCGCCGCCGGAAAATTGAAGGGGCCAATCACGCCCCAAACACCGTAAGGCTTGAGTACGCTTCGGTTGTGATGACGCTCGGTTTCGCTAAGCAGCTGGCGGTCAAAACCCTGATTATCCTTCATCGCCGCCACGCAATAGCGAATCAGGTCAGCGGTTTCTTCGACGTCGCCAATGGCTTCCAGGCGGTTTTTGCCGATCTCCATGCTCACCGCCGCCGATATTTCAAACAGACGTTCGCTGATGAGGTCGGCGGCTTTGCCAAGCAAGGCCGCCCGTTCCTGCCAGGGGGTATCGCGCCAGGCCGGAAAGGCCGCCTGTGCCGCCATCACCGCCTGATTGACATGGGTATCCGTCGCCATGGCGAAGTTCCCCATCAGCCAATCGGTATTGATGGGCGAGCGGTTTTCAAACGTATCGGCTGTATCCAGCCATTCGCCATCGATATACATGGGATAAGTCTTGCCGAGATTGCGCTTGAGTTCGGCAACCTCTTCATCAAAATACTGATGCAAGAGCGGGTCGGGACTGCCTAGGGTTGAGTAGGTCACTTTGATATGTTTGCGCGCTTTTGTCATACTATCCTCCGCCAGCGATTATGCTTTAACCTCATTCTATCCGATTAACAGCCCGTTGCAGCTGAATTTATAAATCATACCATGGTTTAGGTCAGATCGGCGCTGTCCATTGTACGTTTGCGGATGCGTTCAATGTGCATGATGAGCCGTTCGTCCACGTCGGGGCAAGCCGCCACTGAATCCTGTGCCAGCCAGTCATTGCCGTCGAGTTCACGCTGTTTTGCAGCCAGCAGCGGCAAGACCGCGCTTAGAGCATAGATGCAAAAATGCTTGCCGTCAGGGATTCGCAGCCGGGCGCTTTCGGTCAACTCGAAATAATCCCCAACCGCCAGACCACAAACCGAACGCCCTTCAATCGCCGTCACGGTGACGCGCAAATCATACAATTCAAATTCCTGTCCCATGCCGCCCCTCGGTTTCGCTGGTTTTGCTATGCTGCAATTATTGCGCTTTGAACCCGCATCCGCAACACGCCGCCTGAATTCTCGACCTACTCCCCCATCTTGCATTCTGTTGAGCCGGGAAGGCGCTACATACCATTGATTTACAGATGAACCATAATGTCGTCCAACGTCTTTTTGGCAATAGCCGGGACTTGGGCAGCTTCCTGTGGATAACCGACCGGTATCAAAACGAAGGGGCGTTCATGCGGCGGGCGGCCAAGTATTTCGGTGAGAAATTTCATCGGGCTTGGGGTATGCGTAAGGGCAGCGAGCCCCGATAAATGCAGGGCAGCCAGCAGAAACCCCACCGCGATCCCAACGGATTCTTCGCTGTAATAATGTTTAACCTTGGTTTCTGCTCCGGTTTGCGGATCGCTCCGAATCGCATAAGGCTGGCGAAAGACAGCAATCACATAAGGCGCGGCTTCAATATGCGGTTTGTGCCAATCTGTTCCCAAATGCGCCAAAGCAGCAAGCCACTCGCGGCTCATACGGCGTTCATAACTCTCTCTTTCTTCGGCTTCGGCAGCTATTCGCAGCTTGCGTTTCAGTTCAGGATCGCTTATCACTACAAACTTCCACGGTTGCTGATTGGCGCCTGATGGTGCCGAACCAGCGACCCGGATAGCATTTTCGATCAATGCAAAGGGAACCGGCCTCGAAGAAAAATCGCGCACGCTGCGCCGCTTGAGCATCCGCCTGACCAAGTTCATTGAGCTTGCCATTTGCTCATCCACAGTCAGATAATCAAAATCAAGCGGCTGATACTGTGCTTCTTGTGACATGATTTTCACCTTTGGCCGGTTAGCAAACTCAATCAAACAGGTCCAAATCATTGGCGCTTATGACTTCGCCGCCATAATCAGCGCGAATTTCGGCAAGCAGTTCAGCCGGCGCAGCGCCCCAAAACAGTTGATGATGCAAAAGCAGTAAACCCGGGTTGACCTGGTTTGCCAAAGCAGCCAACTCCCGCGTGGATGTATGTGCCCGCGAATGATAAGTCTGCCAGGCCGCCGAGCGATGAGGCAAGCCGGCGGCAGAATAAACCTCATGAATCAAGATATCACAACCCCGTGCCCATTCCGCAAATCCCGCTGTCGGTTTTGTATCGCCAGAAACCACAACAGTTTTGTCAGCCGTGACAAACTTGTAGCTGTATGCGCTTAAATCACCGTGGTTTGCCGGCAGCGCATAGACGGCAAGCCGTTCATCCTGATAACACCGCCCTTCCGCTACTGGATGGACTTGTATTCGATAGCCGTTTGCGGTTGTGGGGTGCGCCTGGCGGTGTTCGCGGATGTTCTCTTGGTACGCCAGCAGAATGTGTTCCACCATCGGCGCAAGCTCGGCCGGTCCGTAGGCTTGGATGCTGTCTTGCCGTCCATGTATCCACGGGGTAAAAATCAAATCCGGCAGTCCCACCGTATGGTCGGCGTGTAAATGCGTGATGAAGACGCGGGTCAGTTCAGTGGTAGTCCAGGATATTTTGCCGGCGGCATGCGCCGCTACCACTCGCTGCACCACTCCATGGCCACAGTCAAGCAGATACGGCTGATTGTCAACTGCAATCGCCAGCCCGGCGCTGACTCGATTTGGCTCGGCATTGGGCGTTCCAGTGCCCAGCATCAAGACTTGCGTCGCCGTCATCACAACCGCCACCGCTGCCGCAGATAACGGATTTTCTCAAGCAGATGATCAGCGCCGCCGCCTTCGTGGTCATTGAAATAGTACACCTTGATGTCTTTTTCGGTGGCAACATGATTATAGGAGGCGTAAACCGTGGACGGCGGACAAACGGTGTCCATCACCGCCACCGAATAATAGGCGGAAGCGGTCATGCGAGCGGCGAAATTCATACCATCAAAATAGCTAAGCGTATTGAATACAGTCTCGACTTTATCACGATGAATCGTCAGATAGGCAGTGATTTCCGGATAGGGACCGAGCGGTGTTATTGCTGCTGCCCGGCGAAAATGCGACAGGAAGGGCACATCCGGCAGACAAACGGCAACATCAGATACCAAACCAGCAGTCGAGATGGCCAAGCCGCCGCCCTGACTGCTGCCGGTTACTGCAATCCGCGAAGGATCAAGTTCGTCGCGGCTGCGGATGGCATCAATTGCCCGCACAGCATCGGTATAGAGCCGACGATAATAATAAGTCTGCGGATCAAGGATACCTTGGGTCATAAAGCCAGGCAGCGATGGATTCGCGCCATTGGGCAAATCGGCTGTGTCGCCGCGCCGCCACACACTGCCCTGCCCGCGCGTATCCATAACCAGATAAGCGAATCCAGCCGAGGGAAAAGCCAGCCATTCAACCGGGTAGCCGCGGCCACCGCCATAACCGATAAACTCCACCACCGCCGGCAGCCGAGCTTTTGCATTCCTCGGCAGCATGTACCAGCCCTTCACCGGCTGTCCGTCAAAGCCGGCGAAACTTACATCAAAGACATCGAGGGTCGCCAGTCCAACATCCATCGGCTTAAAGCGAGGATTCAAGTCATAAGACCGCGCCGCCTCCAGAGTCGTCTTCCAGAATAAATCAAAATCGGCCGGCTCCCGACGTTCAGGTCGATAGCTTTGCAGTTCTTCCAGCGGCATATCAAACAAAGGCATCGGCTCACTCCCTAGACCGCATCAATAGCTGATCATACAGTCGAAAAAGCAAATATGATATTTGAACTCGCAAGATAAGAAGCCAGCAAAAGCATCACCCAGCATCCTTATCCAACACAAATGCGCCTCGTCCGGCTGAAGCGGACAAGATTTCTATCGCGTCGGATACTTGACCGAGCCTTGTTTTTACAGCTTCAGCATCTTTTTTCACACAGATGCAATGCACATTAGGGCCAGCATCCAAAGTATAGCATACCTGAATGCCATCCTCCTCGCGCCATTGGCGGACAGCATTCATAATCGCAAGTGACGTTGGCCGCCAGTAAAAAAGCGCCGGCCGGCCGGTCATCATCACCGCGTGCATCAGATTGCTATCTTCTTCTACTACCCGGGCAAACTGCACAAAGTCTCGATTGACAATCGCGTTCTTGACTCGGTTTAGACGCTGGGGCGCGTTCTCAATCCGCGCTTTCTGCAAAATACTGGTATCCGCAGCCGCATGTCCAGCCGTCGAACCGATGCGCTTGTGCGCCCGGCTGACGATGGCGATGACATCAACCAGTTCCCAATAATCATAGTCCACAAAGGTTTCCGCATAAGATAATTCGTGCGAGCCGGCGGCAAACCATTCCACATAACCCGATGGAATCGAACGGGCTGCCGAGCCGGAGCCACGGCGGGCGATGGTGGACAATTCCCGTTGCGACAGCCGTTCGCCCAGCGCCGCGGTCCCCGCCAGTGTGAGAGCGGCAAAAGATGAAGCCGACGAGGCGATGCCGGTTCCCATGGGGAAATTGTTTCTTGACTGCACCCGGGCAAACATTTTGATCTTAAATCGGTCGCGCAGCAGTCGCAGATGTTTTCTTACCCGCCGCACGGCAGCGGCATCAGCCGGCCTGTCATTGATGGTCACCGAATCCAAGCCATAATCAAGTGACCATTGCACGGTGGTTGTGGTATGAAGCCGGTTCAGATTCATGCTCAATGAAGAGTTTGCCGGCAGCCTTAGCCGCTGGTCGCTGTTCCCCCAGTATTTCACAAAGGCGATATTGGAATGCGCCCGCGCAGTTGCCACATTTGGCTCACTCATACCGCATAGCCTCAAGTTAAGGATTCAATCTGGCATTGCTGGACAATATCATTAGACTATAGGCTTTGTCTACACTCATCAAAATGGAGATGAACTTGCAAAGCCTGTCCGGTTTGATTCAAACGATGCGCCCAAAGCAATGGACGAAGAACATTCTATTTGTTTTCCCGGCGATTATCTTTGATGAGAAACTATTTGAACCTGAACTGCTGGCGCGTGTGACTGCGGCTTGCCTGTTGTTGATACTCATGTCGGGCAGTATGTATATTGTTAATGATCTGGCAGATTTGGAAAACGACAAGCTGCACCCCACCAAGCGCTATCGCCCGATAGCCTCCGGCGTCCTGCCTCTCTCCATCGCAAGACTGGCGGCGATATTGATGCCTGTGTTGGCTGTGGCAGCTGCCTTTTATCTTGACGTCGAACTCGCCCTGATTCTAATCGCCTATTGGCTCATTCAGATTCTATATTCGCTGCGGCTAAAGCATCTGGCGCTGATTGATGTGTTCACCGTGGCCGCCGGGTTTTTGCTGCGGGTCATGGCGGGCGGCGCCGTCATTGATGTGATTATTTCCCCGTGGTTATATGCGTTTGTCGGGCTGCTGGCTTTGTTCTTGGTCATCGCCAAACGGCGCCAGGAATGGGTCACGCTTGGCGACCATGCGCTGAATACAAGACCCATATTCAAGCAATACAACCTGCCTCTGCTGGATGATATGCTCGGAATTGCTGCCACATCAACGATTATCACCTATGTTCTGTACACCATTGAGGTCGAGACGATGACCAAATATGGCGCGAATCTGGGTCTGTTAACGGTGCCTATGGTTATTTATGGCCTGTTTCGCTACCTGTACCTTATTCATGTCAAAGAAGCAGGCGGAGCTCCGGATGAAATCCTGCTCACCGACCGACCGATGCAGCTAACAGTGATCGCGGCCGGATTGACATTCCTTGTGATTTTATATTTGCTGTAGCCGCCCCATGAAACAGAAAGCCAGCGCTCCGGGTAAAATCATCCTGCTGGGTGAACACGCGGCTGTCTATGGAATGCCGGCGATTGCAGTTCCCATATCCACGTTAAGAGCCTGCGCCGCCATCAAAGCCAAAAACACTCCCTTGACCATCCGATCTGCTGATTTTGCTGCCAATCCTGATGCCTTGCCAAATCCATTGGAAAGAATGCGGGCGCTGGCGCTGGATTACTTTCAGATCCCTCATCCGCGGGGGGAAATCACCATAAGATCTGATATTCCCATTGCCCGCGGTTTGGGAAGCGGCGCCGCGGTCTCGGCCGCATTGGGCCGCGCCATTGCCATGTTGCTCGGCAGAGTCATTCCTAATGATGTTCTGAATCGTCTGGTTTTTGAGGTCGAAAAGATTCATCACGGGACGCCAAGCGGGATTGACAACACCGTCGTTGTTTATGAAAGGTCAGTTTATTTTGTTAAAGACCAACCCATCGAAACGTTGGAAATCAAGCAGCCGCTTCATATCCTGATTGCCGATACCGGGCGGGCAGCCTTAACGCGCGAAGCCGTTGCCAATGTTCGCCAGCTTTACCAGCGCCGCCCCATTCAAACCCAAACGATATTAAAGTCCATCGGGCTGAATGTTGAACAAGCCCGGGTTTGCATCAGAGACGGAGATCATGTTCGGCTGGGGGAATTGATGACTGAAAATCAGCAGCAGCTTCAATGGCTGAACGTATCTTCCTCCAAGCTGGACCGGCTGGTGGATTCGGCTTTGGCCGCCGGTGCGCTCGGCGCCAAGCTGTCGGGCGGCGGCCTAGGCGGGAACATGATTGCCCTGGTCAAGAAATCCAGGCTGAACGCGGTCAAGGATGCCCTCATCAAGTCGGGCGCCGTCAGTCTGGCGGCTACAGCAGTGAAATAAGGTTTGGGAACAAATGACGACCTTAATCAAACTCGGCGGCTCACTTATCACCAACAAAAGCCAGCCCCGCTCCTTCCGACAAAGCGCGGCCCAAAATATAGCCGCCCAAGTCAAGCGGATTCGGGCGGTTCAGCCAGACCGCCGCATCATTATTGGCCACGGCAGCGGCTCCTTCGGTCACTTTGAAGCGGCTCAGCACAACACGATGAGGGGCGTTAGAAGTGATGCCGATTGGCTGGGTTTTTCAAAAGTTGGCTATGCCGCCGCCGAATTGAGCCAGCGGGTGCTGGCCGAGTTTGTGGCTGTCGGGCTGCCCGTCATTCGTTTTCAGCCGTCGGCATTGATCCGCGCCAGCAATCGCAGAATTATATCCATGAATGCAAGTTTGATTTCAAGGGCGCTTGACAGCCGGCTGATGCCCGTCGTTCACGGTGATATCGCCTTTGATGAACACCTGGGGGGGACGATTGTATCCACCGAGTTGATCTTCGCCTGGCTGGTCGGACAGTTGGATGTCAAAAGCATCATCCTGCTGGGCGAAGTTGATGGCGTGCTGGACGGCGCCAATAAGATCATCAGAGAGATTAGACCCGGCACGTTAGATAAAATCAAGGATACGCTGGGTGGATCAAGCGGGATTGATGTCACCGGCGGTATGATTCAGAAAGTGGAAGCGATGGCTGCATTGGTCAAGCGCTATCCTGATTTGGACATTGTGATTGCCAATGGCAGCCGACCAAACGGGCTTGTCGATATCGTCTGCAATCAGAGTGAAATCGGAACGCGGATTCGTTCGGGATAGCCCAGCCTGTTACGGCGCAATCACCCGCGCCTTGTGCAGAAGCGGATACAATCCATAGGCATCAAACTCCAGATTGCGGATGTTGGACCGAATGCCGCGGATTTTCACGTTTTCCCGAATCGGCAGGATAAGGGCTTCGTTCATCAGAATCGACTGTATCTGAAAGTATTGATCGCGTCTAGTGAGCGGATTCTGTTCGGCGGCAGCTTGACGAAGCAGGCTGATCAACTGCTCGTTTTGAGTTTGGGGAAAGCGATATTGAGCATGATCAAGAAAAACAGCGCCAAGGATCGAGGGTTCCAGCCCGCTGCGTTCAACCGGGAACAAATCAAATTCACCGGACTGCACCTGGCGCAGAAGGCGGCTGGCGCCGGGGACTGGCTCAATCGTGAGTTCAATGCCAATGGATTGCCATTGTTCCTTGATGACGGCAGCGACTTCGGGCAGCTGCCCCCAGGGCGGGACAATCATCCTCAATCCAAGCGGGATGCCATCGCGGTCAAGAATGCCATCGCCGTTGGCATCTTCATAGCCGGCGCTTTCCAGAAGCTCCTGTGCCAATCCAATGTTATAGGCAAACTGATTGACATATCCTGTATGCGCCAGGCCAGTGCTTTGTGAAAGCGGCGCCCAGGCAATGGGCGAATAGTTAAAGAAAACACTGTCGCGAATCGCAATCCGATTGGTCGCATACAACAGCGCCTGGCGCACAAGCCGGCTGCCGAGGTGTTCGCGGCTGGCGTTCAGCAAGAACTGCACCGTCTGACCGGGGATATTTATCGGCAAGAGTTGAACTTTGCTGTTGCCAGCCAAACTGCGAGCATCCGCCGGCAATAGACTGTCGATGACATCCAGCCGGTCGGACAGGATCGATTCTACAACCATGCTTTCGTCAGACAGTATAATGATTTCGACGCGGCTGATCTCGGCGCCGTTTAGCGGCTCGTCAACGTCGGCGTTGCCGGCATAGCGGCGGTTTCGCTGTAAGACAATGCGGTCGCCTGGCACATAATTGTCCAGCATAAAGGGGCCGGTGCCGACCTGATGGAATTGATAGCGCAGGCTGTTATACGCATCCAGCGCCTGCGGGCTGGCGATGCCCAGAAATGGCTGTGCCAAGCCGTCCAAAAGCGGTGCATAAGGCGCAAGCAGACGAATCTGTATCGTGAACTCATCAAGAATTTTGTAGCGGCTCAATGGCCCCAACAAAGAGCGAACGTGGAGTGCATTCATTTCCGGGTCATAGATGCGGTCGATATTGCTAGCGACGGCGGCCGCGGTCAAGCGGGTGTTATCGTGAAACACAATATCTTGCCGTAAATGGAAAGTGTAGATGAGTCCGTCTTCAGATATGTCCCATGAACTTGCCAAACCGGGGATAAAATCCCGCGTATCAGGGTCGCGGTAGACGAGCGTATCGTAGATTTGTCGGAAGATCATCCCGGCTTCGGCTGAATCGGCAAGGTGAGGATCCAATATCGGAATATCGGCGCTGATGCCATAGACCAGGCAATGGGGGTCGGTTTCACAGGGAACAGCCGCCGGTTCGCCGGCGCAGCCTGTCAAAGCCAGGAGCGTCATAAACCAGATTAAAATGCCCGCGGCGATTCGTTCCATCATTGATTTTGCATCCGGCGCGGCTGGCGCGCCAGCCGGGAAGCCCTGCCCTGTTTTTCATCCACAGGTTTAGAATAGCACAAACCTGGCTTCAAGGTCTACCAAGCCTTGCCACTTTACAATTCAGCAAAAGTTGCGTAGGTTTGGATTATCCGGCCTCAACAGACGCGAATAGATTAATGAGTTACAGAATCATCCCGCCATCAAGCAATGAAGAGACCTGCCTGTACCGGCAGGCATGGCCAAGCCTGGCGCTGCAAATACTGCTCGTGACTGCCGTATCTGCGGCGGCGGTGATGGTAAGCGAGCTGTTGAATCCACAGCTTGATGGCAATATCAATCGGATTCTAGCAGGCGGTTTGGCGCTGCTGCCCCTGATTTTGTGGTTCGCTATCGCTGTATTTCCCGAGTATCGGGTTCGGCGGCCGCGCAAAAATCTAACAGCTGTGGCGATTCTGTCCGGTTTGACGGCATCGGCTGTTGGATTGCCACTGGCGCAGGATTTTTTCCGCATTGAGCAATGGCTGCCGCTGGAATCATCATTCCAGAGAATAATCGGCTTTACGTTCACGGCCGGCATGGTCGATACCGCCCTGAAATGGCTGGTTCTGCGTTTCGTCATCTATCCCAAACAGCTTCGGATTCGCAGCGATGCGATTGCCTATGGTCTAGCAAGCGCCGTCGGTTACAGCTTTTATCTCAATCTGGCTTTGATATGGCGATTGCAGCCGACCTTTGGTATTGCGGCTGTTTATATCCTGTCCAATTATGCGATTCAATTTGCTTCCAGTATGTTCATTGCGCTAGGCATGATTGAATCTCACTTTGGCAATGCGCTGCCGATTGTCCTGCCGCTGAACCTGTTGATCGCAGCCGCATCCATCGGCATCATCAGGCCGCTTTTTTCGGGGATGATGAGCGGGCCGCTTCTCCTCACTGGCAGCAGTGACCGACCGCTCTTCGGGTTGATGTTTCTGGCGGCTGCCTTGATGGGCGCCGCGATGATAAGTTATTTTTTGTACACGGTTTCCGAACGCCGCGAGCGCGAAGCCTACGCCGGCAGCGGGGATGCCGATGACCTTTGAGATTGACCAGCCGGCCGCAGTTCAAACAAGCCGCCGACAGCGATGGTCAAATGCTTTGAGTTACATTCTTATTTTCGTGTGTTTGGCTCTGGGCGTGAATTTGCGCGACAGCAGCATCAACCAGTCGAGCATCTACGTCAATGTTGAAGCCGGCATCACAGCCCGCTATCCGCGGCGGTGGCTGCTGGACGAAGATGGGGATTATGTTTTTCGGGTGCGGGATATGGCTTATCGCGGGTTTAACACCCTGATTGAGCTTGGGACATTGCCGGTCAGCGCGGACACAGTGGAGCGAAACTTGCTGGATCGACTGACCTTGCAACGATCCCAAACGCTGATTGATTATACTATCCTGGGCTATGACAATTACCGGCTGCCCGACGAATCGCAGGCTGTGACGATGTCTTATTCGTTTGTATCGCGCGATGCCAGCCCGTTTTTGGAAGGGGTTTCGTCGATTGCAGTCGGCTTGGATATCCTGACAATCAACCGCGGTCAGGCGCTCATTATTTCCTTTCGCGCCGATGCAAACATCTACCAGCAAGAACTGACGACGCTGGACTGGTTTATCCAAAATCTGGATTTTTGATGATCTAAGATGAGTAAAACCCTGCCTTTCAAGTTAAGCCTGATTCTACTGCTGGCGCTGTTTTCGCTCAAGGCTGTCGCTCAATCTGCCTTTGAACTCAATGCTGACCGCATCAAGCGAGCGACCGTATTCATCTATCAAACGGAAAGTCTTGGCAATGATTTGGTCGTTAAATGTGTGAGTACGGGGACTTTGATTAGCGCCGCCGGCCTGATTGTCACCCATGCACACAGCATCCTGCCAAGCCCGAACTGCGACGGAGACAGCCTGATTGTTTCCATCAATGTCGACCTGGGCGAACCGCCGATTCCAAAATATCGTGCCGAAATCGCAAATGCTGACGAAGGGCTTGATATTGCCTTATTGCAAATCACACGCGAACTCGATGGACGTTTAATTGCTGAAGGCACATTGCCCGCCCTGCCTTTTGTCGAGATTGGTGATTCAGACCGCATTGCCATTGACGAGAATGTAACGGTCGCCGGTTATCTTGATTTGGGCAATCAGGCGGTTGCGACAAGGCGCGGCACCATCACGGCTTTTATTGCCGAGCCGCGCGGCGGCAGCCGAGCCTGGTTCAAGACGCGCGCCGAAATTCCCGGCACCATGTCGGGCGGCGGCGCCTATAACGCCGACGGTCAGCTGATTGGCATCCCGACCAATGCGCCTTTTGGCACACTCGGCGCGGATTCCAACTGCCGCTTGATCGAAGACACCAATCAGGATGGCTTCATCAACAGCAATGACAGCTGTGTCCCCACCGGTGATTTTATCAGCACCATCAGACCGATTCGCTTGGCACAAAGCCTGATACGCGCCGCCGCGCTTGATCTTGAGGTGGAACTTGCGACTGACCCGGCGGCGCGTCCCAGCCCGATTGACCAGCCCAAGTTTTCCCGCTTGTTTTTCTCGCCTTCGGTCATCAATGGACTGCCTTCGACGGTGGTTGGCTCCATGCCAGCCAATACCAACAGCCTCTATCTGTTTTTTGACTACGATAATATGGGTCCTGAAACCGTCTATGAAATGCGGGTCACACGAGACGGGATCCCGGATGCCGCCTTCAGTTTGCCGCCGGTGCGCTGGAGCGGCCGCAGGCAGGGGCTTTGGCACATCGGCAGCCGTGACCAGCCGTGGGCCAATGGCACGTATGAATTTACGCTTTTGGTGAATGGACTTGCCGAAGGCAGCCAGCAGATTGTCATCGGCGGCGGCGCCGACAGATCGCCAGCCTTTAGCGATATTGTTTTTGGCTTGCTGGATTTGCGCGGCAATCTGTTAGGCAACGGTTCTATTTTGTCGGTAGGCAGCATTGCGTCGGCGCGGTTCGTCTATGCGAACATGGAGGACGGTATTCCGTGGACAGCGATTTGGTATTTTAATCATAGTGAAGTGGCTCGATCAGAAGACCTTTGGTCTTTTGGCAAAAATGGGTCAAACGTTGTGAATCTTCGACCTCAAGGCGGACTGCTGCCGGGGGCTTACCGGCTGGAACTTTATCTGCAAGGCGCATTGTCAGCCACATCGGATTTTATTGTCGCCGGCGCGCCATTGGGGCCCCTGCCGCTGATTTTTACGAATGCCCGCTACAGTTCCGCCCCGACGGCCTTTGAGGCCCTGGATGCGCCGGCGATGGCGACTTTCCCGGAATCGATCCCGACCCTGTTCGCCTTGTTTGACTGGCAGCGAATCGCTCCGGGAACGCCTTGGTCTGTGCGTTGGCTGGTAGATGAGCAGACGTTCTTTGAAGCCACCTGGCCCTGGGTGACTGTCGAAACCGGAACGAACTTTCTAATGTCGATTGATGACCCGCCTGATGGCAGCTATACATTGCAAGTTCTGGTCAACAATCTACAGGTTTTGGAAATGGTCGCTACAGTGGGCATTGGTCAGCTGCCGATTGACCGCTTTGCAGAAATTGAAGGGACGATTTTCGGCGGCCGGGTGCTGGATGCAGCCACGCAGTTGGGGATTCCAAGCGTGACTATCATTCTTGTCAGCGAGGATTATTCCGTTAGTGATTTTGAATGGAATCAGGAACAAATCTCGGCGCTGGCGACAACAGACCGAAACGGTGATTTTCAGTTTGACCGTCCGTTGTCCTTTGACACTCCATACAGCATTATTATTGGAGCCGAAGGATACATCCCACTAACGGCAGACGAATTCAAATTCAGCCCAAATGAACGTATTGTCGATATCGAGATTGAACTTGTGCGAGGGTAAAAGGATGCCAGACAAGACACGGCTGGATGTACTGCTGATGGAACGGCAGCTTGCCAAAAGCCGAAGCAAAGCAGCCGCGATGATTATGGCCGCCGAAGTGTTTGTGAATAATCGGATGATTGACAAACCCGGCGCTCAAGTGCTGTCTGACGCAAACATCAGGCTCAAGGAAAAACCGCGCTATGTCGGGCGCGGCGGTCTGAAGCTGGAAGCGGCGCTAAAGGCATTTGGCATTGACCCGGCGGGAAAGGTATGCGCCGATGTTGGCGCCAGCGCCGGCGGATTTACAGACTGCCTGTTACAGCATGGGGCTGCCAGAGTCCATGCGATTGACGTCGGAACTGGCATCATAGATTATAAATTGCGAATGGATGAGCGGGTTGTCCTGCTGGAAAACACGAATGCGCGGTATTTGAATTCACTGGGAGAACCAGTGGCAATAGCTGTGATCGACGTGTCTTTTATTTCGCTGCGCCTGATTTTGCCGTCCGTCAGGAAGTGGCTGTCGAAACAAGCTGATGTGGCTGCGCTGGTCAAGCCTCAATTTGAGGCCGGCCGAGCCGACGTCGGCAAAGGCGGCATTGTCAGGAACAGCGCCGTCCATGAACGGGTGCTTGCCGAAATCGCACAATTTGCCGAGACGATTGGATTCGCTGTCGGCGATATTATCGCCTCGCCTATCAGGGGGCAAAAGGGAAATGTGGAATACTTGATGTGGCTGACAGCCGGATACAGAGTCGGTTTTGAATCCTCTTATCGTGACAAAATTGCGTTATTAACTGCTGCGAATACATAGCTCTCCCTACTGCTTCGGCTCTTTGTGGTTCATAATAGCGCGGTATATTTTGGAGGCCGACGCGCAATGAAAATTGAGAACATCCGCAACTTCTGCATTATTGCCCATGTAGACCATGGCAAAAGCACATTGGCGGATCGGCTGATGGAACTGACCCAAACGGTGAATATGCGCGACATGCAGGAGCAGCTGCTCGACAGCATGGCGCTGGAACGCGAGCGCGGCGTTACCATTAAAGCATCGGCAGTGCGAATGGTCTATCAGGCGGGCGACGGCAAGGAATACATCCTTAACCTGATTGACACGCCCGGCCATGTTGACTTTACGTATGAAGTCAGCCGAGCGCTGCAAGCCTGCGAGGGCGCAGTCCTGGTGGTGGATGCCAGTCAGGGAATCGAAGCGCAAACGCTTTCAAATGTTTATCTGGCGCTGGAGCAAGACCTTGAAATCATCCCGGTGATTAACAAAATTGACCTGCCGGCGGCCCAGCCGGATGCTGTGGCCAAGGAGATTGAAGACCTCTTGGGAACGCCAATCGACGACATGCCGCGCATTTCGGCAAAGAATGGCACTGGTGTGGTTGATGTTTTGGAGAAGGTCATCCATGAGATTCCGACGCCCGCCACTGACAATGATGAAGCGTTTCGCGCGCTGGTGTTTGATTCGCATTATGATGCTTACAAGGGCGTCATCGCCTATGTTCGAGTGATTGACGGCGCCGTCAGCAAAAGCCGAGCGCTGCTGAAGCTGTTCGCCACCGGCGCCCGCTTTGAGCCAGTTGAAATTGGCGTGTTTGACCCGGTGATGCGGACGGTGGCCGAATTACGCGCTGGCGAGGTTGGATACATCGCTACCGGGCTGAAGACCGTTCAGGAGTGTCGAGTGGGCGACACCGTGACATTGGCAAACCAAGGCACTGAAAACCCCTTGCCCGGCTATGAAAAAGTCAAACCGATGGTCTATGCCGGCATCTACCCAACTCACAACGATGAGTATGCCGATTTGCGCGATGCCTTCGATAAATTGCAGCTTAATGACGCTTCCCTGGTCTATCAGCCAGAAACATCGCAAGCGCTGAATTTTGGCTTTCGGGTCGGATTTCTCGGTTTGTTCCACATGGAGATTATTCAGGAACGGCTGGAGCGTGAATATGATCTTGATATTTTGGCAACCGCACCGAGTGTAGAATACCGCGTTATCCAAAAGAATCTTGAGATGATTCTCATTGACAGCCCGGCGCTGCTGCCGGAAGAGAGTCTGATTGAAGAGATTCATGAGCCATGGATGAAAATCCAGATTTATATGCCACAGTCTTATATCGGCGCGGTCATGGAACTCGTCATCAAAAAGCGCGGCGTCTATGTAACCACCGAATATCTCGATGCGGTGCGGATTATCTTGCATTTTGAGATTCCCTTGTCCGAAATCATCATTGATTTCTATGATCGGCTGAAGAGCGTGACCCAAGGTTATGCCAGCCTGGACTATCAATTTATGGATTATCGCCGCGGTGATTTGGTCAAAGTGGAGGTTCTGGTCAACAATGAGCCGGTGGATGCTTTGGCGATGATATGCCATCGAGACGACGCCTATCATCGCGGGCAGCGCCTGGTGACCAAACTCAAGGCGCTTATCCCGCGGCAGATGTTCACGGTTCCGGTTCAGGCAGCCATCGGCAAGCGCGTCATCTCGCGGGCGAATGTCAAGGCGCTGCGTAAAGATGTGCTGGCGAAGTGTTATGGCGGCGATGTAACGCGGAAGAAGAAACTGCTTGAGAAGCAGAAAAAAGGGAAAAAGCGGATGAAGATGATTGGGGCTGTCGAAGTGCCGCAAGCGGCTTTTATGGCGCTTTTAAGCCTGGACGACTAGCGGTATAGCTGTGTTCTTCCTTTAACAGACGCCAGAGACAAGCCAGCCCCCATCTTGACAGCCAGTCCCGCGCCAGATTCGACTTGGTCCCAAAGCCGTAGACCCGATAGCGGGTGTTTTGCGCCGTAGATACCGCAACCGCACTGCCCTGCTCGACATCAGCATTGTCGTCCAGATCGGGATAACTAAGCACCAGGATGCTGGCATCCACCTTCTGCTGCAATCGAATGCGCGGCGCGGTGTCAATCGCAAAATCCTTTAGGGAAACCGTGGCCGAATCCACGGCATACTGCATATAGACCTCATGTGGATGAGCGTATGAATCCGATTGCACGCAAGCGGTTTCATCATGCCATTTGTCCATAATCACACCGGGCAAGCCGGCTTCGGTGACGTGAATAGTCAAGTCATGCTGTCGCAGCAGGTCAAGCACAGTATCTTCTAAAGTGGCATCATCAATCCCATAAACGTGCGCGCTTATTTTGGCATTCAGTTTTGCCTGCATCTCATCCAGGAGTTGGATCGCTTTCCGCCGGGTATCTGCTTTGGCTGTAATCCGCACATCGACGCAGCCATGATGCGCCGCCAGACCGACGCTTGGATTGCCGGCGCTTAGCATAGCGGCGCCGATTTTGTCGTCCAGCGAACTTTCGCCGATGCCGGCCGTTCTCAATGTCCTGGCGACGATAATACCCAAATCGTACTTCTGCAATAGATAGGGAACGACCGCGGACGACATCAAGTATTTCATTTCACGGGGTACACCGGGCAAGCTGACGACCATGCCGCGTTCAGTTTCGACAGCAAAGCCCGGCGCTGTCCCAACCGGATTTTCGATAACTGTGGCGGTTCGCGGCAAGAAAGCCTGCTGACGGTTATTGGCGGTCATACTAACGCCAAAGCCGCGAAAACGTTCGGCGATGGCATCATAAAGCGGCGGATGGAACTCAAGCTGACGATGAGTCGCATCCGCCACAGCCTGCCGGGTCATATCATCCACTGTAGGTCCCAATCCGCCGCAGGTAATCACGATTTCGGCTCGATCCAAGGCCGCATCGATGGCATCAGCAATCCGTTTTAGATTATCGCCGACCGTGGTCATAAAGAATACGTTGACGCCGATGTCGCGCAGCTGACGCGCCATAAAGACCGAATTGGTATCTGTAATCTCGCCCAGGAGAATTTCCGTTCCGATGGCAATGATTTCCGCATTTGGATGATCTGGCATGCTTCCCTCGGTCATTTCGGTGAATTTACAGTTTATTTACAGCAAAATGGCGAAAATATTGCAAAACAGGAAAAAGGCTGTATAATTGCCACTATAAATCTATTTTACTGTCAAGTAAGATATTTATGCAATTTTACCAGTTTTTCCGATAAGCTGCTTATTTGAACGGAGGTTCTTGTGGCTAGCGTTACTTTCAATCATGTCTCTAAGGATTTTGGTGATCTGCGTGTCGTAACCGACTTAAACATTGAAGTTGCTGACAAAGAGTTCCTCGTGTTTGTCGGGCCGTCTGGCTGTGGTAAATCAACAAGCCTGCGGATGCTCGCCGGCTTGGAAGAAATTACCGAAGGTGAAATTTTAATCGGCGAGCGGGTTGTCAACAATGTCGCCCCGAAGGACCGCGATGTGGCTATGGTCTTCCAAAGCTATGCCCTGTACCCGCACATGACTGTCTATGATAACATGGCTTTTGGTCTCAAGCTGCGTAAGACGCCAAAAAAGATTATCGACGAGCGCGTCAACGAAGCGGCGAACGAACTGGGCATCGGTCATCTGCTTGACCGCCGTCCCCGCCAGCTTTCCGGCGGGCAACGTCAGCGTGTAGCCGTCGGCCGAGCGATTGTCCGCGAACCGGCTGTCTTCCTGATGGATGAGCCCTTGTCCAATCTCGATGCCAAGCTGCGGGTAGAAGCGCGTTCTTTCATCAGCCGCCTGCATCAGCGTTTGGAGACGACCTTTATCTACGTGACCCATGATCAGGTCGAGGCAATGACCATGGGAACTCGCATCTGCGTCCTCAATGAAGGCGAACTGCAACAAATTGATTCTCCATTTAATCTGTATCACAATCCTCGCAACATCTTCGTCGCCGGCTTTATTGGCAGCCCGTCAATGAACTTCTTTGATGCGACGCTGAAGAAACACAATGGCAGTATCGTCGTTGATACGGGCGCCTTTTCAGTGACAATTCCTGCCAGCAAAGCCGAACAGTTCCGGCACAGCCATGAAGGCGATGTGGTTTTTGGCATCCGTCCGGAAGACATTCACGATACCAATTACCTGCCGCAGGGGATTATCCCTGCCAATTTGTCCACCGGCGTCGAGGTCGTCGAACAGATGGGCAATGAAGTGATTATCTACCTGGAAAAGGACGGCAAGAACTTTATCGCCCGCACCGATCCACGGACGCAAGCGCAAGTCGGCGGCGAATTAGGAGTTACCTTCAATCTGGATAATGTCCACATCTTTGATACTGACACCGGCATATCCATGGCTTACGAAGCCAAGCAGAAGAATGAAGCGATGTAAACCAAAAGCCGTCGCCGAGCAATCCTGCAAATAAAAAAGCCACTCTATGAGTGGTTTTTTTCAATTTAGGGCTGTTTCAGATTTTTCCTGGCGCATCACCGGACGGAATTTGTAACCATAGACAATCATACCGCGCGAACCATCGGTGGTCAGCTTTCTCGTTACCATCTCGACGCGGTCGCCAATTTCAGGCCGGGCATCCGTATCGGTGAGTTGGGCGGTGATGATACCGCCCTCATCAAGTTCTACCAATGCCAGAATATACGGAGATTGAGCTTCAAAGCCGGCCGGCGGCTCTTGCACCAGCGTGAAACTGTAGATCGTTCCTCGAACACCAGGAGGGGCGCTGTGGGAAAATGTGTGGGTTGGTTTGTTCATGGATAACTGTTTATCCACCCGCATCAAATCGCTCGCGTGGAAGCCGATCTTCGCGATTCAGCACCGGTTTCTCTACCGGCCGCAAGACAACCCGGTCGGGGTGTTTTTGCCGCTTCATGCCAAGAAGACGATATCGAAGTTTGTTGTTGCGCCAATACTTGGCTACTTGCATTCGCCTACTCCATCAGATACTTTATTTGATGCTGTCAGTGTATGAAGGGGGAGCTTTCAAAAGCTATCGCGATGGCTTTTAGCACTGTCAAAGACCATCAGGCTAACCCGCGAAAACTCTCAAGATATGCGTTGCCACGGTGCTTCCCAAGCCACCGATGTTTTGAATAAGGGCTGTCCGCGCGCCGGGCACTTGATTGGCGCCGGCCTCGCGGCGCAGCTGCCAAAGGGCTTCAACAGCTTGATAGATTCCGGCAGCCCCGTTCGGATTGCCGCGGCTCTTCAGGCCGCCAAAGGCGCTGATGGGCATCGCTCCATCCAGTCCAATTTTCGTTCCACCATCATTTGCCCATGACCAGCCCTGGCCGGCTTCGCCAAGTCCCATCGCCTCCAATGCCAAAACCGTCAGAATAGTATAAGCATCGTGCAGTTCCATCAGGTCAATGCCGCCGATTGTCAGTTGGGCTTGTTCGAGAGCCTGGCTGACCGATTGACTGACAGCATTCAATGTCAGCAGCTGCTCCCGGTCTTGCAGCATGAGATGATCGGTAACAACCGAACTGGCGCTGATAGATACTGGCTTGGGGACCAGATCCGCAGCGGCATCTGACGAAACCAGCACGACCGCCGCTGCCCCATCTGCCTCGGGCGCGCTGTCAAACAGGCTTACCGGGTCGGCAATCATTGGCGCATTGGCAAAGACGCCTTCGCGTAGCCGGTTGCGATACATGGCAAATGGATTCACAGCGCCGTTGCGATGCGCGTTCAGGCTGAAGCCCTCAAACTGTGCCAGTTCAATGCCATGCTCGTACATATAGCGCCGCATGAGCAATCCGGCCATTGCGGTCAAGGTGCCGCCATTGACGGATTCAAAGTCAGCATCAAGGCTGATGCCGCGGGCGCTGATGCGTGCCGCGCCAACAATATCGGTTGTTTTTTCGACGCCGATGACAAGCGCAGATTTGACCATGCCAGAGGCAACAGCAAGACATCCATTCCGCAAAGCAACGCCGCCGGATGCGTCGCCCGCCTCACAAGTGTATGCCTCAATGCCGCTTAGGTTCATGTCCCCAGCAATCAAACTGCCCATTTGGGTTTGCTGGTTAAAAGTCGAGCCATAGGCATTGCCGATATAGAGCGCATCGACCTTCGACAGACCGGCATCCTTGAGCGCGATGGCTCCCGCCTCGGCGGCAAGTTCGCGGATCCCTTTCGACCAATGTTCGCCCACCGGAATCATGCCAGCGCCAACGATTGCAACGTTCATCTTTATCTAATCCTTCAATTTGTCACGATAGCGGGCGTAGGTAGCATAGTCAATTTCGGTGCGCCGTTTCAAATAATCCCGCGTCGTCGGCAGCGAGCGCGGTCTTTCCCGAATTCTATCAGTCACACGCAAATCAAAGGCGTCTGAACCGGCGCCGCTGCCATAGCTCACCATCAGTATCCTTTCATCAGGGGCGGCGATGTCAAGAATGGCCGTCAAACCAATCATGCAAGAACCGGAATAGACGTTGCCGATGTCATTGGCGAGCAATCCAGCTTGAATTTGCTCTGGCTTGAAGCCAAGTGATTTGGCGGCGCGCGCGGGAAATTTGACATTGGGCTGATGAAAGACCGCGTAGCTGTAGTCTTTCGGCGTGGCGTTCATCATTTCCATCAACGTTGAAGCGGCGGTGATCGTATGAGCAAAATAAGCCGGTTCGCCGGTAAAGCGGTCGCCGTGACTAGGATAAAATTCACCGGCGCGGCGCCAGAAATCGGGTGTATCGGTGACATAACTGTAACTGCCCTGGTAGACGGCGCGGCTTTCGGCCGCCGAGCCCAAGATCAATGCAGCGCCGCCCGATGCGGCTGTATATTCCAGCGCATCTCCGGGGCGCCCCTGGGCTGTATCCATGCCGATGCTCAAGGTATAGCGCCCCATGCCGCTGCCGACAATGCCAATCGATGCTTGGATGGCTTCCGTGCCGGCTTTACAGGCGAATTCCCAATCGGCTGCCTGGATATTAGGCGATGTTCCGATGCTTTCGGCAACGATGGTGCTGGTGGGTTTGACCGCATAGGGATGACTTTCGCTGCCAACCCATACGGCGCGGATATCAACAGGGGCGATGCCGGCGCAGGCCACGGCGTTGCGGGCGGCTTCAATCGACATGGTGATGACATCTTCGTCGATGCCGGCGACCGCTTTTTCCTTGACCGGTGTTCCACCAAGTCCGTGAGTCCAAATCCGCGAGATCTCGGCGCCGGGCAAGCGGTATCGGGGAATGTACGCGCCATAGCCGACGATTCCAACGCTACGGTCAGATTTCATAAGCCAATTTGGATTAGATGCCATTGCCTTTTCTCCCTATCTGATCCGTGTTTCCTACAATTTCACGGGCGCGTTCCAGCCTGATATTGTTTTCTTCAATCATTTGCCGGGCAACATAAAGCGCCAATTTATCATCGGCGCCGGCGGCCAGCGCCAGCTGCCGGGCGTGCATTCGCATGTGTCCGCGCTGGATTCCATCGGTCGCCAGCGCGCGGACAGCAGCCAGATTTTGCGCCAGCCCGACGGCAGCTGCAAGCTCGGCAAGCTGCCGGGCAGATTCGATGCCAAGCAGCTTGAGCGCGGTCTGTGCCAGGCGATGCACTCGCGTTGCGCCGCCGACAATGCCCAAAGCCATTGGCATTTCGATGCTTCCATGCAAATTGCCGTCCTCGTCTTTCCACCAGGTCGTTAAACTTGTGTAGCGACCGCTGCGGGCGGCATAAGCATGGGCGCCGGCTTCAACTGCCCGCCAGTCATTGCCGGTAGCAATCAGCACCGCATCGATGCCGTTCATAATGCCCTTGTTATGCGTCGCCGCGCGATAAGGGTCAATATCGGCAAAAACACCCGCCTCAATGATGGCCTCCACGACTTCTTCGCCGCTGGCGGTTTCAGTAGCCAGACGCTCATGTGGAATCATGCCTTTGGCGCGGGATCGCCGACGGTCGCTCAAGTTGCTGAGAATTTTCAGATTGACTCGCCCGGCGGTCATTGCCTCGATGAGAGGGGCGATATATTCCAGAGCGCTGTTGATGACGTTGGCGCCCATGGCATCGCGGGTATCATACAGCAAATGCAAAACAAGCATACTGCCGACCGGCGTATCGTTGAACTGCCGAATTTCAATGTCAAGCGCTCCACCGCCGCGCTGAAGAATGCTGCCGGCGATTTCATTTGCTTTGGCTAGAATTTCTTTTTTTCGAGCTCGAATCTGCCGGATGGCATATTCCGTATCGGGAATGTCGAGAAGCTGGATTTGACCAATCATAACGGGATCATCACTGGAGGCGGTGAACCCGCCACCGCTCCGGAACAGTTTGGCTGCATAGCTGCAAGCCGCGACCACAGATGGCTCTTCGATGACCATTGGAATAAGATAATTTTTCCGGTTGATTAAGAAGTTGGTGGCGATGCCAAAGGGCAGGCTGAAACGGCCGATGACATTTTCAATCATCAGATCAGCTTGTTGCAGCGAAAGACCAGTATCGAGCAAAGATTGAATGCTGTCCTGCTCCAGCCCCCCCCAATCTTTGACTGTCGCCTGCCTTTCCTCGATACTGCGCTGATAAAACCCGGAAATGGTGGATGGCTTATTACTGCTCATTGCCAAAATGTATCATTGATGAGCTTGCAAAATCTATCAGTCACATTGCTATAGCTATCATCGCCATAAAATGCGGGCAATAAATAAAAAATCCACCCAAGGGTGGATTCTGCTGCCAGAATGATGGACTTTCCTAGTCGGGCAAAATTCGGGTGCCCATAAAGGCGTCAAACCAGATGACAAACACCAGACCGATGGGGACGGCTGTAAACAGGAAATACAGAATGCCGTATTCTTGAATGGATACACCTTGAGGTGTCTGCACCGCGCTGAACAGCGGCAGCATATCAAAGCCAACCGTGATGATTCCATAACCGACGACAAAACCCAATCCCATAGAGATAAGCCAGACAATCATTCTGCGAATAGTTAGGCTCGACATCGTTTGCTCCCTGTCAACAATAAACTCATAATCGGATTTTACCTCGATTGGATATTGTATTGCAAGTCAGGATATTCATAAAGGGCGAATGATATGCGCGATTATACATTGTTAAACGGCTGGCATCCTGATAAACTTGGAAGAACAGGCTGATGTTTGCAACAATCATCACAATCCGAAGTAAAGATGTGATATCAGTTCAGGAGAAGATTGTGGCTGATTTATTTGATAAAATATCCGGATTTACCGCCGCGAAAGAAGCTATGGAAATGGGGATCTACCCGTTTTTCCGTGCGCTTAGTGACTCGGAAGGCACGACCGCAACCTTTGAAGACAAAGAGGTTGTTATGCTGGGTTCTAATAATTATCTTGGTTTGACGACCGATCAGCGTGTGAAAGACGCCGCCATAGAAGCCACCCGCCGACATGGCACCAGCGTTACCGGCTCCCGCTTCCTCAACGGGACGCTTGAACTGCACCTGGAGGCTGACCGGCGACTGGCGAAATTCGTCGGCAAGGAAGCCGCTTTAGTATTCGCAACCGGTTACCAAACCAATTTGGGCACTGTGTCGGCGCTGCTGGGCAAAAATGATGTCGCCATCCTTGATAAAGACGCTCATGCCTGCGTGGTTGACGGCGTTGCTATGTCTCGCGGTTCTATGAAGCGATTCAAGCACAATGACATGAATGACCTTGAGCGGGTATTAAGGCGAATCCCGGATGAAGCTGGAAAACTGGTTGTCGTTGATGGTGTCTACAGCATGGGGGGCGACTTTGCGCCGCTGCCGCAGATTGTGGAAATCTGCAAGCAATATCACGCCCGGCTGCTGGTGGACGACGCGCATGGCATTGGTGTCGCCGGCGGCGGCCGCGGTACTTCAGCGCACTTTGGACTGGCAGACCAGGTTGATTTGATTATGGGGACATTCAGCAAGAGTTTTGCATCCATTGGCGGTTTTATCGCCGGCTCGGCGGATGTGATCCATTATGTGCAGCATCACGCCAGGTCGCTGATTTTCTCGGCGGCATTGCCGGCCCCCAATCTGGCGGCGGTGCTGGCTGCGCTTGATATTATTGAAAACGAGCCAGAACACGTACAGCAAGTCTGGAAGAATGCCGAATATATGCGTCAGGGCTTGAAGGCGTTGGGATACAATACCGGCAACAGTCAAACGCCCGTCATCCCGGTCAAGATTGGCGAGCAGTTCCGTACTGGTTTGACCTGGATGGCATTGATTGAGGAAGGCGTCTACACGAATCCGGTCGTCCCACCGGCGACGCCGCCTAACCAGGCGCTATTGCGAACAAGCTACATTGCAACCCATCGGCAGAAACATCTTGACCGCGCCTTGGTTGCTTTTGAAACGGTTGGCAAAAACCTTGACCTGATCCCCACGCCCGAAACCGCCTAGGCCGAGTTCATCGGCGGCGGTTTCAGAACCTCATGGCATCACAGCGATTTTGCCCTTGCCGGCAATAACATCACCAATAAGGGTTGCCTGTTCGCCATGACTGCACAAATCATCCAGCAGCGCATCGGCGCGGTCAGCGGAAACCGACAGCAGAAGTCCGCCCGATGTTTGCGGGTCAAAAAGCAAGGCTTGCTGCCAAGCCGGCAAACGGTCATCAAAAGCAAGCCACTTTGCAAAATACTGGCGATTGCGTTCCAGGCCGCCGGGGAATATATGCTTTTGGGCATATTGGATTGAACCCGCAAGCCATTCAAGTTTGCTGAAATAAACACGGAATCCGACCTGACCCAGATGAGCCATTTCGCGCCCGTGGCCTGCCAGACCGAAGCCGGTAATGTCCGTCATGGCATGGACTTCATATTTTTGCGCTAGCTCTGATGACAGCCGATTGAGCCGAGCCATTGATTTGACCGCGCTTTCGACATGGGGCGTTTTCGCTATCCCGCGCTTGAGAGCCGTGGTAATCACGCCAGCGCCAAGCGGTTTCGTAAGGATCAGCCTGTCGCCGATGCCGGCGCCCGATTTGCGAATGATCTTGTCGAGATGCACTTCGCCGGTGACTGACAAGCCATATTTGGGTTCCTGGTCGCTGATGGAATGCCCGCCAGCGACAACCGCCCCCGCCTCTTTGACCTTTTCGGCGCCGCCTCGCAGTATCTCGGTCAATATGCCTGTATCGAGGTCATCGGGCCAGGCCGCCAGATTGACCGCCATCAGTGGCCGCCCGCCCATTGCATAGACATCACTAAGCGCATTAGCCGCCGCTATAGCGCCAAACTCATACGGCGTATCCACTACCGGCGGAAAGAAATCGGCTGTCGAGATGATGGCGCGCTGTCCATCTATTTGATAAACAGCGGCATCATCCGGCTGTGATAATCCGACCAGCACTTGGGGATAATTGTTTTTGGAAAAGATATCGCTTAGTGGCCGCAGCACCTGCGCCAAATCGCTCGGATCGAGCTTGGATGCTCAACCAGCACAGGCAGCCAGCGATGTGAGTTTGATATCAGATTCACCCATCAGCTTGTCCTTCCGCACGAATTGAAAAAAAGCTCACTGCACAGTGAGCCTCGGCGAACTATATCGGGGTACCCGGATTCGAACCGGGGACCTCTTACACCCCATGCAAGCGCGCTAGCCGGACTGCGCCATACCCCGAAGGCAATTTGATGATAACATACTTTTCCAATTTTGCCAGCCAGCAAAGACAAATTGAGACAGAATAAAATAGATCACGCGGCTTAACGATGAATGGGCAGCACGCCAAAGGTGCAGGAATCGTAATCGCGGCCAAGAATAACCTCATAGTCATATTCACGATCCGGATTCGGCTGTATCTGCACTTGAGCCGGCGACATATTCAGGGCGCGGCTGATGTCCGGTACGATGCTGCCCTTGTCCGAAGCCACATAATCAACTAGCTGGCTGGTATCCCAAACTGCGTTATCATCAAGTCCGCCCAATGCGATGGCATTGTAACCGTCCCAACGCAGCCGTTCACTGGCGACCCGGTCCCAGTTCGCCTGGCCAGAGCCATTATAGACTGCAATCGAGGGGCCGGTTAATGCCAACTGATTTAATGTGGGCGGGGTATAAAAATCACGCAGCAGCCTTGCAATCGGTTCATATTGCGGAAGTTGTACATAATCACCGTCTAGCGTCTGCCAAGGCGTAGTGTGATAAGTGCGCTTCAGTGTAAAATTGTCCAGGCTGCCGAGGTCAAAATTGATGAAGTGGGGCAGCAATCCGAGCATGGCATCAAAGGGGAGATTGGTATCGACAATCTTAGTTAATTCAGCCCACAAAGCTGGCAGGCTGGCAAGCGAGCCAGAGGTGCGCGCCTTGCGCCACATTCCCCGCAGCAATTGCTGCTGACGGCGACCGCGGTCAAAATCATCGGTATAGCGGCGGGTACGGGCATACCAAAGCGCATCAACGCCATCAAAGGTATAATAACCTACATCGAGAATTCGCATTTTGTAGTTTTCTTCGCTAGATGCTTCGGGGTCAAAATCTTCAACCGGATAATAATCCCGATAAGCGCAATCGACAGCGATATCGACACCGCCCAAATGGTCAATAATGGACTTAAAGCCCGAGAAATTGACACTAGCATAATAATGAACGTTGATGCCGAAGTTGTAAAACAGGGTTTGGCGCAAAAGACCAAATCCACCATCGGGACTCCAGTCAATGTTCTCGCCAATTCCAAATGCGGTGTTCAAGCGCCCCATTATGCCGTTTGGGATATACACAAAGAGATCGCGCGGCAAACTTAGCATGGCGACAGTACCCGTTTCTATGTTCAACGACACGATAATCATGGTATCGGTACGCGCAAAACTATTGCCGCCTAATTCACCATCGCCGCCCAGCAGGGCGATATTGACAAGCTCATAATCGCGTGGAATGGCCGGCACGCGGGTTGGCACGGCTGTTCCCTCCAGCACAAGTCCCGGCGCCGGGTTGGGTGGCATCAGCAGAGTTGGCAGATCGACGGGTTCGCGTTCCTTCGGAGCTTCAGGACTGGCCAGCGCCGGCAGCGTCGGATGAGGTGTATTGGTCGCAAAGGTTTGCTGGAGCAGGAGTGTTTGCGGCTGGCGTTCCAAACGGAGTTTGCTGTCACTATGCGCCAAGGCGGTTGCGGTGGCTGCATAGGATGGCTGACGCGCTTCCATGGTACTGACTGACTGCTGCCGCTGATAGTAGACCGTCCCGATTTCAAGGACTGTCCAGCCAATCATAAGCAGCAGGATGAGCGGTATCGCGTATAACAGCAGCTTGAATATCAGACGGAGCAGCGGGAAAACAAAACGCATAACTTCTCCAAATCCATAATACGGCAAGTGTAATGTAATTCGATTTTATTTTCGACAGTCAGTCACAAGGTTTGGGCAAATCTTGGCTGTTGACGATTGTTTCAAGCCCATTTAGACTTGTGCGATGAGCAGAAAGCGAATCAAAGCCTGGTGGCACGTCAAATTGCGGCGCTAATTCGCCGCTATCCCTTTATCATGCGCCTTCCCTACTTGATGTTTCGCAGTTTGCAGGCACGCTACACGCTGGGTGTTGTCGCTGTTGTCATCGACAGCCGGGGACGGGTCCTGATCGTCGAGCATGTTTTGCATCCGCGATACCCATGGGGACTGCCAGGCGGTTGGATGGGACACAATGAAGACCCCGCGGCGGCGATTGCCCGTGAACTGCGAGAAGAATTGCAGCTAGTGGTGAATGCAGCCAAAATCCTGCATGTCGCAAAATCGTCTCGCAGCCATATTGATATGGCTTTTTTATGCGAGGCGCAAGATTCAGTCGGCAAACTTAGCAGCGAATTGCTGAATCACAAGTGGATCAAGCCTGACCAGTTGCCCGACATGCACCGATTCCACAAAAAATCGATTGAACTCGCTTTCGAGAGTGTTCGTCGGAGCCCAAAATGGGAGCAAACCTGACTTCCCGTCGCCGCAGACGCGGCTTGCCTGTCCTCTTTACATTATCGCTTTTGATGGTTCTGT
Organism: Phototrophicaceae bacterium; assembly: GCA_965203755.1. GTDB lineage: Bacteria > Chloroflexota > Anaerolineae > Aggregatilineales > Phototrophicaceae > UBA6055. The sequence goes on along the minus strand of OZ241910.1, from coordinate 2,935,085 downwards.
CTGCCGGCGGCTTGCTTCTTAATGAACTAGTGTTATTCAGCCAGCGCGAAGAACAGCTGCCCGCGGGCATCACAGTTGCCGGAATCCATGTCGGTGGTCTCAGCGAGGATGATGCGGTTGCGCGGTGGGAACAGGCTTATGCCCGGCCGATTCGAATGTATTACAGTGATATCAATGGGGACCATCCGATAGCGCTTAATCCTGATCAATTGGGCTGGCGAATCAGCAGTGAGCCTATGCTGGCTGATGCGCTGGCTTCCGGCGAGGCTGACGGTGGTTTCTGGCGCCGTTTTCTGGATTATATGATCGACAATGAACAGACTTTGCCCCGCGATATTCCATTATTGGCAGATTATCAGGAGGATGCCTTGGCGGTTTTCTTGAATGACCTGGCTTTGCGTTATGACAACACCGCCGGCTCGCCGGGCTATGATCTGCAAACGCTGACTGTGTTTCCCGGTGAAAGCGGATATGCCCTAGATATCGCCGAAGCTATGACCGCCATCGACGTCGCATTGCGGACAGCGGACTCGCGGACAATCAACCTGCCAACTGACCTCATTGTGAATAACCAGCCAACGATGTCCACCTTGCGAAATTTAATCATTGATTATCTCGACAGCCAGGGATTTATCTATGATGGACAAACGACGACCGTGTCCGTCTTTATCCTGGATTTGCTGACCGGCGAAGAAATCAATCTGCTGGGAGATGTGGCCTATTCCGCCGCCAGCACCATCAAAATGCCAATTATGATTGATTTTTATCGTTCGCTTGCTTCCGACCCGTCGCCGGATGAAGCCTGGCTGCTGGCAAACTCTCTGCTGTGCAGCAACAACTCTTCTTCCAACCTCATCATGGAAATTATCGGCGGCGATATCTTTGCCGGGCTTCAGAGCGTCACCGACACCGTTCAATATATTGGCGCACGCAATACTTACATCAGCGCGCCTTTTTATCTGGGTGTAGAAGGACAGCAGCTGGGTTCAATACCGGCGCCGGCCACATCGCCAAACACAGCCTATGATACCAAGCCCGACCCCTTCAATCAGACAACAGCCGAAGACATGGGCACTCTGTTTAACCTGCTCTACGATTGCGCCGAGTTTGGTTCGGGTTTGATGACCAGCTTTCCCGATGGTCAAATCACACAGCGAGAATGCCGACAAATGCTAGAGCTTATGAGCGCCAATGATCTTGAACGTCTGCTGCAAGGGGGCATCCCCCGCGAAACGAGGATATCGCACAAAAACGGCTGGATTTTCGATACGGTCGGCGACGCCGGCGTGGTCTATTCGCCCAACGGCCGCGATTATGTGATATCGGTTTTTCTGTGGGAACAAACCGAGTTTCAGGATTATGAAAAATTATGGCCGCTGGTTGAAGCGATTTCACGGGCGGCCTGGAACTTCTTTAATCCAGAGAATGCCCTGCTGGTACCGCGAGCGAATCTGCCGCCCACCGCACAGGAATGCGAAGGCAATTATCTGCCGCCGGCTCCAGAACTGGTCAACTTGAATGACATCAATAGCTGGAAAGGCAATTAGGCGGCTTCTTTGATTGGAATCATGCTGCCCGCCAGCCGTTTCATAAGCCGCCGCGCTATGGATTGTTTTGCATGGTACAATTCAGGCATGGTGTTGGCAGTTTGATTTATTAGTTTGAGCAGGTGACTTGGCATGGACTTGAGTTATGCAACGCTCGTTTCAATCACGGTGACACTGCTGCTTGTGCTGATTCAACGAACAGAGAAAACAAAGCGGCGAATCGTATCCAGTTTTGTGGTGATTTGTTTTCTGGTGATACGGCACAATGCCTTTGTCAAAGGCGACCTTCATGATGAAACGCTGCTCGCATTCGCGGCCGGGTTTCTGTTCAGCGGCCTATTTTGGCTGTTGGTTGGTAAATACAACCCGGTCGGCACGAGCGACGAGATTCATGTCATCGGCATGGACGACTAACCGATAATGTTGATGGGTATCACATCCGCCCCTTGCAGCATGGCAAGGCTGATTCTAGCAGCGACCGCTTGGGACAATTTGCGAAAGGCTTGACCGGATTCGGTATCAGGGGCATGAATGGAGACCGGACGGCCAAAATCGCCGCCCTCGCGGACATTTGCCGCCAAGGGAATGCGTCCCAAAAAGGGAATATCGCGTTTGGCCGCGAACCGCTCGCCGCCGCCGCTGCCGAAAAATTCGCCCGACATATTCTCTATCACGCCCAGCGCCGGGACTTTCAGCTGCTCAAACATCGCCGCCGCCCGAATGGCATCAGCAACCGCAACATCCTGCGGCTGGGTTACGATGATGCAGCCAGTAAGCGGAAAGGACTGCGCCAGCGAAAGGGGAGCATCGCCGGTGCCGGGCGGCAAATCCACAATCATATAATCCAGCTGACCCCATTCAACATCGGTGAAGAACTGGCGAATGGCGCTGTGCAGCATCGGCCCGCGCATAATCATGGGTTTGTCGGGCGCGGTTAGCAGGCCGGTGCTTATCAGCTTGACACCATACACCTCAAGCGGCTGCATCTTGCTGTTGATCACTTTGGGACGGCCGGCGCCCAAGCCAAACATCTGCGGGATATTGGGATTCAAAATATCAGCATCCATCAATCCAACGCTGGCGCCGGCATCAGCCAAGGACACAGCCAGGTTGGTGGCAACAGTACTCTTGCCGACGCCGCCCTTGCCGCTTGCGATGGCGATGATGCTATTCATCGGCACATCGAGACGGCCATGTATCCGCCTGTCGGTTGGCACTTGGGCATCCCACTTGATTCTAACCTGCCGAATGCCCTCAACCTGACCAAGCAATGCTGCATTGCAACGTTCGATGAACACGTCTTTTAAGGGACAGGCTGGCGTTGTCAGCACAATCGTAAATTCGGCAATGCCATCTTGTACGTTCAAGTTCCGCACCATATTGAGCGATACAATATCCCGATTCAGTTCGGGTTCAATCACTGTGCCAAGCGCTTGCATCACCTGCTGATTTAGATTTGTCATATCTGGACCTATGATGATTTTGAAGTTGCGACAAGTATAGCGCTCATCGCAAAATTATGAATGACAGCCCGCTAGTGGATTACTCACCGCGTCTGGCAGCCCGTTTGCGTTTGCGTTCAAGCGCTTTGCGCCGCCGCTCCTCGCGCTTAGCCTCATCTTCATTCCAGGGCGTCGGGCCAGCGGCGGCTACGGCCGCGGATGGCGGCTGGGGCGCAGTTTTGGACGCAGTAGGAGCCGCAGACGGCGGCTGGGGCGCAGTTTTAGCCGCGCTGCGGCGCGTGTTGACTGTGCCGCGGCGCGCCTCTTTGGCGGCGTCTTTATGTTCCCAAGCGCCGCGCGCCAGCATCTCTTCATAAGCGCGGGTTGGCGCGATATCGCGCCAATACGACATCGGCTTAGAAAGCCGTTCCTTGTCATGGATGTGATGCGTTGTGCGGTCATAGCTCGCCAGTTCATAATCATGATCCATCTTAATCGCATCAAATGGACAGTATTCGGCGCAAAATCCACAGTTCATGCAGATGTCAATATCAATGAAAAAGGCTTCGGGTTCGGGAACCGGCCGGCCGGTGTCGGGATCGTTGCCGCGCACAATCCAGATACACTGCGGCGGACACACTTTGGCGCAAATGCCGCAGCTGGTACACCAGTCTTTCCCAGCCCGCGTGGGATGATCTTCGTCTTCAACAATCAGGAAAGGCACAAAGCGAAAACGTTCCGGCACGGCGATTTTTTCATCAGGATACTGCACTGTGATAACGCCTTTGGCCCGGGTTCCTTGCCGCAGGGCAAAATTATCGGTGGCATGGTGATACTTGCGAAAACCATAACGAAGGTCATCAACATAAGAGGCAAAGAAATGCCGCAAGGTTAGCATCAAACCCTTTGCCAAACCGGTTCCATACATAGTGACTCCTTATTCAATCCAAGCCTGCTAACGGTCGGTTTCCCCAAGAACAATGTCAATGCTGCCCAGGATGCCGACAATATCAGCCACCTTATGCCCGGCGCTCATCGTTCCAAGCGGGGTCAGGTTGATGAAGCTGGGGGCGCGGACATGATAGCGCCAGGGATTGGACGTCCCGTTCCTGCCGCCGGCAGAAACCACATAATAGCCCAGTTCACCCTTGCCGTTTTCCACGCGCCCATACGACTCGCCCAGGGGAATTCGCGGTGCATAGGCGCCGGGCTTGCCGTCGGCCCAAATCGACTCGCCGGCTGTCGCTTCCAGCCGCGGCAGAATTTGCTTGAGAATGCGGACGCTTTCGCGCAGTTCAGCGACGCGGACTTTGTATCGGGCATACATATCGCCATCCTGCTCGACCGCGACATCAAAATCAAGCTCGGGATAAATGCTGTACGGGTCGGAGCGGCGAATGTCATAGGCGACGCCGCTCCCGCGCAGCAGCGGGCCGGCGGCGCTGTAATTAATGGCCTCCGCCGCTGTCAGAATGCCGACGCCTTTGGAACGTTCGATAAGAATTTCGTTCTCGGTCAAAAGCTGTTCAAGTTCATCAATCGTGCGCGGTATCCGTTCGTTGACCATTTCGGTCAGGAATTGGATGGTATTGTAATCGCGAACGCGGTCGTTGGTCAGGTTGGTCACGCTCTTGATTCGCGCCGGCAAATCGCCAAAGAGGCCGCCAAAGCGCATATAGTTGCACATCATGCGACTGCCGGCGACTGCCTCAAAGAAGTCCATAATCCGCTCGCGTTCCTGTATAAAGTAAAGCACAGGGGTAAAGAAAGCGCCAATATCGTTCAGCCAGAAGCCAATCGCCCACAGATGATTGACGATGCGGCTTAATTCGACCATCAAGACGCGAATGACTTCACAGCGATAGGTTGGCGGATTGTATTTTCGCCCCAGGCTCATAAGCTGTTCGACCGCCAAAACATAGCCATGATTGTTGCCCATGCTGGAAATATAATCGAGGCGGTCGGTGAAGGGTATATTGTGCAGATAGGTGTTGCGCTCGCCGATTTTTTCATGGTTGCGGTGCAAATAGCCCATCACCGGTTCCAGTGATGTCACAGTTTCGCCGTCGACGGTCAGCACCATGCGGAACACCCCATGCGTGCTGGGATGATGCGGCCCCATGTTGACAACCAGTTCATTGGTTTCAAAGCCGTCTTTGTCCATCATGCGCTCGACATCGACGCCCAGCCCCAGCGATTCGTAGACCGCCTGCTCCGAGGTGTCCATCAGGCGATTCAGGTCAATATCGGACGGATAGGAAACGTTTTTGCCGAAGGCATTTTTCTCTTCGGAACGATGGACATGACCGCCGGGCCAACGGCTGTCAAAGGGTTTGAGGTCTTGTTCGTAATAAGCCTCTTTCCAATCTTTACGCATGGGATGCCCCTGAAAGCCTTCCCACATCAAAATGCGTTTGAGATTGGGATGGCCGACAAACCTGATGCCAAACAGGTCCCAGGCTTCGCGTTCCTGAAAATCTGCGCCGCGCCAGACGGAAACCAGCGAGGGGATTTCGGCAGGGTCTCTATCGGTCTGCGCCTTAAAAACCAAAGCGCCGCCGCCGCTGGTGCGATAGGCGTGATAAACCATTTCCAGCTGATCGCCGGCGCCGAGATAATCGACCGCCGTCGCGCTTGACAGATAATCAAAGCCGAGGTCATCGCGGATCACGCCGGCAATATCAACCAGCTGGTCCTTGTCAATAATAATCCCCTCATATCCAGCGCGGTCATCCGCTTTGACTGCCTGGGGATAGCTGGACCGCAAGCGGGCGATGGCGCCCTCAATCGAGGCGGTGTCTATTTGTTCTTCAGGAGCAAAGGGCGGATTAGTCATCTTGGGTTATTCCTCTTCGGCTTGCAGCGCCCGGCGCGATGCGCGAACCGCTTTACGCGCCAAAGCGCGCAAACGGCGCTTTTCGCGGATGTCTTCCGCTTCGGTCCAAGGAGCGCCGCCGGTTGGAAGCTGATAATTGAGGGCATCATCGGAAACAGACGCCGCTGATGCCGCGCCTGGTTCTTTGGGCTTGGACTTGGCGGTTACAGCCGCAGTCGCTGCCGGCAGTTCGCGCCGCCCCAGCAGTTCAATGCCTTGGGCGGCCGTTTCCGCATGGCGGCGGATCATGTCCATTTGGCGAGGGTCAATGATGTCTGGTCCCAGCACCGGCACCGGGGTGGGTTCTGCTGGCCCGACCCCATACCAAGGCACATCATCGCCATTGGCGATACTCTGGCCGTCGATTTTTCTTTGCAGCGCGATCATGCCATAAAGCAAAGCCTGGGGGGTGGGCGGACAGCCGGGAACATAGACATCCACCGGCAGATACTTGTCCATTCCCGAAACCACATTGTAGCCCTCTTTGAATGGGCCGCCGCCGCTGGCGCAGGCGCCCATCGCCAAAACATATTTCGGCTCCGGCATCTGGTTATACAAACGCACAATCGGGACGACCATCTTTTTGGTCACGGTGCCAGAGACAATCATCAAATCAGCCTGTCGGGGAGTCGCCCGCATGACTTCAAAGCCAAAGCGGGAAAAATCAAAACGGGAGGATGCAGTCGCAATCATTTCGATGGCGCAGCAGGCAAGCCCAAACAGCATCGGCCACATCGAGTTGCGGCGCCCCCAATTATAAAGCTGGCTCAAGCTGGTAATCGCAAGATTGTTTTCCAACTCCACTGGAACCGGGAACTCGGTTTCATGTAATTCCTGCAAATTCAATTCCATCTTAGGCGCCGATCTCCTCATACCACTCGCGCAGTATCGCTTTCAAAATACCATCATTGACCAACTCGGGATCATCGGCAAAGCCGGGCAAAGCAACAATCCGTGCGTTCAAGTCACCCAAGCTCAAGGCTTCCAACTCTATATTGGGATAGGCAGCCATCAACGCCAAGACGATTTCGTATGAAGCATCCCAATAGAGCCTTTGGCACATGACGGTTACATTCTACCATGCTTATCCGAAAACGCTTACTGCGAATCACTGTCATGCAGCAAGTATAATAGAGTGACCATGCGATTGTCAAGAATTTCACAATTTGAAAGGAATGAACAATATGGCGAGCATTTCCACCAGTCTCCAGGAATAGGAGGCCTGCGGCTTTCAATTCCCCCTCTTTATAGAAGAGAGTTGAAAAGAGCCTTGACAGACGATAAAATTGTCGATAATATACTTTATTTAGGGCGAGTTCTTATTTAGGGCGAGTTCTTATTTAGGGCGAGTTCTTATTTAGGGCGAGTTCTTATTTAGGGCGAGTTCTTATTTAGGGCGAGTTCTTATTTAGGGCGAGTTCTTATTTAGGGCGAGTTCTTATTTAGGGCGAGTTCTTATTTAGGGCGAGTTCTTATTTAGGGCGAGTTCTTATTTAGGGCGAGTTCTTATTTAGGGCGAGTTCTTATTTAGGGCGAGTTCTTATTTAGGGCGAGTTCTTAGGCTATTATTGTAACCTGTAGGAGATTCGACAATGAACGTCAAGCTCGTTTTGTTTTTCTGTTTGTCTTTCATCCTCGCTTTACCCGTCCAAAGCCAAGCGCCAACCGACACGCCCCTGACCGTGCCCGTTCCAGACTGTGGTTTGCCAACAGCCCCGACCACTTGGACTAGCAGCACCACCCAAAAGGTCTGGAATCTGACTGCGAATTGCGTCGTGCCGCGCTGGCCGCCTGGCAACGCATATATCCGCGTTCATTCGGGTGAGTTCACCATCAACGGCAACGGCTACAGCATTATCGGCGGCGGAAACAACTGGGTCGTCATGGCTCAAGGCAGCGGCACTGTTCTCAATTTGAACAATATCGCCATCCGCGGCGACGGCTTTATTGCGATAGGGACGCCCCTTACCGTGCGTAATGGAGCAAGACTTAACGCCCGCAACCTTATCATCAGAGACCTTAAGCCACAGTATACGAATGATGGCGGAATCTCCGCCGTGTGGATATCCGGCACAGGAGCAGAAGCCGCTTTTACCAATGTCCAGTTCATCAACAACGACGCCGGGGAGTGGCGGCCCGAACGCGGAACCGCTTTGCAGATTTGGAACGCCGGTCCAGTCTCCATAGACGGCGGAATTTTCAAGAATAACCGCGGCCACCCAGCGGTCGTCAGGTTACAGGGAACTGGCGACCGGCTCACGCTGCGCGGCTGCATACAATTTGAAAACAATTTAAATACAAACGGTACACCGGCGACGGACATCGGACTGCGAACTGGCGCCGCTGTTGATGACCAGAGAGACAACAGCCGCTGTCCGAAGCCGAAGCCGAAGCCGACGCCAACGCCATGGCCAACAAAGACGCCGCGGCCGCCATCGTCATACAGCCAGGAATACACCGAACTGCAACAGGACACCGGCATAACGATCAGCGCCACCCATGGCTTGGGCAGCGACATCCATTTCCGTCAGCTTGACGGCGCCGGCATCGGCATTCAGTCATTGATTGACGCCGGGCCACTGGCGGCGCTAGATGTCTACGGCTATGTCGAGCAGGGGGTTGAAATCTGTTTCCCCTATGTCGGCCGGGTCATTTTGTTGGATGCCGCCACGATTCCGCGGACGCAGGTGCCGCTGCAAGCCCGCGTGGCTGAAGGCAGGACCTGCGTCTGGCTTGACCGGCCGGGTTCGCTGGTGCTGCTGCCGCCTGAATAAAGCCGGCCGGTTTTAGCCAGCGTCTATTCTGCGCTTAGTATGACCGAGCCGCGGCGGTCGACGCGCGTGGCCTGGGCGATGCAGTTCATGTTAATGGACTGATAGATCATCTTCATCGTTTCGGCAACGCGCTTGGATGTCGTTTCATTGTCACAGACGGCGCAGAGGGTCGGGCCGGCGCCGCCAATAAAGACCGCGGCCGCGCCGGCCCGTTTGGATGCCGCGCGGATTTCATCAAGCAATGGCATCAGCCCGGCGCGCGCCGGTTCGACTACGCGGTCATTTTCCATTGCTTCTGCCAAAGCCGGCAAGTCTCCCCGATGCAGCGCATCAACCAGCCGGGCGACTTTGCCGGTTTGGTAGACCAGGGTATTCAGTGAGATATCCGGCGGCAGCACGGCACGCGCCTGGGCAGTCGGCACGGCGACTTCGGGCGTTGCCAGCGCCAAATGCAGATTGTCCGGAATCGGCAGGGGTTGGATGGCATCCACCGTGATGCCGGCGACCAAAGCAATGCCGCCAAGCAGGCAAGGGGCTACATTGTCGGCGTGATAGCCGCTCACCAGCGCCTCGCCTTCGAGACAAAACGGCAGCAGCTGTTCCCGCGTGAACGGTTCGCCATACAATTTATTCAGCGCCATCACTGAAACGACGGCGCTGGCCGCGCTGCTTCCCAAGCCGCTGGCCAAGGGCAAGCCTTTGACCAGCTTCATTTTGATGCCGCGCTTTTCCCCCATGTGTTCCAGAAACGTCCTGGCAGAAACAGAGGCGACATTTTTATCCGCTTCGCGCGGGAGCTTGCCATCATCGCCCTCGATATCTGTAATCACGATTTCCGGCGACTCCTGAAACTCAACGACAGCCCGGTCGCCCATGCCTACCAGCGCCAGGCCGAGGATATCAAAGCCAACGCCAAGGTTGGCCACCGTGGCCGGCGCGAAGGCTTCTGCTCTGGTAAATGCCATAAAAATCGCTATCCTTGCGAAAATCGCCGCCACAGCGAGAGGAACTGCGAATGCCAAGCATACTGCAATGTATGGATTGCGGACAACAATACCCCATTCATCGAGTTATGTACACCTGTGAAAGCTGCCAAGGCCTGCTTGATGTTCAGCATGATTTCGGCGGCGCCGGAACCCGCTTAACCGGTGAACTGTTTGACCGCCGACTGGGCAGTTTGGATGCACCCTACAGCAGTGGCGTTTGGCGTTACAAGGAACTCATCTATCCGGGGATCGACGATGAAAACATTGTCAGCCGCATGGAAGGAAACACGAATCTGTATGAACTGCCGCGAGCTGCGAGTTTCGTTGGCGTCGACTGTCTGTACCTCAAACACGAAGGCGAAAATCCAACCGGCTCGTTCAAAGACCGCGGCATGACCACTGGCGTGACTCAAGCGAAAGCGCTTGGCATGGAGCGGGTCGCCTGTGCCTCGACCGGCAACACATCGGCTTCGATGGCCGCTTATGCGGCGCGGGCGAATATGCAGGGCATCATCTTTTTGCAGAACAAACAGATTGCGCTGGGCAAACTGGCGCAGGGCATCGCCTTTGGCGCCAGGTGTCTGCAAATCAACGCCGATTTTGACCGCAATCTGGAATTGGTTCGCCAAGTATCAGAAAAACTCGGCATCTACGTGTTGAACTCGGTCAATCCCTTCCGCCTTGAAGGGCAGAAATCGATCATGTTCGAAACCTTGCAGCAGCTTCGCTGGCAAACGCCTGACTGGATTGTGGCGCCGGGCGGGAATCTGGGCAACAGTTCGGCCTTTGGGAAGGCTCTGCTCGAGATGCGCCAAATCGGTCTGATTGACCGCATACCGCGTTTAGCCATCATTCAAGCCAAGGGCGCCAACCCCTTGTATCGACATTTCGCGGGCGGATTTAGGGATTTCCAGCCAGTGAAAGCCGAAACTATCGCCACTGCGATTAAGATCGGCAATCCGGTCAATTTGCAGAAAGCGATTCGCAGCATCGAATGGACTGGCGGCGTGGTTGAGGAGGTGACGGACCAGCAGATTATGGATGCCAAAGCGATTGTGGATGGTCTCGGCATTGGATGCGAACCGGCCTCGGCCTGTTCAGTCGCCGGCGCCCGGAAGCTGGTCAGCAAGGGCATTATCAAAAGCGGTGATGCCGTGGTGGGCGTGCTGACAGGACATATTCTGAAAGACCCCGAAGCAGCGATTGGATACCATGCGGATCAACTGGACGGCATTGTCCCCCGCTACCGCAACGCGATGCTGCAAGCCGAGGCCAATATCCATGAAATCATCAGGCTGCTAGGCGCGCCGTGATTTATCCGGCGATACCTTATCCAGGCACAGATGATTTTGTCCGGTCGGCTGCAAGCCGCGCCGGCACAGCTTGCAGAGATTGTTCCAAATCACCGATAATATCATCAGCATCTTCGATTCCCAAAGCAAATCGCACCAGATTGTCACCGATGCCCATCAGCTGTCGCTCGGCGCGGCTCAAATCATAATAACTGACATAGGCTGGCTGCTCGATCAGGCTTTCGACGCCGCCAAGGCTAGGGGCGATATAGGGAATTCGCAGGCGGTCAATGAAATCACTGGTCGTCTCCAAGCCGCCGGCGACTTCAAAACTGACCACGCCGCCAAAGCCGCTCATCTGGGCTTTGGCAATCGAATGATCTGGATGCGATTCTAAACCAGGATAGAAGACCCGTTCGATTTTGGGATGCCGCTGGAGATAGTTTGCGATTTTCAAGCCCGATTCGTTTTGATGCTTGACGCGCACCGCCAGCGTCTTCAGCCCCCGTTCAAGCAGATAGGCTTGATGAGGGTCAATCACATTGCCAAACATGCCGCGGGCGTCTTTAAGCGCTTTGATACGGGCTTGGCTGCCAGCAATCACCCCGGCCAGAACATCATTATGCCCGCCCAAATACTTGGTGGCGCTGTGCATCACAAAGTCAATGCCATATTCAAGCGGTCGCAGGTTAATCGGTGTGGCAAAAGTGGCATCCATGAGTGTCATGGCTCGATACCGCTTGCCCAGCGCAGCGATGCGCTCCAGGTTCGCCACCCGCAAATAGGGGTTGGTCGGCGTTTCGGTGAACAGGAAGCGCGTCTTCTTGGGAATGATGGCGGCTTCCAGAGCATCGTCGTCTCCCATCGGAACAATGCTGGTCTCAATGCCAAATTTCTTCAGGGTGGTCAAACAGAACTGGCGGGTGCGGCGATAGCAGTCGTCGGTCATCACAATGTGAGTATCCGGCCGCAAGACGGTGAGGAAAAGCGATGTGACCGCCGACATGCCGGACGGATAGACAACAGCATCATCGGCGTCTTCCAGATTGGCGATTCGATTCTCGACTGACCACACGGAGGGATTGCCATAACGGGCATATTCCTCGCGGTCGAGTTCACCGCCACACGCTTTCTTATCCAAAAACTCAATGAGTTTGCGCGTATTTTTGAAGGTGTAGGTTGCGGATTGCACAATCGGTGTTGTGATCGAATGAAATCCTTTGTCTCTTGGCGCTCCGCCATGCACGGATTGGGTACTCGCTCCCTCAAAGCCTTCATGCTTCCGATTATTAGCTGGGTTCGATGGGTTCATTGCTTGGTCCTCATCAATCAAAAAAGCCCAAACGGCGGTAAGAGCAGCGCCAGCTTGGGCTTCCGTCAGGCTTCAGCATAAGTGACTGCGGCACAGTCAACGGAATAACCTGACAGGCAATCATCAGGCGTTTACCCTCATCTTCCAGAAAGCTCTGCCGAAGTTAGCACCTTCCCATTGCCATTGGGGGTTGCCGCGGTTTCATCGAGTCGGTCTCTCCACCGCCTCTGGATAAGCGTAAAACTTACTGTTTGGTTGTTAATTGGCAGAACTGTATCACAGCTTGTCCCAAGATGCAACTGTTTGCAAGCTCCGGCGGGCAGCCAGCTTCATCTTGCTTTTTTTGCCAGAGTCGTTCAAAATGACGCGGTAAATATTAGGAGGCAATATGAATGCTTCAGCCCTGCGTGTGGTCGGGGGGCGCTCTCTTTACGGCGAAATCCGAGTCCAGCGCGCCAAAAACGCCATCTTGGCGATGATTGCGGCATCGCTTGCTGTGGAAAGCGGCGAGACTGTTTTGCATGGCGTGCCGGATATTGAGGATGTGAACTGCGCTTTTGAACTGCTGCGGGCTGTCGGCGCGGCGGTCAATTATGACAAACATGCCAAGACCGTCAGAATCAGCGCCGCCGATGTTTCAAGCGGTATCCTGCCTGACGAACTCGCGGCGCGTTTTCGCGGCTCGGTTCTCTTTCTGGCGCCGCTGCAAATCCGGCTTGGCTACGTCGAATTGCCTGGCAGCGGCGGCTGCGACATCGGCGCGCGGAACATCGACTTTCATCACCGCGGCTTCGCCCGGCTGGGCGCCAAGGTGCGGTATTTTGAGGACGGGCGCACCGTGATCGACCTCGCCGGCGGACGTTTCAAGGGCGCCCTGCTCTATCTTGATTTTCCCAGCCATACGGGAACGGAGAATCTGATGCTGGCGGCGGCCTTGGCCGATGGCCAGACTATTATCGAAAACGCTTCGGTTGAACCGGAAGTGCTTGACTTTGGCAATTTTCTGATGGCGATGGGGGCCGACATTCGCGGTTTGGGCACGCATACCTTGGTGATCAACGGCGTGCCTAAGCTCCAGCCGGTTGAGTATTCGCCAATGCCTGACCGGCTGGTCGCCGGCACCATGATGATGGCGGCCGCCATCACCGGCGGCGATGTGACCATTCGCGATATCGAACCTAATCATCTGCGTATTGTGACCGCCAAATTGGAGCAAATGGGTGTGGACATTGATGTCGCCGGCAAGTCAGTCCGCGTTCGCCGGCCTGTCGGCCGGGCTATGAATCCCATCAACATTATGACCCATCCTTATCCAGGCTTCCCCACGGATTTACAGCCCTGTATCGCTGTCCTGTCAACGTTCGCCAGCGGCGCAAGCTATATCCGCGAACGGATATTCGAGAACCGATATGACTATGTCGATGCCCTGCTGCAAATGGGCGCCGAGGTTCTGATCAGCCAGAGCGATGTCTGCATTATCCAAGGCGTTGACCAACTCAAGCCAGCCAGAATCAGGGCCGAGAGCATTCGCGCCGGCGCGGCGATACTCCTTGCCGCGCTGGCGGCCAAGGGCGAAAGCATTATCGAAAATGCGTATCAGATTGACCGCGGCTATGAACACATTGAAGATTTGCTGCGGCAGCTGGGCGCAGACGCGACGCGCATCGAAACTGAATTGAGTCCACAGCCGATTTGGTAACGGCAGTCATTCGCTTTTTAGAGCCTGCTGATGACCGCTTGCGCGAATTCATCAGTCGAAACAGCCTTGTCCGCAATATCAGCCGTTCCAAGCCCCGCCTCTAGGACAGCGTCAATGGCGGATTCGATGGCCTGCGCCTCGGCTTCCAGCTGAAGGCTGTGGCGCAATAGCATGGCCGCGCTCAAAAACATGCCAATCGGGTTAGCTTTGCCCTGCCCGGCGATATCGGGCGCCGAACCATGAACCGGCTCATACAGGCCGAATTGATCCGACCGCAGCGAAGCCGAAGGCAGCATCCCTAGACTCCCTGCCAGAACCGAAGCCTCATCGCTCAAGATATCGCCAAACATATTCCCAGCCAGAATCACATCAAAACCGCTCGGTCGGGTCAGCAGATGCATGGCGGCGGCATCGACCAGCAGATGCTCCAATTCAACATCAGCGTAATTTTCATGTACGGCAGCCACCGTTCGCCGCCAAAGCCGCATTGAAGCCAGGACATTCGCCTTATCGACCGAGGTCAGCTTTTTTCGGCGCCCTTGAGCCGCGCGGAAGGCCACATTGGCAGCCTGCTCAACCTGTTCGCGGGAGTAGCGCATGGTGTCAAAGGCCTCCGTTCCCGCGCCCTGCTCCTGACGTTCGCCGAAGTAAATTCCGCTGACCGACTCGCGTACAAAAAGGATGTCAAGGTCTCGCAGCCGGTCAGCGCGCAGCGGCGTCTGTTCCGCCAGCGCCGGGTAAGCCTTGACTGGGCGCAGGTTGGCGAACAGACCAAAATGCTGGCGAATCTTGAGCAGCCCCTGTTCGGGGCGGACATTTGCGGTCGGGTCAGACCATTGGGGTCCGCCCACCGCGCCCAAGAGGATGGCGTCGGCATCTTCGCAGACGGACAAGGTTTCATCAGGCAGCGGACTGCCGGTTCTGTCGATAGCGATGCCGCCAATCAAGCCTTCCGTGAATGAAAAATCATGGCCGCGCTTTTCCCCAATGACGGACAGCAAATGGATGGCATGCGCCATCACTTCTGGGCCGATGCCATCGCCGGGGAGTACCGCAATCGATGCCTTCATATCGTCTTCTCTTCAATGCAAACCGCGCTTGACATGCTTATTCCTTTCTGCCTTTATAGGCAAGTTAAAATGGAAGCTAGCGCAAAGCCAACTCAAGGATGGTGACGGCGATTAGGAAAAGCACAAACAGGGCAATCCACAGCAAGGCGCCGCGGACGTCGGGCTTAGGCGGCGGGCCTAAATCCGTTTGAATGTGTTCTCTCTCCAAGCCATAACTCCCCGCTTGTCTAAGAATGCCACTTCTCAAAGAGCGTTCAGTATATGGCGGTTCTGGTTTCTTCATGCCAGTTGGCGGCGGCGCTTCGCGTTTGTGTTTCCTTTTCCTTTTCATGCTGGTTAATCCTTTCTGCCTTGATGGGCATTAAAGTCGATTATGTTCAGCAATGGCGAAGAGGATGGCGAACAGGATGACAAAGAACAGAAAGCGGAAGGCAATACCTCTCCAAGACTCACCAATGCCTGGCAGATCTGGATACCAAACCTCGTGGCGCGGCAGTTTGTTTTCCTTCATGGCAGTTGGCGGCGGCCACTGCGGAAGCTCCGCTTTGCGTTTCCTTTTCCTTTTCATGCTGGTTAGTCCTTTCTGCCTTCATCGGCAAGCTAGTCGTCCACTGCCAGGGAGTTGGGCTGCTTCTTTTGGTCAATGATCGATAAGCCATATTCGACGCTGTCGACCAAGGCCAGCCAACTGGCGCAGATGATGTTGGCGCCAGCGCCGACCGTGCTCCAGCGAGCGCGGCCGTTGTATGAATCAATCAATACCCGCGTCATGGCGCCGGTCGCGTTTTCGCCATCCAAGATGCGAACTTTGTAATCCACCAGCTGAATGGCGCGCAGGGCCGGATATTTGGGCAGCAGCGCCTTCCGCAGCGCCAGGTCGAGCGCGTTCACCGGCCCATTGCCTTCGGCGGCGGTGTGAACGACATCGGCATCGATATCCAGCTTGACCATCGCTTCGGCAAGCTGCCCGCGCCCGCGGCGGTCTTCGACAATCACGGTGAAATCAATCAAGGTGAAGAGCGGCGCATAGTCCGGGCGGGCGCGATGCAAACGCACGGCCACCGAAGCGGCGGCGCTTTCGAAGGCGAAGCCCTCGTTTTCAAGCTCCTTGATGTCATGAAGCACCTGCGCCGCCTCATCTTTGGATACGTCCAAGCCAAGCTCTTCGGCCTTGCTAAGCAGATTGCCGCGCCCCGACAAGTCGGATATCAAGACTCGGCTGCGGTTGCCGACCCGACGCGGTTGGATGTGCTGGTAGCTATCGACATTGCGGCGCATGGCGGCCGCATGGATGCCGCCCTTGTGGGCAAAGGCGCTGCGGCCAACGTAGGGCAGATGCGCGTCGGGGGCCAGATTGGCGATCTCGGCGACGGTTCTCGACAGCGAGGTCAAGGCGCCAAGGCGGCCATCGGGCGCCAGGCAGGGGATGCCCATCTTGAGCAGAAGGTCGGGGATGACGCTGCACAGGTTGGCGTTGCCGCAGCGCTCGCCGTATCCATTTATCGTCCCCTGGACGTGAACCGCGCCGGCCTTGACGGCCGCCAATGCGTTGGCGACAGCCAGTTCGCTGTCATTATGCGTATGAATGCCAAATCGCATCTGCGGGAAGAGCCGGCGCGCCCGATGCACAAAATCAGCGATTTCCCATGGCATCGAACCGCCGTTGGTGTCGCAAAGCACGATGACATCAGCGCCCCCGTCAGCGGCGGCGGCCAAGGTGTCAAAGCCGTACTCCAGATCCAATTTGGCGCCGTCGAAAAAATGTTCGGCGTCATAGACCACTTCTTTGCCCAAACCCTTGAGATAAGCCAGGCTGTCGCAAATCATGCGGAGGTTTTCTTCGGCGGTGGTTTGCAGCACATCGGCGACATGGAGCATTGAGGTTTTGCCGACCACAGTCACCACTGGGGTATTGGCGGCCGCCAGAGCGCGGATATTGGCGTCGTCTTCTGGTTTCATTCGCTTGCGGCAGGTTGATCCAAAGGCGGCGATTTTTGAATAATGAAGGTCAAGCCGCCCAACTTGGTCAAAATACATGGCGTCTTTGGGATTTGAGCCCGGCCAGCCGCCTTCAATATAGTCAATGCCCAATTCATCCAACAGCTTTGTAATCCGAAGTTTGTCGGCGACCGAAAGCGAAATGCCTTCGCGCTGGGCGCCGTCGCGAAGCGTCGTGTCATAGATGGCGATCTTCTGCTTCAAGGCTGACCTCCCCCATAAAGGGCCTCAAGCCGCGTCGAGACTCGCTGCGGTCGGCGGGCTTCATAATCCCGCGCCTCGCGGTTCAGATTCAGCAAATAGTCAAGCTGGTCAAGGCCATTGAGCAGGCAATGCTTTGAGAATCCGTCAAGCGGGAACTCGACGCCGCGCCCATCCGGCAGCGTCAAGGTCTGGGATTGGACATCCACGGCCACGGCGGCGCGGGGGTCTTCTTCTGCCAAGCTGAAGAGCTGCCGCTGGGTGTCCTCGTCGACGGTGATGGGCAGTAGCCCATTCTTGAGCGCGTTGCTGCGGAAAATATCGGCGAATCCAGTGCTGACGACGGCTTTGAAACCGGCGCCGATCAGCGCCCAGGGAGCGTGTTCCCTCGAGCTGCCGCAGCCGAAGTTATCGCCGGCGACCAAGATGGAGGCGGCCTGATATGCGGCTTGATTCAATACAAAGTCAGGATTGGGGGTTTGGCCATCTGCCAGGTAACGCCAATCGCAAAAGGCGGCTTTGCCCAAGCCGTGTTTATCGGTCACCTTGAGGAACCGCGCCGGGATGATCTGGTCGGTATCGATGTCGTTGACGGGGATGGCGGCGAGGCTCCCCTTGATATGGCTTAACTTGTCCACAGCATGCTCCTTAACTCATTTCATAAGTCATCATGGCGCGCGGGTCGGCAGGCTTTAACCGCCATCCGACTGCGTTTCATCGGCAAGTTAAAACAGACAATGGAAGCTAGCGCAAAGCCGACCGACGCCTTGCTTCTTGTGTCGCCTGCCCAGTCTGTTCAGCTTCCAGTTCAGCTTGGCGAGTCGCATATTCAACCGTTAGGGTCGATGCGGTAGCGGTTAGTTTGGCCCGCGCGGTCTTAATCACATCCTGCGGCGGCACCCGCGGCGGCATATACAACTCATGGAGGGTACTCATAATCAGCGGCACAGCCAAAAGCAACAAGAATATGAATATTACGCGGCCAGATTCCACCTTTCTATCAGCGTATTCCTTCGCAACATCATATTTAGGAGAGGATGCGCGTTTCCTTTTCCTTTTCATGCTGGTTATTCCTTTTTGCCCGCGCGGGCGGCGGGCATATTCGTTCGATAAAGTTAGTGGGTTACTGATTTGCTTCTGCTTCGCGAGGCAGATATATCTGTTTCAGTATTTCAATAAGCTCTTCAGCAGACAGACCCGCTTCGACAAACTCTTCAACGCGCAGCATGACATATACACAGCCGCCGCGTTCATCGGGCGGGAGGAAAAAACAACTCCGCTCTGCATACTGCAACTTCTGCGACTCTGCATTCTGATGGGACTGCCATAGAAACATGCCTGACGAAATCACAATGACCAGGAGAATGAATGCCCATCGCAGCCGGGCATTAATAGGCTTATGTTTCTCTTTCATCTTGTCCTCCCTAGCGTAAAGCCAGTTCAAAGATGGTGATGATGATTAGGAAAAGCGCAAACAGCGCGATAAACAACAAAGCGCGGCGGACGTCGGGGGGTGACCACTTTCCCTTAACATATTCCGAACTTTCCGCCAGCTTTTCTGTTAAATAGTCGGTTTGCCAACGTGGGTCGTTCATGCTGGTTAGTCCTTAACTCATTTCAGAAGTCATCATGGCGCGCCCAGCGCCAAGCCGCGAAGGATTACTCATAAACCTCACAGGCATAATCCGCTAGTCTTAGTGTCAAGCAGCTGCCCAAACCAAAACCCAGCAAGAACACACCCCAGAAGTAATCCACATACTGCAAATGCGGCTGACCATTGCAAAAGGCGCGCCATTCATGCCGCACGCAAGGCCAATCGATAATCAGCAATTCAAGCGCCGGCGGCAGCGCCCAGCACAAGAACGGCACACTGACAGCGACATACAGCGCCTTCAAACGGTTATTCATGCGACCCCACATCCAGCGCGGTTAGGATCATTGGAGCTTCATCCTCCTTAACTCATTTCAGAAGGCATCATGGGGCGCGGGTCGGCGACGGCGCCGCGGATGGCCGAAGCCGCCGCCGTCAAGGGACTAGCCAGGAAAGTGCGGCCGCCTTTGCCCTGACGGCCTTCAAAATTGCGGTTGCTGGTCGAAACAGCATACTGTCCCGGCAGCAGCTGATCGCCGTTCATGGCGATGCACATCGAACAGCCGGCCTCGCGCCATTCGGCGCCGGCTTGTTTGAAAATGATGTCCAGCCGCTCGGCTTCGGCCTGCCGCTTCACCGCCTGCGAACCAGGCACCACCATCATGCGAACGGAATCAGCCACCCGCCGCCCCTTGATCAAATGGGCCGCCTGACGCAAATCGCTAAGGCGCGAATTGGTGCAGCTGCCAATAAACACGACATCAATCGCTTTGCCCAGCAAGGGCTGGCCGGGTTTCAGATCCATGTAATCCAGCGCCTTGGCCAGGGCCATGCGCTTGCTGAAGTCGCTTTCATCATCGGGCGCCGGGACATGAGCGGTTATTGGCATGCCCATGCCCGGATTGGTGCCATAGGTGATCATTGGAATCAACTCATCAGCGCGGATGGCGATTTCGCGGTCATAAACCGCGCCTTCATCCGAGGGCAGCCGGCGCCACCTTTCGACAGCGGTAGCCCAATCGGCGGCGGCGGGAGCATGCGGCCGCCCTTTGACATATTCAAATGTGGTCTCGTCAGGCGCCACCATGCCGGCGCGGGCGCCGCCCTCAATCGACATATTGCAAATGGTCATGCGCCCTTCCATGCACAAGCCGCGGATGGCCGCGCCGCGGTATTCAAAGACATGACCGCCGCCGCCGCCGACGCCGATTTTGGCGATGACAGCCAGGATAATATCTTTGGCCGTGAGGCCGGCCTTGAGCCTGCCATCGACATTAATCGCCATCGTTTTAGGTTTATCCTGGAGCAGGGTCTGCGTCGCCAGCACATGCCCGACCTCGCTGGTGCCAATGCCAAAGGCCAGCGCGCCAAAAGCCCCGTGGGTGCTGGTGTGGCTGTCGCCGCAAACGATGGTCATGCCCGGCTGGGTCAAGCCTTGTTCTGGGCCAATCACATGCACAATGCCTTGACGCTCGTCGCCCAAGGCATACATTGGAATGCCAAAGGCGCGGCAGTTTTCGCTAAAGGTTTCGAGCTGTTTCGCCGCCATCGCATCAGCCACCGGGATGATGCCCTGGTGACTGCGCGGCGTTGTTGGCGTGCTGTGATCCATGGTCCCAAGCGTCTGGTCGGGACAGCGCACCTTGAGGCCGCGTTCGCGCAGCATCGAAAAAGCCTGCGGCGACGTAACCTCATGCACGAGGTGCAAATCAATATACAAGACAGCCGGCGCGTCATCGCTTTGCCGGCGCACGATGTGGCTGTCCCACACTTTTTCAAACAGGGTGCGGGGCTTGCTGTTTTCAGTCATAGCGTTCATTCCTTTACACGGCCGCGCTGGATTAAGGGCGGCGAAAATCAAAGGCCAAGGACGGCCGCATCGCCTTCGGGTTCAAGAGCGCCCAGACCGATGCTGGCGATCAAGCGATTCAAAGCGGCGACATAGGCTTTGACGCTTGAAACGACAATATCGCTGTCGGCGCCATAGCCGCCAAAAGTTCGATTGCTGTTCGGCGGCGAGATGCGGACGGTAACCTCGCCAAGGGCGTCAATCCCCTCGGTCACGCTATGGACATTAAACTCGAGCAGGACATTGGGCGCTTTGACGATTTGATCGATGGCGCGGTAGGAAGCGTCAACCGGGCCGGCGCCGACGGCGGCGACGATCAATTCCTCGCCGGTCTGGTTCATCATTTTCACCGTCGCCGTCGGCATCCCCATGGTGCCGCAGGCAACCTGAATATCAAGCAGGCGAAAGAATTCCTGTGGCTTTTGCGCGGCTTCATCGGCGGCCAAAGCCGCAAGGTCGGCATCGGTCACCGTCTTTTTGGCATCAGCCAGGGCTTTGAACCGTTTGAAGATATCCATCAGGTCGGCGGCTTCAAACTCATAGCCCAGTTCGCGCAGTCGGACTCGAAGCGCATGGCGGCCGCTGTGTTTGCCCAAAACCAGGCGGCTTTGGCTCAAGCCGACAGCTTCGGGGGTCATGATTTCAAAGGTCTCGGCGTTCTTCAGCACGCCATCCTGATGAATGCCGGATTCATGGGCAAAAGCGTTGGCGCCGACAATCGCCTTGTTTGGCTGCACCGGCATGCCCATATAATTGCGAACCATGCGGCTGGTTTTGATGATTTGGGTCGAGTCGATGTTGGTACGCAAGCCATAATAGGCTTTGCGGGTATGAATTGCCATGACGACTTCTTCCAGGCTGGTGTTGCCGGCGCGTTCGCCGACCCCGTTCACCGTCACCTCGACCTGCCGCGCGCCTTGGGATACGCCAGCCAGCGTGTTGGCGGTCGCCAGCCCGAGGTCATTGTGGCAGTGAACTGACCATATCACGCCGCTGCCGCGGCCGGCGCCGGGGGTCTCGTTAATCAGCGTCTCCAGCGTTTCGGCCCATTCGCTCGGCATGACATAACCGACGGTATCAGGGATATTCAAGGTGGTCGCGCCGCATTCGACGGCCGCCGCGCAGGCGCGTATCAGATATTCGATATCAGTGCGCCCGGCGTCCATCGGGCTGAACTCGACATCATCACAAAGGCTTTTCGCCAGTGCGACGGCGTCGCCGATGCGCTCCAGCCCTTCGGTCTGGTCGATACGCAACATCGCCAAGTGGCTAGGCGACGTGCCAAGAAAGGTATGAATGCGCGGTTTTGCGGCCGGCTTCACGCCTTCCCAGGCTGTCAGAATATCGCTCTCGACAGCCCGCGCCAAACCGGCGATGGAAGGTCCCCCCGGGGCGCCAACTTCGCTGGCGATCCGTTGGACGGCTCGCAAATCATCAGGGGAGGCGGCTGGAAACCCAGCCTCAATGACATCCACGCCCAGCCGCGCCAGCTGACGGGCAATTTCCAGTTTTTCGGCGCTGGACAAGGTTGCGCCTGGGCTTTGCTCGCCATCGCGCAGGGTAGTGTCAAAGATGATGACGGTATTGTCGTCGTAAATGCGCTCTACCATTTGGAGGCGCTCCTTTCATCAATAGAATCGGGTCGAAAAGGGATAACTTCAGACGATTAAGGTCAGTAAGGCCATCTTCCGACATTCAAACACCTCCTTTCATACCAAATAGGGCATCGCCGGCCGCCATGCGCTAATCCTCTTGTTTGATATTCTTGGCATCCAAAAAGGGCATCATCTGACGCAGTTCAGCCCCTACCTGCTCAAGCAGCAAGTCGTGTTCGCGCTGGCGGCGGCGGTTAAAGTTCGGCCGACCGCGCCGGTTTTCTTCGATCCAGGCTTGGGCGAATTCGCCATTTTGAACCCGCTGCAAAACGCCGGCCATCTCTTCCTTGACGGCTTCTTCAAACTGGTCGCCGACCACATAGCCCCCGTGTTCGGCAGTATTGCTGACGCTGTACCACATATAGCTCAAACCGCCTTCATACAGCAAATCGACAATCAGCTTCAACTCGTGCAGGCATTCAAAATAGGCGACTTCGGGCTGATAGCCGGCTTTCACCAGGGTTTCAAAGCTGGCGCGGATCAACGCCGTCACGCCGCCGCACAAAACGACCTGCTCGCCGAACAGATCGGTTTCTGTTTCTTCCTTGAAGGTGGTTTCGATGACGCCGGCGCGGGTGCAGCCGATGGCTTTGGCATAAGCCAGCGCCAACGCGGTCGCATTGCCAGTCGCATCCTGTTCAACAGCTATCAGCCCCGGCGTGCCGGCGCCTTCAATAAACACCTCCCGCACACGGTGCCCTGGGGCTTTGGGCGCTATCATCGCGACATCGACGCCTGCCGGCGGAACAATCTCCTTAAAGTGAATGTTAAAGCCGTGGGCAAACATAAGCATCGCGCCATCCTTGAGGTTGGGGGCGATGTGTTCGCGATACACTTCGGCCTGGCGGGTATCTGGGATCAATATCATCGCGATATCAGCCTGCTTCACCGCTTGGGCAACGGTAAAAACCCGCAGGCCGTCCGCTTCGGCTTTGGCTTTGCTTTTGCTGCCTTCATGCAAGCCAACGATAACCTTTTGACCTTGGTCGCGGGCATTCAGAGCATGGGCATGCCCCTGGCTGCCATAGCCGATCACCGCGATGGTCTTGCCGTCAAGCAAGGCAAGGTCTGCGTCCCGGTCATAATAAAGTGTCGCCATCTATGCAATCTCTCCAATCTGAAAATACGTTTCATCAAGCGCGGTCGGGGGTTGGTCGTTCATATCGGTTAGTCCTTATATTCAATCGCGCCGATATCACAGCCGCCGCCCTGCGGTCTGACGGTGCCAATTTGGTCGGTTTCCGGACAGTAACCATCACCGGCGGCGTCAATGGCTCGACTGCCAGCCAGAAGCGGGAAATAGGCCGGCGAGCCGTCCTTCGGCACGACCAGTTCGCCCAGCATGGGATCGCCTTCGAAGTCCGACGAACAGGAGCCGTCCTGGATGAAATTGTTGATATTCCCTCTTAGTCTGCTTTCATAGTAACAGGCGCCGCCGATGCCGGCGATGATGCTGTTCCTCATACGCAGCTTTCCGTTTTCCCCATTGAAGATCGAGCCGCCCTTGTCAGCCGAGTTATCGCTGAAGGTACCGTTGACGATGCTTAGCTCTCCATTTTCCCAGTTGGCAACCGCGCCGCCCTTGTCAGCCGCCGAGTTGCCGCTGAATGTGCTGCTGGTGATGCTTAGCTCCCCCTCGTTGTTAATCGCGCCGCCCCTATAAGCCGAGTTGCGGCTAAGGCTGCTGCTGCTGATGCTTAGCTCTCCCTCTTCCCAGTTGGTAATCGCGCCGCCGCCCCATTCAGCCGAGTTATTGCTGAAAGTGCTGTCGCTGATGCTTAGCGTTCCTTCCCAGTTGGTAATCGCGCCGCCAAAACTTTCAGCCCAGTTGTCGCTGAAGTTGCTGCCGCTGATGCTTAGCTCTTCGCTGTTGCTGATCGCGCCGCCGTTGTCAGCCCAGTTGTCGCTGAAACTGCTGCCGCTGATGCTTAGCTCTTCAGCCGAGTTGTAGATCGCGCCGCCAAAGCCAGCCGAGTTGCCGCGGAAAGCGCTGTCGCTGATGCTTAGCTCGCCCTCTTCCCAGTTGGTAATCGCGCCGCCAAAACTTTCAGCCCAGTTGTCGCTGAAGCTGCTGCCGCTGATGCCTAGCTTGCCCGCGTTGAAGATCGCGCCGCCAAACCTTTCAGCTAAGTTGTCGCTGAAAGTGCTATCGCTGATGGCAACCGTCCCCTGCCAGTTGGCAATCGCGCCGCCGAAAGGCTGATCCGCGGTCGCTTTGGCCGTGCCATCTTCGTTGCGGATAAATTCGCCTTCAACATACCCCTTGGTCATGGTCAAATCCTTGATGGTCAGCGCGCCGCCGTCGTTGTAAAACATCCGATAACGATGGTCGCCGCTGATGGTGTAGCCATTCCCTTCAATCGCGATGTCAGAAGTGATTTTGGGCAGCCCGCCATCAAGCGTTATGTCTCTGGTGAGCGCGATGATGTCGGCGCCGCGCCCGGCCGGACAATCACCTTCGGCGCGGTCGTTGTTGGCGGCGATGATGGCATCCGCCAGCGAACAGCTTGAGCTTAGCGTAATATCAGCGGCGTAGACCGTCGACGCCAACAGAAGCGCCGTCAGTATGGCTGTGAAAAGCAAAATCAGTTTCTTCATGCTGGTTAGTCCTTTCATAACCCCGCTTCCACATTGCCGATCAAATCATGCGACCATTGCCGGCGGTTTTGGTCGGCGCCATATTCGGTCGTCTGAAATCGGTATCATGAATCCGCGTCCCGCGGCCCATCGATACCACACCGGTGCGTATCATTTCGACGATGCCGACGGGACGGACTTCATCAATAAATTTCTCTAAGATGGCTTCAGCGCCGACCATTTCGATAATGGCGACGTGGGGTCCGATATCGACAATGCGAGCCGGGTAGCGGTCGCAGATTTCGGTAATGGCATTGCGGGAGTTGGTATCATCGCTGCGAACTTTGACAAGCGCAAGATCGCGCTCGATATGCGGTTCACTGTCAAGCACCCTGACATCAATCACATTGACCAGCTTTTGCAAATTGACGGCGATCCGTTTGGCGTATTCTTCGCCGGCGTCCACCCGAATCGTCATGCGGGATACATGGGGTTTGTGGGTGCGTCCGACTGTCAGGCTGTCGATATTAAAGGCGCGGCGGCGAAACAGACTGGCGATGCGATTGAGAACGCCGGGTTCATTTTCAACCAGCGCAACCACGGTGATCTTATTGGAATCGATTCGCTCGGTCATCATACTCCTCCTGGTTTCGGACGGCGTTTCATATCGTGCAAATTGGCGCCGCTTGGCACCATCGGATAGACAATTTCTTCTTTTTCGACCTCAAACTCAAGCAGCGTCGGGCCCTCAATGCGCCGCGCGAATTGAACCGCAGCCTCGATTTCTTCGCGTTTGGTAACGCGCATATTGGGGACACCGTAGGCTTCAGCCAATTTACAGAAATCAGGATTAAACATAGGCGTTGACTGATAGCGTTTTCGTAGAAGAACTCCTGCCATTGCCGCACCATGCCCAAAAAATGGTTGTTGATGATGGCGATGTTGACATTGACGTTTTCCTGCGCCGCCGTCGCCAGTTCGCAGAGCGTCATCTGAAAGCCGCCGTCGC
This sequence comes from Phototrophicaceae bacterium, assembly GCA_965203755.1. GTDB lineage: Bacteria > Chloroflexota > Anaerolineae > Aggregatilineales > Phototrophicaceae > UBA6055. The sequence goes on along the minus strand of OZ241910.1, from coordinate 2,909,208 downwards.
CAACGATGGCCCAAACTTCCTCGTGAGGCATGCCGAACTTGGCGCCAATGGCGGCCGGGAATCCAAAGCCCATCGTCCCCAGCCCGCCGCTTGTCAGCAGCGTTGATGGACGCTGATGCGGATAATACTGCGCCTCCAGCATCTGATGCTGCCCGACATCAGTCACCGTAATCGCATCGCCGCCGGTGAACTTCCAGATGTCATTGATGACCTGGGCCGTCAGCAGCCTGCCGGGCGTTTCATAATTCAGGATGTCGCGCTCATTGGAATCTTCCAGCCAGCTGCGGATTCGGCTCACCCACCGCCGATGCGTTTTCGACGGCAGCCGCGGCAAAAGCTGACGCAGCACCGTCCGCAGATCGCCGGCAATGCCTACATCCACCTTGACGTTCTTGTTTAGCTCCGAGCGGTCAATATCAATGTGAATCTTGCGGGCATTGACGGCATAGGTCTCCAAATTACCGGTCACGCGGTCATCAAAGCGCATGCCCAATGCAATCAATAGATCAGCCTCTTGAATAGCCAGGTTGGCTGATGCTTCGCCGTGCATGCCCATCATCCCAATCACCAGCGGGTGATCCTCCGGTATCCCGCCCTTGCCTAACAAGGTCAATGCCACTGGGATTTGCGCCCGTTCCGCCAGCTCGCGCAATTCCTGAATAGCGCCCGACATGGTGACCCCGTGGCCGGCTAAAATCACCGGGCGTTCGGCTTCCTGAATTAAACGCAGCGCATGCGCGATATCATATTGGCTGGCGGCAGAGGGGGGATGATAGCCAGGCAAGGTGATTTCGCCTTCGGGATACACATATTCAGCCATCGCATTTTGAACGTCTTTGGGAACATCCACCAAAACCGGACCCGGACGCCCGCTGCGCGCGATGTAAAAAGCCTCTTTGATGGTATAGGCAAGGTCTTCGACATCGGTAACAAGGTAGTTGTGTTTGGTCACGGGGAGCGTTACCCCGGTGACATCGGTTTCCTGAAAAGCATCCGACCCGATTGCCGGAATGGCAACTTGACCGGTGACAGCCACAATCGGAGAAGAGTCCATCATCGCCGTCGCCAGCCCGGTCACCAAATTGGTCGCGCCGGGGCCGCTGGTTGCGATACAGACTCCCACGCGGCCGGTGGCGCGGGCGTAGCCATCAGCCATGTGGGAAGCCCCTTGCTCATGCCGCACCAGCACGTGATGGAGCTGATCCTGATATTGGGTCATAGCATCATACGTTGGCAAAATTGCCCCGCCAGGATAGCCAAACATGACGCTGACGCCTTCGCGTATCAGGCATTCCATAATGATTTCCGAACCTTTTAGCTGCATCATCACCCCCCGCAAGCTCATTAAACGATGCTTATAAAACCCTTAGACTTCATTGACAAAGGTTAGCCAATTATGCTTGTCCGCCAATTCACCGGCGGTAATGGCAAAGAACTCGGATTGGACGGCCGCAGTGATAGGACCGCGTTTTCCGCTGCCAATCGGGATGCGGTCAACAGATTTCACTGGTGTGATTTCGGCTGCTGTGCCAGTAAAGAAAATTTCGTCAGCCATATAGAGCATTTCTCGCGCTACCGGCTGAAAGCGCACTTCAAGCCCCTGCTCTTTGAGGATGGTCAGGGCACTGTCGCGTGTGATTCCCATCAGAATAGAGGACCAGGCGCCGGGCGTATAAACCACGCTGTCAAGAACGACGAAGATATTTTCTCCGGCGCCTTCGCTGACATAGCCGCTGACATCCAAGGCAATGCCTTCCTGGAATCCATTATCGTGCGCTTCCATGCTGACAAACTGGCTGTTGACATAGTTGCCGCCGGCTTTCACAAGCGCCATGTGGGTATCAGGCGCCATCCGCCGGAAGGAACTGACCTGCACATCGACGCCCTGCTCAATCGCTTCAGCGCCCAGGTAACGGCCCCATTCCATTGTGAAAATAACGACTTCGGTCTTGGTGACTTCGCGTCCTTCAAGCCCCAGCGCACCCGTCCCGCGAAAAATGATCGGACGGACGTAACAGGAGTTGTGGCCATTTTTCCTAACACTTTCGACTATCGCCGCGTTTAATGTGTCCGAATCGTAATCATGGGCGATTCGCATCACCTTGGCGCTCTGCATCAGCCGTTCCGTGTGTGCATGAAGGCGAAACAGGGCAGCGCCTTTAGACGTATTGTAGGCGCGCAGACCTTCAAAAACGCTTGAGCCATAATGCAGGGCATGTGCGCTGACGTGGATAGTTGCATCTTCCCATTTTATGAACTCGCCGTTGCGCCAAATCCATTTTGCAGTCATCTGGTTTTCCTTACTATACGAAAAATCATCAAATAAAACCCGTTCAGACCGTCGCCTTAAATTAAAAAACCTCCCAAGGCTTGGGAGGTCATATTATGCCAATCGGTTTCGCACCCGCAACCCAAGCCGTTACAGTCCACTGACAATCACGAGGACAAGGACAATAATGAGGCTAATGAGATTCGGGGCGAACTTCCCGTACATGCTTCATCCTTGCAGGTTTCAAATCCACTGCACAGCTTACTCGACTTTGCATCCGATGTCAAGCGAATCCAATCATTTCGTGAACAGACATCGAATTTCATATATCATTACGATAAATCCCTGTACATATTGCACAAATCAAAATCTGAGCTTTGCCTTTGCCAATTCAATTTGTTCACGGACGGCATCCGGCGCAGCGCCGCCCTGCACTCTGCGCTGTGATACAGATTGGGTGAAGTCAAAGACCTGTCTGACATCTTCAGCGAAATACTCGGAAACCTGTCGCAGCCGATTCAGCGGCACTTCCGACAATTTCAACTCTAATTCGGCTGCCAGCCGCACGGACTCGCCCACCGCGTGATGAGCCTGGCGAAAAGGCATTCCCTTGCGTACCAGGTAATCAGCCATGTCGGTCGCCAGCAGTTCTTCAGCCAAAGCCGCCCGCATCCTGTCAGCGTTAATCTGCAAGGTAGCGATAATGGCTGTCATTACCGGGAGCAGTTTGTGCATGGCGTCGACGGAATCGAACAGCGTTTCCTTATCTTCCTGAAGGTCTTTGTTGTAGCCGCTGGGGAGTCCCTTTAAGGTTGTCAGAAAGCCGGTCAGATTGCCAATAAGTCGGCCGGTTTTGCCGCGCATCAGTTCCATCGGGTCGGCATTGCGCTTTTGCGGCATCAAACTGGAGCCGGTGCTGTATTTGTCGGCGAGCGCGACATAAGCAAACAGGGGATTGGAATAGATAAGGATATCTTCTGCCAGACGGCTCAAATGCGCGGCGCATAATGAAATCACATAAAGCAGGTCAGCCACAAAATCGCGGTCACTGACAGCATCCAGGCTGTTCTGGCTGCATGAATCGAATCCAAGCTCCAGCGCCATTTTTTGCCGATCAACCTCAAAGGGATTGCCAGCCAATGCCCCCGCGCCCAATGGACAGACCGCCATCCGCTTCCGCGCCGAACGCAAACGGTCAAGATCGCGCTCCAGCATCCAAAAGAAGCTCATTAACCAATGGGCGACCGTAATCGGCTGCGCCGGCTGCATGTGCGTATAGCCCGAAAGCAAGGTGTCAGTATGGGCTTCGGCTGCTTGAATGACAGCCAGCTGCAAGCTGCGCAGTTCATCCGCCAGGCGGTCGGCGGCGCGCATTGACCATAATCTGAAGTCGGTCGCCACCTGGTCATTGCGGCTGCGGCCGGTATGCAGCTTGCCGGCAGTTTCACCAATCAGTTCAGTCAGACGGCGTTCAACAGCGGTGTGGATGTCCTCATCGCCGGGCTGGATCACGAATGCGCCAGCATCAAACTCTTGCTTTACCTGCTGCAGGCCGGCGATGATAGTCTGCGCCGCTTCCTGTGTGATGACCTTGGCATCGGCAATGGCTTGTGCATAGACCGCGCTGCCTTCAATATCTTCGCGATAAAGACGGATATCGAAACCGATGCTGTCATTCAGCTGTTTGAGATCATCCGCGCTTGGTTCAGAAAATCGTCCACCCCACAGACTCATTGACAATCCTTTTGCATGAAGAAGCCCGCATTCACCAGGCCGCTATGATTCGGTTCAAAAGCTCAATCGCGTTTGAACTTGCTGTAATCCGGCTGGGTATAGTCGGTCTTGTCGCCGCCTTCCATTTGCAGCATCGCCTCAACCTTGATAGGCAAGCCGAACAACTGGATGAAACCGTGGGCATCCTGTTGATTGTAGACATCTTCTTCGCCGAATGAAGCGTAATCTTCGCGGTAGAGGCTGTAAGGGCTTTTGCGGCCGACAGCCATGATATTGCCCTTGTACAGCTTTAATCGCACCGTTCCAGTGACCGTGCTTTGGGTGACTTCGACAAAGGCATCCAGCGCCTCGCGCAGTTTGCTGTACCACATGCCATTATACACCAGTTCAGCGTATTTGGTGGCGACGAGGTCTTTATAGTGCATGGTGTGCTTGTCGAGGCAAATGCTCTCCAGCAGTTGATGGGCGCGGTGAATAATGGTTCCGGCCGGGGTTTCATACACGCCACGGCTTTTCATGCCCACCAGCCGATTTTCGACCATATCAATGCGTCCAATGCCATGCTTGCCGCCGATTCGATTGAGTTTGACAAATAGCTCCACCGGATTCATTGCCTCACCATTCAGGCTGTGGGGATTGCCTTGGGACAGGCTGATTTCGATGTATTCAGGTTCGTCGGGGGCATCTTGCGGACTTTGGGTAAGCTGGAACATATTGCCTTCAGGTTCATTCCACGGATTTTCAAGCAGCCCGCCCTCATGCGACAAGTGAAAGAGGTTGCGGTCACGGCTGTAAATGTCTTTTTCAGTCTGCGATACCGGCACATTGAACTCCGCGGCATAAGCGAGCGCGTCTTCTCGACTGCGGATATCCCATTCACGCCAGGGAGCAATCGTTTTCAGTTTGGGATTCAGAGCCATCGCAGAGACTTCGAAACGAACCTGGTCATTGCCTTTGCCGGTGCAGCCATGCGCCACGGCATCAGCTTTTTCGGCGATGGCGATTTCAACCATGTGCTTGGCAATAAGCGGGCGGGCAAAAGAAGTGCCCAACAGATACTCGCGTTCATAGACGGCGCCGGCCCGCAGAGTCGGGAAGACAAAATCAGTCAGAAATTCTTCGCGCAGGTCGCGGATATACAGCTTTGAAGCGCCCGATGCCAAGGCTTTGCTTTCAAGCCCATCGAGTTCTTCCTCTTGTCCCAGGTCGGCGCAAAAACACACTACCTCGCAGCCATAATTATTCTTCAGCCACGGCACAATCACCGAGGTGTCAAGGCCGCCGCTGTATGCCAATACGACTTTTCGTATATCCGCTTTTGCCATCATTCATCTCCTCTTCATGGGTCATCATATTTTATCCAGTTTAATCAATCCAGCATGAATTTGGAACTTGTCAAAATACGCGAATTTCGCTTTGGCCAGCAAAAGCAGGTGAGGAAGCTCCCCTTTCCTCATTATGGGACCGGGACAATCCCTAATGAATCGCCGCTTGCCTATCTCTTAGCAGAAGGTTAGAATAACCAGAGTAAAGGAAACGCGTCGGCAAAATGGAGCAGCGAATGACCACAGTTGAGGAATTAAAAAACAAACGCGACCAAAAAGCATACCCGCACCTGGAACAGTACGCGCCGGTATGGATGATTAGCGAAGATGTTTTTGAAGCAGAGGAAGCGATTCAGTTCCATACCCTGTTTCAGCACAGCGCCCACGGCTGGGTCAATCGCCGTTATCGTTACGATGGTTTCAACGACACGCTCTATCACAAAGGGCAAACCCTGGTATCGGAAGACGAAGCTCTGGATTTCATGGAGGGCCATCCCTATATCCAGGCGAGAGTCAACGATATTCCCAATGCTTATGGCGGCTAGGTCTTGGTTCGGGCGTGTCCGACAACGGTTTCAAAGACTTGCATCAGCCTGGCGGCAATCTGTGACCAGGTGTACTCCTTGGCAATTCGAGAGGCAGAAAGCCCCATGGAGGCCGTCTTGGGCGGATCCGTCACCAGCGCAATAATACATTCTGCCAGCGAGATGGGTTCGCGGGCGGGGATATGGAAGCCGGTTTCCTGGTCGCGCACCAAAAACTGAAGTCCGCCCACTTGGGACGCAATCACTGGGGTGCCCGAGGACATGGCTTCCAAGGCCACCATGCCAAAGGATTCATAATCAGAAGGCATGATGACAGCTGTGGCGGCCGAGTAATAGATTGGCAGCTGCGATTGTTCTTTGGCGCCAGCAAAACTCACAAACTGCTCGATCCCCAATTCGATGCACATATCCTGAAGCCGCTGCATTTCCATATCTTTTTTGCTGCCGGGATCGCCGCCGACAATCACAAAATGCAGCTTCCGCAGCAGCCCCGGCGATTTTTCCCGCAGGACATAGAGCGCCTCCAGTATGGTATCGACGGCCTTGAGCGGTTCGATGCGGCCAACAAAAAGCAGCATACTGCTTTCGGGGTCTATGCCGAGCGTCTGCCGCGCTGCGGCGGGCGATATCGAATCCTGAAAGTGTTCAGTATTCACACCGGGAGGAATGACCTCAATTTGTCGGCGGCTGGCGCGATACAGCCAGCGCAGCTGTGCCTGTTCGGCTGGGGTGGCGGCGATAATGCGGTCAGCCCACTGAAGAATATGCGCTTCGGTCATAATCCGTTTGTCGGGCTGATAAAATTCATTCACGCGGATGCGCTTCTTCATGTGACCGAGCGTATGGAACATGTGGACAAAGCCGATGCCCCAGGCTTCCTTGAGCTTGGCGGCAACAGCCCCGCTAAGCCAGTAGTGGCTGTACACGATGTCATAGCGTATGTTGTGCAAGGTAGCGAAAGCCATCAGATTTGCCGTGAATTCGGATAAGCAGCCGTCGTGTTCATCAGGCTTTAATGGCGCCGGCGGGCCGGCGTTCAGGTAAATGACGCGAACATTGCTGCCGACAGCCGTATCGACATCCGGCTCTGATGGTGAAGAACGGCGCGTGAAAATATCAACAAGATACCCTTGTTCGCCCAACTCATGCGACAATTCGCGAATATAAACATTCATACCGCCGGTTTTCCTGCCGCCCATCGGAGCAAGCGGGCTGGTATGAACGCTGATGAGCGCGATCCGTTTGATTAACATTCTTATCCCGGCGACTTTATCTTGCGATGATGTTCATAACCGCCGTGTCTTGCCCCCCCATACGGTATTTATAGGCTTCATCGCCGCGCAGGAAATCATACACCTGATAGCCCTGCTCAATCGCATACTGAATGTTATAAGCCAACAGCACAATACCCGGGCTTAGCTGACCATACTCCTGATGATTCAGCCCAGAATTATAGACCAGCACGCGATTTTCATAGACAAAGTTGATATAGGCGGCGACGCGCTCATCGCCCACAGTCAAGAAGTTCATCTGAAGCCAGCCGCGCTTTTGTATGAGCGGCACGATATTTTTGAAGAATTTTACATTGTTAGCATCCCGAAGAAACTGCTCTTTTTGCGGATCGCTCGCTGCCATCAGCCACATAAACTGATGGATTTCTTCCTGCAAATTATGACACCCGTTGACGATATACCAGTCGATTTCATTGGCGGCTCCATGAATGCGGCGCAGCTTGCGCCGGATTTCGTGCCGCTGCTTCTTGTCAAGCGAACCGAGGTATTCGCCCCAGTTTTCAGGCAATTCAATGACCGGGCAAACCTCTTGCTGCGTTACCGCCGTATCGAATCCTCTCATCTCCAGCAGAGCCGGCAGAATGGCCCGCGTTGCCGAATGCTGCGGTATGTTGCACAGGTCAAGGATGTCAAACGCGTCCCGATGCGCCGCGAAATAATCGGCGAAGACGGCAAAGACATCCTGCAAGTGGGTCGCATCAACGATGAAATCAAGATAATCGGTCACATCGACGCAGCCGATAATTTGGACCGACCGTCCCGGTTTGGATTCAGTGACAAACAATGGCGCGATACCGAGCAGCTGGTTATCCTCGCGGCATGCCAGAATCAGCAGTTCACCGGGCTGATAAACATCCCACCAGGTCGATTGCCATTCCCAAGTATAGAAGATACAGTTGACCGGGGCGCGGCCAAGCAGATGGTTCCACTCGGGTTTCAGTTCATCAAACGCAGCGGCATCTTGATATACAATCAGTTCCACTAAAAATCTGTTCCTTATGTTCGTAAAAAGACAAGCCTCCAGGTTTATGACAGTTCAAACGCAGCCATTCTTACATCAAATTTCACGAATCAGCGGCGCTTTAGCGATTTATTTCGCTGTTTCTATCGGTTTTGCGGCGTCATTGCCCCATTCTTTCCAGGAGCCGTCATAAATGCGAAGATGCCTAGCGCCCGCAGCTTCAAGCGCCAGCAATCCAAAACAGGCTGAAACACCTGAATTGCAATAAAGGACGGTATCGTTAGCATCCAGGTCAATGCCCGCGTTTGAGAAACCGTTCTTCAAATCATCAACCGGCTTGAGTGTCATGTCGTCGGCTACCATAGCCTTGCGCGGCAGATTAATCGCCGTTGGAATATGACCGGCATATTGGGCGCGCGAGGCTTCGCCGGCAAATTCCGGCGGCGACCGCACATCAATCAACTGCAAGGCTTCGGTCTCGATGGACTCCAGGATATCTTCGGCGCTTGCCTTCAGTTTGGGGTTGATTCTTGGGAGGAAGGCTTTCTGTTCGTATTGAGGAATGTATCGGTCAGTCAGACGCCCCTCGGCAATCCATTTATGCCAGCCGCCATCCAGGATATAGACCGGCGCATGTCCATAATAGCGCAAGCTCCACCAAAGCCGGGCGGCAAACATACTGGCGGCATCATCATAAGCCACCACCGTCGTCGCGCTGTCAATGCCAAGCCGACCCATCAGTTCGGCAAAGCGCGCCGCAGAGGCAATGTCGTTCGATGGCGAATCGGGTTCAACAATATCAACCTGCCAGTCGATAAAGACCGCATTGGGAATATGCGCCTCGTTATAAGCGGCGCGATGGCTGAAATAATGCGGCGGCGGCTGTGATGCCGGCAGAACTCTGCCTCGTATGTCAATGATGCGGAGGCTGACATCGTGAAGATGCGTTTCGAGCCAGGCAGTCGTTACAAGTGGCGAATACATGATTCCCTCCAGCAATGCAGTCCATTGCATATATGATGACAAATTTTGCAGACAAAGACCACAACCCCGAAAAAGTCTTATCGTTTTCTTATGCCAGCGAACTCGGCTATACTTAAATTGGCATTAGCGAACCAACACATCACAGCGCCATGGTCCTGTCTATGCGCCAAGCAAGCAACCGATTGAGTCAATCAGCATGGTAGAATTGCCGCTCTTTCCACTGAATACAGTTTTATTTCCCGGGATGCAGCTGAAACTGCACATCTTTGAGGAGCGGTACAAGATCATGATCAACGAGTGCATTGAAGCCCAAAAACCGTTTGGCGCGGTGCTGATCAGAAGCGGCCGCGAAGCCCTGGGGCCCATCGCCAGGCCGCATGACGTCGGTTGCAGCGCCAGGATTGCCGAAGTCCAACGATTGCCATTCAGCCGCCTCAATATCCTTGCAAACGGGCAGCGGCGATTCCGCGTCAAAGTCATCGCCAGGACGAATCCATATATGTTGGGCGAGGTTCAGTATTTTTCATTGCAAGAGGATAGGCCCGAGGTCATACATCATTATGGCAAACGGCTGCGGCCGCTGCTCATCCAATACCTGAATCTGCTGTCTTCGGCCGAAGAGATTCGGTTTGACCCCGATCAAATACCGCATTCACCCAAGTCGCTGGCACAAGTTGCCGCCATTCTCCTGCAAGCTGAAAATGCCCAAAAGCAAGAACTTCTGTCCCTGGGGCGGCTGTCCAGCCTGCTGCGCCAGCTTGTTGATATCTATCGGCTGGAAACGATGCTGCTTAAGATCAGGCTGCTCCCGCCCGATGAGCGCTTTGACATAGGGCCTTTTTCCAGCAATTAAAATTGGCATCGCCGGGTAAAACAGGCAGCCGGCAAGTTCGTAATAGGGTACACTGCTTGGAACCGATGCAGTCAGGATCAGCGGATTGGCAAAACTTCTCAAATTTTTCCTGCGGGCAGGGCTGATACTGTTCATTACCCTTGCCGCTATCGAAATCGCCCTGCAACTCGCATTTCTACAGTTGCCGCAGCCTCTCATCGAGCGCATGCCACAGTATCAGGAGCGCTATGGCATCCGATTGAATACAGAGCATGGCGCCCGCCAATACCCGCCAAAAGAAGCAGTTGATCTTGAAGTCACAAGCCATAGCGGCGATCTTTACCAAAACACATGCCTGTCGCCGGCGCATATTGAATCGATTGAACCTTATCGTGTCGCCTATACTCGTGACCGGCAGGGTTTCCGCAACAGTGAGCCCTGGCCTGATGACGTCGAACTTGTGATTGTTGGGGATTCCTTCACCGCCGCCGAATCGGTCAAGCGCCCCTACTGGGATGGCATTGCCGAATCCATGCTCGTCTTCGGCTTGCCTGGAAGCGGTACACTGGAACAGAAGCTGCTCCTGGAAGCCTTTGGATCGCCGCGCCAGCCGGAAATCGTTGTTCTCGCCTACTTTGGCGGAAACGATCTTAGGGATAACGAAAGGTTTGCAAAATTGCAGCAGGCCGGTTTGACATTCGCCGATGAGACTCATCAAAACAAAAACCCCTTGGACTATCTGGCGAGCTTCCATTTGGCTCTTTTCTTGCGCGATTCAATCCTTGCCGCCAGTGATGGAGACTGCCATTATCCTCAAGCCGCCCTCACCGAGCCGCCCACATCGGTTGTCTTCTTTGATAGCCTGATTCCAGTGCTCGCCCTTAGCGAATCGGCGCTTCGAGCCAGTGAAATGTATCAATTCACTCAAGCGGCCATCATCGAAATGTCAGCAATGGTTCAATCAAGCGGCGCCGCCTTTGTCCTGATGTATATTCCACAAAAAGCAGAACTCTATTGGGAATTTCTTGGTCGGGAGACTCGACAATTCATCCTTGACCGGCTGGAAGAGCCAATCTCGGCAGACCAGGTGGACGCTAATCTGACAGTTCAGCGCCGGGTATTGGCTTCACTAGCCGCAGAACACGGGTTTGTCTTCCTCGATCTAAGCCCAAGCCTCGCCGATGCCGTCCAACAGGGGCAATCTCCTTATTTCTTTGCCGACACCCACTGGAATCAAACCGGGCATGACATCGCCAAAGCCGCTCTGCTGAAAATCCTGAATCAGCCAGCCCTTGATAAAAACCCCGACTTGTAAAACAATCCTGAAACATTACAATCGGCGGCTGGCGCTGTGATGGCATCAGGAGAATGCCCTTGAAAAAAATCTGGGAAATCGCATGGAATCGTTTTAGCGTCAATTCCAGCATCATTGCTGACGAGAATGGACGTTTTATCGCTACCTTGTTTTACTTCACGATCATGGTCCCTTTTGGGCTGCTTTCTGCTTTGACAATGGACCCGCTGGACATCAAGCGGACGAATGCGCGGTGGCGCAAGCGCGAAGCCGCAGCCGCGGATATTGAATCGGCGCGGGAACAGGGATAGGGATGTATATTCTGGGCATATCGGCTTTTTATCACGATTCGGCGGCGGCGCTAATCAAAGACGGCGAACTGGTCGCCGCCGCGATGGAAGAGCGTTTTTCGCGGGTGAAGCATGACAGCGGCTTCCCACAGCTTGCCGCCCAATTCTGCCTTGACCAGGCCGGCATCGCCTCGCATGAGTTGGAATATGTTGTATTCTATGAAAAGCCGCTGCTGAAGTTTGAGCGTATCCTGCAAACGACCGTGAACACCTTCCCCCGTTCCGCCAGCCTGTGGCGCGAAGCCATGATGACCTGGCTGACAGACAAATTATGGGTTCGCAGTCACATTGCCCGCGGCATTGGAATAGCCTTTGACAAGGTGCTGTTCTGTGATCATCACATGAGCCATGCCGCCAGCGCTTTTTTTGCCAGCCCATTCAAGGATGCCGCCATTCTGACGGTGGACGGCGTCGGCGAGTGGACGACGACGGCGCTTGGCATTGGACTTAGCTCGCTTGATGATGCAGATTTATCAAAGCCGTCGATAGAATTGTTTGAAGAGCAGCGCTTCCCGCATTCGCTTGGACTGCTGTATTCGACCTTTACCGCCTGGCTTGGATTCCGCGTCAACAATGGCGAATATAAAGTCATGGGGATGAGCCCCTACGGCGAGCCGAAATATAAAGACAAGGTTCACAAAGTCATCTCATTGGATCGAACAAGCGGCGCTTACCGCCTCAATATGGAATACTTTGATTTCCATCGTTCCACTGTACGAAGCTACAGCCGCAAGTTCCTTGATCTTTTTGGCGAGCGGCGCGATGCGGATGCCGAGTTCTTTACCCGGCGCACTCACCCGGAGCGCTCGGCGGAAAAAGCGGCGATGAACCGCAATCAGTATTATGCCGATATCGCCGCCAGCATCCAGCAGGTTACTGAAGATGCGCTGATTCAGATGGCGACCTATCTTCACAGCAAAACCGGCATGAGCAAGCTGGTTATGGCCGGCGGCGTCGCCTTGAATACCAAAGCCAACTGGCGGATTCTGAACGAAACCCCCTTTGATGAGCTTTGGATTCAGCCGGCGGCCGGTGACGACGGCGGCGCGTTGGGGGCTGCCTTGTGGGCATGGCATATCCTGCTTGGGAAGCCGCGCCAATGGACGCAGTCTCATTCATATTACGGCAAAGGCTACAGTGATGACGCATGCCGGACATTTCTTGATGAGGTCGGATTAAAATATCAATCATTCGACGACGAAGCCAAACTGACTGAAACTATCGTTGATGCGCTTGCCAGCCAGAATGTGATTGGCTTTCATCAAGGACGTTTTGAATGGGGCCCGCGGGCTTTGGGCAACCGCAGCATTCTGGCTGATCCGCGCGGCGCCGATATGAAAGAAATTGTGAACACCAAAATCAAGTTCAGAGAGCCGTTCAGACCGTTTGCGCCGGTGGTCTTGCGCGAACGAACGGCGGAGTATTTCGATTATCCCGACATTGCCGAACACGATGCGCCGCGTTATATGCTGATGGTGGCGCCGATTAAAGCCGAAAAACAAGCCGAAATCGACGCGGTCAACCATGAAGGCACCGGGCGACTGCAATCCATTGACCGCGAAACCAACCCGCGCTATTATGATATTGTCAGGCAATTTGGGGAAGCGACCGGCGTGCCAGTTGTGCTGAATACATCCTTTAACCTGCGGGGAGAACCCATCGTCAACACACCAGGAGAAGCCTTTAATACTTTCCGCAACAGCGATATTGACATCCTCGTTTTAGGGTCTCATATTGTACGCAAGCCCTTATCATAGAGTCGAGTGAGGCAACATGGCAGACAACGCGAAATCAAACAACAACGGCGCTCCCACAGCGAGGCAAGACTTTTTCATGCGTTTGGGGGTCTTGAGAGAATTGCTGACTTTCCTGTGGAAGCGAAAGCTCTACTGGATGCTGCCGCTGGTGATTACCCTGCTGGTCTTTGCTCTCGTGATTATCGCTGGCAGTTCGGGTCCGGCCGCCCCCTTCATTTATACACTGTTCTAAGCCATAATCAGAAAGCGATGCGGGACTGATCCCACCGAGGCAAATCGATGGACAGCAAAACTATTGGACTGACGGCCCTGATTGTCCTTGGGCTGTACTTGGGCTGGCGCGTCAATCGGCATTCCATCCAACGCGAACCGGTCTATGGCGGGGCTTTCTCTGTTTTCTTCAATTACTTGTCCGGTTTGTTTTTTGCTGCCATTTTTCCAACAGTCTGCATGAGCGTTCTCGTCCTGCATCCCGAAATGGTGAACATCGCTGGAATCACCTTTAACCCGATTGTCCTGATTGTGGTCTTTTTCGCGCTGTTGAGCCTGCTTTCGGCAATTCTGTTTGCGATTGTCGAAAGAGCGCCGCTGGAGCGAGCCTTAAAAGAGCAGGCGGCGCGCGCGGCGCAAGGCTGGACCGAACAGGACGCCAAGACGTCCGGCCTGTAGCATCGGATCATTTTCAGTTAGATGTCAAGGTTGCGTACTTGCTTGGCATGAGTCTGAATGAATCGGCGGCGCGGCGGCACACTGGCGCCCATTAGCATATCGAAAACCTTGTCAGCATCGGCGGCATCCTCGATAGTGACTTGCAGCAGGGTGCGCCTCTCTGGATCCATGGTGGTTTCCCAAAGCTGGTCCGGATTCATCTCCCCAAGCCCCTTGTAGCGCTGGATGGTCACTTTGTCGGGATTCTTGAATCGTTTGAGCGAGCGGTCAAGCAGCTGCGAATCGGTCAAGCCGGCCGAAGGATAGACATATTGAAGATTTTTGCCATTTTTCAGCAGATAAATCGGCGGCTGGGCAATATAGAGATGGCCATCCTGCACAATCTGGGGCATGTGGCGGAAAAAGAAGGTCAAAAGCAGGGTGCGAATATGGCTGCCGTCGACATCAGCATCGGTCATAATAATCACCCGCCCATAACGCAGTTTGCCAATCGCCATTTCGTCATGAATGCCGGTGCCCAATGCCGAAATCAAGGATTTGATCTCGTTGTTATCAAGAATTTTGTCAATCCGCGCCCGTTCGGTGTTGAGGATTTTGCCGCGTAAGGGCAGAATGGCTTGAAAGTGTCGGTCGCGTCCCTGTTTGGCGCTGCCCCCGGCCGAATCGCCCTCGACAATATAAATCTCGGCGCTTTCACCTCGCTGGGAACAGTCCGCCAGTTTGCCGGGCAAAGTGCTGCTTTCGAGCAGGCTGGGGCCGCTGCGAACCAAGTCACGCGCTTTTTTAGCGGCTTCGCGGGCGCGTTTGCTGGTCATGCACTTGTCAATAATCCGCCGCGCTTCGCGCGAATTCATCTCCAGAAATTCGTAAAGGCTTCGGTCACGACCTGCGATACCGCGCCCTGCACTTCGGGATTCAGCAACTTCACCTTGGTTTGGCTTTCAAACTGCGGGTCAGGGTGCTTGACGCTGACAATCGCCGTAAGCCCTTCCAAGGTGTCATTGCCAGAGAAATTGCCATCTTTGTCTTTCAGCAGGCCGGCTTTGCGGGCATAGCGATTGATGACCCCGGTCACAGCCGAGCGCAGTCCGGTGACGTGGGTGCCGCCATCGGGTGTGTTGATCGTATTCGTAAATGCCAATTCCGCCGTCGTCGCGGCATCAGAATACTGAAACGCGACCTCAACCCCGATGTTATAGGGATTGCTATTCCGGTCTTCAAACTCAATGCCGCGTTCGGCGTGAATAATGCTGTGAATGGGCTTCCGATTGCGATTCAGATAACGGACAAATGACCTCAAGCCGCCGTCAAAGTAAAAGGTCATCTCCTGCGGAATGGGTTTGACCCGCTCATCGCGCAAGGTAATTGTGACCTTGCGGGTAACGAAAGCCATTTCGCGGAAGCGGGTCATCAATGTATGAAAGCTGAACTCATTATCTTCCATCACGGTGAAATCTGGCATGAATGTGATGATGGTTCCGGTCTCCTCGCCGTCTCGCAAGGGTCGAACCTTTTCCACTGATGTTGTCGCCAAACCTTCGCTGTAGGCCTGCCGCCAAACGTGACCGTCGCGGTAAATGGTGGCTGTCAGTTGGGACGACAAAGCATTCACAGCCGAGACGCCGACGCCATGCAAACCGCCGCTGACTTTGTAGACTTCGTTATCAAATTTGCCGCCGGCGCCAATTTCCGTCATGACAAGTTCAAGCGCAGGCTTGCCGCTTGCGTGCATATCCACCGGAATGCCGACGCCATTATCCTGAATGGTCGCCCGACAATCATCGCGCAGGGTAACAAAGATGCGGTCACAGCGTCCCGCCAGCGCCTCGTCAATGGAGTTGTCCACCACTTCATAGATTAAATGATGCAAGGCGCGGCCATCGGTGCCGCCAACATACATACCGGGGCGGCGGCGAATATGTTCGCGCGGATCGAGTTTTTGGATGTTTTTCGCGGTGTAGTCGTTTTGCTGCTGTGCAACGAGGTCTTTGTCTTTCACCATGATTTCTCCTCACGACCAAGCGTCGGAACGAATGCCTGAAGCCAAGCTGAAGCGCCGTTCTGCTGAATAAGATGCGTTGTCTTTCTTTAGTTATTATACAATACTGTCGGGCAGCAAACAACCGGATCTGGAATGCGAACGCGCGCTGCGGTATTGACACTGGGGAAAGCGATTCATACAATTTCCCCCGATTGCCTCTGTAGCTCAGTGGACAGAGCACCGGTCTTCTAAACCGTTGGTCGCAGGTTCGAGTCCTGCCAGGGGCGATGAACGTTATGCGCGCGGTTTGATCAGGATTCCATTTCCATTTTGACCAATTCGTGGCGCAGTGTCTTGCCCACAGCCGATTTTGGCAGTTCCTCAATGAAACTGATGCGCCGTGGAATCTCGTATGGCGCTAGCGAATCCGCCAGAAAGCCAATTATCTCATCAGCCGTTGCCGTTTGCCCCGGCTTCAGCGCAATCCAGGCTTTGAGCGCTTCCTGCCCGACCTTTTGCGGATGTGCAATCGCAGCGACGCCGACTTCGAGCACGGCCGGATGTGAAGCGATGGCTTTTTCGACAGCATTCGGATAGACATTGTATCCGCCAATCAGCGCCATATCTTTCTTGCGGTCAACGATGTAAAAGTAGCCATCCTCGTCCATACGGGCAATATCTCCGGTATACAGCCAACGTTTTCCATCTCTTTCACGGAGCGTATTTTGGGTTTCGTCCGGCATTCGATGATAGCCGACCATGACATTTGGTCCAGCCATCAGCAACTCGCCAATCTCACCCACCGGGACATCGGTTTCATCATCGTCGAGGCTGACAATCCGCATATCCATTTCGGGCAAGGGCAAGCCAATCGAGTTTGGGCGATTTTCTTTATGGATTGGATTGACATGGGTCGCTGTTGGCGCTTCGCTCATGCCGAAGCCCTCGCGCACCGAGCCGCCGGACAGCCTTTCAAACTCCTGCTTGGTCGCCAGCGGCAGCGGCGCCGAACCACTAAGACAGAGGCGGAGCGAGCTTAAATCCACCTCGCCATTTTGAACCGCCGGATGATTGTTAATGGCGTTGTAGAGCGCCGGGACGCCCGGAAACAAGGTGGTGCGAAAAGTATGAATCGTGCCCAGGACATCATCAATATCGCGGGCATTGGGCACCAGCACGATTTTGCCGCCGCGATAAACGCTTGTGCTGACCACGACCACCAGACCATAGACATGAAAGAAGGGGATAGCTCCCAGGAATATCTCTTCTTCGGCGGGCAAATCAAGCAGTTTCAAGATGCCTTCGGTTTGCAGCATGTTTGCCACCAGCGCCCGGTGCTGGGACATTGCCGCTTTGGGGACACCAGTCGTCCCGCCGGTATACTGGAAAATCGCCAGGTCGTCCGGCGAAACCTCAACATTGGCCTGCTGGCCATCGTACTTGTGCAGCAGATCTTGAAACCAGTAATCGCCAGCTTCAACATTTTCGATATAATGCCCGTCTTTCTTTTCCCGAACGAGCGTAAAAAGCAATTTCGCCAAAGGCGGCAAGTATTCCTTGATGTTGGCGGCGATCACCGTTTTGACTTTGGTTTGAGGTTGAATTCGCTTCACCAAGGGGTAAAACAAGGTCATTGTGAGGATAAATTCGGCATCACAATCGTTAATTTGTTCAGCCATTTTCTTCGCCGGGTAGGTTGGGTTGGCGGCGGCGACCACCCCGCCCGCCTTGAGAATCGCGTAAAAGCTGATGACAAAGGCGACCGAATTGGGCATGACTATGGTGACGCGGTCGCCTTTTTTCAGTCCCAAATCCACCAAGGCGGCCGCCATCGCATCGGCGGCGCGGTCGAGTTCGGCATACGACACTTTCTTGCTGATACGGCCCAGCAAGGGCAGCGCGGCCGGCGTCACCAGCGCGGTATGATGGGGAATTCGTTTGGTGGTATCTTTGATGAACTGGTGCAGGGGAATATCCGGAACATCAATGGATGTCGGCATACCCTCGTCATAACTTTGGATCCAGGGTCGTTCGGCATAAGTTATCATAAAGCATCGCTCCAAACAGCTTGTCAAAGATACATTGGATTCAGCAAGAGTATAGCATATTCATTCAACCGCCCGAAACTATTATTTGAAATCGGGGCAGCTTGAGCCGGATCAGGCGTCCAGCCATTCCAGCCAGTCGGCGGGGATGCGGGTAATCTGTCCCTGACGATTCAGGCAAATCAGCTTGATGGATGCGCGGAACAGGATTTGCCTGTGGCGGGCTTCCACGACTTCACCGGCAAAGGTAATCGTGCGGCTCTTGTAATCGGCAATCCAGCACCGGACAGTGACCTGCTGGTCATAATTCGCCGGCTGGATGTACTTGGCATTCAGTTCAGCGGCCGCCAGATAATAACCCGATTTTTCGATAGCGTCATAGCTCCAGCCTTGTTCGCGGATAAAGGCGCTGCGGCCTTCCTCAAACCAAACGAGATAGGCGGCATGATGGACCACTCCCATTCTGTCGGTTTCGGCATAGCGGACATAAAAGGTGGTTTCGCTGACATAAGAACCTGCTGGCGGCATTGGCGCTCCATTCCAGTATCCGGCAGCCATAAAAGCTAAGGCTGCGGCTGATGTCGTTCGTGCAGTTTTTGCCGAATGTCATCCAGTGACAGGTCAAGCTCGGCCATCAGCACCAGGGTATGATAGAACAGATCGGCCAATTCGTCGATCTGTTCGCGCCGGCCCTGCCCCAACGCAGCCACAAGGACTTCAACGGCTTCTTCACCGACTTTCTGTGCAATTCGCCCGCGCCCCTTGGCAAACAGATGGCTGGTGTAGCTGCCTTCAGCCGGATTCTGCCGGCGGCGCTGAATCAGCGCTTCAAGCTGCTCAAACATATCATCCATCCTCGACTCCTGTCTAATGCCGTTTGGGTTTCTTGATAAAATCGTCCAATGTACGGAAAAAGCAGCTTGGCGCCTCGGTATGGCAGGCAGGGCCCGCTGGTTTGACCATAATCAAGAGCGTGTCGGCATCGCAGTCCATCCGAATATCAACCACCGCCTGCGTATTGCCAGATGTTTCGCCTTTGTGCCAAAGCATCTGGCGGCGGCGGCTCCAGAACACCGTTTCGCCCCGTTCAATGGTTTGCTGCAATGATTCCGCATTCATAAAAGCCATCATCAAAACCTGAAGCGAATGGGCATCCTGCACGATTGCCGGGATTAGGCCCTGCTCATTCCATTTGATGGCATCAATCACTGTTGAACTAAGAGGCATCGAAATTCTCCCACCCGGTCAAGCGTACCGGCACGGCATGGTCATGCAAATACTGTTTGAGATCGCCGATACGCAGCTCGTTAAAATGAAACAGGCTGGCCGCCAAAGCCGCGTCGGCCTCGCCCGCTTCAAGCGCCTGCCGAAAGTGTTCCTTGCAGCCGGCGCCCCCCGAAGCAATGACCGGAATCGAGACAGCGGCGGCAACCGCCTGCGTTAGCTCAATATCATAGCCCGATTTTGTACCGTCTTTGTCCATACTGGTCAGCAAAATCTCACCGGCGCCGCGGGCTTCGACTTCTTTTGCCCAAGAAACAGCTTCTTTATCAACCGGAATGCGGCCGCCATGAATATGCACGACCCACCTTCCGTCAATGCGGCGCGGGTCAATCGCCACCACGATGCACTGGCTTCCAAATCCCCAGGCGCCCTCTGAAATCAATGTTGGGGTTTTTACCGCCGCGCTGTTGATCGAAACCTTGTCGGCGCCGGCGAGCAGGGTGTCGCGGATATCGTCAATGGTTTGGATGCCGCCGCCAACACAAAACGGGATGAAGATACTGTCCGCCACCTGTTCAACCATCGCCAGCCGCGTTTTGCGGGCTTCGTGCGAGGCGGTGATGTCAAGAAACACAAGTTCATCCGCGCCTTCGCGGTCATATATCGCCGCTTGCTCAACCGGATCGCCGGCATCGCGTAAATCAACAAAATTGACTCCCTTGACCACTCGCCCGTCTTTAACATCCAGGCAAGGGATAATTCGCTTCGCCAGCATGATTATGCCTCCTTGGCGGCCATCAGCGCCGCCCGCAGCGAGATTTTGTTTTGGTACAAAGCCATGCCGATGACCGCGCCGGCAACGACCCCGCTCTTGGCAAGCCGCTCAATTTCTGACAGTCGGCTGACACCGCCGGATGCGATAACCTTCAGGCCGGTATGGCGACCCAGCGCGATGGTATCGTCTATATTGACGCCGGTCATGCTGCCGTCACGCGCGACATCGGTATAGAGAGCATGTTCGACGCCTTGCTTGCGAATGAATTGACCCCATTCCAGAGGTGAGTGTTCGGACAACTGCTGCCATCCATGCGTGGCGACTTTTCCATTTTTAGCATCAAGCGCGATGCAAACCGCTTCACTGCCAAAACGTTCAACGGCTTCGGCAATGACATCTGGATTCTTGACCGCCAATGTGCCCAGGACCAATCGACTCGCGCCTGAATCGCTGGCGTTTTGCAAGGCTGCCAAATCACGCAGACCGCCGCCAAACTGCACCTTGACATCGAGTTTGGCAATCGCTTCCAGTATTTTGCCGTTTTGATTGGCAGTATCAAACGCGCCATCAAGATTGACCATGTGAATCCACGCTGCCCCCTGGTCCATCCATTGCTTCGCCGTCGACAGCGGGTCGGCGCTGAAAGTTAGCTGATGTTTCGGGTCGCCGGCTCGCAGGCGAACTACCTTGCCATCCCGCAGGTCAATGGCTGGATAAATAATCATAGCTCAACTCCTAAAGGCGCAGAAAATTGGACAGAATTTGCAAGCCGGTACGCTGACTCTTTTCGGGATGGAATTGCACTCCATAAATGTTATCCTGCTGTACAATCGCAGCAAACTCAATGCCATAATCCACTGATGCGACCGTCACGGCGGGATGGGTTGGCGCGCAATAGTAACTATGCACGAAATAGGCATAATTCTGCGCGCCTAAATTCATGGTCAGTTCAGATTCGGTTTTGACATCAAGTTGATTCCAGCCCATGTGAGGCACTTTCCGATGGCGAAACTTTGGAAATCGAACGACGCGGCCGCCAAGAATCCCCAGCCCTTCATGCTCGCCCATCTCTTCGCCAACATCAAACAGCATTTGCATACCTACGCAAATACCGAGGTAGGGGATGCCTTGCGCCAGCGCCGCCTGCAAGGGTTTGACCAGCCCCTGCGCCCGCATTTGAGCCATCCCGGCGCCAAAAGCGCCGACGCCAGGAAGAATGATTTTACTGGCGCCGGCAAGCTGTTCGGGGTTTCGCACCAGTTGCAGTTTCCGCGCTTCAAGATGCTTGAGTGCGTGCAGCACGCTTCGCAAATTGCCGGCGCCATAATCAATCACAGCCAGCATCAGACACTCCTGTATGAACAATAAAAAAACCTCGCCGAAGAGCGAGGCAAAGCAGCAAGTTTAGCAAGACGGAACCCTAAGGACCAAGCAGCGCGCTCCTGAAATGAATATATCGCTGATGGTGATGATGGCGCTTCATGTCCGCTTTCCTCAATTCGCCTGTCCTAAGTATAGGAGATGCCCACGCGCTTGTCAATGATTTTTTCGGCGCCGCGAAATAACAGCCATTAGGCAATCGCAATCGGATTGACCCATGAGCCAGTGGCGCCGGTCAGTTTCAGCGGGGTGACAATCAGCAGAAATTCATAACAGCCAGCCGCCGCCAAGTCATCCAGGTAAAGATTTTCGAGGTGGGTGATGCCGTTGTGCACCAGCAAAAAACGATGCACGGCATGGTCGGAAGGCGGCATGGCTTCGACAGCCATGTTATCAGCGCCAGCCAAGTGCATCCCCTGCTCCACCAGAAACTGCGCCGCCTCCAGGCTTAAGCCCGCCTGGGCATCCCGATAGACAGGATTGCCGTTTTTGAGATAGGGATAAAAGCCGGTGCGGGTCAGTACCGCCGTGTTTTCGGTGATAACGGTGCCCTGTTTTCGCAGGGCGCCGCGCATATCATCGGCGCTGATCGGATAGGCATCAGGCAAGACGTCCACTCCTTTATAGGCGGCGACATCCAACAAGACGGCGCGGGCAATAATCGGCGGCATCTTTTCGATGCTGTTGTGCATTTGCCCGGCCGAAGTGACCGTTTCGCTGGCGGCGACGGCGCTGCCGCTGCCGGCATACAGGCGCGGTTCGCCATCGGGGTGCGGATTGCCGTTTTCATCCTGCTTTTCGGCAATATGACAGAGAGCGTCAATATGCGTGCCGACATGAATCGACATCCGGATGACTTCGGCCGCCGCCGAGCCAGGGTTGATGTCGGAAGGGTCGCTGTGGCGCAGATGGGGCGCAATCGAATACGATTTCATCACCGGCCCGGGTGTCAGCATCCCCTCTTGATAATCGACCCCCAAGCTGAACACCTCGCCGGTCTTCACCAACGCTAGCAGGTCGGGGGTCAAGCGCGGCACCGGCAGTCTGCCATAAGCTGAAAGGCTCATCATCACATTCTCCATTCAATTTCATGTCGCTGTTTTCGATATTTTGACAGCAGGCTGCCCAATGTGCAAACTCTGGCAGCCGCGCCTCATTCAATCACTGGCAGGCGCATCAGATTGCGAGTGTAATCGGCTTTCAGCCAGGCATAATCGGGATCGTCGTAAGAGGGCATTTTGCGGTCGGCGTCCAGCAGTTCGCCAGCCAGATAATTCAAAAAGTAGACATTGGAGCCGGGCGCGGCGGCTGTCGAATGAAAACCTTGCGTCACCAGCACTAGGTCAGTGTTTTTGACGGCGAAGATCTCCTCAAAATCAGTATCGATCCGATAATTGCGGTGCAGCGCGACCCCGTTTTTGGGTTCAATGCGAAAATAGTAGGTCTCGTCAAGATGCGCCGAGCCGCCATAGCCGTCATGGCAATGCGGCGGATAGCCTGACCAAGCGCCGCCGGGAACATACACTTCAAACAGAATAAGCCGTTCAGCCGGCATGGGATGCGCCAGAATGTGATTGACCTGCCGGCGGGCCGCGCCGCCGCCGCGCACTTCGGACTTGATTTCCGATGGGGAAAAGAGCCGCAGGGGATATTTGCCGCTTGCCGGGGCGCCGCCGAGCGCAAATTCAAATTGGTTGGCGGCAGTGACAGCCAAGCTATGTCCGGGCGGCACATATAAGACCGATGGCTTCTCTTGAAAAACATCGGCGCGGGCGATGCTGAAGTTCTTGTCTTCCACTTGAACGTTGCCGGCGCCGCTTAATGGAACAAGAGCCATTTCGCTATTGCTGGTTGTATGAAAGTAGGTTTGCGAGCGGTTGATACTGACTATGCGAAACGACAGGTAATCCCAGCCGGCCGACTGCGGAGTCACATCCAAAACACACATCGCTTCATAATTTGACTTCAGGTGATGGTTCATCAATCAGCCTTTCTCTTGTGCATGACGAGCCAGAAATTCATCTGCTTCCTGGCGGTATGGCAAGGCGCGGGCACAGCCATGACGGGTGACGACCATCGCGCCGCAGGCATTGGCGAAGCGGGCAGCCCGCGCCCAATCCCAGCCCTGCGCCCAGCCATAAATCAAGCCGCTGGCAAAACCATCGCCAGCCCCGACCGCGTTCAGCGCCTCGACTGCAAATCCGGCCACCGAATAATGCCGTTTCTCTTCATAGATCATCACGCCGCGGTCGCCCTGTTTTAGTACCAGGGTGAGGTCATGCTGCGCCCGAAAGCCGAGCATGAGCCGATGCAATTCGGCTTGAGCCACCGGCGGCGCTTTGCCGCCGCCCATGACCGCCTCTGGGGTTGGCGACAGGGCGGCATAAAATTCTTCTTCCGTGCCGATGATAACATCACAGAGCGGCATGATGCGGCGCATGTTCAGCCCATAAGACAAGGGATGCGACCATTGATCGGGGCGCAAATCAAGGTCAATAAAGCCGGTCGCGCCGTGCCGGTTCGCCTGTTCCGCCAGATAAAGGCTGGCGTCGCGGGCGCGGCCACGGCTCAAGGCGGTGCCAGACAGCGAAATCGCTCTGGCGGCCGCCAGCGGCAGGGCGCGGGCCTCGTCAATCGTGATGTGAATATCAGCCGGGTTTTCCCGATAGAACAGCAAGGGGAACTTGTCCGGCGGCTGTACCGCCACCAGCGCCATCCCCGTCCGCGCTTCGGGCTTTGTCGAGATAAAGTCGGTGTTCACGTCTTCGTTTCGCAGATAATGGCGCACAAAACGGCCCACTTCATCATCACCGACCGCCGTCAAGACAGCCGACTTCAAACCCAGCCGACTGGCGCCGATGGCAATGTTGACCGGGCTGCCGCCGACGCCGGTTTCAAAGGCGGTGACATCATGGAAAGCAGCGCCAATATCGCCGGCGAACAAATCCATCGATACCCGACCGACCGCGATGAGGTCATAAGCAAAGCCAGTCATGCGCCATCCTGCTGCAATAATGTCAGCAGCTTGCCGTCCTCAATCGCCTGCACATTGGCGCCAAGCCTGGCAGCCAAGCCCGCCGTCGGATTTAAATCCATTCCCCACAGTTGAGTATTGCCCAGAACAGCCCGCATCAAGCCATCTATTGAAAGAGCGCCGGCATCGACTTGCGCCCACTGCTGTTTGAAAAACGCCAAGACCTGCGAATCATCATTAAGCGGGATGGTTTCGCCGCCCCATTCGCCTTTGTAAAAGCGAATGAATCCCGCCAGCGCAATCAGAAGCCGCGGCGGCAGTTCGCCCTGCAAATCGAGATAGGCCAGCAGCGACGGCAGCAGCCGCGCCTTGATTTTAGACGAGGTGTTCAGCGCAATCGTCAGCAAATGGTGATGGATATGCGGATTGCGAAAGCGGTCAAAGACATCCCGCGCAAATGACTCCAGTTCGGCTTGAGAAATGTCAGCCACCGATGGGATGACCTCCTGAAAAATCAAATCCTGGATAAAGCTCCCCAGCGCCTCGTGTTCAAGGGCTTCGCGCACCGACTCGACGCCGAGCAGATATCCCAGCGGTGCCATAGCGGTATGCGCCCCATTCAATATACGGACTTTAATCGTGCGATAAGGGGCGGCGTCGGCCACAATTTTGACATTGAGCGGGGTACTGGTTTTGTCAATTGGAAACTCATCCAGCAGAGTCGGTTCGGCTTCGATAATCCAGCTATGATAGATTTCGCCGGCCGTCAGCAGCCGATCCTCATAGCCCAGCCGGGCAAAAATGCGGTCGGCCTCCGCCTGTGGATAACCCGGAACAATGCGGTCGACCAGGGTGCTGCAAAACAGATTATGCTGATTCACCCAGGCGGCGAAGTCCGGCTCCAACCGCCACAAGTCGGCATACTGCAAGATAATTCGGCGCAGTTGATCGGCATTATCGACGATCAATTCGGTCGGGATGATGATGCAGCCCTTGTCGGCCGCGCCGTCGAAATGCTGATAGCGTTGGTGCAGGAAGACCGTCAGCTTGGCGGGGAAGCTGGCCGGCGGACGGTCTGATTGAGCGTCGCTGGCGGCATAGACAATGCCGGCTTCGGTTGTATTGGAGAAGATAAAGCGAATCTCGGCTTGTTTGGCGGTCTCAAGGTAACTGTCAAAATCCTGATACAGATACACCGTGCGGTTGACCGCCGTAATCAGTTTGCTCTGCTCAATCAGTTCGCCGTCCCGAAGGCCGCGCAGCCAGGCTGTAAACAGACGATCCTGACGGTCAAGCGCATCGTATCGGCCGGGGGTCGCCTTGACCAAAACAATGCCGCTGTCGAAATCGGTTTCGTCGTTCAGGATTTCCACCACCCAATCGACAAAGCCGCGCAGGAAGTTGCCGCCGCCGAACTGCACGATGCGGTCAGGGCGGGTTTTAGGCTGGCGCAGCAGCCGGCGGCTTAAAAGCGGTGTCATCATGCCTTCTCCAATTTTGAATGATTGTACCGCATTGCGCCAAGTCTGCCATACAGAGGACTCGGACTCAATTTGATCTTTGCCGCGCGGTTGCGCTACCGTAAATATACACACTATTAAAGGAGCAGCTAGGTCCACAGCTTCATCTACGCGACCCGAAGGCGAATGTCTGGCGCTGGCTGTTTTCTGTTGTATGATGGGGATAGATGAATCGCCTGAAAGCCGGCGCGGCGGGAGCGAAAAGCGAATCCGGCCTTGACGCAGAATAATCGTATGCCAAAGCAGGTCAGCCAATGTTAGACAAACCGCTTGCGACCACCAAGCCAAGCCCCAGCGAGTTTTCGCTGCAAGACCGCTATGCGTTGGAGCGCGGCCGCATCGTATTGAGCGGGATGCAGGCTTTGGCGCGGCTGCCGATGGACCAGCATCGCGCCGACAAGCGCCGCGGCCTTCGCACCGCCAGCCTGATCAGCGGCTACCGCGGCTCGCCGCTGGGCGGGCTGGACATTATTCTGGAGCAGATACCGGCGCTGCTAAGCGAACATCACATTCGCTTTATGCCGGCGGTGAATGAAGAACTGGCGGCGACCGCCATTCTGGGCAGCCAGACGGCCAACCTGCTGCCGAATCCCAAGTATGACGGCGTGCTGGGCATCTGGTACGGCAAAGGCCCCGGCGTCGACCGCAGCGGCGACGCCTTCAAACATGCCAATCTGACCGGCGTCGGGCGGTATGGCGGCGTGCTGGCGCTGGCCGGCGATGACCCGTCAGCCAAATCATCGACCATACCGTCTCATTCTGAAACCGCGCTTTATGATGCCTTCATGCCGATTCTGTATCCGGGCAAGGTGCAGGACATCCTTGACTTTGGCCGGCTCGGTTTTGAAATGTCGCGTTACTGCGGTTTGTGGGTCGGCTTCAAAATTGTGACCGATGTCGGCGATGAATACAGCAGCGTCGAGGTGGACAGCGACCGGATCCGCATCCTCGAGCCGCAGTTCAGTCCGCGGGGGCAAGCCTGGCGGCCAACGCAGAACACCGCCCTGATCGCGCCGCACAGTCTGCGGCTGGAAAAGGAAGTCCATGAAGAGCGTCTGGAAGCGGCGAAAGCCTTTGCCAAAGCCAACAAGATCAATCAAATCACGGCGCCGACCGGCGATGCCTGGCTCGGCATTATCGCCGCCGGCAAGACCTATTATGACGTGCGGCAGGCGCTCATGGACATCGGGCTGGATGATGACGCGCTGGAACAGGCTGGGGTTCGTCTGCTCAAGCTGGGGATGATCTTCCCGCTTGAGCCTGAACTTGTGCATGCGTTCGCCGCCGGGCTGGAAGAAATTCTGGTCATTGAGGAAAAGCGGTCTTTCATTGAGATGCAGTGCAAGGATCTGCTGTATGCGACGCCGAATGCGCCCCGCATCGTTGGCAAAAAAGATGAACAGGGGCGGCCGCTGGTCAAAGCCGACGGTGAACTGGAGGCCGACGAGATCGCGGCGATGCTGGCCGGTCGATTGTCGGCGCGGGCGGATGTCCCTCTGCTTGAGCGCCGCCGCCAATTCGACGACTCGCCCATCCCCGGCGCGGTGCCGCTCTTGCCGCGGCAGCCTTATTTCTGCTCCGGCTGTCCGCACAGCCGCTCGACTCATGTGCCGGCGGGTTCGCTGGCCGGCGCCGGGATTGGCTGTCACACCTTAGCCATTTCGATGGATCGGCGCACCTTGGGCGTCACGCAGATGGGCGGCGAAGGCGCGAATTGGGTTGGCGCATCGCATTTTTCCCATATCGATCACATGTTTCAAAATCTGGGGGACGGCACGTTCGCCCACAGCGGTTCGCTGGCGATTCGACAGGCGGTCGCCGCCGATACCCCCATCACCTATAAAATACTGTACAACTCGGCGGTGGCGATGACCGGCGGGCAGGCGGCCGACGGTTTGCCGCCGGTGCCGGAGCTTACGCAAATGCTGCATGCCGAAGGCGTTCGGAAAATCATCGTGGTTTCTTCTGACCCGGACAGGTTTCCGCCGTCGACGCGCTGGGCGCCGGGGGCAGAGGTTTGGGAGCGCGAGCGGCTGGAAGAAGCCCAACTCATCCTGCGGGAAGCGCGCGGCGTCACGGCGCTGATTTATGACCAGGAATGCGCCGCAAACCTGCGCCGCAAACGCAAACGGGGCTTTGCGCCCGACCCAGCGCTGCGGATATTCATCAACGAAGCGGTCTGTGAGGGCTGCGGCGACTGCGGCGTTCAATCCAACTGCCTTAGCGTGCAGCCGGTCGAGACTGAATTTGGACGCAAGACGCAGATTCATCAATCTTCCTGCAACAAGGATTACAGCTGTCTTGATGGCAACTGTCCAGCTTTTATCAGCGTCATTCCCGCCGGGAACGGCGCGGCCAAGGCCAAAAAGATGTATCGCGTGGAACAGGATATACCAGAGCCGATCCGCCGCGTCGAGGGGGATGCCAATATCCTGCTGATGGGCATCGGCGGAACGGGCGTCGTGACAGCCAACCAGATTATCGGCACAGCCGCCGTGCTGGATGGCTTTCACATTCGTTCTTTGGATCAAACCGGTTTGAGCCAGAAAGGCGGCGCGGTCGTCTCGAATCTGAAGATCACGGCGGCGGCGGTCGATATCGCCAGCAAAATCGGCCGCGGGGCGGCGGATGCCTTTTTGGCCTTTGATGTTTTAACAGCGGCCGAGGCCAAAAATCTGGCGCGCGCCCATCCCAAGCGCAGCGTCGCCATCGTCAGCGCCAGCCAGGTGCCAACCGGCGCCATGATACGCGATCCGGCGGTCGCATTCCCGCCGGCCGACCATCTGCTGGAAATCATCAATCGGCAAACCCGCGCCGAAGCCAACGTGTTTTTGGATGCGATTGGGCTGGCTGAAACCCTCTTCGACAATCACATGATGGCCAACATGATCCTGATTGGCGCCGCCTATCAGTCGGGCATGATGCCGATGTCGGCCGAGGCGATTGAACAGGCGATTGGACTGAACGGCATCCAGGTCGAGGCGAATCAGAATGCCTTCCGCGTGGGGCGGCTGGCGGTCGCCGAGCCGGATTGGCTGGCATCGCTTGAACTACGGCGCAAGGGCAGCGTCGAGCTTCAGCCGCAGCCATCGCCGCCGGCGCAGACGCTGATTGATTCGGTGGCGGCAACCGGTGAACTCAAGCGGCTGTTAGCGCATCGCGTGCCGGAACTGATGGCCTATCAGAACGCGGCTTATGCCGGCCGTTATGTCGCCGATGTGAAAAAAGTCTATGACATTGAGCAGGCGGTTTGCCCCGGCGTTACCGACTTGAGCGAAGCCGTTGCCCGTTATCTGTTCAAGCTGATGGCTTACAAGGATGAATATGAAGTGGCGCGGCTGAACCTGAAAGCCGAAGTGCGGGCGGCGCTGGATGAGCAGTTTGGCGGCGATGCCAGCATTCATTATCATCTGCATCCGCCGCTGATGAAGGCTTTCGGCCTGCGGAAGAAAATCAAGTTCGGACGCTGGTTCGATGCCGTTTATCATCTGCTGGCTGGCATGAAAGGCCTGCGCGGCACGCCGTTTGACATCTTTGGCTATGACCATATCCGTCGGGTGGAGCGCGCGCTGATTGAACAGTATCGGCAGCTGGTCTTTTCGGCGCTGGACGAACTGAAGGCCGACAATTATTCGCAAGCCGTTCAACTGGCAAGCCTGCCGGATATCATCCGCGGCTATGACGAGGTCAAGCTGAAGAACATCGAGCGGTTTTGGGCGGCGGTGCGGGACCTGGGGTATGAGGATTTGCGAAATCACTGATTAAAAGCATACGAGAACAAATCCGAATCGTAGCGCGTTTCGCTCCTGCCCGCAGGCCGCGGCATGTCAAAACGTCTGCCATCAAATATCTCTTGCACGGTCAGCAGCTGCATTCTTGCATATTCTCTGCCATCCAGGCGCAAATGCCCCGAAAGCGCCATAGACTGCTTAAAGTTTCGTAATTGCCGGGCGCTTGGCTCCCGTAATGTGATCAAACCAGCCAGTTGTACGTTTTCAAATTGCAGAACGCTGTTCAATGACCGCAGGTCTTTGATGCCGACGTTCGTCCCGCCCTTGACTTCCAATGCCATGCTTTGCAGGACTTTTTCGCCCGGCATATCAAAGTAGATACGGCCATCAATCCCGTCATCGGCGCTGCGCTTGGCATTGACAAAGCCTTCGACCTGCTCGACGCACCATTTTTGGAATTGATAGGTATCCTGCCGCCAAAGCTCCAGCGCGCCTTCAAAGTTTTGCGGAACGCCTTCAATGACATAGTCTTTGCCGGCGACCAAGTGCAAGCGGTCATGCAGACGTTTCCGCGCCACGCGCTTAATGGCGTGGATGGTGATGTCGATGCCGATCCAGCGCCGGCCGAGTTTGTTGGCGGCTTCAATGGTCGTGGCGCAACCGCAGAAAGGGTCGAACACGATGTCGCCGGGATTGCTCGATGCTTTGATGATGCGCTCAAGCAACGCGAGGGGCTTTTGCGTAGGATATCCGAGACGTTCTTTATTTCGTGGCCCGCCTAGTATTTTTATGTCATCCCACCAATCGCGTAGTGGAGGATTTCCTCCTTTGAATTCCACTGGTTTTAAGTCTGACGGGATTGTGCCGTCTTTCACGGCTCTATGATATTTGTCCCAATCAAATACGGTAACCATACGTTTTGAGTTATTTGCGTTATATCCGCGTCGTCGTCCACTCTCAAATGTTCTTTGAGAACCTTCTGTAGGTAAACCTCTAAGCGTGTAGAAAGTTGATGAATCAGCCATCCTATAAAATAGAATAATATCATGTTTCTGTTGCCACTTTTTTGCCCTCGAAGGCATTCCTCGATAACACCATATAATTTCATTCCTGAAATTCTTGAGACCGAAAATCCCATCCATCAGCACTTTCAGATAATGGCTCGCTGTCGGGTCGCAGTGCAGGTAAATCGACCCAGTCGGCTTCAAGACGCGCTTCATCCAGACCAGCCGTTCCGCCATATAAGCCAGATACGCCGCCATATCCGGCTGGGTGTTGGCGAGTCCGCTCATAAAGCCGGCCAGAAAATCGGCCGTATGCCCGTCCACCTCGTGCTGGCGCAGCAGTTTTGGCATATTCCTGATGATGCTCATCCGCTCGGCATCAAGCGCCCAAGTGTCATTAAAGGCCTCGATTTGGTCAGGCAGGGGGCGGCCGGTCTCGTCTTTGTAGATGGCGTTGTAATCGCGCTTGGAATTGAAGGGCGGGTCAAGGTAAATCAGGTCGACGCTGTCGGCCGTCATCCTCTCGCGCATGATCGTCAGGCAATCGCCGTAATATAACGCGTTCATCAGCAAACACCGCGCCAATCCATCAAAGGCTTACTTCATTAGCATAGCCGTTTATCCCGCGCTTTGCAATAGCGAATTTTGCGTATTTTGTCCCTTCCCCTTTTCGCGTTACCATAGAAGCTCTATCCATTTTAGCTGACAGACAAGGACAGTTTATGATGAGCGAAAAAGTTGGATTTATCGGGCTGGGCATTATGGGGCGCGGCATGGTCGATAACCTGATGCAAGCCGGTTTTGATGTGACGGTCTGGAATCGCACCGCCAGCCGCATGGATGCCTTTGTCGCCAAGGGCGCGGCGGCCGCTGATTCGCCCAAGCAGGTCGCTGAACGTTGCGACATCATTATCACCTGCGTCAGCGATACGCCCGATGTGGAAGCGGTGATTTTGGGTGATGAAGGCGTGATTCATGGCGCATCGGCCGGCGATTTGGTGATTGACATGAGCACCATTAACCCAGTCAGCGCCGTCGAGATCGCCCGACAACTCAATGACAAGGGAATCGCCATGCTTGATGCGCCCATCAGCGGCGGCAGCGAAGGCGCGGCCAACGGCACGCTTAGCATTATGATTGGCGGGGACGAAGCCGATGTCGCCCGCGCCGCCGCCTGTTTTGAGGCGATGGGCACGACTATTACCCACGCAGGCGAACAAGGCGCCGGGCAAACGGTCAAGCTCTCCAATCAGATTTTGTGCGTCGTCAATATGCTGGCGGCTGGGGAAGCCCTGCTGTTTGCCCAGGCTGGCGGCGTTGACCTTGATAAGATGCTGCAAGCGGTCACCGGCGGCGCGGCCGGCAGCTGGATGCTGGCAAACCGCGGGCCGCAGGTCATCCGCGGCGACTGGCGGCCGGGCTTTACCATTGATTTGCAGCAGAAAGACCTGCGGCTGGTGCTGGGCGCGGCGGATAAAATGGGCGTTCCGGTGATTGCGACGTCCTTGTGCTTCAATTTGTACCGCACTTTGCAGGCGCAGGGACTCGGTCAGGAGGGCAATCACGGCATCGTCAAGGCGCTGGAAGCGATGGCCGGCATTCAGGCGCGGCTGAAGGACGCGGCGCGAGAATGAGTTCATCCCTGATTTTGGCTGTCAATCGCCGGTGAAAACGGCATAATGCTTCAAACTTATTCACAGATGATATTGTGAGGGGATGATGAACCCGATACGCGTAACGATTTGGCACGAATACCGACACGAAAAGCTGGATGAACACATCGCCAGTCTGTATCCGCAGGGGATACACATGGCGCTCGCCAAAGGTCTCGACTCTTTTGGCTTCGATATTCGAACGGCGACGCTGGATGAGCCTGAACACGGGCTGACGGCAGACGCGCTGGACAATACCGATGTGCTGACTTGGTGGGGACACATGGCGCACGAGGAGGTCAGCGACGAGATTGTGGCGCGCGTGCATGAACGCGTTCTGGAGGGCATGGGATTGATTGTGCTGCATTCGGCGCATCTGTCGAAAATTTTCCGCCGTCTGATGGGGACTGGCTGTATGCTGAAATGGCGCGAAGCCGACGAGAAGGAACGGCTCTGGGTGGTTGACCCGTCGCATCCGATTTGCGATGGCCTGCCGGAATATATTGAAATCCCCCAAGCCGAGATGTACGGCGAGCATTTTGACATCCCGCCGCCTGATGCTTTGGTGTTCATCAGCTGGTTCGAGGGCGGCGAGGTCTTCCGCAGCGGCTGCTGCTATCAGCGCGGGCAAGGCAAGGTTTTTTACTTCCGCCCCGGCCACGAAACCTATCCGATTTATTATCAGCAAGAGGTGCTGAAGGTGATTGGCAATGCGATTCAATGGGCAAAGCCGGTATCGAATCCGCCGATGGCGCGCGGCAATGTGCCTGAATTGATGAGCTAAAGGAGTCCTCGTGAAAACGCTGAATGTCGGAATGATTGGAACCGGCAATATCGCGCCGGCCTATATCCGCGGCTGCCAGCCCTTTGATGTCATTAAGATCACCGCCTGCGCCGATATTCTGATGGATCGGGCGCGGGCCTTTGCCGATGAACATGGCTTGGCGGCTTACAGCGTCGATGAGCTTTTGGCCGATGATGACATTGACATTGTCATTAACCTGACGATTCCGGCGGCGCATGCCCAAGTTTCGCTGCAAATCATTGCGGCCGGCAAGCATGCCTACAGCGAAAAGCCCTTGGCGCTCAACCGCGCTGACGGCGAGAAAATCATCCAAGCCGCGGCGGCCAAAGGAGTTCGGATGGGCTGCGCGCCGGATACGTTTCTGGGCGGCGGCGGACAAACGGCTCGCAAGGTCATTGATGACGGCATCATCGGCAAGCCCATCGCGGCGACGGCTTTCTTTTTGAGCCATGGGCCCGAAAGCTGGCATCCGAACGCCGGGTTTTATTATCTGAAGGGCGGCGGGCCGCTGTTTGATATGGGGCCTTATTATCTGACGACCTTGGTCAATCTGATGGGGCCAGTGGCGCGGGTGGCTGGTTCAGCCAGCATTACCTTTGACGAGCGGATTGCGACCAGCGACGCGCTGCGCGGACAGGTCTTGCCGGTCGAGGTCAATACGCATATTGCCGGCACGCTTGAATTTGAAAATGGCGCCATCGCCAGCGTCATCACCAGCTTTGACATCTGGGGACATCACCTGCCCTATATTGAAATTCATGGCGAAAAGGGTTCGCTTAGCGTTCCTGATCCGAACCGCTTTGACGGCGCGGTGCAGACGGTGGTCGGCGGTCAGCGCGCATGGGCGGATAGGCCGCTGACGCATACGACTGATATTGGCCGCGGCGCTGGGGTGGCCGATATGGCTTATGCGATCCAGTCGGGACGGCCGCACCGCGCCAGCGGCGACTTGGCTTTCCATGTGCTGGACATCATGCAGGCTTTGGAAGAATCGGCGGCGCAGGGCGCGCATATTAACATCAACAGCACGCTCGACCAGCCCTTGGCGGTGCCGGACGGTTTGGCGGCGGGTGTGTTGGATCCGTAGATTTCATCAAAGAGGATCGGAGGACGCAGGACATTCACCCTACGCTGGCAGCCGAACAATGACGGCAAAGACGCCTGTCAAAACGCTCATCGCCAGCACAATCCGCCACGTTATGTCTGCCCGCAGCTTCTCAATATCGGCTTTCGTGGTTAAATGCTCGTAACCGGCTTCCAATTTTGCGATGCGCTCTGAATTCTTTGCTGCCGTTTCCAGCGTCAAACCAGTTTCCATATCCGTGTTCACAGCCATTTCGTCTTCCTTGCAGCTTGCAATGAACAAGTATGTTCGCCTCTAGTTTCTTTCATTTGGGGGAATGGTGTCAAGGATCATCCCCCTGTCCATAACGTTTCAGCTTACTGCGGCCGTTCGTAAGCGCCAATATCGCAGGCGGCGCCTTGTGGTCTGACTGTGCCGAGCATATCGGTATCTGGGCAGTATTCGTCATCGGCGGCGTCAATGGCCGGGCTTCCTTCCAGCAGTGGGTAATAGGCCGGCGAGCCATCTTCGGGTTCGACAAGTTCGCCCAGCATGGGATCGCCGCTTAAAACAGCGAAACATGAGCCGTCCGCGATGAGATTGCTGATGTTTTCGTCTAATCTACCGAAGCAGTCGCCGCCTTTACTGCCAGCAATAATGGTATTTTGCAGATTAAGAAAGGCATCAACTTCCTTGTGGATTCCACCTCCTTTACCGGCTGAGTTTTCTGTCAATGTGACGTTTGTCAGGGTGGTATTGGTCCAGTATTGAACGTATAAGCCGCCACCATTAGATGCCGAATTAGCATGGATGATACTGTTAATTATATTTAGCTCGTCGTTGTTGCGGATTGCGCCGCCAATCTCTTTAGCAGAATTGTTGCTAATGTTGCTGTTGACGATGTTTAGCCTATCATTGTTAAAGATTGCACCGCCTGAATCAGCCGCGTTATTACTGATGATACTATCAGAGAGACTTAAAGTACCCCAATTGAATATCGCGCCACCCACCTCAGCCGAATTATCATTGATAGAGGTAGTAGAGATAGTTATCGAACCACTTCTGTTTACGATTGAACCACCATCATATTCAGACGAATTATGATTAAATGTACTGTCTATGATGGTTACTACTCCACCACTTAAATTGAGAATCGCGCCCCCACCGCCCCCTATAATATCACCGGAGACATTGTTGCTAAAGGTACTTTCAGTGACGATAAGCTCCGCATCCTTGTTATAGATCGTACCACCACCGCCTTTTGCTCTATTATTATTCATGGTGTTGTTAATAGAAGTTAGCGTTCCATCTACGTTATGAATAACACCACCGTAGTCAGCTGAATTGTTGCTAAAGGTGCTGTTGTTGATGTTTGTCATTCCACTATTGCCAATCGCGCCGCCTTCAGCAGCCCGACTGCTAGTGATACTGCTGTTGTTGATAGTCAGCAGCCCATTGTTCACATTGACAATCGCGCCGCCCCAATCATCGCCGTTCCCTTTGATCATTGCCAAATTATTCACTGTGAACGTACCGCCATTGACGACGAAAATACGGAAGCGATTGTTCCCACTTATGGTGTAATTGTTGCCTTCAATCGTAATCTCTGATGTAATTTGAGGAAGCGCGGCGGTAAGTGTAATGTCGCCTGACAAACTGATGATGTCCGCGCCATCGCCCGCCGGGCATTCTCCCGCCGCTTCATCCGTATTGGCGGCCGTGATGGCATCCGCGAGCGAGCAGGAGCCGCTTGTCTCAATGTCGGCGGCTTGCACTGTCGGAAGCAGCAAGAGCATGATTGTTAAGGCGAGCGCAATTCTGTTCATTTTGGAATCCTTTGCGTGTTGATGAGGCGATTTTATTGACTATTTACAAACATTATTGAATAATAGCGAAAAAGTTTCAAGGGAGATATTTGGCAATGAGCGAATTGACAGATAACCATGAAAAATTCGTCAGCTTGTATGAGGGTGAAGGCAAGCTCAATCAGCAAGAATGCGAATTCGAGATAGGTCAGCGACCTGATGGTTCTATCATAGTAGACTGTGCATTTTCTGATTTTCCTAAAACCGCCATCTATGGCGTTGAGTTGTGCGGACATACTGACAAGGGTCTCAAGGTGTTTGGAAAGGGCCCACCTCAGAAACGGCCATGGAGTGCCGACCATGATACCGAAACATACTTCAGTGACTATGGATTTTGGATCTTGAATGTGGGAGAAGAGGACTGGAGTAAAGCGCATTCGATAAAATTTGCAATAACCAATTTCCTGTTTTGTGACAACGTAGGGACATATTGGTGCAACGCGCTTGATCTAAAGCTGGATGGTTTGAACATATCTTTTCAAAAAGTGGTTGATTATGATGAAATTTACAATTCTGTTGTCAGTGGCAATAAAACTGAAGTGACCTGTGAACTCACTATTGAAGCTGCCGGTCGCAGTCAAAAAGAAATAATCAAAGCAGCTAGCAGCATCTGTGATCTCTTGACCATCGCCAAAGGCAGAAAAATCAACTGGATCAACTACAAAGTGTATGATGCCAACTCGTCAATCATCTTCACTTCTCATCAGAGTCGACTTACCGATCCCAATAATGGATATGAGCTAATAGATTTTATGCAAGCGCGAACTGCAGTCACCTACCTTGAACAGTGTTATCCAGCTTACAAGCAATTCGACTTGTGCCATCCAACTATGCTCAATGGTGTTGCCACTATGATATTTGACTCCAATACAACTAGATTTACGCTGTCCCGTGCTTTGGTTATGTTTAGCATGGTTGATGCCTTGAGCAATAAAGTAAGCAGCAACAGCGATTTTAGTGCCAGAATCAGATGTCTAAAAACGCTGTATAATGTATGCCTGGATGAGGAAGAAATTAAATTTTTTAAGAAGAGTAGAAACAGCGTCGTGCATGAGTTGAAGTTCCACACCAACGATACAATAGAGGAATACAAGAAATGCTATCACATCTTCCATCGTCTGCTTCTGCGGATATTAGATTATCAATCAGATTATTTTGATATTACCCAATATGACCCTAAATCGCGTACCAATAAATTGCAGGTTTGCCCTTAGCCAATTTTCTCTTAGCGCTATCACTCCAGCTAAAACTTAGGCTGTTCGCTGACCTTCACCGCATCTCGGCCGCGCAGAAAATCAAAATCACAGCCCAACGGCGCCTGAAGCACATGACGCAGGAAAAGCTGGCCATAGCCGCGCTGGAAGGCTGGCGGCGGCGGACTCCAGTTGGCGCGGCGGCGCGTCAGTTCCTCATCGCTGACGTGCAGATGCAGCCGGCGGTTCGGCGCATCAAGCTCGATCTCGTCGCCGTCCTGCGCCTGCGCCAGCGGCCCGCCCAGCGCGCTTTCCGGCGCCACATGCAAAACAATCGCGCCGTAAGACGTGCCGCTCATGCGGGCATCAGAAATCCGCAGCATATCCCGAATCCCCTGCCGCAGCAGCTTGCGCGGAATCGGCAGATGACCGACTTCGGGCATGCCCGGCCCGCCGATGGGGCCGGCGTTTTGCAGCACTAGCACATGGTCTTTGCTGACATCCAGGTCGGGATCGTGAATCCGCGCTTTGACGTCATCGACTCCCTTGAAGACGATGGCCGGGCCGCGGTGCCGCAGGAGTTCGGGCGCGGCGGCGGCGTGTTTGATGACCGCGCCATCGGGCGCCAGATTGCCGCGCAGAATGCTTAAACCGCCTTCAGCTTGAAGCGGCTTGTCGAGCGAATGAATCACATCCGAATTGGCGACAGCGGCCGATTCCAGATTGGCGGCCAGGGTTTTTCCAGTGACGGTCAGGGCATCACCATGCAGAAGCGGCAAAAGCTGTTTCAGCACCGCCGGAATGCCGCCGGCATAATACAAGTCTTCCATTTGGTATTTCCCAGCCGGGCGCAGATTGGCGATAAGCGGCGTGGTTCGGCTTAGTTCGTCAAAGCGGGACAGCGGCAGTTCAATCCCCAGCCGACCAGCAATCGCTGGCAGATGAACGATGGCGTTGGCGCTGCCGCCGAGGGCATGAAGCAGGGTAATGGCATTGTCAAAGGCGGCGGCGGTCAGGATATGCGAGGGGCGGATATCCGCTTTGACCAGCTTGACAATCTGACGGCCGGTCTGCTGTGCCAGCCGCAGGCGGCGCGAATCGACGGCGGGAATGGCGCCGTTGCCGGGCAGGGCCATACCCAGCGCTTCCATCAGCGAATTCATAGTCGAGGCGGTGCCCATGACCATGCAGTGGCCGGCGCTTCGCACTAGATTTTCCTCGACGGCCTGATAAGTGGCGGCCGAAATGGCGCCGGCCTGATATTCGCTGGTATAACGGCGGCAGTCGGTGCATGCGCCCAGAACTTCGCCTTGATAATGTCCATTGAGCATCGGTCCACCGCTAAGCATCATCGCCGGGATATCGGCGCTGGCGGCGCCCATCAGCGCGGCTGGGGTCGTTTTGTCACAGTTGGTCAGCAGAACGACGCCATCAAGCGGATTGCCGCGGATCATCTCTTCGGTGTCCATCGCCGCCAGATTGCGATAGAGCATGGACGTTGGGCTAAGGTAGATTTCGCCCAGCGAAATGGTCGGAAACTCAAGCGGGAAGCCGCCGGCCTGCAGCACGCCGCGCTTGACGGCTTCGCTGATGAGCCGCAGATGGCTGTTGCAGTGATTGAGTTCGCTGTAGGTGTTGCAGATGCCAATCAGCGGGCGCGACATATCGGCGTCATCATAGCCCATTGAACGGGTGAAGGCGCGGTGAGTCAAGCCGGCGACGCCGTCCTGATTGAAGAAGGTTTGGCTGCGGCTGTTTTGGGTCATGGGGATTGCCTTTTCACATCGGGCAGAAATTAGCTGTTGCTCGATTCTTTCGTAATGAACTGAAACATCTGGTTACGTGATATTAGTTGTGTGATTTTGCCGTTGGGTAAGCCCATCTGCCTTAGGAAACATATCTGCGCCAATATGGTCATTCGCCGATTATATTGCCAAAATTCAAGCCTTGAAGATATCGCGGCTGGTTTCTGTTCCGCGTGCGAAAGTCCATGTCTCGTTTTAACGACCTGTTTCACGAATTTTCTACGACAGGGGAGTAGCTTTTCAAGTAATGTCGGGTGGTCCTGCGCGAGTTCGCAACAAATATATTCCAACGCTTTATCAAACTTCTCTTTTTTACCGCTCCGCGCTCTATAAATTGCTTCTAGCGCTTGAGCCAGGAATAGGAATATTGTCTCTGCATCCAAACATCCCTGATACCACGTTTTGAAGTATTGAATATGAGCCGTCGAATAGGCATCTGATTCATCTATCCAATTAGAGAGACAAGTTGCAAG
The DNA here is from genome assembly GCA_965203755.1 of Phototrophicaceae bacterium. Taxonomy (GTDB): domain Bacteria; phylum Chloroflexota; class Anaerolineae; order Aggregatilineales; family Phototrophicaceae; genus UBA6055. Next base: position 2,869,706 of record OZ241910.1, on the reverse strand, counting down.
CTCATCCTTTACATCATCCAGCGAAAATAACATTTCGTCAGGAAAAATATCTCGTGATTTTTCGAAGTGATCGCGAACCTGATAGTAGATTCTTATTGTCTGCGGATTATCTTCTAGCCTTGCAACAATCTTGACGGGATGATTAACCCTTCCGATTGCCAGGGTGAAAAAATTGCGAAGGTGATAATTGAAATAAAGATAGTATTCATCAAGGCTGAAACAATTATACGGTTCTATGTATATACTCACTGCACGTTGTACTGTGGTTCGATATAACCGCGAGTCGCTATTTCTATAATGCCAAAAACTTAGGCTTGCCTTTTCAAGATGAATGGTTGGTTCAAAATCATCTAGAGCAAATGGCTTAGCAAGCTGTTCTTCTAAAAGTGGCTTGTGCGCCCAATCGACGAGATACGAATAGCTGACTATAACAGAGCTAAAGACAATCTCGTCAATCTTATTAAATAGGCATCCCTCTATAATGATAGAGGAGACGATAGTAAAAGTGGTCAGTGAGGCATGATGACTAGACCATGACGTTACTGGGTTATGTACTAGAGTGACTGGCCCGCGAGCAGTTCTGCCCAAGATGATTGGCAATTTTTCACCGGGTTTGAAGGGGGAATTCTGAATAGACATAGATTTAGATATGAGTGTGAGTGTGGAGCCATCTTGATGATTGAATTTCAGCGTTCCAGGAAACTCTTCAAAGGGGTTATCTGGAAGCCTGAAGTATCCCGTGCATTCAAAACTTTCCATGTCATTCCTCGCGGTTAGCTCATCAACAATAACTTAATTATACGAATCATCGATCAAACAATCCACCATTCCTTGGCAACAATCGTCATTTGACGCGGCGGCGCTTGAGGTTATCAGCATATTCCGCATTCAAAATTTCGCGGCTGCGGGCGGCGGTATCCACAGGCTGCGCCGAAGCCAGCCCCGCTTGCCGAGCGTTCTGCGCCATATCAGCCAGCCTGCCCCACTGCTCGATGAGTTGGTCGGACATTTCCGCTGTGGGATGTGATTTTTCCATTGATGAGTCCCTTTCTGACTGCACGCTGAATTATATCACGAAAAAACCCACACCAATTCCTTGCGCGAAAAACAAAAATAAGTTACGCTTGTCGATAAGCCTTTCATGGCTTGACTTTGGAGTTTCCTGTGGCAGCAGGTTTAGTCGGCCAAGTCTGCCACAGGAAACCGGAAATCAACGGAAAACCTTGCGGTCTCCCGTTGCCAGTATATCCCATTCCAATGCGCCGTGAAATGCTTGACTGTTCGATTGAATGCGAATGACGCGCGGGCATGGCCGAAGTCAACTTCAAGAACCGCACGCTTTATCATGGCGACAACCTGGCGTTCCTGCGCGGCATGAACAGCGAGACGGTGCATCTCATCGCCACCGATCCGCCTTTCAACAAGAACCGTGATTTCCACGCCACGCCCGACAGCTTGGCGAAAGGGGCGCGTTTCAAAGATCGTTGGTCATGGGAACGCGATGTGCATGAGGAATGGACCGACAGCATCATTGACGATTGGCCGGCGGTTTGGGAAGTTATTATCGCGGCGCGGGCGGCTTATGGCGATGATATGGGCGCGTTTTTGTGCTGGCTGGGCGTGCGGCTGATGGAGATGCACCGCATCTTGCGGCCGGATGGGAGCTTGTATTTGCATATCGACCATACCGCGCATGCCTATGTGAAATGTTTGATAGACGCGATTTTCGGCTGGAAAAATTTCAGGAATGAGATTGTGTGGTGTTACACGGGACCCAGCAATACCAAGCGATGGTTTCCCCGCAAGCACGATACAATTTTGTTTTATGTCAAAAGTAATGATGCACAATTTAATAGGGACGCAGTCCGAGTCCCTTATGCAGAATCTTCTGTTGCGCGGACAAAATATAAAAACAAACCAACTGATGGGATGCAGTTTAATGTTAGGAAAAATCACCCTGATGGCAAAATACCCGAAGATTGGTGGGCGGATATCCATGCAATGAAAAGTTACAGAAATGAGATAACAGGCTACCCCACCCAAAAACCCTGCGACCTGTACGAACGCATCATCAAGGCATCATCAAACGAAGGCGACATTGTGCTGGATCCTTTCTGTGGCTGCGCGACAACACCTATCGCCGCCGAACGTCTGAAACGGCAGTGGGTCGGCATGGATATTTGGGACGGCGCATTAGAGCAGGTGCAAAATCGCTTAGCCCGCGATACCATTTTGCGCTTTGATGACCAACAACATCACGTCACGCTGCCAAAAGTCCATTACGAAACCGCGCCGCCGGTTCGCACTGATGACAACGAGATGGCCGCGCCGACGCTCAAGCTGAAAATCCAGCGCCCGGTGGAACCGTGGCAAAAGCTGACGCACAAGCAAATGCTGCGGGTGCTGGCATCGGCGCAGCAGTCAAGCGATGGCGTTATCTGCGCCGGCTGCGGGCGCGTGCTGGAAGTCGAGTTCATGCAGCTTGACCACATCACGCCAAAAGCCGGCCGCGGCGAAAATCACATCCTTAATCGCATCCTGCTTTGCGGCCCCTGCAACCGCCGCAAGCGCGACAATCTGACCCTGCCCGGTCTGCTGCGCGAAAACAAAAAGAAGGCGGTCGGCTGGATGAAAGATGAAAGCATGGCGAAGCTGGTCCAGGAACATGCCCGCGAAAAAGCGGAGTGGGTACGCTATAATTTTGACAGTGCCGCGTGTCAAGCGCTGATTGCCGGGCGGGATGGGAAGGTTTGATTTTTACTGTGAAGATGCAAAATAGCCTATTACCTTAAAGGCTCTCAAGTCAGTTGCCAAGCGACTTTAGGCTATTATTGAAATCACGAGTGGCCTTTGCAGTCCTCACAAAACCATTGATTACACGCCGGTTCTTCGCTACTGTATTAACCGTATTTGCTTCCAGTAGTGTCTGCATTTCTTGTCGCATTTGAGAATCAGTAATCTTGCCATCTATACGCTGATGCCACAATTCGATCATTTGATCAGTAAGCTCATCTGGTGACAGTTGCTTCTGCATCGTCATCGTTACCACCTCCTAATTTCGTTTTTCAATCTTGTTCCTCCAGTGATCCTACACCACCTAACGTATGACGAACATTAGAAACATGCCCTCTTTGTTCTCTGTGTCTTCTGTGGTCAAAATCCCCATTTCCTGCTAAAATGTCCTTCGCTGTTGACAAAACTTTGTGAAGGGTAAAGCAATGACAGATAAAAAGTTTGATGGCCTGCTTGAATTTCGCTGCATCGGACCCTTTCGCGGCGGGCGCGTGGTGGCGGTCGCCGGCGACCGGCGCGATTCCAATACCTTTTATTTTGGCGCCGTCTGCGGCGGCGTCTGGAAGACGACCGATGCCGGGCAATACTGGGAAAACATCAGCGACGGCTATTTCACGGCATCATCGGTTGGCGCGCTGGAAGTGGCGCCGGCCGACCCCAATGTCATCTATGCCGGCACCGGCGAATCGACCATTCGCATTGATGTTTCCATCGGCGACGGGGTCTACAAATCGACCGATGCCGGGCGCAGCTGGAAACACATCGGCCTCAAGGACACCCGCCAAATCGCCAAGATTCGCACGCATCCGAACAATCCCGACTCGGTTTATGTGGCCGCCTTGGGCCATGCCTTTGGCCGCAATGCCGAACGCGGCGTCTATCGTTCCAAAGACGGCGGCGCAAGCTGGGAAAATATCCTGCATGTCAGCGACAAAGCCGGCGCCATCGATATCAGCATCGACAAGAACAATCCGCGCATCATCTACGCCACATTCTGGGAAGCCTATCGCAATTTCTGGCAGATTTCTTCGGGCGGCGACGACAGCGGGATTTGGCGCTCAATGGACGGCGGCGACAGCTGGGAAAATATCAGCCGCAACAAAGGCCTGCCCAAAGGCCTGCTGGGCAAAATAGGGATTGCCGCCTCGCCAGCGCAGCCGGGACGGGTTTGGGCGATCATCGAAAATCAGCCCGACGGCGGGCTTTATCGCAGTGATGATTATGGCGAAAGCTGGACAGCCAGTTCGAAAGACCAACGGCTCATCTCCCGCGCTTGGTATTATATGCACCTGACCGCCGACCCGCAGGACGCCAATACGATTTATGTCAACAACCTGAACTTTTGGAAATCGACCGACGGCGGGCATCATTTTAGCGAAATCACCACACCGCACGGCGACAATCACGACCTTTGGATTTTCCCGACCAACAATCAAATTATGGTGCATGGCAATGACGGCGGCGCCTGCGTTTCATTGAATGGCGGGCTGTCTTTTTCCAGCATTTACAATCAGCCGACGGCGCAGTTTTATCATCTGGATACGGACAGCCGCGAGCCATACTATGTTTATGGCACGCAGCAGGACAATTCCAGCGTGCGGGTGCCCAGCCGCAGCCCTTACTCGTCGATTTTGTGGCTGGACTGTGACATCGCCGGTTCGGGCGAAAGCGGCTATATCGCCGTCAACCCTGATGATCCTGATTTGGTTTATGTCGGCGCGGTCGGCAGTTCGCCCGGCGGCGGCAACAGCTTGCAGCGCTATGATCATCGCACCAAGCAGATTCGCCTGATCGCGACTTGGCCGCGGTCGACGACCGGCTTGGGCGCCGAGGCCGACAAATACCGCTTTGCCTGGACATATCCGATTGTCTTTTCGCCGCATGACAGCAATGTGCTTTACATTGGCGGCAGTCAAATCCTCAAAACCTGCGACGAAGGGCAAAGCTGGCAAGAGATCAGCCCGGACCTGACCAAAGCCGACCCCGAAACCCTGAAGCCGTCCGGCGGGCCTATCAACCGCGATGCTGTCGGCGCCGAGCATTACGCGACGGTGTATGCGCTGGCGGAATCGCCGCATGAGGCCGGGGTGATTTGGGCCGGGTCGGATGACGGCCGGCTGCACATTAGCAAGGACGGCGGCGGCGCTTGGGACGAGATTACGCCGCCCGGCCTGGGCGAGTGGACGATGTTCAACATGATCGAGTGTTCGCCGCATGACAAGGCGACGGCTTATGTGACGGCAACGCGTTACAAAAATGACGATTATGCGCCTTATGTCTTCCGCACCGACGATTATGGTCAAAGCTGGACGGCCATCACCGCCGGCATTGAGGCCGACCATTTCTGCCGCGCCATCCGCGAAGATCCGAATCGGGCCGGCCTGCTTTATCTGGGCACTGAATTTGGCTTGTATGTCTCCTTCAACGCCGGCGACAGTTGGGAGCGTTTCCAGCTGAACCTGCCGATCAGCCCGATTTATGACCTGAAAGTCAAGGATACCGATTTGGTTGTGGCGACGCATGGGCGTTCATTCTGGATTTTGGATGACTTGACCGCGCTGCATCAATACAACGATGAGATTGTCGAGCAGGCGGCGCATCTTTTGGCGCCGCGCCGGGTGGAACGCCGGCTGCCAAAAGTTTTTGAGGGCATGTTTGAAAGCGGCGACGGGAAACAGTATATGAGTACCTTGGGGGTGGTCGCTGCCTATACCCTGGAAGAGACGCCCGAGCATGGCCGCAAGCTGACCTTTCTTGACAGCGGCGCCAACCCGCCCAATGGCGCGGTCATCACTTATTTCCTGCGCGAAGCGCCGACCAAGACCATCATGCTAAGGATTGAAGCGGAGGACGGCGCCGAAATAAAAACCTTCAAGAGCATTCATGCCGATGAAGAAGACAAGGCAGCCGATGGCAAGAAGGATGACAAACCGAAAGAACTGCGGATCCCATCCCGCGCCGGCTGGAATCGCTTTGTTTGGGATTTGCGCTATCCAGATGCACATCGAGTTATTCCGCATGATGACAATCAACAGGGCTTTATCAAGGGACCCCATGCCGCGCCGGGGGTTTATCAACTTCGCTTGACCGTTGGCGACGAGGCGCTGACACAGCGCTTCGAGATTGTGAAAGAAGCCGGAGTGACCGCTAGCGACGAGGACTTGCAGCAGCAGTTTGCGTTGCTGATGGCCATCCGCGACAAAGTTTCGGCAACTCATAAAGCCATTAACCAGATGCGCGATGTCCGCGCCCAGCTTAAAGGCTGGCAAGAGCGCATCGCCGGACTTGAATCGGCCGCCGGGATCGCTGCGGCCGCCAAAGCGCTGGAACAGCAGGTTCTCGAAGTCGAAAAGGAATTGATGATACCCGACACGCGCGCTGGTTGGTCTGACAATATGAATCATGGCAACCGTCTGGCGGCGCAGCTCGCCGACCTGACCTTCAACGTTGCGCTGGGCGATTACAAGCCGACTGATTACGAGTTTGCCGCTTATGAGGAAATCGCCGGGGACATTGACGGCGCGGTCGGCCGGTTCAGCGCCATCGTGGACGGCAGCCTGGCCGAGTTTAATACCATGCTGGGCAAGGCCGGCTTTGGCAAAGTCGTCCTCAAAGTCGAATAAGCCCGCGTGCAATCATCATCTTTTCGCCAGTATCGAGGAGTTTGATTCCACCGGATATGCGCCGCTCAAAAGGCTTTCTTCATCTCATGCTGGCAGACTTCCTGGCGAGGTCGGCTTATCAGATGGGCAAGACGCCGCTCCTGCCGATTTTTGCCGCCGCCTTGGGGGCTTCTGGCGCTTTTCTGGGCGTGATTGTTTCGGTTTCGACGATTACCGGACTCTTCCTGAAGCCCTTGTTTGGCATTTTGTCCGACCGTTGGGGCCGCCGGATTTGGCTGATTGTCGGCACTTGTTTTTTTGCCTTGACACCCTTCCTCTATCCCTTGGTCAAAACGCCGGAGCAGCTGCTGCTGATTCGACTGGCGCATGGATTAGCCACCGCCATTTACGGGCCCGTGACGCTGGCTTACATCGCCGAGCTATCCCAAGGCAAGCAGGTTGCCGAAGCTATCGGCTGGTTCGAGATGGCGCGCAGCGGCGGATATATTGTAGGCCCGGCTCTGGCGGGCTGGCTGCTGCTGTCACTTGATGCCGTCACGGTGTTTACGCTCATCGGCTTGATTAGCTGTCTGGTGTTTGCGCCGGTGCTGCAACTGCCGGAGACCCGTTCGACAAAGCGGCGCAAGCTCAAGCCGATGCTCGCGCATATCAAAAACGCCATTCGGGAGGGCGGCCAAACCCCGGCGATTTGGCTGACGGGTTCGCTGGAAGCGGTCACTTTTATTGCGCTGTACACCTTAAAAGTCTTCCTGCCGATTTATGCGCTGGAGGCCGGGGTGAACGTGGCGCTGGTCGGCTTGTACTTCAGCCTGCATGAAGCTGTGCATGTTCTGCTCAAGCCGGCTTCGGGGCGGCTGGGCGACCGATGGGGCTATTTGCCCGCCATTAGTCTGGGTATGTTGATTCTGGCAGTCAGCCTGCCGCTGGTGCAGATCATGAATGAAGGTTTGCTCTTTTTGCTGCCGGCGGTGATGATGGGCTTGGCGCAGGCGCTCATCTTCCCGGCGGCGATTGCGCTGGTTTCCAACCATATCCGCCGCGAGAACCTGGGAGCCGGCATGGGCTTGATTGGCATGATGCAGAACTTCGGCAAGGTCGCCGGGCCGATTTTGGGCGGGCTGGCGATTCAAACCTTCGGCTATGAATCTACCCTGCTGCTCTTGAGCGCGATGTTAATGATTGGCATGGTGATTATCTGGCAGGTCTTCGCGGCGCGCCCCAAATTCAAGCGCGGCGCCGCTTCGCTTTAGGTGATTTTTGTCCCGAAAAGCCGCCGCCTTTTCTGCTATAATAGTGTTGCTTTCTTAATTGAATCGATCATTGAATGACAGAACAGCTATCCCTGTTTCCACAGCTAAAGGGCAAATTCCCCAGCACGCGCTATCAAGGCAGCAAAGCCAAACTCGCCCACTGGATTTGGAATAAGATATCGACCTTGCAATTTGACACCTGCTTAGATGTTTTTGGCGGCACGGGCGCTGTGGCTTATCGTCTGAAACAAGCGCATAAACAAGTGACCTACAACGACCGTCTGCGCTTCAACTGCTGGATTGGGCGGGCTTTGGTCGAAAATTCGGGTGTGCGGCTGACGGATGACGAAGTGAATTGGATACTGGCGCGGCATGACCTCTCCTACCCCACGCTGATTGCCGATACATTTGCTGATATCTATTTTCGGGATGATGAAAATCGCTGGCTCGACCGCGTGGTCACGAACATCCATCAGATGGGCGATGTGTATAAGAAATCACTGGCTTTCTTCGCTTTGGCGGAATCCTGCATTGTCAAGCGGCCTTACAACCTGTTCCATCGCAAGAATCTTTATATCCGCACAGCCGAAGTCGAACGGTCATTCGGCAACAAGGTCAGTTGGGACCGACCCTTTGTCGAGTGGTTTCGACAATTTGTCGCCGAAGCCAACCTGGCTGTATTTGACAGCGGCAAAGTCAACAAAGCGCTCAATCAAGATGTGTTTGATATTGAAGGCGATTTTGATTTGGTCTATCTTGACCCGCCTTATATTTCAGCCAAAGGCACTGCGGTGGATTATCGAGATTTTTACCATTTTCTGGAAGGACTGACAGATTATGAGGCCTGGCCCGAACAGATTGATATGGCATCAAAACATCGGCGCTTGCATCGCGAGCCGAACGATTGGACAGATAAAAATAGGATTTATGATGCCTTTGAGCGGGTTTTTGACAAATACGCCGACAGCATTCTGGTTGTATCGTATCGCAGCGACGGGATTCCATCTGAATCAGAGTTAATCAAGCTCTTCAAACAATTCAAGACCGATGTTCGAGTTGAACGCTATCGCAATTATCAATATGCGCTGTCGAAGAACAAGCATTCCAGCGAAATTCTCTTGATTGGGCAATAAACGATGTCTAAATTTGAAAAGCAGATGCGCGGGTATTTGCCGCTTTTCCAGTCTGCACTTGTTACAGAGATTGGGGATTGGGCTGTCAAAGGATTCATAGATATCCAGCGAAACATTTATTCAATTTCAAGTGACACCAAAGTGATTTCAAAGCCGATTGAGCTTATGCTGTTTCCCTTGTTTCATTCATTTGTTCAGTTAAGCAAACTGCATCCCGCCATCAATCATTCAGGCAGAGCATTTTGCAGTCCCCAATCACAGCGCCGCCGCCAAAATCGCCTTGAGTTCATCAGCGTTCAACTGAAGCGGATTGCCTTTCATGCTGCTTGACGCGCTTGATTTTTCGACGATGGCATCAAAGTCGGTTGCCTGAACCCCATAGCTGCCGAGCTTGGGGATGCCGAAGAGGCGGCTGGTTTCGTCAATCCAGTCGAGGGCGGCGCTGGCATCGGCTGACGGATCGTCCAGGATGAGCCTGGCGATGTCATCAAAACGTTCCAGCGTCGGATGATGGGGCTGGCGCTGCCGCAAGGCGCGGATATTGGCTTTGATGACATGTGGCAGCAGGGCGGCGCAGACGGCGCCGTGCGGCGCGGCATACATCCCGCCCAGAACGCCGGCAAAACCATGAACCGCGCCCAGCTTGGCGTTGGCTAAAGCTAAGCCGCCCATCAAGCTGGCAAAAGCCATATCTTCACGCGCCGCCGCATCATCCGGGGCAGCATACACGCGGCGTAAGGAACGACCGACCCGACGCAGTCCTTGGATGCAAAAAGCATCCGCGAGCGGATTGGCGAAGCAGGAGACATAAGGCTCAAGCACCTGGGTCAAGGCATCCATGCCGGTGCTGGCCGTCACCGATGGCGGCATAGAACCGGTCAGCATCGGGTCCAACAAGGCGATATCCGCCAGCATGCGATTGTCGCGCAGGCTCACTTTCTGGCGATGCTGCGGCGAGGTCAGCACAGCGTTTTTGGTCACTTCGGCGCCAGTGCCGGCGGTGGTTGGCACGGCGATAAAGGGGATGGGCGCTTGCCGCAGTGTTTGACCTTTGCCAATGACTTCCAGATAGTCGAGGGCTTCGCCTTCGTTCGGGATAAGGGCAGCGATGGCTTTGCCGCTGTCCAAAACGCTGCCGCCGCCAATGCCAATCACTAAATCGCAACCGGCTGACAAAGCGGCCGCTTTTGCCTGATTGACGACATCAATGGCAGGCTCGCCGGCAACCGGATAAAGCGTGTGCCGCAGTCTGGCGTTCCGCAGCGATTGGATGCAATCACCGACGCGGCTCGGCTGGCTGCCAGTGACCACCAAGGCGCGCCTTCCCTTGCCCTCCGCAAACTGCGGCAGTTGGCTGACGCTGCCGTCGCCAAAAATAATCCGCGCTGCCGTGGCAAATTCAAAGCGCATACTTTTCGTTCCCTTTTATTTGCTGTTATCCATAATTGTCATTGCAAGGCCTGTCATTATAATAGGATTATGTCGGAAAATCAGGAGCAATGCGAATGTTGGGACTCCAATCTGTGATGACGGACGAGGTGCAGGCGGGACGCGCTTTGGTGGCTTATGTGGGACGAATGCTGTTTGACCGTCATTTGACCGACGCCGGCGGCGGCAATATCAGCTTGCGCGTGGGTGATGTTTATTGCATGTCGCCCACCCTGGCCGGTCATCTGCGTCAATGGCAATTGGAGGCTGCGGATGTGCTGGTCGTCAGCAAGAAGCGGGAAATTTTGCAGGGCGATGGCCAATTGACCCGCGAAAGCGCCGTCCACTTTGGCTTGCATGAAAGCTGCGGTGAGTATGGACGGGCTGTCATCCACTGCCACCCGCGCAATCTGATGGTCTTCGCCTGCGCCAATACCGCCATGCCGCCGGTGATGGAAGCGACCCGCAAATTCGGAGTCACACCCACTATCGAGTATGCCCCGGCGCACAGTCCCAAGCTGGGTGAGCGCATTGTCGCTACCATGAAGGGACGCGAAGCCCGTATCGCCAATCATGCCGCCGGTACGATTGCCCCCTGGCACGGCTTGTTCTTAATCGGGAAACATCTAGAGGCGGCTTTGGATGCGGTCGAGCGACTCGATACCAACGCCTATGTGCTGATGATGTCACAGCATTTGGGCGCCAGCGCGATGCTGCGCCAGGAGCGCGCCCAAATGGAAGCGGCAATAGCCGGCTTCAGCGAAGATGAATCTCGATGATTGTCTCGCTGACGCCGAATACCACCCTCGATCTGACGGTTTTCATCCCTAAGTTCGCGGCAAATACCACCATTCGGGCATCCCGAACATATCACAGTATGGGAGGCAAGCCGACGGATGCCGCCTGGATACTGGGGCGGATGGGCATCAGCAGCCTGGCGCTGGGTTTATCGGCTGGCGCGGTTGGCGAAAAAGTCAAAGCCATGCTGGAAACGTTTGGCGTCGAAACCGATTTTGTCGCCGTCGACGGTGAAACCCGCATCAACATGGTGATTATAGACGAGGCAGCCGGCGAACATACCACGATTACGACGGCATCCATGTCGGTCGCCGATGCACATCTGGATGCGCTGCGCCGGCGTTATATTGAAGCGCTGAAATCGGCATCGGTGGTGATTACCGGTGGTTCACTGCCGCCCGGAATGTCGCCGCAGTATTATGTCGAAGCGATTCGGCTGGCGCGGGAGCGACAGGTGCCGGTTGTCTTTGATGCTTCACAGCCGAATTTGGAAGTGGGATTGACCGCCAGCCCCACCTATATCAAACCAAATCGGCATGAGTTGGCGGCATTGACTGGTCGAGAGATGTCCTCTATTGAAGCGGTTTATGCCGCCGGACAGGCGATATTGCAGCGCTATGGGACGCAGCCCGTCATCACATTGGGAGCGGACGGCGCGCTGGCGATTCTGAAAGGGCGAAGCTATCGCATCCCGGCAATTACAGTTGAAGTAAGCAGCCCGGCCGGGGCCGGTGATGCAGTGCTGGCCGGCTTGGCACATGCCCTCCATCATGGTCAGACGATTGAAGACGGCCTGCGTCTGGGGATAGCGACGGCGGCAGCCGTCTGCCAACAACCGGGGACGGCTGCTTATGATGTGACGGATATGCGGGGGTTTTTGCCACAGGTTGAGCTTATTCCCTATCCCTGATCAAGATGATTAATGACTTGCCGCTTTGAAGTCACCGATGATTGGCAAGACGATTGCGATTATAAGAGAACAGCAAACGCAGTTGCTTAATATATTCAGTAGTAAAATCTTATCCTCTTACATATACTTAGGGTAGGCAGATGAATAAGCTATGGTTACGATCTTACATCGGCGGCAGCATGGATATGACGTTCGCATCTATACACGGGATCATTTACCCGTTCACGTCCATGTATTCAAAGGTGAAAAGCGGGTGCGAGTCGCCTTGAATCCTATTGAAATCAGTGAAAATAGAGGTTTTACAAGCCGAGAGATACGCAAGATTTTGGTGTTGCTTGATGAACATGAAGCATTGATTCGCAGGGAATGGGAACAGATTTATGGACCCAGTGAGGTCAAAGAGGATGATGAGTAAGGAGGTATTTGGATGACGCTGATGCCATTTGTTCACGAAAAACGCAGCGAGGCCCAAGAGGTGACTTTTACAGACGAGCATGTTATAGTGGCTTTGGCCGATGGCCGGATGATCGGAATTCCCTTGAGTCATTCTCCGTGGCTGGAAACTGCGAGTGATGCACAACGGCAAAACTATGAACTGCTCGGCCTTAGCATCTACTGGGAAGAACTGGACGAGGGCATTGATTTGACAGCGATGCTGACGGGTATGTATATTGAATCCAGCCAGGACTAGAGCATCAATGGTGAAGACATGCTGGCTGCCTCGGCAGACAGAATTCGCGCGATTATTGCCAATGTCAATCGTGTTGAGAAAACAGGCACAGGGTGAGAACAAACCCACCCTGCAAGAGGCGCTTACACAAACAGCGGCTCCATCTGCCATTCGGCGGCCATAGCCTGCATGACATCATCGGACGTACGTTTGGTAAAGCGCTGCGCGGCGTCCAGCACCTTCGGCAGCAAGGTGATATCGCCGACGGTATTGAGGAAGACATCCTCATTGCCCAAGACCCAATGGACGGCTTTGTCAATGCTTTCTTGGTCGGTCAGGGGTTGATACCAGGTGCTGTGACTGCGCTGTTGGGCGGGATAGGGACGGCGGGTAATGGACTTGATGGTCTGGATGGCGCAGTTGCTCTGCTTGCACCGCCGCGCCACCTCTTCAAAGCCGGCGCGATAGGTCGCGTTTTGCATCATCAGATAGTTATAGGGCAGCAATGCCGAATCAAAATCAAAATGATTGAGGCTTTTTTGGTGCATCCGAGCGATGGCGACATCATGTCCGGTCACACCGATATATTTGACCAAGCCCTGTTCCCGCGCTTCCTGTAAATACTTCAGCGCGCCATCGGGACCCATGGCCACTTCCCATTCCTCTTCCCCGACGAGGCAATGCAGTTGAATCAGGTCCACTTCGCTGACCCGCAAGCGCTGCAATGAGCGCTCAAATTCGGCTTTCGCCCGGTCATAGCTGCGTTCGCCCGTTTTGGTAGCCAGAAAAAAGTCCTGGCGATATTTTTCCATCCATGGACCCAAGCGCAATTCCGATTCGCCATAACTGGCGGCGGTGTCAATGTGATTGATGCCATGCTCAATAAGAAGCTCCATCGTCTGGTCGGCTTCGTCCTGGGTGACATCCCCAAATGCCGCCGCGCCAAACAGCAAACGGGTACTCTGATGCCCAGTGCGTCCAAACGCTTTTTTTGCGATTGCCATCATATCTCCTTTGTAGAAACTATTGGCTGACTGTGTTCACCATTCCATTATAGCGCAAGGAGGCTGTATTTTGTTCAGTGTCAGGCAAATATCTGCTTAAAGCTGTTGACAGAGGCGCGGAAGCCGTCCTCGAAAGCGCCGCCAAGGGGACGATACACCGACTCCAGCGAGATACTCCCTGGGTATCCGTCGGCATGAAGCGCCGCCGCGATTTTCGTCAGATAAGGTGACATATCGCCGCTATTGAGCGGGCGGCAGGTGACCGTTGCTTTGGGGATATCGACGGTGACATCCTTGATGTGTATATGCCCCAGGCAGCCGCCGCGCAGCGCATCATAGCCATCGGGAAAGGGAACTTCGGCACAATATAGGCTGTTTGCCGGATCCCACAGCGCTTTCAGCCGTTTTGTCCCCAGTTCGTCAATTAGCTTGCGCGCCAGATAAGCCGATGTAATCATGGCATTGTTGCCGGTCTCGACCACCAGGGTGATGTCAGCATCTTCAGCCATCTGAACCGCCGGCGCGATCAGCTTGAGCAGTTGATCCCAAGCGCCGACAGCGACGTTCCATTGTTCGGCGCCATGGCTGCCAAACAAAATCATTTCTTTGCGAAAGCCCATCACGCGCACCAAGGAGCAGTCAAGCGTCTTCGCCATAACAATACAGCGCTTGAGGGCATTGATATGCTGCAAATAGACGGGTGCATTGGCGTTCAGGCTGCCGAGCGGCAGTCCGCCAAACAGATGCCGCGAAATACACGAAACTTCGACAACGTGCGCCTTGACCAACCGCTGAACCCGATCCATTTGCCCGTCATCTAAATCGCCAGCTTCTTTGTCCCAAAGGTATTGCAATTCGGCCTGGGTCAAACCAAATTCATTCATAACATTCAGCGCATGTTCAAATTCGCGGCTGATTCCATCTGTAATCACGCCCAGTTTCGCCATGTTGCTGTCCTCTTGCTTTTTAATAAGCCGGCACAAGCAGCGGGGCTGTTATTTTGTGCGAGGAGAACGCCTCTTCGCTCCCGCCGGCTGATTTACCAAGTGACTTCTGTATGGGAGATTTGCTCCAGGAACTTGACAATCGCCCAGTTGTCTTCTTCGGGAAAGAGCGCGATGCCAGCCTGAAACAATTCATAGGCGGTGCTGGTGGCAAAGAGAGGCATCCGGTTCTCGCGCGCCATTGCCATCGTAATCCCAAGGTCTTTATACATGGTGCCGATGTGGCTGCCGGTATCTTTGAACCGCCGTTCCATAATCAGTTTGACACAGTTCTTGAAGAAGGGAGTATTGCCAATGTGGGTGCTGGCGAAAACCTCGTAAAGCGTCTCTCCTTGAATGCCGGCTTTGGCGCCGAGCGCAAGAGACTCGAAAATGCCGACAAAGGTTACACCGATCAATGCCTGAAGCGCGGCTTTCACGGTTTGCCCCATGCCAACCGCTTCGCCCACGTGGAAAATTTGCCCGCCAACCGCATCAAAAACATCTTGATTGGCATCAAAGACCGGCGGGCTGGCAGCCACCATCATCGTCAGGCTGCCGGCATCGGCGCCAGCTTTGCCGCCGCTCACCGGGCTGTCGATCAGGTGGATGCTTCTACCCGCAAGCGCCGCCGCAAGCGCGCGCATTTCAGCCGGTTCAATCGTGGCGGTCACGATGACCGTAGCGCCCGCTTGCAGTGTGTGCATCAGCCCCTTGTCTCCGGCAACCACATCAAACGTCTGCCTGCCATTCAAAACCATCACAAAAACAACCTCGGCCGCCCGTGCCAGGCTGCTCAAGCTATCGGCAGGCTCGCCGCCCAGCTGCGCCAGGATATCAACCCGCTCCGGTCGCAAATCAAAGCCGGCCAACGGAAATCCAGCCTGAATCAGGTTTTTTGCCATTCCCATGCCCATATTGCCCAGACCGACTACACCAACGCGTTTCATCATCAACCTCTTCTCGTTTGTGAAAAATAAAATTCATTGCTTTGTGCAGTGAAAAAGGGCTAGACAGCTGCCTGTCCCGCTTGTGATTTTGAATGGGCGCGACCGTCAATCAGGAGCCAGCGAGGAATTTCACGCCTTGCAGGATACCTTGCTTCTGCTCGTATTCGGTATCGTCATAATAATGGTCTTCCAGTTCAATGCTGACGCAGCCGGCATAGTGACTGTCGCGCAGGATGCCGAGGATGATTTTCCAATCGGAAACTCCGTGCCCGGGGATGGTGTAGCGCCAGTTCATACCGCCGTATTTGTACGCAGAAGTGAAGGTCGCCGGTTGCAGGTCGCCATACTGATACAGGTTTTCGTCGATAATCATGCAGTCTTTGCCATGCACATGAAAGACATGCCCGACAAATTCTTTCAGGAAACGAATGGGGTCAATGCCCATCCGAACCAGATGCGAGGGGTCATAGTTGACGCCCATGTTGGCCGAGCCGATTTGTTCAATAAAGGCGCGGTAGGTTTCGGGAGTGCAAACCAGGGAACCAGGCCCCGGCCAGCCTTCAATCACCAGATAAGCATCATTCGCTTCAAAGGTCGAGCGCAGTTCGCCGTAGCTTTCGACCATGTACCCGAAGTTTTCGGCTCGTTCGCGCGATGGGTCTTCGGGAATCATGCAGATAAAGAAGGTTTTGACACCAACCGCGGCACAGGTCTGAATATAGTCAGCATTTTTGGCAATGGCAGCCCGGCGTTTGCCAGCATCGGGAGACATCATCTCACCCCAGACGGTCAAATCAGCCGTGCCGACGCGCAGCCCAGCATCAATCACTGGCTTGGCAGTTGTGTCGCTGTCGGGTCCGAGGTCAATGACCTCCAGATGGTTTTCTTGCGCCCACTCAATCATGCCGCCGAGGTCTTGTTCCCAGCCGAAGCTGCGGCGGCGCCATCCGAGCGGGAAGCTGCCGGTTGCTGTTTTCATTGCATTTCCTCCATTGGTTGTGATAAGAATAACAGTGCTTCAGTCAATCTGGTTCAGCTGGCCAAGGTTGGCACCGGCTGTCCGTCTTTGCTGGCGGATTCGACAATGGCATCCCAGAGCTTCGCCATCCGCAGACCGACTTCGGGCGGGCAGGGATTTTCGATCTTGCCGGCGCGCACCTGTGTAAACTGCTCCCAGGCGCCGCGCATCTTGGGCAGGTAGTCGGCTTCAATATAATCTTTGTCAGCGGCGCGGCGGATCAACAGACGTTCGCCATAAATGCCGGTTCGGATCGAGCCTTGGGACAAGTTGATATAAATTTCGGAGTCCAAGCCGGGCATGGCATCGCCGCAGCCATTGATGGTCACCAGCGCGCCCGATTGCAAGCGGCCCATTACCACGCCGTTGATGTCAACTGGCGTACCGCGGTTATCCGTCCAGGCGGCGACTGTTTGGAAATCTTCGCCCACCAGGGTGCAGACCGTATTCATCATGTGAGCGCCGGTATCAAAGAGGAAGCCGCCGCCAGCGATTTCCGGAACTTGCCGCCAGGCGCCAATCGTGACTTGTTTCCAGCCTTGCCAGACCATGCCGGTGACAGTCAAAAGCTCACCGAATTCACCGGCGGCAATCAGGCGAGCGGCTTCGTTGATCTGCGGCGACAAACCGCCCTGAAAGGCCACTACCAGCAAGCTGCCGGTGCGATTGCGAGTCTCTATCAGGCTTAACGCTTCTTGCGCGTTCATCACCATCGGTTTTTCCAGCAAGACATCCAAACCGGCTTCAAGGCACATTTTTGCCTGGTCGTGATGAAGGGCATGGGGGGTAACGATAAATACAGCTTCGAGTTCGGCGCGGTGCCGTTCAAGCAGACCGGCGAGATCGGGTTCATTTGGCGGCGGCGGGGCCTTGAGCTCATCGAGCTTTGCCAACGTCAGTTCATAATGACTGGCGGATGGCTCGCAGATGACGCGTATATCGGCGCCTTTTTCGATCATCAGCGGCAGATGATGACGCGCCATACTGCCAGCCCCAATGAGGGCAATTTTTGTAGACATAACGTCTCTCAATCAGCAGTTTAGAAATAAAATTTTACCGTCGGTGATTGTACCAAGTGTGCTGTGATTCGCCTACAATTTGATGTCCCAATTTCCAAATTGGCGCGTTGCTGCGCTAATTTATTTGACAGGCGGCTGCGAATCAACTAAACTTTGCCGTATGTTATTTTATTTCATGTTCCTGGGTATGCAAATCTTATGGAAAAACTGATTATCACGACTGCATTGACTGGCGCTGTGACTGTCCCCGCGCAGTCGCCGCACCTGCCCCTGACGCCGACGGAAATCGCCAATGATGCTCTTGCCTGCGCCGCGGCCGGCGCGGCGGCCGTTCATATTCACGGACGCAATCCGCAAGATGCCCGGCCGGATTCTGATCCGGAGTTGTTCCGGGAAATCGCCGGCAAAATTAAAGACGGCAGCGATCTGATTGTCAATATCACCACGGGCGGCGGCATGACGATGACACCCCAGGAGCGCCTGCGTCCGATTCCTCTGCTCCGTCCCGAAGTCGCGTCTTTCAATCTGGGGTCAATGAACTTTTCGGTGCATAAAGTCGCCGAGAGGCTGCGAGATGAGGAGTGGCGCTTTGATTGGGAAAAGGCATTTTTAGAAGATTCAATAGACAATATCTTTCCCAATACCTTTGGCAGCATGACTGTTTTTGCGAAGACGATGGCGGAATGCGGCACGGTGCCGGAATTTGAGGCTTATGATTTAGGACATCTTCACAATCTGAAGTTTTTGGAGCGCGAGGGCCTGGCGCAGCCGCCCTACTGGATTCAGTTTGTCTTGGGCGTTCTGGGCGGATTGGGCGCATCGGCGCGTTCGCTGGTCAACATGGTGGATACCGCCAATGACCTCTTTGGCAAGGACAATTATCAGTGGTCGGTGATTGGCGTCGGGCGTCATGTCTTTTCGATGGCGGTGTTGGCTATCGCGATGGGCGGACATGTGCGGGTTGGCTTAGAGGACAATGTGTATCTTAGCCGCCATGTCCTGGCAACCAATGCCCAACTGGTCGAAAAAGCGGTGCGGCTGGCTGGGGAATTGGGGCGACCGATAGCAAGCCCGAATGAGGCTCGCCAAATGCTGGGACTCAAGGGGCTGGACCAGGTTAGGTTTTAGCGAGGGTGTATTTGATGAACTCTTTTACCAAAAGCGAGTTGTTTTGTGAGCGAATTATAAAAATATACTTGCCTTGTACGGCAATTGTGTGATATTATGTATCTACATAAAGAGAGCAAGCCATGTTTGCAAAAGTTCAGAAGTGGGGCAACAGCCGAGCGATACGCATTCCAAAGGCGCTGGCAGTAGAAACCGGGCTGGAGTTTGGCAGAGAAGTGGAACTTGTAGCCGTTGACGGACAGCTTCACATTGTTCCAGTGCAGGAGTTCTATTATGGGCTTGAAGAGTTGGTCGCTGGCATTACTCCAGAAAATCGGCACGAAGAATGGGATATTGGCCCGCCTGTAGGCAATGAGGTCTGATAGTGTCCTATATTCCAGACCGTGGGGATATAGTCCGAGCAGATTTCGATCCTCAAGCAGGACACGAGCAAGCTGGCAGTCGTCCTGCTCTCGTTTTATCGCGCGAACTATTTAACAGTCGTTCGGGATTGGCTTTTTGCTGTCCTATAACAGGTCGCCAAAAGGATTATCCATTTGAAGTTCCACTGCATGACAATCCCGATGTTTATGGTGTTGTGCTGGCAGACCATCTAAAAGAGCGTTGATTGGCGAGTCCGCAAAGTCGAATTCATAACCAAAGCGCCTGACTCGGTTCTCAATGATGCGCTTGCAAAACTCAATACACTGTTGCGCTAAAGAAACAAAAGAACCTGTGTTGTTTAATTCATTGGATGGAGGCGCGGATGTTGAATTGGTCTTATGAAGAGCTGCCAAAGCCAACGGCAGACCTTGAAACGGCGAAATCGGATATAGATGAGTTTGGTTACTGTCTGCTGCCCGATGCTATGCCCGCCGAGCAGCTTGCCGCCGCCCGAAAGCGCCTGCAAGAGCAAGCGGTGGCTGAACTGCAGGCCGGGCACGCCTTTGAAGACGGAGGAGCCAAACAGCAATGGGGTGACTTCACCGATGACCAGGGACGAATCAAGCGAGATGCGTTTTCGGCAAAGGCGGGCGGCGTCAATCAGCGGGTGTGGATGCTGGTCAACAAGGGTCAGGTCTTCCTCGATATGCTGGCGCAGCCGGACATGCGGGCAGTTGTGGGACATGTGCTGGGGAAGGATTATCTGCTTTCCAGCTACGGCGCCAACATCGCCAAGCCCGGCGGCATCGCCATGAATCTGCACACCGACCAATGGTGGATGCCCGAACCGATTCATCGCAAACCCTCGCCAGTTCCGGCCGGCTCATTAACCCGCGAGCTATCCAACCGCGAAGATGAGCATCCGGCGATGATTGCGCCGCCGGTGGTGGTCAATGTGATGTGGATGCTGAATGACTTTACCGAAGCCAACGGCGCCACCCGCCTGGCGCCGCGCAGCCATCTCATCGGCCGGCGGCCCGATAAAAACCGGGACCGGGATGTCTTGAGCATCGCCGCCGAGGGCAAGGCGGGGACAGCCATGCTGTTTGATGGCCGCATCTGGCACGGCACCGGCGCCAATACAAGCCGCGAGAATCGGCTGGGGATATTATCGACCTTTGTCGCGCCGCAATTCCGAACGCAAGAGAATTATACAACCGGTACGGCGGCCGAAGTGGCGGCGGCGGCATCAGCGGACCTGCTTGCTTTGCTGGGTTTCAAAATATGGAATGCCTATGGGCGCATCGAAAGCCCGGTCGCCGAGTTTATCCAGCCGGGAGAGGCTTCGCTGGGCGAGATGCGGCCTTCATAGCCTCTTTTCGCAGGCGGCCGGCATCAGGATTTTCAATGTCAAGGGATCGAGGTTGAGAGCGAAGGCGAGATCCTGCGCTGTCCCTGGCATGCCTGGGACTTCGACATCGCCACCGGTCAATGTCTGGTCAATCCTGTCATTCGAGTGAAAACGTATCCGATATTCGTCGACGGCGATGATCTGATTGTCGATATCGAGGTCAAGGATTTTGTGGGCGCGGGCTGAAGCTGCTGCGCCGCGTCGGCTGTCGTAAAAATACCAAAATACTGCGCTTTATTGCAGTTCATCATTGTTTGCGCTATAATCTTTTTTGTAGAATTTTTCGTTTTGTTTATATGTAAAGGAGTGTTTTTATGAACCGCTTTCAACGTGGGCTTGGCTGGATTGCCGCGCTGGTTTTGCTGCTGGGCGTCTTTGGCGCGGCGGCGCAGGACGAAAAGGCGCTGGTGATTGGTCATAGCGAAACCACCGATTCGCTGGATCCATCGAATGGCTTCACACACAGCACCAGCATTGTCAACCATGTCACCTATGACCGGCTGGTCACCTTTCCTGATGAGGACGCCAGCGAAATTCTGCCGTCCCTAGCTTCCAGCTGGGAAATCTCTGACGATGGCGCAACCTATACTTTCACGCTGGACGAGAACGCCGTTTTCTCCAATGGTGATGATGTCACCAGCGATGATGTCGTCTTCAGCATTCAGCGGCTTCAGAATGTCAAAGGCAACCCGTCCTTCCTCGCCAACCACATCGTCGAGGTGATGGCGCATGACGATGACACCGTATCGATCACGCTGG
Organism: Phototrophicaceae bacterium; assembly: GCA_965203755.1. Taxonomy (GTDB): domain Bacteria; phylum Chloroflexota; class Anaerolineae; order Aggregatilineales; family Phototrophicaceae; genus UBA6055. Next base: position 2,848,466 of record OZ241910.1, on the reverse strand, counting down.
AAAATGCCCGCCCCTCTTTCCTGTCGGAACTGACCAGCTATGCTTTCAGCATCACCAACGCCGATGTGGTGCGCGCCAATGGCGGCACCGATGCCATGGACGCCGCGGAAACCGACACGGCCGAAGACTACCTCAACAGCAATTCGGCCGGCTCTGGGCCTTATATCTTGGTAGCGTGGGAACGAGAGGTACGGGTCGATCTGGTTCGCAACGACAATTATTGGGGCGAACAACCTTACTTTGATCGTGTGATTATCCAAAATATGCCAGAAGCCGCCACACAGAAAGTGGCGCTGGAGAGCGGTAACATTGATCTGGCGACCGATTTGAGCGTCGACCAAATCGCCGGGCTGGAAGGGAACGATGACATTGAGATTTACCGCGGCATCAGCGCCGTGACCCACTTTGTCATTATGAACCAGGACGAGTCGTTCAGCGGCCCTTTCAGCGATCCGATGGTACAGCTAGCGGTCCGCTATGCCCTGGATTACGAAGGCTACAAAACACTGTGGGGCGGCGTGACGCCAGGCTCGAATATGTGGACCGGGCTGTACTCGGCCTTTGGTGAAGACCGCGCCTTCAGCCGCGACCTCGACAAAGCGCGTGAACTGCTGGCGGAAGCTGGCTATGCCGATGGCCTGGACCTCACGTTGGAATATCCGGACTTCACCTTCGGCGGCGTCAACTTCAACGCCAATGCCCAGAAGATCCAGGCCGACCTGGCCGAAGTCGGCATCAACGTGACGCTGGCGCCGGGCGCGATGCAGATTGCGCTGGAGAAGTATCGCAACGGCGAGCATGGCGTCGGCTATTGGCTGTGGGGCCCTGACCTGCTCGACCCGCTCGACTTCTTGAGCTTCCTGCCTGGCGGCAAGGTCGCCACCGAGCGCAACAACTGGCAGCTTGAGGATGTGCCGCCGGAGATTCAGGACTTGATTGCGGCCGCCAAGACGACCAGCGACGCTGAAGCGCGACTGGAAATTTTCGCCGCCCTGCAGGAGTTCAATCAGCAGAGCGGACCTTTCGCGCCCTTCAATGTGCCGGAGATGCAGACGGCTTATCTGGCCGACATTAAAGGCTATATCTTCCATCCGCAATGGACTTTGGATGTTTCGATCTTGAGCCGCGCCGAATAAGCGCCGCGCTCTCATTTGCGGAAAAGGACAGGGAGTCGGGATCCGTCTCGGCTCTCTGTTTTTGTTTGGGCTGTGCGTTTGTGGTACACTGGGGCTTATGAATTTCTTTCGCTATTTTCTTCGGCGCGCCCTCTTCGCCATTCCCCTTCTGCCGGGTATTACCGTGGTCGCCTTCCTCCTTGCTCACGCGGTGCCGGCCGACCCCACCAGTGCCCATCTGCCGCCCAACGCCTTGAACAACAAGGAGATGGTTGAGGCTTTTCACAAAAAGTGGGGGTTGGATAAACCCGTGCATGAGCAGTATTTCACCTATCTGGGCAATTTGCTGCGCGGCGACATGGGCGTTTCCATCAGGACGCGTAAGCCGGTCGCCGAAGACATCAGCCGCCTTTTGCCGGCGACGATTGAACTGGCGACGCTGGGCATCCTCTTTGGCACGGCCCTGGGCGTGAGCCTGGGTTTGATTTCGGCTGTCTGGAAAGACAGCCTGCTGGATTATGCGGCGCGGGTGGCGGCCTTGATTGGCCTGAGCTTTCCCGTGTTTTTGCTGGCATTGATTGGCTTGGAGCTACTGCATGTCCAATGGGGTTTGGTGGCTGGCCCGGGGCGGCTGGACGTAAGAATGTTCCCGCCGCCGACGGTGACCGGCCTATTCACGGTTGACGCCCTGCTGGACGGCGACTGGAAGAGCTTCCGCAATGCCGTTTCGCATCTGATGCTGCCGGCCATGGCCTTGGCGCTGTACATCAGCGGCATTATTTCGCGGATTACCCGCTCGTCGCTGTTGGAAGTGCTGAACCAAGATTATATCCGCACCGCCCGCGCCAAGGGCTTCCGCGAACGGTATGTGATTCGCTTTCACAGCCTGCGGAATGCCCTGATTCCAGTCGTGACCGTCATCGGCCTGTCCTATGGCAATTTTCTGGTCGGGTCAATTTTAATCGAGTCGATTCTCGCTTGGCCCGGCATCGGTCGTTATATGTTTCTCGCCAGCACCTCCCAGGATCTCCCGGCGATTATGGGTGTATGCCTGCTGATTGGCTTTATTTCTGTTGGAGTGAATTTTGTCGTCGACATCCTCTATTACTTTATCGATCCCAGAATCCAGGTGGCATAGCAAGCTCAAGGCGGCGCGGCACCACCTGCGCCGCAATCCACTAGTGATTATCGGCCTGGTGGTTGTGGTGATATGGTTATGGATTATGCTGGCAGCGCCGGTAATTTCGCCCTATTCCCCCTTGAAGCAAAGTTTGGCCGACCGCTTGCAAGCGCCTAATGCAAACTATCTGATGGGGACCGATGAACTGGGACGCGATATCTTCAGCCGCGTGCTGTGGGGCGCCCAAACCACCATACCAGCCGGTCTGGCGGTGATTGTCATTGGCAGCCTGATAGGGACGGCAACCGGCGCGCTGGCCGGTTATTTCGGCGGGCTGATCGACGAACTGATCATGCGCGTGACCGAACTGTTCATGGCTTTTCCGACCATCATCCTGGCAATGGCGATCAGGGCGGCGTTGGGACCAGACATCAGGAATGCTGTTTTGGCACTAGTCATCGTCTGGTGGCCCAGCTATGCGCGGGTGATGCGCGGGCTGGTGCTGGAAGTCAAAGCGCAGGAATACGTCGAGGCGGCGCACAGCGTCGGCGCCGGTGGCCCATATATTCTGTTCCGCACGATTCTGCCCAACTGCATCGCCCCAGCCGTGATTCTGACGACTTTGGATATCGGCAACGCCATCATCGTCTTCGCAAGTTTGAGTTTTATCGGCTTGGGGCCAGAACCATCCTCGCCGGAATGGGGCCAGATGGTGAGCAACGGCATTGATTTTTTTGACCAGTGGTGGATGTGGCTGTTTCCCGGTTTGGCGATTGCCAGTCTGGTGATGGCCTTGAATTTCATCGGCGACGGCCTGCGCGACATCCTCGACCCGCGTATGCGCGGCGAATGACCGCCGCCTGCCTGGCTTTGGGGATAGTTTTGCGCGCGGATTGGCTTATAATCCTGGATGACCCAAAGGAGAAAATCCAATGACACTTGATGAAAAAGCGAAAGCCATGGGCATCGACCTTGAAGATTTCACCCCTTCAGCCACGTTGGCGCCGGCGACTCGCATTGGCAATACGATTTATGTTTCGGGGCATGTTTCGACCGGCTATCAAGGCAAGCTCGGCGCTGACATCACGCTGGAAGAAGGGCAGAAAGCCGCCCGCGTCTGCGCCGTGCAGCTGCTGCAAGCCGCCTATACCCTGACCAGGACATTGAACAGCCTGCGCCTGCGAAAACTGCTGGGCGCGGTCAATTCGACGCCTGATTTCACCGATCAGCATTTGGTCATCAACGGCGCCTCCGAATTGTTCTGGGAATTGTATGATGGTGAACTGCACGCCCGCAGCGCTCTGGGATTCGCCTCTTTGCCTATGGGATTCGCGGTTGAAATTGAAGCCATTTTTGAGGCGCTGGACTAGCGCCGGCGCATCCCCAATAGAGTCCGATGACAGAGCGTCATTCGCAGACTGAACTGGCGGGCGCGTTTGTTTTTTTATGGCTGTGCCGCTGCGATAAAATCGCACGATCCAAGAATCCAAGAAACAGTCTCGATTTTTGCGAGTGATAGTGTATAATACGGCGCTTGCACTAGCTACAGCTAGCTGGCAGCTTTTGTCAGTATGCTGCGAGAATGCCCAGGTCACATAAAAAGGGAGCTTTATCATGCCCGGCAAACGCAAAATCACAGGCACCAAGCCGCTTTTCGGTCAGTCGCGAAGCAAAGCCTTTAATACCACCAAACGTCAGTTCAAACCGAACCTGCAAAACAAGCGCATTTATGTACCCGAACTCGACCGCTGGGTGCGCGTGAAAGTGACCGCCAAAGAAATCAAAACCATCGACAAGATCGGCTTGCTTGAATTTTTGAAGCGGCGCAACATTTCTTTGAAATCGCTGCTTTAATGACCCTAAAACAGGCTATTGAAGCCCCTGGAAGCCGCGAAAAAGAAGACCGCATCAAAGAGCATCATGACTTTCTTGTTGAACAGTTTCGGCAGGCGGAGCCCGGCCGCGGGCAAGTGAAGCAGCGCCAGGAACATCTGGGCGCCCGGCGCAGATGGCATGGACTGAAGAACAGCCAGCGCCGTCAAATCATGCTGGATTTTATCGCCGAACATCCGGACATGACTTATGCGGATTGGGCTGCTCTGATTGACCGTCTCTATCGCGGGACATCTTATGAAGAACGGTGCGCGCCGCAGACGCTGCTGGTCAAATTTCCCAAGTACCGCCGTCAGCTGCCGCTGCGCCAGCTGGATGAATGGCTGGGGCTGCTGGAGGGTTGGGCCGAGGTTGACAGCGCTTGCCAGACGATCTTCAGCGACCGGGAACTGCTTGCCGATTGGGATGCCTGGCGGGTCTTTCTGAAATCGCTGGCGGCTGATGCGAACATCAACAAACGGCGAGCCTCCTTGGTGCTGCTGACCGCGCCCATCAGCAGTTCCGCCGATACGCGCATTCTAAACCTCGCGCTGCAACTGATCGACTGCCTCAAACACGAAAAAGACAAGCTGATTGCCAAAGCGATTTCATGGCTGCTTCGCAAAGGCATCAAGCAGCACCGTCAGGCGATTGCAGCTTATCTGGATTCCAGCGCGTCCACCCTGCCAGCCATCGCACGGCGCGAAACCCGCAGGAAATTATTGACCGGCAAAAAATAGCGGCTTCGCTGCCGGACGGCTAACTGTCGGCATAATAATCTGGAATGATGTATTGGTAGTCGCGCGGCGGGCGGGCGTAATTCTCGTTGCGCGGCGGCAGTTCCGGCAGCTTCATAGGGCCTGGCAGGATGACATCCTGGTATGGAATGGCGCCCAAAATATCGCGAATGACATTCAGACGGGTGCGGCGTTTGTCATTGGAATTAATCTGCCGCCAGCGAGATTCGGGGATATCGGTATGTTCAATCATCAGGTCTTTGGCTTTGGAATACTGAACCCAGCGATTGCGCGATTCGATATCAATCGGGCTGAGTTTCCAGCGCCGCATCGGGTTGCTGGCGCGTTCTTGAAAGCGGCGCTCCTGCTCGTCATCATCGACCGACAGCCAGTATTTTAGCAGGATAATGCCATCATGAATCAACAGACGTTCAAAGTTGGGGGCATCGCGCAGAAAATCCCAGTATTGTCGGTCGGTGCAGAATCCCATCACCCGTTCAACCGTGGCGCGGTTATACCAACTGCGGTCAAACAAGACGATTTCACCGGCGGCCGGCAAATGGGAAACATAGCGCTGAAAATACCATTGGGTCTGTTCGCGGTCAGACGGTTTGCCAAGCGCGACCAGGCGGATATCGCGCGGCTGGAGCGGTTCAATAATGCGCTTGATGGTGCCGCCTTTGCCGGCGGCGTCACGGCCATCAAAGGTAATCATCACCCGCATGCCATGCTGTTTAATCCAATACTGCCACTTCACCAGTTCAAATTGCAGCCGCGCAAGTTCTTTTTCATAGAGTCTTTTGTTGAGACGTTTGGCTTTTTCGGGCATAGTTTGCTTTTTCTTTGACATATCCAACTCCAAAAAGGCTAGCCGGTGCCTATAGCATACCATATTCCAAGATGGCATGCTGCTGCAAGCCGGCAGCGCAGACTGTGACAGGTTTAGATTTTATGATGCCACAGCCTACCCACCGCGGTGATTTATGCTATCATCTTGGCATGTCGAATCAGGAGATTGCTCAAGCCGCTGTGGAGCGCCGGCAGACCACATCCTGTACGCGTACTTTGGCCGGCAAAGCTCGGCCGAATTTTTTTATTGTCGGCGCACCCAAATGCGGCACAACGGCGCTGCATGAATACTTGCAGCGTCATCCTGATGTCTTTATGCCCTTTTATAAAGAACCACACTATTTTGGCTCCGATTTGCAAGGCTCGCGCTTTAGGCAGTTCCGCAATAATCCGGCAAAGTATCTCAAGCTGTTTCAGGATGTTCGCGGCGAGGCGCGGATAGGAGAATCTTCGCCTTGGTATTTGGCAAGCCGCCGCGCCGCCGCCGAAATCCATGCCTATGACCCCAACGCCAAAATCATCATCATGCTGCGTAATCCGGTGGATATGATGTATTCCATGTGGGCGCAGTTTCGCTACAGCGGCAATGAGCAAATCGAGACCTTCGAAGCGGCGCTGGCAGCCCAGGCTGAACGGCGGCAGGGCAAGCGCATCCGCCGCGCCGCTCACTGCATCACCGGCTTGTTCTATTATGATATGGCGCGTTACTGCGAACAGGTACGGCGCTATTTCGACGCCTTTGGCCGGAAGCATGTGCAGGTGATTATTTTTGATGATTTTATATCCGATACCGCCTGCATCTATCGCGCCGCGCTTGACTTTCTGGACGTTAACAGCCGCTTCGAGACAAGTTTTGATATTGTCAATCCGAGCAAGAACGTGCGGCTGGAATGGCTGCAAAAGCTGATTGTGGACAGCGGTTTTTCCCTGATGCTGCTGAAAGACCGCCTGACCTATTTGGCGACGACCCATTCGCTGGTGCCTTATTCATACCGAACGCGGGCAGTCAAGGGGGTCATCGCCGCCTATACCAAATATGAGCGGCGCTCGCCTTTAACACCTGAAATACGGCAGCGAGTCACGGGCGAATTTGAAGCCGAGATTGACAAATTGAGTACCCTGCTCGACCGTGATTTGTCCTATTGGCAGCAGCCTTAACAGAATTGGAGCCTGGATGACCAAAACATCATCGCAGCAGCCTTCAGCCGAAAACAAGGGCCGTCAGCTTGCCTGGCGAGCAGTCAGTGCGCTGTTAACGATTGTCCTGCTGTTCTTTCTGCTGCGTAATGTAAAGTGGGAAGACTTTAGCGAACTGCTGCCACAGCTATCGCTCTGGAGCCTGTCAGTGGCGCTGTTTTCATATCTGGCGCTCAACTTTTTCCGCGCCATTCGTTTCCGCATCCTGCTGGACAAAGGCGATACTCCATTGCGGCTTCTCGTCCCGATCACGCTGTATCATAATTTTCTGGTGCGGATCGTGCCTTATAGACTGGGCGAACTGTCTTATATTGTCTTGCTGCGTTCACGGCTGAATTACTCGATGGAAGAAGGGGTAAGCAGTTTATTTGGAGCGCGGATTTTAGAATTTTTGATTATAGTGATGGTCTTTGCGACCGGGTTCTTCCTCGGCGGCGAGCAGTTTGCCCAACAGCGCAGCCAGCTAATCCTGGTGATTGTTCTTGCTTTTGCCGCTATTGTCGTTGGGCTTTATTTTGCTGGGGACCTTACTCGGCTCTTGCTGCGGATATTGCAGCGATTTCTCGCTCACTTCACCATAGACCGCATCGGGTGGATTAAAGTCATTCAGGACAAGCTACTGGAACTTGCCGCTGAATTTGACCGCATTCGCCACCCGCGCCTGTTTTTATCGGCGCTGTTCATCAGTTGTTTTACCTATACAAGCTCCTTCATGATCAATTATATTTTGCTGCGAGAGCTTGGGTTGGATGTCGAACTGCCAATCGTCATAACCATCATTAGCATCGGGATGTTTGGCGCTGCCCTGCCTTCAATTAGCGGCTTCGGCACGATAGAAGGAGCCTGGCTGTTTGGGCTGACGCAATTCGCTGACTACCCTGTCTCCAAAGCGACCGCCATTGGATTTTTACTGCATGGCTTTCTGCTGGCCGTAGCGGCATTGTACGGACTGGTCGGCTACCTCCTGATTCACCTTAGCCCACCCTTAGCCGCAGTCGGCGACGGCGAGGAAGCATGATTTAGCCATAAGAAGGGAGCGGCGCCATGCCTTATCATTTTCAAGCGGGCAGGATGTATCGAATGCCGACGCACTTTGGTCCGCGCGCCGGTCCGCGACAGGGTCCCGACGGCCGCCAATTTGAGAACAGCGACAGCCCTCGCACCACCCGGATTTCCGTCAGCTTCCTAAGCAATTCGGCGTAGCTGGAAGCGCTGCTCCCACCGGGTTTTGCCCTGGATGGCGAGCCGGTGGTGACGATAGCAGCGTGTTATATGACCGAGATTGAGTGGCTGGCTGGCCGAGGTTACAACACCTTGGGAGTTTCGTTTCCAGCCCGTTTTCAGGGCAAAGAGGCTGACGTCGGCGGCAGTTTTTTGACTGTTTTATGGGAGAATTTGGCTGACCCGATTATCACCGGACGCGAGGAACTGGGTTTTGCCAAAATCTACTGCGAACTGCCACCGCCAATCGCCCTGAACGGAGGCTATCGGCTGACTGCAAGCTGGCTGGGTTTCCAATTTCTGGAGCTTGAGGCAACTGACCTGCGGCAGCAATCGGACGAGGAGATTGACGATTTTATCCAAAGCCAGACCGGCGACGGACTCCTGCATTACAAATATATGCCGCGCACGGGCGAATGGGGACAGGCAGACAGCGCCTATGCGGTCTTAACGCCAGCCGCCGCGCCCAATCAGAAGATTCAGGAGCGCTGGCTGGGAACCGGCCGCGCGCAATGGCAGCCGGCGCGTTGGAAAGATATGCCGACGCAGTATAACATTGTCAACCGCCTGGCAGAATTGGAAATCCGCGAAGTTCGCGAAGCGAGCCTGGTCAAAACACTGGGTGGCAAAGATTTGAGCGACCAGCGAATCCTGCGTTAAAATTGATTTTGGGGGACAAATGTATGATTTAGAGGGAAAAACAGCGCTGGTTACTGGGGCTGGCGGCCAGGGCGGGATTGGCCGCGCCATTGCCCTGCGCTTGGCGCAAGAGGGCGCTCATGTTGCGGTGAATGACCTAGCCAACGGCAGCCGGCTGGCAGCTGTCGCTGCTGAAATCAAGGCCTTGGGTCAAGAGGCGCTGGCAGTCTTTGCCGATGTATCCAAGGCCGAAGAGGTCAAGCGCATGGTTGACCGAACTGTGGCGCATTTCGGTCGGATTGACATTTTGGTCAACAATGCCGGCGCTCCGGCCGGCAGAGACCGCGTTCCAGTGGTTGAGCTTGAAGAGGATGCTTTTGACTTCGTTCAGGCAGTTAATGTTAAGGGAACTTTTTTGTGCTGTCGGGATGCTGCCCGGGTGATGGTGGCGCAGGGACATGGCGGGAAGATCATCAATATCTCCTCCACGGCTGGCAAACAGGGCGTGGCGCGTTTTGCCGCTTACTGCGCTTCCAAATTCGCTGTGCGCGGCTTCACGCAAGCCTTGGCGCTGGAGTTGGGCCCGCATCGGATTAACGTTAATGCCATCTGCCCCGGATTGATTGCAACCGAGCGGATTGACGATATGGCGGCGGCGCTGGCGCCGGCTGACACCGCTCCCCATGCCTATCGCCAGCAGATGATTGAAGAGACCTCCAGAAATACCCCGCTGGGGCGCATTGGACAAACCGCAGACATCGCCCGGATGGCCGCCTTTTTGGCATCCGACCAGTCTGATTTTATCACCGGCGTATCTTTTACGGTCGCCGGCGGCGCCACTATGGATTGAGGAGCTTGCATGGGTGACGCGCGACTGAAAGACAAAATCGCTATCGTCAGCGGCGCCGGCTCAAGCGGTTCGCTGGCCGGGGTCGGGGATGCGACCGCGATATTATTTGCGCGGCAGGGCGCCAAAGTTCTGCTGGTTGACCGCGACCTGGAACGGGCTGAAACCACTCTGTCTGTCATCACAGAAGCGGGCGGCACGGCTTCGGTATTTCAAGCGGATGTATGCCGCGAAGCCGACTGCCGCGCGATGGTTGCAGCCTGCCAAGATCGCTACGGCGGTCTGGACATTTTGTTCAACAATGTGGCTGCTTATGGCCTAGGCATGGTCACCGAAGTCGAGGAGACCGAACTTGACCATGCGCTGGCTGTCAACCTGAAAAGCGCCATGCTAAGCTGCAAGCAGGCGATCCCGCTGATGGCTGGCTCTGGCGGGGGTTCTATCATCAACATCGCTTCGATTGACGGCTTGCGGGCTGGATTTTCGCGCAATGTCCCCTATGCCGTTGCCAAAGGCGGGCTGGTGCAGCTGACGCGGGTGACCGCCGTGCATCATGGCCGCGACAATATCCGCGTGAACTGTATTGCGCCCGGTCATATCCACGGCGCCTTTGTCCGTCATCTGGACGAGGAGACGCGAGCAAGGCGGCGCAAGGTGGGCCCGCTGGGGACCGAAGGCGATGCCTGGGATGTTGCCTGGGCGGCGGTCTTTTTGGCCAGTGATGAATCGCGCTGGATTTCCGGGGTGGTTTTGCCAGTTGACGCCGGCTTGCTGGCGGCGACGCCTTTGGCTGTGATGGACAACCTGCTTTGAGGCTGTCTGGGTTTATGTTTCCACAGCCAGCTTAAATCCTGTTTCTTGCAGCAGTGTTTCATTGATGGCATCTATTTCAGCCGATTCAACCTTGTCGGCAAGTTTGACCGTCAATTCGGCGCGGTCGACGCGAATGCCGGGGCCTTTGACAGTACGCCAGCCTTTTTCACGCAGCAGCCGATTGGCGATTTGCAAAATAAGATGCTGATTGGGATACGGGTGAATGCTCAAGCTATAGCCGGTCTCTTGCGCCAGTTCGCGGATTTGTTCAATATGTCGCTCTCCCACTTGCGGCGAGATAAATGAAAGCGCAATTTGCCCTTGTCGGAGGCTGGTCCTGGTGAGGCTGCTGCCTTTTAGGCGCGAACGTATCAGCCCATAGGCGGCGTTGATTTCCATCCGCTCGCCCAAGCCCTCGGCGCCTGCTATCCGGTCATCGGCGTCTGGGCCGGACATTTTATTGCTGATAATCAAATCAAAGCCGGTGATTTTGCGATACTGCCGGCGAAGCTCCTCGGCTTGTGCATCGCTGATATGGCGCAGTTCAAGATGGACTTCCGCCTTGTTCAGATGATAGGCGGGCCCTTTTTGAATCGAAACCCCGTCAGGCAACAGCTCTTCGGCAGCAATGCCCAGCGCCAGCTGATTGACTGCCGGTTTGATGTGAATGTCCCAGCCAGTCTGCTCGACAAGCTGTTCAAGCTGTTTGCCGAAGCGGTTGGGCGCCGTCGCCGGGAAATCAAAGGTCAGGATCAAACGTTTGCGATGAATGTCCATCCCGACTTTACGCAGATGCGCCTCCGGCGGCATAAGCTGCATGACGAGGTCGCGCGCCTGGTTCTGTTCCATGGGGCCATGCTCGAACGCGCGGTGTGACAGCAGTCCTTCAGGTTCAAGCGTGGCGCCATCTTCGCCCAAGGCGACGACAATGGCGGTCAGCGCCAACTGCCGATCCACACCAGCCGGCAAGACATCCGGCAGAAGCGATTCGGGCAGCGCCGGCTTGCCGGCTTGCGCTAACTGCTGGCGGCGGCTAAAGGGAAGCAGCATGTCTTTGCAGCGGCGCGCCTGGTGCATGAGATTGGCTAAATTGCCGCGCACGCCTTTTTCTTCATTGGCTTTTTTCCAATCGCCAATCACCCAGAGCAAGGCATCGGCCGGATGGGCGGTGCCGCGCTGATGATGAACAATCGCTGTGAAGCTGTCAATCGCAGCCTCCCGGACCACCCCCAGACGCACCTGCCCGTTGCTGTTTCGCATGACAATCAGCTTGCCGACAATATCCGGATTAGCCAGCATGATGGCGCGGCTGCGCTGGCTGCGCTTGACCTGTTCGTCGGATTTAACGGTGTAGCTTTTTTTGCTGCGCCAGCTGGGAGTGAAATAGATATTTTTATCACTTTCAAGCGCAGCCTGCATTTCGGCAATGCGGTCGGCAGCGCCCCACCAGATTTGCGCCAGTTCGCGCAGACTGAAGAAATTGCCAGCCTGCCCTTTCAGCGATTCCCACAGGCGAAACAAGTCGATGGCGCCGGTTTGGCTGCCAGTCTTGAGCCCGCCTACCGCCCAAGGCTTGGCTTTGTAATTCAGGATTTTGCTTTGTCCGATTCGCGGCGTGGAAACCGATTTGCCGCGCTGCCGCAATGCTGTCGCCAGACTGTGGCGCGCGCCGGGATCACCGTGGACGAGCATGATGTCCTCCGCCTTGAGGGCTTCGGCAAAACTAAGCAGTTCCATCTCATCGGCATGGGCTGACAGCGAATAGGTGTCAATCTGACAACACACTTTCACGGTGGCGTTATCAAGATTGAGCGTCGGCGTTTCGCCAGCCTGCCGTTCTTTCATCATGCGCTGCAAGAAACGTCCCGGCGCCTCTTCATCCTGATAGCCGGTCATCAGAATAGCGTTGCGTTCATCAGGGGCGAAATGCCGCGCATAAGCCACCGAAGCGCCGCCGGTCAGCATACCGCTGCTGGCGACCACAACCAAAGGCTGGCTGCTCATGGCAATTTCCTGACGATGCTGATAGCTTCGAATTGGGCGGATATTGGCGCGGAAGAACAGGTGATCTTCGCCTGCCATCCGCAGGCACGGCGGCGGCAGGATATCGCTGAAGGTCTGGTAGGCATCGCAGACGGTGCGGACCATCCCGTCGACATACACCGGGACATTGAGTTGGTCGCGATGCGCCAGGATAATTTGAATCACTTCCTGCGCCCGCCCCAGCGCAAAGGCTGGAATCAAGACTTTGCCGCCGCGTTTGGTTACGCGCCGCAAGGTTTGCATCAGGCGCTTTTCTTCGCTCACCCGATTGGCATGAAGTCGGCCGCCATAGGTGCTTTCCAAAATCAAGGCATCCGCTTTGATCGGCGGAACGGCGACGCTCTTGACGGTGCGCTGCTCGGATTTGGAAATATCACCGGAAATCACCAGGGTGCCTTCGCGGCTCTCAAAGACCAGCAGAGCGGCGCCAGCAATGTGGCCGGCGGTATAATACGTTACCTGCAAGCCTTCATCAAGTTTAAGCGGCTTGTTAAACTCAATGGTTTGGAAAGCATCCATCAGCCGCTGGACGGATATTTCATCAAAGAGTGGCAGTTCGCCCTCTTGTTCCTGGCGGGTTTTCATAATCCGCTGGGCATCCAGTTGAAGCACGCGGGTTAAGGCTTGGGTGGCGCGGGTGGCGATCACGGGAGCATGAGGATATTGTTCAAGGATGAGCGGCAAGGCGCCGGTATGGTCGGTATGCGCGTGGGTCACCAGAATAAAATCAGGGCCGCCGACGACGCTGATGGGCTGTAAATCGGGCAGTTGGCTGTTTTGAATCCCGCGGCTGCTTCGCGGAGAAATGCGAATGCCGGCATCGACAAGGATGAGCTTGCCGGCAATTTCAATCAAGGAACAGCTTGCGCCCACTTCATCAGCGCCGCCGAGAAAGGTTATCTTCATGTTTCAGCTTCTCTGGTTTGTTTGCATCTTGACGATTTGAACACAGTCATGGCGAATTGCAAAGAACAAAATGTATTAGAAAAGCCAAAGCAAGCGATAGACCCTTTTAAGCCGGAGATGAGAAGTTGCGCTGTAGTCAATGAAAAATCACTCAAGCTCAAGCTGGAGATGATCGATAGCCTTCTGCACACTGTCCAGGCTCATCCAGCCGTCAGCGATTTTAGGCGCCCGCGCAAGATCCGCATCCGTTTTCAGGAAGAAACTGCATTCACTGGCACAGTCCACCTCGGCTCGCCCGGCAAATATGGCTGCATGGAGACAGCCCAGCAAAGAGCTTGCCTGTGAGCCGACCATGGCGCTTTTCCCGTACCGCGCACACAAAGCCAGCATCCGCATAGATTGAGAAAAACCGGTTCGCGCGGTTTTGATATTGAGGATGTCAAAGGTGTCAAACTCAAGCTCGCGTTCAAGGTCATGATACGTGAAGGCGGAGTCATCGGCAATCAGCGGCATTCGGCTCTGCTGGCGAAGCTGCCGCCGGGCAGTGATGCGATGAACCGGCAAGGCTTCTTCACAGTGAAGCACACCCAGCGCCAGCAGCCGGTTTAAGACAGCCGCCGCATTTTGCCCCGCCAGCGTTTGGTTGGCATCGACATAAAACCGCGCCGCCGGGAACTGCGCCCCAAGCTGTCGAATAGTGTCCGTTTCCTGTCGGATGTCCTTGCCAATTTTGATTTTGAAAATGCGAACTCCAGCATGATAAGCGCATTCTACATCCGTATGCACCTCGGCCGCCGCTCCCGTACTCACAATATAACTTGGCTGAATCTGATGCCGCGAACTCCCCAGATATTCGCCTAATGCCATGCCTTGATGCTTTGCGACCGCCTGATGCAAAGCCATATCAAGCGCGCCTTTGGCAGTGTTGTTATTCTTGATAAGTTCCATACGCGCTGATAATGCTTGCACCGCCGCCATCGAATCGGCGGCTTGCCCCATCAGCAACGGCGCCAAATGTCTATCGACAATCTCGATAATAGACGTCTGCGTCTCGCCATAAATCATCGGACGCGGCGCCGCTTCGGCAATGCCAACCGCGCCATCTGACAATTCAACCCGAATCAAGACATGTTCCAACCGCTTGAGTTCATATACCTGTCCCCATTTCAACGCGCCTTTCAAGGGTATGCTATAGGGGCTGCTGGTGATTTTTTTAATCCTTGGCATCGGCCCTTTCCTTCATCATGGCGCAGACCGCCGCCGCGACTTGCTTGGGACTGCAATGGTCGGTCTGAATGCGATGATAGTTCCGATAAGGATCGCCGGCCGTAAAGGGATACAGACCATAATTGGCCGACTCGGCTTGGACAATCATCAATGCTTTTGGCGATATCTGCCCGGATTTTAGCAGCGTTTGGGCTTCATCCTGGAACTTATCAGGAAGAAATGACAGGTCCACGATCTCGCCGGCCTGGTCAAAGCTATGATTTCGCGCGCTCAAACGTTTCAAACGAGTAATCGGATGAACTGTCAGTTCAACAATCTGCCAGCGAGGACAATAGCGCAAAGCATGGCGGATTTCGTTTTCGCCGCGAATCCCCTCGGATAAAATCGGACCCCGAACCTCGTCGGCAAGGTACAGCCAGGAAAATGCCTTGGCCATCCCCCCACTGACCTGCTCGGCAAACAGCCGCGTATAGTGGAAGCGCTGCACGCGGTCTCGCACCGGTCGAAACGTCTCGCCCGACATGGCTTGCGCCATCGGAATCGCAATCCAGTCGGCAATTTCGCGGCGAGACGGTATCACAGCAGCTGCCGCCGTTTTTGTCATATCCCGCAGCAGATTGAGGGTAGTCGTTTTTCCGGTGCCGGTGAACGCCACTAACATCAGAAGCGGATGATGCGCCAGCGCATGATGCACATCCGAAGGCTCAAGGCTCACCTGCGGATACGATTCCGCCAAGGGGATATTCAAGTGCGGATACACCCGCTCCAGATAGAAATGACGACCTGCTATCATTAATCCTTTTCGGCATACACAGCCTGTTCATCATACCAAGCCACCGCCCAAAAGCAAAGCGGTCAAATATCTTTTTTGCGTTTGCATAGGACTGGCTTGCGTTTTCGATCCCTTAGCGCTTATAATGTCAAGCATAGTCAATCCAGTGTGAGGTAATCAGCAATGCTAGTTTCCGGCCTTGGCAATGACATCGTTTTAGCCTTGATTGCATTTGCAGTCATCTTGATTCCGGCAGTTATCATCCATGAGCTTGGGCACTTCCTGGCGGCCAGGCTGGTAGGCATTAACGTACTTGAATTTGGCATTGGCTTCCCGCCGCGGCTTGGCCGGCTTTTCATGTGGGGCGAAACGGAATTTACCATCAATCTGCTGCCGCTTGGCGGTTTCGTCCGTCCATTGGGTGAAGACATGATCGGGCCCGCTGGCGAAGACAAGGTCAAACGAGACCGCGAGACCATTCAGGACCGCCACAAGAACGACGTCGTGTATATGACCGAGCGCGAAGAATTAAGATACCGCGGCATTGACGACAGAAACATGATGTCGGTTAGCGA
The DNA here is from genome assembly GCA_965203755.1 of Phototrophicaceae bacterium. Classification (GTDB taxonomy): domain Bacteria; phylum Chloroflexota; class Anaerolineae; order Aggregatilineales; family Phototrophicaceae; genus UBA6055. The sequence goes on along the minus strand of OZ241910.1, from coordinate 2,832,533 downwards.
AGCGCCGCCGCTTGGGCGCATCTTCTTTATGGCGTCGGGAGCATTCGCCAACTTCGTTATGGCGATGGTTTTGTTTTTTATTGTCGCGCTGATTGGCCTGCCCGTGGTGGTCGGCGGCCTGGGTCAGGTGGTCATGATCCCGGACGGTTCCATGTTTTCCGCAACCGATGTCCAGGCTGGCGATGCCATCGAAAAAATCAATGGCGAGCGATTCACTGATTTCGCAGCATTTCACGATGCGCTTGCAGAATATCAGGATGAGGAAATCCAATTCTCGCTTATTCGGAATGAAACCGGCGAGGCTTATGAAGTGCGGGTTCGTCCGAACTTCGCCAAGCGCGCCGGATTGGTTCAGATTGTGGATGTAGCAGAAGAATCGCCTGCATTTGACGCTGGAATGGAGCCGGGCGATTTGGTTTCGCATATCAATCGTATGCCCATACCGCCATCGGGCAGCCCGGCGGCGGTTTTAGAAGAAGCAGCCCGCGCTTATGAAGGCCGCCCCATGCCGCTTACTATTTGGCGTCAATATGAAGATGGCGCCAGCCGACAGCTTGAAATCACCGTTGTACCGCGCATCAATCCGCCTGAAGGCGTCGGGCGTATGGGCGTCGCCATTCGCTCCCAATTCGGAATCGGAGATGGCACCCGTTTTGCTGATGTTGGCTATAAGACTGAATTGATCCCACAAAATATATCCGCGGCCGCCGCGCACAGCCTGCGGACCACCGCCAATACCTTTAAGTTGATTGCCTCAATTCCAGGTCGCTTGCTGGACGGGTCCTTAAGCGGTGAAGATGCCCGACCGATAAGCATTATTGGAATCAGCAAAATTGGCGGTGAATTCATTCAGCGCAGTCTGCAAGAAGGGCCAGGCCTGCTGTTAAACTTCATTGCGCTCATCAGTATTTTCCTCGGCATCACCAACCTGCTGCCCATTCCAGCGCTTGACGGCGGACGAATCGTCTTCGTGCTGATCGAAATGGTTCGCGGCAAGCCGATTGACCCGAAAACAGAAGGGCGCATCCACCAAATCGGGATTATGGCGCTGCTCGTGTTAGGTGTGCTGGTTATGATTTATGACCTCATCAATCCACCCAGCATTTCATAAAGCATCAAAGGGCAAAGATGTCAGCGATTGATTTTCAAGACGAGTCGCCGCGCCGGCAAAAGCCTGACCTGCCGGCGGTCGTTGCCGCGCTGAAACAAGGAGACCGCTCGGCCGCCTGTGCAGTCGGCGCGGCGGTGGTCTACGGGCTGTCAGACCTGCCGCGGCAAGATATCAAAACGCTTGAACCAACATGGCTCAAACTGTCATCGACCTACAAACACAAGGTTTTGCAGGCATTAAATGAAGCCAGCGAAACCAGCTTTGAGCTAAGTTACCGCGAAATCGCCCGGTTCAACGTCAAGGATGAAAGCAGCCTGGTGCGGGCGGCCGCCGTTGACCTTTTGTGGGAAGATCATTCAACCGGAACAATACAATTATTTCTGAAGCTCGCACAGGAGGACCCGGCATCTCATGTCAAGGTGCGGGCTTTGATTGGTTTGGGAAAATTCATTCTCCTGGGTGAATATGGAGAAATCTCGGCGGCGCTCGCCCTCAAAGCGCAGCGGCTTGCCATCCAACTGCACAGCAGTCCAAATGAATCGATTGAAGTCCGGCGGCACGCGCTTGAAGCCCTGGCCAACTCCAATCATCCCGACGCCGACCATTTGATTCGGGCGGCATACCAGCAAGACAATCATCTCTTGAAAGCCAGCGCACTCTTTGCTATGGGGCGCACTTGCGACGCCCAATGGCAGGACATCCTGTTAGAGGAGCTTGAGGGCCGGGACAATGAGCTTGTCTATGAGGCGGTTCGCGCCTGCGGCGAGATTCAGCTTGAATCAAGCCTGGACAGCATCAGTGAGTTGACATTTAGCGATGACCGCGAAATACAGCTTATGTCCATTTGGGCTTTGGGCGAGATTGGCGGCAAACGCGCCTTCGAGATTTTATCAGGCTTGGAAGAACCGACGGAAGATGAGGAACTGGCGGATATGATTGACGAAGCGCTCGATGCCGCCAGCTTCAGCCTTAGCGGGCCTGTGTTTGACTTTCATCTTGACAACGGCTAATCCCATACCAATTAGCCAAAGCGGCCGCAGGCGGCTTTTTTGTGACAGCTATCGCTCGAACATCGTCTGCATTTTCATTGCCAAACTCATATCGCCTAGAATTTTGATTCTGCCGGTCATAAATGCCTGCATCGGATTCATTTGACCGGTCGAGACTGCAAACCAGTCATCAGCGCGCGCTTTGAGTGTCATTGCGGGCTGTTCCACATCGCCTTCGCCCGATTCCGCCGCGCCATCAGCCAGCTTGATCCAGAACCGACCGCCGTTGTCACCGCTCAAATCGAACAGGATAGTCGCATCTATGCCATCTGCCTTTCCCGGAATAAGCCTTGCGACCATACCAGGAAACAAGCGCCTGATTTCTTCGGCTGTAGCCATACATCGACTCCTTATGCGTGTATAATCATTTTGATATTCCGATTAGTATACAATCTTTTGCAAGGACACCCAAGCGTTGCTTGAAGATAGTTTGGCGGATGGGGAAAAGTGAAGCGCTGGCGAATAGGGTTTTATTTGATCTTGGCGGCGGTCATTGTCGGATGTTCGCCCAGTCAGCCGATGGTTGTCGTCATTACTTCCACGCCCGCCCAAGATGAGCATTCAGCGCCGACTTTGGCGGCCTTCCCGCAGCTAACTCCAGCCGCCGGTTCGGACGCTGCGCCTGCCGTTACCCTTGTCACCGATACAAGCTCTGCCCAGCATATTGTCCAATGGGGGGATACTTTATCGCAGATTGCGGCGCAGTATGATGTCTCGCTGGCATCGATTCTGGCGGTCAATGATCTGGAAAACCCGGATTTGCTTGAGGTCAATCAGATCATCAACCTGCCGCAGGTCACGGTGACCTATACCCTTGCATCGCAAATCATGTCCGATGCAAGGCTGGTTCGTTCGGCAAGCGCCCAATCATTTGATACGGCGGCTTTCATCCGTTCCCGCCCTGGCATCATCGGCTCACTGAATATCCCGGTTGCAACGCGGCAGGCAAATGGGTCGGCGCTAACGGATATCCTGTCTGCCAGCCAAATCGTGGAGCGGGTATCACTGGAATACAGTGTAGACCCTCGCATTTTGCTGGCTCTCCTGGAATACCGCGCCGGATGGCTGTCACAGGCTGATATTGTGCAAGAACGGCAGCTGTATCCATTCATCAGCCCCGAACAGTCTTATGGCATTGACCGCGCCGGGCTTTACAATCAGCTCGCCTGGCTGGCGGATCAACTTAATTTTGGTTATTATGATTGGAAATATCGCGGCAAAACGATCCTGGATTTTCCAGATGGCGGCCGACTCCTTTATCATCCGGACTTAAATGCCGGTTCAGTCGCGCTTCAATATGTGTTTTCGCGGCTAAGTTCCTTTGAAGCCTGGAAAAACGATGTGAGCGAAGCCGGCTTTCACGCGACTTACACGGCTTATTTTGGAAATCCTCTGCATGATAACGTCCCGACCATTCCAGCCAGCCTGTCACAGCCGCAGCTGTCGCTGCCGTTTCAGCCTGGAGAGACTTGGCGCTTCACCGGCGGTTTTCATGGCGGTTGGGGGCAAGGCAGTGGATGGGCGGCATTGGATTTCTCGCCGCCGGACGAAGGCAGCGGCGGCCTTTGCTATACCGCCAGGTTTCCGACCACATCCGTCGCCAAGGGCGAGGTCGTCAGAATGGCGGATGGAGTGATTGTCATTGATTTGGATCAAGACGGCAATGAAGGCAGCGGATGGACGATACTCTACCTGCACATTGTCGGCGACGAGTCATTGCAGCTGGGGCAAATCGTGGAAGCGGGAGATATTTTGGGGTATGCCTCTTGTTTTGGCGGCTATGCGACCGCGACTCACTTGCACATCGCCCGCCGATATAATGGCGAATGGATTCCAGCGGATTGCGTTCAGTGTCCATCAACTGCTGTCATGCCACCCTTTATCATGGGCGGTTGGCAGGCAGTTGGGCTGCCCAACCAAGCATATCAGGGATTTCTAATGAATATGGTGGACAATCGGCGCGTCGCCGCTGAACAGGGTAGAAACACCAAAATCAATGAAATATCATGGTGAGCGGGATGTGGGTCCAATCGAGCAAGGGTACGGCATTGCGGCGGGTTCGCTGTTGGATTGCGCTGGTATTTGTTTTGTCGCCAACCATGCACATATTCTCGCAGGTTCGCCAAACACCAACCCCGATTACCGCTAATCTATTCACGCCAACCCCATTCAATCTTCAGCAGTTTGCGCCGACCGTCACCGCCACCTTTACCTTGACTCCGCCGGGCCCAGCTATCCTGGAGGCGCGCGAATCGGCTGGCAATGTGAATGTACGCGCCGCGCCGGATATTAACAGCGAACGGCTTGGAACCATTGCTTTCGGCACACAATATCCGGCGCTGCGGCGATATTTCCAGTGGTATGAATTGGGGGATGACCGCGCGCCAGATGGCAGAGCTTGGGTATATGGTGAACTGGTCGAAATTACCGGCGATGTCGATCAAATTCAAGTGATTGAGACGTTGGCAGAACTTAACAGCGCATCAGCCGCCGGCTTTGAAGAAACGCAAGCCGGCATCAAAGCTGCGGCGGGCGCAGAAGAAACAGCTACAGCCGACGCGCGCATCCTCCGCGCGCCAACAGCCGTAGAAGCCCGTGAGCAAATCAATGAAGCAGTCGCTGTGACCGCTCTGCCAACCTTCACCTATCCGCCGAATTTCCTCGCCCTGGCTTCAACGCCGGCTACTTTGCCAAACAGCGAGACAGCCGGCAATGCCGACCTGCCGCCCCTGTTTCCCATCATTATGCTGGGCGGCTTTGGCATCGTCGGCTTGCTTGTCTATTCCATTCGCCGGTAGCGGGTCAGCTAGTAACTGCCGCAGGTGCCGCAGCCGCCGTCATTTTCCGCGTTTGGGTCATCCGATGATTTGAATGAGTGCCCGCATCCACAGCTTGAAACCGCATTCGGATTGTCAATACGGAAGCCGCCGCCGATTAGCGAATCAACGTAATCTATGGTTGCGCCATGCAGATACATCATGCTGGTGGCATCAATGAGCAGGCGAATGCCATCGATAGACACCACCGTATCGCCAGCTTCGGCATCTTCTTGAAATGCCATGCCATACTGCATTCCCGAACAGCCGCCGCCGGTAACAAACACACGCAAGGCATGATTGGGAATGTCACGCTGTTCAAGCAAGTTTTTGATGATGGACACAGCCGCTGACGTTACAGTCAAGACCGAATTATCCGAAACGACGCCAATGAGTTGCTGTTCAACTAGAGCCATTATGCTTCCTTTCAATATCAACGATTTCGATTATCTTAACATATCCACTGCCAAGTGTCAATTGAATTGACCAATATGTCCATCTTCCCGGTTTATATCATCCCGATTGCGCTATAATACCAGCTGAAATGAACTGGATGCAGGCACAATTGGTGGAATGCGTCCAAAATCCGGGCGCTAATAGGGGAAGGCTGTAAATGCGAATTGTCATCTGGGGAGCCGGCGCAATTGGCGGAACACTGGGCGCTTATCTGATTCGGAATGGTCATGACGTATTGTTTGTCGATGTCGTTGAAGAACACGTCGCCGCCATCAACCAATCGGGGCTGCACATTGTCGGTCCCATCGAAACGTTCAGCGTCAAAGCCAAAGCCGTAACGCCAAAGCAGTTAGATGCAGAATGCAGCCTGGTTCTGCTGTGCACAAAGGCGCAGCATACCCGTGAAGCCACTGAATCGCTTGCCGATTGGCTGGCGGCGGATGGTTTTGTGATGTCGGTGCAGAACGGGCTGAATGAGATCATGATTCAGGAAATCGTTGGACGCGAGCGCACTGTTGGCGCTTTTGTCAACTTTGGCGCCGATTACCTTGAGCCGGGCAAAATTTTCTTCGGCGGCCGCGGGGCGGTTGTCATTGGCGAACTAGATGGAACAGCCACCAAGCGGCTGCGGCAAATGGAAGCGCTGTTCCTCCATTTTGATGAGAATACCAAGATCACCGACGACCTTTGGGGATATTTGTGGGGCAAGGAAGCCTATGGAGCGATGCTGTTTATCACGGCTCTTACCCATGAATCGATTGCAGATGCCCTTGCGGATACATATTATCGGCCGCTTTATATCCGGGCGGCGCAGGAAATACTGCAACTGGCAGTCGGCATTGGCGTCCAGCCGCGCTCGTTCAACGGCTTTGAGCCGCGATATTTTCTGGAAGGCGATGCTGCCCGAATGCAGGAATCGCTTGATTCCCTCGTCGATTTCAATCGCCAGTCAGCCAAGACACACAGCGGAATCTGGCGCGATTTAGCAGTTCGAAAGCGCAAAACAGAAGTCGCCATGTTTGATATCATCCTGTCCGAAGGCGACAAGGCCAAACACGATATGCCATTCACCAGACGATGGATTGAGATGATACACGAGATTGAAGACGGCAAACGAGAACAGTCGCGAACAAATCTGGACGAATTGAAAGCAGAATGGGTATGAACATTGACTTTACCGGCAAGGCGGTCATTGTAACCGGCGCGGCGCATGGTTTTGGCCGCGCGATTGCCCTGGCATTCGCGGCGCGCGGCGCTTCGGTCTGGGCTTGCGATGTGCTAGGGGATGAACTGGAGGACACGCGGCGGCAATGCGTCAAAGCCGGCGGAAAATGCCAAGTCGCGGTCGTCAATGTCCGCAGTCGCCGCCAGATATTCGCATTTGTTGACCGCATTCTCGATATGGATGGCAAAGCTGACATCCTCGTCAACAACGCCGGCGGCGTGCTGGGTCAAGTTGGCAGGCCGCTTGAAGCCATTACTGAAGAAGATTGGGACAGCATATTTGAGGTCAATACCCGCGCGGCGTTTTACTTTGCACAAGCCGTCGCGCCCGGTATGAAATCAAATGGCGGCGGACGGATTGTGAATATATCGAGCGGCGCCGGTTTGGGTGTCAGTCTCACCGGGATTCAGGCTTACGCTTCGGCAAAGGCCGCCCAAATTGGATTAACGCGTCAACTGGCGCACGAACTGGGCGAATGGAACATCACTGTCAACAATATCGCCCCCGGATTCGTTCTCTCCAATCCGAACTCCATCCGACAATTTGAATCCTATGGTGAGCAGGGGCAAAAAGCGCTGGTCAACAACCTCGCTCTTAAACGACTCGGTTCGCCGGAAGACATCGCCCACGGTGTGCTTTTCTTCGCTTCTGAATATGCCGGCTGGATAACGGGACAGACGCTATCCATTGACGGCGGCAGATAAGCAAGATGGACAAGCCCGCGCAATCGCGGGCCCGTCATCACAGTCCAGAACGCCTGCCTAACGTTGTTTGAGCGCTGCCAGCACGCGCGGAGCCGTCATTGGTGTTTGCGTTAAGCGGACGCCGGTGGCATGGGCAACCGCATTCGCAATCGCGCCGACCGTTGGAATCACCGGCGGTTCGCCGACGCCGCGGGCGCCAAAGGGCCCGCTGACGGAGGGCACCTCCAGTATTTGGGTTTGGATTGGCGCGGCCTGCATGGCATCCGGCATGGCATAATCCATCCACGAACCCGAAAGCAGCTGTCCGTCGTCGTCATAGCGCATTTCTTCATAAAGCGCCCAGCCGATGCCTTGGGTGGCTCCGCCCTGCATCTGCCCTTCAACCGCCAGGGGGTTAATGGCGCGCCCGACTTCCTGCACCACAGCCAGATTAATCACCTTGACCTCACCCGTCTCCTCGTCTACTTCAACCTCGGCGATTTGAGCCGAAAAGGATGGCGCGCGGTCGGTCACGGCTTGCCGGCCGCTGCCATGCACCGGTTCGTATTTGCCGTCAAAGGTCATCGACTTGCCAGCGATTTCACCAAGCGCCATGGCGCGGTCGGGGAAGCCTTTGACCTGTACCCGGCCGGCGACAATTTCAAGGTCTTCAGCCGAAACCTCAAATTCTTCGGCGGCAATGGCAAACGTCTGCCGCCGCGCCTCCCGCGCCGCGCGAATGACCGCATTGCCCAAGGTATAGAGGGTCTTGCTGCCGCCCACACCGCCGGCATACGGAGAACTGTCGGTATCACTGTAGACAAAGCGAACCTGTTCGGGATCGACGCCATAGGCTTCCGCAGCCAGCAGGGAGAACGAGGTCGGTGTGCCGGAAAGATCAGCCGAACCCAGCTGCAGTTGCAAGACGCCGTCGCGATTGAGCTTGCAAACGGCCGCGCCGGGCTCAAGCCCGCCCATCCAGCCGCCAATGGCGACGCCAACGCCGCGGCCATTCTTCCGCGACTCGCCGCGGTTTTGCCATAGCGGATGCTCGCGCACGGCTTCCAGGGTTTCAATCATCCCTATCGGCGGGAATTCATCATTATCGGGCATCAAGTCGCCGGGTTTGGCTGCATTCTTGAGGCGCAATTCAATCGGATCCATGCCAAGCCGCTCGGCAGCTTCATCAAACAGGGTTTCAACCGCCATAAAGGCCGTTGGCGAGGTCGGCGCGCGATAAGCGCCAACCGACTGCTTGAACGTTATCACATTCACAGACTCCAGCAGCAGATTCGGCACCGGATAGAAATTCGCGAATTGGAAGGCGGCAAAACCACCGAGTCCGCTTGGATAAATGCCGGTGTCGGCAGTAACATGGGCTTGCATCGCCAGCAAAGCGCCATCGCGCTTGAAGCCCAGCCTGCCAGTAAAACGCAGAGCCGGCGCCGGATTGGTTGTCAGCAGTTCCTCGCCGCGCGTCAGAACAAGGCTGATCGGGCGTCCCACCGTTACAGCAATCAAAGCTACCAACGGCTCGTATAATCCAAATTTCGCCCCGAATGCCCCACCGACTGGCATCCCATAAACATTGACATCGGATTCAGGGACGCCTAAGACATCGGCAACTTCCAGACGCACGCCAAAGGGCGACTGTATGCTGCCCCACATCGTGACGCCATCGGTCATCGGATTAGGCTGCGCCACCCAGCTTTGCGTTTCGATAGAACTCTGGTGCACCATAGGCGTTTCAAAGGTGCGCTCAAGAACCACATCAGCTTCGGCAAAGCCGCGTTCAACATCGCCGCGCGACATCTTGGTTCTGCCGGCGATATTAGAAACCCCTTCTTCGTCCGCTTCGCCGTCGCCGCCAGAGTCAGCGCCGTGCGCCGCCTCGTCCCCAGCGCCAGTCGGAATGCCCGTCGGCCACACCAGCGGGGCGTCAGCCGCCATCGCCGCGTCCATCGTCGTGACCGCATCCAGCGGTTCATAATCCACCTCAACCAATTCCGCGCCATCGGCAGCGGCAGCTTCATCTTCAGCCAATACCACCGCAATGGGATGCCCGACAAAAATCACTCGCTCGCGGGCTAACATCAACCGAGCCCGCGACGAGGGCGTCAGTGGCGGCAGATCCGCGGCGGTAACGACCGCAGCAACACCCGGAACCGCCAAAGCCGCATCTTTGTCGATGCCCTTGATTTTCGCGTGGGCATAGGCGCTCATAACAAAACGCGCGTGCAGCATGCCGGGCAGCTTCAGATCGGCTGTATACTTCAAATGACCGGTCACCTTGGCCCCGCCATCAATGAGAGGCGTCGGTTTACCAACAAACGAAAAATCTGACATCTTGACACTGCTCCTCATTTATCTAATGGATGCGATGAAAGCTAGCGCGACCATGTTTCAACCACCGGATACCCTTCATTCCTGGTGCGTTCGCGGAATAACTCACTCAATCGGCGGGTCATCTCGCCGACTGCGCCATTCCCGATTCGCCGGCCGTCCAGGTCGATGACCGGCGCCAGTTCGCCCATCGTGCCGGTGCAAAACATTTCATCAGCCCGATAGACTTCGGTCAGCGACAGATTCTTGACCCGATGCGGTATGGCGCGGTTTTCGCATATTTCGAGCACAGTGGCGCGGGTGATGCCTTCCGGGCAGGACGTCGTCTGTGGAGTCATCACCACGCCCTGATGAACAATAAAAACATGGGTCGCATTGGTCTCGGCGACATAGCCCTGACAATCCAGCATCAATGCGTCATCGGCGGCGGCGGCATTGGCTTGAATCTTGGCAAGGATCGAGTTGATCAAGTTGCATGAGTGGATGTTTTGATCGACGCAGTCCGGCGGTATCCGCCTGATGCCGGCTGTAATCAGCCGTATACCGCCCTTGTCATACACCGGCGCCTTGTGTTCCGCCAGCACGATTAAGGTCGGGCCTTGGGCATTGAGCCTGGTATCCATTCCGCTAGTGTATTTTACACCGCGCGTCAAGGTCAGCCGAATATGAACCCCGTCAAACATCTGATTCGCCTCAAGGGTTTTGCAGATTTCGGCAATGATCTCGGCATGCGACGGAATCTGGGCAAAAGCCATCGCCTTAGCCGAATGACGCAGGCGGTCAAGGTGGGGGATCAGCTTAAAAATCCGCCCTTGATACAAACGCAGCCCCTCCCAAACCGCATCGCCCCCCTGAACAGCCGAATCGAAGGGGCTTATCCCGGCGACATCTCGATGATACAAGGTCCCGTTGATGTTAATCTGAATATCTTTGTTCTTGGGATTAAATTCTTGCTTCATACCGTGTTCCTGGTGTCGCCGTGCTGCGCCAGTTGATCATAATAGATTTGGCATTCAGCCAGCAAAGGCTGCAAGCGTTGCGGCAGCTGTGTATCATCTTTATGGTAGCGCATAAATCCGGTCGATTTTTCGACATTCGCATACCAGTGTTTCCCCCAGATGCCATCGGTTGTCCGTCGGCCTGCCGGCCAATGGAGCATGGCTTTATCAAAGGGAAGATCAAGCCTATCACATAACCGACGCAGGGTCTTTGCTGGATTAAGCAGCACATCGCGCGACTCGATCACCGGCGGGATTTTTCCGGTCACCGCGCGTACATACTCAAAAATCTCGACTTGCTGCGCCAGCCCCATTTGCTCCAGTGTTGGATTAGGAACAACCTTGGCATACGACAGGATCATACGGCGCGGGTCGCGTATCAGGAAACAATTCGACGCCTGCTGTATCCATGACCGGTCAATATGCTCCAGCATGTGGTGCGTCATGTGCTTTTGATAGACAATCGGCTTGCCGCCAGAGCCGCCAGCCAGCAGCCGCTCGACAACTGCCTGCCAATCGGTTTCATAAGCTGCGATGACTTCTTGGGCGCCAGGATGATCGCAGCCGGTCTGCTGCAAATAATGGGCATAAAAGGGTTCGTCAATGACAGCCGTATCGCGGCGATTCCCCCAGGCGCGCATCATGGCAGTTGAGATATTGCGCGGTCCCGACCACATCGCTATCATTCGCTGCTGCAAATTTTCCCACCCCATATCAGACTATTGTATCTAATGGCAAATTTTTCGACTTTGCGCGACTATTGCTTTCATAGTGGCGATCTGCGCTGATGAAGCTATTGTACCTGATACCGTCGGGAATGTCACATATCATGTTCCAGAGGCGGAATATGAAGTCATCGACCGAATACTTGCCCAAGCGCGCTAATCGCCCGCTTGCAGCAGAATCCGTTCTCCCGTTTGAACTCGCCAAAGGGCGGCATACAATCCATCCAAATGCACCAGGGCTTCGTGGGCGCCCTTCTCTTTCAGCGCTCCGTTTTGCAGAACATAAATCATATCAGCATTGCGAACGGTGGACAGGCGATGAGCAATCACGATGGTGGTGCGTCCCACCACGATGCGCTCCAGCGAACGTTGAATGGCGGCTTCGGTTTCGTTATCGACCGACGAGGTGGCCTCATCGAGAATCAGAATCGGCGGGTCTTTCAATACCGCCCGCGCAATCGACAGCCTTTGCCGTTGGCCGCCGGACAGCTTCTGCCCGCGCTCGCCAACAATCGTATCGTAGCCCTGCGGCAGTTCCATGATAAAGTCATGCGCTTCGGCGATTTTCGCCGCCTCGACCACCAGATCATCGGCGGCGCCAAAAGCGCCATAGGCGATATTTTCGCGCACGGTGCCATGAAAGAGAAAGACATCCTGGCTGACCAGCCCTATCGCGCTGCGAATATCTTCCAGCTTCAGGTCGCGCAAATCATAACTGTCAAGCCTAACCCAGCCAGATGTCACATCATAATAACGCAGCAGCAGCTTGACGACTGTGCTTTTGCCGGCCCCGGTGGCGCCGACAATAGCGACTGTATCCCCAGCCGGAATATCGAGCGAAAGTCCCTTGATGACTTCTCGACCGTCGCTGTAGGCGAACTGCACAGCTTCCAGCCGCATCCTTCCCTGGACATCCGCAACTGGCATGCCGACTTCGCCATCGTTGGTTTGGCGTTCAATACTGATCAAATCAAGGATGCGAATGGTCGAGGCCATCGCCCGCTGATACAGGTCAAAAGTTTCGCCAAGCCGCGTGAGCGGCCAAAGCAGCCTTTGGGTCATAAACACCAGCACGCTGTACGCGCCAACCGCCAGCGCGCCGTCGAAGACCAACTGACCGCCGGCGACGGTGATCGCGATAAAACCGCAGACAATCACCATCCGAATCAAAGGCGAAAAAGCCGAACTCAAACGAATGGCGCGCCGATTGCGCTCCAGGTACTCGCTGCTTTCGGCGCGAAGACGCTCCACTTCATAGTCTTCGGCAGTAAAACTTTTGATGGTCGCAATCCCGCTCAAGCTGTTGGCAAGCTGATGATTAATCATGCTGACCTGCTCGCGGACATCGCGGTAACGGGGCGCAAGCAGCCTTTGAAATTTCATTGAGCCCCAAATCACAATCGGGATGGGGATCGCCGCCATCCAGGCTACACTGGGCGCAATCAGGAAGAAAATCCCCCCAATCACAATCACTGTGGTCGATACCTGCACAAGATCATTGGCGCCAACATCAAGAAAACGCTCCAGCTGATTGATGTCGTCATTCAAGATCGACATCAGCCCGCCAGTGCTTTGATCTTCAAAATAAGCCAGTTCAAGATGCTGAACATGATCATAGGCATCCACCCGCAGGTCGTGCTGCATTGACTGCGCCAGATTGCGCCAGTAGACCCGCTGGGCATATTCAAACACCGATTCCAATATCCAAACAATCAGGGTCACGATGCCCAAAATGAGGAGTTGCGCGCCCGGATTGACCACCCCCAATCGCCCAAGCAGGGAGTTCTGCTGCTCGACTACAATATCGACGGCGACGCCAATCAGCGCCGGCGGCGCAATATCGAAAATTTTTCCAAGCACGGAATAGCAGGTGGCAATCGCAATCCGGCGCTTGTAAGCCGAAGCATAGTTCAGCAGGCGAATAAAAGGATGGCGATGGTCTTCTTTAGGTGGTTTCATGTCACCTGGGACTTCCGATGATGTCAATCATCACAAAATTATATTGGATGGCGGCAGCGTTTTCCAGCTGATGGAGCCGCGGATGACACGGTCATTAACGTATCAGCCCGCCGCCTTGAGCGCCTTCCACCAGCGCCGCCGCCTCATCACAGTCCACCAGCGGCAGATCGCCGGGAATGGTGTATTTATGCGCTGACATCGCCGCCCCCCATTTGAGCGCCAGCGCGATATCGTTATGCTTCAGCCGGGCATAAAGGAAGCCGGCGGCAAAGGCGTCGCCGCCGCCAATCCGCCCCACCTCGCCCGCCAGAATCGCCGGCTGCCGCCGGTGTTCGCCGCCGGGCGCGCGCGCCAAGGCCCCGTCTTTGCCCAAGGTCATCACAATCAGGGCGTTCGGGTATTTTTCGGCAAGCAATGCAACCGCCTGCTCCGGCCTTTCATCACCGTACATCACCCGGAAGTCGCTCATCGGACAGAAGATCACATCCGCCATCGACATCACATCATCACATGCCTTGGCCGCTTCGGCGCCGCCCCAAAGCGCGCTGCGGTAATTGGTGTCAAAGCTCATCAGCCAGCCAGCCGCTTTCGCCCGTCGACCGGCTTCATGCGCCGTTGCCCTGGCCGGCTGACTGATGGCCAGGGTAATGCCGGTGACATGAAGCAGTTTGGCGACATCAGCTTCAAACAAATCGGCGGGCAGGTCTTGCGGTTGCATTCGACTCATTGCCGAATCTTTGCGGTCATAGATGATCTGGCTGGCGCGCGGCGGCGGCGCCTTTTCGTGAAAATAAATACCAAGCCGCTCATCGGATGATGCCCAGACGATATGACTCACATCGACGCCATATTGCTGGATTCGATTGCGAATATAGCGACCGAGCGGCGAAGCCGGCAAGCGCGACAGCCAGGCGGCCTTCAAGCCCAGCCGCGCCAGCCCGACGGCGGTATTGGATTCAGCGCCGCCAACCCAAATGTCAAATGCGCCGGTTTGTTCGATACGCAAGAATCCCGGCGGCGTCAAGCGCATCATCGTCTCGCCAAAGGTCACGACATCGTATTTCGCCATCATCGCCCTCTGTTCCAAAGCGAGTTTTCCATAGCATATCCACCATGATACCGCTATACTAATAATATGGCACGCATAGGCATTGACGCACGGCTCGCGCACTATCGCATCGGTGGCATTTCCACATATATAAAGCGCATCATAGCTGATTTGGAACCATTCGGCGCCAAACATGATTTCACCGTGTTTCAGAGTCGAAAATCAAAAACCGCGCTGGCGAAGCGCTTCCGTTCAGCCAAACTTTGGACACCGCCGCACCATCTCTTGGAACGCGCCGCCCTGTCGCTTGAACTGCTCCGACATCAGCTTGATCTCCTGCACAGCCCAGATTTCATCGCGCCCTTGCGCGGCGCCAAACGGCATATCATTACCGTCCATGACCTAAGTTTTATTCACTATCCAGAATACATCACCGCCGCCAGCCGCCGATATTACAATGCACAGATCAAAGCCTCGGTGAAACGCGCCGACCATATTTTATCCGACAGCGAAGCGACCAAACGGGATTTGATTGATATTTTGGATGTGCCGCCAGAAAAAATCACGGTTCACATGCTCGGCGTGGATGAACACTTTCGGCCGCTGCCGCCTGAAGTCACCAAACCCATCATCCAATCACTGGGCCTGCCCAATGAATATATCCTGTTCCTGGGCACAATCGAGCCGCGCAAGAACCTGGTCGGGCTGGCAAAGGCTTATCGGGACTTATTGCTTGACCTGCCGACAGCGCCTAAACTCGTTATCGTCGGGCGCGTCGGCTGGCACACTGAATCCTTGATGGCTGACTTCGCCGATGTTGGAATCAACAGGCATGTCATTTTCCGGCGCCAGGTTGCCGACAGCCAGCTGCCGGCACTTTACAATCATGCCCTGACCTTGATCATGCCTTCGTTTTATGAAGGCTTTGGCTTGCCGGCGCTGGAAGCGATGGCTTGCGGCGCCGTGCCGATTGTCAGCAATGCAGCCTCCCTGCCCGAAATTGTGGGGGATGTCGGCCTGCTGATTGACCCGCGCGACACTCCCGCCATCTCCCAGGCCTTGAAACAAGCGCTGGTGGATGAGGGCTGGCGCCGGCTGCAATCTCAAGCCGGCCTTCAGCGGGCAAAGCGATTCTCATGGAAAACAACCGCCAGCATCATCCAAAACAGCTACGACGCCGTTCTGGGGTAAATGAATGATGAACATTCTGCTCCTGACACCTTATCTGCCTTTCCCAAGCGAATCGGGCGGCGCGATCCGCAGCTATGGCTTGCTTCGCAGTTTGAGCGATGCCGGCTATAGCCTGACTCTGTTGAGTTTGACGCGCTTCGATCCTGACCCCTTGACCAATCCTTTGTTTCAGCATTGCCGCCAAGTCCACACCGCCGCCTCGCCAAAACACAGCAAACTCAAGCGGTTTGTCAAGCTCATCAGCACAAACAAGGCGGATATCGAGTTTCGGCTGGCGAGCGCATGCTTCGAAAGCGAACTCAAGCAGCTGCTGCGGGACAACGTTTTCGATGCGATCCAGTTTTCGGGAATTGAACTGGGCTGCTATTTACCGCTTATCCTGGCGCGCAAAAAAAACGCCCGCGTGGTTTATGATGCCTATAATGCCGAAGCCGCATTGCAAAACGCGATTTTCGACATTGAACGTCAGCGCCTTGGGCGGCTGCCCATAGCCGTCTATTCGGCAGTGCAAGCGAGACGTCTGAAACGTTTTGAACAGTGGATCTGCCAGACCGTCGACCATGTGATTTCAGCCAGCGAAGCCGACCAGCGTCTTTTGAACTTGTACGGCGGCGCCCCGACATCTGTGGTGCCCAATGGGATATTCGTTGATGACTATCGCCCGCCGGCTAACCACAAACGCGCGGCGAATCAGTTGGTTTTCACCGGCAAGATGGATTATCGCCCGAATGTGGATGCGATGGAGTGGTTCAGCGCCAGGATTTTGCCGCGCGTGCGGCGGCGCTGCCCAAGGGCCAAATTGGTCATTGTTGGGCGCAGTCCACATCGACGCGTCCAGGCGCTTGCCGCCAAAGATCACATCACAGTCACCGGCTGGGTCGATTCAGTGCAGCCCTATTTGCACGCCGCCGCATTGGCTGTCGTGCCGCTTCGCATGGGCAGCGGCACACGGCTCAAAATTCTTGAGGCGATGGCCTCTGGATGCGCCGTGGTCTCTACCTCGCTTGGAGCGGCCGGCCTGCGCCATAGCATTCAGCAAGCGATTGAGATCGCTGACAGCGAAGCCGATTTTGCCCAAATCATTGTATCCCTGCTACAGGACGAAAAGCGGCGGCAAACGGCAGGAATAAAAGCCAGCCAGCAAGTCAGCCGATGCTGTGACTGGCAGACGTTAGCTCCGAATCTGCTGCAAGCATACCAGGATGTCGGCATTGGATAGAGAGACGCTCGTCATACGAAACCAACAGATGGCAGCGGCATTTCATCAGCCTTCGCTCAAGCATCGCCTTCGCGACGGGCTCTTGTCGGTCATCTCCAAAGCGCCTGTATTCGCGCAAAGCGCGCCGGCGCGGCGACTGCTCATCATCCGCCCTGACCACCTTGGCGACGTCTTGCTGTCCACCCCAGCGATACAAGCCATCAAACGAAAACGTCCCGATATAGGCATCCATGTATTATGCGGCCAGGGGGCAGCCGACCTGCTGTCCAATTACGATGAGATTGACCTGGCGCTGACCCTGCAATTCCCCGGATTTCAACGTCATTCGAGTTCGCCGGCGCGCAATCCTTGGCTGCTGGCGGCGAAGTCGGCGCAAACGCTCCGCCAAATCGGCTACAGCAGCGCGGTGATTATGCGCCGCGATCACTGGTGGGGCGCCATGCTGGCATGCTTTGCCGGCATTCGGGAACGGATCGGGTATGACCTGCCGAATGTCGCCCCTTTTTTGACAACGGCTCTGAAATATCAATATCAGCACGCTGTCAAACAAAACCTTCGCCTGGCTGAACCCTGGACCGGCGCCGTCAAGTCCGAGCAAATCAAATTGACGTATCCGCTCAAACCAGAGGACAAAGCATACATCGACAAGTATCTAGCGGAATGGCGAATCAGCCCGGACAAGCCCCTCATCTGCATTCATCCCGGCGCCGGCGCCGCCGTCAAACTGTGGCCAGCGGACAAGTGGGCCAAGGTCGCCGATATCATTTCCACGCAATTTTCGGCCGCCATCATCTTTACCGGCAGTTCGCCAGAAGCGGCCCTCATCAGCGACATCGCCGCAAAAATGAAGGAACCGGCTTACATCATTGCCGGATCGACCCGCATCGGTCAACTGGCATCCCTTTACAAGCGCGCCTTGCTCGTCTTAGGGCCCGACAGCGGGCCGATGCACCTGGCGGCGGCCGTCGCCACGCCGACGGTGACTCTCTTTGGGCCCGCCGACCCGGTCGAATTCGCCCCTTGGGGAAACCCTCGCCGTCATGCCGTCCTGACTTCCAGCATTGGCTGCCGCCCCTGCCGGATCCTGGATTGGCGCGGTGATAATCTGCGCTATCATCCCTGCGTCGCCGAAATCACCATCAGCCAGGTTTTGGACGAAACGCGCCGCGTTTTAGCGCCGTAAGGCGGCCGGCTGATGACCGATTAGCGCATCGGGCGGCTTATTTCAGCGCCGTTTCATCCCGCGGCCGCACGCTGATGGTTTGTTCATGCTTATAGGTGACCATGCCCGGCCCCGCGCCCTTGACCGCTTTGACGTGCTTGACGCGCGTATAATCGACCAGGACGCGCTTCTCACCGCGTTTCTGGCTATAGTACGCCGCGACCGCCGCCGCGGCCGCAATCAGGTCGTCTTTGATGCGCCGGCCGTCATAGCGGATCACCACATGAGCGCCCGGAACACCGCGCGCATGAAGCCAAATATCCTGGCTGCTGGCGGTCGCAAAGGTCACTTTTTCGTTTTGGCGGCTGTTTCGCCCAATCCAAATCACATATCCGTCGCGGCTGACCGCTTTCAATGGCCCTTGCCGCCCTCCCCCGCCCAAACGTTTGAGCCTTTTCCCTCGCCAATGACCGCGCGCCTGCAAGGTCTGAATCACGTCGTCGATTTCGACCCAATTCGCCGCCGTGATTAGGTCAGTTTCCAGCTGTTCAATAAAATCCAACTCCAGTTGCGTCTCATCCATCAGCTGCGGCACAGCTTGGCGGGCCGCCTTCGCTTTTTCGTATTGGCGGAAATAATCCTGTGCATTTTCAAGCGGGCTTAGCGCCGGGTTCAAACGGATGGCAAGCTCCGGGCCCGCTGGGTCATACTGCGCCTTGAATTCCTCCTGTCCATCGCCGAGGCTGTATTGATAGGCAAGAATAAGCTCGCCGCTCTGTTTGAGCCGGTCCAGTTCGGCGCGGTCTTTCAGCCCGCGCTGCAAAGACGCCAGCTTGGACGAGAGCTTGATTCTTGTCTCTTTGATTGCCGCCTGCACTGGCTTTTTCGCCTCATCATAAGCCGGTGTCCCGACAATAGAGCCAAAGTATCCGGTGATGGCGCCGCTCATCGAATCGACGGCCTGCCATTCGATAAAGGACAATGGAAAAGCGCTGAACTCAATGACAGCATGGTCTTGAAAGCCAATGCCCGGCTGCCATTCTCGGTCCAGCAGCGGCGCGGCGACGGCTTGAAATGCGCTGAAAAGCGCCGCGCCGTCGGTGTCCATCACTTTCGCATCCAGCGCGCCAGTGGACGCAAAGACGATTTCTTTCGCCAGCAAGGGGCTCATGCCCAAAATCTGACCCGTCAATACCCGCCGGGTTTGAGCGGATTTTTGTCCGCCGACTCCAAAAGCCGGCGAAAATCGTCAACCGTGACCTGCGCCGGATCAAGTCGTCCGCGCAAAGGCGGCGGCGGCGCATAGTCGTGATTGGGCAGGCTAAGCCGATAGCGATTTTCTTCGGGGCCGACTCGCTTCAGACAGTCCAGTATGATGCCGTCCCGCACCAGCAGAACATTGGCGCGGCGCGCCATCGGCTCGATAATCACGGTCGCGTTTCCCTCTGCGCCCTCAACGTCGATGTGCATCACTCGTTCCCAGGCCGGCTGGCTGACGCGTGCGACGGCGCCGTTTTTAACATAGCGCCGCAGCAGCAGGCCAAGCTGGGTCGGCTTGGTTAAACCGCGCCGCAGTTTGGCATCTGTCAAATGCACGCGCGGCTGCGTCGCATTGGCGCTCATGTACAGATAATGACGGCGGCGACGGGCATAAATTTCCAGCCCCAGCCCCATTTCATCAACGTCAATCACGTCCTGGACGCGGCCGCCGACCAGAGTATGCGAAAATTCATCCACCAATGCCGAAATCGTGAATACATCAAAACTCATAAGCCGCCGCTTCAATACAAATCAGGGTGACTGGGATAGACAGCTTCAATTTTGGGAATCGCCGGCTTCGTCGGCAGCCGTCAGCAGATAGGCAATGATATGGCCGATCTCCTGCTGCGACAGCCGCTGGCTGTAATGATTGGGCATGGAATTGGCGTATCCTTCCAAAACATAGGCGCCTGGATACATGATGGCTTCATAAAGATACTGTTCAGCCGAAAGCGGCGGCCGCTGTTCAGCCGCACGGTCAGCGATACCGGCGAAGAGCGGCGCGACGGCGCCATCGCCAAGGACATGACAGGCGATGCAATCCTGGTCGGCGATCAGCGCTTCGCCAATGAAAGCATCCGAACCTTCAAGCGCCGCCGCGGCTTCAGCCGCGTAGGACTGCCCGCTCGCCGATGAGGAAACATCATCCGCGGCGGCGCTGCTGACGATAAAAGCGATCACCAATGCGAAGGCGACCGCAGCGAGCAGCGCGATGGTCAAGATGACCGCCGCTTGAGGCTGTTTCGGCTTTGTTTTTTTTTGCATCGCCGAAAGCTCCCCTAAAACAGCAGTCGGTCGGCGATCATAGCCAAAAACAGCAGCGCCAGATAAGCCGACGAATACTTGTAGACCTTGCGCGCGGCTGCTTTATCGGCTGTGCGAATCAGTTTAACAGCCAGCCAGACCAAGCCGATGCCCAGCAAAATCGCCGACAGCAGATAGAAGCCGCCGAGCATGAGCGGCGCTTGCGGCACCAATATCAGCAAACCTGGAATCAAGCTGATAATCAGCAATTGGATCGAATAGCAGAGAATTTGATAACGGGTCACTCGTTCACCGCGCGCCACCGGCATCATGGGCACATTGGCGGCGGCATAATCCTTGTTGACCATAATCGCCAGCGCCCATGAATGCGGCGGCGTCCAATAAAACACAATCGCGAACAAAATAAATGCCTGCGGCTCCAGCGAGCCGGCCGCCGCCGCCCAGCCAACCAGCGCCGGCATCGCCCCAGCGCCGCCGCCAATCAAAATGTTGACCACCGTATTGCGCTTCAAGATGACCGTGTACAAAATCACATAATAGAGCATGCCCGCAAAAGCGAGGGCGGCAGCAAGCCAATTCACGAATACCGCCAGTATCAGCACCGACCAAGCGACCAAAGCCAGACCAAACAGCAGGGCATTGGCTGGCTGGATGCGCCCAGAGGGAATGGGCCGCCTTGAAGTCCGCGCCATTTTGGAATCCATTTCCCGATCAAGATACTGGTTGATCGCGCTTGCCCCCCCAGCCGAAAGCCCGCCGCCAAGTATGACAAAAATGACAGTATCCATAGATGGCATCGCATTCGCCGCCACAATCATACTGGTCACGCAAGTCAACACGAGCAGAATCACAATGCGCGGTTTGGTGAGTTCGAGATATGCCCGCAGCGAATCTTCTAGTCCAAGTCGGTTTCGGCGGATGGCTGCCATACCGGTTCCGTCCTGTTCTGTGAGAAGTGACGATGATTCAAGGTCTCGGCCACCGCCAGTATGACCAGCAAGCCCCAGGCCGCCGCCGCCAAGCCGACATGCGCTGCGCCCCATTCAGGACTGGCGATGCTGATGACAAACATGGCGCCGGTCCCCATTTGCAGCAGGTACGCGCATCCGGCGGCCACGGCGATTTGCCTGACCAGCGCATCGGCTCGATTTCGCAAGACCTGCCAGACAAGTATGATGACAGCAATCGCCTGCGCGCCGACAGCAAAGCGGTGAATCATGTGAATCAGAGCCAGCTGCCCTTGCTCAAGGGGAAGCAGGCTGCCGTTATCGCACAGCGGCCATTCGGTGCAGGCAAAGGTGGCGCCGCTGCCGCGCACCAATGCGCCCGTCAAAATGATAAGCAAAGTGAACGCGGCATTGATGTAGGTCAAGGCGGTGACGCTATCGGCATGACAGCCTGTTTTTGGCTGATGCCAGGCGATGACCGCCGCCGCCAGCAGCGCCGCCAGCAGCAGCATGGCGACACCAAGGTGCAGGGTCACAACGGTGGGCGGCAAATCCATAACAACCGCCAGCGCGCCCAGCCCGCTTTGAACCATAAACAAGACCGCCGCCGCAAGGGTCATCGCCAAGACGCGGTCATCGCGGTTTCGATAAGTGCGCCAGGCGACAGCCAGAGTCACTAAACCCAGCAAGCCGATGAAGAGGGCGAAAAGACGATGCAGCCACTCAATCCAAGCAGCCAGATTGTCAAGCGGCGGGAAGACCGCGCCATTGCACAGCGGCCAATCGTTGCCACAGCCCAAGCCGGAATCGGTCACGCGCACAACCGCCCCAAACACAATCAAACCCAGTGTGCTCCCTGCCGTCGCCAGTGACAGGGAAATGAACAGGTTGGAGCGCGGACCTTGTTTCTGCTGCATCACAAAATCTATCCGGACGCAAAACTTGAGGAATAGAGCCGGCGCATCATCTTGGGAAGATCATCAAGATTGAGCTTCGGCTTCCTGTCGAACAGCAGTCACCTGATGATTCAGCAGCCAAAAGACCAAGGCCAAGGTCAAGCCGGCGCCAATCACGTTCATGATGATAAAGCCGACAATCAGGATAAAGGCAGCCGCCTGGTCGGGGGTTGCGGTCAAGGCGTCCCCGTTTGGATTGGTGGTCTGCTGAATTGCCAAATCCGACGACAGCAAGTTGGAAGTGATGGCGCCGCCCGCCAGCAAAACAATGAACAGGATCGCCAAGATGCTCAACCGTCTCATGCACAAGCTCCTCATTCGGTCACAACTGACCTGATTGTACTATTCATCACAAGCTGTCGCAAGCCCGCCGGGCCGAGAACGAAACGGCGCCGGTTCTAAACCCGACCTGATGACAAGCTGGTCGCGCGCTGGCCCGACGCTTACGTTGTGGATTGGCGTTTCGCACAATTCTGAAACGCGCTGGACATAGGTTTGCGCCGCTGGGGGAAGCTCCTCAAACCGCCGGCAGCGGCTTAGGTCTTCGCGCCAGCCAGGCAAAGATTCATAAACAGGAACCGCGCGCTCAAGCTGTTCATGCGTCGCCGGCGGATAATCGCGGCGTTTGCCATCCAGGTCATAAGCTGTCGCCAGCTTCAACTCATCCAGCCCCGACAAAACATCCAGCTTGGTCAGCATCAACTCGCTCAATCCATTGACGCTGACGGCATAGCGCAGCATCACAGTATCCAGCCAGCCGCAGCGCCGCGGCCGCCCGGTGGTTGCGCCGAATTCATCCCAGAAATTCGCCCCCGTCCCGCGCAGCCTTTCGGCGGCCGGGCCCTCTAATTCGGTCGGCATGGCGCCGCCGCCCACACGGGTGCTAAAGGCTTTGGCAACGCCCAAAACCCGCTCGACGAACAAAGGCCCGACCCCCAAGCCGGTTAATGCCCCGCCGGCGCTTGATGAGGAACTCGTGACATAGGGATAGCTGCCATGGTCAAGATCGAGCAGCGTCCCTTGGGCGCCCTCGCAGATGATTCGCTTGCCGGCTTTTAGCGCTTGATGCAAATAGACGGATGAATCTCTGATATAGGGGCGCAGAAAGCTGGCGGCATCCAGATATTCGGCGGCCGCGGCACGCGGATTCAGCGCCGCCATGCCCTGCCGCATCAGCGCTGGATTGGCGGCTTCAATCGCGGCGATGAGACGCTCGGCGAAAGTTTCAATATCAAGCCGGATGTCGCCGGCGCGGATGCCGGTCCGGCCGGTTTTGTCAAGATAAGCCGGCCCAATTCCCCGCAGCGTCGTCCCGATTTTCGCATCGCCAAGCGCCATTTCCTTGGCTTTGTCGAGGGCGATATGGGCTGGTGTAATGATATGCGCCCGCGAACTGATCACCAGACGTTTTGGGCTGATGTCGATGCCGAGAGCCCGCAAGGCTTGGATTTCTCTGACAAGGCTCACCGGATTAATCACCATGCCGTTGCCCATGACCGACACCACATGGCTGTGCAGAACGCCGGCAGGAATCAGATGCAGTTTGTAGACCTCATTGCCAAGAGCCACCGTATGTCCGGCGTTGTCGCCGCCGGCATACCGCGCCACAATATCAGCCGAAGCCGCCAGCCAGTCGGCGACGCGCCCCTTGCCTTCATCGCCCCATTGCGCCCCAATTAAAATCGTGATCGGCATATCCCCCTGCTTCCATTAAACGCTGCGATCCAGCATTTCTGATTCGCTGCCCAAGCGAAAGACGATCTGCGGCCGGCCCCAGGTTTCTATATGCTGGTTCGGTCCCAAAACCAAGGCCGCGCCGCGGTCAATCGCAATCAAAGCCGCTTCAGGCTGCGCCAGATAGACTTTTTGCGCGGCTTGAGTTGCCAGCGCACTGCTCACATCGGACGCGATATAAACATTGCGGACGAATTTCAGCCCCTTTGCCATGCCGTTTGGCTGTACAATGTATTCGCCGGCAAGAGTCGCCGCCAAGCCCTCAAACAGGATGAGCGCGCCGTGGTTCAGCGCTTCTTTTAGGGCATGCGCCACCGTTTGCGACATCAGCCGCTTGAGTTGGCGGATATCTTCGCCGGGTTCAATCACAATCATGCCGGCGGCGCGCAGCCGTTCGTGAATCGCATTGTTGTCGCTGTCCGCCAAATCAACAAGGTATCCCGTCGGGGCGCCCAGTTCAGCCAGGTCGTCCATCAGCGCATCGCCCATATCGCCCGCCAGCGAAATATAGGCAATCGCCCCGTCGGCATTGGCGCGGCTCAAAGCCTGTGCGCGAATTTCACTTCGCCGGTCGGCGCCGCCCGAAAGCGCCAGCCACCCGTTGGATTCCAGCCAGCTAATGGGAAAGCCCGCGCGCATCGGTCAGCCCGCCTGTAAATAATCGGCAATCACAGCCGACATCAGCCCGACGCTCAAGGGCAGGACATCTTCGTCGAAATCAAAACGCGGATGATGATGGGGATAATCGAGTTCGCGTTCATGGTTTGCCGAGCCAACCAGCAAATAAGCGCTTGGACTCCGCTCCATCAGCAAACCCACATCTTCGGAAGCCATCCAAGGCTGCTCAACTGCCGATACGACATCGCCCAGGCTTGCGAACACGGCGCGCGTATGCGCCGCCACTTCATCATCATTGACCACCGCGCCAATGCCCGCCCCCAGCGTCACATCGGCTCGACAGCCCATCGCCGTCGCTGTGCCGGCAGCGATTTCATGGATGCGCGCCGCGACCATAGCCCGCGTGTCTTCGCGAAATATCCGAAACGATCCGCCAAACGTCACCGACTGCGGGATTACATTGCGGGCGCTGCCGCCGCCGATTTTCCCAATCGACAAGACCACCGTATCCAAAGGATCGGCATTGCGGCTGACAATCGACTGCAAGGCGGTAATCATTTGCGCCGCGCACACGATGGGGTCGGCTGTCTGATGCGGCATAGCGCCATGCCCGCCTCTGCCCGTGACGGTGATTTCAAACATGCCCGCGCCCGACATCACCGGGCCAGAAACCACGCTTACCTTGCCAACCTCAAGGTCATTCCACAGATGAATGCCCAAGGCCCGGTCGGGTGAAGGCGACTCCAGCGCCCCGTCTTCAATCATGGCAAGCGCGCCGCCGCCAACTTCTTCAGCCGGTTGGAAAACGAATTTGACCCTGCCATTCAAGCGGCGGCGATGATTCGACAGCAGCTTGGCGATGCCCAATGCAATCGCGGTATGGCCATCGTGACCGCAGGCGTGCATCTTGCCCGATTCGCTGGAAGCATAATCCGCGCTGTTCTCTTCCTCGATAGGCAGCGCATCCATGTCAGCGCGGTATAGCAGGGTGGGGCCATCCCCCGCCCCTTCCAGGATGCCAACCACGCCCGTCTTGCCAACCCCGGTCTGCACCTCGAGCCCAAGCTGGCCGAGTTCATCGGCGACAATGCCGGCGGTTCTCAATTCTTCAAAAGCCAGTTCGGGATGTCGATGAAAATCGCGGCGGCGTTCAATCAATTCGGCGCGCATTGCTTTGGCTTCAGCCATAAAATCAATGGTCATCATTCATTTACCTCAAGTTAATGACGCGAAATTTTTCGATATGACGCGGGTATTCTGGAGGAGAATTGGGGTCGAGTGAACGTTCGCGGATCCGCGCGGCCATTTTGTCCATATCCGAAATCTGGCTTTTGTGGGCCTGCAGCGAGCGGATTTGCGTTTCAATGGCATTAGAAACATCCACCGTCAGGGTGGGATGGGCGGCGCCGGCGATATACACCGTCATCGTCTTGTGCGGCTTCAAGCCCTCATCGCGCTCGAGTTCAATAAAATTCAAGCGGTCGCGCGCCGTCGGGAAAACAGCTTCAAGCGCCGCCGCCCCAATCGCCCGATGATCGGGATGATTGATGCCGCGGGTCCCATACCAAAACACAGTCGGGTCAAGCGTCATCACGATGTCCGGCTTTTTCATCCGAATCAAGCGGGTGATGTCGCGCCGCAGCTCCAAGGTAGGGAACAATTCTCCGTCCCGGTAACGCAGAAAGACAACCTGCCGAACGCCCAGGACCGCGGCTGCTTCTCGTTCTTCCCGTTCTCGAATTTGCGCCAGTCGGTCAGGGGTCATCTTAGGATCGGCGCTGCCTTTATCGCCGCTGGTCGCAATCACAAAGGTAATGTCGGCGCCGTCCAGCGCCCACTTCGCAAAAGTCGCCCCAGCGAAGAATTCAGGATCATCAGGATGGGCGAAGACGCCCAGAACCCGTTTCGCCCGTCCATTCAATTCTTCAGCCATCAAGTTCGTCCATCTTCTTACTGGTATCCGTTTTCGCTTTTTTTGGATCTGCCCTGCGGTCACTGCGCCGGCCGCGCCGGCGGCTGCGGCGCCGTTTCGGATTTCGATTCTCGCCGCCCGGTTTGCCGCGCGAGCGCCGCGGCGGCCGGCGGCTTGACTTTTCCGGCGCCGATTTTTCCGGCGGAGCCGGCGCTTGGCGGGCAGCGGCCATGTCAGCCTGCCGCTGTCCAACCGGCCGGCCACAGTCGCAGCTGCCGTCTCCGTGCTTGTCACAGGGGGCTTTGGCTTTTTCCGCCAGCCGGCGGAATTCTTCCAATGGGATGATGTCCTCGCGTTCGACTACTTTCCGGGCGCCATCGCCGACATCAACCAAAACCGCATCCTTGAGCGGCAGCTGGTCAATCACTCGGCCTTCCCCGTGAGGAGTGCCGATGCGTTTGTTACGGCGCGGCAGCAGCCGACGCGCCTCGACATACTGCTCATATTCATAGACCAGGCAGCAGCGCAGGCGGCCGCACATGCCGGTGATTTCTGATGGATTCAATGAGATGCCCTGCGCTTTCGCCATTTTGATAGAAATGGGGCTGAAGTCGGTTAGAAAGGTGCTGCAACAGCGAGTCTCGCCGCAGGCGCCAAAACCGCCCAGCAATTTGGCGACATCGCGCGGGCCAATCTGACGCATTTCAATGCGGGCCTCAAACTTTCGCTGCAAACGTTTTTGCAGCACAGCCATATCCATTTTCTGCTCGGCGCTGAAAAGAAAGGTGATGACGCTGCCGTCATAATTGTACTGCGCTTCAATGAACTTGACGTCAGCCAGGCGGCGCATATTGGAAGCGGTTTCATGGCAGGCGCGCAGGGCTTCTGCCTGCCGGGATTCCCAATGCTGACGAAGCGCCAGGTCGCGGGCTGTGGCCGGGCGCAGTATCTCGCGTATGCGGCGACTCTCATCGGGCGCGGTGAAGCCCATCACCTGACCCATCTGGCGCCCGCGGAGCGTCTCCACAATAACGAAGTCGCCTTTTCGCAAATCAGGATAACGCGAGAAATCAAAATGATACAACTTCCCGATTTTCTGAAACCTGACACCTGCCACAAGCGCGGTTTGTTCCACTGGCTGTTCAATCATAGTGAATTTGCCTTTAACCATGGCCGCCCACAGGCGCGGCCTTATCCCGGTTCGCGGTGTTTGCTGGATTGCCAAACGTCTGTGACTTTACTCGACAATCAAGTCAAAAGCAATATGGACACTGCAAGAAAACCCAACATCACAGTTGTCATAATAATGCGAACCTTGCTAGAATGACAGCAGGATAAGTTGAGCTAACCGCCGCCGCCATTGATGCCAGACCGAAATCCGCATCGGCGCGGTGATTGAGGAACGCATGGGAACGTTAACCATGAAATTGGGCGGTACGTCCATCGGGACAGTTGCCGCCTTGACCCAAGTCTTGAGCATGATCATCCACGAATCCAAGCGCTGGGATCGGATTCTGATTGTGGCATCGGCGCTGGAAGGCGTCACCGACATGCTGCTGGAAGCCGCCCATCTTGCCCGGCTGTCCAATCGGCGCGGCTATCGCCGCATCGCCGCCACCTTGCGAACACGGCACCTCGCGCTGATCGAGCAGCTGCCATTGGACGCGGTGGCTCGCAAGGCGCTGCAAGCCGACATCGACCAATTATGGTTCGAAATGCTGGATCAATGCCAGCAGGTGGCAAACCACCTGAATGATGAACTTTCCCCCAGTTTAAGCGACTCGGTGGTAGCCGTTGGCGAACGGCTTTCGGCGCGCATTATCGCCGCCCTGCTGCGCCAAAACGATATCCGCGCCATCGCCGTAGATGGCACCGAACTCCTGATTACGGATGATGTACACGGAAACGCCAACCCCAACCTGGCGCTTACAGCCGCGCGCGTCGACGACCTGCTGCTGCCGATGGTGCGGCGAAACATGATCCCGGTCGTGACGGGTTATATCGGCGCAACCGCAGCCGGCGCCACGACAACGCTTGGGCGCGGCGGAACCGACTTCACCGCCTCCGTGCTAAGCGCCTTGATCGCCGCTGACGAACTCTGGATATGGACCGATATGGATGGGATGATGTCAGCCGACCCGCGAGAAGCGCCCGACGCTCATGTCATCGCCGAACTCAATTACAGTGAGGCCGCCGAACTGGCTTATTTTGGGGCCAGAATTTTACACGCCAAAATGATTGCGCCGCTGGCGGACAAATCGATGCCGCTTCGCATCAAGAACATCTTCAAACCGCGGCAAACCGGCACCCTGGTTTCATCGGCCGTAAACGACAGCGAAGCGGTCATCAAAGCGGTGACGTCCATTCAAGGGCTGGCGCTTTCGCGGCCCTCAAGCGGTTCCATGGCCGGCATTACCCGGATGGTTGGCAATACCCTGTTCAAAACATTGGGCATGCGAACGGAAGTGATGATATCTTCCCAATCTTCCAGCAGCAGTTTCTTGTGCTTCGTCATCCCAACCAGTATCGGGATTGACGGCGTTGACCGATTGCAGCAGGCGATGAAGGCAAAGATGGCCGAATATCCACAGAAAATGCCTTGGGCGATTGAGACCGTCTCTATGGTGACTGCCATCGGCAGCAATCTCAATCATGCGCCGCGGTTATTGGCGAAAGCGCTGGAAAAACTGGATGACATCCGCGTCTATGGTTTCGCCATGGGGCCATCCAATTGCAGCATGACGGTGGCTGTCGCTTTGGAGGACGCGCAAACCGCCGTGCTTCGCATCCATGAACTCACCGCTAAAAGCGACCCAGATAACGGTTGATCTCCCATGCCGTCACCTGACGATGGTACGCATCGCATTCCTGACGTTTGGCGGCGATGTAACGGTCGCTGACATAGGGGCCCAAGGCCGACAAAATCACATCATCGCCGCTCAAGGCATCCAGCGCTTCATCCAGCGAATGCGGCAATGCGGCAATCTGCCGCATCCGCCCCGGCATCCCTTGCATCAACGTTTCTTCCAGCGGATCGGGCAAGGGCATTTTATGCCGAATGCCATCGAGTCCAGCTTGCAGCATGACCGCCATCGCCAGATAGGGATTCGCAGTGGGGTCGGGACAGCGCAGTTCCAGCCGGGTGTGATATTCCTTGCCCGGCGCCGTGCTGGGGACCCGAATCAAGGCGCTCCGATTGACATGCGCCCAGGTCACATGAGCCGGGGCCTCGAAACTTGTGCCCAGCCGCTTGTATGAATTGACCAGGGGGGCAAGCACAGCGCACATGGCCGCGGCATGTTCCAGCTGACCTGCCAGGAAGCGCTTGGCGGTATCTGACAGACCATATTCGGTTTTGGCATCGGCAAACAAATTGACCCCGGTTTCGGAATCATGCAGGCTTTGATGCGTGTGCATGCCCGACCCCGGCAAATCGGCGTGAGGACGAGGCATAAAAGTACAGTAATAATTGTATCGCCGCGCAATCGTCTTGAGCGCAATCCGCGCCGTCAGCACATTATCCGCCGAGCGCAAGGCATCATCATACTGAAAGTCAATTTCATGCTGGCCGCCGCCGGTTTCGGAATGCGTCGAATCGACGCAAATGTCCATGTCCGTCAATACGGACAGCATACTGCGCCCCAAAGACTGAATCGGGTCATCGGGCATATCAAAATAGCCGGTGATGTCATGGTTGGATGCAATCACCGGCTGTCGATTCTGATCCAAGGGAAACAGGAAAAACTCCAACTCCATGCCGGTCTTGAAGCGGTAATTCATGCCCAGCGCTTGATCCAGGGCTTTGATGAGCAGGCTGCGCGGGTCGCCGATAAACGGCTCGCCGCTCTGGGTCTGGATCGAGCAAATCAGCCGCGCCGTCTTTTCCGCTTCATCTGTCCAAGGCAGAATGACAAAGCTGGACAGGTCGGGTATCAGGATCATGTCACTCTCGGCGACCCGCGCGAATCCCTCAATCGCCGACCCGTCGAAATGCGCGCCATTGTCGAGGACATTGCCAAGCTCTTGCGCGGGAATCATAATGCTCTTGACCAGGCCGGTAATGTCGGTGAACCACAAAGCCACAAACCCGACGCGCTGCTCTGCCATCACCTGTAAAATTGCATCTGCTGTGACCATAGATCATCTCGGCGATCTGATATCATCAAGGCAGCCATCAGTATAGGGCGCATTTCAAGATTTTGCAAAATAAGACAAGCGGCGAACAGCGGCGCGATTGAAACGCCCGGATCCATTGTGCTGATGCCGGCCGGCTAGGCATATCAAAAAGCGATTCATCGGCAGCCGCGCTTCATGCTGTCTAATCAGTCAATCGCTTAGGATATCCCATCGGCGCAAAAGCGCATCCAGGCCCAGAAGATAGCCCTGCCAGCCAAAACCGGCGATTTGCCCCCAACATACCGCCGCCAGCATGGATTGGCGCCGAAATGCTTCGCGCCCGTGGATATTGGACAAATGAACCTCAATGACCGGCAGTTCAATCGCGGCAATCGCATCGCGCAGGGCAATCGAGGTATGCGTATAGGCGCCGGGATTAAAGACCGCGCCATCAGCCCAACGGCGGGCATCATGCAGCATATCGACCAGTTCGCCTTCATGATTCGATTGCTGAATGCGGATTTCAACCCGATAGGGTTCAAGATGCCGCTTAATGGCCGCGTTGACATCATCAAGTGTCATGCGCCCATAAATATCGGGCTGCCGCGTGCCCAGCAAATTCAGATTGGGGCCATGAAGCAGCAAGATGCGCTTGGTCATATTCGCTTGAATCCTTTTCAAAGCGCTGCCAGAATATCTTCTTTGGGCAAGCCTTCCACCACAGCCGCTTCGCCCAAGCCCTTGAGCAGCACAAAGCGCGACTTGCCGCCGCGCCATTTTTTGTCAGTGGACATCGCCTCGTGCCATAAATCCGCATCCAAATCCATGTCGGTCGGCAAGCCAATCCGCTCCAAAAGAGCCACGATCCGTTCGACAAGACCGGCATCAATCAGTCCCAGATGACATGACAGCTTGGCCGCTTTGACGATGCCAATGGCGACCGCCTCGCCATGCGGCACCCTGTAATCAGTGGCTTTTTCAAGCGCGTGGCCAAAGGTATGACCCAGATTCAAATGCGCGCGAATGCCATGCTCAAAAGGGTCGGCTTCGACAATCTGCGCCTTGACCTGAACCGCCTGGCGCACCAGCTGAACGATATTTTCTTTTTTCCACATCTGGGGGTCGAGCAGCGACGGCCGCGCAATCAGCCCGTGTTTGATGACCTCAGCCATGCCACAGCGCCATTGCAGCGGCGGCAGGGTCGAAAGGACATCGGCGTCGATAAGGACCGCTTGAGGCTGCTTAAAGGCGCCGATGAGGTTCTTGCCCTGCGGCAGATCCACCCCGACCTTGCCGCCGATGCTTGAGTCGACCATCGAGAGCAGTGTAGTCGGCATCTGTATCAAACGAATGCCGCGCATATACGTCGCCGCCGCATAGCCGGCGGTGTCACCGATGACTCCGCCGCCGAGAGCAATCAGCGCCGTATGGCGGTCAGCGCCAAGCGCGAGCATCTCATCATAAATCCTAGCGACCGTTCGCAGGTTTTTGTGCGCTTCTCCATCGGCAGTGACAATCAAATCGGCATGGGGAAGCCGGCTGACCAGCCGCTGGCCATAAAGCGGCGCCACCGTTTCGTTTGACACCACAACGACATGACCTTGCAATCCCATCGCGTCGATATGCCGGTCGATGTCATTCAGGCCGCCTTGGCCGATCCATATCCTGTAGCCATCTCCATCCGGGGTCCTCACATGAAGCGGCTGCTGGGCAAGCGCGGCGATTTCGGCGGCGATCTCCGGCGGCGATTTGCCGGCGGTCTCAATCTGATGCGCTATCTGTGCATAGGCGGCTTGACGCTGTTCCAGCAGACGTTCCCAATTCCCTGCCAGTGGCCGCTCATTGGCTGCCGCCAGCCGCGCCTTAATCTCTGCTTTGGCCGCCTTCAGGCAGACCAAGGTGCCGTACCGCCCCATCATGCCGCGCAGTTCATCGGCCACCAGAGCGCCGCCGCCGGTGGCGACAACAAGCCCCGACTGCGTCGCCAGTTCGTGCGCCAATCCCTGCTCGATAGCGCGGAAAAAGCCTTCGCCATAGGTCTGGAACAGCTGTGGAATCGGCAGTCCCGTCCGACTTTCAATCACCTCGTCCATATCAACAAACTTGCGGTTAAGCTGCCGCGCCAAGATTTTCCCGACGGTGGTTTTGCCGCTGCCCATAAAACCGGTGATGACGATGTTGCTGACCCTATTCATAGCCAAATCGCCATTCCACATCGTCCATCGGCAAGTCATCCAGATGATTTTGCCGCAGGGCCGCAAAGCGCGGCTGCATTTCGCTGATGCTGTCGCCGCCCAGCTTTTCCATCAAGGCATCGGCAAGCACAATCGCCATCATCGCCTCGCCAACCGGCACCGCCCGCGGCAAGGCGCAAAAATCGCTGCGTTCATAAACGGTCATGCTGGGTTCGCCGCGCGCCAAATCGACTGACGCCGCCCCCCGCAGCATGGTCGAAATCGGTTTCATCGCCACCCGCACGATAACGGCTTCGCCGGTGGTGATGCCGCCTTCCAAACCGCCAGCCCGATTCGTCCGCCGCGACAAATTGCCTTGGTCATCCATGACAATCTCGTCATGCACCTGCGAACCCGGCTTGGCCGCATTCTCGAAGCCATCCCCGATTTCAGCGCCTTTCATCGCCTGGATGCTCACCATGGCCGCCACCAGCCGCCCATCCAGTTTGCGGTCAAAATGAACATGAGAACCCAATCCCGGCGGCGCGCCCTGCGCCACTACTTCAAAAACGCCGCCCAAGGTATCCTGACTGATTTTAATCTGGCGGATGGCTTCGCGCATGCGCTCGGCAGCGGCTTGGTCAGGGCAGCGCACATCGTTATCTTCGCTGGCGGCGATCCGTTCACTCAAGGACATCGCCGACAGATCGGCTTTGACATCGCCAATCTGAACCACATAGCCATTGACCGATACGCCGAAGGCGCGCAGGAACTTCTTGCAAACGGCGCCAACAGCCACGCGCATGGTGGTTTCGCGCGCGCTGGCGCGCTCCAGCGACAGCCGCAGTTCGCGGTAGCCATACTTCACCGCGCCGGTCAAATCGGCATGGCCGGGGCGCGGCGCGGTCAGCGGCGCTATATCGCGCGCTTTCCAACTGCGGAAATCCCGATTATCGACGTGCAGGGCAATCGGCGCGCCGGTCGTCATCCCGTTCACCGCGCCAGCCGTGATTTTGATTTGGTCTTTCTCAATCTGCATCCGCCCGCCCGAGCCATAGCCGCGCTGCCGCCGCCGCAGATCGCGGTTGATGTCGGCCGCCGCGAGCGGCAGACCGGCCGGCATCCCTTCCAAAATGGCGGTCAAGCCGGGCCCATGGCTTTCGCCGGCGGTAAAGAATCGAATTGGCATATAACTTCAGTCCTCAATTTAAGCCGGCGCAGTCATTCATTGGATCGCTCCAGCGCATCTCGCAGGGATTTCATCATTACATCAATCGGCGGCTTGACCCCCGTCCACAGTTCAAAGGCTATCGCGCCCTGCCGCGCCAGCATGCCCAGACCGCCAACCGCCCGCCCGCCATGCGCCGCGCACTGCCGCATCAGCGCCGTATTCGCCGGCCGATAAACCATATCATACACCGCCGCCCCATCGGGAAACGGCACGCCCTGAATCCAGGGGGAGCGGTCGATATGGGGATACAGCCCGACCGAAGTGCAGTTGACGATAAGCGGCATGCCCCAATCAGCCGCTTCGTCCAACGTCATCACTCGCAGGCCGTCAATGCCGGCCGTCATCTTCAGCCGCGCCGCCAAACGCTCGGCGCGTGATTTGGCGCGGTTCACAATCCCGACGACAGCGCCGGCGCGCGCCAGCCCATAGACGGCCGCCCGCGCCGCGCCGCCGGCGCCCAAAATCAACACCCGCCGCCCCTTGACCGCGATGCCGTTCGCCCGCAGGTCCTGAATGAAGCCGTCGGCATCGGTGTTCGTTCCCAGATTGCGGCGAAAGTCAATCGTATTCACAGCGCCGATGGCCCGCGCTTTTTCGTCCGGGCGCACATACCGCATCACAGCTTCTTTATGCGGCACGGTAACATTAATGCCAATATAGCCATGATGCTTCGGCTCGCGAATCCCATAGCGCAGGATATCGGGCGGTATCGACATGGCATCATAGCGCCAATCCGCCATCCCCAGCGCGGCAAAGGCGGCATTGTGCATCATTGGACTCAAGCTGTGTTCCACCGGAAAGCCGATGACGCCAACCCGGTTTTGCGCCATTTTTTATCCTTTCATGCGCCGCCGCCTTTACTCGACTGCAATGCCGGCCCCGATGGCGCCGAGGGCCGCGGCGAATCCCGGGAACGAATCGCCGACGCAGCCGGCATCCCGCACCAACGTTTCATTGTCCGCCGTCAAGCCGGCCACGGTCATGCTCATGGCGATGCGGTGATCATCATGCCCGTCAACCGCCGCGCCGGCAAGGCTCTGCCGGCCCACAATCCGAAAGCCGTCCTCGCGCTCTTCGACTTCAGCGCCCATCTTGCCAAGCTCCTGCGCCATCACCGCGATGCGGTCAGTCTCCTTCACCCGCAGTTCCTTGGCGTCCCGCACCACGGTCGCGCCGGCCGCATGCAAAGCCGCCACCATCAAGACGGGAAATTCGTCGATCATCCGCACGACCGTTTCGCCGCCAATCTCAATGCCCTTGAGTTCGCTCGTCTTGACATGCAGATCGCCAATCGGCTCGCCGGCTTCGGCGCCGGTGACTTCAACGCGGATATCGCCCCCCATCTCTATCAGAACATCCAGCAGTCCAATGCGGGTTGGATTGAGATTGAGGCCGCGAATAATCAAGTCGCTTTCGGGGACAAGCAGCGCCGCCGCCAGCAGAAAAGCGGCTGATGAAAAATCGCCTGGAACCGTGATGTCAAGCGGCGCCAGGCTGTCGGTCGGGACAATCGTCAAGCGGCTGCCCTCGCTGATGATCTCCGCCCCCATCGCCCGCAGCATTCGTTCGGTGTGGTCGCGGGCTGGCCCGGGCTCAATCACCGTGGTCGGGCTGTCGGCGTACAGGCCGGCCAGCAGGATGGCGCTCTTCACCTGCCCGCTTGCGACCGGCATGGCATAAGTGATGCCGGACAAGGGCGCCGGTCGGATATACATGGGCGAACCGCCATTTGTCGCCCGAATGTCCGCCCCCATCTTTCGCAGCGGCGCCGTGATGCGCTTCATGGGCCGGCGCCGCAGCTGTTCGCTGCCATCCAGCGCGCTCGGAAAAGGCTGACCGACCATCAGCCCGGCCAAAAGGCGAATCCCCGTGCCGGCATTCGCAAGATAAAGCGGCGCGGCCGCTTCCCGCAAACCGCCGCCGTGAATGGTCAATGTGCTGGCATCGCGCGCTTCAATCCGCACGCCCAAGCGCCGCACGGCGTCCAAAGTGGCTTGGGTATCCCCAGCCGCCAGCCAGTTGCGAACCCGCGACCGGCCTTTGGCGACAGCGCCCAGCATGACGGCGCGATGCGAGATCGACTTGTCGCCCGGCGCCCCGGTTTGTCCGATGAGCCGCCCGCCTGGACGCAGGCGGTAGCTAACGTTGGTTTTCATAATTTTGTGTCCATTCCTTTCGCGCCGCCCTTATCGGTTTTAAGGTCTTATGCAAACGGCGGTCATCGCCGGCGATCAGCATGGTTTCGATCATCGCCAGCTGCATCCGAAACTGCGCCAGCAGAGTCGCCACCGCCTGGGTATTGGTGCTAAGGATATCGCCCATCATGGTGACATCGCTGGCCGCCAGCCGACTGGTATCGCGAAATCCGCCGGCCGCCAGTTCCCAATAGGCGGCATCATGCTTGGCCTGACTGGCGATGGTGGCGACCAGAGTCGCGCTTAGCAGATAGGGCAGATGGCTGATGCCGGCGACAATCTGGTCATGCCGTTCGGCTTCCATTTCAATCGGCAGCGCACCCAGCGTCTCGACCAGCGCCCGCGCCCGCAGCCGCGCCGCCGGCGTGGTTCGCCGCGACGCGCATAAGACAAAGGGGCGATTTTGATACAGCCGCCGGTCAGAGCCTTCAATGCCGTTGCTCTCTTTGCCGGTCATCGGATGGCCGCCGATGGCATTGACGCCGATAGGCAGCTTGGCCATGGCATCGACGATATCCTGCTTGGTGCTGCCGATGTCAATAACCAAGGTGTTGGAGCGCAGATACGCGCCAAGCCGCATCGACAGCATCTCGACGATGACCCGCACCGGCGCCGCCAGAATCACGGCATCGGCATGATTGACGCCGGCCTGCAGTTCATGGGCGGCGGCGTCCACCATGCCATGCTCAAGGGCATAGCGCCGCGCCGACTCGCTTAGATCGACCCCAGTGATTCTGTCGGCGTAATCCCGCAGCGCCAAAGCCATAGAGCCGCCCATCAGCCCCAAGCCGACAATGGTCAGATGCCGCGCCCGAAAACCCCTCGCCATCATTCCTCCTTCGCTTGGATGTCCGGCCGCAGCACAATGGCGGCGCCCAGGAAAACATGACGGATTTCGTCCAGCGGCCGGTCGGTGTTCCAATGAATCAGCACGCGGATGCACATCGGCAGCCCATCCTCGACATCGGCTTCGGCGAACCCCATCAAAGCCGTCCGCGTCCAGCCCAAAAGCCGCGCCGCCTTGGCTGGATGGGCGGCCGTGAGTTCCGGCGTGGTGGTGAAGAGGATGCTCGCCACTTCATCTTCATCGATGCGGTTGCGCCCGATCATGGCTTCCAGCAGTTCGCCGGTCGCTTTCAGTATCGCCTCCGGCGAGTTGACCTCGACGGTGATCGCCCCGCGCACTCCTCGAATCATCACCCGAACTCCCCTTAACAAAATAAAAAAGACGCCGAGTTCCGCACCCTGCGCCTTAATCTACTGCTTCAAATCGACTTGTCGTTCAGCTTCCAGCGCAAAACACTCCCAGCGCCGCGGCGCGGCTTGGGAAATAATAACAGCGAAAGCGGATTGAATCCAGTCTGCCCTTAGTCATCAACCGTCGCTCCCCTGGGCACGGGATAGGATTTGTAAAACGACGACAGGCTGCGCCAGTTGATGTCGGTGTAATTGTTGCCGCTGCAAACGATGCGATTGGCGTTGCTGGCGCTGATGTGGATTTCGACGCTGGGCGATCTGAACTTGCGCCCAACATCGCTTTTGAAGTTCCCTTGCCCGACAAACTCGAGCTTGTGCGGGATTTGCCCGCCGCGGCGCAGCGCGCAGATCACCTTGAACACGACTTCTTTGGCAATCGATTCATTGGGAACGAGAAACCATGATTTGAGGTCGTATTCGATGCTGGTCGCGTTGCCGCGCTGGCTGATTTTTAGAATGCGGATGTCATCGGTATAGCGATTCACCCGCGAGCGAATGGTTTGCACATTGAAGTCGGACGAAGAGGAACGCGCCGGCGTCGGCGTGGCGCGGCGCGTGGATGTGGTGGAGGATGCAGTGGCCGATTCATCCGATGTGACCGGCAAGCTCATAATGTCGCCGTCAGCTTTAACATAGGAAGCTAAGACCCAGCCATCCTCTATTTGCAACCATCTACCATCTTCATTGCGCCCGCTGGCGAGCACTTTTTCTAATCTTTGTCTTCTAACTTTACCGAAACCAATACTCGGTCCAATCCGTATAGTGGAGCCAGACGATGAGGTCGATGTGATTGTAATGCCAGCCCGTCCAGTGATCGGCAAACGCATCACATCGCCGTCAAGCTCAAGACCTTGTTCGGCAGATACCCATCCGCCGGGAATTTCCAGCCAGTCGCCGGCTTCATTTCGGCCGAAGGCAATGGCCTGCTCGCCCTGCTCCACAGCAACCAGCGGCTCAAAACCCCACCCAGGGCTGCGGTACGGCGTCAAGTCTTGCGCGGCGGTTACGCTGACGGTCGGCGCCGGCGGCAAGTCCATGACCTCGCCGTCAAGCGCAAGACCGCGATTGATAAAAACCCAGCCCTTGGGCGTTTGCACTGCTGTGCCAGCTTCATTGCGGCTGGTGGCAATCAAACGTTCGCCGCGTTCCAAAATGGCGGCGACTTCTGTATCCCGGCTTGGGCCGCGGTGCAAGGCGGCATTCTGGTTGGCTGTGATGGTTATGCTGGAAAATGTAATCGGCAAAGCCATGACGTCGCCGCTGATTTCCACTTGGTCGGCGGGGATCCAGCCGCTTGACACTTCCAGCCAGCTGCCGCCGCCATTGCGGCCAAGGGCAAGCGCCGTTTCGCCGCTTGGCAAATCGCCAGTCACATCAAAGCTGTCATCGGGGCCGCTTCGCAGGGATCGTTTGCTCGCCGCCTTGACCGTCACCGCATCGGTCGTCACCGGCAGCGTCATAATGTCGCCGGCGGCCTCGACATTCTTGGCGATGACCCAGCCTTCGGCAATGTGCAGCCAGCCGCCGGCTTCGTCGCGCCCGAAGGCGGTTGCCTGTTCGCCGCGCTGGAAAACGCCCAGCACATCTGAATCGTAATCGGGCTTGCTTTGCAGGGCGAGGTTTTGCTTGGCGGTGATGGCAAGCTCATTTTCCTGCGCCAAAACCGGAAACACCAAGGCCCAAAGCAGCATGAGCAGCAGCCCGGCCGTTATTTTTTGTAAAACGTTTCGCTGATTCATCATCGGTTTAATCCTTGATAAAGCCGTTCATAATTCATCAGATTGCAAGGACATAAGCTCTTCTCTGATGTCTTCCAATACATTTCGCTCGTCCTGTTTAGCCAACAATTTATCCAGCTTGGCCGATAGCTCATCCTGCCTAGCAAATAACTCATCTATCTTATCCAGTATTTTTTTCCTGCCCATTATCGAGCAGACGCATTCCATTTTCCAGTCGGTCAATGCGAATATCGTTGGCAGCCATCAGACCATCTCCCGCCGGCCATCAATGCAATTCACAAATGAGGCGCTGGCATTATATCGCAAAGCAGATATTCTTGCTTGCGTTTCGGTCTGTCGCTTCATTTGGCATCATCCAATCGGCGCTGAATGTGATCCACCTTGTCATCAATGCAATCGACCCGCGCGGTGATGGCCGCCAGCTGCGTCTCTACATTGCCCAAACGCAGCTGTATTTCTTTATGCGCCGTATCCGATGCCTGGCGAACTTCTTTAACATCGCCCCGCAAATCGCGCATCTCACCTCGTAAATCGCGCAAATCGCCCCGCAAATCGCGGCGGATGGTCTCCAAATAGGCAAACAGCGCGATCAATACACCAATCCCGACGACAGCAGTACCCGTATCCATAATCACCTTCCTTTTTCATCTGCGGCGCGGCTTGTAAATTATCATACCCTGTCTCGCGTTATATCGCCAGCTGTAAATGGAACGGGAGTGGTGAATACTAAGGCTGTATGTTAAAATGTGGCTATGAACCAATGTCCCTATTGTCAAAATACAGAACATCGGACCAAGGCAGGGCGCACCGGCGCTGCCAGCTGTTGAGGCGGCTGTTGAGGCGCCGGTGCATATTATTGAGATGGATGAGTTCTACACTTTTGCTGGGCGAAAAAACAGGTGGTACATTATCACCCTAAGTTGAGCGCGCCAGCAGTTGTATTGTTGGTTTTGAGGTCAGTCAGCGCCGGGATGAGGAGGTCTTGCGGGGCTTGATTTACCATCCGGGCATCCACACGCCAACGCCTAACAAGCATGAGACCTATCGGGTTGAGGGAACGAATGCCGAATTGCGTCATTATCTGGCGCGTTTGCATCGTCGTTCGCGTTGTTTTTCACGCTGTGTCAAGGCACTTGTGCGCAGTGTCAAGCTGTTTGTGTATGCTTGGAATCGGCGACAGCGATATCGTCAGCAATATCCTGGTTATCCAGCGCATCTTATCCAGTTCTTATATCCAATCAATTAGACACTCCCCGTCATTCCAGAAAACTTGACAAGTAATTAAATAAACGTTAAATTACTCTATTGGAATGCAACCATGCCTTGTTCGGGCGCGGGTAAGACCATCACTTCCAAATGCTGTATAATTTTCTTAAGCATGGCAGTGCATGAATATCTGAAAAATCAATATCAAATCTTGCACAATTCAAAATCTGTTCCTGTACGTACATACAATTTATTATAAGCGATGGGTGTCAAACTCGGTTAATAGAAAGGCATGTCTGTGGTAGCTGTATTGGACAATGCAACAAACACGACCCGGCGAGAAGAAATTCAGAGGCAACTCGTCGACAAGGCGAACAAACAAGGATTCATCACCTACACCGATATCCTTGAATTGATGCCCGATGTCGAAAGCGACGTCGTCCTGCTTGATGATGTTATGGACAGCCTGGTGGAAGCCGGCATTGAGGTCATTCCGAACAAACGGAGCGATGACGATGCCAAAACCGAGAAGCCAGCCACCGACTCCCTGATTTCTGACAGCGATGAAGAGGATGATGTTGACGAACGCGATGCGTTGCGTCTGATCTTGAAAAAGGACTTGACCAGCGACGCCGGCTACCAGGCGGCGCTGGATACCGATGATGTTGTTGGGCTTTATCTCAAAGAAGCCGGGCGCGTGCCCCTGCTGACTGCCCAAGAAGAGGTTCACTTGGCAAAGCGGATGGAAGCGGCCGAGTTCGCGCGCGCGCGCCTTGAGAATTGTGAAGAGGCGGATGTTGATGAACTGACTTGGAGCGAAGAACAAGACCTGCGCGGGCAGATGATGGACGGCGAAAAGGCGCAGGAGCATCTCATCCGCGCCAACGCGCGGCTGGTCATCAGCGTCGCCAAAAAGTACATCGGGCGCGGCGTGCCGTTCCTCGATTTGATTCAAGAAGGCAATATCGGTCTCATTCGCGCCACCAACAAGTTTGAATATCAGCGAGGACATAAGTTCAGCACTTATGCCACCTGGTGGATCCGCCAGGCGGTCAGCCGCGCCGTCGCCGACCAGGGACGCACCATCCGCGTGCCGGTTCACATGGGAGATCAGTTAAATCGGATGCGCCGGGTTCAGTTGCAGCTTTTGCAAGAATTGGGACGCGAACCCAAAATCGACGAATTGGCGCGCGGCATGGACACCACACCTGACAAAGTTGAAAACCTGCTGGAAATCTCGCGCCGGCCGGTAAGCCTGGAAGCGCCGGTTGACGACGAAGGTGATTCCACCTTTGGCGATTTCGTTGAGGACACCAAGAGCCTGGCGCCCGCCGACGAAGTGGCGACCCATCTGCTTCATGTCCAGTTGCAGCAGGCGCTTGACAAGCTGCCGCCGCGCGAGGCCCAGATTTTGCGTCTGCGCTATGGCCTTGGGGACGGGCGCGTCTATACACTTGAAGAGGTAGGTCAAACCATCGGCGTCACCCGCGAGCGCGTCCGTCAGCTGGAAGCCCAGGCGCTTAACCGCCTGCGCCAATCTTCAGCGCACGTCATTCTGAAAGACTACCTGTACAGAGTCTAGGGATAAACCCGGCCCTGGCGATTCGCCTTGAAGCTGTGGGACAGGCGCCGGTGGTTCAGATAGACCTGGCCGCATTTTTTGGAGACGCCGATTGATTATGAGGGCGACACTGGATCCATCTCGACTTGTCATTCGCGACGGCATCGAAACGGACATAGCCTGGTGCACGGCGCTGGGAAGCGACTACCGCGCCGAGTATGTCTGGCAAATGACAGTTCAGGAAGCGGCGGATGAGCTTTTCATTAGCTGCCGCAAGCAGCGTCTGCCGCGCCCCCTGGATGCGCGGCATGAGGTCAGCCAAAGACGTCTTGAAATGGCCATTCGCCGGCGGCACTGTTTTATCGTCCTGCAAGAATCCCCGACAAACCGCATCCTCGGCTGCATCTCGATGCGGGTGGATGAGACCTGCCAAATCGCTTATCTGCAAGACATCGTGATCGACAAACCCTGGCGCCGGCAAAGTTTGGGATCGCGCTTGGTGACGGTCGCGCAGCTGTGGGCAAGGGAACACAGCCTGCGTCAGATCATTTTTGAAATCACAACCACCAATTATCCCGGCATCGCGTTCGCAAAATCGCAGGGATTTGTTTTTTGCGGCTTTAATGACCGCCATTTTCCAAATCAAGAGATCGCTGTTTTCTTCAGCCTGTCCATCTAGTCTGAATAAATGCGCTAAAATTTGCTACACTTGTGCTTCTTTTATTTGACATCGGCTTGAAGCTGGGGATTAGCCTTGGAGCTAGTGACAGCCTTTCTTCAAACAGTCAACGAGACGTTGGCGGCCGGCAATGCGATAATCGCCGTTTCGC
The DNA here is from genome assembly GCA_965203755.1 of Phototrophicaceae bacterium. GTDB lineage: Bacteria > Chloroflexota > Anaerolineae > Aggregatilineales > Phototrophicaceae > UBA6055. The sequence goes on along the minus strand of OZ241910.1, from coordinate 2,789,768 downwards.
TTTTGCTGTTTAACCTGACGCGCAATCTCAACAACCGCGTCGCCAAGACCGCGGCGGCGGCGCTTGCCTGCGTCACCATAGCTTACGTCGCCGATTCATTCATCTCGCTCGGGCCAGACAGCGCCGCGCATCAAATGGCATCGCGGCTGCAATGGGCCGGCATCGCTTTCATTCCGGCCGCCATATACCATCTGTCGGATGCCTTGCTGGCGACCACCGGTTTGCCTTCGCGCGGGCGCCGCAAACGGGTCATCCGCATCCTGTATCTTATCGGCGGCGTTTTTCTGATTTTGGTCATGTTCACCGACCGGCTCGTTCAATTTGTCCATGTGCAGGGGCAGGTGAGCATTCAGGCCGGGGCCGTATTCGCCGTCTATCTGACTTATTTTGTCGCTGCCAACAGCTTGGCTTTTTATAATGTCCAACGCGCCCGCAAACGATGTCTGACGCAAGGCACCGAAAGGCGAATGGCTTATCTGCAAATCGCCATACTGACCCCGGCCATCGGCATCTTTCCCTATTCGGTTCTGCTCAACCCTGGGGATGAATTTTCCATCTTTGGCTTATTGGTCATCAATACCGCCAACATCATCATTATTCTCATGCTGCTTTTTTTATCTTATCCCCTGTATTTCTTCGGGTCGGACATACCCGACCGGCTGGTCAAGAAGCAACTGCTTGATTTCCTGCTTCGCGGGCCGGCAACCGGTCTGATAGCCTTGGCCGTTATTAATTTCACGACGCAGGCTTCACGCATTTTCAGCTTGCCGGGCGAGGCTTTCACCCCGCTTGCCGTCGTGGCGGCCGTGCTGCTGTGGCAGTGGTTTGTCTCATTGTCTCTGCCCTACATCGAGAAATTCTTCATCTATCGCAGCGAAGACGGCGCGCAAATTACCAAATTGCAGACGCTTAGCGAAAAAGTCCTGACACACAATGACTTGTCCCAACTCATCGCCGCCACGACCGAATCCATTTGTGATTACCTGCGGATTGACAAGGCATTTGTCATCACCTTTGAAAACAGCGAACCCGAATTCCTCAACCAGATCGGCAAGCCCGACTTTGCTGATGAAGACATCCTCATGGATGACGATTTGCTGCAGCGGATCGCCAGGCTGCCATTTGAGGCCTTCCACACTCGCTATTTGGAATGGAACGGGTTTGCGCTCATTCCGCTTTTCAGCACCCGCGTTCAGGCAGACCATACCCAGGCAGTCGCCATTGGCATCCTTGGCTTGCTCAACAGCAATGCGCGGCTGAAAAAAGAAATCCAAGCGCCGGAAAGTTTTCTGCACACCTTTCTGGATCGAGTCGAAAAAAGCCTTGATGACATGCGCCTGCAATCCGAAATGTATCATCTGCTGGAAGGCCTGCTGCCCCAATTCCAGATGACGCGGTCGCGGGCGGTGCAGGTTGAATATCGTCAGGCGCAAACATCGGCGGCGGGCATCAATCCACTGCCTGACAGAAATGAGTTGTTTGAACAGGTTCGAGCGGCGCTAAGGCATTATTGGGGCGGCTCCGGCATCACCCAGAGCAACTTGATCAAGCTGCAAATTGTACAAAGCAGGATGACCAGCGGTCAAGATACACCGGTGAATGCGCTCCGAAAACTTTTGGAAGATTCGATTGCCACACTCAAACCGACCGGCGAACGCAAAATGGCAAGCCCGGAATGGACGCTCTACAACATTTTGCAGCTTCGCTTCCTTGAAAAGAAAAAAGTCCGCGAGGTAGCCCGCCGCCTAAGCATGAGTGAAGCCGACCTTTACCGCAAACAGCGGATTGCCATCCTGGCAGTGACCGACCTCATTTTACAGCAGGAACAGGATACACGGCTGTAGCAGCTGCCGCCTGTGCTTCATATTTGCGTCCGTTTGACAGCATTTTGTCTAACTTCTATAATCATATTGGGAATGAGGCGGTGCGTACCGTGCTGCCCGTATTTTCCGAGCGGCTTTGACAATTTTGACTATACTTTAGCGAGCAGGGCAAATTGCACAGGGATTGGACTATTATGGCGCAGGAAAAGTCAATCGAATCTCAAATCCCGCATCTCACATCCGAACAAAATCAGGAAACCCCTCAAGCCACCCCGGAAGACATCATCAGACCGCTGGAAGACGAGCCACATGATTTTGACTTTTGGGAAGACCTCAAAGACAGCCTGCCGCCGTGGCTGGATGAAGTGGTCGGCTTTGCCTTGGTCATCTTTGGCATTTTATCCTTTATCTCCCTCTTTATTCCCTCCGAAGCGGCGGTCGCGGTAGCCTGGGCTGATATGCTGACCACCCTTTTTGGCGATGGGAGCGTGGTTGTCGCCGGCACATTATTTGCCTTTGGCATTATCCTGTGGCTGCCAAAAGCCGGGCTGCGGATCAAATTTAGCTCGGTGCGTATGCTGGCGGTAGAGATCGCCTTTCTGTCAACGTTGGCTGTGCTGCATCTAAACCACAGTGATGCTGAACTCCGCGCCATGGCGCGGGCTGGACAAGGCGGCGGGCTCATTGGCTGGGGCTTGAGTTTTCCCTTTTACTGGCTCTTGGGACGTTCCTTGGCCTTGGCGCTCTTTGGAATCATCATTGGGGTTTGCATTGTCGTCACCGTCGGTATTCAGCGGCGGCATATCATCGCGTTTCTGACCAGATACAGCCGTCAATTGCAAGACCACAGCAGCAGAGAAATGCAATCCAGTGATGAATCACAAGACGATGCGCTCAAGCTCTATAAACAACTCGTCGCTTCCCCAAATTACCGCACGCGAATCATGCGTATCCGCTCAAATCGCACACGCCTTCAAGCGCGGCGAAACGAAGCGCTTCAGCCCGAGCTTGAAGAGCCAGCGGACGGCAGCCCGGCAGCGGAGCAGCCAGCCAATCATTTCAGCCAAACGCTGCCCGATATGAATCTGCTGACCGCGATAGAACTGCTGATGCCCGCCGAAAGCGAAACGCAGCGCAATGTCGAATTGATTGAAAAAACACTGCTTGAATTTGACCTGGATATTCGGGTAGCGGACGTACAGGTAGGACCAACAATCACGCGTTACGCGGTACAGCCCCATAATGATAACGACAGCGAACGCATCCGCCTTAGTAAAATCGCTTCATACACCCGCGATTTGTCCCTGGCGCTTTCGGCAAAGCGGCTGCGACTGGAAATGCCGATACCGGGCACCAATTACATGGGCATTGAAGTCCCGAATAAACAGCCTGGCCTGGTTGCGCTCCGTAATGTCATGGAAAGCCAAGCCTATCTTGATGACCGCGCCAAAAAGCGCCGGGCGCTTTACGCGCCGCTGGGGCTGGATGTATCTGGACAGCCGATATCGATTGACCTTGCCGCGATGCCGCATCTGCTTATTGCCGGAACGACCGGGGCGGGCAAATCAGTATGCACGGCAGCCATCGCCACCGCGCTGCTGATGCAAAACACACCCGACCGGCTCAAGATGGTTATGTTGGATCCGAAAATGGTCGAATTGAAACGTTTTAACGGCATACCGCACCTGCTGGGGACCGTAGAAACAGATCATGAGCGGATCATGGGAGCGCTGCGCTGGTGTACCCGTGAAATGGACCGGCGCTACAAACTGCTGGAAAAGCACAGCGCCCGCAACATAGACATCTACAACCGACAGCAGAAAGCAGCCCGCAAAGGCAGCGAAGCCCTGCCTTATATTGTCATCCTGGTGGATGAGATCGGCGACTTGATGCTGCACAATCCCGAAGAGACTGAAAGATCGATTGCCCGTCTGGCGCAAATGGCGCGGGCTGTCGGGATGCACATGGCAGTCGCAACCCAGCGTCCAAGCACCGATGTGATTACTGGGGTCATCAAAGCCAACTTTCCCGCGCGCATTGCCTTTTCAGTCGCGTCAGGCATGGATTCGCGGGTCATTCTTGACAAAATTGGCGCCGAGAACCTGCTTGGCAAGGGCGATATGCTGTATCTTTCACCCGATGCCGCCGAACCGCGGCGCATTCAAGGCTGCTATGTCTCGGACGAGGACGTGAGCAATGTCGTTCGGCACTGGCGGGACAAGCAAATAAAAGCCGGCTTGGCTGATGTTGATCTTGGCGGGCCTTGGGAGCCTGAACTGGCTCGCCATCAATTTTTGGCAGAAACCGACGACAAGCTGGAAGAGGTGATTCAGCTTGTCGTTGATGCACAGGAGGCATCGGCTTCCATGATTCAACGCCGGCTCGGATTGGGTTATCCGCGGGCAGCCCGCATCATGGATATACTTGAGGAATTAGACGTGGTCGGCGAAGCTGCCGGTGGAGGCCGCGTCCGCAAGGTCATTATTCCAAAAGGTCAGCCAGACCCTTTCAAACTTGTCCTTGACCGTCATTTGAACAGCAAAGCCAATGCCTAGCGCCATGTCTGAACATGCAAGGGAAAAGCGGCGCAGCATCGCTCAAGTGAATCGGATGATTCGCAGCATCGTAGAATTCGAGACGCTTGAGAGCTTTTTTTGGGTGCGCGGCAAAATCGAGCGATATCATCAGTCGGGTATGGGGCATGTCTATTTTAACCTCGTCGACGGCAAGACGAGCATTCGCTGTATGCTGCCGGAACACCGAACCGGCCATATTCCCTTTGAACTGCACAACTATATTGATGTCGAAGTCTATGGAGATGTGCAAGTTTATGAAGAACGCGCATCGGTGCAGATTCAGGTCTTGGAGGTCCGTCTCATCGGCAGGACGACAAATGCCCGGGCGGCTATAGACCGATTAAGAGATGAAGACCTCTATCCGCCAGTCAAGAAACGCCAGCCTTCGTTTATCAGGCGCATCGGGATTATTACCAGCAGAAGCAGCCGTGCGGTTGGAGATTTTGAAGACGCTTACCAGAGCGCCGGAAAACGGGCAGTGCTGGCGCCGGTTGAATGGCAGTATGTCATGCTTGAGGGGGAGCGCGCGATACAATCCATCGTGGATGCCATTCTAAAACTTGACAAAGACCCGAAATTTGATGTCATCGCAATCATCAGGGGCGGCGGTCGGTCTGAATACTTGTCAGTTTTCAACAGCATCGACATTGCTCGGGCGATCATACAATCAGAAACGTACATCGTTACCGGCATTGGTCATCATAAGGATGCGACCCTCGCTGACAATGCTGCCGATTATACCGCCGCCACGCCCACCGCAGCAGCATACTACCTTGCCAAGATTTGTTTGGAAGCGAATGAAACAGCCAAAATCCCCGCGCCAAGAGCCGCGCAGACACAGCCCCTAGACAAACGCCGCTTGCGCCGCCTGCTGGATGTCATCATCATTGCTCTCATTGCGCTGTTTATTGCGCTTGCACTGTCAATAATCGCTTACAGCTTAACGTTATAACAAGCTCTGCTGCCACGGTGATTCAAACGGCGCGATGACCGACGGGCTGTCATTGGCTGGATGATTGACCTGTCGGGAGACTTCATAGGCGCGCATCCTTTCTGCTGGATGCGGTGACAGCAATGACATCAACGCCGCCGTCTCGACTTCTTGCGGTGACAGCCAGACATCATAATTTTCCGGCGCCAGAATCACCGCCATCCGATGATGCAGTGGACGAATCAGTTCATTGGCTTCGGCAGTTAATATGGCGCAGGTTTCCAGTTTCGAGCCATCGGGATTGGCGCGGCTTTCCCATAATCCGGCAAAGGCAAACAAGGTCCGATTTTCCAGATGAATATACATTGGCGTTTTGCGGCTGCTCTGCCATTCAAAGAAGCCATCCGCCGGTATCAAACAGCGCCGACGCTTGAACGCAGCCCGAAATGAGGGCTTTTCGGCAGCGGTTTCGGCGCGGGCGTTAATCATTTTGCTGCCGATGGCGGCGTCTTTTGCCCACGAAGGCACCAGCCCCCACTTCAAAAACGACAGCCGCCCGGCACTCTTGCCGGTGATGACCGGCGCCAACTGCGAGGGGGCAATGTTGTAGCGGGGCTGCCAGTCCGGGATGCTGTCCAGGTTAAAGGCAAGCTGAATGGATGCGGCGTCAGCCGTTAGTGTATATCTTCCACACATGATTTATTTCTTATTCGCTTTGTCCGACTTTTTGGGCTTGCCCAACTCGGCGATTTGGCGAACAAGCCCCAAAACAGCCAGCATAACCGCAAGCAGCTGACCTGTTGATACGGACTCTGCTTTGCCGGCATCAGGATTGCCATTCTCTTCGGCAGCCCGCGCATACAGATAGCTGGAGATGAGACCAAGCGCCGCGCCAAGACCCAATCCTGTCAGCATGATGCGCGCCTTGCGGTCTTGCAAGCTGTGACTGTCGTTATTTATTTGAGCTTCACTCATGGTTCTCCCTCATCCTGACTTTCATACGATGGCGCATCAAACATTCCAAGGATACGGCGGAACGGCGCAAAGTTCACCGCCCACTGCAAGGTGCGTTCATCTATCCGGCCGAGCCACCTGTCCGCATGGTTCTCTATGCCAGCTGTCCAACTCTCCAAACGCCGCAGAGGCGATTTTGAGATGCGCTGCAAACGTCCCGCGAAGGTTACCAGCATCAGCATCAGCATCACGAGCGGAAACATGCAAATGACCATCGGACACAAAACAAGCAGGGTCAGCATAGAATCGGACAAAACCGCCACTTGGGCTGCTGTCCGCAGCGAAAGCGCGATCCCGATCACCACAATCAGGAACGCCAGCATCAATGAAAATGGCAGGAAAACGCTGCGCCGCGTGCGGTTTCGCTGAAGTCGGTCCAACCGCTGACCATGCTGACGGCGCGAAACATTGTTTGACTCGGGCTGCTGATGCATTCATCTTCCATCTGATACAGTCGCCACATATAATAATTATATCCTGATCCGAACGATTAAACCAGACAGGGATTGGAACAAATGAGCCATATCTCACCGGTTAAGCAGCGGCTTCGCATCACTTTTGGCAAGGCGGGAACACTCAAATACACTAGCAGTCTCGACATCGCCAAAATCTGGGAACGGACGCTGCGCCGCGCCGACCTTCCGGTTCTATATACACAGGGGTTCAACACCCGCCCGCGCATCCAGCTTGCGATGCCCTTGCCCTTGGGCATCACCAGCGAATGCGAGATCCTGGATGCTGCGCTGCGGGAAAAGATCGATTTTCGAGAGGCGGAACTCATGGCGCGCCTGCTTCAAGTGGCGCCGAGCGGGTTGACGATCCACGCGATTGCCGAAGTTGAGGTACGGTCAGCCACCATGCAGTCGCTTGTTTTAAGCGCCGAATATCGGATTCGCTTTGAGGACGGCATGGACGCTTCTGTTTTGCGGAACAAAATTGATGACCTGCTCAACCGAGAGCGCATCATCGTCGAGAAAGTCAGGAAACGCAAACGCAGCGTGATGGATTTGCGGCCTTTGATTATCGACCTTGACCTGGATGAAACCAATGATCTGATCGCTCACCTGTCAGTTGGTGACCGCGGCAACATGAGACCTGACCAATTGATCGAGCAGATGGGACTCGCTGATGAATATCACACCGTACATCGCTGCAAACTGCACACCCTCCAACCCTGAAGGCCGCGCGGTGTTTGCCTTGGGGATATGATACAATATCAGCCAATCGCAAAACTGCCCGAAAGAGCCTTGAATGCCTTATCCTTTGAGCATAAGCGCCGAAGCGCAAGACGCCTTAAACGACTATCAAGCCGTGGTGGCTTTGGAATCGACGCTGATTACACATGGTCTGCCCTATCCTGTCAATGTCGAAACAGCCCGGTCAATGGAAGCCGCCGTGCGCGAATCGGGCGCCGTTCCAGCCACGATTGCCATCCTGAACGGGGAAATCACCATCGGTCTTTCAGATGATCAGATTCAAGAACTGGCACAGGCGCCGGCCGGCAGTGTGCGAAAATGCAGCCGCCGCGATCTGCCGATTGCAGTCGGACTGGGGCTGCATGGCGCGACGACTGTGGCCGGCACTATGATTCTTGCTCGCATGGCCGGGATCAAGGTCTTCGCCACCGGCGGCATCGGCGGCGTTCACCGCGGCGCCCCCGAAGATGTATCGGCTGACTTAATCGAGTTTGGGCGCACCCCGGTGGCGGTCGTTTCCTCGGGCGCAAAATCCATCCTCGATTTGCCGCTGACCTTGGAGGCGCTGGAAACCCAGGGCGTGCCCATTCTTGGCTATCAAACCGATGTCCTGCCATCATTCTATTCGCGGCGGACTGACCTGCCGATTGACCAGCTAATTGACTCGGCTGAAGAAGCCGCCAAGGTCATTAGAGCCGCCGATGAAATCGGGGCAGAACATGGCATATTGGTGGCTGTGCCCGTTCCAGCTGACCAAGCCCTGCCCCCCGATATCGCTGAAGCCGCCATCTTTCAGGCGACGCAGGAAGCTGAAGTGATGGGCATAGCCGGCAAGTCAGTCACGCCCTTTATCTTAAACCGCGTGAGCCAGCTGACGGATGGGCAGTCCATGGCGGCTAATATCGCGCTGCTCGTCAATAATGCGCGGATCGCCGGGCAAATCGCCCGGGCATTGGCCCGCTTCTAGCCCCGCTAGACCCATCAGGACAATCGCATCTCGATGCCCTTTGTGCGACCGCGCTAAAAATCAGCATACCAAACCGCGGCCTTTTGGTCACCCTTTGCAAACTCTTCTGTGATACCTTGCAAGCCGCGTGCAAATTAACAATCCGGACCCGCGCCTGGTTTAGCAAGAAAAATCTTGAACATGACGCAAGCGCGCCGCAAAACCCTGGATCCGCGGCACAGCAGCGCCGCAAAATAAGTTCGCCGGTCATAAAACCGCGGCGACAAGACCTGAAATCGAACAAGGCGCGATTGCCCTGCCTGGCATACAGTCATCGCTATACAAGCTCGGTCATATACGATATAATTTTTTTGAAACTTGCATCAAAGCAGCGCCATGCGGACATGAATTCATTGAAGACGAGATGATGGAGCCTTGGGAGTGCCGGCAATGAAGCCTCGCGAAATTGAGCGTCAAATAGACCGCTTCCTGTTACAAGTGGAAAAACCCGGCCGATACGTCGGCGGCGAGTACAACAGTGTTATTAAAAATTGGGATGCGACCGACATCAAAGTCGCGCTGGCTTTCCCGGATATTTATGACCTCGGCATGTCCAACCTGGGCATTATGAACCTCTATCACCAGGTCAACCGGCGGGACAATATGCTGGCAGAGCGCGTGTTTTCGCCTTGGCTGGATATGGAAGACATCATGCGGCGGCGGCGGATTCCATTGTATTCACTGGAAACCAAGCATCCCCTGCGCGACTTTGACCTGATTGGCATCAGCCTGCCCTATGAGCAATTATATACCAATGCGCTTAATCTGATTGATTTGGCGGGCTTGCCCATCATCAGCCAGGACCGCGACGAACGGTATCCGCTTGTCATTGCTGGCGGCCATGCCTGTTACAATCCCGAACCGATGGCTGATTTCATCGATGCCTTTGCCATCGGCGAAGGTGAAGAGATTATCGTCGAAATTGCCGCGCTTATGCACCGGATGCGCGGGAGCGCGCGATACCAGCAGCTTAAGGCAGTCTCAAAAATTCAAGGGATGTATGTACCTCGGTTCTATGACGTTGATTATCATCCAGACGGCACGGTCCGCGCGATTGCGCCCAATCAGCCGGGCATCCCCAAACGCGTTCTCAAGCGCATCGTGATCACTTTGCCCAAGCCATTCACTAAGTTTATTGTACCCAATATCGACACCGTGCATAACCGAGCGCCGATTGAAATCATGCGCGGCTGTACCCGCGGCTGCCGTTTCTGTCATGCCGGGATGGTCACGCGCCCGGTGCGCGAACGGCCGGTGCAGGAGATCATGGCGGCGATTGACGAAATTGTCGAACACACCGGCTTTGAGGAAATCAGCCTGCTTAGCCTGTCCTCGTCAGATTATGTTTGGGTCAAGGAACTTGCCGCCGAAGTGAATCGCGTCTACAAGGATGCCGGCCTAAGCCTTAGTTTGCCGAGTCTGCGTATCGAAAGCGCCAGCGCCGATCTGCTTGAGAAAATTGGCGGGACGCGCCGCAGCGGCTTCACCTTTGCCCCCGAAGCGGCGACGGAAAAGATGCGCGACATCATCAACAAATATGTTTCGGATGACCAGGTGATTCAAACGGCCAAAGATGTCTATTCCCGCGGCTGGCGCACCATCAAGTTTTACTTCATGATCGGCCATCCGGACGAAACGTTGGCCGACGTACAGGCGATCATCGATTTGTGCCGTCGAACCCTCCAGGAAGGCGCCAAGATCCTCGGCAAAAAGGCAACGCTGAATGTCGGCGTGAGCACCTTCATCCCCAAACCGCATACCCCTTTCCAATGGGTGCCGCAGGACACGCGCGAACAAGTCCAGAAGAAACAAGCGCTGTTAAAAAAGCAGATGCGGCGCGGGGGGATGCACCTGCGCTGGAATGACTATGATGGCAGCGAATTTGAAGGCTGGCTTAGCCGCGGCGACCGCCGTTTGGCGCCGGTCATTCGACGCGCCTGGGAACTCGGCTGCAAGTTTGATGCCTGGCAAGACCGTCATCAGCACGATAAGTGGCTGCGGGCTTTTGATGAAAATCAGCTTGACGCGGGCTTCTACAGCTTCCGCGAACGCGGTATTGACGAGATCTTCCCTTGGGACCACATTGATGCCGGCGTCCACAAAAAGTTCTTAAAAGACGACTATCTGATGAGCATCAAACAGGAAACGCGGGTGGACTGCCGCGATGAATGTTTTGCCTGCGGCATCTTACCGAAATTCGTCAAGGAACGTTCAACGACGGAGCCGATGGCTTGGGAATGTCCGCCGGTCAAACCCATCAGTGAACGCCGCAAGCATCGCCGCTCGGCTCTCATTACAATCGACTAGGAACTTCGCGGATGTTCAATCTCGGTCAAGAACGCTCTCCCAATGGCGGAAGCACGCGCAAAATCGTGATAAGCGGCATCGAGATACGAGAACGGGTTGTCGGTCAGGGAAGTCCGGTGCTGCTGGTACATGGCTGGGGGGGGCATATCGACCTGTTGCGACCTCTGGTTTCGCGGCTCGGCCGCTATGGGTACCGGCTTTACATGTTTGACCTGCCGGGTTTTGGCGAAAGCGCCGCGCCGGAAAAGCCGCTGTCTATTTTTGATTATGCCCGGTTTTGCAGCGATTATCTGGATCATCACAAGCTGTCACAGGTGGATTATTTTGGGCATTCCCTTGGCGGGCGGATTGGATTGGCGCTGGGTTCAGATTACAGCCATCGCATTCGGAAAATGGTTTTGTCAAACAGCGCCGGCATCAAAATCCAGCCACCGCTTCACAGCAGATTTCGACTTCAATTATACAAGTCTGTTCGCAGCAGCCTTGAGCGCATGGGCGCGGGCCCGGCGGCCGCGCGGCTCGGTCAGCTTTACAGTCAACGCTACGGTTCGGCCGACTTTCAGCAGGCTTCGCGGGTCATGCGTCAGACTTTGGTCAAGATCGTCAACCAGGACTTGCTTGAACACGCGGCCCGCGCGCCTGTTCCCACCTTGCTTGTCTGGGGCGACCAGGACCAGGAGACCCCGCTGTGGATGGGCAGAAAACTGGAGGCGGCTATGCCGGATGCCGCCCTGATCGTCTATGAAGGCGGCGGGCATTATGCCTATCTTGACTTTCCCGAAAGAACCGCCAGTATCATGGATGCGCTTTTCAGAAGCGGCTGAACGTTCACAAGCAGGAGATGGAATGCCGGAATTTTCGCTGCTAGTCTTGGCTGCCCTGTGGCTGGCTGGCGCTTGGCTGCGGATCTACAGACAGGCGCGATTCTATCAAATCGAAGAATACATGAGCCGCCGCTATCTTCAATGGGCGCTGAATCATCCGCGCCGCCTGATGCCGATGCGCCCGATTGGCGCCTGGCTTATCGGTCTGGCATTCGCATGGCTCGCGAGTGAAACGCCGGATTCCATCCTGCCGCTTGTCATCGCCGGCATCGCCGCCCTCATCGCAATCATCCCGCAGCCAGAACGCGAGATCAAAAAGGAATTCGTTCGCACGCCGCGAGTGACCCGGATTTTGCTGGCTTCATTGACCATCAGCGCCGCGGCCCTGGGCATCAGCCATGTCGCCGGCAGTTCCATTATCCATACCGACATCCTGATGATGCGAATCCTGACGGCAAGCGCGATTGGGATGGCTGTCTACCTGCTGGCGCCCGTCTGGCTGGCTGGCGGCAATTTTCTCATGCAGCCGGTTGAAGTCTATTTGCGGCGGCGTTACCTCTATCAAGCGCGGCAAGCGCTGGCCAAAATCAATCCTAGGATCATCGGCATTACCGGAAGTTATGGCAAAACAACCACCAAGGCCTTCCTGCGCGACATGATGAACCTGCGCTACCGCACGTATGCCACCCCCAAAAGTTACAACACCCTGATGGGGATTTCGCTGGCCATCAACCGCGATTTAGCCGATGACTATCGCAGCGAGTATTTCATCAGTGAGATGGGCGCTTATGTCCCCGGTGAAATTGAGCGCATTTGTCAGTTAACGCCGCCCGATATCGCCATGGTCACCGAAATTGGGCCACAGCATCTTGAACGGTTCGGAACGCTCGAAAACACCAGCGCCGCCAAGTATGAGATCATCAGAAATCTCGAGCCCGATGGCATTGGCGTCTTCAACTGGGACAATGTCCACATCCAAAAAATGGCTGCCGCCGGCTATCCAAATACCCGATTAACCGTAAGCCGCGAGCTTGACATCACCCAAGCCAGACAGCAAAACGTGACCTGGATCGCAAGCGATATTCAGGAAAATCTGGCTGGGCTAAGTTTCACAGCAACCCATGTGAAGTCGGGCGAGAGCGCGCGGCTGGAGACCGGGCTGGCGGGAGAACACAATGTGACCAATCTGCTTTTGTGCATCGCCGTCGCCCATCATGAGGGCATCCCTCTGCGTGATATTGCCTGGCGCAGCCGTACTTTGAAGCCCGCCGAAAGCCGCCTCGTCCGACAGACAACCGCAGCCGGAATCACAGTGATCAATGACGCCTACAGCGCCAACCCCAAGGGTGCCGCCAGCGCCTTGAAGGTGCTGGGCATGCACGATGCCGGCAAACGGCTTCTGATTACTCCTGGCATGATTGAACTGGGGGCTGTGCAGGACGCGGAAAACCGAAAACTAGGTCAGCTGGCGGCTCGATTCGCCACTGACATTATCTTGATTGGCAGCAAACAAACCCGGCCGATCTTTGAGACGCTTCAGGAAACAGATTTTGATATGGCGCGGGTGCAGGTTTTCGAGACGCTGGCTGAATCGGTTGACTGGTATCAACAGCATCTCATTGCGGCTGACGCCGTGCTGTTTCTCAACGACCTGCCCGATACCTATTCAACCAGGTGACGCTGCGCCAGCAATCCTCCAATATCCAGCCGATAATTGACAAAAGCCGGCTTTGCCTGCATAGTATCGTTTGGGTTTACGGTTTTTTGAGGAATGCGCTGATGAGCAAGCGGTGCCGCATCACCGTCGCCGTCATTTTTGGCGGGCGCAGCGTCGAGCATGATGTCTCAATCGTTACCGGCTGCCAAGTCATGCAAGCCTTCTCGGCTGTGCGTTACGACATCGTACCCGTCTACATTTCCCGCGATGGCAAATGGCACACCGGCGACCCGCTGTCTAAACTTGAAAATTATCAGGACAAGGACATCCTGAACCAGGCCGGCGTCGTATCATGCCTGCTGTCTCCGGATGTGCGGCATCATGGTCTCATCATCAATCCCTTAGCCGGCCGCTTTAGCAAAAGTGAAATCAGGCGCATTGATGTTCTGTTCCCAGCCATCCACGGTTCACACGGCGAGGACGGCAATCTTCAAGGCTTGATTGAACTGGCGGACATCCCCTATGTGGGCTGTGCAACATTAGGTTCGGCTTTAACAAACGACAAAATCCTCACCAAAATGGCGCTGCGCCAGGCCGGCATTCCAACGCTTGAAGATGTTTCCTTTTCCCGCGGGCAATGGCTGAACCAGCCGAATTTTGTCATGGACCGCATCTTGAAAAAGTTTGACTGGCCCCTGTTCATTAAACCAGCCACACTTGGCTCCAGCATTGGCATCGGGCGCGCCGATTCGGAAACGCTCCTGCGTTCCAGCATTGACATTGCCGCCAGCTTTGACCGTCGCATTCTGGTTGAACCCGCCGTCACCGACGGGATTGAAATCAACTGTTCAGTGATGGGCTATGCCGACCGATTCGAAACATCGACGCTGGAACAGCCGCTCTCGTGGGACGAATTTTTGTCTTATGAGGACAAGTATCTGCGCGGCGGCGAAGGCATGAAAAGCGCCGAACGGCTGATTCCCGCCCCCATCGGCGAGACGCTCACCCAGAGAATTAAACAGTTGAGCATACAGGCATTCAAAGCGGTTGACGGCCGCGGCATCGCGCGGATTGATTATCTCGTCCGGCCCGATAAAGCCGAAGTTTATCTGAATGAAATCAACACCATGCCCGGGTCGCTGGCTTTTTATTTATGGCGCGGGGATAACTACACCGCCGCCGACCTGGTGGAAAAGCTGGTGCAGCTTGCCCAAGATGCCCATGCGGACAAACGGCGCAATATCTATGACTATGAGACCAATTTGGTGTCGATAGCGACCCAGCGCGGCATCCAAGGAAGTAAAGGAACAAAATCATAAAATGCAAACCGACGTCAAGCGCCCAGCGGCATAACCGATTCTCGATGTCACTCGCTTCGGCTGTTATCTTGTCCAAATCCCTCTTGCCAATATCAGTCACAGGCACATCTCCACTGTTGCATTCCTGATAACTGTAGCAGATGTATTGAACAACGGCAGTCAAGCTCAATGCGCTTCATGCCAAACAGCGCGTCGCTTCACAGATTATATCTTGTCTGTCAAAGGCTGTATGCTATGATTGCCCCGATTTGTGGTCAGCCAAGTTGCCGACAAGATAACTGTGCCCTATACATCCAACAACCAGCGGCAGCCGCAGCGTTCAAACATCGGGCGTTCGATTTGGGGCGGAGCGCCGCTTCCACCGATTCCGGAGCGGGTTCTCGACGGAATCCCGGGTTTTATCGCCTGGCTGGCTCTGCTGCTGTCGATAGCAAGCGCGGTGGCCTTTCCTCGAACGCTCATGCTGGCGGCGGCGCTGGTCGCCCTGTATTCGGCAGCCCGTTTTTTGCTGGCCGGCATCGCCAATGAAATCGGCAATCGCAAGATAAGCCAATGGGAAGCCATCAACTGGCATCAAAAATATATTGAGCAGAAAGATGAACACACGGTCGATTGGGATGATATTCACCACTTGGTCATCATACCCAACTATAACGAGCCGCTTGAGATTCTCAACCGCAGTCTCAATCAGCTTAAAGCGCAGCACAATGCCAAAACCCAGATTTCCATTATTCTGGCTATGGAAAGCAGCGAGCCGAACAGCCATCGCAAGGCAGAGCAGCTGCAGCGTCAATATACCGGCTATTTCGCCAATGTTTATTATACCGTCCATCCACGCGGGCGGATCGGCGAGATGCAGTGCAAGTCCGCCAATCAATCCTGGGCCATCAAATGGTTTATCGATAAAATGATGAAGTGCCAAAATCTGGATATGAACAACGTGGTCGTTACCACGATGGACGCTGATACGCGCTGGCACGAAAAACATTTCGCCGCCTTGACTTATCATTTCACGGTCAACGAAGCCCGGCACCTTACCTTTTGGCAAGCGCCGATTCGCTATCACGGCAACATCTGGCAGGTGAATCCACTCATGCGAATTGTCAATGCCTATGCGACCGCTTTTGAATTGGCTTACTTAGCCGCGCCCTGGTGGATGGCGATGCCGATGTCATCTTATTCACTCAGCCTAAAGCTGTTAGTCCAAAGCGGCAACTGGGACACGGACGTCATCGCCGACGAATGGCACATGCTCATCAAAGCCTATTTCGCGACCGGCGGGCAGGTATCGCTCCAGCATATCTTCCTGCCCTTTCTGGCCGATTCGACAACGGGCTTCAATATCTTCCAATCCATAAAGAAACGTTACAGCCAAACACTTAGGCACGCCTGGGGCAGCAAAGAATTCGGTTACATGGTCGCCAAGCTGATTGAGAACCCACAAGTTCTGTCCACCAACTCCCTCAAACTCCTCTTCAGGATTGCACACGATATTCTGCTGGCCGGCGCCGGATGGATTATTTTGACCGTCGGCTCGCAATTACCGGTTTTGTTTCATCCGGAAATCGCGCCGATACAACTGGACCGGCTGATTGCATCCACCGACAAGCTGGCTTATGTCATGGATGGTTTCGCCGCCAGTCATCCAGCCTGGCTGCTGCTTGCCATTTCCAGCATCACGATGATTATCCTGGTGATTGTGTTTCAATATCAGGATTATCGCATCCGTCCGCCCCGCGTCCGGCGGCTAACGGCTGCCGAGGTCATTCAGGAGCTATTGAGCATTCCTTTTGTGCTTATTCTAACCTTGCTGGTGGTTGCCTTGCCCACTCTGGTCGCCCAGACGCGCCTGCTTCTCGGAATTCCGTTACAATTTATCGTAACCGACAAGTCGGCCGACTAGGACATCAAAAGTCGGCGCGGCGAGATGAGGTCAGAGAAAGAGAAACAGCAATGGCAGCTGAACGAGTGCAGAAAATCATGGCGCGGGCCGGCATCGGCTCACGGCGCAAATGCGAGGAACTCATCCGCGCTGGCCGAGTACGGGTCAATGGCGCTGTGATTGAACTTGGCGCCAAAGCCAATCCACAGCAAGACATTATCCTGGTGGATGGCGAGCGCATCGCCGCCGACCATTTTGAACCTTTGTATATTGTCGTCAACAAACCCAAAGGTGTACTGTCCACCAACCGCGCGCCGCAAGACGACGACCGTCCCGCCATCCGCGATCTGATTGAGGCGCCGGGGCGCCTGTTCGCCATTGGTCGCCTGGACGCGGACAGCGAAGGGCTGATGATATTGACCAACGACGGCGAAGCAGCCAACAAAATATCACATCCTCGTTATGAACATACTAAAACATACAAGGTCACTGTCAGAGGCAGAGTATCGAAGGCGGCGCTGGAGAAATGGGAACGCGGCGTCTGGCTGGATCGCAGTCGGACAGCAGCCTGCTCGGTGAAAATTTTAGAATCCGGCAAGCGCTCGACCACCCTGCGAATTGTCATGGTTGAAGGGCGCAAACGCCAAATCCGCCGCGTCGCATCGCTCCTGGGTCATCCGGTCATTCGCCTGGTCCGCACTCATATTGGTCAGCTTGGTTTGGGGACGCTGCGTAAAGGCGCCTGGTATCAGCTTGATGATTTTGAGGTGCAGGCGATGATGCGCCCGGCTGACGAAATCAATGATATTCGCCGCAAACGCCGCGAACGCAAGCGCAAGCAGAAGTAGAGCCGGCGGGCGAATCTATGGCAAACAATATGACCGTGGCCGAATTCATCAAGCGGCAGCCAGAATATGACCGCCGCCGTCGAATCCTGTACCCGTTTATACGGGCGCTCGTGCCGACCTTTTGCAAAGTTGAGGTGACCGGGCTGGAAAATGTGCCGCGCCAGGGGGCGGCTTCGCTGATGATCAATCATGTTTCCTATCTTGACCCGATTGCCGTAACCTGGAGCATCCCCTTTCGTTATGTGATTTCCCTTTCCAAAGCCGAGAATTTTCGCATCCCCGTCATCAGCTGGTTCTTGAAACAGTGGGGCAATTATCCCATCAACCGCGGTGATTATGACCGCCAGGCTTTGATGCAGACGATTGCGCTTATGCAAAGCGGTCAACTCGTTTTGATGGCTCCCGAAGGCACGCGGCATCCACAGGGCCTCCTGCCCGCCAAAGACGGCTTGGCTTATGTCGCTGCCAAAGCCAATGCGGTTATTGTTCCAACAGCCATCTGCGGCGCGAATGACTGGAAGCAGCGTTTGAAGGGTTTTCGCCGTGCCAGTGTGCATCTGGTGTTTGGGCGGCCATTTCGCTTTCGGACAGAGGGGCGCAAGCGAATCCCGCGCGGCGAGCTTTCGCGGATGAGCGCCGAAGCCATGTACCAGCTTGCACAAACTATCCCCGATGATTACGCCCATCTGCGCGGTTTCTACAGCGATATTGAGAATGCAAGCATGAATTATATTGAATTGGTTTAGCCGCAGCTTGGCGGGCAGCCTATTCAAACTCGCCGCTGGCAGCCTGAATGGCGGTTTTCGCCAAGGCTTCAACCACAAGGCCCAAGTCGGCAAAGCGCTCATCGCGGGTCTGTCGGCGCCGGTAACGAATATAGATTTGCTGCAAGATCACCAGCAGGCGGTAGATGCCCAGGACATGATAAAAACGAATGTTGGAAAGATCGCGCCCGCTTTTGCGTGCATAACGTTCAATGAGTTGCCGCCGCGTCAAAAAATCATAACCGGCAGTCGGCATGGTGGCTGTCATTTTGACATGCGGCGGGTCATCAGCCTGTGTCCAATACGTCAAGAGCGTTCCCAGATCCGACAGCGGATCCCCCAAGGTGCACATATCCCAATCCAGTATGGCGACCAATTTGGCGTCAGCCGCAAACATGGTGTTGTCCAACTTATAATCATTGTGCACCAGGGTCGAATAGGCGGAAGCTGGCAAATGCTCATCGAGCCAGCGATAGATTTCTGTGACGTTCGGGTTTTCATTGAGCTTGGCATGCTGCCAA
Source organism: Phototrophicaceae bacterium (assembly GCA_965203755.1). Taxonomy (GTDB): domain Bacteria; phylum Chloroflexota; class Anaerolineae; order Aggregatilineales; family Phototrophicaceae; genus UBA6055. The sequence continues at coordinate 2,771,100 of OZ241910.1, read as the reverse complement.
CGGCGATTCCAGCCTTCAACCTGGCGCTTGACAAATCCCTGCGGCCGGCCGAGGCGCGCCAGTCCGAGCGCCGCATAATCGACAGCGTGAAATTCTGCCAGCGCATCAACCAGCGCTTCGCTCATGCGGCGGGGCGCATCGGGAAAGGCGGCATAATCATCAGGCATAACGCGCCGCACCACAATACCCTGACGGCGCTCCATGATAATAAACGGCGCGCCCACGATACTTTCGTCATGGCTAAACAGATAGGCGCGGGGCGCATATTCAAAGGCTTGATGCAATACCGACAGCGCTTTATATTCACGCGCCATATCATGCGCCGAGGGCGTCACGGGACCCAAGGGCGGCCGGCGAAGAACGTATTCCCGCGTGCCCCCAAAGCTAAGCTGGTAGGTTAAATTGGCCGCCCCGCCGCCAAACTGCTTGACGGTCATCTTTTGGTCGGCGCCATCCAGCTTGCCGGACAAAAATTCAGCCAGGCGATCTTCATTAAAGCGCTCATCCGGCCGAACATCAATCAAATCTCGATTTTCCTGTGGCAGCATGCACCGATTCCTGCTTATCGTTCAGCCTTGCCTGAATGATTTGGGCTTTTGAGGCTTTTGTGTCAAAATCACTTTTGCCTTCAGTCTACTATAAAATAGAAAGCGAATATGTTATGGAACAAATCGGAACGGTCAAATTGGTGCAGATTCAGCAGAAGGCGCTCAAGATACAGCGAGATGACGGCAAGCGGGATTACGACCCGGCCGCCATCGTTCCATTGGCGCGGATCCAGTTAACCAGCGCCGGCATCGTCGGTCTCGCCGATACCGATGACCAGATAATGGACGTTCATCATATCCGACATCCCCGTTCGCGTTATCGCGGCGACAATTCAATCAGCATGGGATTTACCAGCCACTATGAGAAAATGCGCGCCGAAATCGGTCATCATATCAAGGACGGCAGCGGCGGCGAGAACATCATCGTGAACAGCAATCACATCATCGCGCCGCATGATCTTGGCCGGCGCGCCGCCATCAAATCGAGTGTGGACGGTTCAATGATTATTCTCCAGGCTGTCATGCCCATCCCGCCCTGCGAGCCGTTCAGTCAATTTTTATGCGCTAAAGTCTTAAGCCCGCCGGAAACCAAATCAATCCTGCGATTTTTGAGCGGCGGGATGCGCGGATATTATATGACGCTGGAGACAGCAGCGCCGCGAATCATCATTCAGACCGGGGACATAGTCTACCGCGTCGCAGATGAAATCCCGCATATCACACCATGACGCGCCTGTGGCAAACAGGTATGATAAAGGCTGAAACCGATGGACAGAATTGAGGCGCTTTGAAAATACAAAAATCCTTTCCACTCATTATCGCCTACCTCATCTTCATTGTCATTGGCATCGCTACTGGTCTGCTCAATATCGCCTGGACTTTTATGCAGCCCACCTTTGGGGTTGCGCTTGATTCTTTGGGCGTCTTATTGACCGCAGCTATGCTGGGCGGCTTAATCGCCGCCTTTATGAGCGGTTCTCTGATTGGCAGATTTTCGATAGGGCCGGTGCTGGTTGGCGGTATGGTTTTCGCTGGCGTCGGCTTGCTGGGCTATGCGACTGCGCCTGTCTGGGCTGCCCTGCTGGCGGTGGCATTTCTCACCAGCATTGGCAAAGGCGCCATCGACGCCGGCTTCAACAACTTCGTCTCGTCCAATTACAGTTCCAGCCAAATGAACTGGCTTCATGCCTGCTGGGGAATCGGGCTGACCATCGCGCCTACGGTCGTTACCGTCTCGGTCTTGAGCCTGGAGCAGGGCTGGCAGTTGAGCTATGTCATCAGTGGGGCGCTGGCGCTGCTGCTGGGGCTTGTGATTCTGCTTACGCTGCCGCAATGGCATCTCAAAAAGACCAAGCGCGGTCAGCCCGAAGCGGCAGGCGGTCGAATTCCGATTCGACTCACTTTGCGCCGTCCGATTGTCCTGATGTGCATTCTGCTGCTATTTATCTATGGCGGCATCGAGATTGGCACCGGGCAGCTTGCCAATACCCTCTTCGTTGAGGCGCGGGGGATTTCACAAGAGAATTCAAGCGCTTGGGTCAGCGCCTATTGGGGCAGCTTTACTTTGGGGCGCATGCTGATGGGACTGCTGGCGATGCGAATCGGCGACAGGTGGCTGCTCAATGTCAGCTTTGGCATATCCATTCTTGGCGCGATGCTCCTGTTCATCAATGTCAGCGACCTCTTCAGCTTCGTCGGTTTAATGGGCATTGGCTTTGGCTTGGCGGCCATTTTCCCCATATTAATCTCACAGACCCCGGCGCGCGTTGGCATGGAACATGCCGCTAACGCGATTGGCTTTCAGGTTGGCTCGGCTGGATTAGGCGGCGCGGTTTTGTCGGGCGCCGCCGGGGTGTTTGCCGAGAACTTGGGCATCGAAACCATTAGCCTGTTCATATTGCTGGGCGCCCTGCTTGCCGCTGCCATTTATCAGTTCATTATCCGGTGGGAATCCAAACGCGTCAACTTGGCTGCACATTAAGGAATGCCCATGCTTTCGCTCAAGGAAAAGTCGGGCAAATGATGATGAAAACGCCGCCACAGCGCCAGCCATTGGAAGACCAGCCCTTCTGTTCTTTATTAGCTTTTCAAATAAGAGAATAGCATAGACTTTTGCTTTTTAATTTGTGTATTGTATATGAGCTTTATGAATAGGACAGAATCATGCTGGCAGCATCCAAACTGTTTCGCGATGACCGTTTCAAGCATGCTTTTGATCGACTGCTGGAACGTCACCTGCCGCCGACCTTCCCGGCTTTGTGCATTTGCGTCATTCATCAAGGCGAAACGCTGATGAACCAGGCTTGGGGCTGGCTTGACCCGCAGACTCGCAAGCTGTCGCTTACACCGGAGACGCTGTTTGACTTGGCTTCGGTCACCAAAATCATCGTCGAGACCAGCTTCCTGACGTTGGTTGAAGCCGGCAAAATCCAGTTGGAAAGCCGTCTGGTGGATGTGATTCCTGAATTTGGAGCAGTCAATCCGCGCCGCATTTCGGGCGGGCAAGACCCCAACACGCGCGAGCATCTGCCAGCCGATGCCGAATTCCGCGGGCAATCCGTCGATGTGACCGCCATAACGTTCAAACACCTCCTGACGCACAGTTCCGGCCTGCCGCCCTGGTGCGATGTCTATTCGCTGGCCGGCGCGCAGCCCCCCGCAGCGCCTTCGGCCAAGGATGGGTACGATTCTCAACGCTGGCAAAAGGCGCTCCATGCCATCACAGCCTTTCCCTTCGCCGCGCCGGTCGGCCGCCAGGCGCTATACAGTGACATTGGCATCATGCTGCTGGGCGAAGCGGTGTCGCGCCTGCACGGCAGCCCCTTGGACAAAGCCATTGATGAACTGGTCATTCAGCCTTTGGGGCTAAGCTCATTGACCTACAATCCGATATTGCATGGTGTGCCGAAAGAACGGATTGTCCCGACAGAGATGGATCGCGGCTGGCGTCGGCGCCGAATTTGGGGAGAGGCGCATGATGAAAACGCCGCCGGCGCCGGCGGCGTCGCCGGTCATGCCGGTTTGTTTGCCAATGCCGGCGATGTCGCCCGTTTTGGTCAAGCCTGGTTATCCGGCGACAGCCGCCTCAACATCAGCATGGCATTGCGCCGCGATGCCACGCGGCAGCAGGCGGACGGTCAGTTTCGGATGGGGCTGGGATGGATGCTAAAAGCCTTTGAGGATTCTTCGGCGGGCGATCTATACAGCAGCCAGTCTTATGGTCACACCGGTTTTACCGGCGCTTCGCTCTGGATTGACCCGCAGCAGGATATCGTTACCGCCGTCTTGACCAACCGGGTTTATCATGGCCGCCAAGCCGAAGATATTCATGCCTTCCGCCGCGCCATCCACGATCTTATCGTCACAGGAATCCGCAATCCATGAAACCAGCGACAGAGCAAGCGAATCCAAACAGCCGGCGCATCGACAAACTCGCCACCATTGACATACTGACGCTCATCAATCAAGAGGATGCCAAAGTGGCTTTAGCGGTTGAAAAGACGCTCCCCAAAATCGCCAGCGCCGTTGATATGATCACGGCGGCAATCCAAAACCGCGGCCGCCTGTTCTATGTCGGCGCCGGCACCAGCGGCCGACTTGGGATCCTGGACGCGGTGGAATGCGCGCCGACTTTCAGCACACCGCCTGACCTGGTGCAGGGCATCATCGCCGGCGGAAGCCCGGCGCTGATTCAAGCGGTCGAAGGCGCGGAAGACAATCTGATGCAAGCCAAAAGCGACCTGACGGCGCATCATTTGACGCAGCGGGACGTCGTCTGTGGCATTGCAGCCAGCGGGCGCACCCCTTATGTCATCGGCGCGCTGGAGTATGCGCGGTCGATAAGCGCGAAAACCATCGCCATCGCCTGCGACGTTTCGGCGCCAATGCTCGCCATGGCTGACCTTGGCATCGGAGTGGATGTCGGGCCCGAAATCATCGCCGGTTCGACGCGCATGAAATCCGGGACAGCGCAGAAAATGATGCTGAACATGATCAGCGCCGCCACCATGATTAAACTCGGCAAAGTCTATGGCAACCTGATGGTGGATGTCAAAGTGACCAACCAAAAGCTGGCTGAACGCGCCTGCCGTCTGGTCATGGGCTTGACCGGCCTCGATGAATCAGCGGCAAAGCGCCTGCTGTCCCAAGCCGGCAGCGAAGTCAAAACAGCCGTTGTGATGCACCGGCGGCAAGTCAATGACATGGAAGCGCGCAAGCTGCTGCAAAAGGCGGGCGGATTTTTAGGACCGGTCATTGAGTAACGGCGCTGTTATTTGGCTTCCCATTCAATCGGATACTTTTTATCGAGCATCGCCTGAACCGCATTGATAAAGTCATCAGTGCGGAAAAGCTGCGCCTGCGCCCAAGCCTCCAGCTGCAAGCCGCGCGAATGCTCCATGATGTGATTGACCACCCGTTTCGCATAACTCACTGCAAGCGGCGCCGCGGCGCACAGCGCGTCAACATAATCGGCTGTCCCACGCTCCAAGGCATCCTTGGGGAAGACCGCGTTCACCAGCCCCCAATCCTGCGCTTGCCGCAGGTCGATGCGCCTGCCGGTCATAATCAGTTCCTTGGCGCGGGCGGGACCAACCAGTTTGACCAGCCGCACAGTGCCGCCCACATCGGGAATAATGCCCAGGCGCGACTCCGGCAATCCCAATTTGGTTCGTTCGGCGGCAATGCGGAAGTCGCAGGCAAGCGCCAACTCCAACGCCATGCCCAAACAATAGCCCTGCATGACACAGACGACCGGCAAAGAACAGTTCTCTATTTTATTGAAGACCGCTTGATATTTGGCGGTGAATGGAAATAGATTGCCGCGCCAGTCATCCCTCATAGACTGAAACTGGCTTAGGTCAATGCCGGCAGAAAACACCCGTCCTTCCGCTCGTATCAGCGCCACTCGGGCGCCATCGTTAAACTCGCGTTCGGCACGGTCAAAGGCGGCTGAAACAGCGTCCATCATCTCATCATTGATGGCGTTCCGTTTGTCGGCGCGATTGAGAATCACCTCGAACACGGCGCCGTCGCGGCGGGTAATAATCAACTCGGACATATTGTCACTCCTCACCCAACTTGGGCATACTAACCTGCTTGCGCGTCGTGCTTGGCTACACTTGCTTTTCCAGGAAAGCATCCAGCGCTTCGACGGTGTTCAGAGCGATGCGGGTTTTCTTGCGGTCAATGCGGCGCATCAATCCGCCAAGGACGCTGTTTGGGCCGATTTCGACAAAGGTTTCCGCGCCGGCTTCAATAATGGATCGCATCGATTCGGTCCACCGCACCGTCTGCGTCAGCTGCCCGCCAAGTTCATGGCGGATCTCCTGAATCGTTTTGAGCGGCTGGGCATTGACGTTGCCATAGACCGGGATGTTCGGCGGCGCCAGGGGCGTTTTGTCGAGGGCTTGCCGGAAGGCCGCCGATGCGGATGCCATGAGTGGGGAATGCGCCGCCACGCTCACCGACAGTTTGACCGCCCGCCGCCCGCCGGCCGCCGGCGCAAGCTCAATCAATCGGTCAACAGCCTCGACATGGCCGGAAACGACCACTTGCCCGGGGCAGTTGTCATTGGCAAGCACGACGCTTTTTTGCGTTTCTTTGGATACGGCGGCGCACAGCGCAATGACTGTGGATGGATCCATAGCCAGCAGCGCCGCCATCGCGCCCGGGTTTTCTCGCCCCGCTTTTTGCATCAGGCTGCCGCGAGCATGGACCAGGCTCAAGCCCTCTTCATAGGGCATACCGCCGGCCGCCGTCAAAGCGGTCAATTCACCCAGGCTGTGACCGGCCATCCATGCCGGCGAGCTATCAGGCAGCAGCTGCTTCAAAACCCGCCAAATGGCGATGCTGGTTACATACAATGCCGGCTGCGTATAAATCGTCTGGTCAAGCTGCTCTTCAGGCCCTTCCCAGCAGATTGTGGACAGCCCAAATCCCAGAATCTCATCAGCCTGCTCGAATGCCGCCCGGGCTATGTCGTAGGCTTGGGCAAAATCCTTCCCCATGCCAACAGCCTGCGAACCTTGACCGGGGAAGACCGCCGCCGTTTTCTCCCAATTCACCATCGAATCCGTCCTTGTGCCATTCCATTAGCGTGTCTTACAGCAACAACACCCAAGGCAGCGACAGGTTATCAGGCAAAAAGAAAACCGCGCTCAAAGCAACGCGATTTCCCGGTGCGGCTGCGTTTGCCGGAAACCCGGTTTAGCTGTTATCGACTTCAATCACCTGCTGGCCGCGGTAAGCGCCGCACTTGGGACAAACCCGGTGGGCAATATGATATTCGCCGCAGCTTTCGCATTCAACCAGATGATTCAGTTTCAAGGCGTCGTGGGCGCGGCGGCGATTGCGACGAGATTTAGAGATTTTTCGCTTTGGTAGCGGCCCCATCTGCTTACTCCTGTTGTTTTATGAGCATAGCTTGCGAATTATATCGGGCGGCATGGCAAGGTGTCAAGTGAGGCATCAGCCGATTTCTTTGCCAGTTACCGGCAGATATTGTCCCTGGAGCCGGCTTTCTTTGAGCTTCGCCGCCACATTTACAATTTGTATCCCTTGCTATCTTTGGCAGCAAATACCAGCAGCCTTTGGATTCTATTTTGATGCGTTCCAATTTTAGACTTTGTATAAAATACACAGAAAAGTTTGTATAATTTTTATATGGTGAAATGCTTGATTGCCAGTTAAAGTTTTGATGTTTATCTGAAGTGGTTTTGAAATCGCCATGCATCCATTAAGCGCAGCTTGCACAAGCAAGAAGATCAAGAAGAGCTACAATCGCTGATTTTGGGCTTGTTTGTGCTGCTTGTAAAACTTGAACACACATACCCGCCCGCGAGCGGGTTTTTTCATTATATGAGTCGACCTGCAAGCCGATCTGACAAATTATTCACGCATGCCAAGTATAGCAACAGGAGACCTCTATGACAGCCGAAACACCTTTATGCCCAGAATGTGATGCCCAAGTCGATATTCCCGCTGATGCGATGGAAAATGAGCTTGTTGCCTGCCTGGAATGCGGCGCCGAACTCGAAATCATGGGGCTTGCGCCCATAACGCTCGAACTTGCGCCCGAAGTCGAAGAAGACTGGGGAGAATAGACACGATGCGCGTTGCCTTGCTCGTAACCCATATCCGCGCCGAAGAAAAACTGATTCTGGCTGCCTTCAATCACCGCGGCATCAGCCCTGATATCATCTTGGACCGCGAACTGAATTTCGACATCACCCAAGGACCCGAACAGCCGGCGCCTTCCGGCATCGCCTGGAGCGAATATGACCTGGTGTTTGAGCGCTGCGTCAGCACCTCGCGCGGGATGTATGCGCTGGCTATTCTCAACAGCTGGGGCATCCACAGCTTCAACACTTATGAAACCGCCGCGATCTGCGGCGACAAGCTGCGGACGAGCCTGGCCCTAGCCCAACACAAAATCGCCCAGCCGCATACTCGAGTCGCCTTCACGCCGGCCAGCGCCATGCAAGCCATTGAAGCCGTCGAATATCCGGCCGTGATGAAGCCCGTTACCGGATCTTGGGGGCGGCTGCTGGCGCGCATCCATAATCGCGACAGCGCCGAAGCCATTATCGAGCATCGTCAGACACTTGGCGATTACAATCATCATGTTTACTATATCCAGGAATACGTCGATAAACCTGGGCGAGACATCCGCGCCTTTGTTGTCGGTGACCGCGCGATTGCCGCCATCTATCGCATATCCAATCACTGGATCACCAACACAGCCCGCGGCGGCCAAGCCGCCAACTGTCCCATCACGGAAACCCTGAACGATATCTGCGTTCGCGCCGCCCAAGCCGTCGGCGGCGGCATACTTGCCATTGACCTGCTTGAAGATGCACAGGGAAGCTATGTGGTCAATGAAATCAATCACACGATGGAATTTCGCAACAGCAGCAAACCCACCGGGGTCAACATCGCGCAGGAAGTCATCGATTTTGTTATTCGAGAAACCGGAGTCGCGGTGTGATTCAAGCAGGCATCATCGGCGGCAGCGGTTATACCGGCGGCGAACTTTTGCGCTTGCTTCATTTTCATCCGAGCGTTGAAGTCACCCAGATCACCAGCCGCGCATACGCCGGGCGCTATGTTCACAGCCTTCATCCCAATCTGCGTAAGGCATCGACTTTGAAATTTATTCATCCCGATGCCCTGCAAGCCGGCGATATTCTCTTTTTGGCGCTGCCGCACAAAACCGCCGCGCGGAACATCGAAACCTATGCCGAGCTTGCGCCGCGGCTGATTGATCTTTCAGCCGATTTCCGCCTTGATTCAGCCGCCGCCTACGAGCGCTGGTATAACGAAGCCCATCCGGCGCCGCAATGGCTGGACCGCTTTGTCTATGGGCTGCCGGAGCGCAACCGCGGCAAACTGAAAGGCGCGAGCTGCGTCAGCGGCGTCGGCTGCAACGCAACAGCAGTCAATCTTGCCCTTGATCCGCTCATCCAAGCCGGCATCCTGGAACGGGCTGTGGCTGAAATCAAAGTGGGGTCATCGGAAAGCGGCAACAAGTTCGGCGCCAGTACACATCACCCGGTACGCAGCGGCGCCGTCCGCACTTATCAAGCCACGCGGCATCGTCATACAGCCGAAGTCCAGATGATGCTGGGTGAAGAGGCCCCTATCGACTTTGCCGTAACCGCCATCGAAATGATACGCGGCGTCCATCTGCTGGCGCATTGCTATCTAAGCGAGCCGAAAGTCGAAAGAGATATTTGGAAGCTGTATCGCGGCCGATACCGCGATGAGCCCTTTGTGCGGCTTGTCAGTGGCAAAGTCGGCTTGCATCGTTTGCCAGAGCCGCGCATAGTCGCTGGGACCAATTATTGCGACATCGGCTTTGAACTGGACGCGGATGGGGCGCATCTGGTGGTGATCGCCGCCCTGGACAACTTGGGCAAAGGCGCCGCCGGCTCTGCGGTGCAGTGCATGAATCTCATGTTTGGCATTGAAGAAACGACCGGGCTGGAGTTTCCTGGCATCTATCCATAAAGGCGGCGCTGATGACATCCGACAGCATACTGGTGGTCAAATTAGGCGGCGGCGAAGGGCTGAACCTGGCGGCCGCCTGTGATGACCTCGCCGGAATCGCCCGGCGGCAGCCGCTGGTTGTGGTTCATGGCGTCAGCGCCGCCATGAATCAGATCTGCGCCGATTTGGGCGTTGAGGCGCAAACACTCATCTCGCCCTCCGGCCACAGTTCCCGCTATACGCCGGCGGCGGTTCGGGATATTTTTGTGCGCGCATCTGAATCAGCCAATGAAGGGCTGGTGTCTGCCCTGCGCCAGCGGGGCGTCGCCGCGGAAGGCCTCGTCGGCGCCAACGTGGTGGTGGAAGGCAGACGCAAGCAGGCGATTCGGGCTGTCTTTAACGGGCGAATCCGCGTCGTCCGCGATGATTACAGTGGCTCGATTCAGAGGGTGAATGCCTTGCCATTGAATAACCTGCTTGAGCGAACTCAAGCGCCGGTGCTGCCGCCAATGGCGATGAGCCCCGATGGGCTGCTCAACATTGACGGCGACCGCGCCGGCGCGGCGGTCGCCTGTGCCTTGAAGGCGGACACACTGCTTATTTTGAGCAATGTCAAAGGCCTTTATCGCCATTTTCCTGACGAAACATCATTGGTCAGCCAAGTCTTGCCGGCGCAGATGGACAGCGCGATGCAATGGGCGCAAGGCCGCATGAAGCGCAAAGTGCTGGCAGTCAAAGAAGCGCTTCATGGCGGCATCCGCCGGGTCATTATCGGCGACGGGCGCGGCGCCAATCCGGTTTCGCAGGCATTGTCCGGCTCTGGAACGAGGTTCATCACATGATCGACACAGCAGCATTATTCAAACTTGAGGACCGGCACGGTTCAGGCGCGTATGCCAAACGTCCAACGGCCCTGGTGCGCGGCGAGGGCGTTTATGTCTATGACCAAACCGGCAGCCGCTACCTTGACGCCACCAGCGGGCAGGGAGTCGCGGCCTTGGGTCACTGTCACCCGGCCATCCTGCGGGCGGTCTCTGGCCAAGCCCAAACCCTGATTACCTGCCATGAGTCTTTCTACAATGACCGCCGCGCCGAGCTTTATCAGCTGCTTGGCGCGATTATGCCCGCCGACCTGAATCGCTTTTTTTTGTGCAGCAGCGGCGCCGAAGCCAATGAAGCCGCGCTCAAAGTCGCCCGACTGCTGACCGGGCGCGATGGGATTGTGGCCGCCAAACGCGCATTCCACGGCCGTACCGCCGGTGCCCTCTCCATGACTTGGACAGCCAAATATCGTCAGCCTTTTCAATCCTGGCTGCCGCCGGTCACTCACATCGCCTACAACGACATTGAAGCCGCCCGCCGAGCGATTAGCGGAGGGACGGCCGCCGTGGTCGTCGAAGCCATCCAAGGCGAGGGGGGAGTGCATCCGGCTGACATTGAGTTTTTGCAAGCGCTGCGGGCCTGCTGTGACCAGGCCGGCGCTATGCTGATTTTGGACGAAATTCAAACCGGCCTGGGACGGACGGGGACATGGTTTGCCTTTGAGCCGGCCGCTATCGTCCCTGACATTGTTTCCATTGGCAAGGCGATTGGCGGCGGGCTGCCGATGGGCGCGGTCTGCTGGCGGGCTGCCCATGGACCCATTGACCGGGGGACGCACGGCAGCACTTTCGGCGGCAACCCGCTCGCCTGCGCGGCCGCCATTGCCGCCATCACCACCATCGGCGGCGAGAATCTTGTCCAGCAGGCGCATGACAATGGACTGTGGTTCATCGAAGAACTCAAGGCCCGCCGTCTGAAGGCGGTTCGCGCGGTCCGCGGTCGGGGGTTGATGATTGGGCTGGAGTTGCGCGGCCGCGTCACGCCGGCGCTCAAAACGCTGCAAGAATGCGGTGCGCTAGGCCTGCCGGCGGGCTTGAATGTGCTGCGCCTGCTGCCGCCTTTGATTATCAGCCGCGACCAACTGCAAGACTTGGCGGCGGCCATCGCTGCGGCATTGGATTAGCTATGATTTCGCCTTCCAACGCTGCCGCCGAAGCGCTGCTCTATGACCTGGTTGCGATTCCAAGCCCATCCGGCGGCGAGGCGGCGGCGGCCGAGTTCCTGGTGAATTGGATGAAGGCGCAGGCATACGACGAAGCCTTTGTGGATGAGGCTGGCAGCGCGGTCGGCATCGTCGGCCGCGGCGACCGCGAGATTGTTTTGCTGGGTCATATAGACACCTTTGCCGGCTTTCCACAGGTTCACATCGACGGCCGGCGATTGTATGGCAGGGGGTCGGTTGATGCCAAAGGGCCGCTTTGCACCTTCGCCGGCGCGGCGCGGCGCGCCCAATTAAGCGCCGATGTCCGCGTGATTGTGATTGGCGCGGTTGAAGAAGAAGCGGCAACCAGCAAGGGCGCGCGTCACGCCGCCGGCCGCTATCGCCCGGATTACTGCGTCATTGGCGAGCCTTCGCATTGGGATCGAATCACGTTGGGCTACAAGGGACGTCTGCTGCTCGACTGGCATTGGGAAGGCGGGCTGTCGCACAGCGCCGGCGATGCGCTGAGTCCGGCCGAGCGGGCAGTTCATTACTGGCTGGCCGTCAAAACCGGCGCCGACAGCTTCAATAGGGACCGGCATTCGCTTTTTTCCCGCCTGGATGTCTCTATCCGCGAGATAAACACCCGTCAGGAAGGGGTGAACGGCATTGCTGAAATGACGCTTGGATTCCGTTTGCCGCCCGGCATTGAGCCGCAAGACATCATCCGGCGGTTCCCGCCGGCAGACGGCGCTGCCCTTTCAACGCGCGGCGCCGAACTCGCCTTTGCTGGAGAAAAAGACAGCGAGCTTAGCCGCCGGTTTCGCCGTGCGATACGAGCTTGCGCCGGCCGACCGCGTTTCGTCTACAAGACCGGCACCGCCGATATGAATGTCGTCGGCCGCTTGTGGGATTGTCCGATAGTCGCCTATGGTCCTGGTGATTCATCACTTGACCATACCCCCCATGAACACATTGACCTGGATGAATACCTGCGAGCCATCCAGGCGCTTACGCATGTCCTTGAACAAATTTGAACCAGGCGGGGAGCCTTATGCACAGCCGACGCATACCCATTCAGACCTTTCATTTCATCGACTCCACCCTGCGCGAAGGCGAGCAGTTTCGCGGCGCGCATTTCACGATGGATGACAAACGCGAAATCGCTCAACTGCTGGACCAGTTTGGCGTCGAATACATGGAGCTTTCGACGCCGGTCGCCAGCCCCCAAAGCGCCAGCGCCATCCGCGTCTTGGCGGATATGCCGCGCGCGTTCAGGCTGCTAACGCACATCCGCGCCAATATGGATGATGCCAAACTCGCGGTGGACTGTGGCATTGACGGCGCCGATGTCTATATTGGCACCTCGACTTACATGCGCGAATACAGTCATGGGAAAAGCCTGGAACAAGTCATCGCCATCGGACAGGAGGTTATTGGATTTCTGAACAGTCAGGGCATCGAGACGCGCTTTAGCACCGAGGACACTTTTCGCAGCAACTTCGCCGATGTGATGACGGTGTACCGCGCCATGGATTTGGCTGGCGTCAACCGCGTCGGCGTCGCCGATACCGTGGGCATCGCTGACCCGCTTCGCACCTACAACCTCATTTCCAACCTGCGCGATGCCGTCAGCTGCGATATCGAGTTTCATGGTCATAACGACAGCGGCTGCGCGGTTGCCAACGCCTTCTGCGCTTTGCAGGCCGGCGCAACCCATATCGACACCACGGTGCTGGGCATTGGCGAGCGCAATGGCATCACCCCCATGGGAGCGCTTGTCGGCAGATTATATGCCCACGACAAGTCACTCGTCGAAAAATATGACCTGCTCCTGCTGGCTGAAATTGAAAAGCTGGTTGCCGGCAAGCTGGGCATTGCCATCCCTTTTAACACGCCGATTACCGGCGAGCTTGCCTTCCATCATAAAGCCGGCGTCCACACCAATGCCGTCTTGCAAAATCCGACCACTTATGAAGCCATCAATCCAGACGATTTTGGCCTGTCGAGGAGCATTGATGTTGCCCATCGCTTGGTCGGGCGCAATGCGATGCGCGACCGCGCCGCCACCTTGGGCATTGAACTGCCGGAAGATATTTTGCGCTTGGTCACGTCCCAAGTCAAAGCATTGGCGGATGAGCAGCCGATTTCGATACAAGACGTGGATCATATCCTGCGCGGCATTATGCAGCCGGTGGACGATTAGTCGCCAGTCGCCGCCGCTTTGCGTTTCGCTCTTTGAGCCGCTTGGACGGGGTCTTCCATGAGGATGACATACACCGCCATAGAAAGCAGTGCAGCCAGCGCAAAGATGCTGAACGTCAGGTCAAAGCTGACGGCATCCACCAGCCAGCCGCCAATGATCGGCGCGAATACGGTGACCGGCGCGATCAGGGTATTCGCCATGCCGATATAAATGGGACGTTCCGCCACCGAGCCAAACTGCACCGTAATGCACATAATCGCCGACCAGCGCGTCGCATTGACCAAGCCAGTCAGTCCAAAAACAAGATAAAACCAGCTTGCCTCCGGCGCCGTCAATGCGATCACAATGGACAGCGCCGTCGCCAGATTGCCAAATACAAGCACGCGGCGATGCCCCCAGCGGTCGCCTATCCAGCCGATGAAGGCGCTGCTGACGGTTTGGGACACCAGCAGAACGCTGGTCATCACACTGGCGAATTCGGGGGTCATCTCATATTGGCGGACGCCATAAATCGTGAAAAACGAAATCGAGGTCACGCTTAGCGAGGATAAGCTGCGGGCAATCAGAAACCAGCGAAAATTGACATCTTGTCTTAGTATCACCTTCAGCCGCCGGCCAAATTCGCGCCATTGAACGCGCTCGACCACATCGCGCGGGTGGCTTTCGGGCTCGAATGACAGCGATAGAAATACAAACGACACCATCAAGCTCATCGCCGCAATGAGGAACAGCAGCGAAAAGCCGTGCGGAAAGGCGAATGCGCCCAGAATAAAACTGGCGATCAAGGCGCCGGCGGCGCCAAAAAAATTGACACCGGCCGCTTGCATGCCAAAGAAAACGCCCAAACGATGCGGCGGCATAATTTTGCTAATCATGCTTTGCCAGGCGGTGGCGGTAAAACCGCCGCCAAAAGCCTGCCATGTCAGCAAAAGGACGGTCAAGACCAGCGCCGGCTCCATACCTATCGTCGGGATCATCAATGCGACGGCCGCCAGACCAAAATATGGCAGCCGTTCCTGCAAGGTCATCCACAGCACCATCGGTTTGTAGCGTCTTAGCCCGGCGACATAATTGGAAGTCAATAGCTGCGGCACCTGCCAGCCAATGTGAAACAAGGTTGCCATAAATCCAATCAGTGCGGTAGAGTCGGTCAAATAGGATAAAAACAGGGGAATGATGGTAACATAGGAAGCCAAGCCGACGATTCCAAGCCCGAAAAAGACGCCATCCAATATATTGACGGCAAAGTTATGATGCAGCTTGTCACGAAGTTCTTGAGCCATAATGATTCAGTTTGCCTGATTCCGGGTTTTCAAGTGGCAGCATTGTAACAGACATTTGGCTGGGCAAAAGCAAAAATCTTCAGGTGACGCTATGGGAATGACATTAACTGAAAAAATTCTGGCCCGCGCAAGCGGCAAGGCGGCGACGCAAGCCAATGATGTGGTTGTGATCGAACCCGATGTCGTGTTGAGCCATGACAATACAGCCGCCATTGCCAGCATCTTTGAACAGCTGCCGCATTCCAGGGTCAAATATCCGCACCGTCTCGCCATCACGCTTGACCATGCCGTCCCGCCGCCAACCCCCAAACACGCGCAGAATCATGCCAAAATACGGGCATTCGTCCACCAGCAGGGAATCGCCAGCTTTTTTGAGATTGGGCGCGGCATCTGTCATCAGGTCTTGTGCGAAGAGGGCATCGTCGGGCCGGGCATGACCCTCCTGGGCGCTGACAGTCACAGCCCGCATTATGGCTGGCTGGGCGCGTTCGGCGCCGGGATTGGACGCAGCGAAACAGCTGCTTTGTGGGCAACGGGGCAGCTTTGGCTGCGGGTGCCGGCAACCATGCGAATCACGCTCAAGGGGCAGCTTAACCCGGGTGTGATGTCCAAGGACTTGACCATTAGCCTGATCGCCCAACTGTCCGCCGATGGCGCCGCTTATATGGCCGTAGAGTTCGACGGCGGCGGCATCGCTGGCCTTTCGCCCGATTCTCGCATGGTCTTAACCAATATGATGGCTGAAATGGGGGCAAAAAACGCCTGCATGGCGCCTGACAGCCAGACTTGGCAATGGCTGCGGAAGAGCCTGAAGCGCACCCAGCCAAACGATTATCGGCAGCGCATTGATTTTTTCCGAGCCAATGCGCTCTATCCTGACCCTCAAGCGCATTATGCCGTTCACCATCAGATTGACTTGGGCCGGATTGAGCCGATGCTGTCCTGTCCGCATGCTGTAGATCATGCCGTGCCCCTTTCGGAGATCGCCAAGACACCGGTTGACGTCGGCTTTATCGGCACATGCACCAATGGCCGTTTGGAAGATATCGCAGCTGCCGCCGGCATTGTCGGCGGCAAAAGGCTGCGGGCCCGCCTGCTTGTCATACCGGCTTCGTCAATCGTGCTGCGCGATGCCGCCGAAGCCGGATACATTACCGCCCTGCTTGATGCCGGCGCGGCTATCGGCACGCCTGGCTGCGGCCCCTGCATGGGCAATCACATGGGTGTTCTGGCTCCGGGAGAGGTCTGCATCAGCAGCGCCAATCGCAATTTTCGCGGCCGGATGGGCGAACCCCATGCCGAAATCTATCTGTCCAATCCGGCGGTTGTCGCCGCCAGCTGCATCGCCGGCTATCTTATTCATCCGTCCGAATTGGCCGAATTGGCATGACCTTGATTTTGAAAGCGCGCCGCCTTATCCAAACAAGAGCAGAATGACACATGGCAAGGACGACTCATCGCATCTGGAAATACGGTGACAACGTGAACACCGATGTCATCTTTCCCGGAAAATATACGTATACCATCAGTCTCGATCCAGGCGAATTGGCGCGGCATGCGCTGGAGGACCTGGATCCGGACTTCGCAGAACACGCGCAGCCTGGCGATGTCATTGTCGCCGGGCGCAACTGGGGACATGGCAGCAGCCGCGAACAAGCCGTCACCTGTCTGGTTCATGTCGGAATCAAAGCCGTTATCGCCAGCAGTTTTGCGCGGATTTATTATCGCAATGCCATCAACAACGGTCTGCTGGCGATTCCCTGCCCGCCGATTGCGGCTCTGGTCGACTGCGGCGATACCCTTGAGCTTGACGCGGAACGGGGCGAAATTCATTGGGATGGGCAGCGTTTCGCCTTTCCCCGCCTGCCGAGTCTGGTGCAGGAGATTGTCAAGGCCGGCGGCATCATTCCCTATTTGCAGCGATAAAAAGGCGCGGGACACCGCATAATTATGCCTGAAATGCGTTTTCGCACTCAATTAAGAAAAGGAGCCATCATGTCGAACCTGAAAAACCAGAAAAACAAAGAACGGGTATGGGATTTTTGGCAGAAGTTGAATCATGTCGGCGTCGAACGCGTCCCGGATGTCATACGGGCGGCGGCGCATGATGATGTGGACTGGAACGGGTCGGCGCCGATTGACCAGATCAAAGGGGTTGAGGGGCTGATTGCGGATTTCTGGCTGCCGCTGCTACATTCCTTCCCCGACCTTAAACGCAGCCCGTATGTATTTATGGGCGGCATCGAAAGCGGCTTTACAGCTTATGCCACGAAAGAAGGGGAAGAGTGGGTTTCTGGCTGTGGCTATCTTACTGGCACCTTCGAGAATGACTGGCTGGGCATTCCCGCCACCGGGAAAAAGACAAACATTCATTTTGGTCAGTTCTATGTGATGCGCGAGGGCAAAATCGCTGAAAGCTATGTGATGTATGACATTCTGGCGGTGATGCGACAGGCGGGCTATCAAGCGCTGCCCCCGGCTCCAGGCGCGGAAGGCGGCAAGATCCCCGGTCCCGCTGCCAAAGACGGGCTGCTTCTGCTCGAACAGGATGAACTGGAGTCAAGAAAGAGCCTGCAACTGGTTGAGGCGATGGGCCGTGGTCTGGAGCGTTACGTCCGCAGCCGCGATGGCGGCAACATGCGCCGCATGGAACAGGAGAACTATTGGCATCCAGATATGAAGTGGTATGGTCCGAGCGGGATTGGCGCCTGTTTCAGCCTGGAGGAATTTGAGGATTTTCATCAGCGACCCTGGCTGCATGGCTTTGGCGACCGCGGGCTTAGTCACAATGGCGGCGGTCGGATCATGGGCTTTATTGGCGAGGGAAAATATGTCTGCGGTGGCATCTGGGATACGGTGTTTTCGCGGCATCACGGCGATTATGCTGGCATTTCGGCGACGGGGAAACTGATGACGATTCGCGATTTTGACTGGTGGAAGCGCGAAGGCGGCTGTTTGATTGAGAATTGGGTGCCGATTGATATGATTGACCTCTGTAGACAGATGGGGGTTGATCTGATGGCGCGTTTGCGCGAGCAAATCGAGCAGCGGCAGCGCAGCGGCGCATAGGCCCTATTCGCTCTCCCGGCTCAACCGGCATAGGCGGCTTCGATATTGGAGCGAACCCGGGCGGCAAAGGCTTCATCAATTTGGGCTTCGTGGGCGATGCCATACCACAAGCCAGTCTGTCGAACAAAATCAGACAGGTTCAGCAGCGCATGGGAAACATCATCCCAGGTAATGTTCATCGCTTGGGGGCGAATATCCACCCCGGCGCGTAAAATGGCCGCCAGCATTTCCTGCGGTTTGGCCTCATGGAGCAGTGAACCCACATAAATACCCAGGCAAACGGGCTGACCATGAATAAACTTTTTGCCGGTATAGTATTCCAGGGCATAGAACAGGAAGTGGTCAATGCCTTCAATATGACGGGGATTCCAGCCGGCATTATGAAAGGCGGCTCCGCCCCAGCGGTTGGCTGTCATCAAGACGCGGATGCCATTTTCATTGACCTGGCGAATGTCATCCAAAGCGGCCATCACCGTTCGCATCACCGACTGCGCTTCATTGACCAGCTTGGGGTCGTAAGGCCATTTGGGCTCTGTTTTGCCGCGAGCATGGGCAAGCCGCCAATCGGCATGGGCGGTGTGATAGCATAATATCTCACAGATGCCGCTGCGGTTCACAGCCGGCGGCGCGTTCTGAATGACATCAAAATCAACATAAACCGCCTCTGGCACAGCCCAGCCCACATAGCGCACTTTGCCATCAAAGCGCAAGCCGCAGCGATGCCCAAAGGCGGCGTTGACCGACATGGAAGTCGGCGCCTGGAATAAGGGCAGACGGCGCGACCAGGCAAAATACTTGGCGACGTCAAGCGCCTGCCCGCCGCCTAAACCGATGATGCAATTCACCGGCGGCAACGCGGCGGCTTCGGCTGAAAGCTCATCGCCATCAATCGTTTTCACAAAGTAGGGTCCCACCTGATGCTCATCAAAACAGGAAGCAAATTGATCCCATAAATCATCCATTGTTACGACAAGGTAGGGGCGATGCACAAAATTAGGCAGTTCGGCGACTAAATTGCGTCCAAAGACCGTGGTAAATCCAGCGCTGTTTTGCATTTTAAGACTTCCTTTAAGATAGAATCAGCAGCATTATAAACGTTATGACACAAGATAATAATCGTTAAAGGGCTGTTCTGTCAATGATTTCAAGCCCGCCCGGTTCAAGCCTTGTTCCATTTCACACTCCCCCAGGGGAAACATCCGATTCGGCTTTAGGCAGTCGTCAATTTTCTTTCGCTGATGTAATATGCGATTTATCTCGCTATGATTTTGAGGCAAGCCGATGTTAGCCATTGTCAACACTTGCGCCGTCATTGGCCTGGATGGTCAGGTGGTCGAGGTGCAGACCGATTTTAACCCGCGCGCTTCGCTGCCCAATTTCGCCTTGGTCGGATTGCCCGGATCAGCCGTCCGCGAAAGCAAGGAACGCGCCCGTTCGGCAATTCGCAACAGTGGGCTGCGCTTCCCTAATAAAGCCTATGTCGTCAATCTGTCACCGGCTGACATTCCCAAGCAGGGCCCCTCCTATGATCTGGCAATCGCCATCGGCATTCTGGCAGCCACTGATCAGATTCCGCTTCATACCCTGGATAATGCCCTGTTTATCGGGGAGCTTTCCCTGGACGGCAGCATACGGCATGTCAAGGGTGTCATGCCGATGGTGTTCACCGCCCGCCAGGAAGGGATCGACACCGTTTTCGTACCCGAAGACGATGCCGCCCAGGCCGCCCTGATACAAAACATCCATGTCATAGCGGTCAAATCAATCGGGCAATTGGTTGAGCATCTTTATGAACTGAACCCGATCAAACCTTATCAAAATGATCCGGCGGTCACCGAATCAGTTGACGGCCTCCCCGACGGCATTGTTGATTTTGGGGATATACGCGGACAGGAAGTGGTCAAACGGACGCTTGAAGTCGCTGCCGCCGGCAATCACAACGTCCTGTTATCTGGGCCGCCTGGCGCCGGCAAAAGTCTGCTGGCGCGGGCCATGCCAGGGATTCTGCCGCCGCTCACCATGCAGGAAGCGCTTGAGGTCACGCGGATTTATTCGATTGTGGATATGCTGCCAAAAGACAAACCCCTGATGCGCGCGCGGCCCTTCCGCGCGCCGCACCACACCATTTCTCAAGTCGGTCTGGTCGGGGGCGGCAGCGTGCCTAAGCCTGGCGAAATCAGCCTGGCGCACCGCGGCGTGCTGTTCCTTGATGAAATCAACGAACATTCGAGCAAGGGGCTGGAGGTGCTGCGGCAGCCGATGGAAGACAAAACCGTTACGATTAGCCGCGCCAAAGGAAGCATTACCTTTCCAGCCAATTTTCTTTTGGTCGGCGCGCGCAACCCCTGTCCATGCGGTTTCTATGGCGATCCGAACCGCGCTTGCAGCTGCACGCCCAACCAAATCAAACGTTACCAGTCGAAACTGTCCGGTCCCCTGTTAGACCGTATTGACATGCACATTGATGTGCCGCGCGTCGATTATGATAAACTCATGGGAGACCGTCAGGGGGAATGCTCTTTGGACATCCGGCGGCGCGTCGAAAATGCCCGCCGGATTCAAATCGAGCGTTTTCAGGAGCATCCGGGGCTGCTCGCCAATGCCGATATGACGGTGGGCGAAATGGATGAGTTCTGCATCTTGGATGCCGAGGCGCGGCAAGTCTTGGGCTTGGCTGTCCGCCAGCACCAGTTGAGCGCCCGCGGCTATCACCGCGTCCTTAAACTAAGCCGAACCATTGCCGATTTGGATTCATCCAATTCGGTCCAGCTGCCTCACATCGCCGAGGCGCTGCAATATCGTCCGCCATACATCTAAGAGGAGCGGCGCAGGCATGGCAAACAATTCCACCCTTAGCCAGGACATTCATACGTTGGGCAGCCTATTGGGCATCATCATCCAGGAGCAGAACGGGGTGGAAGCCTATCATCTGGTCGAGGAAATCCGCGCCGTTTCCAAAGCGCGGCGAAACGGCGATGCACAAGCAGCCTTCAAGCTGGCTGACCGGCTGGAAAGCATCTCTCTCGAATCGAAAAACATTCTGATCAAGGCATTTTCCAACTATTTCCAGCTTATCAACATTGCCGAGGACCTGCAGCGGATTCGGGTTATCCGCCAGCGAGAAGCCGATGGCACGTTGAAAGAGTCCATCGTCAAGGCTATCCGCAGCTTGCAGGAAAATGGAAAAACGGCCGCAGAAGTCCGTTCGCTGTTATACCAGACGCGCCTTCGACTTGTATTGACAGCCCATCCCTCCGAAGCCAAGCGGCAGGAAATCCTGATTAAACTGCGGCGCATCGCCCAAATGATGGAAAAACGCGACCGGCAAATTCTGCTGCCGCGCGAGCTTCGCAAGCTGGAGGCTGAATTGGGGGAAAAGGTAGAGGAGCTATGGCAGACGCGCCCGATACGCGCCTCAAAAAAACAGGTCGCCGACGAGGTTGATTTTGGCATTTATTTTATTCGGTCAGTGATTATCGATGTGGTCATTGACATTTACGAAGACTTGCAGAGCGCGTTGGAAACGTTTTATCCCGGCGAGGATTGGTCGGAACTGCCGCCGATTTTGCGCTATGCGTCCTGGATTGGCGGCGACCGCGACGGCAATCCGAATGTCACCACAGATGTCACCATTCAAACGTTAGCCACGCTGCATCATACCGCGCGTCAAATCTATCTCGAAGAAATACGTTTTTTATTCCAGCACCTGACCCAAGACACCGAACATATCGGCGCATCATCGGCGCTTCAGGATGCCCTTGCCGGCAGCCAGGATGGGGTCAAGCCATTTCGCGGCGAAGCCTATCGCCAGCAGATGACCATCATCGATCACAAACTCGAAAACGACGAATACCGCTCCAGCCGCGATTTGCTGGATGATTTGCTGCTGGTTCAAGAAAGCCTCAATAATCACGGCGGCAGTCGGGTGGCTATGGGCACGGTGCAGCGGCTCATCCGCAAGGTGCGTTTATTTGGATTGCACCTTGTCCCCTTGGAAGTCCGCGAAGACGCTGGCTTGCATGCCGCCGCGCTCGAAGAGATATTCAATTATTATCACATCGCCGAAAACTACATCGCCTTGCCGGAAGAGGAGAAACAGCTTCTCCTGACTGCCGAAATTCGCAGCAAACGGCCGCTTTTCCCAAATGAGATCAGCATCTTCACCGAAACCACCCAAAGCATTATCCGCACCTGGCAGATGATTGGCGAAGCTCATCAGCGATATGACCCGATTGTGATTGACACCGTGATCGCCAGTATGTCCAAGCAGCCGAGTGATGCGCTGGCGATGCTGCTGTTCGCCCGCGAGGTTGGCATCGACAACGATGTCTATATTGTGCCGCTGTTCGAAACGATTGATGACCTTTACCATTCTGCCACAGTCATGTCGCAGCTGTTTAACAATGTCGAATATCGGCGGCATCTGGTTGCCCGCTCTGGCAAACGCGGACTGCGCCAGCAGGTTATGATCGGCTATTCGGACAGCGGCAAAGACGGCGGCTATCTGGCGTCAAACTGGCACCTTTATCATGCACAAAAGATTCTCACGGAAAAGTGCATTGAAGAAGGCGTTTCGCTGGAGTTGTTTCATGGTCGCGGCGGGAGTATCGGGCGCGGCGGCGGGCCTACCAACCGCGCTATCCTGGCACAGCCGCCGGAATCCTTGCGCGGCGGTGTGAAGATCACCGAACAGGGTGAAGTCATCGCCTATCGCTACAGCAATAAAGGCATCGGGCATCGGCATCTCAATCAGGTTTTGAATGCCGTCCTGCTGGGCATGGGCATGCAGGAAACACGCGATGTTCCCTCGCGTTACCTGGAGACGATGGCGGCATTATCTGAACTCGGTCGCAAGTCATACCGCCATTTTGTCTATGAAAGCGAGGGCTTTCTGGAATACTGGCGGCAGGCCACGCCAATCAATGAGCTTGGCCGTATGCAGATCAGCTCGCGTCCAGCCAAACGCAGGCAGAAAGGCGGGTTCGCCGCCATGCGCGCCATCCCGTGGATGTTTAGCTGGATGCAAAGCCGCGCGATTGTCCCTAGCTGGTTTGGCATCGGCGACGCTTTCAAGACATTCTGCGACGCGGATGACGAGGGGCTGAAGCTCTTGCAGGAGATGTATCAGAACTGGGCATTTTTTCAGGCGGTCATCGATAACGCCCAGCTGGATGTCGCCAAAGCCGATATGGGCATCGCTGAACTCTATGCCTCATTGGTGGAGCCGAAAGACCTGCGCGACCGATTCTTCAGCGCCATCAAGCATCAGCATACGGTTAGCAGCGATATGATCAAACAGGTCACACAGCAGCAGGAACTGCTTGAACGGATGCAGGCGATCAAGACTTCGATTGAACGGCGCAACCCCTATGTCGATCCTCTCAATTTCATGCAGGTCGCGCTGCTGCGAGAGCTTCGTCAGCTGGACGAGGGATCAGCCGCTTATCGGCCGGCGCTGAACGCCACCCTGGCGACTATCAATGGCATCGCCGCCGGCATGAAAACAACCGGCTGAAAGCGTTATTCCCCCGATTGGTCCCAATCGTCTTGGGCAAAGCGCTGCACTTCAAGCAGATAGCCGTTGGGGTCTTGAACAAAGAAATGATAGATATCATAGGTCGGGTTGTAACGCGGTGGAAATTGGCATTCCCATCCATGCGCCCTGATTTGCTCGTACCAGCCATCCACATCCGGCGTCACCAAAGTGAAGATCAGATTCGCCGGATGGTCAAGCGCATCGCGCTGGCAGAAGCCGATATAAGCCTGGCGGCCGGCAAGATGATAAATCCGGCACGAGCCCTGATCCAGCGCCAATGGCAGGCCCAGTATGCTCTCATAAAAATGCGCGGTTTGTTTCAAGTCTTGGGTGTACAAAAATGTGATCTGCGAATCAATCGGCAATCTGCTCATCGGGGTCCTATCCTGTCAGTTTTATGCTGGCGAATCGGGTTTATCGGCGCATCAGTCGGCGGTCTCGGCATCCACAGCCGGCGCATTGGGATAACGCAGGAAATCATTTCGCGTCTGCTGGGACAAACGAAGCTGTTCAGCCGTTAACTGCGCCCAAAACAGCGCCGGCTCGACAATCCGTCCCTCCCCTGCCTGTCCATACTCCCGCAGCAGTTCAAAGAAGGCCTCATCGCCAATATCCTCTCTCAAATTGTGCAGCATTTGAACGCCGCGCAGATAGACGGCATTGATATAGTCTCTGATGGCGCTGAATTCATAGACCGTGCTGTCCACATCGCCCTGCGGGGAAAAATCCGCCACGCGGAAAGTCCACCACCAGTTTTTGTCAGCCGGATAATAGGCTTCGATAAAGAGATATTCGCTGTAGGTCGCCAGGGCTTCATCCAGCCAGGGATGGAGCGCTGAATCGCTGCCGACGCGGGCATACCACCACTGATGCGCCGCCTCGTGCACCGTGATCAAGGTCAGGTAATTGTAATGCCGGCCGTCGAAATGATAAAACCAGGCTGTGCCAACGAATACCAGCCCGGTGAACTCAATGCCATCGGGGAAGTCGCCCTGCACGACTGCGAGGCGGTCATAAGGATAGTCGCCAAACAACCGCTGAAACAAGTCGACGGCCTTAGCGGCCTCCTGCATGGCATGGGCGGCGGCATCATCCCCGACGCCGTTAACCGCATCGGGAAAGGCATACACCGCAATGGTGACATCGCCGGCAGTCTCGAGCTCTTTGACAAGGAAGCTCTCACTCATGCTTATGGCGAAGTCGCGCGAGCGCGGCAGTTCGACCTGCCATTGCCGGGCATCCATTTCTGTCACTGTGCCCGGGGCCGCCAGCCGCAGCGAGTCGGCGGCATTTTCTACCTTGACCGTCACCTTCCAGTCGGCCACCTCATAGACAATCTGCTCGCCAATGCCCGCCGGCTGATGGATGCGCCAGTCGCCGTTGACGCGGGCGGCGACGGTCGGCAGAAAATGCGCCATATTGAACTGGCGCGGGCTATAGCCGAAAAAGCCGCGGTAAGACCGAAGTCCGGCGCGGATTTCGGCCGCTTCCAGGCGAAAATTGAGCTTAATTTCCAGCTGACATCCCGGCGGCAGGGGGATCGGCAATGGTATCTCCAGGCGATTCAAAATCAGTTCATAAGCGACGGCCTCATTGTCTATCGACAGGGCTGCCAGCCAAAAGCTGTCGCGCCACTGATTAGCCTGTATGTCAAGGATGATCGACTCCAGCGCGGCCGCTTCTCGGTTCACGAAGACGATCCGTTGGGCAACGCGGGATGTTTTTGCCGCATAATCGACATCCACGGCGGCCGAGATTCGCCTTGCCGACAAGGCGCGGTCATCGGCGCCGCAGACATAGGGGGCTGGTGTCTGCATGGGTGTTTCAGGCGGCTTCGACGGCGCAGCCGGCGATTCATCAGCATGAGTGGCTGATGGCGCCGCCAGCACCGAAGCCAAAGGGACGTTTTCGCCATTGGCTGGCGGCGGCGCGGACTTCGGCGCCGGGCTGTTCAAATTGCAGCCTGAAAGCAGGAGGCTGATGGCAAGGCACGAAAGAATCATCCAACTCATAGACTGCATGATACAAGCGGATATCGTCCAAGACAATGCAGCATTCCCATCGTTTTCGAAGATGACTGTGACATATCGCCGCCAATTCATGCTATGCTTCATCGAGTTTTCGGCGCGGCGAGGACTGATGGGCATTTCATCTGATAAACAGCCAGAGGGCAAATTCAAAGCGGCGATTCGCCTTTCGCGCTGGCGCGAGCACGTTCCTTTTACGATTCCGCTCACCCTGGTTGGCGGCCTGCTGGCTGTTGAAGCGCTTCAAACCGCGGTGGACTGGCGATTGTTTGCCGTCCTGGCGGCGAATATACTGTCCATGTCCTTCGCCTTTATGATTAACGATATCGAAGATGCTCCTGACGACGCCCTGAATCCAGCGAAGAAACTTCATAATGTCATCAGCAGCGGCGCGCTGACCCGCCGCCAAGGCTGGGGCATCGCCTGGCTTGCGTTCGCGGCTGCCCTGCTGCTTTATGGCGTCAGCGGCGGGCGGGCCTTTATCGCCGGCGGTCTTACGCTGGTCTTGTGCTATCTTTATTCGGCATACCCCTTTCGGCTCAAAGCCCGCCCGGTGACCGATGTGCTTTCTCATGCGCTTATGCTTAGCGGGCTGCTGATGGCAGCCGGGTTCTTCACCTATCATACCGAACCGCAGCATGCCTGGCTGGTGATGGCGGCGGCGACATTGTTTTCGGCTTATGGTCAGTTTTATAATCAGATTGACGATTATGATGTCGATAAAGCGGCTGGACTGAAGAACACGGTCGTTTTGCTTGGCAAAACGCCTACCCGCGCGCTTGGTTATGCTTCGCTGGCGGGCGCGCTGGTCTGCATGGCGGCGGCGGTATCGCAAGGGCTGTTTCCAACGCGGCTGGGGACGATTCTGATGATCAGCATCATCGCCTGTCTTGTCTTTCCATGGGAACTTGATATGCGCGGCAACCCGGCGGCGGACGGCGGCAGTGTCCAGCGCCCGGCCCTGCTGACTGCCAATCTGGTCGCGCTGGCATGGCTGGCTTCGACTATGGGATTTCCGGTTATTGAATAATTCCGCAATCGCCGCAATGTGTTATGATAAACCTCGCCGGCAGGCAATGGCTGGAGCATCATGGACGCGATTCACGCAATCCTTTTTAATATGCACATTCTGTATTCATTGGCGCTGGGCGTTTGGGCGACCGTCATCGCCGCCAGGAAACAAGCTGTCTCTGGTCATTACTGGGGCGCCATGCTGACTTATGCGCTGTTAGCCGGCCTGATTCTGCTGGTCGGCATGGCATTGCTTTTGTCCGGGCAGCAGCCGCGTTCCGGCCGAGTCGCGGTCTATATCCTGTACATGCTGTGGCTGGCGGTCATCATGCCGGGCCTGTTCAGCCTCATGCGCGGGCGCGACGACCGCAGCGCCGCCATCGCCTTTGCCCTGCTGGCTTTCTTCAACTTCAGCACGTCGATAAGCATGATTGAACGGTCGCTTGTCGGGCCATGGATGGCCGCGCCCTAAGCTGTTCATGCCTAGACAAGACACAATGAAAGTTAGCGCCGAAACTATTTTATCCGCGTTGGGCAAACCGGCCGCCGACCTTGTGACCGCCGTCGCTGAACAGGCGCAGCAAGGAGACACCGCGCTCTACCTGGTCGGCGGCTTGGTCCGCGATCTTCTGCTGGGGCGCGAAAATCTCGATATCGATTTTGTCTTGGAGGGCGATGCCATCGCCTTTGTCAATCGGCTGGCAGGCATTTTTGGCGGGACTCGCCACAGCCATGCGCCCTTTGGCACCGCCAAGTGGATTCTTGACGGCGAAGTCGCTCACCGCCTGGCGCTTCCGTTTGATGATCTTCCATCTCATATTGATTTCGCCGCCGCCCGTTCCGAAGTTTATGCACAGCCGGGCGCGCTGCCGGCGGTTTCTCCCGGCGACATCCGGGTTGATCTAGGACGGCGTGACTTCACCATCAATACCCTCGCGCTTCAGCTAAGCCCCTTAGCCAAAAGGGGGCGCATCCTGGACTTTTATGACGGCATCGCCGATTTGAATCGGCATTTGATCCGCGCGCTGCATCATGGCAGCTTTGTGGATGACCCGACCCGAATTTTAAGGGCGGTTCGTTTTTCGCGGCGGCTGCGCTTTCGGGTTGAGCCGCGCACGGCGCAATGGATGCAAGCCGCCCGGCCCATGCTCAAGCGCGTCAGCGGCGAGCGGCTGCAAAATGAAATCGCGCTGATTCTGAATGAGCCGCGCCCGGAACGCATCCTCCTCAAACTGCAAGCGCTGGGCGTACTGGAACATATCCACCCGGCATGGCGCGTCAGTCCGCAGCTGCCGGATTGGTTCGCGCGCGGCCGCGAGCAAACAGCCCCTTGGGAGACCGCCGCGCGGGATTTGACCCGCCTGTATTGGCATACAATGATGATCGGGATGGCGGCTGATGATGTCCAATCCATCTGCAAACGGCTGGGACTGCCCCAGGCTTTAGCCCAGTCGATGACAGCCGGCGCGCGCTTGATTGAGCAGGCGGCGCAGCTTAAAGACCCGTCCATGCGTCCGAGCCAACTGACGCGATTCCTGGAAAACAGTCCGCCCATTGCCCTGCAAACCGCCTGGCTGGTCTTGCTGAATGAGCCGATATCCCGGCAAAGGCTTGAGACCTTTATGAATGTATGGCGAAAGCAGCGCGCGACCATCGACGGCAATGATCTGAAAACAATGGGGCTTCGTCCCGGGCCCCGCTA
Organism: Phototrophicaceae bacterium; assembly: GCA_965203755.1. Classification (GTDB taxonomy): domain Bacteria; phylum Chloroflexota; class Anaerolineae; order Aggregatilineales; family Phototrophicaceae; genus UBA6055. Next base: position 2,742,707 of record OZ241910.1, on the reverse strand, counting down.
TCGGATGATTCTTGAACGGCTGCGCTTTGCCTGGATCGACGGCGAGCTTGAGTCGGAAGCCGACGAACAGGCTTTATTAAAGCAGCTGCTCAAATAATCTGAAATGCGCCCGCATCGGATACAAACTTGCGCTGCGCTCGATTGTATTGTAATATGCTTTTTTCGGGCGCGGTCAAATAAGGGCTGTCTATGGTGACAAAGGACGCGGGCATGGCGACCGCATCGATATTCCAGCTGGCCGGCGGCATGGAAAGCATATCGGCAGCGCCGGCGCCGCCTGTATCGAAGCAGCCGTCAGGCCGTTGAATCGCCAGGGCGTTTAAGGCGGCCGGCTATTGCCTGGCCTCCAGAAAGCGGCGTTGAGATAAAGCAGGAATTCTGTAAGCAATTTGGCGATAGGCTTCACATCAAACCAATAACCGGAAGGACGATTCGAGTATGGAAAATGTCACGGTGGGTTTAGCTGTCGCTGCGGGATTTCTCTCGTTCATATCGCCTTGCGTCCTCCCGCTCGTCCCCGCCTACATCGGCTATATGGGCGGGCGGCTGACTCATAACATCTCAAGGCAGACCGCCGGCGGCGCAGTCGCTTCCGGCAGTTTGCTGCTGCGGCTGCAGCTGCTGCTTCACGGGCTGGCATTTGTCTTCGGCTTCACCTTGGTATTTGTGCTGATTGGTCTCTTGACCACCGCGCTGGCGAGTATCGCCGGGCAATATGTCAGCGCCTTTACCGAAAGCATCGGTCGCATCGGCGGCTTGGTCATCATCTTTTTTGGTCTGCAATTTATGGGATTCCTGCGCCGCGGCTTCCAATGGCTGCGCCAGAAAGAACAGGCCCGCCTGCTGGACAGCGCGTGGCTTAGCATCGGGTTTGCCGTCGCCGCCAGCCTGCTGATTTATTGGGGTTTTGTCGAGCAGACGATCATCGCTCTGCCGCTGACGGCGGCGCTTTTGCTGATGATGCGCTTTCATGCGGCTTTTACCCAGCCGGCTGTTTTTTGGAACCGGCTGCTTAACCGCATTGAACTCCTGCTGTACGCTGACACCCGCGGCCGCATCGCGCCTGATGGCCGCGAGGGGCTGGTCGGCTCGGCATTGATGGGGATGGTTTTTTCGGCTGGATGGACGCCTTGCATTGGGCCGCTGCTCGGCACGATACTCACTGTGGCGGCGACGACCGGCAATGTGGCCCAGGGCATGCTCATGCTCACGGCATACTCCATCGGCCTCGGCATGCCTTTTGTGATGACCGCCCTGCTGATGAACAGCGCCCAGGGCCTGCTCCGCCGCTTGCAGCGGCACATGCACAAAATCGAACTCTTCAGCGGCACGGTCTTGATTGTCATTGGCATTCTGGTCGCCAGCGGGCAGCTGCAAAGTTTGAGCCGGACTTTCTCGCAGGGCGAATTCGCAGATTTCACCTTCCGCGTCGAAGAATGCGGCGTCGGCTATTTCGAAGGCCGGCTTAAGCTGCGGCACCTTGGCGCCTGCTTGAACGGCGCGCTGATTCCGGTGGCCATCAACCAGAGCGCCGGTGGAAATTTCAGCAGTGACATGGCCGAACAGCAGTATCTATTCCATGCCGATGCCGGCCAGATCATCGACGTTGAGATGCGAAGCGTCGCCGATGACCTGATTGACTTTGATCTGGTTCTCTTTTCGCCGGACGATGATAAACTGGCGGCCGCCAGCAAATCGGACAGCCTCACGGCCGCGGGCAAATACTATCCGCTCGCAGCCTATGCGCTTGACCGCGCCGGATTGTATCGCATCGCTGTCACGCCGGCGTCCGGCGATGAACGCGCGCGATTCCGCATCAAAATTCGGGATGCCGAACCGATTGCCCGCGCCGCGCCGACGGAGGCGGCTGATTCGGATGAAACATCGCCAAGTCTCGCCGGCAGCGCATTGAACCGCATCACAAGCATCGCCGCTCATCTTGAGCCGGCGGTCGGGCTGGCGGAAGGCAACCGCGCGCCCGACTTTACGGTGATGACCGTCGGCGGGGACTCGGTAACGCTTTCGGAGCTTCGCGGCAAGGCCGTTCTGCTCAACTTCTGGGGCACCTGGTGCGGGCCCTGTCGCCGCGAAATGCCTGAATTCCAGCGAGCTTATAACGGTTTCAGCGGGCATGGATTTGAAATCCTGGCAGTCGCCTTTAACGACACCTTTGAAGCCATCGCCGACTTTCGGGACGAGTTTGGCCTTAGCTTTCCGTTGGCCTTGGATGCGACCGGCGAGATTAACGATGCCTATGGCATTCAGACGCGGCCGAGTTCGTTTCTGCTGGATGCGGACGGCGTGATCCTGATGCGGCGCTTTGGTTTGATGACTGAAACGCAGCTTAGGGATATGCTCGCCCAAGTCATTCCCCAATAAAACCGCATCGAAGCGCGAAACGTCCTTTTGGATTGATGACTGTTTTCAGCAAACTCACCCATTTGCTTGCCGGCCTTGCTTGTTTGCTGGCGGCGCTGGCGCTGCTGATTCAGGCTGGCTTGCCCGAACGAGCCGCCTACAGCGGATTTTCGGGCGCGAGCATGGCTTACACCGCGCCGGAAATCGGCTCCATGGCGCCGCCCTTTACTCTGCTCACCCCGAATTTGGATTCATTCGCGCTTGGGCAGGCTCGAGGCAGCATCACCATTCTTAATTTTTGGGCGACCTGGTGCCGGCCATGCCGAACCGAAATGCAAGAACTGCAAAATCTGCATCGGTCGCATCCAGCGCGCATTCGCATTCTGGGGATCAATTCAGGTGAAAGCCCCGAACTGGTAGCGCAATGGACTGAAACGCTGGGACTAACCTTCGACATTCTGCTTGACCCGCTGCAATCTGTCGTCCGGCTGTATCAGATCCGCGGTCAGCCGACGACCTATCTTTTGGATGCCGAACATCGGATTCAAAACATTTACTTTGGGCGCGTCAGCTTGGAGCAGCTAACGCAAGACATCCATTCCATCATCGTCAATGCTTAATCGAGACCGCCAATGACCCCAAGACACAAGACAATCGGATTTCGGCTTCATTTATGGCTGCTCAAAGGCGCGCGAAACTGGCTGGGCATCGTTATGATGGCCCTGGCGATTTACATAAGCCTGCCTTGGGCGGCGCCGACGCTGGCGCGCATCGGGCTGACGGCGCCGGCCGATGCGCTCTATACACTCTACAGCCCGTTTTGTCATCAATTCGCCTTTCGCTCCATCTTCCTGTACGGCGAGCAGGCCTTTTATCCACGCGCCGCCGCCGACACCGGTTACAAACCTTTTGAGGAATACGCAGCCAGGTCAGAAGCCTTTCTGGAACAGTATCGGTATTGGTCCAACTATTATCGCAGCGGCGTTTCGCCGCCGCCGCCAACCCTTGAAGGCTTGCGGGAATTCAGCGTCGCCCAGCAAATCGCGGCGCGGCATTTTATCGGCGACGAAACCACCGGCTACAAGACCACCCTTTGCGCCCGCGATTTGGCTATCTATACCATGATCTTCGGCGGCGGCTTGATTTATCGGCGATATCGATGGCGGATTCGTCCTCTGCCGCTTTGGCTGTATGTATTCGCCGGCTTGGGCCCTATCGGTCTGGATGGCTTCAGTCAGCTTTTAAGCTACCCGCCGTTTGAATTCTGGGCAGTGCGCGAAACAGAACCTTTTTTTCGTATGGCGACTGGCGGGCTGTTTGGATTGATGAGCGCCTGGCTTGGTTTTCCCCATATCGAAAGGTCGATGCAAGACATTGTGGATCGGCTCGAAGCCAAGCTGCGGCTGGCTGGATATGATGTTTAAGCTGTTCAATGATTAGCTGTCATCTCCGTCGGGCTTGCTTAAACGCGACAGCCTGGCTTTCATATCGCCTTCGTTCGGCATACGCGGCTTTGACTTGGGCTGACGGGGGTCTGGCGCTTCATCGACGATATCAAACTTTTCATACTGTTTCGAGATTCGCGGCGCGGCGGGAACTGGCGAGTTGTTCAGCAGGTTTTCCAGGCTGGAGCGCGTCTTGTTCAGCTTGTCGGCGGCCGCATCGAAAACCGACGGCCGCTGAACCGAATCCAGCCCCTCGACCGGCACGCTGATACTGCCCGGCTGCGCTTCGCCGCTGGATGGAGCCGCCGCAGTTTCGGCGCGTCGGTCTTGACTGTCCAAAGCCATTTCGAGCGCCGTCATTTCCTGCATTAAACGCTGTGTCAGCACGCGGTGGTCCCGCAGTTCAGATTCGGCAATCGTCAGCTGCCGCTGTTTCATGTTTAACTGGCTCTGGAGCCGCCGCGCCGCCAATTCATCTCCTGAATGCAGCCGGCGGTCCACCTGCTGATCCAAGTCAAGGGCCGCGCGCATGAGCGTTTCGATCTTTGCCTCAAGTTCATCCTCATAAGCAATCGCTTCCTCCAGCCGTTGGCGCAAAGCCTGGACCGAAGGGCGCGGATTCTTCTCGGCTTCGGCGGCATTCAGTTGAATCCGCGCCAGCGGCGATTTGGGATTTCGGCCAAGAAAGTCGTTCACCTGGGCATTGACAAGGGTAGTGATTTTATCAAATAGACTTGACATACTGCGTTCTTTCGGCTTTTTGCCTGCGGTTGCGTTGATTATAGAACAAAATTGAGGATAAATAATGCCGGCCGCGCCCAATGTCGCTGTCCTTGCCGCCGTCTCATCAGCTTGCCCTCACAAAGATGCTGGCAAGCGCGTCTTGATATTCTGGCCGCCAATCTGCGGCCGCCGCAAGCTCCTGGGCAAGCCCGCTGTCCGTCTCGATGAGCGCAAAGCGGATGTCCCATTTCCTGAACTCGCCGCGCCATTCGTTTGACCCGACGGCCGCGCGAAAGTAATCGTTGAGGAAGGCCGCATACAGGTCGGTACGGCCATCAATATACACCGGATGCTGCGGCGCATGAAACATCAGATAGCCGCCCCAGTTATAGCTGTTGAACATATTGCCTTCAAGCGCGGCGCGGTTCAGATGGTTCACGGCATCCAGCGGCAGAACAGAGGACAATCCTTTGGCAATCGCATCCGGATTGGATGCCGCCGCCACTTTAGCCAGAGCGCCCAGCGCGACCAGGCTCACCAGCAGCAGGTTCAGACAGACGCGGCGCGGCGATTCGTATGCTTTGGGCTGAAGCGTCCAGCCATGCGTCCGCAAGATCGAGTCAAAATGACAGGTCGCAACCGGCACAGCCGCGATGGCGAACATGGATAAATTGCGCCCGGCTGTCAAAGCCATCCACAGCGCGCCGCAGACGAACAGCCAGTCGGTCCAATCAAACTTGAGGCGGCTTGCCCACACCGCGGCGATCACCATAACCAGCAGCGCAATGAAGCCCCAGGTAAAGGGCTGATTGAAATCGGGCGACTGCCATTCCTGGATGAAGCGGCGCAGTTCCGGCATGCCCACGGTCTTAAAAGGCAGGGCATAGATGTCGGCGCCGTTTGGATTGAGCAGCAGCAGCGCTGTGGAAGCGGCCAGCGGCCAAAGAAGCCGTCGAATGCCGGCCGGCGGCACGGGGGAATCGCCCAGGCCCGATGCCCAATTCAACAATTCGCCTACAATAAAGGCGGCGATGAGAGCATATCCAATCACAAAGCCGCCGTGCGTATTCCCCCAGAGCCAGATGAGCGGAACAATCCACCATAGACGCTGGCGCCGATTGCGCTTGAAATCGAATAACAGAAAGACCAGCATGGATGCGAACAAGAACGAGAACATCTGCGGCCGCGGCGACCAGAAGGCGGCCGCGCCGGCGGCGCCGGCGATCAGGACCAAAGCCTGCATGTAAATGACGCCCCGGCCGGCGCGGTGCAAAAAGTACATGCCCATCACCGCCAAGGCGGCCGTGAACAGCGACAGGCCGGCATGGCCGCCAAGCGTCCAAACCGCGTGCATGAGCAGCTGGGCGCCGGCGCTGTGGTTCTGATGCACGGCGCCAGCGAAGGTATATGAAAATGAATCGGCGTAAACGGCTTCGCCGCCAGCGAAGATATGCCGCCCGATTCGCAGATGCCACCACATATCCGTATCGACAGCCGCCCGCGCCGCCATGGCAAACAGCAGGATGAAGACTATGACTGCCGCGGTGCGCTCGATGGTCAGGCGTCGCAATAGCTGTGGCATTTTCCTTTATGGCGAATCAGCGCCCCTTCATTCGCAGCACTTTGCCGATGGTGCGGACAATAATGTTAATGTCCAGGCTCAAGGATTGATGGCGGATGTAATAGAGATCATATTGCAGCTTGATGATGGCATCTTCGTCGGCCGATCCATAATGATAGCGCACTTGGGCCCAGCCGGTCAGTCCTGGTTTGACAGTATGCCGGGTATGATAAAAGGGGATTTGTTTTTCGAATCGGGCGATGTGTTCGGGGCGTTCGGGGCGCGGGCCAACCACGCTCATATCGCCCTTGAACACATTATAAAGCTGTGGCAGTTCGTCGATGCGCGCGTTACGCATGATGCGTCCAAAGCGGGTCACGCGCGGATCATTCCGCTGTGCGAACACCGCGCCGGTCATGGATTCCGCATTTTGCATCATGGTGCGGAACTTCACTATGCAAAAGGGCCGGCCGTTTAATCCGACGCGCATTTGCCGATAGAAAACGCTGCCGCGCGAATCCAGCTTAATCAGCAGGGCGACCCACGGCAGCGCAAGCAGAAGCAGCGGACCAAGCGCTAAAGACACCGCCAAATCCATCAGCCGTTTTGAGAGTGAATATACACCGCGGGCGGGACCTTGGCTAAAGGGCAAGACCACGGCCCAATTATCGCTCATCCCTTTCAAGGGCACACGGCCGGTCATGCGCTCATACAGAATCGGCATCGGGGTGATGACTACGCCGCGTTCATAAGCGTTCATCACGCCTTGAAAGGTTTTGCCGCTTAGGTCGCTGGTGGAGGACAGGATGATTTCGCTGATGTTATGGGCTGCGGTCAGTCTGGATATGTCTTCGCCGCTTCCAATCACTTCGGAGCCGTTGATTCGGTCGCCAAGCTCGCTTTTTTCGCCAATCACACCGATCACGGCATAGGCTCGGCTGCGGTCTTTTTTGATGGTATGGACGATCTCACCGGCTGACCAATCCGTTCCAACCACCAAGACCCGGCGCTGAAATGTTTTCCAGCCAATCAGCGCTGGGGTCAGGAAGCGCCATACTGCGATCAGCCCAAAGGACAGCAGGCCGTAATAGATGATAAAGAGGCGCGGCAGCGATTCGGGTTCTGAAAGAAAATAGATGCACAGATAGAGAAACATCATCTGCAACTGCATCAGCCCCAGCCGCTGAACGGACACTGCCAGATTGGCGGCGACCTGCAAATCATAAAAGTCATGGGCATCCGCAAGCACGAACCAGACGGTGATGAACAAGCCAAACCAAAAAATATGCGGGGCGATAAACTCAAGCGCGAAGGGCTGTTCGCTGACCCATGCCCAGATCGCCAAGGAGGAATAAACGGCGAGGATGATGCTGATGGCATCGCCAGCCATAAGAAGCAGCCGCCGTTCCGAGATTCGCAGCTGCAACCGCAAACGGTTTTTGGAAGGTGGAGAAACGGTCATGTATTCCCGCACGATGAACAGATGGGTTTCCGACTGAAGTATAGCAGACTTTGCGGCATTAGCTCAACAATGCTTATCAAAGCGAATCACTGCTGTTATAATAACCGGCGGGTCAAACGGTTTATGGATGAATCGCAGTTGACGGTAGAGGAATGCAGTTTATGTCGCAGGCGCGCGCATTATATCAGGTGCAGGAACTTGAACTTGCCATTATTGAACATGCCAAGAAGATCAAGGCGATCCAGGCGCGGCTTCAGGACGATGAGGAAATCAAAGCGGTTGAAGCGCGATTCGATGCGGCGCAGTCATCGCTGAAGGCGATTGTGAAGCGCGTCGAAGATATGGAACTGCGAATCGAGGCGGTGGCGGCCAAGCGGCAGGCGACTGAAACGCGCCTTTACAGCGGCAGTGTCAGCAATCCCAAAGAGCTTCAGGACATGCAGATGGAAGTTGATGCGCTGGCGCGCCGACGGGCAGAGCTTGATGACCAGCTGCTGCTTTTGATGATGGAGCGGGAGGAAGCAGGCCAGACTTTCAGTCAAAGCGAGGCCGCGCTGGAAGCCATGCGCGGCAAACAGAAAGCCGAACATCAAAGGCTGCGGCATGAAAAAGCGGCATTGACCGAAGCAGCCGAGCAGCTGATGGCCGAGCGCAAGCATGCGCTCAAGCAGATTCCATCCGATGCCATAAAAACATACAACCGCCTGCGAACAGCCAAAGCCAAGCGCCCGGTTTCCGTTCTCAAGGGCAAAGCCTGCGGCGTATGCGGCATTGAGCAGAGCAACGCCATCATCGCCAGCGTCCACCGCGGCGGCGATTGGGTTGTCTGTCGCAACTGCGGCCGTATCTTAATCCGGCTGTAGCCGCGCCCGGTCGGGCTTCTTTCCAGCCGCCTTACGATAATAATCGCATGAGTACGCTGATGCCCAAAAAGACAACCAGTGGACTCAAGTCGATCCCACCCATCGGCGGCAATGCGCTGCGGATCGGCGCCAGCACCGGCTCGGTGGCCTGGTACAGAAAACGCGCAATCGGATTGCTGTGATCCAGATTCGGAATCCAAGTCATCAGCACCCGCGCCAGCAAGATCAGTTGATAGATTTGCAGCGCCCAAAACACAATCAGCAATAGGCTTGTCATTGGTGAGTTTTCCTTTCGTCTACTCTTAACATTAACGTTCGCCAAAAACCGCGCGTCCTATTCGAACCATCGTCGCGCCTTCTTTGACCGCCGCCGGATAATCATTGGTCATCCCCATGCTCAATTCGGGCAGCGGGATGCCCAGCGAATTGGCAAGCTCGCCGCGCAAGGCCGACAAATCGGCAAACACCGCCCGCGCGCTTTCCATGTTAACGTCAAAGGGCGCCATGGTCATCAAGCCCTTGACATGGATATGGGGGAGCTTAACGATTTCATCGACTTCCTGCCACAGTCGGTCTTTGACGGCATGGTTATGATACCATTCATAAGCTGCGAATCCATATTTCGAGGCTTCGCCGGATACATTCATCTCCAGCAGGACATCCAGGCTGCGATTCCTGTCTTGCGCCAGGCGCGACAGCTTGCGCGCCAGACGCCGGCTGTCCACCGACTGAATCACATCGAACAAAGGGAGCGCCTGTTTTGCCTTGCGGCTTTGAATATGCCCGACCATGTGCCAGGTCAGCGGGCGGCTGACGCTGGCATTCACCAGTCCGATCTTGTCCCGGCCTTCTTCTACGCGGTTTTCGCCAAAATGCTGCAAACCGGCTTCAACCGCCGTCAGGATGTCGGCGGCCGACTTTTGTTTGCTCACGGCGACGAGGGCAATTTCGGCTGGGTCGCGGCCGGCGCTGGCGCAGGCTTTAGCCAAGGAATCCTGAACGCGCTTGATGTTGTCGGCGATACTCATAAGGACATCACCACCCCAAAACGGCCGGTTTTCCCCTGTTCAGCCCGATGTGAAAAGAATTCATCCGTATTCTCAAAGGTGCAGATTCGCAGCGCCGTCACATTCCGCACCCCCTGCCGCTCCAAATCCAGTTGATTCGCCTGCCAAAGATCGAAACAGGCGCGGCCGCGGTCGGGGTCGCGCGAAATCAGCGGCGGCGCTTCACCATAGCGGGCATAGACCTGGGCGACAACCTCCTCGCCCACCTGATAATTTCGCTGGGATATGGCGGGGCCGATCACAGCTTCAATGTCTTCCGGCCGGCTGCCATAAACGTTTCGCATCTGCTTGACCATGCCGGCGGCCATGCCCTTGACTGCGCCGCGCCAGCCGGCATGTCCCAGCCCGATGGCGCGTTTCGCCGGGTCATACAGCAGCAAAGGCGCGCAGTCGGCAAAACGCATCACCAAGGGGGTATCGGGCTGGTTGGTGATCATGCCATCCGCCTGCGCCAGCCAGCTTCGCCCTTCGGCGGGATGATCGACCGCAATCGTGTCGGCGCCATGCACCAGCCAGGCTGTCACCGCCCGCTTGGCATTGACATCGACGGCGCGGTACATGCGGCGGTGATTTTCCTTGACGGCATCGGCGTCATCGCCGTTGGTCCCGCCGACATTCAACGACGTCCAATGCGATTCGCTGACGCCGCCGCGGCGGGTAAATATGCCGTGGGCAACGGTGTCCCAGGCTTCGTGGCGATAATAAGACAAGCCCGATTGACTGACGCGTTCCAAAAGCCGCCTCCTCTTGCCGATAGGGTGGCTTCGATGATTACAAGATCCGTTTTTATTATACCATACACGGCGCGGTTCACAGCCGGGCAATCGCATCCAAACACAAAACCGCGGCCTTTTGGTCGTCTTTCGCCGCTTGTTCCATGATACCCTCTTAAACGGCGCCGGGCGCGGCGCTTTAAGGTCGATGCGCTATGGTTCAACGTTCAAGCCAGCCGCTTTGGCGCGATTCATTTTATGCTACAATACTGCAAATTGAAGGCTGCAAAACAGCAGCCAGCTATTGAAGCGCAGGAGAATCATGTCGATCCGCAAAGTCCGCGCCGATCACCGCGGTTTTCGGTCTCATCAAAGAGTCAAACAGGTTTGGGCATGGCTGATTGATCTGATCTTTCCGCCCATGTGCGGCCGTTGCGGCCGAGTTGACTTTCGCTGGTGCGAGGCCTGCATGGACGATTTGCGGGCAATGCCGGTCACAGTCAAGGAGCGGTCATCCCAAAGCATGGCGGGCTTATGCGCCAGCGGCGTGTACGATGGCATACTCAAGCAAGCCATACGAGCCTTCAAATACAATGGCGCGGTGGAGTTGGCAGAGCCGCTGGGGGGACGTCTGGCGACGGTGCTGGAAAGGCGGAAATGGGCATTTGACATCATCATCCCGGTGCCATTGTCCGCTGAACGTCTGGCAGAAAGAGGCTATAATCAAGCCAATCTGCTTAGTCATCAGGCGGCGAAGCAGATGAACATTCCCTGTCGGTCGGATGCCCTGCGGCGCATACGGGATACCAAGCAGCAAACCGGGCTGGATGCCTGGCAGCGGGCTGAAAATGTAAAAGACGCCTTTGCGGCGGCGGCGGATCTTGCCAATCAGTCTATTCTGCTGATTGATGATGTGGTAACCACCGCATCGACATTGGAAGCCTGCGCCGATGAGCTAAGGCGCGCCGGGGCAAGGGCTGTTTATGCCATTGCCGTCGCCTCGCCTGCAACGTATTGATTTAGCACAGGAGCGTGATTATGGATGTCAGCATTCACGGAGATGGTATCAAGATCAGCGAGGAGCTCGATGCTTATACGCGGTCAAAAGTCGATAAACTTGACCGTTACCTGCCCAACATCGCTCATATCGGGGTCGAGCTAGCGATTATGCGGACGCACCGCGGCGCCGACCTGGCGATTGCCCAAATCACCGTGCAGCATGCGCGCGGCGCTATCTTGCGCGCCGAAGAAAAACTGGACATCGAGAGCCGCGATACCATTCGATTCGCCATTAACAAAGCCGTTGACAAACTTCATCGGCAAATCGTCCGCTTCAAAAGCAAGCGCAGAAGCAAACAGCAGCGGGTGCGCGACAAGTATAAGGCCACCATGGCCGAGCTTGACATTGCCGAAGCGGCGCCGGAATATGACGCGCCGGATGCCGAAGCCTTTGTTCCGCCGGTCGATATTTTCCGGCGCAAGCGAATCGAGTTGATTCCGATGAACGAACAGGAAGCCATCGAGCAGCTTGAATTGCTTGACCACAGCTTTTATATGTTTATGAATGCTGACACCGCGCAGGTCAATGTGCTTTATCGCCGTGAAAACGGGGGCTATGGCATACTGGTGCCCCAATAATCGAAAGGGGCTGCGCCGGCTTTATTTCTGATGCCAGAGCGCGTGAAGGGCGCGGTATTTGCGAAATTCATACCATGCCATGAGCAGCGAAAGCTGGAAGCCATGCCAGCGGTCGCGATATCCCGCCAGCGTGACGAAGCGCCAGTAGAAATGACGGAGGGGCTGTGAGACGAGACTGCGCCGTTTGGGTCGAATTCCCTGCGCGAACAGCATTTGGGCATCATACTGCACATAGCGCCGCTGCTTTTCCAGGAAATGCGCCCGGTCGCGGTAATTATGGTGAATGAGGGGATGGTCCAACGCGCCTTCGGCGCCATCAAGCACGGCCACTTCGTGAACCGGCCGCGCGGGATCATAATATGCCCGCCCTATCCGCAGCAAACGGGTCTGATAGTCGGGATACCATCCGGCGCCTTGGGTCAAAACGCCAAAGATATAGTTGCGCCGCGGCAACCGCCAGGCGGCATAGCCCGGCAGTTTGATTTTTTCCCGTATCTCAAGCGCCAGCGGCGCGGTGATGCGCTCGTCGGCATCCACAAACAGCACCCAATCCGTCGCGGCGGCGACTGCATCCAGGGCCGCATTGCGCTGGGCGGCATAATTGTCAAAACGGCGCTGGAGTATGTCCGCCTGGCAGCTTTGCGCCAGGTCGAGGGTATTATCGCTGCTGTATGAATCAAAAACGACAATCCGGTCGGCAAAGCGGAGCGACGCGATGCAATCGCCAATGTGCGCGGCTTCGTTCAGGGTCAGGACAACGGCGGTAAGGTGGGTCATAAATTGGCCATCTCGATGATGGTCTGGCAGGCCGACTTGGCTTCTTCATCGGCGTTCGATGAAACGTTGAGCTGCGCCAGTTTGCGCTTCATCCCCCACACCAGCAGCCGCCGCGCCAGCCGGCGTTTCCAGCCTGGATAATGCTTGTCATACAGCAGCAGGCGGCTCTGCCACAGGTTAATCAGGCTCCGGGGACGCGCCTGTGAGGCGCTTTGAGCGCCAAGGTGCGTGACATGGGCTTGGGGCACACACAGAATCCGCCAGCCGTGCCGTTGAATGCGCCAAGCCCAATCGACTTCCTCGCAATACATGAAAAAATCTTCGTCGAACAGGCCGGCGCCAAGCAAGACCTCGCGCTTGAGCATCATGGTCGCGCCCAAGGTAAAATCGACCGCGAAAGGCTCGCGCGCCTCGTATTTGGATTTGGCATAGCGGCCGTTGAATGCGCCTTCGACCAAGCGGCCGGGAGTCGGAAAAAACTCGGTCCAAAGCTGACTCAAGCCGGGAAATCGAAAGGCGCTGTGCTGAAAGCCGCCGTCGCCGAAGGTCAGCCGCGCTCCGACCGCGCCAACATCTTCTCTGGAGAGCAGCGTTTCCAGCAATGTCTGGGCAGCGCCTGGATGGGTCACGGTATCTGGATTCAGCAGATAGACGGCTGGCGGCAGATCGGTCGCCGTTTCCTGGCCGCCAAAGCCCATCCCGCGCAGGGCAAGATTATTGGCGCGGCTAAAGCCAAGATTCTCTTGACTGGCGATTAAGGTCAGGTTGGAAAAGCCACGGCGAATCACATCGACGGTGTTATCTGTCGAGGCGCAGTCCACGAGCCACAGGTGATAAACCAGTTGGCTGGCTTCCAAATCATCCATCAGGCTTCGCAGGGCAGCCGATATGATTTGGGCGTTGTTCCAGGTGACCATTACGATTGCCAAATCGACCATCAGTCATCCCATTCAAAATTCAGTCTAACAGCGGCGCGTCGGGCTCTAAGTCGGCCGGCTGCTCTTAGGGTTCGCTGTTTGGGTCGACGGTCATAATGGAGCGCATGCCGACGTGATTGTTCCGCAGGCTGATGGCGACATCTTCATGAATCAGTCCAGCCCAGCAATTCTGCGGATTGCGCGCCTCGACAGCCGTCAAGCGCACCGCCCCCCAAACGACTGCGCCGCCGCCGGCGGGCAGATAGCGATAGGTATTGCCGGTGGTTTCGTCATAGACTTCGGTCAGATCTTCATCACTGCCGATTGCCCAGCGATAGGGATAACTGGCGAGCGAGGTCGCGCATTGGATGCCCACGCGCCAGGCGCCGGATTCATCGAACCAGCCCAAGGCCGCGGCTTGCTGTTCCTGCTGATAAACCGTCCCTGGCGCCGGGCCGGTTGTCCGTATCGGAACATCGCCATAGTTTTCAATGGTTAGGCGGAAGACCAGCATATCACCCAAGGGCGCGGTAATTTGCTGCGAATAGGCTAGCGATTTGGAATCGTTCGGCACCGGCAGAAGCTCGCCAGCCTGCCCGCGGGTGGTGAAAAAGGCATCGGAATAGGGCTGGACATCAAAGGCGACATCAACTCCAACAGCCTGCGGCGCGATTTCGGCATAGGGTTTGCCGCCGGTTTCAATCGTCAGGGTCGCTTCTTGGCGGATACGCTGTCCGACAGCGTCCTGGGCCAGCGCGACAACCCGGTAAGCGCCGTCGGGCGGCGGGTCAGCGCCTAAATCAATGCCGCCTTCATAATCATAGCGATGCCGTCCGGCTTGGCCGTATCGGCGTTCTTCGACGCGGGCGGAAACAGGAATCCGCGCGCCATCGGGCCCAACCAGGAAGACATCCAGGCTGGCTACATCTTTTTCGAGATAGACGTTGATCTCGACGCGGTCGGCGATCCCGTCCTGATTCGGCGAGAACACCTTGGGCGATACGGAAAAAATCGAAATGACTGGCAGCGGAGAGTCCGCCGCTTCCACCCGCAGGCGGCCGCTCTGGCTCATCGTTTCGCCTGATTCGGTCTTCGCATCCAACCGCCAGGTGTAAAGGCCGTTAGGCATCAGGCGCCGCTCAAGGCGGCCAGGCACTTCCTCGCCGGCGAGCAGATAGCCATCGACGACGCCGCTAAAAAGCACGGTGTAATCGCCATCAGCGCGCATCTGCCGCTGGCGGAAATGAAAGGCGGCGCCATCTTCTGCGGTCAGCGTCATATCGATGACTGCCGGCCGCGCCAGACGATACTCAAATATCGCCAGGTCATTTTCACCGTCGGCGTTGGGACTGATGGCATCGCGGTCAAAGCCGGCCGCCATAATCAAGGGCAGCGGCGGCGAGAGGATGAGGCTGCCGATGACCAGCGCGGCCGCAACACCGGCAGCCGCCATCAAAATGAACGCGTGGGGGGAGCGCATGAACATTTCATTTCCAGTTTGATACGCAAGCGAATCAAGTCTACCGATGTCGGGCGACAGCGACAAGACCCGAACTTTACATTTCTGGCTGGCTTGGGCTAAACTTTGGATTCAATCCGCAGCCATATACACTACATGAAGGACAATTCCTTAATGCTCGACCGCAATCAGGACTTCACCAGGATTCGCAATGCCGAGCCGGAACGCGATGGTCTGCTGGAACTTCCCGTCCTGATTTTGGATGCGCGGGTTTTGTTTCCCAAGGTGCTAAGCCTCGTCCCGCTCAACAGCGCCGCCAGCCTGGAGGCGGTTCGTTATGCCAAACAGCATCAGCAAACCTTGATCGCCATCAAATGCAAAGCCGATCCCAGTGGAAGCGAACTCCGCGACCGGGTGCATTCGGTCGGCACGGAGATAGCTCCTGGACGGATTGTCGAAGGGACTGGCAGCGTCCGGCAGGTGATGGTTCAGGGCCGGCGGCGTTTGGCGATACTCGATATACGCGAGCAAGCGTCCTATCCGGCTGCCAGCGCGCGGGTCATTATCGACAAGGCGGCGGAGCCCGAAGGCGCGGCAGCGCTTAGGGCAAGCCTGATTGAGCTATTCCAGCATGCAAGCCAGCACAATGAAGCGGCGCCGGACAGTGTCATTGAATACATTCGGTCAATCACGGAGCCCGGTCAACTCTGCGATGCGCTGGCATCGGCGCTGCCGATTCATGCGGATCAATTGCAGCAACTGCTGGAGCAGGCGGATGTTGAAAAACGTCTCGAAGAGCTGGCCGCCCTGCTCGCTGCGGATTCGCAGCGGCATAAACTGCGCCAAGAAGTGCATTCGCGCCTGCAAGACGAGATGGCGGCAAACCAGCGCGAGATGTATTTGCGCGAACAAATCCGCATCATTCAGCAGGAATTGGGCGATGGCGATGTCTTTCAGCGAGAACGGCGCGAGCTTGATGAAAAAATCCGCCGGGCAAAGCTGCCGCCCCAAGCCCATGACAAGGCAATGAAAGAACTGTCCCGGCTGGGTGTCATACCGTCCATGTCACCCGAATCTGGGCTTATCCATACCTATCTGGAGCGTCTGCTGGCGCTGCCTTGGAATGCTGTGAGCGCAGAGAACCTGGATTTAAGACAGGCTGAAGCCATTCTGGAGCGGTCGCATTATGGATTGGACAAGGTGAAAACGCGCATCGCTGAACATATCGCGGTGCGAAAGCTGGCGCAGGACAAGATGAAGAGCCCCATCTTGTGTTTTGCTGGGCCGCCGGGCAGCGGCAAAACTTCGCTGGGGAAGAGCATTGCCGATGCGCTTGGATGCCAGTTTTTGCGAATCAGCCTAGGGGGCGTGCGCGACGAAGCTGAAATTCGCGGTCATCGCCGTACTTATATCGGCGCCATGCCGGGGCAGATCTTGCAGCAAATGCAGCGCGCCGAAACCATCAATCCCGTCTTTATGCTGGATGAGATTGATAAAATGAGTTCCGATTTTCGCGGCGACCCGACGGCCGCCCTGCTCGAAGTCCTTGACCCGGAGCAGAATCGGCATTTCGCTGATCATTATTTGGAGACGCCCTACGATTTGTCGAAGGTGACGTTCATCACCACAGCCAACGACCTTTATGCTATTCCGCAAGCGCTTGAAGACCGGCTGGAAGTGATTGAATTCAAAGGCTATTCAGAAGAAGAGAAAATCCAGATCGCCCGCCGATTTCTTATCCCCAAGCAGCTTGAAGCCAATGGAATCAAGGGTCGGGGCATCCAATTCCGCGCTTCGGGGCTGCGGCATATCATCAGGCATTACACCTGCGAGAGCGGTGTGCGGAATCTTGAACGGGAGATCGCCAGAATGGGCCGCAAAATCGCTCGGCGGGCTGCTTCTGGCCGCGCTTTCCCGCGGCGCATAAGCCCAACGGTCATCGAGAAGCATCTGGGGCCGCCGCCGGTGGCTGACCTGCGCGTGAATCGCCAGGATGCCGTCGGGGTGGTCAGCGGGCTGGTTTGGACACCCCATGGCGGCGAGGTCCAAACCATTGAAGCGTCGCTTTTGCCGGGCAAGGGCGGCCTGACGCTCACCGGACAGTTGGGGGATGTACTGCAAGAATCGGCGCAGATTGCGTTAAGCTGGCTGCGGTCGCGCGCGGATGATTTTGACCTGTCGGCCGAAGATTTTGAAAACCACGACATCCACATTCACATGCCCGAGGGCGCGGTGCCCAAAGAGGGCCCCTCGGCTGGAATCACTTTGGCGGCGGCTTTGGTTTCCGCGTTTATCCAAGCGCCAGTCAACAGCGATTTTGCCATGACCGGCGAAATCACGCTGCGGGGACATATACTGCCTGTCGGCGGCGTGGCGGAAAAAATCCTGGCTGCCCGCCGTCATGGCATCTCACATATCCTCTTGCCCAAAGACAATGAAAAAGACCTGCGGGACCTGCCAAAAGCAGTGATTCGAGACCTTGCCATACATTTTGTTGAAGACATGCGAGAGGTGACTGATTTGGCGCTGCATGAGCCGCCGCGTCAGCGCGACATCCAAGCCGAGGCCGGCCGGCGGGAAGGCGGGAGATCGGACAGCGAGGTCGATGGATGATGGAAGGGACTGCCGCCGCGAAAGCCGGGGTTGATCATGTAAAAAACCCGTTTGGCGCGTGGCGTTCCTGCGCGGCGGGCAGGGTAAACAAGCGCGGCGTCAGTTCGCTGATGGTCGCTATGCTATTAAGCGCATGCAGCGCGTTCAGTCAGCCCACGGCGACGACGCAGCCTACAGCTACCGCAACGGCAGCAGCGACGGTCACAGCGCCGCCGAGCTATACGCCGGTGGATACCGCCACTTTGACGCCCGCTTACACTCCAACCGCAGCGGCAAGCCCGACCGCCGCCTTCACCTGGACGCCAAGCCATACGGCGACCATCACCCCGCTGCCGGCGGTCGGATTTGTTTTCGATAACTGGGAGGTTGTGGAGCTTCCGCAAAACATCAAAGACGGCATAGCGAATCCGATGATTGCATTCACAAACTCCAATAATCGACAGACCATCGCCAACATCGCCACTGCGAGGCCGAATACCGGCATCGAAACGTTCTATTTGGTGTCTCCAGCCCGCCCAAGCGTCCGCATCCCCATCCTCGAAGTCGATTCGAGCACGCGCGCAAGATTTTTTTTAGCCAAGTCAGGCAAAGCCCTGTCTTTTGTCAAGGCTGGCGCCGACAGCAGGAGCAATGGGCTTTATATTTTGGATTTGGAATCCGGATTCAGCGCCCGCGTGCTGCCGGGGGACAATCCGCTGACGCAGCGCGGATTCTTTGTCGAGCCCGATTGGTCGCCCGATGGAAGCCGGATGGCTATGGCGGTCGCAACCGGTTATGACATGGATATCTTTCTGTATCCCAAAGACGGATCAGGGCGAACAAACATCACCGCCGTCGGGTCTTATGACTGGTGGCCGCGATGGTCGCCGGATGGCCGTTTTCTGTCTTTTGTGTCCGACCGCGCCGTCTGTCCCAGCTGGATCCCCGGCGACGCGAACTTCTGTGATGCCCTAACCGCTGACCCGCCAAGCGGCGGACAAGTTTACGCGCTGGAAGTTGATTCAGGAGTGGTCATGTCAGTTTCGGATATTCGGGTAACGGAGCCGCCCTATTGGATTACCTCTTCGCTGCTGGCTTTTGCGAGCGGCGATCGATTTGACCTGCTGAATCCTCAACGGCGCATCTGGCAAGCCAATATCATCACGGGTTCAGTGACCCAAGTTCGTCTGCCGGGCAGCCCGGATTCCACCAGTTATCTCGCCGAGTCATGGTCGCCGGACGGGCAGACGGCGCTGGTGCAAATCGCTGATGCCTTGAATCAAATTGCCCTGATGACGGCTGACGGGCAGCTATTGCAGCGCGACAGCCAGCTTGATTTCCCGCGTTTTGGCATGTCGGCGGCCTGGTCGCCCGATGGTCAGCGGATCGCGGTTGGCGGGTCATCCGGGCAATGTCCTTATGGAGTGCGGGTGAAAAGAAGCGACTACAGCGATATCGCCACCGGCAATCCACCGCCCAGTATGTGCGATCCGCAATTCTCCCATGATGGACGGTTCATCGCCTTCACTGGCGTGAATCCGCGCGTGGATGGCCGCAATGACGTCTATGCCGCCAACGCGAATGGCTTCGGCGTCAACAACCTGACCGCTGATCTGCGCGGGCAAGTTGAACTCATCGGCTGGGTGGGTGGATAGCCACAGGCAGATCGACGCGGTATCGTTTTGTCAACTGAATTTTGTTTGGAATGAGGGGGAAATGATGTCAGAGTTAAGCGGCAAAATCGCAGTGGTCACCGGCGGCAGCCGCGGCATCGGTCGGGCGATTTGCCTGGAACTGGCGGCGCGGGGCGCGGCCGTCGTCGTGAATTACAACCAGAGCGAAGACAAAGCGCGGCAGGTGGTCGCCGAGATTGAAGCGGGCGGCGGCGCGGCGGCGGCAATGGCGGCGGATGTCGGCGTCGCCTATCATGTCGACCGTTTGTTCAAGCGGGTGACTGCCGATTATGGCGCGGTGGACATCCTCGTCAACAACGCCGGCATCACGCTTGACAATGTGATTATGCGGATGAAGCCCCATGATTTTGACATAGTGATCAGCGCCAACCTGCGGAGCGCTTGGCTGTGCTGCAAAGCGGCCACGCGCCTGATGATGCGGAAGCGGCGCGGCGTCATCGTCAACATCACCAGCGTGGTCGGTCTGGCTGGCAACGGCGGTCAGACCAACTACGCCGCCAGCAAAGCCGGCATCATCGGGCTGACCAAATCGCTGGCGAAGGAGGTCGCCGCGCGCGGCATCCGCGTCAATGCCGTGGCGCCCGGTTTCGTCCAAACCGACATGACCGCCGCCCTGTCCGATGAGCTTAAATCCAAAGCGGTTGAGGCCATTCCGCTCGGCAGAATCGGCAGGCCGGAAGAGATCGCCAAAGCGGTGGCTTTTCTTGTCTCGCCGGACGCCGCTTATATCACCGGGCAAACCCTGGTGGTCGATGGCGGCATGGTCATGTAAGGTTCGTCAGCAGAAAGGAAATCCTATGAGCGCCATTTTCTCAAAAATTATCGCCAAAGCGATTCCAGCCGATATCGTCTATGAAGACGAGCTTGTGCTGGCTTTTCGGGACATCGCGCCACAGGCGCCGGCGCATATTCTGATTATTCCCAAAAAAGAAATCGCCACCGTCAATGACATCACCGCGGCGGATGAAGCGGCATTGGGCCGTATGTTTCTTGCGGCGGCGAAGATCGCCAAAGACGAGGGCATCGCCGCCGATGGGTATCGTTTGATTGTGAACTGCAATGAGCATGGCGGCCAAGAGGTGTTTCACCTGCACATGCACCTTCTGGGCGGGCGCAGGCTGGGTCCCATGCTGGCGAAAAAGACATCGGGATAAAAACAAGCCGGCGCGGCAAGACTTGCTCCAATTTGATCCCGCGGCGGTTATTCCGCTGATGTTTCAGCCGCTGGCGTTTCTGAACCTTCGGGTTTTGGCGGCGGCGCCACTTCAGCGGTGGCCGCGGCGGCCGCTTGCGGCGGCGAGTCGGCGGCGGCTGGCATCCAATCATCTGGGACTGCATTGTCTATCGCCTGCAACACGTCGGCAGTCGAAGGGATTGCGCCCGCCTGTGATGCGACGACTGACACGCCATTGACCTGGATGGTCGGCGTTGAGGCGACGCCTTCGTTTTGGGCGGCCGTCAAGATGTTCGAGATCGACGCCGAGTTGAAGCAGGACGTAAAGGCGCCGCTGTTCAGACCAAGCGCATCCACGCCAGCCAGCAGCCGATTTTGCGAGAAGGCTGTATTCGCATAGCGGGTATGCCAGGCGAAGAGCACATCGCGCATCTCCCAGAACATCCCCTGCTGCCCGGCGCAAAGGGCCGTGCGGGCGGCGCCGGGGGCATTGGGTATCGAGCCGGTCTGCAATGGAATATAGATGAGCAAAATCTGCCCGCTGCGGACTCGCTCCAGCACAGCGTCCAATGACTCACTGTGGAACGTTTCGCAGCCGGGACAGGCAAAACTGGCATACTCCGCCACCGTCACTGGCGCCTCTTGATCGCCAAGCTGGGGATAGCCGTCGATAGACAAGGACTTGGGAAGGTCATCATAACGGGTTTCCAAACCCGATGGAATAAACACATCGACGGGCTGGCTGGACACCGCCAGCATGGCAGCCGCCAGAACGGCCACAATCACGGCGGCCGCCAGCAGCAGCCGCCGCTGATTTCGGCGGCGCTGTTTTTGACGCCGCTGTCTGGCGCCGCGCGTGCGATTCTTTTTTGCCATTTTGATGTCGCCCTTGACAATGATGGCAAATCATAACGGTTTGAATGCCAAAAGTCTACTTCACACTCAAGTGTTTGTAAAAGGGCAAGTCGCTGCGGATCGTCTGGAGACAAAAACACGGGCGATTGCGGCCGGAGCCGCGGTAACATCGGGCAAAGAACTTTGGTAGAATAGGGGATGAAAAGGAAATCGGGCTGTATGAGCGGCAGATGAACTGCCGGCGATACAGTCAAAAGACAAGGAACAGTCTTATGAATGACCACTTCGGCGCCCGCGGCGTATTCGATACCGGCAATGGCAAAGCCGTCATCTACCGCTTGAGCAAACTGGCCGAGCAAGGCATCGGTCATATTGACAGACTGCCGTTCAGCATCAAGATTCTGCTGGAAAACGTCCTTCGCAATCAAGATGGGCATCACTTCAAGGAGGAAGATGTTTATCATCTTGCGTCTTGGGATGCGCGGCATCACCGCCCGGTCGAGATTCCGTTCAGCCCGGCGCGGGTGATTCTGCAAGACTTTACCGGGGTGCCTTCTTTGGTTGATCTGGCGGCGCTGCGAAGCGCCATGGCCCGCATGGGCGGCGACCCGCAGAAGATCAACCCGAAAGTCCCGGTGGATCTGGTCATTGATCACTCGGTTCAGGTTGATGTATTTGGCAGCCGGCGCGCCATGCGGCACAATGCCGAAATGGAATTTCTTCGCAATCGCGAGCGGTACGAGTTTCTGCATTGGGGACAGAAGGCTTTTGAGAATCTGAAGGTGGTGCCGCCGGCGACCGGCATTGTTCATCAGGTCAACCTTGAATACCTCGCCAAAGTGGTTCAGCTGTATGATGATGCCGGCGGCGATGGCAAGGCTGCCCGGCCGGATTCGCTGGTCGGCACCGACAGCCACACCACTATGATTAACGGTTTGGGCGTTCTCGGCTGGGGCGTGGGCGGCATTGAAGCCGAAGCGGCGATGCTGGGGCAGCCGGTTTATATGCTCATGCCGCAGGTTGTTGGCTTCAGGCTGGCTGGCCGGCTGCCAGAGGGCGCGACGGCCACGGATCTGGTGCTTGCCGTCACCCAAATGCTGCGGGCAAAGGGCGTTGTCGGCAAGTTCGTCGAATTTTATGGCCCCGGTTTAAGCGGCATGACCCTGCCCGACCGCGCCACCATTGCCAATATGGCGCCGGAGTATGGCGCGACGATGGGCTTTTTCCCGGTTGACGATGAAGTCATCAGCTATTTGCGCCGCACCGGCCGCGACGAAGACACCATCAGCCTGGTCGAGCGTTACAGCAAGGAGCAGGGTTTGTTCCGCAGCGATGACATGCCCGCCCCGGAATATAACGACAATCTGGAGTTGGACTTGAACGCGGTTGAACCCAGCGTGGCCGGCCCTTTGCGGCCGCAAGACCGCATTCTGGTCAGAGACCTCAAGCCAGCTTTTAACAAGGCGCTGACAGCGCCCTTGGGGCCGCAGGGCTTTGCGCTGCCAGAAGAGCGGCTGGACGTCAGGAGCCAGGTCAAGGACAATGGCGGCGGCGCCGAACTCAAACATGGTTCGGTGGTCATCGCCGCGATCACATCCTGCACCAACACCAGCAATCCTTCCGTGATGGTCGCGGCTGGCCTGCTTGCCAAAAAAGCGCATGAGCGCGGCCTTAACCGCAAACCTTATGTCAAGACGAGTCTGGCGCCCGGCTCCAAAGTGGTCACCGAATATCTGGACAAAGCCGGGCTGACCCCCCATCTCGAAGCGCTCGGTTTTCACACCGTGGGCTATGGCTGCACAACTTGCATCGGCAATAGCGGCCCATTGCCGGAAGCCGTGCGCGGCGCCATCCATGAAGCCGATATCGTGGCGGCATCCGTCTTGAGCGGCAACCGCAACTTTGGCGGCCGCATTGGACCCGATGTCCGCGCCAACTTCCTGGCATCGCCGCCGCTGGTGGTCGCCTATGCTTTGGCCGGCACCGTCGATATTGACCTAAACCGCGAACCGATCGGCCAAGGTCAAGACGGCCAGGATGTTTATCTGAAAGATATTTGGCCGACGCAGCGGGAAATCGTTGACACCGTCCAAAACAGCCTAAGCGCCAGTCTGTTTGTGGAACAGTACGGCAATGTGTATGACGGGAATCCACAATGGAACGCCATCCCCAGCGCCGACGAGCCGGTTTATGAATGGGATGCCGACAGCACCTATATTCAAGAGCCGCCCTTCTTCGTCGATTTGCCGCGGCGGGCTATGCCGATTGAATCCATCCACGGGGCGCGGGTGGTGGTCAAAGGCGGCGATTCGGTAACCACCGATCATATTTCACCGGCCGGCGCCATCGCCATCGACGGGCCGGCGGGCAGGTTTTTACAGGAACAGGATGTCAGCCCGCCCTATTTTAACAGCTTCGGCTCTCGGCGCGGCAACGACCGCGTGATGACGCGCGGCACCTTCGCCAATGTTCGACTTCGCAACCTGCTCGTTCCCGGCAGCGAGGGCGGCCTAACCTATTATCTGCCGACCATGGAAGTGATGCCCATCTATGAGGCCGCCTTGAAATATCAGGCGGATGGCAGGCCGCTGATCGTGCTGGCCGGCAAGGACTATGGCATGGGCTCATCGCGCGACTGGGCTGCCAAAGGCACGCTGCTGCTGGGCATCAGGGCAGTCATCGCCGAAAGCATCGAGCGCATCCACCGCAGCAACCTGGTGATGATGGGCGTGCTGCCTTTGACCTTTGCCGCTGGCGAATCATGCCAATCGCTTGGTTTGAGCGGGCATGAGCGCTTCGATATTCCGATTGGCGATGATGTCCAGCCATTGGACAAACTGACCGTCACCGCTGTCGATGGCGACGGCCGGCGGACTCAATTCGAGGTGACGGCGCGCCTTGATTCGCCGGTCGAAGTCGACTATTATCGCAACGGCGGCATCCTGCATACGGTGCTGCGGAACTTCTTGGCTGAATAACCGGCAAGGTCGGCCGGCGTTTTTCGAGCGGCGCGGCCGGAGGGGCGCGTTTTGCTTTGGCCGCGCGGCCATCGGCGTCAAACATCAAGCGGGTTGGCTGTTGATTATCGCCCGCTTTCCAATTATGGTTGCCGGGTTCGCCATCGACCCCGAATCGGAAAGCGGCGCCCATGTATGATCTCCGTGTCAGCCGACGGCTTTTGTACACCCTGTTCATCACCCAGAGTTTGTCTTCGGCAGCGCAGATCTCCATCATTACCATGCAGGCGATTGCCGCCGGCATCCTGGGCGGCACGGACAGCGCCGCCGGCATGCCGGCGACTGTGATTACCTTCACCCAAGCCTTCATAGCTTATTTTTTCGGCATCTATATGGGGCGGTACGGGCGGCGAATGGGCTTGACGACTGCCTATGGCTTTGGCGCATTGAGCGCGGTCATTGGGGCTTTCGCCGTGCTTCATGGCATTTTCCCGCTGCTGCTGCTAAGCTCGGCCGGCATGGGGATGGCAAGGGCCGGCACGCAGATGAGCCGCTTTGTCGCCGGCGAGCTTTTCCCGGCGCATCAGCGGGCGCGGATGATCGGACACATTATTTTCGCTGGCACCATCGGGGCTATTTTTGGGCCCGCGCTGGTGGCGCCCAGCGAAGAGCTGGCGAAATCACTGTCGGTTGACCTCTCGAATGGGCCGGCCCTGTTCCATGCCGAATTTTTGCAGTCTGTGATGCCCGCAGTTGATTTCAATCAGGGACTGACCACCGGCCCCTGGGTCATCGCCGCCTTGATGTACGGGCTTTCCTTTGTCATCACGGCGCTGTTTTTGCGGCCGGAGCCGGCGCTCATCGCCGAACAATACGCGGAGCATGCCCATCAAGCCGCTTCAACCGGCGGCGGGCATACACTGGCGCAATTACTGCGCCGGCCCAATGTTCAGCTGGCGATTCTGTCGATGCTCATCAGCCAAACCGTCATGAGCACCTTGATGACCATCACGCCTTGGCACATGCACCAGGCGAATCATGCCAATGCGGCGGTCTCACTGGTTATCGGCGCCCATACCTTGGGCATGTTCGGCCTGTCGGCATTCACCGGCTATCTGATTGACCGTTACGGGCGCGTGCAAATGATGGTGATCGCGGCCATCACCCTGACCGCATCAGCCATCATCGCGCCTTTGTCGGCGCAGCTGCCCTATCTGGTGGTGGGGCTGTTTCTGCTGGGTTTGGGCTGGAATTTCGGCTATATCGCCGGCTCATCGATGCTGGCGGATGCCCTAAGCGGCGCCGAACGAAGCCGAGTCCAGGGGTTCAACGATACACTGGTCGCCTTTTCAGCCGGTCTGGGCACCTTGAGTTCGGGGGTTCTGTTTGGCTTTGGCGGCTATCTGTTGGTCAGCGTCGGCGGCGGTGTCTTGGCTCTGGCTTTGCTGGTTTTGATCCGCCAGTTTTCCATCAAGCGGCTTGGATTGCAGGCGGGCTAGCTATCTTTCTGAATGTTGGAGCAGATAGTTCTGCTCGACAATCGCCAGCCAGGCGAAACCGACGATGAATGTTGAACTGCCAAAGGCAACCGCGGTGATGATTGAATTGGCGATTGGAATCGCCTCCAGGATTTCGCTAAGGATCGTTTGCGCCAGACGAATGCCAAGATAACCGACCAAACCGCCGCCCAAGATGATCACGCCAGAGGTTTGCATCATGCTGCCAAGATCTTGCTGTGAAAGCTCTTGGTCAAAGTAGTCGCGGTAGATGCCAAGGCACATCCAGGCGTCGGCAATTGAAATGCCCAGCTGCTTGGCAATGTCGAGCGTCGGGTCGGGCACGGCCCCGGTAAGCGCCGCCCCGCCAGCCGTCTGCGTGATCTTCAAAAATGAACTGTAACGTTTCTTTTGCAAGACCGCTTCATCAACCATAACTCACCTCAGATCGCCATCGGGGGGCTATTCTCGATGCCCGTCAATTATGCTAGACTTCATCATCATCTTATTCGATTGAATGACAATATGCAAATCACAATGTACACCGACGGCGCCTGCGACATTCATGCCGACAATCAGCCCGGCGGCTGGGCGGCGATCCTTTGCGCCGTGAATGAGAAGGGCAAGGTCATCAAGGAATCCGTCATCAGCGGCGGGCAGGAAATGACGACCAACAACCAGATGGAACTTATGGCGGTTATCAAAGGCTTGAGGCGGCTGCGAAGCCCGGTGAACATCACCATTGTCACGGATTCCAAATATGTCATTGACATCGCCACAGGAACAAAACGAGCCGCGAAGAACAAAACGCTGTGGCGCGAATACTTTAACATTGCGGCAGTGCATCATATAACTTGGCAATATGTCGCTGGGCATTCTGGGAATGTGTATAACGAACGTTGTGACAAACTTGCGATTGCTGAAAGGAAGAGATTTGTCAAGCCAAAGGTCGATTCGCCAGCACAGCCAATCGCCGATACAGCGATTAAAATTTATCTTTCCACTCGATATTCAGGTAAAAAACAGACCACCGCCTGGTCAGCTGTGGTCGTTGATGGAAACCATACCAGCGAACTCAACGATGTGCTTGTTAATACCACCGAGCTTGAAGGCGCGCTTATCGGAGCTATCGAAACCCTGCGGAGCATCGCGGCGAGCGAGGCGGTGACTATATACACCGCCCAACAATATCTGGCGCAGGGAATGAACCAGTGGATAAGCGCTTGGGCCGCCAAAAATTGGAAAAACAAAAGTGGTCAGGCGGTCAAATATCAAGCGCATTGGAAGACCCTGCTGCAACTGACAGAAGAACGGACTGCCTATTTTGAATTTGTCAAGTCTCGACATGACAATCCTCATTTTGTGCGCGGCAAGGAACTGACTGCCCTGCTGATAAGACACGCTGTATAGGGATTTTGTGTTATATTAGACGAACGATTAAACATACTTGGAACAGGAATTAACTTATGTCCGTCTTCGCCAACCGCGTCGCCACATTCGGCACGACGATTTTTACCGAAATCAATCAGCTTGCCGATCAGCATCAAGCCGTCAATCTGGGACAGGGGCGGCCTGATTTTGATGGTCCCAAAGCTATCGTTGATGCGGCCGTCCAGGCGCTGAACAGCGACGGCGCCAACCAATACGCGCCGAGCCCGGGGCTGCCGCGCCTGCGCCAAGGCGTCGCCCGGCACGCCGGCATCTTCTATGACCTTGACGTTGACCCCAACGCGGGCGTGATTGTCACGGCCGGCGCCACCCAAGGGGTGTTCAGCGCGGTTATGGGCCTCGTTGACCCCGGCGACGAAGTGATTGTCATTGAACCCTATTATGACAGCTATGTTCCCAATGTCATCATGGCTGGCGGCAAGCCGGTGTTTGTGTCAATGCACCCGCCCAACTGGACTTTCGTCGAAGACGAACTGCGGGCGGCCTTCAGCAAGCATACCCGCGCCCTTATCCTGAACACGCCCAACAACCCGACCGGACGGGTTTATACCCGCGCGGAACTGCAACTTATCGCCAATCTGTGCATCGAGCACGATGTCACTGTGATCTCTGATGAAGTTTATGAGCATCTGATTTTTGAGGGGCATCGGCATATTGCCATCGCCTCGCTGGATGGCATGTTTGAGCGCACCGTCACCGTCGGCAGCGCCGGCAAGACCTTCGGCATGACCGGCTGGAAGATCGGCTGGGTTTACGGGCATCCGGATTTGATCGCCGGCGTCTGGCGGGCGCATCAATTTATCGTCTTCGCCGCCAACCATCCCACACAGGCAGCCGTCGCCTATGCCTTCACGCTGGGAAACAGCTACTATGAAGAATATCAAGCGCTTTACACCCGCAAGCGCGAGTTGGTCATGCAGGTGATCGAGGCCGGCGGCATGTCGGCTGTCCAGCCCGAAGGGACTTATTTTATCATGGGTGATTTTTCGCGGATTCACGCCGGCGATGACGTCGAATTCTGCAAGCATCTGATTGAGCATATTGGCGTGGCGGCCATCCCGCCGTCGGCGTTCTTCAGCCCGAACCATAAACATCTTGCCGAAAATCACGTCAGGTTCGCCTTCTGCAAAAGCGACGCGACGCTGGAACAGGCCGCCGAACGGATGGTCAAACTCCGCCGATAAAAAATCCAATCCGAACACTATAGACAAGCTGTTTCTTTAATGATACAATTTATTTTAACAACTGATTGACAGCATTCAGCTGACGAATGACCGACATCAACCTAGGTTCAGAGTTTATCAATTACATCGTGCGGCAGGGATACCGGCCGGGCGACCGGCTGCCGTCTATTCAGGAATTGACCAACTTGAATCATATTTTCTGAAAGGAGTCATACGCAAATCCTTGCGTAGCATCTCAATGGCAGTCAATGCAAGAACTCAACTCAAGTTAGACGACCGAGAGTCGGTCATCAACGATTTCGCGTTTTCGGTCGCCACCAAGAACGGCTCTGGCAGCCAGACCTCGAACAATCTGCTGGTGATGTCTTTATTCCGCATGGGGATTCCGGTCAACGGCAAGAATCTGTTCCCATCAAACATCAAAGGCTTGCCCACCTGGTACACCATCCGCGCCAGCAAAGCGGGCTATACCGCCCGCAAGGCGGTCACAGAAATCGTCGTCGCCTACAACAACAGCACCGCCGCCGAAGATGCCGCCAGCCTGCCGCCGGGCGGCGTTTGCATCACAACAGACAAAATCGCCCGGGTCATCCGACAGCGCGGCGACATATCCTATTATGAGATTCCGGTCGCCAAGCTGATGCGGCAAACCGATGTCCCGTCCGCATTCCGCAAGCGGGTCGAGAACATGACCTACGTCGGCGCGGTCGCCAAACTTTTCGATATTCCTCTGGATGTGATTTATGATGTGCTGCTGGCGACTTTCAAAGGCAGGGAAAAACCGGCCATGATGAATCATCATGTGGTCAGGCTGGCTTATGACTGGACGGCGGAGAACATCGAGAAGACCGACCCGTACCGCTTTGAAAAGATGAATGGCACGACTGGCAAAATCCTGATGACCGGCAACGATGCCGGCGCATTGGGCGCTATCTTCGGCGGCGTCAACGTCGTCGCCTGGTATCCGATCACGCCCTCCACCAGCTTTGTTGACGGGATTATCAGTTTTCGCCATTTGCGCCAGACCGACGACCAGGAAAACACCATCGCCATCATTCAAGCCGAAGATGAACTGGCGGCGGCCGGCATCATCGTCGGCGCCGGCTGGGCTGGCGGCCGCGCTTTGACCGCCACCAGCGGCCCCGGCATTAGCCTGATGGCGGAATTCGCCGGTTTGGCCTGCTTCGCCGAAATACCGGCTGTATTTTGGAACATCACCCGCATGGGGCCCAGCACTGGCCTGCCGACGCGCACCAGCCAAGGGGATCTGCTCTTTACGCATTTCCTCGGGCATGGCGACAGTCGGCAAATCTGCCTGCTGCCGGGCAATTTGGCGGAGGCCTTTGAGTTTGGCTGGAGATCCTTTGACATAGCCGAAACGCTCCAGGCGCCGGTTTTTGTCATCAGCGACCTGGACTTGGGCATGAACAACTGGCTTTCTGACCCCTTTGAATACCCGGACGAGCCGATTCGCCGGGGCAAAGTTCTGAACGCCGCCGATTTGCAGGCTTTCATTGAGCGGCACGGCAAGTGGGGGCGGTATCTGGATGTCGATGGCGATGGCATACCCTATCGCACTATCCCTGGCACCGACCATCCCCTTTCAGCCTATTTCGCCCGCGGCACCGGGCACAATGAGATGGCTGATTACAGCGAGCGCAGCGACGACTGGATTGAAAACATGAGACGTCTTGGCAAGAAGATGGAGACCGCGCGCCGACTGCTGCCGCCGCCGGTGATTGAATCGCATGACGATGCCGAGATTGGCATCATCACCTTTGGCACCAACGGCGATGCGATTCGCGAAGCGCGGGACTGGCTGGCGGACGAGGGCATCAAGACCGGCTGCCTGCGGGTTCGGGCGCTGCCGCTGGCATCATCCGTCAGTGATTTCATCGCCGTCTATCGGCGCGTCTATGTCATCGAAAACAACTTCGACGGCCAGCTGAATCAACTCATGCGCCTCGAACATGCCGGCGATGTGACGCATCTGCGCTCACTGGCGCTGGGAGACGGGCTGCCAATGACTCCAAGCTGGATTTATGACCGCATCAAAGAACAGGAAGGTTAATCATGGCCCGCACCAATCATCTGGGTTTAAGCCGCAACGCGTACAAAGGCCGCCCAAGCACGCTCTGTCCTGGCTGTGGACACGATTCGATATCCAATCAACTCATCAGCATGGCTTATGAACTGGGCATTGAACAGCACAAGATTATCAAGGTCAGCGGCATTGGCTGTTCCAGCAAGACGCCGGCTTATTTTCTCGGCGGGTCGCATGGATTCAACGCCCTGCATGGCCGTATGCCCTCGGTGGTCACCGGGGCGCTGATGGCTAACAAGAGCCTCGCCTGCGTCGCGGTCAGCGGCGATGGTGACAGCGGTTCGATTGGCATGGGGCAGTTCAAGCATGTGATCCGCCGCAATGTGCCTTTCGTCTACATTATCGAGAACAACGGCGTGTATGGCCTGACCAAGGGGCAGTTTTCGGCGACGGCGGATGAGGGCCAATTCCTCAAGTATTATGGCAAAAACGAGATGCCGCCGATTGATTTGGCGCTGGAGGCGGTGATCGCCGGCGCGACATTCGTCGCCCGCAGCTTCAGCGGCGACGCCAAGCAGGTTCAGGCTCTGCTGCAGGCGGCCATGCGCCATTCGGGCACGGCTGTGCTGGATATCATCAGCCCGTGCGTCACGTTCAACAATGCCGAAACCTCAACCAAGAGCTATCCTTATGGCCGGGAACATAAGATGCCGCTGCACGAAATCCAGATCTTGGCGCCCGATTATGTGGATGCCAAAGAAGAAATCGAGATTGGCGATTATGCCCAAGGCGACGTCATCCAGGTTGAGATGCACGATGGCTCTTACATCCGGCTGAAGAAGCTCGACAAGGATCATGACCCGCGCAACCGCCGCCTGGCAATGAATGTGCTGGAACGTTCCATGCGCGAGGAGATTTTTTCGACCGGTTTGATTTATTATGAAGAGCCGCGGCCGACGCTGGCGGATACCGAGGAGTTGGTGGAGACGCCGCTGGCGCAGCTGGACAGCGACAGCCTGCGGCCATCCAAACCGGCATTGGAACGAGTCATGCAGAGCTTGATGTAAGTTTTGCGCGGTTTCGAATAGAAAAGCCCGGCGAGACGCCAGGGCTTTTTGTTTGCAATGCGGTGTAACGGGTTTTCAATTTTCCGCTAGTATTTGGGCATATCGGGGTCGATTTCATCAGCCCAAGCCAAAATGCCGCCTTCAACATTATACATCCGGTCGAGGTCATAGCCGATTTCGGACAAGAAGGCGATGCTGTCGGCGCTGCGTTTGCCGGAGCGGCAGTGAAGATAGACCGTCTTGTCTTTGGGGATGTCCTTGAGGATGGTTTCTTGCCACAGTTTGCGCCCGGACTGAATGCTGTTTTTCGCCAGTTGAATCGCTGGCTTGGGAATCCGCAAAGCGCCTTCAATCGCGCTGATGTCCCATTCATGCGGGTCGCGGACATCAACAACCAGGATGTCATCGCCATTATCCAGCGCATGGCGGAGGCCGCGAACTGTGACGGTTTGAATGTTTAGCGCTTCCGATTCGTCCACGGCGCTGAATTCGCTGCGGTCGTGGGCTGGCATGCCGCAGAACCGTTCATAATCAATCAATTCGATATCGGCTTGGGGGAGGCTGCAAACCGGGCAGTTTGGGTCTTTGCGAACCTTGATGGTCTGAAAGCTCATTTCGAGGGCGTCATAAAGCAGCATACGGCCAATCATCGGTTCGCCAATATCCAGCAAGAGCTTGATGGCTTCGGTCGCCTGCATGGTGCCGATTGTTCCCGGCAATATCCCCAGCACGCCGCCCTCGGCGCAGCTGGGCACGAGCCCGGGCGGCGGCGGTTCGGGAAACATACAGCGATAGCAGGGGCCTTTGGGCGCATAGAAGACGCTTAGCTGCCCTTCAAAGCGGAAGATGCTGCCATAGACATTGGGGATGCCGAGCTTGACGCAGGCATCGTTGACCAGATAGCGGGTCGGGAAATTATCTGTGCCGTCAATCACCATATCCCAGCTTGCGCCAAAAATGGACAAGGCATTGTCAGAGGTCAGCGGCTGATTGTATTTGACAATTTGGATATCGGGATTCAAATCCAGCATCCGCGCGGCGGCGCTGTCCAGTTTGGACTGTCCAACAGCGCTGATCCCATGAATCACCTGGCGCTGCAAATTGGTGAAATCGACCACATCATAATCGACCAAGCCAATTCGTCCGATGCCGGCGGCGGCGAGATAAAGCGCGAGCGGGCTGCCTAGGCCGCCGGCGCCGATCAGCAGCACATTGGATGCCTTGAGGCGGCGCTGCCCTTCTATGCCTACTTCGGGCATAATCACATGACGGCTGTAACGTTTGACCTCTTCGCTGGTCAAATCAGCTAGACGGTGATGCAGTCGGGACATGTTCAACCTCCATTGCTCTGTCGGCGGCGGCAGAACCCGCCGGCGATGCTGGGAATAATCCGCAGTTCGCCATCAGCCTCGATTTCGGTATCAAGCCCTTGCAGGAAGCGAATATCCTCATCGTCAACAAAGACATTGACAAAACTGCGGAGCTCATCATCGTTGAACAGGTGCAGGCGCAAATCGGGGTGCTGTTCAACCAGATTCACCAGCGCCTCGCCCACAGTGGCGCCAGGCACGTCGATGCTGGATTCGCCTTGGGCATACGCGCGGAGCGGCGTGGGAATGCGAATGCTTGCCATTTCATGTTTCTCCTGTGAATATGTCGGAATCAATTCATTTTCATTTGGCTTGACCGGCCGTCGCCGGCTCTGATCTGACTGTCTGGCTGACGAATGCGCTGCGGTCGGCTTTCAGTTTCCAGGCGCGCAGGTCTACCGCTTTCGCGGCGAGCACCGAGGCGATGAGATAGAGGAAGTTTGGCAGCGCGTGAACGCGGTCATATTCCGAAGGCGCCGCCGGCGAATCGGGATGACTGTGATAACAGCCAACCAGCAAGAGCCCCTGCTT
Source organism: Phototrophicaceae bacterium (assembly GCA_965203755.1). GTDB lineage: Bacteria > Chloroflexota > Anaerolineae > Aggregatilineales > Phototrophicaceae > UBA6055. The sequence goes on along the minus strand of OZ241910.1, from coordinate 2,709,311 downwards.
ATCAGCCGCATCTTCCAGGCGCATCCAATCCTGCGGCTTCATCGCATATCGGTGATGCCGCTCCTCTTTTTCAAAGACGTTGTCAACCGGCGCGATATTTCTTATGATGGTCTCATTGTTTTCGAGTTCTCCCAATAAAAACCCGCCGCCTTCGTCGGGATAGGCGCTTTCCATCTGTTTGAAGATTTTTTTTCGCATTTCAGCTGGCAGGCGGACCGTCATGGATTCTCCATTTTTATGACTGCCATCAAAAAGAGCCAGCCGCTTCGGGCTGACTCTCGCTGTCTGTCTTGCGCTTCAGCAGCGAACTTTCGTCAGACAGCGCAACTCCCGATACGGTCAATGGCATCGTTCGCCAGGCACATACAACAACAGGAAGTCAAGCGGAATGGGCGATTGTCTTTTCTCACCGCGAAGGCCTTATCCAAGCTATTCTCGTTATATTTTGAATGCAGGGGTCATTTCCACCATGTCGATAGGCATCTTGACCGACTGTCTTTTCGCTAGTTTAACATAAGACTGGAAAACAGGCAACCGCATTTTTCCACGAACTCAAAGAATTCTTGACAGCGATTCAGATTTCAGATAATATATCTTGAGAGAGATTTAGATAAAATTGGAGTGTGCTGAAATGAATGCTATGAACAGCAAAGCAGTGATGAATATAAAAGATGCCAGCCCCAAGCGGGGGGCGGCGGCGCCTGTTAATCCCCCCCCCCCCCCCCGAATTTTCCTGAAGCCCGCCGCGCGGTAAAGAAAACTTGGCTCCTTTGCGCTTTCCTGTTCTGCATCATCGCCTTGCCGGTCCAAAGCCAGGCAACGCCAGCGCCAACTGTGCCGCCGCAGATGGACAATCCGACCACGGTGGCGGACTGCGGGCTGCCAGCGACTACCTCCAGGTTCACTTCAACCGCCAGCGTAACCACCTTCAACATGACCGCCGACTGCACTTATCACAGCTGGTCAGCCACGGGCATTCAGGCCGTTCTGCATTTTGCATCGGGCGAGTTCACCATCAACGGCAACGGACACAGCATTATCGGACCGCCTCATACCATTGCCATATTCGCGCAGGGCTCAAGCACCGTCGTCAATCTGAACAATCTAATCATTCGCCAAGTCGGGACCGCCCTCCGCTACCCCATTAGCCTGTGGCAGGGAGCGACCCTTAACGGCCGCAACCTCATCTTCAGAGGCAATTCTGCCAGGACTGCACTATCGCTCCAGCACAGCGGCACACGAGCCATTTTGGAGAATGTGCAGTTCCTAGACAACCGTCAGTCAGCCGGCGGCGCCGTTTCAGACGGGAGCGTTATTAGCACCTTCATCGGCCCCACGGTGACCATCACCAACGGCATCTTCCGCGGCAACAGAAACTCCGGCAGCGGAACTTCCGTGATCACAGCCGGCGGGCTTGGAGCCGCGGTCACACTCATGGGCTGCATGACCTTCGAGAACAATGTCCGGGCAGACGGCAGCACAGCGGCAGCCGACTATTCTACCTATCCTTCCGGCGGCAATGACGGAACAGTCACCGACAGCAGCACCGGCGCCTGTCCGGCGGGAGGTTTCAGATTCCCGCAATTCCCGCAAAAGAAGTCCAAGAAAACAGCGACGCCGCGGCCATCGCCCACGGCGCGGCCGCTGGCCACGACCTGCATCGACCTGAACCAGGCGACCGGCATTGTCGTTCGCGCCACTTATGGACTGGCGAGCGGCGTCCAGTGCCAGCGGCTTGGCGGCGGCGGCATCGGCGTGCAGGCGATTGTGGACGGCGGCTTTATTGATGCCGTGGATATCTGGGGCTATGCCGAGCAGGGCGTCGAGGTCTGCTTCCCGCAGGCGGGCGAACTCCTCTTCCTGGATGCGCGCACGATGCCGCGCGCCATCGCGCCATTGGCGGCGCATGTCGTCAACGGCATGACCTGCGGCGCGGTTGAGACGCCCGGATCGATTGTGCTGATGCCGCTTCCATAGCTATTGGCAAGTTTCGCTGTGATGCGGCCGTCTTGGCTTGGCGGCCGCATCACAGTCAGCCTCGTTTCCCGCAATCCTCCCACAAGTGAAAAACGGCGGTCCGGCCGCCTTCCATGCCCCCTGGGGCCGGGCAGAATATCAGCCATTGATGATATTGAAGCCAGGTTTTCAGAGCGCTATACTAGGGTTCAGCCATCACAGCGGCATGGCTCACTGTGCTTAATCAAAGATCACCGAATCCTGACGGATTCGATTTTCAACAAGGAGAAGCGGTATATGTCGAATCAAGACGGGCTGGAGGGAATCACCATAGCCGATATTACAACAAGTTTTATTGATGGCTCAATCGGCAAACTCATCTACAGTGGCTATGCTATCGAAGACCTGGCGGAAAATGCCTCATTTGAAGAAGTCCTGTTCCTGCTTTACAATACGCGCCTGCCGACGAAAGGCGAATTGGAAGCCCTGCGCCGGGTCATCGCCCAAAACGCCGCCATACCCGCGGATGTGCTGAACATGATGAGGTCTTTGCCCAAGGGCACGCCGGCGATGGTCGCTCTACGCACCGCCGTATCGATGCTGGCGGCCTACGACGCCGATGCCGAGAGCCTGACCGACCGGGAAGCCGCCAAGGCCAAGGCTTTTCGTCTCACCGGCCAGATCGCCGCCATCTGCGCCGCCTGGATACGAATCACCAAAGGTCAGGCGCCGGCCGCGCCGCGGCCGGATTTGACATTGGCGCAAAACTTCGTCTACATGATGTCGGGCGAAGCGCCGGATGAGACCGCCAGCGCCGCCGTGAATGTATATCTCGTTCTGCTTGCCGAACACGGCCTGAACGCAAGCACCTTCGCCGCCCGCGTCATTACCGCCACCGGCTCCGATATGCACAGCGCCATTGTGGGCGGCATCGGCGCCTTAAAGGGCCCTTCGCACGGCGGCGCCAACGCCGAAGCCATGAAGATGTTCCTCGAAATCGGAGAGGTTGACCGGGTCGCGCCCTGGTACAAGAAGCACATTCAATCGCGCAGGCGGCGCATTATGGGGATCGGGCACCGCGTGTACAAAACCAATGACCCGCGCGCCGGCATTCTCAAACGTCATGCCGAGGCTTTGGCAAACAGTTCTGGCAAGCGCAAATGGTTCGATATCGCCGTCAAGCTGGCTGAAACCGCCCGCGCCGATGACTATTTCATTGAGCGCAGCCTTTATCCGAATGTGGATTATTACAGCGCGATTGTACTGTATACGCTTGAGCTTGATATTGATATGTTCACGCCGCTGTTTGCGATGTCAAGGATCGCCGGCTGGTCGGCTCATGTCATCAGTCAGATGGGCGGGCGGCTGATTCGCCCCAAAGCGAACTATGTCGGGCCGAAAGACCTTGACTGGATACCCTTGGAAGACCGCGTCTGAAACCAGGCTTGCACAAAAGCGGTAAACTGTGTTATTGTGACGGCATAAGGCGCAGACGAGGAAGTTGGGATGTTTCCTTTAACGGTAGTAGGACGCAACAAGTATTTTCCGAAAGCCACCGCAGCGATTATCGCGGTTAATCTGCTGGTTTTTCTTTGGGAGTTGTCCGTTGATGCCCGCGGGGATGGATTTTTGCAGGCCGCCTTGCAGAATTACGGGCTGGAAGTGTGCAGAATCGGCGCGCAGCCTTTCGGCGCAACGGCTCTGGACGGCTTCCGCAGCCTGTTCCTGCACGGCAGCTTCGCCCATGTTCTGGGCAATATGTGGTTTCTGTTTTTGTTTGGCGGGCTGGTCGAAAAGTATCTGGGCGCGGTCAGGTTCGTCGGCGCTTATCTCGCATTGGGCGTCTTGGCGACGGCGGCTCATGTTGTTTTCGGGCATACGGTTTGCACTGCGGCCGATTCTGGCATCGTCATCGGCGCCAGCGGCGCGGTTGCCGGGGTCATGGGCGGCTTCCTCTTTTTGCATCCGAACGCCAAGGTGCGGACGATGCTTGGTTTCTTTCGGCCTTTCGTTTGGTCGCTCAACATTCCGGCCTTCCTGTTTTTGGGTTATTGGCTGTTGATGGATGTCCTGCAGGAAGTGGGTTGGATTGGCGTCGAGACCAATGTGGCGCACTGGGCGCATATTGGCGGTTTCTTGGCTGGGTTCGCGATGATGTTCGCGGTCGGCTGCTTCAAGCCGGTCCCCAAGCCGGATCCACTGGCGCACCTTGCAGAATAAGCCATGCCCCATCGCCTGGATATCCTGGCGGTCAGCAGAGATGTCAAAGAACGCAGCGCTGGACTTGACGAAAGCCTGGTCACAGCGAAACACAAGCCAGCATACCCAGCGCGCTTATTCGCGCTGGATTGACCGATTTTTGGTTGATTTGGCTGGCATGCCGGCCACCGGCGGCGAAATCCGCCGTCATCGGATGAGTCAGCTGCCTTGGCGGCGCATTCTGCCGCTCCTGCTGGCGGCTGACTTGGAAGCATGGCTTGGGTCTCTGGCTGAACAAGGTCACAGCCGCCAAAGCCTGGACCAGGCGCGGGCAGCTGTCATCAGCTTGAGTGAACTGATGGCGGCCGAAGGCTTGATATCGGCCGAGCTTTTCGCGAAATTGAAAGCTGTAAGCGCGCCGGCTCTCGCCATCAAGAAGCCGCAGCGCGTGATTCTCGCGCCCAGGCAGCTGGGCGCGCTCATTCATTCCGCCGGCAGCCACAGCGCTTCCCGCAATCAGACGCTGCGAAACACCGTCGTGATGATGATGCTCTGCATGATGGCTTTGCGCCGCGACGAGCTTTCGGCGGCGAAATGGGGTGATATTCAGGCGCGCGGCGGCCGCGTTTTTCTGCATATCCGCGGCGGCCGGGGGCGAGTCGAGATGCCTCGAAGTCTGCTCAAGGCATTGACGAACTGGCGTCAGGCAATCGGCGCGCCCGGCGGCGAAACGCCTTTGGTGCGGCGAATTTGGAAAGGCGGCCGCATCGCCAGCGCGGGCCTTTCTTCCGACGGGATTTGGCTGATTGTCAAGGCGGCCGCCCAATCAGCCGATTTAGGGGCGGTGTCTCCCGATGATCTGCGCCGTTCGGTGGTCGCCGGGCTGCGCGATGCCGGCTATTCCACTGAAGCCATCAGCAAACTGCTGCGGCATAAAAACAGGCGGATCACGGCGCGTTATCTGAAACAGATTCCGAAGCGGCAAAGCGATGAGCCGTAGCGGCTTCAGCCTGAAAGCGCCGGGTCGAGCAAAGCCGACAGAAACGGGATATACAGAATAATCAGGTTGGCGATAATCTGGCAGATCCAGGCGGCCGCCAATCCATTGCGCTCGCGGACATATACATAAATCATATTCATCATCAGCAAGACCACCGCAATCACGGCCGCCACCGCCGGGAACTGCAGGACCGCCGGCCACATCACCGGGAAGAACAGCAGCATATTCCATAAGGCCGCCAGTATGCCAATGATCCAGAAGACCAGCTGATTTTGCAGCAGGCCGCGAAAGAACAAGGTTTCGGCGATGGGCATCACGAAAATTAGATAGGCAAGCAGGCCGCCGGCTGACATCCCTGGGAAGATTCGCTGCGCTGAAGGGACAAGGATCGGCTGACGGAGGAAGAGCAGAAACGGTATGCCCAGCATGAGGCCATAGATGATGCCCCAGGCGATATTTTCCGGCTGTTCTTGGCTGATTCGTTCGGCGTTTCCCAGCAGCCAAGCCAGGATACTGATGCCAGCCAGTATCCCCCAAGCCAGGGTATAGCGCAGATCGGCATGATTCGGCAGCAGCGGGGTCATGCCGACGCTAAGCGCGATCGCCAGCAGAAAACCAAAGAACGGGTCGCTGGCGGACCGGCGGGGCATCGCTCGGATTTCACTGGCGGCGGCGGATTCAAGGGGCGGCAGCTTCAAATCCGGCTGGTCGTCCAAGGGGCCGTATGGTGATTTTTCGGTCATAGCAGCACAGCGCTTATCGCCGCGATGACCGCATCCACAGCCTGGCGGTCGATCCAGTAATGCGTGCAAAGGCGGATGGGGCTGCCGGTCGCTGGGTAAGACGGCATAAGAATATGGTACTCGCGGCGCATGATTTGGACCAATTCATCGGCTGTCAGACGCGCCTCGGCCGCGAGCGAGAAAAACACGAAGTTGGTGCATTGGCTGTGGACTGTGATGGCTGGTATTTCGCTCAAGCCTTCGGCAAGCAGCAGGGCATGGTTATGATCTTCATGCAGGCGGTCTTTCATTTTGTGCAGGGCAATCAGTCCGGCGGCCGCCAGGATGCCCGCCTGCCGCATTCCGCCGCCCAGGACTTTGCGCGCGCGGCGGGCGCGGCGGATAAAGTCCTGCGTCCCCACCAGCACCGAGCCGACCGGGGCGCTCAAGCCTTTTGACAGACAAAAGGTGATCGAATCGGCTGGAGCGGCCAGCTGTCGGACGTCGGTATTCAATGCGGCGGCGGCGTTAAAAATTCTAGCGCCGTCTATATGCAGCAGCAGGCCTTCGCCGTGCGCGAGCTGGGCGACTCGCCGCGTGTATTCGGCGGCAATCGGGACGCCGCCGGCGGCGTTGTGGGTGTTTTCCAAAGTGACCAAACGGGTCACTGGCTGATGCTCATCATCCTGACTGACGGCGGCGCGAATATCATCCAGGCGCAGTGTTCCATCGGGCTGGACTGGCGCCGTATGCGGCACAATTCCGCCCAGCTGCGCCATGCCGCCCTGTTCATAGCGGAAGATATGGGAGCTTTCGCCAAGGATGATGGCTTCGCCGCGCTGGCAGTGCGCCAGCAACGCGCACAGGTTGCCCTGCGTGCCGCTGGCGACGAACAAGCCGGCCTCCTTGCCCAGCATGGCGGCCGCATCGGCTTGCAGGCGGTTCACGGTTGGATCGTCCCGATAGACATCATCGCCAACCACTGCCTTAGCCATGGCTGCTCGCATTTCGGGAGTTGGATGCGAGACGGTATCGCTTCTTAGATCTATAAAATCCATTGCGCTGTATCCAGGACTGTCGTTTCCAGCGATTGCGCTTTAGATATTAGTACAGAAACGGAATGAATAGCAATAGCGAAACGGCGGGCGCGCTTCCTCAAAGTTCGGCGGCGGCGCGATACCGCAGCATGATCCGCGGTGGCAAGGCGTTTTTGTTTCAGCCTGATAAGGAGGCGCGGCCTCAAAAATGCAGGGGTTTAATCCAACCGCTTTCAGGTACACTGTATGATTGGATTGACAGCCATCACCCACAGGAGTCTTTATGGCCGAAGCGTATCGGCAAAGCGTTCAAGCGATATTGGATGAGCTTGGCGCTGACCAATCAACGGGGTTGAATCCGGCGGAGGTTCGGGCGCGGCAAGAGGAATATGGCAAAAATGTCCTGCCGGCGGACAAAGGCGTGCATTGGGGGCGGCTGATCGTCGGGCAGTTCGCTGATATTATGGTCATCATCTTGATTGTCGCCGCCATCATCTCGGCTGTTTTGGGGGAAGCCACTGATGTGGTGGTTATCCTCGCCATCGTTGCCTTGAATGCGATACTCGGCATCTATCAGGAATATCAAGCCGAGCAGGCGCTGGCGGCTTTGAGCCGGCTGCAAGTTCCGCAGGTCCGGGCGCGGCGCGGCCGGCGAGTGCAGGCGATCAGCGCCGAAGAGCTTGTCCCGGGCGATATTGTCCTGCTTGAAGAAGGCGACCGCGTGCCGGCTGACGGCCGGCTGGTTGACTGCGTCAACTTGCAGATTGAAGAGGCCGCGCTGACCGGCGAATCGGTACCGGTGACCAAAGACATCCAAGCCATCCAATCAAGCGAGGATGTCCCGGTTGGCGACCGCCGCAACATGACGTTTATGGGCACCGCGGTTAATTATGGGCGCGGTGAGATGGTGGTCACCGCCACCGGCCTGCAGACAGAGATCGGCAATATCGCCGCCATGCTACTGCAAGTCGAAGAGGGCATCACGCCGCTTCAGCGGCGGCTGAATCAGCTTGGGCGCATCCTGGCGACTGGGGCTTTGATTGTGGTCGCTATTGTTTTCGCGGTTGGATTCGCCGTCCAGGGCATACCCGCCGACCAGATGTTTCTGATCGCCATCAGCCTGGCGGTGGCCGCCGTTCCCGAAGGTTTGCCGGCGCTGGTAACGATTGGGCTGTCGCTAGGCGCGAATCGAATGGTGAAGCGCAATGCGCTGATTCGCCGTCTGCCGGCGGTCGAAACGCTGGGCTCGGTCACGGTGGTCTGCTCCGACAAAACCGGCACCTTGACCAAGAACGAAATGACAGCCACTTATCTTGTTCTGCCGCAGCACGAAGGCATCAGAGTCGAAGGCGCCGGCTATGCTGTCGAAGGCGGCTTGGTTTATCTTGGATCGAATGACCCCAAGAGCGGCGGCCGACCGGTGGACGCTGAACGGGACGAGTCGGCGCAGCGCATGCTCAAAGCGATGGCTTTATCGACCAACGCGCATTTGGAGACGCAGACTTCCAGCGGTCAGATCAAAGTCGTTGGCGACAGCACCGAGGCGGCTTTGCTGGTCGCCGCCCAAAAGATCGGTTTGACGCGCGAAGGGCTTGAGGAAGACCTGCCACGGGCGGCCGAACTGCCCTTCAGCAGCGAACGCAAAGCCATGACCACCGTGCATCGGGTCGTCGGCGCTGGCGCCAAGCGGCTTTTCCCGAACGCGCCTTACATCGCCATTACCAAAGGCGCGCCGGACAAGCTGATTGACTGGGCTGAAGCCGAACGGACTCCGCAAGGCATCGCGAACCTGAACGATGACCGCCGCCTGGCTTGGCAGAATCAAGTCAATCGCATGGCGAACGATGGTCTGCGCGTGCTTGGGATCGCCTGCCGTCCCTTGGCGGCGGCGCCCAAGGAGATCTCGCCGGCTATCGAGCGGGATCTCGAACTGCTTGGGTTGATTGGGATCCTCGACCCGGCGCGTCCCGAAGCCAAAACCGCGGTGCAGAAAGCTCGGCAGGCTGGCATCCGCACGATTATGATCACCGGCGACCATGCGCTGACCGCCGAAGCCATCGCCCGTGATTTGGGCATCCTGCGGGCCGAGCAGAAAGCGGTCATCGGCAGCCAGCTTGACAGGATGACTGATTCTGAATTGGCGGCGGCATTGCAAAGCACATCCTGTTTCGCCCGCGTTTCGCCGGCGCATAAGCTCAAGCTGGTGCAGATTTTACAGCAGGGCAGCCACATCGTCGCCATGACTGGCGATGGCGTCAACGATGCCCCGGCGCTCAAGCAAGCCGATATTGGCATCGCCATGGGCATTACCGGCGCCGACGCCAGCAAGAGCGCCGCCGAGATGATTTTGACCGATGACAATTTTCGCTCCATTGTCGCGGCGATTGAGGAAGGCCGCGCCATCTATGACAACATCAAGAAATTCATCAAATATCTGCTAAGTTCCAATGTGGGTGAGATTTTGGTTATGTTCGCCGCCCTCTTGATTAACCTGCCCATTCCGCTGCTTGCGATTCAGATTTTATGGATCAATCTGGTGACGGACGGGCTGCCGGCGATTGCGCTTGGCTTTGAACCGGCAGAGGCGGGGGTTATGAAGCGGCGGCCGCGCCCAACCGACGAGAGTGTCTTTGCCCAGGGGACCGGACGGCATATTATCTGGGTTGGCATTCTGATCGCGATTCTGACCTTGGGCAGCTATGTCTGGGGGTACAGCGTCATCGGCTTGGATGCCTTCAGTCCGTCGCTGGCGCTGGAAGCTCTGGAACGGGCCGCCATTGTCGAGCTTGCCGGCGAGGAAGCCGTGCCGCGGCAATGGGACAGCTGGTCGGATGAGGAACAGGTGGCATTTTTGGGCGTTGGCGAACTTGAAGCCGGCGCGCAGTTCCTTGAGGAAGACGGCGGCGCCGAAGGCAGAGATCCGGGGCGCGAACTGTTCAATCAGGTTGAGCGTCGGCCGCGCACCATCGCCTTTACCGTCCTCGCGTTTACGCAGATGTTCGAGGTTATGGCGATTCACGCCGGCGACCGGGCTTCGTTTTTCCGCACGGGCTTCAAGGGGAATCGCCTGCTGTTCTGGGCGGTGCTTTCGACCTTCATTTTGCAGCTTATCGTTATCTTTGTTCCATTCGTTCAAGAGCTTTTCGATACCAGTGCCTTGACGCTGACGCAAATCATCGTCACCTTTTGCGCCGGCGCGGTCGTTTTATTCGCCGTCGAACTGGAAAAGGCTGTCATCCGCCGCGAGTTAAAAACAGATGAAAGCGGAATCGCGCAGTCCATGCCTGGATAAAACCGCGCCCGGCAATCGGCACGCGAAAGCGCGGCTTTTTGGTCGCCCTTCGCAGTTTGTTTCGCGATATACTCATTGAACGCGATCAGGCAAGGCGGCGCGGGAAGGATGATGTTTTCATCATCAAAACGGCGCGAAAAGGGCGGCTTTCAGATGACTGGCGCCGCCGATGCGATTTTTCAATCAGAAAGGGTTTTTATGGGTCAAAGCGATTCATTCAGGGCATTCGGCTTCACCTTAAATTGCCGTCATTGCGCGGTATCCAGCGCTTTCCACGCCGTGGACCGCCATTTATTGCCAAAAACGGCAGGTCTATTGCCACCGATTTGGCGCGGTCGCCCTGATGAAATCGTTTCCGTTCTGGGCGATTGCCTCTATTATGTGATAACATAATGACAGAAGGAGGAATGGATATAATGACAACTACTCAGCGGCTTCGCATTACACGGCTGGAAGGCAAGGTGCAGACGATTGAGGATGTGCAAATGGGGATCCTGAACAAGCTGGATACCGTGTTAGCCAATCAGGATGAACTGAAAGCCAGCCAAGACGAACTGAAAGCTGATCTAGATGAAATGAAAGCTAATCAGGATGAAATGAAAGCTGATCTAGATGAAATGAAAGTCAACCAAGACGGACTAAAAGCCAGTCAGGACAGCCTAATCGACATGGTGAAAATGATCATACAGGAACTTGCGGATATAAGGTCTGAACTCGCAGGCATACAATCCAGGACAGCCGGCTAAGATACGGAATGAGCTCATCAAGGACACAGCCGCGCTAATCGTCCAGCACATAGCCCATTTCGATGAGTTTATCCATGACAAGCTGCGCGTTGTCTTCGACGCTGGTGTTTTCGGCTGTTAGCGTGAATTCTGGATTCACTGGCGCTTCATAGGGGTCGTCAATGCCGGTAAAGCCTTTGATTTCGCCACGCCGCGCTTTGGCATAAAGCCCTTTGTCATCGCGGGCTTCGACCACCTCAAGCGGGGTCGCCATGTAAATCTCCATAAATCCCTCCCCGACCATGTTCCGCACGTTTTCGCGGGCGGCGCGGTAGGGGCTGATGGCGGCGCAGATGACGATGCCGCCGTGACGCACAATCTGGCTGGCGACATAACCAATCCGCCTGATGTTGGCGTCGCGGTCTTCCTTGCTGAAACCCAAGCCTTTGGACAAGTGCGTGCGAACCACATCGCCGTCAAGTAGGGTGACATTGCGCCCTTTTTCCAGCAGGAGATTCAGAATATGTTCGGCAGTGGTCGATTTGCCGGCGCCGCTCAAGCCGGTGAACCACAGGCAGACTCCGCGGCGATGACGCGGCGGAAAGCTTTCCGCCAAAATCTTGGCAACCTCTGGCCGCGAAAACCAAGCCGGCAAAAGCCTGCCTTTGCCAAGGTAATCTTCGCGCACTTGCGTGCCGGAAATCTTGCGCGTCTTGACGGCCGCCGACAGCTTGGAGCTTTCTTCATAGCGGTCTTCTGCCTCGATATAAACCATTTCGGCAAATGGCACCGGCTGAACGCCGATTTCCTCTGCATGCTCAAGCGCCAGGTTTTGTGCATCATAAGGGCCATAGAAGGGATTGCCGGCGGAATCATTGCCCGGTCCGGCGTGGTCGCGGCCAATGATGAAGTGGTTGGCGCCATAATTGCGCCGGATGACCGCGTGCCAGACAGCTTCGCGCGGGCCGCCCATACGCATCGCCAAAGGCAAGAGCGAAAGCAGGCTGCGGTCTTTTTCGTAATAATGATCGATGAGCGTCTTGTACACCCGAACGCGGGTGTAATGATCGACATCGCCGGGCTGGGTCATGCCGACCACTGGATGCAGCAGCAGAACGCCGTCAATGCGGGCTGTGGCGCGTTTGGTCAGCGCCTCATGCACGCGATGCAAAGGGTTGCGCGTTTGGAACGCGACCACATTGTCATGCCCATAGCTCTCCAATATGGCGCGGGTTTCGGTTGGCGTGCGCCGCAAATCGGCAAAATCCAGATGCGGCGGCAGTCGCAGCGCTTCGAGCCGGCCGGCGATGTTGACGCGCCCCCAACGGTGCATTTCGGCAACAATCGGGTGCCGCGTATCGAATGCGCCAAATGCCTTGACCGCCATTTCTTCCAAATCCCACTCGTACATCTCTTCAACGGTTTGGATTGCCAGCAGATTGTTCTTGCTGTCGCGCAGCGCAATGTCCATGCCGAGCCTGATTTCATCGGTCGGGTCAATCGGCAGCGTGATCGGCATCGGGAACAGCCGGCCATCGGTCAGACGCATACTGTCCAGCACACTCTGAAAGTCCGCCCGGTTCATAAAGCCCCGCAGCGGCGAAAACGCGCCAACAGCCAGCAACTCCAAATCACATTCCGCCCGCGGGCTTATCTGTATGGACGGGAGCGAGCGGGCATAAGCCAGCTTCTCATCCAACTGGTCGGGTGGGACCAGCAAATGAACCAGCTTGCCGCCGTAGGGCGAAATCAATTTCGCTTTTTCAACAGCCATGAAGGACTCCGTTTCATCGATAGGCCGCGCCCGACGGTTGGCAAACCAGCGATATTGTAACACAGTATAGGGGGTAGGGCGTCAGCTGGAAATCCCTTCAGTGCGGTCAATGCCCGATATTTTGCGTCCAAAGAAGACCAGCACAATGCTCAAGCCATACAGAGCCAGGAGCGGCGCCATGACCAGAAACATATTCACCGGATCTATTGTTGGAGTAATCAGCGCCGCCGCGATAGATGCGCCGACGACTGCGATGCGCCATTGCCGAATCAGGGTGTCGGCGCTAATAAATCCCAAAAGCGAGACGAGGAAGAAAACCAGGGGCGTCTGAAAAGCCACTCCCATCCAGAAAACCAGCGAGGTCACAAAACTCAAGTAAAGATCGGCGGTCCATTCGGGCTCAAAGACGGTCGGCTGGAAGCCTTCCAAAAAGCCCAGCGCCGGCGGCATCAGTACAAACCAGGCAAAGAAAGCGCCGACAAAAAACAGGAAGGTCGTTGCCGGAATCGACCCAAGCACATAGCGTTTTTCGCGGCGGGTCAAGCCTGGAAGGATAAACATCAGCAGTTGATAAGTCATCATCGGGACGGAAAGGATGCCGCCAATCATCAAGGCGACGCGGAAGTAGACGATGACCGTGCCGGTCGGGTCAATAATCAGCAGTTCGCAAGGGTCCGGGTAACGGATGAGGCAATAGGGGCCGCGCAGGATGTCCAGCGCGGGACCAGCTAATCCAAAGCCAACCACCGTGCCGATAACCAAAGAAACAACTGCCCTGGTCAGACGGTGGCGCAATTCATCCAGATGCTCAAAGAAGCCCATCCGCAGTTCGTGGCCATCTTCAACCGCTTCCAGTTCAATAGGGTCTGCCATCATACACCCTGCTCATCAGCCGCGCCCGATGACCGCGTGCCCATATCCACATTGGAATTGGATTCGGCGGCAGCCGACTTCCTGCCCGACCAGCTTCCCATGCCGGCCGCTTCTGGCGGCTTTGGCGCCGGTTTCGCCTGCGCCGCTGGAGATGGGAGGCTTTTGGTTTTGTTTTTTAGTTCGGCGCCAACTTCTTGCAGGCTTTCCACATCTTTTTTGACTTCATCAAGCGACTCTTGAACCGGCTGGGTGACCGGTTTCATCACATCGGCAATCGCCCGGTTCATGTTCTTTCGCGTCGGCGGTTCTTTGGGAAGCTGAATGCCAACGCCGGCATCATCAAATTCTTTTTGAACCAGGTCCACGGTTTGCGACCACATCGCACGAAACTTGGCAAGATACTGTCCCAAGAGATAAGACCAGTGGATCATGCGCTTGGGGCCGGCGAAAACCAGCATAATAATCAATATCGCTATAAGCTCCGGCCCGCCTACCCCAAAGACATTCATGGTGCGTTTGCCTCACCGTCGTTCAGCTGCATATCGACTGTTTCGCCAGCCATCACTGTACCCAAGACGCCATGCACAAAGCTGTGCGAATTTTCGGCGCCAAAAACCTGCGCCAGATAAACCGCCTCGTTAATAATAACGAGAATCGGCGTATTGCGCTTTTGAACCATGTATTCAAAGATGGCAATCCGCAGGACATTGCGGTCAATGACGGCAACCTGGTCGACGGGCCAATCCGGCGCATACCGCTGAATGATTTCATCTATTGTATCGCGATGCGCCGTGACGCCGGCGACAATCGCGGCGATTATTCGGCGAACGGCGCCGGATTCGGGGCGGGCATGAATATGGGCATCGAGAACCATGTCGAAGGGATGTTCGGTCGCGTCAAGCTCATACAAAATCTGCAAGCTCGCCCGCCGTGCAATCGAGCGGTCGGTGCGGCTGAATGCCGGCTCAATGACTTCAGAAGTGATTTTATCCTCGTCGGGATTGAAATTCTCCAACTCAAACGGATAATCGCCCATAGAATACAGCTTTCAATTAGGTATTCATACCCCCCATCCAAAACCCAGTGTAACGCAGAAACCTTGATTTATCTATGCAAGAGATCGCAGCTTCGTCCTTTGAAGCAGTTCGGCATAATTCGCGCCGGGGGTAATCTGCCCCAGAACAGAAGCATGGCTGGCGCCGGTGAGCGCCGGCAAAGTCCCGGGGCGGCCATGCCAGGTTTCATAAGCCAGGACGGCAAACACCAGCGCTTCCTTAAAATCGCTGTCCATGCCGACATCTTCGTGCGTCAGCACCTTGGCCGGGGCAACAAGCGCTTGCAGCATGCCGACCATCACCGGGTTATGCCGCCCTCCCCCGCCCAAGATCACTTCTTTAACCGGCGCCGGCGCGAATCGCTGATACGCATCGGCGATGCCGCTTGCGGTCAAAGCCGTCATCGTGGCGATGATTTCGCTCTTCGTCAAACCGCGTTCCAGCCCATCGGCAACCAGTCGGCGAGCAGCGATGGCGCCGAAGGTCTCGCGGCCGGTGGTTTTGGGATAGCCGCGCTGATAATAGGGATGCCGCAGCAGCGCTTCAAGCCATTCCTCATCGACTCGCCCCTGCTTGGCAAAGTTTCCGCCGCGGTCATAGATTTGCGCGCCATCGGTAAAATCACTGACGGCGATATCCAGCAGGGCATTGCCGGGGCCGGTGTCAAAGGCAATCGGCGAGTCAGTGGTATTGTGAAGCGGCGGCAGAAAAGTCGCGTTGCTCATCCCGCCAATGTTCTGCACTGCCCGCCAGTGTTCAGGATGGCGCAGCAGAAGCCAGTCGATGTAACCCGTCAGCGGCGCGCCTTGGCCGCCGGCGGCGATATCGCGGGCCCTCATGTTGCTGATGACTGTAATGCCGGTTCTTTCGGCAAGCACAGCCGCCTCCACAGCTTGCAGCGATGCGCTGACCCGGCCGTTCGGCAAGACATTATGCCACAGAGTTTGTCCATGCGAGCCGATTAAGTCGACCTGCTCCGGCAGCATGCCCTGTTTATGAATCAGGCTAAGCGCGCATTCGGCAAACACTTCCGCCAGGTCCGTATGCAGGCTGGCGATCTCATCCACGCGGCTCTGGTTTGGATCGCAGCAGCGCAAAATCCGCTGCCGCATGGGCGCTTCATAGGCATAAGTCTCGCCGTGCAGGAGCTTGGCTTTCAGATTGCCCGGGCCGCCAGTGATATCGCAGACAGCGACATCGACGCCATCCGCCGAGGTGCCGGACATCAAGCCGACAGCCATCATCATCGCTTCTCCAATGGATATTGACCCGAATGGCCGGCATTGTAGCATAGAAGAGAGCATCAAAGCGAAAGCCGCGGGCGGCAAAACGAGGCGGAGAGGACAGGATTCGAACCTGCGGTACCCGTGAAGGTACAACCGCTTAGCAGGCGGCCCCAATCAACCACTCTGGCACCTCTCCGTAAATAAATGATATGCGGCTGTTAATAGGTTTAAGGCGGAGAGGACAGGATTCGAACCTGCGGTACGGAGAACCGTACAATGGTTTTCAAGACCATCGCCTTAAACCACTCGGCCACCTCTCCAACTGCGCTGCCAGTCTCGATGCGGCGAATGTCATCCTATCATATCGCTTGGGGACTGTCAACAAAGCGATGGAAAGATGGAAAGAATTCAAGGAGAACTCAAAAAAGACTTGCACAAAAACCGGATTTCAGATAACATATTTGTTTTAGGACGAGTCCGCTTAGGACGAGTCCGCTTAGGACGAGTCCGCTTAGGACGAGTCCGCTTAGGACGAGTCCGCTTAGGACGAGTCCGCTTAGGACGAGTCCGCTTAGGACGAGTCCGCTTAGGACGAGTCCGCTTAGGACGAGTCCGCTTAGGACGAGTCCGCTTAGGACGAGTCCGCTTAGGACGAGTCCGCTTAGGACGAGTCCGCTTAGGACGAGTCCGCTTAGGACGAGTCCGCTTAGGACGAGTCCGCTTAGGACGAGTCCGCTTAGGACGAGTCCGCTTAGGACGAGTCCGCTTAGGACGAGTCCGCTTAGGACGAGTCCGCTTAGGACGAGTCCGCTTAGGACGAGTCCGCTTAGGACGAGTCCGCTTAGGACGAGTCCGCTTAGGACGAGTCCGCTTAGGACGAGTCTAATCACCCTAGGGAGAATCATCTTGAATATCAAGCATGTTTTGTTTCTTTGTCTGTCTTTAGCCTTTACCCTCGCTGCGCCGGTCCAAAGCCAGACGGCAATACCGACACCGCCAACCGCAACGCCTTTGCCAACCGCGCCGTTTCCGCGGCCGGTGAATCCTAATGTGGCCGACTTTGATGACTGCGGCCTGCCGGCGACTTACTCGCGGTTCAATTCAGCCGCCACCGTAACCACCTTCAACATGACCTCGGACTGTACTTTCAACCTTTGGGGAATCCCGTCGTGGGGCGGGGCTTATATGGTCTTTTCATCGGGCGGCGAGTTCACCATCAACGGCAACGGACACAGCATCATCGGCCCCACCGCAAGCAGTCCCAATACCTATGCTATATGGATCGAAGACGCAAACACCATCCTCAATCTGAACAATGTGACCATTCGTCAGACTGGCGGGACGAGCGCCATTCGGATGCATGGCGGGCGCCTTAACGGCCGCCGCCTCACCTTCATAGACAATATCGGCACCCCTGTACTCGATGTCCGCCTCCAAGCGCAAGCCTATTTGGAGAATGTGCGGTTCCTGGACAACAGCAGATCTAGTGTGGGCAGCATGGGTATTCGGGTCGAGCCCGGGGGCTTCGTGGACATCAACAACGCCATCATTCGCGGCAACACCGGCCAATCCAACTTTGGTTATCTGCTCATATCCAGATCATCCACTCTCCAACTCCGCAACTACCTCACCTTCGAGGACAATTTCGGCCTAGATGGCATGCCGACGGGTTTATACTCTGTCATAGGGGACGGACAATTCATTCGCATCCCCCCCCCCAAGCCGAAGACAGCGACGCCGCGGCCATCAACAACGCCGCGGCCGGCGGCCATGACCTGCATCGACCTGCACGAGGCCACCGGCATTAGCGTCTATGCGACTTTTGGGCTCGGCAGCGGCATCCAGTGCCAGCAGCTTAACGGCGGCGGCGTCGGCATTGCGTCGATTGTCGAGGCCGGCTTTATCGACGCCGTGGACATCTGGGGCTATGCCGATCAGGGGATTGAGGTCTGCTTCCCGCAGTCGGGGGGAGGGAGGCTTCTCTTTTTGGACGCGCGCACGATACCGCGCGCCATCTCGCCGCTGGAATCCTACATCTTCAACGGCATGACCTGCGGCTGGATCGAGTCGCCAGGCTCAATTGTGCTGATGCCGCATCCATAAGACGCTGGCGAACCTCTTTGTGATGCCCTAATTGTAAAACCATGCCGGGATTATAGGATCGCCGCCTGGATGTTGAGGCGGCCCATATTCTTGATTATACTTCTGTGAATCACATTTGGGAAAAGCCCGATGCTAACGTTTGCCGCCGGATGGGTCGGCGCCAGCCTCATGATCGTTCTCGCCAATGTCGAGCAAATGCGCGGGCAGCGGCAGCCGCTCTCAACCGCCCTGTGTTATGGCTTGGCGGGGGTGATGGCCCTTTGGGCCGCCGCGCTGGCGGCCCAAACCGGAACATCGGCGATTGGTTTCATCTTGGCCGCCGGGTTTTCGACGGCGCTGATCCTCGGCCTGTCCGCTTCAAACAAGCCTTGGGGATGGATTGACCGCATCATCGCTCGCCTCGGTTTTTATGAGCGGCCAAGATTTAATCAGCATCACCATGTCCATCGCCTGGCTGTGAACCTGATGATCTTTCAGGCGGTGGCGGTCATGCGGCCGCTGGCCGCGGCTGGGGCGGCGAACTTCGCTTATGCCAATCCGGCCGCCGCGCTGGTGAATCTGGCGATGAGCGCTGTGATTTATGCGACCGCCGCGCTCTTGGGCGTCGGATGGCTGGTTCGCCGGGATTGGCGTCGGGCTGTTCGGCGGCTTGGTCTTCGATTTCCGAATCGGCGTGATTGGGCGGCCGGCATCGCTGCGGCCGCCGCGCTGCATGTCATCGTATGGGCGGCCGTATCGGCATGGACGAGCCTGGCCGCGCCGGCCGCGCTGGAACAGCAGACCGCCGCCGCGCGGCAGCTCTTCGATTCCTATAACAGTTCCCTTATTTTGGCGGCCTTGTTTGCCCTGCTGACCGCTGTGAGTGAGGAGATGCTGTTTCGGGGCGCGCTTCAGCCGGTTTTTGGCTTGGCGCTTTCGTCGCTCTTCTTTACATGGCTGCATATCCAATATGCCTTTACGCCGGGGATGCTGATATTATTCATCGTGTCACTCGGCTTCGGACTGCTTCGGCGTCATGTAAGCGCGACGGCATCCATCATCGCCCACAGCATCTATAATTTTGTTCCCTTCGCTGTGTCCGCCCTGCCGATAAGCGCCGGTCTGGCTTTGTGAAAATGTTCAGCCGCGAATGAGGATTCATGCTTAGCCTTTACGATTTGAACCTGGATGAATTGACCGAATTCGCAGTCGGTCTCGGTGAGAAGAAATTTCGCGCCCGGCAGATTTGGCAGTGGATGTATGGCAAGCGGGTCGATAGCTTCGAGGCGATGACCAGCCTGCCCAAGCCATTGATTGCCCGGCTGAATGAAAAAGCCGCGCTTGGCGGCCTGCGGGCCGTCGCCGAACAGAACAGCGGCGACGGCACACAGAAACGGCTGTATCAACTCGCCGACGGGCAGCTTGTCGAATCGGTGCTGATGCCCTATAAAGACGGCCGCCAGACCGCCTGCGTTTCATCACAGGCCGGCTGCGCTATGGCTTGCGTGTTCTGCGCCAGCGGGCAGATGGGCTTCGCGCGCCATTTAACAGCCGGCGAAATTTTTACGCAGGCGATGATCTTCGCCCGCGAGCTGGCGGCCAGGGGCGACCGGCTAAGCAACATTGTACTCATGGGCATGGGCGAACCCTTTCACAACTATGACGCCTGCCTGGAAGCCGTGCGCCGTTTTATCCATCGGCTGGGCATCGGCGCTCGACATATTACGATAAGCACTGTGGGATTGGCGCCGCAAATTCGCCGCTTTGCCAATGAGGGGCTGCAAGTCCAGTTAGCCGTCAGTCTGCACAAAGCCGACAACGAGGAGCGCTCGGCATTGATGCCCGTCAATCAGCGCTGGCCTATCGAAGAATTGATGGCCGCCTGCCGTTATTACACAGCCAAAACCAATCGCCGGATTACCTTTGAGTGGGCGGCCATCGCCGGGCAAAATGATACCGCCGACGAGGCGCACCGGCTGGGACGTCTGTTAGCCGGGCTGTTATGCCATGTCAATATCATCCCCTTGAATCCCACCGGCGGCTATGGCGGCCGGCCGGCAGACTCGGCAAAGATCGACAAGTTTATGAATATCTTGAACCATTATGCGGTCAACAGCGCCGTGCGGGTGCGCCGCGGGCTTGACATCGACGCCGGCTGCGGTCAGCTAAGGACAGCCGTCATTGGCAAAGACCCGATGCGCGTTTAGGCTAAGGCAGAGGAACGGTCATGTATGACGGGAACATCAAAATCGCGCCATCCATCCTGGCGGCGGATTTCGCTCGGCTTGGCGAGCAGGTCATGGAAGCGCAGGCGGCCGGCGCCGATTTGATTCACATTGACGTGATGGATGGTCGCTTTGTGCCGAATATCACCATGGGGCCGCTGGTTGCCGCCGCCGTCAAACGAGTGGCGGCCATCCCGCTTGATGTTCATCTGATGATTATCGAACCGGAACGTTTTATTCAGCGTTTTGCCGACAGCGGCGCCGATTCAATCACGGTGCATATTGAAGCCTGCCCGCATTTGCATCGGGCGCTCGGACAAATCAAGGATGCCGGCTGCCAGGCGGGCGTTGCGCTCAACCCGCACACGCCGGCGGCGGCCCTGGCAGAAATCATCGACATGGCTGACCTCATCAATGTGATGACCGTCAACCCTGGCTTCGGCGGGCAGAGCTTTATCCAAAGCATGGCATCCAAAATAAAGACCCTGCGGGAGATGACCGCGAAACAGCAGCGAAACATTGATATTGAGGTGGACGGCGGCATCAACAGCGAAACCATTTCGATGGCGCTGAACGCCGGCGCCAATGTGATGATCGCCGGCTCATGCATCTTTGGACACAGGGACGGAATCGCAGCCGGCATGAACGCCCTGCGGCAGTCTGCGCTGAACAGCGATCAGCAGCAGTAAGGAGAGGACAATTCGGCATGGCGGCGCAGGCAATCGACGGGCAGGAACTCAAGCGGCTGTTTCATGCCGGGCTGGTTCGCGTTTCGCAAAATGTGGATGCCATCAATCGCATCAATGTGTTTCCGGTGCCCGATGGAGACACCGGCATCAATATGCGCCACACGCTCCAACGGGCATACCGAGAAATCGAAGCGGTCAGCAGCCAGGATGCCGCTTACATTGCCGACCAGTTTGCCTATGGCGCTTTGATGGGCGCGCGCGGCAACAGCGGCATTATCCTGTCCCAGCTGCTCAAGGGGTTTGCCGGCGGCTTAAACCAGGCGCCGGCCTTGACGCCGCAGCATTGGCTGGCCGGCTTTCAGATGGCGGTCAAGCTGGCTTATCAGTCGGTCGGAGAGCCAGTTGAAGGGACGATACTGACGGTGGCGCGCGAAGCGGCCGAAGCATTGCAGCGCGGCGCGGCGCCGGACATGACCCTCTATGACATGCTGGATGTCCTGACCGCGGCCGCCGAGCAGTCGCTTCATAACACGCCCAATCTGCTGCCAATCCTGAAACAAGCCGACACCGTTGATTCCGGCGGCATGGGCCTGTTCCTGTTTTTGCAGGGGATGACAAAGAGCCTGGCTGATAATCAAGCGCCTCACAGCCGCCAGCCGGCCGTGAACGACCATCGGGAAACCGTGTCCGTACCGGAGCATCGCGAGCATTATGGTTATGATGTGCAGTTCCTAATGCTGGGTCAAGACATGGACGTCGCCGCCATTCGTCAGGATTTCGAGCAGCTGGGCTGGTCGGTGGTGGTGGTCGGAAATGAATCCACCATCAAAGTCCACATCCATGTGGACAATCCGGCGATTCCATTCAGCTATGCCATCCAGACCAGTGCCGAACTGGATGACATCGTCGTCGAAAACATGCAAAGGCAATATCAGGAATATGTTCAAAAACGTCAGTCGGCGCCGATGCCGAAGCCCGCTGTGATTAGCGTGGCGGCCGGCGATGGCATACAAGCCATTTTCAAAGACTTGAACTGCGCTTGGGTGATTGAAGGCGGGCAAAGCATGAATATCGCCGCGGCGGATTTCCTCAAGGTCATTGAGGGGCTGCCAGCCGAGCAGGTGATTATCCTGCCCAACCGCCCCAGTCTGATGACAGTCGCCCAGCAGGCTGCGCAGCTTGTCCCTGACCGGGAAGTCCGCGTGGTGCCGACAAAAACCGTCTTGCAGGGCATCAGCGCGATGATGGCTTATGGAGACGGCGATGATGTTGATTTGGACGCGGTGACCGCCCGGATGAGCGCCGGCGGCGATATGGTTCGCTCGATTGAAATCACAGCCGCCGCGCACTCAACCGAACTTCGGGGGCGACCGGGAGAGTATATCGGGCGGGTAGACGGCGAGATATGGGCTGCCGCGCCCGCCATTGAAGGCGCGCTGCGGGATATTTTCAGCCATTTGGACATAGAAAATCGGGAACTGGCAACCGTCTATTATGGCGAACACATATCTGAATCCAATGCCAGCCAGTTGATTGAACATTTATCAAATGCGATAAAAGGATTAGAATTTGAAGCCGTCTATGGCGGGCAAACTTCGCATCCCTATTTGATTAGCGTTGAATAATGCCTAAAATCCGTATTGTGACTGACAGCGGCGCCCGATTTTCCAACCCGCGCCTCATCAAACATTATCCTGTCACCATGCTGCCAAATCAAATCGAAATTGACGGGCAGGGATACAGCGAAGGCGTCGATCTTGGGACAGAGGCGGCATTCCAGCTTATTTCACGCCAGCAAACACCGCCCAAAATTATCCCGCCCTCTATCAATGACTTTGCCCAAGTGTTTGCCCGCCTGTCTTATCATTATGACCTTGTGATTTCGATTCATCCTTCCCGCGAACTGTCGGACAGCTGGCGGCATGGTCGTTTGGCGGCCCAGCAGGTGGCTGGCTCATGCGATATCGCGGTCGTGGATTCCCAGAGCTTATGCGCCGGCCAAGGTATGCTTATTCGAGCCGCCGCCCGCGCAGTCCAGGAAGAAGCGACCGCAGAAACCGTCATCCAGACGGTGCGCGGCGCCGTGAAACGAATCTACTCGATCTACTGCGTCGGTCAGACCGACTGGCTGCGGTTCAACAGCATTATGACTCCCTCGCACGCGGTCCTAAGCAGCCGATTGGGGATCAAACCCTTTGTCAGTTTGGAAGAAGGCAAGTTCATTGTCATCGGAAAAGTGCAAACGCGAATCCAAGCCGTCGAACGGCTGGTCGAATTTCTGGCTGAATTCACCGCTTTCGACGACGCTGTGATTTTGCAGCATGGCAAGGCGATGAGTGACGACACCCGGCTGCTGCAAGATCGACTCGCGTTAGAATTTCCGGGGCAGCATTTTCCTTTCACGATGCCCAGCGCGGCTATGACGGCTTATTTGGGGCCCGCGGTGACCGGCGTCGCCGTGCTCGAAAAAGCGGCGGAGGATATGGATGATGACTTCTAAACGCATCCGAATCACAGCCGACAGTGTATGTGACCTGCCGCCGCAAATCGCGTCCGAACTCGGTATCCGCATCATCCCGACCTATGTCAGCATCGATGGCAAGAGCATACCCGACGATGGGAAGTCCCTCGTCCGTCAGGACTTCTACGAGCGGCTTCCCTCGTTTCGGACTCAACCGACCACGGCCGCCCCGTCGCCGGGCGATGCCGCGCGTTTTTATCGTTCGATATTGGCCGGCGGCGCCGACCACATCATTTCGATCCATGTGCCGCAAAAGCTAAGCGGAGTCCTCAACGCGATGCGGCTTGGCGCCGAAGCGGCCGCCAAACACAAAATCACCCTGGTAGACAGTTTGCAGCTTACCTTTGGCATCGGTCTACAGGTTTGGGCGGCGGCTGAATTTGCCCGGCAAAATGAGGATATCCATGATATTCTTGGCGTTATTGAGCAGGTTCGCCAGCATACGCGAGTCTATGCCATAATTGATACCTTGGAATATCTCAAACGGAGCGGCCGCGTCAGCGGCCTGGTGGCGAATGTCGGCAGCCTGCTCAAGATCAAGCCGATTGTCAGCGTGCGCGATGGCGATATCAGCCTAGTGGCGCGGCAGCGAACCTGGTCGCGGTCCAAAGCGCGGCTGCGGGCGCTGATACGCGGGCAGGCGCCGCTGGATCGGCTTGCTATTCTGCACACCGCCAATCGGTCTGGCGCCGAAAAGTTTCTGGACTCCATCAGCGACCTGGCGCCGGCAAATACACTTATCATTGAAGTCACCCCGACGCTCGGAGCGCACATTGGGCCCGGTTCGATTGGGGCTGCGACTTTGAGCAAGAACTGGAGGCAGTAACGTATGCCAACTCAACTGGAAATGCTGGTCAAAATCTTAAAACTTGAACGCGCCCAAGGCGGCAAGGACGCCGCTGTGGCGGGCGGCTTGAGCGCATACTGCCAGGTTTGGGCGCCAAAAGCCCGCAAGCAGGCTCGCCGGCCGCCGCATCATATTCTGATTGATGAGATTGTCGATTCCCTGACTCATTATGACCGGATTGAATCCAAGGATGAACGCGTTCACCAACTCGGGTATCTGCTGGATCGGATTATGAATCGCGTGCCGCCGCCGCCAGCGTATCAGGAACGTCTGCCTGTCTGGGAAGACAAAATGAAATCACAAGCGGTTGAGCAGCCGCAGGCGCCGCCGGCAAACCTACGCAAACATGCCGACCGCCGCCCCTCGTTGCCGAAACCAGCATTTATCGAGGAAAACGATGCCTGGGACCAAGACTATGCCGCCGGTCCCGACAGCTATCAGCTGGACATCAAATCCTTGCCCAGACTGGACCGGCCGCCGCGGCCGCCGCGCCCACAGAGGTCGCTGGACGAAGAACGGGCCTTGTATCAGGAACTGGCAGCGCCGACGACGCAGGTCGGGGGCATCGGCGGCAAGCTGGCTGGCCTGCTGGAAGGCATGGATTTGCATACGGTTGAAGATCTGCTGTGGAACTTCCCGCGCGAACATAAGGATTATACTGAACTCAAGTGCATTCGAGACTTGTCCCCAAACGAAACCGCGACGGTCATGGCGACAGTGCGGCGCTCCAATGTCGCCGTTGGAGCCGGCGGGCGCAGAGACTTGCTTATAGAGGTCGAAGATGGTTCCGGCAGATTGTCAGTTCGTTTTTTTAATCAGTATTTTCTATCAGGAAAGCTGCGCCCCGGCAAGCAGATTGTGCTTAGCGGTAAAGTTGGCATTTTTCGCGGCTTGCAGATGGCCAATCCAGAATGGGAACATCTCGATGCAGAAAATTTGCACACCACCGGCATCGTGCCCGTCTACAGGATGACCAAAGGACTGCGGCCGCGCCTCTTCCGCAAGACCATGAAAACGCTCATCGACAACTGGGCCGACAGGCTGCCCGACCCCGTCCCGCGCGCGGCGCTAGACCGCTGCGAACTGGCGGATTTGGGCTGGGCAATCCAGCAGAGGCATTTTCCGCAAGGCTGGGATCACCTGCGCCATGCCAAGCGGCGCATCACCTTTGACGAACTGCTTATGCTGCAACTGGCGATGTTGAGGAATCGGCGCGAATGGCAGTCGGCGCCGGGGCCGGCGCTGGATATTGCCGACGACTTCCTTGAATCCTTCATCAGCCAAGTCTTTCCCTTTGAACTGACTCGGGCACAGCAGCAGGCTATCGGGGACATACGCCGCGATGTATCGCAGGCGATTCCAATGAACCGTTTGATTCAGGGGGATGTCGGCTCGGGCAAGACAGCCGTCGCGGCTGTGGCGATGGCGATGGCATTATCCAACGGCAAACAGGCGGCTTTGATGGCGCCGACGAGCATTCTGGCGGAACAGCACTACCGCGGATTAAGCGAAACCTTTGGCAAAATGAAAGCCGACCAGCTACCGGTCATTGCCCTGCTGACCAGTTCGCTGACGGCATCGGAACGCGAGTCGATTTACCGCGGCTTGGCGGATGGCTCGATAGACATTGCCATCGGCACTCACGCGCTTATTCAAGAAGGCGTCCTTTTCCATGATTTGGCTCTGGCCGTCATCGACGAACAGCAGCGTTTTGGGGTCGATCAGCGCGGCAGCCTGCGCGGAAAAGGAGGTAATCCACATTTGCTGGTGATGACGGCGACGCCAATTCCGCGCACCTTGGCGCTGACGATTTATGCCGAACTGGATTTAAGCGTGATGGACGAAAAACCGCCCGGACGTCAGACTGTCCAGACCAAGATCATTGATCGAATCGCACGCGAACGTCTGAATGGCTTTGTCATCGCCCAGCTGGAACAGGGACGGCAGGCTTTTTTTGTCCATCCCCTGGTGGACGAATCCGAATCCATCGAAGCGGTCTCGGCTGTGGAAGCCTATGAAAGGTTAAGCCAGGTCTTCTTCCGTTACCGCGTCTGTCTGCTGCACGGGCAGATGAATCCATTGGAAAAAGAGCGCGTCATGGCTGATTTCGCGCGCGGCGAATATGATGTCATGGTCGCCACTTCGGTAGCCGAGGTCGGGGTGGATGTGCCGAATGCCAGCGTGATGGTCATTGACGGCGCCAATCGCTTTGGGCTGGCGCAGCTGCATCAGTTCCGCGGGCGGGTCGGGCGCGGCGAGCATCGGTCTTTCTGCTTCCTGATCCCCGACAGCGCCGATATTTCTATCGACAAAATACGCGCCAAACAGGATGGGAAAATACATGAACGCGCGCTGACTGTGCCGGAGCGGCGTTTGGCGGCGATGGAAGAAAGCAATGATGGCTTTTATTTGGCGGAAGTCGATTGGAAGCTGCGCGGCGCCGGCGACCTGCTTGGCCGGCGGCAAAGCGGGAACAATAAGGCGCAGATGATTGAATTGACGGCGCCGCAGCTGGTTGAGTTGGCGCAGCGCGAAGCCCGTACGCTGTATGAGGAAGATCCTGAACTGAAGCTGCCGGCGCATCGGCTGTTGGCCGAGCGGATTGCGGCGCGGTATGCTGATTCAGGCGATGTGAGTTAGGAGGAACTTTCCGAAAAATTGCCGTCAAAATCGTTTGCACATTTTATTCCTTGCCGTTACAATCAGCAGGCAACGTTGGAGACACAGTATGTCAGGAAGAGGGATTGCGCTTTATCCGGCATCACTTGACCCAATTCATTATGGACACATTGATGTTGCCATTCGCGCGTCAAGGTTCTTTGATAAGATCATCGTCGCCATCTATTCCAATCCAAAAAACAAGCGGGTTTTGTTTAAGATTGATGAGCGGGTAGAGCTTGCCAAACAGGTATTTCGAGATTATCCTAGTATAAAAGTTGCAAAGTACAGTGTTCTTACGGTAGACTATGCAAAATCAGTTGGCGCCATTGCCCTCATCCGCGGGCTGCGCGTATTCGGTGATTTTGAATTTGAGTTTCGGATGGGGATAGCAAACAAAAAACTGGCGCCGGAGTTGGAAACCATTGCAATTCTGTCTGATGAGCGGTATATTCATATTAGTTCAAGCACGATTCGGGAAATTGCCGAGTTGGGTGGGGATGTGAGTTCAATGGCGCCGCCCGTGATTGAAAAAGCATTGAAGAGCAAATTTAATCGTTCGAGTCATAACACTTTATGACAGCCTTATTGTTGAATGGGGAGGAAGCAGTATGGATATCCAACATCTTGTTGATCGGCTAGAGGACTTAATTGATGAAGGTCGGCATGTATTTGGCACCAAATACACGATGGTTGATGAAGAGCGCGCTTTGGAGATCATTGACCAAATGCGGATTTCGATTCCGGAAGAAATCGAAAAATCAGCCCGCGTGATGCAGCAGCGCGACCGCGTCCTGGCAGAAGCCAATGAAGAAGCCGCGCGGATCGTTCAGCAGGCGCGGCAGCACAGCGAAGGCTTGATCGATCAGCATCAGATGGTGCAGCAGGCAAAAGTTCGGGCTGAATATGTGATCGAGCAGGCCAATATCGAATCGCAAAAGATCACCCGCGAAGCCGACGATTATGTTCTCGAACAACTGGCGCAGCTTGAGCATCAATTCGCCCGCAGCCTGGAAGAAATCCGCAACGGGATCGAAATCATGCAGCATGAAGACCCGGTCGAAGTTGAGCCAATCCAACAGCCCGTTCATGTGCCGCGCCCGCAAGTCAAGCGCGAGCCGATTGCGTTTGACAACCCAGCATCGGTCGGCAGGCATCTTTAATCTAAGAACGGCGGGCATCATCCCGGCGGAGTCCCCGGTTAAGTCGCCGGGGTTTGAATAACAGCACAGCTGTTAACCGGCTTGCACAGGTTGTTTCGTCATGCGTCTGGTTTTTGTCACAGTCGCATGGGTCTTGGGAATCAGCTTTGTCAGGCCATTCCCGCTTTTCGACCAGTCAATATGGCTGGTCTGTTTTGTTGCCGCGCTTGCCATCGCAGCGAAATACAGACTTCATCGCTCCCGCTGGTTCATCTTTGCTTTGGCTGCTTTCGCCGCCGGCGCAGCCCGCCAGTCCGCCGTTCCCCAGTCCAGCGACATCGCCCAATACAACGGAAACACCGGCACCATCACGGGCATCATCATCAGTGAACCCGATATTCGCGACGACCGCATTCAGCTTCGGCTCCGATCCGAATCCATATTCGTCAACAACAGAACCATCCCAACAAGCGGGCAAGTCCTTGTCGAGGCTTTTGTCACCGCCGATGTCAGCTATGGCGACCGAATTCGCGCGACTGGTCTCCTAAGCGTCCCGGCCGCCGGCGATACCTTTTCTTACGCCGATTACCTGGGGCGGCAGGGGATTTTCACAATGATGTCTTTTGCCGGCATCGAGGTCATCGCCAGCGGGCACGGCAGCCCGGTTCATGCAGTGCTGCTTGACCTAAAGCATACCGTGCAAGACAGCATTGCCCAAACGCTGCTTGACCTAAAGCATGCCGTGCAAGACAGCATTGCCCAAACGCTGCCCGAACCTCAAGCCGGCTTGCTAACAGGCATCCTGCTGGGCAATGAACGCGGCATCTCGCCGCAACTGGCGCAGGACTTCTATCGAGTCGGCGCGATACATATTGTCGCCATCAGTGGCTTCAATATGATTGTCATCAGCGCCATCGTGATGCGCGTGCTTGAGGGCATCTTTCGCCGGCGGCGGCGCTCGGCTGTTCTCGGCAGCATCTTCTTTGTTGTCATTTATGCCATCTTCGTTGGCGCCGGTCCAAGCATCATGCGGGCAGCATGGATGAGCAGCCTGCTGGTCATCGGACGGCATCTAAAGCGAAATGTCTATGTGCCAGCTTCACTGGCATTCGCCACGCTTGCCCTGTCAATTGCCGATCCTAATGTGCTGCTGGACGTTGGTTTTCAACTTAGTTTTTTCGCTGTGCTCGGACTCGGTCTGTTTGCTGATCCCCTGTCGCGCGTTTTCCGCGCCTGGCTGGACAAGCGCTTTTCCGCTCCGGCGGCAAATAACATCCATACCTTCCTCAACGAGCCTTTAATCGTCTCGATAGTTGCCCAAATATCCACCCTGCCGCTGATTATCTTATACTTTGGCCGCGTGTCGCTGGTCGCCCTGCCGGTCAACCTGCTGATTATGCCGATACAGCCGCTTCTATTGATTGCCGGCTTGACCGCGGCGGCCGTCTTTCCGTTCCTGCCAGCCATTGGCACAGTGATTTACTGGATGACCATGGTGTTCCTGTCGTGGACAATTACCATTGTTCGAAGATTCGCCCAACTCGATTTCGCGGACTTCGATCTGAACCTGGACGAACGATGGATTCAAGCATTTTATCTGCTGATGATCGGAGGCGCCATGGTGAGCGCATCGCGCCCGCCGTTTTGGATATGGATGGCAAGCCTGATTCGGCGGCAGATGGTTATTGTGACGACCGCGCTGACCGCCTCTCTTATCCTGGTCTTGATGTTAGCCATGCGCTTCAGTTTCCCCGATGGACATTTGCGCGTCTGGCTGCTGGATGTCGGGCACAGCAACGCGGCGCTGCTGCAAACGCCGAGCGGCGCGCACATACTCGTTGATGGCGGGCGGTTTCCATCACGCCTGCTGACTTCCATCGGCGACCGCCTCCCCTTCTATGACCGCAGCATCGAAATCCTAGTCATCACGCATCCGGATGAGTCTGACATTGCCGCCCTCCAGGCTGTGCTCCACCGATATACAGTCGGTGTGGCATTATTGAACGGTCAGCCGAATGAGACGGAAACATTTCTGCAAATCGAGCGGGAGCTTGCCGATTCAAAGACGGTTGAGGTCCGGGCTGGCTATACTATCGAGTTGGATGACGGCGTTTTCATCGAGGTGCTGCATCCACAATCGCAGCCATCGATTACCGACAAACTCAATGACCAGATGATAGTGCTGCGAGTCGCTTATGGCGACTTCGCTTTACTGCTGACCTCTGATCTGAGTCGAAGAGGTCAGCGGCTTATGCTGGAAAACAATATCCATCCCCTGGCAAACATCATGCAAATTCCGCAGCACGGCGCCAGTCATGCGCTGGAAAGCGAGTTTCTCGATCTGGTTCAGCCACAAATCGCGCTTCTCCAAAGCGACGCCGCCAACCGCCGGCGCGACCCAGATCCCGTCACCTTAGCTCTGTTTGATGTGCCGGTTTTTCGGACCGATGAAGGCGGGGTTATTCATTTGAAATCAGACGGGCGGCAGGTATGGGTCAACCCCAGCTTGGGGCAAAGTGAGGAGGACTCGGCCTCCTCTTAAAGTCATCCACGCGGGCCGGCGAGCGTCTATTGAATATCGATATGCCTGCCCGAAGCGGCCGATTCGAGAATGGCATCGCAGATAAGGGCATTGCGATAGCCGTCAAGGAAGGTCGCGCCATAGGGCGCGATATCGCCATCATTGACAATCGCATTGAAGAAGTGATGGAATTCATGCACGAAGCTGTGTTCCCAGCCGATGATATGCCCATGCGGCCACCAGTTTTCCCAATAGGGATGATGCGCTTCGGTAACCAGCACGTTATGAAAACCCTGCGTCGTATCCGGGTTTTCTCCCTTCCAGAAGACATTCAGTTCATTCAGCCGTTCCAGATTAAACTGGATAGAGCCGTTTTCAGCATTGATTTCAAATGAATTGAAGTTCTTGCGTCCCTGTGCGAACCGCGTGGCTTCGACGGTGCCCAAAGCGCCATTCTCAAAATCCAGCAGGGCGACGAAACCGTCATCGACATCCGACTTGACCATGCCGCCCGAGCCATCGGGACGTTCGGTAATCCAGGTGCGCGCCAAGCCGGCGACTGACTTGGGCTTGCCAACCAGGAATCGCGCCAGGTCAATGATATGGGCGCCAAGGTCGCCCAGAGCGCCGCTGCCGGCAATGTCTTTCTGGAAGCGCCAGCTTGTCTCCATGGTCGGGTCCATGCCCCATTCCTGGCAATAGACGGCGCGCCAATGATAAATTCTGCCCAGCTTGCCGCTTTCGACAAGTTTTTTCGCCTGCTGAATGGCCGGTACAAAACGATAGTTGAAAGCCACCATGTGTTTGACGCCCGCTTTTTCGACCGCATCCAGCATCGACTTGGCTTCTTCGGCAGTGCGGGCTAAGGGCTTCTCGCAGAAGACGTGTTTGCCGGCTTGGGCGGCGGCGATTGAAGGCTCGGCATGAGCATCGTTCGGGCCGCCATTGTCAAACACCTGCACATCGTCATTTGCCAATAAATCCCGCCAGTCGGTATAGGCGTTTTCATAACCATAGCGTTTGGCGGCGGCGGCGACGGCCGCCTGATTGCGCCCGGCGATGGCAACCAGCCTTGGGACCGCTGCCGGCGGATACATCATGTAGGGGATTTTTTTGAAGGCGTTGGTATGCGCCTTGCCCATGAATGCGTAACCCAGCATCCCGATTCCAATTTGCGGCGCATCAGCAGCCGCGCCGGCAGCCGCCATGCTGGTGAAGGCGCTGCTAACCTGTTTTTCATCTGACATTATTTTCTCCCATTTCTTTAAGATACGAACCTATTCATCAGCGAAAGCGGCGTCAAAAGCGACATCGGAAGCCGTGAAGTCGTTCTGTTTGACCCAAGCCGCCGATTCGGTCGCCCCGAACTCGCGATCCATGCCACTGTCTTCCCATTCAACCGACAAGGGGCCGCGATAACCGGCGCGGTTCAATGCCCGAATCATGGAATCGATGTCCAAATCGCCGCGCCCGCAAGAAACAAAATCCCAGCCGCGCCGATGATCGCCGAAGTTCAGATGCGAGCCGAGAATACTGCTGACATGATCCAAAGTCACTTTGGAATCTTTGACGTGCACATGGAAGATCCGACTGGCGAATCGGTCAATGAACTTGGCGGGGTCAAACAGCTGATGAATAAAGTGACTGGGGTCAAAGTTGAAGCCAAAAGCGGGATGATGGTCCAATGCCGCCAGGGTCCTTTCGGCAGTGTAAATATCATAAGCGATTTCACCGGGATGCGCTTCCAGGGCAAACTTGACCCCCTCGGCCTGGAAGACATCCAGAATCGGCAGCCACCGTTGGGCAAATTCTTGATAGCCGGCATCGATCATTTTATCAGAGGTCGGCGGGAAGCGATAGATCAGATGCCAGACCGGGCTGCCGGTAAAGCCATTGACGACATCCACCCCAAAGGCTTTGGCGGCCCGCGCCGTGTTTTTCATCTCTTCGGCGCAGCGTTCGCGCACACCATCCGCGTCGCCGGCGCCCCAAAGGCGGTCGGGCAGAATGGCGCGGTGACGTTCGTCGATAAAAGCCTCGGCGACGCATTGTCCAACCAGATGATTGCTAATCGAAAAGAACTGAAGCCCATGCCGCGCCAGAGCATCCTGGCGCGCCCGGATATAGCCGTCGCTTTCCAATGCTTTGTCCACTTCAAAATGGTCGCCCCAGCAAGCCAGTTCAAGTCCATCATAGCCGAAACTTTTCGCCTTTTCGGCAATGGTTTCAAAGGGTAAATCAGCCCACTGCCCTGTAAATAAAGTCACCGGTCTCGCCATAAGATTCGTCCTCTCCTAATCAACTGTTTTCTGTGACTATAAGCGATTAAAGTATAGCGACCCAATTCAACATCTACAATCGTTCAAGGGCGCAATTAGGATTCTGCCCTGATTTAGGGTATGATGGGGTTGCCGATTCACACACTGGCTTTTCAGCGGCCGGGGCAGCCATCATCAGAACATCAGCAAAAGGAAAACCCATAATGTACAACGGTTTAGAGATCATTGATTTTCATACTCACTTTCCGACGCGAAAACCCATGTTTGGGGATACAGGCGCCGATATTCGCCAGCAGTATGTACAGCGCCGCGGCAAGCGGCGGGCGCAAATCGCCAGAAATCATGCGATTCAATACAGCCGCCAATGGCGCCGAACGTGGGGCTACGATCCACCAGAGCCCAACACCTTCACCGATGAAGAGCAGGCTGACCGATGGGCTGCCGAAGTCGAGAAATACGGCTTGCGGGCGGTTGGGTTTGTCACCGGCGGCGGCAACAGCAACCTGGCGAAAATCATCGGGCGGCATCCCGACAAGTTTATCGGCTTTGCCCATCACTATCCATTTGCCGCCGATGCCGCCGAAGAGCTTAGACGAGCCGTCGCCGAAGATGGCCTGAAAGGCTACAAGCTGCTGGCGCCGGCCCTGGACCGAGCCATCGAAGATGAAGCGGCTTATGCGGTTTGGGAAGTTTGCGCCGAGTTGGACATCCCGGCACTCATTCACTTTGGCATTCAAGGCGGCGGCGGCGGCATCGCCTGGCATGAGAACATCAATCCGCTCAAACTGCATAATGTCGCCAAGGATTTCCCAGAGGTGACTTTTGTCGTGCCGCACTTCGGCTGCGCCTGGATACGGGAGACCTTGCAGCTTTGCTGGGCATGCGCCAATGTATCGATTGACACCTCCGGCTCAAATCAATGGGTGCGCTGGGTTGACGGGGAGTGGACGACCAAAAAGCTGTTCCAAAAATACATGGCAACCATCGGCCCCGAACGCATCCTATTTGGCACCGATTCCAGCTATTTTCCACGCGGATTCGCCGAGCCTTATTTGCAGCAGCAAATCCGCGACCTGCGCGAATTGAATTGCCGCGAGGATGACATTCAACTGATATTCGCCGGCAATGCCGCCCGGCTGTTCAAGATAGACCTGTAACTGTAACGGGAAAGCGAGCCAAGTTCGCCAGCGCAGTTGCTATTGGAGGCAACATAGGTTAAAGTTTGCATATCAGAACTAATGAATATCTTTAACACAAAGGAGCAGAAAATGCAAAAGACAAGATTTCTCGCAGTCCTGGCGGTTGCGATCCTGCTGATGTCGTTTGGCGCAGCTGTTGCGGCGCAGGACGACGCAGTGGAGATCGAATACTGGCAGTATAACTTTGGCGCCCGCGTGGATGCCATGAATATGCTCATTGAGCAATTCGAAGCCGAAAACCCCAACATTCGGGTCATCCACAACAGTGACATTCCCTATGCCAACTTCCGCGACGAGCTTGCGGCCTCGGCGCCGGCCGGCGTTGGGCCGGACATCGTAACCCTTTTCTACGGCTGGATTCCGGCTTTTGTCGATGCCGGCTATCTGGCGCCGCTGCCGGAGGATCCCTTCTCCGAAGACTTCATCCTGGAGACTTTTTCGCCTATGGTCGCCAACTCAAAATTTGAGGACAGCTACTGGGCGATTCCGACTGCGGTTCGTTCGCTGGCTTTGTTCTGGAACAAGGACATCTTCGCCGACGCCGGCCTCGATCCCGAAGCGCCGCCGACCACATTGGATGAGTTCGTCGACATGGCTGTGGCGACAACCGAATATGACGGCGACGCCGACATCTTCAACATTACCCGGCAAGGTCATGCCCCGGCTTTGGCGGCGCAGGACCATCATTGGTTCCGCGAGGTGCTGCTGCGGCAGTTTGGCGGCGCTCCCTACAGCGATGACGGGCGCACCGTGACCTATAACAGCGAAGCCGGCTGCGCCGCGTTCGCCTGGCTGGCGGCATTCGAAACCGAATACAAGACCGGCAGCAACGACCTGTTCACCGATGCCACCCAAGCCTTCATCAATGGCGAAGCGGCGCTGCACGTCGATGGCTCATTCCGCGTCGGCACGATTGCCCGCAACAATCCCGATCTCAATTATGGCGTAACCGAACTGCCGGTCGGGCCAAATGGCGAGCAGCACACCTTCGGCTCTTATTGGACCCACGGCATCACTCGCCGCGCCAGCGATGACCCGGCGCGCTTGGAAGCCGCAGTCAAATTCTTGCAGTTCATCACCACGCCAGAGGCCGGAACGTTATGGGTGAACAACGTCGGCGAACTGCCGGCGCAGCTGACCGCCGCCAGTGATGAAGACATCCTGGCCGATCCAATCCTGGGCGCGTTTTCGGCTGGTCTGGAATATGCCCACGCTACCTTCTTCGTCGATGAAAGCGCCCAGCGCCAGGTTTTGATTGACGCCTTTGACAATGTTCGTTTGGGCGGCATGGATCCCTGCGAGGCGCTGGAAGAAGCCGCCGCCGCCGAACAGGAACTGCTTGACGGATTCTGGGCAAGCCGCTAGTCCGTCCCGAAATCTATAATATCTACTGCGTCAGATGCGAGTTTGTCTGGCGCAGTTTCTCTTATCATCAACAGGAGTGAACCATGAAAGTCAAGAACGCAGAACGCAACGAAACCGCATTTGTGGTCGGCCTCATCGCCGGGCTACTCGGGCTGTGGGGACTGGCGCATATTCTCAATGACAAAATCGGAACGGGTCTTTTGTGGATGTTTATCGGCTTGCCAATCGTTGCCATCCTCTTGGTCGGGCTTACGGCTTTAACGGCCGGCATTGGCGGCTGCATCGCCATGCCACTCTATGTCTACTTTGTCTATCGGCAGGCCAAGAGCGGAGCAAGCAACGACTTTCTGCCATGAGTCCAAGACAGGAAAAACCCAAACGTCAAACAGCGCCGCCGCGGTTCCGTCATTGGACACTTGCCCGCAAGAAGGTCGTTTGGGCGTATATCTTTTTGGCGATTCCGATTGTCTTCTTCGCCTATATTCGGATTTATCCGACCCTGTTTGCCTTTCAGATGAGCCTGCACGACTATAATCCACTGGCGGCCGAGCAGCCTTTCGTCGGCTTGGAAAATTATGAGCGCGTCTTTGAAGAACTGAACAAAACGAAGTCAACGACCAAAGCCGCCTTTCTCAACACCGCCCGCTATCTGGCGATTGGCGTGCCGATTCAGCTGCTTTTGGCGCTGGCGATTGCCTTGATGCTGAACGAAATTCGATGGATGAGCACGATTTATCGAATCTTGTTTTTCCTGCCTTTCGTGACATCGACCATCGCCATCGCCTGGGTCTTTCGCATGCTCTATCAGCCGCGCTTCGGGCTGTTTAACATCATCTTGCAGCTGGTATCCCTGCCGCAGCAGCCTTTCCTGAAAAGCCCGCATCAGGCGCTGCCGTCCATTCTGGCGCTGGTCATCTGGCAAGGGCTGGGATTCGCCGTGATTATCTTTTTGGCCGGGCTCAAGCAGATATCGCGGACCTACTATGAGGCGGCTGAAGTCGATGGCGCAAGCCGCTGGCATACTTTTCGCTACATCACCCTGCCGCTGCTCAACCCAAGCATTGTATATCTGCTGGTGCTGCAAACCATCGCTTTCCTGCGAATGTTCGCGCCGGTGCTGGCGATGTCGGAACAGGGGCGCGGCGGGCCGCTGGATTCAACGACCACTGTGGTCTTGCGAGTCTACCGCGAGGCCTTCCAAAGTTTTGATATGGGCTATGCCGCTTCGTTAACGGTCGTCTTGTTCGCCTTGATACTGGGCATCACCATTATTCAACTGTCCGTCACATCGCGAAGCACAAACTAGGGTCAGGCATCATGGAATCGATTGCGCCAGCAAATTTATTCAAAGACCAGGGCAAGCTGACTTCAGTCGGCCGAAGTCGGCATGAGTGGAAGTACAAATCCTTCTCGTACCTGCTGCTCACGCTGATTGGCCTGACGATGATTATTCCATTCATCTGGATGCTGTCCACCTCATTAAAACCGGAAACAGAAATCCTTCGGCGCGATTTTTTCCCGACTGAAGCTACCCTCGACAATTATACGCAAGTGATGACCGAGACCGATTTACCGCTCTGGTATGCCAATTCGATTATTGTAGCTGTCATCAGCACGACCAGCGTCGCTTTCTTTGATGCCTTGGCTGGGTATGTTTTTGCCAAGTATCGATTTCCGGGCAAACGCCCGATTTTCATTATCTTCCTGACATCGCTGATGGTGCCGACCGAGATGCTCATTATTCCATGGTTTATCATGTCCTCGAACCCGCCTGTCGGCGGGACTTGGGTCGATACCTACTGGGGCATCGCCTTTCCGGGGGTCATCACCGCCGCTGGCATCTTTCTGATGCGCCAATTTATGCAGGGCGTGCCGGACGAACTGCTGGATGCCGGCCGAATAGACGGGGTAAGCGAATTCGGGTTATTCTGGCGCGTCGCCGTCCCCTTGAGCCTGCCGGCGATTGGGGCGCTGTGCATTTTTAACTTTCTGGGCAACTGGAACGCCTTTATCTGGCCGCTCATCGCAACCACCAAAAGCGAAATGTTCACCCTGCCCGTCGGCATTCAGCAATTTTCTTCAGAAGCGAATGTCCCTTGGAATCTGATTATGACCGGGGCATCGCTTTCGGTGGTGCCGCTGCTGATTGTCGTCATTATTTTCCAGCGCTACATCATTGAAGGCATTGCGCTGACCGGTTTGAAGGGTTAGTCTATGGTCGGCCGGGCGGGTTCATTCCCCCATCCCCTCTATGAGAAAATCGTCCTCAAGCCTTTCTATGAGGACGCTAAAAAATACTATTATGCGCCGCTGCTCGCCGCCAACCGGGCGCAGGCGGTCATGCTGCGCCAGTCCGGCATCATTCGGCTGGACAACGCACGGGCGCTGCTGGCCGCCTTGCAGCAGGTGGAAGACATGGGCTTGGATGAATTGAGCTATCGGTCGGGCGTGGAAGACCTGTTCTTTGCCATCGAAGGCAAACTGATTGAAATCGCCGGCGCCGCGCACGGCGGCAATTTGCAGCTGGCGCGCAGCCGCAACGATTTGGGCTATGCCCTGACGCGCCTGGCATTGCGCCCCTTGATACTCAACGTCATCAGATGCCTGCACAAACTGCGCCGCGAGCTTCACGATTTCGCCGGTCAGCATCTGCATACACTCATGCCGGGATACACGCATACCCAGCCGGCGCAGCCAACGACTATGGCGCACTACATCGCTGGGGTCCTGGCTTTTTTGGAACGGGACACGGCGCGGCTTCAATTCGCCTATGAGACCAACAATCAAAGTCCGCTTGGCGCCGCCGCATTGACCGGAACAGCCTTTCCAATTCAGCGCGAACTAAGCGCCAAGCTGCTGGGATTTGACCGCGTTTTATTAAGCACCTACGACAGCATCGGGGCATCGGACAACCTGACCGATGTTGCCGGCGCATTGACGACATTCGGCGTGAATCTTTCGCGCTTCACGCGGGATATGCTGTTTTGGGCAACGCAGGAAAGCGGCGCCATCCGCATTGATGACAGCTTTATTCAGATCAGTTCAATCATGCCGCAGAAGCGCAACCCGGTGGTCCTGGAACATCTGCGGGCAAGAATCAGCCGGATGCTGGCGCAGGCGCAGGGAATCGTCATTCAATGCCACAATATCCCCTATGGCGACACCCAGGATATTGAGGATGAAATTTTCCCAATGCTGTTTGGATCGCTGGAAACAGCCAGCGACATCTTGCAGCTGTACAGCGCCGTCATCGCCACATTGCAGGTCAGCGGCGAGCATCTTCGTCACCGCGCCGTTTCAGGCTTCACCACTGTTACCGAGCTTGCGGACAGCCTGGTCCGGCATTGCGATTTACCGTTTCGGCAAGCGCATGACATTGTTTCCGCTTTGGTCAGCCATGCCCAAAAACAGCGTCTTGCCCCCGGCGACCTAACCGCAGCCATGCTGCGACAGACTGCCAAGAGCAGATTTGACCTGGATGTTCGTTTGTCGGACGAACTGTTCAAGCAGGCGCTTGACCCGGCGGCATTCGTGAAAGCGCGGGACTTGCCAGGAGGGGCTGCGCCGACTGCAACCGGCAAAGTCCTGGAGATTCAGCGAAACCAAATCGAAAATGACCGCAGCTGGCTTGCCGAAGCGCAGGCGCGGCTGCTTAATTCGAATCAGCAGCTAAACAATGCCATTGAAGACATACTGGCAGGCGCGTCAGATTCAGATGTTTGAGATGTGATTTTGCAGCTAATCCTCGTCAGCCGATTCATCAGTGGCGGATTCGCCTTCAAGGGTGAGCAGATAAGCCACCATGTCAAAAATTTCGATATCGCTATAGATGGCCGTCCAATTCTTGGGCATCAGTTCAGCGTCAAATCCGTCAACAAGATGCTCATCCGGATTGACAATCGAATTGTAGAGATACTCGGCGGCGCTTTGTCCCTCGACCCGCGTCGGCGCTCGGTCTTTGATATTCAGCAAGCCGGGCCCGACCAGTTTTTCTTCGCTGGCGACGCTGTGACAGGTCGAACAGGCATAATTGGCGGCCTCTTGAAAGGTCTCGAACAGCAGCCGGCCATTTTCAGGGTCGCGCACAGCCACCAAACGGTCAATCGGCGATGAAGCCGCCGCGGTCGTCGGTTCGGCTGTCGGTGTGGGCGGCGGGGTTGGCGTTGAAGTCGGAGCGGGCGTGGGCGTGGACGCGGGCGGGATGGGCGTATCGGCGGGCAGGCTGGCTGTCGCAGTGACCGTGGGCGCCTGGCTATCCTCACTGACCGTTGCCATCGCTGGCGCGGTCGCCTGCCAAACAGGCGCGGCGAGGGTGCCGCAGCCCGTTAATGCCGCGCCAAGCGCTATCCAGATCATCGCTGTGTTCCAGTGCAGTCTGATCATTCGCCCGGTCCGATTGTCCTTTTCAGCATCATCACAAATCCTATCCCGAACCGTTCCGAGTCGCAAGACTGATTAACCAAAATAGAAATCCAACGTTGATACAAAATAACAAACTTTGCCGGCGCCGGCGGACTTATTAAAAAGCCATAGACAGCCGGCCCGGCGCATGATATAATTTAATTGTAAGCTGTGAAAGAGAAATCCACGGCATGACAGCCTTGAATTGTGCTTGGAAAGGAGCGACAGGTTTCTGTCAGGTAAAGTATGGCTAATCACAAATCTGCACTGAAGCGCATCCGTCAAAACGAAAAGCGCCGTTTGCATAACCGCAATTATCGCAACCGCGCGCGCACACTTGTCAAACAAGCGCGCGAGTCCATCGAAAAAGGCGACGTTGACGAAGCGCGCGAAGCAGCCCGCATCGCAGCGCGCGACCTTGATACCTTGGCGAGCCGCGGGGTCATTCATCCGCGCAATGCCGCCCGCCGCAAGAGCCGCCTTATGAAGCAGCTTGCCCGTCTGGTCAGCTAATCGCGATCTAGGAAACATCCACATCCAGCCGATAGCCGACGCCGCGTACCGTCTTGAGGTAGACCGGCTTTTGTTTGTTGTCTTCAAGCGCGTTGCGGGCGTAGCGGATGTGAACATTCAGCGTTCCGGTATCGCCCATATAATTCGTGTTCCATACCTGCCGCATGATTGTTTCGCGCGCCAGAACTTGATTGGGATGAGTCATAAACAACTCGATTAACTCTGCCAGCTTTGGATTAAGCTGCGCCTCTTGTCGGGGGGTTCGCAAGATGCGAGTTGCGCGGTTGAGCAAAAACGGGCCGCAGCGAATGATGTCCGCCAGATCCTCTTGCAAAATCCGCGATACGACCCCAATCAATTTACGAGTGGAAAGCGGCGGCGACAAAGTCACATCAGCAACCTTGGCCAGATTCGAATCATGCTTGGGCTGAATATGGATGATGGGACAATCGGGATATTGCAATTTGATGGCGCGGCAAATGCGTTCGCCGGATGTCCGCATCGAAACCGCATCAACGATGATTAAGCTGAATTGATATTGGTCAGCATATAACTTGGCGCGTTTACCGCTGGCGGCGGTGATGACATCCCAGTTTCGCTGCAGCGCTGATCCCCAATCAGCAGCGCCTATCAATAAAATTCGTTCTCGCAACGATTACATTCCTCACAGCAAAACCAGCATTTGGCAAAAATTCATGCACAATTCATTCTACTCTATCCGTCATAATCAGCCGACGCTAAGGGCATGCAATCCAATTATGGATTAGGGATTATACCATGCAACCGCAGTCGGCGGCAAAAACCTGAATGAGCTTCAATCCACTTGGGTTCAATGGGTTCAAACCCGTCTTGACGGCTGTACCAAGCTGTGCTATGCTTTATCCACTTGGAACTTTACGCAAAAAGTGGGCAAGCCCCGCTTTTCGTTTTATATTGACCTTTTTGGAAATCAGGTTTCTCGATTTTCGGAGCGAAACATCATGTCGAACGAATTACAAATTGCCTTCAATGAGATCGCGCAAATGCGGGCTTTGCCGGCTGATGTGGTGCTGGAGGCTTTGCAAAGCGCCTTGGTCTCGGCTTTTCGCAAGGACTCCGGCGCGAGCGCGGCCCAGGCGATTGAAGCCCAGATTGACCCCAAGACAGGGCGGGCGCGTGTGTTTGTCGAAAAAGAGGTGGTCGAAGATGTCCTGACCGATGCCACCGAAGTCACCTTGGAAACGGCGCGTTTCTATAATCCCGAGGCGCAAATCAACGATATCGTGATGGTGCAGGTCGAACATACCACCAAAAGTTTTGGCCGCATCGCCGCCCAAACCGCCAAACACGTGATCCTGCAAAAAATCCGCGAAGCCGAGCGCACCGCACTCTATGACGAATTCATCAATCGCGAAGGCGACCTGATTACCGGCACCGTCCAAAGCGTGAACTCAAAACAGGTCACGTTAAGTCTGGGACGGGCCGAAGCCGATTTGATTCGCTCGCAGCAAATCCCCGGCGAGCGTTATCGGACCCACGAGAAAATCCGCGTTTATGTCATGGAAGTCAAAAAAAGCAACCGCGGGCCCCAGATCATCGTCAGTCGAGCGCACCGCAATATGCTGCGCCGACTGCTGGAATATGAAGTTCCCGAAATTTACAACGGTCAGGTAGAAATCAAGAATATCGCCCGCGAGGCTGGTCATCGTTCCAAAGTCGCTGTCGCCGCCCTGCAGGACGGCATTGACCCGGTCGGCGCCTGCGTCGGGATGCGCGGCATACGGATACAGAATATCGTCAAGGAACTCCATAACGAAAAAATCGACGTCATCGAATGGAACACCGATGCCGAAGCCTTTATCTCCAAGGCTTTGAGTCCGGCGCGGGTGACCGGCGTTTATTTGGATGATGACCTGTTTGAGGGGCGCACGGCGGTCGTCATTGTGCCTGATGACCAGTTATCCCTGGCGATTGGACGCGAAGGTCAGAACGCCCGGCTCGCCGCCAAGCTGACCGGCTGGCGGATTGACATCAAGAGCGTGATGGAAACGGTGCAGGCTGCGCTCGAAAATCTTGAGGCCCCGCCATTGGACAGCCTGGTTGAGCGCTATGCCGATCTGATTGCCGAAGCGCATCGCATTATGGAAAAGAAACAGCTGGAACTGACGGTTATGCCCGAAGAATACAAGGCGCTCGGCCGCTTTGCCGATATCATCGAACAAGCTCTGCTGGCACAGCGCAATGAAGCCCGCGAGCGATATCTCCAGGAACGCGAAGCCGTCAAATCCACCCTGCCGCCCGACCTGTTCAAACTGCCGCTGGATGTGCTGGCGGTGTCGCAGGCGATTCTTGATATCCTTGAGCCATACGAAAACGTTGGCGAAGTGATGCTCACCTGTCTGGTGGATGATACCATCGTCGCCCGCAAACTCTCATCGCTTGAGGGCAGCCCGATGGACGACATTCAAACCGCCCTGGATACTGTGATGGCGGCGAATATCGAACAATTACTGGCGGAATCCATCTCC
Organism: Phototrophicaceae bacterium; assembly: GCA_965203755.1. GTDB lineage: Bacteria > Chloroflexota > Anaerolineae > Aggregatilineales > Phototrophicaceae > UBA6055. Next base: position 2,666,503 of record OZ241910.1, on the reverse strand, counting down.
ATTGAGGACATTGAAGAGCCGGCAGTCGCTATGGATGAGGACGAAGCGCCAGTCGAAGCCGAAGAGCCGCTTGCCGGCGCCAGCATGGAAGACGATGCGGAAGAAGGCGAGGTCTTGCTGGATGCCTTTGGTCAGCCTGTCATCGGCGAAGAAATGGAAGCGGAAGCCGACCCAAGCGCTCCCGGGCCGGCGCCTGAAAAGACCGCGTCCGATGCCGGCGGCTTTGATCAGGTGATCGAAGACATCGACTATTATCATGGCGACGAAGGCGAACCCGACTTTGAACTGGATCGCAGCAAAAGCAAGAAGAAGCGCCGCAAAGACCGCCAAAAACGGCGGCAGCTGATTTTGGATGAAGCCAGCGGCGAAGTCATTGCCAAACGCCGGCGCAAAGGTCGGCGCGGAAGCTGGGATGACGAGACCTGGGAAGATTATGATTATTAGCCAAGCCAGAAAGTGATTGAGACGCATCATGGCAGGCAAACATCGGCCGCAGCGCACCTGCGTCGTGTGCCGTGAGAAAAAGGACAAACGCGGTTTGACCCGCTTCATCATCGCTGGCGCCAGATTGCAGATAGATGAGTCTGGAAAAATGAACGGGCGCGGAGCATACTTGTGCAGCAAGCCGGCATGCTGGGAACTGGCGGCGGCGCGTCCATTGATGGCAAAGGCACTGCGCGCCGAGTTAAGCCATAATGACCGTATCTATTTACGGCAGATGAAACCGCGATGAAACAAGACAAATAGAAGCGGCAGGACAGCATATCCTGCCCCGGACAGTCGCCCAAACTGAAGGAGGTAGGAATGGCAAAAACAGCCAAAGCAGTTTTAGTAACCGATTATTTAACGGTTCGAGAATTAGCCGAGCTTGTCGGCTGCAGTCCGATTGATGTGATGAAAACGTTGATTTCAAACGGCGTTATGGCATCCATCAACCAGCAGATTGACTACGACACGGCTGCGATTGTGATTGAGGAAATGGGCTATATCGCCCAATCCGCAAGCGCGGCTGCCGTCGCCGAAGAGGAAGAGAAACGGGCTGAACAGCGCGAAGAAAAATGGAGTGTCATGTATGAAGGCGAAACGCCAGATACATTGACCAGCCGCCCCCCTATCATCACTATCCTAGGCCATGTGGACCATGGCAAAACCACCCTGCTCGACACCATCCGCAAAACGGCGGTCGCCGAAGGCGAAGCCGGCGGCATCACCCAGCACATCGGCGCCTACCAAGCCAAGCACGACGGACAGATTTTGACTTTCCTTGACACGCCCGGGCACGAAGCCTTCACTGCCATGCGCGCGCGCGGCGCCCAGGGCGCCGACATCGCCATCCTGGTTGTCGCCGCCGATGACGGTGTCATGCCCACCACCCGCGAAGCGCTGGACCATGCCCGCGCCGCCGATGTGCCGCTGGTCGTCGCCATCACCAAGATCGACAGGCGCAATGCCAATCCCGACCGGGTGAAACAGCAGTTGGCTGAACTTGAGTTAATTCCCGATGATTGGGATGGCGATACTGTGATGATTCCCGTGGATTCACTTTCCGGCGCCGGCATTGAAGACCTGCTGGAAGCCTTGATTCTGGTCGCCGATGACACGGAGATTGCCGCCAATCCGCAAGGGCAGCTGCGCGGCATTGTTGTAGAAGCCGAAGTAGACAAGAGCCGCGGCACGATGGCCACCCTGCTGGTGATGAACGGCACGATGAAACCGGGCGATGCCATCGTCGCCGGGACATCCTACGGCAAAATCAAGGCGATGTTTGACTCGGCTGGGACGCAAGTCAAGCAGGCGATCCCATCCATGCCGGTCGCCGTGCTGGGTCTTGATTCGCCGCCGCCGCCAGGCGCCATGTTTGAAATTGTCAGGAATGACAAAACCGCCAGAAGCATTGCCGAAGACCGCAAACGACAAGCACAGGAACGTCTCTCCAGCAGCCAAGCTGACGCCGCGCCCACCCTGGAAGACTTGTTTAAGCAGTTTCAGGCCGGGCATGCCAAAGAACTGGCGATGGTCCTCAAAACAGACGTTCAGGGATCCATCCAGCCTATCACCAACGAACTCAAGCATATCACCAAGCGCAATGAAGAAGGCATCGAGATACGGGTCTTGCGCCAGGAAACCGGGCGCATTACTGAATCCGACGTGATGCTGGCAAGCGCCTCGAAGGCCATCGTCGTTGGATTCAACGTGGATGTGGATACGGCGGCCCAGGCTTCTGCGGAAGCTCAAGGCGTGGAAATCCGTCAATACAGCGTCATCTATAAGCTGTTTGAAGACATTGAACTGGCGCTGCACGGTATGCTTGAACCCAAATATGCCAGCAAAGTCATTGGCGTTGCCGAAGTTCGCCAAACCTTCAGAATCCCGCGCATCGGTTTTATCGCCGGCAGCATGATTAAACAGGGTGAAGCGCGGCGCAATGTCAAAGCGCGTTTGAAGCGCGGCAGCAAAATCATTGTCGAAAACGTCAACGTCAGTTCGCTCAAGCGCTTCCAGGACGATGTTCGCGAAGTGCGTTCAGGATTTGAATGCGGCATTGGTTTGGAAAACGTCCATCATTACCAGGAAGGCGATATTATCGAATTCTTTGTCCGCGAGCGGGTGAATTAGCGTGAAGGACAGCCGCGATGTCCATTAAGCAAGGGCGCATGAGTGACCGCATCCATCAGATTTTGAGCCAGCTGCTCCTGCGCGAAATATCCGACCCGCGCCTGCGCGGCATTACCGTCACCGAAGTTAAGCTGGATGCCGAACTCATGTATGCCAAGGTTTACGTCAGCGCCTTGGGCAATGAAAGCCGCGAGGCTGAAGTGATGCGGGCATTTCGCCGTGCCGCCGGTTTTTTGCGGCGTGAAGTCGGCAAGCGCATCCGGCTCCGCAGCACGCCTGAACTTCATTTTTACTGGGATCATACGTTGGAACGCGCTGAACGCATCAACCAGCTTATCTCCAATCTGGACATCCCGGCGGAGATCCAGGAAGATAATGCCCATGACAATGACTGACCCTCAATGGCAGGCCGCCGCCGATGCCATTGAGGCTGCCAGCACGATTCTTGCGGTCGCGCATACAGCGCCGGATGGAGACGCGATTGGGTCGCTGCTGGGGCTGGCTGAATCGCTGCGCTTGATGGGGAAAGACATCATCGCCGCAGTGGATGGGGGCGCGCCGGCTCATCTCTCGTTTATCCCGCGCAGTGAAACCATCGCGGCGGCGGTTTCCAGCGGCGAATTTGACCTGATGATTGCGGTCGATTCAAGCGATGTAGAACGGATCGGCCAGGCCGGCGCTTATGGCATGGCGCATAGCAGGAATATCATCAACCTAGACCATCATCCAACCAATACGCGCTTTGGCGACATTCATCTCATCGTGCCGAGGGCGGTCGCGGCTGCCGAAGTCGTCTTTGATTTTCTTCATCACCTCAACTGCGAAATATCCGAAGACGCCGCTTATGCCCTGCTGACAGGCCTCATCACCGATACCCGTGGATTTCGCATTAGCGCCACCAGCAGCCGCACGCTGGAAATCGCACAAGCGCTGATGCAAAAGAAGGCGCCCTTGTCGCGCATCATGGCGCACACACTCAACCGCCGCGGCTATGAGGAAATCGAATTGTGGAAACTCGCGCTGCCATCGGTTCAGCTGGATCGGGGTCTGATTTATGCCGCGATTACGCAAAGGGATATGATTCAAGCCGGCCTGGACACCATGAGCGACGGCGGCTTGGTGAATCATCTAGTGGATGTCGATGAAGCCAAGGTGTCGGTCATATTTCAAGAACTGCCGGATAACCAGGCGCAAATCAGCTTCCGTTCCAAGCCGGGTTACGATGTTGCCGCATTGGCTCGGCGGCTCGGCGGCGGCGGACACCGGCAAGCCTCGGGCTGCACGCTGGATGGCTCGCTGACAGCGCTTCGCCAGCGCGTCCTGCCACTCGCTCATCAAGTCATCGCCGAAGGGAGGCCTGGGCTTGACTGAAGGCGGTCATGCGGGCTTTCTCAACCTCAACAAACCGCTGCGCTGGACGAGCCACGATGCTGTCGCGCGGGTTCGGCATCGCTACCGAACACTGACGGGCTGCAGCAAAGTCGGACATGCCGGCACGCTTGACCCCCTGGCAAGCGGTGTGCTGGTCTTGTGTCTTGGCAAGGCAACCCGCCTTAGCAGCTATGTCATGCACACTGACAAACAGTATCAGGCGCAAATCACCTTGGGCAAAACGACCGCCAGCTATGATGCCGAAGGCGATGTCATCACAGTATCGGACACCAGCCACATCACACTACCCGCCATTCAGGACGTTTTGCGGCAATTCACCGGCGACATTCAGCAAGTCCCGCCGATGTACAGCGCCGTCAAGGTAGGCGGTCAAAAGCTCTACCAACTGGCGCGTCAAGGAAAATCGGTTAAACGCCAGGCGCGTCAGGCGCATATCCATGCCATCGAAATCCTCTCCTGGAACAGCCCGGTTATCGAACTGGATGTCCGTTGCAGTTCGGGCACCTATATTCGGAGCCTGGCGCATGACATTGGACAGGCTTTGCATGCTGGCGCTTACTTATCGGCTTTAAGGCGCGTCGCCAGCGGGCATTTCAAGATCGACGACAGCATTACCCTTGATAAAATTACAGACGGCGAGGAATGGCTCAAGCATATCATACCGCCTCATGCCGCGCTCAAGCATCAACCCGGCCTGACCCTCAATGCCAGCGAAATTCAGCGCATTCAAAAAGGACAATTCATCAGGCGCCGGATTGACCTTTCGGCTGACCATGTATTCGCCTTTACTAACGATAAGCAGTTAGTCGCCATTTTGAAGCCGCAAGGTCAGTTGTGGAAACCGCATAAAGTATTTTGGGGTCAGCCTTGATACAATCACTGCGAATCGGCCCTGCCTGGATATGAGAACCCTCCATGAAACACGTCCACAATCTCAAGGAAGCGAAGCTCAACGCTCCCTCTGTGGTGACCATTGGCGTGTTTGACGGGCTGCACAGCGGCCATCAAACGCTTATCAAACGTCTGGTGGACAAAGCTCATGCCAGCCGCCAGCTGGCGGTTGTCGTTACCTTTTTCCCGCATCCAGACAAGCTGCTGCGCCATGTGGACGAACGCTACTATTTGATGTCCCCCGAACAGCGGGCCAAACTCATGCTTGAACTGGGCGTCGACTGCGTCGTCACCCATCCTTTTAACGCTGAAATTCGACAGATGAAGGCTGATGATTTCGTTGCGCGGCTTGTCAAATATCTGAACATGAAGGCGCTTTGGGTTGGCTCGGATTTTGCATTGGGATACCAGCGCGAAGGCAATGCCGCGTTCTTGAAAGCACAAGGTCAAAAGCACGGCTTTGCTGTAACCGTCATCGAATTGATGATGACCGACGCCGGCAGCCAAGTCATCCGCAGTTCGCAAGTCAGGGATCATGTGAGGCGCGGCAGTATGGAGAACGTAAAAGCCTGGCTGGGCCGGGCTTATGCTCTGGCGGGAGAGGTCGTGCACGGACAAAAGCGCGGGACTGCGATTGGCTTTCCGACCGCAAACATCGAAGTATGGTCAGAGCAAATCATCCCAGCCAACGGGGTCTATGCCGGCTGGGCCCGGCTTGGCGGCGAAACCTTCAAAGCCGTGACGAATATCGGCATCCGCCCGACCTTTGAAGGCGGCAGCCTGTCCATCGAAACGCATCTGCTGGACTTTGACAGGGATATTTATGGGCGGCAGCTGGAAGTGACATTTGAGGTCAGACTGCGCCCGGAGAAGAAATTTGACAGCCTTGAGGAATTGGTGGCGCAGATCCGCTTGGACGCAGCGGCGGCGCGTGATTATTTGGCAGTCGATGGCAGCCCCGCTTCTTAGGAGCGAATGCTTTGGTCAAAGCAGTGGAAATCATTGGTGAAGCCGCCAGTCACATTACAGATGAATTCCAAGCGAAACACACTCAAATACCTTGGGCGCAAATCAGGGGAATGCGGCACCGGCTGGTTCATGCTTATTATGACATTGATCTCGCCGTGCTGTGGAATACAGTCAGCGATGCCTTACCGCCGCTTATCGCAGAACTGCAACAAATAATCTCATTGAATGATGAATAATACAGCCGGCTTGCTGCAAAAAGGGAAAGCCTGCCGCCCGCTTAATCACCCCTGCGGGACATTCTGTACCCGACCCGGCGCATAAACTGTTCATTGCTACGCCAGTTCTTCAAAACCTTGACCCGCGTTTCGAGATGAACCTGCGTTTCCAGCAGCTGCTCCAAGTCGGCGCGGGCATCTATGCCAATCTGCTTAATCATGCCGCCGCGTCTGCCGATCATCATCCCCTTCTGTGAATCCCGTTCGACATAGATCAATGCCTCAATAATCGTGAGGGTCGCTTTCTCTTTGAAACGGCTGATTTCGACCGCAGCCGCGTAGGGGATTTCTTCGCTGGTGAGATGAATGATTTTCTCTCGAATCATCTCGGCAGCCATAAAGCGCAGGTCCGACCCACTCGCCTGCGCGGCTGGATAATAGCGCGGTCCCAACGGCAGAAGTGGTATCAGACTGTCCACAAGTTCATCAATTCCCTGACTTTCCTTAGCGCTTGTCTCCAGCGCTTTGTGACAATCAACCAGCGCCAGATAGCGGCTGCGGTCCCAGTGATCTTCAGCCAGGTCTGCCTTGTTAAGAACCAGCAATTTAGTCGTCTTGGGCGCGATCTTCATAAGCAGCTTGGCGATGCGCCGATCTTCGCTGTTTGGCGCCTGCGACGCATCCACAATCCACAGGATGACATCCGCATCTTTAAGGGCATCATGGGCAGTCTTGACCATATAATCGCCCAGGCGGGTATGCGGATTGTGGATTCCCGGCGTATCCACAAATAAAATCTGTGCCTCGGCGCGGGTATAAATGCCTAATTGCCGCTGACGCGTGGTCTGCGGTTTGGCGGTGACAATCGCTATCTTTTGACCCAGTATGGCATTGATCAGGGTGGATTTGCCCACATTCGGGCGTCCGATGACCGCCGCCACGCCGGAGCGGTGGTCTGCGCCCCAGTCATCGCTAAAAATCGAATCCAGATCATTCATGCCGCGCCTGCCAATCAGCAAAGCTGGCAAAAGCTGGCAAATAATTGAGCAGCCGCGGTGGAAAGGCGGCTCGATTCGATGCGATCAGCGCCTTCAATTTGGCAAAGGGCCGGCGGTCTGATACCTGACGATAGGCAAAGACATCGAATGGAATGGCGAAGTCCAGCTGCTTGACAACCAGCATTTGGTCGCTGCCATCATTCCGATAGCCCAGGACATCCGCCCGCGGATACGGACCACTTTGATGAATTAGGAAGTCCCAAGCAGCTTCTCCAACCAGCATGTCACCATAATCGACCACGACCAAATCCGGCACAATCGAATAGAAGGGCTTGCCCAAATAGGGAATTCCGTAGCGGACGATCAACTCGCCCGCCGCCACAAGCTCCCCGCTCGTTAAAATTGCCGAAGACAGCAGGCAGTCATCCCCCACCCGCATGACCGCGCCGGCGACAGTCTCGCTGATAGGCTCGCGCTGGGGTATGGCTTGTCTCGACATGGAAGGGCTTAGTGATGCTCGGGTTCTGCCGGAACGTTAATATCATCAAAGTTTTCAAAGGGACGTACCCACCCAAGCCAAAAGCCAACAGCCACCATAAGCACAAGCAAGCCACTGACAAACAGCAAGCCAATGTTATGCGTGGACGCAGCGTCCAGCGCCGCGCCATAGATGACGCCAATCGCCGCCGCCAGAATCATCATGGTCATCCCCAAGCCGCCCGCCATCGCCAAACTGTATAAGGTCAGCCGGCTTGGTCGCTCTGCCGAAGTGGTACTGCGTTCTTCTGTCACTCGATTTTTGCCCCCTGTATGTTACACTCGGCGCACAAACCGCATTTTGCCTTCTGCGAGTCCATCCGTCAAGTCTGCTCTCGAACTTGGGCATTGCATGATTGCCCTGGCGGATGATGCAAAAATGCCTCTTATCAGATATAATCGCCTCTGTTTTGAGTGACATCTGTATTCGAGAGGAAATGAAGAGATGACTGAACCCATTCGCGTAGCAGTGACCGGCGGCGCCGGTCAGATTGCCTACAGTCTGCTTTTTCGCATTGGCAGCGGCGAGGTCTTTGGTCCAGACCAGCCTGTGATTCTGCAAATTTTGGAAATCCCCGCGGCAATGGATGCCCTGGACGGCGTCGCGATGGAACTGGAAGACAGCGCCCAGCCCCTAGTCAAAGATATCATTCTATCCGATGACCCCAAGGCCGCCTTCAAGGATGCTAATTGGGCCCTCCTGGTCGGCGGCAAGCCGCGCGGGCCAAGTATGGAGCGGAGCGATCTCATCGCCGCCAATGGGCCTATTTTTGTATCACAGGGCAAAGCGTTAAACGACCATGCCGCCGCCGACATTCGCATCCTTGTCGTCGCCAACCCCTGCAACTCCAACTGTCTGGCTGCCAAAGCCAATGCCCCCGACATTCCCGCCAATCGCTGGTTTGCCATGACGCGCCTCGACGAAAATCGGGCAAAAGCCCAACTGGCGGCAAAAGCCGGCCTGCCGGTCACGGATGTCACCCGGATGGCGATTTGGGGCAACCACAGTTCAACCCAATTCCCCAACTTTGAGCATGCCCGGATCAAGGGACAGTCGGCCGAAGACTTCATCGGCGACCGACATTGGCTGGAAAACAGCTTCATCGGCACAGTGCAAAAACGCGGCGCCGCGGTTATCCAGGCGCGCGGCCTTAGCTCGGCCGCCAGCGCCGCCAGCGCCGCGCTGGACACCATCCGCAGCCTGACTGCTCCAACACCCGCCGGCGAATGGTTCAGCGCCGCCATCCCCAGCGAAGGCAATCCCTATGGCATTGAAGCCGGCTTGATTTATTCTTTCCCACTGCAAAACGCAGGAGATGGACGCGCCGAAATGGTTGTCGGGCTGGAACTAAGCGACTATGCCCGCGAAAAGGTCAAAGCATCCGAAGACGAACTAAAGGCCGAACGCGAAGCCATACGCGGTTTGCTCTAAAGGTTTGGATTTTATCTGGCGATTGCCGCGCCCGGCGCGCTCAAGCGATTTCGTCGCGCTTGACTTTTTCAGCGGATGTCTGCACAAATTCGGGTTCCTCGGGCACAATCACGATGAGGATAATGTACAGAACCACCCCTGGGCCGCCTGCCAAAGCGAAAAGCGCCCAAAATAAACGCACAAGCGTCGGGTCAATCGCCAGGTAATCGGCAATGCCGCCGCATACCCCGGAGATCTGACGATTCTGACGCGAACGATAGAGCCGCTTGTTCCTGTTCATAGCCTTCCAACCTCCTCACCTTTTGCCTGCTCGGCGCCGGGCATAACCAACGCCAAGACAATGTACAGCAGCAAACCTGGACCGCCTGCCAGGGTCAGCAGGACAAAAGCCAGGCGAACCAGCGTCGGATCGATATTCAGATATTCCGCCACTCCCCCAGCCACACCAAAGACTTGACGATTGCCGCTGGACTTGCACAATCGTTTTTGCTGGCAGCTCTTTCGCTGCTGCATGGCTTCCCCCTTTGCGCTTCGGTCTTATTTCTATCTACGCAAGAATGGCGAATCAGTTTCATTCAGATGAGATCATTCACGATTTTTGCGCCATATCCAGCCGAAAGGGGCTGTTCCCAATGCCTGGATACAAGCGCAGCAGTCCAAAAAAAGCCCGAACGCCCATCCACAGCAGCGTCACCAGCCAAACATTGGTGAAAGCCTCCAGCTGGTCTGTCGCAATGCGCTGCAAGCCTGCCAAACCGCAGACGGTCGCCGCGATCATCGCATTGCGAAGAAAACCATAGTCACTGGTGCCCCAATGGATGCCGTCGGTGATAAACGCAAGCGCATTGAGCGGCTGCGACAGCGCGGCGACCAGCCAAGCCGCCAGAAAAATAGCGGCGGTGTCTTCTGGCACGAGCGCTGCTGTGACCCATGGCGTCGTGACCAGCATCCCAATCATAAGCAGCACACCGGCGCCAAGACTCCAGACCGTGGTCAATATGGCCACCCGTTTGGCATGGCGCATCCGCCCCGAGCCGAAGAAATAGCCGACCAAACTTTGCGCGGTGGTGGCAAAGGCTTCCATCACCAGCGCGGTAAAGAACCATACCTGGCGGATAACCTGATGCGCCGCGCCGGCTTCTGCGCCCATCTGCGTGGCGGCGCGGGTTGCCAGCAGCAGGAACAGGGTCAATAAACCAGTGCGAATAAACAAATCACGCCCTACCCTAATAAGCCTAAATCCATGCCGCAGGTTAATGTCGCCGCTAAAGCCGAGCTTGCGCTTGAGCTCCCACAGCATCCAGCCGGCGCCGAGCCATTGACTCAGCGAACTCGCCAGCGCCGCGCCGCCTACTCCCATCGCTGGAATAAAGAAGCCGCCAAAGATAAACAGATAATCCAGCGCAATGTTGGTGACATTAACGCCCAAGGCAATCCACAGCGGCGTTTTCATATCCTGCATGCCGCGCAAGGCGCCGAAACCGACCATGGTAATGATGACCGCCGGCGCGCCCAGCATACGCAGCTGCACATAAAGCGCCGCCAATTCCAGCACCTCACCCTCGGCGCCTAATGCCCGCGATACCAGCCACGCGCCCGGAATAAGCAGGCCCGCCAGCGCCAGGCTAACCATCGCCCCCAGCGTCAGCGCCAGGCTGACGGCTTTGACGGCGCCAGCGATATCGCCCTTGCCGTAGCTTTGCGCGACTTCGGTTTGCGCGCCAATGCCCAAAAATCCGAATATCCAAAAGACCGATGACAGCGCGCTGCTGCCAACAGCCAGCGCCGCCAGCGGGACTTTGCCTAATTGCGCCACAAATCCGGTGTCAATCAGCCCGGTCACTGGCTCGGCTGTCAGCGAAAACAAGACCGGCAATGAGAGCAAGAGGATAGTGCGATGGGGATGGCGAAGAAAAGAAGCGTTCGGCGCGGTTTTTGTTTTCTCCATGCAAAAAATCTCTAGTTCCCAAGTACAGCGCCGACAAAATCACTGTAGCCATTGACCAAGTCGCCCGGCGGCATCCGCCTCTTGCCGGCTAGCTGAAGCTCGGTGGGATAATACAAGCCGGCGCCGGTGCCAATGGCGATTTGCCCGCCCTGCTCAATCACCTGTCCCGGACTGGCGCTCCCCGGGCCTTCTCGACCAGCATGGATTGCAAGCCGGCGGCTGTTCCAGCCGGTAAAAGCGCCCGGCCAAGGTCGGAAAGCCCGCACCAGCCGTTCAATCGCAATCGCCGGCTGCGTCCAGTCGATTCGGCCTTCTTCTTTCTTGATCCGCGGCGCATAGCTTGTCCGAGATTCGTCCTGCGCTTGGGGTTCAATCTTGCCCGCCAGATATTTAGGCAAGGTTTCGATAAGCAGTTCGGCGCCAAGGACGGCTAATTTATCATGCAAGCTCTGGCCGGTTTCGTCTCTTTCAATCGGAATCGAACGTTTCGCCAGCATCGGGCCGGTATCCAGCCCGGCATCCATCACCATAATGGTGATCCCGCTCTTGGCATCGCCGGCGCGAATGGCGGCTTGAATCGGCGCGGCTCCCCGCCAGCGCGGCAGCAGCGAAGCATGAACATTGACTGCGGCGCGCTTCGGCAAGCCCAGCACGGCCGGCGGCAAAATCTGCCCAAAGGCCGCCACCACAAAAAAGTCAGCATCCCATTGCCCTAGCGCATCCATCGCTTGGCTTTGGCGAATGCGCTGCGGCTGAAACACCGGCAGCCCGGCCGCCACCGCCATTCGCTTGACTGGCGACGGTCGAAGCTGTTTGCGGCGGCCGGCCGGACGGTCAGGCTGGGTAACAGCAGCCAGCACCTCATGGTGAACGAGAAGCGCCTTTAAGGTGGGAACTGCAAAATCGGGCGTCCCCATGAAGACAATTTTCGCCATAGCGCATCTTGCCCCTTATCCTTGCAGATGATAGTATCAAGCTATTATTTTATGAAATGATCTGGATGCCGTCTATGATGCAAAAGGAATGGGTTCTTGCGCGGCGAGCTCCCAAGTCATACTTTGGGCAGTGCAAAGACAGAGAGATCAAGCCAATCTTGGCCCAGCTATTGTACAATCGCGGTTTTGAAGATCCTCAAGAGGCGCGGCGCTTTTTATATGAAAGCGACTTGCCCAACCCCGATGACATGAAAGACATGGCAAAGGCAGTCGAGCGCATCAACAGCGCCATCGCCAACCATGAGCCGATAGTGGTCTATGGCGATTTCGATGCCGACGGGGTCACCGCAACGACGCTGATGACACAAGTCTTGGCCGCATTGGGCGGCCAGGTCACAGCCTACTTCCCCGACCGCATCAAAGAAGGATACGGTCTCAATACCTCGGCGCTTGAGGATTTGGCAAAGCAGGGCGCAAAAGTGGTCATCACCGTCGACTGCGGTATCCGCTCGGTGGATGAAGTCGGCGCCGGTCTGCAGGCCGGTCTCGACATGATCATCACCGACCATCATTCGATAGGCCCGGAAATCCCACCCGCGCTGGCTGTCATCAACCCCCAGCAAGACGACTGCAAGGGCAATCCCAACTTGGCTGGCGTCGGCGTCGCTTTTATGCTGGCAAAGGCGCTGCTGCGTCATCGATGGCAAACCGACCGCGCCAGCTATCCCGACCTGCTCCAGTCGGATTTGCTTGACCTGGTGGCGATTGGCACTGTAGCCGATGTCGTGCCCTTGAACGACAGTCTGAATCGCTATCTGGTGAAGCATGGATTAAACACCATTAACGAGATGCGCCGGCCGGGAATCAATGCCTTGGCCGCAGTTGCCGGGCTGAAGCCAGATCAAATCAGAGCGTCGGATATCGGCTTCAGACTCGGCCCGCGCATCAACGCCGCCGGCCGTCTCGGCGACGCGCGCATTGCCTATAACCTGCTCACCGCCGCCAGCATCGACGAAGCGATATGCTATGCTGGAGAATTGCAAAGGCTCAACACCGAACGGCAGATATTCACCCGCCAGACACAGGCGGCCATCCACGAGCAGATAGATGGGGAAAAACCGCCTTTGATATTTGCTGGTGATAAGAGCTTCAAGCCCGGCATCGTTGGTCTGGTGGCTGGACGGCTGGCGGAAAGATATTATCGGCCGGCGATTGTCTTCCAAAGGGGCGATGAGCAAAGCCGCGCCTCGTGCCGCAGCATCCCTGAATTCCATATCACCCGCGCGCTCGACGAATGCGCCGACCTGTTAGTCCGACACGGCGGTCATGCGATGGCGGCCGGATTCACCGTCGATAACCGCAACATTGAAGCCCTGCATGAAAAACTACAGCAAATCGCGGACGAATCGTTCACCGGACAAAATTTACAGCCTGCCCTTCTCATTGACCAGGAACTCGCGCTGGATGACCTGAACGAGGATCTGGCGCGCTTTGTAGACGATATGGAGCCAACCGGACAAAAAAACCCGGTGGCGGTTTTTATGAGCCGCGGCTTGAATGTCCTTGACTGCCGCACCGTGGGCAAAGACAGCAAGCACCTCAAGCTCAAATTCGGTCGCAATGGCAAAGCTCCCATCGACGCGATTGGCTTTAATCTAGGCGCCTGGGCAAAACAGATGCCATCATCCATAGACGCCGCCTATCATTTGGAAATGAACGAGTGGAACGGCCGTCGCCGCCTGCAAATGCGATTGCTGGATATTCGCCTGGCAGCGGCGTTTCAGCTTGACCGCAATCAGCAAGAAGCGTATATTGCGCCGGCGGCAGACGTTTAACAGGGGGAAACCTTGGAACAAAAATCAAAACGAACCGCCGACGAGTTGAAATTTTCTTATGGCGGGCAAGCCGTCATTGAAGGCGTGATGATGCGCGGCGCACACTCGATGGCAGTCGCCGTGCGCGACCCCAAAGGACAAATTGTTGTTCACGAACAGCCGCTCAGCGCCGCCTTGTATCGCGGGCGCATCGCCCGGACACCCTTTCTGCGCGGGCTGATTGGCTTGTGGGATGCGCTGGGGCTTGGCATTCGCGCCCTGATGTGGTCGGCTGATGTTGCGCTGGATGAAGACGACATCAGTTTTAATGGTCCCATCGGCTGGGCGACCATCGCCGTTTCCCTGCTTATCGGCCTGGGGATCTTTTTCCTGCTGCCCACAACCGCCGCCACCGGCATCGGCAATCTGCTTGGTCTTAGCGCCACCGCAAGCGAAATCGTCATGGATGAAGCCGGCCAAGAAGTCCTTGCCGCCGGCGAAAGCAGCAGCTTCCTGGCTTACGAAGCGCTGCCGATTGGCTTGGATGCCTTTGTGATTAACTTGATTGAAGGCATCATCCAGTTGGCGATTTTGATAGTCTATATCTGGTTTGTCGGGCGCACGACCGATGGCAAGCGCATCTTCTCTTATCATGGCGCCGAACACAAGACCATCAACGCCTATGAAGCCGGCGATGAGCTTACACCCGAAATTGTCAGCCAATACCCGATTGAGCATCCGCGCTGTGGCACCGCTTTCCTGCTGACGGTTGTCTTTGTCAGCGTGTTTCTGTTCTCATTGATTGGTCGGCCGCCATTCGCGCTTTTGATTCTATCGCGGGTGCTGTTCATCCCGGTGATCGCCGGCGTCGCTTATGAATTTCTGAAATACACGGCTTCCAACCTCGACAAAGCCTGGATTCGATTCATGATTCAGCCCAACCTGGCATTGCAGCGCCTGACGACCAACGAACCCGACCTGGATATGATTGAAGTCGCCATTGTCTCGTTCAAGCGAGTCTTGCTTTCCGAAGGCATCATGCCAGCCGAAGAAGCCGAAATCCCCTTGCCTCGTCCCGAAGCCGCCCACTCACCGGGTGGGGATTAGCCATGCCGGCTTTCCTGTCAATCGACCGCATCGGCAAAGCGCTGCTGGCTTTTGCCATCGGGCTGTTTTTCCTTAGCCTGTACTTGAACGTTGCCCAACAGCAAAGCCCAGTTAATCCTGATTTGACCCGAAGCGACCAAGGCGCGTACATGGATATTGCGAAACAAGCATACGAAACCCGCTTTCAATATACGGGCACTCGCAACCAAATGCCGCTTTACCCTTGGATTCAGGCATTGTTTTATTCGCCGGAGATGGACGATGAGACATTTTTCCAACAGGGCAAACGGCTGAATATAGCTTTGTCGCTGATATGCCTGCTGACGCTCGGCATCGCTTTTTTCGCCAAGTTCTCCAAAATCTATGCCTTCTACTCGATATTGTTCATCGCCTTTCTCGTATTCGCCATCAAATCGCCCTTCTTTCAAACCGAGATTCTATTTTATACCTTGTTCAGCTTTGCCTTCATCCTGTCGCTGGATACCCTGATATCGCCCAAGTGGTACAAACCCATTGGGGTCGGGCTTCTATTCGCGCTGGCACACCTTAGCAAATCCAGTGGCATGCCGGGTTTGTTCATTTTCGCAAGCAGCTACGGCATCCTGTTTTTGCTCAAGCTGTTCAGCCGCGGTTTAAGCCGTGAGCAAGTCAGGCAAATCCTTTATTATGCTTTGGCGCCGGTGGCGGTCTTTATGATTTTGCTGCTCCCCTATTTTCAGGAAAGTAAAGAGAAATACGGTTCTTACTTCTACAATGTCAACAGTAGCCGGCTGATGTGGTATGACTCTTGGGATGAAGCCTTCAATGCTATGCAGAGGGCAGAGGAACAAGGGGGCTGGGCCAGTTTGCCCGCAGAAGAAATACCCAGTTTAAGCAATTACCTTAAAGATCATTCGCCAAGTGATATGATTGCCCGTTTTAGATTAGGTGCAAAACACCTCATCTGGTCCGGATGCAATTATCAGCTTAGCCCCTATGCTTTTGGGCATTGCGGCCAAGTCGTATTGAGTCTGATCATTTTTGTGGTTTGTCTGCCGCTGCTCTTCAAAGGAAGCCAGTTCCAAAATAATCACAAAAATATGCACATCGTCTGGTATATCCTTTTGTTTTTCATACTCTATGGCTTGTCTTTCCTCTGGTTCATACCCATTTCAGGACGCGGTCCCAGAACAATTTTTACATTGATGATTCCCCTGCTGTGGATCATCGGATTCACCGTGCATTCTCCACAGATACAATCCTTGCAATTCAAGTTGCTCCGCCCTTATGTCAAAGCAGTTGATATTATCTATCTGCTAATGACCTTGACACTATTCCATGAAATCTATCAAATTATCACGATTCGCGCTGCGATCTTGTATGGCGGAAAATGAAGACAATCGCTCCAAACAATCCAGCTGCCGCATTGCTTTGCCCGCCCCGAAGCCGCCTATTCACCCGCCGGAGATGAACATGCCGAACTTCACCAACACCCAACACATCGGCAAAGCGCTGCTGGCTTTTGCCGTCGGGCTGTTTTTCCTTAGCTTGTATTTGGACGTTGCCGATACTCAAAGCGAGATCAACAGCAATTTAACCAGCAGTGACCAAGGCGCGTACATGAATTTTGCGATTCGAGCCCATGAGTCTAATCTGCAATTCACAGGAAACCGCAATCGAATGCCGCTTTACCCTTGGATTCAGGCATTCTTTTACTCGCCGGAGATGGACGATGAGACATTTTTCCAACAGGGCAAACAGCTGAATATCGCCTTGTCACTGGTATGCTTGCTGACGCTCGGCATCGCTTTTTTCACCAAGTTCTCCAAAATCTATGCCTTCTACTCGATATTGGTCATCGCCTTTCTCGTATTCGCCATCAAATCACCCTTCTTCCAAACCGAAATCCTGTTTTATACCCTGTTCGGTTTTGCTTTCATCCTGTCGCTGGATACCCTGATATCGCCCAAGTGGTACAAACCCATTGGGGTCGGGATTCTATTCGCGCTGGCTCACTTCAGCAAAGCCAGCGCTATGCCGGGCTTGTTCATTTTCGCAAGCAGCCACGGCATCCTGTTTCTGCACAAGCTGTTCAGCCGCAGCCTAAGCAGTGAACAAGTCAGGCAAATCCTCTATTATGCTCTGACGCCGCTTGTAGTGTTTATGGTCTTGCTCCTTCCCTATTTTCAGGAAAGTAAAGAAAAATACGGTTCTTACTTCTACAATGTCAACACGACTTTTTATATGTGGTATGATTCCTGGGAAGAAGTCGAAAATGGCACGAAACTCGCGGGCGACAGAAGCGGCTGGCCTGATATGCCAGACGAAGAAATACCCAGTTTAAGCAAGTACCTCAATGAACATTCATCCGATGAAATTATCGACCGTTTCAGGCGCGGCATAACAGATAGCCTCAGGTCCGGATGCTACGGCAAACATAGTGATTACAGGTATGGCTATTGCAGCCAAGTCGGATTGAGTCTGATTATTCTTGGGCTTGGTCTGCTGATGCTGCTCTTCAAAGGCATCCGCCTGCAAAACAGCGCCAAACATATCCACATCGTCTGGTATATCCTTTTGTTTTTTGTGCTGTATGCCTTGTCATTTGCGTGGTACAGGCCCATCATAGGCGGAGGAACCAGAACCTTTCTGACATTGCTGATTCCCTTGTTATGGACAATTGGACTGGCTGTGCATTCGCCGCAGATTCAATCTTTGCAATTCACCTTGTTTCAACAGCAGGTCAAAGTATTTCATATTGTCTATCTGCTGATAACCTTGACGGTCTTCTATGAAATCTATCTGGTTGTTGCATTTCGGGCAGCAAGGATGGACGGCGGAAATTGAAGCTGGCTTCATTCCGAATATCCCAATCGTCGCATCGTCTCGCCGGCCTCGGACATAAAAAAGGCAAGGTCATGCTCGCTGAAGTGAACTCGCCAATCGCCGCTCTTGCCGCGGCGCGGCTGCACCGCCGAGGATAGCTTTTTCCGCCTGATGCCCAGTTTCCATCGTATCCGTTCCAGCGGGGCTGGCTTTCTTTGGGCGCCGGGCAGCTGGATGGCCTGCAAAGAACGATTCAACTTCACCTCCAGGAAAGCCGCCATCCCGCGCAGCGCCGCCTCATAATCCGATTCCAGCGCCCCATACGAAACCGCCAGCAGATTCGGCTGCGCCAGCCAGGCTCCCGCATGATGCGCCCAGTAAGCCGGGCGGCTCAAGCCGGTCGCAACCCCATCCAGCGCCGCTTCTCCACGCAGAAATGCTGAAAACGACTGCCCTTTCACCGCCTCGCTAAAGGACTGCATATAATAATACAAGGACACCATCACATCGCGCCCGTCCCGATGCACATAAATAATCGGGGAACTGCCCAAAACCAAGCGGGCAAATTTTCGTTCCGCTTCGCCTTTCCAATACGTCGCCGCCGGCAGGTCATGCACTTTGACAAGCACGCGTCCATCCAGCCCTTCCAACTGTAGCCGGAAGTCGTCCAGGGGAATCGGCGCATCGTGGCTGGCTTCAATTCGCTCCAGCGTCAAAAAGCCATCGCATATTTCGGGGCTGTTGTTACGCAGGGCGTCAATCGTCCAATGCGTCCCCGAACGCCGATGAGTCGCGATCACAATCGTTTTGGTCGCGGTCATCTAATCCTCGGCCGCCATTCGCTTGAGTTCATAGAGTTGGGTGAGCGCTTCCAGCGGGCTAAGGTTATCCACCTCCAGCGCCCGCAGCGCGTCCAAGGCCGGATTCTCGGGCCTGTCAAAGAAGCTAAGCTGCTTGTGGTCCCTCTTTGGCTTGCGAAGCGCGAAATCACTTCCATCGCCTTCCAGCTGAACCAGCAGTTCACGCGCCCGTTCCACAACCGAACGCGGCATCCCCGCCAGCTGCGCCACATGCACCCCATAACTCTGATCAGCGCCGCCGGGCAAAACCTTATGCAAAAACACAATATCCTCGCCCTGTTCAGCCACAGCCACATTGTAATTGACTGTGCGCGGCAGGATATCCGGCAATTCGGTTAATTCATGGTAATGGGTGGCGAACAAGGTGCGACAGTTCAGCCGCGGGTTATTGTGGATATATTCAATGACCGCCCGCGCAATCGCCAAGCCATCGTAGGTCGACGTGCCGCGCCCGATCTCATCCAATATCAGCAGGCTTCGTTCAGTGCTGCCAGAAAGCAGGCGGGCTGTTTCCACCATTTCAACCATAAAGGTGCTTTGCCCGGCATGGATTTCGTCCTGCGCCCCGATGCGCGCGAAAATACGATCCACCAATCCAACCGTCGCCGAATCAGCTGGAACGAAACTCCCGATTTGCGCCATCAGGGCAATAATCGCAACCTGCCGAATATAGGTCGATTTGCCGGACATATTGGGCCCGGTGATGATATGCACCCGCGCCGCGCTGTCAAAATCGCTGCTGTTCACCACATACCGGGCTGTGCCCGCCAGCAGTTTCTCGACCACCGGATGCCGACCGGCCTCAATATGCAGCACATTGGCTTCGGTCAGCCGCGGGCGCACATACCCTTCGCGCACAGCCACCTCCGCCAGCGCCAGAAAAGCATCCAAATGGGCAATCGCGCGGGCGGTCTTCAGCAGGCGGGCGCGGTGCCTTCCCACTTGCTGGCAAAGGTCGGCAAACAGCTGCCGCTCGGTTTCCAGGATTTCCTCCTCGGCATTCAGAACCAGCGACTCATATTCCTTGAGTTCAGGCGTGATATAGCGCTCGGCATTGACAAGCGTCTGCTTGCGGACATAATCTTCAGGAACTTTGTCCGTATGCGCTTTGGTCACCTCAATATAATAACCAAAGACCTTGTTAAAACTGACCTTGATGCTGGCGATGCCGGTGCGGCGGCGCTCATGCGACTCCAAATTGGCAATCCAGTCGCGCGCATCCTGGCTTGAATGAAGAATATGATCCAGTTCATCCGAATAGCCGGCGCGAATGATCCCGATAGCATTCGTCGTCGCCGGCGGGTCATCGACAATCGCGGCGGCGATAAGGTCAAACACCGGCTCGCAAGGGTCAAGCCGCTCGGCAATGGCGGCCAAATTGGCAAGCGCTTCAATCAGCCCATGCAATCGAGGCACAGCCGCCAGCGCCTTGCCCAAAGCAAGCAAATCGCGCGGCCCGGCCCGGCCCATCATAATTCGATTGGCGAGCCGTTCGATATCGGCAACCTGTCTCAATTCGACTGCGATCTCATCGCGCAAAAGCTCGCTGTTCGCCAAAACCTCAACCGCATCCAAACGAGCGTTCAGCCGCTTGATTTCCAGCAAGGGCTGGTTAATCCAGGTTCGCATCAGGCGCGCGCCCATTGCCGTCACACTGCGATTCAAAATACCCAGCAGGCTGGCGTGCGCCTGGCGCCGGCGGACAGTCTCCACCAGTTCAAGATTGCGGCGCGTAAATGGATCTAAGACCATAAACGCGGCCGTTGAATATGACCGGATGCTCATCAGTTGATCAAGCGAATTTTTCTGCGTCGTGCGAAGATACTGCAATACCCCGCCGGCCGCCGACACCGCATAAGCCTGATCCTGCAATCCATAGCCATCCAACGTACTCACCCGAAAATGATCCCGCAGCAGCTGCTCGGCGCCGGCGAATTCAAAAGTCCAGTCCGGCGCTGAACTAAGGTGAATGCCTTCGGGCAGGGTAACGCCGCGCTGATGCCAGCTTTCTGGCACAATCACTTCGCGTGGCTGCACCCGCGCCAGTTCCTCAAATACCCGCATCCCCACATCTTTGCCCTTAAATTGGGTGGCCTTGAACTCCCCGGTCGAAATATCGACAAAAGCAATGCCGGCTCTTGTCCAACGTCCCGTTTTGGGGTCGCCCACCGGCAAAATGCCCATCAGATAGTTGGCTTTGCCTTCGTCCAAAAGCGCCGGTTCAACGACGGTGCCAGGAGTTATCACGCGCGTCACTTCGCGCTCAACAATGCCGCGGCCGGTCGGCTCGGTCATCTGGTCGCAAACCGCTACGTGAAAACCTTTTTCGATTAACTTGGCAATATAACCGTCTACCGAATGATAAGGCACGCCCGCCATCGGCACCTTGGCGCTGCCTTTGCTGTGAGTGCGGAAAGTCAAGCTAATATCAAGCTCGCGGGCGGCGACTTCGGCATCGTCGTCAAACATCTCATAAAAATCACCCATCCGAAACATCAGGATGCAGTCCGGATACTGACTCTTGATATCCAGATACTGCCGCCGCATTGGTGTGACACGCGCCATCAGCTTTTCCCGATCATCAAGACTGCCGCGCTTAATAGCCGCTGGAATTAATGTTATTCTATCAGAATAAACAATCCGCTTCAAGTTTCACAGTAAGTATGTCAGGGCAAGTATGCTCTTTATGGGATAGGAAGCCCCGATGCGAAAACAGATCGTCGCTGTAGATTTAGGCGGCACACAGATTCGGACGGCGCGGTACGACCACCGGCTCAACCTGCTCCAGCGCGAAAACACGTTAACGCTGGCGGACGAAGGTTTGCAGCCGACCTTGAACCGCATCAGGGAATACATCCACAAGGTTATGCCCGCCAGCCGGGATGAAGTATTGGGGATTGGTTTTTCTGCCCCTGGGCCGCTGAATCCAATCACCGGGGTCGTCGTGGCGCCGCCCAATCTGAAGGGCTGGCATGATGTCCCCCTAAGCGAAATAATTCAGGCAGAATTCGCACTGCCGGTATGGATCGGCAACGACGCCAATGCGGCCGCGCTGGCGGAGGCATCAAAAGGCGCGGCGCAGGGCTATCGTCATGTCATCTATCTCACCATCAGCACCGGCATCGGCAGCGGCGTGATTTGCGACGGGCGGCTCTTGCTGGGTCAAGAAGGGCTGGGAGCGGAATTGGGGCACATCCCCGTCATTGTCGAACCGGACAAGGTGTCGTCATTAGAGCTTGAAGCCGCCGGGCCGGCCATTGCCAGCCGGGTGCGGCAGCGCATCCAAGCCGGCGAAAAATCGCTCGTGACCCGCCTGGTGAATGGCGATTTGAATCAAATCGACGCCAAAACAGTCGGGCAGGCAGCGGCGCAGGGGGACCGCACAGCCACCCAGCAAATCGCCTATGCCGGGCGGATGATTGGTTTGGGCATCGTGACCGCGCTCCACCTGTTCAACCCGGAGATGATTGTATTGGGCGGGGGCGTGACCAAAACCGGCGACCTGCTGTTTCAGCCGATGCGCCAAGCGATTCGCGACCATGCGCTGGATGCTTCCTATACCGCTCGGCTCAAGATCGAAGCAGCCGCTTTGGGCGACGATGCAGGCCTGACCGGCGCCGCGGCTTTGGCGGCGACCGATGGCGGCCGCATGGATATCAGCGAACTTGACCGCCGGCTGTAAACGTTAGAAGCCCAATAGAATCAAGCCGCCGAATCAAGGGCATGATACAATCCAACCATGTTAATGCGACCCGACCTGCGAACCCAGCAGCGCGATTTCCTATTGGAGATTACCCGCGCCATCACCGCCCAGCTTGATTTAAGCGAGGTCTTGCGCCGGGTGCTGCACGCTTCGGTGGGGATGCTGGCTGGACGGGTTGGCATCATCGCTCTGGATGACCAGCATGACGGGATATTTCATGTCCGCGCTTATACCGGCATCGCATCGGATGCGGTCGCCGAACTCAACCAAAAACTGCTTGAACTGATGAACGGCAGCAATGAGGCCGGTTTCAGTCGGGAATTCCTTAATGCCAAGCTGCGCGAGATGGCTGACGTCATGGATGCCAAACTCGAACAGTCGATTGCCATGCCACTGGTCTTCGCGCAGGACCCGCTTGGGCTGCTGATCGTCTTTCGGTCATACCAAACCACCATCACGCCCGACGATTTGAATACCTTGCAGAGCTTTGCCGACCAAGCCGCCATTGCCGTCCACAATGCCCAGCTGTACGGGCATATCAATCGGGAACGGCAGCGCCTGGAAGCCATTTTGAACAACAGCGGCGATGGCGTGTTCATTCTCAATCCCGACCTGACCTTCCAGCAGGTCAATATGGCGTTTGAGCGCATGACCGGCTGGCGCGCCGAAGACGCGCTTGGCCGGCCAAAACATGAGGTGATCGCCTGGGACCGGCTGGAAAGCCGCGATCTGGAAACGGCCTTGGACTCGGGCTGGGCGCAGGCGGCCGCAAATGGCAAACGGGGCGAAACACTGTATGTCGAGGGCGATTTAATCCGCCGCGACGGCATGAAACTAAGCATTGGCATCACTTATGCGCCGTTGCTGACCAACGATGGCCGGCTGGAGAGCATTATCGCCAACGTGCGCGACATTACCAACTTCCGCAAGGCGCAAGAGATGCAAACCGTCTTTATCTCAACGATTCACCATGAGTTGCGGACGCCGATTGCCATTATCAAGGGATATGCCAGCACATTAGGGCGCGAGGACGTAGAATGGGAAAACAGCGTCATCCGCGAGAACATGACGATTATCGAAGAGGAAGCCGACCGCCTCACGACCCTGGTCGAAGATCTCTTAACCGCCAGCAAAATACAGGCGGCGCGGGAGCTTCGGCTCAACATAGCCGACACCCGGCTGGAATCGCTGGCGGCGCGGTCGGTCGCCCGCTTGGAAGGACAGACCCAGCATCCCATCGTGCTTAGCTTCGCGGATAATTTCCCCGTCATTCAAGGCGACGAAACCCGCTTGCGGCAAGTCATCGACAATCTGCTAACGAACGCCATCAAGTATTCGCCGGCTGACAAAACCATCACCGTCGGCGGCCGTTTCACCGAGAAGAATGTGACCCTGTTTGTACGCGATGAAGGCGCCGGCATCCCCCAAGACCAAATCGAGAAAGTGTTCGACCGCTTCTATCGCATTGACGACAAGCTGACGCGGCGCACGCAGGGCACCGGCTTGGGCTTGTATCTGGTCAAAGCGATTGTAGAGGCTCACAAGGGGGAAATCTCGGTCAAAAGCCAGGTCGGAGGCGGCTCCACCTTTTATTTCACCATACCGCGCGATTGAACTGCGCCCAAAAGACTATGGTAAAATCGGCAAATCAAGTTAAACTGTAATCGCTGTGAACATCTATTAAAGAGGATTCTTATGCAGATAAAATGGCCTATGCACTCTGCCGGCAGGTTACTGCGAATGTGCCTGTTCATTTCGCTTCTGTTAAGTTTGGCCTCGCTGTCGCTGGCGCAGGACGGAAACTACATTCAAACCGGCCTGGACATGGCCCGCGACCTCGTCGAGGAAGAGCGCGGCTCGCCGCTGCGAATCGCCAGATGGCGCTATCTTCAGGAAGACTGGAGCACGCAGGCGATTTGGCAGCGATACGGCTCGTTCGGCATCGACAGCTGCGTCGCCGAGGTTATCGCGACCGAAAAGCGCGACATCCTTTTTGGCTGGACCTTCACGATTACCGATGTTTATGGCAAAAGCTGGCAAGTCCGCATCAGCTTTGACCTCGACACTGCTGTTCTATGCGACGAAGTGATAACGACGGCGCCGGCCGAAAGCCCGGCGGCGGCTTCAGCGCCGGTCAACATCTCGCCCGGGGCCGCCAGAGTCGGCAATTTTGAATTGGGCGGCCAGGTGACCGGTTTGACCAATGAGGCGGCTAAACGGATGCGCGAAGCCGGCATGACCTGGGTCAAATCGCAGCTGCCGTACAGCGCCAGCGCGGCTGCCACGGGCAAAGAATGGATTGCGAACGCTCATAGCAATGGCTTCAAGATTCTATTGAGCGTCAAGGGGGACCATCATCAGCTTAAAGAAAACTTTGATGGCTACGTGAACGACTTCGCGCAATTCCTTGGCAAGCTGGCCGGGTTTAGAGCCGATGCGATTGAGGTCTGGAACGAGCCGAATCTCAGCCGTGAATGGCCCGCCGGTCAAATCCACGGCCGCAATTACGTCAAAATGCTGGCGAAGGCTTACAAGGCCATCAAGGACGCCAACTCCAATACCCTCGTCATCAGCGCCGCCCCGGCCCCTACTGGTTTTGCCGGCGCCGCCGGATGCACCGCTGATGGCAAGGTTTGCAACGATGATGTCTTTATGCAGCAGATGGCACAGGCCGGCGCCGGCCAGTACATGGACTGCCTTGGCCTGCATTACAACGAAGGCATCGTTAGCCCGCGCGCCAACAGCGGCGACCCGCGCCCCAGCTACCCGACCTATTACTTCAGTTCCATGCTCAATCGCGGCGCCAGCTTTTTCCCCGGCAAGCCAGTCTGCTGGACTGAACTGGGTTATTTGAGCGGTGAAGGCATAGTCAACAGAGGGCCGATTCCAACTGGCTTTGCCTGGGCCAGCAATACCACCGTGGCGCAGCAGGCGCAGTGGATCGCTGAAGCCGCCGCGCTGTCGGCGCAGTCGGGCCGTGTTCGAATGATGATTGTCTGGAACATCAACTTCGAGAAATGGAGCGGCGACCCTCAACGCGGCTATGCCCTTATTCGACCGGACGGCTCATGCCCGGGCTGCGCGACGCTCGGCGCCGTCATGCGCGGCGGCTAACCTAAAGCCGCCGAACATCCAAGCCTCACCGACACGGTGGGGCTTTTCCGCTCCTGCCAGCTAGGAAGCGGCGTCCAGACTCCACAGCCAAAGGTCTTCAAAGACGCAGGTCGTGTCTACTTCTTCAAAGTTCACCACCGCCGTGCCAAGTTCGCCGGCTGTCGGCTGGTAAGGCATGGCGCCGACATGCGCGTGGTCGATGTAATAATGCAGCCTGCCGCCATAGACGATGACCAGCAGACGTTTCGCATTTTGCGCTGACGCTTCATGGCGGCCATAGATGCCGGGCTGGAAGGCGGCGCCCTGGCGGCGGGACACGCCATGCTCGCCGGCGGCATTGACATAGGCCAAGGTATAGTTTTCATCGTCAGCATAATGGAAGATGATGCCGCAGCCGCCGTTGGCAGCCGCTCTCATTTCATAGCTCACTTCGGCGCCGATGACAAATTCGGCAAAGGCGATGCCGGATGCCACCGGAAGCCGGGTGACGCCAGGCGGGACATCGCGCACTGTGCTTTGCGGCAAGGTCAGCTTGGCTTCGCCGGCGGCGGGGATCACCTGCTGACGGGCCAGCAAATTGGCGGCGGCGGTGTAATTGCGCGCCACGATTCGCTGCGGGAAGAGCAAACCGCCGTCGACGCGGGTCGGCAGCGTCATAATGGCTTCGGTCACAGCGAATGACAGTCGGCTGCCAACGGCATCAGCAGTCCTGGCGGTGATGCCCAGGCCGCCAGCCGCCTCAATGCGGTCGTCTATGACCGTGTCAACCACCTGACCGTTATACACCACATGGAAGAGTTGGCCGCTTGCCAAAACACCCAAGCGAAAGTCGGTTTCGCCGGCGGCAATGGCTGGATGGGTGCGCCAGTTCCGAACCGCGGCCGCATCTTCGCCATCCACCCGCTCAATGCGCCAGTAGCCCCGTTTGTTCAGCAGCAGCCGATAATGCAGTTCGGGACTGGCATAACGGAACAGCATACCCACCTGCCAGTTGGTCGCCGAGGCCACGGCGTCGAACGCGACTTCAAAATAGAAGTCGCGCGCGGCTGGAAAACGCCGCCCGACCCATGAAGCCGACTTGGACAAACCTCTGATGCCAGGCGCCAGCCGCCCGCCGCTTGGCTGGGTGATTTCGGCATCGCTGAAAACCACCTCCCAATCGGACGGCGCCATCGCCGCATCGCGCAAAGCCAAGGTGTCATAACCCGGCAGCGCCAGCAGCCGATAGCCGCCGCTCGTATCCCCAAAGCCGCTCACTGCCACCGTGTAGACATCCGTTCGCGGCATGATCAATGCCTGAATCACCGCATCAAGCCTGTCGGGATAGGCGGCATCATCGTTCCTGATGACAAGCTCGCCCGAACTGTCGAAGACCTCAAGCGCTGGATCTAAGGCTGGATCCAGCGCCTCAAGGTGAAACGAAATCAAGGTCAATTCCAATGCCCGCAGCTGATAGCGATGCGTCTCGCCGGCCGCCAGCGCCGCCTCGATGATGCTGCCGGGCTCAATCGGCGCATCCTGTGCATACAGCAGTATGCCAGGCAGCAAACAGACTGCACACAAAACAATGCTGCCATAAGCGGTCATTTGTCTTTAGGCATCCATGAGGTATAGGTATCGGTGAGATAATCGAGATAAGCCTGATAATCTTCCAGCGACATTTCGGCGCCAAATTGACCGCGATGAAATTCCGCCCGCTCAATGCGGCGGATATCGCCGGCTTTACGCAGATCGCGCGTTTCCCCCCGCTTGTTTTTTTTGCGCTGGAGCCGGGTAGACAGGCGCGACAGGGGCAGCGCTCCAAAATCGCCGGGCGCAGCGATGCTATAGGCAACAATATACTTGCCTTCCTGTTCCAGCGCATTGGCAACCACATACCAGCCTTTGGGAACGCGCGGATGCCGCCGGGCTTCAAAATGCCACATGAGCAGATTGACATTCTGTCCGGCGTCAATTTGGCTCTGCAAGGCATCCGCTTGAACCAGCTGAATCATATCGCCCAAAAACTGAATGCAGCGGTTGCTGGGCCAATGCTTTTTTGTCAGATAATCAGCGCCATAGGTCAAGCCAACCGCAATCGCCAGCGCCGCGCCCATCACAATCAAACCGCCGTTGGGCAAGATGGCATTGAGGATCAAAAAACTCACCGCGGTCCCAATCAAGAAGGTGACGCAGCCAACCGCGCGAATGCCCCCATGCTCGCTGTCAACGGCAAATTCAATAGTCGGCGGTTGGTTGGGGTTACGCTTGAGTTTATCCATAAGGCAGCCTGCTGTTTTGCGCCCCAAAGATGATCGGGCATCATTCGGGACATAAGGGTTCGGATTGATGAGCCATTATCATAATCGAAAACCGCTGCGTTGCAATAGCGGCGCGCAAACAGCCAGCGGCAAAGACCGGGCTGGAGAAATTGGGTATGGCATCGACCCGGCGCAAGCGCGAAAATCAGCCTGTTCCCGTCGAGGACAGCCGGCAAAACCTTGAGCCGACAGGATGCTTCGTGATTGCTGCGCTTTGTTTTGGCGTTTTGTTTGGATTGCCCTTCATTGTTTGGGGGCTGCTGCTGATTTTTGACCGCAGCCGAACCTGGCAGAAGAAGTTAGTGCACGGCAAAGCCAATGTCATCCCCCAACGAACCCGCGCTTGGGACATTCGTCAGATCATCTACGGAACGTTCATGGTCATATTCGGCGCAGTGATTGTCATTGCGCTTAGCCTGTTCAATTATGCCGCCCAGCGCATATCCCCGCCGCCGCCGTTTTAGACCGCGGTTTGGTCAAAGGTCTTCCACCAAATCCCGGTGCGTTCCGGCAAGCTAGGAGCCAAAGGCCTGAATCTGTGCATCAAACTTGTCTTGATTGATTTGCGGATAACGATTCAACTGCGCCTTGAAAATCTGCATGTATTCGGCAACCTGCGCGCGGGTATAAGCCTCAAAACGCAGCGTGACCGCCGGCTGCGTGTTGCTGGCGCGCACAAGCCCCCAGCCATGCTCAAACAGCGCCCGCGCCCCGTCCACGGTCACAACCTTGTATTGGTCCTGCAGGCTGCTCGTCATCTCGTCAATCATCTTGAATTTCAAATCATCAGGAGCCGAAAGGATGATTTCGGGGGTAGCGAGCAGCTTTGGAATCTCGTCAAAAATTTCCGCAATCGTCCTGTCCGAGCGGCTGATGATTTCAAGCGTTTTGAGCGCGACCAGCGGGGCATCATCAAAGCCGTAATAATCTTCGCCAATGAACAGATGCCCGCTCACCTCTCCGCCCAGCAAAGACCCGATTTCATTCATTTTCTGCTTCATCAAGCTGTGGCCCGATTTCCACATCACCGGCTGGCCGCCATGCTTTTTAATTTCATCGGGCAATGCCTGCGATGCTTTTACATCAAAAACGATGGGCGTATTCGGATGCCGGCCGAGCAGATCGCGCGCCAGCAGCGCCAGCAGCCGGTCAGCCGTGATGTGATGCCCGCGATTGTCGATAAATCCGCAGCGGTCGCTGTCCCCATCAAAAGCCAAGCCCAAATCCGCGCCCGACTCAACCACTTTCGCTTCCAGGTCCTTGGTCATTTCGGGGTCTTCCGGATTCGGCAGATGGTTCGGGAAGCTGCCATCCGGTTCGCAAAACAGGCATTCTACTTCCAGACCCAGCGCCGACAGGACCGGCGGCACATACCTTCCCGACAGGCCGTTGCCGGCGTCCATCACGACCTTCATCGGTTTCGCCATCCTGACCTTGCCCTGAATCGCAGCCATGTGCTTGTGAATCATCGCCAGGTCTTCACTGACTGTAGCCGCGCCTTTGGCAAATTCGCCGGACTCAATGATCTTCAGCACATCCTGAATTTGTTCGCCGGCAAGCGCCAGTTTGCCATAAGCCATCTTGATGCCGTTGTAGCGCGTATCCAGATGACTGCCGGTAATCATCACCCCGGCGCCGGCGCCGGCGAAGGCGGCGGCGGCGAAATAAACCGTCGGCGTCAAGACTTCGCCAATGTCGGTCACAGCCAAGCCAGCGGCCGCCAGCCCTTCAATCATCGCGGCTTTCAGCGCTGGCGATGTCAGCCGATTGTCGCAGCCAACAAAAACCTGCTCCGTCCGAAACTGCTGCGGCAAATAGGTGCCCAGCGCCTTGCCCACAGACAGCGCAACCGGCGGCGTCAGCTGCGGGGCATCACCGGCGGCAAGGCCGCGAATATCGTATTTCCTGAATATCGAGCGGTCGAGTTCGGTCATTTTTCCTCTTGAATCTACCTTGTGCTTGGTCAAACATTATCAAAAACTTCTTTGCCGGCGATAGTCGCAGAGAATTTGAGACCACCGCCGCGCCTGCGGCTGGCGCTAATCCGAACCTCGGTGCCTTCAGGCGGATTAGCGCGCAGCAGGAAATCAGCTAATGGCTCGCGCAGGTTGCGCCGCAGGATGCGCCGCAAGGGACGGGCGCCATATTCCGGCTCATTATTCTGTGCCAGCAGCCACTTCTTGGCGCCGCTGGTAAAGGTCAACGTCAAGCCGCGCTCCTTCGCCAGCTGATTCTCCTTTTGAATAAGCAGTTCCAAAATCTGCGCCAGATCTTCATCATTCAAGGCATTAAACAGAATCACCTCATCAAGACGATTGATAAATTCCGGCCGCAAGAAGTCCAATACCTGCTCCATAATCTGTTCGCGCAAATCGTCGGTGATCTGCCGCACCATCAAATGCTCGGAGCCGATGTTGCTGGTCATAATCACAACGGCTTCGCTGAAGCGCGCGATATTGCCCCGTCCATCCGTCAGCCGTCCCTCTTCCATCACTTGCAGCAGCACATCCATAATACGCGGATGCGCCTTTTCGATTTCGTCCAGCAGTACAATCGTGTACGGCTGCTGGCGAATCCGTTCGGTCAGCTGCCCGCCTTCGTCGCTGCCAACATACCCGACTGCCGACCCAATCAGACGGTTGATGCTGCTCTCATCCTTGTATTCACTCATATCAAGCGGGAAGAGCGTCTCCTCGCTGCCAAACATAAAATCGGCCAGCACCCGCGCCATTTCGGTTTTGCCGATGCCCGTCGGCCCCAAAAACAAAAATGCGCCAATCGGACGTTTGGGGTCTTTCAGGCCCACCCGCGCCGTCTTGATGGCGCGGCTCACCAACTGCACCGCCTCTTTTTGGCCAATCAGCCGTTCGCTAAGATGCTCGACCATATTGGCATAGCGCAGCCGTTCATCCGCGCCCAGCTTGGTGACCGGAATCCCGGTCATCTGGCTGGTGACCAAGGTCACATCTTCAATATCAAGGATGGCGTCATTATTGTCCGGCTTGAATGCCAAATGCGCCTGCTTGCCCATATTCACCATCGCCGCGGTCCGATGCAGCAGCTGCTCGGCGCTTTGCGGCAAGGGGGTAATGGTCAGGTAGCGCTGCGCCATCCGCGCCGTCATCTGCAAGGCGTCATGTTCAATCGAGATCTCATAGTCCGATTCCAAATGCGGCGCAATCGTCTCCATGATTTGCACCGCTTCTTCAAGCGAAGGCTCATCGACGCGGATGACCTGGCTGTTTTCGACAATGGCGCTGACGCCTTGAATCCGCGCCTCAAATTCTTGCGCGTTGGTCGTGCAGATAATCACCGGGTCATCACTTAAAAACGCCTTTTGCACCAGCGAAGTGGCTTTACTAAAATCGGCTTTGATCGGCCCGCCAAAGAAACGATGAATCAAAGGCAAAAACAGAATCCCGCGCCTCGCAGCGCTCATCCCAGCCCGAAACGCTTCCTGGTCTCCATCCAGCAAAGCCGTTTCGCTGATTTGCACCAGATTGAACAAACCGCTTGGGCCTTTGTCTTCAGCCATCAGCAGCGCCAGGCTGTAAGCCAAAGTTCGCTTGCCGACTCCATCCGGACCCAACAGAATAATATGCCGATTCACCGACTGCGTGAGTACATTCATCATATTCCGCAGCAGATCTTCCCGAAAATGAACGGCGCGCAGCAAGCCGCGTTTGGCTCGTTTGACATAATCCACAGTGGTGCTGTCATCGCGGCTGGGGATAATTTTGCTGGCATCGCTGTAGGCATCTCGAATCGACTTGGGCGTAATGCTGAACTGGCGCAGAATCCCGCCGGTGCTGACCGATGTTTCCGCCAGCACCGCCAGCGCGTGATCGGTGTCGATTTTGCGCTCGTTCATCGAATTGGCGACCGTCAGCCCGTCATCCAGCAGCACAATCGACTGACGGCTCAACGAGACTTTTCGGTTGCCAATAGCAACGAAATCGAGGCTGCCATCGGGATCGCGGCGAGACTGTATCGCCAGCTTGACCTGACGCTGAAGCCGTTCAAGGTCAACGCCGCGCGTGCTTTCAAACATCTTGAGCATCCGATAAGCCGCCGTATTTTCGCGCTGAAGCAAAGCCAGCAGCACCATCTCGGGCATAATCGAAGATTTTCGGTATTCTTTCAGCATCGGCGCGGCGTCATTCAGCGCCGCATCCATATCTTTTGAAATCAAATCGGGGTTAAGGGTAGACATTGATTATCTGTGTCCTGTGTATTCCACGTATATCGTATGGCCACGGGGCGCGCTGATACACACTGCCCCATTATAATGCAAGACCTGTCGCATTGCCTAGTTCATAAACTTAATCGGCAGCCGCCCCGGCGCCGGTCGTTTTCCCAGCAGGACATCGCAAATCAGGGCTGTGGCGCGCAGCATCGGACTGTAGCCGATGACATAAGCCGCCGCGTCGGGAAAAACGAGCATATCCGACGGTTTCCAAAGCGCAGCCACAATCGTTTTCTGTGGCGGCAAGGCATTCACCATTCGCTGCTGACGCGGGTCATCGACCGCGTTCCAGGTAAAAACGACAATGCGGTCAGCTGCATCGGCGGCCGTCTCGACCCAAGCGATTTCTTCATCCAGCGGCGATGCCGAAACGCCCAGATAATCAAAGCCCGGCCGTCTGCATTCCTCCGGGATCCGCGGACGAATCGCCGGATACACAATCAGCGCTTTGCCTCGCAGCGGAATCATGTCATTCGAATCGACCACCGTCAGCCCCCGCTCAAACAGCCGCGAAACCAGTTCATCATGCGCTTCGAGATTGAGGCGGGCATCCACCGTATCCGGGTCAAGCGCCTGCCATTCCAGCAGGCCATATTTCTGTTTGACAGCTAAGATCCGCCGCACCGCGGCATCAATTCGGCTTTCCGCAATCCAGCCGGCGCGCACCGCGTCAGCCACATCGTCAATAGCCGACTCAATCTGGCTGGCGCCGACATGAGCGCCGATGGCAATCAAATCATTCCCAGCTAGTATCGCCCGAATCGAAGCGTCGCCGGGACTGTAAACCGTATCAATCGCGTCCATATCGAGCGCATCGGTCATAATCATGCCATCATAGCCCAATTCACCGCGCAGCAAACCGCTCGCGATGCGCCTTGACAATGAAGCTGGGAGCGGCTCCGAATCAAAGGCGGTCAGCCAGATATGCGCCACCATAGCCGCGTCGGCGCCAGCATCGAAAGCCGCCATAAAAGGACGCAGTTCAACCGCCTCCAATCGACTGCGGGCATGAGTCACCTTCGGCAGTTCCAGATGCGAATCCACAGCCGTATCCCCATGGCCGGGAAAATGCTTGACCGTTGCCACTACCCCATTGTCCTGCAAGCCGCGTATGAAATGGGCAAGAATCGGCGCAACAAGCTCGGGATCGCTGCCAAAGGAACGCCGTCCAATGACCGGGCTGTTTATATTGGTGTTGAGATCGGCCACCGGCGCCAGATTCATGTTGACGCCAACCGCGCCGAGTTCAGTCGCCATCGCCTTGCCGACCTCATAAGCCAGTTCATCATCCTGGCTGGCTGTCCATAACATCGGCGCCGGAAAGCGCGTAAAGCCGCTTTTCAAACGCTGAATGCGCCCGCCTTCCTGGTCAACCGCAATCAACAAAGGCAGCCCGCCGCCATCAATGATGTTCTGTTGATACGCGTTCATCAAAGCCGTCACCTGCGACGGCGATTCGACATTGCGTTCAAATAAAACCACCGCCCCGGGCTGAACTTCGCGCAGGAAATCTCTTTCTGTTTCAGCCAGATGCGCGCCGAAGAAACTGACCATGAACATCTGGGCAGCCTTCTGCTCCAGTGTCATTTCTGACAGTCTGTCCTCAATCAAGAGTGTATCATCAGCCGCGCCCGGCGCTGCCAAGCCGAACAGCAGCCCTATCAAAAGCAGGCGCGCCATTAACGAGCTTCGTTCTCTTAAACAGACGGAATTTGCAAAGGCTCATCAAACTGGAAAAATGGAAGCCTGACGCCAGCCGGCTTCGGCCGCTTCGCTAAGCCGATAGCCAATGCCGCGCACATTAACCACCAAATCCGCATCCACTCCCATGCCTTTCAGCTTGCCGCGCAGGTTGCTGACATGTGGACGAATGGCTTCCCGCGCTTCGGATTCGGCTCTCACATAGCCGCGGACTTCCCGCACCAATTCGTGACAGGATACAATCCGGCCGCGATGCGCCGCCAGATATAACAGCAGGTCAAACTCGGTCGGGGTCAAATTGACAGACTGCCCGCCGGCCGAAACCTGATACCGCCCCGGAAAGACGGTCAGGGGGCCCAAAGGTATCGCCGGGCTTGTCAGTTCTGGAAGACGTTCACGATATGGAGGCATTTGGCCTTCGGAATTTGTCTCGTGAGCGACTTGAGCAACATCAAAATCTTCGCGCGTCAATTCAAATACATCCCGCTTAATCGCATCCAGCAGTCGGCGGCGGTGTTTCAGGCAACGCGCCCGCTCGATTCCCTGTTTCACGCTGGCGCGGATATCCTGACTGGAACAGGGTTTAACCAAATAGTCGCCGGCATCCAGCCGGAGCGCCTCGACAGCCGTTTCAAGACTTGCCGAAGCTGTCATCAGGACGACGATGGCATCATGCTTTCTGTCTTTGATTCGCCGCAGCAATTCAATCCCGTCCATACCCGGCATCCGAATCTCGGTCAGCACCAGGTCAAATTCATGCCGGTCGATTTGCTCTAGGGCTTCTTGGCCGCCCGGCGCCTCACTGACCACATAACCGGCCTGCCGTAATGTTCTGCTCGTAGAGTAACGATTCGCTCCATCATCATCCACAACCAGGACATACGGCGGCTGATTTTCAGTCATCTTGCATCCCCGCCCGCTAAACAGCGCGTTTCATTGATGCCTAAACCTTTTTCCAATGATAGCTTATTGACGACGCCTTCGCAAGTCAAAAGGCGTTTCCGCTTTGCAGACGCCGCTAATCCAATATCAAATATATCCCGCGGTTTTCATCGACTCTGAACGGCGGCAAATCCGCCAGATGCCAAGTATGCCCCAAACATATCGCAATGATCTCGCCATTCGCGCTGACCATCGGAATCTGACTGCGAATTTGACGGGGAACTTTGCGGTCAATCATCCAATCCTTGATTTTCCGTGATTTTCCGCCCATTCCCTTCGGTCTAAAACGTTCACCGGCGCGGCGCGTTCGCAGGCACAGCGCCACGTCGGCCGGCAGCAAAAGACTCATGCCGCCTATATCAGACTCCGGCTCGGACACAACCTGGATATGGAGACGTCCCAGGGTAATGTCGGCGGAAACATCCAGCGCGATATTCGTTTCCGCATCAATCAAGCGATAATGATGATGGCTCAATGCCGCTGATTGATGCTCAATGCACAGATCTTCATAAGCCATCCGAAGCTGTATCGCCCGTCCCAAATCGCGCCTGGCGCCGACCCTGGCCGTTCTTGTCCAGCGAACAAGCTCCAAGGTGTTTTCGTGGTTCAGCGCCGCGCCGCCGCCAAGCTGCCGAAAAGCCGCGCGGAACAGTCGGCGCTGCATCGCCGGATGCAGCTGGGCATAGGTCATTCTCGAAAGGCGCCAGGCGGCATCGCCAACCTGGACCAAGGGCATGACCGCCGCCTCAAATTGCGATGAGATATAATCCTCATCGACGCCGGCTGAATCGGCAAGCCGCGCGAAAGCCGCCGTCACATTGGGGTTCAGCTGCTGCAATCGGCTCATCACTTCGTGACGGATAAAATTGCGCCGATAGCGAATATCATCATTGCTGTCGTCGTGCCGAAAATGCAGGTTATGCGCCGCGCAGTAAAGTTCCAAATCCTCGCGCGGTATCTCCAGCAAAGGTCGAATCAGGGTGATGCCGGCATAGTTTGGCATAGATGTCGCAAACCGCATGCCTTTCAAGCCGCTCAAGCCGCTGCCGCGAATCATGTGCATCAGAATAGTTTCAGCCTGGTCCTTGGCATGATGCGCCACAGCAACGCAATCGCTGTCCGCCTGCGCGGCCGCCTGCGCCAAAAAATCGTACCGCGCCTGCCGCGCCGCCGCCTCTATGCCAAGGCCGCGTTCCCGCGCCAGCTGCGGAACATCAGCCTGTCCCAGTGTATATGGAAGCCGCCACCGTTCAGCCATCCGCTGAACAAAATTCAGGTCGTCCTGCGCCGCCTGCCCGCGGATTCCATGATGCAGGGAGGCGGCATGCAATCGAAGTCCAAGACAAGGTCCCAGCCGCGTCATAATATGCAGCAGCGCAACCGAATCGGCGCCGCCGGACACAGCGACAATCACGGTCTGGTTTGCCGTCAGCAGTTTATGCTTTTCGATGGTTCGCAATACAGTTTTCAGGATCATCGTCAGCCACGCGCGCAAATTATCTGCATGAGCCGTATGTTGTTTATCATAGCGAACAGCCGCTATCTTGAGAATGACAGCCGTTTTCTCCGTCTTAAATATAAGCGCGCTTCACATACGGGTTCGCATTGGTTAGCGCGCCGTTTCATTGCCTGGTATTGTATCAGGTCAATCTGTGCTATAATCCCCGCGTTCCAATTCCGTTCAGGAGTCATCTGTGTTAAGTCCTTTAGATTTTCTTTTCGGGTTGTTTTCACTCGATATCGGCATTGATTTAGGCACAGCCTACACTTTGGTTTATGTGCGCGGCAAGGGCATTGTGATTAACGAACCGTCGTTTGTCGCCGTTGACCGCAAAACCCGGACACCTATCGAAGTCGGCGCCCGCGCCAAAGAGATGTGGAGCAAAAACCCGAAAGACATTCTGATCGTGAGGCCTTTGCGCGATGGCGTCATCAGCGAGTATGAAATCACCGCCCGCATGCTTGATTATCTCATCCGCAAAGCGCATGAACAAAGCTGGGTGCCAGTGCCGCGCCCGCGAGTCGTTGTCGGGATTCCCAGCGGCGTGACCGAGGTCGAAAAACGCGCCGTCATTGAAGCGACGCTGGATGCCGGCGCCCGCGAAGCGCACCTGATCGAAGAGCCGGTGGCGGCCGCCATCGGCGCCAATCTGCCGGTGCTGGAAACGCGCGGCAGCATGGTCGTTGATATTGGCGGCGGCACCACCGAAGTGGCCTTGTTTTCCTTGGGCGGCATTGTGATCAGTCGGTCGATACGGGTCGCCGGCGATGAAATGGACGAAGACATCGTGCAGCATTTACGCAGCAAACACAACCTCCTGATTGGCGAACCCACTGCCGAAAAGGCGAAAATGGATATCGGCTCGGCTTATCCGCTGCCGCAAGAGCAAACCTATTTGGTCAAAGGACGCAATCTTACCACCGGCCTGCCCGATTCAGTCGAAGTAAGCTCGATTGAAATCCGCGAAGCCATCGGCGGTTCGATCAACATTATTATTGATACCGTCAAGGATGCCCTCGATGATACGCCGCCCGAACTGGTCGCCGACCTGATGGAAAGCGGCATCACCATTGCCGGCGGCGGCGGCCAGCTGCGCGGGCTGGATGAGCGCATCAAAGAAGAGGTTAATATCCGTTCCTGGCTGGCTGATGATGCCATGACTTGCGTTGCGCGCGGCGCCGGCCGCGTCCTCGAAGACTACAATAATCTGCGCCGCCTGCTCACCGGACCCGAGCGCGGCAGCACCCGTCACTAATCACGGCGCCTCAAACTGTGATAAGATAAGACAGCGATGAGGTTGATGAGGAACACAGCTTGAGACCGAACGGACGCCCCAGCCGTTTCCTATTTTTGGCATTGACGCTAGGCATCTGCGGCGGCTTGATGCTGCTCGCCGTTGCCGGCGCTCTCACACCGGCCGAAAGCATCGCCGCCGCGCCGCTTCATGGAGTGTCGGGCGCGTTGAACCGCCTTTCGCTGACTTTGAATCGGGCATTTGAAGAACTGAACAGCCTTGGTCAACTCCGCCAGCGCATCGCCCAGCTGGAAGAGCAGCTTGCCAGCCGCCAAATTGAAATCATCCAGCTGCGCGAAGCCGCCAGTGACTATGACCGCCTGGTCGGCTTGCTGTCCTATACCACCGCCCTTGAAAATCAGGAGTTTCTGACAGCCGATGTGATCGCGTTTGACCCCAGCGGCATCGCCCGCAGCATGATTATCAACCGCGGGACGCGCGATGGCGTCGCCGTGGGCATGCCAGTCGTCACTGATTTGGGACTGGTTGGCAGGATCGTCCGCGTCAGCGCCAATGCAGCCCAAGCGCAGCTTATCCATGATGAAAACAGTTCCGTGAGCGCCCGTTTGCAAACGACACGCGCCGAAGGCAGCATCATCGGTCAGGCATCGGGCGTGCTGCGTATGACCTTCATCGACCTGGATGAGAATATCACACAAGGCGATCTGGTGATTACATCCGGGCTTGGCGGCAATTTCCCGCCTGATCTTGTCGTCGGGCAAGTCACCAGCATCCGCCAATTCGAGTTTGAACTGTTTCAAGAAGCCGAAGTCCGCAGCCTGATCAACTTTGACATCCTTGAGTTTGTCCTCGTCATCACCAGCTTTCAGCCGATTGACATTTCTGTGTTTGACCAGCTGGAAGGCGGCTAGCGTGGGGCGCTATCTTAGCATGCCAATTTTGGGTTTGGCGGCGGCGCTTTCTGCCAGCATCATGCCACAGATCGTTGGATTTGCGGCGGCGGCGCTGGGCAGCCTCACCCCTGTTCTGGAAAATACACGCGGTCAGGTTAGCCTGGTGCTGCTGCTGGTGATGACCTGGGCTGTCCGCTCCAGCCTAACGGACAGCTTTGTTTGGGCATTGGTCGGCGGCATTGCCGTGGATTTGCTTTCGATTTTACCCTTGGGCGCATCATCCTTTGCCCTCGCGCTGATTGTCTTTGCCGTCCACATCGTCTCCCATCAGTTGTATCAGGTTCGCATCGCCTCGATTCTCGCCATGACGGTCCTGTCCACTTTCTTTTTGCAGTTCTTTACCTGGCAGATTTTGGTCTTGCTTGGCAATGCCTATGATATCCCGGCGCTGATTCGGCTCGTCTTGATGCCGACCATCGTCTATAATCTGGCGGCAGTCCTGCCGGTGTACGGCTTTGTGCGCTGGATGCAAAAGCGGCTTGAAGGCAGGCTGCAAAGCGCTCCCAGCGCCCTGACCCAAGAATCCGGCGCGAGGACATCCTTGTGAAATCCAACCGCTTAATCCCTTTCCAGACTTGGCGGCTGACCTTCTTTCAAGCCATCATCCTGGCTGTATTTCTGGTGTTCGCCATCCGTATGTATGAACTGCAAATCGTCCGCAGCGACTATTACGAGAGCCGCGCCGACGAAAACCGCCTCAGCCAATTACCGATTCCATCGCGCCGCGGCGCGATCTTTGACCGCCGCGACAATCGTCTGGCTTTTAACGTACCCGCTTTCAACGTCACCATCATTCCAGCCGAACTGCCAGGGGACAGAGCCGGCGAACTTGAAATTTTTAATCGTTTGTCAGCGCTTGTCGGCATTCCGCCCACCCGCGAAATCGCTGACCAGGCGCGGCAGTTTGTGCGAAGCATCGAGGAACTGGTCGCCGAAGGCGAGGGCATCGCGCCCTTCCGCCCGGTCATCGTCGCGCTGGATGTGCCGCAGCGTATCGCCATGCAGATCCTTGAAGAGCGGATTTATATGCCCGGCGTGGATATTGATGCCGTGGCGGTGCGCGAATACCCCACCGGTGAACTGACGACGCACATCGTCGGCTATATGGGCCCCATCCCGGCTGAACAGGCGGCGGACTTGCGCGAACAAGGCTATAATCCAGCCTTTGACCGCATTGGATACGAAGGCGTTGAGCGCTTCCTCGAAGCACGGCTGGCTGGCGAACGCGGCTTTATCCTGCGCGAAGTCGATGTCGCCGGCGAGCAAATCAATGTGATTGACCGGGTTGATCCGATGCCGGGTCAAAATGTGCGCCTGACTATCGACACCGATCTGCAAGCGGCGGCTCAACAGGCGCTTATTGACCAGCTAAATCAACTGAACACAGAAGCAAAGCGGATTGTCTCCGAGCAAGGGGTCGTCATCGCCATGGACCCGCGCAGCGGCGAAGCGCTGGCCCTGGTCAGCTATCCCGGCTATGACAACACCCGCTTTGCCCGCGCTATCGACGGCGAATACTATCTCGACATCGTTAATGACCCCCTTCGGCCGCTGGTCAACAACACCATCAAAAGCAAGTATCCGCCTGGCTCGGTCTGGAAGGTGATCACCGCCGCGGCCGTTATCGAAGAAAATGTGATTGACCCCAATACCCAGCTGCTCGACGAGGGGCAGCTTCTGCTGGAAAACCGTTACGCGCCCAACGATCCGGCCGCATCGCAGCGCTTCGTCTGCTGGCTGCGGAGCGGGCATGGACGGGTGAATATGGTGCAGGGCATCGCCTGGAGTTGCGATGTCTATTTCTATCAAATCGGCGGCGGCAATCCTGACCTGTCCGCCCAGACCCTGCGCCCCGGCGGGCTGGGGATCGAAGACCTCTTCCGCTATGCGACGGCGCTGGGCATCGGCAGCGAGCTTGGCATTGAACTCCCCTTCGAGAATCCGGGCCGTATGCCCGACCGCGACTGGAAACGGCGCAACCAAGGCGAAAACTGGTCCACCGGCGATACTTACAATGCCGCGTTTGGACAAGGTTATGTTGACGTCACGCCATTGCAGCTGATTGCGGCCGTGGCGGCGACCATCAACGGCGGCGCGCTTTACCAGCCGACCATTATCCGCGATTTTCTGGATGAAGAACGGCGCATTACCGAACCCTTTGAAGCCAAAATTTTACGCACAGTCAACCGAGAGAACATCGCCCCTGGAGAAGAGCTAACCTTGCTGCTGCTGGAAGACATGCTTATGAAAGGGCCGGCGAGCCTGGCTTGCATCTGCGAAGAAAATTCACAATGGCACGACGGCAATCGCTGCGATCCGGCCGGGTATCGCAATACCGTTGACCTCAATCCGGATTTGGGCATCGAGGACTTGCACAGTTACCGCGTTCACACCCCCCTGAATTATACTTTCAACGGCTCCGTTTGCCAGCCACTCCGTTTCCGCGACGCAGCAAGACCTTATATCCCGCCCTTTTTGTCATCCGAGACCTTGGCTTTGGTAGCCGAAGGCATGCGGCAGGCGGTTGTCGCCGAGGGCGGCACGGCTCAAAACGCAGCCTTGCCCTTTGTTGAAGTCGCCGGCAAGACCGGAACGGCCGAATACTGCGACGACGTCGCCAATTCGCTCAACCTGTGCGTGCCCGGCCAATGGCCTGCCCACGCCTGGTACACCGGTTATGCGCCTTATGAAAATCCTGAAATCATCATTCTCGCTTTCGTCTACAATGGCGGCGAAGGATCGCAGGTTGCCTTGCCGATTGTCAAGCGAACCATGGAAGCCTATTTCCGCCTGAAGAATGAACGGGAAGGGCTGTCATTGAGCGGCGCCAGCAGGATTGACCGGCGCGGAAGCGAGGCCTAAGTGCGCCAACTGACCGAAAATCCGCTGCAAAGCGCACGATACTGGAGTCCTGCCCTGATCACCGCCGGGCTGGCATGGCTGCTGATCCTGTTTTTGGGAGCGACGCCGATTTCCCGCGCATCCGGGCTGGCGCTGATCATCTTGGGCGTCACAGCCGCCATGCGGCAAATGGGGTTCATCGCCTCGATTGCCGGCGGCCTGACACTTGCTTTATGCCCGGTTTTCTGGTCACAGACCGGCGGCAGCGCAAACCAGCCGGCAACCATCG
Source organism: Phototrophicaceae bacterium (assembly GCA_965203755.1). Taxonomy (GTDB): domain Bacteria; phylum Chloroflexota; class Anaerolineae; order Aggregatilineales; family Phototrophicaceae; genus UBA6055. The sequence continues at coordinate 2,625,139 of OZ241910.1, read as the reverse complement.
TCATCGCCATTGGCATTGCCCTGGGCCTCATCCTTGCGACCGCCATACTGTTCAAGCGCAATGATCTGGCAATCGGGCTGGGCATTGCGGCCTTCCTGGCGATCTTCTGGAGTCAGATTGGGACCCCCCAAAGTCTGCGGCTCACCGGTTTTGTCACCGCCTGGTTAATGTATCTGCTGGCTGACATGCTGCTTTTGACCAATCCTCGCCCGGATGCAAAACCGCCTCAATCGCCCAAACCCCGGCATACCATCGGCGCGCTTTTTCTGTTCATCATCGGCATCATTAACGACCCGCTTGTTACCCTCTTCGCCCCCGCGATTCTGCTTGGCTTGTTTTTATCTTATGCCAAGCTGCCGACCTGGTATTGGACAACCCTACTGACAGCCATCGGCAGCGGTTTGGTCCTGCTCGGCAGCGCCTACTTGCTGCCACAGCCGCCGCTTGTCGATTTGTGGCGCTGGCGGGAAGCGGCTCATTGGATCGATCTCGGTCAACTCCTGGCGGGTCAGTTTGACATTTTTGGCATCATTCTGGCTGTGGTCGGGCTGGCGCGGCTGTCGCGCTGGTATCCGCCGCTGGGCACCGTCACGATGATCGCTTATGGCGCTTATACATTTTTCGGTCTGGTCTACTTGGGCAGCTACCGCGGCGTTCTGCTCATGCCGCTCATTATTATTCAGGTGATTTGGATGACTTATGCGGTCAGTGCATTTGGACAGTGGCTTAACAAGACCATGAAAAGCGAGGCCGCCCGGTGGCCGCATATTGTTTCGGCGCTTTATCTGCTTTTCCCTGCCATTTTACTTTGGAATATCGTACAATCCTGAAGCGGCGGGAAGTTCGCATATCTATCAAAAACGAGTATAGTAAATTGTCACTGGTTAAAATGATCGCAGAATTGGATGCGAATCACAATGCAAGATGAACTTATCATCATCAAAGGCGTTCGAGATGGCTTGCTGATTAGCCTTAGCCCGACCGAAAAATGGCAAACCGTCGCCGATCATCTGGCGGCGCGGATTGACGACCGGATTGATTTCTATGCCGGCGCCAATATCACCGTCCAACTCGGCAGCCGGCCAGTGCCAAAATATGAACTGAGTTCACTCAAGGCGCTGCTTGAACGGCGAGGATTAACATTGACGATGGTCTTGAGCAGCAGCAATACCACCAGAGAATCGGCAGCCGCGCTGGATTTGAAAACGAAAAGCGACAATCAGGCTCAGCCGCCGCAAATGCAAAACGCCATGTCGATGAACCCGACAGAAACCCTGCCCATCAACCCGGAAGAAACCGGCACATCGGGGGTTTTGTTTCGGCGCACCCTGCGCTCTGGACGCACGATCCACAGCCCCGGTCATGTTATCGTGATTGGCGATGTCAACCCTGGCGCCAAGGTCATCGCCGCCGGGGACATTATCGTTTGGGGCAAACTGCGCGGCACCGTTCATGCCGGCGCCGACGGCAACGAAGCGGCTATTGTCTGCGCCCTGGACATGAACCCCAGTCAGCTGCGGATCGCCGGCTATATTGTGACCTCGCCGCCGGGCAAACGCGAAAATATCGTGCCAGAGGTTGCGCTCATCCGCGATAACCATATTATTGTAGAAGCCAGAGACTAGACCGGGAAAGGACAGTGTATGGCGGGGAAAGCTGTAACGATTACATCAGGCAAAGGCGGCGTCGGCAAGACGACGGCTACGGCAAATCTTGGGATATCCCTGGCGAGTCTCGGCAAAAAGGTCGTTGTGATTGATGCTGATATCGGACTGCGTAATCTTGATGTCATTATGGGTTTGGAAAATCGCATCGTCTACGACCTGGTTGACATTGTTGAAGGCCGCTGCAAACTGCCGCAGGCGATGATCAAACATAAGCGATTCACCGATTTACACCTCATCCCGGCGGCGCAGACTCGTGACAAAATGGCTGTGAGCCCCACTGATATGATCGAACTCGCCGATAAACTGCGCGAAGACTTTGATTACATCTTGATCGATTCGCCGGCCGGCATTGAACGCGGTTTTCGCAACGCGCTTGCGCCCGCCAACGAAGTCTTAATCGTGACCAATCCGGAAATCTCGGCTGTCCGCGATGCCGACCGAATCATCGGGCTGATTGAAGCCGCCAGCAAAGGCCCAAGCAAACTTATCATCAACCGCCTCAAAACCGATATGGTAAAAAGGGGCGAAATGCTTTCCGCCGATGACATCATTGATATCCTCGGCTTGGCGGTCATCGGCATCATTCCAGAAGACCGATACGTCCTTTCGGCATCCAACAGCGGCGAACCGGTAACCCTAAACTCGGACTCGCTGGCTGGCCTTGCATTCGCGAATATCGCGCGGCGGCTGACCGGCGAAGACGTACCCTTGATGAACCTCGACGAAAATCGCGGTTTCTTGTGGCGCATCGCAAGATTATTTGACGGTCGGTAGGACAGCCCATCCACAGGATTTTTGTCAGTTTATACCCAAGAAGGATTTTTCCATGGCGAGCTTTTTAGACCGTTTATTCAGACGCACCAAACAAGGCACCGGAGCCATTGCCAAAGACCGGCTGCGCTTTGTCCTGCAACATGACCGCATCAACCTCCCGCCTGAACGCATGGAAGAGATGAAACGGGATATCCTGGCGGTGATTGTCAAGTATCTTGTCATCGACCAAGATCGGGTCGAGATCGCGCTGGAGCAGCGCGACCACAATCACAGCAAGCTCATTGCCGAAATCCCCTTCGTCAAGGAATATCGTCCGCCGGTCGCCGAGCCTGATGAAGATGCGAAACCCAGCAAAAAAGATGACGCGTAGCCCCGCCCGCGGACATTCGTTTGGGCGGAGCAGATCCCTGTCAGCCAAAACAGACCTGGCCGGTCAACATTCCCGCCAGCCCGCGTCTCAAGCCCGGTCATCGCCGCGAATCATTGCGCGCGCCGGCCAACTTTGTCCCGGCATCAAGCCTTCGTTATAATAGGCAACCGAACACGAGTATGATCAAGTGGTCTAAATGACAGACAGCACAAGTATTTGGCGGCGTTTTGACTTTGCGCTATTCGCTGCCACACTCATTCTGGTGATCTTCGGCATTTTGATGATTGCAAGCGCGACCCAAGACGCCATCGATGATGATCTCATCCGCCGCGTGCGGGATCAAATCAATTTCGCGCTTGCCGGCATTGTCGCCATCTTCCTGTTTACCGCCCTTGACTATCGGCTTCTGGGCGGCATGAGTCCCTGGCTGTATGCCTTGATGATTGTTCTGCTGGTTATGGTGCGGTATTTTGGCGTCGAAGGCGCCGGCGGCGCCCAGCGGTGGCTCAACCTTGGGATTCGCATTCAACCCTCCGAAATCGGCAAAATCATCCTGATTATCACCTTGTCCCAATATCTTGCCGACCGCTATCAAAATCTCGCGCGGCTTTCGGCTGTATTTCGCTCGCTGGCGCATGTCGCCATACCAGCCGCTCTCATCTTTTCCCAGCCCGATTTGGGTACAACTATCGTATTCCTTGTCATCTGGGCTGTGATTATCTGGTCAGCCGGTTTCAGGCTGCGCCATATCGCCATGTTCACAGCCATCGGGCTGCTCTTGCTGCCGGTCGCCTTCACCCAGCTTGAGCCTTATCAGGCATCGCGCATCACTACCTTCATCAACCCTCAAAGCGATCCCGATGCCTTCTTCAATATCGACCAGGCTTTGATTAGCATCGGCTCTGGCGGTGTATTTGGCAAAGGTTACGGCGTCGGGCCGCAAAACACCGGCCGCTTTCTCCGCGTTCGCCATACCGATTTCATCTTCAGCGTCATCGCCCATGAGTTCGGCATGGCCGGCGGCATCACCGTCCTTGGCTTGATTGCGCTGGTGCTGTTCCGCATTTTGAAAGGCGCCCGCGAAGCCAAGGATCCGCTCGGCAGCATGATTTGCTATGGCGTCGCCGCGATGATTTTTTTTCAGACCGTCGTATCCATCGGCATGAACCTGGCGCTGCTGCCTGTGACCGGACTCACTTTGCCCTTTGTAAGCTCTGGGGGGACTTCCCTGCTGTTTACGATGGTCGGCATCGGCTTGGTCGAAAGCGTCATCGTTCGCCGCCGCCGCATCCATGTTTAACCTTATCATTATCAATCATGCCAAAGGAGGCAGAGTTCCTTGACAAACAGCAAGAGCCGCCCGGTACGCACCCGCTATGCCCCCAGCCCAACCGGGCCGCAGCATATTGGCGGGATGCGCTCGGCTTTGTTTTCTTGGCTGTTCGCCCGTCGTCATGGCGGTCAATTTATCCTGCGAATCGAAGACACCGACCGCAAACGGTTTGTCCCCGGCTCGCTTGAACTGATTCTGGATGCCTTTGACTGGCTGGGGATGGATATTGATGAAGGGCCGCGGCAAGGCGGCGATTATGGCCCTTATATTCAATCGGAACGGCTTGAACTGTATCAAAAATGGGCGCATTGGCTGGTCGATCATGACTATGCTTATAAGTGCTTTGCCAGCCTGGAAGAACTTGAAGCCATGCGTCAAGCCGGCCGCGGCTATGACCGCCGTTACCGCGATCAGCCGACCGACGCCGCTGATCGGCTGGAAGCGGCAGGGACGGCTTATGTCATTCGCTTCAAGATGCCGCTCACTGGTCTGACCTTGGGCGAAGACATCATTCGCGGCCGCGTCCAATTTGACAATGCAAAGCTGCAGGATGCCGTGCTGCTCAAGTCTGACGGCTTCCCAACCTACCATCTCGCCCATATCATCGACGATCATTACATGAAAATCTCGCATGTCACCCGCGCTGCCGAATGGCTGCCTTCCTTCCCTCTGCATCTGCGAATCTGGGAAGCGCTCGGCTGGGAAAAACCGCGCTATGCTCATCTGCCGGTGCTGCTCAATCCCAATGGCAAAGGCAAACTCAGCAAACGCAAAGCCCAATTTGCCGATGCTGACGGGACGAGTGTGCCGGTGCTGGCGCATGAATTGATCGCCGCTGGCTATTTGCCGGCGGCTGTGATGAACTTTCTGACGAACATCGGCTGGAACTTCGGCGGCAACCAAGAAATTTTCACCACCGCACAGGCGATACAGCGCTTTGACCTGAAAGAAGTCAACCCAGCTAACAGCGCCTACCCCATCGCCAAGCTGGATTGGCTCAACGGGCAGTATATCCAGCGGGCTGATGTTGATGAACTGGCGAGTCTGCTCAAGCCCATTCTGGAACAGGCCGGCTATACGGTCGATGATGACCGCCTGCGCCGGGTTGTCCCGCTATTGCAAGTCCGCCTGAAGACGCTGAACGCTGTAGTGGATATGGCTGGTTTCTTCTTTGACGATTGGGACCGCTTTGCAGCGCCGGCGGCGAATATCCTGATTCAAAAGAAAATGGACGTCCAAAAAACAGCGCAAGCGCTGCAAGCATCCATCCCGGCGCTGGAAGGGCTTGCCGATTTTTCACATCACAGCCAGCATGCCGCGATGAAAGACTTCGCCAAAAAAGTCGGGCTCAAGAACGGTCAGGTCTTCGGCACGCTGCGCGCGGCTGTCACCGGGCAAAAGGTATCCCCGCCGACCTTCGAGACCATGGAAATCCTGGGCAAAGCTGAATCCATCCGCCGCATCAAGCTGGCGGCAGAATCGCTGGCGCAGTCATTTGAATCTTGAAATCTCCTGTGAAGCATGATATGCTGTGCGATGAACTTTGGGAGATAGTTTAATTGGCAAAACAGCGGATTCTGGTTCCGCCATTCCTGGTTCGAGTCCAGGTCTCCCAGAAACCAAAAGCGACCCGCTCGCTGGCAGGTCGTTTTTTATCTTTACAGTCTGTATTGGCGCGAGTGTCAGGCGACCGACAGGACAACCAGTTCAACCCACTTGCGGAATTCATCATGGCGGGCATTGTACAGCAAACGAGTTCGCAAAGGCAAGCCCAGCCACATATAAGACAGCTTGCGCCGCTCTTCCCGCGAGGTGTGGTCGACAATGTCGCGATACCAGCGCGGAAACTTCAAGAAGATCTGCGGATAGTTCAGGATGCTGTCCTTGACCTTCCAATACAGCATGACCGAAAACACAAACGACAGGATGCCGAACATCACAAGAAACGACGATGGGACAATCAGTATCAAGATCAGATAGACGAGGACGAATCCCCACCAAAAAGCCTCCAGCAGCGGGCTAAATCCAACTTCATCGCCATACTGCTGAAATGCTGACAAAATCGGTTCTTTATAGAAGCCCAAGGTCACCAGTGAAGCGCGGATAAACCGAATAGACGCTGTAACCAATAGAAGCGCCAATACCGCGGGCATTAGATCATCCTCATCCAGCTGCCAGGGCGAAAATCGCGATAAGTTCGCCGATTATCCATTGCCGGCATCGGCTTTGTTTTCGGGCGCCGAGCCAAATCCATGCCGCATCTCCCCTGGCACCCGCGCGTATATGCCTGGATGTGGATAGGGGGCGCAGGGCAAGGGAATCTGCCAGCACTGTCGGATATGACTGTTGGGAACATTGAGCTTCAAACCGGCATTGGTTTCATAGACCCGTATCGGCGGCATGGCATGGGCATAAAATCCATCTTCCGGACCGGCCGGCAAGGGCAAGGTCGGCAGCATGACCATGAGAGCCAGCACATACCCCAAGCACAAAGCCAGCGCAGCATAAACGCCACCGATCCGCAGCCGCCACGAAATCGAATGCCATGCCAGCGCCGCCAGTATCACCAATAAGGCGGCATGGCTCCATAAAATATATCGAACATACTTGATATTGGGCGCGGTCAAAAACCAGACCGCCATCATCATCAGCAGCGGCAGCAGTATCCATAAATCCAGCGGCAGCTTTCGTTTCGTCCCGCGATTCCGCCATCGTCCACAGCCATACAGGACCAAAGCCGCGCCGGACAAAGCAGCGGGCAGCAAAAACGCGAACACATTGCCGCTAAATGACTGAAACCATGGAATAATCCAATCCCACGACGCCAGCACGACTTCGGGGTCGCCGTATCGAATGCGGGTGTTGGTCGCCAGCTGCCGCTGACGCCGCGCTAATGATTCCTGCGGTTCAGCCCAATCGACCTCAACCCGTCCAAATGACTGCGGATAAGCCACATAACCGCTATAGACAAGGCCGCGCGCCATCCAAGGAATGATGATGAGCAATGCAAAAAGCAGGATTGGAATCGTGATTTGGGCAAAAGGCTTGATTCCAGCGCGAAATCCTCCCCGCCGCAGCCAGACAATCCATACCAGGCCGCCAATGCCGAGGCCAAAGACAATGAAACTCTGCTTGACTGTAAAGCCGGTCAAGACAAGGATTGCCAAACGAAAAATCAGATAGTGGCTTGAGCTTTGAGCCGACCGGTCATTTTGCAAAAAGTCCAGCAGATAGATAATCGCCAGGAAGCCGATGAGGTCAACCTTGGTATCCGTTAAAAAATGGGTGATGCCGCCCCGCCTTACGGTATAAAATAGAATGTAGGGAATCATCAGGGTCGCAAATATCCATGACCAGCGGAGGCCGGCGCCGTCTCGATGCTGATAAAGCCGCGCCGCGCCGCGGAGGGCATAAGCCAGGAACACCATCAGCAGCAGACCGGTGGCGATATGATAAGACCGCCCCTCCCAAAACGACACATCCAGCAAGGCATCATACAAATACACTGAATGATTGTAAGCCAGTGATGAAAACAGGTTATTCAATCCCGGCACAATCGGATAGGCGTCGATCCACATGATCGCCTGTATGTCGCGATAGCCGGTGTCAAAGGCGGTCGGCATGTCAATGGCGCGATTCGACATCCACAGCAGAAACAGCGCGAAAATCAGCACAAAAAGGGGGTATTGTTTTAGTCTGCCAGCCATCAGAAGAATAGGATGGCGCTGCATCCACAAGCCAGCCAAGGCCGGCAAAGCCAGCAGCAGCAGGATGACTTCGTTGACCGGAAAGGCAAAATGCCACAGTTGAAGCGCCGCCAGCGCAAATGCCCAGCCTAACCAAAAGCTGTCCAGCCAAAGCAGCCCCCAAGCCGGTGTCTGGTTCATCCATTTCAGCAAGACCAAGCCCAGCCCACTGAAAAGCAGAAAGAACAGCAGCCAACTGAACAAGACCATACCCATTGGATAGACCAGGGCAATCATTTGCATTGCGCTTTCATATTTGCCAAAATATGGGTTAAGCAGCATACAGAAACTGCATTATAATGAGAGACGGGTCATTAAGCGATAATGATTTTCTATGTGAACAGCCTGGCGAAGCGCATAAATTAAATCAAATCTGATGTCCAATATGGAGTTAATCAAATCTGGAGAAGGCCCGCGGCTCGCATTTGTGCAGACAGCCGATGCCAATATCCTTGCCGAAACCCTGGTCGCCTTTGCCAATACCGAAGGCGGAATCATTGTGGTTGGCCTCCAGTCTAACGGCGAGCCATCAGCAGCCCGGACCGCCGGCACGGACATTGATCAGATGCTTAAACTTGCCGGGGATTTGTACAATCCGCCCGTCATCACCGAAAAATGGGAAGAGATATCGGTTGAGGCCGGCGATGGCAGTCATGCAGATCAAGATTCCGAGGCCAGCGGCAACGGGAGTTTGGCGGCCAGCCCGCCGGCGGCGAGTTTCCCGGCTTATGCCATCCGCGTCCCCCGCAGCACCGAACTGCATGCCCTTGCCGATGGCCGGGTGCTGATACGCAGCGGCAGCGTCAACCGTCCTTTGGGCGGTCAGGAGATCTTGCGGCTGGCAAGCGCCAAGAACACCGGCGATTTTGAATCCGATGCCGTCCCCGGGGCAAGCCTGGATGACTTCAGCCGCAAGATGATTGATGAGTATCTAGAAAAACGGGCTGAACGCACCAAACGTCCCTACAATGGCAAAATCGACGATCTCCTGACCGAAATCGGCGCCATCACCGCCGAGGGCAAGCCCACCGTTTGCGGTCTGCTGCTGTTCAGTGAATATCCCCAGCAATGGCTGCCCCAGAGCGCGGTTGTCTTTGCCAAATTCGTAGGCACCACCCCGCGCGGCGAAAGCGGTTTCGCCGGCTATTCCCGCCGCGAAGAACTGACCGGTCCGGTATCGCGCCTGATTGAAACCACCTGGAACCTTGTCTGGAGTGAAATGGCTGTTAGCGCCGTGGTCAAAGGTTTGGAACGCGAAGAAACCTATGAATATCCGCAGTTCGCTGTCCGCGAGGCGCTCGTCAACGCTATATGTCACCGCGATTATCGTTTGCGCGGGCGCCGCATCGAGGTGCGTATGTTCTCCGACCGGCTGGAAGTCATCTCGCCGGGGGGGCTGCCGGGCTTTATCACCGTTGAGAATATCAAAGACGAGCACTTCTCGCGCAATCCAAGGCTGGTCAGCGGGCTGTTTCAATGGGGTTATATCGAAGAGTTGGGGCTTGGGATTGACCGCATGATTGAAGTTATGGAACAGGCTGGTCATTCGCCGCCCAAGTTCGATGCGCGGCCTTACAGCTTTGCCCTTGCCTTGCACAACGAGCGCAAGAAACCCAAGCTGCCCGAATGGGCGCGGAACACCAACCATCGGCAGGCGCGGGCTTTGCAGTATATCCGGGAAAATGGCTCCATCGCCAACCGCGAATATCGCTCTCTGATACAAGGCGTGTCTGCCGAGACTCTGCGGCTTGACTTGGCTGATATGGTCGAAAAAGGGATTCTGGTCAAGGTCGGCGCCAAAAAAGGCACGCATTACGTACTGAAGTAGCCCGGCATCACGCGAAAATGAGCGTGACAAAGCACCCCATTTTATACTAATCGGACTTTGGCTGCTTCGGTTTAGCGCCGTTCTTTAAGCCGGGCGGCCTTGCCGCGCCGATTTCGCAGGTAATACAGTTGGGCCCGGCGCACTTTCGCCCGGCGCAGAATTTCGATCTTTTCTACCCGCGGGCTGTGCAGCAGGAATGTCCGTTCGACGCCAATCCCATGGCTGGCAATTCGGCGCACCGTAAAATTGGTTTCATTGCCGCCTTTGCGCGAACGAATGACGACGCCCTGGAAAACCTGCACCCGTTCTCGACTGCCCTCAACAATACGAACATGAACCTTGACTGTATCCCCCGACTCAACAAGGGGGTGTTTGTGGTTTTCCGCCACCAGTGATCGTATAAGCTCCTGGCTCATGGCTTGCTTCCTTCCATACCGATATGCCCGCAGGCATCTCAATTTCTTCAGACCGCCAGTTAGTATAGCATGAATCCCGCGGCCTGCAAGGGGCGGTTATGTCTTATCTGCACTGCCTATTCTCGGACACTGACCCAAAACATCTAATCATCATTCATTCTCCTTGTTTATCATTGCCGCCATCCTTTGAACACAGCTAATGTCTTCCTAAACTTCTTTCGGGAATAGTTTGGCGCGTGCGACGGCCTCAATTTGCTGGGCTTTGGCCCAATCGGCTTTGCGTAGGTCTTTCATCCAGCCCTTCTGGATATTGGCCCGCCGCAGCCCGGTGAGCGTCAGCCCATTATGCTTGGCGCCATTGCAGGGACGGCATATCAAGATGCGATTGGCGATGTGATTGGCGCCGCCGGCCGATTTGGGCATGATATGGTCAAGCTCCATGAACTCCTGCTCCAGTTCGCGGCCGCAGCCGGCGCAGGTGACGAGCCGGTCATCATTCGGCGCCGTCTGGCAACGGGCGAGCAGCTGGCGCATCTGTTTGTGCGTCCACTTCTCCCAGGCTTCCTGCGGCGCGCGGATTTTGCGCTTGATTTGGGGCGCGGCGATTTCGTTGTCGTCGGTGCGTTCGGGCGGGATGGCAGAATAGGCCACATCGCCAAAGGTCATCAGATGAGGCTGGTCGGCCTTGTTCGCAAGGTCGGGTACGGCTAGGCCGTTATCAGCCAGCCGCCGCAAGACTATATCATGCGCTTCGTCCCAGATGTCCATGCCGATCCACCGGCGTCCCAGCCGTTCAGCCGCGATGGGTGTCGTGGCGCAGCCGCAGAATGGATCGAGCACCCAGTCGCCTTCGTTTGAGGACGCCTTGATGATGCGTTCATAGAGAGCAAGCGGCTTTTGGGCGGGGTAGCCTGTGCGCTCCTTTGCCAGTGGATTTATGATAGGAATGCTCCAGACATCATCTACGGGCGTTCCCTTGGGGTTAGGCATATAGCGCCTGCCTGCTTTTGATGTTATTCCTCCCTTTGCATAACCGCTTGTTTTCTTATACGGGACGCGAATTTCATCTAAGTTAAACGTATAGTCGTTGGATTTAGTGTAAAAAAGCAGTGTATCGTGCTTGCGTGAAAAGCAGGTTTTACTTCTCCCGCCTCCCGTATAATGCCACACAATTTCATTCCTGAAGTTTTTCGCGCCGAAGATCCCGTCCATCAGGGATTTGACATACGCGTGGGCGGTATGGTCGATATGCAGATACAGCGAGCCATCGCCGCGCAGGATACGGTGCATTTCCATTAGGCGCACACCCAGCCAGCACAGGAAGGCCGCCATATCCTCACCGCAGGCAAGTTTCGCGCTTTCAATGACTGCCCACACGGCCGGCCAATCGTCTTTGATTTTGTCGATCCAGTCGCCTTGCACATCTTTTTCCCAAGACCAGCGGTCTTTGAAGCTGGCGCCATGGGCCAAACTGCCCGGCGCCGCGTGGAAGTCGCGCCCTTTCTTGAATGGTGGATCGGTGGCGATCAGATGCACAGCGCCGCTGTTGATGCCGCGCAGGAACAAAAGATTGTCCCCATGAAAGATGGTTCTGTTCCTAACGTTGATCGCCGCCATCAGCGTCTACCCTATTGCTGCGATTAAGCTGCTGGGATTGTGCCCGCCGCTTTATGGGATTTGCAGGACATCGCCGATTTTGATGTCGTCAATGTCAATGATGCCGTTCAGTTCGGCAATCGCCTCAATCGTCGTGCCAAACTGCTGGGCGACATCATAGAGCGTATCATACTGCCGCAATGTGTAGGTTCGGCTGCCGGTCGGTATGGCGGCGCTTTGCGAGGCTGCATCGGCGCGGGTGTTGATGCGCGCATTGCTCAAGATTCGCTGCTGCGCCGCTTGAACCAAAGGATCCACTTCACCCTCGCTGGCGGCTGCATCGCCTTCGGCGGCGGCAAGCGTCGGCGGTTCCGTCGGCGGCGGGGCTTCAGGCTGGCTGGTGGGAGTCGGGGCCGTGGTGGGCGGCGGTCTAAAGCCGGTTGTTCCGCACTGTGGGATCGTAATCCGCTGCTCGACTAGGATGCGGCTTGGATCGACAATGCCATTCGCGCTTGCAACCGCATCAACCGAGACGCCATAGGCCAAGGATAACATAAACAAGGTGTCGCCGGCGCGAATCTGGTGGACGCAATCAGCCCCCGGCGCCAATGTGGCGCGGATGATTGACACCGTCGGCGGCAGCGTAACCAGGACTGTCGTCGCCGCTGGCGCGGCTGTCGCTTTGACTTCGGTTTCAAGAGTCGGCGGCGTCACCGTCGCCATGGCATCCTGCGTCAATCGCTGAATCAAGACCGTCGCCGTCAGCGCATAAGTGTCTGGCGGCGCTTCGGTAGATATTTGACTCACTGATGTGCTGGCTACAGTGGGAATCGCAGTTGTTTCCTCAATCGCGGTCGTCGCTGACAAAGGCTGGGCCACGGGCGGCTCGCCGAGGCCTTCAGCAGAATCACGAAAACATGCCGTCGCAACCAAGGAAAGCATCGCACACAATATAAATAAACAATAAGGCTGCCTGTGTCTAGACATGAATCGGTTTCTCCTCAATAAGGTCGCCCGTTATTTGACCTGTTCCAATCTATATCCATTATACCGAATGGATTGCCGATTCGACAAATAGATTTCGATTCGGTTCAGGATTCGCGTTGGGCGCAAAGGGCAATCGGCTTCTTGATGGACGGGCAGCATTCCAGCGCGCCGACTGGCTTGCGTCATCACGAAATCACACCGTTGGCAGCCAGCGCGAGTATGATTAGACCGGCCGCGATTCGATAATAGCCGAAGATAACAAAGCTGTGGCCGGCGACAAACTTCAGCAGCCAGTCAATCGCAAACCAGGCGAATATGCCCGAAAGCGCCGCGCCCAACGATAATAATATCCAGTCATCCGGGCGCAAGGCATCCAGAGAGGTCAGCAGCTTGTACATCGTCGCCCCGCCCAAGGCTGGGATCGCCAGGAAAAACGAAAACTCGGTCGCCGTCTGTCGATTCATCCCCGCCAGCATCCCGCCTATGATGGAAGCGCCCGAACGAGACATCCCCGGCACCAGCGCCAAAACCTGCACCAATCCAACTGTCAAAGCCTGTGGCATGGTCACCTGGGTCACCTGCGCTTTGTGATCATACCCGGCGGCGCGGAACTGCGGCAGCCGCTCGACAAGCAAAAAGGCGATGCCGCCCACAATCAGGGAGACCGCCACCACCACCGGCGAGAACAGCCAGGCTTCAATCTGCTCCTCAAACAACAATCCAAGCCCGGCGGCCGGAATAAAAGCCAGCAGAATCAGCAGCCAAAACCGTCTGATCATCGGATTCGATTTCACTTGTCCAGCCTGACTGACCAAGGTGCGGCGATAATAAAAAATGACGGCCACCACCGCGCCCACCTGAATAAAAATCTCAAACACCGTCCCGGCCGCCTCAAAATTCAGCGCTGCCGTCCCGACAATCAAATGTCCCGTGGACGAAATCGGCAAAAACTCGGTAATGCCCTCAATCAAGGACAAGATCACAACTTTTACAATATCGTCCATCGTCTCTCAATTCATGTTCGGCGGGCAAGCAATTCACAGCGGCGCATCCAATAATCGCTGCGCCACAGCCAAGCCTGCCGCCACTCCCAGCAAGCACAAGCCGTTATTCATCACCACATTAAGCAGGAAGGGCGCCAAACCGCCGCTTTCAAACAAGGTCACGCTTTCGCTGGCAAAGGTCGAAAAGGTCGTGAACGCGCCGAAGAAGCCAGTCCCGACCAGCAAGCGCAGCGGCGGCGCCAGGCCGGCCCGCGACCCAAGCCATGCGCCAAACAGCGCCAAACCAAAAGACCCCAGCAGATTCACCGCCAGCGTCCCAAAAGGGAAAACGTCGGCGCGCGGCGCCAGTACGCTGTCCATCCAGACTGTCATCCAATAGCGCGCATTGGCGCCCAAGAAGCCGCCGATCCCAACCAAAAACAAGGCGTCCATCGCCGCCCTCCCCTATAAAATGCGCTGCTAATAGTATGCCAGACCGGCAGCGCTGTCAATAACCCGCAGGACGGACACCGCGCCAATCGCCGGCGGCGGTTTGCATCGTGCGATGGATGGCGTTGCGCTGTACACTGTGGGCATTGATGAAAAGGACAAGGCATGCAATACATTCGACTCATACGGGGCAACCCGGACTTCGCCAAACTTTGGGCGGCGCAGCTTGTCAGCCTGCTCGGCGACTGGTTCAATACCATCGTCATCTCGGCGCTGATTGTCGTCTATACCGACGGCGCCGATTATCAGGGCATCGCCATTAGCGGCTATCTCATCGCCCGCTTGATTCCCCCGCTGCTCATGCGCCCCTTGGCCGGTGTCATGGCTGACCGCTTTGACCGCAAGCGCCTGCTGATTTTAAGCGATGTCCTGCGCGCTTTGGCGGTTATTGGTCTCTTATTCACAACCCAGGGGCCCGAATATCTGCCATGGGTTTATGTGTTCACGATTGTCCAATTTATGATATCGTCCATCTTTGAACCCGCCCGCAACGCCATCATGCCCAGCGTCCTCTATCGCCATCAACTGGTTATCGGCAACACCCTAAGCAGCATCACTTGGTCAGCCATGCTGGCTGTCGGCGCTATTTGCGGCGGCATCGTCGCCGAACTCTTCGGCACGCAAACCGCGCTGGTCATCGACGCGCTGACATTTCTGGTTTCGGCTGGCATCGTGATGACGCTTGTCGTCCCCGAAACCCCGCGCTCGGGAACCGCGCTGGCAGAACGTTCAGCCCAAGACAAATCCAGGCGCACCTTTATGGACGGCATTCGCTATCTGCTGAAACATCCGCAAACGGCGGCGGCGATCTTCGTGAAAAGCGGGCAGAGCTTCACCAATGTCGATGCGCTCTTAATCATCTATGGCACGCAGGTATTTGTTCTTGGCGACCAAGGCATCACCTCTATGGCCATCCTGTGGGCCGCCTTCGGCCTCGGCGCCATTCTTGGGCCGCTGATCGCCAATCAGTTCAGCGATGATTCGGCATCGATGCTCCGCCGGCTCATCATCATTGGTTTTGCCGCGATTGCGTTCAGCTGGCTGCTGTGGGGGCTGGCGCCGTCGCTTGAACTTTTGGCGGCGGCTGTGATTATGCGCTCAATGGGCGGTTCGGTCAACTGGACTTACAGTTCGGTCATTATTCAGCAGGTTGTGCCGGATGAGTATCTGGGACGCATGTTTTCGCTTGACTTCGCCGGCTTCGAGATGATTCAAAGCATCGGCGCGGTTGCGGTCGGGCTGCTGATTGATGCCGTTGGCACCGGCAAGATGCAAGTCATCGTGTTTGGATTCGCACTGCTGGCTCTCATCCCTCTGCTGATTTGGATATGGATTGTCAAACGGCTCGACCAATTTGAGGCGCGGACAATATCGACAGCGACCAAGCCAGCTGCCTAAGCCAAGCGCAGCCGCCCGGTCAGCACCGGTGGAATCTGCCACAATTCGAACCAGCTTAATCGCTGCGAGTTTTCGCTATCGTCAGACGAGAAAGCCGGCTCCAGCGCCGCATCCAGCACAAAGCCAGCCTCAAAGGCATCGCCGAGCAGCTTGTGAAGCGGCCGATGATAATAATAATGGGGGTTGGGTTCGGCGGGGGCGCCGCGGATTCAAGGTCGGGATAAGGTCATCGCACCTTGCAAGCTGGACTCGCCTGACCCATAATCGTAAGCGCGCTCAAGAAACTTGGGTGTTGATGCTATTCCGGTTCAGATATGCAAAACGCAGCTTCTTATGGAAGAAATCCTGATATTCACAGTGGTTGGCCTGCTGGTTGGATTCTCGAAAGGCGGGCTGGGCGGGCCGGTGCCGGTAGCGCTTTGCGTGCCGCTGCTGACGTTGATTATTCCCCCGCAGGATGCCGTTGGGCTGATACTGCCGCTGCTCCTGTTCGCTGACGTCTTTGCGCTGTATTTCTATTGGAAACAATGGGACCGACGCTACCTGCCGCTCATGCTTGCGCCCGGGCTGATTGGCGTCGTGTGCGGCTTATTCGTTCTGAAAGACATTGATGCGGTCACGCTCAAGCGGATCATCGGGGGATTGACCCTGGCCGCCCTGACCTTCAAAATCGCAGGCGGGCGCCTCAACTCCTTGGCCTATCGACCGCAAAACTGGCACGGGCGGCTGGCTGGCTGGGCGGCTGGCTTTAGCTCGGCGCTGGCGAATGTCGGCGCGCCGCCGTTCACCGCTTATCTGCTGTTGCAGCCCAAGATGACGCCGCGCCGATTCGTCGGCACGACCACGATATTTTTCGCCATCATCAATCTGGCGAAATTGCCGGGATTTATGAACATCGGCATACTCGATATCCCCAAACTGCTTAATATCGGCTGGGTATTCATCCTGATTCCGATTGCGATTGTTTTGGCGCGCGCCTTGATTGCGCGCATCAATCAGCAGACCTTCGAGTGGCTGATGATGATTCCCCTGCTGCTGCTAAGTGTTTCATTACTGTTCTTCAGTTAGGGCAGCCAATCTCCCAGCCTGTCGATGCCAGCCAGCATTTTGGCGGCGCAAGTCCGCGCGCGGGCATCATCAAAAGAATCCCAATCGTCCAGCGCGGCCGCGCCATCAAAATCGACATAAGCCAGCCGCGCTGTCAGCGCATCGGGCGGCATTCCAAACGCGCTGCCCGGCAGCAAAGCCACCCCGATGTCGGCAAGCAGCCGTTCACAAAGCCGCCAGTCAGTCACTATGGCGCGGCCTGCCAACGCAGCGGCAAATGGGCTGAAGTCCAGCAAGAGATAAAATCCCCCTTGCGGCGGATGCACGCGAAGGCCCCGCCCGACAAGCTCGGCGTGAATCACCTGCCCGACCGCCGCCAGGATTCGGCGCTGCCCGGTCAGAAAGCGACGCAGTTCGGCATCCAATTCATAGGCGCGCATCGCTGCCGCCTGAATTGGCGCGGGAGCGCAGGAATAGGTTTCCGAAGCCAGTCCGACCAAGGCATCATACAGGCCGACAGGCGCATCCGGCGGCAAAATCAATGCGCCCAATCGCCAGCCGCCGGCGCCGCACCATTTCGACAAACCGGTCGTGACCAGCGTCCGCTGCGGATAGACGCTTGCCAGCGAAATATGCTGACCCTGATGATGCAGCAAGCCGTAGATTTCATCCGAAATAACCCACAGGCCGTGCTTTTTGAAGACTGCCGCCAATGCCGCCAATTCCATGCGGGAATAGGTTAAACCATCAGGATTGCCTGGATAATTCAAAACCATGAGTTTATGCTTGTCCGACCCGACGCGCTGTGACAGCGCCTTGTCCAAGGCCGAGGGGGCAACGCGCCAGCGATCTTGATAGGATGTCGGAATCCGAACGACGGCATGACCGGCGAGCCGAGCCTGCGGCGCATACGACACCCATCCAGGCGCCGGCAGGAAGACGATGGCTTGGCTAAAAGCCTGCATCAAATTATAGAGCAGGGGCTTGGTGCCGGGCGCGATGAGCACCTGTTCGGCAGCAATGGGATAACCATCGGCTTGATGATGAAACGCGGCGATTTTCTGCCGCAGCACCGGCAAACCCGCCACCGCCGTATAATCTTTTCGATAGCCGGCAGCCTGCAAAGCCGCGCGCGCACGCGGCGGCGGCGAAAACGGCGATTCGCCAAAGCCAAATTTGCAGACTTCCCGCCCGGCTCGTTCCAGGCGGATGCATCTTTCGTTCAATGACAGCGTGCTAGATTTATCGACGCGCCGAAACCGCATAAAGCCTCCCTGTGAAACCCGCGGCAAGCAAGGAGTATGTTAACCGCGGTCATCGTTACCGCGCCATTCATTATCGCCGCCGCTTGGGCATCGCGTTCATTATGCGCCTGACAGTCTGACCAAGGTCAGCAAAGCGACAAACACGACCGGAATCAAGCCCAGCAGCAGCATTCGCCTGATGACCGGGCCTTCCTCGCCGCTAAGCCCCACCGTGCTGCATCCGACAATGATTTTAGCCGGCGCCAGGACACTCCCCAGCGATGCCCCCGCCGTTTGTCCCGCCAGCACAATCGGAACGGTCAAGCCAAGCAGTTCGGCCGTCTCCTGCTGCAAGGCGCCAAAGACGACATTGGAATTGGTATTGCTGCCGGTCATAAAGGCGCCCAAGGCGCCGATAAAGGGCGCGAACAGGGGATACATGGCATCGCTGAAGGCTTGGCTAAGGCCGCGCGCGATGATTTGAGTCATGCCGCTGTGAGTCATCAAGGAAGCCATCGCCACCAGCGCCAGAATCGATATCGTTGGCTTGACGGCTGATTGGCGCACTTTGCCCCAGATTTCGCCCCAGACAGCCCGATGCTGATAGCAGCCGAGCCTTTGATAAAGCAGGAATGACATCACGGCCGCATAAAACAGAATGGCGCCTGGATGGCCCAAGACACTGATTTTGCGCCCGGCTTCCGGCGGCACTTGCCAGCCCAATGAGGTCGCGACCGCCGGGAATTGAATCTGAATCAAGAGGGTGTCCATCAGGCGGTCAAGCGGCGCGATCAGGTTGATGGAAAACGCCAGCGCCAGCAAAATGACATAAGCTGCCAAAGCCAGCGTCAAACGGCGCCGCCGGCCGCTCGGCGTTTTTTTGGCTGGTTTGGGTTTGCCGCGATGAAACGGCGACAGCACATACAAGACGCCGGCAACGGCGCCGGCCAAGGCCGCCGATGTCGCGCCAAGCACCCACATCCCGCTGGTCGCAGCCCACCACTGCGCGATGCCCATCACCGCGCCCAGGATCAAAAGCATGGGCATGGAGCGCAGCAGCCCGGCGGCGCCGGCGCTGACCCAGGCGACCAAGGCGCCGCTAATCAGGCATGCCAGACCAAGGGCAAGGGCGGCATCATGCGCCAAAACTCCGCCGGGCAAACCGGTGACGGCGGTCAAAGCCACAAATGAAGTTCCAAGCGATCCAAAGGTCACCGCCCAGCCATGTCCCAGCGATGCCATGATGACCGCCTGCTTGGCTGTATAACCCAGCCCGACCAGCAGCGGCGCCACCACGGCGACTGGCACGCCAAACCCGCCAACCCCCTGCAAGAGGGAGACAAACACCCAGCTAATCAAGAGGCTTTGCGCCGCGCGGTCCGCAGTCAGCCGCGGCAGACTGCGCCCAAACAAGGCCACCATGCCCGCTTCGTTGGTCACGCCGTAAAAAAAGAGCGCCATCCAGATAATATACAGGACATCGACTGCCAGCAGAATGGACTTGCCAACCGCCACCAGAATCAACGGCGCGTTACCGCCAAAGGCCGTCAGGGACAAACCCAGCGCCGCCGCGAAGCCGGCTGAACCGGCGCGGCTGCCGCCCCAGCCAAGACCGACCATCAAGATCAATACGGTCAGCACTGGCAGCAGCGCCAGCAGCCAGTTCATCGCATTCAGTTCCAAAACGGCGCTCCCGCCAAAGACACAGCCGGCGAAATCACAGCTTATCCAGCCGATTCGTCAGCGATGAAAGGCTTTTGCTGATGAAATTGGGTCGCCTCCTGGAAGGCATACGCCAGCTGCAAGACTTCAAAATCAGCATGGGGACGTCCAACGATTTGCAGCCCAATCGGCAAGCCGGCGGCGGTAAAGCCGCTGGGCACCGAAATCGCCGGCAGGCCAGTCACGGTGATGTAAGCGCAGGTCATCATCCAGTCGATATAGGTGGTCATGGCTTGGTCATTGATTTTGCGCGGGTATTCCCATTCGATGGGGAAAGGCGGCACTTGAGCCGTTGGCAGCAGCAGGTATTCATAAGTGTCCATAAACGTTCGCACGCGATAATACAGTTCGGTGCGTTTGGCTTCGGCGCGGCTAATCTGCCCGGCGCTTAACGCTCGGCCGCGCTCGGCGTTCCATTGGATGGTTTCCTTAAAGGCCTCCTCGCCGAATTCGGCAAAGCGATCCGCAAACGCAAGCTCATAGTTCCAGGCGCGCAAGGTCTGGAAGATATCATAAGCATCTCGAAAATCGGGATGCGCGGCTTCGACATGGCAGCCCAAATCGCTAAATATCGGCAGCTGTTTTTCGATGGCGGCGACAACCTGCGGGTCAAGCTCCAATTCGCCCAGGTTTGGGCTCCAGGCGATTTTCACGTCGGTAAAGCCGCGCGCCAAGGCTTGGGCAAAGGCGGCTGCGGGCTGATGGATGGCGATGGGCGAACGCGGGTCATAGCCGGCGATGGCCGTCATCATCAGCGCGGCATCCTGCACCGTGCGCGCCATGGGGCCATCGACCGACAAGGGCGCCCAGGCGTTCAATTTAGGGTATTGCGGCACCCTGCCCGGCGACGGCCGCAAACCGACGACATTGCAAAAACTGGCTGGATTACGCAGGGAGCCGCCCATATCGCTTCCGTCGGCAAGCGGCATCATGCCGGCCGCCAGCGCAACCGCCGCGCCGCCGCTGCTGCCGCCGCAGGACTTTGACAGATCGTAGGGATTGCGCGTGGCGCCAAACACCGAATTGAAGGTATGCGAGCCGGCGCCAAACTCGGGCACATTGGTTTTGCCCAGGCTGACACAGCCGGCCTGCTTCAGCCGTTGGATAATCAAGTCATCCGATTCCGGCACATAACCGCGAAAGAGCGGCGAGCCAAAAGTCGTGCGGATGCCTTGGGTTTCAAACAGGTCTTTATGAGCCATCGGCAAGCCATGCAGCAGCCCCAACTCATCGCCGCGCGCCTGCCGTTCATCGGCTTGTTTGGCCATGTCCACAGCCAATTCGGGCGTATAGGTCACAATGGCGTTCAAGGTCGGATTAAGCGTCTCAATCTGTTCGATATGCGCCGTCAGAACCTCGACCGCCGAAAGCTCGCGCCGCCTGATTTTGGATGCAAGTTCAACCGCCGTCATAAACACCAGAGCATTCATTATCTCGCCTTTCGATATCAGCCGCGCCCGATGTAAGGCATTCCGGCCGCCATCACCGTCATAAAGGGGACATTGGCGCTCAAAGGCAAGTTCGCCATATAGACGACCGCGTCGGCGACGTGCTGTACATCTATCGTGGGTTCAACCGCCATTGAGCCGTCCGCCTGCGGCGCGCCCGGCGCCATTTTGGCGGTCATATCGGTGCTGGCGTTGCCGATGTCAATCTGGCCGCAGGCGATATCGAAGGGTCTGCCATCCAGCGCGGTGGATTTGGTCAAGCCGGTCATGGCGTGCTTGGCGGCGGTATAGGGCGCCGAGTTGGGCCGCGGGACATGGGCTGAAATCGAGCCGTTATTGATGATTCGCCCGCCGCGGGGCCGCTGGGATTTCATCATTTTGAAGGCCGATTGGGTACAAAAGAACGCGCCATTCAAGTTGACCGCGACCACAGCTGACCATTGTTCTTCGCTAAGGTCTTCCAACGCCAGCGGCGGGGCGGCGATGCCAGCGTTGTTAAACAGGACATCCAGCCGGCCGTATCTGGCTTTGGTCATGGCAAACAGACGGCGCACCGCCTGAAAATCGCTTACATCGGTCGGGACAATCAAAGCGCGGTCGGCGGCGACGGCGGCAGCGGCAAGGGTTTGCTGAAGTGTTTCTTGTCGGCGGCCCGCCAGCACAAGCGAATAGCCGGCTTGCCACATGGCAACCGCGGTCGCCCGACCGATACCGGAGCCAGCCCCCGTGATGAGCGCGATTCGCGCTGCTGCCGTCATACATCATTTCCGTTCTGTCTCAAGCGCAGCTTAGTTTAACCTCAATCGGAAGCCGCTGTCAAATTGGTGGCAAATATCGGATAATCCGTTATCATCGCACCCATCATCAAAAAGTCGGGGGCGCAGGGTGAAACTCGCCGGCGGCCGTTTTTCAGCACAATCCAGTTCGTATGTTTAGGAGAGAGCAAATGACGGTTTCTGAAAGAGAAAAGTATTTTTTTGACTTGAATGGATTCCTGCTGCTTAAAGGCGCGCTGTCAAGCGAGGAAGTCGCCGAGATCCATGCCGCTATCGACAGGCTGCTGCCGATTGAGCCGGGCGAATGGAAGGGCTATGTTCATGGACATAATTACGGCGATGACGATGGGCTTAACCTCCAGCAGATTTATGAAGGCGGCGAGCCCTTCGAAAGGCTGATTGATCATCCCGCCTGGATTGAGAAGGTCAAATGCTTTGTCGGCGGCGGCGGCACTTTTGATTATAATCATGGACCTTTGTTCATCGACGAATGCTTCGCCAACATACGCGGCCCGGGCGAGGCGATAGGCTTGCACTCCGGCGGTCACGAAGGCACCAAACGGACTCAATTTCGTTTTTACAACGGCGCTTTTCATTGCGGGCAAATCAACATCCTGATGGCATTGACCGACATCGGCGCGGGAGACGGCGCCACCATGGTGATTCCCGCCAGCCACAAGGCGCACTTCCCGCATCCTGATTACGCCAAATACCAAATGCGGGGCGAAGAGCCATCGGTGGACAAGGTGGAAGGGGCTGTCGAAATCCAGATGGATGCCGGGGATGCGCTTCTTTTTGTCGATGCGCTTTCGCATGGGTCGGCGAAACGGGTCAACCCCGGTGACCGCCGCATCATCGTTTTTCGCTATGGGCCCTCATGGGGCAGCTTCCGTCATGGCTATCAGGTTTCGCCGGCATTGATCGACCGCCTGACACCCGAACGGCGCCAGATTGTGCGTCCCCAGGCGCCCCTGCTTCCCAGCCCGCTAAGCGGCGGTTAATACGTCCAGGCTCGAGGCAGCGGCCGTTCCATCGAGACCAGCCGAGTTAACAAGAGCCGGCGGCATTCTGCCAAAGCCGGCTGATAGCCCGAATGGCTTGAAACATCGCGATAAGTTTCAGGGTCAAGTTCAAGATGCCAAAGCGCCTCGCGGCCGTCCGCGTGGATCAGATAGCGGTATGTCGGTGTTCGCAGGCACTTCCAGCCCGCGCCTTCGGTTAAGGCTGTGCGTTCATCGACTTCAGCGGCGCCAAAGACACAATCTGCCCGGCTGCTGCCTTGCAGCGACGGCGGCGGCTGAATGCCGGCAAGCGACAGCAGCGTTGGCACAATGTCAACCGCTTCGACGATGCCATCGTACCGCTGCGTCGGTTTTCCATTCGGCGCTGAAATAATCAGCGGCACGCGGCTGACGGCATCGTCAGCCGGATAGCCTTTGCCATAACGAAGGTGCGAACCCAGCCATTCGCCATGATCCGAGGTGAAGACTAGGATAGTGTTTTCGCGCTGTCCGCAGGCTTCCAAAGCGGCGAGGATTTGTCCAACATAATCATCCACCTCGCTAATCATAGCATAATAACCGCGTTTCGCCAGGCGAAGCTGGGCATCCGAAAACCGCTGCGAGGGGTCGGTCGGACGCTGGCGGTCGATATGCGCTGGAAATGCCGGCGCGGACAAGGTGTCCGGGTCATATAAATCCAGGTATTTTTGCGGGACAACCCAAGGCGCATGCGGCGAATAGAAACCGGCGATACATAAAAAGGGACTCTGCTGCTGAATGAACTCAATCGTTTGGGCGGCGACAAAAGCAGTATGGGTGAGATGGTCATCGGCCGCAAAGGGAATCCCGGCTTTGAAATCATGGCGGCCTTCCGCGTCTCCTCGATGAACAACCGTATCTTCAATGTTCATCGTACGATACCAAACGCGGGCTGCGGGCGGGATGCCGGCGCTGATTTTGTCCATTTGTTCAGGCGCCTGCTTTCGAACCCAAGCGCGGTAGGCATCTTCATAAACCCCCGGCTCGTCTGCGATTTCAAGATGGTCAAAGCCGTAATCCGGATGCGGCCGGCGGTGGTCGCGGTTGGCATGCGGCAAAAAGTGCAGCTTGCCGATGTTAGCCGTGCGATAGCCATAGGGCTTCAGAATGCGCGGCAAGGTCAAGGTGTCCGGCGGCACGGGAACGCCCATCTGGGTAATGCCGAGAGTCGAGGGATACTGTCCCGACAGCATGCTGATTCGGCTGGGCATACAGACCGGATTCTGTACAAAATGATGAGAAAAATTCACGCCGGCCGCAGCGAGCGCGTCAAGATTGGGGGTGTGGATTTCGGCATTGCCATTTGCGCCCAGCGCATCCCATCGCTGCTGATCGGTATAGAAGATGAGTATGTTGGGCCGTTTCATGTGAACGTCTCCAGGATAGACTGCCCATGATTATAGCGGATTAACAGCATTCAGGCGGCGCGAAGGGAGACGTTTTTCAGATGATTGGGGCATTCAATACGCTTTTATCAATCAGAAAGGGCTTTTATAGTTCAAATAAGGCTGTTCGGGGTCTTTCGCTTTATTTTTAGCTGCCGAAACTTGCCGAGACTCGGTCATTAAACTGTCCTGCGCTGCCATTCGCCGCCAATTTTTTGCGGGCATGCAGCCTCACCATCAGCCATCAGAGCATGCCGCGGCGTCTGAACGCTGAATCATCTGTGTCCACTTTAGTGCGATTGACCTGCATTTGTCCCGATTGAGTTTGCAGCCGGCGATGAATAAGGTAAAATATGCAGAAGCTCGGCTCAACCGAGGTTACAGACTGTGCATTGAACCACAGCCAGCCTGCCCATATCCAGATTCAATGAAAAAGAGTGAATCCATAATGACTAAATCAGCCACTTCGCACATTTACATTGACACCAAACGCGTCATCAGCGCCATTTCGCCCTTGCTGTTCAGCGGATTTGCCGAACACATGGGGCGCTGTATTTATGAGGGCATCTATGATCCAGCCTCGCCCCATGCCGATGAAAACGGATTGCGTCGAGATGTTCTGGAGGCGCTGCGCGAACTGAACTACCGCGCCATGCGATATCCAGGGGGAAACTTCTTGAGCGGCTATTCATGGGAAGATGGCATTGGGCCAAAAGACCAGCGCCCGCGCCGCCGCGATCTCGCCTGGCAATCGATTGAGACCAATCAGTTCGGCGCCGATGAATTTATCCATTTTTGCCAGCAGATTGACGCCGCGCCGATGATGGGCGTCAACATGGGCACCGGCAGCATTCAGGATGCCGCCAATCTGGTCGAATACTGCAATGCGCCGGCCGGCACAAAATACGGTGACCTGCGCGCCAAATATGGCAGCGGCGACCCGTATCATGTCAAATACTGGTGCTTGGGAAATGAAATGGATGGATTCTGGCAAATCGGCCATCTCGATGCGGTCGAATATGGAAAAAGGGCGCGCGAAGCCGCCAAGATGATGCGCTTGCACGACCGCGATATTGAGCTTGTTCTCTGCGGCTCATCAAACCCCAATATGCCCAGTTATCCAGAGTGGGACCGCGTTGCGCTGGAGTTGTGCTGGGAACAGGTGGATTATCATTCGATGCACTATTACGCAAGCAATCATGCCGATGACAGCGGCAGTTATCTGGCGCTAAGCGCCGAATTTGAGGATTTTGTGGATACCCTTGCCGGCGTCCTGCGTTATGTCAAAGCCAAACATCGCTCCAGCCGCGAGGTTTATCTTTCGTGGGACGAATGGAATGTGTGGTACCGGACCCATCAAAACGAGCAGATGCGCGGCGGCTGGACCGAAGCCCCGCACCTTATCGAAGAAATCTACAACCTGGAAGACGCGCTGGTGGTAGCGCAGTGGCTTAATGTTTTTCTACGCAAATCAGATGTGCTGAAAATCGCCTGTCTGGCGCAAATTGTCAATGTGATCGCGCCGATTCTCACCACGCGGGATGCCCTGCTGAAACAGTCCATCTATTATCCGCTCCTGCTCTTCAGCCAAATGGCCCGCGGGAACTCGCTGGATTTGACTGTGGACGCGCCAAGGTATGAAACCAAACAGTTCGGGAGCATGCCGCTGCTGGATGTATCTTCAGCCCATGATGCCGCCGCTGGGATGAACTCGATTTTCATCGTCAACCGCAGCCAAACCGAACGGCTGCCGCTTGTCATCCACTGGCAGGATGCCCAGCCAAGACGCATCACTTCGGCGCAGCGGCTTTCGGGAACCAACCCCAAAGCCGCCAACAGTTGGGAGGATCCGCATCAGCTTGTGCCCAGGGCGATTTATGCGCCTAGGATCATGGATGGCAAAGCCGAGTTGATGTTACCGCCCCTGTCATTTACTGCGCTGCAAGCGGAGCTATAGCCGGCGCTTATTCGGCGGCGCGGCTATCGACTGGACGGCGACAGACCGTCCCATTTGATTGGAAGCCATTGCCGCCAGCATAATTTCGGTGATGTGACGCGCCGCCCAGATATTGGAAACTTCTGGTTGAGATCCGGTTTCGATGCAATGCAGCCATTCTTCATGCTGATTGAACACCGGCGCCGGGGAAAGCGATTCAACAATCGGCGGCGCCCATTCGCGGTCAGTTGAACTCGGACGAATATGCTGGATTTTATCGCCGGCTTGCACCAGCTTGCCGGCTGTGCCATGCACGCGCAAAAACGATGACCTGGCGGGGTCGCACCAGCCGGTTTCAGCCGTGCCCAAGGCGCCGTTCGCAAAATCCAGAATCAAGGTGGCCGTATCTTCGAGCGCGGTGGGTTTGGCGACGGTGGTCATCCGCGCCGTCACTTGTCTGACTGTTCCCAGCAAGGCAACCAGCGCCGCAATCGCATAGACGCCCATATCCATCAGGGCGCCGGCGCCGGCGGCATCGGCATCAAAGAACCAGAAATCAGCTTCCATTCGCGGCTCGTTAAAGGCGTCGGCCACCTCGGCATAATAGACTTCCGGGCCGCCGTGGCTGTGCCGCGCCAAGGCGGCGGATACTTTTCCGATGGCGCCGGCCGCAAGCCGCCGCCGCATTTCATAAACCGCGGCGGCGCACGATGGGAGACAGTAGACGATTTGATGAGGGCGCGATTCGCTCGCCGACACCAGTTGATTCGCCGCTTCAATCGCTGTACACAGCGGTTTCTGCATGAACAGATGAAGCCCCCGTTTCAGGACAGCCAGGCCGGCTTGGGCATGAAGCGGCGGCGGCAAGGCGACGATGACGGCATCCAAATCATCGTCATTGAGCAAGTCCCGCCAATCTGTAGAAAAGCGCGGCACAGCAAAGCGGTCGCACAATAAACGCAGCCGACTTTCGCGCCGGCCGCAAATATGCGCGACCTGCATGCCCTCAACCTGGGCGATTTCCGGCAGATGGCTTAAAGCGGCAATGCCGCCGGCCCCCAGAATCCCGACATTAATCATCCAAAACCCCCTGCAAAAAGGCATAGCTGCGCCCAATCGAGCCTATCATGTCGGCGTTGCCGGTCTCGTCTTCAATGGCGAGTACACCGGCATACCCGATGTCTTTAAGGGCTTGGATATACCCCGCCCAAGGCACCAAGCCTTCGCCGCAGGTGGCGCGTTTTGTCGCTGGATTCCAGTCTTTGGCATGGGTATGCACAATTTTGTCGCCGAGGATACGCACCCCTTGTATGGCGCCGGCCTGCGAGCCGAATCGCAGCAGATTGCAGGGGTCGTAATTCACCTTGAGCCAGGGATTGTCAACGGTTTCGATAAACGTTTTGAGCGTCTGCGGCGATTCTTGACCGGTCTCCAGCGCGAAATAGACGCCTAGCTGCTGGGCGTATGCCGCGATTTCGGCGACGGAACCCAACATTGTTTGATAAGCGGGCGCGGACGAATCGTCCGGCAAAACACCGGCATGGGTCGTTACGATGTCGCCGCCCAATTCGGCAGCCGTGGTCAGCGCTTGCTTGGTCTTGTCAATCCGCCACTGCAAGCCTTCGCTTTCTTCCAGGCCGCCATAAGTCACCGCTCCTTGCAGCTGGGCGCAAAAGCCGCTAAAGGACAAGCCCAGCGACTCGGCGATGGCCCTGATTTCGCGGCGGTCGGCAGCGGCGCCAACTTCGGGGTCGAGTATGCAGGGGGTGTATTCCACGTTGACAATCCAGGGCTGCACCGATGTACAGCCGATTTCGGCGGCTGTTTCCATGTGCTGCGCCAAGGTCTTTACGTCTGGCGTCGGACCCAAGGTCCAAAGCGCGCAGCCAATCGTTAAGTCGCTCATTTTGATAACCTCATCTAATTATTGACAATTCGCACCCACCCAATCATGCGCTTCAGCCGCCGGCGCCGATATGGATTCATTCAAGAAAAGCGAGCATACAGCGGACGCGGCAAAATCGGATGTTTTATGCGTTGAATCCCCCTTAGCGGCTAGTCACCCGCCGCTCGATACCGATTGACCCGAAAGATGACGCCGCTGTCCAGCTGCGCCAGCCGTTCCAACGCTGGCATGGCTTCCAATTCGGCAAGCCCGAAGTCCCTTGGTGGAAGAGGAGTCATCGGAATGGTGTCATTGAAAACAACCAGATACGCATCGTCCACAGCTGCAACCTGTTCGATTTTTTGTTTCAGCTTATCCATCCTTCTAGCCAAAGGATGAACAGCGTGGATCTTGGCGGGGTCGGTGTGAAAGTACACATTGACATGCCGGTTGGCGATGATGGCGCCTTCCAGCTGCGCTTCGCGGATGAAGTGGATCACATCGTTATCCCGCCACGCCGGCGCCGCATAGCCCTTGTCAAGATGCTTGGCTCCGACATCGTTGTCGCGGATGACAGCCAGCCAGTTCAACCCAACGTTGTAGCCAATCCAGATGAAAAGCAGAATGCCAAGCACAGCCGGCCCCACCCGCGCAAATGTTCTAATTACTGCGCTTTCCGTCCAAGGCCGCGACCGCAGCCAAAGCAGCAGGCGATCCAGCAGAAAGACCAGGGCGAAGAGCAGTGGAATATACGCCGGCGCCCAATATCTCCTGTTCGTCCACCCGATATCAAGATGCCATAACTTCGACACTATAATGATTGAGATGAGATAGACCAGAGCAAAACCGCCATGCAGACAGAAGGAGCTCCAGCGGCGCCACAGTTCCGGCTTGCGGTAGGTGCGAATGAAGGCAAACGCGACGGCGGCCGCCAGCGCGAATAGGCCGGCGGCGCCCAGCGCCGTCGCACCCAGCGACACTGCATACCACTGCCCCTCGTCCGCCGGTGGATTAGGCAGGATCCACTCCGCTAGTTCAATCAGCAGCACATTCAGATTCCGATGCAGGGTAGAGTTGCCCCAAGGAGGATTCGCAATGCCGAAAGGGAAGCCGGCAAGCAGCAGGTTACGCAGCAGCCACAGACTGACTGGCATGAGGGCAATCAGCGCGAATACCGCGCCGCGCTTCACCTTCTCCAGCGGCGGCGTGCCCGGCTGAAGCAGCAAGAATGGCAGCAGAATGATGACCAGGATGAGACCGATGTTCCGCGTCAGGCAAGCCAGAGCGATGAACAGCGCCGCCCAAATCAGCGCGGCGCGTTTGTCTTCGCATAGGTACCGGTCGATAGAAAACAGCGCCAGCGTGACGAAGAGGATGAAGGCCGGTTCCGACAAAGCCCACGACGCGACCGAGGTCAAGTGCAGCGCCGAGGCGACTGCCAAACAGCCCCACAGAGCCAGCAGGCGGGATGCGATGCGCCGCCGCAGCCAGTGTCCGGCGACGAAGATGGTCAGACCAAACAGAAGCGCATTGAGCGGACCGGCGGCAGCATGCGGGTCAAGCCCAGAAAAGAGACTGCCCACCGCCAGGAGCGCTGAATACAGCGGCGGTTGACCAGACCTGGCCATCAGGCTTTCATTGAACGATATGTAGTGCATAGAGTCATAGTGCAGTCCGGCTCCATAAGCGGCCCCGCGCAGCAGAACCATGCCCGCGCCCAGCGCCGCGGCAGCAGCCAGCAACAGGTTGTAACGACGACCGGCAAACATGATATTCTCCCTTATGTTAAAGAACAAGCCGCTCGGATGTATTTTATCATTAGACTGCCTCCGTCAAAAAGGCGCGGGTTGGGAAGTGGTGAATGCAGCGGACACAGCAAAATCGGATGTTGATGCGTTGATGCCCCGCCCCTTGGCGGCTAGTCGCCCGCCCCCTCGGTTCGATATCGATTGACCCGAAAAATGATGCCGCTGTCCAGCTGCGCCAGCCGTTCCAATTCTGGCATGGCTTCCAATTCGGCAAGCCCATAGTCCCTTGGGGGAAAAGGAGTCATCGGGATGGTGTCATTGAAAACGACCAGATACGTATCGTCCACAGCGACAGCCCGCTCGATGGCCTGCTGCAGCTTCTTCAGCCGCCAAGGCATAGGACGAACGGCAGCGATCTTGGCGGGGTCGGTGTGAATGTCCAGGCTTGTATCCTTGTTGGCGATGATGATGCCCTCCAGCTGCTCTTCGCGGATGAAGCGCGTCACATCGTTTATCCACGCCGGCGCCGCATAGCCGCGGTCAAGGTGTCCGGCTTCGCTGCTGTTGGCTCGGATGATCGTCAGTCCATTCAATCTGACGTTATTGCCGAGCCAGATGAAAAGCAGAATCGCCCCCCCCCATACAAATGTTCTAATCACCGCGCTTCTTGCCCAAGACCGCTGCCGCAGCCAAAGCAGCAGGCGATCCAGCAGAAAGACCAGGGCGAAGAGCAGTGGAATATACGCCGGCGCCCAATATCTCCTGTTCGTCCACCCGATATTAACCCACCATACTTCTGACGCTACCACAATTAAGATGAGATAGACCAGTGCAAAACCGCCATGCAGACAAAAGAAAATCCAGCTGCGCCGCAATGCCGGCTTGCGGTATGTGTGAATGAACACAAACGCGACGGCGGCCGCCAGCGCGAATAGGCCGGCGGCGCCCAGCGCCGTCGCACCCAGCGCCACTGCATACCACTGCCCCTCGTCCGCCGGCGGATTAGGCAGGAGCCACTCCGCTAGCTCAATCAGCAGCACATTCAGAGTCCGGTGCAGGGTGTTGTAGCCTTCAAGAGAACCGGATTCAGGAGAGCCAAAAAGGAATCCGGAAGCCGCCAGGTTATACAGCATCCACAGACTGAATGGGGTGACGGCAATCAGCGCGAATACCGCGCCGCGCTTCACCTTCCCCAGCAGCGGCGCGCCCGGCTGAAGCAGCAGGAGCGGTAGCAGGGTCATGATCAGGGTAGGACCGATGCGCCGCGTCACGCAAGCCAAAGCCGTCAGCAGCGCCGCCCAAATCAGCGCGGCGCGTTTGCCTTCGCGCAGGTACCGCTCCATAGAAAACAGCGCCAGCGTAACAAAGAGGATGAAGGTCGGTTCCGACAGCGCCCACGACGAGACCGAGACCAGAGGCGGCGCCGAGGCGACCGCCAAACAGCCCCACAGAGCCAGCAGGCGGGATGCGATGCGCTGCCGCAGCCAATGCCCGGCGACGAAGATGGTCAGACCAAACACAAGCGCATTGAGCGGGCCGGCAACGGCGTGGGGGTCTATCCCAAGCATGCCCGGCGCCGCCATCATGACAGCGTACAGCGGCGGTTTAGGTGGAAGCGGCCCAAACCCTTCCCCAGCCAGCATACTGCGGGATGCGAGAACGTATAAGACCGAGTCAAAATGCAGCCCGGGCCCATAGGCGGTCCCGTGCAGCAGAACCATGCCCGCGCCCAGCGCCGCGGCAGCAGCCAGCAACAGCGTGTAACGACGACCGGCAAACATGATATTCTCCCTTATGTTAAGAAACAAGCCGCTCGGATGTATTTTATCATTAGACTGCCCCCGTCAAGAAGGCGCAGGTTGGTCTCTTGGCATTTGCTTGACAATATCGACGGCGCGGGTTAATGTTTATATTGTGCGTCGCAATTCACGGCTTGTTTTGCCTGTGACCATGCGCCATTGTCAGATTCTATTATTTAGACGTCTTAGGAGAAGCATGATGATGAAACGAAAATCACTGATTTTAAGCCTTATCACTATTTTTGTGATGATCGCCCTGATGCCCATGAGCATGATCCATGCCGATGGCCATTGTGAGTTCGCCGAAGAGGTCATTACTTTCGGCGGCATTGCCCCCATGTCGGCGCCGGGCGCGGTTGCCGGCGGCGTGGCTATGGATTGGGCATTTGGTCAGGCGGCGGCCGATATTAATGCCGACTGCGGCCTTGAAATTGATGGGGTGAATTATCAAATTGAAGTGATCACCGGCGATTCTGAAGGCAGCCCCGAACGGGGTCAGGCTGTTGCCGAACGGCTGATTTTGGAAAATGACGCCAAAGGTATGGTAGGTGTCTATCACAGCGCCGTGGGTTTGGCGACGATGGGCATCATGCAGGAGAATCAAATCCCGACCGTGTTCTCGGAGCCGTGGAACGACAATGTAAGCGCGAACGGCATTATTGAATACGATGGCGCCCCGCCGCGGATTGAAGATGGCGTGGATTATATCTTCCGCGTTTCGCCCTCCAGTTCCATGGTCGGCAGCGTGGTGACCGACTGGCTGATTGCTCTCGGCGCCGAAGACGTCGTCCTGATTGTCGAAAATACCGACTATGGTCAGCCGGCGGCCGCCGACGAGCAGGCGCGGCTGGAAGCGGCCGGCGTCAGCGTCGAGCAGCTGGATGTTGAACTGGGCACCGAAGATTTTGTCCCGATACTAAGCCGCATTCAGGCGCGGCCGCAGGCGCCCGATGCCATCCGCATTGTGGTCACTGGCGAAACCTCCTTCAACCTCACCCAGCAAATGGCTGAACTCGGCATTGCGCCGACCGAAGACACCATCTGCGTCACCAACCAGATCGCCTTCCAGTCGGAACAGTACTGGGCAACCGTCCCTGATGGCAATTACTGCGCCTTCAACCGCGTTGGCATCATCCCCAGCCTGTTCAACGACACCGCGATTGAGTTGAACGCGAAGTATGAAGAGGAATTTGGCGATATCATTCCCAGCTTTGGGATGGCATCTTATGACAGCGTTTGGCTGATGGCGGATGCCATGGAACGCGCCGGCAGCTATACCGACGCCGATGCCATCGCCGCGGCTATCGAAACCGCCGACATCGCCTTGTCGCAAGGCCGCTACTACTTCACCTATGGCAGCCACAATCCAGAGCTTCCCGAAGGCACGCCGACTTATATGTGGCATCAGTGGCCTGATCCGATTGTGACCGTGATGCAATACTTCGAGCAGGGTCAAAGCGCCCTGGACGCTGCGGTCGTGTATCCCGAAGTCTATCAGACGCATGGTTCGGCCTATATCATGCCGGGGACATCGCCCTAATGGATGTTCAAGGTTCAAGTCTGAAATAATCGTCAGTCAAGGCGGGTGGGCATTTTGCCCGCCCCCTGGTTCATTTATCAGGGAACATCATTATGATCATTCATGATACGCTCTTTGTCTTATGGCTCCTGCTCGCCGGGCCCCTGTGGGCAGTGGTCGGGCTGATGGTTTTGCCGGGCGTCGGCCGCGAGCCGGAGCAAGAGAACGAGGGCGCCGCTGCCATCACCAAGCTGCAGATCGCCGGGGTCATCAGCGGCTTTGCCTTGGGTCCGCTGGGCGTCGGGCTGTTCTATTTTGAACCCAAGCTGATTCGGCGCACCACATTAGCCGCCGGGGTGCTGCTGGCGGTTTTCCTTTCGTCGCAGGTTCTCGTCAGGATCGTTGATCCCAACCTGCCATCGGCGTTATGGCTGATTCTGGCGGGCCCGCTTTGGGCGGCGCTGGCGGCCTATTTTATTCCGCGTCATTACCATGATGTCGATGCCGATGACAGCAATGTGCTCACCGCCGCCGCTTTGGGCGGATTCGCCATTGGCCCGCTCATTTTCGGCTTAATGTGGAACTATACCCCGAAAGTCAACCGCGACTGGATGATTACGCTCGGCAGCTTGGGCGCGTGGCAGATTTATACCCTGTTCGCCATCCAAAATCCGACCAATCTCTGTGTGCAAGCCCCGTATCAGCTTACCTATTTGACACAGCAAACAGCCAATGGCGTCGTTATCGGCGCGATTTATTCTCTGATGGCTGTCGGTCTGACGCTCATCTATTCCGTTCTGGGGATCATCAGCTTCGCGCACGGTCAGCTTTACATGGTCGGCGGATATTTTTCTTTCTATTTTCTGCTGCACGGCGCTCGAATTTTAAGCGACTTAACCGGCACCGAGGTGGTGATTAACCCGATATGGGGCATTCCGGTCGCCGGGGTGATTGTGTTTGCGATGGGCGCATTGTTTGAACGCGTTTTTCTCAAGCCGATGCACGACGGACTCATCGAGCGCGCCGCCGAATACGCCATCCTGATTACATTTGGCTTTGGCTTCGTTGTCGAATACACTACGCTTGCGGTCGCTGGTCCTTTCCCGCAGCGCACCGACCGCTTTATTGAAATCCGCCGCTTCACATTTGACCGCGTTCACATTACCGAAGACTTGCCCTTTGGTCCTATCAACATTATTGGCGACCGCGCCTTTGCGATGGTGATTGGCATCGCGCTGATTTTCGCTCTGCTGTGGTTCTTGCAGCGCACTTGGACCGGCCGCGCCCTGCGCGCCACCAGCCAGGACAAACAGGCGGCGGCCGTCGCCGGCATCAGCCCGACAAGGATGAACACCTTGGCATTTGGTCTTGGGTCAATGCTGGCGGCGATGTCGGGCGCCGCTTTGATTCCGATTTTCGCCTGGGTGCCGTGGGTCGGCGCCGAGATGGTCGGACGTTCTTATGTGATTGTCGTGCTTGGCGGCCTGGGTTCGGTCCCCGGGGCCCTGTTCGGCGGCATCATTGTTGGCATTGTCGAGGCGCTTGGCGCCGGCTGTTATCCGGATCCCAGCCGCGGCGCGGCTTATAAAGAAGCGTTTGCCTTGGTCATCTTCGCCTTGGTGCTGCTTTTGAAGCCGACCGGGCTTTTCGGAAGAGAGGAACATTAAACATGGATTGGCTCAAACGGCTGGAAGCTGTCATTGACAAAAGCATCGGGCGCCGCAGCTTAGGTTATCTTGCGCTAGGGCTGATTGTCCTGTTTTTTCTGTGGTTTCCCAACGACGCCTCTCAATCGAACTATGCCAAGACGGTGTTCATCAGCGGCTTCTTTTATGCCATCATGTCATCAAGCTGGGCATTGCTGGCTGGCGTTGCCGGGCAGTTTTCTTTTGGTCACATGGCATTCATGGGCATCGGCGCCTATGCCGCCGGTTTGATCGCCCGCGACGGGATTATCTTCGCCATGCTCGGCATCGAGATATCGGCAGAATCCATCTCGGCGATTGGCGCGATTATCATCGGGACCTTGGCTGCCGGGCTGGTCGGGCTGATCATTGGCTGGCTGCTGCTGCGGCTACGCAAATCGTACCTGGCGCTGTTCACGATAGCCTTTTCCGAATTGTTTCGCATTGTGGCTTTAACTGAATATGACTATACCGGCGGCTCGAATGGGCTGTCGCTACGGCGCCTGATCGATACAGCCGATGTCGATGCGGCGCGGCAGATAGAGTATTATCTGATGTTTGCGCTTTTGATTGTCACGCTGGGATTGATGTATCTGGTCGCCAATTCTCGGATTGGTTTATTCCTGCGCGCCATGCGCGAAGATGAAGACGCCGCTTCGGCATTGGGCGTCAATGTGGTCATATACAAAATCCTGATTTTCGTATTCACCAGCATGATTGTGGGGCTTGCCGGCGCCATCTTTTACAGCGATGTGGGCTCGGAACGGATTATCCCCGAACAGCTTGAAATTTTGCAGATGTCGCTCATCATCGCCTACGCGGTGATTGGCGGCATGGAGAGCCTCCTTGGCGCCGCCGCCGGCGCTTTTGTTTCTCGATATTTGCTGGAAGCCATGCGCGAAGTGGTCATCACACTGCCCTTTGGCCTCACCTTGCCGGACGGTTCGGATGCTTTTGTCTGGGAAACCGGCGCGTGGCGGTTCGCCCTGTTTGGACTGGTGATGGTGCTCACCCTCCGCTATATGCGGAATGGACTCCTCTATCCGATCATTGATTGGTTTAGCGGCCGCGACCTCGTCATGCAGGAAACTGTCTCCAAACGCGAGGACGGCGAAAAAACCAAAGCAAAGCAGGAGGAACAGGATGAGTAATATCCATCTGGAATTAACCCGGCTGTCGCGGCGATTCGGCGGCAACCAGGCGGTCGATCATGTATCGTTCACCGTCGGCAAGCCGGAGCTTATTGGTTTGATTGGCCCAAATGGCGCCGGCAAAACAACCCTGACCAATCTGATGAGCGGTATGCTGAAACCCAGCAGCGGCACCATTTATCTCAATGGCAGACGCATTGATGGCCGGGCGCCTTATGATGTGACTCGAGCCGGTTTGGGGCGCACTTTTCAAATCACACGGGCTTTGGGGCGCATGACCGTGATGGAAAATATGATGGTGCCGGGTTTGGCGATTCGTCCGCGCGCGCGCCACAAAGAACTGGAAGATCGGGCGCATGACATTCTGAATCTGCTGACCATCGACCACTTGACCTATGAATACAGCCGCGCCTTGAGCGGCGGCCAGCGCAAGCTGCTGGAATTGGGGCGCTTGCTGATGCTTGACCCCTTGGTTATTATTCTGGATGAGCCCTTTGCCGGCGTTCATCCCCGCTTGCAGGAAACCATTTACGACTATATTCACCGCGTTCACCAGGATGGCAAAGCCATTATCCTAATCAGTCATAATATGGGCGCGGTCTTTGAATTAAGCCAACGGCTGATTGTGCTTAACTTTGGCGCCCTGATCGCTGATGGCGATCCCCAGGATGTCAAGAATGACCCAGCTGTGATTGAGGCTTATTTGGGTGAGGATGAGGAAGAATAGACCATGCTCGAGATTAAAGACCTGTATGTTGGCTATTACGCGGATCTGCATATCCTGCGCGGGCTTAACCTCAAGGCAGAAAACGGGAAGCTGACAGCGATTCTGGGGGCGAACGGGGTCGGGAAATCGACCTTGCTGAAAGCCATTTATGGGTTTCTCAAGCCGCACAGCGGGCAGGTCTTGCTTGACGACCAAGATGTCACCGGGACACCGACGCATGAACTGATCAATCAGGGGATTAGCTATATTCCACAGCAGCCCGGTGTCTTCAAACACATGAGCGTGCGCGAAAATCTGATGATGGGCGCGTGGACATTCAGAAATGACAAGGCTCGCATGGAGGACAGAATCGAGGAAAATTATCATCGCTTTCCGATTTTGCGCGAAAAACAGCACGAGCACGCGGGGAACTTGTCCGGCGGCCAGCAGCGGATGGTAGAAATCGGACGGACTCTGATGACTGACCCGCAGGTTATTCTGGTGGATGAACCCACGGCCGGCCTGGCGAAGCTGTTAAGCGAGGAAGTTTATCGGATGCTGGTTGACTTGCGCGACAAGGAAGGCTTGACTATTTTGCTGGTGGATCAGGAAATCCGCGAAGCGCTCAAAATCGCTGATTATGTTTATGTATTGGAATTGGGGCGCAACAAGTTTGAAGGCCCGGCTGAAGAATTTGATGACCTTGAAAAAGCATTCTGGGCATAATCGAAAGGTCTAGCCCGGTCATCACCGCGCCTTTGGATAAAGTATCGCTGTGCCAGGAAAATTAGAACGCGGCGCGGCGTGATCCGCCGGTAGACGCCAAACTCACCAGCCATTTCCTCTGGCATGATGCTCGGCGGTCATTTATCCCACAGACTAGGATGCTTATTATCATTTACTTTTCTTATCTGTGGAGGCAGCATGATTTCAAAACCGCCTGGTGGCATTTTTGACAGCCTGACCCAAATACGCGACGTGCGTTCGGCGCGGGCATCAAGCTGGGACCAAGCCGGACGCAATCAAGATTATTGGCTGATTCCACCCAATGAATCTATTATTCTGGCAGATATTGAAGGCCCGGGATGCATTACGCATATCTGGATGACGCAGTTTTGTCGCCGCATTTTAGGCCCCGGCATCATTGACCCGTATATGGGGCATTATGTCGCTCCAGTGTTCGAGATTCACAATGCCTTGGGGCTGAACTGGGAGGTATCCGACCCATATTATTACCGCAAAATCCTGCTCAAAATATATTGGGACGAGCAGGAACATCCCAGCGTTCTGACGCCCTTGGGCGATTTTTTCGGCATCGGACACAGTATCGCCGCCAATTATCAATCGCTCCCTTTCGCTGTTTCGGTTAAGCCTGAAGAGCAATTCCGCTTCGGCGGCAATGCTGGTTTGAACTGTTATTTTCCGATGCCATTCAAAAAGCGCGCCCGCATTGAAATTGAAAATCAGAATGATGTGCCTTATGGTCAGTATTTCTATATCGATTATGAACTTCACCGCAAAGCCGCAGCCGATAATAATCTCGCCTATTTTCATGCCCAATGGAAGCGCGACAATCCCTGCGACGGCTGGGGAGATCAATTACAAACCAACAGTCCAGAGACCAACATCGTCAACTTGAGCGGCGACGGCAATTATGTAGCGCTTGAGGCCCGCGGCAAAGGGCATTATGTCGGCTGCAATCTTTCGGTGGCGCATTTTCAGGGTACTTGGTGGGGTGAAGGCGACGATATGATCTTCATTGATGAGGATACTTGGCCGCCCAGCTTTCACGGGACTGGCACAGAAGATTATTTCAATCATGCCTGGGGGATGCAGAAGAACGCCTTTCCCATGGGCGGCACCATTCTGCACGAAAGCGATATGCCCGGCTACCAAGTCAGCTATCGTTTTCATTTGACGGATCCGATTCATTTCTCCGAACGCATCAAGGTGACGATAGAGCATGGTCATGGCAATCATCTGTCGGATGATTGGGCATCAACCGCCTACTGGTATCAGACTTTGCCCTCCAAGCCTTTCGATATTCCGGGCGCGGCAGAGCGCATCCCGACTCGGCTTGCAGGTTCGCTGCCGCCAACACGTTCGAAGGAAGCATCAACATCGAATGCTGCGTTGAATGCGGAAATGAAGCAAATGCTGGAAGCCGCAGCGGAACGGGGTGAAAAGTATCTTGAAGCATACGCAGTCGAAGCCGAGAAAAAGATGGAGACGGCCCGCCAACGTTCCAAAGGCAATATAGAGCAGGCGCGGAAGATCCGCGAGAACTTCACTTAGATGCGGCGGCAGATAGCCCCTACGGGACTCGAACCCGTGTCTCCACCTTGAAAGGGTGGCATCCTAGGCCGCTAGACGAAGGGGCCAAACAACGGCTACAGCATACCGGGTTGGGTTTGGAAAGTCAAGGATGATTTTGCCTCAAGGCCGCGGCTGCCTCCAAATCGCATAAGCTGCTGTACTCATGTTTGCGCCGCCGCGCTACAATCAGGTACAGCTTGAGATCAACGGGAGCGGAATAATGCCAATGAAGGTCTTATTCGCAAGTTCGGAGGCCGTCCCCTTGGCCAAGGTAGGCGGGCTGGCTGACGTCGTCGGCTCGCTGCCCAAGGCACTGCGCCAGCTGGATGTGGATGCCCGCGTCGTGATCCCTGGTTATGGTTTTATCGACCACCTCGAGTATAAGATCAGCCACCTGTTCAGTTTCGATTTTTATCATCATCTGGGCGTGAATGAAGTCCATCTGCACAGCTGCGTTTATCAGGACACGCCTTTCTATCTGCTGCAATCTCCGCCCTATTTTGGTCTGGAGGGATCGGTTTATACCCATTGGGACCGGGATATGGAGCGCTATGTCTATTTCAATCAGGTCTTGATGGCGGCCATCTGGGAGATGAACCAGCGTTTGGGCTGGTTTCCCGATGTGGCGCATGTGAATGACTGGCATACGAGCCTGCTGCCTTTTCTCATTCGCCGGCAGAGCCATGAGCATGCGTGGTCAAGGCTGGCGGCGGTGCTGTCGATTCATAACATCGCCTATCAGGGCAACCAGGCTGGCGGGTTATTGTTTGCGGCCGGCATTGAGCAGCGTCATCAGCCGGATTTGGTGTACTATGATTTGACCGATAATCTGTTGGGTATTGGCGTCGGTTACAGCGATATGATTGCCACGGTCAGTCCGCGTTACGCCGAAGAAATCAAGCATCCCTACACCGGCTATGAGCTAGCGCCTTTGATTAGAAAACGGGGCGCTGACTTGCGCGGCATCCTGAACGGTTTGGACACGACCCTTTGGAATCCAGAAACAGACCCCAAGCTGGTTGAAAATTTTAATGTCCATAACCATGAAAGCCGGCGGCCGGTCAACAAACGTCATCTGCAAACCTTTGCCCGACTGCCGGTTCGGGCGGATGTTCCGCTGGTGGCTGTCGTGAGTCGACTGGCGGTGCAGAAGGGTTTTGACATCGCGCTGCCGGCACTGCGCCATGCGCTGGAGGAGCGCGAGGCGCAGCTGGTCGTGCTGGGCACGGGCGAACCCGAGCTTGAATATGCGTTTTGGCAGCTTGACCAGGATTTCCCGGACAAAGCGGCGGCATTCCTGCAATTTGACGCTGCTTTGGCGCAGCAGGTTTATGCCGGCTGTGACATCTTTTTGATGCCGAGCCACTTTGAACCCTGCGGCATGGGCCAGATGATGGCGATGCGATACGGCGCCCTGCCATTGGTTCGCGAAACCGGCGGCCTGGCTGACACCGTCATCAACTATGACAATGCCGATGCCGAGCAAGGCACTGGATTTGTGTTTCAGTGGCAGCGGCCGGAGGCGGTCGAGAACACGTTGAAGTGGGCAATAGATGTCTATCATCAAAAGCCGCATGCCTGGAAACGGATGCAGCAGCGCGGCATGTCCACTGATTTTAGCTGGAACAGAAGCGCCGGTGAATATAAACAGCTGTATCGACAGGCGATGAGCAAAGCCCGCGGCGGCGCATAGAAAACGCCGGCCGCCGGCAAGAGTTCGTAAAATCGCAAGGGGCTAAAAGGAGACCATTTTGAAGATCAAAGCCATCATTCTTGCCGGTGGAAAAGGCACGCGGCTGGGTGTCTTGACCATGAAACGCGCCAAACCGGCGGTTCCCTTTGGCGGGAAGTATCGCATTATTGACTTTGCTTTAAGCAACTGCGTCAATTCAAACGTATTTGATGTGCTGGTTTTGACCCAATATCGTCCGCACAGCCTGAACGATCATATTGGCAAGGGGCGCCCCTGGGATTTGGACCGCTCGTTTACCGGCGGCGTGCGAATGCTGCAACCGTATCAGGGGCGATTCGATACCGATTGGTATGCCGGCACAGCCGACGCTGTCGCTCAAAATCTAAACTTTATTCGCCAGGGGCATCCGGAATATGTTCTCATCTTGTCGGGCGATCACATCTATGAGATGGATTATGACATGCTGGCGCAGTATCATCGCGACACTGGCGCCGATGCGACCGTGTGCACTATCCGCGTGCCGCTGGATGAAGCCAGCAGATTTGGGGTTGTTGATACCGATGCCGATTATCGGGTCACAGAATTTGTCGAAAAGCCTGAAAGCCCGCCCGGAAATCTGGCGAATATGGGTGTCTATGTGTTTGATTATGCGGTTCTGGAAAAGGTATTGCGCGGCGACTACGCCGACCCGGCTTCGGCTCATGACTTTGGGCATGA
The DNA here is from genome assembly GCA_965203755.1 of Phototrophicaceae bacterium. Lineage (GTDB taxonomy): Bacteria > Chloroflexota > Anaerolineae > Aggregatilineales > Phototrophicaceae > UBA6055. The sequence goes on along the minus strand of OZ241910.1, from coordinate 2,583,714 downwards.
TGTCCTGCCCATGATGGTCGCCGCCGGCATGAAGGTCTATGCTTATCCTTATGGCGGTTACTGGATTGATGTCGGCACGGTCGACGCCTACTGGGAAGCCCACATGGATTTGCTTTCCAGCCCGCCCTCGCTCAATCTGAATGACCGCACTTGGGTGATTCACACGCGCAGCGAGGAGCGGCCGCCGGTGCGGATCGGCGCGAACGCGCAAATTGTGAACAGCATGATCGCCGATGGCTCGGTGATTGGCGCCAGCGCCATTATTGAGCGGTCGATCTTGTCGCCTGGGGTCTTTATCGGGCCTGGCGCCGTGATTCGCGAATCGGTGATTTTGAACGATGCTTATGTCGAAACCGGGGCGCGGGTGGAGCGGGCGCTGGTGGACAAAATAGCGGTTATCGGCAAAGACGCGCGGGTCGGCTCGCTGCAAGACATGGGCGATTTGAAAATCACCAGCATCGGCAAAAATTCCCGCATACCGCCAGCGTTCAGCATTGGCGCCGGCTCTATCGTCGGGTCGGACTGCACTCATGCGAACTTCGCCCGTTTCGCCGGCAGCATCGTGCCGGAAGGCAGCGATGTTGAGTTTTATGCCCAGACCAAAAAGCGCTAGCGTGCGAATGGCTTGGCGGCATTTGTGAAACATAAAACAGAAAGGCAGAGAACATGACCGAAATGAAAGTAGGGGCGCAGCTGCATCCACAGCACACAAGCTATGACCAGTATGCCCAAACCGTCCAGGAGATTGAGGCTCTGACGGTGGATTCGATTTGGAATTGGGATCATTTTTTCCCGCTTTATGGGGAAGGCAGCAATAATCATTTTGAAGGCTGGACGCTTCTTACCGCCATCGCCATGCTGACCAAAAAAGCCGAAATCGGGACGCTGGTCACCTGCAACAGCTATCGCAACCCGGCGCTGCTGACACAGATGGCGAACACTGTCGATCACATCAGTCACGGCCGGCTGATCCTGGGCATTGGCGCCGGCTGGTTCGAGAAGGATTATAAGGAGTTTGGCTATCCCTTCGGCACGGCCGGCAGCCGCCTGCGCGACTTGGGGCGGTCGCTGCCGATCATCAAGGAGCGGATGGGCAAAGAAATCCCGCCGCCGGTGCGTAACCCAATCCCCATTATGATTGGCGGCGGCGGCGAAAAAGTCACCCTCAAGCTGACGGCGCAGTATGCGGATTTGTGGAATGGCTTTGGCCCGCCTGAAGCCTGGGCGCACAAAAACCGGGTACTCGACACGTGGTGCGCCGAACTGGGGCGCAACCCGGCTGACATTGAACGGACTGTGTCGCTTACCCAAAGAGAAGATATACCGGACAAGCTGGATGCCTATGCCGAAGCCGGCGCCCGGCATTTTATCCTGATGACCGGCATCCCGGCGGATTACAGTCTGATTGAACAGCTGGTTCGCTGGCGCGACGAGCAATAAAGCAGTCAATCAAGCGGGTATCCAGCATGGATGCCCATCAGCCGCTTCGCGCCGGTGTTTAGGTTATGACGACCGAGTTGTCATCGGCGGCGAAGGAACAGGGAACATACTTGTCAGCATCCCAGTCATTATGCCATTCATCGCCGTTGACCAGATAACGGAATTGATATTCGCGTCCCGGCTCCAGTTCCAGCGCGGCTTTGAAGCGTCCGTCTTTAAGCGGCTTCATCGGCGCTGCGGTTTCATCCCAGTCGTTGAAGTCGCCAACCAGAAAGACATGGTTCGCCCCGAGCCCCACTGCCGTATAAAAGGTGACTTTGACCGCGTTTCTGCTCTTCAGGTAACGTTTCTTCAGCATCAGCTTATGCCTCGACTATTGAATAATCACTGATGAAGGGATTGGGTACATATTTATCCGCTGCCCAATCATTGCGCCATGCGGCGGCGCTTTAGCTCATTCATTAAAATCCCCTGCAAGAGCGACCTTTGCGGCTTTGAGTTCGGGGGCGATATAAAAAGTCACTTTGCGGATGTCTTCGCTTTTCAAATACTGTTTTTCCAGCATGACCGTTCTCCATTGATGAGCAAACGTAGAAGTGACAGACTTATTTTATCATAGGGAAATGGTTCAAGGCAATATCGCCCGTCTAACCAAAAATGATGATCGAGTCGCAAGAACCGCAGCAAAACTAAGGTTCGGCAGGAGATCGCAGAAACATACTGCACTGGCATTCGTTTATGCTTGCAAAACGGCGCGGACTGTGTTCAAATGCTGATTGGCATTGAGCTTTTGAACCGTGATTCTGTTTAAGCAGACTAAGGGAGTAGAATTGAGATGGTGCAGCCAGTCGCAAGAGTCAAAGTATCCCCCAAATTACCCCAGCAGCTTGAGCGTCTGCATGAATTGGCATACAATCTTTGCTGGTCTTGGGAACATGAAACCATCTCCCTGTTTCGCCGTCTCGATTCCGATCTTTGGGAGCAAACCAATCACAATCCGGTCTGGATGCTGGGCCGTCTTAGTCAAGGGCGCTTGAGCGCGCTGGTTGATGACAGTTCGTTCATGGCGCATTATGAGCGGGTCTGCCGCTCCTTTGATGATTACATGAGCCGCCGGAACACCTGGTACAGCCACCAATATGGACATTTGGAAAGGCAGCCCGCCATCGCTTATTTCTCGATGGAATTTGGCTTGACAGAATGCCTGCAAAATTATTCGGGCGGCTTGGGCGTCTTGAGCGGCGGTCATCTGAAAAGCGCCAGCGACCTGAACATTCCCTTGATCGGCGTCGGTCTCTTGTACCAGGAAGGCTACTTCCAGCAGTATCTCAATGCCGATGGCTGGCAGCAGGAGTCTTATCCGCTGAATGATTACGTGAATCTGCCGGTCACATTGCAAACCGATGATGCTGGCAAGCCCATCAAAATATCAGCGCCTTTGCCCGGCCGCGAGCTGTATGCCCAGATCTGGAAAGTGCAGGTTGGGCGCGTTTCTCTTTATCTGCTGGATTCCAATGTTGAGGATAATACATTGGAAGAAGACCGCAATCTGACTGACCGTTTGTATGGCGGCGACCGGCGCACCCGCATTCGACAGGAGATTCTGTTAGGAATCGGCGGCATCCGCGCCTTGCGCGCCCTGGGCATTCAGGCCGATATTTTTCACATGAACGAAGGCCACTCCGCTTTCCTGCTGCTGGAACGGATCCGCAATTATATGCGCGAGGATCGTCTTAGCTTTGAGCAGGCGAAGGCCGTGACAGCAGCCACGACGGTGTTCACGATTCACACCCCGGTACCCGCCGGGCTGGAGCGATTTGGCTTTGATTTAATTGACGAGCATTTTACCGATATGATGTATCAGTTTGGGTTGTCGCGCGATCAATTCTTTGACCTTGGGCGCGAAAATATGGGTCATTATGAACTGTTCTCTATGTCGGTGATGGCTTTGAATATGTCTTCCGGCACGAATGGCGTCGCGCAGCTGCACGGCGGCGTCTCGCGCGATATGTGGCAATGGGTCTATCCGGGGGTGCCGGTGCACGAAGTTCCGATTCAGGCGATCACGAATGGCATCCATGTACAGACCTGGGTCAGCCCGGAGATGGCGCAGCTTTTTGACCGCTATCTCGATCCAGCCTGGCGCACCGAAGAATCGCGCCCTGAAGTATGGGAAGGGGTGACGAGCATACCGGATGCTGAATTATGGCGCACGCATGTCCGCCGCCGCGAGCGTCTGGTGGCTTTTGCACGCGACCGCCTGCGCGAGCAGCTTCAGCATCGCGGCGTGTCTCAAACCGCGATTGAGGAAGCGGACGAGGTGCTGAATCCGGATGCGCTGACGATTGGCTTTGGGCGCCGCTTTGCGACCTACAAGCGCGCGACCTTGATTTTCCATGATTTGGAACGGCTGCGAAAACTGGTGAACGATGAGGGCCGGCCGGCGCAGTTCATCTTCGCCGGCAAGGCGCATCCCCATGACAACGAAGGCAAGGAACTGATTCGCACGATTGTGAGCATCGCCAACACCCCTGATTTTCGCGATTCGATTGTCTTTTTGGAAAACTATGATATGAATGTCGCCCGTTATATGGCGCAGGGCGTGGACATCTGGCTGAACAACCCGCGCCGCCCCAAGGAAGCCAGCGGCACCAGCGGCATGAAGGCGATCTACAACGGCGGCTTGAATTGCAGCATTCCCGACGGCTGGTGGGCAGAAGCGTATCGCCCTGATATCGGCTGGTCGATTGGTCATGGGGAAGAATACGATGACGCCGCTTGGGAGCATCAGGATTATGTCGAAAGCCAGGCGCTTTATAACCTGCTTGAGCAGGATATTGTGCCTATGTTTTATCATCAAACGCGCGACGGCTTGCCGCGCGAATGGATTCGCCGCATCAAAGACAGCATGATAAGCCTGGCGCCCTTCTTCAATACGCATCGCATGGTGCGGCAGTACACCGACGAGTTTTACCTGCCCCGTTATCAGGTCAGCCAGGAAATGAGCTATCCGAATTTTAATCAGACGGCCGCTTTCGTCGCCTGGCGCGAGCATCTCAACCGCGTTTGGCATGAAATCGCTGTACTCAAGGTCGATATTGAATCGGATGAGGTCGAAATCGGCAGCCATACCGCCATTCAGGCACAAGTCAAACTGGGCAGCCTCAAGCCGGAAGATGTCAAGGTGCAGCTGTATTATGGTCTGCTCGATACGATGGGCAGCATCAAGGACGGGCAGTCAGTCGATATGAAGGCTGCCGCTGAAAACTGGGAGGGAATCTATACCTTTAAGACCGATCATGTTTATGACACCACCGGCGCCGTCGGATTTTCGGTGCGCGTCCTGCCCTATCACGAATATCTGCATACCTCCTTTGTGCCGCACAAAATTGTCTGGGCATAGGGTTTGAATCGAACAGGTCGATGCCGCCTTCACAACTCACAGGCTGCATTGACCTGCAAGCGAGCATTCGATACAATAGCTTTATCTTGTGAAAGCGTTGAAGACTAGGATGATGCGGTATTATATTTGGACGCTTGGCTGTCAAATGAACGCTGCCGATTCGCAGCTGCTGGCATCCGAACTTGAAAAACTGGGGCATCGTTCGGCGCAGCATGGCGGCGATGCCGATATTATGGTGGTCAACACCTGCGTCGTCCGTCAGAGCGCCGAGAACAAAGGGCTGGGGCGGCTGCATTTATTGAGTAAAATCAAAGCGCAGCGCCCGGAAAAAGTGATTGGCTTGATGGGCTGTATGGTTGGCGTCCGCGACCCGCTTTGGATGCGCCAGCGTTTGCCTTATGTGGATGTCTTCATGCCGCCCTCCAATCCCGCCCCCATGGTCAGATTTCTCAAGGAGCGGCGGGACGAAACCCAAGCCCGCGGCAATGAAGCCGCCGCCCGTCAGCGGCGCGATGCTCTGCAAGACGGCGAACTCATCCTGCCAAAACATGAGCGCGGCCAATTAGTCACGGCGCATGTGCCGGTGGTCTATGGCTGTTCTCATGCCTGCACATTTTGCATCATTCCATTCCGGCGCGGCGTCGAACGGAGCCGCCGTCTTGGCGAAATCCTGGCTCATGTCCGCAGCCTGGCAAAACAAGGCGTGAAAGAAATCACATTTTTGGGTCAGATTGTGGACCGCTATGGCAAAGATATCCCTGACGGGCCCGATTTGGCCGATTTGCTGCGGGCTGCCCATCGAACTGCCGAAGAGGCGGGCATCGAGCGGATTCGTTTCCTGACGAGCCATCCCAACTGGATGACCGAGAAGCTGCTGCACGCGGTGGCTGAACTGCCGCGGGTGATGCCGCATATTGAAGCGCCGATTCAAGCCGGCGACGATGCGGTGCTGGCGCGGATGCGGCGCGGCTATACGGCCGATCAGTATCGCCGGCTTATCGCAAAAATTCGCAAAATCGTCCCCGATGCCGCCATTCATACCGATATTATCGTCGGTTTCCCCGGTGAGACGCGGGCGCAGTTTATGAAAACCTACAGCATTCTCGAAGAACTGAAATTGGACAAGGCGCATTTGGCGCGTTACAGCCCGCGTCCGCAAACCGTCAGCGCCAGGCGGATGCAAGATGATGTGTCTGACCGCGAAAAACGCGAACGGCATAAAATGCTTGAAGAGCTGCAAGCCAGGACAGTCGCGGAAATCAATGCGAAATATCTGGGGCAAGAGGTTGAAGTCCTGGTGGAAGCGCTTTACAAGGGGCGATGGCGCGCCCGCACCCCACAGAACAAGCTCGTCTTTTTTGAGGCTGATGGAGATTGGAAGGGCAAGCTGGCAAAGGTCGAAGTCACCTGGACGGGCCCTTGGAGCATGCAGGCGCGTTTGCCAGCGCGGGCACAGCCGCGCGCGCCGCTGATGACTGGCGCCAATTAAAACAGCAAGCTCCAGCCTGTCGGCGGCGAACAAGCCCGCGTACTGCGCCAGCCTTGCGTTCACAAAAAACGAGGGCGTTATGGCTCGATCCTGGTTCGTCATCATTGCCGGCGCCATGCTGACCTTGACCGCGTGCAACCTTGGCAGCAGCGCGCCGTCATCTGGGGCGGCGCCGGCCGGCGCGGCTGAAGCCCCGCCGATGATTCGGATTTTGAGACCGGCGGCCGGGGATGAATTTGTGATTGGCGAGGAAATTCTGGTGTCGGTTGAAGCTGTGGACAGCATCGGGGTTAACCGCGTGCAGCTTTTTGCCAACAATCAGATCGTTAAGACCGTCGCTTCTGAATCGCCGCAAGGGGATTTGTCGATGCAGGCCATCCTCAACTATGTCCCCCAGCCGGCGGACAAGGGGAGCCTCAACTTGCGCGTGGTCGCCTACCGCGCCGCCGAAGTCAGCCTGCCGGACGAAATCGAGGTTGTCGTGCGCGAATCGCGGGCGCAAGTGACATCCACGTCCAATCCAGCCGCGGGCATTCCCAGCATCCCCAATGATGGTGTTTGTCGGGCGCTGGTCAATGCCGGACTTAATTTCCGCCAAGGTCCAAGCACGGCTTTTGATATCATCACTGTGCTGAACAGCGGCACCTTGGCGCCTATTATTGGCCGTCTTGGCGGTAATTCCTGGTGGCAGCTGATGGTAGACAATCAGGTCGGCTGGGTCAGCGCCGAGTTCACAACCGAGTACGGCGATTGCAGCGCAGTAGCGATATCGGGGCCATAAACCGCCGCGCGAGAGTCCAATCTGGCTGTCGATTTGATAAGGAATTCGATTATACTAGCCCAAATGTTCGCAAAAGCAAACGTTAAACAATGAGGGACGCACATGGATTCTCGGCCGATACTCTATTTGATTGATGGTCATGCCTTGGCTTATCGCAGTTATTTTGCCCTGCGGCATGGCGGCTTCAGCACCTCCACCGGCGAGAACACCAATGCGGTCTATGGCTTTAGCCGCTCCCTGCTTGAGGTCTACGAATCGCATCGACCCCAATATATCGCAGTCACCTTTGACCGGGGTTTAAGCGCGCGGGAAGAAATCTATCCCGAATACAAGGCGACGCGGGTTAAGATGCCGGATGATCTAGTCAGTCAATTCAAACGGATTCATCAAATTGTGGATGCCTTTAACATACCACAGCTGACGATGGACAATATGGAAGCCGACGACATCTTGGGCACGATTAGCCGCCAGGCGGTCGAGCAGGGCATTGATGTTCATATCGCCACTGGCGACCGTGACATTCTCCAGCTTCTCTCGCCGCAGGTTCGGGTGCAGCTGCCCAAACGCGGCGCCAACGACGAAGTCATGGATGTGGCCGCCTTCCGCGAAAAATATCAACTCGAGCCCGATCAGCTGGTTGACCTCAAGGCATTGACGGGGGATAGCTCTGATAATATCCCTGGGGTGGCCGGGGTGGGAGAAAAGTCGGCGACAAAACTGCTGCGTCAGTATGGCACCTTAGAAAGCATCTACGACCATCTGGCGGACATCAGCACGCGCGTCCGCAACCGATTGACCGCCGGGCGGGAAATGGCGTTTTTGAGTCAACGTTTGGCAACGATTCGGCGCGACCTTGATATCGAGCTTGATCTGGAAGCCTGTATCGGACAGGATTTTGCGCTCAAGCCGGTGGATGATATTTTCGCCGAGCTTGAATTCAGGAGTCTGCGGGCGCGATTGCATCGCGTGTATGCGCTGATGCACGGCGAGGATGTCGATACTGGGATTGTCCATGCCCACGACATCGTCGAGACGCTGATCGTCCGCGGCCAGGCGCAGTTAGATGAATTGGTCAAGGCTCTGAACGCAGCCGACAAAATCGCCTTTGACACCGAAACCACCGGGCTTGACCAAATGACTGCCGGGCTGGTCGGGATTTCGCTGGCGGTAGACGGAGACAAGGGCTATTATCTGCCGCTTGGGCATCAGGTGACGGACGAGGAGGGGCAGATGAGTATGTTCGCCGAACCTGTTGGCGACCAGCTGCCTCTGGCGGCGGCCATCAGCGCCTTGCGCGGGCCGCTCGAAAATCCTGATATCCCCAAAGTCGCCCACAACGCTGTCTATGACGTGATTGTATTGCGGCGCTACGGGATTCGGGTGGCGCCAGTGAGCTTTGACACTATGCTGGCGGAATGGGTTGGCAATCCGATCAGCAAGTTTTTGGGCTTAAAGTCGCTCGTATCCAAACGGCTGGATGTGCAGATGACCGAGATTTCGGACTTGCTGGGCAAGGGCAAAAAACAGAAAACGATGGCTCTGGTCGATATCGAGACGGCAGCGCCCTATGCGGCCGCCGATGCAGCCATGACCTATCGGCTGGTTGAACCCTTGCAGAGCAGCTTGCGGCAGTCTGGCCTGGACAAGCTGTATTCAAGGCTGGAACTGCCCTTGATTCCGATTGTCAGCGACATGCAGCGCAAGGGCGTCAGCCTGGACGCAGGCTTCCTGCAGGACATGAGCCGCCGCCTGCAAGCCCAGCTTGCTGAATTGGAAGCGGCTATTTATGATCACAGCGGCGGCTTTGGCGAGTTCAACATCAACAGTCCCAAGCAGCTTAATGAAGTGCTGTTTGACCGCCTCAAGCTGCCGGTTGAAGGGCTGCAAAAGACCAAGCTCGGCTATTCCACCAATGTGACCACGTTGGAAGCGCTGCGAAACGAACATCCGATTATCAACATGATTTTTGAATTTCGGGAGTTGTCCAAGCTGAAAAGCACGTATGTGGATGCCCTGCCGGCTTTGGTCAACTCAAAGACGGGCCGGGTTCATACCAGCTACAATCAGACTGGGGCGGCCACCGGGCGCTTCAGCAGCAGCAATCCCAACTTGCAGAACATCCCCATTCGCACCGAATTGGGCCGCGAGGTGCGGCGGGCTTTTGTGGCGCCGCCCGGCTATGCGCTGCTGGCGGTGGATTACAGCCAAATCGAACTGCGCGTCATGGCGCATATCAGCCAGGACGAAACCCTGATGGACGCCTTTCACCGCGGCTTGGATATTCATCAGGCGACCGCGGCGGCGGTCAATGGGATCGAGCCAGAAGAAGTCAGCTATGAACAGCGCAATTTTGCCAAGCGGGTCAATTTTGGCTTGATGTACGGGATGGGCGCGTTCCGATTGGCGCGCGACAGCGACCTGACCTTGGCCGAGGCCGAGCATTTCATAGCCACTTATTTTGAACGCATGCCGGGCGTCGAGCGGTATATTGAAGACACCAAAGCCTTTGTCTGGCAGCATGGTTATACCGAAACCCTTTATGGCCGGCGGCGGATGTATCCAGCCATCAAGGCCAAGGGCAGCCGGCGAAGCACTTCGGCCGAAGAACGCGCCGCCATCAATATGCCGATTCAAGGGACGGCCGCCGATATTCTCAAACAGTCGATGCTCAATCTGCATGCCCGACTGGGTCAGGCAGCCGGCGATGCCATGATGATTCTTCAGGTGCATGATGAACTGGTGCTGGAAGTCAAGGAAGAGGAACTGCCGGCGGTCAAGGCGCTGGTGGTCGAGACGATGGAATCCGCATTTCCCGACGGCAAGCCCTTGCGCGTCCCCTTAAAAGCCAACGCCAGCTATGGGCGGAATTGGCGCGATATGGATGAGTTGGGCTAAAAATCGGCGCGGCTTTTTCCTGTCGGTCCGAATCGTTTCGCATCAATCGAGGCTGTGTTATACTGCGGCGCAGACAGCCTATTTTATCAACTGGTTTTGAAAGCGGCGGTTTATTGATGAAACATTTTCTCGATTTGGCAAGTTGGTCAACCCATGAGTTGGAAAATCTCCTCGAACTGGCGCTTAGCTTGAAAATGGAATGGCGAACGGGCGGAAACCGTCCGATTTTGCAAAACCAAACCTTGGGCATGATCTTTCAGAAGCCATCCCTGCGTACCCGCGTGTCCTTTGAAATGGCGATGAAGCATCTTGGCGGCAGCGCGATTATGCTGGGGCCGCAGGAGATTGGATTGGGCAAGCGAGAAAGCATAGCTGATGTGGCGCGGGTGCTTTCGGGTTATGTGCAGGGCATCATGGCGCGGGTCTTTGAGCATGAGCATCTGGCGCAGCTTGCCGAAAATTCGCGCGTGCCGGTGATCAACGGGCTTAGCGACAGCTGTCATCCTTGTCAGGCATTGGCCGACATGCTCACCATTCGGGAGCATTTTGGGCGGCTGAAAGGCTTGCGCGTGGCTTATGTTGGCGATGGCAACAATGTGGCGGTGTCGCTGGCGGCTGCCTGCGCTCATTATGGTCTGGAGTTTAGCATCGCCTCGCCGGAAGGCTATGAGATGGAAAAGGCGGCCCGCGACCAAGTTTTTGAGATCGCTGACAGAAATAAGTCCACCCTGGAAATGCACACTCGCCCTCAAGCGGCGGTGGCGGATGCCGATGTGGTGTATACCGACACTTGGGTGAGCATGGGGCAAGAAGCGCAGGCCGCCGAACGGCTGGAGGAATTCGATGGCTTTCAGGTGAATCGCCGCTTGATGGATTTCGCCAAGCCGGGGGGTATTGTGATGCACTGCCTGCCGGCGCATCGCGGCGACGAAATCAGCAATGAGTTAATGGACGGCGAAGAGTCGAAAGTCTTTGAACAGGCGGAAAATCGGATGCACGCGCAGAAGGCTGTTCTGACGCGTCTTTTGGCTTGATTCCCCGAATCATTTTGCGCGCGGCCGGCTTGCCGGCCGCCAAGATGCCCCTTCCCGACTTTGAGGAAAGCCATGGTTTGCATGGTATAATCACTGTGTCGCAAGAGTCGCGCGTCTTATGCAGGTGGAGACTTCGCTGTGGAACAGATGAACTTCGTTCTGAACAATCTCACCGCTTCGGATATCGCTGATATTGCCATTGTGAGCCTGCTTTTTTACAGCATTACCTTTTTGTTTCGCGGCACCCAGGCGGTTGCGCTCTTTCGCGGGATTGCCTTGATTGTCATCGGGCTGATTTTGATCGCCGCCATATTCCAGCTGCGGGCATTGAGTTGGCTGCTGGTGAACAGCCTGACGGCGCTGGTCATAGCGATTCCGGTGATTTTTCAGCCGGAAATACGGCGCGTCTTGGAGCGATTGGGGCGCGGTTCGATTTTTGGGACCAAGCAGGCCCCCGATGAGATTCGCATTGCGGTCATCGAAGCCATTTGCGCGGCGGCGGAAAAACTCTCCGAGCGGCGTCATGGCGCTTTAATCGTCTTGCAGCGCGACAGCAGCCTGCAAGAGTATATCCGAACCGGCGTAAACATCGGCAGCGTCGTGACGGCTGAACTGCTTGTGACTCTGTTTTGGCCGCGGACGGAACTGCATGATGGCGCGGTGATTATCGACAATGAGGGGCGCATCGCTTCGGCTGCCAGCGTTTTACCCTTAACCGCCAGCCGCAATCTGCCCGGCGCCAATTTGGGGACGCGGCATCGGGCGGCGGTCGGCATCAGCGAAGTCGGCGATGCTCTGTGCGTGGTTGTGTCCGAAGAGACCGGCAGCATCGCCATCACCAACAGCGGGCGCATGATTCCGCGATTAGATGCACAGCGCCTTCGTATGATCCTTGGCGCCTATTATGGTCCGGCTGACGAGCCGGGCGCATCGCTGTTTGGACGGCTGCGCGAGCTGCCGCAATATCTAACCGGCCGCAGGTAATGGGCAAACTTATGATCCAACGGTGGCGCAATTCGGATATCACGAGCAATGCGACCTGGCTGCTGGTATCTGTTTTGCTGGCGATTGGGGTTTGGTACACTGCGGTCACATCAGCCGACCCGATTGGCAGCCGCCGTTTTCAGCGCGTGCCGGTGCAGCTTGTCCCAAGCGATGCCGCCACCGAGATAACGCATCACTCGACCCGTTTTGCGACGGTGACGATTCAAGGCTCGCAGGGAACAGTATCTTCCCGGCGTTCGGAAGATATCGCTGTCCGCGCGGATTTAACCGGGCTTGGCCCTGGGACGCACACTGTGCCGCTGGATGTCACTGTCGCCGAATCCGGCGGCATTCGCCGTCTGGTCGCACAGAGTCAGCCTTCGCAGATTACCGTGACGCTTGAACTCCTTGAATCGTTTCAGAAAGAGCTTGACATCATTGTCACACACCCGCCCCCATTCGGTTTTAGGCATGACGACGCGGTGACCGATGTCCGTCAGGTCGTTGTGAGCGGGGCATCGAGCATCGTTTCTCAAGTGGCTGCCGTGCGGGGGGATCTCGACTTGTCGGACAGCCGCAATCCGATTGAGACGAATCTGCGTTTATATGCGGCTGACGCCGATGGCAATCGGGTGGATGACGTCGAACTGGGGTTGCAGACGGTGGCTGTTTCGGTCAACATTACCCGCCGCGATGACATCCGGCAGATTGCTGTCATTCCCAATATCCTGCCCGACACGCAGCCGGAGGGTTTCAATTTTTTCATATCCAATTTTGAACCGCAATCGCTGTTTATTAGCGGCGCTCCCGAGCAGCTGGCGGAGCTTGAGGACACCTTGCTGACCAAATCGATCAGTCTCGAAAATCAACAATCGGACTTCGAGGCTGTCGTGCCGGTGGTGCTGCCGGATGGGGATTTGGTTGTGGTCGGCAGCGACAATGAAATTATGGTTTCAATCAGGATGGTGCCTATTCCGGTGGTGCGTCAGTTTGAGGTCGAAGTTGGCGCTATTGGACTCGGCGCCGGGTATACGGCGTCGATTTTTCCGCAGAGCGTTTCGGCAACCGTGAATGGGCCGGTGTCGCTGGTTGAGGGCTTGTCGGCGGCGGATATTCAGGTGATTGTCGATTTGGACAGTCTGGCGCCGGGCGTGTATGAGCGGAAGCCATCGATTTCCATTAACCGAGGCGAATCGGGCGAGACCACTGTATCGCTGCTGCCGGAGGCTGTGGATGTCGAAATCGCTTTATCGGCGCCGGATGTTGAAGTCACCGGGGAGAACGCAGCGCCGCCGCGTGCAGCCGATGCTGATGCGGCCGATTGACCGGCGGGCGGGATTTCCGCGATGTCCGACAATGGCCAAGGATAAAATGAGGCATGGCTGGAAAACCAATGGCTGCCCTGGTGGGGCGTCCTAACGTTGGCAAAAGCACGCTTTTTAATCGTCTGGTGGGCGGGCGCGTCGCCGTGACCCATGATATCCCTGGCACCACGCGCGACCGTTTGCATGGTGAATCGTTTTGGAATGGCGTGACTTTTCAGGTGATTGACACAGGCGGCATCGAAGTGTATCAGCCGGCTGGCTCGCGCGATGATTCGCCCTTGGCCGAAGGCAGCGCCGATTTTATCGACGAGATTAAAGAGCAGGCGATGATTGCCATCGCCGGCGCCGATGTCATCATTCTGGTTGTGGACGCTCAATCTGGGGTGACGGCCGCCGACGAAGCCATCGCCGAAATCCTGCGCCGTTCGGATAAGCCGGCGCTGGTGGCGGCAAACAAGATAGATGACCGGCGGCATGAACAGGGAGTCTATGATTTTTACAGCTTGGGCTTGGCAGACGTGGTTGGAATCAGCGCCATTCATGGCCTCGGCGTTGGCGACTTGCTGGATGCGGCTGTGAAGGAGATGCGGCATCTGGCGGAAGATTTCGATGATGAAGATGAACATCTGAAAATCGCGATTGTCGGGCGGCCGAATGCCGGCAAGAGCACGCTGCTGAACAAGCTGGCTGGCGAAGACCGCGCGATTGTCTCGGCGGTCGCCGGCACAACCCGCGACGCCATTGATACCGCCATCACTTGGTTTGGCGAAAAGATCACCTTGATTGACACCGCCGGCATTCGCCGCAAGGGGCGGATTCAAGCTGGGGTCGAAAAGTTCAGCGTGATTCGCGCCATGAAGGCGATTTCGCGGGCTGACCTGGCGCTGCTGGTGATTGACGCCGAGCTTGGCATTACCGAACAGGACGAGCATATTGCCGGTTATGTCATCGAGGAATACAAGAGTCTGGTCATTGTGGTCAACAAATGGGACGCGGTCGAAAAAGACGCCTTCACCATGGTCGAACTGACTGCTAAAATCCGCGAACGGCTCCATTTTGTCCGCTATGCGCCGATTGTATTTATCAGCGCGCTGGAAGGGCAGCGGATTCATCGGGTGCTTGAGGCCGCCAACCGCGGCTGGGAAGCGCGTTTCCTGCGGATACCGACCGCGGCCGTCAATCGGCTGATGCGTGCGGCGATTGAAAAGCACCCGCCGCGCGGCAAGGGCACCAAGCGACTCAAATTCTTTTACGCGGCGCAGGTGCGTACCAATCCCCCAGTCATCCTGTTCCATGTCAATGACCCGTCGCAGGTGCATTTCACTTACAAACGCTATCTGGAAAATCAATTCCGCGCGGCATACTCGTTTGAAGGCACGCCGATACGTTTGAGCTTCCGCGCCCGCGATGAAAGACGTTTGTCCAAAGCCGACGCCAGTCATTAGCCGCGTTCTGTATTGCGATGAGGTCGGCCAGACTTTATAATTTCAGTATGTTTTTAAGGAGCTCTTATGCCAGCAAGCTATTCCAGCCAGCTGCCGCGCCCGCGTCTGAAGACACCGAATATGCTGATGGAAATTGTCAGCACGGTCATTTTTATTATTGCGGTCACGGTTTTGTTTGACTTGGCGATCCCGCGTTCTCTGGTAGAGGGCCACAGTATGGAGCCCACATTTCACGGGGATAACCGTCTGGTGGTCAGCCGGGTTCATTATCTGCTTGGCGAGCCGCAGCGCGGTGATATTCTGGTGTTTAATTCATTGGAGGCCGCCCGCGTGATGCTCATCAAGCGCGTGGTTGGCTTGCCGGGCGAGACGGTCGAAATGCGCGGTCAGGCGATTTATATCAACGGCGAAGCGCTTGATGAATCCTATATCAAAGAGCCCTGTCGCATCAATCGCTGTAGTGACCGTATATGGGAATTGGCGGAAGGCGAGTATTTTATGATGGGCGACAACCGCAACAACAGCCGCGATTCACGGCGCTTCGGCCCGGTGCCATTGAGCAAAATTGTAGGGCAGGTCATCTTTCGTTATTGGCCGCCGGCATCGGTCGGGATGATTGACAATTAGAGGGATAACATGCGCGAGATAAAATCAAGCCGTTATGCCTGCCCGCGCTGCGCCGTCGGCCGGCGGCGGCCGCAAACGGCGACCTTTGCCGAAGTGTATCATGGACAGCTGCTGTGCATACCGAACCGACCCGCCTTGATCTGCGATGTCTGCCAATTTGTGGAATTTGAAGCGGCGGGATTGGAATCATTATGGGAAGAGCTGTACGGCGAGCGTCCGGCGGATGATTTCCAATCCGCCCGGCATCAAAGACGCGCCTCGCCTTATGACAGCTAGACGACTGATTCACTAAGCTAGGCCGCGCCCGGTTCAAATCCAGCCCCGTTTCGTTGTCAGACCCACCGCCCTTGTGCTAACATAGCTTTGGGGCGCGGCGGCGAAGAGGAAAACACCATGATCAAAAAGCAAGACACCACGAGGCGGAATCACATTTTGCCGCGGCTCTTCCCTCTCTTTCTGATTTTCATGGCGGCGGTCAGTGGAACTTATTTAGCCCTTCAATTATTTGGCCGCAATGCAGACGCCAGCCAGTCCAGCCTGATACCCCAAATTGTCACTGTCGAGATTATCATTACGGCGACGCCTGATCCATCCCGGCAGCAAATGGCTGTGACGGCAACAAACCGCGCCGGACAGGTAGATTTGCCGGCTGATTTGGCAATCCCCGGCGATACGGGCGATGTCGGGTCTGATGCAACCCTTGATCCTGCCCGGCTGGATGCTGTTGGCTTGGGCGGCGGCGCGCCGAACACGCAAACGGACGACGCTTTTTTTCCAGTCAACTGCATCTTTCATTCCGTCGTCAGCGGCGACACCGTTTCTGGCGTGGCGGAACAGTACGGCGTCAATTTCTTTGTGATGCTTGAAGTCAACGATCTGACCCTCAACACAGCCGTCAATCTGCAAATCGGGGATACGCTGCTGGTACCGCTTGAAGGCTGCACCCTTGATTCGCAGCCCACCGCCACGCCGGAGGCCGGTCTTGAGACGCTGGCTCCGGGCGCATCAGGAAGGGCCGCGCCGACGATGACGCTGGCCTCCGCGGCCGAAAGCGCCCAAATCGAAATCATCGAAGTCGAAGGGATTGGCGATATTACAGCCGAGGGGATTCGCCTGCGTAACACTGGCGGCGCCATAAACCTAACCGGCTGGAACTTGACCGATGCCGCTGGCAACCGCTTTTCATTCCCGGAACTGCGCCTGTTCGCCGATGCCGAAATCACCCTGTACACGCGCAGCGGCGCAAACACTGCCGATACGCTGTTTTGGGGCAAAGACCAGCCGGTCTGGCAAGACGGCGATGTATTGACCCTGACTGATTCATCCGGTCAGATTCAGGCGGCGATTCGGACGCTTGAAACCATTGAGCTTGAATAGCATGAGACGATGGGAACGGATTGTCGATCAGCGGCAAATCATCCCCGTCGGTCAGGCGCGTTTCACTTGTTCATCCTCGGACAAGCGTTCCACAGAAGCCACTTCGTCTTGTGACTCTTTGGCGCCCTGCTGCAAGCCTTTGCGGAAATTGGCGACTGCCGACCCCAGTTCGCCCCCGATCCGAGAGACGCGCCCGACGCCAAACAGCAGCAGCACAATCGCAAGTATGAGGAGAAGTTCTGGCGGACCCAAATTCATAATGTTTTCCTACTCTGTTTTTTAGCCTTAACGCGATTATAGCACTGTTTTTCTGGAATTTCGACAGTCATCTCCGAGATTGTGTTATAATGACGGCATTCCAGGATTGGACGAGACCGTATGCCATGCAAGACAGCCCGCGTTACCCTCTGCGCTTTGAGGCACAGCGCGAAAACGAAGAAGTCCTCATCCTGACGCGCTGCCATTGGTGGGCATTCGCGCGGACGGCATGGCTGCCTTTCCTGATCATGATTTTGATGTGGGTCGGCGCCGCGCTGATTCAAGCGCCGCTTGGCAGCCTGCTGGTGTTCCTGCTTTCCGTTCTCCTGCCGGGCATCGCCCTGCTCTATCTGTACCTTGAATGGCGCAACGATTCGGTCATCGTAACCGACCAGCGGATTATTCGGATTAGCCGGACCATTCTGGCTATGAGCAGACAAATCACTGAAATCGGTCTCGAAAGCGTCCACGAGATTAACTTTGAAGTCCCGCCTTATGACCCTTTCGCGCGGCTGTTCAGCTATGGCACGGTGGAGATCAAAACAGCCGGTTCGCAAGGCAATCTGGAACTTGAGCTCATGCCGAATCCGCAGCGGTTTCAGCAGATTATCATCGAAGACCGTCAGTATTATGAAAGCCGCCGCGCACAGCAGCGTCATGACCTGGCACGGGCCGAACTCAAGAGTTGGCTGGCGGGCGAAGCGCCTGGCCCCGACCATCATCCAGCCGCCGCCGCCGACCCGCCGCAGCCCAAAGCCGGGACCAATGGCTATCTAAGCGCCTGCATTGAAATGACCAACGGCGACATCGTTTATCGCAAGCATATCAGCGTTTGGGCGCAGCACACCCTGATTCCGATTGTGATGATTGTCTTTTCACTGCTGCTGCTGTTCTTGACTTTCACGCTGGTCAGCGACAATATGCGCGTCCTTGCCTTTTCGCTTGGGCTGGTGTCCCTGCTTATCGGCAGCGGCGCCTACTATTGGGTCGATTGGGATTGGCGAAACGACTATTACATCATTTCCGATGACACGATTACCTTGGTTCATAAACGGCCGCTGTTCCTGCAAAACCTGCGCGACCAGATTTTGGTCGAACGGATTGACAACGTCGAATCGGCATCGAATGGCTTCTTCGCCGCCATGATGAAATACGGCGATGTGCGCGTGTCGCTGATTGGCGCTGATGAGCACAAAGTGTTCCACAAGGTGCCGCAGCCACAAGCCATCCAGCAGGAGATTTCACGGCGCCAGCATAATGTCGCCCGGCGGCGTTCCCGCTATGATGCCTTGCAGCAGCGCCAAATCCTGGGTGAATATCTCGATGCGCTTCATGGACAAACTGTGAATCAGGAGTCGGGCGCGCGGATCGAAGCCGTCAATGAGCGGCAGCCGTCCCATTTTGATGATGCGGCGCGCGCGGGCGGCGATATAGACCGCAATCGCCGGGCAGGGCTGCCTCGCAAAAGCAGCGCCGATGCGCCGCGGAAACCGGCCGCGCTGCCGGCTGCGCTTGACCGTCCCAGCGATGCCAACCGCCAGCCCAAGCCTTGGCCGCCGCGTTTTCGTCCCGAGCAGGATGAAACCTGAAAGCCTGGCCAGCTGCGGCGGCGGCTGTCGGGTCACAGATCGAGCCGCATGTGCCACAGTTCGCGCTTGACTTTGAACTGATAACGCTTGAGCAGTTCGCTGACTGTCTGGTCATCTTTTGGATGCTCAAGCAGGATGGTCGAGCCGCTGAACCGCCGCAGGACATGGTTCATCAGCGCATCGGCATAAGGCGCATAATCAATATGCTGTGAAGTGAAGAGGCGCGTCCGCAGGCTGCCGCTGCTCACTGTGCTTTCAAGCCAGCATGACGCCATAACAGCGGCGGTGGTTTGGTCGCGGATGACCAGTTTTTCGACATGATTCAACGAGAAGGCATTGACTATCCGTTTCCATAAGGGTGCATGAAAATGCAGTCGGTGCAGTGGCATCAGCCATCCCAGCCCGCCGCGGCTGTTCGGTCGGACCGCCTGCGCCAGGGTGAATTCGGACTGCCATTCGCTGCGGCGCCGGCGTGCGATATGGAAGTCATGGCCGCTCGGAGCCGGCGCTTTGACAAAACCGCTCCGCCGCCACAGCCGCCAGGCGCGTTCATAGATAAATCCATGCCGTTGATAAAGCCGCTGCGCGCCCAGGTTGTCATAATTGACTTGCAGTATGACCTGTTTGCCCTTTCGTTTTCGGATCATATCCAGGCTGGCTTCAATCAGGCGGCCGGCAATGCCGCGCCGTTGGCACTCTGGATGGACCACCACGTTGGCAAGGATCCAAGCCGCTCCCATATCCTTTGGGTAATCCGCCGGATAAATGGAGACATTGCCGATTAGCCGGCCGTCGATCAGATAGACATAACCCAGGCTGATCCCCAGCGCGAGATGGTTCAGCCGCGGAATCAGGTTGAGTCCATAGCCAATATGGCTCAAATAACGCATCTCGCGCAGGGCTGAACGACCGCTTTGATCCATCGAATCGGCAAAGACAAGCTCAATCAAATCCGCCAGCGGACGCAGATCCGTTCGCAGGCTGACCGGCCGCAATCCATCCGAAAGGGTCGCTGGGGAAGATGCCGGTCTTGCGCTTAATCGGGTCACGGTGATATCCCTCAGCCACTATAAACCAAGCCTAAACCCGCGCCCGCGCCTTGTCAAGCAGCAGCCGAGTCGCGGCTGTTTCGCAGCCTTGCCTTGTGATTTACTCGATTATCATATAGAACTGTACGCGCTTGGCAGTGACCATCAACCCGGTGCCAGCGGGAACAAGGAGAACGTTTATGTCCTATCGAAAAATCGGCGGGCGGCGCAGCCGAAGCGCAGCCTGGCAATGGGGATTCATTGGCTTTATCCCGGGGCTGTTTTGCGGCTTCATCATCATGACCGCGGTGATCGCGCAAGGCTCGCTACTGGAATATATCGTTCCCATCCCCACCCCGCAAGTCATCACGAACGTTGAATATATTGTGCTGTCGCCGACGATTGACCCCAGCATACCGACATCGACGCCGCAAAGAGAAGTCATTGTCATCACGGCGACGCCCGACCCGGATGCCGCCGCCCTTGATTCAGCGCCGGCGGCAAGCCCGGCGCCAGCCGCCACGGCCATGCCATCAGCGACAGCCGCGCCGGCCAGCCAGGTCGCCGCGGCGCTGCAAGCCATACGGAGCTTGACCGTTTCTATTCCCGGCGGCGCTTTCAGCATGGGGACATCGCCTGGCGAAGTCGCCCAAGCCATAGAAGAGTGCACCACCCGCGACGGCGGTTCCTGTCTCGCCGCCTACAGTGAGGATTCGTATCCGGCTCATTCGGTCACTGTGGACTCGTTTGTGATTGAAACCACTGAAGTCACATTCAGCCAGTATGTCGCGTTTCTCAATGTGCAGGGGCCAAACAGCCATTCAAGCGGCTGCGCCGGCTTCCCCTGCATTTACAGCCGCAACGAAAGCGCCGACGCTGTGATTACCTTTGACAGCGCCAACTACAGCATCGTCGACACCTTGGCGCAGCATCCTGTCTATGGGGTGACCTGGTATGGCGCCCGCGAGTACTGCGAGGCGGTTGGTCGGCGGCTGCCTACCGAAGCCGAATGGGAACGGGCCGCGCGCGGCGACGACGGCCGCATTTATCCTTGGGGGAACGTTTGGGATAATGCCCTGGCAAAGACCAATCGTCCGCTTGACACGCCGCCGGGCCCATTCCCGGCTGGCAGCTATCCGCTTGGCCTCAGCCCCTATGGAGTCGCGGACATGGCCGGCAATGCCGCCGAATGGGTCAGTGACTGGTACAATGAGCGTTATTATGCCCAGCTTGCCGCCCAAGCCGCCGTCCTTAATCCAAGCGGCCCGGTGGCGGGCCTGCAAAAAGTCCTGCGCGGCGGCTCGTGGAACAGCGTGCCTTTCTTCAGCCGCGCGGTTCATCGGCAATCTTCGGCTCCATCTTGGGATGCGGAAGACAGCAATGCGAAGCGGTGGATCGGATTCCGCTGCGCCGCCGACCCGCCCAAGGCTGCGGTCATCGGGTCATCCAGCCAAAATCCGGCCACGCTGGGGCTGGATGTTCCGCCGGCGCGGCCGCAAAACACGAGCCTGCCGAATGCACAGCCCACCCAGCCGCCGCCGCCCGAAGCGCGGCAAGCCGACCAAACGACGACATCAAGCTCGGCCGGATAACGCCGCCAATTCGTCTCAATCACTTGACAATCAAAATTCAAAAAAGATTTGACAGCGATTCAGATTTCAGATAAAATACCCTTAGACGATTCTAGTTAAAATTGGAGCGTGCCGAAATGAATGCTATGAACAGCAAGGCAGCGATGAATATAAAAGAAGCCAGCCCCAAGCGGGGGCCGGCGGCGCCTGCTAATTCGCCCCCCCCCCCCCCCCCCCCCCGAATTTTCTTGGAGCTCGCCGGCATGGTAAAGAAAACTTCGCTCCTTTGTCTGTTCCTGTTCTGCATCCTCGCCCTGCCGGTCCAAAGCCAAGCAACACCAGTGCCAACTTTGCCGTTGCGGGCGCAAAATCCTACATCAGTGAGTGACTGTGGGCTGCCGACAACTTGGGCGCAGTTCACCGCGTCCGCCACCTTCACAATGACCGACGACTGCGTTTTTAACAGCTGGGCCGTCCAAACAAACCTCGCCTTTCTGTATTTTACCGCCGGCACCTTCACCATCAACGGCAACGGACACACCATCACCGGGCCATCCAATGGCTATGCCCTCTACGTCGACAATGCCGGCACCGTCTTAAACCTGAACAATGTGATCATTCGCGGGGCCGGGTTGGGTGTTGTTGCGCGAAATGGGCGATTAAATGCCAACAACGTGATCTTCAGAGAAAACCCTAGCAATATCGTGCTAACGGCCGCCGGCGCTGGACAAATCCATCTTAATAATGTGCAGTTCCTAAACAACCGCGGCACAGGTGTTTCCCCGTATACGGTTCAGGCCGCCGGTTTTGGCAGCCTTATGCGGATTACCAACAGCATCTTCCAGGGAAATACAGGTTTCACAGCCATTATCGATTCCATAACCGCTCTACAGCTGCATGGCTGCGTCCTCCTCGCCGGCAACAATGCACAAAGTTACAGTGCACGATCAACAGGCATCACAGACAGCAGCACTGGCGCTTGTCCGGCGCGGGGTTTCAGCTATTGGTTGAGTTTAACGCCGCAAAAGAAGTCCAAGAAAACGGCAACCCCGCGGCCGTCGGCAACGGCGCGGCCGCTGGCGACGACCTGCATCGACTTGAACCAGGCGACCGGCATCGCCGTTCGCGCCACTTATGGGCTGGCGAGCGGCGTCCAGTGTCAGCGGCTTGACGGCGGCGGGATTGGCGTACAGGCGATTGTCGAGGCCGGCTTTATCGATGCCGTGGATATTTGGGGCTATGTCGAGCAGGGCGTCGAGGTCTGCTTCCCGCAGGCGGGGCATCTCTTGTTTTTGGATGCCAGAACGATGCCGCGGGCGACTGCGGCGCTGGAATCGACCGTCGTCAACGGCATGACCTGCGGCGCGATTGAAACGCCGGGATCGATTGTGCTGATGCCCAACTAAGGTTTAGAAGGGCTCGTTCTTATTTTGGGGGCGGGCTTTCTGGCAGGTCAAGCTGGCTCTGATAGCGGCGGCGCGCCAGCTGGCGCAAATCGGCAACCCGGTCGGATTCATCCAGAATTTCGATGCCGAGCAGGGTTTCCACCGCGTCTTCCAAGGTAATCAAACCGGCCGTGCCGCCGTATTCGTCAATCACCAGAAAAATATGATCCTGCTTGGCGATAAACTCATCAAGCACCTGGGCGACCGAATTGGTCTCTGGCACGACATGCAGGGCGCGGGCAATCGTTGCCATTTTGAGGTCATGCTCGTCGGCGGCCGCCCGTTTATAGATCTCATGGCGCAGCACATAGCCGCGGATGTCGTCGGCTGATTCGCCATAGACGGGGATGCGGGAATAGGGCAGAATCTTGTGCGTCCGCATGACCTCGCCGACCGTCCAATCCTGCTGAAACATCAAGACCACCGTCCGCGGCGTCATAATGGTTTCGACCTGGACATCCGCCAGCTGGAGCAGATTGGACACAATGCGATTGTCGCGCTCTTGGATGCCGCCTTCTTCGGCGCTGATGCGCGCCATGACCCGCAGTTCGGAACGGGTGACGGTCGGGGCATCTTCGCTCGGTCGCATCGTCCGCGTAAGAAACTCAAAGGCAAAGACGGCCGGGCGGAAAAAGAAGAGCAGCAGCCGCAGCGAATAGGCGGTAAAGGGCGTCAGTGGCTTGGCATAGACGGCGCCCAAGGTTTTCGGAATAATCTCGGAAAAAATTAGGATTAACAAAGTGAGAATCGCGGAAGCCGCGCCAACAAACTGGCTGCCAAAAATGGCGGCCGCTTCGGCGCCGGCGCTGGTCGCGCCGACGGTATGCGCGATGGTGTTCAGGGTTAAAATGGCCGAGATGGGATGTTCCACATTCTGCCGCAGCCTTTGCATGATGACCCCGGCCTGGCTGCCCTCTTGCACCAGCAGTTCAATATGCGAAACCGGGGTCGACAGCATCGCCGCTTCCCAAATGGAACACAGGAAGGAGATCCCCAGCGCGACGACGACATAGAATATCAGGGCGCTCCATTCGCCGGCGCCTTCGGCGGCGCCGGTCGCGGCTGCCAGCATGGGAATGTCGGTGATTAGGATGTCCATCTTGTTCGGTGGATTTGCTTTCTACTTATGGGGCATGTCCAGCCTCAAGCATAGCAGGCAATGAAGGGCCGCGCAAGCGGCGCCACAGGGCCAGGCTGGCGAATCACCGCGATGCCAGCAAGACATCCGCCGGCACAACCGCCCGCAGCCGTTCCTCAAGTTCGCTTAGTATGATTGCCGTTGCCCCCCAGACCTTGCGCCGCTTCACATCATAATACGGGATTTTTACGTTATGTCCCTGTATGCGTCTTCGCTCTTCATGCTTGCAGCGCGGATTCAGCAGGTCTTCCAGCGCGAAGCTGAAGACTTCGGCCACTTCGGCTGGATTTGAATTGAAAATCGGTATTGAATCGCAGCGCGCGACGGTTGGATAGACGTCATAATGCGATGGTGGAATATAAAACTTGGGCAGCTTTCCAATCACCTTGATTTTATCATCACAGAGGCCCACTTCTTCGCAGGTTTCGCGGAGCGCGGTCGCGGCGAGGCTTTTGTCTTCGGGGTCTTGTCTCCCGCCGGGAAAGCTGACCTGGCCGCTGTGTCGGCGCAAGTCGGGATTACGCAGCGTCAATACGATATTGAGACGGCCGTCAAGCTCTGGATACAGCAGTATCAACACCGCCGCCGGCTTGGGGGGTGTATCTCGTCTTTGCCAGCCGCGCGGCGCTGGAGCCATCCGCCGCCGCGCCCGAGCCGAATTGAAGGCCTTCAGCTTGAGCGCCTGACCTACGTGCCTGAAGGTGATTAGGCTGGCCATGCTGTGTATGGCGCCGCCATGGTCGGCTTAGCCATACCAGGCGCGGCGCTTGCGGAGCGATACCCCGGCTTCGGCGCCGCTGCGGCGCGCTGTGCGGACGCGGCCGCGCGAATCGATATGGACTTGGCCGGCCTTTTGCAGCCGTTCAAATTCTTCTGGGGTGATCGCTGGCGCCGGCTCGCCGCCCAATCGTTCCAAACGTTCCCCCATGTCATCTCCAGATGAACCGGAAGGCGCATCGCTGCGGCTGTTATCATCCACTCTGTCGTTCAAAGTTCCGTTTTCTTCGCTCATACCTTGCCTTTGCAGCCAGGATCCGCTGCATTCTCCTTTCACAATACCGGCGCTAATCATTAAGCGGTTTATCTATACCATAACACAGTTTTGCCGCGATGAACGCTTATTCTTACAGGAGTTTTATCTTTGTCTGCGGCTATGCGCGCTTTTTTCATCATTTTTACGCAGCGGCGGCGCAAAAGTCTTACTGGATGACGCATCGTATCTCAAAATCGCAGCCCCAGCGCCAAAGCGGGTCGAGTCAATGTTCGTTTTCTACATCACTGTTCGAGCCGCCGCGAATCACATTGTACATTCGGACAGCGCAGACGAGAACAGCGAATTGATTCTATCCTCATAACATATTGTTGGAAAAAGAGGCGAATAATTGAAAGAAGATGCGCGATAGCCTGACATTTAATTTGTGGTATAAATAAGAGGCTGGTTTTTATCTTAGGAGAAAACTTGATGAGTCGCTTTCTGTCCCGGCGCGCGCGAAGCCTGCGTCCTTCCGGCATCCGCCGTTATTTTGACATCGCCGCAACGATGGATGACGTGGTCACACTCGGTATCGGTGAACCCGATTTCGCCACTCCGCAGCATATCATGGAAGCCGGCATTGACAGCCTGCGCGCCGGCCAAACCGGCTATACCGCCAATGCCGGGATGCCCGAACTGCGGGCGGCCATCGCAGCGCGGATTGAAAACCGCTACCGGCTTAGCTACTCGCCAGGCAGCGAGGTGCTTGTCACCGTTGGCGTCAGCGAGGCTTTGTTTTTGGCGATGAAGGTCATTCTTGACCCTGGCGATGAAGTTCTGGTGGTGGAGCCTTGCTTTGTCGCCAATGCCGCGGTGGTCGAAATGGCGGACGGCGTGCCGGTCATGACGCCGACATCGGCAGCCAACGGCTTTCAAGTGACCGGCAGCGCGCTGGAAGCCAGAATCACGGCGCGAACCAAAGCCATTCTGATGAGTTATCCCAACAATCCGACTGGGGCCGTCCTACAGCCGGCGTACATGCGGCAAGTCGCTGACATTGCCGAAAAATATGACTTGGTGGTGGTATCGGACGAAATCTACGAGCGGCTGGTTTATGGCATCGACCACATCAACTTCGCGACCGCGCCCAATATGCTTGAACGCACGATTGTTTTGAGCGGCATGAGCAAATCATACGCCATGACCGGCTGGCGCATCGGTTATGCCACGGCGAAACAGCCCTTGGCCGAAGCCATGCACACGCTCCACCAGTATTTGATTATGTCAGCGCCCACAATGGGGCAGGCGGCGGCTTTGGAAGCCATTCAACACGGCGAAGACGACGTTGAATATATGCGTCGGCATTATGACCGCCGGCGGCGATTGATTGTGGACGGCTTCAATCGGCTGGGTTTAACCTGCTTTGAGCCGCGCGGCGCATTTTACGCCTTTCCCAATATCCACATCACCGGCATGGACGATGAGACATTTTGCGAGCTGCTGCTGCGCGAAGAGCGGCTTGCCCTGATCCCCGGCAGCGTCTTTGGCGCCAGTGGCCGCGGCTTTGTCCGCGCCAGTTATGCCACCAGCGAGGCTCATATCTGTGAAGCGCTTGAGCGTCTTGAGCGGTTCATGGTCAATCACAGCCCCAAGCGCGGCGCTGTTTTCGCATCCGGCTAGCGGGGCGTTTCACCGCGGCGGCTGAAACTGAACCTTGTTATAGATGTCTTTGAAGGGCAGCGCGCCATCAACGGCATCCACCATCAGCGCGGCTTTCAAACCCGCTCGATTTTGATAGAGCCAGCCATCCGGCTGTCGGGTATAGGATTCGATTCTTGGTCCATCCGGCGCCACCAAAAAATAAGCCTCAAGCGACTCCAACTGAAGATACTGCTCAAATTTCCGGTTACGGTCCATCACCGCGGTTGAAGGCGATAGAATCTCGAAAATCAACGTCGGGTTTTCCAAGGTATCCGACTTTACATCATCGCGGAATCTTGGTTCGCCGCAGACCACCACTACATCGGGATAGGTATAGCTCGACTCCGGCTTCACCTGCACGCGCATGTCAGCCACATAAACCTCGCATGGTTTTTCGCGGAGTTGAAAGCACAGCAAAGCCGCGATATTAACGGCGATGATATTGTGCGCTCGACTGGCGCCGGTCATGGCGACGGCACAGCTGTCAATTAACTCATGTTTGGCTGGCTGTTTATGCTCCCAAGCCAGGTAATCATCCGCTTCCCAAGGGCGGGCAGCCGGCAATGCCGACATGGCGAAACTCCTGTCTCTGACGCTGCATTTCATTTATCATAGCATAGACCCGCGCCCTTTGCATCCGCCGGTTTTGGCATTATATTTAGCGGAGCGCCGGCGGATAGGCGAGAGGAAACGATCCATGGGCGAATGGAAAACGGTGATTGGGCTGGAAGTCCATGCCGAGATGGAAACCGAAAGCAAGATGTTCAGCGCTTGTCCGGTGGTTGACAGCGTTGAAGCCGCGCCCAATTCGGCGGTTGACCCCTTGTCTTTGGGTTTGCCCGGCGCCTTGCCGGTCATCAATATGCAGGCGATGGAATATGGCATCATGGTCGGGCTGGCGCTCAACTGCGAAATTCCGCCAATCAATCAGTTCGCCCGCAAAAATTACTTTTATCCCGATTTGCCCAAGGGCTATCAAATCAGCCAGTATGACCGGCCGCTGGCGGTCAATGGGCATATCCATATCGAGCTTGAGGATGGCGCCAGCAAGAAAATCCGCGTCCGCCGCGCCCACATGGAAGAGGACACCGGCAAGCTGACGCATACTCTGGCCGGCAGCCTGGTCGATTACAACCGCGCCGGCGTCCCCCTGCTCGAAATCGTATCCGAACCCGACATCGCCAGCGCGGCCGAAGCCGAAGCCTATGCCCGCAAGCTCCGTTCCATTTTGCGTTATCTGGGCGTTAACAAGGGCGATATGTCAAAAGGCGTCTTACGGTTTGAAGCCAATGTCAGCGTGATGCGCCGCGGCGACGCTGAACTGCGCGAACGCACCGAAATCAAGAACCTGAACAGCATCCGCAACATGGTCAAGGCGATCAACTATGAGGTCAAGCGGCAAATCAGGCTTTATCAGCGGGGCGGCATGGTCAAGCCGGCGACGCTCGGCTGGGACGAAGCCGCGCAGAGAATCATCATTCAGCGCTATAAAGAACGGGCTGACGAATATCGTTACTTTCCCGAACCTGACCTGCCGATTGTCGAGGTCAGCCCGGCTTGGGTCGATGAAATCGCGGCAAAGCTGCCCGCCCTGCCCGATGAGCTGCGGCAGCGTTTGATCGGCGAACTGGGATTAAGCGCCTATGACGCCGGCGTTCTGACTGCCGAGCGGGCCGTTGTTCGCTATTTTGAGGCTGTTATCGCCCAAGGGATTGATCCCAAGCTGGCATGCAACTGGATTACAACCGACCTGTTCCGAATGATGAAAGAAAATGGGATCGAGCGCGAAGCCATTGATGCGATTCCAATCTCGGCGGTGAATTTCGCCGGCTTGCTGGCATTGGTCGAAAAAAACACCATCAACCAAAGCACCGCCCGCAAAAAAGCGCTGACCGCAATGTGGTCCAGCGGCCGGGAGGCGCAGGCTATTGTTGACGAGCAGGGGCTGGCGCAAATCTCGGATCCCAAGGTCATCGGCGCGAAAGTTGGCAAAGTCATCGCCGAAAATGATAAGATGGCGCAGAAGCTGCTGGCTGGAAACAGCAAGGTGATGAATGCGCTCTTCGGTAAAATCATGGGTGAAATGCGCGGCAAAGCCGACCCGCGAATCGTCCGCCAAATGCTTCAGGAAAAGATCGACAGCATGAAATAATCGTCTCATTGTTTAAGGGAGTAAGACAAAATGACCTGGCATCAAACCGTCGTTGTCGGCAATCTCGGCGGCGACCCCGAACTTCGATATATGCCAAGCGGTGATCCGGTATGCAACTTTAGCGTCGCCGTGTCCGAACGCTGGCGCGACCGCCAAAGCGGCGAACAGCGCGAAAGAGCAACCTGGTACCGCGTTTCTGTCTGGGGGCCGCAGGCGGAAAACTGCAACACCTACCTTTCAAAAGGCAGTCAGGTTTTGGTGACTGGCAACGTGTCGGCGCGCGGCTACATAAATAACAGTGGCGAAGCCGCCGCCTCGCTTAATTTAAGGGCGCGAGATGTTCGCTTTCTTAGCAGGCGCGGCGATGGCGAAGGCTATCAAGGCAGCCAGCAAAGAAGAGGTGGACAGCAAGAGGGGCAGAGCGACAGTTATCGCCGCGACGACCGCGCCTCAAACTACACCGAGCCGCCCAGCACTGTGGATGACATACCCTTTTAAGCCTGGCGGCGGCTGACAAAGCAAGGCATCGCCGTCACATTTCGTGATACCGTTTTTCGCCGCGGGCGAGTTCTTTGCCGCGGGCTTTGCCGCCGATGGCATCGGGATGAAAGAAGAGCCGCTTGATCTTGCGGACTTCAAGGCGCACCAGCTGCTCCAGCTTCTCTTTGTCCTTTGGCGAGACATAAGCCAATTCATCCGCCCGCGTCAAGGCATAGGGATAGGGATTGCGTCCCTGCAGCTGGCACTGCGCCAAAATCATCGCGTGGACCGCATCGACCCGCTGGCGGTCTCGGGCTACCCAAACCGGGATATCCACGCGGACGACGCGGGCGGCGAAGCCATGTCCATCTTGGTTCAGGGCCGGCCGCTGATTAGTGACCTTGAGATAGAAAAAGGCGATCTCATAACTTTCGCCGCGGGCTTTGAACTCCCGGTTTTGCGGCGAGTTCTGCACCATCACCGCCGAACGTTCGCCTGGCTTCAGGATATGATCGAAAAACCGCTGGTCATACAAGCCTTCCAATGGACCCGTCCGCATCAACTCGCGCTGACGGGCTTTAAGTTCGCCTTCGTCCGCCAGCGTCATCAAAAACAGCAGCTGCATACAGCGTTTGCTGCGATAGGGGTTATCGACATAGCCGAGCAGGGATGCGCCGGCATCATGCAGCTGAACCATGGCGGCGATATAGTCTGTTAGCAAGTCTTCGCCGCGATACCCCTGGCTGCTTGGCAAATACATCAGGCGATTATCGTAAAATGCGATCAAAACCTTTGGATCTTCCTGTCGTCTGCGCGTCCATGCCTGCTCCGCCAGCGTCCGCAGTTCCGCTAGGGTGCGGCGGTCATCCACCGTTCCTCTCCGTATCACAGCGCCATAAGAGTCATGCACGTACTTTTCGTGATAGACCAAATCAGGCTCGCTTATGGCTTCGGGTTTGCGGTCGATGCCGTGGTGATAGACATAGACGCCGATGTTCAGCAGATAATAATGCAAAAGCGCCTGCTCATTAGGATAGACCTGCGAGCCGTCAACCGCTAAAATCACAGCCGCAGGCGGTGTCGGCGGCGCGGGAACAATGCGGTTGATCGCTTCGGCATTCGCCGTTTCAAGCGGCGCCGCCCCGCGGTAACGGATTTCTGGCGGCCGCACCCACTGAATGCGTTCGCGAACCGCATCCAAATCGTCGCCGGATTCAAAAATCCGAGTCGCCAGCGCCAGGCGGTCATTCAAATCGAAATCCAATTCTTCGATCATCCGCCCCATCTTGGCAACCTGGTCTACCAGCTTGTTAAATTCAATCGTCATCTTGACCTCTGACGCCAATTTTCGCCGATGTCATCAGTCTGGCGCGAATGTTCTGTTTCGTCAAGCGGCATACAAGATGGCGCAAAGCCCCGTCCGAACTCAAAATGTTGCCAAAATCGCTGGCGGCATGTAAAATCTGTGTCATGCTGCCGCTATACTTTAGACTCAACTTGGGGCAGAAACCATCATCCATGACTGGTTAGGCGAACTGTGTCCGACTTCAAGGTCGATCTAAGCGGCCGCAATGCGCTGGTCACTGGCGCCGGCGCCGGCATCGGCCGGGCCGTCGCCCTGGTGCTGGCCCGTCATGGCGCGGCGGTGGCGGTCAACGATCTCAACATTGAACGGGCTGACGACCTCGCTCAAGCAATCCAGGCTGACGGCGGTCGGGCGATCCCCCTGCACGGTGATATTTCCAACCGATTCCAAACCGCCAGCATGATTGAACAAACCCGCGACGCCTTGGGCGGCATTCACATTCTGGTCAATGCCGCCGGGATCTTCAAAGCCGAAGCCATGCTGAAGATCGATGAATGGGACTGGCGGCGGCAGCTTGAAGTCAATATCACCGGCGTCTTCTTTTGCCTGCAACTGGTCGGGAGGGTCATGTCAGACGAAGGCGGCGGGCGCATCATCAACCTGACATCGACGGCCGGTTATCCCGGCGCCATGGCGGCCGGCATCGGCTATGTCACCGGGAAAACCAGCATCATCGGCATGACCCGGCAAGCCGCCCGCGAACTGGCGTCCAAGAACATCCTGGTGAACGCCATCGCCGCCGGCGGCATCGAGGAAGCCGACATGCCGCCGGTCAAGCCTGAACAAACCCTGCTCAATCGGGCCGGCCAGCCGGAAGACATCGCCAAGGCGGCGCTGTTCCTGTGTTCGGATGCCGCCAGTTTTATGACCGGTCAGACGCTGGTCGTCGATGGCGGCGGGTCAATCGTTCCCTAGGTCATTAGCCTGTCGCCGCCTTGGCCGCCCGCTCATTCCCGCGCCGTGACATCCAGTTCCGGCAACAGGCGGAATGAATCCAAAACAGATATCAGGGGGAATTCTTCGGCTGTGACCGACTGCAGGTCCACATCCGTTTCGCTGATGCGGGCGTTGGCGACATGAAGCCGATTGTCGGTTCCGTGCAGCAGCAAAGCCAAGCCGCTTTCGGGCGCGCCATCCACAGTTGACAGGCGATACGACACTTCATAGCCGGCCGCGCCCTCAACCTCTACCGCTTCAACCGTCAGCGCTTCGACGCCGCGGCGCCAGTTTTCAATCCAGTCAATGGTGTCGCTTTCGTTTGCCAAAGCCACGTCCACAGTCTCGACGACCATTGTTACGTCCTCGCCGACCATCGTCGCCGGCAAGCCATCGGCGGCGTCCGTGACGGTCCAGTTAGGGGGATAGCGAATCATGTGCTTGTCGAGATTGTCAAAATAGCCGCTCCACCCAAAGGGGGCTTCAGCATAGGCCGCCAGCCGTTCGATGCCGCTGATGACCTCCGCCAGCAGAAACTTGAGTTCTTCGGGGGCGTTTTCGGGGGTGACCACCCGAACACTGTAGATCTCGCCATTTTCAATCCAGGATTCCTGCCGCGCGATGTAGTCGACGCGCGACCGCGTCAGGTTAAAATCAATGACGACGCGGCCCTCATCGGTTATTTTGCGGCTGGTTTCATCCCAGCTTGGATAGGCATACCAGCTTTGCCGCAGCCATGCATCGCTGAAGAAGGCGCTCAAGTCGGCGGCGGCGATGGCTTCGGGATTAGGCATGATCCGCGCTTCAATCAGGCTTAGGGCATCGTTATTATTCAAACCCACATGGACTTCTTCGGCGCCTGAACGTTCAAGAGTGGGCAGCCAGCCGGTCGGAAGGCGCAGGGTGAACAGGCCGGAGGGATGCAGATACACATCATCAAAATCAATCGCCGACACGTCGGGCGGCGGCGGAAAGGTCGGCTCGGGAATGGCAGTAGGCGGCGGCGCTTCGGCTTGGGTCGCCTGGCGGGAAAGCAGGGGGACAATCAAACTCCCGACCATCGCTATCGACATAATCGTCCCGATGACCACTGTAAAGCCTTTTGTCGTTTTGTTCATAAGGTCGCTCCAGTAAGTCCCGTCAAAACGGGTTTATCATACCGCAAAATCAGCGCCCTGTTAAGCAAGAGTTTTCGTTTTTATCATCACGGCTGCAAAGCTCCCAAATTCACCTTGACATCTTGGGAATTGACCATTAAACAGCCATTAAACAACCGCAAGGCGGCTATTGATATGACTCATTCAGACTTTATTATTCGTCCGCTCGCCAGCGATGATGTCGACGAATATGCGCGGACGTCGACCGCCATCGCGGCGCATATCGGCACAGATGAAACGTTCCAGCCCGAAGCCATTCTGCTCGGATGGCAGGAGCCGGGTTATGATATTCGCCGCGCTTCTATCGGCATCTTCAGAAGCGATGGCGGCCTTGCCGCCTATGCTGTCATCGGCGACGGCGCGGCAAAACCAGTTCATCCCTGGCTCCATTTTGGCGTCCACCCTGACCATCTCGATGATGGCTTGGGCGCGCGGTTATTGGGCTGGGCGGATGTCAAAGGCGGCGAGATTATGCGGCGCTGTCCGCCTGAAGCCCGCTTCAGT
Organism: Phototrophicaceae bacterium; assembly: GCA_965203755.1. Taxonomy (GTDB): domain Bacteria; phylum Chloroflexota; class Anaerolineae; order Aggregatilineales; family Phototrophicaceae; genus UBA6055. The sequence goes on along the minus strand of OZ241910.1, from coordinate 2,550,616 downwards.
CTGTGTTCAGAGATCGTTGAGGGTTATGCGCCTCAAGAAAACGCGCTTAGGCAAGCCGGCTACCGGCCCCAGCGCGGCGCTTATGTGATGCGAATTGAGATGTCACAGCGTCCGCCCGCGCCGGCTCTGCCAGCCGGCATCGCGATTCGCAGCTATCGCCAAGGTGACCTGGAAGCATTGGCGCGGGCATTCCGCGATTCATTTTCCGACCATTATGGTTACATTGAAGAGCCGTTTCAAAAAGACCTGGCGGAGTTCCGCCACTGGTTCAGCCATGACAAGCAGTTTGACCCCAAGCTGACCTTGCTGGCGGTGGATGCGCGAACCGGCGCGGCTGTCGGCTGTCTGGTTGGGCTGAAAGCCGATTACCGTTATCCGGATGTCGGTCTCATTGAACTGCTGGGCGTCGTTCGCTCTCATCGGCGGCGCGGGCTGGCGCAGGCTATGCTTTATCATGCTTTCGGCGCCTATTGGGATCGGGGGCGAAAGACGGTCGGCTTGGGCGTCGACGGCGAGAGCCTGACCAATGCGGTCGCCCTGTATGAGCGGGTCGGCATGAGCATTTATCGGCGTTATATGATGTATGAGAAAGTCCTGCGCGACGGGGTTGAGTTGGCGAAGGTCGCGCTGGACTGACTTCCTTGATTATTCGGATTTCCCCTTTCGGCCGGTCGGGGCTTTTTGCAAATTTTGGCGTGAATGACGAATACGCCGCAAAAAACTCCCGCAACCACTTGCGGCGGCGGTAGAGAATGATGTAGACTTAATAAGCCGTTCGCGGCGTTTTTATGGAAGTTTCCTGTGGCAGATTTTGGGCTGACAACCGGACTGCCACAGGAAACCAGGAAACTGTGGAAACCCTTGCGGTTTCCGTTTTCAGTATATCTTATTTAAGGTACTCATTGAATACTTGCTTATAAGGTTGCAATACTAGGGAGGATTACAGATGTCTAAACAAGGGAAACAGTCAGCTTATGTGCAAAGGTTGGAAGGATCGAAGAGGCTGATTCGGCTTGGCTTGTATCGTGATGCTGTCGAGTCAGCAAGCGGTGGTATTGAACAGTTGATGGAGGGATTGTTCAAAGAATTGACAAACCAGCTATCTGTTCAAGGTGAGGGTCTTAAGGCATATAATCTAAGAGAACGCCATAAAAAGTACGTCGCTGATTCAAAGAGAGGCTCATCAGGTCGTTCAAAGAGAGGCTCATTAGGTCTAGGTGGCTGGATAGGTTTTTATGCTCAAGAACGTCTGTTTAAGGAGCTTGAGAGGGTATTCGGCTATGATTTCGAACACACTAGCAAAGCTGTATTATCCAAAATACGCAAACTAAGAAACTCGTGTGTACATAAGGATTATCAGCCAACGCGCTATAAGGCAGAATTTACCCGCACTCAATTTGCCTTGTTTCTTGAGGAGACGCACCGCCTTCCGCAAGCCAGGGCAGACAATGAGTGGACAAAGGATTGGCATCAAGAATGGGATGAACGTATAGAAAACTGGCTGAAACAATATAAAGATCACAGGAAGCAGATTGTATCAGCATTAGCGGATCAACTCAGGCTTGTTATGGATCTTATTGATGACGAAGATGTGCCCAGGGAATTGAAAATTCAATTGATGCGCGCGGTCATCTATGTCATTGAACCCGACGATTTTATTTCAGAAGAATACCAGAATGTTCACGGTCTGTTTGACGATGCCGCTGTGATTGCCCTTACACTTTACTGGTTGGATAATAATGGCATCATTGAACAGGAAACCTTGCATGAATATTGGCGTGGAACAGGAAACGTTATCAAGGTCATCAATGATCTCTATCGACGTATCGTCAATAATCATAAAAACCTATTTAGCGACGAAGCTTGGGCGGTAATTGGCGCTATCGCCAAGGAAGGGCCAAGGGTATTGTGGAAGAACAATCTTAGGCAGTAAAAACTGAAATATGGACAAGAATTCGCAGTAAATTCGGCAGATCCAGCAACGGGGCGCCGCCCGATGAAAATGACTGCATCCTTTTTTAGGCCAAGCATTCATCCAAAGCGCGCCTGATACATCGACAGCCGCTCAATCATATCCTGCGCCGCTGGCAAAACAAAATCGACGCCGTTTAATCCTCTGTATCGTCGTCTTCAAAGACAATATCGGTCATTAGGTCGGAAGCCGCCAGGTCATCAAGCGAAATGCCGCCTTCATCTTCCTGCGCCAGCATACTGACGCCCTGTTTCAGACGTTCGCCGCAGACCAGGCATTCTGGATCGCGCTGTATCTCGATCCAAAGGCCCGTATGCGGATCGCTTTCCTGCCCTTCAATAATGTCGATATAGGTGTTGGCGGCGATAATGGTATTGGCCGGCATTTCATGGTGGGCGGTCGTGCCGCGGAGCAGTTCGTTGATGATCAGAAGCGTCTGAATGCCGGCCACTTTGGTCACATTGGCCCACAGACCGGGTTCAGCATCCAAAGTCCCGGTTTCATCAATCATCCCATAATCGAGGTCGCCGCCCGGGCTCATCGAAACCTTGACGCCTTCGCGGGTCGCTTCTGACCAGCAGGCATAACAGGGGCCGGCGAAGGGCTTGATAATAACGTGGTCGCCGCCTTCGCCGCGCTCATAAACGCCGGCGTAGGATGCGCTCAAACGTTTTTCCAGGCATTTCTCATTGATGGCGTATTTGACCTGCTCGTCATCAACCGCCGCCACCAGAATATCAACATCATCCAGGCTGTCCCAGTGATCTTCAATCAAACCCTGGCGCAGGTCGATCTTGACATCCGGGTTGCGGTTCATCATCAGGTCGGCGACGGCGGCGGCTTTGTTTTGGCCGACATAACGCAAATCGGCGACATGACGGGTCACGTTGCCGCGTTCCAACTCATCCCCGTCAATCAGCGCAAAATGCTGTACGCCGCTCATCGCCAGGCTCAAAGCCACAAACCCGCCGCCCGAACCCAAGCCAACAACGCCGACCTTTTTTTCAGCCAGTCGGCCCAGGTTTTCCGAGCCGATCAGCCGTTCCACGCGTTCCCAAAGCCTGCTCATATCACTGCGCCTCTTCCTCTGTGTCTTCCGCCTTGATGACGGCGGCATCAGCCAATCCGCTTTTCGCTTCGTCCAGGCTGCGCGCTTCCGCTGCGCCGTCGGGGCCGGCTTCGCGGCGCGTTTCGTCAGTATGATCGTTTTCGCTGGCTGCGTTGACAAATACTGGGATCCTCACTTTGGCTGGCTGGCGCAATCCCATCTCGACTTCAACCGCGACCGCATAGTCAATCAGATACTTATCGCTTGACCATTCCCAGCCTTCAGGGTCGTCAATCGGGGCCGCAAGCGGCCAGAGTTTTTGGAAAGTCGCCTCCGGGTCCATCAAATCCAGTTCATTGGCAAAGGGGGCGCGATAAGCCTGCGGCCTGGTCTGCGGGTAATCATGCTGGGTCACAAACAAGAGGAGAAAGCTCACTCCTTGTCGAATGGTGAGGAAGCAAAACTCAAGCGGCAATTTCCCATCGCATTCATAGACGAGCGGCCACACCAGCAGTCCGTCATCTCGCATCGCCAGGATCTCGCTTGTCAGGCGGTCCGCCAGCACAACATGCCAGCCATACTTCATCATTTGAGGCAGTTCGTCTTCTGCGACCACTTTGGGATGCACCGGCTGGAACACGCGCACATCGCGGTGAATGTACCACCAGTCGACGCGCATATCGGTGCCATTGTCCATCGGCACCGATATGTAATTGACCGCCAGATGCGACTCGCCGATGATCTGGGCATGGCCGACTGTGACAATCGGCACCAGCAGAGCGTCCATTTCCTGATTGTCATCCAGCCAGGACAAAGCTGACATCAAGTCGCCGTGGCTCGGCTGGATCATGGAGCCGGGCTGTTTATGCCAATCGCCCAGATAGCGCAGCGGGACATCAAACCGCGCCGGCAGCGCCGCCGTGCCGCGGCGCTTTTCCCGATGAAAATGCCAGTTTTCTTGGAGCCACCAGATAATTTCGTCTTGCAGGCCATCGCCCTGCTGGAAGGTATGCGACCGGCGCACGGCGGTTTCGTCGGGCGAAATCGTATCCAGCACATAGATGGTCGGCAGTCCTTCGGGCGTATCGTCTTCAATGATAAAGCCCAGCATGGCTTCGCCGGTTTCATCGGCGACGTACTGGCTGGCGGCCGACAGCATCTTGGCGACTGCCCGTCTCGATAAAACCAGATTGGGTACTATTCCGCGTGAAATCATCGCCATCCCCCGCAAGCGTTTTCGCAAAAACTCAAACTCCAGCAGCGCCAGCTTCAGCAATTCGGGCTCATTCCGCATCCGCATGGCTATCGTCTCCGTCGGCGCGGCAAGGGCGTGCTGGCTTTAATGCGTTCTTCGATACCGGGCCATTTTCCTGTCGAGCGCCATGTGTAATAGGCATACAGCCATTGGATCGCCCATCCGCCCACGGTCACGGCTGTTGATTTTGAGGGATTCCAGCCATACTGCTCGCCGTCTTTGGGATTAAACAGGCAAAGCTGTCCATCTTCATACTGATGCTTTTCGCTGTAGATGCGCGGTTTAATGCAATAGGCTTCGGCTGGGCGGTTTGGATATTCTTTTGGATAGACGATTTTCAGGCTGTGATAGGGCGAATCGAGAATGCTCATGTTGATCTCAACTCGGCCTTGCCAGTACAGCAAGCCGCCAAAGGGCGGCACAACCAACTGAAAGGTATTGCCAAATGCGGCTTTCATCGCCTCGACTTCCCAGACAAGACGCGATGAGACCCTTTTACGCGATCCCCACCAATTGGACATATCGTTCAACTCCGAGACATGAAACGCTGCGCCATACTCTCCAACTGTATTGCGAAAGGCAGTGAATGTCCAGTATAAGCCGTCATAAAATCATGGACGCTGGCGGCGCGCCCAGCCATCCTGATATTGAAGCCGCAGCATGTCAAAATTAACCAGGCGAAACTTTACTCGCCACAGCGATTAATTTGAACAGCCGCAGAGCGAAAAAGTGAAATTGACCCCATGCGTAGACAGGCGGACTGAATCTCTGATAAAAAGGAAAAGGTCAATGGGGCGGAAATAGTTTGGACGCTAATTCAATGACCCATTGACCCCACCTTTTATCTATGTGAATCCTATACGGGATTCGCAATAAACGCAAGGAGACTGCATTTATGAAAGCGACACGTCTTACAGTCCTCGCTGTCCTGCTGCTTAGCTTCGGCATGTTAAGCGCGCCGATCATGGCGCAGGAAAGCGAAACGCTCACGATTTACTCCGGTCGCAGCGAGAGCTTGATCGGGCCGCTGCTGGAACAGTTTACCGAAGACACCGGCATCGCCGCTGAAATCCTGTACGGCGGCACCAGCGCCGTCGCCAATCAGATCCTCACCGAAGGGGAAAACAGCCCCGCCGATGTCTTTATCGCCCAGGATGGCGGCGCTTTGGGCGCGCTGGCGGCCGAAGACATGCTTCGGACATTGCCCGAGGACATCTTGGCGCGCGTCGCTTTCCCCGCCTTTGTCTCGCCTGATGGAGTTTGGGCTGGCTTGAGCGGTCGGGCGCGGGCGCTGGTCTATAGCCCGGAACTGCTGGAAGCAAACGAACTCGAACTGCCGCAATCGATTCTTGATTTAACGGCTGCGGACTGGACGGGCATGGTCGGCTGGGCGCCAGCCAACGCGTCCTTCGTATCCAATGTGACGGCCATGCGCGTTCTGCTGGGCGATGAGGCGGCGGCTCAATGGCTGGCGGATATGATTGCCAACGGCGTTCATTCCTATCCCAAAAACACCCCGATTGTGCAGGCGGTCATTGATGGGGAAATCGCCGTCGGGCTCGTCAATCACTATTACCTCTTCCGTTTTCTGGCGGAAGACCCGGATATCACCGCCGCCTTGCACTTCTTCCCCGGCGGCGATGTCGGCTCGCTTGTCAATGTCGCTGGCGCGGCGATTTTGAAAACCAGCGACCAGCCCGAACTGGCTTTGACGCTGCTTGAATACCTGCTAAGTGACAGCGCCCAGGAATACTTCGCCGCCGAAACCTATGAATATCCCTTGGTCGAATCGGTTGAGCCTTCGGTTGATTTGCCGGCGCTGGCGGACATTGAAGCGCCTGAAATCGATCTGTCGGATTTGGATGATTTGCAGGGCACGCTCGAAATGATTGAAGACAGCGGCGCTTTGGACTAAGCCGCGCCATCAAAACCGCAGTGCGGACGGGGTTTCCGCCCCGTCCAAGATTCATTGAACAGGAAGTTTTATGCAGCTGTCTGGCATCGTCCCGCAACTGAAACGGTATGCCCATCACCATGCCCTGCCGCGTTTCTATCCCGGCAACCGGCGGCTGATGCAAGCCGCAAGCGCAGTGATTGTTTCGGTGGTGTTGATGCCGGCGGCCTATCTCTTTATCCGCGGCTTGGGGGCTGGCCAGGAAGGCATTGATTATCTGCTCAAGGCGCGTACTTTGCAGGTGATGGGCAACAGCGTCGGGCTGGTGGTTTCGGTCACTTTTTTCGCATCGCTGATCGCCGTGCCTTATGCCTGGCTGACCAGCCGCAGCGACCTGCCGTGGCGCCGCCTGTGGCTGGTGCTGGGACTGCTGGCGATGGTCATCCCGTCTTATCTGACGGCCGTGACCTTCACCGACGCCTTTGGCCCCAAGGGCATTTTGCAGAGCTTGCTTGAGCCTTTGGGCGTGGATCGGCTGCCGGGCATCAAAGGCTGGTTCGGCGCGACGCTGACGCTTACCTTCGTCACTTTTCCTTATATTGTCCTGCCGGCGCAGGCGGCGCTTCTGCACAGCGACCAGGCGCTTGAAGAAGCCGGACACAGTTTGGGCCTCAACCGCTTTCAGGTGTTCCGAAAGATCACCCTGCCGCAGCTGCGTCCGGCGCTTTCGGCCGGCATGCTGATGGCGGCTCTTTATACCTTGAGTGATTTTGGCGCTGTGGCTGTCATGCGCTTTAACGTCTTCACCCGCGCGATTTTCATACAGACCGAATCGTTTCGCATGGACAAGGCATCGGCGCTGGCGCTGGCGCTTATCGGCATAACGTTTTCGCTTCTGCTGGCGCAGTCCTTCGTCCAGCATCGCGGGCGGCATTATCGCATTGGCGTCGGCGCCGCCCGCGCCCTTCAGCCAGCGCACTTGGGCAAATGGAAATATCCGGCGATGCTGTTTTGCGGCGCGGTTATCTTTATCGGCATCATCATTCCCCTGCTGGTGTTATTCAGCTGGTTGATCGGGCGTCATCTGACCAATCCGGTGACGGCGCCGATGGCGGAGCTTATGCGGAATACCGTTAGCGTCAGCGCGGCGGCGGCGCTGGCGGCGACGCTGGCTGCTTTTCCCTTGGCGCTGCTGGCGATGCGCTCGTCAAACGCGCTCAACCGCTGGCTGGTTAATTTAGCCTATACCGGCAATGCGCTGCCGGGCATCGTGATCGCGCTGGCGCTGGTCTTTTTCGCCTCGCAGAATATGCTAAGCCTGTATCAGACTTTGCCGCTTTTGATATTGGGCTATGTTATACGTTACCTGCCATTGAGCATCGGCGCGACGCAAAGCGCGTTCGCGCAGATCAACCCGCATTTTGAAGAGGCGGGCCGCAGTCTTGGCTTGTCGGCGTGGGAAACCCTGGCGCGGATTACGATTCCGCTGGCGAGAAGCGGCATCATCGCCGGGCTGGCGCTGGTCTTTTTGAATGTGATGAAAGAACTGCCCATCACCCTGATTCTGCGCCCGATTGGATTCCGCACCTTCGCAACCCGCATCTGGTCGGCTTATGATGAAGCCTTTCTGTCATCCATTGCCCTGCCCGGGCTTTTGCTGACGGCCGCATCCGCGCTGGCGCTGGGCATCATCCTTTGGCGAGAGGACAAAGCGCGCTAGAGCCGCGCCGCGCGAGTCGCCGCATTGATTACGGTCTTTAGGCCCTTTATCGATTTCATTTCTGCTCTATGCTAGGCGGTCATTATCAACTCTTCTGCGAGCGCGATGGACGTTTCACTTCAAATCAATCATCTCACGAAACGCTATGGCGATGCGGTTGCGGTCGAAGATATCACGCTTACGGTGAAGGCCGGTGAATTTTTGACCATGCTTGGCCCAAGCGGCGGCGGCAAAACCACAGCCTTGCGTCTCTTAGCGGGCTTTGAGCGGCCCACCGCCGGCCGCATCCAAATCGGCGGCCATGTCGTCGCCGACGATCATCGTTTCATTCCGCCGGAAAAACGCAAAGTGGGGATGGTGTTTCAGGATTATGCGCTGTTTCCGCATGTTAACGCGGCGAAAAACATCGCCTTTGGCCTGCATGGACGGCCTAAAGACAAGGCGCGGCGGGTCAAGCGCATGCTGTCGCTTGTCGGCTTGTCTGAATTCGCTGACCGCATGCCCCACGAGCTATCCGGCGGGCAGCAGCAGCGGGTCGCTTTGGCGCGGGCGCTGGCGCCTAATCCGGATATTCTGCTGCTTGACGAACCCTTCTCCAATTTGGATACGGCTTTGCGGTCACAGGTTCGCAAGGATGTGCGCCGTATTCTGCTGGAAACGAAAACGACGGCCATTTTTGTAACGCATGATCAGCATGAGGCATTGAGTTTGTCCGACAAAATCGCCGTCATCTTTCAAGGGCGGCTGATACAGGCGGCAAGGCCGCATGTGATTTACAACCGCCCGATCAACAGTCAGGTGGCGCGTTTTATCGGCGAGGCCAATTTTTTGCCGGGCGAGGCGCGGGGGCTGCTGGCGGAAAGTCCGCTTGGTTTGGTGAAACTTTTTCATCCCAAATCGGGGCCGGTGCAGCTCATGATTCGGCCCGAAGCGCTGCGCGTCGGTTTTGATGACCAGGGCATGCCGGCATCGGTGCTTTGGCGCGAATTTTACGGGCATCATCAGCGGCTTGGGCTGATGCTGGCTGACCATACTGAATTGATCGCCTTGGCTGACGTCTCCCATTACTATCAACGGGATGACAGGGTATCGGTGTCGCTGGTCTTGCCGGCGCTGGCTTTTGATGCGCCAGAGTCGATTGCGACTTGAGAATTTAGAATGACTGTTCTACTATTGATATTGAGTTGGCCGAGTCTCTCAATCATTCATTCTTTGCTATACTCAAATCAGAGACCAAGATCGAAACAGGGGTGACACAATGATTACTTATGTCGTTGGCGATCTGTTCACAAGTCCCGCCAAAGTTCTTGTGAACACGGTCAATACGGTCGGGGTGATGGGCAAGGGAATCGCTAAAGATTTCAAGCGGATTTATCCGGAGATGTTTGAACAATATCAATACTTCTGCGAGCAAGGGATGTTCAATGTCGGGCAACTCTGGTTATACAAAACGCCGCATAAGTGGATACTCAATTTCCCGACAAAAAAGCATTGGCGCGGCAAGTCGAAAATTGAATATCTTGAAGCCGGGCTGCAAAAATTCGCAGATACCTATGACTCGAAGAGTATGCTCTCGGTTTCGTTTCCGATGTTAGGCTGTGGCCATGGTGAGCTTGACTGGGAAAAGGAAGCGCAGCCATTGATGGAACATTATCTTGTGAATTTGCCAATCGAGATTTTTATTCATTTGTACCAGCAGAATGGCCGGTTTGTCCCGGAACATCGCAATATCAAAGAAATCAAAAAATGGCTGCACAGCGAACCCCGCTACCTTCCTTTTGTAGAATTATGGGATGATGTTAAAGAGCTTATTGCAAGCAAACAGGATTTTGTCAGCTTGGACAACCGCACTCGCTTTACTGTTTCATCAGATCTATTTGAACAGAATCTAGAGTTTGAATATGATTCTGAAAGACTTATTATCAGCAAAGAGGCCCTTAAAGAACTATGGAGCCTGATAAGATCAAAGGGCTATTTTCTTATCCGCGACTTCCCTGATGATCTAACAAAATATGTGTACATTATCGCAAGTTTTTTGACAGATCTGCCCTATATTCGGCCAATACTGCTTTCTAACCGCCCTGAAGTAACCGGCCAGGACATCGGCTTGCGGCTTGTCGCTCAGGCGAGTGAAAGAAAATCGCGTCTGCAAAAAGTCAAGCTGGCATGAGTCGAGACCGCAGAAAACCTGATGCCCAAAAATTTCTGGCTTTTCTTGATAAGTTGAAGCAAGCACCGTGGCTCGGAAATCGCAAATGGTGGGTAGATTTCCTGTTTCATTTCACTGATATCAGAAACGCAGTCAGCATACTTAACAGCGGCTTTCTTTTTTCTCGTGACGAAGCAAAGCGTCAGGGGATAGACTTCGTAGACAGCGCTAACTCACAGATCATCGATCAGACAGATGCAACGCTCACCGACAAAGTGCGATTCTATTTCAGACCGCGTACACCTACCCTGTATCGTATGGAAGGGTTCAAACCTCTGAACCAACGTTATGAAGACGCCCATTGTCCTGTCCCGATATATTTTCTATTCAACATAAGGAGAATCATAAGCCTCAATGATACAAGTTTCAGCGACGGCAGTCTGGCACGCAGAGGACATAACCTATCCACAACAGCAGATGAATTTACTCAACTGCCATTTGAAGATATTTACCATGACACTCGGTTTAGTTCAGAAGACAGAGACCGCATAATCAATGCTAGACAAGCCGAGGTAATCTATCCAAAGCGAATCCCCTTGAATTACCTGAACTATATCTGCTGCCGTTCACAAGCGGAATACGAAACCCTGTACAATCTACTGGCACCTGTTGTTTGGAATAGGTGGGAATCCAAAGTTCGCACGCGCAATCCTCATTTGCTGTTCAACCAAGAATGGTTGTATATCAAAGACGTTACGCTGGAAAAAGAGAGCATATACATAAACTTCAAACGCCCTAGCGACACCGACTTTTACGGACCATTCAAAATAAGAGTTGATATTACAGACCTGTGGTCTGGAGAGCCATATTGGTTCGAGCAAAAATACTCAAACATCGTTGCAGAGCTTGAAAATACAAGACTTAACCTGGACTTATCTGGCATAAACATAAGCGAGTATGCTGTAAGAGTATCAATAGACGGCAAGCTGGCGTATCTGGGACGATACACAAGCGACGACATCCCATTCTAAACCATGCTTCGGCCGCGCATTGAGGTCTTCGCCATGGCCGGCAGCCAGATGCGGAAGACCGTGCCTTGATGATGGCCTTGGCTGTGGACGGTGATTTTGCCGCCGTGCGCCTCGATGATCTCCTGCGATATCGCCAAACCCAGGCCGGTGCCGCGCTGCGGGCCGCGGGCTTTATCGACCTGATAGAATCGCTCGAAGACGCGCCCTAAATCCGGCGGCGGAATGCCGATGCCGGTATCATGGATGGCGACCGCAGCGCCGCCGTCTTTGGATTGGGCGACAACCCGCACCGCGCCGCCGGGCGGCGTGAATTTGAGCGCATTGCCGATCAGATTGGCAAGCACCTGCGCCAGACGGTCGCCATCGCCGGCGATCAGCGGCGCCCTTTCGGTGGACGATTCCAGCTTGATGCCCTGCTTTTCGGCCACGACCGCCAGGCTTTGGACCACGGCATCGGCAAGCTGCGCCATATCGATGGCTTCGCTTTTCATCGACAGCCGCCCGGCTTCAAGCCGCACCAAATCGGTCAATTCAACCACCATCCGATTCAAACGGCCGGCTTCTTCAAAGATAATCTGCGCCGCTTCCTGCGGGTTTTTCGCCGCGCCTTCGACAATCGCCTGTGAATAGCCCTGAATCGATGTTAACGGCGTCTTCAAATCATGGGAGACATTGCCAAGAAAATCGCGCTGGGCGTTGTTGGCGGCGAGAACTTCGGCGGTCATGCGGTTGAAGGAGGCGGCCAAAGAGCGGACTTCCGGCGGCCCGCGCACCGGCACATGCACGGCATAATCGCCGCGGGCGACATCGGTGGCGGCTTTGGCGACCCGCTGCAAGGGCTTGGCAATCGTGCGGCTAATGAGCGCCGCCAGGATGACCGCGAAAACGATGCCGACAATCCCCGCTTGGATCAGCGGCGGCGCCAGGGCGCTGCCAAAATCGGCCAAGGTCTCTTGCAGGCTGACCGTGGGTCTGGGTTCGGCGAGAATCCACAGATTATCCTCCCAAACGCGTTCAAAAATAAGACGCTGCTGGGGAAAGAGCAGGCCGCCATAAAGCCACTCGCTGCCGCCGGGATCGGAGAAGCCGCCAAAGATTTGGTCGACGCCGAAGGACAGCACTTTGCCTAGCTGATCATTGTGATAGCCATCGACCAGCAGATTGATCGCCTGTCCCAATTCATAATGGCCGGCGCTGTCATAGCGTATCGCCGCGCCTTTTGGCCGCACGTGGATCTGCATGGTCCGCACATTGCGCGATTCGGCAAAGCGGGCTAAAAATTCTGGAATCTGTTTTTGAACAAACGCGCGGCTGGCATTCGGCGGCAAATCGGCGACGAACTCGCGCAGGTTCAATCCCCGCGCCAAGGCGGCCAGGCGCTCATAGGTCGGCTCGGGCGGCGCCGGGCGGTTGCCGATCAGCACAATCAGCGCGCTGGCAATGACGCTTAGGGCAACCAGCAGCAGCACCAGATACGAAGTCAGCAGGCGCAGGCGCAAACTGAAGGAAAAACGGCGCCGTCTATTTTTCATTGAGCTTGTACCCTACCCCCCAAACGGTCTCGATGACCGCATCCATCCCGTCCAGCTTGTGCCGCAGATGGGCGATATGGACATCGACCGTGCGGGTTTCTCCGGCGAAATCATATCCCCAGACCACATTCAGGAGTTTTTCGCGACTAAAGACCATGCCCTTATTTTCCACCAGGGTTTGCAGCAGGTCAAATTCTTTCATCCGCAGGCTCACGGCCTGTCCGGCGACTTCAACCACCCGGCGCCGCGGGTCGATCTGAAGGTTGCCGACTGCGATGTGGGCTGGCGCATCGCCGCCGCTGCCGCTGCGGTCGGTTCGGCGCAGGATCGCTTTGACGCGGGCGACCAGCTCGCGGGGGTTGAATGGCTTGGTCAAATAATCATCCGCTCCCAATTCCAGCCCGACGATTTTGTCAATGTCGTCGCTGCGGGCTGTCAGCATGATGATTGGCACATCCGATTCGGCGCGGACCCGCCGGCAGACCTCCAGCCCGTCCATTCCCGGCAGCATCAGATCCAATACGACCAAATTGGGCTTATCTTCCAGGATAACCCACAGCGCATGGACGCCATCGGTCGCGCTCGTCACCAGATAGCCATCCGGCTCAAGATACATCTTAGCCAGATCAATAATCCGCTGTTCGTCATCCACAACCAGAATGGTCTCGCTCATCGTCAATTCCATATTGAAGCGGGCTCGCATCACAGCCTATTATCCCGCATACAACGCGATGTTGATGTAAATTTCGTGTAAATTCGGCCGCATCAGCTTATGCTGGCGAAGGTCACTATGGGAATAGGCACCCGGGCAATCGCATCCAAAGCGCGGCCTAAGAGTCGCCTTTTGCCCATCATTCTATGATATGCTTAATTGAATGGCGGCGGATGAGGGGAGGGAAGGATGATGTTTTTATCATCAAAACGGCGCGAAAAGGACGGCTTTCAGATGACTGGCGCCGCCGATGCGGCTTTTTCAATCAGAAAGGGTTTTTATGGGTCAAAGCGGTTCATTCAGGGCATTCGGCTTCATCTTGAATTGTCGTCATTGCGCGGTATCCAGCGCTTTTCGCGCACTGGACCGCCACGTGCTGCCATCTATTGCCAAAAACGGCAGGTCTATTGCCACCGATTTGGCGCGATTACCTTGGAAATTCAAAAAATCCTTGACAAAATCGGATTTCAGAGCATATACTTGGGGAGTTTTAGATAAAATAGGAGCGTGATGAAATGAATATGAATAATAAGGCAGTGATGAATATAAAAGAAGCCATCCCCAAGCGGGGGCCGGCGGCGCCTGTTAATTCCCCCCCCCCCCCCCCCCCCCCCGAATTTTCTTGGAGCTCGCCGCATGGTAAAGAAAACTCTGCTTCTTTGCCTGCTGTTCCTGTTCTGCATCATCGCCATTCCCGTTCAAAGCCAGGCAACGCCTGTGCCAACGCTGCCGCCGCGGGCGATCAACCCGACGACACTGGCGGACTGCGGACTGCCAGCGACTTACGCCGGGTTCAATTCGGCATCCAACATCACCACCTTCAACTTGACCGCCGACTGTTATTTTCACAACTGGACCGTCCAAAGTGGCTGGCCCTTTCTGCGATTTGAATCCGGCGAGTTCACCATCAACGGCAACGGACACAGCATCATCGGGTCAAACAATCACTATGCCATCATCGTCGGGCTTCCCACTTCGAATACAAATACCGTCCTCCATCTAAACGATATCACCATTCGCAACGCCGGCATCGAGAACCAGCCGCAGCAGGCGGTTATAGTGCAGCGGGGCGCGCGCCTCAACGGCCGCAACATCATCTTCAGGAACAATGTGGGCGCTGGCGGCGCACTCCATGCGGCCTTAGGTGGAAAGGCTTATCTTGAGAATGCGCAGTTCCTGAACAACCGCAAGACGCATGGTCTGGTTGGCTATGGGACCGCTGCCTCTCTTGTTGGAACCGGCCCGGCAGCAGACACCGTGATGAGCATCAACGGCGGCATCTTTGAGGGAAACACTACCGTCCTTGCTACTGATCGGGTTATCTCAGTAAGTGGCAGCACTCTCCAACTCTCGGGATGCGTTATCTTCAGGAACAATGTGGGAGTCCATTGGGTGACCCTCCTTGGTGGAATCGTTAGCGACAACAGCATCAACCAAGACGACCGAACCCGCTGTCCGAAGCCCAAGCGCAAGCAGGAAAAAATCCCCACCGCGACGGCGACGCTCCGACCGCTGGCGACGACCTGCATCGACTTGAACCAAGCCACCGGCATCGCCGTTCGCGCCACTTACGGGCTGGCGAGCGGCGTCCAGTGCCAGCGGCTTGACGGCGGCGGCATCGGCGTGCAGGCCATCGTGGACGGCGGCTTTATCGATGCCGTGGATGTATGGGGCTATGTCGAGCAGGGGGTCGAGGTCTGCTTCCCGCAGGCGGGCGAACTTCTCTTCCTGGATGCGCGCACCATGCCGCGCGCCATCGCGCCCTTGGCATCGACCGTCGTCGACGGCATGACCTGCGGCGCGGTTGAGACGCCGGGATCGATTGTGCTGATGCCGCTGCCATAAGACGCGGCGGCGGCCGATTTGATTTGGATGCGCCTGCCTTGGGGTCGTTATGGCGGAGCTTGACACAGAATAAAAAACTCAATAGCATAGCTTGCGCCATGCAATATCGAACTCTATACGCAGTCACAAGCTGAACAGCCATGAGCCTAACCATCCGTCTGGCGTCAAGCGCCGATGCCCCGCAGATTTGTGGCATCTACAGTCCGATTGTTCGCGATACCGCCGTTTCATTTGAACAGACTGTGCCTGATGCCAAAGCAATCGCGGCGCGGATCAGCGAAACGTTGCAGCAGTATCCGTGGCTGGTTTGCGAGATCAATCGTCAAATCGCCGGCTATGCCTATGCCAGTTCGTTCCGCCCGCGTTCAGCTTATCAATGGACGACCGAGACGACCGTTTACGTCCATCCGAATTATCAACGGCGCGGCATCGCCCGCGCTTTGTACACATCGCTCATAGCGGTCTTGCGCCGGCAAGGCTACTGCAATGCCATCGGCGTGATCGCGCTCCCCAACGACGGCAGCGTCGGCGCGCATGAGGCTGTTGGCTTTAGGAAAGTCGGCGTTCTGGAAAACATGGGATACAAATTAAAGGGATGGCGCGATACCGGCTGGTGGCAGCTTGAACTTCGCCCTATGCCCCCGGAGCCGCGGGCGCCGCGTCCGGTGATGACCTTGGCGCGGCGGGCTGACTTTGAGACGCTGCTGCAAGCCGGCCTGCCTTTTATCAAAGTTTAGCTTTTGCAAGTTCTTATCGTTAAAAAGGAATACATGATGGCTGCTCCGAAACGGCCGATAACGGCTGAAGACCTCAACAAGATCCACTACGCGCAAGACCCGCGGATCAGCCCCGACGGTCAGTATATCGCTTTCGTCAAAGTGACGCCTGATCCGCTCGAAAAGACCTACAAGCGCAATATCTGGCTTTATCCGATGGCCGGCGGCGATGCCTTTCAGCTGACGCGCGGCGACAAGGACAGCCAGCCGGCCTGGTCGCCGGATGGCAAACAGCTTGCTTTTGTGTCCGCCCGCGCCGGCAAGCCGCAAATCTATCTGCTGCCGACAGGCGGCGTCGGCGGCGAGGCGCGGGCATTGACCAGCATGGACCGCGGCGCGCACAGCCCGGATTGGTCGCCCGATGGCCAGCAGATCGCATTCCTGGCGCCAAAGAGCGCCGAAGAACGGGCCCAGGAGGACGCCGCGGAAGACGTCCAGCCAGAGCCGCAAGACAAGCTGGCGGCGAAACACCGTCAAGAGCGCCAAGCCCAAGATGAGGAGAGCCGTTGGGACCCGCGGCCTATGTGGCGCATCCCCTATCGCCGCGGCGGCGCTTATGTGGATGAGCGTTATGACCAGGTGTATGTCATGGCGGTCGATGAGTCGCTGGAAGATGCTGACGCCAAGCCGCGCCGCCTGACCGATATCAACGCCGATCACTCGCGCCCTCGCTGGTCGGCTGATGGATTTTCAATTTTCACTTCGCGCGCCGCCGCGCCCGAAGGCGACGAACCCTGGCGCGCCGAGAATATCTTCAGGCTGGATGCGGCTGACGGCAGCGCGGAAGTGACCGCGCAGGATGGATTCAGCCTGTATTTGCCGACCCCTTCACCCGATGGCAAATGGCTGGCCTGCGGCCGCCGTCTGATTGGCATTACCGATATGCCGACGCGGATGCTGGTGATGGCAGCCGACGGCTCGGATATACGGGTCATCAACGAAGAACATGACCGCGAAGTCATCGACTGGGCTTGGTCGCCGGCGAGCAAGCTGGCATTCACGCTGGAAAGCGAAGGCAGCGTCCTGCCTTGGCTTTATGACCCTGAAGCCAAGGCTTCACAGCCGCTTCATCATGGCATCTATGATATTGAACAAATCGATATCGGCGCCGGCGGCCGGCTGGCGATGACCGTGTCGACGCCCCGCAATCCACAGGAGTTGTACGCGTTGTCGGACGGCGTCTTTGCCGAAGTCAGTCAGTTCAATCATGCCTGGCTGGAAGAGGTCATCGTACAGGAAGTCCGCGAACTGCGGTTCCAGTCGCCGCATGGCGAAGTGCAGGGCTGGTATATTCATCCGGTGGGTTATGAAGCCGGCGAAAAATACCCGCTGGCGCTGAACATACACGGCGGCCCTCATGCCGCCTGGGGCTATTCGACCAAGACGATGTGGCATGAATGGCAATGGCATGCCGCCTGTGGCTATGCCGTGTTCTACTGCAACCCGCATGGCAGCGGCGGTTATGGCGAAGCCTTCATGCGAAAGCTCCATGCCGCTTGGGGCCCGGTGGCTATGGACGACATTATGGCCGGCGTTGATGCCTTCCTCGAACTCGGCATCGCTGATGAAAACAGAATGGCCGTCACGGGCGGCTCATACGGCGGGTATATGACCGCCTGGATTGTCTCGCGCACTGACCGCTTCAAGGCAGCCGTATCACAGCGCGGCGTCTACAATGTATCCAGCTTCTACGGCACATCCGACGTCCCCTTGCTGATGTCGAATGAGTTTGACGCCGAACCGTGGGACAATCACGATGTCTTCTGGGATAATTCGCCGCTGAAGCATGCCGCCAGCATCAAAACCCCGCTTTTGCTGATTCATTCCGAAAACGACTTCCGCGTGCCGATAGAACAGGCCGAGCAGCTTTTCGCTTGGGTGCGCCGGGCGACGGATACGCCGGTCAGTATGCTGCGGTATCCGCGCGAAGGGCATGAGCTTTCGCGCAGCGGCGAGCCGCATCATCGCATCAGCCGTTTGACCGAGATGGTGAAATGGTTCGATAAATATGTCAATGCTTAGGCAAGCGGGAGCCTAGGCGCCGTCAGCCGGGAACTGCTGTGAGAAGAGGGTAAAATAGAGGCGGACTTTGGCGATAATGTCGCGCCGTTCGGCATCGGGGAGCAGGCCAAAGACCTCCCGCAGCTGTGCCATCAGGCCGCGCTGCACGGCGGCAAAACGCTTGGCGCCTTCCGCCGTCAGCGAGACATCAACCGAGCGTCCGTCCATCGCGCTGCGCCGGCGTTTCACCAGCGGCGGCTCCATGGCTTCCAGACGTTTGACAAGCCCGGTCATAGTGGCATTGGTCAGATGATGATCGCGGGCGATATCGCCAATGCGGCATTCGCCCTGGTTCTCCGACAGCGTTTTGAGAACATAAAACTGCGGCGGCGTAAGCTGATGGGCATCAAAATGGCTGGCGAGCCGTTTTTCGCCGGCGGCAACAATATCAAACAGCAGCGACCACAGTTCAGCCACATCGCGGTCAAGGTTTTCGTCCATGCTCTGCCAGCCTTCCTGAATGCTGAAGACAGGCTTCGCACCCGCCTCGTCCTTTGGCATCAGCCGCCCAAGGCATCCCATATTTCGATTTTGCCGCGGATTTCGCGGATGACTTCATCAACAAATTCCGAGGTGCTTGCCTGACCGCCCAAATCGGGGGTTTTGACGCCATTATAGACCGACTCCAAGGTCGCTTCATAAAGCGCCCGGCTTGCGTTGGATGCTTCTTTGGCGTCAATATAGCGGAGCAAGGCGCCGCAAGCCAGGATCATCGCCATCGGATTGGCGATGTTTTTCCCCATCAAACTCGGCGCCGTGCCATGAGGCGCTTCGGTCAGAGCCGCCTTGATATGAAAATCATCATCAAAAGCGAAAATAATCGACTCGGCGCCGGCGATAGTGCCAAACATCTTGAGAACCAGATCGCTTAGCGCATCGCCGTCGCGATTCAAAGCCGGAATCACCAAAGCCTCGCCGGTCGTTTCCAATAACAGGGCATAGGTGGCGTCAATCAGCTGCGGATTGTAGCGCACGCTGCTGTAGCTTTCGGCGGCGCGGTCAAGCTCTTCCTTGAACATACCCTCATACGTCGGACTCACGGTGAACTTGGGGCCGCCAAACACGGTCGCCCCCGTGCGCGCGGCATACTGAAAGGTAAATTCCGCCACCGCGCGGCAGGCTCGGCGAGTGATGTAGCGCGTGCTATAGGCTGTTTCCTCGATGCCTTCGCCCTGGCGCCATTCTTCCGCCGCATACGCCCCTTCGACTGCCATCCGCACAACTGCAATCGGCGCATGAACGCCAGCCAATGGACGCACTGACGGAATACGGCGCCCGGTACGCAAAATCACGCTCCCGTCAATCAGTTCGCGCAAAAGCGCGTTGGGGCTGCCGACATCATCGGGATCGCCGGGGGTGATGGTGGCCGCTTTGATGCCCAGCCCGGTCTCGACAATCCGCGCCGCGGCCTCGCGCACGATTTCATTTTTCGTCCGCCGCCTGTTTTCCAGCGACAAATCATAGGTCTCAAATTCGAGATTATCCATGCGAATCACACTCGGATCCAGAGTACGGAGCGCTTCATCCAGCAACTCCTGGCCGGTTTCATCGCCCTGCAAGATGCAAATTGTGTGTTTGCCCATCTTGAGCTTACCCTTTATGCTTGGTCTGCAAGCCGCTGGAAAGCATTTTAGGCAACAAAGCGAAGCATGAGAACAGTGGATCGGCTGCGGCTGCCCCAATCATGCCGATGGCGATAGCGGTTCGCGTCCCCAGCGGCGGTCGATAAACCCATAAAACCGGACTAAGATATTTCGGGTTTTGGAGTAAAATGGTGTCAACTGACTGTCCGGCTCTATTCAAACGGGGAAGGCATCTTATGCAAACACTCAAACTCTTGACCGGCATTCTGCTTTTGCTGACTGTTTCGACATCCTTGCAGGCGCAAGAGAACAGCGAATTCTCCTCAACCGTCGAGTGGTTTTACAGCGCCTGTGCAGACCGCCTGGTGATCGACTTCGCCGGGACGATGCAAGCCGATTACGATATCTATTTTCAGGCATTTGACCTTTTCGGCGGCGCCGGCGAGCCGATTACCGGGCTGCGGCGCGTGAGCGTCAACGGGGATTATGCCGTCACCCGGGAGATTTACTGGCTGGGCAGAGCCATTCGCGTGCTGGGGACACCGATCAGCGTTGTGATTCGCATCGCCCGCGAAAGCAACCCCGATGATACCCTCTTCCAGGAGCCGTCGGATGACTTTCTGGGCGCCTGCGCCGAACCGGGCAGCGCTTTGACGGACAAGGAGCTCACCTCCGGCGGGCCGGTTGCCGGCGATATGATCGCATCATCGGGCGTGTTCACGCCAGAGGGCGAACTGCTGAACCCGATCTATTACCAGGAACCGGAGCCGATTGTACAAATTGGCGCCCGCCCCAGCGAGAGCGTTGTCCCCGGACGAACCGCCAACCCGGGGCTGATTTTTGCTGAATGCGCTGATGTGGCGGGAGCGGATCCGGGTGTGATCTATGATACCGACGAAATCACGGTCTTTTGGTCATGGTTCGCCAAAACCGCCGAGCAGGTCGCAAGCCATACCGCCAATGCACAATACGCGATTAGGCTGTATGGACAGCCCTTTCCTGATGTCAGCGTCAGTGAAATCAAGCAGATACCCGGCAGCGGCAATTGGTGGGTCTTCTATACTGTGAAGCTGGGTGATAAATGGAAACCGGGCAATTATGAGGTCAATTTTTCGCTGTCATGGCGCAGCCCGATTACCGATGGCTATGAGGACTTCGGGCCGGGCACCGAAAACCAAAGGATAGACAGCGGCTGCCGCTTCAAGATACAAAGCAATCCATACGGACTTCAAGTGGTCCATGAGCAGCCGGCCTTGCCCTTGCATACCTATAACGACTGATTCGCAAGGCTATTATCACCAATGGCTGTCCTGGAAAAACAGGCTCGATCCCTGCTGGGGTTCGATTTGCTGCCGGCGCAGGTTCAGAAATTTGACCAGCTAAGCGGGCTGCTGCTTGACTGGAATCAACGGATGAACCTGACAGCCATCAAAGACCCGGCGGCCATCGCCATTAAACATTATCTGGATTCGCTTACTTTAGTTCAAGTGATTCCTTGTTTTGAGGGTCGGCGCTTGATTGATGTTGGCGCTGGCGCCGGTTTCCCCGGCTTGGCATTGGCAATCGCATTTCCAAACCTGCACGTCACCCTGCTCGATTCGACGGCCAAGAAGCTGCGGTTCATTGACCGCGCCGGGCAGGCATTGGGTCTCGAAAACATTCGCACCCTTCATGCCCGCGCCGAGGACGCCGGCAGGCATCCCGATCACCGCGGCGGCTACGACATTGTGACCGCCCGCGCCGTCGCCCGAATGCCGGTTTTGATGGAATATGCGCTGCCGCTCGCCAAACTTGGGGGGCAGGTGATTGCCATGCAGGGAAGCCGCGCCTATGAAGAAACCAGCCGCGCCGCCAAAGCGATATCGAAGCTCGGCGGCGAACTGTTCGCTATCAAAGAAATCAAGCTGCCCACCCTTGACCAGCCGCGCTATCTGGTAGTGATTGACAAGATCAAGCCAACCCCGGCGCCATACCCGCGCAGCGCCGGCACACCCGCCCGCAAGCCCATTCAATAGCGCTCGCGCATATTTTTAGGTTCGAGCAAGGCAATCCGATAGGGATGCCATTCGGCGCGAAAGAGCCTCTGCGCTGCGCCTGGGTCCTGCGCCGTGATTCGACGCATGTGATCATCGTCCCTAAGCTGTCGCAGATATTCAAAAGGTTCGCCGGTGATGCGAGCTTCGTCGGCGGTGGAGCCTGCGGACAGCATTTCGGGACGAACAGGCTGAATTTTGTACATATAGGTCGGCATGGCGAATTCCTTGGGCTAGGGTCGAATCAGCGACAGCACATGCGACAGACGTTTCAAATCATGCGAAAGGTCGCGGGCGACCTGCTGTCCACAAGCCATCAGAAAGTCCCGATATTCATCTTCAGGTCGGATATTGGCCGCCGCGCGGATGACGGCCGCGATCAAATCGTCAGTCGGCACTTCCGCCGCGCCCAGTATCAGCCGCAGATAATCAAAGCGCCGCGTGAATTCATACACCTCCTGCCGCGTACAGCCTTCAACATCCGACAGACTCATCGGCGGGCGGGGCGGCAAACTGTGAACGGATTCGGTCTCATCGGCAAAACCAATGTTCAGCGCCTTGATCTCTACCGGAATCATGCGATTTTGACGTTGGTCTTGCAAGACATTAAAGGGGACCTGCTCGCCCATGACCAATTCGGTCACCAGTTGGTCGTCTTTGATTTCCATTCGATAAATGACGCCAATCGCATACACCGCGGCGTCATTGACAATCGGCGCTTTGACAAACGACCCGAAGTTGTGCGCCTCGTTAATCCTGTTGCTGTGAATGCCACAGTCAAAGCCGCGGGTGCTGGCGCGGAGAATGCGCCCAACCATTTGACCCATTTCCAAAATCTCTCCTTATCCAAGCCTATTTAAGCGGAAAAAGCCGCACCGCACAAGTTCGCTGATGTGGATACAAGCTGGCTCCTATCCTAATCTGGAGCGAAATCGGTTATACTTTCTCTAGTGTTTAGCTGATGATGAGGGATTTATGCAGCAAAATCCACCCAAGAAACGGCAAATTCGACTGGAAATGCCAAAAGACCCCAGCGCCATCTACGCCAACACCGTGATGATTAGCCACACAGCCAGCGAAATCATCTTCGATTTCATACAAATTATGCCGAATGACAGCCGCGCGCGGGTTCAAAAACGGCTGGTGATGACCCCGGCCCATACCAAGCTGTTTTTGCGGGCGCTGCAAGAAAACATCGACAAGTATGAAGACAAGCATGGTGAAATCAAAGTTCCGCAGCGTCAATCCCTTGCCGAACAGCTTTTCGGTTCGGTCAAACCCGGACAGGACGAAGACAGCGATGAATAACCTGAACGCGATTTGCAATGCCATACGGGAAGATTTGGAAGAACGCAACGCTGCCCGCGACCAGGCGATTGTTCTCTCACGCGCCTTGATCCGACACAGTTCCGAAAGCATCCGCGCGATTCATCGGCATGATTGGGCCAGCGCCGACGCCAAACTGGCCGCGGTCAAAAGCGGCGCAGATGAACTTAAGGCCGTGGTTGCCGCTTTTCCGAGTCTCTATTACACCGGTTACACCCAGGACGCGCTCAAAGAAGCGGCCGAGGCCTTCATCACCGCCGCCATCATTCAGGGAAAGCCCTTGCCCACAGTAAGCGAGCTTGACATCGAAAGCGCGACCTATCTGAAAGGACTGGGAGAAGCGGCGACCGAACTGCGGCGGTTTATCCTCGATATGATGAGGCGCGAAGCCGCCCACAGTGAAACCGCCGAAAATCTGCTGAATGTCATGGACGCCATCTATGATCAACTGGTCACATTCGATTTTCCCAATGCCCTGACACATGGTCTGCGGCGCCAGACCGACATTGTACGCAGTGTCCTGGAGCGAACCCGCGGCGACCTGACACAGAGCCTGCGCCAGCAAAGGCTCCAGGATGCGCTCAAACACATTGAAACCGGACTGGGCGACCACAGCAGCGAACGCACGGACAGCTGAAAGGCGGGCGCAGTTTGATGACCGCGAAACCTTAACGGCGCAGCTTCCACTCAATCAGCGCTCCGGCCACCCAGGTGGGTTTGGGCTGGTCGTACAATTCGGATGAATCGGTATAACTAAGGTCAAGCGCTTCGCCGCTCATGGCGCCGCGCAGATAACGATAGACTTGCCCGGTATCGCGGGCATCGCTTTTCGCTTCAACGCAATGCTGGTTATAAGCCCAATAGTCGCCCTTTTCCAGAATGCGGATGCCGGATTCAATAACTGATCTGGCATGCGCCAGACCTTGTTCATCGGGATGATAAGCATCTTCGGGAGCATCGCCATAGCCAATCCCGTGATGGAAGGGGTCTGCCGTCGAAACAACGGCCGCGTTTTCCATCAAGCTGGCAAGTTCATCCATGCCGGGCAGATTTTGCGGCTGGCCGCCGGCTAGATAGGGATAGCGTTCATAAACTTCAGGAACTTTAGCCGCCGACAGACCGCGCCGTTTGACCTCTGCCTGCCAAAAATGCCGCCAGCTGATGAGCGCATGATCGCCCTTCCACTCGCTGCGCCCGTCGATGCCGGGCCCTTGAATCCCCCAAAACTCTGATTCGGCCGGGTCTCCGCCTTTGGCCACCGCCACTCGCGCAGCTTCCATCGCCTGATTAAAGGCGTGCAGCACGCTTAATACAACCACCCTGTCAGCGCCGCTGTCCAGGGCCGCATGAACACAGGCCGCAATCTGATAGCCGCAGTCATGTACGCCAGCATGAGGAAATACCAGAATGCCGCCGGTATTCAGCGTCGCCGCCAGCCGCCACTGCTCGCCGCGCTCCAGATGTTCAATGGCGCCGGCTTCACCGAGTTCATCATGTTCTTTGGCATACAGTTCGTGAATCTGTTTTTGCAATGCGTCCCGATCCAATTCCATATTGCACCCGTTCCAAACACGTTGTCAATCGGTTCAGTTGTAGCCCATCGAGCCCTTTTCGTCAAATCGCAAGATCAAGGCTTGACGCGGTTGGCATCGCCCTTATAATGCACATTGTCGCTCGCGTCGGCGCAGGCGGCGGTGCCATGTCTCCCTCCTATCTGGTAATAAACGGCACTGTTCCCGCCGCGCGAGCGGCGAACAACCGCATAGCGACGCAAACCGCAGACAGCCGGCGGACCACTGTCCTTAATGTCCGGCCGAGGGGAACGCAAAGACATTCATTCAGGTTTTTATGTTTGAATTTTGGGCGACCTCTGACTGCGGGGCGCTTTTTTGATTCGGTCGGGTTAGCCGGGATTACAGACTGAAGGCTAACGCAGAAAGGAGCGACACTTGCCCATTTCAAAAGCACGCAAACAAGAGCTTGTCGCCAGGTATGTTGATATTCTCAATGAGAGTGATGGTTTTGTTCTGGTGAAAACGCAGGGACTTACCGTCGCCGAGGTTCAGGGGCTGCGAAATACTGTCCGCGAGCAGAACGGATTGTATGCCGTCGTCAAAAATACCCTGATTCGCAAAGCGCTGGAACAAGCCAACTGGATTGTGCCGGAAGACCTGCTGCGAGGGCCGGTTGCGATTATATTCGGGCGCGACAATATGCCCGGTGTTTCCAGGGCGGTGATCAAGCACATTGAGGATGAAAATTTCAGCGAGAAGATGCAAGTGGCCGGCGGTGTTATGAGCGGAGAAGTCCTCGATGCTCAACAAGTCGACGCGGTTTCCAAACTGCCAACCCTCGATGAACTTCGCGCACAGCTTGCCGGTTTGGTGATTTCGCCAGCGCAGGGTGTGGTCAACGCGCTGTATCAGGCGACCGGCGGCCTTGTCAACGTTCTTCAAGCGTATCTGGACAAACACCAAGAAGGCGGCGAATAAGCCCCATGCAGCGAACATCTTGTATTCACATTGAAGCGATCTGTCCTGTCGGACATCCTGAAGAAAGGAACAAACCATGCCAGACCTCGATAAATTAGTAGAAGAGCTTAGCGCACTGACCATTTTGGAAGCAGCCGACCTGAAGAAGAAGCTCGAAGACGCCTGGGGCGTCGAAGCGGCTGCTGGCGGCGGCATGATGATGATGGCGCCTGGCGCTGGCGGCGCTGTCGCCGATGAAGAGCCAGAAGAAGAACAGACCGAATTTGATGTGATCCTCAAAGAAATCGGTCCCAAGAAAATCCATGTCATCAAAGCCATTCGCGCTATCACCCCCCTGACTTTGAAAGATGCCAAGGCGCTGGTCGAATCGGCGCCGGCGACTGTCCTGGAAGAAGTCAGCAAAGACATGGCTGAAGAAAGCAAATCCAAGCTCGAAGAAGTCGGCGCCGTTGTTGAACTCAAGTAGCATCGCCTTTATCCAATCAGGCTTATACCCTCCCTCCAATAGAGGGAGGGACGTGAACGACTCATAAGAAGTCAGTAGATTTCCTTTCCTCATTTTTGGGGCCTGGAGGTGGAATTCCTGGCTGCTGCGCTTGCCAAATCCTCGTATTCACAGCGAACGAAAGCGAGTATACTGTAACAAAAGCCGGCGGCATGATGGCTTTCCGGCCGCGGTGATGAAAATGAAGTGGAGCCAGCCATGATGGACCGACCCGACAATGTGAACGATCTTGAGGCTTGGGGGTTTGAGGACTATGTGGCGCAGAAGCAGTCGGGCGAAAAACTCGGCGTGGTCGTCGGCGGTTCGATCAGCCGCGGTCTGGCAATCAAACTCGATGCCCATGTCGCCATTGAAGAACTGGCTATCGGACGTTACATCGTCATCCACGGGCAGCACAAACGTTTCTTTTGCATGATCAACGACATCTCGCTCCATGCGACCAATGCACAGATCGAAAGCGACCCGCCGGACATCAATGACCCGTTTCTCACAGCAATCTACAGTGGCAACATCGTCTACAGCATCATCAGGGTCACAGCGATGCTGGTGATTGATGAGCTAGAGGGGCCCCTGCCGGTCAAGACGATTCCGGGGCACTTTCGGCAGGCTTTTAACGCCACTGAAGCCGATGTCAACCAGGTCTTTGGCGATGAGGACGATACGCATTTCCATGTCGGCTCGCCGCTGGAGTTGCAGGAAACGCAGATCAATCTTGACCTCAAGCGGCTGGTTGAGCGCTCGGTTGGCGTCTTTGGCAAATCCGGCACCGGCAAGAGTTTTTTAACGCGCGTGCTGATGGCCGGCGTGATTCATCGCAGCATTGGCGTCAGCCTGATTTTTGATATGCACAATGATTATGGCTGGGAAATCACTACGGAACGCGGGCCCAAGGTCAAAGGGCTGAAGCAGCTGTTCACTGACAAGGTAGTCATTCTTACCCTGGACGAAGCCTCGTCGCGGCGGCGCAATGCCAAATATGATTTCGCCGTCAAGCTGGGTTTCGATGAAATCGAACCCGAAGACATCGCCATGCTGAAAGCCAGCATGAACCTGTCTGATACGATGGTGGATGCCGCCTATACCCTGCATAAATTGTGGGGTAAATCCTGGATTGTGCGCCTGCTCAAGGGCATCGCCGCAGATTTTGAGTATGTAAGCGCCAACACGAATATCGGCGGCGGCACGTTGTCGGCATTGCAGCGGCGCCTGCAGCGTTTCGAGCGCTGGGATTTCCTGATTGAAGCGCAAAGCGGCGACAGCGTTCAGAAAATTATTGAGTATCTCGTCAATCAGAAAAAGAGCGTCGTGCTGGAATTCGGCAAACATGGCAATTCGCTGGATGCCTATATGCTGGTGGCCAATTACCTCACCCGCCGTATCCATCAGCGCTACATCGAGATGGTTGACAAATCGCTTGGTGACCAAAGCGTCGCCCCGCCGCAGCTGCTCATCACGATTGAGGAAGCGCATAAATTCCTCGAGCCGCAGGTCGCCAGCCAAACCACATTCGGCATCATTGCGCGCGAGATGCGTAAATACAATGTGACCCTGCTGGTGGTCGACCAGCGCCCAAGCGCCATTGACGAGGAAGTCATGTCACAAATCGGCACCCGCGTGACCGCCCTGCTCGACAACGAACGGGATATTACGGCGGTCTTGAATGGCATCAGCGGCGCCGGCGGCCTGCGCGAAGTGCTGGCGAGGCTGGAGACCAAACAGCAGGCGATTATTATGGGTCATGCTGTGCCGATGCCGGTTGTGATTAAACCGCGCACCTACGACGAAACCTTTTACCAATCGGTGCGGGGGCAGGCGGTCCATCTTGACCAGGCGAAAGAAGCCTTGGGCAGCGGCCGGAAACGACGTCTCTGATGCCGCAGGGCGATGCAAAGGCAGCCATCTCCAGCTACTCGACAAACTGCTTTTATGCCATAATAGGCTCGCTCGCGGCTTGGTCGGAAGATGGTATCAGCGCATGGCGAATATATCTTATAACAAACTCCTGGATCCGGTGAGCGATATCATCACTTCAATGGAGTCCATCATGACCGGGGCTTTTGGCGCGACCACCGGCGACCAGCGCGAATGCTATAAACGCATTCATGCCTATTGCTGGGGGCTGCACACGCTGGTGATGGATGTCATCACCGCCTTGGGCATCGAAAACGCAGCCACCCGACCGGCGGTGCTTGACCGCTTTCAGCGCTTAATTCGCCCGACCAAAATCAATCTGGATCATCTGATCACCGGCTTTGACGGCGATCTCACTGAAGAGCAGCTGCAAATCATGGAATTCGCTGTTTCTGCCGTCGCTTCGATTGAACAGATGATGAGCAATCTGTGGCGTTACTCTTTGCTGAAGCATGGCAAGCTGGTTTATTCCAGGAGCGAATTTGACGGCGCGGTTTTGACCCAAAAAGTAAGGGCGGTCCTTTCCGACTTTATCGTGCCTGATTTTGCGCTGCCCTTCCACATAATTGGCGATGAGGCCTGTCTGGGATATGCCTTTGGGGAAATTGCCCGCAACGTCCGGCAGCACGCCGACGTAGACAGCTTCAGCATTGAAGCGCAGCGCTATGCGGATCGCATCGACATCACCATCTGCGACGCCGGCAATGGCTTCAGCAGCGAGAATATAAACCAGCCTTTTCAGCCCTTCTGGCAGTCTGACGATAACAATCAGGGGCTTGGGCTGGGATTGTATCTGGCAAAGGCATTCATTGAACAAAGCGGCGGCGCGATATCGATCCGCAGCGAGCCGCAAAACGGAACCTTGGTCAAGGTTTCGCTGGCGCTGGCAGGTTAATCACTTAGGTTGATGGCTTATCCAATCAATGCACACAAGGAGCGCCTTGCCATGAGTCAGGCAACGGTTTTCGTAACCCGCAGGCTGCCGCCGGTCGCGCTTGAGCGCTTGGCAGAGCATTGCCAGCTTGAAGTCTGGGAAGATTTCCTACCCCCCGATTATGACGTCCTGCATCAAAAAATAAAGGGGCGGGATGCTTTATTATGTCTGCTGACCGACCGCGTCGATGCGGAGCTCATCGCCGCCGCCTCGCATCTCAAAGTCATCAGCAACATGGCGGTGGGATATGACAATATCGACGTCGCCGCCGCCAGCAAACGCGGCATTCCAGTCGGCAATACACCCGGCGCGCTGACGGAAACAACAGCTGATTTCGCCTTTGCCCTGCTGATGGCAGTCGCCCGCCGCATCCCCGAAGCGCAGGCTTACATCAAAGCCGGACATTGGAAAACCTGGCATCCAACCGTGCTGTCAGGACAGGACATCTATGGGGCGACGCTGGGCATCGTCGGGTTTGGGCGCATTGGGCAGGCGGTGGCGCGGCGGGCGGTCGGCTTCGGGATGCGGATCCTGGCGCATGGCGGCGGACATGAGGACGCCATCCGCGCAGTCGGCGCCGAGAAGGTCAGCCTGGCAGATTTATTGGCACAGAGCGATTATGTCAGCCTGCACGTCCCGCTAACTGAAAAGACGCATCATCTGATTGGCGCATCAGAGCTTGAGATGATGAAACCAACAGCGATTCTGGTGAACACGGCGCGAGGGGCTGTTGTTGATTCCAAGGCGCTCTGCGACGCGCTGCGGCGAGGGCAGATTCTTGCGGCTGGCCTGGATGTTACTGAACCCGAACCCATTCTGCCGGATGACCCGCTGCTGACGCTGAACAATTGTGTTGTCGTGCCGCATATCGCCAGCGCCAGCGTGGCTACACGGCGCAAGATGTCCGAAATGGCCGTCGCTAATGTCATCGCCGGCATCAGCGGAAAGCCGCTGCCGACCTGCGTCAACCCGCAGGTTTATGATCGTGGATGACAGCCCAGACTGCATCCACAGCAGCTATATTTGACGCAGCTTGACGGCTGTTCCATAGACGTACATTTCGGCAACGCCCTGAAGCACATCGGCAGTCTCAAAACGCACGGCAACCACTGCATCAGCCCCGCGCGCTTCGGCATCATCCAGCATCCGCTCAATCGCTTGATTGCGGGCTTCGGTCAAGAGCGTGGTGTATTCGCTGATTTCGCCGCCGAAGATGGTCTTGAAGCCGGCTGAAATATCCCGAAGCGCATTCCGCGCCCGAACGGTGTTGCCGCGCACCAAACCCAAGGTATTCGTGATTTCAAAACCGGCGATTTCATCTTGCGTAGATATCAAAATCTGTCCCATGTCTGTCCAATCCTGTCATTTGTTTGACAATCCGCTTTCATTATATCAAAATCTACGGTATAGTGTTTCCCTAAAATAGGGGTTTGCATATTCTATGGCAATTTGGAGTCATCATATTCTAATATAATTCATGCCCTTCCCTCATACGATATACGCCTATACGTCCTGTCACATGGCTGGCAGGACGTTTCATCTACTATCCGCACGCATTGACCCGGATAGCCAAGACTTTTCGCATGAATTGACGTATAAGTTGGTGATTGCAGCAAGAAAGGAAGAACCATGGCAGAAAGACGAATTCAGTTAACCCGTCCAGGATACGAAAAATTGCAGCGCGAGCTCAATATCCTCACGAGTGAGGAAAACTCAAAAGTCGCGGAGATGCTTGCCGAAGCGCGCGAGGATGACCAGGGTGAAGAGGCGGTATTTTTTGATGCCATGATATCCAAAGAACGTTTGGATGAGCGCGTTTCCCATCTTCAGAATGTACTGGCGCGCGCCGAGATCATTGACGCCGACGAAGACCCAAACACGATTACGCCCGGCAATCGCGTGACTGTCTATGATACTTCGGAAAAAGAAGAATTGACGATGGATTTGCTTGATACGGAAGAAATCACGCACGGGCGCCGCGGCGTCTCGCTGGATTCGCCGGTGGGACAAGCCCTGCTCGGCAAACACGTCGGCGACCGCATCAAGGTGAAAGTGCCCGATGGCATCGTCACGTTCAAAGTCCGCAAAATTGAAATGATCCCGGATGAAGGCAGGCTGTAAATGTCAATCGCGGCGCTAGCGCGGCGGCGATTCGGCAGCCAGAGCCTCGTCCATATAATCCAGCAGGCTCGCCAGCATATATGGCGTCAGCGCCAGTGTGGCTGTGGCGACTTCGGGCTGTGAGCGCGCCAGATTTTCCGCATCTTCCAGCAGCAAAATCAAGGCGTCGGTCACAAATGACATCCAGCCAATGGTGTGAATCATCACCTCGCCCAGCAGCTTGGGGTCGCGATGGGCATGAAGCACCAGCCACGAGGCGGCTTCCATGATGGGCATCATCGCCATCATTGATGCCGACAGGCTCAGCATCATCACCTTTTGCGTTTCAGGCGGCAGGTCAGACAGCTGGGTTTCCGCTTCGACCTGTTTCGCCAGCCGCGCCATAATCGTCGCCGCCAAACGCGCCGGCGCCCGCCGATGGGAAGCTCGATTGAACAGCGCGTCTACCTTGTGCAAGCGGTTATATTCCTTGGCGGCGGCTTGATCTTGATCCAGCATCTCGAACAATTGCCGCGCCCGGTCATCAGAAAGCTGCCCATCAATCCATTCTTGCATCATATCCTGCCGCTGCGGGCTTTGCCTTTCGGACATTCTAATTTCCTTTCAGCTGCGGGTTCCTTAGCCGGTCTTCATCATTGGCCTCGCCAATCAACTCGGCCAATGTGCGGCGGGCGCGAAACAGACGGCTTTTCACCGCGCTTTCGGTGGTGTTCATCGTCTGGGCAATCTCCGCATACGAATAGTCATACCAATAACGCAAAATCACAGCAGCCCGATACCCCGCATCCAGCTTTAACAGCAATTCCTGGATGACCTCGCTGCGCTCGTTTTGCAGGGCCCTCTGTTCGGGCAAGGGGTCGCTGCTGCTCAAAGCAAGCGCCGCCGCCGTCGGCTCATCATCCAGTGATACGTACTGCATACGGCGTTTTCGCAAACGGTCGATGCAATGATTCGAGGCAATCGACATCACCCAGGTTTTGAAAGAACGTCGGGTATCGTAACGGTGGAGATAGGTGTAGGTACGCAGGAACGCCTCCTGGGTCGCATCCTCTGCTTCGCCGCTTTCCCCTAACATCCGATAGCACAGGTTATAAACCGGATCCTGAAAAGTATAAACCAACTCGGCAAAGGCGTCTTGATCGCCCTTCCTGGCCGCTTCCACCCATTCAAGAATAATTGGATCAGGCTCTGCCACGATCTTCCTTTCATTTTCCCGCTTAGGCATTGATGAGCAGCTTGGCTGTGGCGATATTGGTAGCCAATGGCACATTGTGGACATTGCAGATCCGCAGCAGGCTTTGTATGTCTGGGTCATGAGGATGCTTGCCCAAGGGGTCTAAAAAGAAGAAAACCGCATTGATTCGGCCTTCGGCGACCATGGCCGCGATCTGGGCATCGCCGCCGTAGGGGCCGGATAACATGCACGAAACTTCGAGGCTGGTCTTCTCGGCGATCATTTCGCCGGTGGTATGGGTCGCCACTAAGTTAAATTCGGACAAACGCCGTTTGTGATCCATCACAAAGGCAACCATATCGGCTTTTTTGCCATCATGAGACATAAGCGCAAGCGTCCGTTGTGTGATTTCATCTGACATGCCGTTTTCCATTCCCTGATTCAGCCCGCCGCCAGCATAGCGTATTATTCACGGCGCCGCTATGATGCGCTGCGCGGCCGCCGCACAAGCTGCGCCGGAATAAAAAACGGCGAATGGTAATGCGTCGAGCCAAACAGCCTCTTGAAACGTTGATTCATTTTGTAGGCTTCTTCATAATAACCTTCGACCTGCGCCATGAGCGCCGACCAAGGCCGCTGTTCCGCAATGTCCCGGGCTTTGCGGCTCATCTGGCGGCGGATCGCTGGATGGTCTCGCAGATATTGAATCGCGGCGGCAAAATCCGACGAGGACGGCTTGGCCGTCATCCCGCTAAGGCCGGCTTCAATCACATCCGGCGCGCCTCCTGAATCAACAACCACCGCCGGCAATCCCGATGCCATCGCCTCCTGAATCACCTGACCGAAAGTTTCGTTCTCGCCGGTAAAGGCAAACACATCGGCGCTGGCAAAGGCCTGGGCAAGCTCATCGCCAATCAAATAGCCGGTAAAATAGACATCGGTATCGGCAAACATCGTTTCGAGTTCCTCGCGCAAGGCGCCATCGCCAATAATCGTCAGAGATACACCCGGCAGCCGGGCGGCATCCACCAGCAAATCAACCCGTTTTTCGTTTGCCAGCCGGCCGACAAAGATGCACAGGAGCGAATTCGGGTCGCGTCCGTTCAGCAGACGTTCGCGCATTTGCGGCCGACGGTGGACTGGATTGAATCGTTCGGTATTGACGCCCCGTCCCCAATGTCGAACGCGGCGATATCCTTGGGACCTTAACTGCCGAATAATGGTTCGGGTGGGCGCCAGGGTAAGATGGCAGCCATTGTGAATATAGCGCAGCCAGCGATTCACGGGGCCCGACAGCAGCGGGAGTCCGTACTGCCCGGCATAAGCCGGCAAGTCCGTCTGATAATTGGCGATCACCGGAAGATTCAGATGCCGGCCAACCGCCATGCCATTGACGGCCATGGCCGCCGGGCTGAAAAGATGAATCAAATCGGGCTGGAAAGCCTCAATATGTCGGGCAACAGCCGGGTTGGGCAGCGCCATCCGCGTTTCGGGCGCCTGTGGCACACCGACCGACGGGAGCGGGATAACCTGTGATTCGCCGACATTATCGACGGCAATATCAGGCGCAAGCACCAAGACTTCGCGGCCGGTGGCTTGCAGATAGCGGATCGTAAGATAGGCTGTCTTGACAACACCATCAACCTTTGGCAAAAAGGATTCGGTCAAGACCGCCACCCGCTTAACCTGCTCAAAGGGCGCAGACTGATTCTGGCTGTCCACCAGATTGGGATTGCCAAAAAAATCGTCGATATTCTTGCTGTGCTGGGCCTGAAGATTGTCAAGCAGGCGCTGCGCTTGCATGGTTCCCCCTTCGCAGTGTCCAAAGGCCTTGCCTACAGTTTAACACATCCAGGTCAAACGCGGGTTAACGACGGCTCATCATTGATAACCCGCAGCCAGTTGGAAAGATTCGCCAAATCCTAGCAGATCGGGTCCAAAAACGGCTCATCAGCCGGTTTCATGTTTTTGCTTAGCCGCGGCTGTACAATTCCCGATAGATGGTGAAGTTGCGATAAATGTACTGCACATATTTGCGCGTTGAATCAATGGTTATTGTGGTCATAAAAAGATCAGGATCGCCGCCGGCGAGCGCATTCCAATCAAAGGCGCGTCCTGGTCCGGCATTATAGGCTGCCAAAGCCGCAATCGCATTTTGGTCAAACAGGTCCAGCTGCTCATCAAGATAATAAGCCCCAAAAGCCACCCCGGCATACGGTCGGAACAAATCGCTGTGCTGATAATCCGGCCACTCCAGCTGTTCGGCGATATACTGCGCGGTGCTGGGGATGACCTGCATCAAGCCTTTTTCACCGGCTGCTGCGGTGGCATAGGTGTTAAACAAACTCTCCTGGCGAATCAAAGACAGTATCAGCAGAGGGTCAATTTCTCGCTGTTCGGCTGTCGGGCGAATGATGTCGATATAATAATCCGGGAAACGGAGCCGGGCGATAAATGACGGCGCCTGCAAAGTTCCCATCTGTGAAGCGATAATAAGATTCGCGGCCGCGATAATAGATTCGCGAAAGGCGCCGATGCCGCGCAGGTAGATTGCCAGACGATAGCTCGACAGCGCATCGCCATTTTCCCGCGCTTCGTCTACCAAGTCTTCAAACTCGGTGAAGGCCTCGCTAAATGCCCCCACAGCATGCAGTTCTCGGCCGCGCATCATGCGCGCGTCCGCATTCAGCGCCGCCGACAGATGCCACAAATCGCCGGTTTCCGCTATGGCAAAGGTCTGCCGCAGCCATGCTTCAGCAGCCAGCACATCGGCTTGGACATCAAAGGTGAATTGATAAGCGGTTGGCGCCTGAAACGGGCGGCGCCCAATGCGAATGTCAGCGGCGCGGGCGGCGAAATAACTGTCGGGCGCGGCCGCAATCGCCAAATCAAAAGCCTCGCTGGCCACATTCTGCTCGCCGCGCTGGACCGCCAGCTGCCCAACGCGGAGATAAGCCGCCGCTTGATCTTCGCCGGCGGTCAATGAGGCAATCCGAGCGTACAGATTTTCGGCAATCGACCATTCCTGATTTTGCACGGCAGCCGAAGCCGCAATAAACAAGCCATTGACCGTCAATTCGTGATTGGGGTAAGCATCAGCCAGCCGGACAAAGACCTGACGCGATAAACCGGCTTCGCCGCTGGTGCCATAAAGATAGCCAGCCCGCCACAGGGCTTCACCGGCGGCTTGCTCCAGATCGCCATAGGCATCGGCAATCGACAGGTAGATGCGGATGGCGGCGGGAATATCGCCAGCCAAAAAGCGGGTTCGTCCGCGTTCAAGCAGGGCATCGCCAAACAAAGGGTCTTGCGGATACCGGTCAATAATCACCTGAAAAGTGACCGCGGCGGCCTCAAAGTTGCCAATGGCGCGGTAGGCGCGGCCCAGCATGAGATACAGTTCGGCTGGAATCGCCGCCAGCTGACGGGTGCTGGTATATTCGTTAAAGGCATCAATCGCGGCTTGATAATCCCCGGCGATAAAAGCCGACCGACCGCGCTGAAAGCCATCGAATGCCTGACCTTGCGCGGCAAGCTGCTGGAGCGCCTGATAGGCGGTCGCTGTCCCGGCATAACTGCTGAACACAAGGTTCATGCGGTTGAGGCCGGCTTCAACCTCGCCGGCATTGAGCAAGGTCTGCGCCGCCGTCAGCGAGATATTGGCGCGGTAGGGTATATTCCGCGCCACTGCCAAAATCGCATCATACTGCGCGACCGCATCGGATGGCTGCGCCAGACTGATATGAATCTGCGCCAGCTTTTCACGCAGGACCAGCAAGGGAACTGTTGAACGTTTGGCTTGGATGGCCCGGCCATAGTTCTGCAAGGCGGCATCGGTCTGTCCCAAGGCGATCTGTGCATCGGCAATCCGTTCATAGACATAGCTGTCAATCAAGCCGGGACGCAATGCTAGATACTGCTGTAAATCGGCGATGGCCGGCTGCCATTGCGACAAGCCGAGCCAAGCATCGCCGCGCAAAAAATAGGCTTGCGGGATTTGGGGGTCGTCGGGGAATTGGGCAATCAGCACGGTCAGAGCATCCACCGCCTGCTGAAAATAGCCGTCGCGCAAAGCGGCCTGCCCCAGTCGAAACGCCGATGCCGCCCGAACTTGCGGCGCTGCCGCTTCGCCATAATTCACCAGCGTCCGATAAATGCCCATGGCATCTTCAAGATAGCCGTTTCGCATATAATTATCGCCCAGCTGCAATAAAGCCGCCAGGTCAATGGTCGGCGTCGGCGGCAAATCCGTCGGCGGCGCTGGCGGCGGCGATGTGGCGGTTACATAAATGACGTTGTCCTCGTTCGGGGTCAAATCAGGCAAGTCCGCCGGAATGAGGCTGCATGCGCTGGACAGCAGGCTCAATACAATCAGCAATGCAGAGGACAGGCGCATGGTTTTTCCATCCGACGAATTCACAGGCAGCGATTATAGTACGAAGCAGGTTGTGAATTGTCAAGCTAAGGGAGATTGCAGAATAAAATACGCTAAGGAGTCATGCTTCGGGCAGCAGGATGCCGCTGTATCCGCCCTCGGTGCGCCCGCGCACATTCGGCGTCTTAAAACGGGCGCCGTTCAGGATTTCCGATACGGTCAGCAGTTGGACTTTGGGATAGGGTTCGCCGTTAATCTTGACTGTGCCAACCCCGTCCATTTCACGTTGGAAGTTCCGGCGCTTTCTTTCGCCCAACTCTTCCATCACAATCAAGCCGGCCATTTTGGCATCGCTGATTCCGAGCGTGCCGATTAAAGCGCGCAAATTGGCGACCGGCGCGTTCTGCCCGCCCTTGACTTCCAAGATCATGTTTTGCAGTTTCTTGACGTCATTCATTTCAAAATAGATGCGGCCGTCAATGCCGCCATCGGCGGTGCGACGGCTGGTGACAAAGCCATTCACCTCTTCGACGCACCACTGCTGGAAGTGATAAGGGTCGCGCCGCCATAAATCGCGTGCGCCTTCATAATTCGCGGGGATGCCTTGAATGCGGAAATGCCCCTGTTTTTCCGACAGGCCAAGCCGCTGTTCAAGCCGCAGTTTGGCGACGCGCTTGATGGCATGGATGGCGACGTCAATGCCAATCCACCGCCGGCCAAGCCGATGGGCGGCTTCGATGGTCGTGGCGCAGCCGCAGAAGGGATCAAACACCACATCGCCCTCGTTGGACGAGGCTTTGATGATGCGCTCCAGCAGTTTCAGAGGTTTTTGCGTTGGATAGCCAAGACGTTCTTTTGATATTGTTTGCCCAAGAGAATGTATATCCGTCCATACTGACGGCACTGGGCGGCCTGGCAC
Organism: Phototrophicaceae bacterium; assembly: GCA_965203755.1. Lineage (GTDB taxonomy): Bacteria > Chloroflexota > Anaerolineae > Aggregatilineales > Phototrophicaceae > UBA6055. The sequence goes on along the minus strand of OZ241910.1, from coordinate 2,513,248 downwards.
ATCATCCAAATACGTTCTTGTTTTCCCCCTGTATTCTTTGTATTTTCTTCCGTCTTTGTCGGTCTTGGTAAATTTTTGAATCGCCTCTTCAGTTAGAGGCGTATATTGTCGATGAAACGCAGGGGCTTTGCCAGCAGAATAATACAAAAGCACATCGTGCTTGCGGTGAAATGCGTACTTCGGGCCCCGTCCGCCGGGTGGATATGCCCAAATAATCTCATTCCTAAAGTTCTTATGCCCAAACACAACATCCATTATCATCTTGATATAATGGCTTGCGGTCGGGTCGCAATGCAGATAAACGGAGCCGGTGGGCTTCAGTATCTTCTTCAACCAGACCAGCCGCTCGGCCATATACGACAGATAAGCCGCCAGTCCCGGCTGTGTATCCTGCAATTTGTCAATTAACGTATGGACAAGCTCGGCGCTGTGGTGGTCAATGCCGACGCGGGCCTCAATCATCGTCCGCTGCGATTTCTCAATCGCCTTGCGGCGACCGCTATCCAAAAGCCACTGGTCGCAGAATGCCTCAACCTGCTCCGGCAGGGGATTGCCGGTGTGGTCTTTGTAGATGGTGTGATAGTTGCGCTTGGAATTGAAGGGCGGGTCAAGGTAAATCAGGTCAACGGTTTCTTCCGCCATCTGCTGCATAACCGTCAGGCAGTCGCCATAATAAAGCGTGTTCACCTCAACCTCCATTTACAGCCAGGCGCGTTGTCGGCTATAATCGCTATTGAAAACCGTCATGGTTTTCAATGTTTTGGTTGTTTCCTGTGGCAGCGTTGGCGGTTCAAACCTTACTGCCACAGGAAACCCTGAATCAAAGCCGCGAAGGCTTGCCTTCAGAATATACCTTGCTTTGATATTCTTTGCAACCAACAAACCAGCGTTTTTCAAACTAGGTTTCGGGCGGCATCAAATCGCCAGCCAGCCAAGGCAGCCCATAGCCGACAGTCAAGTGGCCGGCCTCCGCCAAGCCGCGCGCCAGCGAATCGGTATCGCGGTAACTCCACCAATAATCGGTCGAGGGCAGAATGCCGACGCCAAAATCGCCGACCACCAGCTGACTCAAACTGCGGGTCGCATAGCCAGCGTGAACGCTTGCTTTTCCACTGCGGTCGGCGGACCGCGTAAGCTGAACCCGAAAGCGGGATGGCGCGCCCGATGACCACATACTGTCGCTGTAGACCAAGACTTGAAAATCAATCAAGCCAAACAGACCGTCATCGAATGCCTTGGCAAAGCGATATTTTCCGCCCGCCCATTGCAGGGGAGTCGTTTGAAAGCGATAGCCGGCGGCATCCAAGGCCTGCCCAACCACCGTCCGAAGCAGGGTGCGAAAATAATCCTGCTGTGACTGCCGCGACGGCGCCATGCGGCATCCCCTATTTTCACTGCCATTCAGCGAGCAGCGCTTCGGTCTCGGCGGCCGATGTCACCGGCAGCTGACAGGCAAAGCGGCGGCAGACATACACCGTGGTTTGCCCTTGTTTCATGCGGCGATAGCTTAATAAGGGAATGGACTCGTGTTCTTCTGTATCGCACGGCGTCAGCGCGGTGATAACATTGGGACGGAAGGGCTGGCGCAAGGCGGCGAGGATGGCTTGGGCCGCGTCCGTTTCGGGATCGCCGACAATCGCCACTTCCGCAACCCCCTTAACCAGCATGTCAGCCGCATTCAAGGATTCGGCAAATGCCTGCGGGTACTGCTCCATCGCCGCCGTCAGCGAATTGAGGATACTGCGCCCAGCCTGGTCATATCGGGTCTTGCCAGTATAAGCGGCCAGTCGCAGCAGCTGCTTTGCCATCATGGCATTGCCCGAGGGGGTCACATTATCCTGCACATTGCGCGGACGGACAATCAATGCCTCGTGGTCGTCGCTGGTATCATAAAAACCGCCATCTTCCGCCTTGAAATGCTCCAGCGCAATATCAGCCAGCCGGCAAGCCTCGACAAACCATTTTTCAACAAAGGACAACTGGTACAGTTCAAGCAGACCGTCAATCATATTGGCATAATCTTCCAGATACCCGTTGAGCTTGCTCCGTCCATCCCGGTGACTGCGATACAGGCGGCCGCGGCCGTCCATCATGGCAGTCAGCAGAAATTCGCCGGCGCGTTCGGCCGCCGCCGCATAATCATCGCGCTGGAGCGCCCGCGCCGCTTCGGCCAGGCTCGCCAGCATCATGCCGTTCCACGAAGCCAAAATCTTGTCATCCAATTCGGGATGCGCCCGGCGGCTGCGAACAGCATAAAGCCGCGCCTTGATGGCGGCCAGCGCGCGCTGCCAGGCCGCCGGGGACATATCGAAATGCGCCGCGGCCAGGTCGGGGGCCGGCGGCAAATGCAGGATGTTGGCGCCTTCAAAATTGCCGGCGGCGGTCATGCCGAAATACTCGATGGCCATGTCGGCGGCATCTGGGAACCGGTTTTCAATCGGGGCAAGCGCATCCCGCACCTCATCAATCGTCCAGACAAAGAATTTACCCTCTTCGCCTTCGCTGTCGGCATCAGTCGCGCTGTAGAATCCGCCGGCGGGCGCCGTCATTTCGCGCAGGATATAATCGTAGATGTCTTCGGCAATCGTCTTGAAGAAAGGCTCGCCGGCAGCTTGATAGGCATGGAGATAAAGGCGGCTTAACTGGGCGTTGTCATAGAGCATCTTTTCAAAATGCGGCACCAGCCACATCGCATCCACCGAATAGCGGGCAAAACCGCCTCCGATCTGGTCATAAATCCCGCCCGACGCCATCTGCCGCAGGGTAAAGGTCACCGCATGCAAAGCCGGCTCATCTTTTGTCCGCGCATAATAACGCAGCAGAAACTCCAGGCTAATCGGATTTGGAAACTTGGGCTGGCTGCCAAAGCCGCCATGCACGCGGTCAAAACCGGACATCATTTTTCTGGCGGCCCGATCTAGCAGTTCCAAAGTCAGCCCGCGCTCATCATCTTGGCCGATGCCAAGCGCATCGCGGTTCAGCGCTTGACGCAAATGATTCGCCTGCTGCTCCAGGACCTCGCGCTGATCGCGATAGGCGGCATACACCGCCTGCAAAACCTGCATAAACGACGGCAGTCCGTGCCGGGGCGTCGGCGGATAATAGGTGCCGCCATAGAAGGGACGCCCATCCGGCAGCAGAAACACCGTCATTGGCCATCCGCCCTGCGCGGCCAGGGCCTGAACCGCCTGCATATAGATGTCATCCACATCGGGACGTTCTTCACGGTCTACTTTGACATTGACAAACAGTTCATTCATCATTTTGGCGGTTGCCTGATCTTCAAAGCTCTCATGCGCCATCACATGACACCAATGACACGCGCTGTAACCGACGCTAAGCAGCACCGGTTTATCCTTTTCGCGGGCAATGCTAAAGGCTTCCTCACCCCAAGGATACCAGTCCACCGGATTATCGGCGTGCTGCAACAGATAGGGACTGGTTTCGTCTTTGAGCCGATTCATAGGCATCCTTCACATCAGAAAGGGCGGAAACAGCAGCAATACGGCATGTTTGTGCGGTTGACGCGCTTTAAGCATAGCGGAGATTGATGAGATGGGAAATGGTTTTCCCCAACGAAAACCGCTCGCGCCAAAATCCCGGCAAGCAATTCATCCGATTATCTGGTATGATAGTTTATTGAAGCTCAAAAATGGGACGGTCAGGATATTTCTAAGAAAGAATTTGCACAAACCCCCTTGGGGATGCGGTATAATCAAACTATGAGATAAAAACTTGAAGGTAATGTCAATCGATGCAGTTCTGGGACAATAACGACAACGACGAAAATCGAAACGGCGGCGAGGACGGTCGTCCGCCCCAGCGCCCGCCGAATTGGCGCAGATGGATTTCGCCCGGTGTGCTGGTGCTGGTGATGCTGCTGGTGCTGGTATCATCGCCGGGACTTTTGGGCGCGGGCTCATCTTCGCCGGAAATCGCCTATTCAATCGTGTATGAGCAGTTGCAGCAGCACAACGTCGCCATGCTTGATTTTCGCGGTGAAACAAGCGTCAGCGGACAATTCCGGCGCAGCGTCATCGTGACGGCCGGCTCGGGCCGCAGCCAGAATGTAAGCCGCTTCAGCGCCAACATCCCCCCCGGCGGCGGCGGCAAACTGCTGGAATTAGCCCATGAACAGCGCATTGAGAACATCGGCGCCACCCCAAACGAACCCTCGATCCTGCTTACGTTGATTGTCAACTTCCTGCCGCTGGCGCTTATCATTGGTTTCTTTATCTGGATGGGCCGGCGGGCGCAGGGGCAGATGAATGGCATTTTCTCTTTTGGTCAATCCCAGGCGCGGGAAAAATCGCCCGAAATGCCATCCATCAATTTTGAGGATGTCGCCGGGCAGGATGCCGCCAAGATCGAACTTGAGGAGGTGGTGGACTTCCTCAAACAGCCCGAGAAATATGTCAAGGTAGGCGCAAAAGTTCCGCGCGGCGTCCTGCTCATCGGGCCTCCCGGCACCGGCAAGACCCTGATGGCGCGCGCCGTTGCCGGGGAAGCCAACGTGGCTTTCTTCAGCATCGCCGCCTCGGAATTTGTAGAGATGTTTGTCGGCGTGGGCGCATCGCGGGTGCGCGATCTGTTCAAACGGGCCAAGGACAACGCCCCCGCCATTATCTTTGTCGATGAAATTGACGCGGTGGGTCGGCGGCGCGGCACCGGCCTGGGCGGCGGGCATGACGAACGCGAACAAACCTTGAATCAACTGCTGTCCGAAATGGACGGCTTCGACAATGAGACCAATATCGTGATGATTGCCGCCACCAATCGTCCTGATGTTTTGGATCCCGCCCTCTTAAGACCCGGGCGCTTTGACCGGCAAATCACGGTGGACCTGCCCGATGTGAAGGGCCGCCATGACATCCTGAAAATCCACACCAAAAACAAGCCCCTGGCGAACAATGTCGCCCTGGAATCCATGGCGAAGGCGACCATTGGTTTTTCGGGCGCTGACATTGCCAACCTGGCAAACGAAGCCGCGATGAACGCCGCCCGATATGACCGCCGCTTAATCACGATGTCGGATTTCACGACAGCTTATGAGCGCATCCGGCTTGGGACCAAACGTCCTCCCCTTTCCAACGAAAAAGACCGCCGCATCACCGCCTACCACGAAGCCGGGCACGCTTTGGTCTCGTTTTTGATTCCCGATGCCATGGCGCTGCTCAAGACGACCATTATTCCGCGCGGACGGGCTGCCGGGGCGGCTTTTTACATGCCCAAAGACGATTCCATTCATCAGTCGCGCAAACAGCTTGAAGCCTTTATTCGCGTCGGGCTGGCAGGCCGCATTGCCGAGGAACTTGTCTTTGATGATGTGACCACTGGCGCGGCCGGCGACATTCAGCAAGTGACGCAAATTGCCCGGCGTATGGTCAAGACGTTCGGCATGAGCGATTCGGTTGGCATGGTCAACTATGGCGATAATTCGGAGCAGCCCTTTTTGGGCTATGCGATTGCCAGCGGCCGCGATTACAGCGACGACACCGCCGCCAAACTCGATGCCGAAATCAAGCGCATCATCGACGTCGCTTATCAAGAGACGCGCGAACTGCTGGAAGATCATCAGAACGCATTGGATTCGCTGGCAGAGGCGCTGCTTAGCAAGGAAACTGTGGAACGCGAGGAAATCCTGCGGATTTTGGGCATGGAAGACGACATTGCCGAAGTTCTGCCGCAAGCTGTCGCTGAACACCTGCGCGAACCCCAAACCGCTGACCATAATGGCTCCGACAAGACCGACAGCTTTGACCTGGATGAATGACCCAGGGGCGAGGAAGTGGCTTGCCCCGCCCGTTTCATGGACTTGTCTACTTGGCCGCTAGGGCTGTTTCGGCGATAATTTCTTCCTGAACGTAAGCGGGCACGCGGTCATAACGATTAAACTCCATCGTATAGATGCCGCGGCCACCCGTCATGGAGCGCAAATCATTGCCATAACGCAGCATTTCCGCCAAGGGCACCTCGGCTGTGACGGCGCTCTTGAAGCCAACCGCGTCCATGCCCTGCACCCTACCGCGGCGGGTGTTGAGGTCACTCATAATGTCGCCCATCATCGCCTCTGGCACGATGATTTTGACATCCATGATCGGCTCCAGCAAGACCGGGCTGGCTTTGCGGAAGGCTTCGCGGAAGGCTTCGCGGCCGGCAATCTGGAAGGCGATGTCTTTGGAATCGACCGGATGCTCCTTGCCATCAAATACGTTGACCTTGATCCGCTCGACCGGATAGCCGGCAATGACACCATCGGCAAGCACCGCACGAATCCCTTTTTCGGTTGATGCCACAAACTGCTGTGAAATCGCGCCGCCAAACACCGTCGATTCAAATTCAAAATCCTCGCCAGAAGGCTCGACTTTCAAGTCGACGCGGCCATACTGACCGGCGCCGCCGGTTTGCTTTTTGTGCGTATAGCTTGATTCGGCATGGTTGGTAATCGTTTCGCGGTACGGCACTTTTGGCATTTCGGTATTGACATAAACACCCAATGCTTCGGCGCGTTTGAGCATGACTTCAAGATGAATCTGCCCCATGCCCTCCAGCAGGGTTTGGCGCGTATCTCGGTCTTGGCGCCAGCGCAGCGTCGGGTCGGCATCGCAAAGATTGCTTAGCGTCGGCCCCATCTTGGCGCTGTCGGCCTGGGTTCTGGGAGAGACCGCGACCATATAAAGCGGCGCCGGAAAATCCGGCGGCGTGATTTGAATATCGCTGTCGGAATCAGCAAAGGTGTCCCCGGTTTTGGTGTTTGTCAGCTTGGCAACCACGCCAATGTCACCCGCGTGCAGTTTCCCGATGGGCAGCTGCTCTTTGCCGCGCATGACAAAAAGCGAGTTAAAGCGCTCTTCCGTATCGCTGTTGACATTGATATTACGGCTGTCGCTGGAGATCGCGCCGGAGAAAATGCGGAAGTAATTCAATGTCCCGACAAATTTGTCATTGAGCGTTTTGAACACATAAGCTGCCAGCGGGGCGCTGTCTGTATGGGGGGCATCGAGAACATCGGTTTCGTCCCCGCGCCGGATACTGACGCGGACTTCAGTCGGCGGCGATACATACGCGATCAGCGCTTCCAGCAATGGAATCGCGCCGATATTGGCGGTCGCCGAGGTGGCGAAAACCGGCACGGTCTTGAGCGACTGCGACCGCGACGCCTGGCGCATCCCGTCACGGATTTCATCAAGCGACAGGGTTTCCTCTTCAAAGTATTTTTCGAGCAGGTCGTCATCGGCTTCGGCGGCGGCTTCCATCAGTTCCAAATGGGCTTCTTCCAGCGCATCCACATACTCGGCTGGCAGATCAGACCGTTCGCCGCCGGCATCATAATAGGCTTTTTGCGTGAGCGCATTCGCCACGCCTCTGAAATCCGATTCCTGACCGACGGGCAGCATAATCGGCACAAATTTGTAATCGCCAAATTGCCTGCGGAGTTGGTCCAGCGCTTCATCGAAATTAGCGTTTTCACGATCCATCTTGTTCACCACGGCAATAATCGGCTGCTGGCATGCCCGCGCATATTCCCATGCCAATTCGGTGCCGACTTCGACGCCGGCGACCGCATCCACAAGGACCATCACCGCATCAGCAGCCCGAATCGCATTCTTGAGTTCGCCTTGGAAATCGGTAAAGCCGGGGGTATCCAGCACGTTGATTTTGATGCTGTTAAACTCAACCGGCACCAAGGACGTGGAAAGCGACAGGCCGCGCGCTTTTTCCTCCTCATCCCAATCCGAGACCATGTTTTTTTCGGATATGCTGCCAAGGCGCGTGGTCGCGCCGGCGCTAAAGAGCATGGCTTCGACCAGTGAGGTTTTGCCACAGCCTTGATGCCCGACTAAAGCGACGTTTCTGATATTTTCCGACTTGTATTCCTGCATAATAGGGTCGCCTCCAAAATAGCGAGTTTCCAAAATTTCGACGGAAGGCGGCATGGAAACTGCGCCGCGCCGATTATGGATTATAAAGGCAGGGGGGCAAAATGTCAAAGCGATTCTGCATGGAATTGGCTGTCGGGGCGCGATAGAATGCAGAAAACAAAAATGAGGATGATCCATGAGCGATTTTCTGTTTCGCGGCGGCATCGACGAGCTAGATCCCGATGTCGCCGAACTAATCCGTCACGAAACCGCGCGGCAGCAGCAAAAACTGATCATGATTCCATCAGAAAGCACAGTTCCCTATGCAGTCCGCCATGCCTTGAGTTCGGCTTTCCACAACATCTATGCCGAAGGCTACCCGTCCGACGGCACGCGCACGATGACGCAGCCGGAAATCATTGATTACAGTCAACGGCTGGCGGAGTTTCGCCGCTATGCCGACAAGCGCTATTACAAGGGTACCGAATATGCCAACATTGTCGAATCGCTGGCGCGGCGGCGGGCTGCCGAACTATTCGCTGGCAATGGGCTGACAGCAGAGGAGTTGTATGTGAATGTCCAGCCATTGTCCGGGGCGCCGGCGAACAGCGCCGTCTACACTGCGCTGCTGGATGTCGGCGATACCGTGATGGGCATGGACTTGATTATGGGCGGTCATCTCACACATGGCAGTCCAGCCAACCGCAGCGGCAAGTTCTTCAATATCGTCGGCTATACCGTCCATCCCAAAACAGAAAAGCTCGATTATCAGCAGATGATGGACTTGGCGCTGGAACATAAACCGCGCATGATTATCGGTGGATACAGCAGCTATCCCTTCGCGCCCGACTGGCGGGCATACCGAAAAATCGCCGATGCCGTTGGCGCCTATCTGCTGGCGGATGTGGCCCATGTCGCCGGCTTGATTGCCGCCGGCGTCTATCCGAATCCGGTCGGCATTGCCGATGCCGTCACTTTTACCACCCACAAGACACTCAATGGGCCAAGAGCGGCCGTCATCATCACGCATCGCAAGGATCTGTCGGCAAAAATAGACCGCGGCGTCTTCCCCGGCGAGCAGGGCGGCCCGCACATGAATACGATAGCCGGGCTGGCTGTGGCTTTGCGATTGGCGGCCTCGGAACAGTTCCGACAGTTGCAGCGGCAGACGGCTGCGAACGCCAAAAGCCTGGCAAAGAAACTGGCTTCACGCGGCTTGCATCTGCCACATGGCGGCACCGATACGCATTTGATGGTGATGGACTGCAAATCGGTGGCGGGCCCCGACGGGACGCGCCTAAGCGGTGACATGGCGGCGCGCATCCTGGATTTGGCCGGCATTGTGGTCAACCGCCAGACCATCCCCGGCGATGTCTCCGCCTTGCGACCCAGCGGCATTCGTCTGGGAACGCCCTGGGTGACCCAGCGCGGATTCAAAGCGGCAGACATGGATGTTTTGGGAGACATTATCGCCGACGTCCTGCAAGCCTGCGTTCCTTTCAGCCTGACCGGCCGGATTCGACCGCTGCCGCGCGCCAAGGTCGATTTTGATGCGCTGCAAGCGGCTAAAATTCGAGTGCGCGATTTGGCAGCCGGCGCCGGCATCGATACCGCGGCCGAAGTTGATGATTATCCACATTTCTATTATCTGGACGGCGAAGACGAACAGCAGTGTTATGCCATCAGTCTGCGGGGCGCGGCTGCCGGCGATTTTTTGCAAGTCGCTTTGACCAGCGACGCCGCCGCGCTGAAAAACGGCGAAAGCCAGCCAGCCCATGTTCTGGAAAAAGATGGCGCGGTCATGGCAAGCGGGAAAGTTAAACGGCTGTCAGCGACCGAATATCGGCTGGATATAGCCGGGAAAGCGGCGCGGGCGGCAGCCTGGCTGCGTAGTTTGAGCGATGGCTTTGCCTTGTTTGATGGGCAGGATATTCACGCCAAAGCCCCCGGACCGGTCACAGTGCAGGTGATGGGTCCGGGTGAGGCGCTGTCGCTGGCAGGCACAGCCGGCTATGCACAAAAAGCCTATTGCATCGGCATGAACGGAGCCAATTATCTGCCACAGCCGGCGGACGATTTGCCAAAATTCGCGCCTGATGCGGCCATCGTGGATATGCTGCAAGCGACCGCGCTGCACAGTTTGCACAAGGAACTGGGCGCAAAGATGGCGCCCTTTGCCGGCTATGATATGCCCTTGTGGTATCAATCCGTCAGCGAAGAGCATCTGGCGGTTCGTCAGGATGCCGGCATCTTTGATGTGGCGCACATGGGCGTCTTTGATGTTCAAGGGCATGGCGCGGCGCAATTCCTCGACGCGGTCACAACCAACGATGTCAAACGGCTGCCGGTCGGTGGTTCGCATTATACTTTTTTGCTTGATGTGGACGGCATTCCATTGGACGATTTGATGATTTATCGTCTGGCGCAGCATCATTTTCTGGTCGTGGTGAACGCCGCCAACAACCATAAAAACTGGCAATGGCTGAATGCGGTCATGGCAGGCAAGGTGATGATTGACAGCCGCGATCCTGCCCGTCGGATTGAAGGAGCAGACCGTTTTGAACTGCGAGATTTGCGGACGCGGCAATGGGGCGATGAACGGCGGGTGGATATTGCGCTTCAGGGCCCCGCCAGCCGGGATTATCTATTGCAGCTCGCGGGCAGCGCCGCCGACAAAGCCGCGGTGAAGGGATTGAAATGGGCGCAGGTCGCCCGGGTGAATCTGGGAGGATTCGATCTGATTGCATCGCGCACCGGCTACACCGGCGAGCGAGTCGCCTATGAGCTATTTGTACATCCGCATCAGGCGGCCGAGCTTTTCCGCGCCTTTGTGGATATGGGAGTCACACCCTGTGGCTTGGCATCGCGCGACAGCTTGCGGACCGAAGCCGGATTACCGCTCTATGGCTTTGAGCTTGCGGGGGATTTGCAGATGAATCCAGCCGACGCCGGCTTTGGCGCTTATGTCAAACTTTACAAGCCTTTCTTCGTTGGCAAACGCGCTTTTATTGAACATGAGGCCAAGCGCAATGTGCAGATCAGCCGCTTCCGCATGGACAGCAAAAGGGCGCGGCCAGCGCATCAAGGCGACCCGATTGTCAACCCGCGCGGCAAAGTCGTCGGCATCGTCACCAGTTGCAGCATCGATTCGGACGGCGGCCAAACCGGGCAGGCTTTAATGCAGAAAGAGACTCGCAAACCGGGGACAAAACTGGCCGTCTTTGCCGGGTCGGCGCGCGCCAAAGCCAAAGAACTTGGCAATTTGTCCATCGGCCAACGGGTTACCATACCCGAGCCAATCACCATCATATCCCGCTTCCCCGAGCGGCGATAGTCGGAAGGAAACGGTACATTTTGAGGATGCGCGAAACCAGAGCGATAAAAAAACAAGGACATGCTGAAACAATGCCCCCCCCCCCCCGCATATACTTTGCATTACAAAGATGGGGTCAGAAAATGCTGCGCCATAAGGGCTGGATGCTTGCGCTGCTGTTCTTTGCAGCCACTTCTGGACTGGCGCAGTCGACGGCAACGCCGCAGCCGACGGCGACGGCACGGCCGAACCCTCCATTGGCGGCCTGTGGCTTGCCCGCCCAAGGGGAAATCTATCAGTCGGTGACCTATACGCTCACAGCCAACTGCACGCAGACCGACTTTTTGCGAATCGGAACGATGTATTCCATTACTGTGACGATTGAGGGCAACGGACACACCATCGACGCCAGCGCGCTGACCAATCGCACGTACGTTATCACCATGCGCTTCAACTCGCGGATCATCATAAGAAACGCGACGATAGACGGCGGCGGAATTTATGGACTCGGGGCGCTGAATACTGATGGTCCATCCACGCTCAACAACGTGACTTTTCGCAACAGCGCATACTCGGCCATCGCCATAACCAACAACAGCGGCTCGCACAGCTTCACCAACATACTTATCGAGAACGGCACTGGCAGCTATTATCATCGCCTGCATCAGCCGTCTGCGGTGTTTGCGCTGGGCGGCGTCGATATCACCATCAACAATCTGATGCTCCGCAATATGATCGGCGGCAACGCTGCCATCCACGCCGGTTCTGGGGCCCTATTTACTGGCACCGCCAACGTGCGGCTTACGGGCTGTTTCAGCAGTGAGCGGGTGTTCCCGCAAGTCTTTTCTGGCGCCGTCACCGACAGCAGCAGCGGCCCTTGCAGCGGCGCTATCGGCAATGGCGGCTCGGCTGCCAGACAGTACAGCGCGCCAAGAGCCGCCGCCTGTGGCTTCCCGACCGAGGGAGTTTTGGAGCGGTCAGCTGTCTATAATCTAAGAGCCGACTGCGCCCTGACCGGCCATATCTTCATCCCGAAAGGGATGACAGTGACCATTAACGGCGGCGGACATGCCATCGGCGGCAATTACCGGTTCCACAGCGCCGCCAACCTAACCGTCCGCGACGCGATCATCAGTGGACAAAACATCACAATCTGGCTGATCAACACCGTCCGCATTGAAAATACGGTCTTCCGCGGCAATACCCGTCCATTCATCAACACTGACGGCAACGTCACCTTTGACAACGCGCTTTTTGAAAACAACAGCGTCACCAGCGCCTCGCTTAGCAGCGCCTTCTACGGTGTGCTTACCGGCACAGTGACCTTCCGCGATACGGTCTTCCGCGGCAACAGCGGCGGGCTGGGCGCGCTCGCCGCCAGACAAAACCAGTATGACTTTGGAGATCCGCAAAAGGTTTTTTTGGAAGGCTGCCTCACCTTGGAAAACAACCTCCCCCTCAATATCTATGATCCCAACAGCCTGGTGACCGACAACAGCGCCGGAGAGTGTCCGCCTTTCAAGCTGCGGCCATTTTACGAAGACTCACCCGGCCGCGGGAGCGATTCACCCTCGTCCAATCGCGGGCCCGATTCACCCTCCGAGTCGGAGTCGGACGTCCCGCGTGGATGCCATTCATCAGCAGGCGTCGAGGCGCTGCGGATGGGCGCGGCGGCCTGCATCTTTCGCTTTGACCGCGGCGGGGACGACGTCCTGCAAGTCTATGGACTTGACTCGCAAGGCGCCGGCTTTCATCTGCTGACCGTCACGCAGGCGCAGGTTGATGCCCATGACGGAGAAGCTGTGGTCGCGGTCTCGCCTGACGGGCGGGCTTTGGTGGTCGTTTGGGATGATGGAAACATAACGGTCAAGGTCGGGCCAGACTACGAAGACAAGATTCTGCATACGACCTTCGGCAGCGAACTGCATGGCGCCGTCATCGGCACGACCACAACCTATGGGCCAGCGCCAGGCCTGGCCTATTTGAGCGCGCCGGTCAAGGCGGCGCAAAATTGTCTGGCCACAACTACACATATCCTCAACTTCCGCGACGCGCCGGTCGGAAACATCATCGCTCACCTGCCCGCTAATATAACCCTGACCGTTCTGGGGCAAACACCCGGCTGGCTCCATGTCGATTATCATGGGCAGGCCGGCTGGATTAGCGCCGACTATGCAGTCACACAGGGAGGCTGCTAACCGGGCGAGACTTCGCAAAATGATGTGTCTAGCCGCCAGGCCGCGCCGGCGCACAGCACAAAATCAGTTCCTTGACCGCTCGGACTTCATCCAGACGGCGCACCGGGGCGGTATGGGGCGCATGGCGGAGCAAGTCAGGCTGGCTGCGCGCCTCTGCCGCGATTTTTTCCATCGCCTCGACAAAGGCGTCAAGCTCTTCCTTGACTTCGGTTTCGGTCGGTTCAATCAGCAGCGCTTCGGGCACAATCAGCGGAAAGTAGTTGGTAGGCGGATGAAAACCATAGTCCATCAGCCGTTTGGAAATATCGAGCGCGTGAATATCTTCGACGTCCTCAAAATGCCCTTCCAGTACAAACTCATGCCCGCAATAACGCGGATACGGCACTTTATAGCTGTTCATCAGCCTGGTCCGCAGATAATTGGCATTCAGCACAGCATAACGGGTGACATCGCCGAGGCCGCTGGCGCCGTAGACGCGGATATAGGCATAAGCGCGCAGGTGCATGCCAAAGTTGCCATGAAAGGCTTTCAGCCGTCCGATGCTCTTGGGCGGCGTGACAAAGCCATACAAGGCGGCGCCGGTTTCGTCTTCATCTTCAACCCGGTCAACAATCGGCCCCGGCAGGTAGGCTTTGAGTTTCTCGCCGACGCCGACCGCCCCGCTGCCGGGGCCGCCCCCGCCATGCGGCGTCGAGAAGGTCTTGTGCAGGTTGTAGTGCATGACATCAAAGCCAAGCTCGCCCGGTTTGACCACCGCCATCAGCGCATTCATATTGGCGCCGTCCATGTACATCAGGCCGCCGGCATCATGCACCGTTTCGATGACATCGAGGATAGTCGCTTCAAAAAGACCCAGTGTGCTGGGAACCGTCATCATCATACCGGCAATCCGGCCGCGCAATTCACCTTCGCAGGCGGCTTTCAGCGCCGGCAGATCAACATTGCCATCCTCATTGGCTGGCAGTTCATGCACTTGCATTCCCGCCATCGTCACAGTCGCCGGATTGGTGCCGTGAGCGCTGTTCGGCACCAGAATAATGTCGCGTTGCCCATCTTGATTGTCGAGATGATATTTGCGGATCATCAATATCCCGGCGAACTCGCCCTGCGCGCCGGCCGCCGGGGTCAGACTGACGGCATCAAACCCGCTGATTTCGCCAAGCCACTTTTGCAGTTCATACATCAAATACAATGCGCCCTGCGCGCCGGCCGCTTCGGTCAGCGGGTGCAGCTGGGCGAATCCGGGCAGCCGGGCGGCATCTTCATTCACTTTGGGATTGTACTTCATGGTACATGACCCAAGCGGATAAAAGCCTTGGTCAATCGAATAATTGAGTTGGCTCAATTTGACAAAATGACGGACAGCCTGCACTTCGCCGACTTCCGGCAATGCCAGATCATCGCGCAGCAGTTCAGCCGGCAATTCGGTTTCGGGGACATCGCATTCGGGCAGGTTCACGCCGATGCGTCCCGGCGCGCCCAAATCATAAATGATTGGCTCCAGCATTAGCTTAACCCTCCCAATATCTCGACCAGTTGGTCAATTTCTTCCTTGCTGTTGGTTTCGGTAACACACAGCAGCATACGATTTTGCAGATGGAAGTAGCGCGGTCCCAAGTCATAGCCGCCGAGGATGCCCTGTTCAAGCAGCCTCTCATTGATTTCAGCCACCGAAAGCGGGCAGGCGACCACAAATTCATTGAAGAAGGCTTTGCTCATATCGACGCTGAAGCCATTCAGTTGATGGATTCGCTCGGCGGCATAATGCGCCTTGTGATAGTTGAGCCGGCCGATCTGCCGCAGACCGTTCTTGCCCATGAGCGCCATATAGACCGAAGCCGACAAGGCCATCAGCCCTTGATTGGTGCAGATATTGCTGGTGGCGCGTTCGCGTCGGATATCCTGTTCACGCGGGCGCAGAGTCATCACAAAAGCCGTCTGCCCGGCGGCATCGACTGTCTCGCCGATAATGCGCCCGGCGATTTTGCGTACATGCTTCTGTTTGATGGCAAAAAACCCGAGATAGGGGCCGCCGTAGCCCAAGGGAATGCCCATCGGCTGGCCTTCGCCAACCACAATGTCAGCGCCCAGTTTGCCGGGGCTTTGGAACAGGGACAATGCCATCGGATTCACCACAAATACCAATAAGGCGCCGACTTCATGGACGGCATCGGCCAAGGCGGTAAAGTCATCGATTTGACCAAAAAAATTGGGATATTGAACTGCAAGCATGGCGGTGTTTTCATCCAGCATTTCCATCAAATCAATGATTTCGCCGCGCCCCCGATCCCCAACGATGCGTATGCTGCGCCCCTGATGATAGGTGCGGACGACCTCGCGGTATTGGGGATGAATGGCATGGCTAAGGATGATCTTCTTGCGCTTGTGGCGGGTGATTTCCAGCGCGGCTGTGACGGCTTCTGCCAGGCTGGTTGCCCCGTCATAATGACTGGCATTGGCGGCGTCCATGCCAGTGAGCGCGCACATCATGCTCTGGTACTCAAAGGCGGCCTGCAAGGTGCCCTGCGAAATTTCGGGCTGATAGGGTGTATAGGCTGTGTAGAACTCGCCGCGCAGCAGGATATGATTGACGACCGCCGGGATAAAATGATGATAGGCGCCAGCGCCGCGGAAAATGGCATAATCCTGGGCATGATCGTTGGCTTCACTCAATGCCAGCATCTCGGCGGCGACTTCCATTTCGCTCATGGGCGGCGGCAAATCCAATCGCGGAAAGCGATGTGCCTCTGGCACCGCTTCAAACAGGGTTTCAATCGAATCGACGCCGATTTCCCCCAGCATTTGCCGCACTTCGACATCGGTATGGGGTATGTAGCTCACAACACAATTCACCTCTCACTAGGATTATGGCTGATGGTTTATGGCGGCCGCCGCCGATGGCTTAGCGACTGTCACAATAGCTGTCATAAGCGGCGGCATCCATGAGCCCATCGAGAGCGGATACATCGGCTGCTCTGATTTTAACCATCCAGCCGGCGCCGAATGGGTCGGCATTCACCACTTCGGGCGCATCCTCCAAACCCGAATTGACCTCGATGATTTCACCGGCGACGGCGGTGTACATTTCGGAAGCCGCTTTGACGGATTCGACTTCGCCAAAGGAATCGCCGGCCGCCAGCGCGTCGCCGGGCGCTTTCAATTCAATGTAGACGATATCATTGAGTTGGTCCTGCGCGTAATCGGTGATGCCCATCGTCACCACATCGCCTTCAACAGCGAACCACTCGTCGCTTTCGGCATATTTTAGATTCGTCGGCGCGTTCCAATCGCCCATCGCGATCTCCTTCAAATACTCCATCGGCAAAAAAGGCGCCGCCCATGCCGAGCCTGCGCCCTGTCGGTCCTAACAACCTTCAGAGATTGATTCCCCAAGAATCCTTTTGCCTGAGAGTTTCACGCAGGCAGTGGCATACCCGTCGCTTGCCCCTTCGGCGTTTTGTCGGATGACAAAATCTCTCTTCTTCAGGAAGGATGTTTAATTATTGTAACGGGTATCAGACTCAATCGCAATGCAGTCCTGCAAAAATTGATCCCGTCGCCAGCCGAGCATGCTCGATGATTCATCTACAAGGCGCTAGGCTGGCTTGATATAATCGAAATCCTGCCCGAATGGCAAGGAACATACTGTGAACAAACAGCCGACCACAACGCGAATCCTGTATGGCATAGCGATTGCCTTGGTCGTCGGCATCATTGGCATCGCGATGTTTATCATCGTTGACCGCCTGACCGCTCCTGACGGCCAGGATACAAGTTCCTTTAGCGCGGCTGACGCTGAAGATTTTGACGGGACAATAAGAATCGAGCCGCCGCGCGACATGCCCGATTTCACCCTGACGAATCAGAACGGCGAAAGGATGCGCCTAAGCGATTTGCGCGGCCGCTATGCGCTGCTGACCTTTGGCTATACCCATTGTCCGGATGTTTGCCCCTTGACGCTCAATGAGTTTCGGCGCATTCGCGAGTCGCTCGGCGAATTGGCGGCAAAGGTCGCCTTCGTCTTTATCAGCGTGGATGGTCAGCGCGATGCGCCCGAAGTCCTTCGCCGGTACTTTGCCACCCGCCAGTTGGAGGATATGATTGGCTTGACAGGCGCCGAGGCTGATGTTCGCCGGCTGGGCGCCGACTATGGATTGTCTTTCAAGCGAAACGCGGCGGAAGATCGGGCTGATTATCTGGTGAATCATACCGCCGGATCCTTTCTGCTTGACCCGAAGGGACGTTGGACGATGCGCTATCAGTTTGGGGTCATGCCAAGTTTGATCGCAGATGACCTAAAAACCTTGACGGCGTCGCCGGCTCAATGAATGTTTTGCCGCAGCAGGCGAATCAGGAGCGGGGAACGCGGGGCGAAATTGTGGTGACAAGCTCATAGCTGACAGTACCCAGCCAGCCGGCGATTTCATCGGCGCCAATCTCTTCATCGCCCTGCCTGCCCATCAGCGCCACTTCGTCACCGGCGCGTGCATTGGGGATGTGGGTCACATTGATGGTCGTCTTTTCCATACTGACTCGTCCAACAAGCGGGGCGCGTTTTCCGCGAACAAGCACTTCGCGCCAGGTCTGCGGCGATCGGCGCAGGCCGTCGGCATACCCCACCGGCAAGACGGCAATCGTTTCTTCGCCGCCGGTGCGATAGCTGTTGCCGTAGCCAATGTTCGAGTTGGCGGGCAGGGTCTTCACCTGGGCTACAACGGTTTTCCAGGACATCACCGGCCGCAGTCCAGTCAAGGCATGCGGCTGATTTGAAGGCTTCAGTCCATAGAGCAGCAATCCGGGACGAACCAGGTTGAAGCAAGCCTCGCGGCTGGCGATAACCGCCGCAGAATTGGCGGCGTGGATGTACTTGAAGCTGAAGCCCCTGGCCTGTATGGATGTCAACACTGCCTTGAAGGTCGCCAGCTGCGCGGCAGTGTGCGCTGCGTCTTCGCCGGCGCAGGAAAAATGGGTGTAGATGCCTTCCATTTCGAGCCGCTTCATGGCTTGCAGACAGCGAAACAAACCAAGGGCGTCCTTGGGAAGCACGCCCAGCCGTCCCATGCCGCTGTCCACTTTGATATGGATTTTCAGCCCGCCCTTCACATTCCGCGCGGCCGCTTCATACTGCCGCGCCAGTTCCAGGTCAAACAGAGCGACGCTAATGTCCTGTTGAATCGCCTGCGGGATGGCAAAAGCCGGAATGTAACTTAACACTAGGATCGGGGCGGCGATGCCCGCCGCGCGCAGTTCAAGCGCCTCGTCCATATTGGCGACAGCCAGGCAAGCCGCGCCGTTACGCAGCGCCGTGCGCGCGACGGTCACAGCCCCATGACCATAGGCATTGGCTTTCACAACCGCCATCATGCCGACATGCCCTCCAAGATGCGCTTTAAGCAAGCGAACATTGCTGGCGAGCGCCTCGACATCAATCTCGACGCGGCTTGGCGATGGCGATGGCGATGGCAGCGCGGCTGGTTTTGAATGATTATCCATATTTTTCATCTTTATAGCCGCTGCCCATAGGCAGGCGAATCATCGAGGGCAGTATAGCCGGCCGCTCCGCAGCCTGCCACTTCGCACCGTTCAGGCTGGCAGGACAATAGCGCCCAAAACGCGGCTGCGGCGACAAGCCTGAAACCGCGCTTGATGCGATGGACCTGGTTCAGGATTGGGAAGTGATGAATATCATGGATATACAAAGCCTTTGAGGCGAGCAGAATAATCCGGATGCTGTCGGCGCCAGTGCGACCAGCTTTGATTTGGTGTTCTGTAGTTTGACAGTAAGGACATTCGCTCATACCGCCGTTTAACATACATCTACAGTATTCACCACTCCCGTTATTAAAATCTCTTGACCCGCATTTCATTATTTGGTAATCTAACCGTCGCTCATAGATTCTAACGAGGAACGTTCATATAATTCGCCTGTTCGCATTGCTTCAAAAACGTCCGGTGCGCTGGCTGATCGCTGTTGGCTGGTCATTATGGCTTATCAATCTGCTGGTACAGCCAGAAGATTACCTCCATAGCATAGGAGTCCCCTCCGTGCCCAACACCTTTGTGCGCGAGCTTGTGTTCACCGGATTGCACATGCTGGCATTCGGCATAACCTGCGCTTTGTGGTTCTGGACATGGACTGGGCATTTGCGTCTTTATGTCAGCTTGGCGCTGGCCGCCTGTATCGCCATCAGCTTAGGCAGCGTAACCGAATATCTGCAAACGTTTTCTCCCGACCGCCATCCCTCCTGGGGTGATTTTGCCGCCAATTATGCCGGCGTATTCATTGCCGCAGCATGGATTTGGCACAAGTACATCGCGCCGGTTTGATTCCATCCACCGCAGCAACGTTCCAGTCAGTCATACGCACTGCCATTGCCGGTCAATCTGATTCGAATGGTCTTAATGGACTGCATTGGACATACATTTTTTACTTCGGATGCCTTAACATAGACTTTAGATGAATTTGAAATGAAAGGGGCCCCAATATGGATTCAAGCAGACATCAGCAAAATGGCAGCGCCGAAAAAGGCACCTACAAGGTCAAGCGCGGTTTGGCGCAAATGCTCAAGGGGGGCGTGATCATGGATGTGGTCACCCCGGCGCAGGCTAAAATTGCCGAAGATGCCGGCGCAGCGGCCGTGATGGCGCTGGAACGCGTGCCGGCTGACATCCGCGCGCAAGGCGGCGTCGCCCGCATGAGCGATCCGGACATGATTGCCGGCATTATCGAGGCTGTTTCCATTCCGGTCATGGCAAAAGCCCGAATCGGTCACTTTGTCGAAGCGCAGATATTGGAGGCTTTGGGGGTAGATTACATCGACGAGAGCGAGGTCTTGACGCCGGCGGATGAAGAGCATCACATCAATAAATGGAAGTTTGAAGTCCCGTTTGTATGCGGCTGCCGCAATCTTGGCGAGGCGCTGCGCCGCCTCAGCGAAGGCGCCGCCATGATGCGTACCAAAGGCGAAGCCGGCACCGGCGATGTCGTCGAAGCGGTTCGTCACGCCCGCTCGGTCCATGGCGAAATCCGCCGCATCAGCAGCATGGACGAAGATGAGTTGCACAGCTATGCCAAGGAAATCCGTGCGCCTTATCATCTGGTCAAGGAAACGGCTGAACTCGGACGTTTGCCAGTGGTGAACTTCGCCGCCGGCGGCGTGGCGACGCCAGCCGATGCCGCGCTGATGATGCAGCTTGGCGTCGATGGTGTATTTGTCGGCAGCGGCATCTTCAAGAGCGGCAATCCGGAAAAACGCGCCCAAGCCATTGTGCAGGCTGTTACCCATTACCGGGAGCCGCAGATTTTGGCAGAGGTCAGCCGCAATTTGGGCGAAGCGATGGTCGGCATCAATGTCACGCCGGAGCAGGTTGTTCTGGGCAAGCGCGGCTGGTAGGCTGCTTGCCGGCTTGCATGCCGGCGGCTCTCGCCCGAAAGCCGGCGCGATCCTTGATGGATGGGCTGGCTTTCTTGTTTGACTTAATCCGAATCTCGCAGTATACTGCCGTTAACATTGGCGGAAATCATTTTGAAGCGCTTACGATTTTTCGATTCAGACAGGAGAAAACCATGATGGCAAAACCGGCGCGGTTCTTCTTTATTCCTTTGCTTGCTATTCTGCTGGCAGGCTATGGCATTGCGGTTACGGCACAGCAGCAGCCGATCATTTTCAGTGACCTCGCCTGGGACACCGCTCGGGCGCAAAATCGCATCGCTCAATATATGGTCGAGAAAGGGTACGGGTATCCCACCGATGTGCTGTCGGGGAGTATGACCGGTTTGTTCCAGGCGCTGCGGCAGGGCGAAATTGATGTGATGATGGAATTTTGGCTCTCTACCAATACCCAAAACTGGCAAAAGGCGGCCATTGCCGGCGAGGTCGTCTCACTCGGTGTCAACGTGGGCGGGATATTACAATCGGCTTTTATGATACCGGCTTATGTGCAGGAAGCGCATCCAGAGTTAGACAGCATTGAAGATCTGAAGCAAGAACAGTACCAACGTCTGTTCGCCGCTTCGGACAGCGGCGGCAAAGCCAGACTGATGACTTGCCCGACGAGTTGGGCTTGCCATGATATCAACCAAATGCAAATCGCGGGTTATGGTCTTGCCGAGCATATTCATGTCGCCGTCCCTGAATCGGAAGCGGCTTTGAACAGCGACCTCTTTGATCTCTATGCGAAAGAGGCGCCTTGGCTGGGTTATCTGGACGACTCCATGGCGACGGCGATTAAGCTGGACATGGTTCAACTGGCAGAACCGCCCCACAGCGCTCTGTGCTGGGCAACGACCAAAGCCTGCGCCTATGACAGGGCGAGGATCCTGATCGCGGCGCGCCCGGCGCTGCTGGAACGCGCTCCCGAAGTCACCCGAATGCTGCGGGCATGGACATTGAATGCCGCGCTCTACAGCGACCTGTCGCTCCAGGGAACCGACCGCGGCGCCAGCCATGCGGACATCGCCATTGGGTGGCTTAACGAGAACGAGGCGGTCTGGAGCCAATGGGTCACCGAGGAGGCTGCGATTGCCATACGAGAGGCGCTTGACCGCGGCGAGCGCGCTGAAGGCTGGCCCGACGAATAGCGGTGTCAATCGGCTGCCCGCGAGGATGAAATAAGCAGTCCTCGCAGGCGGCATTATTATTCATCAATCCGCCGGAAACCATCCGCATCGGCAACAATTTTCTTGAGACCATGCCCGGCAAACAGAACACTAACAATATCGCCATCGCTTTCAATGCCAATGACCTTGCCGGCGCCAAATCGGGGATGAAATACGCGATTTCCAATTTTGAAGCCCGAGGAATCGTCTTGAGGCTGGCTGTTGCCGGGGAACGGAATAATCTTTTTACGCAGTTGGCTGTCAGATTTGGATACTGTATTCGCCCGCAGATCGCGCTCAAGTCGGCTGACAGGGTTATCCGGGCGCGGCGGTGATTCATAAAATTGTGACCGGCGCAGGTTTGCCAGTGTGGTTGGCGAGCCATCAAGCAGATGCAGCGGCAGGTCAGCAAGAAATTCTGATGGATTTGTAAGCGCGCCGCCGCCATTGTACAAAGCCCGCCGAAAAGCATAGCTCAAGTAAAGCATCTGCTGGGCGCGGGTCACGCCCACATAGAACAGGCGGCGCTCTTCCTCGATGCCTTCTTTTTCTTCAAAGGAGCGAAAATGCGGCAGAATCCCCATCTCCAGCCCGGTGATAAACACCACCGGATACTCCAGCCCTTTGGCAGCGTGCAAGGTCATCAGCGTCACGGCATCGGTATCGCCCTGCAAGCTATCGACATCAGCCACCAAAGACTGTTCGGCAAGAAATTCGTGCAGCGGCTGGTCATCCTCCAGCGCATATTGCAGCAAGCCGCGCAGCTCGCGCACATTGTCGGCGCGGTCGGCGGCTTCTTCCGGCAGTCGGCTGATGTCATCCAGATAAGCGAAATAGTCGGTCTTTGCTGTGATATCATCAAACATCGTCAAGAGATCGCCGACTTTCGCCATCTCTTGCCAGCTTAAAAGCCATTCGGCAAAACTGACGAATTTTTTCCGGGCGGCCGCCGACAGGGGCGCCGGATCATCATAAAACAGGCGATTCAGCGCTTCGCTGATGGTCATGTTCGCGCGCGTTACCCAATCGGTGAAGGAACCCAGCGATTTTTTGCCAATGCCGCGTTTGGGAACGTTGATCACCCGTTCAAAGCTGACGCGGTCATCCGGATTGTGTATCAGCCGCAGATAGGCTAACAGGTCCTTGACCTCGCGCCGTTTATAGAAGCCGACCCCACCCACCAGCATATAAGGCACGCCCTCACTGACAAAAGCCTGTTCCATCGCGCGGGATTGGGCATTGGTGCGGTACATCACGGCAAAATCTCTGTAATCGCATCCTTGCTGCAAGCGCAGTCGATGAATCTGCTCCAGCACATATTCGGCTTCATAACGTTCGTCATAGGCTTCGTGGACCTGGATGGGTTTGCCCCGCCCTTTATCGGTATGCAGCGCTTTGGGAATGCGATTGCGATTACGGTCAATCACAGCGCGGGCGACATCGAGGATATTTTGGGTGCTGCGATAATTCTGCTCCAGCAGAATAACAGCCGTCTTGGAATAATCGTCGCGGTACCGCAGGACATTGCGGCGGTCGGCGCCGCGAAAAGCATAAATCGCCTGATCTTCATCGCCAACAGCAAAAACATTGTTTTGCGGCGCGGCAAAATATCTCACCAGTTCATACTGCGCTTTATTGGTATCCTGAAACTCATCGACCAGCACATATTCAAAGCGGCTTTGATACTTTTGCCGCAGGATGTCGTTGTCGCGCAGCAGCAAGACCATGTTCAGCAGCAGGTCATCAAAATCCATCGCATTGGCATCCCGCAAAGCCGCTTGGTACCAGCCATAAACCTGTTTGACGATCTCGCTGAAATAATCCTCCGATTGGAATTCATGCGGTAGGATCATCTCGTCTTTGGCTCTGGAAATCGCGGCTAGAATCACACGCGGATTATACCGTTTGGGGTCAATGTCGAGCCGCTTCATCACCTGTTTGATGAGGGACTGCTGGTCATCGCTGTCATAAATGACATAATCCCGCTTATAGTCGATGCTTTCCACCTCCATCCGCAAAAAGCGGGCGCAGGTGGCGTGAAATGTCCCCGCTTGCAAGCCGCGCAAGGGGAAACCCAGCAGCTTTTCGATACGCGCGCGCATCTCGCCAGCCGCTTTGTTGGTGAAGGTCACAGCCATAATGCGATGATGCGGCACGCGATGCTCATGAATCAGATAAGCAATGCGGCGGGTCAGGACACTGGTCTTGCCGCTGCCGGGGCCTGCCATGACCAATATCGGGCCCGGGCCGGCGATAATGGCAGCTGCCTGCTGTGAATTCATGCTCTTAATCAGCGGATGCTGCTTCATGCCTGTGTCCTCTCGATTCGGCTTTGATGCGGCTATTGTAGCAGAAACAAGCCATGATTGGCATAGGCAGCGCTCGCGCCTAGCCGCCGGAAGGAGTCGAAGTCGGAATAAAGACCGGTGTGATTATCGCGCCGGGCGTCGCTGTCGGCGCCGGATTATCCACCAGGATATTCAGGTCGCGCTGGATGGCACCGCCGGTTGAGGATGTCACCAGCAAACGCAGGATGTACTGGCCGGTCGGAATTTGAGCCGCCAAGGTATCCCAGGCGCCCAGGAAACCTCCATGCTGCGGGACTTGAATCAGCGCCGAGCTAATCGGGAAGAAGGATGCGTCCTGATCGGCCTTGGCATACAGCAATTCGTAATGAGAGAAGTCCGGCGCGTGAACCTGGCCGCGAATCTCGACCGCGCCGCGTATCACCGCGCCGTCATTCGGGGAGCTTATATTGACCACCGGCAGCCCTTGACCCTGGGCGCAGGAACCCGTCGGCGGCGCCGATACGGGAATCGAGAGACCCATCGATTCCGCATATTCCCGTCCTTCCGGCGTCGTATTCAGCCAATCAACCGCCGAAAGATCATCCGTGGCGATAAAGGTCTGCTCGACAGCATAGTCACCACAAAAGGCGTTCGCCAGCAAACCAGTCCAGCTGTCAACGACGGCGGTGCGGATAAAACCCTGATCCGGGTCGGGCGGGAATTGATCCTGGATGAACAGTCCGGTCGTCGGTTCGGGACAATCGGGATGATTAAGCGTGCCGGTGGCGCGGCAGATCTCACGGGCGACCACCCCGCCCGGATTTTCAAATGGAGCCGGAGTCCCTCCGGCCAGCGCCGCCGCCATGACCGCATTCCACACCGGCGCGGCGCTGTTAAAGCCGGTGGTGCCGAAGGTAGGCGAATTATTGTACGTCCCCAGCCAGACGCCAACCACAGCATCGCGGGTGAATCCTATCGTCCACAGGTCGCGGCTGTCATTCGATGTACCGGTCTTCGCCGCGACAACGTTTTGGGTTGGGATGCCGATATTTTCCAGGGTCAGGGATGAGGCCGGCGGATAAGACGGGCGGCGGGCCTGGTCGTCGCTAAGGATATTCTGCATCAGATAGGCGACTGCCGGCGGAATCGCCGGTTCGGCGGCCGGGCGCTCCCACGCGACCTCAACTTCTTCTCCTTCTATCGTTTCGGTGATGCGTTCAATCGCATAGAGCGGCGCTCGCTGGCCGCCGCTGGCAAAGACGCCGTAAGCCTGCATCATGTCAAACAGGCGCACTTCGTTGGCGCCCAAGCCGCTCGAAATCGTTGGCAGGAATCCATCGGGAAACCGCAAGCCAAAGGTTTGCGCCATTTCGGCAAAACGTTCAGGCCCCGAAAACAGATGAGCCTTGACGGCGGCGACGTTGTAGCTGTTTTGCAGGGCGATCCGCAAAGCCACCGGCCCGTGGAAACGGCGGTCGAAATTGACCGGCGAATAGGTCCCGCCGGCGCCCAAATCATAGGTCACCGGCACATCCCACAAAATACTGGCGGGCGTCAGGTAATTCCCCTGATGGCCGCTGATGGCGGCGGTATAGACAATCGGCTTGATGGCCGAGCCCGGCTGCTGGAAAGTCAGCGCATTGTTAACCTGCCCGGCGAGGTCATCGTCAAAGTCATGGCTGCCGACCATCGCCCGAATGGCGCCGCGGTTGGGGTCGGTCACCATCACCGCGCCCGTATTCACGCCGGCAGACACCAGCTGGCTGACTTGACTGCTTAATGCCGTCTGCGCCGTCTCCTGCACCGCCGGATTCAAGGTGGTATAGATATGAAAGCCGCGCTGGAACATGGCATTGACGCCAAATTCGGCTTCGACTTCGGCCTGAACATAATTGACAAAATGCGGATAGCGCAGACGGACATCCAGCGGCTCAAATTCTGTGGCTTCCATTTCCGCGATTTGCACAACCGCCAGCCCGCCGGCAATCTCCCCGGCGCTGTTGGCGCGGACGAGAACCTGCGGCAGGCCGTCATTCATAATCTCCTGACCGGCTTGAACGCAGAAGGGCCCGCGGCGCGGCCAATCGCCGTGCTGGAATCGCAGGCAGCCGATATCGAGCATCTTGTGCATGGTTGCCCGCATCCCTTGGATGGCTGTCGGGCGATTCACGACCGGATCATTTTGCGCCGGCGACGGCACGATGCTTGCCAGCAAGGCCGCTTGGGCAAAATTGAGTTCATCGGCGCCATGCTGAAAATAGAATTGCGAGGCGGCTTCGACGCCATAGTTTTGATTGGCAAAGAAAACCTCGTTCAAATACAACTCGAGGATGAAGTTCTTGTCATATTGATTGGCGATTTCCAGCGCGACCAGAATCTCGTTGACCTTGCGCGCTAGCGAAACTTGGGCATCGCGCAGGACCAGGTTGCGGGCAATCTGCTGGGTAATGGTGCTGGCGCCAGATTCAATGCCGCCCTCGCTTATATTTTGGATAAAGGCGCGCACAATCGCAATCGGGTCAAATCCGGGGTCTTCAAAGTAACGTTCATTTTCCTGCGAGACAATCGCGTGGATGATGTAGGGGCTCATATCATCCAGCGGGATGGTCGTCCGCGCCCCGGTCTGCTGGCTGTTGAGCGCGGCGATTAAGGCGCCGTCGGCATCAAATATCCGCGCCGTCTGAAATTCGGGGCTGTAATTGGCGAGGCCGGCGATGTCTTCCTGAAAGGGCCCGACCGCGTCGCGGTACCACAGCATAATGCCGCCGGCGGCGACAATCAGCGCAATCAAACCCGCTGTCAGAACCACGGCCGCGACCGAAACCAATCGCCGCAGGGCATTGCCGCGGCGGGCATCCAGGACTTCCTGCACAATCGGCGATGCCGCCAGCTGATAAGCCGGCCGGCCGCTGCCGTCATCGCGGCGGTCAAGGCGAGAGGCCGACTGCCGGGTCGCATCGGCGCTTGATTCAGCCCTGACGGTCGCTTTTTGGTCGGGCAATTCATCAGCCAGCGCCGCCGTGCCGGGAAGGGTGTAGTGTTCATCGGCGGTCGGCTGCACCGTGCCGATTTGGACGCCGCGCGCATCCACAATCGGGTCGCCGGCTTGGGGCTGGGACGACGGCGGCGCATCAGCCGCTTCCGCCCGGTGATATCGCTCAAGCTCGCGCAGCGCCGGCGGCGTATCTTCCTCCCATTCATTGCTGTCGGGATTGTGCCGATACCACTGTTCGTTTTCGGCATCAATCATCCACCATACACCAGCTTCATCCTGCACCATATTGTCATAGAGCAGGCGCCGATATTCGTCGAAGGCGATCTCGCGGTTATTCAGCCTGTCAGTCCAGGCGGCGGCTTGATTCTGCATAGTCACAAAACGTTCGGCGGCGGCGCGAAGATGCGCGGGCGGCTCGACCAGCGTGTCCGGCTCATCCGACTGATGGACAAACTGGAGGTCTTCGGGACGCGCAAGGGTCGAGGCTTTTGGCGGTGGTGACCATGCTGGGGAATCTTCGGGCGGCGCCAGCGTTTCGGACGCGGACGGCGGCTTCGGATTCAAAATGGACTGAAGCATCTCCTCGGGCGTCGACGGCGGGGCGTCTTCCGACTCGGATTCACTGTCGGGCAGATGTTCCTTTGATGGGTCATCGGGCATGGGCGGCTTCTCATCATGGCATCATGGCAAAGCATTCGCACACCAGTATAGCTTATTATTGTCGGCGCGGGAAAGGAAGGATGGGAATAGAGGGGATGAGGCCGCCGGTTCAGGCTTTGGCTGTGTCTTCCTCGACAAGCTCAAGCGGATAATTGGCGAGGAAGCGATAGACATAGGGATTTCCAATCACCGCCATTTCGGCGGCGATCTGGCCGCGCTTGATGGTGAAGTGAAAAATCTCGATGCAGCGGGCGCCGGCAAACCAATGCCGCTTGAGTATGACCTTGCTTTCGATCTCCCAGCCGCGCGCCAGCGCCGTCAGCAGGTTGTCGCCGCCGGCGAATTTTTCCGACGAGAAGCTCCAATGCTGCGTGGTAGTGTCCTGATACTGAACCGGCGGGCCCTGCTGCTGGTTTTGATTCATCATGCCGATGGCTGCTCCTGCGGTGATTTTAACCGACTTTTATTCCGGCATAACATGATAGCCAGGCGCAGCATCCCGCATCACGCGAATGCGATTTTCGATGAGATGCCGTTCGATGTACGGATTGCTAAGCACCGGCATGCACATAGTCTGATGACCGCGGGTCAGCGCGAAGTAATAGACCGTCAGCAGGCGGGTTCCGTTTCTCCAAACCTGTTTGGCTTCGACTTCGGGCTTTGCCAGCCGCCAGCCGCAGCGGAGGGCGGTGATCAGATGACTGCCGCCGGCGTAGGCTTCCGATTGGGGGCACCAGTGCAGATCCTGCTCGGTGAATTTCTCGTGGGTGTAAATGGTGTGATCCAAACGCATGCGCCGCCGCCTCCAATCATCAAGGGCTGTATGCCTGCCACCGTCATTCCAACGTTTTCATTATACACCAAAAACATCCCGTCGGCATCAAGACCGGATTAAGGCGGCGCGGTTTTGGCTTTTGTTTTTTACCGCAGAGGCACAGAGGGTAACGTTTTCACTCACCCGCCCAATCTTCAATGTTCAGTTGCGGAATACGGCTAAAATGTTTGGTGTTGTGCGTCACGACAATCAAGTCATACACCATAGCAATCGCGGCAATCTGCACATCAGGCAGACCTATCGACTCGCCAGACTTTTTCAGAAAAGCGCAAATATGCCCATAGCTGTCTGCGGCGGCATCATCAAAAGGCAGGCTGACGAAGCGACTGAAAAACAGGTCCTGTTTAGCGCGTGAACGCTGCGGCGCCTGACTATTGACAGCGCCAGCATACATTTCGCCTTTTGTAATGGCACTGATTGCAATATCTGAATCTGACAGCCCTTGCATGCGTTCACGCACCTGCGGCACTCGCCCGTTGATGTAATAAACGCAAATATCGGTATCAAGCAGATACTTCATTCGACTTCACCGCATTTGTTCGGAATGATTGATCCAACTCAATCGGGTCATCTGCCAGACTGCCGAAAGTCAAATCCAGGAACTGTTCCCAAGGCATGTGCCGGTAACGTTCAATTTCAATATCCTGCATGAGTTTGTCGATGCACTGCCTCGATAGAGCCTGCAATTCCCTCGCATGACTCTCAATCAAGGGCGAAAAATCGGTTTGAGCGGACAATCCCTTGGCGAACTCGGTTAAAGCCGCCTGATTTTGTTTGGCTGTTTCCTGCGCGAACTTTGCCAAAGCGGCGCGGTTTCGTTCGTCTATTGCCTGCATGAACTTTGCCAAAGCGGCGCGGTCTTGTTCCGACGTTTCTGCTGTGCGATGTGATTTCTCCATGATGAATCCTTTCACGATTTACATGATGAATTATATCACAAAACGTCTGCGGTTTTGGCTTTTGTCTTTTTACCGCAGAGGCACAGAGAAGGCTAAGTGGAGTCATCATCGCCATTGTCAGGCATATTATTATCGTAGCGGTCTATCAGGTCGGTAGTGTGGTCAATTAACCTTGTCAATACTGAATCGCCAAGTTTGAATTCATCCAGCAGCTTATCGATTGTTTTGACTGAATTGCGTACCGCACGGCTAGAAACTCTCGATAGACCAATAAGATTCTTGTGCGAGTCACGAAAACCCTCTGTAGACTTTATAGCCGTGCCCTGTTTGTCTCGCAAATCATACATTACTTCCCGTAGAGAACGAGCAGCCTCAAAGTCAGATGGATTCTCAATGTTGCTTACCAAAAGGGTATGTCCTAATCCCTGATCCAATTTAATCCATGCCTCTTTCAGTGTAGGTGTTTTTTGATTGACATTATTAGAGAACTCATTCAAGTCTGACGCGAATTGCTGAAGTACACGAAGCAACTTACTCTGTAGACGTTGTTGATTTGGTTTCGACTTGAGTCTATTAGCTTCTTCATTCCGTGCTTCCGTTTTTTCGGCTATTTTAGAAATGTCCAAACTAATCTCTTTAGTAATTGATGCTATCTCATTCATCGCCTCTTCAGCATCTGCACCTGCATCAAGTAGGCCATAATCACTGTCATCCGACGCAACTTCCTCATCATCATCAACATTATCATCAATACCGCTTGAGCGCGGAAGCGTTATTCTCTTTTTCGGGCCCGCGTTTATAAAATCATCAAAGGGATTAGAAAAGTTATAATTATCTCGTTCAATAATAGCGCAAATAAGATCTGCCAAATCTGATGACCCATCAGATTTTATCGAATATATCTTAGCTTCATAAGAGAGTAAGAAAAACAAAATATCATCAATACTTTGAGCAATTTGAATAGTGGGTTTCTTGAGAGAGTGAGCGATTCCCAATTCATAACACACATTCACGTTTTGTCCAGTGAGGTCAGCGATAACCAGATCAGCTTGCCATATACCTTGAAAGATTTCTTTGTTGATGTTTTGATTCTCTGGATCATCGTCTGCCCTTCTCACCTTATGACCTTCAGTTCCTAAAGGGGTCTTGATGAGGTACCGATAAATTAAGTCAAATTTGCCACCAAACGGCATAGCTACGAATATGTTCAATCTCTTTTGCATGATTCCATCCCAATCACTGAAATTATAATCGATACAGCCATAATAAAACACCTGTTCGCATTGTCAAGCCCCAATAACGTGATTTAACCTCTGTGCCCTCTGTGGTAAAGAAATATAAAAAATCACCCCTCGACAATCGCGATCTCATCATCCGTCAAGCCGTACAAGCGATACACCAGCGCATCGATCTCGGCGTCGGCGCGCTCAATCTGCGCCGCGGCCATCTCGCGCTGAATGCCCGCCAAGCCCGGCAGCTGCTTGTGCAAATCCAGCATAGTTTCGACCAACGCGACCATCTTGTCGTGCATGGCGACATCGGCTGGATTGTCAAAATTGATTTCGCGAATGGGGATGACTTCAAGATACTGATAGATGAATCGCAGGTATCCGCCCCTGTATTGAGGGGAGATATTTTCATAGAAAAAAGTAATCAATCTTGAGTTTAGAAGGCCGAGCAGGTATTTGTCGGCACTTCCAATAATGTACGCTGTATTTACACAATACTTTTCGCCCGTTTCATCTAAGATAAAATTCCCTCTTAAAGAAATATCGGGCAACATCAATTTGGGCTTTTCAAATTCATCATAGTAATCAACTGTGGCTTGAAGTTCATACCAAGCATAATTTCCGGGCGCGCGACCTTGCCAAGCGCCTTTCCAATCACTAGGCTTTGGTTCTAACATATTTCGGTACTGTTCCAAGTATGACTTAATCGCTGGATATTTTTCGATGTCGATACCTCGTCTAGTAAAAATTACATAACGTTCTACATTAGGCGTAATGTATCTCTTTATGTCGCGCCCTTTGAGGAATGGTTTAATAACCTTTGCGCTACTATCGTGTTCTTCAATAAGTCGCTCTTTTGTTTCTGCATCAATTACAAATGCTTTATTTAGTCCAGTTTTGATACCATAATATATTTTGCCATTTACATATTTCGCTAACGACACGCCGCAATCCATTATTTTCAAATGTAATTTTTGTGTCTTTTTGTCAGCAAGTGACCATCCATTGTCATCTAGTGCATTCTGCATTACTTCATATTCAAATTGATTAACATACATTTGTAGATTTGAGAAATTGAGATTTTCAATTCGCACAGAATTAAATGTATCAGTTGAGTTGCCTTGACCGATAAGCAAGATGCAAGGATAAGTCGTCGCACCTTGAAACACCCGCAAATCGCCAAAATCAATAATTTTTCTGATATCGCGCTGTTTTAACCATATCCTTAACGGTTTCCCGTATCTCGCCCTCATCCATTTATTGGCAACGATAATCCCAAACAGCCCATCCTCGTTAAGCAGCTTCACGCCCTTTTCGATAAAGTAGGTGTACAAATCAGCCGTGCCGGCGTAGGTCTCATACTTCTGCTTGGCATAGTCCTTGAATGCCTTGCCCAAAATCTCCTGGCGCACATAAGGCGGATTGCCAATCACGGCATCAAAGCCGCCCTGCTTCATAATCTCGCCAAAGCCGCGCGCCGCGCTTGCCCAATCGAAAGCCTTGACGCGGTACATCGCCTCTTCATCAAACATCCCCATCTGCCTGCCGCCGTAAAAATCGCTGCCGATCAGCGAATTGCCCCACTTGATGTTGCCGCTCAAGTCGGGCAGAATCCGCCCGCCGGCGCTGAACATAAGCGTCTGCCGCCCAGCCGCGTCGGTCTCGTTTTCCAGCATCTTGAGCAGCAGCGCCAGCTTGCTAACCTCGACCGCGTTCTGGTCAAGGTCGACGCCGTAGATATTGTTAAGCAGGATGCGCCGCTTTTCGGCTGTCGTCAGGACAAGCCCCTGCGCCGTTTCGCGCCGTCGATTGCGGAACTGATTGGGATGGCGGCGGTAATAATCCAGATGCCAATCCAGCAAATGCTGATAGGCGCCGGTCAAAAACGAGCCGCTGCCGCAGGCGGGGTCAAGGAAACGCAGTTTGGCCGCCTGCGCCGGCGTCTTGCCTCGCAGCAGCTTCCCGACCGTGTTTTCGACGATGTAATCGACAATATAGGTGGGCGTATAGTAGACGCCGCCGGCTTTGCGGACTTCGGGCTTGTCCTCGACCCGCGCCCGGCCGCCGGCCTCAAGCTCGATGACCTTGCCCAAAAACCGCTCATAGACCTGCCCCAGGATGTCGGCTGGCAGCACCGAAAATTCGTAGGGGCTGGCGGGATAATACAGGCTGTCGATAATCTGGCGCAGCGGCGCGTCGCTTAGGCGGATGTGCAGCGATTTCTGGTCGGCTTCGCCGCGGGCGCGGTCGCCGGGCTCAAAGTGGAACAGACCCGAATTGTATTTGTCATCGGCTTCCCTGAACAGGATTTTCAGTTCGTCATAAACCTGCTTGCCGTGGCTGGCGGCGCGCTGCAGGCGGCCATAGAGTTCGATGCCGCGGTCTTCGGCAATGCGAAAAAAGACGATGCGGTCAATCGTGCGCTGCACCAGCAGATTGAGTTGGCGCCGGTTCAGACCGCGGTTGTGGAGCGCCATGTCCTTGGCCAAGGTTTCGCGCCAGCTTTCCATCTCGCGCAAAAAAGCCTCATCCACCGGCAAAGCGCCGCGCGTCTTTTCATCTTCAATCCAGTTCCGCAGCGACCCGTCCCGCACGGCCTCGCGGCTGAAGAGCGTCTCGAACTCGTCCCATTTTTCGATATAGTCGGGATAACGGTAATAGCGCAGGCGGCCTTTGCTGGCGGGGTCGTTTTTATGCGGCTGAATGCGGCAGTCATAGATGATGAACTCCTCAAAATCGCTTAGGACGCTGACCGGCAGATTGCCCGACCAGCCATAGCGCCGCAGCTGATAAGCCGGGCTGGGGTCATCTCTTAGGTTGAGCGCCGGCTTCTTGGTCTCCAGATAAAAATGGGTGGTTTTGCCAATCCGAAAGCCATAATCGGGATGTTTGGGCTTGCCTTCGACCAGCACGCGGGCTTCGTGGCTGACTTGGCTGCTGTCGCGCACATTCCAGCCCAGCGCCTCGAACAGCGGGTTGACAAACTCCACCCGCAGCTGCGTTTCATTGTAATCGCGGCGCTTATAGGCGGCGCTGCCGCTGTCAAATTTATCGACCAGTTGATGTACGGCCTTGGGCGCGGTCATGCGGTCCTGCTTTCATTTTGTGAACATTGAATCGGATTTTTCCCTGTCGATGATGATTTTAACCGCGCCGCTCCCGGCGGCAAAATAAAAAGCCACCCGCAGCGGATGGCTTTCCCAAGTTCATCGCATGGACAGCGATGGCGGCTAGATGCTGAAGTAGAGTTCAAACTCGTAAGGGTGCGGCCGCATCGCAACCGCATCATGGTCGTTGATCTGTTTGTACTCGATGTAGCTTTCGATGTACTCCTCGGTGAATACGCCGCCTTCCAGCAGGAATTCGTGGTCATCAGCCAGCAGGGTGAGAGCGTCGGCCAGATTGCCGCTAACGACCGGTGTCTCGATGTTGCCTTCGTAAAGGTCATCGGCGATCGGGTCGCCGGGGTCAATCTGATTCTTGATGCCGTCAATGCCCGCCATCAGCAGCGCCGGCAGCGCCTGATAGGGATTGGCGGCCGGGTCGGGGAAGCGGACTTCAACCCGCTTCGCTTTTGGATTGTGGCTGTACATTGGAATGCGGACGGCGGCCGAGCGGTTCTGCGCTGAATAAGCCAGGTTGACCGGCGCTTCATAGCCCGGCACCAAACGGCGATAGCTGTTGGTGATCGGGTTGGTGAATGCCAAGATGGTCGAGGCGTGCTTCAAAATCCCGCCGATGTACCACAATGCCATCTGGCTCAAGCCGGCGTACATATCGCCAGCGAAGAGCGGCTTGCCGTCCTTCCATAGCGACTGATGGACGTGCATGCCCGAGCCGTTTTCTTCAAACAGCGGTTTGGGCATGAATGTGGCATGAAGATTGTTTTTGGCGGCGACGTTCTTGGCGACGTATTTATAGGTGACCATGTTGTCGGCCATCCTCAGCAGTGAATCGTATTTGAGGTCAATCTCTACCTGCCCGGCGCCGCCGACCTCGTGATGATGAACTTCGACTTCAAGCCCGACATCCACCATCGTTCTGACCATCTCGGCGCGGATATCATGCGTTTTGTCAAGCGGCGGCAGCGGGAAGTAACCCATCTTGATGCGGTTCATGTGGCCTTTCGCCGGGTCGTTCGAGCCGCTGTTCCAATCGCCCTCAAAGGAATCCACATGGTAAAAGCTGCTGTTTTCGGAAGTGCTGTACTGCACGTTGTCAAACATGAAGAATTCAGCTTCCGGGCCAAAGTAAGCCGTGTCAGCGATGTCCGAACTGGCGCGAAGATAGGCTTCGGCTCGTTTGGTGATGCCGCGCGGGTCAAGCGAGTACGGTTCGCGGCTGATCGGGTTGAAGATGTCGCAGTACATCGCCAGCGTCTTATGCCGAAAGAAGGGATCAAGATAGGCGGTGCTTAGGTCGGCCAGCAGAATCATGTCCGATTCGTTAATCGCCTGAAAGCCCTGAATGCTGGAGCCGTCGAAGCCAAAGCCTTCTTCGAATGCGCCCGCGTCGACAGCTTCAATCGGCATACTGAAATGCTGCGGCACGCCGCGAATATCGACGAAACGCATGTCTAATTCCTGAACTTCATTTTCTTCTGCCCATGCCAAGATGGCGGCGGGAGATTCCATAACAGAAGCAGGAGGGATGAGGTTGGTCATATCCGTTAATCCTTTTTGATAGGTTGGTCTAAATTGTATAACAGCATAATTGTATTGGCGTTTTATCATAATGTCCACATCGAAAATCATAGAAATCGCGCCGCTTTTCCCATCAAAGTCAACCAAAGCTGTTCGACAGCATCAACGCAAACAGGGACTAGCCGCCAAGCCCTTATGCCGATAGCATAAACACCCAATCAATCTGCCGAAACAGCCTTGAGGCAAGCTGATGTTCAAAGTCCTTGTCACTGGCGCTCTGCTGCTGATGGTTCTGATGGTTCCCCTGTCGGCGCAGTCGCCCGAAGTCCCGATACTCATCCCCGAAGTCATCCGCGTTTTCCCGCATGACAGTCAGGCATTTACCCAAGGTTTGCTTTGGGATGATGGGTTTCTGTACGAATCCACCGGGCTGCGGGGGCAGTCGTCGCTGCGCCGGGTCGATATTGAATCGGGCGCGCCGCTGGATATCGCCGCGGTGGATGCGGCTTATTTTGCCGAAGGGCTGGAGCGCGTTGGCGACCGGCTTATCCAGCTGACCTGGCAGGCCGGGCGCGCCTTCGTCTATGATTTCGCCACCTTGGCGCCGGTGGACGCGTTTGAATATGAAGGCGAGGGCTGGGGGCTTTGCTATGACGGTCGCTATCTGTTTATGAGCGATGGCAGTTCCTATCTCTCCGTGCGCGAACCCGAAACCTTCGCGCTTATTTTCCGCGGCGCCGTCGCCTTGAATCAACAAATCATCTCGCCGCAGCTGCTCAACGAATTGGAATGCGTCGATGATTCCATCTATGCCAATGCCTGGAATACCGATTACATCTTCCGCATCGACAAATTCACCGGCGCCGTCACCGCCGTGATTGACGCCTCATCGCTCCTGACGGCGGCCGAAAGGGCTGAATTAAGCGCCGGCAGCGTGCTGAACGGCATTGCCTATCGTCCCGAATCACAGACCTTTTTTGTCACCGGCAAACGTTGGCCCAAGCTGTTTGAGGTGGTGTTCACCGAGCCATGAGCCTGCTGAACCTGCTTTGACCTAAGCAATGGTGTAAGGCAGCCCCTGCCCATAATGCTAGTTGAAAATCACGGCGAAGACTCTATGCTTGAAGCATCCAAACAGCAAAGTCTAAATCCAAAACAGGAGGGACTGCTCTATGTCGATTGACTATGCCATCCTGGCGGATGATGTGTATAAATCTTTTGGAAAAATCAAAGCGCTTGACGGCGTGTCGATTGCCGTCGAAACCGGTCAGGTGCTGGGATTGCTGGGGCCCAACGGCGCCGGCAAAACCACGCTGGTGCGGATTCTGACGACGCTGCTCAAGCCCGACCGCGGCGGCGTGAAGGTCGGCGGCGTCGATGTCCTCAGCCAGCCCCAGCGCGTCCGCGAGAACATCGGGCTTGCCGGTCAATATGCCGCCGTCGACGAAATCCTGACCGGGCGCGAGAATCTCATCATGGTGGGGCAGCTGTATCACATGAATCGGACGCAGGCAAAGCAGCGCGCCGCTGAACTGCTGGAACAGTTCTCATTGACCGAAGCGGCGGATCGGTCGGTCAAAACTTATTCTGGGGGGATGCGGCGGCGGCTTGATTTGGCGGCGAGCATCGTTGCCCGCCCGCATATCCTCTTCCTTGATGAGCCAACCACCGGGCTTGACCCGCGCACCCGCATTGTTATGTGGAACACCATCCGCACTTTGGTTTCCGATGGCGCCACCCTGCTGCTGACCACCCAATATCTGGAAGAAGCCGATGAACTGGCGGACAACATCGTCGTCATTGATCACGGCAGTGTCATCGCCGAAGGAACATCCGATGCGCTCAAAGCCAACCTGGCGAATGATTTCATCGAACTCAAGGTTGCCAATCCCCACCATACCAGCCAGGCGGCCGATCTGCTGCGGCTCATGTCGCCGGAGGCGCCGCAGACCGATGATGTCGGCGGCAATGTGACCATCGCCGTCGAAAACGGCGCGCAAAGCATTGCCGAAGTCGTTCGCCTGCTTGATGACAGCGATATCACCATTGCCGAACTCAATCTGCGCCGGCCGTCGCTGAATGATGTTTTCTTGAGCATCACCGGCGAGGCGATTGCAGAAGAAGACGACCAGCCCCAAAAGCGCCGTTTCGGCGGCCGCAAGCGCGGCGCTTGAGCCGAAATGATCTGTGAAACCATACAAGGATATCCAAAACCATGACTCAGCAAACTCTGAAACCGGCGGCATCGGCCGCCTTTGCGCCGGCTTCCAGCGATGCCAGCGTTTTCCAACGTTTCAAATGGAACTTCACCGACACCTTCGTGGTGATGCGCCGCAATCTGATGTATTTCGTGCGCCAGCCGGAGCTGCTGATTTTCTCCACCATCCAGCCGGTCATGTTCCTGCTCTTGTTCACCTATGTATTTGGGGGCGCAATCAGGTTCTCGACCGGCGGCGACTACATCAACTATTTGATGCCCGGCATTATCATTCAGTCCATCGTCTTTTCCGCCACCAATACCACCATCGGGCTGTCGATGGATCTTTCGCGCGGCATGATTGACCGCTTTCGTTCGCTGCCGATGTCGCGGGCGGCGGTTCTCGCCGGGCGCACCACAGCCGACACAGTGCGCGGCGCCTTTACCATTCTCATTATGCTGGCGGCCGGGATGCTGATTGGCTTTCGCTTTGAGGATTGGGGGAGCGGCATCGCCGGCGTGGCGCTGGCAATCGCTTTCGGCCACTCTTTTACCTGGATTTCGGCGACCATTGGCTTGTTTGTCAAAGACCCCGAAGCCGCCCAGGTCGCCGGTTTTATCTGGATGTTCCCCTTGACCTTCGCCAGTTCCATTTTTGTGCCAACTCAAACCATGCCTGATTGGCTGCGCGCCTTTGCCGAAAATCAGCCGGTCAGCGTCATCGCCAGCGCGGTGCGCGGCTTGATGACGGGCACGGTGAACCCGGATGAGATTACGACTGCGCTCATTTGGATCGTCGGGATTTTCCTGGTGGCGATGCCGCTGGCGGTGCGCCAGTATGCCAAAGTGGCCTCGCGCTGATTGGCTTGCGATGACAATTTGTGTTAGGATACGTTACCAAATTAAGGTTAAATGCAGCCAGAGATGCGGTATAATGTATGATACGAATAGTTGCTGCACAATGATGAAGAAGGGACATAGTTTGCGATGGATATCAATATAGTAGTGACCATTTTGTCTGTCTTGGCGTCTGTCTGGTGGCTAGACCGTAAAATTGAGCAGGCCAGTGTAAAGGTTGACGATGTGCGGAAAGAGTTGAAATCCGACATTGATAAAGTCGCAGGCAAAGCGGATAAGGCAAATGAGTTCCACTTGCAGATCATTGACCGCCTGTCTAAACTTGAAGGCAAGGTGGATTGCATTATAGAGAATAAAGGCATAAGCAGTGAGTGAATGGATTGCGGGAAAGGCGGTCGGACATGCAAAACTCCCCGGAGAATCAGCAGCTTGCCGAGCGGGTGGCGCGGATTGAAGGCGTTCTCGAATCATTGGCGACCAAGGAAGATCTTGCCAGGCTGGAACACAGGCTGACCGAAAATTTTCGGGAATCGC
Source organism: Phototrophicaceae bacterium (assembly GCA_965203755.1). GTDB lineage: Bacteria > Chloroflexota > Anaerolineae > Aggregatilineales > Phototrophicaceae > UBA6055. Next base: position 2,474,138 of record OZ241910.1, on the reverse strand, counting down.
TTCAAGAATCGCTGAAGGAAGTCCGCGACGAAATCCGACAGCTTAGCGAGAAGCAGAACCGCCTGAAAGGTTTTGGCGAGGCGCTGAAGTTTGGCCTGCCATTCGCGATTAGCATTCTGGCGCTGGTGGCGGTCCTGCTCAAATAACGCTATTGTGATGACATCGCAAAAACGCCCCGACTTGAGGATTCAGGCAGGGGCGCTTTTGTTTCAAGGGGCGGGTGGCTATGCCTCTAGTCACAGTAGATGTGAATCCGATAATTGGAATTGTGTTCCACATCAAAAGCCAAGGTTACTGGATCAGCAGCAACAAAGGCCTCGTACTGAACCTCATAACTTCCTTTGGGCATAGAGCGATTGCCCCAAGAGTGAAAATTGAATGCCTTGTCTGGAGCATTGAGATAGGTCCTTGCTTCAACTTCACTGGCCGCTTCAAACTTTGTTTCGCCGGGTTTCTTGAGTTTAATCAAGACATTTTCGTGAGCGTCTCCCTCCGCTGTGGCATAAACATAAGGAAGAACATTACGCTCCCCGAAAGTTACGCCTGCATAACAGCCATACTCGTCTTTCTCAAACAGGTCAAGGTCAGCTTTACGCTGAACCTCTACCTCAGTAATACCTTCCGGCGGCGGGTCACATTCGCGCAGAACCTGACGTATGTCTTCCAGATATTGCCGTAATTCAGTGACAGTGGTTGGCGTGGCGAGATTTGCCATATACTCCGTCACGCAGACATCTTGCGCCATTACCGCGGCGCCACAAAGCAATACGAGCCACAGTACCAGTAGTGCTGCCAGACCCAACATTTTCTTGAACATTGCATTTCTCCTTTACAGATTTATCGCTGCTATTCAATCAAAGTCCCCAATGGACTTTGCCCTTGCTTTCGTGAGGGAAGGCGGTTTAAGTGTCTATTGCCAACCCGGTTGGTATCGGATATGTTTTGTAATACTCCGATATTCGGCGCCAATTTATATCTGTGGCAGACGAGTCTGACCGACAAACGATGCGATTGTTTTCCAGCGCCGAGAGTTTTGTCGCCACGCGGGAACGATAGACGGTTTTGCCTAGCTGGTCTTTGAAACGACCTACGCCGACAAAGATTGTGGGGCGCCGCGCCAGCCCGACGGGCCGCAGCGCGCAGATTATCTTCAGCATTTGCTGGTCATGAATCTGCTCGGTTCGCATCGCCGCTTGCGGAACGAGAAGATATTCAACGCGGATGCTGTCGGCAACAGTAACAGTCAAGACGGTGACATCGGTATGTGTACGGATTAGCGATTCGATACGCTGTGATTCGACAGGTGTATCCGACGGCGATGACACTGGGCTTGCTGGCGATGGCGCTACGGCGGCAAGGAGCGCATCAATGAATTGCGTCAAGGGTTTGTGTCCAGCGCCTATGACCAAGGCCGCGGCGATTAGGACAAGTACTGTGAGGTATCCCAAGCCGCGTGCTGATGCGCGGCCCTGCCCTACCTTAATTTTTTCTGACATGGATTGACCTCCCTTTGGCGATAGCATTATTCAGATGTAACCGGCAGCTGCAAAATATCTCCGCATGCCTCAACCAAGTCAGCAAAGACCCAACCCGTCTCCACTTCTAACCATGAGCCATCATTGTTGCGCCCCATGGCGACCGCATCGGCGCCGCGCGGTAAATTGCCTAAGATTTCAAATTGCGTCCCCGGACCGCCGCGAACATTCATGTTCGACACGGAGACAATTTGGAGTTCACTCGTGGCGGCGGGTTCTGTGCTGCTGAACTTGATGCGATAATCCGCTGTTTTGTCGTCTCTCCAATACCTCTGTCGGTGTACGCTAACAATGAGCAAGATATTGGATCCATCTGTAACCCTGTGTCCGATACTCCCGCGTTCAAGCACGCTTCCAGATAACAGCGATACAGCTTCCAATTCGCCTCCTTTAATGCGGTTAATGGAGACTTCCGGGCGGAAACTCCCGGAAATGAATCTGTACGAAATATCAAAATCATCGCTCGCTTTGACAGCATAGTAATTGGCAGACTTGTCTGTGGTGCTTTTACACAATACCTGTCCATCCCTCATCAACGGCACGCGGTTTAATGACAGATAGAATTGACCGACGCCATCACCTGATCGCCCGCCGCTTCTTGTTGCCAAAATATAATGGAGGCCGTCTTCAACAATCTCATGGAACAGAGAGACACCATAGCTATCAAACGCTTCTGCAATGACATCGTAATCTGCATTTAGCAGGAGAACGCCTGGATTCCTGAATTCGTCGGAGTCTTCAGGAGTGACAACTATACGAACGACATCGCCAGCCGACGCTTCAAAGTGATATTCTTTTTCAAAGTTGCGATTGGTTATCTCGTCTTGAATGACATCACCGTAAGACAGTTTGCCATCATCATCTTGGGCGGCGGCAGGCATTACGGCGATCCAAATCAGCATCGCAAAAAGAAACCCGACTGATTTTTTCATTGTGTATATCTCCTCGCTACTAATGGAAAATATAAGCATTTCAGGCAGCTTCCAAATGGGATATACTCAAACTGAAAACCTTCGCGGTTTTCACAGTTTTTGCAGGTTTCCTGTGGCAAGAGGTCGTCAGCCAAAAGTTGCCACAGGAAACTCCCAAATAAAGCCATGAAAGGCTTATGCTCAAGAATATCACATCGTTACCTTCCTTGCAAGTGTAAAATGCCTCGACTTTTCTCGGTGGTGAAAACCTTCATCCCAAGCTACACTTGAGTTGCATCCATGTTCTCAAGCAGAAAGCGAATTCAAATGAACGCAGCGCGGGTTTATATCGCCAATTCGGGAGACGATGACTATGGCATCACGGTTGCCGAACTTGATTATGCCGCCGGCCGCCTGCACATCGTCCAGCAGGTAACAGAAATCAGCGAATGCCATTATCTGGCGCTCCACCCCAATCGAAAAGTTCTCTACGCGACCACAATGGACGGCGAGGTCGAGGTGGTCGCCTTTGCGATTGACCAAATCAACGGTCATCTAAGCAAGCTCAACAGCCAGCCGGCGGCCGGCACATCGCCCTGCTACATCCTGGTTGAAGCCAGCCAAAAGAATGTCCTGATGGTCAACTACACGGTGGCCGGCAAACGCGGCAATATCCGCGTTTATCCGATTGGCGCCGACGGCCGGCTGCAAAGCCACAGCGAAATGATCGAACACGACGGCCGCAGCGTCAATCCCGACCGCCAGGGTGAATCACACCCGCACATGATTTTGACGACTCATGACAACCGCTTTGCCCTGGTGCCGGATTTAGGCGCTGACAAAATCTATGTCTATGCCCTGAATACAGCGCAGGGGAAACTTAGCCTGCATACGATCATCAATCTTCCCGCCGGCGCTGGGCCGCGGCATCTGGCTTTCCATCCCGACCTGCCCATCATGTACGTCATCAACGAACTGGATTCGACGATGATGGACTGGACTTATGATGACCAGTATAATTGGACTCATCGCAAGACCGTCTCGACTTTGCCAGCCGATTATGGCGGGCATAACCAGTGCGCTGACGTCCACGCGCACCCCAACGGCAAGTTCCTCTATGGCTCGAATCGCGGCCATGATTCGATTGTGATTTACGCCCTGGATGATGCCGGGATGCCGTCCCTGCTGGGACACGAATCGACGCGGGGACATTGGCCGCGCGCTTTTATGATTGATCCGCGCGGTGAATATCTGATAGTCGGCAACCGCCACACAGATAACGCCGCCGTCTTCGCTATTGACCGGCAAACCGGCAGCCTGCGGCATTGCTCAACGTTGGACTTGGCGGCGCCGATTGCCTTCAAAATGATGAGCTAAAACCATGCACGTACTCATCACCGGCGGCACAGGATTGGTCGGCGCGCCAATCACCGAAAAATTTGTCCGCACTGGCTGGGATGCGCGGGTTATTGGCATTTAGTCGGCATACTGCTGTGAACTGAAGACATAGACAGCGTTGACAATTTCTTGGTTTTCATCGGGTTCGGCCCGCAATGTCCAATCATAAATCCAACGGGCATCGCTCATGCTCAAATTGACGCAGCCATGACTGCGGCGATAGCCAAAATCGTTATGCCAATACGTGCCGTGCAAACTAATATCCCCGTCAAAGTACATCGTCCAAGGCACATCCTGCAAGGCATAAGCGTCTGGCGCCCCGGTGGCGCCGCTCATCGAGTCACGGTCCAGCCGCGCCCAGATAGCAAAGACCCCTTCGTTCGTCGGCCACTTAGGCAGGCCGCTGGAAATTAAAGTGGCAAATACCGGCCGGTCATCCTCATAGGCGATCAATGTCTGTTCAAACAGGTCAACCGCGATCCAATGTCCGCCAACCCCCGGCGGTCGTTCAGCCGGGGCGAACTTCGCCACATATTCCTGCCGCAGCCATTGCCGCGGACCAATCAAATACCAGAGATTGCCGTCCTCATCATGCTCGGCGTCAAAGATATTGACCAGATCGTAGCGGTGAGTCACATAATCGCTTTCGGCGCTGCCCTTTTCTCCGGGACGCAGGGATGCGTAGATGCCAGTGCGGTCCAGAATAACCGCGAAGGGGTGCCGCCAGCCCGGCGGCAAGAGCATCCCGGTGAAGCGGGAGGCCGGCGCAGACTGCACATTCTCCCGCTTCAGCCATTCGCCGCCAGCCCGTTGAATCCAGCCGGCGACGCTGGTGTCGATTGCATTGATGAAGTTGAATCCGGCCGGTATCTGACCAATCACCTGGCCCCCAGGGGCATCGTACAAGCTGACCGCTGCCGGCCCGACCCGCCAAAAACTGTAATGATTCAGAGTGAAGCGGTCTTCAGGGATTTCTTCCAGTTTTGGCTGTGGGAAGGCTTGCATCATGGCGAGACAGTCCTCGTCGAGTTCTGCCGCCGACTGGCAAACTAAGGGGTCATAATCAAATTCAACGAGGGCATCCTGTGCCAGAACCCCCGTTAGATGGATGAATCCGAATGCCAAAACGATGAATAAATGCCTTGCCGCCATACTCACTCTTTGACGCTTTGCCTCCACTGCAATTTGTCTGCAAAATGATAACATAACTTGCTCGTCTGTGGTGTACAAGATTTTGATATGATAGAGTTTGGGCATTCTAATGTTCAAAATGGCGGATTGGAGATATTCGGCAGGCGCTATGACAAAAATCATTCGCATCGGCAGCCGCAGTTCCAAACTGTCGCTTTGGCAGGCGCATTTTGTCGCCGACCTGATTCGAGCGCATTATGATGATGTCAGGGTTGAGCTAAAGCTATTCCAAACACGCGGCGACAAAATCCTGACGCAGCCATTGGCGGCCATCGGGAGCAAAGGCTTGTTCACGCAAGAGCTTGAAGCGGCGCTGCGGCGGCGGGAAATCGACTGCGCTGTGCATAGCCTGAAAGATTTGCCGACCGAAGAAGCCGAAGGCCTCTGTCTCGGCGCCATTCCAAAGCGCGGCCGGCCCCATGATGCCCTGGTGAACCGTGAAGGCAAAAACCTGGCACAGCTTCCGCATGGCGCCGCCGTCGGCACCGGCAGCCACCGCCGCCGGGCGCAGCTTCTCTATCATCGCCCCGACCTTCGTATCATGGACATCCGCGGCAATGTGCCGACGCGGATACAAAAGCTGATGGCGGACAACAGCCCTTACGATGCTATTGTTTTGGCGGCTGCCGGCCTGGAACGGCTGAAGCTGTCCGATTACATCACCGAAATCTTTGCCATCGCGCGCATGACCAGCGCAGCCGGGCAAGGAGCGCTTGCGATTCAGTGCCGCGCCGAGCCGGATGCCATCGCGTTTTTTGCCCCACTGACCGATGAGAAAACCCGGCTGGCGGTAACAGCCGAGCGGGCTTTCCTGGCGGCATTGGGCGCCGGCTGCTCCCTGCCAGTTGCCGCTTACGCGTTTGTCGAGAATAATCAGCTTCATCTGCACGGGCGCGTGACGGCTACGGATGGCAGCCGGCAAGTCAATGTGACCAGCAAGGCGGCGCTCATTCCCAAGGGCAGGAACATGCAGACGGCTCATCAGCTTGGCGTCCATGCAGCGCAGCAGGCGCTCCAACAGGGCGCCGCCGCGATTCTGCTTGCCATTCAACCTTGATATGACTGTCCTGTTCAATAAACGCATCGTCGTTACCCGCGCCCGGCATCAGGCGCCAGACCTGGAAAATCTTATCCGCAAACAGGGCGCGGTTCCCGTCCCTTATCCCTGCCTCGCGATTGTGCCGCCAGAAGACACCGCCGCGCTGGATGCCCGGCTGGCCAGCCTGACTGAATTCGACTGGCTGCTGCTGACCAGCGCCAACACCGTCCAGGCTCTATCCGAGCGCCTGACCATGCTCAAGCTGCGACCGGATTGGACGAAGATCAAGGTTGCCGCGGTCGGACGCAAGACCGGCGTCGAGCTAGAGGCTATGCTGGCGGCCGCGGCCGATTTTATCCCACCGGCATTCACCGCTGAATGTCTGGCAAATACCTTGCCTCTGACTGCCGGCAGCCGCCTTTTTCTGCCGCAGTCGGCTTTGGCTGATGAGCGGGTGGCAGACATTCTCCGAACCCGCGGCGCCGAGGTGATTACGGCGGTGGCTTATCACACGGCTATCGGTCGGGGTGGGGCTGATGTGCCGGCAATGATCCAGCGCAATGAAATTGATGCCTTGACCTTTGCCAGTCCATCGGCGCTGACGTATTTTGTCCAGCGCAGTCAATTAGACCGGATGCCGGATTTACCGGCGGCCTGCATCGGCGCTTCAACTGCTCAAAGCGCAGCCGAAATCGGCTTTCGGCAGGTGCTTGCCCCGCAGGAATACTCGCTGCGCGGGATGATCCATGCGCTGGTGGATTATTATTTGACTTCTCCAAAGTCCGTATCCTGATGTCGATCTTGTGAAGTTTGACAGCATTCTCTGATTTTCTTGCAGTGTATCCCATTCTGCCAAGATATTGAAACACACCCCTTAACAAAGTGGTGCAAGCCTAAAAACATATCCAGAATTGTTTCTTGTATATTGCATGCTGGATATTTGCTGTTAGATTTATAAGTCGGCTGCATCAAAAATCTGCTCACAAGGAAACAGACTGATATGCCCAGGGTACTCCGCAATCACTTACACTTCATTGTCGTCGTCTCTGTCTTGATTGTTGTGATGACCTGGCCGACTGTCAAGTATGTCTTTGACACCAGTGTGTTTTGGCTGCCCATCGACAGTGGCGATATATGGATAAAGTTTTGGGATGCTTGGTATTTCAAATCACTGATTGCCGGCCAGGCAGACTTCTACTTCACCGACTTATCGTTTTATCCAAAAGGATTGTCCCTTGCTTATCATATTTTCACCATCCCGCACATTATCGTCTTTGGCAGCCTGCAACTTTTCATACCGGCATCAAATGCTTTCAACTTGACTTATCTATTCATCATTTTCGCTACAGCCTCATCTGCCTATGTCTATCTTTTGTACCTGTGCCAAGACAAATGGATTAGCCTGTTTGGTGCGGTTATCTTCGGTTTTAGTGGATATATTGTAGGACGCCCACCACATCCGGGAGAGACATTTCTAGTAGCGCTGCCTTTAGCGCTCTATTTTTTCCATCGCGCCATACTCGAAAAGCGATGGCTATTTATCTGCATATCAGGCGTCTTGGTTGGATCGACAGCATTTACTGGTTTGTATATTTTTGTTTGTTTACTACTCACAGCGGGGATGTATATCCTCTATTTCGCAATATCAAGATGGAGAAACCCTGATTTTTGGCTGAGGATTGCCTTGTTATTCTTCATTATTGGGACAATCAGCATTGTCCGCATCTATCCAATGCTTGATGATTCCCAAGCGCTGGAAAACATTCTCAACAAACGCGGCGGTCAAGAGCAGGAAAATGATCTGCTTCAATATTTTATCAATTACGAAAATCCAATCGTCAATCGCCTCATCACCAACCGAATAACAACAGCCATTATCCAGTTCGCAAATCCTGGCAGATGGAATTCGTCCTATCTGGGATATGTCCCGCTTGTCCTGATTGGCTTGGGTATTTTCCGCAAAAGCTATCGTCACAAGATGTTGCCCTGGCTGATGCTCATCTTGCCTTTTCTTATCTTACGGCTTGGTTCCGTTCTCAAGATAAACTCTCAAGAGTTTCCCAATATATTGTTGCCCAAGCATTATTTGGACGAGATATTCCCCGCCATCTTTGAGGGATTTTATGCAACTGACCACTTTCAAATCGGAGTGCTGCTGCCTTTAGCGGTATTATCTTGCTACGGGCTTATGACATTTCTGAAGTCCATGTCGGCACCGCGTCGTTCGCAGGTCATTTTAATTCTTATTGCTTTACTCGCATTTGAATATTACAGACCATCAGAAGGAAAAATTGTTACAAATGAGGAAACCGCATTCCTGAACTGGTTTGCAAAACTGGAAGATCAGGATTCGATTCGCCTGATTAACCTGCCCATGAATCGCGGCAATTCAAAACAATATCTATTCCACCAAGCACTCAATGGCTATCCCCAAGTTGAAGGGCTTGCTACACGCACCCCACCATCTGCTTATACTTACATAAATGACAACCTCTTGCTCGCAGCCTGGCACGGCAAAAACAGTATTCAATGCTCGCTGGAAAATCGGGAGGAATACCTGTCTGCCTTGAATCGATTGCTCAATGACGGATTTTCACATATCGTTCTGCACGATACACGCCTGGCGGCAAGCAAGATACCTAACAGTTTTCTAAACGTGGCGGCATCATACAAAGACTCGTTTGTAACTATCTATCAGTTGGGAAACCTGTATGATAGCTGTTCATAAAAAGCGTCATCACCGGTTATCGGAAGCAAGAGGCAGTGTAGAGTGTCTGTTGGCAGCGACATACTCTCCCACATCGTCGCCAATGCAGTACCATCCGCGCTCGCAGGCTTAACTTCCGGGTTCGAAATGAGACCGGGTGTACCCCCACGGCTCTAGCCACCAACAGACAACCCAACACACCAGCAACAGCCAAACAATCAACGCTCTCACATAACACAACCGCACACGCACGCACATCAGACCAGCCCGCAACCCCGCACCATATACACGGAAAACCCTCGACCCTTAGTACGGGTCAGCTGCACGCATCGCTGCGCTTACACCCCCCGCCTATCTAACTGGTCGTCTGCCAGCGGTCTTAACTGGTTATTCCAGTGGGGAATCTCGTCTCGAAGCAGGCTTCCCGCTTAGATGCTTTCAGCGGTTATCCCAACCGAAGGTCGCTACTCAGCTATGCCACCGACGCAACAACTGACACACGAGCGCTTCGTCCATGCCGGTCCTCTCGTACTAGGCACAGAACCCCTCAAATTCCCAACGCCCACAGCGGATAGAGACCGACCTGTCTCACGACGGTCTGAACCCAGCTCACGTACCGCTTTAATGGGCGAACAGCCCAACCCTTGGGACCCGATACAGCCCCAGGATGCGATGAGCCGACATCGAGGTGCCGAGCCTTGCCGTCGATATGAACTCTTGGGCAAGACCAGCCTGTTATCCCCGGGGTAGCTTTTATCCGGTAAGCTACGACCATTCCACTCTGCATCGTAGGATCACTAAGCCCGACTTTCGTCTCTGCTCGACATGTCCGTCTCGCAGTCAAGCTGGCTTCTGCCTTTGCACTCTGCGATGGGTTCCCATTCCACCTGAGCCAACCTTTGGACGCCTCCGTTACCCTTTCGGAGGCGACCGCCCCAGTCAAACTGCCCACCTGCCACTGTCCCTGATGTGGATCCACACAACTAGGTTAGAGCCAAAGCGCCACCAGGCTGGTATCTCAACAACGACTCCACGCACCCTCGCGAACACGCTTCCACGCCTCCCAGCTATCCTGCACAAACAGCGCCCTAACTCAATGGCAAGATGCAGTCAAGCTCCACGGGGTCTTTTTGTCCTGCTGCGGGTAATACGCATTTTTACGCATACTTCAATTTCACCGGGCCCCCTGCTGAGACAGCGCTCCACTCGTTACGCCTTTCGTGCGGGTCGGAACTTACCCGACAAGGAATTTCGCTACCTTAGGACCGTTATAGTTACGGCCGCCGTTCACCGGGGCTTCATTTCCGCGCTCGCACGCTTCCACTTAACCTTCCGGCACTGGGCAGGCGTCAGCCCCTATACCTCAGCTTGCGCTTTCGCAGAGACCTGTGTTTTTGGTAAACAGTCGGCAGAGCCTCTTCACTGCAACCTGATATCCCTACCAGGCGATCCTTCTCCCTAAGTTACGGACCCATTTTGCCTAATTCCTTAGCAGAGGTTCTCCCGTTCGCCTGCGTATACTCTACTCGTCCACCTGTGTCGGTTTGCGGTACGGACGGCAAACTTCAACAAGCACAAAGCTTTTCTCGTCCCTTGGCCAAAGCCACTTCCTGCAATAAAGCACGACCTCGCGGGCGTTACCCGCTTGCCACCTCAATTCACTCAGAGGCTGACCCTACCAAAAGCCACTCCATGCCCTCCACCTACCGGTACGGGAATATTAACCCGTTATCCATCGCCTACGCTTCCCAGCCTCGACTTAGGACCGACTAACCCGACGCGGACTAACCTTCCGTCGGAAACCTCGGACTTGCGGCGAATAAGATTCTCACTTATTTCTCGTTACTCATGCCAGCATTCGCACTCCCGCACGCTCCAGCGCACCTCACAGCCCGCCTTCACCGCATACGGAACGCTCCCCTACCATCACTCCGCATCACCCCTCAAGATAATCCTCAAAAGACAACACCAAGCAATCTCTGTCTTCGGCAGTATGCTTAGACCCGATACATTATCCGCGCAATCGCGTTTGACCAGTGAGCTGTTACGCACTCTTTCAAGGATGGCTGCTTCTAAGCCAACCTCCTGGCTGTCTCAACACCATCACCTCGTTTCACACTTAGCATACATTTCAGGACCTTAGACGAAAGTCCGGGCTCTTTCCCTCTCGACCAGGCAACTCATCTCACCCAGTCCAACTGCCGCGCTCGGCATGCCAGCATTCAAAGTTTGCTTGGGTTCAGTAAGCAAGACGCCCCCTAGCCCATGCAGCGCTCTACCTCCAGCACCCAGCGCACAACGCTAGCCCTAAAGCTATTTCGGGGAGAGCAAGCTATCTCCAAGCTCGTTTGGCATTTCACCCCTAACCACAGTTCATCCCCCGATTTTGCAACATCGGTGGGTGCAGACCTCCCGTACGCATTACCGCACTTTCGCCCTGACCATGGCTAGCTCGCATGGTTTCGTGTCTAATGCGCGCCACTCAAACCGCCCTCTTCAGACTCGGTTTCCCTGCGCCTGCGACTGCACTGTCTTAAGCTCGCCACGCACATTAACTCGCTGGCTCATTCTCCTAAAGGCACGCCGTCAGATATCTTCATACCCTCCGACCGGTTGTAAGTACACAGTTTCAGATTCTCTTTCACTCCCCTCGCCGGGGTTCTTTTCACCTTTCCCTCACGGTACTCCTGCGCTATCGGTCGCCCCGCGTATTTAGCCTTGGAGGGTGGTCCCCCCAGATTCCCACAGTCTTAGCGTGAACCGTGGTACTCAGGATACTCAACCGCACTTCCGCCTGCGCCTACGGGGCTCTCACCCTCTGCGACCGACCTTCCCAGATCCTTCGGCTTCAGCTTCCGCACATTCCATGAGTCCTCCAACCCCAGCCAACAAAGCAACTGGTTTGGGCTGTTCCGCTTTCGCTCGCCACTACTCGCAGAATCATCTCCTCTCCTCGCCCTACTTAGATGTTTCAGTTCGAGCGGTTCCCCTCCCTTAACGGGATGACGGGGCTTGAACCCCGACGGGTTTCCCCATTCGGACACCTCCGACTCTTGCGGTCTTATGCACCTCATCGAAGCTTTTCGCAGCATAACGCGTCCTTCATCGGCGCGAGACGCCTAGGCATCCACTGTGCACCCTTATTCGCTTTCCGCATACATCATGCGGAGACACCGACCCGCCTGACGCACGCGCATACCCTCGTATTACCTTCGCGTTGACTATTCAACTGTTAATATGCACCCGACCACCAATACAGCAGCCGACCCTGTGGAGACAAAGGGACTCGAACCCTTGACCTCCTCGGTGCAAACGAGACGCTCTCCCAAACTGAGCTATGTCCCCCAACAGGAATAACTATCATCACATACAATCAATAACCTGTCAAGACCCAATCTCCAATAATCTGAAAAAAACTAAAAACCGCGCTTGATCTGTATGGTTATCGGAAAACATTTGAATTGAAATGGCTCAAACCATCTGATATCCTCAAGACTATGTTCACCGCGGCGCATTCGGCCCGACTGCTTAATATGTGAGTACCGCCCATGAAGTACGACTATCTTTTAGTCGTTGGTCCGGGACGGTCCGGCAGCGAGTTTCTGTACCGGATCCTAAAAAGCCATACCGACTTCGCCTTTCCTGAAATCAAGGAAGGTATGTATTATCGGTCACCAAAGGCTTTCAAGCGAGTTTGGCAAGAACTGCAAGGAGAACAGCGAAAGCTGCTGTGCGACATAGAAAACAGCGCCTACCGCGATCCGGCTCTGTTCCCTGGCGCTGCTGCGCTTAGAGAAAGAGGAGTCAAGACGCTCCTGATGGTACTTATCAGAGACCACCAAGACCGCGCCCTTTCTATGATGAAGTTCAGGAAGAGCCGTGGGCAGCCCTCTGCTCTTTTTGGCGACCGGCGCCTGGAGCAGTCTGCGGTACGCGACCGACTGACCCCAAAGAGACTCTGGGATATTTTCCGAATCGAGGCTGATATTCTGACCATTTACTTTCCCGCGCTTACCCAAGATACCGCCGCCGTGCTGGATGTCTTGGCCGCCCTCTGTCAGACTTCAAAGTTTGAACTCGTTCCACAAGGAGCGGTGAACGAAGCAGTCAGTCCCAGATGGATCTGGTTTTCGGCATTTGGATGGCTGTGTGGCAGAGCGCTGCGCCGGCTTGGCTTCAAGCAGCTGGTGCAGCGCATCAAGGACAGCCAATTTGTGATGAACCTGTTCTTTACAGCCCTGTCGGAGGATGGCGCTAGCCTGCGGTTGTCCGAAGAGTCGCGGAAAGTTTTGGAGGCATCATACGTTGAATGCCGGTCAATCGTGGAGAACGCATCGGAGCAGATGGGAGAAGGCATCTACTTTCGGAAGTTCAGCCCAGCTGATCTTGGGCGCGAGCGCGGTCATTGACCACCCCGGCGCCAATGCCAATAGCAATCCACGCAAAAACGCCCCAGTAGAGTATGTTCTGCAACAGAAACACCTCGAACACACTAAGATAGATGAACATGAGCGTATACGTCGCAACATAACGGCGCAAAGGCTGAACCTTTTCTCCTTTTTTCGATATCAGACTGACGAAAAGCGATAAACACAGGCCAGCCAGCGTCACAATGCCGGGCAAACCGGTCTGAACTCCGACTTGAAGAAAGAGATTATGTGCGGATTTCGGGATATTAACAGAAGGGGGATGAAAGTCGCCCAACCTTCCCAGAGTGCGACTCACAGGACGGGCTATCGGCGTCGTTTGTTCATTGGCAATCAGGTTTTCCTTGCGTTCAGATGAAAGCACGGGCGCCTCCGACTCGATAATCACTTTCCCTACACCTTGTCCCAACCATAGTGACGCTTCCATACTATCAATGGCTTCGCTCCAGATTCTCTCTCGTCCGGTAAGGATCCTGCCCCCCAGGTAAATCCGAGCAAACCTGTCAGCATCTCCCAATAGCGGATCAAAAGATGGCGTGCCAAAAGCAGCGATGACCAGCAAAATGCCGGCGATAGAAGAAACAAACATCAGGATCCCGATCAGCCTGTTCCGCAAGGCAAAGAAGAACATCCAGTACAGCGGATATGCCAACAGTGCGACCATGGTGACAGAACGAATCCCAAACATGATTCCAATGACTGCAATCAGCGTAAACAGCACAAAAGCCCACCGGTGCTGGCGGGCGCGATTCGCAGACCGAATAATCAGCAGCAGCCCTATGGTCAAGATCAAACAGACCAAAATACCGCACATGATGGTGCTCGTGACCGTTGAGGACTGAATACCCCGCAGAATCAAAGCATACCGCAGCGTCATAATCGCTATGGCGGCCACCAAAAGGAGCAGGATGCGTTTTGACCTTATCAGGCGCATGCCGTGGACATAACAAAACACGTAGATAATGGCGGCGGCCAAGATGCCAAAGATGTGCCTGACGCCCACATAGTTGAATTCCAGCAAGAGGAGAACCGCGTAGATGCCCAGCAGAACCAGGAAACAAAGGACGGCCGGCTTCGCCCGGCTCGGAATCTTCTTGCCAACCAGCATGAACCCGACGACCAGGACAGCCGCCGCGAATATCAGATCGGTGGCGATGCCGGGGAATACAGCCCTTGAGAGATTCGTCATGATCAGCGCCGCGAATACAAGAAAAACATGGGCATCCAAACCAGAGCGAAGATCGGCGCTGTAATTGATGATCCGAGCGGGAACGCGCTGTGACAGGGATGAAATCATTGTGCATTATCCGGGCGTTTGACAAGTTCTAGAATGTCGCGGATGTGCTTGTCCCAGGAAAAATGCTGAAGCGCGAAACGTTGTGCTTTATGAGCTATCGCCCTGCTTTTTTCCGGATCCGCAAGTATCATCCGCACGCGCTCGGCGATGGCGGCGACGTCATGGCCGTCCACCAGAAACCCGGTCTCGCCATCATGGATATAGTCAGAAGGACCGCCCGCCATGCCGGCAACCGGAATGCAGCCGAAAGACATGGCATCGGCTATGGCAATGCCAAAGCCCTCGACATCTTTGCCGTCTACGGCCGCAATCTGTGGATGGAGAAAGATTCCACATTCACGATAATATCTAACCGCTTCCTCGTTCGATATCCGTCCGAGAAGCGTGACATGGTTCTCGAGCCCCAAGCGAGAACGTTCCCGCGCGACATCGTCCCTGACCCGACCGTCGCCGGCAATGAAGAGATGGACATCAATGCCGTCGTTGATAAGAAGCCGGAGAGCCTGCATCGCGCCTGGCAAGTTTTTTCGTTCTTCCAGACGGCACATGCAGAACAGCCGGGCGAAGTCGGCGGATGGACGGTGCGCTTCGGCCCTGGACTGAAAGGAAATACCTTCCCAAGAGACTCCAACATGAGAAAGCGGGCGCCGCACTTGCCGACGCAGCCGGTTCAAGGTAGAATGGCTGACGGCGAGGATAGCGCGGACCCGGCGCAGGCAGATGTGGAGTATGCGTTTCGTCAGCCAGGAGGTAACAAACACTTCTCGACCGTGCAGTGAAATCACTGTTCTTGCGCCCAAGCCCAGAATCAGAGGGATGAAAGCCCCACGCCACAGGATGGCATGGATCAGTCCATAGTCTTGCGCCTGCAAACACCGTCTGGCATACAGGAACATGCGCCAGAAGATAAGACGCCGCCTGCTTTTGCGGTCAAGTTCCTGGTTCGGCGGAAGGCGGTAGACGTTGTACACGTCGACGGCGCCCTCTCTCGCCAATCCAACGGGGGCATCTCTGGCGGTGATCACGGTCACGCTCATGCCGGCGCGCGCATAGGCTTCTGCGACCTGTTTGGAATAAATTGAGACTCCTCCTACGGTTGGCGGATACAGCCCAGCTATCAGCAGCACATTTCTAGGGCGACTCATCTCAAACTTGCTTTCAGCAGGATCAAAAATAGAACAGTAAGAGAACGTTCCCTTGCTGCACGGAATATATTGTATCAGCTATGAGATCATTGACAAGCTGCAGCTTGATTGCCCAGGGTGTTCTGTACCGGCGGCTAAACCCAAAACTTTGTCAATCATGCCCGGCAGCCTGACCATGCCGCCGAAGCAGAGGGGAACATCTAAATCCCCATCGCTGTCTCGCATTTTCTTAACGGTCACAACTCATGCCGCCCTTCCAAAGCCCGCATCAACGTCACCGAATCGACGTATTCCAAATCGCCGCCGGTTGGCAATCCACGCGCCAGCCGCGTCATCCTGGCGCCCGTACCCGCCAGTTCCCGTTGCAGGTACATGGCTGTCGCATCGCCTTCCATGCCGGGATTGGTGGCAACAATTACTTCAAGCGCCTCGTTATCTTTGACCCGCTTGACCAGCTCGCGTATCTTGAGATCATCGGGACCCACACCATTCACTGGTGAAATCGCGCCATGCAGCACATGATATTGTCCTTTGTAGATGCCGGTGCGTTCAATCGCCATCAGATCCAGCGGGTCTTCAACCACCGCAATCGACTCGGTTTCACGCTGCCGCGAACTACAGATGGGACAGGGATCGTCCACAGTGATATTGAAGCAAACACTGCAAAACTGCGTCTGCTGTTTGAGATTCGTCAGCGCGGCCGCCAAGTCCAGCGAAACATCGTCGGAAGCGCGCAGCAGATAATAAGTCAATCGGGAAGCCGTCTTGGGGCCTACGCCCGGCAGCCGCGAAAAGGCTTCAACCAACCGCGTAACCGGTTCCGGAATCGCACCGCTCATAAAACGCACTCAATCACTCATCATCGAAACACCTGTCTAACCAAGCAGACCGCCCAAACCGGGGATATTGCCAAGACCGCCGGTAATCTCTTCCATGCGCTCGGCTGCCATCGCCTGACTTTGCTCAATCGCCTGATTAACAGCCGCGACCAGCAAATCTTGCAGGTCGTTAAGCCATTCTTCATCATCCATATCAATGATATCCGGGTTGACTTCAACCGCCTGCACCCGTTGATGTCCACTGATGACCACCTTAATCGCGCCGCCCCCCACCGTTACCTCTAGGGTTTCTTTTTCGAGGTTTTGCTGTGTCTCGGCCATATCCTGCTGCATTTTTTGCAGCATTGCCATCGGATTGGCGCCACCGGGCAAGCCAGCCGAGGAACCGCGTCTGCCACTACGTCGCTTTGCCATTTCTCATCTCCCAAAATTGGTTCTAATGATTCCGATACTTAATCTGCCAAAATGACATCGATTTGTCCATGCCAGCATTAATCGCCGGCTTCAGGATTCAGCCAATACACATTCGCGCCATCACCCGCGTGTTCATAGACCAGCCTGGCGCCGCGCTGCCGCATCACCGCCAGGCTGACCTCTTCATCTTTGACAATCGCATACATCGACCGTCCCGGGAAATGCCTTAGCATATTTTCCTGTACAATCTCATAATCCTCGATAGCTGTCTCCTGGTTATAAAACAGCTTCAGTTCACGCGCCCGCTTATCATAGCCTGGAATATGCCTAGCAAGCCCCGATGGAAGCTCCGATAGTGATTTTAGAAAGTAGGGCAGCCGTTCATACAATACATTCAAATGCGTGAAACTGTTCAACGGAGCAATAACAGCTGCATCCGGCGGTGTGTTTTCACGAATCCAAGAGGAAGCTGACGAATGCCCTTCACCAAATCCACCGATATATACGATATGCGCGCCATCGTATTGAAGTTCATACCGAGGAAAACGCGCTCGGTTAATATAATAACGATTTACGTAAATCACTTTTGAAAAAACCAACATAAGCAAAAGCGCTTGAATCACCCATCCGACCTGCCGCCAGCGCTTCTTATCGCTGTTCTGCATCGTTTGCAAGGCGAACAGCGCCGACACAGCCATTAACATCGTCAGAAAATAGACGCCTTTATAGTGATTTCTATCAGGAAGCTCCAAAGCCGCGGTCAGCAGCAATGCAATCCAACAGCTAATCTGAATAAAATACTGTCCATGATTCCTCTTTCGCCAGACAAATACACATTGCAAAATAAAGAGCGGAATCAACAGAAGAACAGCCGCAGCGATCATGCTGATATTCGCACTGCCAGGAACGCCAATGGGAAAGTCAAATGGACGGACGTTATGCCAGCCGCCGACAATATCGAGGTTGTACTTAATTAAAGGAATCGACAAAACAAGGCTGATTGCAAACCACAGCAATAGCGTCATTGGAGCAGCTTCGCTTTTCAATTCATGCCAAAAAGCCAGGATTCGAGCGGCTTTGCCGGGCCTGCCAATCAAACAGATGCCGCCCGTAACTGCCAAACCGCCCAACAGCGCCGCTGCAATATACAGCGCGGCGATCTCGCGCACCGCCAGCGCCGCCATGCCACAAGCCGAAACCAGAACAAGCGACATGAGGTCAACGTTATGCTTCACAATTTTGACACAGGTGCACCAGGCTGCGGAAAAAATGGCGATGCCGACACCCATGCTGGTAAAATTCAATACCTTCCCCAATACGCTATGCAGACGGCGGTCAGCGCCTTCAAGCCGCATAGCATGCAAAGTATACGGTATCTTCTCATCGCCAAGGCGGGTTAGCAGATTCAAGATGCCGGCGATATTCAATGCACAGTACACAAGCAAGACCAATGCGCCCAGATAGAGCGCGCGCCGCCGGCCCAGCTTGAGCATGACAAGCGTTTGGGCAATCCACAGCAGGCTGCTGAATACCGCGGCGGCATTCACCACTGCGGCGACAAAGGGTGGCCCCAAGGATGTCATCCGGGCAATCGCCGCCAGATAAGCATGGTACAACCAATAATAATTGGGCGGATAGAGATATACATTATCAATCGGCGTAGAGCCATAGAGTAATTGGTGAATATGCGCGGCATGAATATCCCCATGATGCGATATTTGCAAGACTGGACTGGACAGCACCGCTAAGACAGATGGCGTTAAAACAAGCAGGGGAATGACTGGCAGTATCATCCGCCGCGAAGCCCGACTTTTGACATATACACCCTGCTTCCACCGCGCATAAACGCCAGCCGAAAGCCCCATCAGCGGAATAAGTGTGCAGACCCAAAGCGCCGCCTGCCAGATTTCAATCGTGACCGGCATCAGCAAGGTAAGGATGTAGCCTATGCTCGTAAACAGCGCCAGCGAAATCACAAACAGCGGATTCAGCACATCCGTTATCAATACGGCGACAAACTGCATGCCCATGCCTTTGGTCATCTGTCACGCCCCCGGATTCAGCCAATACACATTCGAGCCATCACCCGCGTGTTCATAGACCAGCCTGGCGCCGCGCGACCGCATCACCGCCAGGCTGACCTCTTCATCTTTGACAATCGCATACATCGACCGTCCCGGGAAATGCTTTAGCATATTTTCCTGTACAATCTCATAATCCTCGATAGCTGTCTCCTGGTTATAAAACAGCTTCAGTTCACGCGCCCGCTTATCATAGCCTGGAATATGCCTAGCAAGCCCCGATAGTGATTTTAGAAAGTAGGGCAACCGTTCATACAATACATTCAAATGCGTGAAACTGTTCAACGGAGCAATAACAGCTGCATCCGGCGGTGTGTTTTCACGAATCCAAGAGGAAGCTGACGAATGCCCTTCACCAAATCCACCGATATATACGATATGCGCGCCATCGTATTGAAGTTCATACCGAGGAAAACGCGCTCGGTTAATATAATAACGATTTACGTAAATCACTTTTGAAAAAACCAACATAAGCAAAAGCGCTTGAATCACCCATCCGACCTGCCGCCAGCGCTTCTTATCGCTGTTCTGCATCGTTTGCAAGGCGAACAGCGCCGACACAGCCATTAACATCGTCAGAAAATAGACGCCTTTATAGTGATTTCTACCAGGAAGTTCCAAAGCTGCGGTCAGCAGCAATGCAATCCAACAGCTAATCTGAATAAAATACTGTCCATGATTCCTCTTTCGCCAGACAAATACACATTGCAAAATAAAGAGCGGAATCAACAGAAGAACAGCCGCAGCGATCATGCTGATATTCGCACTGCCAGGAACGCCAATGGGAAAGTCAAATGGACGGACGTTATGCCAGCCGCCGACAATATCGAGGTTGTACTTAATTAAAGGAATCGACAAAACAAGGCTGATTGCAAACCACAGCAATAGCGTCATTGGAGCAGCTTCGCTTTTCAATTCATGCCAAAAAGCCAGGATTCGAGCGGCTTTGCCGGGCCTGCCAATCAAACAGATGCCGCCCGTAACTGCCAAACCGCCCAACAGCGCCGCTGCAATATACAGCGCGGCGATCTCGCGCACCGCCAGCGCCGCCATGCCACAAGCCGAAACCAGAACAAGCGACATGAGGTCAACGTTATGCTTCACAATTTTGACACAGGTGCACCAGGCTGCGGAAAAAATGGCGATGCCGACGCCCATGCTGGCAAAACCAAATGCCTTCGCCAATACGCTAGGCAGACGGCGGTCAGCGCCTTCAAGCAGTATAGCATGCAAAGTATACGGTATCTTCTCATCGCCAAGGTGGGTTAGCAGATTCAAGATGCCGGCGATATTCAATGCACAGTACACAAGCAAGACCAATGCGCCCAGATAGAGTGCGCGCCGCCGGCCCAGCTTGAGCATGACAAGCGTTTGGGCAATCCACAGCAGACTGCTGAATACCGCGGCGGCATTCACCAATGCGGCGACAAAGGGCGGCCCCAAGGATGTCATCCGGGCAATCGCCGCCAGATAAGCATGGTACAACCAATAATAATTGGGCGGATAGGCGGGGATATATACATTATCAATCGGCGTAGAGCCATAGAGTAATTGGTGAATATGCGCGGAATGAATATCCCCATGATACGATATTTGCAAGACTGGACTGGACAGCACCGCTAAGACAGATGGCGCCAAAACAAGCAGGGGAATGACTGGCAGTATCATCCGCCGCGAAGCCCGACTGTTGACATATACACCCTGCTTCCACCGCGCATAAACGCCAGCCGAAAGCCCCATCAGCGGAATAAGTGTGCAGACCCAAAGCGCCGCCTGCCAGATTTCAATCGTGACCGGCATCAGCAAGGTAAGGATATAGCCTATGCTCGCAAACAGCGCCAGCGAAATCACAAACAGCGGATTCAGCACATCCGTTATCAATATGGCGATCAATCGCACAGCCATGTCTGCCCTAGCCTTGGTCATTTGAATTCAGCCAATACACATTCGCGCCATCACCCGCGTGTTCATAGACCAGCCTGGCGCCGCGCTGCCGCATCACTTCCAGGCTGACCTCTTCATCTTTGACAACCGCATAAATGGGTCGTCCGGGCAGGCTGGCCGTCATGTCTTCAAGCAGCGTTTTATAATCATCCCGGCTCGTTTCCTGGCTGTAGAATATCTCCAGGTCATGCACGCGGTCATGGTACATGAGAGCGCTGGCGCTAAAATGCAGCTGCAGCATCCGGACGTAGAACAGCCTTTCATGATAAAGGCTGGAGTGTATGGATGGAATCAGCGGCAGGACGACGACGGCATTCGGCGGCGTATGGTCGCGAATCCAGTAATACGCAGACAGCCTTTGGTCGATATCCTCGCTGTTTTCGATGTGAATGCCGTTAAAGTAAATGCCAGGAAAGCGATACCCCCCTTCGCCAAGCATTTGGATTCGATGCGCGAAGCCGCCGGCAACATAAATCGCTTGCGCCAATACCAGCGCAAAATAGAAAGCCGACAGCAGTCGGCCGCTGCGCCGCCGCCAGCCGATGCCGCTGTTTTGCAGTCTTTGGAAGACAAACAAGCTGGATATCGCCATCAATGAAGCCAGAAAATAGATGCCTTTGGTTTGATTCCTGTCGGGCAGATACAGGATCGAGGTCAATGAAGCGCTGATCAATGCGCCCAGCGCAATGAACGATTCGACTCGATTTCGATTCTGCCAGACAAACACGCACTGAAGCATATAGAGCGGTATGAACAAGAGAACCGCCGTGACAATCCGGTTGACATTAGCCATATTGGGAAAGCCAAAGGGGCGCCCGAATTGAAAACTGCCGGCGATATCGAGGTTGTACTTCACCAATGGAAGCGAAAGCGCCAAACTGACAGCCAGCCAAAGCAGCAGCCTGGTCGGCGGAACCCTGCCAGTCAAATCGCGCCAAAACATCCGCGCCGGCTCTGCTTTGTCACGGCGCCGCAGGCAGTGAAGCCCGGCCATCAGCGCGATGCCGCCTAACAAAGCCACTGCAATATGCAGGACGGCAATCTCGCGCACCGCCAGCGCAGCGATGCCGCAAGCGGACAGCAGAATCAGCGCGGCGAGTTCAATTTCGAGTTTCACCAGCTTGACGCCGACGTAAAGGGCGGCGTTGAACAGCATGATGCCCAAGGTCATACTGGTAAAGTTCAGGACTTTGCCGAGCACACTGTGCAGGGTGCTTTCTGCCCCGTCAAGCAGCATGATATTAAAGGCATACGGTTCATAAGTCCCGTTCAGCGCATGTCCCAGCACGGATACAGCGCTTGTGATGTTGATCGAAAAGTACACCAGCAAGATCATCAAGCCCCAATGAATGCTGCGCGGCTTGCCCAGCTTGAGGACTTTCAAGGTCTGATCAATCCAGACGAAGCTGCTGAAGATGGCAATCACATTCACGATTGAAGCCACCGTCGGCGGACTGAAGGCGGTTATTTTGACGAGGGCGGCTAAATACGCATGGTAAAGCCAGTAGTAATTGCCCGGATAGCCGGCGATGAACACATTCTCGACCGGCGTCGCGCCATAAAGCAGCTGATGGATGTAGCTGAGATGGACATTGCCATGGTGCAAGATCTGCATGGCCGGATGAGCGAACTCGGACAGGATGGCGGGCGTTAAAACAAGCAAGGGAATGACTGGCAGTATCATCCGCCGCGAAGCCCGACTTTTGACATATACACCCTGCTTCCACCGCGCATAAACGCCAGCCGAAAGCCCGATCAGAGGAATGAGTGTGCAAATCCAGAACACCGCCTGCCAGATTTCAATCGTGACCGGCATCAGCAAGGTGAGGATATAGCCTATGCTCGCAAACAGCGCCAGCGAAATCACAAACAGCGGATTCAGCGCGTCCGTTATCAATACAGCGACAAGCCGCATGCCTGTCTCGGGCTTAATCCTGTTCATCAATGACCCCGCCGAGTTCTTTTGCTTTGGCAAGCAGGGGGTCATCCTCGCTGCTATGCTTATCAAGTCCCGCCGCATCGGGCGCGGCGACGCGGCTGACAACTTGAACTTCTATCCGCAGCTTGACCTGGTGCAGATCATAAATCGCCTGTTCAATGTATTTCGCCCGCTGCGGCGCCGCGATTTTCTTCTGAAAGATCTCCTGGAGCACACCCAATATCAAGCGATTGCCCTCAATGGCGCGGACATGGGCATGTTCCAGCAGCGGCGGGATATTGCGATTGTACTGGTTGACCCGCGTCATTATTCGCATCCAGCCCTGGTGGATTTTCCCGGCGGAATAAACAGGGGCTTCGCCGGGGGCGGTTGCTTCGGCGCGTTCAAAATCGTCGCCGGATTCCGCCGCATCCGAACTTTCATCGGCCATTTTCGCTTTTTCCGAGCGGGACAAGGGACGGCTTTGCCGGGTCGGCGGCGGCGCTGCTGACTGGATGACAGGCGGCTCATCTTCCTGCAAGATGTCAATCCATGCCAATTCCAAAGCCAGCTGTGGCTGCCAGCCGCCGGTATAGTCATTGACGGCATCATTCAAGGCGCGAATCGCCTTGAGCAAGCGCGGCCGACTTATCCTTTCGGCAAGCTGTTCGTACATGGCTTGATCTTCCTGCGAAGCCTCGACCAAATCGGCGCTGGCCGTTTGCGTCAGCATCACATTACGCAGGCATTCGACGATTTGCTGGCCAAACTGACGCGGATCGCTGCCTGAATCAACCGCCTGGTTAATCACATGAATGCCCAGCGCCACTTCCCCATCAGCCAGCGCATTCACCAGGCTGCTCACATACAGGGTATTCGCCGTACCCAGCATCTTCTGCGTCAGTTCCAGGCTGACCGGCTCGTCGGGGTCGGTAACAATCTGGTCAAGCAGGCTGATGCTGTCGCGGACGCTGCCTGTTCCCTGACGGGCAATCAATTCCAGCGCCGCCGGTTCAATCGAAAGCGCCTCATGTTCAGCGATCAGCGCCAGCCGCTGGCTGACTTCTTTCAGGGAAACCCGCCGAAATTCAAATTGCAGGCAGCGGCTTTTGATGGTCGCCGGCACTTTGTCAATTTCGGTGGTTGCCAACACAAAAATGGCATGGTCGGGCGGTTCTTCGAGTGTCTTTAACAAGGCATCAAAGGCATTGCCACTGAATCGATGCACCTCATCAATGATATAGACCTTGTATTGACCCTCGCCGGGCGCAAATGCGATTTTGTCGCGCAATTCACGGACATCATCGACGCCGGTATGCGATGCCGCGTCAATCTCAATCAGATCAAGAAAACGGCCTTCATTGATCGCTTCACAATTCGGGCAGTCATTGCAGGGGCGCCGCGACGCATCTTCATGGGTGCAGTTGACCGCTTTCGCCAATAAACGCGCATTGGTCGTCTTGCCGGTGCCGCGCGGGCCGCTAAAGAGATAGGCATGGCGAACCCGCCCGCGAATCAAGGAATTGCGAAGGGTGCGGGTGATATGCTCTTGTCCGACAACATCATCAAAAGAGAGAGGTCGCCACTTAAGGTACAGGGCTTGTTCGGGCAAAGATTGTCCTCCACATCCTTACTTGAATGAGCCAGTGTTTGGGCAAGCCATGAAAGCTCATTATGCTGTGCGCGGGGCTTGCTGTTCGCCGCCGCGGGCTTTGTCAGTCTAGCGCTCATGGTCTGACCTCACAAGCGCTGAATCCCGCCAGCGAAGCCGGGCATCAGCGGCGCCATAAAACCCAAGGAGTTAAATCAACAGAGACATTCAAAGAATGCCAAGCTGAATCGGCGCCTTGACTGTCGAGCGGCAGTCCGCACGAGGCAGCGAGTCAGTCGGCGCGCAAGACGAAGAGTTCAAGGTTTTCAGAGATGAGCTTGCGCTCGGCGATCAGCTGCCCGCGACCGGAAACCGCGTCTTGCAACTCCGGCGAATCACAGATTACGCCGCTGTCTTCGCGGAAAACGACCCATACCGCTGAATAATCATCGAACAGAGACTTCAGATCACGCGGTTCACCCAGCGGCCACCACCTTAGCAAGACCTCGTCGCTGGCAAACGGCGGGTAGGGGCTGATTTTCTTGCGCGCGCCAAAGACCGACAGTTCAAACTCATAGCCGCGCCGGTAGTAGTTGAAGGGATAGGCGGCATGGGCTGGGCAGAGCACCACCGCATCATCACTTGAAGCCGCTTCAGCTACAGCCTGCACCACCCGATCCCAAGGTTCAGGAATGTATCTGTATTCGTTCAGAATCCCGTACAGGCTGCCCAGCAGCAAGCAAGCCAGAACAAGACGGCGCAGATTAGCGTTCGGCAACCGCGCGAGACCTACTCCACAGGCGACATACAACGGAATCGCTCCCCAGATCATAGTGCGGTCGATAAGCATCGGTCGAAAGAGATTGGACGCGATGAATAACATCAGCGGCAGCCCCAGCGACCCAAGCAGTGTGAACCCAATCCATTTCCAGTCTGCCCGCCGCCGCCAGCGCCACAGGGCAAGGGCACACAGCGCCGCCAGCGCGACCGCCTGAAGCGGCAGGTGTTCGTTGCCATAGGACATGACAAAGTTCCTTGGAATCCGCAAGATGGATACCGGCGATGATGGCCGGTTTGCAAATGACGAGAAGTTCATCCACACAAAGGGAATATAGAAGGCATACAGCGCAAGAACAACCGCGTTGGCGACGATGAGATTCCGCAGCCGCAGCCATCTGAAACGCGGCGCGGCGGCAATCGCCATCAGGAAGATAAGCGACGTCACCGCTGGCAGCGCGACAGCTGTATTGTGGCTGAGCATCCCGCCAAGAACGGCGACAATGTACGTCGCCCACAGAGCATCGTCCCCTATCCCATTGCGCTTATGCGAAGGGCCGCGCCGCCACCGACCGCGCAGCCCTTGTCCGATGACCGCCGGCGGCCGGTCAGCCGGTTTTGAAATCAGCAGCGCCACGCTCATCAGCGCCAGACTGCAAAAGAAGGTCAGCATCGCATACATCCGCGCTTCCTGCGCGTAGCGAATCAGAAAGGGCGCCGTTGCCATCAGGCAGGCCGCATACAGCCCGGCGCGCTGCCCGCCCACGGTCCGACCGATGACATAGACCACCGGCGCCGTGAGCGTAAAGCACAGCGCCGAGAAGAGCCGCATCCAGAACTCGCTGTCGCCGCCAAACTTGAGCCAGACGCGCATGATTGAATAGTAGAAGGGTCCATGGACATTGCGATTAAGGTCTTCTACCATATCGGGGATTGACTGGCTTGCCCTCTGCCAGGTCACAGCTTCGTCGTGCCACAGGGATGCGTCTCCAAGCTGGATGAAGGCCAAGACGGCGGCCGCCAGCGCTATTGCCGCCGGCATCAGCCGCCGCCAGATGTTGGGCATGATATCTTAACCTCCATAAGCGCAGGCAAGTCGCCGTGTAATTTACCATCAGTCCGCCGCTCTGTCAAACTCCAGGCGCTGTCCTTGTGATAATACAAGACTTTACTCGTGCGATAAAAGAGCGGTTATAATAGCGTATAATGATGAAAATCGGATTGGAGGTCTATGATGGTCTTGGAAAGAGATGACTTGGTTTGGGTCGCAGGTCTTGAGGATTTAAGAGGCAAGGGCAGTATGACCGTCCATCCCAATGGCAAACCGGTCGTCTTGTTTCTTTATGGGGACAAGGTGTATGCGGTGGACAACCGTTGCCCGCACATGGGATTTCCGCTTGACCAAGGCTCGGTCGAAGAAGGCATATTGACCTGTCATTGGCACCACGCCCGTTTTGACCTTGCCAGCGGCGGCGCATTTGACCTGTGGGCCGATGATATCGACGCTTTTCCAGTCGAGATCCACGGTAATGACATCTATGTTGAACTGCGGGCGCGCGGCGGCGCTGTCGAACACCAGCGCAATCGTCTGCGAGACGGTTTGCAGCACAACCTTAGTCTGGTCATCGCCAAAGCCGTGATTAATCAACTGGCGCAAGACGCGCCGGCCGATGAGCCGTTCCGCATGGGTCTTGAATTTGGCACCCAGTACCGCGGCATGGATTGGGGCCGCGGATTAACCACGCATGCCTGTACCATGAACCTCATTCCCTACCTGCGCCCGGCTGACCATTCACTGGCGCTGTTCCACGGCTTAGCCGATGTCGCCAGCGATACGGCCGGCATGGCGCCGCGCTTTAACCCGCGCCCGCTGCCCAATCGCGAAACCGACATTCCAACCCTCAAGCAGTGGTTCCGTCAATTCGTTGAAGTGCGGGACGCACAAGCCGGCGAACGGGCCATCGTGTCGGCTTTGCGGGCCGGCGCCGATGACCGACAAATCGCCGACATGCTTTTCACCGCGGCAACCGACCATCGCTATTTGGACCTGGGACACAGCCTGGATTTCATTAACAAAGCCTTGGAATCGGCGGACAAAGCCGGCTGGGATTATGCTGAACTGGCGTTTGCCAGCGTCGTGCCGAATCTGACGGAAGCCGGCCGCATGGAAGAATCCAATGCCTGGCGCAAGCCGATTGACCTGATCTTGATTCTGGAAGATGCCTTTGCCAAGCTGCCGAATGCAGTCGCCGCCGGCAAAGACAAGCGCATGGACTGCGATGTCGAGGAACTGATGCCGACGCTGCTGGGGGATGACCCGCAGGGCATTGCCGATATGCTGCTGACGCGCCTGCGCGGGGGTTTGCCGGCGGTTGACCTAGCCGGCGCGGTGGCTTTCGCCGCTGCCCGCCGCATCGCCCGCTTCCATACCAGCAATGAATTTGGCGACTGGGATACGGCGCTGCACACCTTCACCTTCGCCAATGCGGTACACCAGGGATTGCAGCGGATCGAATCGCTGGATTTGATGCGCGGCGTTTTTGACGCCGCCATGAGTGTCTATCTCGACCGCTTCCTGAACGTGCCGGCCGTCAAACTGCCACAGCCCGAACCCGTCGAAAACCCTGATGAACTGCTCGATGAACTGGAGTCGCTGCTTAACTTGCAGCAGCAGGTCAACCCGGCCGGCACCTTGGCGGCGCAATACCTGATCAGCGGCGGCCCGCCGGAAAAGCTGATGGCGAAGATGGGCTATTTGCTTTTGCGCGAGGACCGCGATTTCCATACCATTCAGTGCATCGAAGCCAGTTTCAATCAATACAGCATCATCAGCCGCCATTCACCGGAAATCGCCGGGCAAGTCCTGATTGCCGCCGCCCGTTATCTGGCGGCCCATGCCCCGACCATGCGCTCACAGTTGCAGACCTTCACCATTGCCCAACGTCTGTCACGCGGGGAAAACCTGTTTGAGGAATAAAATCACAGCCATGAGGGACAAATAAGGCGCGGTTTGGGCTAACGATTGTAGACGATGTAAGTCTCGCGCAGTTCTTCGCGCAAATCGAGATAATTCTGGTAGCGGCGCTGTGCAATCTGCCCCGCCTTGACCGCCTGCCGCACAGCGCAGTCAGGCTCGGTGGTATGGGTGCAGTTGCTGAATTTGCAGTCCAGCACATAGGGCTCAATATCGATATAATAAGCATCCAGTTCATCGGGCTCGATATCCCAGACAGCGATGGAGCGGATGCCGGGTGTATCCGCCAGATAACCGCCGCTGTCCAAGCGGACAAGCGCGCTGTCACGGGTGGTGTGGACGCCGGTTTCGGAGACGCGGCCGACCGACTTGACCGACCGCGCCAGGCCGGGCTGCATCCGATTCAAGAGGCTGGTTTTGCCGACGCCGGAGGGGCCGGTGAACACCGAAATGCCCTGCCGCAGCGCCGCCTGCAATTCGTCGATTCCCTCGCCAAGCAAAGCGCTGGTCTTGAGGACACGATAACCCATGCGTTCATAAGGGGAAAAAACGGCCGCAATATCGGCCGCGGCTTGCAAATCTATTTTGTTGACGACAATCACCAGTTCAGCGATTTTCGATTTTTCGCCGGTCACCAGCAGGCGGTCTAACATCTTCATATTGGGAGTCGGCTGGGCGGCGGCGAACACGAACAGCGCGCGGTCGGCATTAGCGATAATAACCTGCTCGCGTTCGGCTTGGCCGGCGCCGCGTTTGCCGCTTGTCCGCGCGGCGCGGGACAGCGCCGATTTGCGGGGCGTCAGCTTTTCAATCGCGCCGACCAGGGCGCCGGTGCCCTCTTCGCGGCGCAGGCTGATAGTCACCCGGTCGCCAATGGCGGCGATGTCCGATGATTTTGCCGCTTCTTTCAGGCGGCCGCGCAGCTGACACATATAGATATTTTTGTCTTCGGCCTCGACCCAATAGAATCCGCTCTGCTCCTTGACGATTAGTCCGGCAAGCGGCTGTCCCAAGCGCAGTCCTCTTTCATAAATAGATTAACCCTGTTCTTTGACATTATAGTCGCAAATCCGAAAAGGCATACACAAAGTCGGCGCAAAGCCGCAGACAGCAAGTAGGCATCGGTCAAAAAATTCTGTACACTAGCATAAACGAATCCAAAGGAACGACTGTGCCGAACGAAAACAGCCAAGCGAAAATCGAGGAAAAGCAAGCTGACCAGGTGGTTGTCATCTCCAAAATCACATTCAACTATATCCTGATTGCGATTGTCTTTTTGCTGGTCGGGATGCTCATCGGGGTCTTTGGCTTGAATGACCGCCGCCTGTTTGATGAAGAGCAGCTTAAAGCGGCGCTCATCAGCGCGATGAAAGCAAGCGGCGTCCAGTTTGACGGCGAGCGCGGCGCTCCCGACCGCTTTGCGCTGGTGGATGACGATCCTTATCTTGGAGATGAAGACGCGCCGGTGGTCATCGTCGAATTCAGCGATTTCTTTTGCAGCTACTGCAAGCGCCACTTTGACCAGACCTTTGCGCCGCTGCTGGAAAACTATGGCGAGCATATCCGCTATGTTTATCGCGATTTTGCCCGGCTGACGCCCGAATCAGCGCCGGCGGCGGCGGCGGCGCAATGCGCCTTTGAGCAGGGCAAGTTCTGGGAATTTCACCAAACCTTTTTCAGCAGCCAAGATTCACTCAACCGCGATTTTTATATCCAAACGGCTGAACTGCACGAACTCGACATTTCCGAATACACCGCCTGCCTTGATGAAAACCGCTATCTCGACGAAGTCGAATTTGACGGCTTGGACGGCCAGCTTGAAGGGGTGCGCGGCACGCCGGCCTTCTTCATCAATGGACAGCTGCTTAGCGGCGCCCAGCCCTACAGCATCTTTGAACGTTTGGTTCAGCGCGAACTTGAGCAGGCTGCCAGCAGTTGAGCCGGAAAGAAGCGCACAATGGAAAATCCCGTTGCCCATTGGCTCAAGGCGCAGTTCCGCGATATACAGGATGTCAAATATGCGACCGCGCAGCCGCCAGCCAGCATCACATCCCGCAGCCATGAACCCGATGTCATCGTCGAAACCTGGATGAACAGCCGCCTCTATGTGTATGTCGTCAGCAAGGCGCCAAAATCCCGCTTCATCAAGGGGATTCTCAAGCAGAACAGCCATGCCAGCGTCGGGACGCTCTTTTTGATTGATATCTCGCTGCTGCCCGCCGATGGCTATACCGGCAAGCTGCAAGATTGGCAGGACGACTTGCGCGCCCTGAACAAGGATGCCATTTACGCCATTGGTCTGATTGAGGGCCGGCTGCGCGTGATTCAAGTCAACTTTGATGAAACCATGCAAAGCAGCCAGTATCATGTCTGGCACACCGCGGATTTTCCCTTTGACGCCGTCTCGGTGCGCCGCCGCGAATACCATTCCAACATCAAGGGAAGCTGGCATATCGGGGAAATCGCCTCGCCCAAGTTCCAGCGCCGCATCAATGAAGAACGCGCCCGCCAGCGTTTTCATTATCGCACCAGGCAGACTCACCCGGTCGAGATGCCCGCCGCCGAGCGGATTCATGCCGCTTATCTGGCATTAGAGATTGAAGTTGGCGCCGGGCAAGCCGCCGTCAAAGAGGCCTTCCGCAAGCTGGCGCGCAAGTATCACCCCGATGTCACCGAACACGAAAAAGCCAAAGCCGAACAGCGTTTCAAAGAAGTCAAGTCCGCCTATGACCAAATCAAGTCTCATCGCCGCTGGCATTAAGCCCGTCCACCGCATTCAGGCTGTGGTGAGGATAGCGTCAGACAAGGCAGGATGGGTCCACCAGGACTCGAACCTGGAACCAATCGGTTATGAGCCGACTGCTCTGACCATTGAGCTATGGACCCGATTTGCGGACTGAAGTCAATATCAAAAGCGGTCAAAGCGGGTAACGGGATTCGAACCCGTACTGACACCTTGGAAGGGTGGAGTGCTACCATTACACCATACCCGCCTGTACGATCCCGCCGCTGGTCGGGGCGCCCGGATTCGAACCGGGGACCTCACGGACCCAAACCGTGCACGCTGCCGGGCTGCGCTACGCCCCGAATACCCTCGTATGTTACTGTAGCTCGGCATCAAAGTAAAGTCACAATTTCATCATGCACGGCTGGAAAGCGCGAACATGAGATACTGGGCAAAGGTCTAATCGCCGCCGAAAATGTCAAGCCACTCATCCACTTCATCTTTGGAGACCTGAACCTGGACCTCCTCGCCGCGCCGGTCTTGCTGATGAGATTTGCGCCGCAGCTGCTGCGAGAACCGCGCCGATGTCATGTGCTTCATTTTGTGGCTTCGGGCGCAGTCAAGCACCTCATTGTCGGAGGACACCAAGGTCCAGTTGGCGGCATCCCGCGTTTTGCGGATGCGCTGCTTGAGGAGACTGTCGGCGCTGGCATGAAATGCCGAAGCGAATATCACTTGGACGGACCTGGTCGACATAGATGAGCAGCCGCCGGGCAAGCCGCCATCAAATATCACGGTGCATTTCTTGCCCTGTTTGGCAGCGAATCCGCGCAATTTAAGCACCAGTTTGGCTTCGTCGTCCGGGTCTTCCAGGTCAATATCCGGCAATCGGGCGATTAAGTTATGTCCATCAATCAGGTAGGGCATCCCATTCACCGCAAATAACCAACTCTTCATGTTCAGTGTACCACAAGATTCAGGACCGAGGGCATTTTACCAACGCTGGCGGATAAGCTATGATTTATGATTGTAGAATAAGTCAGGAATCAGGGCGGCCAGGACGATGCAGAATGTAGCCCCAACGCGCAAACTAAGCCGGCGTTCACGGGATTTTTTGATGGCGGCGGCCCTTGTTTTTTTGTTGGGCGCCGCTTTGTCGGCCCTGGGTTTCGCCTTGCATGGCATCAGCCTGGTGGTGCAGTCCAACCCGGGTTTCGAGGTTTATGACCTCACCCGAAAAGTCATTCTGTCGCTGGGCATCGTCATTATGTTCGCTGCCTGCCTGATGGTCTTGCGGGCAGTCACCTGGAAAACCGACAACCCCCTCGCCCGGCAGGTAGGCGAACAGCTTGCAGCTTGCCTCGACCGGCAATTTGTGTTCATCCGCAACATCAGCAAAGCGACCATCGGATATGTCGATGCCGTCCTGGTGAGCAAGCACGGGCTGCTGGTTTTCCGCATTTCGAATCGCAAGGGTCGGTATTTCAACGAAAAAGGACAATGGCTTACCCGCAAGAGCAAGGGCAAATGGAAGCCGATGCGCTGGAATCCCACCCGCGAAGTGGTGGAAGATGTGATGAATATCCGCGAATATCTGGGCGATTATAAATTGGCGGGGATTCCAATCTATGCTGTGATTGTCTTTACCTGGCCGCCGCCGATGACACAATTGACCGTGCAAGAGCCAGCTGTTCCCGTCCTCTATGCCAGTCAACTCCCTGATGGCTTGCGGGACAGCTATTTTGCGCGGGATCGGCTTGACGCAAACACCGTGCAGGAAATCGTCAACCTGCTCTATCGTTAAAAGGGGCTGGCTGGCGGGACGCTTGTCCGACAGCCGCGAATGACGGGGATGTGCGCAACTTTTACAGATGAGGCTACTGTTCGTGCTCATCTTGAGTCGACAGCAGCTTGCGATAATTGCCGCTTCTGATGTCATGGACAACATAGACAATGACAAAAATGGCGCTTAGAAACGAAAATATCAAAAGAATCGAAAGAATCAAAAGAATCAAAAGAGTTCCAGAATTCATGCTGTTGTTTCCTCCGAATCCTTTTTATAACGAGTATATCCGATATAAAATTGTAAAGGAAGGGTAATCAGAGCTACTATTACAATTACGATGAAAGCAAAGATAAGTCTCAAATCAGAATCAAAACTCAAATCATCAACCCGATTATTAACATAGATGAGAGTCAGCAGGAGCAAGTTCGCTATGGCAAGAATAATGAGTGCGAATCGAATAAAAAAGAACAATAGATAACGGCTTGACCAGTCTAATTCGGCCTTCGAGAAATCTATGGTTGTAGCGGTAACTAATCCCAACGATATAAGAAGCAACTCAATCCCATCCAACAGGTCAGCAAAGAAGATTTCTTTCCTTTGAAGCATTGCTATCAGGATACCCAATAATATCGGCAATAAAGGCAGAATGATGCCCAGACAAATCCAAATCGTAATGTGAATGCTCGGATGTCCCGACTTGCGATGCAATGCAAACTATTCCTTTAACATCGGTATGCGTTATTATTTTAATCAAAGTCCAAACGATTGCATAGATCACCGTTAGCTGCGCGTCCCATGCCGCTTGACAGCCGCGCCTACAAAAACATCACCGATTATCTGCAACACCTGTATCAATGCGAGCCCTTCGCACGGCACGGCATCGAGCATCCGGTCACGGTGTATTATCCCGCGGCGGCGCAGGTTCGGGATGTGGACAGTGTGCTTGATCCCTGGCTGCCAGCCGTCGAGGAGCGCGACTTTGCGGCTTATGATTACAGCTATCTGCATGACCTGCAAAACAGCAAACGCGGCTTGTACAATGGCTCAACCTTCACCTTGAAGCATATTCGAGACAATCCGCTCAAGCTGCGCGGCGCCATCGGCCGTTATTATGACATGCTGGCGACCTGCGCCGCGTTTGAGCATGAACTGCGCGATGCCGCTGCCCAAGGCTGGATGCGCGCGCCTGCCCGAACCACCTATCATCGGCAGGTTGAACCGCAGCATGCCCTCAAGCGCGGCCTCAAGCGCAGCGCGGCGGTCGGGATTGGCACACTGACGGTCTTCAATCATCGGGGAGTCTACAAAGCGATTCTGGCGCGGCGCTCGCAGAAAACAGCCTTTGACAGCGGGCTGTTTCATGTGCTGCCGGCGATGATGTTCCAGCCGACGACCGCCGATTTCGCCCATCCGCAAGAATGGAGCGTCAAACATCAGGTATGGCGCGAGACGCTGGAAGAGATGTTCAATATGCCCGAACAGACGGCGCCACCGCGATGGGATTTCTTTTATGAACATCCGGCTTTGCTTTATTTGCAAGGCTTAATGGCTGCCGGGAAAGCGCAGCTGTATCTGACAGGCATCATCCTCAACCTGCTTACCTTGCGCCCCGAGATCAGCGCCCTGCTGCTGATACATGACCCAGCATGGCATGAGCGGATTACGGCAAAGGACAGCGACATCCCCTTTATGACAGCCGATGAGACCCTGCGCGGCAGCGTCGTGGCTGCGCCGATCATAACCGATGCCGAATTCCTGGCGCATTTCCCGGCTGAACTGCATCTAAGGATGCCGGCGCAGGCGACGGCAGCGATGTGGCTCGGCATTGATTTGGCGCGGCAGGAGATTCAATGCGGCTAAATCATCGCCAAAGCGGCGCATTGCTTGACTCCGGCTTAGAATCATCGGCTATAATCTTGAGTGCATACTGCCGCTGACGAAAGGACTCAAAAATGCCACGCGAAGGAGAAATGGCGCCGGATTTTGAATTGCGTAATCAACATGGCGAACTAGTGAAATTGAGCGATTACCGCGGCCGGAAAGTCTTGCTGTTTGCCTATCCAAAGGCCGGCACTTCCGGCTGTACCGTACAGGCTTGCGGCTTCCGCGATCACTTCCTGCAAATTGAAACGGCAAACGCGGTCGTGCTTGGGCTTAGCCCAGATGCGCCGGCAACGCTTGCCAAGTGGATCGAAGCCGAATCACTGCCATATGACCTGCTGTCCGACCCGGAACATCAAGTTCTGGAAGCCTGGAACGCATGGGGAGAGAGATCCATGTACGGCAAGACCTATCAGGGAGTCATCCGGTCACACTGGATCATCGGTGAGGACGGCGCGGTGCTGGACGAACAAATTAAAATCAGCCCAAAGAAAAGCATCGAAGCCGCTTTGAAGTTCCTCAACGCAGCCGAATAAACGGCGTTAATCAACCAGACGTTCGCCGGGACTCATGTCCTTGCCCTCAAAACCAGGGAAGTCCGGCGGATACTTGCGAACGCGGAACAAGGAATTCCGATCCAGTGTAGCGCTGTTAGGATCAGGCCGATCGCCCTGTCTAATCAAGCCAGGCCTGGTTTTGGGATTCACAAATTCCCAGACCACCTCGCCATCGGGACGAACTTCAATCAGCCGCCCAGGACCCCCTTCAGTAATCAACGTATTGCCGTTCGGCAAGCGCTGAACACCAGAGACAAAGCGAGAAAGGAACCCATCGGCGGCATAAGACCAAACGATTTCCGCTTCCTGACCCCAATCGTAGCTGCCGTCAGACCGCAGCGGGAGCTTCAACTCCAGAATGGAAGAATACGGTTCACCGGCGCTGGTCCGGTTTCGATTGTTAAAGAGGAGGATATTGCCCGCGCCCGGCAGACCGGCATCAATCCAGTGAACGTCATGCTGGGCAAACAGCTGACGATCCTCCAGCCCCCCCCCCATAGGCAAATGGATTGCCCCAGCGATACAGCAGATCGCCAGCCGAACCCACCGACGACGGACTGTGGTCTATGATCCAGAATTCATCAAAGTTCCGCACGCTTAGCACAATCTGATCCAGTTTAGGGCTATAGTTGACCGAATTGGTGTGCATCCAATTGCCAGGACCTTTATTATTCCCGGCTGTCGTCCCTTTTAGAAAATGCGACTGATAGTTGATGTCAATGCGCTGCGGATGCTCCGCGATGACGCCGTAATTGGGCAAGCCAGGGTCAAAATCCTGCGCCAGATGATCCCAAGCATCCCACTGCCAGACCCATTCATCGGTCGAAGGATCAATCTCGATGATGACGTCGGGAAGCAGATAGGGATGGTCCTTAAACTCGGCATCGACGAATTGAGAATCCAGCCCCATCTCAACTGCTTCATCCAGCGAATGATAGTTCCAAGCAATTACAAGGATGTTCCCGTCCGGCATGATGTCAATCCCATGATGCTGATGGGTCTTGGCACCGATGAACTGGTATTCCCAGACCAATTCACCGTCCCATGTATATTCCCGTATGCTTCTGTCAGGACGATAAGTTTCCGGCATAAGCGATGTGTCAACGGCATCTCTGGCGCCGGCGACGACGACCAGATTGCCCTTTTCAAACAGATGCGCCTCCCTGACACCGCGCGTCTCTTCGATATGCCAGGTATGTATGATCCGCCCGTCATTGTCCATCAAGTAGACTGATTCATCGGTCATCGGTGTAAACAGAACATATCCATCGTAAGCGCCGGCGGTGTTCACCATAAGGCCGACGGTTCTTTCCTGCGCCAGCGCCGAAACAGATGTCAGCAGCAAAGCAAGCATAATCAGCAGCTTTCGGTTGATGTTAAGCATGGGTATATTGATCCTTTCGGCAGACTAACCGGTGTTTCTTTTGCGCGCCGATACCCCAAGGCAAGCGGATATCCGCACGGATAAATCTATTCAAATCATTTGCATTTGTCAAGCGTCAAAAATGCTGCATGGGAGCCGTTGTCAGCCTAGGAAAATTGGATTAGGCTAACACAGTGAGGCTGTCCACAACGTCTAAGGATAATCATGTGAAGTTAGCTGACATTTTCAAAGAAGGCTCGGATGCCCGCAAACAGTTTGCGAAATTCTACGCTGTGCTGGCGATTGCCATCATATTAGCAACGTTGGCATTGCTGGCGCTTGCCACACGAGGCTAGTTTTGGTCCAAGCGGTTTCGCTTGAGATCGATCCACAGCATCCTTCCCGCGTCAAGCCGGCGCGCGCAAAACAGCGAAACTAAGCATCCACAAACAAAGAAACCTTCAGTTTCCACGCCAGATACAAAGCATGAAAAAACGCCAAAAACTGATGCGCTTTTTCATCATCATCAGGTTCAGCGGTCATCGCAAAGGCCATTTTCCCGCGCCTATCTTCATCGAATGACGAGATGCTGCGGATTTCCGCCGCCTCAAGACCGCGGTCAATCGCATGAAAGAAAAGCAGCAGAATGCCGGCATGATTTGGGATAATGCGCTCGCCAACGCCAAATATCATTTCCAGCATTTGGTCGCCCGATACCGTTAGTTCGCCCAATCGACGCTGGGGAGCAACCGACAGTTCAAAGTAAGTCCGTTCGCCGGCTTCACTGAACTTATCCATCGCGCGCAAGGCGCTTACCGACGCGCCGTCATAACCAAACTTTTGGATTCCCTGCTTCAGCAGCAGCCATACCAGGGGCTCGTCCGGCGCCGGCAGCCGTTCCAGCAGCCAGATTTCAGCCCGCGCCGAGATAGGATAGTGAATAAAGCCCATACAGCCAAAGGGACGCCGCGCGCGATTCGCCGGGCAAGCCCGGCAGTGATGCGCCAGTCGGTCAAGATCAGCGGCATGGTCGAGCAAATCCTGTACAACCATCACCTTCTTTTTCCCTTGTTCATCAGGTGTATTGCGACTGAACTCAAAGCCCATCTGCGCTGGCGGCCGCGTATCCCCGGCTGCGCGGAACCATTGAATGACCGCTTCGGCGCGCTCCCTTTCCTTGATGCGCTCCAGAATGCCGGCGGCGGTTAATTTTTGCTTGGGCGCACAGTCGTATTCAATAATGTAGTCAATCGACACCGAGTCGGCTCCATGATGATTTCAGACGATCTGCATTCGGAGTATAGCACAGCCGGGCAAATTCTAAGTCCATCTGCCATAGCGGCGCAAGGCCAGCAGGACATTGATCGTTGTCATCGGCTGCCACTGCTTCAGATTGTGCTGATCGACCCAGTGACCTTCGGGCTGCCGGCGCGATAAACAAAGCCGCGCGCTTTTTCAAAATCAATCGCCGTCATAACCACCTCCTTGATAGGAACGTATATTCTATCATAAGGTCGGTTCCGCGATAGCGCAAGCGGCTAAATATACTGCTGGATGATGCCAGCCAGGTCGCGGGCGCGGTGCCGGAAAGTATGCTGTTTGAGGACGCGGTTTCGGGCGGCATTGCCGATGGATTGACGCTGGCTGTCATGGGCGAGCAGGAATGTATAGCGCTCAATGGCTTCAGCAGCCGACTGCACTATGATGATCTCTTTTTCGGGTTCAAACCATTCTTCCAGCCCCTTGTATGGATTGGCGACGATGCAGGCCGCCATCGCGCTTAGCTCAAAGGGGCGCGACGACGAAGAGCCGTGCACGTTGGCATGCGCCCCGCGGGTGATGCACAGGTTGATTTTGCTGCGGCAGGCATATTCGCGCAGCTTGCTAAAACTTAGGTAGGGCAGCCGGTCGGCATCGCCGATATCGCCCAAATGCGCGCCGCGGACAGCGAATCGGCTGGCGGAAAGGCGGCGCGACGGAATCGCGACCATCCTGTCAATCCAATCAGAACGATATTCGCGTCCATGACCATAAAACAGCACATCAATATCCTGCGCCGGCGCCGGCGCCGGGCTGAAGACATCGGGGTCAGCGCCATACCAGACGGTATGCACATTCTCGATGCCCAGCCGCCGCAGCAGCGCCTCGCCGCCCTTGCTGTTGCTGATAAAGGCGGTGTATTCGGACACATCCGCCCCTTGATAGCCGCGGAAACCGGATGCGAAACCCGGCATATTCGGCAAGCTGGCGGGAACATCGCCATCAAAGTAGAAGACCGGCTTGTCATATTTCTCCGAGATGTATCTTGGCACGCCCTTGAGGTGATTCAGGGGAACGGTCAGGAACAAGATGGCATCGACGTCGGGGTCATGGAGCAGGATGCGTTCGAGATGACGGCGCCAAAGCGGGGCGACCAGGGTTTGCGCCATGCTTCGCAGCGCCTTGTCTGACCATGAATCAGGCTTTTCGATGTGATTCGGCGGCGGATTGTCCATCGGCGTCGGTTTGGCCGGCGCCGCGCCGCGGACGATATCGCGCAGGGATTTGAAGGCATCGCCCTGCCAATGGGCGGGATTGCGTTCGGCGCGCCACCAGAGGCTTTCTATCGCCGGCCCCTGGTAAGGCGCCGCGATGATATCCACGCCAATTTCATATAATCCTTTCAACAGTTGCCACCATGCCGGCGTTGCGCTAAATGCCTGGGTCAAGTCAAGTGAAGATACCACAGCAAGCAGCTTCATAGCTGTTCTTCCTGACGAACAAAAACATGGGAAACCCGCTCGGCGCCATTGTACAGCAAAGCCGGCGAATTCAAATCGGCTGACACATCGTCGCGTCTAAATTGAATGCAGCTTTCAAATGCACTTGTTCTGAACGAACCTATCATATATACTGAAGTTGGATTGTAAAATCCGCTTGATGATGTCAATTTAGTAAATGGGAGATGTTTAGGTTATGAAACGGTTGCTGTTGATGCTAACCCTGTTGAGTCTGCCGGGCGCGTTCAGCGTTCCCGCGTTCGCCGATGGACACTGCATGGACGAACTGGGCTGCGTTGAAGTGGGCGCGGATGACCCGATTGTGATTGCCGCCATGCTTCCCATCTCCGGCGCGATTTCCTTCTTTGGCGAAGATTCTCAAGGCGGCGTTGAGCTAGCGATTCTCGCCCGCGGCGGCACGGCGCTTGGGCGCGGTATTGAATTGGTGGTCGAAGACGACCTTTGCTCGTCAGAAGGCGGCCAGGCCGCTGCCCAGCGCATCACAGCCGACGAAACGATTCTTGGCATCATTGGTCCTGGCTGTTCCAGTTCGGCTCAAGG
The DNA here is from genome assembly GCA_965203755.1 of Phototrophicaceae bacterium. Taxonomy (GTDB): domain Bacteria; phylum Chloroflexota; class Anaerolineae; order Aggregatilineales; family Phototrophicaceae; genus UBA6055. The sequence goes on along the minus strand of OZ241910.1, from coordinate 2,434,318 downwards.
CGCGCTGCCGATTATCAGCGACGCCGGCCTGCTGACCATTTCCTCAACCAACACATCCCCAAGCCTGACCAGCGACGACACGGAAGCCGGCGGCGTGCACCGACCCGGTTACTTCCGCGTCATTCCCAACGATATCTTTCAAGGCGCCATGACCGGACAATTCGCCTTTCGAGTCCTGCAGGCCAAAACCCTGGCAACCATCCATGACGGCGATTCCTATACCGAAAACCTGGTCGCTATCATGGCGGATACCTTCGCCGAAATGGGCGGCGACGTGGTCTTCCGCGGGGCGGTCAGCAAGGGCGACACTGATATGACCGCCATCCTGACCGAAGTGGCGGCGACAAGCCCCGATGTGGTTTTCTTCCCGCTGTTCCCGCCCGAATCCGAGTTCCTGGCTGCCCAGCTGATCAACATCCCCGGGCTGGAAGACAGCATGATGATGACCGGTGACGCCAGCCTGGTGGCGACCTTCCCCCAAAATACAGGCGCGGCGGCCGTCGGCGTCTATATTTCGGGGCCCTTTATCACCGGTGATGCCTATGAAGCATTCCTGGACACTTGGGAAGATGAAATCGGCGGCACGCCGCCAAGCGGCTTCCATGCCCATGCCTATGATGCCACCAACCTGCTGCTGGATGCCGTCGAAGCGGTTGCCGAAGAAGCTGAAGATGGCAGCCTGATCATCGGCCGTCAAGCGCTGCGCGACGCCATCGCCGCCGTCGAGGATTACGAGGGCCTGACCGGCATACTGACCTGTCAGGATGAATCGCCGTTTGCCGGCGACTGCGCCAGCAATACCGGGCTGGCGATCTTTGAGGTCACCGAAGCGGTCGTTGATGGCGATCTTTGGCCGCCGCCGACTGTCTGGAATCTGTCTATGGTAACGATGGACAGATAAGAAGAGCGCCGCACCGACCTAAGAAATTATGCAGAATGAATATGCAAAAACAGAAATTGCAGGGTATAATCAACGTTGGCTGTTCATTCTGCATGACAGCACTGATTCAGTTAGTTAATGAGGAGAAGTTTACGCTATGAAACGACTGTTGTTTGTACTCACCGTATTAGCCCTTCTGGTCGCATTCAGCATCCCGGCCTTCGCCGACGGGCACTGCATGGACGAACTGGGCTGTGTTGAAGTCGGCGCCGACGATACCATCGCCGTCGGCGCTATGCTGGCGATGTCCGGCCCGGCGGCTGCCTATGGCGAAGATTCGCACGGCGGCATTGAGCTTGCCATTATCGCCCGCGATCAGATGCTGCTGGGACGCCAAATCGAACTGGTGGTCGAGGACAGCTTGTGTTCGGCTGAAGGCGGCCAAACGGCGGCGCAGCGCATGGCGGCCGACGAGAGCATTGTCGGCATCATCGGCACAACCTGTTCCGGCGCCGCCCAAGGCGCGCTGCCGATTGTCAGCGACGCCGGCATGCTCATGGTTTCGGCATCGAATACATCACCAAGCCTGACCAACGACGATTCAGACGCCGGCGGCACGTACCAGCCCGGCTATTTCCGCACCGCGCACAACGACCTCTTCCAAGGCGCTATGGCAGCGCAGTTCGCGGTTGAAGCCCTTGAAGCCAGTACCTTGGCAACCGTCCACGACGGCGACCCCTACACCGAAGGCTTGGCAAACGTCATGGCCGATACCTTCGCCGAAATGGGCGGCGAGGTGGTCTTCCAAGGGGCAGTCAACAAAGGCGATACTGACATGAGCGCGATTTTGACTGAAATCGCCGCCAGCAACCCCGATATCGTCTACTTCCCGGTCTTCGTCCCCGAATCCGAGTTCATCGTTTCGCAGCTGGTGAACACGCCCGGGCTGGGAGAGGCGACCATGATGACCTCCGATGGCAGCTTTACCCCCGACTTCGCTCCCAATTCAGGCGAAGGCTCGATAGGTGTCTACATCACCGGTCCATCGATCACCGGCGAGGCTTATGACCAGTTCTTAGCCACTTGGGAAGAAGAGCTTGGCGGCGCGCCGCCCAGCGGCTTCCATGCCCATGCCTATGACGCCGCCAATCTGATCATGGACGCCGTCGAAGCCGTGGCCGAAGAGCAGGACGACGGCAGCATCACCATCGGCCGGCAGGCATTGCGCGATGCCATGGCCGCCGTCGAAGGCTATGTCGGCCTGACCGGCACCCTAACCTGCCAGGATGAATCGCCATACGCCGGCGACTGCGCCACCGGCACCGCGCTAGCTGTCTTTGGAGTCACCGAAGCACAGGTCGCCGGAGAATGGCCGCCGCCCGTGGTCTGGTCGCTGATGGGCGATGAGATGGCGGATGAATAAACATTCATTGCCGCTGCCATGCAGTTGAGTTTGATTGAACAAGCCAGAGAGTACGTTCGCTCTGGCTTGTTTTTGAATGCTTTCACCAGCCGCTAGACTGTGTCCACCGGGAAGGAAATTGCCAAGCCATGAAACCTTTGATTTTGATACTGACTTTGTTGAGCCTGCTGACTGCATTCAGCAGGCCGGCGCTTGGAGACGGTCACTGCGATGACGCGCTGGGCTGCGTCGAAGTCGGTCCGGATGATCCGATTGCCGTCGGCGCCATGCTGACCGTCTCCGGCGCGGTGTCCTTCCTTGGACAAGATTCCCAAGGCGGCATTGAACTCGCGCTGCTCGCCCGCGGTGAAACGCTCCTTGGGCGCGATCTTGAACTGGTGGTGGAAGACAGCCTTTGTTCGGCAGAAGGCGGCCAAGCGGCCGCCCAGCGACTCACAGCCGACGAAACGATTGTCGGCATCATTGGCACCAGCTGTTCCGGCGCCGCCCAAGGCGCCCTGCCAATCGTTAGCGATGCCGGTATGCTGATGATTGCCCCGTCAAACACATCCCCCAGCTTGACCAATGACGATATTGACGGCGGCGGCGCGCACCTGCCCGGCTACTTCCGCACCAGCCATAACGATCTCTTCCTGGGCACCCTGTCAGCCCAATTCGCCGTCCAAGCGCTGCAAGCCGGCGCATTGGCCACCGTCCACGACGGCGACCCCTATACCGAAGGCGCGGTCAGGGTCATGGCGGATACCTTTGCCGAACTGGGCGGCGAGGTGGTCTTTGAAGGCGCGGTCAACAAAGGGGATACCGACATGACCGCCATCCTGACCGAAATCGCCGCCAGCGAGCCGGACATCGTCTACTTCCCGCTCTTTGAGCCTGAATCCAACTTTCTCGCCGCGCAGCTGCCGCATATCCCCGGCCTTGAAGAAGTCGTGATGATGACGGCCGCCGCCAACTTTGTCGACGCCTTTCCCGAAAACACCGGCGACGCCGCCATTGGCATCTATCTGTCGGGTCCCTTGGTCAGCGGCGAGGCTTATGAACAGTTTTTGCTGACTTGGGATGACGAAATCGGCGGCACGCCGCCGGGCGGCTATCATGCCCATGCCTATGACGCCGTGAATATACTGCTGGACGCCGTCGAAACCGTTGCCGAAGCGCATGACGACGGCAGCATAACCATCGGCCGCCAAGCGCTGCGCGATGCCATTGCCGCCGTTGAAAATTATCCCGGGCTGACCGGCCGACTCACCTGCCAGGATGAATCGCCATACGCCGGCGACTGCGCCACCGGCACGGCCTTGGCCATATTCCAAATCACCGAAGCCGAAGTCTATGACGATGCCTGGCCGCCGCCAACGGTGGACTGGGATTTCTCGGCGGCTTCCGATTAGCCGCCGCCTTGCGCCGCGTTGATACAGATAACAGAAAACGGTTTGACTTATGTTTCGCTGGAGGTCAGAAGGTTTTTCGTGGGTTGACTTCATCATCGACCTGCTGCGTATTGTCATTGTCGTTCTGATACTGGTCGGCTCGTGGAATACGCTTTCTTCCGGGCGCATCACAGTCGCGCAATGGGTCAACCTCTTCATCGCCGGGTTGTCGCAAGGCAGCATTTATGCCCTGATCGCCTTGGGCTATACCTTGGTCTATGGCATTTTGCTGATGATTAACTTCGCCCATGGTGAAGTGTTTATGGCCGGCGCATTCTCGACCGTATTCCTGGCCGAAGCGCTGAACCGCACTGGCTTTCTCAACGAATCGCCCTTTTTGTCCATCATCCTGATGATTATGTTCGCCGGGCTGATATCCATGACGGTCGCCATCCTGCTGGAGCGCATCGCCTATCGTCCTCTGCGCGGCAGCCCGCGGCTCGTCCCCTTGATTACCGCCATCGGCGCATCCTTTTTCCTTCAGTACACCTTCCGCGGCCTCTACGGCTCCGGCTTCAAAGCCTATCCACAGGTCAAGGCTTTGCAGGGGGCGCTTCAAATCGGCGCCATCAGCATACCGATTGTGCAGATGTTTGTCTTTTTTTCGGCTTTGGCGCTTATGCTTGGGCTTTACTGGCTGGTGGAGCGCACCCGCATCGGCAAAGCCATGCGCGCGGTGTCGGAAAACAAGGAAGTCGCCAAACTGATGGGCATCGACATTGATTGGGTGATCTTGTTCACCTTTGGCGTCGGCGGTTTTCTGGCCGGTTCAGCCGGGGTCATTAACGGTCTCTTTCGGCCGCAAGGCGTCAACTTCTTTATGGGTTTCATCCCCGGCATCAAAGCCTTTACGGCGGCGGTCCTTGGCGGCATCGGCAATATCCCCGGCGCCATGCTCGGCGGGCTGTTCCTGGGCGTTATTGAAGCCATTGGGCCAAACCTCGTGCTGGCTGGGCTTGGCATCCCCGGCGCGAATCAACTGAAAGATGTAATCGCCTTCACCATGCTGGTTTTGGTGCTGATCTTTCGTCCACAGGGTATCTTGGGTGAACGTCTTTCCGAGAAAAAGGCTTAGGGGAGCGCGCCGTGGACGATTTCAAATCACAAAACTGGCGAACGGTCTTGGCATTGGGCTTGCTGGCTGGCGCGATTGTCCTGTACGCCGGCGCCGCCGGCATGGTCGCCGCCTTCCATGAGCGCGAAGTCATTGACCGCTTCATCACCTTGGGACAGCTGGTTCTGCTCATCGCGCCCTTTTTGACCGCCTATGCCGTCTCGGCGCGGCTTAATGACCGCGGCGCCGACCGCATCGCCGTGGTCGGCAGCGGAATCATCGTCGGCCTGCTAACGGCTTTGCCCTCCGTCATTATGCTGCTCTTTAATTCGGAGCAGTCCCGTTTTCTGCTGGATTACTCACTGCGGCTGACGCCATTTATCGCCGCCAGCTATATCGCTTGGCGGATGCAGCGCCGCGGCGGCGATGCCTACCGGAGCCTCGGTGTCTGGCTGCTGACCGCCGTACTGGTCGGGATTGTGACCGGTTCACTGGCGCTGATTTTTGATGTTAAAGGGGATTTGCGCTCGGTTCTGGTCAACATCAACCGCGATTGGGTAGAGGTCATCACCTTTGACAATCGAAAAGAACTCTTGAACGGCATCGTCATATTCAGCCTGGTTTCAGCCATCGCTGGCCTGGCCGGGTCTATTTTTTACATTCTGCCGGCCACACCGCGCAAAGCGCTGTTTTATGGTCTGTCAGTCACGCTGCTGGCTGGCGCTTTTGGCGAAACGGTTCGCCTCGTTCTGCAAGAAAACCTTGAGCGCGATGCGCTGAACGCGATTTTCCGGCGCAATACCATCCGGCAGACTCCGGCGCTGGTTCTGTTTGTCATCAGTACCGCGGCCGGGCTGCTCTGGACGCGATTCGGTCAGCGGATACGCGCTGGCTTCGATGCCGCCGCCGGTTCAGAACATCCAAAGACGCGCGCGCTTGGGTCAGTCATTGTGATTGCGCTGCTCCTGGCATTGCCGTGGATGATTGGGCGCACCTTGAGCGATGTCGCGGTCACCATTGGCCTGTTTGTGCTGATGGGACTGGGTCTCAACATCGCCATCGGTCTGGCAGGCCTGCTTGATTTGGGCTATGTGACCAATTACGCAGTGGGCGCGTATATCCTGGCGGTTCTGACATCCATCGGCCCGCTGGGGCTTTTTAAGGGGACTTTCACCTTTTGGATGGTGATTCCGATTGCCCTGCTGGCGGCCATGTCGGCTGGCTTCATCTTTGCGGTTCCGGTGCTGCGAATGCGCGGCGATTATCTGGCCATCGCCACCCTTGGCTTCGGTGAAATCATCGGCAAGCTGGCTAATTCTGACTGGCTGAAGCCGCTCATCGGCGGCGCCCAAGGTGTGCAGGCGATTCCAAAACCGAACTTCATCGGCATCGAGCTCAAGAATCCTGAAGAACTCTATTATATTGTGCTGGTCGCCTGTTTAATCACCTTGTTTGTTTCCGTTCGCCTGAACAACTCGCGCGCCGGCCGGCAGTGGATGGCGATCCGCGAAGACGAGGATGTCGCCACGGCGATGGGGATTGACACTTCCCGCGCCAAGCTGCTGGCATTCACGTTAAGCGCGGCGACCGGCGGCGTCGCCGGCGCCATATTCGCCGCCAAAGTGGGGACGGTCTTCCCGAACAGCTTCACTGTGTTTATTTCGATCAACGTTTTGAGCTTGATCATCGTTGGCGGCATCGCCAGCAACCCGGGCATTGTGGTAGGCGCGATTGTGCTTATCGGCATGCCCGAGCTTTTGCGCGAATTTTCCGACTTCCGCTTTCTGCTTTACGGCATTTTGCTGATTATGATGATGATCAATCGTCCGCAGGGGCTTATTCCAACGCATATTATCACGCACGAGATGAGATCGGGTGTAAAAGCGAAAGTCGGCGCCGCAGACTAGCGAGAGCGAACGATGGCAGAAAAACACAAACGGGCCCAGAACAATATCCTGGTCGCCAATGGCATGACCAAACGTTTTAGCGGTCTGGTCGCTGTCGATAACCTTGATTTTCACATACCAAGCGGCGCCATTGCCAGCATCATTGGCCCCAACGGCGCCGGCAAGACGACGTTCTTTAACTGCATCACCGGGTTTTATCAGATCGACGAGGGTCAGCTTCTGTTCGACGGCGCGCGGATTGATGGCAAAACCCCCGACCAGATTACGCGTTCCGGCATCGCGCGCACCTTTCAAAATATACGGCTCTTCAACAATATGACCGCTATCGAAAATATCATGGTAGGCGAAGAGCCGCATCTCAAATCCACCTGGCTGGGCTCGATCCTCGGCTTGCCCTCGACGCGGCGAGAAGATTTGGAATGCGAGGAACGCGGCCGCGAACTGCTTCGTTTTGTGGGGCTGGAGGGAAAAGGCGATATGCTTTCCAAGAACCTTGCCTATGGGGATCAGCGGCGGCTGGAAATTGGCCGGGCGCTCGCCAGCAAACCCAAGCTCATCCTGCTTGACGAGCCCACCGCCGGCATGAACCCCAGCGAAACTGCCGAAACAACTAACTTTATCCGCCGCCTGCGCGACGAACTGGGCATCACGGTCGTCCTTATCGAGCATGACATGCGCGTGGTCATGGGCATCTCTGAACACATCACGGTACTGGACTATGGTCGTAAAATCGCCGAAGGGCTTCCCGAAGCGATTCAAAGCCACCCAGATGTCATCGAAGCCTATCTGGGGCGCGGCGCGGCAGCCGACACCGCGCTCAACCGCAGTCACCGGCAGGAAACGGAAACCTGATATGGCATTGCTCCAAGTCCGCGGCATCCATACGTATTATGGCAATATCCATGCGCTCAAGGGCGTCTCCTTTGAAATAGACACCGGCGAAATCATCGCCCTCATCGGCGCCAACGGCGCCGGCAAGACAACCACCCTCCGCACCATTTCCGGATTGATGCAGCCGCGCGGGGGCGCTGTCATTTTTGACGGCGAAGACATTTCGCACACGCGGGCTGACTTGCTGGTGTCCAAAGGAATCGCCATGGTGCCAGAGGGGCGCGGCGTGTTTGCCAAACTGTCGGTCGAAGAAAATCTTGATATGGGCGCTTATACGCGGCGCGACAGCGGCGTCAGGGATGATCTTGAGCGGGTGTTTGAACTGTTCCCGCGGCTGGAGGAACGGAAAAAACAGTATGCCGGCACGATGAGCGGCGGCGAACAGCAAATGCTGGCAATCGCCCGGGCGCTCATGTCGAAACCGCGCCTGCTGCTGCTGGATGAACCCTCAATGGGGCTGGCGCCGGTATTGGTTGACGGCGTTTTTGACACCGTCGAACAGATTAAAAGCGAAGGCGTGACCATCTTGCTTGTTGAGCAGAATGCCCACATGGCGCTGCAAATCGCCGACCGCGGCTATGTCTTGCAGAGCGGCGAAGTCGCCATGAGCGATACGGCCGCCAATTTGCGGCAGAACGAAACCGTACAGAAAACTTACCTCGGCATTGATTGATTCAAACCTGCCCAGCGCGATTTTGTGGACATGAAACTGGAAGCCATCTCAACAGCGCTGCTGACTCCCCTCGTGCGAAAGTCTATGGGGGACTCATCGGTTGAGCTTCGGTCTTGGGCCCGCGAGCCGGTGCATGGCGGGTTTGGCGGCGCCGTTGGCGGCACAGCCATTTTTCGCTTCAAAGGGCAAACGACCAGGCATCAGCCTTGGTCGGTCATCCTGAAAGTCCTTTATCAGCGGCCGCAAGAAACCCAAACATCCCCCTATTACTGGAAACGGGAATACGAAGTCTATCGTTCGGGCATGCTGGATGACCTGCCGCATAACACCTTTGCCCGCCCGCTGATCTACGGGCTGACCGATTTCGGGGATTCCTGCTGGATATGGATGGAAGACATCGCCGAACTCAAGCTGGATTGGTCGCTGTCCGACTATCATCACATCGCCATTCATCTCGGTCGCTTGAATGGCGCGTATCTGATGGGGCGTCCGCTGCCCGACTATGACTGGCTGACGCATGGCTGGCACTGCGCCATTGTCCCCGCTCTGGCGGATGCCTTCGACAAGCTGGATGTTTTGCTGGAACACCCGCTGGCGCGGCGCAGCCTGCCCATGGATGCCAAAACGGACATTGAATCCATCTGGCACAATCGGGAGCGATACTGTCGGGCATTAGCCGATCTGCCCCAAACCCTGTGTCATATCGACGCATTCAAACGCAACCTGCTGCATCGAAAAGACGATATTGTGCTGCTTGACTGGGCCGCCGCCGGGCATGCCGGCCTGGGCGAAGAACTGGCGGCGCTGGTCGCTGTCAGTTTGTATTATGGCGGTTTCTCGCACAGCTATGCCGAGCAGCTTGATGCCGCCGCGTTTGCCGGTTATGTCAAGGGCTTGCGTGAAATCGGCTGGAACGGCGATGCCAAACAGGCGCGAATTGGATACACCTGCGCGATGACGCTGCGCGGTTTGGCCGGCGTCAAGCAAGACATCGACCTGCTGATGAACGAAGACCGGCATGAGGAACTGAAGCAGAATCATCACAGCCATAATATGAATGACATCGCCGATTTTTTCGCCGAAGTGCGGCGGTTTCGGCTGCTTCGCATGGCGAAAGAAGCCCAAGACCTGCTTGCCGCCTAAATTCGGGCGCATTCATTCAGGCGACCGGCCGCCAAAGGGAAAGCAAGACCGCCATGGCGATCAGCCCGCCGCCCAGCCACAAGGTCGATGTCATCGGCTGATCCAGAAGCAGGCCGGCGAGCAAGGCGCCGGCCAAGGGCTGGGCAAAAAAGAAAAGCGAGGCCACAGTCGCCGGCACCAAGGCAAAGGCGCGATTCCAAAGCAGCAAGGCGAAGGCCGTCGACACCACCCCAAGATAGACGACGCCTAAGACAGACCCGCTATCAACAGCGCCGACCGGACGCGATGACAGTTCGACAAGGCTTGCGGGAAAAGCCACCGCCAGCCCGCCAAGCAGCGCCATCACAGTAATGGTCAAGGTATGGAGAACTTGCTGAATGGCGGCGCGCCTCACCAGCACCGAATACAATCCCCACGAGAGGGCCGCCATTGCCAGAAACAGATCGCCGGCGAAGGTCTTGGAACCGAAGTTGGCCGCTGATGGATCCAAAATCACAAGCACGCCCGCCGTCGCCAGCGCGATGGCAAACAGCCGCAAAAGGGTCAATTTCTCTCGCAGCATCACCAAGGCAAACAAGACAACAAAAGCCGGCGACGCGCTGGTAACCAGGGCGCCGTTAACGGCATTGGACAAGTCAGTGCCAACGAACTGCGCCCCCAAACTTAATCCTGGTCCGACCATGCCAACCATCAGCAGGCTTCGCGTTACTTTCCATCGGGGCAAAGACAAGCCGTTCAGCCAGGCAATCGGCATCAACACCAGCAATCCCAAAACGATTCGCAGGCTCAACAGGGTAAAGGGCGGAATGACTGCCAAAACCACGTCAGACACCACATACATACTGCCCCAGATGCCGGCGGCGGCAATCCCGTATATGGCGCCGCGCAGTAAAGTCGAATTTTGCATAGCGGATCATCCATCGGCAACAGCGCCTATCATAACAAAAGGATTGGCGCGGCAAAAGCTGCCGGTTTCGGCCGCGCATCCTTTTCGATTTCAAGGGATTCCGATACACTGCCGTTTGATACCTCGGCAGCGGATAGTTATAATGGGTTTAATGGAGAGAGTAGGAAGAGGTTTTTTATTATCAACGATAAGCTGATTTTCGTCTCCTATCACAACATCAACATACAATATGCTTTCCAGCTGTCAATCCTGTTGATTCGATATTATCGCAACATCTGGCTTGACCGCTTTGAAATCGGCCCGACCGAAGGCTGGGATGAAAGGATGAGCCATGCCCGCGGCCGGGCGTCGGGCGCGGTGGTCATTGTATCGGACGATTATCTGCAATCCGATTACTGCCGCCGCGAATACGAATACTTTCAAAATCAAGACATACCCATCACCGCTGTTATCCCCCGAGATTTTTCGACGGATATGATTGCCGGATTTAGCTTTGATGACTGGATTGACTTTCGGCGCTGGTTTAGCGCTCCAAATGATCACAGCGTCGAAAATCTGCTGGCCCGGATTCCACAATCTGAATCGGTACAGCAGACCGGCGAGCGGCTGGATTATCTCCGCAATTTCATCCAGTCTTTAGAGCTTCAGCTATCGCGGCTGCCAACTTCGCGGGCATCGCTCCATGCCAGCCGCGGCCAGGATTCACCAAGCCTACGGCCGCGCGCCTATCAAAGCAGCCTGCTGCACAGTTGGGATTTTTCCGATCTGAAATCCGAAGCGGCTTTGGCGGTTGAAGACCTGCTGTCATGGTCAAAGGAACAGCCTCAATTTATGCTCCGCGGCCAGGTTGGAAGCGGTAAAACGACGTTCGCCCGGCTGCTGGCGCTGGAAGCGGCCCATGCCGCCATGCGCGACGCCAGCGCGCCGCTGCCGGTCTGGCTGGACTTGATGAAATGGGAGGAGCGACACGATTCAGCAGAAGCCTATATCGAATCGCAATGGGGTTTAGTTTCTTATTGGAAGCACTGGCTGGAAAACAAACAGGCTTGGTTTGTTCTCGATGACTGGAATGATTTGGCGGCGCTTCATCCAAGCCATGCTGTTGAATTGGCGGATTGGATCGCCGCCAATCGGCAGCACCGATTTATCCTGCTGTCCACAGACGCGACCAGCGCCGATCCGGGTTTGCCCATCTTGCAGATCAATCCGATGTCCGGGCAGCTGGCGCTAAACTTTTCGAGCGGTTTTCTCACGTTGGAACAGCAAAGCGCTTTTCGCCAGATTATTCGCAATCACCAGCCGCGCATCGAGAACAATCATGTGGATTATCTGTCCATTGGCATTGAACTGCTGGTGTATGACAAGAGCCTGGCAGTCAGCGAATGGCACAAGAATCCCTTGCCGGCGCTGCTGTCCTGGCGTCATCGCCCTATGCAAAGGACGGCCGGCCCGGCGCCTGAACGCGGCAAACTGCTGAAAGGTCTGCGAACGCTGGCTGGGCAGATGATGCCCGGTCGCTTTGTCCCCCGCGGCGATGCTGGGCAGATAATTGATGCCCATGTGATTGATTTTGCGCTCGACATCGGCCTGTTAAGCGAAGTCGGCGGCCGCCTGCGTTTTGAATCCGAGATGCTCCAATGGCATCTGGCGGCAGATTATCTGAAAAAGGACGGGCTTGATACATACTTGGCGCCGCCGGAATTCACAGCCAGCGGCGGTCGGGAGCCGCAAAAGTGGGACAATCCAGCGCATACCCTGGTGGACGCTGCCGCTGAAGAAAATCGGCTTCGAATCATCAGTCAGATTGCGGAAACCGACCCCTTTCTCGCCAATATGTGCTTGCAGCGTCATCCAGAGCTTTACGACCCGGTTCAGGCGGCTTTGGTCGCGAAGCTGGTTGAATTCTCGGCGCAAAATCCGGCATCGCATCCCGCGTTTCGGGCTGCCCTGCACAGCATCCCCAATCCGCACAGGACAGTTGAAGCATTGGCTGACCAGCTAGCCCGTTTTGAGGATGAAATCCGGCGGTGGCTTTGGCATGAACTGCTGGCTTTGCCTATTCATTTGCCGGTGGAGTTCGTCAACCGCGTCGCCAATATCCATCGCGAATCAAGCCCGGCGGCAGCCGATTCACTGTCCGATGCCGCCTTGCCGCTCTCGGCCGCCTACCTGGCGAAACTGTCTCGTCAGCCAAACGAGCCAATTCGGTCAAACGCCATTTGGCTGCTTGGCGAGACCCAATATCCTCCGGCCGCCGTTTTTTTGCTTGATGATCTTGCCGGCGGTCAGGCCGATCATGCGGACGAACTCGTCGACGCTTTGATGAAATACGCCAAGGCCGGGATATTCGCCGGTTTACTGCGGTGGCTGCAAGACCATCCGGCGCATACCGGGCAAGTCATCGCCGCCATGAATCAGCGGCGGCATTATGTCTCCGGGCGGCTTTTGTCGATGGCGCATGAAGGCCAGCTGACACTCAATCCCCAGATGGCTGACATCATGGCGAATAATGATGAGTCAGAGATCGCGATTGGGGCGGCGCTCATTGCGGCGCAGTTCATCGACCTTCCAGAAGCGCTGAACCAAGTCATTGCCGCGAAAGACAATGCCGACCAGCTGCAAAAACGGGTCGCCGCCGGCATCAAGCGTTTGCCCGACCGCGCGGGCTTTCAGCAGCTTCTTGATGACATTGCCCAAGTTATCCAGGACCCGCCCGAAACCATTGCCCGTCCCGGCAGCGGCAGTGAAACGCGGGCTGTGCCAACGGTCTCCGATGATCACGGAGCGGATTCGGAGTTTGCGCCAGCGTCTTTGGCTGAAGACATGCCCGCCGAAGCTCTGGAACAGCCGCATGACGGCAGCCGCAAATCAGCGATGGACGGCGAGCTCCTCGATGATGACACTGATACCCAAGCGGCAGCGCCAGACGACGCAGCTGACGAGCGCCCAGCCGCGCCAGCCGAAAAAAGCGGCAAGACATTCACTGACGAAGAGAAATTACTGCGTACCTTGGAACTCTTGCGCCATGGCAGCTGGGGCAAGACACAAAAAGCGGCGAAATTCTTGCGTAGGTTTGCCAAGCACCTGCGCGGCGCGGCGGATCCAAACATCATCCGTCTGCTGTGCAGCGCCTTGAGCGACACAAGCTGGCATGTCCGCTGGGCGGTGGCTGAGGCGCTCGCCTGGCTGCATCATCCAGACGCCATACCTTATCTAAAAGGCCGTCTCGATGATGCCAACTGGATTGTGCAGGTCGCGGTGATTCGCGCTTTGGTTGAATTGGACGCCAAAGAAAGCGCCGCCGCCATGGCGCACCGGCTGCAAAGCCCGCACAAAGCCGTCCGCGAAGCGGCCGCCGAAGCCTTGGGGGCGCTGCGAAACCCGGATGTCATTCCCGCGCTTGGGCAAACCCTGAAGCAGGATCCGGATTATTTTGTTCGCTTTGCCGCGATCCAGTCCATCCATCAGATCAGCCCAAGCGAAGCGCGTGAATATCTGGATTATGCTTTGACGGACCGTTACATCCATGTGCGCTGGTATGCCATGAAAGCATTGGCGCCGCTCATGGACGCAAGCGACATTCCCGTCCTGGCGCGGATGACAGCCGACAGGGGCAAGCCATTGTGGGAAGAGAAGTCGATTCAGGATTTTGCTATACTGGCTTTGCAGCGCATTAACACGCCAGAAAGCAAGGTTTTGCTCGAACACATCCGCAAAGCCGAGAAGCGGAACGACTCATGAGGATTTTCGTCAGTTATGCCAGGGTAGACAAGCCTTACTGCATTCGCATCATCGAAACCCTCCATGCACACGATGTATGGTACGACCAACGGCTGTATGCGGGGCAGGACTGGTGGAAGGAGATTCTGCGCCGCCTCGATTGGTGCGATCTGTTCATCTATCTGCTTTCGCCGGATTCGGTGGCTTCGCTGTACTGCCGCCGCGAGTTGGAGATCGCGCGGCGGATGAATCGGGACGTTATTCCGGCGCTTATCGACCGCGGCACCGCGCTGCCGGCCGAGATGAAAGACTGGCAATATGTCGATTTGGCGGATAATTTGACGGTAGAAAACGTGGCGCAGTTATTGAATTCGATACTGCTGGTTGAGCGTCAAAAGGCTTCGTCGCCGGCGAAGACGGCGGAAACCCAGCCGAAGGATGCTCATAATCCGGCGGTTTTCTCGAATCCGGTTGATTTAATCAGCGGCGCCGCGCGGGCGCTGGAAAAAGGCGATTTTGACAATGCGGTTTTGTTGCTCAAACAGGCGCAGGCGAGCGGCTATCAGTCAAGATTCGTCAAGCTGGATAAACTGCTGCGGATGGCTGAATCAGCCGTCGCCGAGCAGACACAGCACCGGGAAGCCCAGCGCGAATATCAGCATATCGCCGCGCTTTTTGCCTTTGAAAGCACCCGCCAGCTTGCCTGTGAGGCTTTTGCCGAATTTACCAAAGCGTTCGGCAGCTATGATCCGCGCGGCTTGCGGCGATACTGTGAATCCAGCCAGACTGCCGCCGTCGGCAGCGGCAATCACAGCAAGCCCGAGCATATCGCCAGCGGCAGCAAGACGGATGATGTTAGCAGCCAAGCCGAAAACAGCGGCGCCGGCAATCCTAATGGCAAACGAAGGGCCGCCGATGCGTTAATGGCGAAGGAAATCCTGCCGATGCTGCAATGGTGTGATATTCCTTATGGCAATGTGACCATCTCCAGCATTGAGGGGGCTGATGAGGATTTTGGCGAGATTACGGTACAGGTCGATAATTTTGTGATGAGTATGTTTCCCGTGACCAATGCCCAATTCGATATTTTCGCAAAGGCCGCGGATGGCTACAAGAATCCGCGCTGGTGGAAATTTTCGGAACATGCCATACGCTGGTTCAAGCTGGGCAAGGGGGTTGGCAGATCGCGCTTTTCGGGGGATGAGCGCCCGCGCGAAAATGTCAACTGGTATGAATCCATGGCTTTCGCCAACTGGCTTAGCAGCCGCTTGAAGATGAAAATCACCTTGCCGACGGTTGCCCAATGGCAGCGCGCCGCCAAAGGGGATGATGACCGCTATTTTCCCTGGGGGGATGACTATCACGAGGAACATTGCAACACTCGCGAAAGCGGCCTCAAGATGACCACTCCGGTGAATCGATACCCCAAAGGGGTCAGCCCTTACGGCGTTTATGACATGGCTGGTAATATCTGGGAATGGACAATGAATACCGCCGCCAGTGACGAAGGCCGCGATTTCCGCCGCGCCGTCGCCGGGGGCAGCTTCGTCAGCACCTGCGACCGCGTGCAAACCTCCTTTCGCTATTACCTTGACCCGCGCGTGCGCTATTCGTCCATCGGCATTCGCCTGGTTGGTCTGACATAAATTGGATATAGAAACGTATGAAGGAACAAATGACCATGACTCCAACAGAACCCAGCTTTGAAGAGGACTTCCCTTATCAGCCGCGCAATATCCATATCGAAATTGACCATCTGTCTGTGACTGGTCATGTTGTGTTTGCCGGGCGCGATGGACAGGTCAATGTTCAAACCGGCGGCGACGTCGCCCAGCACACCACCCAAACCATCACCGTCGGCGGCGTCGAGACCACGCCGCAAGAGTTGGATATGATGCTGGAATGTATCCGAAAAGTGGAGGAAACCATCAAAAGCGAGAGCCTGGACCGTAACACGCGCGAAGCCGCCATGCACGATTTCAAGACGGTTGAACAGCAATTAACCACCGAGAAAAAGCCTAATCCTCGACTTTTAATCCGAGCGGCCAAGTCGCTGCTGCGTTTTTCTCCGGCTTTGACGGCGGCCGCGCTCACCCTGTTTGACCAGCCCCTGGTGGGGGCCATTCTTGCCAGTTTTGGCGAGGTCGCGGTCAACTTCCATGAGGCGGTCAAGCGGCATACGCCTATCAAGAAAGTGTAGCCGCAAATGCTGTTTGGCAAAGCAATGGCAGTGAACCGACAAGAGATGGTCTTATGACTCAAGCCGTTCAGCGGCCGCCGCGCCAGCCGGCGGTAAAAACTGTAGCTGCTGTGCGCGCAGCCAACCCGACGCTGATTGCATCGACCGCATCGTGGCGGCGGTATGTTCAGACGAATTGGGCGCATCTCAAAGAACAGGCGGACAAATCCTCGCTGGCATCCCCCTACCAAAAACTGGTGATGATGGTGTTTAGCCCGGTGATGCCCAGTCCAGCTGTCAAATTGACGATTCTGCGGAAGCTGCTGCGGCAGTTCAGATACTGCGCCGCCCTTAGCAAACGGCTAACCGGCATCTATAAAGACAGAAATTACGCCAGAACAGCCGAAGAGCTTGCCGGCAAAGAACTTCTGCCCGAAAAACTGAACCGCGATGAGCAGATCGGCTTGGATTGGTTAATCGTGGCCACGGGCGGCCTTGATGGTTCAGCCAATCAAGGCGAAACGGCGATTCAATTCGCGCGGAATCTGCTGGAAGCGATGCGCGGCCAGCGCAATTATCCTTCGGCGGTGCGGGTACAGGCTGGCGCGATTTCTGCTGGCGGCCACGTCATTTTCGCCGGTCAGGATGTTAATATCGTCGCCGAGCATTACACTGGCAGCAAGGCAGCGTTGAAGGCTTACCTGGCGGCGCTGCGGACGGAATGGAACATCCCGACCACAACCATTCATCCAGCCTCGCAGCATCATACTCCAGCCATGCTGCATCGGCTGTACACCCCGGTCGATATTTGGAGCGACCAGCGCTCCTTTCATTCGGTCGGCATTGAAGAACTGAACGCCAGACGGTATCAGGCTATCGAAAAAGACATGGGTTATGTGCGCGAATCCGTGTTTGAAGTCGTCGCGGCTCATCCGCGCATCGTCATTACCGGCGCCGCCGGCACCGGCAAAAGCTCTTTGTGCCGCTTTATCGTCACCGCGCTGGCTTATGCCTGTGACCCGCGCGCCGAGCGGCAGGACAAGGTCAAGGGATTGGATATGCTGGGCGCTTCGTGGATTCATGGGCCCATTCTGCCCATCTATGTGAGCTTGAGAGATTTCTGCAATGCCAAAGGGCTGTTTCCACAGTCCCTCGCCGCCAGTTCATCAGAAAGCCTCTTAAATTACATCAAGCATATCACCGGCAGCCTGGCGAAGCATCTGGAGTCTTATTTGACGCAGACCGATGCGCCGACGCACGGCAGCCTGCTGGCGCTGGATGGGCTGGATGAGGTCTATGAGGCGAAAGACCGCATCATCTTGCAGCGGGTGATTGAAAAATGGGCTGACCGTTTTCCGAACTGCCGTATTATCGTCACCAGCCGCACCTATGCCTATCGGCATGATTCGCGCTGGCGGCTGTCAGACCGCTTTGCGTCAGCCGAACTGGCGCCATTCACCTGGAATCAGGTCAAATCGTATATTGAGCGCTGGTATGTCAATGTTGCCAAAACGCGTCCGAGCGTATTGGGCGGCAGCGTGGCAGCGATGAAGCAGGCGGCATTGATGGCCGCCAGCCTCAACAAAACCATCCGCGAAAACCGCTCCTTATGGCCGCTTGCCCGGCACCCGCTTATGCTGGCGCTGCTCACCTTGATTCACGAAGACTACAAACAGCTGCCCAACAAGCGCGCCGAACTCTATGAACAGACCGTGGAACTGCTTGACCGCTGGAATATCCCTTCGCCAGCCGATCAGCTGCATGAGAAACTCGCCAGCATTCATCTTGACCGCATGCGCGCCGCCCTCAAGCTCATCGCCTTTGAACTGCACTCGGAACAGCAGAGTTTTCAACGTTACCCGACCATCATCAGCCGCGCCCGGCTGCTGGACAAACTGATTCAGCAGCAGACACAGGGGGAGGGCTTAGGCGCCGCCATAGAAGATGTGTTGGAATATCTCGCCACGCGCAACGGGATTCTGGTTTCCGATGCGCCGGGCTTCTATCGCTTTCCTCATCTCACCATTCAGGAGTATCTGGCGGCCTGCGCGCTGCTTGAGTTTTATGACGAGTGTCAGATGCCAGCAGGCCTAAAAGCGCCTGACAGCGAAGGCTGGACATTCCCGGCCAATATCGTTGCTCTGCTCTGCCATGACTATGCGCGCTGGCGCAATGTGATTCTGTTCGCCGGCGCCGTCATCGCCGCCGGCAAGTGGCAGGACATGCGCTGGCATCTCATCGACGAACTGCTCCCGGCGCAGCTTGAACGCAGTTTATCCGAGCAATCCCTCCACTGCATCAGCGTCGCCGCCGAAATTTGGGGTGAAAGCTGGCTGAAATCGCGCACGCGAAGCCAGTATGCCATTGAAGCCCATCTGATTCGCTGTCTGCGGCAAATCCAGCGCGACGAACGGATCGACGCGCCTGAACGCGCCAAAAACCAGGCCATCCTGACCCGCTTGGAAAGCAATCAGCCGCGCCGGCGCCAGCTGTAGCTTGGCGGCTGTCAGAGACCCATAAACCCGATTGACCCAAAGGCGGCTGTTCATGCTACAATGGCTGGAATGGGATATTGGTTTGCCATTACATTCAAAGGAACGCCAATGAAGATATGCTGGATCGTTTTGATCATCTCCGTCCTGCCCCTTGGCATGGCCGCCCAGCAGCAGGAAGAGCCGCCGGTGACCACACGCGGCGCGGCGCCCATCGCCGGACAGGTCAGATTAACTGAAATTGCGAACGGACTAACGCGCCCATTGTATGTCACCCATGCCGGCGATGGCTCGAACCGACTGTTCGTGGTGGAGCAGGCCGGGAAAATCCTGATTATCGAAAACGGCGAAACGCTGACGCAGCCTTTTCTGGATGTTTCCAGCCTGATCACGCCATCGGCGCTTACCGCACAATACAGCGAGCAAGGGCTGCTGGGCTTGGCTTTTCATCTTGATTATCAGACGAATGGCTGGTTTTACATCAACTATACCGACCGCGCCGGCAGCACAGTGGTGTCCCGCTATCAGGTTTCGCCCGGCAATCCTGACCTGGCCGATGCCGGCAGCGGTCAAATCATCTTTCGCATTTCACAGCCTTACAACAACCACAACGGCGGGCATATTGACTTTGGGCCTGATGGCTATCTCTATATCACATTAGGCGATGGGGGTTTTGCCAATGATCCCCTCGGCGCCGGACAAAATACGCTTATGCTGCTGGGGTCGATTCTGCGGATTGATGTCGATAAGGGCTTGCCTTATGCCATTCCAGCCGACAATCCCTTTGTCGGCAACGACGCCGGGCTGGACGAAATCTGGGCTTATGGCTTGAGAAACGTATGGCGCTTCAGCTTTGACCGCCAAACCGGTGATTTATATCTTGCCGATGTCGGTCAAAACCAGTGGGAAGAGGTGAACTTCCAGCCGGCCGGCAGCCAGGGCGGCGAGAATTATGGCTGGAACATCTGGGAGGCAAGCCATCCCTTTGCCGGCGGCGCTGCCGCCAGCCACGTCCCGCCCTTTGCCGAATACAGCCATACTTTGGGCTGCTCGGTCACCGGCGGTTATGTCTACCGCGGCGGCGCCATCCCAGACTTGGAGGCGGTCTATCTTTTTGGTGATTATTGTTCCGGGCGCGTTTGGGCATCGTGGCGCGACAGGCAGCTGCAATGGCATACCAGCCAATTCTTGCATACCGGCTTTCAAATCAGCAGCTTTGGCGAAGATGAGCAAGGGGAAATCCACATCGTTGATTATGGCGGCCGGCTGTATCGTCTTGACCCCGCTTAATTCTATGCCACATAGGGCGTTTGGACGCTGGTTTTTAATCCAGCCCGCAGCCGCTTGTATTGCGCGATCAGGGTTTTGATTTGCAGTTCAATCGGATGATAACGTTTCATAATCTGCCTGCCATCATTTTGCAGGCGCCGCATCTGGGTTTCTATCTGGCGCAGTGAAGACGTCAGTTTCATGTTGCGTCTTTCGCGGTCAATGTAGGCCAGGGGCATCAGCAGGATGAAGAAGGCCGCCAAGCCGTAGCTGATGGCAGCGGCGTCCGGTCTCATCATATAATCCAGGTAAAAGCCGCCGCCGCCGCTCGCAAGCGCCAGCATACTGTAAAAGACCATGCGGACTGTAAAAGCTCCGCGCCTTTGACGTTTGTTCAGCTTGCGCTGCAATTTTTCGCGCTTGGGCTTGAGTTCATCAAGCTCCATCCGAATGCGATGAAGCTGCTCGCGCATGGGCTGCCCTTCCTTAATAAAGGCATCGAGGCGCTGTTTGATCAGTCGGGCTTCCTCCCAGGTGTCTCTCATGCGCTTGTAATGCACCTCCCGCGCTTTAATCTGCAATTCAAGCGGCTGATAGCGCTGCTTCAGCTGATTGCCTTCATCCTGCAAGCGGCGCATTTCGGTTTCCAATCGGCGCCGCCTGGCATTAAGTCGGGTTCTGGGAGTCTTCCAGTTGACCATGACGATGGGCATCAGCAGCGCACAGGCAGCCGCCAGCCCCAAGGCGATGACACTGAAGTCCCTGAATGTATTAAAATAATAAAAGCCAACACCCCCGCTCGCCGCCATCAGCGCGACAAGCAGCCCGATGCGCCGCAAAACAAAGCTGCGCTTATGCCGTTTGTTCAGCCGTCGCTGTATCTTTTGACGCTCTTTCCCGCGCGCCTCAAGTTCGGTGCGAATCTCGCCCAGTCTCTGGCGCAGCGGCCGCCCTTTTTCTTTTAGGGCATCAAGGCGCTGCTTGAACTGCTGGATGTTGTGCCAATCATTAAACTGCTCCTGGCTGCCCACAAACCATTCGCCCGCCTGTTCATCGCCAAAGATGCGCCGTCCAAATTCCAGACCTGGCGGCAGCGCCTTGCCGCTGCTTAGGCTTTGCTCCAGCGTATTGACTTCATCAGCCAGCTGTTCGTGCAGCAGGAGCAGCAGATTAAAAGGGGCTGCCACGCGTTTCAGTTCATCGGCGGACAATGCCTGATTATTCTCATTGAGGGTGCCGCGGTGATGTATCAACTCCGTTCGGAGTCGGCCAAGCTCCTGCCTGGCTTTACGAATCCCGGCAGCGCGTTCGCGCGGGCTTAGATTCAGCTGAAACAAGTCGGGAATCCCGAAAGCGTGCATGTCATCCAGGTAATCCTGTAGGGTGGGCTGTTCAATCATAACGAGAACCTGCGGCGTTAGATGGCTAGGTCAATACAAAAGTCGTTCAACTGAATTGCGCCATTATAACATACGAGAGCGATGTCATAGAATAAACTGTAGATATTGCCGCACTGTATTATAAGGAGAGGCTCGATGCAAAAACCCCGTCTGTATCCGCTTAAATTGCAGCCGAGCCTGCATGTCAAGGTTTGGGGCGGCCGAAGGCTGGCTGTGGAAATGGACAAGCGGCTGCCCACACAAGCGCCCTATGGCGAAGCGTGGGAAATGCACGATACATCCATCGCTGCCAACGGCGCGCTCCAAGGCTGGACACTGCGCGAACTGCTGCTGGCTTATGGCCCCGCGCTGATCGGCGGCGCCAGCGACCCGGCCGATGGATTTCCGCTGCTTGTCAAGATGATTGACGCCGCCGCCTGGCTTTCGATTCAAGTGCATCCCAATGACCGGCAAGCGCGTGAACTCGAAGGCGAACCGCGCGGCAAAACCGAGGCCTGGGTCGTCCTGTCAGCCGATGAGGGCGCGCGGCTGGTCATCGGGCTGCGACCGGGAACTTCCCGCGAACAGATGGCGGCGGCCATCCGCAGCGGCCAACTGGAAAATCATTTGGTTTATGCGAACGTCAAGGCTGGCGATGCGCTTTATATTCCAGCCAATACGGTCCATGCTCTTGGTCCGGGGCTGCTGATTTATGAGATTCAGCAATCCAGCGACATCACCTATCGCCTGTATGACTGGGGTCGGGTGGGGCTGGATGGCAGGCCGCGCCAACTGCATATCGACAAAGGCTTGCAAGTATCAAACCTGGGCGCATTGCCGGCTGTTGCCCGCCCCGCCGACGGTCTCATCGTGGCCGGCGATTATTTTCGCACCTGGCGGCATCGGCTGAAAGCGGCGCCGATGAACATATCAACAGAGGGCCGCTTCCAATCGCTGACCTGCATCGAGGGGCAGCTGCGGATTCAAGCAAAGGGACATGAGACGGTCGTTTTGAAAAAAGGGCAGACCGGTTTGATTCCGGCCTGCATTGAGACCTTCTCCATTCAAGGCGCGGGGACTGTTTTGCGCTCTTCTGTCTCCAATTTACCGTAAGTACAGCTAGACTAGCGACAACATGATCTTGTCCATTGTTTATTTACATAACTCACAATTACATGACCCGAGCAAGACACAAGCAGCTATATCGTTAGAGAGAATCACGTCGCCCTGCCCTTTCCAAATCCAAAAGCGGCCGGACGCTAACAAAAATCTGACATCCTTCTAATATCTTTCCGACGCCATCCCATGACAATAAAAGCGCTGATATCGGAGAGTGAAAGGAACGGTTAGCCATGGATTTCAGCCGCTACACCAACAAGGCGCAGCAGGCCCTGCTCAAGGCGCAGAGCATCGCCGGCGAACATCATCATACCGCCATTGAACCCCTGCACATCTGCCTGGGATTACTTGAACAGGAAGACGGTCTTGTCCCTCGCATCATCCAGAAAATCGGCGCCCATCCCGCCGCCATCACCGCGGAATTAAAAGACTCGCTGGAAAAGCCGCCGCGCGCAAGCCAGCCATCGGCGAGCGTTCAGATCAGCCGCGCCAGCTTGCAGGTCTTGACCCAAGCCGAAAAAGAAGCCCAAAGAATGCGCGATGAATACACCAGCACGGAACACCTGCTTTTGGCTTTGTCCAAGGAGCGCGATATGGGCGCGGCGCTGCGGCGCCATGCCGTCGATGATGATGACATCCTGCAAGCGCTTCAGGCGATACGCGGTCAGCAGCGCATCACCAGCCCCGACCCCGAATCCACCTATGAAAGCCTGACCCGGTTCGGACGCGACCTGACCAGCGACGCCCGTCAGGGGACGCTTGATCCGGTCATTGGACGCGATGAGGAGATCCGGCGCTTGATTCATGTGATTAGCCGCCGCACCAAAAACAACCCGGCGCTGATTGGCGAGGCGGGAGTGGGCAAAACCGCCATTGCCGAAGGGCTGGCGCAGCGCATTGTGAACGGGGATGTCCCCGATGGACTGAAAGACAAAACCATCATCGCGCTGGATATGGCGGCGCTGGTGGCCGGCAGCAAATTCCGCGGCGAATTTGAAGAGCGCCTGCAAGCGGTTCTGAAAGAGATCGCCCAAAGCGACGGCGAGATTGTCCTGTTCATTGACGAGCTTCACAATATCGTCGGCGCCGGCCGCGCCGACGGCGCGATGGATGCCGGCAATATGCTCAAGCCGATGCTGGCGCGCGGCGAGCTAAGGATGATTGGGGCAACCACCCTGGACGAATACCGTCAGCATATCGAAAAAGACGCCGCGCTTGAACGCCGCTTCCAGCCCATTTATGTGCAGGAGCCCACTGTGGAAGATACGATTAGCATTCTGCGCGGGCTGAAGGAACGTTATGAGGTGCATCACGGGGTCCGGATTCAGGACGGCGCTGTCATCGCCGCCGCCGCCCTGAGTCACCGCTATTTGCCCGACCGCCAGCTGCCCGATAAAGCCATTGATTTGATTGACGAAGCCGCCGCGCATCTCAAAATGGAAATCGACAGCAAACCGGCGCAGCTTGACAAAATCGAGCGGCAGATTATGCAGTTGGAAATCGAGCGCGCGGCTTTGCGAAAGGAAAAAGACGCCGCTTCCAAACGGCGCTTGGGCGACCTTGAAATCGAGCTTGCCGATGCCCGGGAAGAACTCGGCGGCCTGCTGGCTGTCTGGCAGCGCGAGAAAAGTATGATTCAGAGCATGTCGGCCATCAAAGCGAACATCGACGAAGCCCGAATCCAGTTAGAACGCGCCGAACGCCAGAGCAACCTGGAAGCGGCGGCCCGCCTGCGCTATGGCGCGCTGCCGGAATTGGAGAAAGCGCTGCTGGAACGCGAAGAGGCCATCGAAGCCATGCGCGGCGAGGGTTCATTGATGCTCAAGGAAGAGGTGGATGCCGATGAGGTCGCCGCCATTGTCAGCCGCTGGACGGGTGTCCCGGTCACGCGGCTGCTGGAAGGCGAGATCGAAAAGCTGATGCAGATGGAAGACCGCCTGCATGACCGCGTTGTCGGTCAAGATGCCGCCATTCAAGCGGTTTCGGCTGCCGTTCGCCGCAGCCGCGCCGGCCTGCAAGACCCGCGCCGTCCAACCGGCGCATTCCTGTTTCTGGGCCCAACCGGCGTCGGCAAAACCGAAATGGCGCGTTCGCTGGCTCAATTTTTATTCGCCGACGAGCAGGCCATGATACGGATAGACATGAGTGAATATGGCGAAAAACACAGCATCGCCCGTCTGATTGGCGCGCCGCCCGGCTATGTTGGCTATGAAGAAGGCGGGCAGCTGACCGAAGCGGTTCGCCGCCGTCCTTACAGCGTTGTCCTGTTCGACGAGATCGAAAAAGCGCATCCTGATGTCTTTAACATCTTCTTGCAGGTCTTTGACGACGGGCGGCTGACGGATGGACAGGGACGCACCGTCAACTTCACCAATACCGTCATCATTATGACCAGCAATGTCGGCAGTGCGCTCATCAAGCAGATGGGCGCAGCGTCAGACTCGGCCGCGCAGCGAAACGCTGTCATGGGCGAACTTGACCGATACTTCCGCCCCGAGTTTCTGAATCGGCTGGATGAGGTCATTATCTTCCACAGCTTGACGCAGGAACACCTTATCCGCATTGCCGAACTACAGCTGCGCCGGCTGGAGCGGCTGCTGGCAGAGCGCCGCATCACGATTGAGGTAAGCGCAGACGCTAAAATCCTGCTGGCGGAATTGGGCTGGGATCCGGTGTTTGGCGCCCGGCCGCTGAAACGCGCCATCCAACGGCATCTTCATGATCCGCTGGCGCTGGCGATTCTTGAGGGCAAGGTCAGCGAAGGCGACCGCGTCCGAATCAACCTTGACGAGGATGGCGTCGATTTTGTTTTTGAATCCCGACCGCCTGAACGGGTCGGCGCTTAGACTTATCAGAACGAATCCCTTTATTCAGACGGCGGCGGCAGCGGCAGATCAGCTTCGGGGGTGTCTTTCCACTTCTCGCCTTCATCCACCAGCATAACCGGAATGCCGTCCCGAATAGGATATTTACAGCCGCTGTCGTCGCACACCAGCCAACTGTCTTTCACCAAACGCAGCTGCCCGGGGTCATCGCCTTTGTTTTTGTAATGCACCGCCACCGGGCAGCGCAGAATTTTCATCAGTTCATCAGGTACTGCCGCCATCAGCTTTCCTTTTCCAAATGTCGATCCACTGTATGGCTTGAGTATAGCTTTTGCCAGGATAAGCGTCAATTCAGATATCGATTGTTTTGGCTGTTGATTCAGCCAAGCATGATTATAATAGGCGGATGATTCTGGAGAAAACATTGACCGCCAAACGTCTAGCGGTGATCGCCATCAGCATGATCGTCAGCGGCGGCTCATTGCTGCTCATACTGCGCGGGGCGCCGGTCGCGGATGTGGCTGACAGCATTCAAAAAGCCGATTCAGGTCAGCTGCTGATCGCCTTTTTGTTTGTCACCCTGTCTTTGTTCACCCGAGGCGTTCGCTGGTGGGGATTGCTGGGCTATCGCCTGCCGCTCGTTCAGGCATCCCATATTGTCAATGTGATGTTTCTTGGCAATCAACTCCCCTTGCGTATGGGCGAGGTCGCCCGCAGCCTGCTGGCGGTTCGGGGCGGCGTCCCTATCGTCACATCGGCAGCCAGCATCGTCATTGAACGCTTGGTCGATACGCTGGCTGTCGTCTTGATGATTGCCATCACCGTCAGTCAGCTGCCCGATGCGCCGCCGCAAGTAACGCAAACCGCCGCTGTTTTTGGTCTGCTCGCTTTGTCGGGTTTCGCCGGGCTGCTCATCTTCGCCCGGGTTCCTCAATTTGCCTATCGCGGCCTCGACAAGCTGCTGGACCTGTTTCCATTCCTGCGGCGGCTGCCGCTCAAGGTCATGCTGGACAATCTGCTGATGGGCCTGCAGCCCTTGACCCAAATCCGTCCGCTGATTTTTTGCGGGGCCTGGACCGGCATCGCGTGGGCAATGTCATTCGCCGCTTTTTATTTTCTGCACCGGGCGCTTGGGATTCAGGTCAACTTCGCTCACAGCGTACCGCTGGGCATCGCTCTGGCATCGCTTAGCATTGCGCTGCCGGTGAGCGTCGCCGCCTTGGGCCCTTTTGAGGCGGCGATTATACTGACCGGGCAGCTGGTTGGCATGGATCATTTGACAGCCCTATCGCTTGGCTTTCTCCTTCATGGCATCACCGTGTTTGGATACGCCGTCTGGGGCGCGCTGGGGCTGCTCGCTTTGGGGATTACCCCGGCCGCCTTCAAAGCCGGGCAGCGTCAATCGGCTGGCAAAGCCTGATCCTGGCACAGGAATTCATGCACCAATGACTGAATTTGATTTCGCTGTGAATCGCGCCATAGACGTCGGACATCGGTTCGGCTTTGGGGTCAAGGTTGACAAATATCCACGGGCCCCAAGCCTCAACTTGAATGGGCTGCAAACAAACCGCTTCCTTATCCCAGTTTTTGACGCCTTCAAATTCCGGCGCCCGCATCAGCCGGACCTCAAGGTCATACGTCCAGCCGTGATACTCGCACTGCAAGCTCTTTCGATTCCCGCGGCCTTGGGCGACCACAGCCGCCCGATGCGGGCAAACATTATAAAACGCGCGTAGTTCATTGTCCTGGCTGCGAACGACGACCAAGGGCTGGTCAAGCAGTTCACAGGCAAAGAAATCGCCAAATCGCGGCTTGGACTGTAATCGCTCAAATCCAGCGGTCGCATGTTTTATCCCTCCGCTTTGTCCAACGAATAGGCAGCGTATATGTTCATCATCGATTTTGGCGCAAATTCAAATGTAAAATAACTGTAATCGCGCTTATTTTCCCGTATAATACAGTTTAGGAAGCGGGTTGAAGTCGCTGGAGGAATGTTATCTTGGAAAAGCGGTTACGCATCTTCTGGGGGATTTTATTATTGCTAAGCATCGGCTGGATGGCCTTTGGCTTTGCGAGCGCCCTGGAAGTCGCCCAAAGCAACGAGTCATTTCAGAATGTGTATGCACAGCTTGAAGCGCAGGTTTCTAATTTGGGCATCAGCGCAGATGAGGGTTTGCCGCTGCTGTTTTTCCTTGTCAGCGGCCTGCCGCCGGGCATCATTTCTGTTTTTTTCATTTGGCGCAACAGCGCTGGCATAGCATCAGGCAGGAAGCGCAGGGGGGTGGACGTTCGCCGCAAAACCCTGCTGGTTTCGCTGCTGGCGTTTATAGCTGTCCTTATTCTGTGGAACATCCGCGAACTGGAGCTGCTGGTCTATCCCCTGCGTCTGTTTGTCACCTACATTCACGAAGCCAGTCATTCTCTCGCTGCCCTGATTACGGGCGGGCAAGTGCAGGGTTTTACCGTAGCGCCCAATGGCTCTGGACTCGCCATCACTGCCGGCGGGTCAAGCGCTTTGATTTTGCCGGCGGGTTATCTGGGGGCGGCCTTATTCGGCTCGCTTTTATTCTTCCTAAGCAATCGGGCGCCGAATCGGGTGCGCGAAGCGGCGACCTTGATTGGCGTCTTCCTGATTCTGTTCACGGCGCTGTATGCCCGTCCTGAACAAATCGACGGCTCGCTGACGGCATTCTCCATCGGCATCGGGTTTGGGCTTGTCCTGATTGTCATGGGCTGGAACGCGCCGCGGGTCATCAATCAATTTGTCCTTAGCGCCTTGGCAATAATGACCGCGCTGCACGCCGTGCTGGATATATGGTGGCTGGTTGGCAATGCCGATGCCGGGCGCGGGAGCATACTGAACGATGCCGCCGCCTTTGCCGAGCAGTTTACGCCTTTGTTTTCGGCATCGGTCGTCGCCTTTATCTGGGCAGTGGCGGCGGTCGCCATGCTGGGAGGGGCTGTCTATTTCGGCGCAATCAAGCCTTTGAAGCAGGAAATCTCGGATGCCGTTAAAGGCGAATCGGCATAAGCAGGGCGCGAAGAAACCCGTTATCGCGTTTCGACAAAATCAGTCATCAAGTTGATGTTTGGAGGTCAATGATGTTTAGAAAGTTCCTGGAACGCAAGATCCGGCGCCAAATCCTGCAAGTTTCGCTGGCAACGGCTTTGCTTGCATTCGCCGGCGTATTTGTCTTGTGGAACAACCAAACCTTCGCCGCTATGGTTTATCCGCTGCGTATGTTTATCAACAACATTCACGGCGGGATTTCGGCGCTGGCAATACAGATGACCGGCGGCGCCGTCGACAGTTTTACCCTCTCACCCGTCGGCTCATATCTCATCGAATTCAGCGGCGGTTCAGATGCCGTGATTTTCCCGGCTGGTTATCTGGGCTCGGCTTTGCTGGGCGCGGTCATGTTCTTTTTGGTCAATCGGGCGCCGCAGCTGGCGCGCGGGCTGGCGGTGATAACTGGACTGTTCACGGTGACGTTCATCGCGCTCTTCATCCGCCCCGACGAATCGGGCGACTGGACCGCCATCATCATCTGCATCGGATTGGGGATTGTCCTGGCGCTGGCGGGCTGGAAAGGGCGCGGCGACATCAACCAGCTAAAATCGCGGCGGTCGGCGCTTCAGATTGTGATGAATGCGCTGTCGATGATGATCGCATTGCATGTTCTGCTTGACCTGAACTATCTGCTGAACTCCCCCGCTTCAGTCGAGAGCGGCCTCACCGGGCGCATCATCACCAACCCGGCGGCCGCCTTTGCCGAAGAGGTCATGCCGAGCCTGTCTGTGGCGGTCGTCGCCATCGCCTGGACGGCAATCGCAGTCGCCATCCTCGGCGCCGCCGTCTATTTCAGCCTGATTAAATCACTGCGCCGCGAAGTCAAGGACAAGGGCATCTGGCTTGAAACCGAGTGAGCGCCGGCGGGGCATGCCGCTGTGACATGCCCTTTTCAGCCCCAGACATGCCAAAACGAAGGCGCGCAAGGCCGCTTATGGCTTGAACTGCGTATGTTCCCAGGCCGCGAACAAAGCCCGCAATTTGAGCCGCTGGTACTTGCCGGTGGATGTCACTGGGATATCGGCGCCAAATACAACCGCTTTGGGTGATTTTTCAAACGGCATTTTGTCGCGGCAGGCCGCCAGAATATGTTCCGCGTCAAGGTCGGCACCGTCCCGCAGGACAATGTAGGCGCCCACCTCTTCGCCATAATAATCGTTTTGGAAGCCAATCGCCAAACCAACCTTGACGCCATCCAGGGCGAGCAAGACCTCTTCAATGTCAAAGGGACTGAATTTGACGCCGCCGCGATTAATCAGTTCCTTGATGCGCCCGGTAATAAAGAAAAAAGGCCGGCCGGCTTCATCCCGCAGGTAGAAACCCTCGTCGCCGCTGCGAAACCATTGAAACTTGAAGGTCTCGGCATTGGCTTCAGGACGTTTGAAATAGCCTTGCATCACATTATGCCCGCGAATGCAGATCTCGCCGCGCTCGCCTTCGCCCAACTGCTTTCCGCTGCCATCAGCCGAAAAAATCGCCATCTCGTTGGGCTCAATCGGGCAGCCAATGCTGGGATAGCCATAATCCTGCATCCATTTTTGATGGGTCGCCCATGACAGATGAAGCGGCAGAAAACAAGAATAGCAAGTGGTTTCGCTCAAGCCATAGCCATGCAAAACAGTGAAGCCAAACATTTCCTCAAAATCCCGCGCCAAAGCTACCGACAAGGTGCCGGCGCCGCAGATAAAATGACGAAAACGCGTCAAATCGCGGCGGTTGATTTCGCCGCCGAATATCGTATGCCCGGCCTGTGACTGCTCTTGACCGTATTCCATCAAAAACTGGAGCAGAGTCGGAACAACGCTGACCACATTGACCCCTTCGCTGACCACTCGATTCCAGAACTGCGAAACGGTGAAGCGGCGGTTGAGAACGGCGGCCGCGCCGACATACAGCGGGGCGATCAGCGTCACGACGATGCCATTGACATGATGGATCGGCAAAACGCACATCGTCGTCTGGTTGCCGGTAATCGCATGCCACTGGCTGATTCCCATCGCATCCACCAGCAAATTGTACTGGTTCAGAATGACGCCTTTGGGAGCGCCGGTGGTGCCGCTGGTATACACCAGCAGCGCCTCGTCATCCAGCGCCGCCGTCGCTTCCGTGCCGGCGCCGATGGGAATATCCCCCGATTTGGCGCCGGATTCGTCGCCAAGAAAGGTGGTCGGACGATTCTTCAGCGCCTCATGGAAGTTGATGTAATTTTCACATGGGCGGCCGCCGACGGCGACGATAACCTGGATATTGGGCGCATCTTTGATAATGGCTTCCGCCCGTTCCAGATACTCGGCGCGAACAAAACAAATCCTGGCTTCGCTATTGCGTAAGATATAGGCAATCCGCCGGTCATCTTCGGCGGCATTCTGCGGCGCGACCGCGGCGCCAATCACCCAGCAGGCAAAATAAACAAGCGCCGTATCGACATGATTGTAAGCCATGACCGCCACGCGGTCGCCGCGCCGAACACCCAAATCCTCAACCATAAAATTGGCTGCCTGATGGACGCGGGCATTGAATTCGGCAAAGGTATATGCTTCGCGCTGGCCGGCTTCGTCATAATAAATCAGAAAGGGCTTGCTCGGCGATGCCTTGGCATGCAGCGACAGCAGGTCGCGGAAGTTGCGAAAAGGCACTTTACGCATTTCCTGGGGGACGCCGTCCTTGATGTGCGCCTGATACAGATTAGCGGCAGTTTTGGAATCCAATAGCTCTGACATTTCACATTATCCTCGGTCACAAGCGAATCTTCGGCACAGAACAGTATAGCAAGTTCAGCTTGATTGCCGCACAGCAAAAGCCCGCGAGTAAACGGGCAGCCAAGACTAAACAACCAAGTCATACTCTGGTACACTGGCTGACTGATGAGAGCAGAACGCAGCCTCAACGGGTATAATTGGCAGCCTGCTTAATCAATCGTCAACAATGAGGTCAATCGGACATGAGAAATCTATGCGTCATTGGATGCGGTTATGTCGGTCTGGTCACTGGCACCTGCTTCGCCGATTTGGGCAACAACGTCACCCTGGTGGATATTGACGAACGCAAAATTGAGATGCTCAAACAGGGCAGAATGCCCATCTATGAACCCGGCCTGGCAGAGATGGTCCAGCGCAGCGCCGAAGCCGGGCGCATGCGCTTCACCACTTCTTACCAAGTCGGGCTGAAAAACACCGGGTTTGTCTTTATCTGCGTCGGCACGCCTTCGGGAGTGGATGGAGAAGCCGATTTGCAGTATGTGCGCTCGGCTGCCAAGTCCATTGCCGAAGCGATGGAGCATCGCTTGGTCGTCATCAACAAATCAACCGTTCCCGTTGGAACTGGGGACTGGACGCGGGAAGTCATTGAAAGCACGCAGCCGGAGCCCATTGAATTTGAGGTGGTTTCCTGTCCGGAGTTTCTGCGCGAGGGTTCGGCCATCGCTGATTTTATGAATCCGGATCGTACTGTCCTGGGTTCTACGAGCGCCGCCGCCGCCGAAAACGTCGCCAAACTGTATGCGCCATTAGACGCGCCAGTGGTCATTACCGACATCCGCACAGCCGAGATGATTAAATATGCCTCCAACGCCTTTTTGGCGACGCGCATCAGCTTTATCAACGAAATCAGCATCATCTGCGAACGGCTGGGAGCCGATGTCACCGAAGTCGCCCGCGGAATGGGCATCGACAAACGGATTGGCCCGCACTTTCTGCAGGCCGGCATCGGTTTTGGCGGCTCCTGTTTCCCAAAAGACGTCAAGGCGTTAGCCAACATGGCGCAAACTCATGGCATGCACCCGCAGCTTTTGAATGCTGTCATGGAGATCAATGCCTTCCAACAGCGCCGCATCGCGTTGAAAGTCCGCGAAATGCTGGGCGGGAATGTCAGCGGCAAAACGATTGGCATACTTGGTCTGGCATTCAAGCAGAACACGGATGACATCCGCGAATCGCCCTCGATGACCGTCGCCTGTTCCCTGTTGAATCAGGGGGCGCGGGTGCAGGCCTATGACCCGGTCGCTATGGAAAACGCCAGTCGGGCAGCGCCGGGGCTGGATTTGTGCGCCCATGCTTACGCTGCCGCCGAGAATGCCGATGCGCTCCTGGCGCTCACCCCCTGGAACGAGTTCAAGCAACTCGATATGAAGCGCATTCTGAACTCGATGAAGCAGCCGATCCTGATTGATGGCCGCAATATGTACGTCCCCGATGATATGCGGGCTATGGGCTTTGAATACCGCGGCGTTGGGCGCGGCTACAATGGCGCCGGGATTATGGCGAACGGCGGCGACTAGCTGACATCCGTCATACCGTTCTGGCGCGCCTAAATGGCTTTTGCCGCATCGCAGTAACCGATTCGCTTGAGGTAGGCGAGGCTGCGGCGGGCGCTTTCGAGCGGGTTCATGCCTTTGCCC
Source organism: Phototrophicaceae bacterium (assembly GCA_965203755.1). Taxonomy (GTDB): domain Bacteria; phylum Chloroflexota; class Anaerolineae; order Aggregatilineales; family Phototrophicaceae; genus UBA6055. The sequence continues at coordinate 2,401,561 of OZ241910.1, read as the reverse complement.
GGCAGGATATCCTGTTCGACCACAGCCCAGCCTTCAAACTCGAACTCTCGCAGGACATCCAGCAAGCCGACAAAATCGACCGACCCGCAGCCCAATTCAGGAAAGACATCGAGCTCCACCGCCTTAAAATAATCCCAGCCATGGGCGCGGACCGTCTTCAGCACCTCGCCGTCGCATTCTTTCAGGTGCAGGTATTTCAGCCGCGCGCGCCATCGGCGGCACACGGCAGTCGGGTCGCCGCCGCCGTACATGCAATGGGCTGTGTCCAGACAAAGATTGACATAGGCGGGGTCGCTGTCATTGAGCAGGCGGTCAATTTCCGCCTCTGTTTCCACAAAAGCCCCCACATGAGGATGATAGACCGCCTTCAGCCCAAACTCATTCAGCGCCAGTTTGCCATAGGCTTCGGCGCTGGCGACGAACTGTTTCCATTCTTTCAGCGGCAAACCATCTTCCGGGCGCACACGGCCGGCGCGCCGGGCTCGATTCGGGTTGAAGAACAGCGCGTCCGAAAGGACAACCCATTCGCATCCCATTTCCGCCAGCAGGCGCGTCGTCGCCATCGTTTCATCATATTCATCCTGTTTCGCCATCGGGTCAAGCAGATTGATTTGGACGTAAGCCGCCAGCAGGCTCAAGTTCAAATCATTCAGCCGGGCTTGCAGCCGGTCTTTATCCTGCGGCAAATAGCCAAAGGGCCCAAGCTCTGTCCCCATATATCCGGCCAGGCTGATTTCCTGCAAAACAGTATCCCAAGGCGGCACATTGGGGGTATCCTTCATAATCACGCCCCATGACACCGGCGCCGAAGCGATTTTGATGTTCATCAGGTTTTCCTCACCAATAGAAACGCTGCCCCAGGCGCCCTTCTTCCCGTTCGTTCACCAGTTGTTTGGTGGTCTCATCATTCGTGACTTCGGCGCCAAAGACATCCCACCAGATACCCGAACGCGGCAAGCGGCTGTAACGTTCGATCGGCGCGACAATCATACAGGAGCGCCGCTCCTGGCGCGCTTCCGAAAGCGCCTGCTTGAGTTCCGCTTCGTCGCTGGCATGCCAGGCGCGCAAGCCGATGCTTTCGGCATTTTTGGCATAATCAATATCGACAAAATCACCATCATCCAGCTTGCCGGTTTCCCGATTGCGTACCCGAAATTCATTGCCAAGACTATGCCCAACCAGCACCTTTTGATGACCGTGGATGGATTGAAAGCCATCATTCTGGAGCAGGATGACGGTCAATTTGACGCCTTCTTGAATGGCGGTCTTCAATTCCATCGGATGCAGCATATAATTGCCGTCGCCCAAAAACACATACACCTCGCCGGCATCTGGGCGCGCCAGCCGCACGCCAATGGCTCCCGGTATGTCGTATCCCATACACGAGTTGCCAAATTCAAGATGCAGCCTTCGGCCGGCGGTCGCTTCAAACAGCTGGTGCAGGTCGCCGGGCGGGGTGCCGGCCGCGCACACCAAGGTATCGCCGGCGTTCATAAACGCATTGAGAACGCCGATCACCTGCGCCTGGCTCATCCGCTCATCGGGATACTGCACATAGACTGTATCGCGCTTGCGCCGCCGCCAGGCGTCGCGGTCAACCGCGACCGACTCAACATAGCCGGCATGGGGTTTGACGCCGGCTGTCCTGCCGACGGCAATCAGCCTCCGCAGCGCTTCGCGGGCATCGGCGACAATCGGCAGGGCGCCAAGTTTATGGGCATGGGCGGCGCTGACGTTGATGCTTATGAATTTCACCGCCGGGTTTTGCCAGGCTGAATAGGAACCGGTGGCAAAGTCGGCCAACCGCGTCCCGATTAGGAAAACAAGGTCGGCGTCCCGGGCGTATTTACCTGAAAGCGGCGTGCCGGTATGCCCGCTGCCGCCAATCAAAAGCGGTGATTCTTCTCGGAGCGCGCCGCGCCCGGCATGCGTTTCGCCAACGGGTATGCCGAAGGCATCGGAAAACTGGCGCAGTTCCTGCCATGCTTTGGCATAATGGACGCCGCCGCCAGCCAAAATATAGGGGCGTTCAGCGGTTTGGAGCAGCGCGGCGGCCTCTTCAATCCGGCGCTCATTGGGCGGCCGTCTTTCGATGCGCCATATTTTCTTCTCGAAGAAGTTCAGCGGATAATCAAAAGCCATGCTCTGTATGTCTTGCGGCAGGGCAATCGTCGCCGGCCCGGCATCGACCGGGTCGGACATGACCCGCATCGCCTCTGGCAAAGCGTACAAGATCTGTTCGGGGCGGGTGATGCGGTCGAAAAACTGGCTTACCGCTCGGAAACAATCGGTCACGCTCATGTCCATTGAAACTGGATGCTCAATATCCTGCAGGACCTGCCCTTGAAACCGGGTGGCATAATAATCGGATGGCAGCAGCAGGACCGGCAAGCGATTGATATGGGCGGTGGCGGCGCCGGTGATCATGTTGGTTGCGCCTGGGCCGATGGAACTGGTACAGGCGAAGGTCTGCAAGCGCAAACGCGTGCGCGCGTAGCCGGAGGCCGCGTGAACCATGGACTGTTCGTTGGCGGGCTGATAGTAAGGCAGGTCATCGCCGTATTCCCACAAAGCCTGGCTCAAGCCGCTGACGTTGCCATGACCGAATATCCCCCAGATCGCGGGTATAAAGCGCTGCTGTTCGCCATCGTATTCTGTGTACTGCGCCTGCAAAAACTTAATCAGCGCCTGCCCCATGGTTAAACGAACGGTGTCTTGACGGGTAAAAGGTCTAAACATTTCAACCAACTCCTGATATCAAAAATAGATGTTATTCCTTAATGAATTATCATAACATCATATTAACGGCAAGGGAAAGGCAAACCAATCACTCTGGCGCGGAAGGCTCGCTTTCGGATGCGGCACCGCGCGGCGGCAAGACCAGTTCTTGGGCATATCCGATATATCTGGCGGGCGCGAGTCGCAGCAGGCGCTCCTTTTCGTCTTGCGGGATCTCCAGTGAACGGATGAAATCATGCAGCGTGGTTTGGGTTATTCGGGCGCCGCGGGTCAATGTCCGCAGCCTTTCGTAGGCTTGGGGAATATGATGCTTCCGCATCATGGTCTGCACGGCTTCGCCCAGCACTTCCCAGGCATTGTCCAAATCCGCCTGCATTGCCTGTTGGCTCGCATCCACCTTGCCCATGCCGCGCCGCACAGAATCCAAAGCCAGGAAGCTGTGTCCGATGCCGGCGCCATAATTGCGGAGCGCCGACGAATCGCTCAAGTCGCGCTGGAGACGGGAAATCGGCAGCTTGGCCGCCAGATGCGCCAAATTGGCGCTGCTGATGCCGAGGTTGGCTTCAGCATTTTCGAAATCAATCGGATTGATTTTATGCGGCATTGTCGACGAGCCCACTTCGCCGGCCGTATGCCTTTGCTTAAAGTATCCAAGCGAAATATAAGTCCACATGTCACGGCAGTAATCCAGCAGAATCGTATGAAAGCGCATCAGCCCATGCGCTAGTTCGGCGAGATAATCATGGGATTCGATTTGGGTGGTGACGGGATTGTGCGACAAGCCCAGAGCCTGCACAAACCGCTGTGACAGCTTATGCCAATTCACATCGGGATAAGCCACCCGATGGGCATTATAAGCGCCGGCGGCGCCATTGAACTTCCCTAGATACTCCTGCGATTCAATCTGGCTCAGCTGTCGGCGCAGGCGATAAACAAAGACAGCAAGCTCTTTGCCCATGGTTGTCGGCGCAGCCGGCTGTCCATGCGTGCGGGCGAGCATGGGGACATCAGCCAGCGATTGCGCCAGCGACTCCAGTTGGTTCAGCAGCGCATTCGCCCGCGGCTGCCAAAGGTTTCGCATGGCATCGCGAAACATCATCGCATAGGCTAAATTGTTGATGTCGGCGGAAGTACAGGCAAAATGAACCGACTCGCTGACATCGGCCAAACTCGTATGCGCCAGACAGCCCTTGATGTAATACTCAACTGCCTTGACGTCGTGATTCACCGCCGCTTCAATGGACTTGATTCGGGCGGCGGATTCATCATCAAAATCATCCACCAGCGTCTTGAGAAAATGAATCTCGCCGGCTTCAAACTGGCGCACATGAGCGATATCCCCGCGTTCGGACATCATGATTAACCAGCGCAGTTCAACCATGACGCGGTACTTCATCAAAGCCCATTCCGAAACCGTTTCTCGCAGTGGTTTTGTTTTGCCGCCATAGCGTCCGTCCAAAGGTGAGATCGCGCGAAGGTCCATAAAATCATCCCAGCCATCTGTCTGATCTAAAGGCAATGCCCAACTGATTATTGTACTATGACTGTGCCAGCATTTCCCTTTTTGCGTTCAGATTCAGCCTGTCACTGAATCGGCGCGGCAAGGCATAATATCCATTCCAAATCAAAGGTCTGGCGAAACGGAGACGCGCCATGTCAAGATTAATTCATTCAAAGCCGCGCGCCGATGGCTTTCGGATGCCGGCCGAATGGGAATGGCACGCCGGCTGCTGGATGCTCTGGCCGCAGCGTCCCGATACCTGGCGCGATGGCGGCAAGCCGGCGCAGCGGGCATTTGTCGAAGCCGCGGCCGCCATCGCGCGGTTTGAAGCCGTGACGATGGGGGTCAACCCTGATCAATATGAAAATGCGCGGGCGATGCTGCCGCCGCCGGTTCGGGTGGTCGAGCTTTCCAATAATGACGCTTGGATGCGCGACTGCGGCGCGACTTTCGTCGTCAATGACCAGGGCGATGTGCGCGGCATCGATTGGCGTTTCAATGCCTGGGGCGGCCTGGATAAAATGATGTACTTCCCTTGGGATAAAGATGATCTCGTCGCCCTGAAAATGCTCGAAATCGAATCGCTTGACCGCTATCAAGCCCCCTTGGTGATGGAGGGCGGGGCGATTCATGTTGATGGACAAGGCACCCTGCTCACCATTGAACAATGCCTGCTGCATCCTAACCGCAACCCGACTTTATCCCGAAGCGACATTGAACACGCGCTGCAAAATTATCTGGGCATCGAGAAAATCATCTGGCTGCCGCGCGGCGTCTATGAAGACGAAACCGACGGACATATTGACAATCTGTGCTGTTTTGTTCGCCCCGGCGTCGTGGCTTTGACCTGGACGGATGATCCGACCGACCCGCAATACGAACGTTCCGCCCAAGCGCATGAAGTCCTCCAGACAGCGACCGATGCACAGGGACGGACGCTGGAGATCCATAAAATCCACCAGCCGACGCCGATGACGATGACAGCCGAAGAGGCGCAGGGGCTGGATGTGGTGGATACCGCGTTTCTGCGCCCGGAGGGCGAACGGCTGGCGGGGTCGTACATCAATTTTTATATTGCCAATGGCGGCCTTATCGTGCCGCAATTCGATGATCGGCGCGATATCGATGCGCTGAACAAACTGGCGGCGCTCTTCCCAAATCACGAGGTCATCGGTCTGTATGCCCGCGAAATACTTTTGGGCGGCGGAAACATTCACTGCATTACGCAGCAGCAGCCCGCCCCGCAAGCGCCGGCATAAAATCGGGAATGAGTCTAAGGAACTGTTGAACGGGGTGAGATTATGTCCGAATATGTAACTGTAGACGTTGAATTCACCGATTATTCAGAGGCTGTCGATTTATTCATCAATCAGATTCTGACCGATGAGGGCGAAGAGCATTATGCCACCCCGCAGGAAGGCGAAGTCGGCTCGCCGGTGGCGCAGATGCTGTTCACAGCTGTTGATGGCATCCAAAAATTAACTATTGCAGAAAATTGTCTGACGATTACGCGCGTTCCTGAATTTCCTTGGGAATCCATTATTGACGAGGTGCGCGACGCGCTGCGCGATTGGTATCTATAGCCCAAACAGCCGGCGGATAAACAGCCGCGGTTTTTCGGACAGCGGGAACGATGCTAAGGCTTGGCCGGAGTTTGTTTTTTGTCGGTTTCGGCGCGACTGATGTCCTCTTCCTTCAGCGATTCCCGGCTCATTTGATGCGCCGGCGCCGCCATCGCCGGATGACCGCCGCCGACCTGCTGGAACATTTCATTTACTTGATGCTCGTCGCCGGTTTCCAGCACCGACAGCATCTCATTCGACGACATTCTGGAATAGTCTCGATTGGGCTTGGCAATCGCCACGCGGGTAATAAGCCGCGACAGTTCTGTTCCGCCGCAGTGAGGGCATTTCGGACTGGCGGCGTCGTAGACAGCATAGGTCTTATAAAGCAAGGCAAAACGCTGATGACAATGCTTGCAGCGATAATCGTACTGCGGCATGGCTGGGTTCACTCCTCGAATGCGACTCGTCTGGCTGTACATTTGACCATAAGGCATCCCGCGCCCTGTGCGCCAGCCTTGCCTTTTCTCATCTCCAATACTATCATGTATGGGTCGCTGCCGGTAGAGTCGAAATGAGTCCCATGCACGTCGAGAAACGATATGCGCGCTGGCTGTGGTTCATCCTCATCGCCGGGCTGCTGCTGCGGTTCGGCTATGCTTTGGCGCAGCCTACTGTGCATTTGTTCTATGGCGGGAGCGGCGGCGACAGCGCTTGGTATCTCGCCAACGGCTGGGGTTTCTTTAGCGGTCAAGAGCATGGGTGGATTCGCGGCATAGCCTTTTACCTGTCGGCCATACCGACTCCGCCCTTCTATATCCTGTATGCCGGCCTCTTCCAGCAGTTTCTGCCAGAACGCGAGACCATCGTCATGATGCGCCTTGTCCAATGTATGATTGGGATCGCGACCGCTTATCCAGCCTGCCGACTGGGGACGGTCATCACCGGCGACTCCCGCGCCGGCATCGCCGCGGCGGCGTTCATCGCATTTCACCCCGCATTCATCATCGAGCCCGCCAATATCGCCACTGAAACGTTCTATATCTTCTTCGCGGTTATCGGATTATGGCTTTACGGCGAATATGTGATTCACGCTGACAAAGCGGCTTCGCCTAACCGATTGTCGCCGGCGGCGGCGATTGCATTGACCGGGCTGGCCTTCGGACTGGCGACTTTGACCCGCGCCGTTTTTCTGCTTTTTCCCATTGGCATCGCGATGCACATGGTCATGGTCGGATACCGCCGCAGAGCCGGGGTATGGCTTGGGAGGAGCCTGCTGCTGCTGTTTGTCTACGCCGCCATGACCTCCACCTGGACGATTTACAGTCTGGGGATGTGGGGACGTTTTATTATCGTGAGCGATCAGTTTATGCCGGCGCTGTGGCGCGCCGCGGTCACCAACGATGGCTCACCGGCGGTCAATGATGCCCTGCTGTTGGAAAACACAGATGCGGCGCGTCCCGAAGGATGTGAGGTTGACTGTAAATTTCACCATGCCGCCGCGACCTATGCCGAGCAGATCGCGGCAAGCATTGACGGCGACCTTGGCGGGTTTGCCCGGCTCCGCTTTGAGGAATTGGCGGCTTCGGTCCTTCAGCCGCACGGCACGACGCCATTGGGCAGCGTCAGCATTCGCGATAAAGCCCGGGATTGGCTGCACAGCGACCGAACCATAAACGGCTTTGTTCAATTAACGCAGATTGAGGGCTTCGCGGTCAAATTCGCTGTCTGGATATTTCATTACGCCGCCATTGTCCTTGGGCTGACCGGTATGTGGCTGGCGCGGCGATCCTGGCGCATGACCCTGCCATTGGCTGGATTTGCGGCTTATACAGTCTTGATTCACTTTTTCCTGCTGGCATTGCCGCGCTATCTGTTCCCGATTGAAGTTCCCCTGCTTATCTTCGCTTCGGTCGCGGCGGTTAAGCTCATCGACAGCTGGCGGCGGTCACCGCCTTCAATAGAAAGCGCGATAACATGAAAATCTATACCAAAACCGGCGACCAAGGCGATACAGCCTTATTCAGCGGCGGGCGCGTCCCAAAGCATCATCGCCGCGTCGAAGCCTATGGCGCGGTCGACGAACTGAATTCCATTCTGGGAGTTGTCCGCGCAGCCAAGCCAAGCCCGCAAACCGACCGCTGGCTGGAAGAAGTTCAGCAGCAGCTGTTTCATCTCGGCGCCGACCTTGCGACTCCGCTGGATGCCAAGTCGGATTGGGTGGCGCGGGTCAAGCCAAGTCAGGTCAAATGGCTGGAAGATATCATTGACCAGATGACAGCCGAGCTAGCCCCCCTTAAACATTTCATCCTGCCGGGCGGGACATTCACAGCCGCCCAGCTGCACCTGGCGCGAACGGTCTGCCGCCGCGCCGAACGGGCTGTCACAGCATTGCGGCAAGAGGCCGACATCAATGACTGCATCATCGCTTATATCAACCGGCTTTCAGACTGGCTGTTCACGCTGGCGCGCTTTGAAAACCAACAAGCTGGCGAATCCGAGACGAAATGGCGCCGGCGCTCTTAACGGGAAGCATCAAGCGCCGCCGCTGATTGACTGAAGCTGCCGGAGGTGGGAGTCGAACCCACACACCCGAAGGTACACGAGTTTGAGTCGTGCGCGTCTGCCAATTCCGCCACTCCGGCTGATGGGAAAACAGTTTACGTCTGTGAATCGGGATTGTCAATAGCAAACCAGATGCCTTCGGATGATGTCCGCATCTCCTGGCGAAACGGAGGCTAAAATGACGCGAAGCGCCAATTATTGTCCAATGTGCGGCCGCCCCTTAATCTCAAAACTTCACACCGGGCGCGTTCGTCCCTATTGCGCCGATTGCGAACAGCCGATTTACTTTGACCCCAAAGTGGCTGTGGTGGTGTTCATCGAACAGAATCAGCAGGTTTTGCTCATTCGGCGCCGGATGGAGCCGGGCAAAGGGAAATGGGCATTGCCGGCCGGCTTTGTCGATTATGACGAAGCGCCGGAAGATGCCGCCATCCGCGAGACCCTGGAAGAAACTCATCTGCACATCAGAATTGACGAATTATTGGCGGTTTATCCCAAACGCGACCACGGCCTGGCGGACATTGTGATTGCCTACCGCGCTTCCATCATCAATGGCAAGCCCCTGGCCGGCGATGATGCCGATGCAGTCGGCTGGTTCACGCGCGGCGATCTGCCGCCGCTGGTGTTTTATCCCTCCATTCGCCTGACATCACTGTGGCGCAAAGGCGAGCTTGTCCGCCAGACATTCGATGGCTAGCTGGATCTGGGGCTGAAGCAGGCCGAGAAGGGTTAGTCCGAACTGCTGGACTGAATACCGATCAGCTTCAGGATGCGGCTGGCTAAAGCCAGCAGGTAGGTGTAGACAATGGATGCGCTCACGCGGGTGGCATTGCGTCTGTCATCCAGAGACCTGTAGATCATCCGCGCTTCATTATAATGCTGTCGGGCGCTGGCGAAATCGCGGCGCGACTGCTCAACCGAACCCAGCGCGTACAGATAACGCGCCTCATAAGCCGGGTTCTTGACTTCACGGGCGATATCGGCGGCCTGGCGATAATAAGAAAGGGCGATATCCGGCTTTTGATTCATTTCCTGCCACTGTCCAAGCATGCCCAAGGTGTACATCTCGTAAGGCTTGTGCTGAACATCCTGCGAAAGCGCCAGCATTTGGTCAAAATAGTTTCGCGCTTCGCCGGCATCATGCGCCGAAAGCATAGTCACAGCCAAGGTGTACAGGCGCATAAATTCATGGAAAATCGCTTCCATGCCGCGGGCGACTTCCAAGGCCGTCAGCTGCTGGGCGATGCCTTTCTGAAAGCTGTCGCCGCGTTGAGCCAGCACGACGCCCTGCTGTCCGATAACGGCGCTTTCCAAGAGGCGGTCTTCGGCAGCCTGCGCTTTTTGCCGGGCGACCAATAAACCGTCGTTCGCCTTGCTGTAATCGCCCTTGCGGATCAAGGCGTTCGACAGCAGCAGGATGGCGCGGGCTTCCAGCTGGGCGTCATTGAGTTCACGGGCAATATCAATGACTTTCCAGGCGTGTTTGCTCGAATCCCGCGGCTGCGAGGCGATTTCGCCCAGCCCCAGAAGGGATTGACCATAGCGGCGCATATCTCCGGCTTCAAAGGCGTAAGCAACAGCCAAGTGATAATCGTCAAAAGCCTCGCTGGTTTGGAAGTATCCTTCGCGGGCAACCCGCGCCCGTACCGTCAAGGCATCCACCATCAAGCTGGTGGAATGGATCTGCTCGGCAAGTTCAATCGCCTGATTGACATAATCGCGGGCAAAGTCAAAATGCCCCAGCGAACACTGCGCCTGCGCCAAACCCAATAAAGCCACCACCTCGATGCTGTGATGATTTTCGCGCCGCGCCATAGTCAACTCGACATGGCAGCGGTCAGCGACTTCGCTGAAAACCCCGGTTTTCATCAATTCGTTTATGTCATCGCACAAGGCATCTGTCTTCGCTGGCATCGCGTTATCCTGAAATCACAGCTTAGTCTATTCATTATACGGCATTTTCTGCCAATGGGCGCATCACATCGCATGCAGCGCGCCCTTTCTGTTCGCTCAATGCAGTTCCAGCAATGCTTCGGAGCAGTCAAGTTCACAGCTATATTATAGTTACTTCTGGCATTCATGGCCTATCTCATCTGACTCTTTGAGCGGTATCACCAAATCTTTGCGAAAAGAGGTCAGAGAGACCAGTTCGCCATTGGCGTCAACCATGAAAGTATCTTCAACCCGCATGCCAAAACCACGGTCAGGATAATACAAGCCAGGCTCAATCGAGAAGACATTGCCGATCTGAAAACGGTCGCGGCGGCGCAGGTGGCTGATGGAAAAATGCTCGTGGATGTCGATGCCGACGCCGTGCCCAAGGCTGTGCACATAGCCTTCCATTGTGCGCGGGTTTGAGCGGGTGGTCGGATGGCCTTCAGCCTCAAAATAATCCAGAACCGCCTCCTGCATCAAGTGCGTCGGCTTGTCGATGCCAAAGCTCGCGACCGATATGTCAAAGGCGGTCATCACCGTATCATAAACCTTTCGCACCTCCGCCGGCGCATAAGCGATACACCAGGTCCGCGTGATATCATGGTGATAGCCGCCGCCCGGCTCGCGCGGGAACAGGTCAAACACAATCGCCTGACCGGTTCGCAGCGGCATTTCGGCTTCGCCGCGGCTGTGCGGAAAGCCGCCGTCGCGCCCCGGCGCGAAAATCATGCCGGTGTCTTCCAGCCCGCGCGCCATCAACTCCCGCCGTGCCAGGCTCTTGATGTCGCCGACAGTCACCCGTTTTCCGTCCGCATCCAGCAGGAAGCCGCCATCCGCTTTCAAGCCGGCGATATAATCCCAAGCGATTTCCATAACGGCATTCGCGCGCTTGGCCACCGATTGGATGCGGCTGATTTCATCCTCATCTTTGGTCAGCATGGCTTCATCAAACAGAGTCGGCGCGGCTTCGGCGACAAAGTCATACTGATTCATCTCCGCCAGCAGAACGCGGTACAGGGCGATGGTCTTATTGACCTGCCAGGCGCCGTACAAGCCGATGCGCCCGGCGGTCAGCCCCAGCCGCGCCAGGATTTTCGTCCAGAGCCGGGCGGCCGCCTTGACCGCATCGCCCTCGGCCGCCTTGAGAATGTCATCATAGCCAAGCTCCGCATCGGTCTGCACCGACAAACCGCTTTTCTGCGCCTCTTCAAGCTCCATCCGATTGCACACCAGCAGCGGCCGCCGCCCGCGCAGCTTAAAAATGGAGCCGCGCGTAATCTGGGCGCCGCGGCACAGATAATGACGGACGGTATTGAACTCTTCGCCCCCAGTGACAATCAATCCGTCCAGCTGCCGCGCCTGCATCAGGCGGTCAAGATCGGCTTTCATCAGCTTATTCCTTTCTGTTCGGACAGCAGGGGCAGCAAAGCGCCCATAAAGTCCGCTTCCTGTTCGGGCAGCACGGTGCGGGGGTCAAACAAGACGCGCCCGCCGGCAATCCGGGCAATCACCGGCGGGTCGGCCTGGCGTAGCCGCGCCATGAAATCATGCGGCGCCGGCGCATCGACAGCCAGCAGCGCCGTCGGCAAAGACGCGCCCGGCAAACTGCCGCCGCCCACGGTTGAATTTCCCGCCGCCACCGCGCCGCCAGTCCGTTCAGCCCAATATCCGGCCTGGGCGGTGATTTCGTCCAGCGAACGCGATATCATCCGCCAGACCGGAACGCGCGCCAAGGCTTCGCCGCGCCGATAGTGTTCCAAGGTGGCGGTCAAGGCGGCATAGGTTAGTTTGTCCACTCGCAGCGCCCGCGTCAGAGGATGTGTTTTCAGCTTGGCAAGCGCGGCCTGTTTTCCAATAATAATGCCCGCCTGCGGCCCGCCCAAGAGCTTGTCGCCGCTAAAGCAGACCAAATCGGCGCCGGCCTGGATGCTTTCCTGAATGGTCGGCTCGCTGTCCAATCCAAACCGCGCCGTATCCATCAGCGCGCCGCTGCCGAGGTCATCCACCGCCAGCAAGCCATGCTGATGGGCGGTCTCGACGAGCTCGCGCCAGGATGGCTGCTCGACAAAACCCACCTGCTTGAAGTTGGAAGCGTGAATCCGCAGGAACATCGCTGTTTGTTCACTCGCGGCGGCGGCGAAATCGGCGATGCGGGTTCGGTTGGTCGCGCCAACCTCAACCAGTCGGGCGCCGCTTTCCCGCATGATCGCCGGGATCCGAAATCCACCGCCAATCTCGACCAGCTGCCCGCGTGAAATGACCACTTCGCGCTCGGCGGCCAAAGCCCGCAGGATCAGAATCAGGGCGGCGGCATTGTTGTTGAGGACAATCGCATCCTCCGCCCCCGTCAGGTCGCGCAGGAGTTGGCTGGCATGAAGCAGGCGGCTGCCGCGCGTTCCCCGATCAAGGTCAAATTCCAAGGTGCTGTAGGCGCCGGCCGCCGCCAGCATCGCCTGCTGCGCCGCTTTGGACAGCAAGGCCCGCCCCAAATTGGTATGCAGAATCACCCCAGTGGCATTAATCACCGGCCGCAGCCGCGGCTGAAGCCGCCGCCGCAGATAATCCGCGATCCGCTCCAGCAAGGCGCTTTCGCCCAGGTCAAACGGTTTCGCCTGCAAGATATGCCGCCGCGCTTCCTCCAGGTTCACCCGAATCGCATCCACCACCAGCGCGCGGCTGTAGGTCTGCATCAGGTCTTGCATCAAATCCTGCGCCAGCAGGCCATCGACAGACGGCAGTCGGCGGAGCCGGGTATGTTTATCTTTCATTGGTCGGTTCCCGGTTACGCAGGAAAATTTCGATGACCACAAACAGCAGCAGCAAGATGAGGACAAAGGACAGCGAAAACGCCCGCGGAATCAAGAGCCAGGCGCAGGCGGCGGCCATCATGCCAATCCACACGCTCCGGCGAACAATCACGCCAGCCAGCGGCGGCGCGGCCGCGGCCGGCTTGAAGCGCATACTCAAACAGCGCACGACCGGGATAGCTGTTCCGGTCACCGCAATCTGCAATAAAATGAAAAAAAGCCAGATCTCGCCGCCGATGCGCGGCCGGGCTGTCATAATCAACTGCGCCAGCCCGCCCCAGCCGACAATGACCATAACGACCGCCGCCATCAGCATACCCTTGTGATCCGATGAACGGCCTGCTGGCGGAAAGTCTTCGGCGAATCGCGCCCGGCGCGGCGGCGGTTGAGGCGATGGCATCATCAACACCTGCATTTTGCTGAATCGGGAAATGACACTATAATGGTTATGCTGTATATTATAGCGTCTTGCCCATCCGGCTGCAATGAAAGGCAGCTCTCATTTTGAAAAAACTCACGCGACCGCAAATCAAGTCAGGGCTGTTTTCCCCGCGCCGCGCCGCCGAATCGCTGCTCCGCCTTGAATGGGTCTGGATAGCGGTCATGATCTTCGCCTACTGGCATATCAGCCCGCCCATACGCGACCGCTATGTCTTTTTGCTGGTGTTCGCCCTGCCGTTCTATGGCTTGCGCTGGCTGGCGCGGCGGCGCGTGTTCACCGGCACCGCGCTTGACCTGTCTCTCCTGCTCTTTGTGCCCATCAGCATTTATAATTTCTATGCCGCCCCGCTGCCGCGGGCCGAATACCTGGTTGTGGCCTGCCGCTATTTTCTCGGCATATTCATGGTTTTTTACTTCGTCGATCATGCTCGGCAACATCAGCATTGGCGTCACTTGATACTCGCGACCATCGGACTGGGGATTTTGATAAGCCTGGCGGCATTGGTCGCATCCCAATGGACGATCATACCCGGCAAACTGGCGCCGTTTCGCTTTATGGTTGACATCCTGCCCAAGCTGGACGCCAAACGGTTCATGCCCGATATGCAGCTTAGTTTCAATCCGAACGAAATCGCCGGCGCGCTAAGCTATTTCCCCCCGTTTATGCTGACGGTCGCGATTGGCTCTTTTGTCACCCGCCGCGAAACCGAAGGCCGCGTCATCGCCAGCCTGACGCGCTGGGGCAGCCTGCTTGGTTTTATATTGAGCTTGACGGCGCTGATCCTGGGCCAAAGCCGTTTCGCATTAGTCGGCACATTTGTCGCTTTATTGATTGCGCTGGTCATGCTGCTGCCCGGCTGGCGACTCAAGGGCATCGTCATCGCGCTCTGGAGCTTGTCGGCACTGCTGGGGGTACTGCTTGTGTTCAATATCTCACCCGCCGACATCGCCTCCTGGACATCAGCCCCCGACGAATCGTCGGTCGCTGATCTAAGCCAGCGGGACGAGCATTCTCTTTTCACCCGCTTCGAGATTTGGGATCGGGCCGTGCGGATGATTCGGGATTATCCAGCGACCGGCAGCGGCATTTCCACCTACCGCAGCATGGTTGAGCGGGAAGAATACGCCGTCCGCCATTATGCCATCAACAACCGCATCCTGCCGCACGCCCACAATATCTTTTTGCAAATGGGGGCTGATTTGGGGGTGATGGGGCTGTTCCTGTTTTTGGCATGGTATGGCGCCGTCGCTTTTATGGCGGTTCAAAGTTTCCGCGGCCAGTCCCAACATTCCCGAATCATGGCAGTCGCCGCCGCGACCGGCATACTGGCGCACATGGGTTATGGCATCGGCGACGACATTCCGTTTTGGAGCCGCTTTGCCTTCACTAACTGGTGGTTTATCGCGCTGATGACCGCCCTGTATGTTTTGAGCCGACCCAAGCGCGCCGACAAAAGCCCCGGCTGATTGAGTCGGTTATTCCAACAGCGAGACGCCCCCTTTGGATTAGCGCGCTTCAATGACCACCGTCTTGATTTTATCAGGAATAATCGAGCGGTTGGGGCGCTGTGGATCCACCCGCTGCAGCGAATTCAAGACTTTCAGGCTCTCGTCATTGGCGACGCGCCCAAACACAGCATGGCGGCCATCAAGATGCGGCGTGGCGGTAAAGGTGATGAAGAACTGCGAGCCATTGGTATTCGGGCCGGCGTTCGCCATGCTGAGGGCGCCGGGAGCATCATGGCGGATACGCAAAGCCGCCGCTTCATCATCCCAGCGATAGCCCGGGCCGCCGCGGCCGGCGCCGGTCGGGTCGCCGCCCTGCGCCATAAACCCTTCCAGCACGCGGTGGAAAATCACGCCGTCATAAAAGCCCTCTTCGGCAAGAAACACAAAGTTATTGACCGTTATCGGGGCGCGGTCGGCGTACAAGTCGATCTCGATCATGCCTTTGCTGGTATCCATCCGGGCGCGGTAGGTTTTTTTGGGGTCAATCATCATCGCCGGCGGGCGGCGGTATTGTTTCGCCATGCAAGACTCCTTCTAATTTTGGTTGGAATATCAGCATATCAAAGAATGCCTGGGCTTGACAGTCTTAGGTTCGGCGCAGATGCCAAGCGGATATTGGCAAAATTGTTCAGCAATGTTATAGTTTCGCTATCCAATTGGGATGATGATCATGGTTGCTGTAAATCCTGCAAATCTGATATGGGCGCGGGAAACCGCCGGTTTGTCCTTAGAAGAAGCAGCCAAAAAACTTAATCTAGGCGATACCAAGAAACACACAGCCATTGAAAAACTTGAACTGCTGGAAAGCGGCGAAAAAGCGCCTTCCCGCGCCCAATTAAGTAAAATGTCCGAGAAATATCGGCAGCCTTTATTGGCATTCTATCTCAATCAGCCGCCGCGCAAAGGTGACCGAGGGCAAGACTTTCGCACTCTGCCACAGCATACCGACCCAAAACACAACGCCCATTTAGATATACTGCTTCGCAACCTGCTGGCCGCGCAGAGCTTGGCACGCGATTTGCTGGAAGAGGAAGAGGCGCGGCCGCTGCCTTTTATCAATTCAGCGAATATGTCAATGGGTTATGAGAAAGTCGCGCAGAGCATCGCCAAAACCTTGCAATTTGACCTCAAGCGATTCAGAGCGAGAAAGACAGTTTCAAGCGCATTCGCTTATCTTCGCGAGCGCATCGAAAGCAAGGGCATATTCCTGCTGATGATAAATAATTTGGGAAGTCACGATACAGCCATCCCGGTCGAAGTATTTCGGGGATTTGCCATCGCTGACCCCATCGCGCCCTTTATCGTCATCAACAAAGAAGATGCCAGATCCGCATGGTCTTTCACTGCCTTGCATGAGCTTGCCCATCTGTGGTTAGGCGCTAGCGGCGTCAGCGATGTATGGGGCGAATTGGAAATAGAAAAGTTTTGCAATCAAGTGGCGGCTGCCCTGCTCCTGCAGCGGCATGAGTTGAATGAAATCGCATCTATTCAAAATGCCAAGTTTGAGGATGCGGTTTCGGTGATTAGTGACTTTGCTGAAGAGAGAAACATCAGTCGGGCGATGGTGGCTTACAACTTGCGCTTGGACAATAAAATTAGCTGGACTCGCTGGCAGGAATTACAGGATAGATATGCCAAAGAGAGAATCGAACAGAACACGAGGGAAAAAGATCGAAAGGGTGGGCCGAATCCTAATGCTGTTCATCGCAGTTCTCTTGGAAAACCCCTTATCAGCCTGGCCCGCCGTTCAATGGACGCCGGGATGCTCACCCCCAGCAAGGCCGGGATTATCCTTGGCGTAAAGCCGCGAAGAGTCGAAGCAATCCTGAATCCCGCGCCAGCTGGAAAGAGAAGCTAGTGTTATATTTGCTGGATGCCAATGTCTTGATAACCGCGCATAACACTTATTATCCCATTGCGCGCGTGCCGCAATTCTGGGAATGGATTATAGACAATGCAGAGAACGGGCGCATTAAAATACCCTATGAAATTCTGGGAGAGATTGAAGCTGGTAAAAAAGAAGGCGAACTGTTTAAGTGGGTTAAAAAGAACAAAAAAACCCTGCTGCTGGATGAGAATGTCGATATATTGCTTGTCAACAAGGTCATAGAACAGGGCTATGCCAAGGACCTCACCGATGATGAGACCCATAAACTGGGCTGCGATCCGTTTTTAATTGCCTATGCTATGGCAAGTCCAGACAGATGTGCTGTTACTCTGGAAGCATCGAAACCAAGCGCGAAACGGGCAAACAGAAGAATACCCGATGTCTGCGACCAGTTGAATATACGATGTATTGATACCTTCGCGCTACTTCGCGAATTGGATTTTCGCGCTCGATAGCAGCTAAAGCGCAAGCGACAGGCTGATCGGGCAATGGTCGCTGCCGGGCACATCAGCGTGAATCTCGGCCGCCGCCACTTTACCGCGCAGGTCTGGTGAGATGAAAAAATAATCAATCCGCCAGCCAATGTTGCGCTGCCGCGCGCCGCTACGCATCGACCACCAGGAATACGCGCCTTCCTTATCCGGATTCAGCGCCCGATAGATGTCGATATATCCCTGCGCCGCCACCTTGTCCATCCAGTCGCGCTCTTGGCGCAGGAAACCGGTCGTTTTGCGATTTTGCTTGGGACGCGCCAGATCAATTTCGTTGTGCGCCGTGTTGATGTCGCCGGCGAAAACAACCGCCTCGCCCGCCGCGCGCAAAGCATTGGCATAATCAAGAAAGGCTTCTTTATAGGCCATCTTGAAAGGCACGCGGCTGTGGTCGCGGCCGCCGTTGGGCAAATAGGTGGTCATCAAGGTAAAATCATTATATTCGGCAATAATCGTGCGCCCTTCACTGTCGAACTTCTCAATCCCCAAACCAAGCCTAACATCCTTCGGCTCGATCTTGCTGTAGAGTCCAACCCCGCTATACCCCTTTTTCTCGGCGCTGACCCAATAGCTGTGATACCCCTGCGGCTGACGCAGTTCATCATCCAGCTGTTCCGGCCGGGCTTTGGTCTCTTGCACGGTCAGTACATCCGGCTGCGCGGCATAAAACCAATCCAAAAAGCCCTTTTTCTGGGCGGCGCGGATGCCATTGACATTCCACGAATAGAGTTTCATTCAAGCCTCCAGCGAATCATCAGACAAAACGCGCCGGCCTTGATTGCAACTGACCAAGCGCCGGCGCAATTTTCCATGCCAGCATCAACATTGGCGCAGTTCGGCTATTTCAGGCATGGGCTGTTCCTCTGCGATATCGTATGTTTGCATTTTACCACAGAAGTCACTGGTTTGGTCTTTTCGTCGATACAAGGCTGCTGTGGATGTAAGCGACGGTATCGTTATACCTGAATTTAACCCACATACGACTGCCGTAGCCTTCGGGCTTTTCACCGCCGACTCGACCCAGCACTTGAATGCGATCTCCGCGCACCAACCCGCCAATAGAGGGGCAGGCCGTGCTTGGACAGGCGCGAACATGAGGATTGGGAGATGTTACATAATAGCTTGCTGTTCTCGGCTTTTGTGTGCGTGCCGTGTATGTTGTGCGATTTGGATATGTTGCTCTTCTACTTGTTGAATAGGGAGCAGAAAACACAGACAGTATGATGAACCCAATAAAAACATACAGACAGCCGCTTTTCCATTTGTTTGCTTTTTTCTCGGAACGCTTGGCTTTATCAGATGACACATTCTCGATTCTTGCATTGACTGCCGCGGCGCCAGCCCCTCCGATTGCCTGTACTTGAGCATGGCTTAACCTAAACCACTCCCAATCTGGTCGAATTCGAGCGCCGCTGTATCGCCTGTGCAAGTCCTGTTCAGCTGCAAAAGCATCGCGTGCTTCCATAAGGCGAACATATGTTAATCGCCCTCGCGAAGCTCTCTGCAATTCGCGGAGACGACGACTGGGATTTTTCGTATATCCGATTTTATGGTTGCCAGTGCGCCGGTCTCTAACAACATAGACATAACCAGCGCGCCCCGAAAGCCTGGGCAGATTTTGATAATCACAAACTGAAACATTCGACAATCCCGACTTTTTCGAAGGGTTTATCAGGCCCTCGATAATATAGATGAGACAACATGTTATGAGAAAGGCCGTAATCATAGGCTGTCGTCCTTTAATTGATGTTTCTCTGCCAAGTTCCTTATTACAATAATAACACGCTATGAAGCGAATATCAATCCCCAACCCTGCCCGCGCGCCGAAAAATCTTTTGCGGCTATAATAGAGGTTACGGGTTCGGGCGATTGGGCGATACAAGGCTGCCGTGGATGTAAGCCGCTTCACCGCCATGCCTGAACTCAATCCACTCGCTGTTCCCATTGACCGCTTCACCCTTAACCCGTCCCAGCGCTTGTATGTTGGCGCCGGGATTTAATCCGCCGATGATGCCGCAAGCGGTCCCCGGGCAGGCGCGCACGCGGGCGCTCATGTTACCGCGGGTCGTCACATACATAGTCGCCCCAGCTGCGGCGGCGGCTGTCGGCGGGGCGGTCAATGTTGGTGTATGGGTTGACGTCGGCGTGTCCGTCGCCGTTGGGATATCGGTATCGGCTGCGGTCGGCATTAGCGTAGGGGTCGCGGGCGGACGCTTGGTTGAGGTCGGCCGGCGAGTCGGACTGGCGGCGGGACGCGCCGACGACACCAGGCCGCTATAGATGTAAGCTGGCTTGCCATTGTATTGGAATTGAATCCAATAATCGTTCCCGCCGATTCGCTGTCCCTGAACGCGCCCCGACGACTGTATCCTGACACCGGCATTCAAGGTAGCGCGAACTGTGCAGCTTGTCCGCGGGCAGGCGCGGACATTCGCGGGCGCCGTCACATAATACGGCGTCAGCGTCACCCGCGTTGCCGTCGGGCGCGGGCTGCTGCGGTTTGCCGATGATCTCGTATTGCGAATGGTGTTGGTTTGATTGCCTGGTGAATCCGATAATCGGCTGGCCGCCAGACGCGCGCCCAAAGCGGCCGCAAGCACAGCAAGAACAATGACGCCGATGAAAAAATACAGCCAGCCTCGATTCCAGCCAGCTGCTTTTTCCTCGGCCGCTTGAGACCGACGAGAGGGCGCCGCGGTTTGACAGCTATTCGATATCAGGTCCTTTAACGACACCGGCGGCCGCTCCAGGCTATGCGCGGCTGGCAAAGGCTCCTCTGAATCAAAAGCCCTTTCTCTTTGCCAATCGGCGGCATCATGCTGTCCCGGCGCGGTCAAGCTGTGGATTTCCCGCAGCTGCGCGTCATCCAGATCGAACCACTCGTCCCTGGCGCTGCGCCGGGCATAGCGCCGGTGCAAATAATGCTCGGCTGCTTCGGCATCATTGGTTTTCGCGATGTAGGCGATTTTGGTTTTGAAGGGCAGCGCGGCCCTCACATCATCAAGATGAGCCGCCGGATCATTCGTCGGTTCAAGTTTATAGCGGTTGCCATAATCCATATCCCGAATGAGACAGACATAGCCGGCGGGATGCCTGAGTCTGGGCAGCTTTTTATAGCTGCGGATTGGCGCTCGCTTCAATTCCCAACTGCCGCGCAAGGGCATCCTCGCCTTTTCAAAACCGTCAGCGCATGCAGTATAACATAAACACCGCCGCGCCTTTTGTGCCGCCGCCGTCATTTATGGCTATAATAAAAACATGAACATCCGACACATCATCCACTACAGCTACAGCGATGCGCTCTCGGCGCTGGTGATGGGCACGTCGCCGCCCGCGCTGGCGCGGGCCCGCGAACGGGTCTTTTTCAAGTCGCTGGCGGCGCAGCTGCAAGCGGCGCTCGCCGACGCCGACCTGCGCGTCTTTTCGGCTTATGGGCGCGGCCGTCAAAACGGCTTGGGCGCCGAACATCGACTCTATGACATTCAGGTCTGCCGCATCGAAACCGGTCAGACCGCCGACCGGAAAAAAGAACCCTTCTATTACATCGCGGCATCGCTCTGGCAAATCGAAATTGACTTCTCGCGCGATCTTCGGCGGACGCTCGCGGCCCTCAATCGACTGATCGGCGGGGCGGCCGAAAACAAGCTCATCATCGCGGCGCAGCTTCAAAGCGGGCGCGATGCCTTTATCCACACGCTCAAGACACCGGCGGCGGCCTGCGGCGGCAAAGTCTGGCTGGCGCTCATTCCGCACCCGGAAAACTGGGATGACAGCGCGCATGCGCTCGATATCTGGCGGTTCGCCGAAGGTGGCTGGCAGACAGCGGCATAACATCCAGCAAGCAAGACGCAATAAGGAGGCAAGATGCACACATCAGGTTTTATTCTCGGTCTGCTGATCTTCCTGTTCAGCCTGCCAGCCGCCGCGCAGGAAGCGCAGCCAAGCTATCGGGCTTCGCCGACTGTAACCGACATCAGCGCCGTCCTGCTGGCAGGCGAAGCCGACGCCGACCCGGCATGGCAGCTGACGGTCACTGGCTTTCAGAATGATGCCTGCGCGTTTGATGTGCGGAACGAACAGGCTGCCTATCCGCATAACATCGATATTCAACTCTACCGCGAAATCCCGCTGTCGGCCGCCTGCCCGCGCGAAGCGACTCCATTTCAAATCAGCTTCATGCTGGCAGCGGATGCGCCCGCGCCTTATCTGACCATCAACAGTCAGGTTTGGGAGATCGCCTGGCCCGCCGGCGATTCGCTCCGTCCAGGCGATAAACTGGGTTTCCAGGAAACCAGCCTGCTGGAAGTCCTCATTGATGAAGCCGCCATACAGATGGCAGCTGTGGCTGACGAGGAAAGCCGGCGATATGAACTGACGGTCCAGGGCAGCCATGCGGTCGGCTGTGACCTGCCGGTCCTTTATTCGCGGCGCCAAACGGCGGCCAGCGTCCTGATTGGCGCGTTTAATCCAGTCGCCGAAGGCGCAGTTTGCCCAGCCATGCTGCTCCCGCTTGACGAGACCATCGCGTTTTCCGCAACCGACCTGCCGGCGGATGCGTTATTCGGAGTGAATGCCTACATCATTAACGAAGGGGAGACCCAAACCATGAGCGATTCAATCAAAGTGATGACCCATATCAACCGCGTGACCGCCCATGTCACCGAATCTTTTCCGATGCGAATCCGCCTTGATGTCGTCGGCGAACATCCCGACGGCTGTGAATATCCGGTGAAGATCGCGCAGTTCCGCCAGGGCAACATTATCAAAATCGAAGTCTACCGCCAGGTGCCGGCCGATGTTATCTGCCCGATGATACTCCAGTCCTACCAAAGCGAGATTCAGCTTGACGGCGCATTTGAATCCGGCCGATACATCATCAAAGTCAATGCGCTTTCCCAAACCATCGACATCTAAGGAGAAGCCGCGTGCAAAAGCCGAGTTTCGTTTTACTTTTCACTTTGCTGTTTGGCGGGCTGTGGTCTGCCGGCGCCCAGGAATCGAGCGGGGACATCGCCCTCACCGTCTATAATCACGGCGCAGCCCTAATCCGCGACCAGCGCCGCCTGACGCTCGACGAAGGCCTCAATGTCATCCGCATCAGCGATATCGCCGCCGCGATTGACCCAACTTCGGTCAGCTTTCAATCGCTAAGCGATCCAGGCGGCACCTTTGCGCTGGAGCAGCATTACATCTATGATCTGGCTGATACGGCGACGCTGCTGTCGCGCTATATCAACGAAACCATCCACATCACCGCCGCCGATGGCGCCGTCTACCGCGGCGAACTGCTTGGCGAGCGCGATGGCGAAGTGATTTTGCGGATGAACGGCGGCGAGATCGCCGTCATCAACCGCCATAACGCCCGCGATATCCGCTTTCCGGCGCAGCCTGATGCCGTGACCGTCCGTCCGACCCTGCAATGGCTGTTAAGCAGTTCCGCCGCTGGCGTTCAAGACGTTGAACTAGCTTATCTGGCCGGCGGCATCAACTGGTCAGCCGACTATAATATCCTGCTGGAGGCCGATGCCAGCAGACTCGACATCAAGAGTTGGATCACGCTCGAAAACCGCAGCGGCCGCGGCTTCAGCGATGCGCGACTCAAACTGGTCGCCGGCGACATCAATCGGATCCAGCCCAAGCCCATGCTTGCCGAAAGCCGCGCGCTGGCATTTGATGCCGACGGAATAGGCGGCGGCGGCCTTGAACGGCGCGAACTGTCTGAATATCAACTCTACGAGGTCGCCCGCGCCGTCACCATCGGCAGCAATGAAACCAAGCAAATCGAATTTGTCAGCGGCGCCGATATCGCCGCCAGCAGCTTTTTTGTCTTTGATGGTTCGCCGCCGGTCGACGCCTATTACTCGCCGATTGATTATCCCGGCGATTACGGCGGCTCCAACCAAGGCGCCGTCCTGACCTTCCTGGAATTTAACACCGCCGCCGATCTGCCGGCCGGCCGGGTTCGGGTTTATCAGCCCGATGCCGACGGCGCCGGGCTGCTGATCGGCGAAGACCTCATCGACCACACCGCCGGCGGCGAGGATGTCCGCATCCTGCTGGGCACGGCTTTTGACCTGACCGGCGAACGGACGCAGACCGATTTCAAGACCGTCTCCCGCGATGTCATTCAAGAGACCTTCGAGATTCGCCTCCGCAGCCGCAAGGACAGCGAAACCGTCACTATTCGCGTCCCGGAGCGGCTCTATCGCTGGAGCGACTGGGAAATCATCGCCAGTTCGGCGCCCTATGAGCGGCAGAACGGTTCAACCATCGAATTTCGGCTGGAGCTTGCGCCAGAAGAGGAGCAGGTTCTCATGTATACCGTGCAGTACCGCCTGCCGCCCAATCGCTAGCAAGGGCTTAACACCGCCGACACCGAGATTGACGGGCCGCCTTGAAGCAATCCTCTGTGGTCAATCATTCAGCCAAGACCCGCGGCTATTCGCTGCATGATGTACATGTTATAATACGCTAGCATACATGAGCGCATATAAAGCAGGGGGTGACCAGCTATGACGACCGAATCAGGAACACACGAAACGCGGATTTCCCGTATTGAGGGCATCCTCGAATCCGTGGCTACCAAAGACTTTGTTCGGCAAGTCAATGCCGAGATGCTGAAAGATATCAACAGCAAAATCGACAGCAAAATCGACGAGCAGACCAGCCTGTTCCGCAGTGAGATGAGCGAAATTCATAAAGAAATCAAGCGGTTTAGCGAGAAGCAGCACCGTCTCACCGGCGCCGCCGAACTCATCAGGTTTGCCCTGCCGATCATCATAAGCGTTATCGCGCTGCTGGTCGCCCTGTTTAGGCCGATTTAATTTTCTCTGTGTTCTCTGCGCCTCTGTGGTAAAGTCTTTTTACCGCGCATCGGCGGGGATGTCGTCGACGCCGAAGCTGTTCTTCATAAAGGCCACATGAGAATCAAAGGCCTGCCTGTCTGCCTGGTCCCAAAGTCGGACATAGCCGCCCTCATGATTCAGCATCCAGGCATTTTTGACATCCAGCAGATTGGTCTGCAAAATCCGCAGCGTCCGCCATTGAATCCGTGGATCCAGGATAGGGAAAACCACTTCGACGCGGTTGAGCAGGTTGCGCCGCATCAGGTCGGCGCTGCCCAGATACAGCCGCCGCGGTTCGGGCGCATTGCGAAAATAATAGATGCGGCTGTGTTCCAGATAACGGCCGACGATGCTTTTGACTCTGATGGTTTCGCTAAGCCCCGGAACGCCGGGCCGTAGACAGCACAGACCGCGCACAATCAAGTCGATCCGCACGCCTGCCTGCGACGCTTCATAGAGTTTCTGGATCATCTCGTCCTCTTCCAGCTGATTCATCTTGAAAATCAGATAGGCATCCTGGCCGCGCCGGGCGGCTTCGATTTCGCTGTCGATCAAAGCCATCAGAGTATCTTTCAGGTATTCAGGCGCGACCAGCAGATGATTGTAGGCTGTTTCGGGCGCATAGCCGGTCAGCCGGTTAAACAGCCGCGAGGCATCATCGGCGATCTGCTCGTTGGAAGTGAAGAGGCCAATATCGGTGTACAGCCGCGCCGTCACGGCATTGTAATTGCCGGTGCCCAGATGAACATAGCGCCGCATGCCGCCCTTTTCGCGGCGGACCGCCAGCGATACTTTGGCATGGGTCTTCACCGGCAGTTCCTCGACCCCATAGACGACATGGACGCCTTTCTTTTCCAGCGCCGTCACCCATTCCAGGTTGTTCTCTTCATCGAAACGCGCCTTGAGCTCGACCAGCACCGTGACTTGTTTGCCATTGTCGCGGGCTTCCATCAGCGCATTGACGACTGGCGAGTTTTTGCCGACGCGGTACAGCGTCGCCTTGATCGCCAGCACATCGGGGTCATGCGCCGCCCGCTTGAAGAAATCTTCGACGGGGGCAAAGGAATCATAAGGATGATGGACGAT
Source organism: Phototrophicaceae bacterium (assembly GCA_965203755.1). Taxonomy (GTDB): domain Bacteria; phylum Chloroflexota; class Anaerolineae; order Aggregatilineales; family Phototrophicaceae; genus UBA6055. The sequence continues at coordinate 2,376,192 of OZ241910.1, read as the reverse complement.
GACATCCTGCTCGCGGATGACATCATAGAAATCCTGCGATTGGGCAAAGGGATCGGGCAGGCGCGGCGAAAAGGGCGGATCCTTGAGGTCGGGGCGGTCAACCTGGAGCATTTCAAACAAATCGGATGACCCCAGTTCGCCCTCGATGGCATAGACTTCGCGGTTTGAAGGGACTTTCAGCGAGCTTGTCAGGCGGCTAAGCATGCGGTCGCTGATTCCGGCTGGGACGCTCAAGCGCACGACCGACCCGAAGCGGCGCTCGCGCACCCCCTGCTCAATGATGGACTTGACATCCAGCAGGTCTTCGTCCTGCTCATGCTCATAATCAATATCGGCATCGCGCAGGATGCGGAAGGGAAAGGCTTCGGCGATGGTCATGCCGGGAAAAAGCTCCGACAGATGCTCGGCGATAATGTCTTCAATCCAAAGAAAATGACAGCCATCACCATCGACGCCGGCATAATCCGCCATCACCGTCTCCAGCTGGACGATGCGCGGCAGGACATCCACCGGCACTTTAATGCGGGCAAAATCAAAACCTGATGCCAAATCATCGGTTTCGCGCTCCAGATATACCCCAAGATTGAGGCTGCGGTTGGAGATAAACGGGAAGGGGCGGGCATGATCCACCGCCAGCGGCGTCAGCACCGGGAACACTTCGGTCTTAAAATAATGCGACAGGGTATCCTGCTCATGGCGATTGAGTTGACGCGGTTTAACGAAGTGGATGCCTTCTTGCGCCAGCAGTCCAAAGACATGCCGCCGCACCCGCCGCTGCCGCGCGATCAATGCCGCCACCTCTTCGCGGATCGTCCGCAGCAGCTGCATCGGCGTCAGGCTGTCTGGCCGCGTTTTGGGATTATCGAGGTGCAGCTTTTGAAAATAGCCGGCGACGCGCACCATGTAGAATTCATCCAGGTTGTTGCCGACGATGGCGATGAATTTCACCCGCTCCAGCAGCGGCGTCGATTCATCTTCAGCCAAAGCCAGCACCCGTTTTTGAAAATCAATGGCGCTCAATTCGCGATTGATGAAATTGTCCGGCCTTAGCTCAGGCATTTGGCTATCGGGGGCTTCGATCATAATACAGCCTTCTTCAGCATACGGATTTGGCATTCAAAACTGCCTTATCATACTGTAAGCGCGGCAAAAATGCGAAACCGCGAAAAGCGATGCAACCCAAGCGCGAAACTGCCGTATAATGGAATAACAGGACAGACGGAGGCATTCCAATATGAACCTTACCATCGGCATTGTCATTGCCATCGCGCTGGCTGTCGGCGCGCTGCTGCTGTCGGGTCTGCTGGGCAAACTGATCGGGCTGGCGGTTTCGCTGGCGGTGTGGGGCCTGACCGGCTATCTAGCGGGCAAGCTCATGCCGGGCGAAGGCTATGGCTTGATTGGCAACATCATCATGGGCTTGGTCGGCGGCTTCGCTGGCTCGCTGCTGATGACGGCGCTTGGCTGGGTCGGGCTTATTCATCTGCCCTTTGGCGGCATCATCGCCGGGGTTATCGGCGGCGCGATTGCGGTTTTGGTTTCGCGCCTTTTCTTCAAGGGGCAGGCCGCGCAGTGAGGGGGCCCAGCGCTTAGACGCTGGACCCGCTCTTATTGAATCTCTCCTTAGCTAAGTTGGCCGCTAAGGTTTTCCTGTAACTCCCTTCTAATTTTCTCCCTTAGCACGCGTTGCCCGGCGCCGCTGCTGTATGTGCCGGATGCGCCTTCAGCGCCTACCTTCCAGAAGTCGGGCCCGACCGCTTCCCCGTCTACTTGGTTATCCCCAGTCAACCCGTTCAACGTTTCGTCAAATATCCTGTGATACGTTTCCGACTCATAGACCGGACTGCCAAACCTGATCGCGTAAGACAAGACTGTAGGCAAGAGATAATGAAGCACGTATACGCCTATAGTCTTCTGAATGTTGTAGGCATCAGGGATTTCAAAGCACTCTGGCATAGCTTCGGCTATTCCCTGCCAGTAGGCGTCGATAATATCTGCTCGCTGTTCTGGCAGATATGTAGCGAAGTTCTCCTGTTCAAGCGTACGTTTTAGCGAAGTAACGAACGAATTGGAATTGATGAGTGTCCTTCCTTTAGGCTCATTGGGAAACCGAATCTTCCCTTTCCACATCTGCCGTTGAGAGACTTTTTCTGTCAGTTCTTGGGAAAGGATCTTCCACCCTTGGCCCTCTTCGATCAGATATTTCCTAAACTTATCATCCTGCTTGGCTCGCGTCTTGAGAAGATCCAGGGCGAGATCCGTAGAGATGCTTTTGGCATTAGAGTTGACCGTGTGAAACTGATCCATCTCTATCCCCTTGTCTGCCCCAAAGATGATGACCGCGTGGATCTTGAAGTCAAACCAGGGGCTGTCCGGGTCTTCGTCTATGACCTTTTTCAGCGCTTCGAGACGGTGCTGGCCATCAACGACATAGAAAGGCCGCGTTCCATTCGCTGGCAGCGTCAGAATGTAACGGCCGGATGAATCAAGCTGCGGCGACAGTTCTGGGTCCCGCACGCTTAACAGGACAGAAGTCGGCAAATCTACCCTTCCCTTGTGCAGGTCTCGGGCCAACTTGTTGACCCGGCTTGCGCTCGGCTTACGTTGATACCCTTCATCTTTGGCATGAATCCTATGCGGAATCTGGTATCGTTCAATAAGTTCGCTCACCTTGAGCGTTCCGACAAAAGTGTCCAATGCCTCCCCTCTAATAGAATTGTGGATGGGCTGGCCTTTCAAAAGCAGGATTTCGTACATTGTGATGTACTCCCTATTGATATTTATTCGATGAACATACCATAACATAAATCTTGTTTCTTTGTCAAGAACCAATTTTTAGAAATATGAAATCAATCTGAAATTTAGTTTTTATTTATGCTTTTCTATGGTCCTTCGCGCCTCTGCGGTGAAAATGAATGATTTGAGTTCCAGCCGACTTCGATAGCACTCGCCAAAAAACAGAATACAAAAACTTGCGGTTTGTATGTTATACTAGGCGCATTTGACGCAGGGAAATCGAAATGACGCTGGAACAGCTTGAAATCAAAGGGAACTCTATGGCATCACCAGACAAAGCGATGCTCCTCGACTGGCATCGGCAGATGGCGCTCATCCGCGAATTTGAAGAGACCTGCCACCGGCTTTATGAAGCAAAGCGAATCACCGGGGTTTATATGCACCTCTACAGCGGGCATGAAGCCAGCGGCGTCGGCTCTATCGCCGCGCTCCGCCCCAGCGACCATGTCATCACCGCCTACCGCGACCATGGCATCGCCCTGATCTTGGGCATGGATCCGAAAGTCATCATGGCCGAGATGATGGGCAAGCGAACCGGCTCCAGCGGCGGCAAGGGCGGCTCGATGCACTTGGCTTCCAAAGACCATAATTTTTGGGGCGGCTATGCGATTGTCGGCGGGCATCTGCCGCTGGCGGCCGGCATCGCGCTGGAATCCCGTTACCGCGGCAAGGATGATGTGACCATGACCTATGTCGGCGACGGCGCCACCAACAACGGCTACTTCCACGAAGCGCTTAACATGAGCGCCATCTGGCAGCTGCCGGTTATTTGGATTATCGAAAACAATGGCTATGGGATGGGCACCGAGGTGCGCCGCGCCAGTGGGCAGACCGAACTGCATCGCAAGGCCGCGGCTTATGACATCAAGAGTTTCGGACGGGTTGACGCCCAGGACGCGCTGGCGGTGCACCAAGTGGCGTCACAGGCGGTGGCTTATGCCCGCGAACAGGGGCCGGCGGTGATTGAGCATGTGACCTATCGCTATCGAGGTCATGGCGTATCCGACAAACAATATGATGCCCGCGATGATATGTCCGCCGAGCTTAAAGCCTGGCAGGAAAACAAAGAGCCCATCCATATCCTGCGGGCGCATATCGAAAGCCAATATCAGGACGCTGCCGCCATCCTGCGCCAGCATCAGGCTGATGCCAAGCGCATCGTCAGGGAATCGGTTGAATTCGCCGAAGCCAGCCCATTGCCGAACAGCTGGCGGGAGCTCATGCAAAACACCTATGTCGGCTCTGACTTGGTTCATAAGACCGATGACACCGTTGGCGCCGGCATTGATTAAGCAGCCTGGCCGGCGCTGGTTTTGTTAATAAGGGAGATGCAATGGCAGCAAGAAATGTCGCCATGCGGGAAGCTATCCGCAGGGCCCTCATGGAAGAGATGCGCCGCGACGAGAATGTCTTTGTCATGGGCGAAGAGGTGGCGAAGTGGCAGGGAACGCACCGCGTCACGCGCGGTTTCCTCGAAGAATTTGGCGAAAAGCGCGTCCGCGATACCCCTATCAGCGAAATGGCGATTGGCGGTCTCGCTGTCGGCGCGGCTATGGCCGGCTTGCGGCCGGTGGCGGAGTTTATGACGATTAACTTCGCCTTTCTGGCTTTGGATGCGATTGTCAATCACGCCGCCAAAGTCCGCTATTTCTTTGACGGGATGTTCAAAGCGCCGCTGGTCTACCGCGCCGCCAGCGGCTGGGGCAATCAGGCGACCGCCTCGCATTCGCATACCCCCGAGCCGATATTCGCCCACTTTCCCGGCATTTATGTCGGCTGTCCTTCGACGTCGATGGATGCTTACGGCATGCTGAAGGCGGTTATCCGCGATGACAATCCGGCGCTCTTCACCGAAAGCATCGCGCTTTATCCCAAACCGGGGCCGATGCCTGATGACAGCGACTACCTGATCCCGATTGGCAAGGGCGACATCAAACGCGAAGGCGCGCATGTCACCCTGGTCGCTTATGCCCGCGGGGTGGATTGGGCATTGCAGGCGGCCGGCGAACTGGCGCGAGACGGCATTGAAGCCGAAGTGGTTGACCTGCGCTGGCTGCGGCCGCTGGACATGGAACTGGTCTACAAAAGTTTCAAGAAAACCAATCGCTGCGTCATCGTCGAAGAATCCTTGCCGATGTACAGCTTTGGCAGCGAAATCGCCGCGCTCTTGCAGGAGAATATGTTTGATTATATGGACGCGCCCATCAAACGGGTTTCCGCCGAAGATGTTCCGCTGCCCTATTCAAAGGAAATCGAACTGCTGGCGCTGCCCAACGCCGGCAAAGTGGTCAATACAGTCAAGGAGATCGTGTAAATGGCACATCAAGTCAAACTTGCGATGGACGGCCTGCTCATCAACTGGCTGAAAGAGCTTGGCGAGGCGGTAGCGGCTGATGATGTGATCGCCGAATTTGAAGCTGACAAAGCCACCGTGGAAGTCGAAGCCGGCGCCAGCGGCGCCTTGCTTGAATTGCGCGCTGAACCCGGCGACGAACTTGATGAGGGCGCGGTCATCGCCGTCATCGGCGCCGGCGGCGAAACGGCCCTCCCGGCCGCCGAGACCGCCGCGCCAAGCCCAACCGCGGCCGCGACGGCGGCAAACGGCGACGACGGCCGCATCAAGGCATCGCCGCTGGCGCGTCGGATCGCCGCCGACCAAGGCATTGACCTGCGCCAGGTTCAAGGGTCGGGGCCTGCCGGGCGAATCGTCAAAGCCGATGTCGAAAGCTGGAAGTCCGAGCCGGCGAAAGCGTTCCCGCCGGCGGCGCCGATGGCACAGCCGACTTGGGGCAGAGCGCCTGAAGAGGATGTGGAAATCCTTGAACTCACGCGGATGCGCCGCGCCATCGCCAACGGCACCATCAAGAGCAAAGGCCATACGCCTCATTTCTATATCACCGTCGAGGTCGATGTCGAGCCGCTGCTGGCGCTGCGCCGACAAATCAACGCCGCCCTGGCCGCCGAAGGCGTCAAGGTCACCGTCAATGATCTGCTGATTAAAGCGCTGGCGATGGCCTTATTGAAATTTCCCAACCTCAACACCCACTATTACGGCGACCGGCTGGTTCGGCACAAGCGCGTCCACATTGGCGTCTCGGTCGCCCTGCCTGACCATGGGCTGGTGAATGTCGTCTGCCGCGATGCCGACCAAGCCGCCTTGAGCGCGATGGCTGCGAGCAACCAAGCCATGTATGCCCGCGCGCGTCAAGGCAAAATCAAGCCAGAAGACATTCGCGGCGCCACCTTCACCATCAGCAATCTTGGGCCCTTTGATGTCAAGGACTTTTCGGCAATCATCAGCGCGCCGGAAGCCGGCATTCTGGCGGTGTCTTCGGCGCGGCAAGTTCCGGTTGCGCTGGAAGACGGCAGCCTGGGCGTCGGCGCGCGGATGAACATGACCCTAAGCGTGGATCACCGCGTCAGCAACGGCGCTGAAGGGGCGGCCTTTTGCGGTCATCTGCGCCGCCTGCTGGAAAATCCGGTGCGTCTGCTCATCTAAGTCCGCATCGGCGCGGGGAGTGAAGCGATATCATGCAGGCGACGGGGCGGCGGGTTTTGTTTGTCACTACCCTGCACCATCCCGAACAGCTTCAAAAAGACATCAGCAAGACCGCCGACGGGCGGCCGCCGCTGTTCCCAAGCAGCATGGGTCAGCATTTTTGGGAACGGGCGATGCGGGCGCGGGGCTATGAACTGGATGTATTCTGGCGCAATCTGCCCGGCTTCGGTCGGCGCGATATCGCCAAACTGCGTTCGCTTGTTTATCGGGAAGGGCTTGACCCGCGCCGCGCGCTGACCGCGCTTTCGCATCGCACGCCGGCGGCGCTCAACCTCGATTATCGGCGCCGCAATCAACTTCTCATCCGACAGGCGCGGCGATTCAAGCCTGACATCATCTGGCTTTCCGGCGGCAACAGCCTGATTTCGCCGAAGACTCTGGCGCGGCTTAAACAGGAGCATGACTGCAAAATCATATATGTCAGCGGCGTATCGCCGATTGTTTTCTCGCATTCGATTGAGCGGCAGGCTGCCCGCCTTTATGATTTGGCGCTGGTCAACGATTATTATCATGGCATTCAATGGCTGGAACTGGGGGCCAAGCGGATGGAATGCCTGCCCTATGCCGCCATCGACCCCGATTTTCATTATCCGCGCCCCAGCGGCGAAACGATCTGCGATGTTGGCTTTGTCGGCACGTTAGTTCCGCGCAGCCTCTACAGCGAGCGGGCGGCGGCGCTGGAAAGCCTGCGCGAATTTGACCTCGGCATTTGGAGCATGCACGGGATTCCGCGTTCGCTCAAGGCCTTTCACCGCGGCTATGCTTTGGGCGAAGGGATGCTGCGAGTTTTGTCGGCGGTCAAGATCAGCTTGAACGCGCATGGCGATTTTATGCGTTACGGCGGCAATATGCGTTTGTTTGAGACCGCCGCCATCGGCGTCTTTCAGCTTGTTGATGACCGGCCGGGGATTTCCGATTGGTTCAAGCCTGGCGAGCATCTGGCGACTTACCGCGGCTTGGATGACCTGCAAGCCAAAGTTCGGCATTATCTGGCGCATGATGAACAGCGGCGGCGGATGGCGGCGGCGGCGCGCGGGCATGTCCTGGCGCATCATCGCTATGACCAGCGTCTGGCGCGGGTTGAGGAACTGCTGGCGGGGGTTTGATGCGGGATTTGAAGCGACTCCAATTCCCATATAACCGCGTAAATTGCGCGGTAAGTAAGATTTGCATATAAATAGTGTGTTAATTCCAAATTGGGTGTTGACAAGCCATTATATTGGTTTAGAATGTTATTATCATCATAATCAACAGGAGGCCAACAATGGTTACTATACGCAAGCCTAAGAAACCAGTCCTGGAATTCGACGTGCAGCGTTATCAACAAGGCGGGCGCATCGCCTACTCCCTTGCTATGGACTTGGGGACTTTGGACAGTATTGTTCCCAGCTATGTCGACGCGGATCGCATTACTAGAGCGAACCGTCGCTTCAACCCTACCCACTCACGAGGAATCGCCGAATACATCTACAAAACTGATGATTGGGTACTAGGCTCTATCATGTTAGGCATTGACCCGGACTATGTAAAGTTTGTGCCTTACAAAGACGAAAACAAGCAACTATCTGAATCGTTGGGATTTATACGCATTCCGCTGGATGGAGGAAGCGCCAGCATTAGGATACTTGACGGGCAGCATCGCCGTATGGCAATACAAACCGTGCGCGACCGTCTGCGCCGAGAAATCCGGGCTGAAAAGGAGCTGTTGCCTAAGAATGGTAACAGTAACAGCTTGAAGAAGCTGGAACGCAAATCTGAACGTCTCGACGAGATGGCACTTCCGGTTAATCTGTTTGAAGAAGGAAACGAAGGTGAATTGCGGCAAATGTTTGCGGACTTGGCAAAGACCCGTAACATTGACGCGGCCGCCAAGGCTCGCTTTGATCAACGCAACCCCTTCAACCGGGCTGCGGTTGATATCGTAGAATTTGAGCGAAGTGATCTGCTGTCAGGCAGGATCGAGATGGAACGCGCAACACCTGTTCGATCTAGCAACGACTTGCTCTCTATCAGCCAACTTGCTAGATGCCTTAAGGAACTCAAGTACGGATTTGGCAGTCGCGCTAGTCGTGATCGTATCCGTGAGGCCGAGAACAATTATCAGGAATTGATAGACACCGGCATAACATGGGCTGACGAGTTCCTACCAAGGGCCCGCAAGGAATACGAAGACCTGCTCTCTATCGAACTTGAGGAAGACTTCGTCGCCAAGAATCGATCCGAGTTTGTGTCTTACAGTGTTACTGTCCTGCGATTGATGGCTGGTTGCTTCTATGAATGGCAGGTTCTCCAGGGATCCTGGCATAAATGGCAGGGATTGGCAGACTGGCTACGAGAGGCAGATTTCGATCTCGACTCGGAAGAGTGCATATTTCGGGAGAAAGGCATGGTAACCACTGGCAATCCTACCCTGATCAGCAGGAAGCAGGAAGTACAAGCGACAATCAACCATATCGTCAGTCAAGTATGGATTGCCAATGCCAACAGCTAATCAATACAAAGCCCGGGCATCAACTCGCGGAGAGACTTCCCGGGCTTTGATTTTTTTATCACAGAGGCGGGGTAAGGAACAGGCGATATTTTGTCAAACGGGAAGGATGGGATAAATGAAGGCAACTCGGCAAGATGATTTTAGTAAGGCGGCGCGGGTGGCGGTACGGGCCCGCGTTGCATGGCGGGAGGCGGTTGATGCACTGGCCGCCGCACAGGATGGCGGCGATGATGCTGCTATAGAAGAGGCCCATGAGGCGGCCGCGGTTGCGGAGCAGGCCTATAAGGAGGCGCAGGCTGCGGCTACGGTTGCGGCTGATGATGGCGCGGGCGATGCGACTGGCGATGATGTGGCTACTGGTACGGCCATGCCGACTCCCGCATCGCTTGATGACCTAGTGCGGTATATCGAAACTCACCCAAAAGCACTGGTCAAAGACAGCACGGCCTGCCGCGCTTTTGAGTTATTGCATGGCGCGCCGCTTGAGACGCACGCGCTGACCATTGCGGCGCAACAAGGCTGGATGTCGGATATGAACAACGTGCGGCGGCTGATAGAGGTCATTGACAAAGCGCGTGACCGCGCCAAGCAAGCTGGTCTGGCTGAAGAGTGGCTGAATCGCCGGCGAGGTCAGCATGCCGATCTGCAGGCCATGCTTGACACCGCGCGGGGCTGGATGGAGGAGGTCGGACGCGATCTACAGGTCACACAGATGACTAAGTCCGGGCAGCTGAATCGCCGGCGATTCTCTGTGACTGATCGTATGAAGATCGAGATCATGGAGGAGTCGTATTGGAAGATCCGGCAGGCTATAACGAAGTACGGTCTAGCTGGGAAGACTGGGCAGGCTGCGGCCAAGAAAGACACCGAGGCGACTAAGCAGTCAACTAAGCAATCGACTTCATGGCTGGCTGATGATGGTCGGTATCATGTACGGATCGGTTACTGGTCGAGGACGTCCAACCGGGCCGGTAATCATGTCGTTGTCCACGCGGGCCAAGACTATAACAATAGCTCGTTCAAATTTGGCTGGCAGCAGTTGCGATACGGCCGTGTGACTGATGCGACTGTTTGGGAGGCTGATGCCGCGGGATTGCGGTCGACTATTGACTCGGTTATCGCAAAGCGCGACTTAGGGGTGGCTGAAGACAGGCGGCGACTTATCCAGTATGATCGAGCGTCCAGTCCACGCTATACGCCGGAATGCAAGGTTAAGAAGGATGCTGGCGATGGTGACTATATCGCGGTCATATCGCGGCCTGAAGATGATGGGCAGCGTTGGCAATATGTGGAGCGGATTTATTTCCGGCCGCATGAGGTCGAGTCGGCGGCGGATGATGCCCTAGTTAAAGACGAAGGAAAGGCGGCGGCGAATTACTTAACCAAAGAAGAAGAAGCGGAACTTCGTCAGGAACTCAAGTATTTGATTGAAGTTCGTCGCCCTGCCTTGACGCAAGCGCTGCGAGATGCTGCTGCTCGGCAGAGCAAGATAAAGAAAAATGCGGATTATCACGATACCAAGGAGCAGCAAAGTTTCATTGAAGGTCGAATACAGCATATCAAGGCGATCTTGCAGAATGCGACGGTCGTTGAATATCAGGGGCCTAGCGACGAAGTAAGAATCGGCTCGACGGTAATTATCCACGAAGACGGAATGAATGATGATGAAGAGTATAAAATCGTCGGCAGCGCTGGAGCAAACACGCGCGAGCGCAAAATCTCTTGGAAAAGTCCAATCGGTTCGGCTCTTTTGGGCAAGAAAAAGGGAAGCGAAGTGAAGGTGTACACGCCGAGGGGGTTAGTCAAATTCAGAATTGTCGATATTCGATAGACCGCATATCATACCCTCTCTACGTCCTCTGTGCATCTGTGGTAAAAAGCCGAGCGCATTATTCATCGACGCGGATCGTCCCCAGCGCTATCGTATTGTCCTGCGAGCCGGCGACATTCGTCAGCACATCATAGCGAATCGCATCCGGCAGGGCATACCAGCCAGCCAAAATCAGATAATCGCCGGCCGGCAAAGCCCGCAGATTCAGCGTCACCGTTTCGGCGCGCTCCGATGCGGCCGGGACATGCCCAAAGCTGGCGTCATCCTGCGTCACCAGGCGGCGATTTTCGTCCAGCACATGAATAAAGCGGACGTCATTGGACGAACGTTCAGCCGCAAAACGCCACCAGAAACGTATCGGGAAGGTTTCCGCAAACTGTTCGGGCATGTGATAGCCAGCCAATTCGATGCCGCCTTCGATCCGAATCGGGTCATAAATCGGGCCTGTGGTCAGCGATTCCAGTTCGACGCTGGCAATCGAGACATCATGGCACAGCAGCACGGCGGCATCGATGCGTTCGGGACAGGGCGGGTCGAGCGCGATGCGGAAGGTATGATAGCCGCGCCGGGCAATCGGCAACGGCAGGGACACTTCGGTTTCGCCATTGATGACCTGCGTTTGCAGCCGAACGTCATTGAGCAGCAAATGAACGCGGCGGTTTTGCGCCTGCAAGGCGGCGCGGTATTCCAGCCAGCCGGACTGATCTTGATAAATGTAGGTCAAACGTCCCTGTTCATCGGCGGTGACCGAATAGAAAGCATCCAGGGGCGCATTGGAGGCCGGATTATCGAACAGGGCAAAACGTCCATTTTCATAGAAGGGCTCGCCAAGCCGGGCGCGGGCGCGCTGGAACAGCGTCTCAAGCTGTCGGATTTCGCTGGCGCGGACTTTGTTGAGGATGACGACATCAACGCCGGCCTTGTCCAGCAGGGGCGGCTGAAAGCTGGCGAGCAGGGCTAATTTGGCTGGGTCGACCGGTGTTTGGCGCGTGTCCTGACCGGCGATGAGCGGCTTGCCGTGCGCCGTTTGCAGATAGAGGGCTTCTTTGGCGGCCAAAAGGTGATTGTAAGGCGCATTGTAAATCGCCCGGATGTCACCGCGGGCATTCAAATCATGGATCGCTTCTGGGATATCGGCTGGAACTGTCGGGAAGGCATCGAAGAATTGATAGTCGGCATACAAGAGGACGGCCAGCGCCAGCGCGAAGCCATAACGCAGGCCGCGATTCCTTCGGGAGATTATCTGGCTTGACCAAAGGGCTGACATGCCACAGCCGGCCAGCATGGCCAAGGCTGGCGCGAACATGAACATGAAACGGCCGGGGCTGCGGGCTAATTCAAAGAGCGGCAGGTTGACCGCCAGCGCATAAGGCAAAGGCACAATCGCATCATAGCCGGCGATTGACACGGCAAGCGGCTGGTCAAAGACTTTGAGCAGCGGGCCCAATGCCAGCAGCCAGGCGGTGAAGGCCACCAGCAGCCACCAGCGCGTCCGGCGGCGGCTGAAGACGCCGATGAGCGCCAGCAGGCCGCCCAGCAAACCGATATAGCTTGCGCCTTCGCCCAAATTGCTTCCCAGCACTGTTTCCGAATAGGCGGCGATATCGCCCCAGAAGGGGTTTTCGAACGAGGGCGAAACCAGGCCCAGCAGGTCGATGCTGTAGCGCACGAACCCGCCGGCTTGGGTATATTGGGGCGTTCGCAGCGTATCCGCCAGGATCGGCGACAGGAACAGGATGAGCAGGCCTGTTCCCAGCAGGCCGACCGCGGCCGCCCGCGCCGCGCCGGTGAAATCGCGCCGATGCAACCGCGCCAGCATAAACAAAGCTGTCAGGGGCGCGGCCGCATAGACCACCTGCAAGACGTGTCCCATCCATGCCAGCGAGAAAAACAGCAATGACCCCAGAAACCAGCGCCGCCCGCCCTTGTCCGCGTATTCAAACAGGCACAGCAGCAGCAGCGGAACCGCCCATTGCGCCATCAGTCCGATATGACCGGCGAAGAGATGGCCCTGAAAGACCGGGAAGATCATGTACACCAGCCCGGCAATCAAGGCCGGGACCCGATGGTCATGCGCCAATCGGCGCCGCGCCAGCAGGTACATCGCCCAGCCATTCAGCGCCATTGTCAGCAGAATCGCAAGGTTGTAAGCCATCGCCAGCGGCATGAACAGCGCGAACAGCCAGGCGGGGAAAAATTGCAGGGGGTTAGCCCATAACTGCACGGCGGCGAAACCTTCGGGCCAGCCGAGGCTGGCGTGCCAGAACACATCGGCGCCGCTCTCCAAAGCCGTCTTAAACCACCAGATATGGCGGGCCGCTTCATAAACATCGCTGGTGTCGGCGCCAAGAAACCGCGTCGAAAGGGAGGTCAAGATGGGCGCGCCGAGGTAAATGGCGACAGCGAGGTAAGCCAAATAGACCAGAATAAGATGGCGCCGGATTCGTCCGAGCAAGGCGAGTCCTTCGCGGCTGTCTTGACGATTCGAGCTCACATTGTAACCAAGGCGCCTTCATCTGTGTAGGCATGATGAGAAGCGCGGCGCCGGTTTCAAGGGTCGGGTTCGGCAGAAAGCAGCAGCCCCGAAAGCCGCGTCCGATAAATGCGATAGCGCGTCTCATGTTTGAAGCCGAGGAAGATGGCTTGGGTCACATCAAGGCTAAGGCCGTCGATTCGGAGCAGGTAATTGTCATGCCGGCGGCCGCGGCGCAGCACCCGTTCAACCTCGCCGGTCAGGGTCTCGACGCCGCCAGCGCGCAGATCGCCGCCGGCGCGCATGCACGAACGGCCCAAGCCGCCCATCATCAGGGCATTGACGACCGTCAGCGAACCGCCGGCCGCGCTCAAGATGAAGTTTCGGTTTTGCTGTCCCAGAAAAATCAGCGCGGTCGCCGCCAGCGCCAGCGTCAAAAACAAGACGGCGGCCATCAGGGCATGGCGGCGGCGCATCGCCTTGATGCGCTGAACCTGGGCCGGGCTCAAGCGCCCCTGTCGGTTGGCTTTCAAGTCGGCCGGGGTGAAGTTCATCGCCGCCATGAGCGCGGCCGCGGCGGGTGTCATCAGCGGCAGGCCGCCGCGCAGCGCGGCAACCGGCGGTCTTTATTCAATTTCGCCGTCGTCGCGGCCGGCTTCCGAATCCTTTTGCGGATGTTCATCCGATGGCGGCGGTTCGGGCGCGGCGGCGGCGGGATTCTCGATATAAATCGATTGACTTGGGAAGGCAAAGCTAAGGTCAAGCTGCTCAATCCGATCCATGATTCGCAGGTACAGTTTTTCTTTGAGGGCGGTGAATTGGCGCCAATCCGCCAGCAAAACCTGACATCTCACCAGCACATCGAGCGAACTCGGGCTGAAATCCACAAAATGCACAATGATCGAATCCGGATCGATATCATCTGTATTTTGGAGCAGCGCGCGAATATCATGCACCAGCGCGCGCATTTGCGCCGATGTCGTGCTGTAGGTCAAAGCCAAGGTAAAGCTGAGGCGGCGCTTTTGCAAGCGCGACCAGTTCAGCACGATGGCATTGGTCAGCAGGTTATTGGGCACGGTCACCAGGGCCTGATCGAGCTGGCGGACGCGGGTCGAGCGCGCGCCCACCGCCTCTACAATGCCGGTGACGTTCGGCGTTTTGATGAAATCGCCCACCTTAAACGGGTTGTCGGTGACGATGGCGGCAAAGCCGAACAGGTTGGCGACGGTGTTCTGCGATGCCAGCGAAACCCCGATGCCGACCACGCCCAGCGAGGCGATCAGCGCGGTGACATCAAACTTGAGTTCTTGCAGGACAAAGACGGCGCCCAGCGAGGCGATCAGCGATTTGACAACGGTATTCAAAAAGGGCATCAGACGCTCTGGCATCGTCATCCCTGTGACCTGTTTGAACAGGGCCGGGCGCAAGGACACCATATCAAACACTTTGACGGCGGCATAAAAGGCGGCGCCAATGATCAAGGCGCGCGCCAGCGTTTCGGCAATCTGCTGGAGTTCGCTGCCGAAGCCGAGCAGGTTGACGGTGATAATCAACGCCAGACCCATCACCGCTATCCGCAGGGGTGACAAGACCGCATCCACCAGCATATCGCCCACATCGGCGCTGGCGCGGCTGGCCAGCGCGCGCAGGGGCGGCACCAGAATCACCGTCCCCAGCCGCCGCAAAAGCAAGACCATCAGCACAGCCACGATCAACAGGATGAGATTGAGGATCATATCCTGGACGAGCGGGGGCAAATCCTTGATGAATGCGAGTTGATTGATTAAATCCATCATCAGTCTGATCCTTCCAAACAGCGATGAGTCTATTTTGCCCTGTCAGCTTATGATTTTCAAGCGGCGCCATGACAAAAGCATGAGGCGCGTTTGCCTATCCAAGGGATTTATGCTAGCTTTTAAGAACAGCGATAAGCCAGGCTGGGGGCATGGATGCCAACATTGCGAGAGTATGCGCGGCGGCGGCGGCGCATGGTCGATGAACAGCTGATCAAGCGCGGCATCAACGACCGGCGGGTCTTGGACGCCATGCGGTCGATACCCCGTCATTATTTTGTGTCTGAAGAGTTCAGGCGGCGCGCCTATGAAGATAGGCCGCTGCCCATTGGCGAGCGGCAAACCATCTCCCAGCCCTATATCGTCGGCTTGATGTCCGAAAGGCTGCGGCTCAAGCCGCATCATTTGGTGCTGGAGGTCGGCACTGGCTCTGGATATCAGACGGCGATCCTGTGCCGGCTGGCGCATTATGTCTACAGCATCGAGCGCTTCAGCCGTTTGGCTGGCGCCGCCGGTGAACGCATCGGCGCATTGGGCTACAGCAATCTCGATATCCATGTTGGCGATGGCAGCCAGGGACTGCCTGACCAGGCATTTTTTGACCGCATTATCGTCACGGCGGCGGCGCCGCGTCTGCCAAGCGCGCTGTGCACCCAGCTTGCGTATCATGGCGGCAGCATGATACTGCCGATTGGCAATCAGAATATGCAAGACCTGACGTTAGTCACCCGCCGCGGCAGTCGAATCAGTTCGCGCACCCTGCTCAAGTGCCGGTTTGTGCCGCTCGTTGGCCGCTATGCCTTTTAGGGCGGCGGCGTCAGCGGCAGCAGGCGATAAATGGCGCCGGTCCCGCCGCCGACGGCGCCGAAATAGACCGCGCCCGACGGGCTGACGGCGACATCAAGGCGGCAGTGAATGCCGCCGAGGTCAATCGGGCGGTCAAACTCGACTCGATTGCGCCCGGCCGTCAGGCGAACATGGTGCAGAACCCCGTCATTCCAACTGCAAAAGAACAGGTCATGACGCCACTGCGGCACAGCTGGATGATCATAGAAGGCGATGCCGACCGGGGCAATCGTCGGCGTATAGCTAAGCAGGGGCGGCAAATAGCGGCCGAGGCCGGCGATATAGCGCGCGCCGGCGCATTCATAGCCTTGTCGGTAGCCATAGTTAAAGCCGGGGAGAATCAAATTGAGTTCATCATCACAGCTGTCGCCATTTTCGGTGGCGAAGAGGCGTCCGCTCAAGGGGTCAAAGGCAAAGTCAAAAGGGTTACGCAGGCCATAGGCATAAACGCTGCTGCCGGCGAAGGGGTTGTCGTCGGGGATGACCAGCTGGTCGTTTTGGATGGCGAAGCGATGGATTTTGCCCTGCGGGACGTTGAGGTTTTGCGGCAGGCTGGCATCGCCATAATCGCCAATGCCGACGTAAAGATAGCCTTCATCATCAAACCGCAGGCCGCCGCCGTTATGCACCAGATGGCCGTTTTCAATCGGCACCGACAGCAATTCGACTGGCTCAAGGCCGATGCCGGCGGCGGCTCGAAAGCGCAGCACTTTGTTGGCCGGGTATTCGCGGGCGGTTCCTTGGGCGGTATAGAATAGCCAAACATGGCGGTTGGTCTCATAGTCTGGGTCGAGCGCGATGCCCAGCATGCCGCGCTCCTGCAAGGCGTCGGCCGCCAAGCTAATGACGGGCTGGATCTGGCGGATGCCATCGGCGCTGACATAACGGACGCTGCCGGTCGTCTTTTCGTTGTAGAAGAGTTCTCCGGCCGGCGTGAAGACCATGCCGACCGGGAAATTGGCTTCTAGGAAACGCTCAACCCGATAGCGAACGCCATCGGGGCTGACAAAGCTGTCCCGCGCTTGAGAAGGCAGGCTGCAAAGCAGTATAATCAGGATAATAAAGCCGGGCTTGCACAAGCCATCCAAGTTCATAGTATGTTTTTGCCGATGCACAGCGCCGCCGCCTAAGTGGATAAGACGGAGACTGATTCTGGAGTGAAAATGATGTCCGACAATCGACAGTCCAATGATTTGGATCTCAATCTGATTCAGATGACGCAGGCCGCGCGGATGCTGCATGATGAAACCGCGCGGCCTTCGGATATTGCGGCCGTGTACTGGATTGAAGCCAAACGGCGGGCGGGCGATTATCCGCCGCCGACTTCCAGCGCCGGCGAATGGCGCGTCCCATTAACCGCCCAGACGGTGGATGCGGTATGGGAACAGGTCAAAACAGCGACCCAAGCCGGCGAGCTTGGCTATAAATCCAAGGTGTCGACGCGGCCGGCGGCTGGACAAAGCCATCCTGACGAACGGCTGCTTTGCGTCCGAAGCTATCATGCCGCCGACAAGGCGGATGTTGAACGCATCAAACAGGCCTTGCTGGCTATGGGACTGCGCGGTTTATTCTATGCGGCGGATAAAGGCGGCTAGTCCGACTGCTGCGAAGCCGCTAGGGCCTGTTCGATATCGGCGATGATGTCGTCGATATGCTCAATGCCGATGCACAGACGGATCATATCGGGCGCGACGCCGGCTGACTGGAGTTCTTCGTCCGTTAGCTGGCGGTGCGTGGTTGATGCCGGATGGGCTGCCAGGGACTTGGCATCGCCGATGTTCACCAGCCGTTTGAAGATCTGGAGGGCGTCGTAGAATCGGATGCCGGCTTCGAAGCCGCCCTTGATGCCAAAGGCCATCAATGCCGAAGGGCGTCCTTGGGTGTATTTTTGCGCCAGGTCATAATAGGGCGAGCTTTTTAATCCGGGGTAGCTGATCCAGGCGACCAGGTCGTGCGCCTCGAGATAATCGGCGACCGCCAGAGCGTTGTCGGTATGCCGTTCCATGCGGAGCGACAGCGTTTCCAGCCCCTGCAAAATCAGGAAGGCGTTAAAGGGGCCGAGCGCCGAGCCGGTGTTTCGCAGGGCTACGGTGCGGGCGCGGCCGATATAGGCGGCCGGCCCCAAGGCTTCGGTATAGACAATGCCATGATAGGAGGCTTCTGGCTGGCTGAACATCGGGAACCGGTCGGCGTGGTCGGCCCAGGGGAAATTGCCTGAATCAACAATGGCGCCGGCGATGGTGGTGCCGTGTCCGCCCATGTATTTGGTGAGGGAATGGACAGCGATGTCGGCGCCATAATCAAAGGGACGCATCAGCGCCGGGGTTGGGACTGTATTGTCCACGACGACCGGCACTCCATGCCGATGCGACATTGCGGCGATGGCTTCGAGGTCGGGGATGTTGCCGGCTGGATTCCCAATCGTCTCGCAGTAGACGGCGGCGGTTTTGCCGTCGATCAGTTTTTCCAGGCTGGCCGGGCTGTCGTCGGCGGCAAAGCGCACGTCGATGCCGAGCTTGGGCAGCATGTGCTTGAACAGGGTATAGGTGCCGCCATAGAGCAGCGGCACGGTGACGATGTTGCCGCCGGCTTCCACCAGGTTGATAATCGAGTAGTTCACCGCCGCGCTGCCGGCGCTGACAGCCAGGGCCGCCACGCCGCCTTCCAGCTGGGCGATGCGCTGTTCCAGCACATCGTTGGTCGGATTCATAATGCGGGTGTAGATATTGCCGGGAACGGCCAGGTTGAACAGGTCGGCGCCGTGCTGGGCATTGTCGAACTCATAGGCGACTGTTTGGTAAATGGGCACAGCAACCGCTTTGGTGGTTGGCTCGGTGGCATAACCGCCGTGGATGGCGATGGTTTCGGGCTTCATGATGCACATCTCCTCGTTATATGTATGTTGATACCGTCATCGCTAACTTTACCGCATTTCGGACATGGTTAAGAGACGCAATATGCACAGCTTTTCGGGGCGGCGGCATAAATGACCCAAAAACAGAGGCCGGGCTACAGCTGGAATCCGCTGCGATAATCGACAATTTTGCGGTCGTAATTGTCAATGTATCGTTTGAGTTTGTTTTCAAGCTCGTCCCATTCGCCGCTTTGGAATAGCTGGCGCAAGACCTCGGCGCTTTCGGTCACAAACTCGATCTTACGCATCGGATGATCGCCATAGGCGATATACCATGCCATGTGCATATAGACGCCGAGTTTCTGGATGGCCGGCACAAAGCCGCTAAGCATATAGCGATAGTATTGGTCTTGTTTATCGGGCTTGATATTGTAAAATAGGATGAGTTTGTACTTGGGTATGATGCGTTGAGATTGTGGCATAGTTGGTTCATCGTTGTCGAAATAAAGATTAGCCTAACTGTATCACAGTTTGCCGCAAAGTGTAATTGGCTTGTTGGTTTGCGGTCAAGGCTTGTTTGCGCTAAGGTTTGCTGAGGGCGCGAGAAACCTGCCTGGCGGGAGCGAAGAGCGAGCCCGCGTTTAGGCAAAATATCAAACTTCGTCTGTCTAGGTCACAGACTCGGAAGCTCACTTAAAGCAGGAATGCGATTTATGCAGGATTTGCAACTGGCGATTGACGATTTGCGTCAGCGAGCGCAGAACACAGGCGATCCACAGGCTTTGACCGAACTCGAGCAGGAAGCCCGCGATTTATTGACTGAAGCCAAAAACACGCCGCTGGAAGCGGCGGCACAGGCCTTGTTCGCCGAGATCGCCGGCGGCAATTCTCCCGGCGCCCACAGCGCCGCGGTCCGCGGGCTGGTGCGGCGGGCCCGCATCCGCATTGAGATCGCGGGGGACGATGATGATATTGACGAAGCCATTGATATTCTGGCCGAGGCGCTGCAACTGGATGCCGGCAGTCCTGATGTCATCAGCCTCTTGCAGCAGGCTGGCTCTCACAGCGCGCAATTCAAACAGCGCGTCCAGGAATTATTTGAACGTCATCAGGTGGATTCGGCGCCGGCGCCGGCAGCGGCCCCGTCGGCGGCGGCAGACTTGGATGCGCCAGCCGACCGGCGGCGGCCGTATGCGAGTTCGTCCAGCTATGCCGCCGCCGACCCAGACAGCCGCGGCCAGCCCGAGGCCGCCGACGGCGCTGAAGGCGAGCGCGGCTTTCAAAGCAGCCCGACGCTTGACGAGCTATTGTCGCGTTTGACCGAGTATTATTATTCGGGCGAATATCAGCAGACCATTGACACTGCCAACCGCATCCTGGCGATCCAGCCAAGCAGCCCGACCGCCATTGAATACCGCGAGAAATCCGAAGACAATCTGATACGGGGCATTGTGCCGGACCATCGCATTCCTTTCGAAGCCCGCGTCGCCTATAACCGCGCCAATTCGCTGGTTCGGGCGGGCAATTATGAAGAGGCATCGGGCTTGTACAAGGAAGCGCGCGAACTTGCCGAGCGCGATGGCATCCTGACCTGGAAGGACGTTGAGCAGGCTTTGCTTGATATTCAGGATTTGGCGCTGGCGCGCGAGCTTCTGGTGGATGGCGACCGCCTGATGGCAGCCGACAACTGGTCGGAGGCGCTGCGTAAATATGAGGGCGCGCTGCGAGTCGTGCCGAATGACCCGCAGGGTGAAGAACGGGTCGAGATGATCCGGCGCATCCAGCAGGATGCCGATCAAATCGCGGTCAGCCTGAATACGATTGGCGGCGCGCTTGACGAGCAGGTCGCGCAAAGCGCGCATGTTCGCGGCCTGCTGGCGCAAACGCTTCAGCTGCTGCCCAACAGTCAGCGCCTGGCGCAAATGCAGCAGGAAGTGGATGCCAAGCTATCCAGCATCCGCAGTCAGCTAAGCAACCAGGCGCAGATGGAATTGAACCGCGTCGGCAATTCGACAACTTTGGATGAGCGGGACCTGCTCCTAGGCGAGGCCATCAAACTGATGGAACTGGGGCTGGAGCTTGACCCGACGGACAGTTTATTTTCCGAAATGCTGATGGATGCGCGCAAGCTGCACGCTGACATCACGCGGGCGCAGCAGGTCATCAAACGGGCGCAGGCTTTGGTCACCCAGAACTTCGATTCGGAGTTGTCACAGGCGCGTCAAATGCTGTCCGAACTGGTGAGCGACTTCGCCCAGGATGAACGTTACCGCCAGACTGTCAACGCTCTCTTCACGCGCTATTTTGAACGCGCTGAACTGGCATTGCAGGACAATAACATCGGCGAAGCGCAGACTTGGCTGGATGCGCTGAACGAAGATCCTTTCCGCATTTTGGGGCGGCGCGCCGAGCTTTCGCGCATCGATATCGCCATTCGCAGCCGCCGGCGGCGCGGGCGCATTGTTCTGCTGGCGGTCTTGATTATTCTGCTAAGCGCGGGCGGCCTTGGGGCCGCCATGACGCGCGACCAATGGGAGCCGGCGCTGTTCCCAAGCCACACGCCAACCAGCACCGCCACCTTCACGCCCAGCATGACTTTCACGCCCAGCATCACGCCGACTCCAAGCGCGACTTTCACGCCCTCGCTGACGGCGACGGCCACTGATACCGCCACGGCGACAGCCACTCCAACCTGGACTTATACGCCTACCTGGACCTGGACGCCATCGCACACGCCCACCGCCAGCCACACGCCGACCATTACGCCCACGCCCACGCCCACGCCTACTGTCACGCCTACGCCGCTTGAACTGTGCCGCACATGGGTATCGGGCGGCGACGGCATCAATCTGCGTACCGGCCCGACCAGAGCGGCGACTCGGATTGGGATTATTCCGCCCGGAACTTTCGTCGACGTCCTGGAGCAGCGGCGGCAGGAAGGCACAATCAACGGCCCCGTTTGGTACAAGGTGCGGATTCAGATTGACGACCTCCAGCAGCGGGGCTGGGTTCGCAACGATACGGTGACATTCATCCCCGGCTATGAATGTCCTGACATTCCCTAGAAGGCCTTGAAGATGGATGACGAAAAAAGGATCGCAGAAATCGCCGCCGTCCAGGACAAATACAGTCCCAAGCTGCTGGCTTATCCCAATGTCGTCGGCGCCGGCATCGGACTGCGCCATCGACAGGGCAAAGCCACCGATGAATTGTGTCTGGTGGTGATGGTCAGGCGCAAGCTCCCGCCAGGACAGCTGCCGGCCGGGGGCGTGCTCCCCAGCGAACTTGAGGGCGTCGGCCTTGATGTCCTCGAAACCGGCGCCTTCAACGTTTAGCTTATGCCGTTACCAAGAGGTATAGCCGCCGTCGACGACCAGATTGGTTCCGGTGGCGAATTGGGCGGCCGGCGATGCCAGATAATGCACTGCGCTGGCGATGTCTTCGGGCGCTCCCACCCGTCCCATGGGGGTCATCTCGAGCCAGATTCTTTTCCGCTCGGGCATACTGAAGCTCTCCAGGGTCATGTCGGTGCCGATGTAACCGGGCGACACGCAGTTGACGCGCAGGCCGCGCCCGGCCCATTCGGCCGCCAGGGATTTGGTCAGCATGATGACGGCGGCTTTGGAGGCATTGTAGGCCGCCTGCGGCTGGGGTTTGTTGACAATCAGGCCGGACATGGAGGCGATGCTGACGATGACGCCGCTGCCGCGTTCCAGCATGTGGCGGCCAATCGCGCGGCAGCACCAGAAAACGCCGTTGAGGTTGACATCCATCATATTGAGCCAGTCTTCATCGGTGGAATCTTCGGCATTGACGCTGTGGGCGATGCCGGCGTTGTTGACCAGAATGTCAATCTGCGGGAAGGCCTGCAGCGCCGCCGCCGCCATGCGGCTGACGCTTTGCGGCTGACGGACATCGACTTTGATGAACATGGACTTTCGTCCCAGCGCCTCGATTTCCGCCGCCGCCCTTTGACCGTTTTCCACGATGTATTCGGCGACGATAATATCAGCGCCGGCGGCCGCCAGCGTCCGCGCCGTCGCCAGCCCAATTCCCCGCCCGGCGCCGGTGATCAAGGCGGTCTGTCCGCTTAAATCAAAGTCAGAATGGCTCATTATTCATTCTCTTCCTGTATCCATCCATACAATTCAACCGCTGCGAGAATACCACATCTTTGACCGCGGCTGCAAGTTTTGGAAAAGCGCGGCCTAAGAGTCGCCTTTTGCCGATGCGTCTGTGATACGTTTATTCAAGGGCGCCGCGCGGAGAAGGATAATGTTCAGCATCAAGACGGCGCGAAAGGGACGTCTTTCAGATGATTGGCGCATTCAATTCAGAAGGACTTTGATGGCTCAAATCGATTCATTCGGCGGCTTTCACTTTACCTTTGAATTGCCGCCACAGCGCAGTATCCAGCGCTTATCACGCCGTGGACCGCCATTTATTGCCAAAAACGGCAGATCTATTGCCACCGATTTGGCGAATTTGCCTTGAAAATTCAAAAAAACTTGCACAAAGACAGGATTTTAGATTATACTCTTAAAGAAGGATCAAGTTATACTAGGCTTAAAAGGAGTGACGAGCATGAATGGTTCACCAGGCCCGCAAGGTCCCGTTGGGCCGCAAGGGCCTGCTGGGGCGCAAGGGCCTGTCGGGCCGCAAGGGCCCGCTGGCCCGCAAGGTCCCGTCGGGGCGCAAGGTCTCAAAGGCGGCGCCTCTGACAGCAGCACCCTCGCGCGGCGGACGGCGCTGCCCGCAACGACCGGCTTCAATGACGGCGACATCATCAGTCTGTCGGGCGCGCTGTATGAACTCGTGCCCAACACCGAGGACGCCAACATTTACCGCGGCGCGATTGCCGCCAACGCCGGCGGACAAACGGGCTACTTCGGGGATGCGACCTTTCGCTGGCAGACCGCTTCGCCTAACAATATCCGGGCATTCTTTGACAAAACGGCGCTAACCCAATCACCGCCTGCCAAGCTGTACATTCGCTTTCATTCAGGCAATGCCTATGACAGCCTCGTCCTTGACAGAGCCAGCGGGCAGGACAGCAGCAGCGATTATGCCTACGTCCATGAACCCGGCAGCGCCGGGCTGGATGTTAACACGGTCGGCGCGGCTTTTGACCTCACCGTCTACAGCGACTCGAATTACAGCGTGGCGCAAGCCATCCACAGCGCCAGCCGATGGGAAAATTATGACCGCAATGACCCTAATATCAATCCCATCGCCTTGACGAATAACACCGACCGCTGGCCTAAGACAAAGCTGCCAACCGACACAGCCTATCAAGCCGATATTCCTGCTGCGAATACGACACCATTGGGGATCACCTTTGACACGGTTAATCCAGGCTTGACTTTAACGTCAACGACGAGGGACACTTACCCTGCTGGCGCATCGATTTTTAATCCAACGCTTGACCTGGATGACCATTCGCAGGGTGAATTCCACTGCGCTTTGGAATTGACCATCGCGCCGGTATCCGATGTGAACATGGGTTTTGTCATTGGCAAGGCCAATCAAACGGAGGACGACCGCACGGTTAATTTGTCGAATATCCTGTTTGCATCTGCCATTGCCGCGGAGGACGCGGTTCAAAGCACTGGCGCCGCGACAGACCCCAACGGAGTCGAGGCTTTCAGAGTTATTGTGTACAGCTTGTCGACCATTGTCGGTTACTATAATTTGTACTTTGTCCGCAATTCAGACAATCAAGTCGGGGTCTATCAATACTGGGATGGGGAAGCTGGCGCAACGGGCGCGACCCTCACGGCAGAATTGCGAGTGACGTTCACGCCCGCCGACGCGCCGGCGCCGACGAGCGGCGGGCTTAGTTTAACTAATGTTTCTGGCAACAATGTTTCCATATCCAGAACACCGGTTAACACAGGTATCACTATGCCAAATGGCGCAAACCTTTTGATATTGACGTTCAGATCGGGGAGAGCCAATAGAGTTTGTATAGCTAATTTAGCAGATATACGAGTCTTGACAGCGAATTCAAGTTCAGATAACGCCTTTGAACACATTCCTAACGCTGGTGGGTCGGATCTAAGCCTAGGGCTTGGTCGCACTTCGACTAATGAGTTGCGTCTCAAGAGATTTGGCGGCTCTAATTTTAACATCTCCAACGTAGAGGCCATAATGATATGATACGCGAACGGTTGTCAATTTAAGTTAAGGAGGATTCATGATGCGTAAAATGATCTTAGCAGCTTTGGTCGTGATCTTAGCAGCTTTAGTCGTGGTATACCTGGGCGTGGGGCAGGCGCAGTCCGCTGACCCAACGCCAACCCTCCTTTCGCACGAAAGTTGGGCAACCGCTTATAACCAGCGAATAAGCGAGACCCAACAGGCTAGCACCAGGCAAGCCAACATGGTGGCCACGGCCGTGGCCAATGGTGCGGCCACGCGGGCGGCCCACGCCCAAAGCGCGGACGTTGATATTATGGCCACCGCACTGCATGCGAATCTTCAAGGGACGCCGGGTGGCGCCGTGAGTGGATGTGAAGGCTCTTATCACGACTCGGCTCACGAAGCCGCCTGCGATGCCTACAGAGCCGAGTACGAGGCGCGGCACGGCAGCCCATGTGGATACGATATTGACGGCCAAATCCTGTGCCTGCATTTTCCAGTTGCCACACCAAGACCTGGCGGACCAGCTGAACCTGGCGGACCAGCTGAACCTGGCGGACCAGCTGAACCTGGCGGACCAATTGCCACGCCTGGGCCTGGCGGCCCAGCCGAACCTGGCGGCCCAACTGGACCCGTCCACACGGTAGGAGAGGGCCTCTTTGACATTGATGCGGCCGCCACCGCGCTGCATCAAATGGTTCACAGCCCCGCAGCCACTCCCGCGTTCAGAAGCATCTGCGATTTGCCGGCGCGCGGCCCCGCCGATGTTGTCGCCTGCGATTTGTACAAAGCCGCCTATCGGCTGAGGTATGGCAACCCATGTCGGCACAATGACGAGGGTGAAGCTGTCTGCCTGCATTAGAAAGGAACTCTGATAATGATTGATTTTAAGGAGGATTCATGATGCGTAAAATGATCTTAGCGGCTTTGTTCGTGGTGGTATGTCTGGGCGCGGCGCAGGCCCGGACCCCAACACCAACACCAACACCGCGCAATCCCGGCGAGGTGGCGGCAAGACAAACGGCGGCGGCAAGACAAACGGCGGCGGCAAGACCAAGCAGCGGCGACCCAACACCAACACCGCGCAATCCCGGCGAGGTGGCGGCAAGACAAAACGCGGCGGCGGCAAAACAAACGGCGGCGGCAAGACCAAGCAGCGGCGACCCAACACCAACACCAACACCAACACCGCGCAATCCCGTCGAGGTGGCGGCAAGCCAAACGGCGGCGGCAAGACAAACGGCGGTGGCCGGCGGGGCGGCGGGACCAGGCGACGGCGATCCACCAAGCCCACTTGAGCAAACCGATGAGCAAACCGGCGCCGTACACACGGTAGGGGAGGGCCTCTTTGACGTCGATGCGGCCGCCACCGCGCTGCACCAAATGGTTCACAGCCCCGCAGCCGCGCCCGCGTTCAGAAGCATCTGCGATTTGCCGGCGCGCGGCCCCGCCGATGCTGTCGCCTGCGATTTGTTTAAAGCCGCCTATCGGCTGAGGCATGGCAATCCGTGTCGGCACAATGACGAGGGTGAAGCCATCTGCCTGCATTAGCTTAAGCATTACCGCGGCGCGGTTGAAACGCCGGGTTCGATTGCGCTGATGCCGGGCGGCTGGGCATATCCACAAGCGATCCATCGGCGGCTGGCAAGGCGACAGCTAGCCGCCGATGTGATACATCTCGACCTTTTTGCGGCCGTCGCGCATTGCTTCAGTCAGCGAACTGCGGAGCTCCGAATAGCGGTCAGCCCGATGCCGCCAAGTACGGCGGATGATTCGCTCAAGCTCTTCATCGCTGGCGCCGCCGCGCATGGGGTCGCGCAGGCTGATGCCCTTGGCGCCAAACAAACAGGTGAAAATCTGACCTTCGGGCGAAAGCCGCATCCGGGTGCAGGCGCCGCAGAAGGCTTGCGTGACCGAGGCGATCAGGCCGATTTCGCCGTTGCCGTCAGCATAGCGATAGCGCCGCGCGACTTCGCCATAATAATTGCCGGGCAACGGCTCCAGCGGCATCTCGGCATCAATCATGGCTGCGATGTCTTTGGCCGGGACAACCTGCTCCATTTTCCAGCCATTTTTGCTGCCCACATCCATATATTCAATAAAACGCAGGATATGTCCGCGGGCTTTGAAATAGCGCGCCAGGTCAACCAGCGTATGGTCGTTGACGCCTCGCTGCACAACCGCATTGATTTTGAGCGGGCGATAGCCGGCTTTTTCGGCCGCCGCGATCCCCGCCAGCGCCCGGTCAGCGCCGGAACGGCCGCCGTTCATCCGACGAAAGATCTCATCGTCAAGCGTGTCCAGGCTGATGGTCAGCCGCGCCAAGCCGGCCGCTTTGAGCGCATCGACCTTCTGTGGCAAAAGATAGGCATTGGTTGTCATCGCCAGGTCTTCAACACCCTCAAGCTGGTTCAGCATGGCAACCAGGTCTTCGATATTCTGGCGCAGCAGCGGCTCGCCGCCGGTCAAGCGGATCTTCACCGCCCCCAAACCAACGATGATGCCGGTCAGCCGGATGATCTCCTCAAAACTCAAGAGTTGGGACTTGGGCAGAAACCGGTATCGTTCACCGAAAATTTCTGCCGGCATGCAGTATGGACAGCGAAAATTGCAGCGGTCGGTCACCGATATCCGCAAATCGCGCAGCGGTCGGTCAAACTTGTCTTGAAGGCTCATCATTCATCGTCATCCGATATCATTGTCTTATCAGTGTATAGAAAAGCGGCCTTTTTATCAAGGCATGGCGGCGCGGAAAATCACCGCCGCGCCTATTGTCGAAACCGCCGGCTGCTGTTACCCTTGATGCCAAGCGGAAGCAAGCGAACAGGATGAGCGATGGCGAAGATGCAATGCAGCGAATGCGGCGCCGCCGCCGCCGCGCTGGCATGGCGGTGTCAGGCATGCGGCGGCCCGCTTGATTTAATCGACCTGCCGCCATTTGATGCCAATCAAATCGACCAGGGCGATTTCTCCCTATGGCGCTACGCCGCCATGCTGCCGGTCAGCAGGCGTTTCACCTTGGGCGAAGGCATGACCCCGCTGACGGCGGTAACGGCTGGCGGCTGTCGCTTTCATGCCAAGCTCGAATATCTGAATCCGACCGGCTCCTACAAAGACCGCGGCACGGCCACCCTGCTGAATTATATCGCCGGCTTTGACGTACATGAGGTCATTGACAATTCATCCGGCAACGCCGGCGCGTCGATAGCGGCTTTCGCCAGCGCCGCCGGCATTTCAGCAGTCATCTTTGTCCCGGCGGCTACCGCCACCGCCAGCAAAAAAGCGCTGATTCGCGCCTTTGGCGGCGCCATTATCGAATCGCGGCAGCCGACAGTCGATGTGTACGCCGCCGCCGAAGCGACCACCTATGCCAGCCATGCCTGGAATCCCTATTTTGTCCTGGGACAGACTACCGCCGCCTGGGAAACCTGGGAACAGATGGGAAGGCGCGTACCCGATGCCATCGCGACTCCCGTCGGGCATGGCGGCCTGTTCCTCGGCTTTTACCGCGGATACAAGGCTTTGCTGGATGCCGGCCTAAGCGGCAGCATGCCGCGGATGATCGCGGTGCAGTCAGCCGGCGTGGATCCGATTGTGCGCGGCTGGGAGCGGGGTTCGGACAGCCCCGCCGCCGTCACCCCACAGCACAGCATCGCCGATGGCATCCTGGTGGATGCGCCGGTGCGCGGGCGGCAAATTATGGCGGCGCTTTATGACACCGGCGGCTGCGCCTTTCGGGTGGACAATGACGCCATCCAAAGCGCCCAGCGGCAAATGGCCGCGCGCGGCCTGCTGATTGAGGCCACCAGCGCGGTCACGGCGGCGGCGCTGCCGCAAATCTATGAGCGGCTTGGACATGATGCCGAACTCATGCTGGCTTTTACCGGCAGCGGCTTGAAGAATATCAGGGCATCGCGGTGAGGCTGGGCCGCCATCATATTCCGACTTTGGATTCTAGGGTATAATGCCGCCGCAGTGATTTGAACCGGCGCAGGAATGACGTTTTATGTCCATGGATGTATTTCGCCAACTCCTGGAGACACAGCACCGGTCGCAGGAAGATTTACTGCGGCGGCGGGGCGTGGTAGGCGTGGCGATTGGCTTCCGCAGCTTCAAGGAAGAATCGACCGACCAACTGGCTGTCTCGGTGCTCGTCGAACAGAAAAAACCGATTGAAGCGCTTGACGAAGTCGACATCGTACCCGCCAATTTGGATGGCGCTCGCACCGATGTCATTGAAGTCGGCCGCCTTGAGGCTTTGATTAACCCCCGCGACCGCTTTCGTCCCAATGTTCCGGCCGGGGTCAGCATCGGACATTACAAAGTCACAGCCGGGACTATCGGCGCGATTGTATTTGACCGCGGCACCGGCGAGCCTTTGATTTTGTCGAACAATCATGTGCTGGCGAACAGCAACGACGCGGTGATCGGCGACGCCATTCTTCAGCCGGGGCCCACCGACCACGGCATCCGCCCGGATGATGCCGTCGCCAAACTGCATCGCTTTGAAATGATTCGTTATTACAATCCGTCTTCTGGAACAAGCCCCGCCCCGCCGCCAGGAGACACCGACCCAAGAAACCCGCTCTTGCCGCCGAGCAATTGTGACATTGTTGACCTGGTGGTCGCTGTTGGCAACACGCTGGCAAGGATCAACGGGTCGGCAAAACGGCTGGCGGTTATCCCGGCGCCGCAGGCCGAGACGCCCAATGCGCTTGTTTTTCCGAATCGGGTTGATGCCGCCCTTGCCCGCCCCAACAATCCCATGCTGTTTCAGCAAAGCATCGCCGCTATCGGCCGGCCAAATGGGATCAAAGCGGCGCAGTTGGGGATGCAAGTCAGGAAACACGGCCGCACCACCGGCTATACCGAAGGCGTCGTCACGCTGATGAATGCGACGGTGGATGTCGCCTATGGCGATAACCGGCAGGCGCGTTTCGCCGGACAGGTGATTGCCACGCCGATGAGTCAGGGCGGCGATTCGGGGGCTTTGGTGATCGAGGCCGGCAGCCTGAACGCGGTCGGGCTTCTGTTTGCCGGCTCGCGCCGCGCGACGATATTCACGCCGATTGATCTGGTGCTCGATACCATGGAGGTCAGCCTCTGACGTATCGGCGGCCAGCGCGCAAAGCATTCATCGCAGTCGGCAGACACAGCAGGATGAGCCGTTTCATGCTATGAGGGGCAGACCGCAAAAAAGACGTCCCCAAGCGGGAACGCCCTTTTTGTCATCGGATGCGGGAAGGCTTGCGCGCGATCCCGCCAGTCAGATTATCGAGACGACTCGGTCAGTTCAATGTCGGTCGCCGGCGCCTCAAAGTCATCCCCAAGCTGGGTGAAATCATCGACGTTGAAGATAAAAGGCGAATCCGACGGCAGCAGCGCGAAGTTGACGTTGTCCGACAGATTGGCGACATACAGATATTGAATCAGATTGGGATTGGCGGCAATCTGGGCGCTGATGACGCGCAGCGCTTCGGCTTCGGCTTCAGCTTCGATCTTGCGGGCGTTGGCGCGGCCGCGGGCGGCCTCTTCAGCCGCGTCAGCTTGACCGCCAGCCTCGGTGCGAACCCGTTCAGCTTCAGTGCGAGCGCGTTGCAGTCTTTGCGCCTCAATCTGCTTTTCTTCAATCGATTGAGCGAAGGCATCATTGAAGTCGATTTGGCGCACCAGCAGCGACGTCAGCGTCAAGCCCTGTTCCTGCATCCGGGCGCTAACCTGTTCCGAAATCTGCCCGCCAAGCGCCTCGCGCTGAAGACCATAAATCGCCTCGGCCTCGAATTGTGAAACGACATCGCGGGCAACCGCGCGCACCGTCGGCCGAATGAAATCCGATTCATAGCGACTCTGCCAGTTCAAATGAATCTGATTGACATCCGCGCGCTCAACGCGGTACAGAACCGTAATGTCAAGCCGAACTTCCTGACCATCCACCGTCAAGGCTTCCACAGCGTCGTCCCCTTGTATCCGTCCTTCTCGCGCAATGCCGGACATGGTGTATTCCTGCTGGTCGGTCGGGTAGATGATAAATTCCTGCAGGCCAGGGATTATGATGGATGTCCCTGGCGCCCGCGCCGGCTCTTCCAATTCACCCGACAGCACATTGATGATCACGGCCGCCCGCGCCGGCTGGACAATCAGGATGCCGGAACTGACGATAAACAGCACGATGCCGGCGACAAATCCCACCAGCGCCAGAAGCACGCCGCCGCGGGTTGAACGTCCCTGCGATGCCAGGGTGAACGCGAACGCAACACCGAGGATACCCACCCCGAATGCCAGTATCGCAATAACTTGTAGTAGTGAACCAAAGTTCATGTCTGCTCCTTAATCGTTAGATAGTGTTTCTTCGTATGCTATGCCTGTTCTGCGATTTGATTATATCATAATATCGGCGAATTGCTGTAGCCGACAATACCCCAACTTTTAGAGGCTCGCTGTTTCGGTATACGCACAGGAAACGACTTGGTCGCGCTTCTGCGCGACTCGTCCGGGCAGACTGCCGCTGTGAACCCCGATCTTGAGGGCCCGCGTTTCATTGACAAAGATGTGAGCCATGCCATCGCTAAGCCAAACTCTCGTTCAATATCCGCGTCAGTTCGCGCCGCACCAGACCCGGACGTTCGTCGCGCAAAAGCGGCAGGCGGGCGCGGGTGCGATGCAGCTGATTGAGGTCAATCTCCTGCGTGATGAGCGCCTCATCAAAATACAGGCCATGGGTCATCAACTCGCCATCGGGGTCAACGACCGCGGAGCCGCCCCAGAAGTTCTTGCCATCTTCATAGCCAACCCGGTTGCAATGGAGGATATAGCTGGTGAACATACTGCCGTAAGCCTGATTCACCAATTCAACCCAGCGCGTGCCAGACAGACGTTCGCTCTCGTTGAGGCCGCGCGACGGGCTGGAACTGTTCAGGATGAAGATATCGGCGCCATCCAGCCAGAGCAGCCAGGCCGGCGAGACATGCCAAAAGTCCTCGCAAATCAGCATCCCCATGCGGCCAAAACGGGTATCAAAGGCGCCGACGCGGCTGCCGCGGGCAAAGTAACGCGATTCGTCAAACATGGCATAGGTCGGCAGATAGAGCTTATGGTGAATATGCAGCGCCTCGCCGGCCGACAGATAGGCGCTGGCGATGTAAAAACGTTTGCGCTGATCCTCATGGACAAAGCCGACCACGATGTCAATTTTCTGGCTGGCGTTTAGCAGCTTTGCAAAAATGGGGTCATTCGCCTCGCTGTGAATGGCGACTTCCGGCGCCAAATCCTGCACCTGATAACCCGTCAGCGACAGTTCGGGAAAGACAATCAGGTCAGCATTTTGGTCAAGCGCCTGCTGGACATAATCCAGGTGTTTATCGAGGTTGTGCTTGAGGTCAGCCAGTTTCGGGTACATTTGGGCGAGCGCCACCGTGATACGCATTGGGGCTGCTCCTTACTTTCGGGGACGGTCGGCGAAAAGGCCGGGCGGTCGCTGTGTGAAGCGGTATCCGACGCCGCGTTCGGTGCGGATGTAATATGGATGATGAGAATCCGTTTCCAGTTTGCGCCGCAGGCGGTGCATGTGTACCCGCAGCGTATCTTCATAAACATCCCGCGTCGGCCAAACCCGCGCGATTAACGTACGGTTCTCGACCACTTGTCCGGCCTTACGCAGCAGAACATACAGCAAAACGGACTCGATAGGGGTTAGCCTGATGGTCTTGCCGCCAACGACCACGCGATTGTGGGCAAAGTCGATGCTCAAGTTCTCATCCACCTGGATGATGGGTTCGCTGGCATAATCCAAGCTGGGCATCCGCGCCAGCGCCACCTGAATCCGCGCCTCCAATTCCTGCAATGCAAAGGGCTTGACGATGAAATCCTCCGCATAATGCTTCATGCCCTGCACGATGGCTGCTTTATCATCGGGGGAGGTCACAAAGATAATCGGCACATCAGCCATCGACTTCAGCTTGCGCGCCAGTTCAAAGCCGTGTGCGCTTGGCAGCGACAAGCCGACCAGCGCAATATGCGGCAAGCCTTGCCGACGCACGTATGCCGATGCTTCGGGGCCATCACCAAGGACGGTCACCTCATAACCGGCTTTGCCTAGATAATTCGCCACCGATTGGCTGACCTGGGCATCGCTTTCCACCATGAGGACTTTTGATTTTTTCATTGTCATCCCCGCTTTCCACGACCTTAGAAAAGGTAATGTCGTCGATCGCAACGTAAGAAATATACCCCCATTGTAACATCAAGTCAAACAGAATAACGACGAGGGAAGGCCAAACATTTCAGGCAGGGCGCTGAACCGTTTGAACGCCGGTCGAGATAGGGAATATCTTATTGAAGGCGCCGCAGGTAATCGAGGTTTTGGATCATCCAGTCGCGCATTTCGGGCGTTTTGATATGGATGCGGGTTAAGGCGAATTCATCCAGTGGAATTTCTTCCGGGATAAACTCGCCGCGCGTCGGATCGTCAAATTCGGGCCCGTAACGCTTGCTAAGGTCATAGTTCTTGAGGCGGCAGATAAAAAAGTGTTCTTGCAGATGTTTGCCGGCTTTTTGATGCTCAAGGACAAATGCAGTCGCCAGCACGGTGGCGGCGGCGCCCAGTTCCTCATAGAGTTCGCGTTCCAGCGCGGCGACCAAATCGCTGTCGCCATGTTCGACGCCGCCGCCCGGCGCCACCCAATAAGGGGCGCGGTTATGGGGTTTGACGCGCTTGATAAACAATACCGAATCCCGGTCTGTCAGCAGGATGGCGCGCACCCGTTGATTAATGACGTAGGTTTGTTCCGCGCTGACTTGCATAGGCTCTCAAGGCAAAAGCTAAATGAAGGCCGAATGGCATCAATCGCTCCCGACCGCGGCCGGGACCTATTGATTTTGGAAAGAGCTTCTTAATGTATCATAAGGGGTCAAAAAATTCAACCAGGATAAATGACGCCAAGCCATGACCAATCATTATCGGACTGCCTGACTGTATTTTCAATGTAATCGGCCCTTCAAACGGGTCGCGGGCGATGACTTCCAGCGCCTTGCCCATCATTAGACCGCGTTCCTGGGTATATTGCAGCATTCGCGGATTGTCCATGACAAAACGGCGTATCCGCGCCGGCGTATACAGCGCCAGCTTGGACAAGGGCTGCAAATCGAGTTCGGGCATGACGCCTTCGATATTGGGAATCGGGTCGCCATGCGGGTCGTATTCCGGGTCGCCGAGTTTGACCGCAATCGCCTCGATAAAGCGGTCAGACACCGTATGCTCCAGCGCCTCGGCCTCATCATGGACTTCGTGCAGCTGATAGCCCAAGTCCTGCACCAGATACGTCTCGATGAGCCGATGCCGCCGCAGCATCTTCAAGGCAACCTGTTCGCCATCATCTGTCAGGCGCACCCCGCGGTATTTCAGATAATCCACAGTGCCCTCGTCAACCAGCCGCTGCGCCATATCGGTAACTGCCGGCGCGGTGATGTTCAGCACATCCGCCAGCGCGTTGGTCGAAACACGGTCATGGTCCCGCTGGAGAGTATAGATGGCTTTCAGGAAGTCTTCCACTGATTGGGATGACCCCGATGTCATTTTGCGTTTGGTCATCAACAGCTTCCGCAGATGGCTAAACTCAACAGGTTAGGCTAATCATATCACATCATGGCAAATGGACTGGCGGGCGGCTCGACCAATGCAATTCTAACAAATCCGCTGTAGAGTGAGGATGCCAACTCGTTTATTGACCCTTTGGCAGGCTAGTCTTACAATAAACGCACAAAGGGCAGCCAGTTATGATGGAACAGACCTATGGCTAGAGATTACTATGATGTGCTTGGCGTGAACCGCAGCGCCAGCGAAAACGAAATCAAAAAGGCATATCGCAAGAAGGCCAAACAATATCATCCCGATGCCAATCCGAACAATCCCGGCGCCGAAGCCCGCTTCAAAGAGGTCAACGAAGCCTACGAAGTCTTGCGCGACGATGATAAACGTTCGGCATACAATCATTTTGGGGCAAATTGGCAGAATTATCAAGGCTTCAACGGTCAAAGCCCTTTTGGCGCCGACGCGCCTTATACCGATGTGTCCGATATATTTGAGACGCTGTTTGGCGGTGGCGGCCAGCGCCGCGCGGGCAGCGGCTTTGGCGCCAATGCCAATTATCCGCAGGCCGGCGGCGATATCGAGCATGACGTGTACATCAGCCTGAATGAGGCTTATGAGGGCGCCCGGCGCATCATCAGCAAAAACGGGCGCGGCATCGAGGTTCAGATTCCCCGCGGCGCCGCCAGCGGCACCAAGGTGCGCGTGTACGGTGAAGGGCATCCAGGGATCGGCGGCGGCCCGGCGGGACATTTGTATCTGGTGGTTCATGTCGCCGCCGACTCGCAATTTGAGCGCAAAGACGACGACATCCTGGTCGATATCAAAGTGGATGCCTTTACCGCCATGCTGGGAGGCGAAGTCGAAGTCCCGACGATGACGCGGCCGGTGCGGATGAAGATACGGCCCGGGACCCAATCCGGCCAAAAGCTGCGTCTGGCTGGCAAGGGCATGCCCAAACTCCGCCGCGACCATGCCTTTGGCGACCTGTACGCGCGGGTTATGGTCACAGTGCCGCATCCATTGGATGCCGTCCAAACCGAATTGGCAGAAGCCCTGCGCGACAGTCTGCGCTAGACAATGGTCAAGGAAATCGGAATGCGTTCGATTGTCTCACTGATGGTTTCGCTGGTCATGCTGACAGCCTGCGCCGCTGATTTTAGTTCGGCAGATCCTGTCAGCGCGCCCGACGCGGTTTTCCCAATTCAAAGCGGCACGCCCACGGCTGTTTCGGACGAGGTGGCGCAGGCAGCTGATGCCGAGTATCTGCTGCTGACCAACATCTATCAGCGCGCCAGCCCATCCGTTGTCAATATCGAGAGCCGAATCGCCAAGGGTGAAGGGTTAGAAGCCGATATCATACGCGGCTCTGGCTTTATTTATGACCGGCAGGGACATATCATCACCAACGCCCATCTGGTCAAGGATGCCGAATCACTAAGCGTGACCTTGCAGAACGCTTATGTGGTCGCGGCGCAGCTGTCGGGATTGGACAGCTTCAGCGATCTGGCTGTCCTCAAGGCAGATGCCGCGATGGAGCGTCTGCCGCCCTTGTCTGTCGGCGATTCTGCTGCGGTGAAGGTCGGGCAGCGCGCGATTTCAATCGGGAATCCCTTTGGCTTGAACAGTTCGATGACCCTCGGCATTGTCAGCGGTTTGGGGCGCAGCCTGCGCTCGGCTGAATTAATTGATTCCAGCCTGCCCGGCTTTAACAACCCGTCCATCATCCAGATTGACACCCCCATTCACCCGGGCAATTCGGGCGGGCCGCTGCTGGATTCTCAAGGACTGGTGATTGGCATCACCACAGCCATGCGCTCGGACAGCGGGATTTTCCAAGGGGTTGGCTTCGCTGTGCCGGCGGATACCATCCGGCGCGTCGTGCCTGAACTGATCGAGCGCGGTCGGGTCGATTATTCTTGGATGGGGATTTCGGTGACGCCGGAAGACGGGGGTTTTGGCGTGGCTGGGCTTGGCGAGGCACTTGGGCTGCCGGTTGAGCGGGGCGTGCTGCTGCGCGGTGTGACCGAAGGTTCGCCGGCGGATATGGCTGGGCTGCGCGGCGGTCAGACCATAGTCGATGTGCGCGGAACGCCGGTTTGCGCCGGCGGCGATTTGATTGCCGCCATCAACGGCTATTACATCCGGAATCTGGATGACCTGCTGTCATACCTGATTCTGAACACCCGCCCCGGCGACGTGATTGATTTGCTGATCATCCGTGATAAAAGCGCCTTTGAAACATCGCTGACTTTGCAAAATCGTCCCGCCGCGAATGACCGGCGCACGATAGATTGCAGCACGCAAGCATAAAAGGCTCAAGCCCAATGAAACCCCAAATTCTGGAAGCTGAAATCGTCCGTATGCGTCCGCTTGAAAGCGATGATATACCGCATATTCTCAAGTTGGCTTCGGCAGCGGAGATTGCGGAAAATACTTTTGTGCCTCATCCCTATCCGCCCGAAGCCGCGGCCGAGTTTGTCAGCAAAACCCGCGAAAGCTGGCATTATGATGAGGGTTTCACCTTTGCGATTATCGACAAAAGCTCCGATGCGTTCGTCGGCGCCATGGGCATCCATCCCAAGGAAAAGCACCATGCCGCCGAAGTCGGTTATTGGATTGGCAAACCCTTTTGGGGGCGCGGCTTGGCGACGGCGGCGCTGCGGCGGATTATTCAGTTTGGTTTTGAGCAGCTGGGTCTTAATCGCATTCAGGCGGGGCATTTTCGGCATAATCTGGCATCGGGACGGGTGATGCAAAAGGCAAACATGCGTTATGAAGGGGTGCAGCGTCAGGGAATGCATCACCGCGAACAATATAAAGACGTCGTTTATTATGCCATCCTGCGCGCGGATTATGAGACGCAAGACCGCTGACGATATCAAGACACAAACAAAGCGACTGAAAAGACCGCAGAGGGTTAGTCTGCGGCCGCGACTGTCAAATTGGCAGTCTTTCGGTTTAGCGGGTCACCCCCTAACGGAGCTTCCCTTAGAGGTGTGACTGAGCTAGAGGGCAACCCCCTTATCACCTGTCATAATCCAATCACCTCCTTTACTCGTCCAACGATGAAGACAGCATAGCATATAAAAAAGAGGGATGCAAGCTGTTCCGGCGCGCCAATCTGCCTAGAAGCGAAAGTCCCATGCTAGACAACTGCCCCGCCTCTACTTGGCATATTCGACGCGCCGCGTCTCTCGAATCACATGAACTTTGATTTGCCCCGGATACTGCATATCGTTCTCAATCTGCTTAGCGATATCGCGCGCCAGCTGGAGCGCCAGATAATCATCGACGACCTCGGGGCGCACAATGATGCGAACTTCACGGCCGGCTTGCAGCGCATAACTCTGCTCCACGCCGTCAAAGGCGCTGGCGATCTCCTCCAGCTGTTTTACCCGGCGGATATATGAATCGAGGCTTTCGCGCCGGGCGCCGGGACGAGCGCCGGAGATGGCATCGGCCGCTTCGACAATAAAAGCCTCGACGCACTCTTTTTCAACTTCGTGATGATGAGCCGCAATGCAGTTGACCACCGCGTCTTTGACGCCGTAACGTTTGACAAAATCAGCCCCAATGAGCGCATGGGTGCCTTCCACATGATGGTCAATCGCCTTGCCAATGTCATGCAGCAGGCCGCCCATTTTGGCGATATGGATGTCGGCGCCCAATTCCGTCGCGATCATGCCGGCGATGTGGGCGGTTTCGATGGCATGGGCATGCTGATTCTGCCCATAGCTGCTGCGAAACTTTAGCTGTCCCAACAGCTTGAGCACTTCGACATGCAAGCCGTGAATGCCGGTTTCATAGGCCGCCCGTTCGCCCTCTTCGTGCACGATCTGATCCACTTCTGCGCGTGAGTCACCAACCAGTTTTTCGATGCGGGCGGGGTGAATCCGGCCATCCGCGACCAGCTTGGTCATAGTGCGTCTAGCGACTTCCCGCCGCACCGGGTCAAAGCTGCTGATCGTCACCGCTTCCGGTGAATCATCGACGACCACATCAACGCCGGTCGCCAACTCAAATGAGCGGATATTGCGCCCGTTGCGCCCGATGATGCGCCCTTTCATATCGTCGCTGGGCAATGGCACCACACTCACCGACACTTCGCTGACATGCTCCGATGCAAGCCGCTGAATCGCTATGGCGATCAGCTTGCGGGCGCGGTGATCAGCTGTCTCGCGGGCTTCCACTTCGACTTGTCGGATAATCCGCGCCATATCATTGCGCGCATCCAGTTCAATCGAATCCAGCAGTTCCTGTCGGGCTTCATCCACTGTCATCTGCGCGATGCCTTGCAGCTTTTCAACGATTTTGGCTTCTGCCTTGCCAAGCTCATTGTCTCTTCGGTCAAGCCGACTCTGACGTTTGTTCAGTTTTTGTTCGCGCTGCTCAAGCCGTTCCTGCCGCCGGTCAAGCTCCTGCCGCCGGCGCTGGATCCGTTCATCCTGGTCATCCATGTCCCGGCGGCGGTATAAGATCTTCGCCTCCGCCTCGCTCATTCGCTGCTGCGCCTCGCGTTCGGCTTCGGCGATGATCTGCGTTTTTTCGATATCGGCTTTTTCCAGCAGCGCTTTGGCATCGGTGGAGGCGGTCAGAAGCGCGCTTTGCCCTTCCTCTCGCTGTGTCTTCAGCAGCGAATTTCGCCCCCGCCAAACACCCAAGGCCGCACCGGCGCCAGCGCCCGCAATCGCTGCAACAACTGCAAGTATAATCGTTTCCATAGTCGCTTGACGGTATCCATCGGATACATTCGTCTCTGCTCCTTTCTTTACCTGATTCGGATAATATCCACCGATACTAATCCTCGTCTGCACAGGTAAAGCAGTCCGGGTCCGATTCGTCAAGCTCGGCCTGCAGCCGCCGAATGACGTCGTGGATGACACCATTATCAAAGCCGCGGCGCTGGAGCATGCCGCCCAGCCTGCGCTTGAATTCCTGACGGGTTTTCCCTCGATACCGCCATATCTGTTTGACGGCGGCGCGATAAGCGGCATCGTCCACGTCCAGTTCTTCAACCAGCGCATTGCAGATATCGGCATCAACGCCTTTTTGACGCAGTTCATAACAGAGCGCCCGCGGCGCCATGGGTTTGAAACTGCCGCGATTCTCGATCCAAAATCGGGCAAAGGCAGCGTCATCCAAATAGCCGCGCTGCCGCAAGCGGTCGAGGGCAACTGCAATCACAGAATCGGGTAACGTCTTTTTGACAAGATATCGGCGAACTTCTTCGGCGCTGCGGGGGCGATAAGACAAAAAACGAACGGCGCGGTTGACGGCATGCTGAATCTCATCTTCATGGATGAGCGCTTCCATTTCGGCTTCGGTGAGGCATTGTCCGCGGCGCAGTTTCGCCGCTTCCATCACCGGCAGCGAGAAAGCATATTCATCATCAAGATAAAGCCCGACGCGCTCTTTATTTCGTTTTTGAACTTTCAGAGCCGTAATAATCGGCATATTAGCCAGTCCAACAGACAATCGGCTG
This sequence comes from Phototrophicaceae bacterium, assembly GCA_965203755.1. Lineage (GTDB taxonomy): Bacteria > Chloroflexota > Anaerolineae > Aggregatilineales > Phototrophicaceae > UBA6055. The sequence continues at coordinate 2,336,340 of OZ241910.1, read as the reverse complement.
TCAAGCAGGGATTGCCCTGTTTGCGTTTTTATCGCTAACCCACCCTAAATCTTGTCTTGACTGCTCTACTTGCTTCACAAATCGAGATCGTGAAGGTGGTTCTTGAATTGCCTTGATTTCGCAGATGGGCGGTCAATGTCTTGGCGCCACCCATCTCGCTGTTTCATTATACAGCAAAAAAGCATTTGGCAAGGCTTGCGTTTGTCGAATCACCCCCAACTTGTTAGAATGATTCAAAGACAGCTTGGGGATGCGCGGCATTGAACCGGCGCATGGATTGAATCTATGGCGCGATACTATCGTGGTATCCTGGTGACCGGCGGCGGGACGTTTTTGGGGATCAGCATTGCCGCGGCGCTGCTGGCGGAAGGCGCCGCGGTCAGTTTGCTTGTGCGTCCAGGCGCCGAAGACCGTCTTGGTTTGCTGGCGCAGCAGACTCGCTGGTCAACGGCTGATGTCTGGAATCCAGCCAGCCTGCGCGGCAAAGCGCGAAATCACGCCGCCGTCATTCACACAGTCGGCAGCCTGAATGCTGACCCGGCGCAGGGCTTGTCCTATCATCGCCTGAATTTCCTTTCGGCGCGCAACGTCGCCAATATGTGCGTCAGTGACGGCGTTGGACAGATGATTCTAATAAGCGCGGCGCAAGCGCCCTGGACCAGCCGCGCTTACATTCGCTCCAAACGCGCCGCCGAAAGTTACCTGCGCCGCGTCGGGCTGCGGACAAGCGTTATCCGGGCGCCGCTGGCGTATGCGCGCGGCAGTCCGCGGCCCTTGTTTTACCGCCTGATGACCCTGCTCGGCGGCATTCCGCCCCTTTCGCGGCTGTTCTTCGGGCGCATCGCACCCATGCCGATTGATCTGCTGGCGCGCGGCGTTGCCCGCATCGCCTTAGCCAGCGACCACCCCAAGTCGATTTATTATTCCCGCGATTTGCGCCAGCGCAGCCAAGGCAATGCCAGCCGACAATTTTCCGATGCGGCTGTGCATCATCCGCCGCCGGAATCGACGCCGGCAAGCCCGTTTAAGGCTTTGGATGAAGACCTGCCCTTTGGCTGGACGCCGGATGACAGACCGTCATAAATCAGCCTTGAAAACCGTTTTCCGGCTGGTACAATGACTGCATATTCAGGCGACGTGGCCAAGTGGCAAGGCAGAGGTTTGCAAAACCTTTATTCGTGGGTTCGAATCCCACCGTCGCCTCAAGCGCGGGTCTTTTTTGGCATGGACCAAGGAAGCGATGATGCCCAAGAAACAGCGCACAGCCAAGCCGCGGCGGCGCGGTTCGAGCTTGATCATTTATGACAAACCGCCAAATCCCCTGCCCAACTACAGCTTGAGTTCGGTCTGCCCGGCATGCAGCAGCAAAACCTTCCGGCTCGCCTGCAAGGTGCGCTGCCCCCAATGCGGTTTCATGTGGGATTGCAGCGAACTCTAAGCCGCCGCGCATACATCCCAGAAACGTTCAACATAAACGCCGCGCTGCGGATGAGTTGAGGATTGGCGCACATCCGCTTCCATCGCATCCAGGCTTCTCCAAAAAGTGCTGATTTGCGATTGATAGCCGGCAATGGCATTCACCTTTGCCCGCATATCCTGCTCGCCCAGGACAGCATGGCTGGCGGCAAGTGGAATCTCAAGCGCCGACAAGGCCGCCTCAATCGCCCGGTCGGCGTTCAAATATGGATATTCGGCATAAAACCTGATGGACAGCCTATCTGGTTTATGCTTCAGCAAACGCAAACCCCAATCGCGGACAATCTGATGGTCGACATGATGCCCGACAGCAAGCGGGACATAGACCACATCGGCGGCGGGAACAGCGACCCGGCTTAAAAACGCCGCGGCATAATCATCGGGGTGCACATCGCCAAACAGCGACGCTTCAGAGGGATAGAGCGCAAGACCATCGACGCAGCGATACACGCAGTCGGCGAGGGGAATATGAAGGTGGCTGGCGCCGATGGAGCGCAGCGCCCGCATATCCTCCAGCCGCCGCGTCAGGAGCGGGCTGCCGCCGGCCTGCCAGCGCTGATGAAGGTCGGCAAGAATGGGCGTGTCCGGCGGGACGCCGGCGAAGATCCCGCCCATCATGGTCATCACCGTGACCGCATGGCCGGCTGTGATCAACTGATTCAAGGTCCCGCCGCAGCTCAAGACACCATCATCGAAATGCGGCGAGATAAATATATGGGCGGCTTTTTTTTCAGTCCAGGACACGGCTGGCTATGATCTCGATGGGGAGTTCGATGCTTGAAAATAATCACAGTCGGCGGTCACCGGGCAGCGTTCACAGGCCGGCCGGCGGGCATGACAGGTATCGCGGCCGTGCTGAATGAGATGGATATGGAACTGATAATAATCGTCTTTGGGGACGATGGCTTCCATCACCGGATGGGCATCATCGGCTGAAATTTTTTCTGGCAGGAAGCCAATCCGTCTGCTGGTGCGATAAACATGGGTATCGACTGGAAAGGCAGCCCGGCCATAGGCAAAGCACAGGACGATAGCGGCGGTCTTGGGGCCGACGCCTTTGAGCGCGACGAGCCAGGCTTTGGCTGCCGCAATCGGCATATCATTGAGGAAGTCGATGCTGTAATCCCCGACCCGCGCATAGATTTTTTGGAGTGCGTTTTGAATCCGCGGGGCTTTTTGCCGGGACAGGCCGGCGGGGCGAATCGCATCTATCAATTCATCGGCATCGGCAAAGCGCACCGCCTCCCAGGTCTCAAAACGCTGCTTCAAACGGGCGAAGCCGCGGTCGCGATTGAGGTCACTCGTGTTTTGGCTTAGCATGCAGCTAATCAGTTCATCCATGCCATCCTGGCTGCGCGACCAATCCAGACAGCCATAGGCATCTCTCAATGCCGCCGACACCGGCGCGTATTTGGACTGGCGTTCGCTGAAGCGGTCAACTTTCGCGAGTGGATCTCGTTTTTTTGCCATAAGCCCATTGTACAGCCGAACCCAAGCCGCGCAACCGCAGCGCGCCGCGTGAAGGCGGCTTGAAAGACCTGTTTATGCGTTTTCCGGTTTGCCCGGCTTGCGTTTTGACGGTTCCAGTCTGTCCGACGGCAGCAGATACCCGGCTGTCAGGACAATCAGGGCAAACACGACGGCGGACGCGGCAAAGGCGCCGCGCATGCCAAACCAGACGGCAATCGAGGCGCCAAACAAGGGCGCCAATGCCCGCGATGCCGACCATACCGAATTATCCAGCCCATAAACCGCGCCGGCAGCGCCCCTTTGGGTATAACGCGAAAGCAAGGCGCTGGGGGCGGCGATCAAACCGCCAGAGGCGATGCCAGCCAAACCCTGCAAAAACAGCAGCTGCCAGACATCGGCGACAAACACTTGCGGGATATAAAAGAACGTCGCCGCAATCGCTGACCACAGCAAGACCTTTTTGTGGCTGATTCTGTCACCGAGGCTGCCCAGATAGACGGCGCCAAAGGTGGATGCCGCCGAAGACACCGCCAGCACCATGCCAGCATAGGTATTGCTGGTTTCGGTTTCCCAGACAATCAGGGAGACCACAAAGAGCGGCGCAATCGGAACGATAATGGTACGCGCCAAACCGGTCAGAAAGCGCATGAACAGCACCATCCCGACGCCGGAAGCGCCCAAGATGTCTTTCCACTCATTGAGAATGGCCGTCGGGCGAATCCTGACCGGATTCTTGGGCGCTTTGAAATCTTCGCGGATGCCAAGCGATACAATCAATCCACCGACAAACAGCAAGGCGGCGGTGACAAGAAAAGGGACGCTGTAGCCAAACCAATCCGCCAGGACGCCGCCCAGCAATGGGCCAATGGCAACCCCGCTCCACAGCCCCACCTGCAAAGCGCCCATCGCAAAACCAATCCGTTCGCGCGGCGTGGCGGCCGCAATCAGCGCATTGTTTGCCGAAAACGCCCCGGTAACGACGCCCTGAATGGCGCGCAGCAGAATCAGCTGTTCGGCATTTTGAACAAAGGCCATCAGCGCCAGCATCACCGAGCCGCCCAGCATGGCGCGCAAGATCATCTTCTTGCGTCCAAAGCGGTCGGCGACCACGCCCCAAACCGGCGCCGCAATCATCATCGTCAAGCCCTGCGCCGAAATCACCATGCCCGCCAGAAATTCGGTACTCAATCCCAAGCTGCTGTCCAAAGATTCGATATACAGCGGCAGAAAGGGGAAAATCATCGACATCCCCATCGCCGAGCATATCTGGGCGGCGAAGACGATGCCTAATGTGAATTTCCAGCTATGGGGGATCGAAAATGCGCGCAGAAGCGAAGAATCGGTTGCGAAAACCTTAGCCATAAACAGACCGCCTGACGATTGAACCAGCGAAACAGAAGCGCATCCTAAGCCATAAGACCGCTGACGCGCCGAACATCGCCCGCATCACCATTGTCTTGCGCCCGTACTGGTCAGCCAGCCCCAAAAGGGCGGCGCGGCAATGACCAGCCAGCAGTTGCGGGTTCGCGAACTGGGCGCCATCAAGTGTTTGGGCATAAAGGGGTAAAAATGGATAGACCAGCGCAATGCCGAAGGCGCTTAAAGCCTGGGCCGGCGAGACTGCAATTAGCGCTGCCATCCAGCGATTGGGCGACGCGTCTTCATCCTGCATAATGCGCGGAACCTTGCGGCTTTTCCTGCAAACCGTTTTAGTATAACCTGCTTCTGTACAATTACAAACGGAAATCCGAGCAGTATTGAAATTGGTTTCGCGCCTTTTTATTTCTTAGCTTTAATGATACACTGGGGCGATCATGACATTGTTTCAATGGGCTTTGGCTGCTGTCTGCCAGCTATTTGATCAAGGGATGCAAAATCAGGATTTTGATGAACGAACAATCCGGCGCGGCGGCCATATCAAAAAACGATGATATCACCCATATCCGGCCGCAGCGGGGCTGGATCGGCGTGGATTGGCAGGAGTTGTGGTATTTCCGCGAGCTGTTTGTTACGCTGACTGTCCGCGATTTGCAGGTGCGCTACAAGCAGACGATCATTGGCGCCGCCTGGGCGGTCATTCAGCCGGTCTTAACGATGGTTGTCTTCAGCCTGTTTTTCGGGCAGCTGGCAGGAATCCGAACTGACGGCGAACTGCCTTATCCGATATTTTCGTATGCCGCCCTTGTTCCTTGGCAATTTTTCGCTGGCAGCCTCACCTTTTCCGCCATCAGCATTACTTCCAATGCACAGATGGTTACAAAAATCTATTTTCCGCGGATCATCATACCGGTGGCGGCAGTGCTTTCGCGCCTGGTGGATTTTGCCTTGGCATTTGTGGTGCTTTTGCTGATGATGCCTTTCTTTGGCATCCTGCCGACGGTCAAGATTGTTTTTTTACCCTTCCTGCTGCTTATTCTTATCCTGGCAACACTTGGAATCGGATTATGGCTGGCGGCGCTGAATGTGCAGTTCCGCGATGTGCGCTATGTCATTCCGTTTCTGGTGCAGTCCTTGATGTTTGTTTCGCCGGTGGTCTACCCGGCGTCCCTGATTGAAAACGAATGGCTGCGCGCCGTGTACAGCTTAAATCCTCTGGTCGCGGCGCTGAATGGCTTTCGCTGGGCGCTGCTGGATACCGATGCCCTCTCGGCGGTCACCGTGGTCTTGGGGACAGTGACATCGCTGCTGCTCTTTGTTTCGGGGCTGTGGTATTTTAAGCAGATCGAGCGAAGTTTTGCGGATATTGTCTGACATGGATAAGGACACCGTCGTTCAGATCAATAACGTCTCGAAGCAGTATCTGGTCGGTCGAGTCAAGAAGAGCGCCCGTCAGTACAACACCTTTCGGGATACGATCACCGACGCCGCGAAAAATCCCTTTCGCCGCGTCGGCAATATCATCAGCGGCCGGGCGCAAAGCGCGGCTGACCTGACCGACACCATCTGGGCGCTGAAAGATATCAGCTTTGAGGTCAAAAGAGGGGAAGTCGTCGGCATTATCGGTCATAACGGCGCCGGCAAAAGCACCCTGCTCAAGGTCTTGACGCGCATCACATCGCCAACCCGCGGCGCGATCACCTATCGAGGTCGCTTGGGGGCATTGCTGGAAGCCGGCACCGGTTTTCATCCCGAACTGACCGGGCGTGAAAATGTGTATCTGAACGGCACCATTATGGGGATGAAGCGGCACGAAATCACCGCTAAATTTGACAAGATCATTGAATTCGCCGGCGTTGAACAGTTGGTGGATACGCCCGTCAAGCATTATTCAAGCGGGATGTATGTTCGGCTGGCCTTTGCGGTCGCCGCCTATTTGGAACTCGAAATCATGGTGGTCGATGAAGTGCTGTCGGTGGGTGACGCCGAATTTCAGAAGCGCAGCCTGAACAAGATGAATGACATAGCCAATTCGGGTCGCACGGTGCTGTTTGTCAGCCATAATATGGCGGCCATTTTATCCCTGTGCACCAGCGGCGTCTTGCTGGAGCATGGCTGCCTCACGGCTGCCGGCGGCATCAAGTCCATCATCCGGGATTATCAAAACAGCCTGTCCGAAATGGCGCGGATTCCACTGGCGGAACGGCGCGACCGCCGCGGGAACGGCGATTTCCGCTTTACTTCGGCGGAATTGCGGAGCGATTGTCAAGGTCCGATGATGCCGGTGGGAACGGCGATGAGCGGCGAGACCTTACATATCATATTGGGCTATCAAACCCGTTCGCCGGCGCTGCTTCGTCATGTGGCGGCCGCTTTGCATATTGACGATTTTTTGGGCCGCCGTCTGGTCACTTGTTTTACCGAATACCTCGACAATCATTTTGATGCGCTGCCGCTGACCGGCGAATTGGTTTGCGAAATCCCCCATTTGAACCTGGCGCCGGGGTCGTATCGCATCTCACTGACCTGCAAAATCAAGGATACCCTGGCCGATGCTATTCTCGCCGCCGGCACGTTGGAAGTGCACAGCGGCGATTTCTTTGGCATAGAGGACTCATCCAATGATACGGCATACGGTCCCATGCTGCTCGATCACCGCTGGCATCTTCGAGAACGCGCCGTTGAATAGCCGCGCCGTCTTTTCGCAAACGTCAGGATGCGGTTGAATGCCGCAAAAAATGAGTGTCGGATGAGTCAATGCCCTGGACTATATCGCTGATTTTCACAGACGGCGATTCAGCAAGCTGCACTGGCGGCATCTGAAAACCGCAGCAGAAAGCGCAGTCCAATGCCTGTACTGGCGAATTTCACGCAATTTGGGGGACGGTACTGGGACACCGCATCCATCCGCAATGCCTTGGATTATCAGGGGGCAAAAGCGCCCCATACCGGGCAGCCTTATACCGAAGCCATGCTGCTCGGCATTAGCGGCGGGATCGCTTTTGGCTATTTCACCTTTCATTACGATGGCTATGACCCGCAGGTCAACCTGCTGACGCGCAATACCTTTGAGCCGATGGAAACGATTTTCAATCGGCTGGGCATCGCCCGCGAAGTCTTGCAGACGACCAGCGCCGTCAAGGGGCGCCAAAATCTGATTCGAGCGCTGGAAGCCGGCTATGCGCCTGTTGTTCGGCCGGATATGTGGCTCTTGCCGTATAATGCCATGCCCTGCGACAAGGGGATGTGGGGCGGCTTGCCTTTGATTGTCTATGGATACGAACCGCAAAAAGGCGAAGCCTATCTTTCTGACCGCAGCTTGGTTTCCCTGACTGTCACGACCGATGAACTTGATAAAGCCCGCGCCCGCGTCAAAAAAGACAAGCATCGTCTGCTCCTGCTGGAGCATCCGGATGAAGCTCGGCTGGCGGCCGCGGTGCGGCAGGGATTGCGAGACTGCGTGCGGCTGATGACCGAAAAACCGCCGCGCGGCGCCGTCAGGAACTTCGGTCTGCGGGCGCTTCGGCATTGGCGCGAGATGCTGCAAAAGAACGGCAAGGGGAGTTGGGCCCGCGAATATCCGACCGGCCGGCGGCTGCTGGCGGTCTTGACAAGCTCTTATACTTTCTTGGGGCCGGCCTTTGGCAAAACCATGAAAGCCGAACGCGATGTCTATGCCGATTTCCTCGAGGAAGCGGCGCCGGCATTGCGAATGGCGGCATTGGACAATGTGGCGCTTCGCTATCGCATCGCCGCCGACGCATGGGAGGGGCTGCTTTGCGCCCTGCTGCCCGAAGATGTTCCGCTGCTGAAAAAAACCCGCGAATACATTGACCTCAAGACGGCGCTGTTTATCGAAGGCGGCGCGGCGTCATTGCCACAGATGCTCGACTGCAATCACAAGCTCGACCGGCTGAAGGAGGCGGCAGAAAAGGACTTCCCGATGACGGCCGCCGAAATCAGCGACTTGCGCCACGAAATCCAAGCTCATGTTCAAACTGTGCATCAAGCCGAAGAAGAAGCCGTGCTGGCGCTCAAGGCAGCGATTGACGCAAGCTCGTTATGAATCGCAGCGCCGCTGCAACCGGCGGCGTATTCGGCTGGGGTGTCCATTTCGTCCATCCAGGCGACGAACTTGACGCGTCTGCAATAGCGAATCAAGCGGCGCGAACAGACCGGCCAAGCTATTCGATAACCAGCAGAATATGGCAGCTGACTTCAGATATTCGCGCCGTCAGAGTCGCATCCTGGAATTCCCATGACACTTCGGCCTCGTCGCCATAGGCGCGAACCTTTTGCGGCAAGATGTCCAAGTCGACCTCAAGCCGTAGGCGGCGGCGCGGCGCGGTTTCATGGATCGGCAGCCGCCTTTCATCGCGGACGCTGTTGACCAGATGAATCAACCGGCGATTTTGCTGGGTGAATGCCGTAACCGCCAGCGCATCGCCGCCATTGTGAACCCGCACCGGCGGCTTGCCTCTGGCTGTCCAGACGACGGCATCGGCGATCAGATTCCGAAAATCGCGCAGGCCGAATTCCAAATAGCGGACACCTATCGGGATGGCGAAGAATACGCTCCGGCCGCCGCCGGGCAGTTCATTGGTCAGCACGGCCGGCGGCCCGGCCTCATCGCTAAGCGGCCCGTAATGAACCACAGAACGGCCCCGGACCTGCGCGACTGGACGAGCGTTTTCAGCCGCCGCCGCAACCTGCATGCCGACAGTTGGAATGCGTTTGCCGCTGGGAATGGCGGTCGGCAGGTCGTGTGAATCCGCCATCTGCATATAGACATCAAACTGAAATGGCAGCATCTCGCCCGTGTACCGCAGGCCAAAAACATCCTTCAGGTCATCCGCCGGCGAACGATGGCCAGTGGCATCGCGCATCGCGGTTTCGTAAGAGCCAATCACCCCGCCGCCCTGCGCCGCAAAGGCGCGGATGTGCGCTTTGGCGGCCGCCGAGAGGCAGCTGGCGTTGGGCAGAATGAGAACCCGATAGCGGCCCAGCCCTTCCGCCAGATCAGCCTCGGTGACAACATCAAACAGAATTTTATCTTGCAGCAGCGCCTTGGCAAAGCCCTTGAGTTCGCCCAGCTGCGAGGGCTTGCCCTCTCGATAGTCAAATCGCTCAACTGTGGTCTGTGAATACAGCAGCGCGGCGTATGGAATGCTTTGGCGGCCGCGCAGATAGGGTTCAAACGTCTTGGCCTGCGCGAACTGTGCATAAACCTGCCGCCAAGCCCGCGCATCCACGCGGTCGGGATAATAGCGGGCAAACAGCAGCGCCCCATTGTTCGCCAGAATTTCGGCTGTCGAAAGACGCAGTTCCGCCTCGCTCAAGCCATACAGGTCAAAGGGCGACTGCGCCATCATGCTCAAGACCAGAATTTGCTTTTGTTTGGCAATCGCCTGACCATAGCGCAAAGCCAGGCCATACCACCACAGCGGCTCGCCGACGCTGGCGCGGTACAGTTCCATGTGTACGATGTCGCCAGTTTCAGCCGTCCGCGCCATATCATCGGCGTGCGCCAGCGGCACATGCCAGTTCACGGCAAAGCGCGCCTGATAAAAAGAGCCGTGCGGCGGCGCGCCCGACAGGCGATAAGGCTCATCTGGCAGAGTCGCCAGTGGAAACGCGCCCTGAAAAAAGACGCAGCGATGACCGCGCTTGGCCGTCTCATAAAGCGAGCGCCGCCAAGCCGCAATCTGGTCATAGCGCCAAGCCAAAAAACGATGGAAAGCCGGGTCATCCCACTTCTCCCGCGTCGGCAAAGGCAGGCCAAATTCAGCCTCAAACGCGCGGCGGCAGGCGCGGCTCGCCGACCAGCTTTGATAGCTCGGCTCATCAAAATAAAAGCCATCGACTGGATAATCGGCGCCGATCTCTTCGACAATCGCGGCAAAATACCCGCGATAAGGGCTAAGCGGGTCCATAGCGACCGAATTGTATTCGTCATCCCAAGAGGTTGCGCGGCCGTCAGCCTTGCGCTGCGCCCAGTCCGGATGCTTCATATACAAATCGCGGTCGCCCCAGATCGATGCCAAATAGGCAATCACTTTTTGTCCATTGGCATGAGCAGCCTCAAGAGCTTCGGCCAGCAGGTCGCGCCGGCCCAAGCCAGGATAATGCGGGGCGATTTTGCTTTGATAGAAGGCCGTCCCGCCGGGATAATAGCCGGTGGCAAAGACGACCAGCGCATTGGCATCGCCCCGATGCGTCTCGTCAACGATGCCCTTGACGTCAATCGTCGATACGTCCGCCGCCGGGAATTCCAGCGTCACCGCGCGAAGCGGCCGGTCCCACCAGTCAGCCATGCCGCGCCTCCTGTTCCGCCAGCCCGCACCACTCGACGGCCATCCGCGCCAAAACTCTGGCGCAGTCCATCACCTGCTCCAATTCAATGTATTCATCGGTGCTGTGAATCATGGCGCCCGCCGGCCCAAACAAAACCGACGGCGTATCCCCATACAAGACCGGCAGACGCAAATCACAGCCGCCGGCGCCGGCGACAGAAACATCTTCGCCGGTGACCGATTTGGCGGCTCGGGCCAAAGTCGCCACCATCGGATGGCCAGGGTCAATCTGCGCCGCGTCAAACCACAAGCCAAACCATTCCATTTGCAAAGGATGCGCCTTGAACCAGCTGTCTTTGGACGACCATTCCATAATATACTGCCGAAAGGCGGCCTTGATCTGATGAATATCCTCGCCGGGCAAACATTCAATCGAGCCTTCCAGCACGGCTTGAGAGGCGATGGTCGAAGGCCATTCCCCAGCCGAAATTTTGCAGATGCCAGTCGGAACTTTGGTGTGATAAACATCGTCGTAAAGCGGATGGGACACGACCGACTCGCGCATGATCGAGTAGGCTTCGACCGCTTGGAAGACCTCGAAGGCTTTGGCGATGGGATTGACAAGCTCATGCTTGTACTCGATGCCGCCCTCTTCGCCTGGCACAGTGATGCGGAAGAACTGCGCGCCGCGGTTGGATACCGCCAGTTTATCCAGGCCGGTCGGCTCGGTGAAGATGCAGGCGTCCGCCTGATAACCGCGCATAACCGAAGCCAGAGTGCCGTTGCCGCCGGCTTCCTCATCGACGACCGATTCGATAATCAAATCGCCTCGCAGCCTGATGCCGGCCGATTGCAGCGCCAGCGCGGTCAAAACATTGCTGACCAAGCCGCCCTTCATATCCGCGCTGCCCCGACCCCAAACCTTGCCATCGACAAAGGCGCCGCTCCAGGGCCCTTGCCGCCACAGTTCCGCCGGTCCAATTGGCACGACATCGACATGGCCGTTGAACTTGAGCGACCGGCCGCCGCCGCGCCCGCGGTGAATTCCGACCACATTCGGCCGGTCAGCATACGAGCGGCCAGTCGGAACATAAGCCGGGTGCGCCTGCAATTCCTCATCGTTCGGGATCCAGCGATCCACCTCCATCCCCATCGCCCGCATCTGGCCCTCAAGCACATCCTGACAAGGCTTCTCATGTCCCTCCAGCGATGGAATCCGCACCAGTTCCTGCAGCAGTTCCAGCGCTTGCTGGCGATGACTTTCGACAGCTTGGTCAATTCGGTCATAAAGTTCCATAAAACCTATCCTTTAACAGCGCCAAAGGTCAGCGCCGAAATGAAATAGCGCCGCACCAGCAGCGCAAAGACGACCACCGGCAGCGTGCCAACAGTGGCGGTGGCGAACATGGGGCCCCACTTAATGCCCGAATGGGTCATAAAGAAGGCAATCGTCGTCGGCATAGTCCGCGCCTCAAGGGACGTCAAAAAGAAGGCCAGGCTGAATTCATTCCAAACGCCGATGAAGATCAGAATAGCCGTCGCCGCCAGGCCGCCAGCCATCAGCGGCAGGGTGATCAGCCGAAAAGCCGTGAAGCGCGAGGCGCCGTCCACCATCGCCGATTCCTCCAGTTCCACCGGAATGCCTTCCACAAAGCCGCGCATCATCCAAATGGCATAGGGGATATTCCAAAGCAGATAGACGACAATCAAAAACAGATGCGTATCAAACAGCCCCAGCGCCCGCGAAATGAAGAAGAGCGCAAATACAATCGATATGCCCGGCACCATCTGCAAAAACAAAAATCCATAGGCGACGCCCTCTTTGAAGCGAAAACGATAGCGGGCAAAGCTGTAGGTCGCTGGAATAGCGATCAAAATCGTCAGCAAGGTGCTGGCCGTGGCGATAACGGCGCTGTTTTTCATATAAAAGACGATATTCAAGTCGCTGAAAATGTTGTGATAATGTTCCAGAGTCGGACTGAATATCCACACCGGCGGATAGGCGAAGGTATCCAGCCGCGGCTTGAATGACGAAGCCACCATAAACAGATAGGGAAACAAAAAGGCCGCCACGACCGCTATCGTCAGCAAGTCCAGAAAGCGCGCGGCAAACAGCGGCCGCAGTTTGTTCAAGGTCATGCGCTGCTCCGCGCTAGGCTTCAAATTTAATCCGTTCCCGCATCTTGATCAGAATCACGGTCAGGCTGACGATGATGATAATGAGCATAATGCTGGCGGCCGAGCCGCGGCCCACATTTCTGGCGACCAGCGTTGTTCGATAGACATAGAGCGGCAGCGTGGTTGTGGCCGTCCCCGGCCCGCCGCCAAACATGACAAAAATGACATCAAACAGGCGCAGCACATCCATAAAGCGCAGGATCAACGCGGTCAGAATCAGCGGCAGCATGAGCGGCACCGTCAGATGAACAAAGGACTGCCACTTGGACGCGCCATCCACCCGCGCCGCCTCAAAAGGCTCAACCGGCAGGGTTTGCAGCCCAGCCAGCAGAATCAGAATAAAAAAAGGCGTCCATTCCCATATATCGACGAGCGCCGCCGCCCATAAAGCCAGATTCGAGCCATACCAGTTGTACCGCTCGCCGACGAGAAGCTCGATAAAGAAATTGACCAAACCGTCATACGAGAAATACAAACGCCCAATCATGCCGACCATAGATGGCATCAGCACAATCGGGATCACCAGGACAGACGTGAACAAGGCATTGCCGCGCATGCGCCGATTGAGCAGCAGGGCGATGGCAAAGCCAATCAGCAGTTCGGGAATCAGCGTGCCAAGCAGATAAAATCCAGTGACCCGCACCGAAGCCCAAAATGTGCTGTGTTCATTGAAAAGCAGCCATTGATAGTTTTCCAAGCCAACCCAGCTGGCCTGGCTGAAGGGCTCGCCAAAAGTCAGATCGGCCAGACTCAAGCGCAAAAGCCAGAAGGCGCTGTAAGCCGCCAGCGTGAAAACCACCAGAAAAGCGGGGACAATCAGGATGGCCGGCGCCAGCCATGACGGTTGATGCCGGCCTGCTTTTGCGTTCATAAGGTCACCCCGCGGCGGCGGCTAGTCAGCAAGCGCCTCGGACACTTGAGCCTGCATGCTGCTAATCGCTTCCTCGACGCTGATTTCGCCAATGAAGGCCCGCGCTCCTTCTGTTCCCATAATCTCACTGACCTGGCTCCATTTGGGCGTGGGCAGAACAACGCTCAAGCCCCGCTCGTTCAAAGCGGCCGCCTGCTCCAGTGTATCCAGGGTCGCCTGATAATAGGGAATTTGCGCTTGCAGTTCGGGGTCGCCCAAGGCCGAAGCCCGCGAGACGATGCCGCCGTTGGCCAGATATTCGCTCTGCAAGGCCTCGCTGGTCAGATAGGCGATCATCGCCCAGGCCGCTTCCTTGTTTGCTGAATCCTGCATCATGGCAAAAGACCAGCCCCAAACACCGGAATAGGCCCCGGCTGGTCCGGCCGGCAGCGGACTGTAGCCTACATTGCCGGCGACCAGCGACTTGTCTGGATTTTCGACTTCGGGGGCCGCCGCCGAGGCCTCGATCATAATCGCCGCCCGGCCTAGCATAAAGGCATCCCAGGCTTCGGGGAACGAGAAAGATTCAACGCCGACCGGGCCGTACTGCCATAGATCGGTGATGTAATTCAGCGAAGCGGCGGTGCCCGGTGAATCGAGCGCAACCTCGCCAGTTTCAGGATCGACCATCATGCCGCCAAAAGGCGCCAGGAAAATCGACCACATATAGGTGAATTCCCAGCCCAGACGGGCGCGGTAAGAAATCCCGGCGACGCCGTCCACATTTTCATTGAAATGCTTGGCGGCCGCCATGACTTCAGCATAAGTGGTCGGGACCTCCAAGCCTTCCTGCTCAAAAAGGTCTTCGCGATAAAACATAAAGACCGTTTCGCCAGCAAAGGGAATGCCATAATGCAGGCCGTCTTCCCACAAGAACATATCGCGATAAGCCGCCAGAATATCCTCATAATTGAACCAGTCCGGCGTGATGTCGGATTCAATCCAAGGCTCCAGAGGTTCGGCATAGCCGCTGGAAGCGACCAGTGGATTCCACTCAATGGCCGACATCATGGCATCATAGCTGGCTGATTCGGCCGAAACTTCCAGCAGCATGCGCTGGCCGAGCGCCCCCTCTTCCATTTCATCCAGCCTGACCGAAATGCCGGTCAATTCCGTAAAGCGGGGAAGCATTGTCTTAAAGGCTTCAATGGACGGATGCGACGCCACCGCCACCACAAGCTCGGTACCGCCGTACTGCTCGCGAATGCCAGCGGCCCATTCTTCAACCGGATCTTGCGCCAGCGCGGATAAACTTGGGAACATCACCGCGGCAGCCAAGAGCGCCAACACAAAAAATCTGAACTTCATTTGCCTACACCTTTCAAAAATCTATACGACGAATATAACCGCCACTGTAATATAGCCCTTTATGGCGGGTTTTGTCAAATCCATTCAGGAAAATCGGCGCTGTTTGCCTTAGACCAGCTGGCGGGCATGCGCGTGGATTTTCCGAATGGCGGCGGTCTGGCGCATATCCGCTTCATCGCCCAGCAGCGTGACACAGGCGTGACGCAAGCTCGTTCTGAATCGCAGCGCCGCTACAGCCGGCGGCGGGGCGCGGCGTATTCGGCTGGGGTGTCCATTTCGTCCATCCAGGCGACAAACTTGGCGTGCATCATCTCGCAGACACCGCGTTTTTCGTCAGCCAAGCTGTTTTGGTGCTTTGGATCGCGGCGGGCATCATATAGCTCAATGCGCTCGCCTTGCAGGCTGTAGAGAAAATCCCATTCACCGTCGCGAATTGTGCTCGGCGACACTTCCATCACTTTGCGTTCATTGTCGTCGACCACGCGGGTGGTATTGCCGGCGGTATCTGACAGGGAATGCGATGTCACCACGATGTCGTGGAGCCGCGCCGTTTCGCCGCGCGCCAGCGGCAGCAGGGATTTAGCCTGGACGCGCTGGGGCTGTTTAATCTCTGCCAGTTCAAGCATGGTCGGCATGATGTCGGGGATGCTGACCAGCCCGGAAATGCGCTGATGGTTATAGCCGGGAATTTTGGCGAAGAGCGGCACGCGGGTCAGTTCATTGTGCGCTGGACACCAGTGCGAGATCGCCCCTTGCTTGAAACGCGCCATCGCCTCCATGACCGGGATGGTGTTGTCGGGCCAGCGGAAGCGGCACTTGCCAAAAATGCCGAACTCTCCAAAGTAGAAACCGTGGTCGGACACAAACAGAATCGCCGTGTCATCGTACAGCCCTAGGCTCTTCAGGCGGTCAACCAGCAGGCCGAACCAGCGATCTACCATCGTGATTTCACCCATGTAGGTCGCTTTGCCAATTTCCAGGTCGCGTTGAGTATAGCCGGCGTCCTTCCAGTCCCAATAAGCCGGGTAGACCTGTTCGCCCTTGTAATCGGGCAGATAGGGTTTGACGTAATGGGCTGGCGGGTCCCAGGGTTCATGGGGGTCCCAGGCATCAATATACAGAAAGAAGCGCTCATCGCTGTGACGCTCAATCCAATCCATGGCCGCCTGGAATGTTTGGGGCGCGAAGCGGTCCTCTTCACTGACCCACTGGCTGGTGACGTCGGGGCGGCCGGCGGCCTCGCGCTGGCCGCGGATCCAGATGAAATCATCAAAGCCGCGGTCATAGCCATAGCCGTTGCGGATGAGGAAAGGCGTGTCGCCTATCCCCATGGTGGTGTAACCGGCTTTGGTCATCAGGTCAGCCAGCGTGATTTCATTCGGCGGCAGCGGGCCCCATGACAGATACGTGAATGTGAAGCGCCCGGTGGCGATGTCGGCGCGGGTCGGCACAGTCGGGAACGACGCCGCGTGACAGTCTTCAAAGACGATGGCTTCTTCGGCAAATCGGGTTAAATGGGGGGCGATGACCTCTTGGCTGCCATAGGTTGGCAGACAGTCGCGCCGGAGCGTATCGGTAACAACGCAGATGATGTTCATAGGGTCGGGTCTCCTTAGCCTTTGACCGCGCCGGAAGCCAGGCCGCGAATGAGATACTTTTGAAAGAATATGATGACAAACAGTATCGGCATCGTGACCGAAACCGAGCCGGCGGCGGCCAAGGTGACGTGGCCGGGGTCTTCGCCGCCGGTGAACTGCGCGATGCCCACCGGCAGCGTCCAGTTAACCTGTGTCAGGATGCGGGCAAGGAGGAAATCGTTATAAGCCAGCAGCAGCGTGAACAGGCCGGTGGTGATAATGCCGGGCCACATAATCGGAACAATCACCATATAAAAAGCCTTCAGCCGTCCGGCGCCGTCGATCATGGCCGCCTCTTCGATCTCTGGGGGGATTTCCATGAAGAAGCTGCGAAGCATCCAGATGGTGAAGGGCTGGTTGACGGCGACCAGACAAAGAATAAGCAGAATATGCGTGTCGTACAGCCCGGAAAGCTGTCCCAGATAATAAAAGGGCAGCACCAGCGCTATACTGGGCAGGGAGCGAAAGGCCAGCGCAATCACCAGGATATAGACGGAAACGATATGGCGATAGCGCGCCAAGCCATAGCCGGCCAGCGCGCCGATGCTCAAGGAGACGGCCAGGGTGCCCAGAGTCACGATGACGCTGTTGATGAGATAATCATAGAATTCGGCTGTATTGACAATCCGCGGCAGCCCGAGCAAGAGGGCGACAGCGGCAGCAAGGATGCCGAGATAGACGGTTGAATTGGGCGCCGGGATGCGATTGGCGGACAGGCCGACAGCAACTAGGATAAAGATGATGACAAGGATGAGCAGACCATAGGGCGCAAAGTTTTCGGGCGAGGTGTTGAGCCAGAGTTCGGCATAATGCTCGCCGGTCGGCGTGAAGGTGAAGCGGGGTATGCGGGAATTGGCGTCTTTTGGCGGTTTGATCGAATTGAGGATCGTCCAGCCGAAGGGCAGGATGTTATAGATGGTGTACAGGATGAGGGCGGCATAGATCAGCAGCTTGGCGGTGGGGCTGTTGGTGCGGGTCATTATCCTTCCTCCAGCTGGTCACGATAGGTCATCGCGAGGAAGGGGATAAGGACGACGAAGATGCCGATGACGGTCAGGACGCTCATGGCGTTGGCTTTGCCCAGCCGCCCGAAGTTAAGCGCGACCTGAAAGGTATAGTACATGATGGTTTCGGCGCCATAAATCGGGTTTTGCTGGGTCAGGACATACACACTGTCAAAGACGCGGTAGGCATCCATGATGGAGATCAGGGCGACAAAGACAAACAGCGAACGCAGATGCGGGATGGCGACATGCCAAAGCTGACGGAGCCAACTGGCGCCATCGACCCGCGCGGCTTCCAGGGTCTCTTGGGGCAGGGTTTGCAGGCCGGCGAAGAGGACAATCATGACGAAGGGCGTCGCCGTCCAGATGTTGTGGAAGATGATGAGCAGCGGCACGGTGACGCTGTTCATAAACAGGCGGTAGTCGAATATCTGCTGCATCCAATACCAGTAGGGGCCGCCGCGGTCGAACATATCGCGGAAGATGAGTGTGCCGACTACTGGGGTCAGCACAAAGGGCACCAGCGCGGCGGCGATGAACAAGCCGCGCAGGCGCACGATTTGGTCGAGCAGCAGGGCGAATATCAAGCCGAGCAGGATGCGGGTCGGGACGGTGGCGGCGATGAAGATGAGCGTGAATCTCATGGAGTTCCAAAATTTGGGATCGCTTAGGACGTCCTGATAGTTTTGCAGGTTGACAAAGACGGGCGCATCGAGGTTGCGGAAGGTGATATAGTGCAGCCCCAGGATAATGGATGCCAGCAGCGGCAGGGTCAGCAGCGCGGTCATCACGAATACGCTGGGCCCGACAAAGAACGCAAATGTTGATCTTTTCATCCATGCCCCCTATGAAAAAGGGCCAGCCCGGCGGCTGACCCCCTTGGCAATGGCATTATCGGCTGACCTAGCCCTCGATAAAGCCCTGTGTGGTCGCTTCGGCGGCATAGGCATCGGCGGCGGCGTCAAGAAGCTCGGCCGCTGACTTTTCGCCGGTCATAATCTGCGGCAGCCAGTTGTCGAGCACCGAGTTGAGCACGGCGCCGATAGCGGGCATATTCTGTCCTTCAACGCCGCCATTGATGGTATCGAATACGGCTGGCAGATAGCGGGCGTCGGCTTGGGCGGCGACGGCGTTGCGGGTGATGACACCCAGCTGCGAGGCGCGAAGCTGTGATTCGACGTCTGTCGCCTCCAGAATGACCTGGAAGACCAGTTCGGGATCATCGTCAATGTTGGCGGGGATGCCGAGGCCGGCGCCGGTGCCGCCGGTGGCGCCATAGGGGCCATCGGCAGCCGCGCGCGGCGCCGGGGCAAACTCAATTTGTCCGACATAATCGGAGAATTCGGGATCGTCCATGGCGGCGGCGCGGCTGGCCCAGGTGAATGCCATCGCCAGTTCGCCGGTGGCGATGCCAATCTGGCTGTCGTCAATGCTGTAGGTCAAGCCCTCGGGACCCATGCAGGCGTCGACGATCTCGACCAGCTTGTTCAAGGCCTGCACGCCGGCTTCGCTGTGGAAGGCGGGCGTGTTGTCATCATTGAGCAGCTGGCCGCCAAAGGCAAAGACCATATCGCTAAACTCGATGCGCCAAGCCCAGCCGGCGTGAAGCTGCGTCGTGAAGGGAATCACGATGCTGTCTTCATCCTGCAAAACACCGCAGGCGGCGATCACATCGTCCCAGGTGTCTGGCACTTCAAGCATATACTTCTCGAGCAGGTCGGGGCGATAGAAGAGGTGGCGGGTATTCTGCTCCATCGGCAAGCCATAGATACTGCCGTCGACCGTCATATCAGCCAAGCCGGAGATATCCGAGATGTCGTAGGCTTCTTCGTATTTGTCGATGAGGTCATTGAGCGGCATCATCCAGCCTGCGGCAACATAGGATTCCACATCGTCTTGGGTCACCATGATGATGTCATAGGGCGGCGCGCCGCCGGCGCCCAGCGCCAGACGAAGCTGGTCATGCGCCGAGCCGGAATCCAGCAGCTGCGTGTTGACCTCGATGTTGTCGACAGCGTTGCAGGCTTCGAGTTCGTCGGCGTACAGATCAATGATGGGATAGGTCCAGCCAATCATGTTGACCGTTTGGCTTGACTCCGGCGGCTCGATGTCACAGGTCGCAACGCTCATGTCCTGCGCGGCGGCCGGGATGACCAAGGCCAGCAAAGCAATGATCAAAAATAACTTTCTCATGGAATGTCTCCTTTATAGATGAGATAGAATAGATGAACGACTGTCACAGTATAATGTGAGTTTGACATGAATGCAAACCACATTGGCGGTTAAAAGCGGCATCAGTTTGCCAAAATCGGCGCTGTTTGCCTTAGACCAGTTGGCGGGCATGCGCGTGGATTTTCTGAATGGCGGCGGCGGTCTCGCGCATATCCTCTTCATCGCCCAGCAGCGCATTCTGTGTTATCCACACCGTTTCATCGGCCTGGCGGGCGGAATTGGGGAAGGGCTGACGCAGAAAGTCATGCGCCTGCGCCGCCTGTTCGCCGCCAAGACGCCGCCGATACGCGCCGCTGGCAAATACATCCAGCTGATGCAGCGGCGGATATGGCGCTTGCAGGGGAATGCCCTCGGCCTGCAGCGCATCGGTGAACCGCTGGCGGGAAATGCCCGAAAAGGCGCGGCGGTCAAAATGAAAAATGTAAGCGTACTGCCCGTTGCGCGTAATCCGCTCGTCCTGCGCCTGCGGGCTGATGCCGGGGATGGGACTCAACAGACCATCCAGGCGGCGGCCGTTTTTATGGCGGCGGGCCGTCTGCTCGTCGAGGCGGGTCAGCTGGGCGCATAAAATCGCCCCCTGCCATTCGCTCAAGCGATAATTCGAGCCATAGATGAAATGACTGTAAAACCATTCGCCCGGCATCCGGCCGCAGTCATGGGTTGACCGCGCCAGGCGCTCAAAGTCATCGTCATTAGTCAGCAGCAGCCCGCCCTCGCCGGCGGTGATTGTTTTGCTGGCCTGAAAGCTGAAGGCGCCGCCGATGCCAAAAGCGCCTACCTTGCGGCCGCGCCATTCGCTGCCATGCGCATGAGCGCTGTCTTCAAGGAGCGCCAGGCCATATTTTTCAGACAGCGCGGCAAGCTGGTCCAAGTCGGCCGGTCGGCCGCCCATATGCACGGCGATGACCGCCTTGGTCTTGTCGGTAATCGCGGCCTCGGCCAGCTCGGGGTCAATGCAGTAGGCGTCCGCGGTGACATCGACCATCACTGGCAAGGCGCCGGCGAAGAGAACCGCGCTGGCGGTGGCGACGAAGGTTGCGTTCGGCACAATGACCTCATCGCCCGGCCCCACGCCCAGCGCGGCCAAAGCGACCTCAATGGCATGCGTGCCGTTGGTGATGGCGATGCCGTGCTTGGCCTCATGGAACGCAGCGAACTTCCGCTCGAATTCAGAGGTCTTGCTGCCCGGCGCGCGCCACCAAGCGCGGCTTTCCAGCACCTCATTAAGGGCCTGCCGCTCCAGATCGTCATAAATAGGCCAAAGCGGGAACGGCTTGGTCTTGCTTGGCCGGCCGCCATGGATGGCAAGCTGTGGCATGGTCAATTCTCCTAATCCATTGGCGCTTAACCTTTGAGCGAGCCCAGGGTCAAGCCTTTAACGATATACTTTTGGGCGATAATCGAAAAGACAAGCATGGGGACAATGGCAACAATGGCGGCGGCCGCCATCGGCCCCCAGGCAATCGAAGCATAGCCGCGAAAAGAGGCGACGGCGACGGTGATGGTTTGGGCTTGGCTGAAGGACAGCGACAGGGCAATCGTCAATTCGTTCCAGATCCAAATCGCTGTGAGAATGGCCGTGGCCGCGATGCCAGGCGCAGTCAGCGGAATGTAGACATGGCGCAAGGCGCCAAGATGACCGCATCCGTCGATGCGCGACGCGTCGTCAAGCTCACTCGGAATCTCCTTAAAAAAGCTGCGAATCAGCCAAACCGCAAAGGGCAGTGAATGAACTTGATACACGAAAGCCAGGCCAATATGGGTGTCATACCAGCCAATTCTTTGATACAGCGCATACATGGGGATGACAAACAGAAATTCCGGCAGCATATAAGCCAGCAGCAGCCAAACCCCAAACAGCTTTTTGCCGCGAAAACGAAAGCGATGGATGCTGTAGGAGGCGAAGACCGCCATCACAATCGCCATGCCGACGCCCAGCAGCGTGACGCAGACCGTATTCAAAAAGGCATCGACAAAGCCGGGTTTTTCCCAAAGCGCGATATAATGGTCCCAGATAGGCTCAAACAGCCATTTTGGCGGCAGCGCAAAGGCGTCGCGCTGCGTTTTCAGTGAAATGCCCAATATCCACACAATCGGGAAAAGGGTGATGAGAATGGCGGCCAAGGCGATGAGATAAGCCAGCAGCCTCTTCTGCTGCGCGCGGCTGTAGATGGCCATCGTCAATCCTCAATCCGCTCTTCCAGGCGCATATACACGAGGCAGACCGCCAGGACAATCAGCGAGAAGATAACCATAATGGTCATCGATTCGCTCATCTGCAAAAAGCTGAAGGCTTCGCGGTAGGCAAGCGTCTGCATTACTTCGGTGGCGATTTGGGGGCCGCCGCCGGTTGTGCCGAAGATCAGATCGAAGACTTTAAGCGTGTCTATCGTGCGGAAGATCAAGACTGTAAATAAAATCGGCCGCAGCATGGGCAGCTTGACGCGGAAAAATATCTGCAAGGCATTAGCGCCATCGACCCGCGCCGCTTCAATCGGTTCGGGCGGCAGGCTTTGCAGACCAGCCAAGAGGATGATAAAGACAAAGGCCGTCTGCCACCAGGCGTCCACCATAATGACGGTCGGCATGGCTGTGGCCGTGGCGCCGAAAAAGGGGGATGGCGGAATGCCAAGCAGCCCCAGCAGATAATTGACAATGCCAAGCATCGGATCCAACAAAATCTTTGACATAAGCGCGACGATGATGCCCGAAACCATCAATGGCGTAAGGAGCAGGGTGCGGATGAGGCCGGCGCCAAATTTCAGGCCGTCCACAGCAACCGCCAAGCCTAAGCCCAGCAGGACTTCGACCGCGGTCGCCGAGACAGCAAAGAGAAAGGTTTGATGCAGCACTTGCCAAAATTCATCGCTTTTGAATAAATCAAGGTAGTTCCGCAAGCCGATGAAATCGAACTGATTGCCCCAATTCCAGTTGTAAAGGCTCAATGCGGCCGAATACATGGCCGGATAAAGCGATGTGATGGCCAGAACGAGGACAGCGGGCGCGATAAAACAATAGGCAAGGCCTTGACGGCGAAAAGGCATTTGGAAACTCCGCGGATATGAACCGACAAGGCGATCTGGCCGGTTCATATTCGCATGATGACGCAAGCGCTATTGATCCAATTCCAAGATGCGCTGCTGGGCTTTTGCCGCGGCTTCCGGCGGCGCCATGCCGCCGTACATATCTTGAATCGCGTCGACGATAATCAGAGCGTATTCGCTCCATCCCTCGCGGAAAACAACGGTCGTCCGCGATGTCTGCATGGCTTCCAGAACGACCTCGACATACTGGGGATTGAGCGCGTCGGTGTATTCGGCTTTATCCCATGTTGAGACGCGGGCGGCGCCGCCATGAAACGCGCCAATCACCGGCTCGGCGGCCTTGCTGGTCATCCATTGGATGAAGTACCAGGCGGCTTCTGGATTTTGGGAATTCGCCGGAATGCCAATCCCCCACATCCAATGCCCGGTCCAGGATTGGCCGTCGGCTTCCACCGGCGGTATCAGAGCATAGCCGGTTTTGCCGGCGACGACAGAAGCGTCTGGATCTTCGAAGCCGGGGCCAAAGAGGCTGGCGTCAATGAAGAAGGCGGCGCGGCCCTGCTGGAAGAGCAGGCTGGCATCCGGCCAATCGAGCGCCTGGATATTGATGGGCCCGGCGGACATCATGCCGGCATAATGCGACAGCCCGGCCGCAATCCGCTCGTCGGTCAGGATCGGCGCCGACCAATCGCCGTCAAACCAGACGTTGTGGGGCAGTGACATGTCGGCCGCGCCCCAATTATTGAAGACCATTCCCGTGACGGTGTCCATAATGGTATGCGAGCGGATCCCCCGCATGACCGCCCCGGCAACGGCGCCGCCGCTTGCTTCGGTAATCATCCGCGCGGCCGCAATCAGTTCGCTCATGGCGCCGGGAACTTGTCCATCGAGGTATTCATCCACCAAATCCTGGTTGTAAAACAGCGTATAAGCCTCAAAGGACACTGGAATGGCGAAATCCTCGGCATCCGGGCTGCCAGGCGGGTATTGAGTCGCCTGCGTGAAGCCGGTCGGGAAGTCGGCGAAATCATAGTCAGCCGAAGTCATGCTGGGGTCGTTGATAAAGGGGCTTAGCGGATGGATAAGCCCGTTCGACCATTGGGTGAAGGCCGTCGAGTCCATCGGCACCATATACACATCCATTACGCCCATATCAGCCCGCAGCGCAACTTCCATACGGTCAAAATACAGGTTTTCGGCCAATGCTTCGATATTTACCGCGATCCCTGTATCCGCTTCAAAATCGTCCAGCACGCTTCGCATCCCATCCAGCACCGGGTGTTCGGGCATCAGAATCGTAATCTCGCTGCCTGCAAACCGCTGCCAGTCAAAATCTTGGGCCTGGACGGCTGGCATCAAGCTGAACGCCAGCAGAAAACCAAGAACAACCGCTATTTTCCTCATAAAAAACCTCCTAAATGATATTGAAACAATAAATCACTGACATTGCCGCCAGCGTGATTCTACGGCAAGAGCCTCAATCGCCCAATCGGCACAGGCGACTGTTACAGTATAATGTGAGTTTGGCATGAATGCAAATCACATTGGCGCGTATTCAAAACCGCGCTATGATGATGTCTGGCGAGGCTGGGGAATGGCTGTGAGAAAGAGGGTGATGTGATGAAAGCGATTATGGTGATGTTCGATTCGCTGAATCGGCGCATGATGCAGCCTTATGGCTGTGATTGGGTGCACACACCCAACTTTGACCGTCTGGCGCGGCGGGCTGTCACTTTTGAAAACGCCTACATTGGCAGCATGCCCTGCATGCCGGCGCGGCGCGAACTGCATACTGGCCGTTATAATTTTCTGCATCGGAGTTGGGGGCCGCTGGAGCCTTTTGATGATTCCATGCCGCAAATCCTGAACGACCATGGCATCCATTCGCATTTGGTGACCGATCATCAGCATTACTGGGAAGATGGCGGCGCCACTTATCACAACCGCTACAGCGCTTATGAATTTGTGCGCGGGCAGGAAGGCGACCGCTGGAAAGGCGTCGTCGATGCGCCGCCATCAGCCGCCAAAGAACCGGCGCTCAAATCGGTTTCGTTCCAGCAAGACCAAATCAATCGCCAGTACATCACCGAAGAAGCCGCTATGCCACAGGCGCAGACCTTCGCTTTGGGCATGGATTTCATCCGCAGGAATCAAGCGGCTGACAACTGGTATTTGCAGATCGAAACCTTTGACCCGCATGAGCCTTTTTTCACGCAGGCGCCATGGAAGGAGCTTTATCCCCATGAGTATGACGGGCCGCCCTTTGATTGGCCGCCTTATGCGCCGGTGGATCAGCCGCCGGAGCAGGTCGAGCATATCCGCTGTGAATACGCCGCCCTGATGAGCATGTGCGATCATTATCTGGGCAAGGTATTGGATGTGATGGATGAATGCGGTCTTTGGGACGACACCCTGCTCATCGTCAATACCGATCATGGTTTTCTGCTGGGCGAACATGACTGGTGGGCAAAGCTGCGAATGCCCTGGTACAATGAACTGGCGAACATCCCGCTCTTTATTTGGGATCCGCGCAGCGCCAAAGCCAACGAGCGCCGCCGCAGTCTGGCGCAGACGATTGACCTGCCGGCGACTGTGCTGGATTATTTTGAGATCGCCTGCCCGGCTGATATGCAGGGCGTTTCTTTGCGGCCGACCATCGCCGATGATACGCCAGTGCGGGAAGCCGCCCTGTATGGCGCGCATGGCGGGCATGTCAATGTGACCGACGGCCGTTATGTGTATATGCGGGCCGCCGAAACGGCCGCCAACGCGCCGCTCTATAATTATACGTTAATGCCAAACCACATGCGGCATCGCTTCTCGGTCGATGAACTGCAAGGCATTGAACTGCAAGCGCCTTTCGCTTTTACCAAGGGCTGCCCGACCATGAAAATCCAAACGGCCGGCCAGGCGCGGCGGATGCCGGCCTTCGAGACCTTGCTTTATGACCTGGAAACCGACCCCGGGCAGGAACAGCCGATGCACAGCCCGGCGGTCGAGCGGGCGATGATCGAGCGGATGATTGAATTGATGCGCGCCAATGACGCGCCGGCCGAACAGTACCAGCGGCTTGGGCTGGGCTAACAGCATCCAGCGAGGAGGTTTTGATATGTCAGCCAATCGCAATTTGAATACCGCGAAAGCTAAGAAAAAGGACGAATTCTATACGCAGCTGTCGGATATTGAGAATGAACTCAAATACTACCGCGGGCATTTTCGCGATAAGGTCATCTACTGCAACTGCGATGACCCGCGGGTAAGCAACTTCTTTCGCTTCTTCTCCCTGAATTTTCGCTTCTTGGGATTAAAGAAACTGATCACGACCTGCTACAAAAATCAGCAGATGGATATGTTCAGCCGCAACGATGCCGAAAAGGCGATCTGGCTGGAATATGATGGCACAGAGAACGAGACAGCCATTCCGTCCTTAGAGGATATTGGCATCCATTACCTTGAAGGCGATGGCGACTTTCGCAGTGGTGAATGCATCGAATTGCTCAAGCAAGCCGATATTGTCGTCACCAATCCGCCCTTTTCGCTGTTTCGGGAATATGTGGCGCAGCTGATGGAATATGAGAAGAAGTTTTTGATTATCGGGAATATGAACGCCATCACTACAAAGGCGATATTCCCCTTGATAAAAGACAACAGATTGTGGCTTGGGCAAACCCTGAAGGGAAGGGGCATGCTGTTTGATGTGCCAGAAGACTACGCGCAGGAATTGGTTGCGACCAAAAAGAAAGGCAGCGGATATAAGATAATAGATGGCCGTGTTAAAGTCATGTTGGGAAACGCCAGCTGGTACACCAACCTCGATTATCGCCAGCGCCATGAAGACCTGATTTTGTACAAAAATTACTCGCCCGAAGAGTATCCAACTTATGACAACTATGACGCTATCGAGGTCAGCCGAACCGCAGAGATACCTTGCGATTATGATGGGGAAATGGGCGTGCCGATTAGTTTCTTGGATAAGCATAATCCCGATCAATTTGAAATCATTGGGGCAGATACTGAGTTCACAGGCAAGCTAGGCAGATTCTATGTCAAAGGCAAAAGAAAATATGCCCGTATTGTTATTCGCCATAAGGAGATACAGCAATGAAAATTGACCCGCGTAAAATCACAGTGTGCGATCTTGTCGATGGCTATCAGGACGACGGCGAGGGCGGCGTGGTTGGTTACGGCGGCAAGCTGGATATTCGCCCGCCCTATCAACGGGAGTTTGTCTACAAGGATAAAGAACGCGAGGCTGTCATTGACTCCATTATGAATAGCTTCCCGTTGAATGTCATGTACTGGTCTGTTCGAGACGATGGCACTTATGAGATCATTGACGGCCAGCAGCGAACGATTTCTATAGCGCAATATGTAGAAGGTGATTTCTCGGTAGATGATCGATTCTTTCATAATCTCCAGGATGACGAACGGAAACAGATCCTAGATTATCAACTGATGATTTATCTATGCAGCGGGACGGACAGCGAAAGACTGAATTGGTTCAAGACAATCAACATTGCGGGGCAGAAGCTGACCAATCAAGAATTACACAACGCTGTCTACGCTGGAACTTGGGTTACGGACGCCAAGCGGTATTTCAGTCGCCACCGCAGTCCGGCTTCGGGCTTAGGCGGCGATTACCTAAGCGGGGAGGCCATTCGGCAAAAGCATCTCGAAACGGTAATCAAGTGGATTAACAATGGCGATATCACCGGGTACATGGCGGAACACCAGCATGACGGAAACGCCAAGCCTCTATGGGACTATTTTCGGTCGGTGATCGCCTGGATAGAATCAACTTTCACGACATACAGGTCATCTATGAAGGGGGTCGATTGGGGAAGCCTGTACAACGCATACAAGGATACGGAACTCAATCCCGTTAAAATCGAAGCCGAAGTTGAGAAGCTGCTTGATGATGATGAGGTACAGCGAGAATCGGGAATATATCCGTACGTCTTAACCCGTAAAGCCAAGCATCTGAATCTTCGCGCCTTTGATGATCGCATGAAGCGTAGGATCTATCGCAAACAGAACGGCATTTGCGTCATCTGCGAGAAGGAATTTGAGATAGGCGAAATGGAAGCCGACCATATTAAGCCCTGGTCGGAAGGCGGCAAGACCGAAGAAGCGAACTGTCAGATGCTATGCCGAAAGTGCAACCGCGAGAAATCATCGAAATAAGGGATATGAAAGCCAATGGCTGTGGATCGAGCCTGTTTTTGTTTCGCAGGCCAAGACGTTTGGGGATATTGACCGTATATGTGGCAGCCGAACAAACTTGAAATGGAACGGCTGGAAAAAGCGGCGCGGCTGGAAGACCAGGGCGTTGCGCTTTATCCGCCGCGGGCCGTCCGAAGCCATACGATTGCCGCCGCCATCCAGGCCTGGCGGCAAAAAGAACTGGCTCAAGATGACGGCGGCGATGTGAAGGTCACCGTGACCGGCCGCATCCGGCGCCTGAACACCAAAGGCAAGGTCGCTTTTATTCACATTGAAGACGAAACCGGGCGAGTGCAGCTGTTTTTGCGCGTGAATACATTGGGGGCGGAGAAATATGAGTGGGTCAAACGGAAGCTGATTGACGTCGATGATTTCGTGCAGGCCAGCGGCATTATGATGAGAACCCGCGCCGGCGAGTTAAGCGTCAACACGGAGGATATACGGATCATCAGCAAGGCGCTTAGTCCGCTGCCGGTGGTCAAAAAGCAGACCCGCGCCGACGGCTCCTTGGTCGAATACGGCGAATTCAAAGACACCGAGGCGCGTTACCGCCAGCGTTACGCCGACCTGGCTGTCAATCAATCCGTCCGCGATGTGTTTGTCAAGCGCGCCAAAACGATTAAGGCGCTGCGCGATTTTTTGGACCATGAAGGCATGCTGGAAGTCGAGACGCCTATTTTACAGCCGCTTTACGGCGGCGCCGCCGCCCGGCCTTTCATTACCCATCACAATCAGCTGCATCAAGACCTGTATCTGCGGATCAGCTTTGAGCTTTATCTCAAACGGCTGCTGGTGGGCGGCTTTGACGCCGTCTATGAGATCGGGCGCGATTTCCGCAACGAAGGGGTGAGCTATAAACACAATACAGAATTCACCATGCTGGAATTTTACAAAGCCTATATTGATTATGAAGACGTCATGGATATCACGGAGCGGATGTTCGCCTGCGCCGCCGAACAGGTCACGGGTTCGACCGATATCGTTTATCAGGGCCAGGCGCTGCGTCTGGCGCCGCCGTGGCGGCGTATCAGCATCCGCGCGGCGGCGCAGGAGATGCTTGATTTTGATTATATGGATTATCCAAGCGGTGAATCGCTTTACGCTTATCTGAAGGCGCGCCGCCTGGCGGATAATCTCAACCCCAATGCCAGCTGGGGACAAATGATTGTCGAGCATTTATTAGGCGGCTATATCGAGCCGAGCTTGATTCAGCCGACGATTATCAAAGATTATCCCAGAGACATGTCTCCCTTCGCCAAAGGCATTCAGCGCGATGCATCGATTGTCGATGAAAAAGAACGGCTGTATATCGACACGCATACCGAACGGTTTGAGTTTTTCATCGGCGGCATGGAAATGGGCAACGCCTTTACCGAACTGAACGACCCGCGCGACCAGCAGGCGCGATTCGTCGAGATGAAGCGGCTGTATGCTGATGAATCCGACGAGACCACGCCGCTGGATGAGGATTATCTGAATGCCATGCGCTATGGGATGCCGCCCAGCGGCGGTTTCGGCGGCGGCCTTGACCGGCTGGTCATGCTGCTGACCGATCAGAACAGCATCCGCGATGTGCTGCTTTATCCACACTTGCGCGCCAAAGCGCCGTCCGAAGCCGACTTACGCAGCCAGCTGATGCTGGATGCCGCCGTCAGGCAGTATGAATATCGGCTCGATTATCCATTGGCGGGCGGGAAGCAGCGCCTCGGGCTTTATCTGCCGGCGGTCAACGTTGGGATTGAATTTCGGCTGGCGAATGCGCTGGCGGGTTCGCGCGCCCAATTACAGCGGCGCCGCAAGCAGTTCGACGGCGCGCTGTATGTGATGACGGACGAGAATTTTTACCGCGTCGATGAGGAACTGGACGCAATATGCCTGACCGATTTTTGGAAGTCCCTTTCCCAGCGCGCCTAAAGACTGGCAAAATAGGACCGGTTTGGTTTATGATGGGGCAATGCCTGTCGGCATGGAGACCGCCATGGATTTTATGACACCCGCGGCCTTTGACATCCTGGTCATCAGCAATATCGCGGTCGGCGTCGTCCTTGCCGGGCGCCGGCTGATGAAAGACATTCGCGCTCCGCTGCCGGATGAGGCCCCTGACTGGGCCCGCGCGGCTTATGATTCTTCCTCTAAGGCCGCATCCCCGCCGGCCGACTCGCGGCGCCAAGCTCAAAGCCGATGACTGGGCGCGCTGGCCATCACAGCTGAACAGGAGAAAATGAACCATGCTTGATATTGCGCTTATCCGTCAAAAGCCGGATTGGGTTAAACAGCAAATCGCCAAGCTCGATGATGAAACCGCTCTCGCCCGCATCGACAAAATCCTTGAATTGGACGTCCAGCGGCGCCAGATACGAACCCAGACCGAAACGGCGCAGGCAGCGCGAAACAAGCTCAACCGGGCGATGGGCAAACTGCGAAGCCACAAAAGAATGACTGAAGCGGAAAAAGCCGCCCGCGCCGCCGCCGCCGCCGCCGCCTTGAAACAGGCGGATTATGAGGCTGCCAGCGCATGGATGGACGGCTCGAAAGACGCCGCGCCCTTGGATGACTGCGATCTTAACGCGGCATTCGCCGGACTGATTGGCGAGTTAAAAAACGCCGGCGCCAAAATCGACAGCGGCTTTGCCAAAATCAAGGCGATTGAAGCCGAACTGGAGGAGAATATGCTCTGGATTCCCAATCTGCCGCATCATGATGTGCCGGTCTTTGCCAGCGAGGCGGACAACATCCCCCATCCACCCCAAGGGAACTTCCGCGAATTTGAATTCGAGCCTAAACCGCATTGGGAAATCGGGCCCGAATTGGACATCATCGACTTTGAGCGCGGGGTCAAGCTGGCGGGCAGTCGGCACTATATGCTAAAGGGCTGGGGCGCGCGGCTGCAACGGGCGCTTATCAGTTTCTTTTTGGACACCGCGCGCGAAGCGGGATTTACCGAACTGTACGTTCCCTATATGGTCTATGGCGATATGCTGTATGGTTCGGCGCAGTTTCCCAAGTTCAGGGACACCGTGTATGGACTTGACGATGAAGACAAGTTCATGCTGCCGACGGCCGAGGTGGCCATCACCAATATGCACGGCGGCGAAATTCTTGACGAGGCGGATTTGCCTTTGCATTATGTCGCCCATACGTCTTGTTTTCGCAGCGAAAAAGCCAGCGCCGGCCGCGATGTGCGCGGCATCAAACGGGTGCATCAATTTGAAAAGGTCGAACTGTACAAGTTCACCACGCCGCAAACCAGCTATGAGGCACTCGAAAAGCTGACGCAGCAGGCCGAGCGAATCTGCGCCGAACTGGATATCCCCTGGCGGCGGCTGGAGATTGTCAGCGGCGATTTGGGTTTCAGCGCGACCAAGAAATATGACATCGAAATGTGGGCGCCTGGCTGTCGAGAATGGCTTGAAGTCAGTTCATGCAGCAATACCGAAGATTTTCAGGCGCGGCGGGCTAGGGTTCGGTATTATCCCAGCGGCGGCAAAAAAACCCGCTTCGTTCATACCCTCAATGGCAGCGGACTGGCATCCCCGCGTGTGATGATCGCCATCATGGAAAACTATCAGCAGGCAGACGGCGGCATTCTGATTCCGGCGGCGCTGCGGCCCTATCTGGGCGGCGCTGATTCCATCCCGAAAACTTAGACCGTCTCGAATTGGATTGACATCATCGGAAGTTTTTAATCAAGGGTTGATGCGCCGGGCAATCGCATCAAAATCGCGGCCTTTTGGTCGCCTTTCGCAGACTGTTATGTGATACCCTTCATCGGAGGCGGAGATTGGGCAGTAAGCCGAAGGGTTATTTTTGGCATCAGGGCGGCGCGGAGCGGGACGTTTTTAGATAAATGGCGCATCCAATCCGTTTTTAGCGGTCAGAAAGGCTTTTAATGGCTCGAATCAGTTCATTCAGTGTCCTTCGCTTCACCTTTAATTGCCGCCACTGCGCCGTAACCCGTCATTTATCCGCATGGACCCGCCATTTGCTGCCAAAAACGACCTAGCTGCTGCCATTATTTCTCGGCGCTTTAAGCCGATGCGCTATGGTTCAGCGTTCAAGCCAGCCGCTTTGGCGCGATTGCCTTGGGATGACGCGGAGCCAGTTGACATTGAAATCATGGACCAGTTATAATTTAATTAGGCTGCTGACTGTGAAAATCGCCGCAGTCGGCGCCGCTTGCCAACAATAATCAGGGGGAACTATGGGGGCTGCATCCCTAATTCAGATCAACCGGCTTTCCAAAATCTATGGTTCGGGCAAGACACAGACCAGGGCGCTGACCAATTTGGATTTGACCGTCAATCAGGGCGAAATCTTCGGTTATTTGGGCCCCAATGGCGCCGGCAAAACGACCACCATCCGTATGCTGCTCGACCTCATCCGCCCCACAAGCGGCTCGGCGACCATCTTTGGCATGGATGTACGCGAGCAAAGCGTGGCGATTCATCGGCGGATTGGCTTTTTGCCCGGCGAACTTAGCCTGTGGAAGGGGCGCACCGGCAAGCAGATCATCCATTATCTGGCTAGCGTGCGCGGCGATGCCAAGCGAATTATAAAGCATGCCGATGAGCTTGCCGACCAGCTAAAACTTGATGTCAGCAAAAAAGTCCGCGATTACTCATCCGGCAACAAACGAAAACTGGGGCTGGTGCTGGCGATGATGCACTCGCCGGATTTGCTTATTCTCGATGAGCCGACCGGCGGGCTTGACCCCTTGGTCCAGCAGACATTCCATGAGATGATGAGCGAATACCGCGACAAAGGCCGAACCGTCTTTTTGTCTTCCCATGTATTGAGCGAAGTCCAAGCCATCTGCGACCGCGTCGGCATTTTGCGCGATGGAGAATTGAAAGCCGTCGAATCAGTGGACCGGCTGACCCATGTAGAATTCCACCGGGTCGAGGTCAAATTCCGCGATGCCGTCCCCAAGGGGCTGCCCGGCGAACTGGCGAACATGGATGCCATTAGCGATGTGAATGTGAATGGCGCTTCGGTTCGCCTGCGGTTGGCTGGCGACTTTGATCCGCTGATTCGCCGGATTAGCGGCGGCTATATTGAAAATATGCGGGTGGAAGAACCTTCGCTGGAAGAGATCTTCCTGGCGTTTTACAGCGGCGACAAGGAGAATTCCCCATGACTGGCGTCATCCTTCAAAATACTTTGCGCTCTTCGTGGAAGCAGGCTTTGTATTGGGGCTTGGGGATGGGCGCGCTTGGTCTTTATATCACAGTCATCGCATCCAGTTCGGAGATTTTGGAAGGTTACGCCAACCTGCTTGAAACCATACCGCCAGCCCTCCTTAGCGCCTTTGGCATGGGCGACGCGCGCCTGCTGACCACGACAGAAGGCTGGATTGTCACCATATTCGCGACCGAAGCCGCCTTGATTCTGTCCATCTATGCCGTGATGGCCGGCCTCAACATCGCCGCCAACGAAGAGCAGGCTGGCATTATGGATATTGCGCTTTCGCTGCCAATCTCCAGAACGCAGTTCATGGTCGAAAAATCCATCGCGTTCGCGCTGATTTCGCTGGCGATTGTCTTGTGCTGCATTTTCTTTCCACTGACTGCGATTGTCATGCTGAACATGGAAGCCGACATCGCCAAGATCGCCATCAGCATGCTGAACATCTACCCCGGCCTCTTGCTGATTACAGCCGTGACGAGCCTGCTGGCGACCATGATGCGGCGGCGGGCGGCAGCCATCGGTTTCGCCGCCGCTTTTGTCATCGGGAGTTACGTCCTCAACATTCTTGGAGAAGCCGTAAGCGGAACGCTTGCGACCCTGCTGCAAACCCTGTCGTTTTTCCATCATGTGAATGGCGAAGCCGTCGTCATCGGCGCATTCAATCCGCTCACTCCCATTGGCATGCTTGGGGTTGTTCTGGTCTGTTTCGCTTTATCGGTCATCATGTTCAATCGCCGTGATATCGGACTTTAGGAGTTTGTTATGATGGGTTCGGTCTTTCTGGAGACGTATAAACAAACCTGGAAGCAGATGCTCTATTGGGGCTTGGGGCTGGCGAGTTTGGGGCTGCTGGTGGTTTTGATGGTGCCGCTCTTTGACATGCAGGACATGAAAGAACTGCTGGAGAGCTTCCCGCCCTTTATCCTGGCGCTTATTGGCATCGGCTCCAATTTGGAAATCTTTGCCACCAACGAGGGATTTGTCGCCGTCGGCTTTTTTGGGAAATCGGCTTTGATTTTTGCCGTCTATCCGGTCGTCATGGGGATGCGAATCACCGCCGACGACGAGGACAATGGCATCATGGATATCCTGCTTAGCCTGCCGGTGCCAAGAACCCGCCTGCTCATCGAGAAATTCGCAGCTTATGCGGTTAGCATTGTTGGCGTGGTCGCCATGATTTATCTGGGCATGCACCTCGGCGTGGCGGTCAGCGGCGTTGAGCTTGATATGAGCCGCCTTACGGAGGTGATCTTCTATCTGATACCGGTGATGATCTTCGTCATGGCAGTCACTATGTGCATCGCGGCGACTGTGCGCCGGCGGCAGATGGCGCTGGGCTTCGTCACTGCCTTTGTCATCGCCAGCTTCATGCTGCAAACCATTGGCGCCATGGCCGAAGACACTGTCGCTGAAACCATTGGGCAGATATCGTTCTTTACCTATTACAACGCCGCCACGATTATGACCGAGGGTTTTGTCTGGTCGCATATTATCGGTCTGGCGGCTTTGTCGCTTGTTTTGCTGCTTTTATCGCTCTATCGCTATGAAAGCCGCGACGTCGGCGTTTGAAGGCCGGTGATGAACGTCTAATTTTAACAGGGATACTATCGTTCCATAACAAAGCCGCGCTTGAATCGGCTATGAAGTAAGCCATATCATTCACATTATTTAGGAGAATTCGCTATGCAAAGCACAAGACGCATCATTCTGCTGGCGCTGCTGTTTGTTCTGGCGGCCGGCGCGTTGCAGGCGCAAGAAGAAATCGTCATCGACTTTTATTTCCCATCAGCCACCGCCAACGACGCCGAAGGCATCTTCCAGCGCTATGCCGACCAATTTAACGCCGAAAACCCCAGCATTGTCATCAATCCAGTGTTCACCGGCAGCTATACCGACACGCGCAAGACCATTCTGACCGAACTCCAGGGCGGCGGCGCCGGCCCGGATGCGGCTGTGATGCTGTCGATTGACCTCTACAGCTTTGCCGAAGAGGGTCATATCATTCCAGCGCAGCGGTTTATCGACGAAATGGAAGATGGCGCCGCCTACATCCAGGATTTCTTCCCGGCGCTCATGCTCAACAGCCTTGATGAAGCCGGCAATGTTTGGACAATTCCATTCCAGCGCAGCACCCCGATTCTGTATTACAATGCCGATTTGCTGGCGGAAGCCGGCTATGACTCGCCGCCGGCCAACAATGCTGAACTCGTCGAAATCGCCCAAGCGCTGGACACCGATGAGCGCGATGGCCTGCTGGTGCCGGTGGCTGGCGGCTTTCCTATTTGGATGTATCAAAGTTTCGCCATCGCCTATGGGCGCAACATCGTCAGCGATGACCCCGCCCAAGTGTTTTTCAACACCCCCGAAGCCGTGGCCGCCGTTGAGTTTGTACGTTCGCTCGGCGCTGACCTGGCTGTAGGTCCGGCTGGCGGCGCCGCTTGGGGCGATACGCCAACGGCATTTCTGGCTGGACAAGCCGCCATGATTTACCACACCACCGGCAACTTGACCCGCATCCTCAACGATGCCGATTTCGAAGTCGGCGTCTGGTATCTGCCGAGCGGCCCGGCTGGCGAAGACGGCACCGGCTACGGCGCTCCCACCGGCGGCGGCAACCTTTATATCTTTGATGATGGCAGCAAATCTCAAGCCGAGCTCGACGCCATCTGGCAATGGGTCATGTTCCTGTCGTCGGCCGATATTCAAGCCGATTGGGGCGCGACCACCGGTTATATCGCATCAACCGCATCGGCTTGGGAAACGGAGCCGCTGGCATCGCTGGCTGAAGAGTTCCCGCAGTACTTAGTGGCCCGCGACCAGCTGGCTTATGTGCAGAAAGAATTTTCGAGTTATGCCACCATCACCATCCAGGGCATTATCAACGGCGCGCTGGAAAGCATCCTGACCGGCGAAGCGGAAGATGCCCAGGCGGCCATGGATGCGGCGCAGGCGCAAATAGACGGCATCCTTGCCGAATACCGCTAGGAAAAACGGGCGCGTCCTGTTGCGCGCCCTTTCTTTCCAGGTTCATTGATCTTTCAAAATCATAATTTTCTTGCGGTTCGTCTGGTCGGCATGTCCATTCGGAGATCCTATGCGCCCAGCCCCAGCGCGAAAGCCCCTGCTTGCCTTCATCATGCCCTACCTGCTCATCGGGCCGACGCTGATGCTGGTCTTGCTGTTCAACGTTTTACCTGCCATCCAGACCGTCAATGACAGCCTTTATCGCCCGGCGCGCGGCCTGAATGCGGCTGATAAACCGCCCGCCTTCGTCGGCATCCAAAACTATCGCGATCTGTTTGACGGCAGCCACTATATGGGCTCGCGCTTTTTGGATACTTTTCGCAACACGATTATTTTTGCCGGCGCGACGGTGATTATCGGTGTGCCGCTCGGCTTGCTGATGGCGCTGCTGCTCAATCGGCGCCAGCCTTTGCTGGGCATCTGGCGCTTCGCCGTGTTTTATCCGTCGCTGCTGCCGCTCATCGGCGCCGCCAGCATTTGGGCATTTATCTACTCGGACAGCATCGGGCTTGCCAATGCCATCCTGAAATCGTTCGGACATCCCGGCCTCAACTGGCTCGGCGACCGAAATCTGGTGTTAGGCTCGGTCATCACTGTCAACATCTGGAAGCAGACCGGCTATTTTATGATCTTCTTCCTCGCCGGGCTACAGCACATCTCCCGCGAGATATACGAGGCGGCCGCGCTGGACGGCGCCGGCGGCTTCCAGCGGCTTTTCTTCCTTACCCTGCCGCTGCTGCGCCGTACAATCCTGTTTGTCGTTGTCATCTCGTTCATCTTTGCCTTCCAAACCGTCGAGCAGCTGCAAGCGCTTGGCGCCGGCGGCCCGGCGGACAGCGCCAACCTGCTGCTGTACCTGATATTCCAAAACATCTCTGAACGGCGCAGCTGGGGTTATGTGAATGCCATGACCATCATACTGGTCGGCGTCGTGCTAACTTTTACGCTGGCGAATTTTCTGCTGTTTGAGCGACAGGAAGACTCGCGGTGAATCCAACCAAGCGGCTCATGCGAAAATTGGCTGATGCCCTGACCATTGTCATGGCGGTCGCCTTTCTTATTCCGCTTGTTTTCACCATCCTGGTCAGCTTCCGTCCAGAAACCGAACCCGTTACCCAAGGCAATGTCTTCTTTGGCAGCGAAATCACGCTGGCGAACTATCGGCGGGCTATGCAGATTGCCCCTTGGGGGCTGCATTATATCAACAGCATCATCTTTGTCGCCGGGACCTTGGCAGTCCAGCTGCTGACCGTAACCGCCGCCGCCTACGCATTCGCACGAATGCGATTCGTCGGCCGCCATCCCCTGCTGCTGGTTATCCTCTTGCAGTTGATGATTCCCACCGGCGTGCTGCTGGTACAGAACTTTCGCACCATCCATACACTGGGGCTATTCGATACCCGCATCGCCCTGATGATTCCTTATTGGGGTTCAGCCTTTGGCGTCCTGCTGCTGCGGCAGACCTTCCGCGAAATCCCTCTGGAACTGGAGCAAGCCGCCCGCATCGACGGCGCCAATTCGCTTCAAGTCATTCGCCATGTCTATGTACCCAACGCCATACCGGCTTATCTTGCCTTTGCCCTGGTATCGGTCAGTTCGCACTGGAACGAGTTCCTGTGGCCCTTCATCATCACCCGTTCGGAGGACATTCGGCCGCTTACCGTCGGCCTCAACAAACTGATTCAGACTACCGACCAGGGCGCATTCTATGGCCAGCTGATGGCCGGCACGCTGATGGTCATCGCCCCTTTGGTCATCCTCTTTATGTTATTCCAGCGGCAGTTCATCGAGAGCTTCGCCCAGAGCGGCATCAAATAATTTTAGTCTATCGCGGCAAGCGCAGGCATATTATAATTTTCCGGGATGAAACAGCCGCCGAGGTTGCAATGAGCTTTAAGCAAGACTTGCTTTACAAGTTCGCAAAACGGACCGCCGCGATTGGAATCGTTGGCTTGGGTTATGTTGGTCTGCCCTTGGCGGTCGAGTTTGCCGAAGCCGGCTTTTGCGTATTGGGCTTGGATATTCAAGCGGAAAAAGTGCGGCAGATCAATTCGGGCGGCAGCTATATTCCGGACATTCCCGACCATCGCGTTCAGGCGCTTGTCGCTTCGGGCAAGCTGACCGCGACCGCCGCTTACGAGGATTTAGGCGAAGTGGACGCTATCAGCATTTGCGTGCCAACGCCGCTGCGAAAAACGCGCGACCCCGATATGTCATTCATCATTCAGGCAGCCCAATCCATATCCAATATCTGCAAACGCGGTATGCTGATTGTCCTGGAAAGCACGACTTATCCAGGCACGACCCAAGAAATCATCCTCCCTGCAATGACACAGCATAATTTCACAGTCGGCGAAGATATCTTCATTGCCCATTCGCCCGAACGAATCGACCCCGGCAATCCGCATTTTTCCGTCCGCAACACCCCCAAAGTCGTCGGCGGCATCACCGAAGGCTGTACCGAAGCCGCCGCCGCCCTGTATGAAGCTGCGGTGGATGAGATCATCACCGTGTCTTCGCCTACCGCAGCGGAGATGGTGAAGCTGCTGGAGAATACCTTTCGCGCAGTGAATATCGGGCTGGTCAACGAAATGGCTCTGATATGCAATAGGCTGGACATTGACATCTGGGAGGTCATTCAGGCAGCCGCAACCAAGCCCTTTGGCTATATGCCCTTTTATCCCGGCCCAGGGCTGGGCGGTCACTGCATTCCGGTTGACCCGCATTACCTAAGCTGGAAACTCAAGACCTTGAACTATAACGCCCGTTTCATCGAACTCGCCAGCGAAGTCAATACGTCGATGCCATATTATGTCATCGACAAAATCACTGAAGCGCTCAATAATCAGGGGCGGGCTGTTCGCGGCTCGAATATCGTCATCTTGGGAGCGGCTTATAAGCGCGATGTCGATGATATCCGCGAAAGCCCGGCGCTTGATATCATTAGTCTGCTGCGGCAAAGAGGCGCTGAAGTCTGTTACCATGACCCCTATGTGCCGGAAATCCGCCTGACCGGCGATATTCGAATGAAATCACAAACCTATCAGATGACACTGTTCCAAGAGGCGCATTGCGTTGTTGTAGTAACCGATCACTCGGTTTTTGACTGGCAGGAAATCTCGGATAACAGTTCAGTGATTGTGGATACTCGTCATGTTCTGCGCGACACAGCAAGTCAGGCGCAGATTATCAGCCTGTAAGCGCTGGCTATGCCGCTTCGCATCGCTATTGACGCCAGCCGCAGCGCCGTCAGCCGACTGACCGGCACCGAACATTATTCTCTGCGCTTGATTCAGGCGCTCATCAAGGCGAATCATCATCGTGACCAGCCCTATCAGTTCCGTCTCTATTTCCGGGATGCGCCGCCCCCCGGCCTTTTTCCGCCGGATGCACATACCCAGCAAGTCATCATCCCTTTTCCCCGCGCCTGGACCCATGTGCGTTTTGCCGGCGAGCTATGGAAAACGCGGCCCGATATTGCCTTTGCGCCGGCGCACAGTCTACCCTTCCTGTTCCCGGGCAAAAGCATCGTCACCATACATGACCTCGGCTATAAACATTTCCCGGCGGCGCATCCCTACCCGCAGCGCGCTTACCTGGATGTCACCACTCGATTCAGTCAGGCGCGGGCAGCGGTCGCGCTGGCCGACAGTCAGGCAACCGCAGCTGACCTCGCCCGTTTTTACCGAACGCCGCCTGATAAAATCCGCGTCGTCTATCCCGGAGTTGATGCCGCCCCTTTGCGAGCATCGGCGCAGAACCGCCGGGCAGTTCGTTCAAAATACAAGCTCCCGCCGCGCTATTTCCTGTTCATCGGCACGCTCCAGCCAAGAAAGAACATTCAGGGTCTTGTTCAAGCCTTTGCCCAATGGCAGCAAAGACATCAAGACCAGGAAACCGCCTTGGTACTGGCGGGCGGCAAAGGCTGGCTGTTTGACGAGCGGTGGATGCAGGGCGTCAGGAACATCAAGCTGACCGGATATATCGACGAGGCGGATAAAGGCGGCCTGTTAGGCGGGGCGCTGGCGCTGGTGTTTCCCAGCCTGCACGAGGGTTTTGGATTTCCGGTGATCGAAGCCATGCACTGCGGCGCGCCCGTTGTCGCCAGCCATACATCCAGCCTGCCCGAATTGATTGGCGATGCCGGCCTGTTAGCCAACCCAAACAGCCCGGCTGACATTGCGGCTGCCATGAGCCGTTACAGCGAAAATCAAAACCTGCGCCAGGAGATGATTGACAGGGGTTATGAACGCGCCAAAAGATTTACATGGGAACGCGCGGCGCAGAACGTGATGCAGGTGTTTAGCGAGATTGAAGCCAGGATGCAAGCGTG
This sequence comes from Phototrophicaceae bacterium, assembly GCA_965203755.1. Classification (GTDB taxonomy): domain Bacteria; phylum Chloroflexota; class Anaerolineae; order Aggregatilineales; family Phototrophicaceae; genus UBA6055. The sequence continues at coordinate 2,295,644 of OZ241910.1, read as the reverse complement.
ATTTGTTACAATAAGCATGGCGCGACACAGATAGCGAGAATCGTATGACAGGCAGACGTTTTCTGCTGGTGCAGCTGGCTGATATTGGTGATTTAGTCTTGACGACGCCGGCGATTTCGGCTCTGCGCCAAGCCAAGCCACAGGCGCAGATTGACCTGCTTGCCGCCCGTCATGCTCTATCCATCGTGCCGCCGGCTTTGGTCAATCGCGTCATCCCCTTTGACAAGGGCAGCCACAGCGCCGCCCGCGCCCTGTTCGCGCGGCAAAATGTTCGCCGGCTGTATTCGCTGGGCAATTATGACACCGTGATATTCTTCCATCATTTTACGCTGAAAATCGGGGTCGCTAAATTTCGATTCATCGCGTGGGCTTCGCGCGCCAAACGGATTGTCGGATTAAAGAATCGCCATGCCGAATTTTTGACCGATTATGCCCTTGATGAGGGCTTCGGCGCTAAACATGAAGCTCAATACTGGCTGGAACTTGTGGGGCTGGTCGGCGCCAGCAGCCGCCCGCGCCCGGCTCAAATCCATCGCGAAGCCTACACCAGCGATTGGCGGCAACGCGCCGGCGGCGGCAGCGAGTCGCCGCCAAAGGTTGTCATTCACGCTGGCAGCGGCGGGTACAGCGCCGCCCGTCGCTGGATTCCGCGGCGCTTTGCCCAAGTCGCCCAACAACTGCGCGCGCAGTGCGATGCCGAAATTATCCTGGTCGGGAAACGCGCGGATGACAGCGATGAAGTCGCCCAGCTTATGGACTTCAAGCCGAGGAATCTGGTTGGCAAGACCAGCCTGCCGCAACTGGCTGATGTCATCTATCATGCCGATCTGTTTATTGGCGCCGACAGCGGGGTGATGCACATCGCCGCCGCCGCCGGCACGCCGGTCATCAGCATTTTTGGCCCCAGCAATTTTCGCGCTTGGCATCCCTGGTCGGTCGGCGGACGCATCGCCGTCTTGACAAGCCAAGTGGAGTGCAGCCCATGCAGCTATGTCGGGCATACGATTGGCGCACGCGACGGCTGCCCGGCGCGCACCTGCATGAAACTGGTTCACCCGCAGACAGTATTCCAGACTGCAAAACGGATTCTCGATCAGCGGCCGCTAAAACCTGATGAAACCCCGGCCGCCATAGAAATACCCCGTCGGACTGCGCCGGCGGCGCGGACAAAAATACTTGGAGTGCCGGTGGATGCCATCACTTACAGTCAGTGGATGAAACAAATCGGCGAATGGGTGCGTCAGAGCCAAGGTCCGCATCATGTCTGCACGGTCAATCCCGAATTTATTATGATCGCGCGGCAAGATCCCATCTTCTTCAATATCTTGAATCGAGCCGATATTTGCATTCCTGATGGCGTCGGTTTGCTGTGGGCGGGCAAGCGCCTCGGCCATCCGATTCCCGAACGGGTCACAGGTTCCGACGGCGTCCCCCTGATCGCGCGTTATGCCGCCAAACACGGATGGCGGATATTTTTTTTGGGGGCTGGCGCCGGCATTGCCGAAAAAGCCGCCGATACGCTGCGTCAGCGTAATCCAAGGCTTCAGGTGGCTGGCAGCCATAGCGGGAGTCCTGCCGAAGCGGAAGAAGACCGTATCGTCAGCTTGATTAACGGCAGCGCTGCCGATATCCTCTTTGTGGCTTATGGCGCGCCGCAGCAGGACAAGTGGATTGCCCGCAACCTGCCACGGCTGCATGTCAAGATGGCTATGGGAGTCGGCGGCTCGCTGGATTTTATCGCCGGCACCGTTCCGCGCGCGCCGGGCTGGATGCGCGAAAATGGGCTGGAATGGCTGTATCGCTTGATTCGCCAGCCTTGGCGCCTGCGGCGGATGCTGCGGCTGCCCCAATTCGCGCTTGCCGTGCTGCGACAAAAGCAGGACAGATCATCCAACCATGCCGATTCAAGACCTATGCGCTATGATTAGGTCAGGCGCATTTTCTCAATACATAATGAAATAGCGTATGTATTCGCATCTCAAAACCTATGTGCCGCAGCTTGCCGGCAAAACCGTACTGGTGGTCGGCGATGTCATTCTGGACGAATACATCGTCGGCAAGGCAACGCGCATGAGTCGCGAAGCGCCGGTGCCGGTGCTGGAACTGGAGTCGCGGCGGTACATCGCCGGCGGGGCCGCCAACCCAGCCGCCAATATCGCCGCCTTGGGCAGCCAGGCAATCCAGGTCGGTCTCATTGGCGCTGATGAACCCGGCAAGCGGCTGATGCGGGTTTTGCAGTCACGCGGCATTGATTCAACCGGCGTCATCGCCTGCCATGACCGCCCAACGACGGTAAAAACACGGATCCTGGCGCAGATGGACATGCGCTTTCCGCAGCAGGTCACACGGATTGACACCCTTTCCCGTCGGGCAATTGACCACGCCGCCGAAGCGCAAATCATTGATTTTGTGACCGCGCAAATCAGCGGCGTGGATGCCATCCTGCTATCTCATTACCACGGGGGGTTATTGACTCCATCGCTGGTAAGGAAAATCCGCGGTTTATGCCAGCGATTTCAGGTCTTGCTCACCGCCGACGTTCAGGGGCATTTTGACAGATTTGCGGGGCTTGATGTCATAAAATGCAATGCGGCCGATGCCCAAAGCTATCTTGGCTGCCAGCTTGAATCGGACGAGGATTTCAATCGCGCCGCCATGCAGCTGCACGCGCGGCTTGACATCAAAAAAGCAGCCATCATCACCCGCGGAAACCACGGAGCGACTTTGGCAGCGAATCACGCGGCCCATTACTGTCCGGCCCCGGCGGTAAGCGACGTCTTTGACACGGTCGGCGCCGGCGACACCGCCATCGCCCTCATCACCTTGGCTTTGGCTGGGCACATCAAGGCGCAGGACGCGGTGATGCTCGCCAACTATGCCAGCGGAATCGTGGTGCGCCACCTTGGCAACTATACGCCTTCACCAGCCGAGCTTCTGGCGAGCATAGATGAGCATGCCGAATAAATACGCCGTTTGCGATTAACATATCCGACGGAGCATCCGATGTTTAACCCGCCCAATCCCCAGCCATTCTTCGAGACGGTCTGGGACATCGTATGTCAAATCCCCGCCGGCAAGGTGAGCAGTTATGGACAGATCGCTTCAATGATGCCGCCGGCAGCGGTTGACGCCGACTCAATGAAACGGCTGGCGCCGCGCTGGGTCGGGACAGCCCTGCGTAAAACCCCGCGGGGAAAAGCGATTCCATGGCATCGCGTCATCAACAGCCAAGGGAAAATCAGCTTTCCCGCCGGCAGCGCCCAAGCCAAAAAGCAGCGCCGCCGGCTGGAAATCGAAGGGGTTCATTTTGATGATAAGGGCAAGGTCGATTTCGAGACGGTGGGCTGGCACGGACCCGATGACAGCTATCTCGAAGCGAGCGGTCTATTGCCGCCCCGGCCGCTCAAGTAGGTTAAAACTGCACGTAACTGTTTTCTGCCAGGACAAAACGATGGGCATCCGGCATGTGCGGCGCCGAAGTCACCCGGGCGTTGTCCGCCAGCAAACTGCGGTCAATCCGTCCTTGGATATTGCGGATTTCACAATTTTCCATCACGATGCTGGCTTCAATTTCGCTGCCTTCAATGACCACATTATCCCCCAAGGCCGTATAGGGGCCGACATAGCTGTTGCGAATCAACGTATGTTCGCCAATAATCACCGGCCCGCGCACCACACTGTCAATAATCCGGCTGTTCCTGCCAATCAGAACCCGATGGGATACATCGCTGTTGCCTTCAATCTGGCCGCTGCCTTCGGGCGCAGGGGTGTAAGGCAAACCTTCCAGCACAAGCTGATTAGCCATGATGATGGCATTCGGCTTGCCGGCATCAATCCACCAGCCTTCCAATTTATAGGACGCAACCGAATGACCGGCATCGATGACCTCTTGAATCGCATCGGTGATTTCAAGCTCATTGCGTCCGGACGGCTTAATTTGGCGAATGGCTTCAAAAATGGACGAACGAAACAGATAGACCCCGGCAATCGCCAGGTTAGATGGCGGGTCTGGCGGCTTTTCGATCACCCGGACAATTTGACCATTATTAATTTCGGCAATCCCGAACCGCGTCGGATCAGGCACTTCCCCCAGCACAATCGCCGCTTCAGCGCCAGAGTCGGCGAAAGACGTTAGCAAGCCGGTCATTTTATCCTGGAAGATGTTGTCACCAAGAAAGACGGTGAAGGGCTTGTCTCCCACAAAATCACGACACAATCCAATGGCATGCGCCAAGCCTTTTTGCTCTTTTTGAATGATATACCGGATGTTCACCCCCAGCGACTTGCCGTCGGTGAGGATTTTGACGATTGGCGAATTCAAGCTGTTCACGACAATGCCAATATCCGTCAGCCCGGCCCTTTTCAGGACATCAAAGGCATAAGTAATCAGCCAGCGATTCGCCACTGGCACCAGCGACTTGGGCATGGTTAAGGTGACTGGGCGCAATCGAGTGCCTTGACCGGCCGCGAGAATAATCGCTTTCATCATTTCGCTCCTAAGAGTTATGTCCAGCCAGAATAGTACCAGAGGATTGAACTTTGCAACAGGCGCGGAAAGGAGTGCGAGAATGTCCATAGAGGATTTCAAGCAGCGCAGCCGCCGGCTTTGTCATTCGAGGTCTTCGCGTTTGGCTTGCTTCCACCAGGCTTCAAGCTGCGCCAGCGAACAATCGGCGACAGCCTTTTTGTTTTGCGCCGCCTGACGTTCAACATAGCGAAAACGGCGATAAAACTTGGCATTGGCAGCGCGCATGACGCTTTCTGGATCATCGACATCGAGCCAGCGCAGCCAGTTGACCAGGACAAACATCAAATCACCGATTTCCTTTACCTTGTCTTCATCCGATGCCGCTGTAAAAATTTCGTTCCATTCTTCTTTGGCTTTGGCTTCCACGCCGCCAGCATCAGGCCAGTCAAATCCGAGCTTGGCAGCCTGATGAGAATACTTATGCGCCACAAACAGCGCGGGGGCGCCGGCCGGTATGCCATCCAGCAGCGATTCGCGCCGCTCGCCGGCTTCGGCTTTTTCCGCTTCTTTGATTTCCTCCCAACTCCTGGTCACCTTTCGGGCATCCCCATTCACCTCTATATCCCCCCAAACATGGGGATGCCGCCGAATCATCTTTTCATTTAGCTGGCGCAAGATGTCCGACATGAAGAACTCGCCATCGTCAATCGCAATTTGGGCGTGCAGCATAATCTGCAAGAGCAAATCGCCCAGTTCCTCACACAGCGCCTTGGGGTCACTCCTGTCAATCGCTTCCAGCGCCTCATAGGCCTCTTCAATCAGATAGGGGCGCAAGGACTGATGCGTTTGTTTGCGATCCCAAGGACAGCCCTGCGGCGACCGCAAATGGGCAATGACATTTTGGCAGGATGCAAAACTGCCCAGCTTGCCCAAGGCCGGAACATAGAGTGATGTCATCACATCAATTCCTGAACTGCGGTCGATTTCATACAGAGGCCGGTCTTCTGCCCGCGCCTGGCGGCTGCCGGCGGCATGAATGAGTTTCACCGGAAATTCGTCTGGATACTGATTCATCAGCGTCAGCTTGAGGTCGGATGCGACCCGGCGGCTGTAGACTTGCGCCAGCAGCGCCGGCAGCGCCGGGTTTATGGGCGGATGCCAGTCCGCTGCCACCGCCAAGGCATCCAATATCTGCAGCCCGTCCAGCGCATCCAGCCCGATTTGCGCCAGGCTTGGCTCGATAAAGCTGATGCCGTGGACGATCTCAACCTCAATCGCCGCCGCGGCCGCCTGCGTCAGCAACCGCGTGACAGTCGCTTCGCCAACCAAGGGATCGCCAGGGACAGCATAAACGACATCCCTGCCCTGCCGGGCGATTTTCATCATGCGCTCGGCAATCGCGACATACACATCCGCAAAGCTGTCGCCGGTTTCATATACATCGTCAAAGCTGATGCGGTTCAGATGCTGGGGCAAGTGCGGCACACAGGGGTGGCGGCTGGTTCGCAGGTACAGGGTGCCGGCATTTTGCAGTTTGTCCCATGCTTTCAAGGACAAATCCTCGACCGCGCCCGGGCCCAGGCCAATCACCGTGATCATCGGCAAACATCCTCAACCATAAGCCGCCAAACCGACCAGGTATCTAGGCTAACGTTTGGTGTAGGTAGGCGCTTTGCGGGCGCGTTTGAGGCCGGGTTTCTTCCGTTCCTTGACGCGGGCATCGCGCGAAAGGAAGCCCTCGCGTTTTAACGTGCCGCGCAAATCCGGGTCAATTTTTTCCAGCGCCCGCGCAATGCCCAGCAAAATCGCATCGCGCTGCCCGGTAATGCCGCCGCCCTTCACATGCACCGATATGTCATAGCCCCTTTCCTGCCCGATATGGGTCAGGGGAGCCATGCAGATTTGCATGTCACCAAAGCGCGGCAGATAGTCACTGCCATCTTTCCCGTTGACGATCATCCTGCCGGTGCCACCTGGGAAAAGGCGCACACGCGCCGAAGCCGATTTACGGCGACCGATCCCTTCATAATACTGTGCTGACATTCAATCACTCCTACTCCAGTCAACGCCGGTCTGCGCCGGCAGACAAAGTTTGTTATGTTGCGTGAACGCGGGATTTCTATTCGCACCCGCCGGGCAGGCTTACAGTTCTAGGATCTGCGGCTGCTGCGCTTGGTGGGGATGTTCGGCGCCGGCATAAACCTTCAGCTTGGTGAACATTTTACGACCCAGCGGCCCCTTGGGCAGCATCCCCTTGATGGCGAACTTGAGCGCACGGGTGGGAAATTTGTCCATCAATTCACGCAGGGTCATGGACTTCAAGCCACCAGGATAGCCGGAATGGCGATAGTATTTCTTCTGATCGAGACGCTTGCCAGTGACGTGAATTTTGTCAGCGTTGATGATAATCACGTAATCACCGGTATCGAGATGGGGCGTGAAGTAAGGCTTGTGCTTGCCGCGCAGAATCGGCGCCACTTTGGAAGCCAGCCGCCCCAAGGTCATGCCCTGTGCATCCACGACCCACCAGCGGCGCTCAATGACCGCCGGCGTCGTCGCATAGGTTTTCTGAATCTGTTGTCGCATCTTGTTCCCTCTTTCATGCCCGTTCGCAAAGCAGACTGTTCTTTATTCTATGCACAGGGTCGCCTGTCGCCGTTTGGCGCGGCGGATAGCTCACCGCTTCCAGCACGAGCCCATGAGGCGGCGCCAGCAGCTTCGCCTGCTGAATGTCGCGGCTTGAAAAAACAGCCATAAAATCATCCAGCGATATTTTACCGCGCCCGACCTGCACCATAACACCCACCATTCGCCTGACCATGTGATACAGGAAGGCCGTCGCCGCGACGCGATAGGTATAGACCTGCCCATAATCGCCGGGCGCCAAGGTCCACTGCGAGACATAGACTCGCCTGACCGTATTGGCGCTGCCCGCCTGCGGCGCGGTGCCAAAGGCAGCAAAATCATGCTCGCCAAGGAACCGCTCGGCCGCCTGCTGCATCCGCTCAAGATGCAGTGATTGACCAACCAGCTGCCAAACTTGGCGATTCAAGAGCGGATGACGGGCTGGCTTGGCTGTGATGCGATAAACATACTGCCGCCACAAAGCATCATAACGCGGATGAAATCCTTCCTGCCGCCATAAATCCTGCAAGGCGATATCCAGCGGCAGCTGTGCATTGACCGCTTGCAGCAGTCGGTCATCAGAATGCTTCCAATCAACATCAAAAGCGATAGCCTGTCCAACAGCATGAACCCCGCTGTCGGTGCGGCCGGCGCCGATAATAGATGCCGGCTGCCGTGCGACGCTGCTGATGGCTTCTTCGACAGCCCTTTGTATCGTTGGGATAGGCGGCGGCTGCCGCTGAAAGCCATAATAGGCAGAGCCATCGTAAGCCAGGGTAGCGCCATAACTCGTCATTCGCTATAGCTGCCTAATCATCTTCGGCCGTATAATCCACGAGTTCAATCAGCGCCATTTCTGCATTATCGCCCTTGCGCGGCCCCAGCTTCAGGATGCGGGTATAGCCGCCGGGACGTTCGGCGTAAAGCGGCGCCAGCTCGTTGAAAACCTTGCCAACCAGGACGCGGTTGTTGTTCAATCGGCGCGCGACTTGGCGGCGGGCATGAACGGCAATCAGATCATCGCCTTTCGCTTCCGCTTTGGCCAAGCCGCGCTTGGCAATCGTAATCAGCCGTTCAGCATGACCTTGAACGAATTTCGCTTTGTGAAAGGTGGTTTTGATACGCCCGTGCGTTAGCAGCTGGGTCGCAAGATTCATACGCAAGGCCTTGCGATGGCTGCTGCTGCGATTCAGCTTCTTTCCATGATGACGATGTCGCATAGTCGCGCCTCACTTACCTGTTATTCAGCCTTGTCGAGCGGCCAGTAATTCTTTTCTTGCAGCTTTTGTATCAGTTCGTCCAGTGACTTTTCGCCAAAGTTGCGGATAGCCAGCATCGCATCCGGGCCTCGATTCAACATATCCAAAACATCCCCAACCGAGGTGATGCCGGTGCGTTTTAAGGAGTTAAAGACGCGGACGCTCAAATCCAACTCTTCAATGGGTTTATCATATAGCGGTGGATAGAGAGGCTCTTCTTCAGGCTGCGGCAGTATTTCGATAGATTGAAACCATTCTTCGTCGACGCCGGCGACCACTTTGAGATGGTGCATCAAAATTTGCGACGACTGCGCCAGCGCCTCTTCCGGGCGAATAGTGCCATCGGTCCAAATTTCAAGCACAAGCCTGTCATAGTTGGTTCGCTGCCCGACCCGCGCCTGACCCACATCAAAGTTCACCCGCTTAATGGGACTGAAGATAGCATCGACCGGCAATTCGCCAATGGGCAGGAGACCGCGTTCTTCCGCCGGGCTGAAACCGCGGCCGGAACGCACTTCAAATTCCATCTCAATATGGGCGTCGCGGTCATCGACAGTAAATAGATACAGGCTTGGATTCTCGATCTGTACCGCGGCCGGCGCCCAAATATCAGCCGCAGTCACCGTACCCTCTGCCCCGCGGTGTTCAAGACGCAGACGTTCACTTTCGACATCATGCAAAACCAAACGCAGCTGCTTGATTTGCAGAATAAGCTGGGTCATATCTTCGCGAACACTGGGGATTTCTGAAAATTCGTGATGCACATCGGATACGCGAATACTGGTCACGGCCGCGCCGGGCAAGGACGACAGCAAGACGCGGCGCAAGGCATTGCCAAGGGTCAAGCCATAGCCGCTTTCCAGCGGACTAATGACAAAACGACCATAATCCTTGGTTTTATTCTGGTTCTCGACCTGATGCGGCAGCACCATATTTGCCGTTACCAAGTTGGCATCCAGCGAACCAGAACTGACCGATGTCGGATTTGATGAATATACCATAAGACGAGGTTTTCCTTTTCCACTAAACGCGGCGGCGCTTCGGCGGGCGGACACCATTGTGGGGCACGGGCGTAACATCGGTGATGGAACGCACCTTGAGCCCGCTTTGCTGAATCGAACGAATGGCTGCTTCACGGCCGGGGCCGGGGCCCTTGACAAAGATATCCACTTCTTTCATGCCATGCTGCTGTGAAGCCGCCGCCGCCGTTTCGGCTGCCATACGGGCGGCATAAGGCGTATTCTTGCGGCTGCCCTTAAAGCCAGAAGTGCCAGCGCTCGCCCAGGCAATCACGTTCCCCGACTGGTCGGTCATGGAAACAATGGTGTTGTTGAAAGTGGCATAAATATGCGCCTGACCATAAGGTATATTCTTAAAAACTCGTCTGGCAGCGCTGCGACTGCCTCTTCTTGCTCTTGCCATGCAACTACTCCAGATGGATGAACAACTGCTTGCGCTTCTCTATGTCCTGGACAGATTTTCAGGGTATCGGCTTTTACGATTTACGTACGATTCGCGAATAACGCCAGCTGCCAGGCACAGTGACATTGACTGATATGAAACCAGCCCTTATTTCTTGGTTGCGCCGCGCCGACGCCCGCGCCCGGCGACCGTCTGTTTCTTACCGCGGCGGGTGCGTCCATTGGTTTTCGTCCGCTGACCGCGAACAGGCAAGCGCCGCCGATGCCGTAACCCGCGATAAGAATTGATTTCCATCAGACGTTTAATGTTAAGCTGCGTTTGACGGCGCAAATCACCCTCAATCGTCACGCCGCCAATCAATTCTCGCAGACGCTGAACTTCATTCTCGCTTAGGTCGCGCACACGGGTATCGTGATGAATGCCAGCCGCATTCAACAGACGTTGGCTGGTAGGTTTGCCAATCCCGAAAATATAAGTCAAACCAATCACAACGCGTTTGTCACGGGGCAGATCTACACCTTCAATACGAGCCATCCAGCATACTCCTTATACGCTTGGGGACAGGTTTAGCCCTGTCGCTGTTTGTGCTTGGGATTTGAACAAATAATCATTACCCGTCTGTTGCGCTTGATTACACGGCACTTGGGGCAACGGCGCTTGACGCTAGCTGATACTTTCATGCGTTTTCCTTATCCGCGTCGCCAATAAATCAGAAATGCCGCTGCCAAAAACACGCAGCCCGCACCTTGCTTATTGTTAGACAAAACCCCAATTCTGGCGGGGTCGTTTGACAATGAACGAGGATTGTATCATAAAACCTGGCTTTGTAAAAGGACTTTTTCTTCATCTTTTAATCGGACCCGTTTCAGATTATTGACAGGTCAGCCCCTCATTTTGGTCGGATGGGGCATCTGTGCCTAGATTGACTACGGCAAGGTCAGAATCAGTGGTTCGCTTTCTGTTATGGCAACCGTATGCTCAAAATGCGCCGTCAGGGAGCCATCTTTGGCCGCCACTGTCCAGCCATCATCCAATTCAATCAAGTCGCCCCGTCCGGCAATCAGCATCGGCTCAATCGCATAGGTCATACCCACTTGCAAATCATAATCCATCCACTGATATTTGCTGTTTTTGCTGGGCCACCAGTTGGGAACCTGCGGCGCCTCGTGCATCGTCCGCCCGACGCCATGCCCGGTATATTCGTGCGCCACACTGTAGCCTTTTTTGCCGGCGGATCTGGCTGTCGCTTTGGCGACATCGCTGATTTTGTTGCCGATGACCGAGGCTTTGACAGCTTCCAGCAGCGCCTCTTTAGCCGCCTCCAGCAATCGCCGCGCCGATCTTGATACCTCGCCGACCGCATGAGTAAAGGCTGCATCGCCGACATAACCCTCATAAACACAGGCAAGGTCAAGACTAACCACATCGCCGGCTTGCAATACCCGCGCAGCCGAAGGAATGCCATGCACAAGCTCCTGATTGATGGAAGCTGTAATGGTCGCCGGAAACGGGGGATGATTCCCGGGCGCATAACCAAGGAAGCAGGGTTCGGCGCCATGATCGCGCAAAACCGTCTCGGCAATGATATCCAAGGCTTTGGTCGTGATGCCCGGCTTGAGGGCTTTACGCATTTCTTCATGCGCCGCCGCCACAATGCGCCCGGCCCGGCGCATCATCTCAAGTTCATCAGCCGTTTTCAGAACAGGTGTCATTCGCTCGCTCGCATGAATGTTACAAGGTTGATGACAGGGCATCCAACACGTTCTTGATATCCGCCCTCACGGCTTTGATTGACTGATTGGCGTTGATTCTCCTGACACGGCCTTTGGCTTCAAAATAGTTTATCAATGGCTGAGTCGTTTCCAAAAAGGTGTCAATCCGTTTGACTATCGCGTCCGCGCTGGCATCATCGGGACGCCGCTTGAGCAGCCTGTCCGCGCCGGCGACGCAGGCTTCCAGGCGCGGCGGGAAAACAGCGTCCGCATCCGGCACCCACTGAAAATCCACATCAGCTTTATTGTAATAATAGTTGTAGCTGCTTCCATCGGCATCGGTAACACGGCCGAAGGCGCGCTTGAAGGCGACATACAAATCGAGTTCAAGCAGCAGCACGGCATCGACCCCGGCATTCTTTTCCGCAAGATGACTTTCCAAAAATTCCGCCTGCGCCTGACTGCGCGGATACCCGTCCAGTATCACACCATTTTTTGCGTCCGTCTGCGCCAGACGGTCGGCTACCATCGCATTGGTCGTGTCGTCATCCACCAGCTGCCCGGCAGCCATGATATCCTGAACCTTGCGGGCAAGTTCATCGGTACGCGCTTTCATGGCGCGGAAAAGGTCGCCGGTCGAAACCTGCGGAATACCATAGCTTTCTTCAATGAATCTGGCTTGCAAACCCTTGCCAGCGCCCTGAATCCCCATCAAAATAATGTAAAGGCTCATCTTGCCATCCCCAAACAGCGCAAAGCCGAGCATATCAAAGATACTCGGCGGCGATACTTTCAAATTGGAAGCGCTAACGCATGAAACCTTCATAATTACGCATCACCAGTTGAGCTTCCAGTTGGCGCATCGTGTCGATGACCACACCGACCACAATGATAAGCCCGGAACCTGAAATCACCAGCCCGGCATTGATGACAGCCCCCGAAGTGGTGGCTTCCAGCGGGAAGATGATGCGATTCACAAAGTCCACCATGCCGGGGATAATCGCAATGACGCCGAGGAAAAACGCGCCGACAAAGGTAATGCGGCGGGTTGTGGTCTTGATGTAATCTTCAGTGCGTTTGCCCGGCCGAATGCCCGGAATAAAACCGCCGTTGCGCTGTAACGTTTCCGCGAGATTCTGGTTGCCGACCATCACCTCGGCATAAAAGAAGGTAAAGCCAACCGTCATCAGGAAAAATGTACCCCAATAGAGCAAACCCTGCTGATTGCCGAAGGTAGACTGTATCGTGCTGCCCACCGGTCCCGCCGGGAACAAACTGGCGATGATGGCCGGAAAGGTAATGATGGACTGGGCGAAAATCAGCGGGATCATCCCGACCGGGTTGACCCTAAGCGGAATAAAGCTGTCCTGCTGGGCAAACTGCCGATTCCCGCGCACGCGCCGCCCATACTGCACCGGGATGCGCCGGACGCCTTCTTGAATAACAACCACAGCCAGCACGCTCAATACCGTAATCACGATAAAAAGCGCCAGATTATACAGGCTTCGGTCAGGCTGCTGTGTCAGCAGTTGAATAAGGTTCTGCGGCGCCTGCGCCACAATCCCGGCGAAAATGATAATCGAAATGCCGTTGCCAATCCCCTGCTCGGTAATCAGTTCACCCAGCCAGATGGCAAACATGGTGCCGGCGGTCATTGTGGTCAATACCGATACCGTCAGCAGGATATCGCTGCCAAAACCCGGAATAATCTCGAAAGCCTGTCCGCTGCTCCCGCCAGCCAAATTGAAAATGCTAATCTGGCCAAGCGCCTGCAAAACCGCCATCGGAATGGAAACATAATAGGTATAGCGCTGGATTTTCTCCTGTCCGCCAGGCTCGCGTTGGATCCGTTCCAGCGCCGGCACAATCGGTACCAGCAGTTGGAAGATGATGGAGGCGGTGATATAGGGATAGACGCCGTTCGCAATCACACTGAAGTTGGCAACCGCGCCGCCGGAAAGCAGGTTCAATACCTGAATCAAATTGCCGGCGCTGCTGTTTCCTTCAAATACCTGCTGCAAGGCCGCACGATCCACGCCTACAACCGGCACATGGGCTGCGAACTGGTAGACAACCAGGATAAACCCGGTAAAAAGCAGTTTGTTGCGTACATCCGGCAACCGCCATGCGTTTCGCAAAGCCTGTATCATAGGAACTCATTCCTCATCATTTATGATCGTTGTACTGCGCTGCTGTCACTGTAATGCAAGCCGCCGCGATTTGGTAGCCGCAAGCCAGCCTTTCATACACCATTACTCGGCATCGCCGTAAAGACGTTCCAGATCCACTTTACGGAGTTTCTTCACCGTCGCCCGCGCGCCGGTCACTTTCAGCGCATGCTGATTGACACTGCCACCGGCTTTTTCGATTTTCTCGGCGGCGCTTTTGCTGAACTTATTGGCATGAACTTCCAGCTTCTTGTCCAGTTCACCGCGCCCAAGCACCTTGATGGGTTTATTGGCATCGCGCACCAGACCAACCCCCCGTAGCGATTCGCCATTGACAACGGCGCCGTCGTCAAAGCGGGCTTCGAGCATATCCACATTCACTTCCTGATAGCGGATGCCAAAGATATTGGTAAAGCCGCGTTTGAACGGCAGACGGCGAACCAAGGGCAGCTGTCCACCCTCAAAATAGGGGCCCTTGCCACCGCCGCTGCGGGATCCCTGGCCTTTGTTGCCGCGTCCAGCTGTCTTGCCTTTACCAGCGGCAATACCCCGGCCGACACGCGTCCGCTTGCGCTTTGAGCCGGCATCCGGCTTCAAATCATGCAGCTTCATTATTCACTGACCTCTTCGACTTCCACCAAATGGCTGACCTTGGCGATCATCCCTCGAATTTGAGGCGCATCGCCAATAAGCACGCTCCGTCCCATTCGCCGCAGCCCCAGCGATTTGATAGTCGCTTTTTGCTTGCCGCTGTAACCAGTCGGGCTTTTCACGAGTGTGATTTTCAACAGTTTGCCCCCTTGTCCACTCACGATCTTTGCCCCTCCCTTTCGGCGCGGCGCTCCCAGACCGGCGCGACTTCATGGATTTGCTTGCCGCGCATCCGAGCCAGATCTTCGGCGCTGCGTAACTGTTTGAGCCCGTCCAGCGTCGCCATCGTCACATTCAGCAGGTTTGCGCTGCCCTGGCTTTTTGTCAGGATATTCCGTACCCCGACCGCTTCCAGCACCGCCCGGACCCCGCCGCCAGCAATCACACCGGTCCCCGGCGCCGCCGGCTTGAGCAGAACCCGCGCGCCGCCGTGGCGTCCCGTTACAGTATAGGGAATCGTCGTACCCGAAAGCGACACCTGTTCGATGTTGCGGCGGGCGCGTTCGGCAGCTTTGCGGATGCTGTCCGGCACCGCCCGCGCCTTGCCAATCCCGACGCCAATGCTGCCCCTGTTGTCGCCGACCACCACAACGGTGCGGAAGGCAAAACGGCGTCCCCCCTTGATCACCTTGGCAACCCGGCGAATATCGACTACCCGTTCATCCAGTTCATCGCGCTCGTCCTGCCTTTTGCGCGGTCCCCGTCGTCTGCTTTCTGCCATTTTCAACTCCACGCTTATAATTTCAATCCGGCTTCGCGGGCAGCCTGCGCCACTGCCGCCACCCGACCGGTGTACTTGAATCCACCCCGATCAAAAACCACCGTGGTGATGCCCGCCTCTTTGGCGCGTTCGGCAACCGTTTGTCCCACAATCTTTGCCGCCTCAACCTTGCTAAGGTCTGCCAGCTTCGGCGCAACCTCTTTATCAATAGTCGAACAGGATACCAAGGTCCGACCATCAACATCATCAATCATTTGAACGAAGATGTTGCGGTTGCTGCGGAAGATATTCATCCGCGGCCGAAGCGATGTGCCTGACACGCGCCGGCGTACCCGCCGATGCCGGCGCTTGCGGGCGAGAACCTTTTTGCGTCCTGTGATATCAGCCATTCCCCCATACCTCTATTTCTTGCCGGCTTTGCCAGCTTTACGGCGGACGTATTCACCCAGATAGCGAACGCCTTTGCCTTTGTAGGGTTCAGGCGGACGCCAGCCGCGAATATCGGCCGCAATCTGTCCAACAACCTGCTTGTCGATGCCATCCACATGAATAATCGTCCCGCGCGATTCCTTGGGCACATCAAATACGATATCCGGCGGCGGCTCGACAACCACTTCATGCGAATGCCCCAGCCGCAGCTGCAAGTTCCTTCCCTGCAAGGATGCCTGATAGCCAACACCTTGAATTTGCAGGGTCTTGCGGAATCCTTGAGACACACCCGTCACCATATTAGCCAGTAAAGCGCGGGTCAAGCCATGCAATGCCTTGTGATGACGCAAATCCGACGGCCGTTCCACAACCAGCAGCCCGTTATTCTGTTTAATCGCCATATCCGGGCTGAAATCCCGGGACAGTTCGCCTTTGGGGCCCTTGACGGTGACAGACGTTTTTTCAATCTTGACGGTCACTTTGTCGGGCAGCGCTATCGGCTGCTTGCCAATGCGTGACATGATGGTTTCCCTTCTCCTACCAGATATAACACAGGACTTCGCCGCCAACGCCATTGCGCCGCGCCTGCTGCGCCGTCATCACACCTTTGGGAGTCGTCACAATCGCAATGCCGGTGCCGCTCAAGACAATCGGCAGTTCACTCCGTTTGCGATAGACGCGCCGGCCCGGCTTGCTGATTCTTCGCAGCTGCGTAATCACCGGGCACCGATCACGGCGAGGGCCGAAATACTTGAGTTGAACGCGAATCAATGGCACCGGGCTTTCCTCGCCTATCGAAAAATCTTCAATAAAACCCTCTTCCTTGAGGATGCGAGCAATCTCTACCTTGATTTTCGATTTGGGTACAATAACCGCCAGCTTGCCGGCTGTCAGCGCATTGCGAACGCGAGTCAGCATATCCGCAATGGGATCATTCGTTACATTCGACACGCAACCACCTCCTACCAACTTGACTTCACAACGCCGGGAATCTCGCCTTCCAATGCCATTTCGCGGAAGCAAATCCGGCACAGGCCAAAGCGGCGAAGATAGCCGCGCGGACGACCGCACACTTTACAGCGATTGCGGACGCGTACCCTGTATTTGCGCCGCTCTTCCCGATACTGCATACATTTCTTTGCCATACAATCCTCTCTAATTTGCCTGAAAAGGCATACCAAGCAGTGACAATAAGCGGCGGCCTTCCTCATCGGTTTGCGCGGTGGTAACAATCGTGATTTCCATCCCGCGAACTTTGTCAATTTTGTCAAAGTCAATTTCCGGGAAGACAAGCTGTTCTCGCAGGCCAACCGTGTAATTGCCACGGCCGTCCAGCTTGGCAGGGACGCCGCGGAAGTCGCGGATGCGAGGCAGGGCAATGTTGACCAGGCGGTCATAAAGCGCCCACATTCGCTGTTTACGCAGGGTAACCTTGGCGCCAATCGCCCGGCCTTCGCGCAATTTGTAGCTTGCGATGCTTTTCTTGGCGCGGGTGACAATCGGCTGCTGTCCGGTAATGGTTTTCAAGTCCTCGACAGCGCCATCCAGCGACTTGGGTTCATCAATCGCTTCGCCGACGCCGATATTGAGCGTGATCTTGCTGATAGTCGGCACCTGCATCGGATTGGTATAGCCAAACTCGGCTTTCAAAGCCGGGACAACCTCTTCCTGATAGCGGGTGTACATGCGGTTTTCCATACTGCGCCTCGCTCGGTCTCTACTCGATATTGCCATCGCATTTTTTGCAATAACGCGTTTTGAAGCCATCGGCAGTCACGCGATAGCCGACGCGGGTCTTTTCGTCACAGTTGCCACAGACAACCATGACATTGGACAGATGAAGCGGCGCTTCAAACTCGACAATCTGCGCCGGGATCCGCTGCCCGCCGGGCGCCGGCCGTTCTTTTTGATGACGTTTCATAATGTTGACGCCGTTGACAATCACGCGGTCCTTCTTCCGCAAAACGCGGACAACCTCGCCGCGCAAGCCCTTGTCTTTACCCGCAATGACCTCGACGGTATCACCCTGTTTCACTCGCTGCATTTTGCTTACCTCGCTTATAACGTTTCGGGCGCAAGCGATACAATTTTCATAAATCCCTTGTCCCGCAATTCACGCGCAACCGGACCAAAGACGCGGGTACCGCGTGGATTTTCCAGATCCTCGGCCAGCACAACGGCGGCATTGTCGTCAAAGCGGATGGTCGAGCCATCGGCACGGCGATATTCTTTATGCGTGCGGACAATGACCGCGCGGACCAGCTGCCCTTTTTTGATGCCGCCGGTGGTCGACGCCGATTTGACCGTTCCAACCACAATATCACCTACATAGCCGTATTTCACCTTGGAGCCGCCCAGAACGCGGATAACCAGAATTTCCTGCGCGCCGCTGTTATCAGCGATTTTCAAACGTGATTCTGTCTGAATCATCGTTGACTCTCCTTATGATTCCAGCACATCCGGCTGTTCAAGCACGGCTTCGACGACCCAGCGCTTGCGTTTGCTCATCGGGCGGCTGGCGACAATGCGAACCCAGGCCCCGATTCTGGCGCCGGTTTCATCATGCGCCATCACCTTCTTGGTCGACGGAACAACCTTCCGATAAATCGGGTGCATCTTGCGGTTTTCAATCGCAACCACCACCGTTTTCTGCATCTTGTCGCTGACAACCCTGCCAACCAGCCGTTTGCGCTTATTCGCCATCTTCTGCTCCCCTCTCTGTCGATACAAGCTCCGCCGCCAGTTCGCGCTCGCGCAGCGCCGTCTTGAGACGAGCAATGTCACGGCGAGTCTTGCGGAATAAGGTCGTATCCTGCAATTCGCCGGACTCTTTTTGAATGCGATAGGTGTACATCTCAACCTTCAAATCCTCAATCGCATCCAAAATCGCGTCGGTTGACATTTCGCGGATCTCATCAATATACATTAGCTGACCTCCCGGCCGGAAATCGGGTCAAAACGTTTGACAAACTTGGTTTTGATGGGCAGCTTGTGCGAAGCGAGCCGCAGCGCTTCACGAGCATCCGCTTCTGGAACGCCGCTCATCTCGAACAGAATACGCCCCGGTTTGACCACACAGACCCATTTTTCGACCGAGCCCTTCCCCTTGCCCATCCGGGTTTCGGCAGGTTTTTGGGTGACCGGCTTATCGGGAAAGATGCGAATCCAAACTTTGCCGCGCCGCCGAATATAGCGCACCATCGCCCGGCGGCAGGCTTCGATCTGGCGGCTTGTCACCCAACTCGGCTCCAACGCCTGCAAGCCATAATCGCCAAATTGAACGACGGCGCCGCGGCTGGCTTTGCCGCGCATCCGCCCGCGCATTTGCTTGTTAAATTTTCTTCGTTTTGGCATCAACATACAGATTGCTCCTTTAACTGAAGCCCGCCCGGCGGGAACGAGCGGCAATCCCGCGCTTACACAGAATAACAAACCCGGCCTGCCAAAGCAGAAAGCTAGCGCCGGCGCCGGCCCGCGTGTGCCACTTGGCGCTGCATGCCGATAACCTGCTTCTCTTCCGGCAAAATGTCCCCTTTATAAATCCAAACCTTGACCCCAATCTGGCCAAAAGTCGTCAGCGCTTCCGCAAAGCCATAATCAATATCCGCCCTAAGAGTATTGCGCGGGACGCGGCCATCAAACATCCATTCGCGGCGAGCCATATCCGACCCGCCCAAACGACCGCTGACTTCGACGCGGATACCGCCAGCGCCCTGACGCATCGCCTGCATGATGGCTCGTTTCATTGCCCGGCTGTGACCAATGCGGCGGACAAGCTGCGAGGCTACATTTTCGGCAACCAGTGTGGCATCAAGGTCGGGCTTCTCGATTTCACTGACTTCGATCTTGACTTTTTTGGCGGTCATATCTTGCAGCCTTTGACGGAGTTTTTTGACTTCCTCCCCCTTGCGGCCAATGATAAGACCAGGCCGAACCGTATTGATGGTAATAATCACCAAGTTCGGATGGCGCTCGATTTCAATGCCAGAGACACCGGCTCGAGCCGTTTGTTTTTTCAGGTATTGACGGATTTTACGGTCTTCCATCAACAATGAAACGTAGCGGTCACCCTCTGCATACCAGCGAGCGTCCCATTCACGAATCACCTTTAGACGAAAGCCCTTGGGATGAACCTTGCGACCCATTTAATCATCTTCCTCTCGTTCTGCCAAAATCACCCACAAGTGCGATGTGCGTTTCAAACGCGGTTTATAGCGCCCGCGCGCGCCAGCCTTAAAGCGCTTCAATGTTGGCCCGTCCCCAGCATAAATCTTGGCAACATACATCTCATCCGGATTGAGGTCAAAATTGTTCCTGGCGTTTGCCAATGCCGACGCCAGCGCCTTGCTCACCAGCTTTGAGCCTTTTTGCGGCATATAGTCCAGCACAATCAACGCCTCTTGTGCATCCATCCCGCGCACTTTATCGCACACCAGCCGGAGCTTGCGCGGCGAGATCGGCAGATATTTCGCGATGGCGCGAACTTCCATTTGACTGCCCCCTATCGCTTCGAATCGGCAATGTGACCGCGGAAGGTGCGGGTCGGCGCAAATTCGCCAAGTTTATGACCAACCATATTTTCGGTAATATAGATGGGTACATGGCGGCGGCCATCATGCACCGCGATGGTATGCCCGACCATCTGCGGGAAGATAGTGCTTGCCCGGCTCCAGGTGCGAATCACGACTTTTTTGTTCTGTTCGTTGAGCTTATCCACCTTGTCAAGCAGCTTCGGGCTAATGTAATAACCCTTTTTCAATGAACGTGACATAGTTTATTCTCCTGCCATTAACGGCGTTTGCCGCGCCGCCGGATGATAAATGCGTTGGTGCGCTTGTTGCGGCGCGTCCGCACGCCCAGCGCCTTCTTGCCCCAGGGTGTTTTGGGCGCCGCCATGCCGATGCCGGACTTGCCTTCACCGCCGCCGTGGGGATGGCTGGCCGGATCCATCGCCGTACCGCGCACCGTGGGCCGCCAGCCCAGCCAGCGCCGCCGACCAGCCTTGCCTAGCTTGACATTGGCATGCTCGGCATTGCCGACCTGACCGATAGTCGCGCGGCAGGTTTCCAGAATCATCCGTATCTCGCCGCTTGGCAGACGCAGGGTGACATATTTGCCCTCCGAAGCCAAAATCTGCGCCGAGGCGCCGGCGGAACGCGCCAGCTGACCGCCTTTGCCCGGACGCATTTCGATGTTATGCACCACCGTGCCCAGTGGAATGTCCTTCAGCGCGCGATGATTGCCGGGACGCAGGCTGCTCATGGCGCCATTGCCAACCATATCCCCGACCGTAACGCCCATCGGCGCAATAATGTAACTTTTCACGCCATCCTCATATTGCAGCAGCGCGATGCGCGCCGACCGATTGGGGTCATATTCAATCGCAATCACTTCGGCGCGGCAATCCTCTTTATTGCGCTTAAAATCAATCAGGCGATAGCGGCGTTTGTGACCGCCGCCGCGATGACGCACCGTAATCCGGCCGGTATTGTTTCGGCCGCCCTTTTTACGCAAAGCCACCGTCAGCGCGCGTTCCGGCTTCTTCTTGGTGATTTCCTCAAAAGTGTACCCGGTCATGTCGCGGCGGCCCGGCGATGTGGGTTTATAAACTTTAATCGGCATGGTACGCCCCCCTAGATATTGAACAACTCAATCGAAACACCATCGGCAACCGTGACAATCGCCTTCTTCCACCGGCGTGACCGAATATACCAGTTCCGACCACGGCGACCCCGTTTTGCCGGCATCACCATGGTGTTCACTTTTAGAACCTGACCCTCCAATTCAAAGATTTCTTCGACCGCTTCTTTGATTTGGATTTTATTGGCATGAAGCGCAACTTCAAAAACATATTTGTTTTCATCATCAGCCAGCGCCGTCGTTTTTTCCGTAATCACCGGCCGGCGAATCACATCATAAAGATGAAGTTCAGCCATCTTTACCCCTCCTTGCCCCAAATGCTCTTAATCACTTCAAGCGCATCCAATGACAGGATGACCTTGTCATACTTGAGCAGGTCGCGCACATTCAGATAATTGGCGAGGATAGAATGCGCCCGCGCCAGATTGCTCACGCTCTTGCGTACCGCCTTCTGTTCTGCTGTCACCACAACCAGCGCCGACTTGTCGCCCGCCAGCGCTTCAATCACCCCAAGCATGGTTTTGGTTTTTGGCGCATCCATGTCCAGCCTGTCAACAAGCACCAGCTGATCATCACGCACCAGCGTACTCAATGTGGAACGGATGGCGCCGCGGCGCATCTTTTTGGGCATCTTCTTTGAGTAGTCGCGCGGCTTTGGGCCATGCGCCAAGCCACCGCCGACAAAAATGGGCGCACTCTGCGCGCCATGACGCGCCCGCCCGGTGCCCTTTTGACGATACCACTTGGCCCCGGTCATCCGGACTTCACCGCGCGAAAGCGTTTTATGAGACCCCTGCCGCGCGTTGGCCATCTGGCGGACATAGGCCTGGTGCATCAAGCCTACATTGATTTTCGCCTCAAAAATATCCGCCGGCAGATCAACCTTCGATACTTCTGCGCCGGCGGCATTCATTACCGGAAACTCCATAGCGAAAACTCCTGTCTCCTCAACCGACTGACTGTCCAAGCCTTTTGATGGCCGGCTTGATCATCACGATGCTGCCCCTGGCGCCGGGAACCGAGCCTTTGACAGCCAGCAGATCTTTCTCCGCATCCACAACAACCAGCGGCAAGTTCTGCACGGTAACGCGGTCGTTGCCCATGCGCCCCGCCATCCGCTTCCCCTTGAACGTGCGTCCCGGCGTAGCGCACATCCCGATAGAACCCGGCGAGCGCATGCGGTCGGATTGACCATGCGTTTTTGGACCGCGGGCAAAGCCATGCCGTTTAATCGTGCCCGCGTACCCGCGCCCCTTGCTGATACCGATCACATCCACCAGTTCACCGCGCGCAAACACATCAACTTTAATCTCCTGCCCTTCTTCGACAGTGACTTCCGCGCTGTCCGGCAGGCGGAATTCGCGCAAGTGACGCAGCGCCGGCAAGTCTGCTTTTTTCAGATGTCCAAGCTGCCCTCTGGTCAGGTTTTTGGGCTTGGTTTCGCCATAACCCAGTTGAACCGATATGTATCCATCGCGTTCTTTATTGCGTACTTGGGTGACATAACAGGGACCAGCCTGGATGACTGTGACCGGGATGACCGTCCCCTGTTCATCAAAAACCTGGGTCATGCCTACTTTTTTGCCAATCATGCCCTTCATGGTTTAGCCTCCGCTAGGGTATAACAAACACACACCGCACCTGCGTACAACTGTCTTGCTCGTCCTTATGGGCAAGGTCATTGACTGTCGATGAATCGCCTTAAATTTTGATTTCGATGTCAACGCCCGCCGGCAGATTGAGGCGCATGAGCGTATCAATCGTTTTACTGTCTGGATCGAGAACGTCAATCAGGCGCTTGTGGGTACGGATTTCAAAGTGTTCCTGCGAATCCTTATCAATAAAGGGCGACCGCCGCACGGTAAAGCGCTCGATGCGCGTCGGCAGCGGCACAGGCCCCACAACCCGCGATCCGGTCCGTTCCGCAGTTTCCACAATTCGCCGCGCTGACTGATCAAGTACCCGGTGGTCGTATGCCTTGAGCCGGATACGAATCTTGTTCTTTGCCATTCCGCAACCTTTGTCTGCTTGATGAAGGCAGCAGCCGAGCATTGCGGCCCGGCTGCATCGCTGTTTCCTGTGACAAAACTACTCAAGAATCTCGGTGATGCGGCCGGCGCCGACTGTCAAGCCCCCTTCGCGGATAGCGAAAGATGACCCGCGTTCAAGCGCGACCGGCGTAATCAACTGAACATCAAGATTCACGTTATCGCCGGGCATCACCATCTCGACGCCATCCGGCAGGACGATGGTCCCGGTTACGTCCATAGTACGGATGTAGAATTGCGGACGATAGCCACTGAAGAAGGCTTTGTGACGTCCACCTTCATCCTTGCGTAACACATAAACCTCGCATTTGAATTTCTTGTGCGGGGTGATCGAGCCCACCTTGGCAATCACCATGCCGCGCTGAACTTCCTCCCGTTTGATGCCGCGCAGCAGAATGCCAGCATTGTCGCCGGCTTGAGCCTGGTCGAGTTCTTTATTGAACATTTCGATGCCAGTCACGGTGGTCTTGACGATTTCGTCGCGCAAGCCAACGATATCCACTTCCGAACCTTTGAGCAGCGTGCCGCGCGCCACACTGCCAGTAACCACCGTGCCGCGTCCCTTGATGGAAAAGACATCTTCAATCGCCATCATAAACGGCTTGTCCACTTCGCGTTCCGGCGTCGGAATCCATTCATCCACGCTGTCCATCAATTCAAGGATAGACGCATATTCCGGCGCATCCGGATCATCACTGACGCATTCTTCGGCTGCCAGAGCCGAGCCTTTGACAATCGGCGTATCCGGATCGAAACCATAACCTTCCAGCAGTTCAGACAATTCCATCTCAACCAGTTCGATAAGTTCTTCGTCATCCATCTGATCGGTTTTGTTGAGATAGACCACCATAGCCGGGACTTCCACCTGTTTTGCCAGCAGCACGTGTTCACGGGTTTGCGGCATGGGGCCATCCGGCGCGCTCACAACCAGAATCGCGCCGTCCATCTGCGCCGCGCCGGTGATCATATTCTTGATGTAATCGCGGTGGCCGGGGCAGTCTACGTGGGCATAGTGCCGGGCATCGGTTTCATATTCAACATGACGAATGTTGATGGTGATACCGCGGGCGCGTTCTTCGGGGGCATTGTCAATATCCCCATAATCCCGCGCTTCTGCCTGACCTTTCAAGTTAAGAACTTTCGTAATCGCCGCCGTCAATGTGGTCTTGCCATGATCAACGTGACCAATCGTACCGATATTGACATGCGGTTTGCTGCGCTCGAATTTACCTTTTGCCATGTGACAATCCCTCTTGTGAACTTGGCGGCTTGAATATGAACAAAACAAACGAAAATACAGACCGAAAGCGCCCGGCCTTCTACTTATCGCGAGCCGGCCTTGACCTCTTCGGCAATGCTCTCCGGCGCGATTGTATACGTATCAAATTCCATGCTGAAGTTGCCGCGTCCTTGGGTGTTGTTACGCAAATCATTGGCATAACCAAACATCTCTCCCAGCGGCACCTGCGTTTTAATCACAGAAATGCCCTCGCTGTGCGGCCCCATCCCCTGGATAGCGCCACGGCGGGATGAAATGTCTCCGACCACAGCGCCGGTATAACTGTCCGGCGCAACAACCTCTACTTTCATCGACGGCTCCAGGATGACCGGAAATCCTTTTTGAACGCCTTCTTTCAGGCACATGGAGCCGGCGATCGTGAATGCAATTTCGCTCGAATCAACCTCATGGAAAGCGCCGTCGATCAACGTGGCTTTCAAGGACACCACCGGATAGCCGGCAATCACACCGCCCTGCATCGCTTGCGTAACCCCTTTTTTGACAGCCGGAATATATTCCTTGGGAATCACTCCGCCGCGGACGGCATCGACCCACAGCAGTTCGCCATCGGCTTCGTCTTTTTCCTCTTTGGGTATGGGTTCAAAGCGGATAGTACAACGGGCATACTGACCCGAGCCGCCGGTTTGGCGCTTGAATGTCGTGTCGATTTCCACTGGACGGGTAATCGTTTCGCGATAGGCTACTCGCGGACGCCCCACCGTCGCTTCGACGCCGTATTCCCGCATCAGACGATCCACCAGAACCTCAAGGTGAAGCTCGCCCATTCCCTTAATTTTGGTCTGACCAAGCTGGTCATCGACTTCGATTTGGAAGGTGGGATCTTCCTCCGCCAGTCTGCGGAGGCCAATGCCCATCCTGTCCTGGTCGGCTTTGGTGTCAGGTTCAATCGCCACCTCGACCACCGGCGCCGGGAAGGTGATGTTCTCCAGCAAAATCGGAGCATTGGCTGCGCTCAAGGTATCCCCGGTGAAGGTTTCCTTCATGCCGATAACCGCGGCGATATCACCAGCGTGTATCTCTTTGACATCTTCGCGGCGATCAGCAAACATACGAACAATCCGTCCAATCCGTTCACGTTTGCCATTGGCTGTATTAACCGCCTGCGTGCCGGCTTTCAAAACACCGGAATAGACGCGGGTAAAAGCCAGGCGACCGTATTGATCGGACATAATCTTGAAGACCAAAGCCGAAAGCGGCTCGCTGTCATCCGCACAGCGCAGCAGTTCGCTGCCATCTTTGGGATGTTCCCCTTTCACCGGCGGGATATCCAATGGGGACGGCAGCAGTTCAACCACCATATTTAACAAAGCCTGCACGCCCTTGTTCTTGAGCGCCGCGCCGCACAGCACCGGATGCAGTTCGCTGGAAATGGTGCCGGCGCGCAGCGCCGCCATGATTTCTTCATCGCTGATCTCTTCCTCTTCAAGAAACTTCATCGTCAGATACTCATCGCTTTCGATGATCTTTTCGATCATTTCCTCGCGGCGCGTTTCTGCCATCTCCCGATGACTTTCAGGAATGGGATGAACGTTAATATCTGTGCCCTCATCGTTGCCGTAAGTGATCAGTTCCATCTTCAGCAAGTCGATAATGCCTTCAAAGTGTTCGCCGCTGCCATAAGGCGTCTGAATCACGACCGGGTTCGCATTCAGACGGTCGACCATCATGCCGACGCAACGGTCAAAGTTGGCGCCGATGCGATCCATCTTATTGACAAAACACAGGCGCGGCACGCTGTATTCCGATGCCTGCCGCCATACAGTCTCCGATTGCGGTTCGACGCCGGCAACACTGTCAAACACCGTAATGCCACCATCCAATACCCGCAGACTTCGCTGCACTTCAGCCGTGAAGTCAACATGCCCGGGGGTGTCAATGATGTTAATCTGATGATCCTGCCAGCTGGCTGTCACCGCCGCCGACGTAATCGTAATGCCGCGTTCCCGTTCCTGTTCCATATAATCCGTGGTCGCCGAACCTTCGTGAGTTTCGCCAATTTTATGGACCATCCCGGTATAATACAACACGCGTTCGGTCACGGTGGTTTTGCCGGCATCAATATGTGCGATAATGCCGATGTTACGCACCTTGCTATGGTTAAAGCCTGGTTTTTTGTCTGTCATTTCCTGTCCACTTCCCGAACTTCGCGGCCGGGATTCATTGATATTCGCCTGATATTCGCGCCTAACGGAAGTGTGCAAAAGCGCGGTTGGCTTCGGCCATGCGATGGGTTTCATCTTTCTTCCGGATGGCGTTGCCCTGACCGTTATAAGCATCGAGCAGTTCGTTGGTCAGCCTGTCAGCCATGCTCCGGCCGCCGCGTTGACGGGCGAACTGAATCAGCCAGCGCATTGCCAGCGTCACGCCTCGTTCCTGGGTGACGTCAATCGGCACCTGATAAGTCGAACCGCCGACGCGCTTCGGCTTGACTTCAACCGTGGGCGCAACATTGCGAATCGCGGTTTCAAAAACCTCAATCGGGTCTTTCCTGGCGCGTTCACCCATAGCTTCCAAGGCATCATACATAATACGAGTCGCTGTGCTTTTCTTGCCGCCGCGCATCATGCGGTTAATGAACATGGCCACATGCAGATTGTTGTACTTTATATCATTAGCGGGGATTCGCTTGGGCGGGCGATTTCTTCTTGGCATCGTTTCGCTCCCTGTGCCTACTTCCTTCGCTTGGTTCCATATTTGCTGCGCCCCTGCTCGCGGCCGCTGACGCCGTTGGTGTCCAATGTGCCGCGCACAATATGATAGCGAACGCCAGGCAGGTCTTTCACCCGCCCGCCGCGCACCAGCACGACGCTGTGCTCTTGCAGGTTATGTCCCTCGCCGCCGATATAAGCGGTCACTTCAATGCCATTCGTAAGGCGGACGCGAGCCACCTTGCGTAAAGCCGAGTTGGGTTTCTTGGGCGTCATCGTCTTGACCTGGGTGCATACGCCTCGTTTTTGCGGCGCGCCCTTTCTTTGGCGCGAACGGCGCTGATCGAGCGCATTGAATGTATATTGCAGCGCCGGGGCTTTGTTTTTCTTGTTTTTTGACTTACGCCCTTTACGCACCAACTGATTGATGGTTGGCATAGACAACTCCATAATTTACGACTGACAAAGTTTCCGTTTTCAGACACGCAAACAGGCGCACAGCCAGAACGCCCGATCTTTACTCCACCCGTGACGAGATACCCCACAATCGCAAAGCACTTTCGCCACATCTGCTCAATTCAGCCTACAGAGCCTCTTGGGAGGTTATACGCTGCAAGTGCGACTGGTTATGCTATCAGTCCTTGTGATGTCTGTCAAGGAAGGAATCGCATCAATTTGAGACGAATTATTTCCGCCATTTTCGCGAGCATAACGGCATATCCTTTCAGCCTAAGCCAAGGTGTCGGCAAGCGCATTGCCGGCGGCGATGCCCGACATCAACGCTCCTTCAACCCGCCCGCGACCGCCAAAGGCATCCCCGGCAAAAGCCAGGTTCGGCAAATCCCTTGCCAGCAGACATTCTTGCGGATGCGTTGTCAATGGAATCGAATAGCGCCACTTCTTGAGTTGGGTACTCACAATGCGGCCGCCCAGTTGGAGATAGGGCGACACCGCCGCTTCCAGCTTCCTGATGATGTCCGCCTGCGGGGCATCCCAATGCCGACGGCTGTACTTGGCGCTGGCGTGACTGGTGACAATTTTCGCCGCTGAAATGCCTTTGGCATGATTGTCCGCCACCCAATACACATCGCTTTGAAAGTCTTGCATAGCGCCCGGCTCTGGCAACTCAAGCTCGCCGTCGACCTCATGGATGCCACACAGACAAGGACCAAATTGTATTCGCCGCAATTCATTCAAATCCTGCGGATGCAGTTGGATCGCACTCGCATTCAATAATTTCAATGTTTGCGGCGCGGGCGGCGTCATCACCAGCGCCCGGCCCTCATACACTGCGCCATCATCATCCGTTAGCAGCCAACCGTCAGCCGTCATTTGAATCCGGACAATCGCGCGATGCAGCGCAATGTCCAATCCCTGCGCCAGATGCTCCGCCAGCTGATTCATGCCGCCGCCGACCGCATAACGCGGATGACCGTCACCGGCCGTGCGTTTAACGCTGCCATCCGACCAGCCCGTCCCCCATACATAAATCAATTCCTGATCGAGCCACTGATCGACATAGCTTTGCAGGGTGGCGGTGCGCGCCGTAAAAAACTGCGCGCCATAGTCAGCCAATCCGCCTCCAATACGGACGGTCGCCAAACGCCCGCCCGCACAGCCGCCTTGATCAATCAGCCGAACCGAATAACCGCTGTCTCTAAGCGTGCGCGCCGCCATCAAGCCGGATACACCGGCGCCAGCAATCAAAACATCAACCGCCACGTTACCGCGCCTTTCATTCTCGCCTCATCAAGCCTGTTTATCATAACCGCATTCATCACAATATGGCAGGCTAATCTATTTCTAATGAATTTCTGATGGCCGCGCTTTACATCCATGATCCTTTGTGATAAAGTGTAAATGTATGATGATATTGACCGTTTTCAGCGGGTCCATGTCATCAGCCATCATGGGAGCGAACCAGATTCGACGTTGGTGGTTGAAGCCGCACGGCAAGTCGTGGCGCCAAGACACGTAAAACTGGCAACGCACATAAGTGCAGAAGACAACACTTATGCCCTTGCAGCTGCCTAGCAGCTAACAAGCGGCAGTAGGGGCGCGAAGTCCTCTACCGCTCCTGCGAACTCGCCCCCCTTCGCGAGTCGCAGCGAGTGTCATAAAAAGCAAGGGCGCCCGCCGCTGACGCCGATAAGGCGGCGCCAAGATTCATCGGCTAGTTCGGTGTGCGCCTTGCTCTCCGGGGTTATGCCGAGCGAAACTGTACAGAGAGCTAAACTTGTAGAAGTGCGAGATTCGAAATCAGCGGACCCGGGGGGCAGGTCCCCGGCGCTTCCACTCATCAAGGCCGTCTTCCCATGCGTGAGGCGGTCTTTTGTTTTAGGGGGTATAATCGGGTGAATGTGGAAACTGGAATGGAAGACTGGCGTGGATGCCGCCCAGCAGCAAGTCCGACCGTCAGGCGCAAGCAGAAACCCGGTTCTGACACAAAATAACCGGCTGCCTGCCTCGCAAGCGCTCATTAAAGACATTGGGCTTGGTTATGGTCTGCTGCTCATCACCGCTTTTGCGCTGGCGGCCTGCAGCGCGTCCGATGCACAACTGACTGCCAAAGCCCAGTACGACCTCGCCGGCGCACAGATAGCCAATCTGCGTTCAACAGCCACAGTCGCTTATGCCCGGATGCAAACGACACAGGATTTTGCTGTCATGCGCGTGACTGAAGTCAGCCAAGCCGGGCAATCTCTGCGCTCGACTCTGGCGGCGCTCGGCGCCGAAAGCGGCTTTATCGAAACCTTGTCGAGCAGCATCGCCGCCTTCACTCCCTCGCCTGGTTTGCCAGCCACCGCCGGCAGCGCCGCCGCGCTGCGAACTCGGTCTCCTGACCGACCGGCTGCGGTCAGAACCCCGCCTTCCGCGACAGGTGAGGCGGGAGATAGAATCGCCGCTGACAGTCAGCCGCGCCTGGAGAATATCGCATTGGCCGCCGGCAAAGACGAAAAAGGCTGCGCCATTGATCCAAATCCGCGATTTACGCCGGCTTCAGCTGAAATTTATGTGGTCGCGCGGGCTTACCATATCCCGGCTGACGTCACCATTTCTTCCAGTTGGCGGCGCATGGGCGCAGAAGTCGCCTTGATCAGTTTTCAAGCGGCATACCCGATCCACGACCGCTGCATCTGGCTTTTTATTGACCAGAGCGACACCCCCTTTGCTAGCGGAAGATGGAGTGTGGAACTGCGGCTGGATGGTCAGTCTATGGCGCTTGTGCCATTCCAAATTTTTGAAAACTAAAGCCCAAAATTCACTTGAACCAGCTAAAAACTGTGATATGCTTATCATAGATTTCGAGGCAACCCTTGCAGCAATGATTCGTAGAC
Organism: Phototrophicaceae bacterium; assembly: GCA_965203755.1. Classification (GTDB taxonomy): domain Bacteria; phylum Chloroflexota; class Anaerolineae; order Aggregatilineales; family Phototrophicaceae; genus UBA6055. Next base: position 2,265,215 of record OZ241910.1, on the reverse strand, counting down.
TTATGCAGTGATGTAGAATGTAGGACAAGATACAGGACAGGCAGCATGGCAATTGTAACGCGCTGGGACAACAAGCAGAAGACGATTGTACTCCTTGAATTTGAGACCGAATGGTCATGGGCAGAGCTTGAAGCCGCCGTGCAAACAGCCGATGCGCTCATTGGCGGCGTTGAGCATTATGTCGATTTGATTATTGACCTGGAAGGCACATCCATTCCCAAAGATATTCTCACCGCCGCGAAAACCCTGCTCGACGCCGGCGAAGCCCGGCCCAATGAAGGGGCGCGGGTTGTCGTCGGGGCGAACGGCGCCATCAAAACCATTTATCAGGCATTGCAAAAGACCTTCAACAACGCAGTGGAAGGGCGCGAAATCCTGTTCGCGCCGAATCTGTCGGATGCCCGCGCCATTATCCGCGGTTTATCCCTAGACCGCCAGGCATCCATCAAAACCTGATATTCATCCAAGCCGGCGGCACAGTTGACTTTGCTTGACCTGCAAGTGATTTGCCGCGCAATGAAAAAACCAACCCTCATCATCACCGGATACCAGCCAATGGATTGGGCTGCCTAACCAAAGGCGCAGCAGCCGGGTCAAAGGGTTTTCTGCTATGCTAAAGTCATCCAGGCAAACACAGACAGGAGCAGCGCGATGATGGGCGGCGGCTGGTTTAAGTATTTTCACGGGGCTGATACGGCCGACAAGCCAAAGGTCACCCGCAGCCTGCTGCTGCGCGTCCTGGCATACGCCAAGCCTTACCGCCTTCAAATTGTCGGTATGCTCGGCGCAATACTGCTCACGACATTTCTGGGGCTGCTTAATCCTTTGATCTTCCGTGAAATCATTGATACCGCGCTGGCAAACAAAGACCTAAGCCGGCTTAACATTCTGGCGCTGGGACTGGTCTTAATCCCGGTTTTCAGCGGCGGCATTCGGATTATCCAACGCAAGCTGAATGTCTCCATTGGCGAGGGCGTCATTTATGATTTGCGGGTGTCGCTTTATCATCACCTTCAGCAGATGTCACTGCGATTCTTCACCAACACCAAAACGGGCGAACTGATGAGCCGGCTGAATAATGATGTGATCGGCGCGCAAAACGCCATCAGCAATACCATCGTCGCCATCATTACCAACGTCATCACTGTGGTCGCAACTATGGCGGTGATGCTCACACTGGAATGGCGCTTGACTATTCTGGGCTTGCTGGCGCTGCCATTTTTCATCATTATCGCCCGCCAGCTGGGCAAACGGCTGAAGGTCATCGCACGGCAGCAGATGGGCTACAATGCCCAAATGAACGCTATGATGAATGAAACCTTGAATATAAGCGGCGCCCTGCTGGTCAAGCTGTTTGGGCGCATCAACACCGAAGTCGAACACTTTGGCAAACGCGCCGCCGATGTTCGCGATGCCGGCATCAAACGAGCGGTATTGGGCAGCCAATTCTTTGTCTTCATCAGCCTCGTGAGCGTCATTGGCACCGCCATCGTTTATTGGGTCGGCGGCATCTTGGTCATCCAGGACACCTTTACTGTCGGCACCATCGTTGCTTTTGGCGCTTATCTGACCCAACTCTACACCCCGCTGCAAGCATTGACCAACGCGCCGGTAGACTTTGCCCAGTCGATTGTCAGCTTTGAGCGCGTCTTTGAAATTATCGACCTGCCGCTCGAAATCGCCGAGCAGAGCCATGCCCAGCATCTGAACAAGATAGCCGGCGAGCTTGAATTTGATCAGGTCAGCTTCCGCTATGAGATCGACGAAAGCCTGCTGCTGTCGGACGTTGAGCGCATTGGCAAAATGGATCATATCGCCGCCACCCGCTCTGGCGATTCCACCAAACGGGAGAATGGCAAATTCTCGACGGCAAGAAGACATCAAGCGCGCGAACTGGCGCTGCAAAACATCTCTTTTCATATTCATCCAGGGCAGCTGGTCGCCCTGGTGGGCCCCAGCGGCGCCGGCAAAACCACCATGACCTATTTGATACCGCGGCTGTATGACCCATCCGCCGGCCGCATTATGATGGATGGACATGACCTGCGCCATTTAACATTGCGTACCATGGCCGAGAATATCGGGATGGTCACCCAAGAAACCTACCTGTTCCATGACACCATTCGCACTAATCTGCTCTATGCCAAACCCAATGCAGCCCAGAACGAGATTGAGGCCGCCGCCAAAGCCGCCCATATTCACGAATTCATCATGGGATTAAGGGAGGGCTACGATGCCATCGTTGGCGAGCGCGGCTATCGGCTAAGCGGCGGTGAAAAACAACGTATTGCCATCGCCCGCGTTATCTTGAAAAACCCGCGCATCCTAGTGCTTGATGAAGCCACCAGCCACCTCGACAGCCAGTCCGAGGCGCTTATCCAGGATGCGCTTAGTCACATCATGCGCCGGCGCACCAGCATTGTCATCGCCCATCGCCTTAGCACCATCCTGGCTGCCGACCAAATTCTGGTGATGGACCGCGGGGCTATTGTCGAGCAAGGAACGCACGAAGAGCTGCTTGCCCAAAATGGACTGTACGCCAAACTCTACGAAACCCAGTTCAGCCAGCAGCGCCAGCCCGCCCAATCCACACAGCCATCTTGAGCCATATCAGGACTCTTGTCGTGAAAGCAGCCATTACCGAACTCAATGTCGAGCAGCTTGAGGCGCAATGGGCAAAGCTCATTGAACACATTCGGGCGCATCAAAGCGAATTGCTGCTCTTGCCGGAAATGTGTTTTTCGCCTTGGTTCTGCACCACCCGCAGCCGGGATGAAAGCCGCTGGCAGGCCGCTGTCCAGTCCCATGACCATTGGCTGGAGCGTCTGCCCGAGCTTGGGGCGAAAATCGTCATCGGCACAGCCCCGCGCAGCCTTAATAACAAGCGCTGCAACATCGCCTTCGTGTGGACGTCTGAAAACAAGCTGCGGTGGATTCATGGGAAAACCTATCTCCCGAATGATGACGGTTATTGGGAAGCGGCCTGGTATGACCGCGCCCCGATTGATTTCCGGCCGGCGCGCGTCGGCAAGGCAAGTATTGGCGTGATGATTTGCACCGAACTCTGGTTCATGCACCATGCCCGCGATTATGGCAAGCAAGGAGTTCATCTGCTGGTCAACCCGCGCAGCACGCCCTTGTCCACCAATGCCAAATGGCTTGCCGGCGGGCAAAGCGCCGCGGTCATTGCCGGAGCCTACTGCCTGTCCTCCAATCATGCCGGCCAAGCCGACCAGGTGCAGCTTGGCGGCGCCGGCTGGATAAGCGATCCCAATGGCGCCGTGCTCGCCAGCACAACCGCGGATACGCCTTTTGTCACCCTTGACCTGGATTTGCGTTATGCCGAAGCCGCCAAAGCCACCTATCCCCGCTATGTCGATGACAGTCCGCTGTGAGCACCCTCCCGGCCCAATACGGGCAATCAGCGCAGGGTAGGCAGACAGTCGGCTTAAGAGTAAAATACATCCGCAAAAGAGCGAGACGGGTCTTCGCGCAATTTGCACCTTGCTTAACTAAGGGAGAATGCCATGTTTGCAGGTCAGCGTTACACCTTGCTGCTGGCTGCTGTCGCGGCGCTGGGCGCGGGTTTTGTCCTGCTGCGCGGGGCCGCTTATGGAGTCGGACTGCACTTTGACTCCACCACCTACATCGCCGGAGCCCGCAGTCTGCTGGCTGGAGAAGGGTTCACCTACATTGGCGCTTGGTATCCCCCTCTGTATATGCTGCTGCTGGCGGCGGCGGGCTTCCTTTCTGGACTTGACCCGCACGCCGTTGCTGGTCCACTCAATGCGCTTCTGTTTGGTCTGACCATCTTCGTCGCCGGGCACTGGCTGCGGCGGCGCATCACATCCCGCCTGCTGGCTCTGTGGGGCTGTTTGGCGGTCGCCTCGGCGCTGCACTTGACCTCGGTCGCGTCGTGGGCTTTGTCGGAGCCGCCCTTCATCCTCTTCGTCACGCTGGCGCTGTTTTATATGGACCGGCACCTGCGCGAAGGCAAACGCGCCGCGCTGATTTGGGCGGCGCTGTTCGCGGCTCTGGCTTGCCTGACGCGGAACATCGGTCTCATCCTGGTCATCACTCTGCTGCCGCTCCTGCTGCTTCAGCCGGGCGCGGCGCTGTCGGAGAAGGTGAAGCGCGGCGCGGTATTCGCGCTGATTTCCCTCATGCCAGTCAGTCTGTGGCTGCTGCGTAACCTGCTGCGTACCGGCTTCCCTTTCGGCTCTGCGCCTTCGCCGCGCAACACCCTGCACAGGATTTTGAATGTAGCGCTTATTGAGCTATCAGAGTGGATCCTGCCTAATCCGCTGGCGGACGAGGGGCAGTGGTATGCAGTGGCGCCGGGTGCGACGGCTCTGGGCGCGGCGGCGCTGCTCGCGCTGGCAGCCGCCATCGTGTTTGCGTTCATTCGCACATACCGCAAGCCGGAACTGTGGCGCAGCTGGAGTTCCTTCTGCCTGCATGGCAGTTTCGCGCTGGTTTATTTCATCTCAATAGCCATAGTGTCAAAGTTCTGGGGGATGGATGTCGGGTGGGGGAACAGAAGGTATTGGTCTCCGGGGTACATTCCGCTGCTCTTCGTCCTGGTCTTTCTGGTGGATCGCTTTTTGATTTGGCTGCGGCCTTGGGCAGGAAGCGCGGTGATCGGGGCATTTGCGCGGGGCGGGGCGATTCTGCTTTTCATCTGGCTTGGCAGCAACGTCAGATTGAACCAGCTGGCTATTATCCGAGCCAACGATAGCGAAGCAGGGCATTTTGACAAGGGCTATGCGGCGCCGGCGTGGCGGGATAACGATGTGGTCCGCTTCATCCGCGAAGCATCGCTGGAGGGCACTATCTTCAGCAACAACCCGGCAAGTTTGCACATTCATACCGATCCCGCCAATAAATTTCGTTTTCCACCGCAGAAGCTAGCGCGGCTGAAACAAAAAATCGAGCAGACCGTGGGCGATGTGTATCTGGTCTTTTTCAATGACACCATCCCGATAGCCCCGCCCCGATACAGCTATGGGCTTGCCGAATTGGAAGCCATGCCCGAGTTGGAACGGATGGCGCAGCTGGACAGCGGCGTCGTTTTTCGGGTCAATCGGGATCAAGTGGAGGAGACGGGGGACTAGGCGATGATGAGGCGAATATGACTGACAGACACCTGATTGTCGGGCTGGGCAATCCAGGCCCCAAATACGCAAACACCCGCCACAATGTTGGCTGGCGAGTGATTGATGAGCTTGTTCAACGTTATGGCGCCGGCGCGGGCCGCGCCGAAAAACGCGCGCATACATGGGATGGAATCATCCACGATAAAAAAATCAAACTGGTCAAACCGCTGACCTATATGAACCGCAGCGGCGAGTCGGTGCGGCCCTTGCTGGATTATTATGACATTCCGACTGACAATCTGATGGTCATCCATGATGACCTGGATACCGCTTTTGGCGTCCTGAAACTGCGTCAATCCGGCGGACATGGGGGGCAGAACGGGCTTCGCAGCATCATTCAGCATCTTGGCGGCAAAGACTTCGCCCGGCTGCGGTTTGGAATTGGTCGCCCGCCCGGCAAAATGCCGCCGGTTGATTTTGTACTGCACAGCTTCCAGGGCGATGACGAAATCCTGGCGCAGGAAACCGTCAGCCGCGCGGCCAATGCCATTGAGATATGGCTGGCTGAAGGCATTGAAAAAGCCATGTCTGCCTGCAATGGCCGCCAAAACAAACCAGGACCCAAAGTCAAACTCGGGGAACAGCTTAAAATCTATCGGCGGGCGCATGAGTTAGCCCCGTCCGACCCCAGGACCCTGGCCAAGCTCATCTCAATCCAGAAGAAACTTGGCCGGCTTGATGATGCCGTCGCCAGTCATCTTAAATTGGTGGATTTATACGAAGAAGTCGGAAAATCACATCTGGCGCGGGCTGAAAAAGAGAAAGCTGTCGCCATTCAGCCCCAGCTGGTCGAGATGCAGCGCGATATTGCCGAATGGTATCACCGCCAGGGCCGCCTCAAAAAAGCCGTCAGCCGTTATTTGATTTTGGCAGACTATTATCTGGAGCAGGGCAGCCGGACAGCGGCGCTGGCGACTGTCAAAACCGCTTTGGACATCAATCCACAGCATCCAAAAGCCATCAAAGTCCACCAGTCGCTCATGCAAAGCATAGCCGAATGAAATCTGTTTGATGACCGCCCTGCCAATCCCGTACAGAACCAGCTAAACTAAGATTGACCATTCATCACAGCAGGAGAAGGTTATGCGTGCATCCTCGCCGGAAGCCGTGGGCATGTCATCCGAGCGCCTAAACAGCATCAATATCCGCATGCAAGACTATGTAGACCGACGGTATGCCCCCGGTTTTATCACTCTGGTTGCACGCGAAGCCCAAGCTGTCCACTATGAAACCAGCGGCTTCCGCGATGTGGAACAGCAGCTGCCGATGGAAAAAGACACCATCTTCCGCATCTACAGCATGACCAAACCGATCACTTCGGTGGCGCTGATGATGCTTTATGAACGAGGCAAATTTCAACTCTTTGAGCCGGTCAGCAAATATATCCCCGCTTTTGGCAAAACCAAAGCGCTGCGGCGGATGGGATACCTGGGACAAGAACTGGTGGAGCAGAATCCACCTATGAACATCCAACACCTGCTGACCCATACCGCCGGCTTGAGCTATGGCTTTTACTATGATACGCCGATTGACGCCATGTACCGCAAGTCAATTTTCCGCAGCCCATCAGCCAGCCTGGAAGAGAAAATCACCGGCATGGCCAAACTGCCGCTAAGGCATCAGCCGGGCACAGCCTGGAATTACAGCATCGCCACCGATGTCTGCGGCTATCTGGCGCAGGTCCTGGCTGACATGCCCTTTGAAGACTTCTTGCAGCAAGAAATCTTTGATCCCCTCGGTATGGTCGATACTCACTTTCATGTCCCCGCAGAAAAACAGCATCGTTTTGCCAAACTCTATCAGCATAATCTCACAGACCACTCCTTCCATGAATACCAGGGGGCGCCGCATATCCCGGCGCAGGACTTCACCGTCGCCGTCAATGCCCCTTCGGGCGGCGGCGGCTTGGTTTCGACCACTGAAGATTACTGGCAATTTGCCAAGATGCTGCTGAACAAAGGTGAATCAGGCGATGTGCGTTTGCTTGGGCGCAAAACGGTCGAATATATGACCTTGAATCATCTCAAGCCGGAACTGCTGCCGATTGGAATCGGGCTGGCGACAATGGCCGGCAAGGGATTTGGCCTCGGCTTTGAAGTCGTTATCGACGCAGCGCAAACCGGGGTCATCAACTCAAACGGGAATTATGGCTGGGGCGGCGCCGCCGCGACTCAATTCTGGGTGGACCCACAGGAGCGAATGGTCGGCATCATTATGACTCAACTAATGGACAATATGCTTCCCTTCCAGAGTGATTTCCGCAGCCTGTGCTATCAAGCGCTGATTGATTGAGGTTTTTCGACTGTCGAAACAAGCGAGCCATCCACACCAATATGTCGATTTTACTTTCAGGTTTGCTGCACAGTTTGCGCGATAGCAAGACCTGGCGCCAGGTACTGCAAGGTCTGTCCGACAGCCAGATCCATTTGGCGCGCGCGGCGCGTCCCTATATGCTGGCGGCGCTGGCGCAGGATTGGGATGGCCCCATCATCTGCCTGACGGCGCAGGTTCGCCGCGCCTACAATGTCAGCGAGCAGCTGCCGGTCTGGCTTGAAAACCCCGGCCGCATTTACCGCTTTGCCGAGCCATCGGCCGGCTTCTATGACCGGGCGCCTTGGGATGTCAGCGTGATTCGCAGTCGCATCGAAACTCTGTCAGCTTTGATGCAAGACCGGGATTCGGAACATCCCATCATCGTCTCATCGGCGCGGGCCCTTATGCAAGCCACCCTGCCGCCCGGCCGCTTCTGCCAATCCACGCTTGAACTTGCGCTTGGCGGCCGTTATCCGCCCGAATCGCTGCTTCGTTTCTGGGTCGGCATCGGATACGAGCCGGCGACGATTGTGACCGAACCAGGCACATTCAGCCGCCGCGGCGGCATACTGGATATCTTCCCGTTAGCAGCCCAATATCCGGTGCGGATTGAATTTTTTGATGACCAGATAGACAGCCTGCGTCAATTTGACCCTGGCAGCCAGCGCAGCATCAGGCGGCTGCAATCCCTGCGTATTGTGCCCGCCCGCGAAGCCTTGCCCAAACTTACGCCGCCGATTGGAAACCAACTCAAAGCACAGGCAAATGCCATCACAGATAAGGCGGCCGGCTTTTCCGGCATGGCATCCGATATGGAATCGCTGGCAATGGGTACGGCTTTCGCCCATCTTGAGCATTATTTGCCTTATATCTATTCTCCGCCGGCGAGCTTGTTGGACTATGCCCCCGACGGCAGCTTGATTCTCATCGAAGATCCACAAGCGCTGGAAGCAGCCATCCGCGATCTCGCCGCCCGCGCCGAAGCCAACCGCCGCGATGCCTGCGCCGCACATCAAATCGCGGACAATCACCCAGCGCCCGGCATCTATTGGAAGCGCTTGCAGCAGCAGATTCACAGCCGTCAGAGCATCAGCCTTTCCACCATGACATCAGCCGAGGAAAACGGAAGCCGGCCGCGTCTGTTCGCGCCCGGCGAACGTTATGGCGGCCAGCTTCGGATGATGCTTAACCAAATTCGCGCTTATCGGAATCGCGGCGATTCGGTGGTGATTGTCACCGAGCAGGTCAGTCGGCTGCTGAATTTATGGTATGAGCAGGATGCCTCGGCCTTCATACCGACGGTGCGATCCATCGCCGAGCCGCTGCCGCCGGGCGCATTGCGGTTTGTCGAAGGCGCGGCTGCTGAAGGCTGGACCTTGCATGGCGCCGGCAACCGCCTCCACTTCATTACTGATGCCGAGATTTTCGGCTGGTCACGCGCCGAACCCCGCCGCCGCTCGACAGCAGCCAGCCGCTCTGGACGCAAAACGCCTGAAACCGCATACACAGATTGGGCAGAAGGCGCTTATGTCGTCCATGTGGATTATGGCATTGGCAAATTCATGGGCATGCGCCACCGTCGGATCAACTCGACCGAACGCGAATATCTGCTGATTGAGTATCATGGCGCGGACACGCTTTTTGTCCCCATTCATCAAACCGACCGCTTATCCCGCTATGTTGGCGCCGAGGAAAAACCGCCCCGACTTAGCAAATTGGGCAAGCCCGATATGTGGCTGAAAATACGCAGCAAAGCCCGACGAAATGCGGAAGAAGAAGCGCGGGAATTGATGGCGATCTATCGCCGCCGCGCCGGTTCATCCGGCTTCGCCTACAGCCCTGACAGCGCATGGCAGCACGAGTTGGAAGCCGGCTTTCCCTTTGTCGAAACCGAAGACCAACTCAAGGTGATTCGAGAAGTCAAGCGCGACATGGAAAGCAGCGCGCCTATGGACCGCCTGGTTTGCGGCGACGTTGGCTTTGGCAAGACCGAAGTCGCGCTGCGGGCGGCCTTCAAAGCCGCGCAGGATGGCGCCCAGGTCGCGCTCCTGGCGCCGACCACCATCCTGGCACAGCAGCATTTTGATCATTTCAAGGCGCGCCTCAAGTCCTTTCCCGTCACTGTCGAAATGCTGTCGCGCTTTCGTACCCAAGCGCAGCAAAAGGAGATCGTCAAGCGCCTGGCAAGCGGCGAGATTGACGTAATCGTCGGCACGCATCGCCTGCTGTCACAAGACATTCGTTTCAAAAACATCGGCTTGATGATTATCGACGAAGAACAGCGTTTCGGCGTCAAGCACAAGGAACGTTTCAAAAAACAGCGCGCCAAAATTGACATTCTGACATTGACGGCGACGCCGATTCCGCGCACCCTGTTTATGAGCTTGAGCGGCATCCGCGATATCAGCATGATCCAAACGCCGCCCGAAGAACGGCTGTCGGTGATTACGCAGGTCGGTCCCTGGGATGACAAGCTAAGCCGCCGCGCCATCCTGCGCGAACTTGAGCGCGGCGGTCAGGTATTCGTGGTTCACAATCGCATCAAGACCATCCAGTCCATCCGCAGCAAAATCGAAAACATCGTCCCCGAGGCCACCGTGGTGATCGCGCACGGACAAATGGCGCCGCGCATATTGGAAAACGTTATGGCGGCCTTCGCTCGCGGGGAATATGACGTTTTAATTTCAACCGCCATCATCGAAAACGGCATTGATATGCCGCGGGTGAATACGCTGGTCGTCGACCGCGCCGACGGGTTTGGGATATCACAGCTTTATCAACTGCGCGGGCGGGTGGGACGCTCGGCGCAGCAGGGATATGCTTATTTTTTCCACGCGCCCGGCGCCCTGACCGAAGAAGCGCGCGCGCGCCTCGAAACCTTGGCGGAAAACACGCAGCTGGGTTCCGGCTTTCAAATCGCCATCCGCGACCTCGAACTGCGCGGCCGCGGCGGCATACTAAGTATGCGGCAATCCGGGCATATTGAAGAAGTCGGACTGCATCTCTATACCGAGATGCTGCAACAGGCTGTCAAAGACCAAAAAGAAACGCCCTCTGCTGACCAGCCGCCGGCCTCTGCCCGCGAGCGCATCGTGATTGACCTGCCTTTGCCGGCTTACATTCCGACCGACTGGATACCGGAGATGGCTCTGCGCCTGCGACTCTATCGCCGCATTGGCAATATCCGCAGCGCCGAAGAAGCTGAAGCCATGAAACAGGAACTGACAGACCGCTTTGGACAGCTGCCCGCATCCGTCGACGGTCTGCTCTATCAGATTGAAGTCAAGCTGCTGGCACAGGCCATCGGCGCGACCCGCGTCATCATGCCGCGTTCTCACATTCTCATCAAGCTGCCTTATCTTGCCAGCATCCACCGTCGTCTGCTGGCGCTCAAACTGGGTACAGACATTGATGTCACCCGAACCGAGGTGCAAGTCCCGGCCGAAGCCGACATCTGGCAATGGCGGCTGATGGATGTACTCAAGCAGCTGCGCCAGTGGATTCGCTTGGAGGGCTTAAAGGGCAGGCTGGAATCCGCATCATCTTGATGGTAGAGTCAAGCTCGAACACGGTTTGAACCAAGCGAGTCTATTACGTTGCCAACAGAACGGGCTGCCACAGTCAAGGGGATTTTTGCTGCAACTGCTCTCATCCTCATCATCATGCTGCTGCATTCGGGCAGCTATGGCGGCCGCAACTATCGCGAAGATGAGATCAACTCGGTCCACGGCGCCTTGAAGCTGTCGCCAGAGGGCATCGTGGAATGGACGGCAAGGGACATTCACCCGCCCGGATGGACTCTGTTCGCCGATTTTTGGGTGGAACGTTTTGGCGGCGTCGAAGAAATCACCCGTTGGTCATCCAAACTCATCAATCTGATGACCTACGCCCTGTTATATCAACTGGGGCTGCACCTTATCGACAGGCGAACAGCTTTCTATGCCGTTGCGATTTTAGGGGTCTATGGATTCGCCAGCAGTGGCATGTATGAACTGCGTCCGTATCCGATGCTGGTGATGATAACCACAGCATTGCACCTGGTCTATTATCGCTGGCTGCGCCAGCCAACATCAAAACTGATGCTTGTCTATGCCGCGCTGGGCATCGCCGCCATCTATACACATTACTTCGCTTTTTTCATCTTTCCGGCTCATGCGCTCTTCCTGTTTGCGTTTCGTCGATTCGAGCGCAAAGTCTGGCTGAACTCAATACTTATGTGGGGCTTCATTGCTCTGTCGTTTTCCGCCTGGCTCCTGCCATTCATCTATGTCATCCTCGTTCCCTTTTCCGGCGGCATCTATTACTCCATCCCTTCCGGTTGGGAAGGCTTGCAAACACTGTACCAGCAGGTCGCGTTTCGTCCCGAGATTGTCTTTGGTTTCCTCCTGCTGTCGAGCCTGTTCGCGCCGGGCGCAAAAGCCGCCATCGGCCGCGCCCATCCCGGTCTGCGCCGGCAAAAGCGCTGGCATCTGCTCTATCCCCTGTTTCTCCTGCTGGCGACGCTCCTGATTGCCTTTGCCGCCAATTCGCTTGTCCGCAACCTGACCGCGCGCAACCTGCAAGCGCTTGTTATGCTGGTGGCTTTGCTGATGGCTTTGGGGCTGCGGCAGCTTCCGCTTCAGGCTGGAGCGATTCTGCTGATTCTGCTCTATCTCCATGCGCCGCAGAACATTGCCGTGCCAACCTCCAACGCGCCTTATCGGCAGATTGTCCAAAACATGGAACCGACCTATCAAACCGACAGCCTGCTCATCACCGAATTTTCATGGGCATGGCGATGGTTATTGCCGGCATCTTACTATTTGATGGATTTTACACCTGGCAAGATGTCCAAAGATCGTATGTTCCACCTGATTAACCCCGGCGACGCTGCGCATCCACCCGCATTTCCTGACAGATTGGCGAATGTTGACAGGTCATTTAACAAGACGTCTTTCGACAGACTGCCCGACCATCAGCAGCTTTGGCTGCTGCGTCAGGGCGGCGGCAACCGACATGGCGAAGCGCTCCAGGAGTGGCTTAATGCAAACTATGCGCTGGTCCAAACCGCCGCTTGGGAGCAGCCTTTCCCAACTTCTTACAGCCTGTCCGAATACCGCCGCGCGCCGGTGTCGGATTTTGTCATCCATGTCGGTGATGCCATGCGACTGCATTCATGGTCACTGGATTCCGTTGATGTGCCTGCCTGTCAAACAGTCACCATCGAAAGCTGGTGGCAGATAGCTCAACTGGATGCAACTCCCTACACCCTGACCATCATTCTTGCTGATGACGATGGCGATGGACAGGAAGCCATTGCCGAATCGGAAGCTCCTGCCAATCAATTCACGACCGAATGGATAACCGACAAATACTACCGTGACCAAACCAAGTTAACGATTCCCTGCGACATCGACGCTGGGGGATATGATTTGCTGCTGGCGATGAAAGAGAGCATGAGCGGACAAGCCCTGCCCTTCCGTTATCCCGACGGCGGCAGCATCGGCCGCGAATACTATCTGACGACCTTAGAGGTGCAACCAGGCCCTTAGTCTTTGACAACATCGGCAAAATTCGCTTGAGTCACCTGTTGCAGCGCGGTCAAAGCGATTGGGAAGATCGTCTGCGCCGTTCCCCCGGCCGCATAGACCAACTCATAGCGCTTCAGCGTTTTATCCAAAAACACCGGCAATCCAGACTGCCGATGACCTATTGGCGGAACGCCGCCGGGCGCATATCCCAGGATAGCGACGCATTGTTCAGCCTTCATCATCCGCACTTTCTTGCGCCCGACCGCAAACAAGGCTGCCAGCTTGCGGTCATCGACCGTATGGTCGCCGCTGGTCAGGACCAGGATAGGCGCTGTCCTGTCAATCATAAAGCCGAGACTCTTGACAATCTGCCCCGGTTCACAGCCAACCCGCTCTGCCGCCAGCTGCGAGGTGGCTGTGGAACTGTCAAATTCGATGATTTGGATATCGAGTTGGAGTTGTCGAAGCGTTTGCTGAACATCCATGAGGCCCATCGCTTGCATGGAAATATCCCTTTCCGTTAAAATCAAGCTGTGAAATTATAATTGAGCGTCAAGCTGTCAAGCAACACGATATTAGGAGAGGCCGGCCCATCATGCGGGTAGACGTACAAGCCTTTCAGGAACAGGGATACGCGATTGTTTCGGGCCTGTTTTCCGACGAAGAAACAGCCGCCTACCGCCAGCATTACATGGATATGCGGAAAGGGAGACATCCGGGCGATTCCAGCGGCGTCGATACAGGCAGCGATGACCCGCTCAAGAAATATCCGCGTTTGATACACATGCACCGCTGGGACCCAATCAGCCTTGACTGGATGCTGGATCAACGGCTGGCGGCGGTCTTCCGCGAGTTGATCGGCAAAGAACCCCTTATACACGTAGCGCCGCCGCGCTCAAGGCAAAGTCGACGCCCACTTGAAGGGATTAGGCCGCCAGCCGGCGTTTAGACGATGCTGACCATGCTCACAAGATTGGTCGCCAAGGGGTAGAAAATGCCAAAGATGAGCGTGCCGGCAAGCGAGATGTTAATCGCCCAGCGCACACAGGGGGTTTCTAATGACGGCTCAAGACGGCCCGATTGATCGCGCAGGTACATATTGACCACGACCCGCATGTAATAAAAGGCGCTGACCACACTCGTCAGCACACCGATAATCGCCAGCCCAAAGAGACCTGCCTGAACCGCGGCCGCAAACACCAGCAGCTTGCCAACAAAACCGGCCGTTAATGGAATCCCGGTCAAGCTAAGCATAAAGACCGTCATGGCCATCGCCATCAGCGGGCGCGACCTCGCCAAGCCGGTGATGTCATTAAGATTGACCCCGGTCCCATCTTTATGTTCGATGGCCATCACCACGGCGAAGGCTCCCAGATTGGTGAACATATAAGCCAGCATATACACCAGAGCGCTCTGTGCGGCGGCATCAGCCATGCCGGCCGTGCCGGCTGCGACGACAGCGACTAAGATATAGCCGGCATGCGCAATGGACGAATAAGCCAGCATACGTTTGAGATTGCGCTGTGAAATCGCGACAAAATTGCCCAAGATCAACGTCAGGATGGCGGCAGCCGACAAAGCAGCCTGCCAGGCGGCCGCGCCGCCTTCTGTCAATGCAAAAATCGACAGCCCCGTGACCAGCACCCGCAGCAAAGCGGCGAAACCACCAATTTTGGCGGTTACACTCATCAATGCCGTCACCGGCGTTGGCGCACCTTCATACACATCCGGCGTCCACATATGGAAGGGGACCACAGCCACCTTGAACCCCAGCCCGACAAACAGCAAGGCAGCGCCGGTCAGCAGATAGAAAGCCGCCGCCGATGCCGTGCCGGCAAGACTGCCCGCCATTGAGAAAATCTGCGGGATATTGGTCGTCCCGGTGGCGCCATAAACCAGCGCCGAGCCATACACCAGAAACGCGCTCGAAAAAGCGCCCAAAATAAAATACTTCATGCCGCTTTCTTCGGATTTCAGCGCCGTTTCAGCGCCGTCCCGATTGATGGAGCGGAAGGCGGCCATGATATACAATGGAATGCTAAGCAGTTCCAGGGCGATGAAAACAATCACCAGGTCATTGGCGCCGACCATGAACATGGCGCCGGCCGCGGACAGCAATGCCAGAATATAGTATTCCCCGCGGTGAATATCCGCCCGATTGAGATAATCCCAACTCATCAGAATCGAAATCAGCGTCGCCGCCAGAATGACCGCATTCAAAAAGCCGCTAAAGGCATCGGCCACAAACATGCCATAAAACGCGACCTGTTCGCTTTCGGCCGGGGAGTACACAAATAAATTGACAGCAAAGCTGAGGCCCAGCCCGACGCAGGCAAGCGCAGGCGTCCACCACTTGCGTTCCGGCGGAATAAACAAGTCAGCCAGGACAAGCATCAGCGTCCACAGCGCCAGCAGCAGTCCCGGCAAGGTGGAGACCCAGTTGGAGCTTGCGAGAAATTCGGCGACAGTCGGCGTATCAAACATGATTTCTCCTAGGGGATGAACATCGCAGCGATGCTGTCTACCGATATATCAAGCATATTGAAGAAAACAATCGGCTGAATGCCCATCCAGAAAATCATAATCAAAATCGGGATAAAGGCCGCGATCTCATTCCAGCGCAGTTTATAGCCGGTTTCATCTTTCAAGCGATTGGTATGTTCGCCCATAAAGACCTGCTGAAACATCTTGAGCAGATAGACAGCCGCCAAAATCACACCCAGCGTGCCGAACAGCGTAAAGGCAAAGCCCAGATAGCCGCTGCCCAGCGAACCCATCAAAATCGTGAATTCGCCAATAAAGCCATTCAGCCCCGGCAAACCCATACTGCTTAGCGATATCACCAGGCTGATGGCCCCAAACAAGGGCATCACTTTCCATATCCCGCCATAAGCCGCCATTTCTTTGGTATGCCAACGTTCATAGAGCATCCCCACAATCAGGAAGAGGCCGCCGGTGCTGATGCCATGATTCACCATCTGGAGCGTCGCCCCCTGCAAGCCCTGCGAATTCAGCGCGAAGATGCCCAGCACGACAAATCCAAGGTGGCTGACCGATGAATAGGCAACCAGCTTTTTGACATTATCCTGTGCATAGCTGACCCAGGCGCCGTAGATAATGCCAATGACACCCAGCAAGGCAATCGTGGGCGCCCAGGCCACCGCCGCCTGCGGGAACAGGGTCAAATTAAAGCGCACAATCCCATAAGTTCCCATCTTCAGCAGCACGCCGGCCAGGATAACCGAGCCAGCCGTTGGCGCCTGGACATGGGCATCGGGCAGCCAGCTATGAAAGGGAAAGATGGGTACTTTGATGGCGAAAGCCACCAGGAAGCCCAAGAACAGAAAGCTCTCGACCGAACTTAGCAGAAAACCGCGCTCTTCAGCATCAGCCGCGCTGGCCGCAGTTCCCTCTTCAAGCTCAATCGGATCCCAATATGTGCCTTCTCCGTCGTATGTCTGGACCATCTCAATGACCCCGACATCGCCGCCGTCGCTGTAGGTGCTGAAGGTGCCGGCCTGATTGCCGACGTACAAGATGGCGATCAGCATCAGGATTGAGCCGGCCATCGTGTACAGGAAGAATTTGACGGCGGCATAGATGCGCTCTTCTGCCCCCCAGATGCCGATGAGGAAGTACATCGGCACCAACGTAACCTCCCAAAAAACGTAGAAGATGATGAGGTCATGCACGACAAACACGCCAATCATCGCCCATTCGAGCAGCATCAGGAAGAGATAGTAGAGTTTCTCGCGCCCGCGTTCTTCAAAGATATGGCTGCCAAAGGAGCCCAGAACAGCTATCGGCATCATAAAAGTCGTGAGCAGAACCAGCAGCATACTGATGCCATCCACGCCCACATAATAACTGATGTTGATGACCGAATCGCCCAGAGAGACCTCGGCCCAGGTATTTCGCTGCGCCATTTGCAGTTCAGCCGTACCTGGATCAAAGTTAATCCACATCAGAGCCGATGCCACAAAGGTCACAATACTGGCGCCAAAGGCCACCCACTTGATGTTGTTTTTTTGGGTTTCGCCGTTCATAAACAGCAGAATGGCAAAACCAATCATCGGGATGAATAAAGTAATCGTCGTAAGCGAAAGTCCGGTCAAGTCCATAGGACGACGTTCTCCTTATGAGCCACTCTGGAGCAAAGTCTGTATAAAGGGCAGCAGCATCAGCAAGATGACTGCGGCCACGCCAATAAACAATACCACGGCGTACATCCGTACATAGCCGGTTTGGATACGGCGCATCCAGTCGGCGGCGCGCTGCGCCAGCCAGCCAAGCCCATTGACGGCGCCGTCAATCAAACCAAGATCCAAGGGCTGACTAAGAAGCCGCGCCATCTGGTCGAAGCCGCGTCTAATCACGCTGTCATGGAAATAATCATGCAAAAACTGCCAGTCAACCCGCTCTGCCAGGAATTGCGCCAGTTTGTTGAAAGGGTTTTCGAGGAGGCGGAAATAAATCTCGTCCCAATACAGGCGGGCGTTCGCCAGCCGGAAGGCCATGCGGGACGAGGCATGGATTTCCAACTGGTCGCGGCTGCCCCTTGCCAGTCCCTTGCCCTTGTAGATATTGTGGGCGGCAAGTATAGAACCGATCCCCAATGCCAGCGCGATGCCGGCAATCAGTAAATTAAAGTCCAGCGCATGACCGCGAGATACACTCAACAGGCTGTGTTCGAGGAAGCGCTTGAACTCGTAAGTTTCATAAACGCTGGCGAAGAGCGGCGTGGATTTCGGCACATTGACGAGCCCTATGACACAGGTGAAAATCGCCAGGATCACTAAGGGCAGGAGCATGGCGCCGCTGCTTTCGGGCGCCCGTTCGGCAGCCTGGCTGCGCGGCTTGTCAAAGAAAACCAGGACAATTTGCCGCCACATATAGAAGGCGGTAAAACCGGCCGCGATCAGCAAGACACCAAAAGCGATAAACCCTTGCAGTTCATTCAGTTCAAAGCCTTCGTACCAGGCATCCGCCAGGATCTCATCTTTTGACCAGAACCCGGCAAAGGGGAAGATGCCCGCCAGCGCCAGTGTTCCAATCAAATAAGTAAGATAGGTGATGGGCATCTTTTTTCGCAGACCGCCCATGTTTCGCATATCCTGCGGGTCAAACTGCGCTTCGTCATGCCCGTGACCGTGTTCATGGGCATGGTGATGACCATGTTCAACACCATGAATCACCGAGCCGCTGCCAAGAAAAAGCAGCGCTTTGAAAACAGCATGGGTCACCAGATGGAACATCGCCGCCACATACGCGCCAATGCCCACGGCCGCCACCATAAAGCCCAGCTGCGAAATCGTCGAATAGGCTAATACCCGTTTGATATCCCATTGTCCCAGGGCGATATAACCAGCCATAATCGCTGTGCCAGAGCCGACCAGGGTGATAATCAAGCCAATTACATAACCGCCGTGGTTAAGCTCCCATAGGAATACGTTGGAGCGCACCAGCATATACACCCCGGCCGTGACCATCGTCGCCGCATGAATCAAGGCGCTGACCGGCGTCGGGCCGGCCATGGCATCCGGCAGCCAGACAAACAGGGGAATCTGCGCCGACTTGCCGGCGACGCCCAGCAGCATAAACACAGCAATCAGGAAAATCACATTATCGAAGGCCATCTGGAAGCCGCCAAAATCGACGACTTCGCCGGCGCCGAACCGCTCGCCGGTTTGGCCAAAGACGCCCAGCCTGTCGGCGCTGATGTGATGGTTGTCACAATAGATGGCGCGGATGTCGTCGGCTAAGGGATTCACCGCGCCGTGCGTCTCGTCCGCTTCAACGCGTCCCGGCGATTCTTCTGTATGAGGTTCATCATCATGCTTGTCAAGGTCTGCTGGAACACAAACATAAGTTTTTTCATGCCCATCATCAGCGGCTTCGTCATCATTGCCATGTTCGGCTTCCGCATAGACGGCGAGGTCATTGCGCTGGCGCCATTCCACCAGATATTTGGCTTCTGTATTTGGCAGCTCGCCGGATTTGAAGAAATCCAAGGTGCCAAAGGTCCAGAAAATGAGGAACATTGCCATCAGCAAACCAAAGTCGCCGATGCGATTGACAATGAAAGCCTTGCGGGCGGCGTTGCTGTTTTTCCAGCCTTCGGGCGCTTTTTTGTCCCACCAGAAACCTATGAGCAGAAAGGAGCACAGACCAACCCCCTCCCAGCCGACGAACATCATCAGGAAGTTATTGGCTGCAACCAGTATCAGCATGAATGCCAGGAACATATTGAGATAGGCAAAGAAACGCGGGTACCACTTGTCGCCGTGCATATAACCGCGGGCATACAGATGAATGAGCGAGCCGACGCCGGTCACAACCAGCATCATGGTAACGCTCAAAGAGTCCACCCGCAGCTGCCAGGGTATGTCCAGCCCAATCGATTCAATCCGCAGCCAGCCATCGACAAATGGCGGGTTCACCACCGCCGCGCCGCCATCGGCGCCGGTCACATAAGACAGCAGCAACAGCGAAACCGCGAAGGCAAAGACAGAAGCGAAGCAGCCGATATAGCCCGACCACTTTTCGCCAATTTTCATGCCGACGAAGAAGTTGATGACTGCCCCCAGCGCGGGAACTAATATGACCAAGGGTACTAGGAGCGGTAAATTTTCCATACCTTACAAGCCTCTTCCGACGGCAATCCGCTTAACCTTGCATCTGGTTCAGTTCGTCGATATTGATGCTTTGGCGCTCGCGGAAAATGTTGACAATCAATGCCAGCCCGACGGCGACTTCGGCCGCGGCCACGGTCATCACAAAGAACACAAAGATATGACCATTGATCTGCTGCCATTGCTGGGCAAATGCCACCAGCGCCAGATTTGCCGAGTTCAGCATCAGTTCGACTGACATAAAAACCAAAATGGCATTACGACGCATGAGGACGCCCATCGTCCCCATCAAAAACAAGACCATGCTTAATAACAGGTAGGGTTCTGTGCCGATTGACTGCATCGCTATTCTCCCCTGCGGCGGCTTGGCTCTGGCGGGTCATCCGACCCCTCGGGTAATTTTGCCAGATACTCGCCGTGCGAAACATCAGAACCGGTCTGCTGCGAAATCACGCTGACAAGCGGGCGATTCACCCGCCGGCGGCGGTTGACGCGGCGGCGCTTCGCCTGCGCCAGCGCGTCCGGCCCGGCCAGCACAATCACACCCACCAGCGCCACCAGCAGCAAAATGCCGACCAACTGCACCGGCAGGACATAATCAACGAACAAAACCTGCCCAATCGACTCCGGGCTGCCAAACGGCGGGCTGGCAAGCGCGCTGAATAGGGCGGCGCGGTAGCTCGCCTGTCCGCCGAGGATGCCCGGCTCGCGCACCAAAACCCGCGTCTCCACAATGCCGCGTTCAGCCTCATATTCTGAAAGCCGGTACAGAATGTCCTGGTCTTCATTAACAAAAGCCAAGTTATACGACCCTTCGTCAAGCTCAATGGTGATGTGACCGCCCGGCGGCAATTCCTCAATCAGAGAGCGATGCGGTATCAGCGAACTGCATGAGTCATTCTCGCACAAAGAGCGAATGGCTGTGTACTGCCCAATATCCACCAGAGAAATTCGCGAGTCCGTCACCGCATTAAACAGCGCGAGGCGCATCTTGCCGACGCCGGGCGCGCCAATGTCATCGGTCAGCAGCAGCGCATCCACCAGCCCGGCGGCATTTTCGTATAATACAATCGAGCGGGCATCGTCCGGCGCCAGGCGCAGGTTTTCAGCCAATATCGGACTGGACTGATAATTGCCATCATCCACCGCGACCGTGAGCCTGTAATCACCAGCCGGCAATTCGGCATAGCCGCGGCGATTCGGGCGCGGGTCATTATAGATCACCGCCGCGAACTCGGTATCGACAGCGGTCTCGGCGGCGGCATCAAGCTGGACTGTCGCGCGGACCCTGCCATCAAGCGGCGCCTCAAACCCCGCCTCAATCACCGTGAACTGCCTGGCTTCGTCGTCGGGAATCGCATTGATGACCCGCACCCGCGCGGCGCCGTCGGCCGCATCAAGTCCATCATCCGCAAACAGGTCGGACGCAATCGGGAAGCCAAAGACAAGGAGCACCAGCACAGCCACTCCGGCGGCGGCAAAGCCCAGCCAGCGCGTCCGCCCAGAGGTGTCGGTGGTGACTTCGGCGCCGAGCAGCATGATGACAAACAAGAACAAGACCATGATCGCCCCGGTATACACTGTGACCTGCACCATTGCCAAAAAGGGCGCATCCAGCATCAAATACAAAAAGGCAACACAGCCAAAATTCACAATAAGAAACAAAGCGCTATGCACCGCGTTTTGCCGCGTCAGCATCATGCCAGCCGCAAAGACTGCTATAAAGCTGACTGCCAGGAACAACCATTCCATCCGATTCTATTCCTTACTCAACAAACTCACACAAGGTTATTTTTGTGTGAGCGCGGTCAACCCGCCTCGCTGCCGCCGTCGCGGATTTGTGCAGTGTAGCACAATCGCCACACTGTTCAAAGTCATGCCTGCTGAATTGACGCGCGCCGGCCGGCGGCTTTACGACGGGTCTTCCATATCGGGTATCGAGCGCGTATACACGCCGGGTTCAACTTGCTGCGGCGTCGCTTCTGCGCCGGTTTGCGGCGCATCAATCAGCATCTCCTTGGTGTAAATGGCATCGCGCCGGTCGGTGAACGACATCTGATGCTCATGCCCCAGTTGGATGGCTTCGGTTGGGCAGGCATCTTCGCAATAGCCGCAGAAGATGCAGCGCAGCATATTGATTTCGTATGTCTTGGCATAGCGCTCGCCGGGGCTGTAACGTTCTTCATCCGTGTTTTCCGCCGCCTCTACCCAAATGGCATCGGCCGGACAGGCGGCCGCGCAAAGTGAACAGCCGATACATTTTTCCAGCCCATTTTCATAACGGCGCAGATGATGCCGGCCTTTATAGCGCGCGTGAAACTTCTGAACCTGCTCCGGATATTGCACCGTGACCGCATCATCCGTCAGATGCTTGAAAGTGGTCGCAAACCCTTTAATGACATTCATAAACACAGCATCCTTATCAAACTTGCATTCAATCAGATACGGGCGGCAAACTCACAGCGGCCCGACTCGCTTTACCGATTTTCAGCCCTAATCGCCGCCGCTCGACGAGGTGATGGCGGTCTCGCCGCTTTCCAGCTGGCGGTCTTCTTCGGGTGTGCGGCCAAAACTTGCCAGTCCGTCCAGCGCCTTGACGTGGAAATTGATGATGGCAATCGGAATCGCCACCAGCATACCCACCAGATGAACCAATGCCCAGCCAAGCCCGCGCCGCTCGCCGGTGTACATCGGGTCATCTTCTAATGGAATCGACTCGGCGTCGGCTTCACCGAGTCGCCGCAGCGCCAGCGCGCCCACAATCAACACCAGCACAAACACCGCGCCGGATACAAGGGGATAGCCCCCGCCCCCCAGCGCATCGCCCACGACCACAGCAACCGCCGTCCAGGCAACCGCCAGCAGGCCCAAGGGAATCATGACCTTCCAGCCGAACTGCATCAAGCGGTCATAACGGATGCGCGGCAGCGTCGCCCGAACCCATATCATGCCGCAAAGGAATAAAACCACCTTGCCGATAAAAACAACCGGCGCCAAGATCGGCAGCCCATCCATCGGCCACAAATGATAGCCGCCAAAGAAAACCGCCGCCGCTACCAAACTAACCGCAATCATGCCGAGATATTCGGCCATCATAAACAGGGCAAATTTCATGCCGCTGTATTCGGTCATATAGCCTTGAGTCAGTTCCTGCTCGGCTTCCGTCAAGTCAAAGGGAGCGCGATTCGTCTCGGCTAACAATGCCAGCAGCAAAACCGCCGCCGCCAGGGGGTTTTGGAAAACAAGCCATTCCCAGATATTGCGCTGGGCGTCTATGATGTCGCCAATGGACATACTGCCGACAATCATCACCGGCACCGCCAAAGCCAGAGTCAGGCTCAACTCATAACTAATCATCTGCGCTGAAGCCCGCAACGCGCCCAGCATGGCGTATTTATTGTCGCTCGACCAGCCCGCCAGCACAACGCCATAGGTGGCGATGCTGGTAATGGCAATAATCCAAAGAATGCCCACATTGGAATCCACCAGCCCCTGCGGCACCTGAAACCAGACGTCGCCCAGCGACGGCGCAAACCAGGGCAGCGTCAAATCAGGGCCCATGGGGATGACGGCGGCGATCATCAGCACCGGAATGACCTTAATCATCGGCGCGATCCGAAAGACCCACTTATCCGCCCCGACCGGTATCAAATCCTCTTTGAACACCAGCTTGACCCCATCGGCGGCCGGCTGCAAGAATCCGGCCGGGCCCACTCGATTAGGGCCGACGCGATGCTGCAAAAAAGCCAGCAGGCGCCGCTCCAGCAGCGTCGCATAAGCAAAGCCGGTGACAATCATAAAGGCGAAACCGGCGGCGAAAATAATCGGCCACAAGGCCGAGCAGCCGGCGTCATCTTCGCACTGAATCACGTTCCGCACCCGCGCTTCCGGGTTCAGCAGCATCCCAAGCGCGCCTTCACGGCCGTTCAGATTGCCGGCTTCATCAAAACCCAGCCAAGCGCCAACCGCGCCCAGATTCACGACAATCATCACCATCGCAATGACCATCAAGGCGACGATACCCAGACCAATGCCTATCTTCAGGTTACGGCTCATACGCACAATCCCCTGCAGCTAATCCCCCGAAGCCACCGCCGCCGCTATTCGGTTCAGCGTCCCGGCGGCGATGACCATGGGCGCCGTCTCATCAGTCAGGTGACGCGGCAAAGCCACCGAACCTTGAGCGATCTCATCGGTCACTATCGCCCGCGCCCGCACCGTGGCGCCCCCGGCGCGCAGTTCAACCAGATCGCCTTGTCTGATTCCTCTGGCATCCGCATCAGCCGTATGGACAATCACATGGGCGTCCAAAATGCGGCTTTCGATTAACAGGGTCGGGCGGAAATTACGTTGACGATTATACAGGCGCGTGGTGGGAATCACCACCACTTCATTTTCATCAGCTTGAATCGGCGCCGCCGCCGCCTTGATTTTCTTGAGCGGTTCGCCGCCATCAGCCCGACTCGGAATCTGCCGGCCCAGCCCGCCTTTGTTGGTGTAGGCGGCGCCGCCATAATACAAATCGCGCCCGCCCACATCGGGGAACTGACGGTCGACTTGCGACAGCGCCTTGTAACGCATGCCCTCAAAGACTTCAATGCGCTTGCTTAGTTCCAGCATGACCGCCGCCGCGGATGCCTTCAGATGTCCCAAGCCCAGCTGCTGCCGAATGCTGCCGAAGAGCTTCCAGGCTGGCAGGGCATCGCCCATCGGTCCCTGCGCGGTATAAAAGCGCTGCACCCGCCGCTCGCCGTTGACAAAACTGCCGTCGCGTTCGGCAAAGGTTTGAATCGGCAGCGCGTAATCCGCCAATTCAGCCGTATCATCCCGAAAGAAATTGGCGTAAATCACGGTATCGACTTCATTGAGCCAGGCGGCTGCCTTTGGGTCATCATCAAGCAGTTCAGCTTGGGCGACAATCAGCGCCTTGGGCGGATTCGCAATGATATCCATGGTCACATCAGGGGTATAACCGAGGTAATGCTGTCCCATGCCATTGGCGCCGGGCAATGTGGAAAGCAAGCCGTTGTTCGCTTTTCCGACGTGCTGGGTCTCAATCAGAAAGTTGGCCGCCGCCTGTGCCAATGCCTGGCTGCCCGCCAGCGTCAAGCCCTCGGCGCCGGCGACAATCACCAGATTGCTGGCATCGCGCAGTCGTTGAGCAATCGCTTGGTGCGCTTTCTCAAGGTTGGTCATCACGGCGGCGGCATCGCCGGCCTGATAGCGGATGGCATCGCCTTCAACCACGCGGTCGTTCCGCGTGCCTTGCACCGCGAAGTCTTCCAGCCGTGTATGGCGAGAGTTGGCAACGGCTAAATAGGCGCCGCGGTCCTGTGCCTGTTTCAAGCGCAGCCGCCAAATCGGCACTTCCTCTTCCAGGTCGCTGGCAATCACCAGGATGGCATCGCCCTTGCCTAGCTGACCGAGGTTCGTCCCGACGCCGACGCCAACCCGCGCCGCCTGTTCGGCGCCGCCGTGGGTTGGCGGCCAAGCGCCCAGCCGCGAGCCGCCGGCGCCTTCAACCAGTTGACGGAGTTCCCACAGGTCTTCGTTGGACATGCCGCTGCCGGCTATCGCCGCAACATCACCGGCGGCATCTGTCAGCGTTTCCGCTAATTGAGGCAAAACGGCGTTCCAGTTTGTTTGACGCAAATGATTGCCCGGCTTGTGCAGCGGCGCCTGCAAGCGAGCCTGACTGCGGGTGAAGTGATGGCCAAAGCGGGTCTTGTCGCTAATCCAAATCTCGTTGACCCATTCGTTTTGACGCGGCATCACCCGTTTAATCATTGCCTTGCCATCAAAATCGCGGTCCAGGCGCATACTTAGGCTGATGTTTTCACCAGCGGCATCCCAAGGCGAAATGCTGGGGACTTCATTCAGTTCCCAAGGGCGGGCGCCAAAGCGGAAGTCGCCAGTGGTCAACGCGCCTACTGGACAAATGTCAGTGGTATTGCCACTGAAATAGGTATCGAAGCCCGGATCAGAATGGGTGATAATCTGCAAGCGGCGCCCGCGTTCATGGAATGCCAGCACATCATCGCCGACAATTTCGTCCTGAAACCGCACGCAGCGCGCGCATTGAATGCAGCGTTCGCGGTCAAGAAAAATCAAATCCCCCAGAGGATAGTGCTTGTCCAGCAGCTGCTTGTCCTCAAAGTACATCCGCGATGATTGCGGACCGTGACGCATCGTCAGGTTTTGCAGGGGACATTCGCCGCCTTTGTCACAAATCGGACAATCCAGCGGATGGCTTGTCAGCAGGAACTCCAGCACATCATTGCGGGCCGCGGTCACCTGCTCGGCGCTGGTCTTGATGTGCATGCCATCGCTGACCGTCGTGGTGCAGGCGGTTTGCAGTTTCGGGAAATAGCGAATTTGCGGGCTGCCGTCAGCGTTCATCAGCCACTCGCCGGTCGCGCGGTCGCGCGCCGGCATCCCCAGTTCCACCAAACACATGCGGCACATGCCCACCGGTTCCATCTTGGGGTGATAGCAAAATACCGGAATATCGTTCCCGGCATGCCATTTGGCGGCATCCACCAGATTCGCCCCGGCTTCTACCCGATACTCTTTTCCATCGACATTGATTTTCACGGTGTCGGACATTCAGGCCTCCACTTCTTTATTCTCGCTTTTTACAACGCAGGGCTCACAGGCGCCGCCGAGCCAAGTCCAGCCCCCGCAATGCGCGGTCGCGCATGACCTGCTCAACCAGTCCCCAGCCCTTGGTCGGATCCAATGTTTCGGCAAGCTCCAGCGCCGCCTCAAAATCCGCCGCCGCCCGGTCATGGTCTTCAATTTGTAAAAATAATTCGCCGCGCAAAACATAATGAGTCAGGGAATCAGGCGCATCGCCGACAGCGGCATCAAGCTGCTGCAATCGCCGCGCCAGCTCGCGTTTTCGCTGCGCCGGCGGCTTGTAGAACCAGCCGATGATCCGCCGCAGCCATTCAGGTTCTCCGTTGATCTTCACGGCGGCTCCAGCTTCATCATGCCGACCGCCGACCGCATCAACCGCAGCCGGACTGGCGCCGCCATCATTTTCCGCCGCCGCTTCCGACCCAGCCGCCAATTCGTATGTCATACACTAACCCCCGCCTGCCGGCGCTTTAGCCTGTACGCGCTGTGCGAAATCATCGGGAAAGTGCTTAATGGTATGAATGATTGGATTGGCGGCAAAATCACCCAAGGCGCACAGGGTTGTCCCCTGCATACTGGCAGCCACATCAGCGATGCGCTTCACATCTTCCGCGGTCCCGCGCCCATCCATAATTCGGTCAATCACCTTGTCCAGCCAATACGTCCCTTCGCGGCAGGGCGTGCATTTCCCACAGCTTTCATGCTTGAAGAACTTGGTCACCTTGGAGGCCACCCAGGTCATATCAACCGATTCGTCCATCACGATAATCGAAGCCGATCCAATAATGGTGTCGATTTTGGGCGTGTCTTCATAACTCATCGGCGTATCAAGAACTTCATCGGTCAGCGGCACAATCGGCCCCGACCCTCCCGAAGGCAGCATCGCCTTGAAAGCCCTGTCGGCGTGCAAGGGGCCGCCGGCATGGTCATACAGCAGTTCGCGGAAGCTCGTCCCCATCGGCAGTTCATAATTGCCGGGCCGCTTCACATGGCCGCTGACACAATAGATTTTGGTACCGGCGCTTTGCGCGGTGCCAATCGCTTTGAAGGCTTCGGCGCCCGCGCACAGAATAAAGGGGCAGTTCGCCAATGTCTCCACGTTATTGACGACGGTCGCCTCTTTATACAGCCCGCCGCCTTTTTGCGCCGGAAATGGCGGCCGCACGCGCGGCTGACCGAGATACCCTTCCAAGCTGTTGAGCAAGGCGCTCTCTTCACCACAGATATAGGCGCCGGCGCCCAAGTGCGTGTACACCTCGCAGTCGTAGCCGGAACCCATGATGTTCCTGCCGACATAGCCTTTTTCGCGCATGGCTTCAATGCACTCGTCCAACTGCTGCCCGATATCCCAAAATTCACCGCGTAAATAAATATAGACCGCCTTCGCTTGAATCGCATAAGCGCAAATCAAAGACCCTTCAATTAGCTGATAGGGGCTGCTTTCCATGATTTCGCGGTCTTTGAAGGTGCCGGTCTCGCTTTCATCGGCGTTGACCGTCACATACTTAATCGGCTCGTTCTGGGGGATAAAACTCCACTTGACGCCGGTTGGGAAGCCGGCGCCGCCGCGCCCGCGCAGCCCGGAAGCCTTGACCAGATCAATCACTTCGCTCGGCTTCATGGCAACGGCTTTTCTCAAGCCAGCAAAGCCGTCATGCTGTTCATAAACATCAATCCGATCAAAATTTTCGATCTCACGGCCCCGCAATAGAATGTGCATGAGCTTTCAGTCCTTTAGCGCTATCGATTCGCCAACTGGGTGGCTTCCGCGCGCCATTTTGCCAGCAAGTTTCGCATTTTGTCTTGGCTAAGATTTTCGACATAACGGAAATTGCATTGCAGCATCGGGGCTTTATCACAGGCAGCCAGGCACATGACATGCTCAACGGTGAACATGCCGTCGGCGGTGGTGCCGCCTTCTTCCACGCCCAATTCATCCTTCAGCCAAGCGTGAAATTCATCCGCCCCCTGGAGCGCACAGGGCAGGTCGGTGCAAACATGCAGCCAGTATTTGCCCTTTGGCTTTTCGGAATACATAGTATAAAAGCCGGCGATGGACTTGACCTGCGTTGGGTCAAGGTCAAGAATCTGCGCCACTTCCTCAATCCCGTCCTGGCTGACCCAGCCATATTCTTCCTGCGCGATGTACAGCAAGGGCATCACGGCTGAACGTTTGGTTTCATATTTTGCCAGATGATGCTGGATGCGCTCTTGATATTTGGGATTTCCAATAATCGCCATGCGTTTGCTGTTCCTTTTTAATGTTTCCCGCGCAAAGCAGCGAGAATTCATTATTTCGCCGGGAATTATGCCTTATATACCATTCATATTCGATTGAGCAACGATTTGATTCCAACTTTCTTTGAGATGGAAGTTTATTTCCGGATCTGTTTCCAAGTTGGTTACATACGCATTCACAAATTCCCTTGTATTGTCAATCAATCTAAGATAATAAGCCAGAGTACGGTCAACACCGTTCACGATTAACTGACATCCATGAGTTTGAGCAATTCGTTGAATATCAGGATTAAATTGGGTGTAATCATCATGTGCATAGGTCGTAAGAATATAGAACCTTTCAACTGGAGTGGTTTGCAATTTTCCAAACGATATTTGAATCAACTCGGAAGTGATCGGGATATTGTGTTTTATCTCGTATCCTTCAAACAAAGCACCATTCGTGTCAACGATATTCACATCCCCGATAAGTCTTGTGCGTGAATCGGCTGCTGTATGCAATTCTAAGGGAAGGACTTCACAATCTCGGTAACGTTCAGTTTCCGTTGCCAGTATGCCCAAGATAGAATAAATTGCCAAAACTGGCAAGCGTGATGTCCCTTTCGTGTTCACGTTGTGATGCTGGTTCAGTTTATCCACAACTTCCGCTACAGAAAGGTTGATTGGTCGATACAAAACTAGGTTTCTATTTCTGTCTCTGGATTCAATTAGACCAACAAATAGCATTAGCAAAAAATGTTCAGCAAAGGACTGCCCCCGCTTCTGTACATTGTCGATAAGGCCGAGAAAAGCTGATTTTAATTTAGCGGGTCTAATGCTGCCCGGATATTCCCAGTTATACGGGTGGGACTGTTCTAAAGAACGGGTAAGCCAGCCAGATTCGCTCATGTGAGGAAAATGCTTTTCTCGCAAAAAAGGGGTGACAACTTTAGTATCAAGAGTGCGTCCACTGAAACCGCCGTCAAACTTTGCCTGATGCAGGCGGATATCTTGGCTTGGAGTATGCAACTTTTTCACGAATAGTGTAACAAGGACTGTCAGAATTCCTTTCCTGTTCTCCTGATGTTCTATGATTGTTTGAAGATACTGTTTGTCTTCAGTGGTTAAAGATGGTAACAGAACATCATTTTCATAGATATCTAATGCTTGATTGTAAATGATCTCCAGCCACTCCCTCTCACTTCTTGCTTTATTCATAAAAGTGACCTTTGGGTAGGCATTCCTATGTCGTCTAGTGTCTGCGAAACCCGGTTTTGTGCAGAACGGCAATACTCCTCGCTGATGTCGATGCCGATGCAGCTGCGCCCTTCAAGAATAGCGGCAACCATCGTGGAACCGCTGCCCAGATATGGATCCAGAACCAGCCCGCCCGGCGGACACAGCAGCCGAATAAGTTCCCGAACCACGCGAACCGGAAACACAGCTGGATGCTCATTGCCCGGCAGGCTTTCAACCGGGCTTTCGATAAGATCGCGCTTCATCGGCTTGCCGGTGATGCGGATAATGGTAAAGCCATCGCGCTCAATCCGTATCTTGCGCCCGCCTTCCTGACCGCCATAAGCCGGCGCGTGGATCCCGCGGATTTTCATTCTGAAGCTGTGCATCCGACCTTCACACACATCAGCAATCGCCTTATCAAGCGCTTTATGCGCGGCTTGTCGTTCATCTTCATTGAGTTCCGATGATTCAATCAGCGTGCGATAGCGGCGGCCCAGCTTGTCGGTCGGCTTGGCGCGCGGCTTCGGGTCGCCAGGCTGGAACGCCGCGCGGTCATAGTAATATCCGCTGCCGATGGCAAAGTGAAAGAATGGTTCGGCGCTGATGGTGAGACGGCGGGCAAACTGATGCGGCGTGGGATTGCTCTTCATCCAGGTAATGTCATTGACCAAGCGCAAACGAAACTGATGAAGCGTCCTTAACGCAAAGCGATAGGGAATCAGCTGCAAACTGCCGTCAATGATCTTATCCCCCATATTGTAGACAATGCTGCCCGTTGGCTTCATCACCCGCACAATCCGGGCAAAAGTCCGAATAATGCCATCGAGATACTCTTCAATCGTCGCCTCGCTGCCCAAGCTGCCGGTTGTATATTCTCGCTGTTGGAAATAGGGCGGCGACGTCACTACCAAGTCAACTGACTCGGGTTCAAAATCTAAAAGTTTATCCTCGCTGTCTGCACAAATAATTTCAAACTTCATATTGGCATCACCTGTTGGCGAATTAGCGGTCACAGTCGCCCAGCACAATATCGACGCTGCCAATAATCGCCACCATATCCGCCAGCAGATAGCCTTTCGACATCACCGGCAAGGCGCTAATGTGCATGAACGACGGCGTCTTGAAGTGAACCCGACGGGGTTTATTGGCGCCGGTGCCATGAATATAACAGCCGATCTCACCGCGCGGGCTTTCAATCGCATGATAGATTTCGTCATCGGGCGCATCATAGCCATAAGTCCACAGCTTGAAGTGATGGATCACAGCTTCCATGCTCTGCCCCAATTCACTTCGCAGCGGCGGACAATACTTGCGGTTCTCGGAACGGAAGGGCCCTTTGACCCGCTCCAAACGAGACAGAGCCTGGTTCAGGATTTTCATACTCTCGCGGAATTCCTGAACCCGTATCAGGTAACGGTCATAAACATCGCCGTGTTCGCCCAATGGCACATTGAACTCATAGGTTTCATAGCCACTGTAAGGCTGTGCTTTACGCAAATCCCAGTTGACGCCGCTGCCGCGCAAAGCCGGCCCCGTCATGCCGTAAGCCAGCGCGAGATCGGGTTCAATGACGCCTACCCCCTGCGCCCGGTCTTGCCAAATCGGATTCTGCGTCAGCAGCGCTTCATAATCATCAACCTTGGCTGGGAAATCATGCAAGAACTGCTTCAGCGTCGGGATAAAATCATCAGGGACATCGCGCCAGACCCCGCCGGGACGGATATAACTGCTCATCATGCGCTGACCCGACAGCATCTCGAACATGCCCAGAATGCGCTCGCGCTCACGGAAAGCGTAAAGCAGCACGCTCATCGCCCCCATATCAATCGCATGAGTCCCCAGCCAAACCAGATGGCTGGCGCAACGCGCCAGTTCCAGACAAATGACGCGGATAATCTGACCGCGTTCAGGCACATCCAGATCAAGCAGTTTTTCCACCGCGCTGGCAAAGGCCATATTGTTCGACATTGGCGAAAGATAATCCATGCGGTCAGTGAGCGGCACCGCTTTTTCGTAGCTCTTGTCTTCAATCGATTTCTCGATGCCAGTATGCAGAAAACCAATATCCGGCAGGCATGAGACAATTTCCTCGCCGTCCAGTTCAAGCAGGAGTCGCAGCACCCCGTGCGTGCTGGGATGATGCGGCCCCATATTGAGCAGCATGGTTTCGCCGGCGAGCGCCCGTTCCGAAACCAGCCCTGCTAACTGTTCCAGGCTGCCTTCCCATTTGCGCTGTTCTTCAATCGTTTGCGTTGCAGCGACCATATTCACCTCAAAACTGCCTCTTGGCGAAGGGTTTATGCTTGCGAATGTCTTCCTCATTAAATGAAAAGGCGACCGTCTCCTTACCCAGGGGATAATCGCGCCGGTGTGGATGCCCATGCCAATCCTCGGGCATCAGCAAACGGCGCTGATCGGGATGTCCGGCAAAGGCGATGCCCATCATATCCGCAATTTCGCGTTCCAGCCAATTCGCCGCCGGCCAGACAGCCGTTGCCGATGGAACGACCGGGGCCGCTTCGGCGGCAAAGGTCTTGACGCGCAGACGGCGATTGTACAGCATCGACAGAATATGATAGCAAACCCCATATCGCTCCGGGCGATAATCGCTATCCTCACCATCAAATCGGTCGCCATAATCGTTCGGATAATAATCGACAGCGCTCACGTCCGAGAGCATGTTATAAACCAGCCCGGCGCTAACGCGGCAGAAGTCCAGCGTTTCAAGCAGACGCTCTGGCTGAACAACAATCGTGGTTTCGCCCCGAAATTCCTTAACGTGCAGGACAGCATCGTCAAGACTGTCTCGCAGCGCTTGTATCGGGTCTTTCGCCGCTGGAATTTCCATGCTTCAGTCGCCTCTGTTACTCAAGTGCATCAACCCAATCTAAGCCCAATCGCTAATCCGCTCGCCCTTGACTTTTTCATGCAGGGTCAAAATGCCATGCAGCAGCTGTTCCGGGCGCGGCGGACAGCCGGCGATATAAACATCCACCGGGATGATTTCATCCACCCCCTGCACAATCGCATAATTGTTATAGACGCCGCCGCACGAGGCGCAGTCCCCCATCGAAATGACCCACTTGGGCTCCGCCATCTGATCGTACAGCTGACGGATGACCGGCGCCATCTTGCGCGTTAAACGCCCCGACACAATCAGCAGATCCGCCTGGCGCGGCGTGGCGCGGTTCAATTCCATGCCAAAGCGCGACAGGTCATAGCTGGATGCCTGCGAACTCATGTATTCAATGGCGCAGCAAGCCAAACCAAACAAGAGCGGCCACATCGCCCCCGTCCGCGCCCAATTCACAGCCTGTTCCACGGTGGTAGTCACAACACCCAGATTCCCGAGCTTGGAGCTTACTCCCATTCCAAACCCCCTTTCTTCCATTCATAGACAAAACCAACAATCAAAATCGCGGTGAACACCGCCATCACAGCCAGACCATAGCCCCCCAGTCCGCGCATGGAGACAGCCCAAGGCAAAAAGAAAATCACTTCAATATCAAAAATAATGAACAGCACCGCCACCAGGTAGAACTTGACCGGCAGGCGGCGCGTGGCTGGGCCAATCGGCTTCATCCCGCTTTCATAAGCGACGCCTTTGCGATAGCTGGGTTTGTGCGGGCCAAACACGCGCGAGATATTGGCGATGATGAAAGCCAAAGCGATTGCAATCACGAGGAGCGCCCCAACCGGGGCAAATTCAAGAACGGTCATACTGGTATTCCAGCCATTTGTGCTTTTTGGAACAAATCAAGATATACAAACACTAGCATACAATTCAAGCAAAATCAAGAAATGCCAAGTTTGATTTTATCCCTGCCTTGCCTATGACTCGCCATTGTACACGAACAGAGGGGGTTTTGGCGAGACTTTTACCGGAAATGCGCCTGACAAATCAAAAAAGGGCGCATCATCAGCGACGCGCCCTTCGCGTTCAGTTTATATGCCCTGCGCCTAGCTTGAGCCAAGCCCCAGCAAGCCGGCGGCCGGCTGCGGCTTCCGCGCCTGCTCGTCATCCTTGCCAAAGCGAATCACATCGCCGCTGCCGGTAATCGCCTCAACCGACAAACCCAAGCTCTGCAATTCCTTGACCAGGACGCGGAAGCTGGTCGGAATGCCCGGCTCTTCAATCGGCTCGCCTTTGACGATGCTCTCATAGGTCTTGACGCGCCCCTGGACATCATCGGATTTGACCGTCAGCATTTCTTGCAGGATGTAGGCTGCGCCATAGGCTTCCAGCGCCCAGACTTCCATCTCGCCAAAGCGCTGCCCGCCAAACTGCGCCTTGCCGCCCAAGGGCTGCTGAGTCACCAGGCTGTACGGGCCGGTTGAACGGGCATGGGCTTTGTCCTCAACCAAATGCGCCAGCTTGAGCATGTGCACATAACCGACGGCGACATGACGGTCGAAAGCCTCGCCGGTGCGGCCATCATACAAGGTCTGCTTGCCATAATGCGGCACCGGACGCCCGGTCTCAAACATCACCTGATCGGCAATCTCGAACAAGTCCCGAATCTCAAGATCGTCCTCCAGTTCGATTTCCCGCTCCGCACTCTGTTGAATCCAGAGCCGCAATGAAACCCGCAGGGCGTTCAGATCGCGGCGGTCGCGGACTTCAATCGGCAGGTCGGCGTTATCATAGACCATAACTTCATCGGGGTCATAGCCGAAGCCGCGCAGAACTTCGGCGGCCGCCACCCGCCGAACATAAGTTTCGTCGCGTTCGAGGATAATCGCTTCATTGTCATACAAACCCGATTCGCCCACGCGGTCCACCAGATAGGCGCAAATGACGTGCATATCGTCATCAAATTCTTCCAGCGCGATCTGGCCCATTTCAGCCAGACGTTCATGGTCTTCCCAAGCGCGTTCGGTCGTTATTTTCCAAGCCCAATCCATCATCCAAGCACGGCCCAGTTCAGCCTGGATTTCATGCTCGCGGGCGCCGTCAAACACCGGCGTAACCGCGCGGAAGCCCAAGCGGTCGGCGGCCCAGCCCAAGTGCAGTTCCAGAATCTGACCGATGTTCATTCGCCCCGGCACCCCCAGGGGATTCAGGATAATCTCCACTGGAACACCGCCCTTGATATATGGCATGTCCGCAATCGGGACAATTTTGGAGATGACTCCCTTGTTCCCGTGGCGCCCGGCCATCTTGTCGCCGACGGTCAGCTTGCGGCGCTGGGCGACGCTCACGCGCACCATTTTTTCGACGCCGGCCGGCAAATCGGGATGCTCATCGCGGGTAAAAATTTTGACATCGACGACCTTGCCGCGGTCTCCATGCGGCAGGCGCAGCGAGGAATCCTTGACTTCCCGCGCCTGTTCGCCAAAGATAGCCCGCAGCAGCTTTTCTTCCGGCGACAGTTCCTTTTCGCCTTTGGGCGTGATTTTGCCGACCAGAATATCATTCGGCCCGACTTCGGCGCCAATCCGCACAATCCCGCGCTCATCGAGGTCCTTCAGCACTTCTTCACCGACATTGGGAATATCATAAGTGATCTCTTCTGATCCCAGCTTGGTATCGCGGGCCTCAATTTCATGTTTCTCGATGTGGATGCTGGTGAACTTGTCGTTGCGGAGCATATCCTCGCTGATGAGCAGAGCATCCTCATAGTTGCCGCCATCCCAGGAAAGGAAGCAAGTCAGCACATCATGCCCCAGCGCAAGACGGCCGTCATAGGTTGAGGAACTGTCGGCGATCACATCACCGGGTTTGATGATATCGCCCTTGCGTACCAAGGGCCGCTGGTCAATGCAGGTCGATTGGTTCGAGCGGTCATATTTACGCAGAGGATAATTCACTTCGTCGCCTTTGGGCGTTTTGACAATCACCCGATGCCCCTGCACACTGACGACTTCAGCCTCAATGTCCGACACCAACACTTGTCCACTGTCGGAGGCCGCCTGTCTTTCCATCCCGGTGCTCACCACCGAGACATCGGGCGTAATCAAAGGCACGGCTTGACGCTGCATATTGGAGCCCATCAGGGCGCGGTTGGCGTCGTCATGCGACAGGAAGGGAATCAAAGCCGCGCTGATGCCGACAATCTGGCGCGGGGCAATGTCCATATAGTCAACCTGCTCCCGAATCGCCGTCAGGAATCCCTGGTCGCGGCGCGCCGAGATGCGCTTATCCACAAATTGATTGCGCTCATCCAGCTGCGAATTGGCTTGTGCAATCGTATAGCGGTCTTCCGTATCAGCCGACAGATATTCGATGTCGCGGGTGACAAATGGAACGACCGGAACCTCTTTGATGCGGTGCCTTTTGAGCTTTCGCACGATTTTGTCATCGATGACCGCGCCTTCTTCGACGATGACGTTTCCTTTGGCGCTTTCAATATCATCGCGGACAGTGCGGCCGATGAGGTCAGGATTGACGACTTTCCTGGTGGTATAGGACACGACTTTGATTTTCTCGATGACATGTTCCTTCAGCGCGTTCAGGATGCCGTTATCAATTTCCGCGTCTTTTTTGACGATGACATTGCCGTTTTCATCCGTAATATCGCTGTGAACGATCTTTCCAAGCGCTTCCTTTTTGATGGAATAGGTTACGATTCTGATTTCCTTGATGCCGCTGTTCATCAGCGCATCCAGAATATCGCGGTCAATGACCTCGCCTTTTTTGATGGTGATATTCCTGACGATTTGCGTCCTCACCTTGATTTCCTTGATGCCGCTATTCATCAGCGCATCCAGAATATCGCGGTCAATGACCTCGCCTTTTTTGACGATAACGCGGCTGCCGGCGCTATCTTCCATCTGCACCTTGTCTTCATCAGACAGACGAGAATTGGCTTCATCTATCCGCCCTTGCATGTTCTCCTTGATTCGCCCCATTGTGATATTAAAAACACTGGCAGCTTTCATCGCCGCGACAAGTTTTTCACGTTCAGCAATGGCATCCCGAAGTTTTTTCAATGCCTCAATATGCTTATCGGCATCTGTTTGAAGCTCAAGCAATCCTGAGTCATCAAGCGACTCATTATGATCACGCAACTTCCTAATGACATTTTTCCCTGCCTCAATATAGCCAGGGATTACACTGCCTACATTAGATATATGAGAATCAAGTTTATTATCATCGGGAAGGGTGGCTTTTTGCTTCATGTCGTTCAAGGCGTTTATAATGCCGCCACCACCTGATAATTCTTCTACCAAGTTATCAAGATCTCGATAAACTGCTGACGCTTCAACCTCAACATCATCAGCGGCCATCTGCCCCAGCAACGACTCGGTGACTTTGTCCATGTGCTCATTGAAGCTAGATACTTCAACTTCAACATCATCAGCGGACGTCTGCCCCAGCAACGACTCGGCAACCTTATCCATGCGCTCATCGAAATTAGATACTTCAACTTCAACATCATCAGCGGCCACCCGCCCCAGTAAAGACTCGGTGACTTTGCGCGGCCGGGGTCTTTCGCTGAGAACGGAAATTTCTTTGGGTGCGCGGACTTTTTTGCTCAGGTCAAGCGGCAGCGTATCGACCACCTTGCGATAGGGCGTTTCAACGAAGCCCAGTTCGTTCACCCGCGCATAGCTCGCCAGGCGGCCGATTAGCCCAATGTTCGGGCCTTCTGGCGTTTCAATCGGGCAGATGCGCCCATAGTGGCTGTGATGCACATCGCGCACATCAAAGCCGGCGCGTTCGCGGCGCAGCCCGCCCGGCCCCAATGCCGACAGAGTGCGCTTGTGCGTCAGTTCGGACAGCGGGTTGGTCTGCTCCATAAACTGCGACAGCTGCGACGAGCCGAAAAACTCGCGCACCGCCGACACAATCGGGCGGATATTGACCAGCGCGACCGGCGTCAGCTGCTCGGCTTCTCGAATCGACATCCGTTCCTTGACGACCCGTTCCATGCGGCGCAAACCGATACGCAGTTTGTTGCCGACCAACTCGCCAACGGTTTTCACGCGGCGATTGCCTAGATGGTCAATATCATCGCGGCCGCGCTGACCGTTGTTGATGAGAATCATCTGCTCGACCAACGCCACAATGTCGGCTTTGGTTATGGTGCGATGCAACCGGTCGATTTTGCCTTCCAGGCCAAGGCGCTGATTGAGCTTGTAACGCCCGACCCGCTCCAGGTCATAGCGGCGCTGATCGAAGAGCTGACCCTCCAGATACTCCCGCGCATTGTCCAGCGTCGGCGGGTCGCCGGGGCGCATCCGCTTATAAAATTCGATCAGGGCGACTTCGGCAATCGTCTGCTTTTTCTTGACATCCCAATCCGGCTCGTTCTTGAGCGAACTTTCAATATAAGGATGGGCTTCATTGTCATCCACATGGGCAAACAGCTGGCGGATTTCATCGTCCTCGCCGGTTTTGATGGGCGACATTTTGGCTGGCAGGCCATCATCAACCGCCGCCAATGCCCGCAGCAGTATCGTCACTGGAATGGTGCGCTTCCGATTGAACTTGATGGTGATGTAGTCGGTCTTGCGGGTTTCAAATTCCATCCAGGCGCCGCGGTCAGGAATCAGCTTGCAGTTCGACAGCAGCCGGCCGGTGGCGCGTTCTTCTTCGGCATCAAAATAAACGCCGGGCGACCGTATCAACTGACTGACCACAACCCGTTCGGTCCCATTGATAATAAAGGTGCCTTTTTCGGTCATAAGCGGGAAGTCGCCCAGGAAAATTTTCTGCCTGATAACTTCATCCGCCTGCTCATGATTCACCAGCGCAACATATACATAAAGCGGCGCCGCATACGACATATCGCGCTCCAGGCACTTGACCTCATCGTATTTCGGCTCGTCAAACACACATTTCAAATCGAACTCCTTGGCGGCCGGGATATTCCCCGGGAAATACAGGGACAGGTTGCCGTTGAAACTTTGGATGGGATTAATCTCATCGAATAGCTCCAGCAGCCGGCCGTGATAGAGAAAAGCCTCAAAGGACTTCAACTGAATGTCTATCAGCGCGGAAAGTTCCTGTTCAGGGGTACGGGCATAACTCTTCACATTAAAATAGTGTTTCAACGCGACGCTCCTCGGATGAATAAATGCTTCTACAGATCATAAATGCCTGATTTCACAAAAACGGCTGTACCGCTCCATAAAGGCATGGAGAGGAAGAAAAACGCTGATACGATAGACAGTGTATGGAATTGTTTTCATGCAACCATAACATGTATCGGAAAGAGGACTGCAAACCAGCAGTGTATATGACGAGACCAAGTTCTGTCAAGAAAAACAAAACCGAAATTGAACGCACCTTGCGACTGACTGATTTTTAGTATATACAACTTTGAAGCATTTGCAACACCCCATTTTGCACAAAAGCAGTAAAAAGGAATACAGCCCGCTCTGAAGCTGTTGAAGCCCGGCTCTCTTGATGAGAATCCATGGTGAGGCAGCCTCGAATGACCCCGATAATATGGGCCGACGCGCCGAAAGACAGCCTGAATGACTGAAGCATGGCACAGAATCAAAAAATGAACGGCTGGCGGCAGCTGCTGATGCGCGGCAGAAGCACGGCGGCGCCCTGGCTGCTTAGCCTGTTCCTTGCGCTGGGGCCGGTGTATTGGCTGCCCGGCATCAGCATGAAGGCTTTGCAGCGATTTGACTGGGGCATCCTTCTGGCGGCCTTGGCGCTGGTATTCGGGAGCGAGTTGCTGAAGGGTCGGCGCCCCTTCCCAGCCGGGCTGCTGGGCCCATTGGGTTTTGGCGGCATTCTCCTGCTGTGGCTGCCGGGGCTGTATCAAGCCAGCGATTCGTTTCGGGTTATTGTATTCGTCTATGAGCTTGGCGGCACCGGCGCGTTTTTCTGGTGTTTCTACTGCATTGCCCGCGATGGCGGCGATGTACGCGCGATTTTCCAGCGGGCCTTCATCATCATCGCCAGCCTAGCGGGCATCGCGCTGTTCCGAACGCTGCTGAACACTTCCGACTGGCAATCCCCCTGCCTTTGGGACTATGCCTACCGGGTTGGTTTCAGCATCAGACACACAACGTGGTCGGCGGGGCTGGCGGTTTTCGTCCCGGCGGGAGCGCTTTTGTTCCTGCCTTTCAGCAGCCGGTCATGGCTCCGCAAGCTCCTCGGCATCGTCGGGATTGTCGCTCTGGCTGGCAGCCAGTTTGTCAGCGGCGGCCGCACCGGACTCCTGTCGTCCCTGTTGGTTCTTGGGGCATTGATGATGCTGCCGGCATTCAGGCGGATGGGAGCGATTGTCATCCTGGCGGGACTCGCGATCAGCATCCCGTTTCTGAATTCATCATGCGCCAAGCATCTCAAGCTGGACCGGATCGGCGTGCCGGTCGACGAGTATGTTTCTGCCGACGAGGTCTTGAATCCGTCTGCGCGGCCCTTGAATTCACTGGACAACTTCTCTACCCGCCGTATCCGCGGGTATTTGCTGGGGCTGGAGAAAATCAGGGAACGGCCCCTGCTTGGACATGGACTTGAGCAGGTCTTGATAGACACTCCCTGGAGCCAGTACCAGACGCAGATTCATAATCTTTGGATAAAGTGGGCCGCCTACACCGGCATCGCCGCGCCGCTGCTGCTGATGGTGATGGTGATGCTTATCCTACGCGACGGGCGGCGGCTCTTCCGCAGCCGGTCCAAGGGTGCGGCCAAACGGGCGGAGGCGGCCGCGCTGGGCCTCATCCTGCTGTCAGGCTTGCTGATATCGATGCTCGAAATAGACATCCCGATAGGCATTTTCCAAAGAACAGCGATCTGGTGGGCGGCCGCCGGTTCGCTGGTGGGCGCCGCATCGGCTGACAGCCTCAATGCTAAAGCGAACTAAGCTCGTCTATGGGTTCACCCGCGGGCATTCTTCCCGGCGACCTTGTTCAGCGCTTGACCCAGCCGCAGCACATCATCGTCATTATAAGCATAGGCTTGCCGCGGCAGCGCCGCCATATTCCGGCGCCAGCGTTCCCAATCCGCACTTGTCACACGGCAAATGGCAGCCGCAACCCCTTCGACAGTATCCTCCGTGACAACCAATCCGATCTGGCGCCGCGCGACTTCATTGGCGTCCTCGGTTCCGGCGCGAACGATTAACGGTTTTTGAAAGAGGCAGGCATCGTAGTAGCGATTCGTCCGCGACCAGCTAGAGGGGCGGACAGGAGGGATGCAGTTCAGCACCACATCCACACTGGCGTATAAACTTGACAGATCATCCGGATGCCGGTATGGACCTTGATAATGCAGATTTTGGCTGCGCGTCACACGCTGCAAAAAGTCGTCCCGGCTCATCATGCGATGATGGGGGACGCCGGCAATGACGCCCTCGAATCGCCCGGGAGCGGATGCGGTTAATTCTTCGAGTACGCGCATACTCCATTCATCTCGCAAGAATCCGAAATAGCCGATGCGGAGCGGCCGGCTGTCAAGCGGTTCGCAAGTCAATGCCGGTATGCCGTTCTTTTGAACCGCCGCCGCGAAGGACGCGCCAAGTTTGTTTTCGATCACCAATGAAGGTATCTGGAAACCGCGATAATACGCGTAATAGCCATGGGAAGTAAGCACCAGGAGTTGACAGGCTTCAGTTACAAACCGGTCAATCAATCGACCCAGCCAGCCTCCTGGTCCCCGGGAGATCTGGCGCGGATTGATGTCATGTATTTCGAGGACGACTGGTTTCCCCAGCCCAGCCGCCGCCGGCAAGGCGGCTATGAGCATATTAAGGTGGAATACATAAACTATGTCGCTGCGTTGAATCGCCGCGCGAATTTTGGGGATGCGCGTGAGGCTCTCGGGAACCCTGAAGTAGTAGGGTCTAAAACGCAGCTTGCCCAAAGACTGCACTGGACAATCAAGGGACTTTCCCGGGTAATAGCTGGTTTCGAAAGCGATGGCTTCAACCTGGAAACCCGCCTGATCCAGCATTTGGATACGCAGCGCGGCTCTGGGATCAGTGACCGTAGGCAGGACGCACAAAATTTTCTTTCTCATGTCAGGCAAAATCTATTCCCGGAAGGCAGGACCGCCGATCTCTCGCAAGGCGCGGGTTCCACAGTCATCCTTATTAACCTTTTGATATTGTACCAGAATACCTGGAACTTAGGCAGGTGGATATTGGAAAAGCCGGATCATGTGGAACAGCATGGCGGCTTTTAACTTTTATGACCTGTTTTGACCTCAATTACAGTCCAAGACTTGAATGATGAAAGACCAAGCGCATACAATAAACCCGTTTACAGCAATGGACTGATGAATCGACATGGAGTTGAGCATGCCCAAAACGGATATGAAGCAGCGCGTTCAATCGCAGTTTGATCATGTCGCCGCAAACTACCGCGAGAGCGCCGTTCACGCTGCCGGCGAGGACCTCCAACTCATGGTCAAACGGGCGCCGGTCACATCGGCGGCGCTTGTCCTCGATGCCGGCTGCGGCGCCGGGCATACCGCGATGGCATTCGCGCCCGAAGTCAGGCAGGTCATCGCCTGCGACTTCACCCGCTCCATGCTGGATCAGGTCAAAGCGCTTGCCCGCGAACGCGGCATCGGCAATGTCACTGCACAGCATGGCGATGTCGAAAATCTGCCCTTCCAAGACCGCGCTTTCGATATCATCGCCACCCGTTACAGCGCTCATCACTGGCTGCGTCCCCAGCAAGCGCTGGCTGAATGCCGGCGCGCCCTCAAACCAGGCGGAACATTCATCATCAGCGATATCATGGCCAGCGAGGACTATGCCCAGGATACCTTCCTGCAAACCATCGAACGGCTGCGCGACCCATCTCACGTGCGCGATTATCGGATATCCGAATGGCAGTCCATGCTAAGCGCCGCCGGCTTTGCATCCGAACTTGTCCACACCTTTGATTTAACGCTGCATTTTGACAAATGGACCTTGCGTATGGCAACGCCGCCGCAGCATGCACAAATGATCTTGACCCTGTTCAATAACGTTTCGGATGACATTCAGCGCGGCTTCAGCCTGCCAGAGCATATCCGCGGCAAGGACTTCACTTTTGTGATTCCCGGCGCCGTCATCAAAGGAATGGCCATCTAATTCGGCGGCTTGCAGATACAAGCCCCAACGGTTCATAAAAAAGAATCAATCAGGCTCGACCGGCCGCCGCCAGATACTCGGTATAGCCACCCGCATACGACCGCAGTTCACCCTCTCGAATCTCGACCACGCGGTCAACTGTCTGATCCAGAAAGTAACGGTCATGCGAGATAATCAGCGCCGTGCCGACAAATTCATCCAGCGCATCTTCCAGCACCTCAATCGAGGGAATATCGAGGTTGTTAGTCGGCTCATCCAGCAGCAGCAGATTCGGCTGGCGCAGCATCACCAGCGCCAGCTGCAAGCGGCTCCGTTCGCCGCCCGAAAGCGCGGCAATCGGCTGGCGCGCCTGCTCGTATTGG
This sequence comes from Phototrophicaceae bacterium, assembly GCA_965203755.1. Taxonomy (GTDB): domain Bacteria; phylum Chloroflexota; class Anaerolineae; order Aggregatilineales; family Phototrophicaceae; genus UBA6055. The sequence continues at coordinate 2,222,158 of OZ241910.1, read as the reverse complement.
AAAGCCATCCGCAGCAAAAAGGCAACCGCATTCGATTCGCTGCTGTTCTGGATACTGCGAATCAAATCCAGCGGTGTTTTGTCCAGCCAGTCCGAAAGCGTCTGATGCTCCTGCGAATAATAGCCGATCCGAATGCTCGGGCCGACATCAATTTTGCCGGCGGTCGGTTCATGCTCGCCAAGTATCATTTTGAACAGCGCCGTCTTGCCGGCGCCATTCGGGCCAATCAAGCCCACCCTTTCACCATGCCGCAGCAGCAGGCTGACATCAAAAAACAGCGGTTCGTCGCCGAATGCCATCGACACATGCACAAGTTCCAGCGCCTTTTTACTGCCGCGCCATCCGGCGACTTTGAAGTCCATGAGCTTGGCATCCGATACTTTCTCGATGATTTCGCCGCGCGCTTCCATTTTATCCAGCATCCGCCGCCGCTGACGCGCCGCCAGCATGTGCTTGCGGCTCATAACCTGCTTCGCCCATCGTTCAAAACGCTCAATCATTTCCTCCAGCCGCGCGATCTCTTTCTGCTGCGTCACATACAGCTGCCGCTGGCGCAGACGCCGCACTTCCTTTTCATTTAGATAATACGAGTAGCCGCCATGATAAACAGTGAGTTTGCCATCTGCCAGTTCAACCGTCTGCGCCGCGACTTCGTCCAGCAGGTAACGGTCATGCGAAATAATCACCACGCTGCTGCGATAATTGAGGATAAAACGCTCCAGATGGCCTTTGCCGACCACATCCAGGTGATTGTCGGGCTCATCCAGCAGGAGAATATCGGGCGCGGCGACGGCCAGCTGCGCCAGCGCCAGCATCTTCTTCTGCCCGCCGGACAGCGCCGCCGTCGGCAGGTCATAATTTTCCTGCCGAAAGCCCAGCATCGCCAATAACTCCTTGACATGAGAGGCATGGCGATGGCCATTCATGCTTTCGTACACAGCCAGCTGCGCCGCGTGTTTTTCGAGGACGTTCGCCAGCCGGCGCTCATCGCCATACACTTCGGGATCGGCCAGCTGGGTTTCAATCGCATCCAGCCGCGCTTCAGCCGCCATCAATCCCGTGGGTTTGATCATCGCCGTTTCAATCAGGGTCTTATCGGGCGGCAATTCAATGTCCTGTGGCAAATAACCCAGTCGAATCCCCTTCCGCCGCGCGATGCTGCCTTGGTCTGGTTCGATATCGCCCAGCAGCAGCTTGAACAGCGTCGACTTGCCGGCGCCGTTGGGTCCGACAAGCCCGACTCGATCCCGGGCGCCAAGGGCCCACGACAAATCGCGGTAAAGCTCGCGCCCGGCAAAGTGGACGGTAACGTTGTTGACATGAAGGATATGCACGGCGCGTCTCTTTCGTCGCTCAACGATGCGCCCAATCAGCATACCACAAGCGAACACAATCCTCTATCATTGGCAGGAAAAGCCGGTTAAACTATGATAGCTCAAAGATGCGGCCGCGGGCGGCGATATGCTGCGAAAACCGCAAGGAACTTGACCCGATGGACAGGCAGATATGTGGCGTTTTGCACAGGTAGGCATTGCTCTGGGCGCGATGGGCGCGGTGCTTTGCTTGATGGGGCTGTTTCCTGGCGTGACCGGCGCCGAACCCACCGTGGGCATTGGTCTTATTCAGGTCACGATGGTCTTGCTGGGCTATGCTCTGCTCATCCTGGGCGCCCTGGTTTACCTGAAATTCACGTTTTATCTGGACGTTCCTTCAACCCTCATCCAGCAAATCGGCACGCGGCTGGCGCTGACCGGCATTCTCTTCGCGGCTTTGGCCGGACTGGCTGACATCCTCGGTTTCGGCACGCATATTCGCAGCGACGCCGGCGACATTTTTTTCGGGCAGCTGCAAATGGCGGGGATTCTGGCGAGTTTCGCCCTGTCATCGCTGGGGGTGCTGGTTTATGTTTTGGCTGGCTCGCACCTGGCGCGGCATGCCCCGGTCGAAGCGCTGACTGATCACATCCAGGAAGTCAATGAGCTTCATCAAGACCCAAAAGAACAGCCGCCGGCCTACAGCGAGAGGGGCTTGTGACCCGCTTGCGCCGGCCGGTTTGGGGGTGCTTCTGTGCAAACTGACGCTCCGAAATTGCTTTATGTCGTCAACATCCCGCGTTTTTTTGTCTCGCACCGTTTGCCGCTGGCTTTAGCCGCCCGCGAGGCCGGCTTCGAGGTGCATGTCGCCGCTTCGGGACATGACCGCGAACATGCACAGCAGATCGCCGACAGCCGTCTGCCCTTTCACCCGCTGCCCTTGAGTCAGCACGGCATCAACCCATTGATCGAACTGAAAACCTTGAATGCACTGCGGAAGCTGTACGGCCGCCTTCAGCCCGATCTGCTGCACCATGTCAGCATCAAGCCGGTTCTCTATGGTGGCATCGCCGCCAAAATGACCGGGCGAAACGCCGTGGTTCATGCTATGAGCGGCTTGGGTTATGTCTTCGTCGGCAAAGGGGCGAAGGCATCCCGGCTGCGATGGCTTACCCGCCCGATATTCCGGCTGGTGATGGCGGGCGAAAGGACGCGGATGATTTTCCAAAATCCGGACGACCGCCAGCTATTCATTGACCGCGCTTGGGTCAATCCCGAAAAAGCCGTTCTTATCCGCGGCTCCGGGGTGGATGAGAGCTATTTTCGCCCGCAGCCCGAAACGCTCGATGGCATTCCAGTGGTACTGTTCGCCGGCCGGCTGCTGTGGCAAAAAGGGCTTGGCGAATTTGCGGCCGCCGCCCGGCGGCTGCAAGGCAAAGCGCGTTTCCGCGTGGTTGGCTATGAGGAAGCCACCAGCCCGCTGAATGTCGCGCCGGCCCAGCTGCGGGCCTGGCGCGACGAAGGGCTGATTGAGTGGGGCGGCAAGCGCCAGGATATGCCCCGGGTCTATGCCGAAAGCAGCATCATCTGCCTGCCCTCGACCTATGGCGAAGGCGTGCCCAAAGTCTTGATTGAAGCCGCCGCCTGTTCGCGCGCCGTCGTGACGACCGACACCCCCGGCTGCCGCGAAATCATCCGGCACGGCGTGAACGGCTTGGTTGTTCCGCCGGCCGATATCGACGCGCTCACCGCCGCCATCAGTTATCTTATCGAAAATCCGGCAGCGCGGCGGCAGATGGGCGTCCGCGGCCGGCAAATCGCGCTTGAGGGCTTCACCTTCCGCCAGGTCGCAGAAGAAACCCTGCGGCTCTATCGCCTGCTGCTGGCAGAAAACCATGAGACCGGTTGAGGCTTGGTCAAGGCGGCGAATAAATCGCAGCGGCCGTCGGAGGAGCATCAGCGCAGATCGGCGGCCCTCCCGGCGGATAAGTCCAGGTTTGCGCCAGCCCGGCACGGCCTGCCATCTCAAGGAACTCGCTGAAAGCTGTCATCAGGGCTTCGCAGTCACCAAGGATCTCGGCTGACTGACCTTGCAGATACCAGCACTCAAACTGCCGCTCGGCTATCGCCACATCCTGCTCGACTTGCAAGCGCGCGCATTGATGAAAAGCCCGCTGCGCGTTGATGAAATCACCCTGCAGGAAATAGGCTCGCCCCAGTTTATACCAGCCATCCGACCATTGCGGCGTCAATTCGGTCACTTCACTGCAATAGCGGATGGCCGCGGCGCGCTCTTGCAGGCTGCTGGACAACTCGCAGAGCCGCAGACGGACTTTCACGTTATCCTCATCAAAAGCCATGATCTGAAAATAAGAGACCGATGCCAGGTCGCTGCTGCCGATTTGCATCGCATACAGCGCCCGTTCAAAGTAAAGCGGAATCAGTTTGCGGTTGAACTGGATGGCGCGGTCAATCTGGGCTATCGCCTGCACATACTGCCCGAGGTCGCCATGAGCAATCGCCAGCGCGCGCTGGCTTTCCATCTGATACCGCTGATGCTGGCTGGATAATGCCACGGCCACTTTGGCTTCGCGCAGCGCCGCCTCAAAAATCCCCTGCGCCCCATAAGACAGGGACAGAACGACCCGCGCCAATATGTGTTCGGGCGCCCGTTGAATAACCCGCAATGCCATCCGCGAAGCCTCATCAGCATAGCCATTCGCCTGCAAAGCATAGGCGCGGCCGGCCTGCATATTCAGACGGCGCGGCAGCTGGCTCATCCCGCGGCGGCTTAAATCCAATGCCTGCCGCCGCGCCGAATCACCGTCAAGCTCGGCATAGCTGTGATAAATAAGCGCCCGAATCAAGAGCGTCAGCGTTCGTTCATCCAAAGGCGTCCGCTTTAGCAGCTGCCGCCCATAGTCGATGGCGGCCGCCAAATCGCCGCGGTCAAAAGCCGCCTGCGCCGTCTGAAAATTGATTGGGGCGCGCTGCGGGCGATTCAGGTGCAGCCATGGTCCGATCCAGCTGCGCCCCAAAGCAACCACCATCACGGTGACGCCAAACCATACCAGCAGCGGCATACAGCCGCCTGCGCGGCGGGAACGGCGCGTGAACAGCCCGGTCTTGCTGCGTGAAATCCGCATCACTTGTTTGGTTTCAAGCGGTGAGTAAGGTGAGCGAAAGTATACCGGATCAAGCCGGCTTCCGCCTGTCAAAACGGCGCGGATCAGCGAATGCTGTTAATGCTCGGCGGCGGCGATATGCGCCTGACGAATCGGACGCGGCAGGCGATACTTGGGCGTACAGGCAAGGATCAGTTCAACCGCGCTGTGGATATCGGCTAAATGCCCGACCGAAATATAAACCGGCTTGACATTGGCGCGCGTACGCAAAACGACGCCAAGCCGCTTTCCCCGATACGTCAAGGCGGTTGAACTGCCTTTCTCTTTTGCCGGCTCTTCATAGTCGCCGATAAAATGCGTTTTGCCGCAGCCCACCGTCGGCCGCCGCAGCCACAAGCCGAGATGCGCGGCGATCCCCATTCGGCGCGGGTGAATCTGCCCCATGCCATCAAAGATGAACACATCCGGCTCGGCGGTTAATTGGCGGAAAACATCCTCAAGCGCCGGTCCCTCGCGGAAGCTAAGCAAACCGGGGATGTAAGGATAAGCTGTTTTTTGTCGCGCGCGAACCGTCTCAATCACCTCAAGTTCGGGATAGCTCATCACAGCGACGGCCGCCTGCGACATCCCATTTTTGACGCTCACATCCACGCCGGCGACGGTATTGACTTTCCGCAGGTCAATCGGTCTGTCGCTGATCAGCTGCGGCGCCAGTTCTTTTTGCAGGGCCGCCGCCGCCTTTGGCTCCAGATTCCAGTCGTGCAGTGGATGAATCTTCATTGAGCGTCAAGCGCTACATTTCGAGGTAATCGCGAAGCTGTCGGGAACGAGTCGGATGACGCAGTTTCCGCAAGGCCTTGGCTTCGACCTGGCGGATGCGTTCGCGAGTCACGCCAAAATAGTCGCCAACTTCTTCCAGGGTATGGTCTTGACCGTCCGCCAGACCAAAGCGCATTTCCAATACCTGCCGTTCGCGTTCGCTTAATACGCCCAGCGCCGAACGGATCTGATCTTTCAGGAGTTGACGGCCGGCTGCATCAACCGGTCCAAGTATATTGTCATCGGGGATAAAGTCTCCCAGCTGGCTGCTGTCTTCCTGCCCCACCGGCATGTCCAGGCTCATTGGCTCCTGGCTGATGCGTATGATTTTACGGACTTTCTGGACCGCGCGGCGCAGTTTGCGATTCAGGCTGGGGTCAAGCGGCAGATCTTCCCGCCGGCTTCGTTTGACCGCTTCGCGTTCTGTATCCGTCAGGAAATTCATTGCCAGCGCAATCTGCTCGGCGTTGGGTTCGGCGCCTAATTGCTGCAAAAGCTCGCGCTGAACCCGCATCAGCCGATTAATGGTCTCGACCATGTGAACTGGGATGCGGATGGTCCGCGCCTGATCGGCAATCGCTCGGCTGATGGCCTGACGGATCCACCAGGTGGCATAGGTGCTGAACTTGTAGCCTTTGGTATGATCGAACTTGTTGACCGCCCGCAGCAGCCCCATGTTGCCTTCCTGAATGAGGTCAAGGAAACTGATGCCGCGCCCCATATAGCGCTTGGCGACGCTGACGACCAGACGCAGATTCGCCCGAGTGAGGTCTTCCGTCGCCAGCCCGGCTTGATGCTCAACCTGCTCTTGCTGCTGCTCCGCCAGTTCAATCGGGTCGGCGGTGTCCTCGATCCAGGCGTCAAACCGTTCAAACGAGGGCAACTCGTTTTGCTGCTGAACATAGCGCTGCATTCGCTGTTGATGCTCCAATGGGAACAGATAGATGGCATGGATGATTTCAAAAAACAGCTGCGCCACCCTGGTCCAGCTGTCGTTGCGCCCCCAATTTCGCTGATTGAGATAGCGCCGGATATATGAATCGCCCTCGGTATCCCAGTTGCGCGCAACCGCCTGCACCTCGTCAAGAACTTGGCGAAAATCGGGCGCGGCGGCATCAAAGCCTTTGACCGCCTGCTGGAGTTCCCGCCAATTCCGGCGCAGTTTCTTATAGGCGAATCGCTGGACATCCAAGCAGCTGGGCTGCCGATTGCCAGATTGAAGATTATCCAGGCTCATCAGTTCGTCGCGCAAAGCCTCCAAGTGCCGTTCGGCGGCGATTTGGATGCTAAGCCACATTTCACGATTGCTGTTGAGCAAAGGAACTTGGCCGATTTCCTTGAGATACATCCGCACCGGATCATCCGACAGCGGCAGACTGTCATAGGCGGCGCCTTCGCCCTGGTCTAATCCGTCATCTTCAAAATCGGCGTCCCCATAATTTCGGTTGATGCTGCCTCGAACTTCCGCCAGCAGCCGTTCATCTGCGCTGCTGTCATAATTATTGAATTCACGGATTCGGCGATCTTTGTTTGCCATCAGCCATCCAATTCTCTACGTTTGAACCTGAAGCTCTGTTTCCATTGGGCTGCGGCTTAACTGACCGCCAAATCAATGCGGGCTTTTGCCCTCATGGACAACACGATTTTCTGATTCAGGAGATGATGATGAACCTGATCCTGGTCGCCGCCGGACTGCGCCTCCTCTTGCAAATACTGCATTTCGACGCGCTCCTGCTCCAGCCGCTCCAGCCGCAGCTGCAATGCCCGGCTCACCAATTCCTGCTGGACATTCATATCAGGTTTGCCCTTGTCCAGGCGTTTTTTGAAGATATCGAGCAAATCGACTTGAAAAGCCCCCTGCACCCGGACCGAAATGGCCTCGGGCGCCTCAATCCGCAATGCCTTGAAATCCGTCCGCAATTCCTGCTCAATCACCGCCTCGACATAATGCAGCGGCTCCATATCATCCTGCGCCATCGACTCCTGAAAATGGCTCATCAATATCCGATACTGACTTTGCGTGAAGTCTTCTACGCCCAAGTCACATAAAGGTCCTTGCAGCAGGCCTTCATCACTGTCAGCCAGTTCTCGCAGCCTTCGATTCACTTGATACAGCAGATTGGGATGTTTCATCAGCAAGCCCAGGCAGTGGGCTTCAATCGCCCGGTCGCGGCGCCGGTTCGCTTGCGGCGCCTGTGCCGGGCCTTCTGATTCCGTCATGCTGTCCGGCGGCATTGAATCGTATTCGCTGTCCCAATACGCCGGCGGCGAATCCGGCGGCTTATCCGACTGCCGTGACGCTGACGCCGCGCTTTGGTCCGCCCGCCGCCGCTCCTGCGCCCAAGCCAGCAGATCGCGTTCGCCTATTCTTAGCCGCCTAGCCAATTTCTGTATATTTTCCTGGCGGTAAAAATTGTTTTCAGATACCGTCAGGAGCGGCAAAACCCGATTGGCGGCAGACTGAAGCTCCTGCAAGCTGGGCTGCGAGGGCAAGCCAGCGGTTTCCATATCAATCACAAAATCGGCAACCGACTGCGCCCCGTCGACCAAGGCATCCCAAGCCGCCGGTGATTCGCGCAGGAAATCGTCGGGGTCTTTGTCGGCGGGAATTCGCAGGACGCGCACATCCACCGACAGGCGGCCGGCAAAATCTTTGGCGAGCGTTTGACGCGCAACTTCCAGACTGCGGCGGGCGGCGTTCTGTCCGGCTTCATCGGCATCCAGCGCGATGACGATTTTTCGGGCATAGCGCGGCGCAACCCGCCTGACCTGCGCTTCGGTCATGGCTGTGCCCATTTGGGCGACAACATTGTGATAACCTGCTTGACGGGCTTGAATCACATCCAAATAGCCCTCGACAATCACCACCGTCCCCGTATCGCGGATAGAGCGTTTGCCGCTGTCAAGTCCAAACAGGAGGCGGCTTTTATCGAAGAGCGGAGTCTGCGGCGAATTGATGTATTTGGGATGGTCCTGCGGACGAAGCGCGCGCCCGCCAAAGCCAACCGTACGCCCGCGTTCATCGCGGATTGGGATCATCAGCCGATGACGAAAACGGTCATAAACCCGCCCGCTGTCATTGCGAATCGCCAAGCCAGCCTCAATGATTTCAGCTTCGCTGTAACCGAGGCCGCGCAGCATGTTCAGCAGTTCGTCCCAGCGATCGGGCGCATAGCCGATTTGAAAAGCCTTGATGGTGGCTTCGGTCAAGCCGCGTTGGTCACGGGCATACCGCAGCGCCGCGCGCGCTTCTGCATGAAACAAACAGCTGTGATAATGCTCGGCGGCTGTCGCCAGCAGGCCGCGCAGGCGCTCCAGATAATCATGGCGGGATTTCTGCTCGGCGGTTTGTTCGCGGATCTGCACGCCAGCTTCCTGGCCCAATTCATGCAGCGCCTCTTTGAAATCCCATCCGTTCATCTTTTGGGCAAAGGTGAACAGGTCGCCGCCTTCGGCGCATGCGCCAAAACAGCGCCAGGTCTGCCTTTCTGGATTGACGACAAAGGACGGGGTTTTTTCACTGTGGAACGGACAGCAGGCTTTATAATTGCGCCCGGCCTTTTTGAGCGCCGGGACAAAGCGCTGAACATAATTCACGATGTCAATGCGCGTCCTAATCTCATCCGTCACTGACATGGCAAACCTACTCTCATCTGCTTACGATGGTCAATTATAGCCAGGCGCGGCCGCTTATGCCATAGCCACAGCAGCGAGTTGAAGCATTTATACAAAACTCTTATGTGATTAGCCCCGCCCCCTAGAAATTGTCCAACTGGCTCAAGTCGGCGCGTCCGTCCTGCATCCGGCTGACAAGCTGCAAGAGGGCAATCCGATTACGGCGCTGGTTCACATCATCGGCATGAACCAGCACATGGTCAAAGAAATCGGTAATGGCTGGGATCATCGGTTCAAAAGCCTGGAGAAAAGCGCCGACATTGTCCGTCGGCGAAAGCGCGTTCGCCGCCGCTTGAGCGACATCATAAAGCGCTTTCTCCTGCGGTTCAGCCAAAAGTTCAGGCATCAAGGTCTGCGCCGCTTCGGCGCGCGTCATCCGCACGCAGCGGGCAAAGCTGTCCAAAATCCCCTCCCAATCGCCGCGCGCAACCCATTGGCTTAGCTCATCAATGCCCCGAACGGCGCCGGCCGGATTATGCGCCTGAACATTCAGCACCGCCTTGATGACCGCCGGTTTATACTCATATTCATCGCTTAACCAGGCCGCCAGCCGCGCCCTGACAAAGTCGATCACCTGCCGCCTGAGGCCGAGGTCAAGCTCAAGCGGCTGTCCAGCGGCGGCGAGGTCAATCGCCGGGCGCAAATCCACCGCGATGCCCCGCTCCACCAGGATTTGCAGGATGCCCAAGGCGGTTCGGCGCAGACCATAGGGGTCGGATGTCGATTTTGGCGCCAGTCCAACCGCGAACAGGCCCAGCAAACTGTCCAGTTTGTCAGCCAGCGCCAGCAGGCGGCCGGCGTCGCTGGCCGGCAGCATGTCCCCGGCGCCGCGCGGCAGCCAATGTTCAAAAATGGCATCGGCAGCCGCCGGCGGCAGTCCTTCTTTGAGCGCGTACTCGCGCCCCATAATCCCTTGCAGCGAGGTCATTTCGACCACCATCTTCGTCGCCAGATCAGCTTTGGCAAGCTGCGCCGCCTGCTGTGCTATGGCGATGTCGGCGGCATCAAATCCCAGCAGCCGGCCCAATCCATCAATCGTCTTGGCAACGCGCTCGTTTTTTTCCAGCATGGATCCCAGATCCGCCTGAAACGTCAGCGCGCCAAGACGCGGCAGATAATCCTTGAGGGGTTTTTGGATATCAGCCTGATAAAAGAAATCGGCATCCGAAAAGCGGGCGCGGATGACGTGTTCATTGCCTTGAATCACCTTGTCAAGATGTTCGCCGTCGCCGTTGCGGACGCCGATAAAATGGTTCATCAACTGACCATCGGCATCTTCAAGGGCAAAATAGCGCTGATGTTTACGCATGACCGTCACCAAGACATCGCGCGGCAATTTGAGATATTTCGCTTCAAAGCCGCCGCGAAAGGCTGTCGGCGCTTCAACCAGATTGGTCACTTCCGCCAGCAGCCCCTTGTCGGCGGCGACAAGGCCGCCGATTTCATCCGCCAGCGCCCCAATCTGTTCCTCAATCGCCTGCCGACGCTGCTCATAATCCAGTATGATTCCCTGTTCATGGCTGAACTTGAGAAAAGACGCCAAATCCGTCAGCTTCTTTTCGGGCGAGCCATAGGGACGCAGGCCGCGGGTGACGCTGCCGCTGGCGACCCCGGCAAACTCAAACGGAATCACCGAATCGCCAAACAGCGCCGCCAGCCAGCGCACCGGCCGCGAAAAGGCAGTCCCCGTCTCGTTCCAGCGCATGGCTTTGCCGAACTTCAGCCCGGCGATAAATTGAGGCAGTTTTTCCGCCAGCGCCGCGGTTGTCGGGCGTCCGACATGGCGCACCCATGCCGTGACGTAGCGGCCGCCATCCATCTCGCGCACCTCCAGGTCAGCCACATCAAGCCCCTTGCTGCCGGCAAAGCCCTGCGCCGCCCGGGTTGGATTGCCATCAGCGTCAAAGGCGCGTTCGGCCGGGGGCCCCTTGGCGATCAATTTCTCGTCGGCTTGGCGCGGCGCCACCTGACGGCCAATGACGACGATTCGGCGCGGGGTAGCGTGGACTTCAAGCTCTTCGCATGCCAGCCGCAGATCATCAAATAAAGCCGCCGCCGCCTCTTGCGCCTGCCGCAGCGCCGCTGCCACGTCGGCCGGCGGCAATTCTTCCACGCCGACTTCGATCAATACATCGGCGGCGGCGGGCGGCGCGGGCGGCAAATCAGCGGGCTGCTGAATCTGAAATCGGCGCCATTTTTCGGCCATTTTCATTAGCGGATGATTCAGCTGCTCGCGTTTGAGGACATACTCTTTGGCGATGCTGCGGGTCATTTCGCGCATACGGCGGAAATAATTGGCGCGTTCGGTCACGCCGATGGCGCCGCGCGCATCCAGCACATTAAACAGATGGCTGCACTTCAGCACATAATCATAAGCCGCGATGAGCGCGTCGCCTTCCAGCGCGCGCGCGTATTCGCGCTCATACATGTCATACACCTGCCGCAGCGCATCCACATCGGCGACATCAAAATAATAACGGCAGTGCGCGGCCTCTTCATCAAACATCATATCGGCATAGCTGATGCCATCCAGCCAGTCAATCGCCCAGACGGATTCCTTGTTTTGCAATGCCAGCGCAATCCGTTCAATCCCGTAAGTGATCTCAACGCTGACCGGCTCAAGATGCAGCCCGCCTGCCTGCTGGAAATAGGTAAACTGCGTGATTTCCTGACCATCCAGCCAGACCTCCCAGCCAAGTCCCCAAGCCCCCAAAGCCGGCGATTCCCAGTTATCCTCAACAAAGCGAATATCATGTTCGCGCTGGCTGATGCCAAGGGCTTCCAAAGATGCCAAATAGAGTTCCTGCGGGTTGCCCGGGTCGGGTTTCAGGATGACCTGATACTGATAGTATTTCTGCATCCGATTGGGATTTTGACCAAAGCGCCCATCATCGGGCCGGACGCTCGGCTCTACGTAAGCCGCGCGCCATGGTTCGGGCCCCAAGACCTTGAGCAGGGTCGCTGGATTGCCCGTCCCGGCGCCCACCTGAACGTTATACGGCTGCCAGATCACGCAGTGATGCGACGCCCAAAACTGATGCAATTTCAAGATAACCTGCTGGAAATTCAAGGCTGGCGACATGGCTCTTCCTGATGATTTGCGCGGTGATGAATCACGCGCCGTATTATAAGCGCGAAGCGTTTAGATGACGAGGGCTGCGTTCGCTGCGGCGCGGTGAGCTTTGATGAGGCTAACCGTCAGGCAAGCCTCATCGGACTTTTGTCAAAATATGGAAATCGCCGACTTATTCGGCATTGGCATCGGATTCTGATTCGACGGCTTTGACCAGCATGTCCTGACTGACATTGGCAAAGACATTCATCACCGATGGGCGCACCAGCACAACATAGTCGTTTGATGAGGATTGAAGCGCATAATTGCCATCGTCCTGTCGGGCGCCAATGGCAAGGGTATAAGACCGCGCGGCATATTCAATTTCAGCTTGGGTCTCATCAACCGCTTCGGCTGTCTCATCCGTATCGGCCGTCTCTGGCTCGACTTCAACAGCCTGGCGATACACCACTTCCACCGTGACCGCCGGCTGATCCAGCCCATACTCGTCTCGCGCTTCCAGTCCAAGCGGTTCAACCATGTGAATCGAAGCCGCATTTCGCAGGATGTTCGTCATCTGCGCTGCGTCAAGGGTTTCGTTTTCACCGGCGCCGGCATAGATCCACGATTCGCCGTCATGCTGGAAGCTGAAGCTGCCATGGGCATTGTTCAGGCTTAAGGCCAGGATATCGTCCTGTGGCACACTGACGTAACTCGCGTTGATCCAGGCCGAAACCTGCGGCGGCGCTTCCCAAGTATTCAGCCCGACGCCCAGATACACATTGTCATCCCCGCCACGGCGGACATAGACCGCATCGCCGCCGCCGCTGCCGCCAAGATAAACCGTCTCGGTGGATGAATCGGCAGCGATGCTCACCTTGCGCTGAAAGTCATCGTCTTTGACTTCCAGCCGCGCCAGACTGGATGGATTGGATGCAATCAGGCGACTGGTGTTCAGGGCGGCGATCTTGCCCAGCAGTTCCTCTGCTTTGGCGCCATTCACCGGAAAGTCATCGGCATCGGGCAGCGCCCATCCGGCTTCGCTTCGCGCCAGGACGATCTCATTGTCGAGATTATCGGCAATGGTCATTCGGTCAACAGCTTCGATAGAAAACGCCGCCAGCAGAGGTTCCGTCGGCGCCGCTCCAGGGCGGGCTGTGCTGATTGCAGAGATGCCCAGCAAAGCAATCTGAATCAGGAGCAGGACAGCAAGAATCATATTGCTGCGGTTCAACATCAGGCTTCTCCTTCTGTCTTTTTCATCCTGTCGGGATCGTCTTTCGCTTCATCTCTCTGGGCGCTTGTCAACCCGCCAGATGGCTCGATGAGCAGGATAGGCTGTTCGGCGCGGCGCTGGATTTGCCAGGCGCCGGCAATGAGAAGCAAGCCGATGATGGCGACCGCGGCGTTGATGACCACCCATTGGTTCTGCTCGGCGGCGCTAATCGGCGGCAGGATGCGGGCGGCGCTGCCGCGGCTGCGGATGGATGACAGCGAACCATCTTCGGTAAACCACTCAATCGCATTGGCGATCAGCTGCAAATTGCTGGCGAAACGGTCGCCGCCGAAATTAAGCGAAATCTGATACACATTGTCATTCACGAATTCGGAACTGCCAAGAACAATTAAGCGGGTAGGGTTGGGCGACTGTTCAATCAGACCGATGGCTTCGGCCGGGCTGGCGGCATCTTCCTCGGTCGCCGCTTCAAAGGGCGATGGTCTGTCGATAAAGAAGCTGTCAAAAGCCCCCTGCACCGCCACCGCCAGCGGCAGCGAAAGCTGCTCTTCGCCAACCGGGAATCCCAGCGCCGGGTAGATCTCCAAATCGGGCTGCAAATTGATGTCTGTGGTTTCCCAGGCGGCGCCGCTTGAACGAATCAGGGTCGTGACAGCCGCATCGTCAAGCAGCGACTCATCCACCGACAGCGGCGAAGCCCAGTTCATGGTCACAAATGGCAGGCTGCTGACCACCGGATGCTCGGCATCAAAGCCGTTCGGCCGCACATCGACGAAGAAAGGATAGTCCAAAGCCTGCAATTCCATCACCACCATATCGCCCAGGTCGCGCTCCGTCTGCGTCGGGAAGGGCGCATTTTGCAGGTCCATGACGACGCTGTCGCCGATGGCGATGCCATAACTTTCAAGCATTTCCTCGATGCCGTTTTCGTTGACATCGAGCCGCAGGCCGCCCTGGATGGGGTCAACCCCCATACGATAATGCCCGCCAGCGACAATCACCGACCCGCCGCGCATGAGAAACTGGTCAATGGCATAGCGCTGCAAGTCGGTCATGTTATTTGGCGCAACCACAATCAGCGCATCAACCTCATTCGGAACCTGCCCCTCATCCAATGTCAAACGGCGCAGTTCAAATGTTTCGCGCAGGCTGTCTTCCAGGATGGAATACTGCTGCAGGCTGGGCATCTGCCGCCCGAATTGATCCAGCCCCGGCGCTGGCGGCAGCCACAGACCAACCACCTTCAAAAAGCCGGATGACAGCCGTTTGAGCGCCGATTCAACCGCGCTGCGTATCTCTGTCTGGCTTAAATCGCCGGCGGGATAAATCACTTGGACGCTGTCGCCGGATTCCACCACAAGGTGCAAGTAGAAGGTCTCAATGGCAAAGAAGCTGGTCGCCACCGGCTGAATCTCATAGCGGTCAAACAATTCCTGTTCGCTGATGCCGGCATCCGGCGCGGACATATCAATCATCTCGAAAACAACTTTGTCAGGATGATTCGCCGCGATTTCGCCGATTACATCCTGAAGATTCTGGCTGGCTGGCTGCATCGCATTCGGCAGCGTCGCCGATGATAGATACAGCTTGAGCCGCGCCGGTTCATCCAGTGAATCCAACACGGCATCCAGACTTTGAAAACCAAAGACCGCCCGCTGAATGCTGCTTGTCAGATCATATTCCAGATTTCGCAGCCGAACCTGATCGGTGACTTCGATCAAATCCGAAAAGTTGAGCGTCGCTGTCTGATCGCCATAAGCGATAAGCACATCAAAGTAGACATTGACCAGCGAGACGCCGCCGCGGTCGTTGACCTGGAGCGGCGTCGGGCGAATGCCGTAGATTTGGTTCGCCTCGCGCTCCATGTCCGGGTTCGTCAAGGGGTCAATCAATTCAAGCTCCATCATGCCGTTGGCGGCCAGTTCATATTCGCGCAGCGTATCTCGGATGCGCGGCGCCAGCGGCGCCAGCAAAGGATGGCTCTGCTCGCTGAAATACCCGCGAATCAAAAGCGGTTCCCGCAGCCCGCCCAGCAAGTCTTTGGTGGCATCGGACAAGCTGTATTCGCTGTTTTGCGTTAGGTCAAACCGCGCCGCGCTGACCGGGGCAATGAGCAGGTTGAAGGCCAGCAGATTCAAGCCAGCCAGCGCCGCCGCCGCTTTGCCGCTGCGCCGATGCGAACGCAGGTGTCTGCCTTGGCCCCAACGTTTGCTGTCCAGCGACAGGAGGTTCAGACCAAGGAAGAAGAGCGACACCGACAGATAATAAACCAGGTCGCGCAAGTCGATCACGCCGCGTTCAATGCTTTCGAAGCGGCTTCCGGCGCCGAACAGGCGCAGCAGATCTCCGGTCGCGGCGCCAAACAGATCCGTAATCACCGGCGACCCGACTGCCTGAAACAGGCCGCAGACGACCGCCGTTCCAATCAGAGCAACCAGTTGATTGTTCGTCCGCGATGATATAAACAGTCCGATGGCAATATAGGTCGATGCCAGCAGCAAAGCCGCCAGATAGCCGCCAGCCACCGGGCCCCAGTCGAGGCTGCCCAGCGATGCCACGGTGATGGGCAGAAACAGGGTCAGCGCCAGCGCGGCCGCGACCAGAATCAACACCGACAGGAACTTCCCGATGACCAGTTCGACCAGACGAACCGGCATCGTCAGCAGAACTTGCAGATTGCCGCTGTCTTCTTCGCGGCTCCACTGGTGCATGGTCAAAGCTGACACTAAAAAGATCATCAGCAGGGGCATCCATTCAAAGAGCGCCCGCACATCGGCGATGCCGCGGGCAAAAAATGAATCGACCCAGAAAAAGACAAACAAGGTCAAAATCAGAAAAACGCCGACGAAAATCAGCGCCATCGGCGAACCAAAATAGAGCTTGAGTTCTTTACGCGTGATCGAGAGAACCTTCTTCATGTTATCCCCTTATGCTGTGGTTGCCATTTGATTGAAGAAAGATTCGAGCGTGACGTTATCGCGCCGGATTTCACGAACAGCCCAATCCTTGTCGCGGGCAATGCGGTAGATGGTCGGCGTGATGTCAGCCGAGCTTGTGATGCGATAAGCCGGGTAATCGTCCAGTGAGCGCATTGCCTGTATTTGCGTTATGCTGTCGATGCCCGCCAATGAGGCTGGCACATCCGCGGTTTCAGCCTGCAAGACGAGGGTAGCGTTGTCGCTCATGCTTAGTTCTCGCAGGCTTTGGTCGGCTTTCACCTCGCCGTTGATGATAATCACCACCCGGTCGCAGACCGCCTCGACTTCCGACAGGATATGCGATGAAAACAGGATGGTGCTGCTGACAGCCATCTGTTTGATCAGGCTGCGAATCTCGATGATTTGAGTTGGATCCAGGCCCACCGTGGGCTCGTCCAATATCAAAAATGGCGGCTTGTGCAGGATGGCTTGCGCCAGTCCAACGCGCTGACGCAGGCCTTTGCTCAACGAAGCAATCGGGCGGGTCAGGTAATTTTGCAAGCCGGCGCCATAAACCGCATCGGACAACAGGGGCCGGAATCGGTCGGGCGGCACGCCGCGCAGTTCGGCGGTCATCGCAAGATAAGACTGCACCGATAGCTCTGGGTAAAGCGGCGTGTTTTCCGACAGATAGCCAATTTTCGCCTGTACCGCATGCAGTTGGCGCATCACATTGTGGCCGTCAATTTCGACTTCGCCCTCATCGGGATGAAGAAAGCCGGTCATAATTTTAATCGCCGTGGATTTACCGGCGCCGTTGGGCCCCAGCAGACCGACGATCTCGCCCGGCTGAATATCAAAGCTGACACCGCGCAGCGCCTCAATCGCGCCGTATCGTTTGGTGATATGCTGCACATGGATCATAAGCAAGGCCTTTCCTGTCTTGTCCGACTATGACTCGACACAGTGTTATTTTCGGCGGCAATCATAGAAACCGCATATATGAATTTTATATGAAAATGTTAAACAATTTGTAAAATCTTTCTCAATCGGGGAGTCAAGTTCACTGCTCAAGGATTTCGACTTGGGTGCCGCGCAGAATGTCCAGATAATGCTGGTAAGTGAATTGCGCGCCGCCGGCATACAGCGCATTGACCGTCCCGGCGGCGACGGCGGCGCGCAGGGCTTCGACAAAACCGCGTCCGGCCGCCAGCGCCGTGACCATGCCGGCATGGAGGCAGTCGCCGCTTGCGACCGGGTCAGCCGCTTGAATTGGGGGCGGCGTCGCCTTGACAGTCAGATCCGACCGGACGAGCAGCGCCCCGGCCGCGCCCATCGAGATCACAGCCGCGTCAAGGCCGGCGGCGATTAGGTGTTTGGCGGCCGAAACGACTTCTTCATGAGTGTCGGCGCTTCGCCCCAGGACGGCGGCGATCTCATCGCGGTTGACCTTAACGGCATAGGGCTGGGCGGAAATGGCATTCTCAAGCGCGGTCTTGCTGGAATCCACCCAGACTTGCCGCCCCATCGCATTCAGGCGCTCAATCACATCCGCCGGCGCCCGCGGCGGCGCGCCCAATGGCAGGCTGCCACAGAAGCAAATGATGTCTGCCTGCGTCTGTTCCGCCACCCGGCAAATGTCATCCGCCAGGTTCGTCCAGTCCGATGCCTCAATCTGGCCAGCTTCGTTAATCACGGTGGAATTGCCATCCGGCGGCGCGATAATGGTACAGGTGCGGGTTTCGCCTTGATGCCAAGTCCATTCGGCTGGATAGCCATCCTCGGCGGCCATGGCGGCAACCATTCGGCCGGTGTGCCCGCCCAGCAAGCCCATCGCCAGCGGCTTCCCCCCCAATATCCGAACCGCGCGCAGCACGTTCAGCCCCTTGCCGCCGGGGACCGCTATCGCCTGACGGATGCGGGAGATGCGCCCGGGCGCGAAATCGGGAACAACCAGGGTGCGGTCCAGAGCCACATTGGGAGTGACGCAGATAATGGGCTTCATCAGTCCCTTTCGGAGTCGTTCAAAGCCGCCTTAGCCCTGGTCTCATCGACTACTTCAGCAGGTTCTCTGCCAATATCCTCTGCACAGTGTAGATATTCGACTTGGAGTTGAATTTCTTTTCCAGTGGGACCGTATCGCTGCCGATCCAGAGTTTCAATTCGGCATCAAGGTCAAAATGGCCGGCGGTTTCAATGCTGTATCTGGTGATTTTGTTATAGGGAATGGAAAGATACTCTCTCTTTCTCCCCGTCATGCCTTGCACATCGACCACAATGAGACGTTTGTTGGTAAAGATGAAGGTATCGCGAATCACTCTGAATCCAGCCTGAATGGATTCCCCATCGATAATCAACACGCCATAATCGGACTGGAGTCTGCTGACTTCAATCTCGCCGGCGTTGCCAAGGATTCTTGAAAATGCCATGTTTACGCTCCCTTAAAATAGTCAGCGTCAATTATAATCCTATCCGCCGGCGCTGCAAAGCCTCTCTTTACGCCGGGACAAAATCTACTGTTGTCACTGCGGCTTCTCTGCCCTATAATCGGCTGTTCAGTCAAATTGGTTATGATAAGAGAAATTGGAAACTGATGAGCCAAAGACCGCCCGTCTATCCCTTCACCGCCATCGTTGGCCAAGATTTGATGAAGCTCGCGCTGATTCTCAACGCCATCGACATGCGAATCGGCGGCGTGCTGATCCGCGGCGAACGCGGCACCGGCAAGTCAACCGCCGCCCGCGCGCTGGCAGCGCTCTTGCCCGAGATTCAGGTCATCGCCGATTCGCCCTTCAACGACGATCCTCATCGCCCGGAATCATGGTCAGATTTCGCCCGTCAAAAATACGCCGGCGAGGCCGAGCTTCCAGCTGCCAGCCGCCGCATCAGTTTTGTGGATTTGCCGGTCAGCGCCACTGAAGATCGGGTGGTCGGCACACTCGACATCGAAAAAGCGATTCAGTTTGGCGAACGTCACTTCGATATCGGCATCCTGGCAAACGCCAACCGCGGTATTTTATATGTTGATGAAATCAACCTGCTCGATGACCACATCGTTGACCTTCTGCTGGACAGCGCCGCTATGGGCGTCAACATCGTCGAGCGCGAGGGCATCAGCTTTAGTCATCCGGCCCGTTTCATCCTTGTCGGCACCATGAACCCGGAAGAAGGCGACCTGCGCCCGCAGCTGCTTGACCGTTTCGCGCTTTCGGTGGATGTCGCCGGCATCAAAGACGCCGGCGAACGGATTGAGATTCTTGAACGGCATATCGCCTATGAAAACAGCCCGCTGGACTTCAAGGGCGAATGGCAGCCGGTTGATGAACAATTATCACAGCGCATCGCCGCCGCCCGCGAAATCATTGACCAGGTTTCGCATAGGTCCAGCGACCTGCGCGTCATCGCCAGCATCATCAGCGATTTGCATATCGACGGACACCGCGCCGATCTGGTCGTTTTGAAAACCGCGCGGGCTCATGCCGCTTATGAAGGGCGCACCGCCATCAATGACCGCGATATTACCCTGGCGATTCGCCTGACCATTCCGCATCGCCTGAAACGCGGCCCGTTTTCTGATGCCCAAGCCGACCTCAACGCGGTTGAAGCGGCCGTCGAAGAAAAACGGCAGGAGATCGGCGCCGGCGAAGAGGCGGGCGAATTGACTGAACACAGTGACGAGCCGGCAGCGCAAACTAAAAAAAAAGCGAGGCGCTAGGCAATGAAGGCGCGCCGCAGGAACAGGAACTTGGCCAGACCGAAGCCGCCCCCCAAGATGTTTTCCCCAGTTCGGATGCCAGATGGTGGGAAGGCGGGCGGCAGATTGAATCCAAAGCCGAATTTGAAACCCGCAAGCTGAACACCCAGCTTGATAAAATGACCCGCCGTCAGTCTGGACGGCGCTCCACCACCCGCACCGACCGCAAACGCGGCCGTTATGTCCGCGCCAGGCAGGCCGGCGACAAACCGCGCGATATCGCCTTTGATGCCACGCTGCGGGCGGCCGCCCCCTTCCAGAAGCAGCGCGATTCGCAGAAGCAGGCGACCGGCATGGCTTACGCCCTGCAAAAAACTGATCTGCAGGAGAAAGTCCGCGTCCGCAAAGCCGCCAATCTGATTATGTTCACCGTCGACGCCTCTTGGAGCATGGCGGTTTCGGAACGGATGCAGGCGACCAAAGGCGCCATCATGTCGCTGCTGACGGATGCCTATCAGCGCCGCGACCGCGTCGGCTTGGTCGTCTTCCAAAAAGACCGCGCCTCGCTGGTGCTGCCGCCGACCAATTCGGTCGCGCTGGCAAAAGAAGCCATGGCCGATATTCCGGTCGGCGGCAAAACGCCGCTGTCAGCCGGACTGCTGCTGACCTATGAAGCTGTCATGCGCGAAAAGAACCTCAATCCCGATGTGATGCCGATGATGATTCTGCTGACGGACGGCGCCGGCAATGTTTCCATCAGCGAATCGGTCTCGCCGCAGGAAGAGGCGCATTCGATTGCCCGCAAAATCCACGAAGCCGCCATTCGCACGGTGACCATCAATATGGAGCATGTCGCCTTTGACCAGGGATTGGCGCAGCGCTTGGCGGATCACTTGGGCGGGCCCTGCTATACGCTGGCGCAGATCCGCGCCGAAAACCTGCTCGATACCGTCCGCGCTGAAATGGACAAGTTCTAGCATCTCGAATCAAAAAATCCCGATGAACGGTCACCGGGATTTTCACTGTCTCAGTTTCAAGCGCCAGGGTTATTCGCGCTTTGGCTTGTCGCGGCTGTGAAGGAGAATGACGGCGAGGAATCCAGCGAAGGGAACAAAGACAACAAAGAGAACCCACAGCAGCAGTTCATTTGCCGACAAAGCCTGGCGCTGAAACTGACAACGGAGATGAATGATCCCGGCGACGACAGCCGCCGCATAGAAAACAATGATCCATATTGGCAGACAGTTCAGCGCAAACCATAATGCTGTATCCCTCATCAGCGGATCCTTAAACGCTATCACTTTTACTATATGGCCTCATGCCGGGCATGTCAAGCAGATTGGGTCATTTGAAACGTCTAGTCATGCAAATGATCCAAATTCATACAATCTGTATTAAATCAGTGGACAATTTTCCTGCATCGCGTACAATGATATGGAAGCTGACTGTACAGGGAACTACGGATGAATATCGGAATCCCAAAAGAAATCAAAGCCGACGAATATCGAGTCGCCATCTCGCCGGCCGGCCTGCGCGAATTGGTCAGGCGCGGGCATACGGTTTTTGTTGAAAGCCGTGCCGGGGCCGGCAGCGGTTTTCCCGATGAAGAGTATATGACTGCCGGCGCCATCGTCCTTGACTCGGCCGCCGGTGTATGGTCGCGCGCCGATATGGTCATCAAAGTCAAAGAGCCGCAAGCCAGCGAATATGCTTATCTGCGGCCTGATCTGGTCCTCTTCACCTATTTGCATCTGGCGGCCGAAGAGAAGCTCACTCGCGCTATGCTCGATAGTCGGGTGACGGGCATCGCTTACGAAACCGTCGAAGATTCGCAAGGCCGCCTGCCCCTGCTGGAGCCAATGAGCGAAGTCGCCGGACGCATGGCGGCGCAGGTGGCATCTCATTATCTGGAAAAACACACGGGCGGGCGCGGCATACTGATGGGCGGCGTGCCCGGCGTCGCCGCCGCTCATGCTGCGATCCTCGGCGCCGGCACGGTCGGCGCCAATGCCGCCAAAATCGCGCTCGGCATGGGCGCCAGAGTCACCCTGCTCGATATTAATCTTGACCGCCTGCGCTATCTGGAGGATGTCTTGGATGGCAATCTGGTCACTTTGTATTCCAGCCACGCGAATATCACCCATGCCCTCCAGACCGCCGACGCTCTCATCGGCTCGGTCTTGATCGCCGGCGCGCGGGCGCCGATGCTGGTCACCCGCGACATGCTGTCGCTGATGCCAAAAGACAGCATCATCGTTGATGTCGCCGTTGACCAGGGCGGATGCGTCGAAACGACCCGCGTCACAACCCATGCCGATCCAACCTATGTCATCGACGGCGTTTTGCATTATGGCGTCGCCAATATGCCCGGCGCCGTTCCGCGGACTTCCAGCCTGGCATTGTCCAACGTTACCCTGCCCTATGCGCTGAAGATCGCCAATATGGGGGCCGGCGCGGCGCTGCAAGCGGATCCGGCTTTGCTCAAAGGTCTGAACACCTTCGCCGGACAATGCACGCATCCAGCCGTTGCCAATACATTTGGGCTAAACTATGCGCCGCCTTGGCAGACATTGGACGGACTGCCGCTTGGCGTCTGACCGATTCAGCGGCAAAACGCGTTGGGCAATCCGCCGGCACAGCGCATTGCCAGAGACGAGACTCGCATGAACAGGATGGCTATGAACTCCCGCAGCAAGCGCACTGCGATCAGCATCGGTTTGCTTGTCAGCGTCGCGCTTCTGTTTTTTACGTTTCGGGGTTTGCGCCCCGAGCAGTTCCTGAACAACCTGCGGCAGCTTCATCTGCCGCTGCTGGTTATCGCCGTCCTGATTTATTTCCTCGCCGTCGCGGTCATTGCGCTGCGCTGGCAGTTCCTCTTGCGGGCCGCGCAGCGGATACCTCTGCATTCACTGATTCGGATTGTGACCATTGGTTATATGGGCAACACCGTATATCCATTGCGCGCCGGGGAAGCTTTGCGCGCCTATCTTTTGCATCGCAATCATCAAGTTCCATTCGCCCGCGCCAGCGCAACCATCCTCGTCGAACGCGTCTTTGACGGCTTGGTCATGCTGTCATTTGTCCTGCTTGGCCTCTTGCTGACCGATGTGCAATCGGCCCAGGTCAAGACGATTGCGGCCGTTACCGCTCCCTTGTTCGCCGGCGCCGTGCTGGTTCTGTTTTTTTTGGCGGCACAGCCAAACCGCCTGCGGCAGCTTATCCATTCCCTGCTTAGCATCCTGCCGCAGCAGATAGGAACAGCCATTGGCGATATTAGCGAGGACATCATCGCCGGGCTAAGAGGTCTGCGGAGCCGGGCTTATCTCACCGGCGCCGGCGCCAGTTCATTTGTGACCTGGGCATTGGAAGCCATCGTCTATTGGGTGGTCATGTTCGCCTTTGGGCTGGAATTGAGCTACCCGCTGGCGCTGCTGATTGTCGGAACGGTTAATCTGGCCGGTTTGATTCCAGTCTCTCCCGGGCAAGTCGGGGTTTATGAATTTGTCGCGAGCGCCATTTTAATCGCCGCCGGGCTTCCGGCGGCCACCGCCGCAGCTTATGCAGTCGTTGTGCATATCATCGTCGCGCTGCCGGTGACTGTGGTGGGGTTTGTCTTCCTCGTTCGTCAGGGCATGGGATGGGCTGACATCAAATCTGTCCGCGAATTGGAAACGGCCAGCCCGGCCTAAAACAGCTAAACCGGAAGCGCCGCGGGCGTCATTGTGTCTTCATGATAAAATTCAGCCGCCGCATCAGCGGTCGGGTTCAGCGTCGATCTGCTCATCCGTCTTGCCAAAGCGCCGCCGCCGACTGCCAAATTCCATCAGCGCCTTATGAAATTCAACTTTGTCAAAGTCTGGCCAATAGGTTTGGGTGGTATAGATTTCACTGTAAGCCCCCTGCCAAATAAGGAAGTTGCTCAAGCGGAACTCGCCGCTGGTGCGGATAATCAGGTCGGGGTCGGGCAGATCGCTGGTGTAGATATAATCGCTGATGGTCGCTTCGGTAATATGCTCGGCGGCGATGCCATCGCGCACGATATGCTGCACGGCATGAACAATTTCGTCGCGCCCGCCATAATTAAAGGCGACATTCAAAATCAGGCGCTGATTGTTCCGCGTGAATTCACAGGCTTCAACCACCTTCCGCGCCAATCGCGGTTCAATCCCATCCAATTCACCGATGTGACGAATTTGCACCCCCTCATCGTGGAGTTCGCGGAGTTCGCGGTCGATCACCATCTCCAGGATTCGCAGCAGCAGCATGACTTCGCGGCGCGGGCGCGACCAATTTTCCGTCGAGAAGGCATAGATGGTCATCACTTTAAGGCCAAACTCCACCGCCGCCCGAATGATGCGCCGCAGATTTTCCGTTCCTTGACGATGCCCTTCCGAACGCGGCAGACCTCGCTGTTTCGCCCAGCGTCCGTTGCCGTCCATAATAATCGCAACGTGGGTCGGCACCTTTTCAAGCGGTGGCAGCTGCCGCGGCCGGCGGTGATTTTCGTTGGTCATAATCGTCATCAATATACTCCCCGAACCCAATCGGGTGATGTTAAGCGGTCTCTCCCATATCGCGTACACAGCGGCGGCGGGAAATCCTTACCGCCGGATGATGCCGCCGGCAAACACAAGCCGGTTAGACTTCCATAATATCCTTCTCTTTGCCAGCGCCCAAGCCGTCTATTTTTTTGATAAACGAGTCGGTCAATTTCTGCACTTCATTTTCGCCCCGCTTGCGGTTGTCTTCGGAGATGATCTTCTCTTTCTCGAACTCCTGCAAATCGCTGTTGGCGGAACGTCGGATATTGCGAACGGCAACCCGCGCCTCTTCCGTGCGGCGGTTCAGGAATCTGACCAGCTCGCGGCGGCGCTCTCGGGTTAAGGCGGGCATATTCAGGCGGATATTTTCGCCATCCACGTTGGGGTTCACCCCGATGTCCGACATTTGGATCGCTTTTTCGATGCTCTTCACCGCCGCTTTATCATAGGGGCGAATCAGTATTTGCATCGCTTCTGGGGTCGAAATGCTTGCCAGCTGGCGCAATTCTGTATCCTGTCCGTAATATTCGACCATCAGCCGATTGACCAGGGCGGTGCTGGCGCGCCCGCTCCGCATTCGGCTTAAATCTTCCTGAAAGACCGACAGGGTTGAGTTCATCTTGTGTCTTGCTTCGTCTAATACGTCGTCAATCATCATCACCGTCCTGTTCTAACACATTGGCTGCCCGCTTGCAGCAGTCCGAAAAATGCGTCCGGCTGATGCTGCAACAATCGCGGAATCACTTTATTATATCGCCATTCGCCTGACAATGTAAGCGCGATATAAGGGCAGGCAGAACAATCACATCCAAACGACGGCCTTTTGGTCGCCTTTCGCAGATTGTTCTATGATACTCTTTGAGGATATAAAAATTAGGGGACGAGGCGAGCGGTATTTTCAGCATCAGAGCAGCGCAAACCGAGACTTTGTTCAGATGATTGGCGCGCCCATGCGCTTTTATCGGTTATAAGGGTCTTTTATGGTTCAAATAGGTTCATCATAAGACTTCTGCTTTATTATTAGCGGCCAAACTTTGCATCGCGCTATATTTGTGATAAGTTTGAGGAGACAGCAAGTCGGAGAAGCTGGACAAAATGCCGGTAGACGCCATTAGCCTGGAAGTTTTCAAGAATCTGTTCGCCGCCGTCGCCGAAGAGATGGGCGTAACCCTGCGCCGCGCCAGTTTTAGCCCCAATATCCGCGAGCGGCTGGATTTTAGCTGCGCTGTGTTTGATGCCCAAGCGCGTATGGTTGCCCAAGCGGCGCATATTCCGGTGCATCTGGGCAGCATGCCGGCCTCCGTCGCCGCCGCCGTCGCGGAATTCGAGGAGTTCTTCCCCGGCGATGTGGTGGTTCTCAATGATCCTTATCATGGCGGGACGCATCTGCCCGATATCACCATGATTTCGCCGGTGTTCGCCGGCGGTGACCTGCGCTATTTCGCCGCCAGCCGAGCCCATCATGCCGATGTGGGCGGGATGTCGCCGGGGTCATTGCCTCTAAGCACCGAGCTATATCAGGAGGGGGTGATTATTCCGCCCATCAAATTGCAGCTTAGCGGCTGGATGAACGACGGCGCCATGGCGCTCATCATCGCCAACAGCCGTAATCCCGAAGAGCGGCGCGGTGATATCGAAGCGCAGCTGGCAGCGCACCGCGTCGGCGAGCGCCGTCTGCGCGATATGATGGTTCAGCATGGCGTCGAACGCGCCGGCGAACATGCGGCCGCCCTGCTGGATTATGCCCGCAAAATGACCGAAGCTGTCATTGCCGCCATTCCCGACGGCGTTTATCGCTATCAGGATGCGCTGGAAGGCGATGGGCAAGATGAGTTCGAGATCCCGATTCAGGTCACGCTTAGGGTGGATGGCAAGCGGATGACGGTCGATTTCGCCGGCAGCGCGCCCCAAGTCATGGGGAATGTCAATGCGGTGAGCGCGATTGTCCAGTCGGCGACATGGTATTGCGTGCGCTTGCTGGCAGAGGAAGAGATTCCCGTCAACCACGGCTGTTTTCAGCCGGTCGCGGTCATCACGCCGCCAGGAAGTTTCTTGAACCCGCGGTTTCCAGCGGCGGTTGCGGTCGGCAACACCGAAACCGGTCAGCGGGTGGTTGATGCGGTGCTGGGCGCGCTGGCGCAGGCTTTGCCGAATAAGATGCCGGCCGCCTCCCAAGGGACGATGAACAATTTCACCGTTGGCGGTTTTATCGGCGGAACGCAGTTTGTCTATTATGAGACGGTTGGCGGCGGCCACGGGGCTTCCAGCCGCGGCGACGGCATCTCTGGCCGGCACAGTCACATGACCAACACCCTCAACACACCGGTTGAAGCGCTGGAGTTTAGCCTGCCCCTGCGCGTTTGGCGCTATCATCTGCGCGAACACAGCGGCGGGGCTGGCAAACACCGCGGTGGCGATGGCATGGTTCGCGAGTATGAATTTTTGGCGCCGGCGACGATTACGGTCAATTCGGAACGGCGGCGGCGCGCGCCCTGGGGCCTCCACGGCGGCATGGCTGGCGAACGGGGTGTCAACACCATCATTCGCGGCGGGCAAGCGGAAAGGGTCGGTGGGAAATACACCAGCCAAATCAACGCCGGCGACCGCGTAAGGATTGAAACGCCCGGCGGCGGCGGTTGGGGGAAAGCGTCCCCAACCCAAAATCCCTCCCCAAAATGAAGGGAGGGATTTGAATGGGTCAGCGCAGGCTGGCAGGGCCGGCGCCGACGCGGCGCCTCTGATTGTGGAGGCGGCCGCCTAGCTTTCGGGCGCGGCCACATTCACCGGAATCTGGCGCGGCTCGGCCTGTTCGGCTTTGGGGACACGGATGTTCAGCACGCCATGATCAAAGCTGGCTTCAATGGCATCGCCGCGGACATCGACCGGGAAACGCAGGCGGCGGGTGAACTTGCCGCGGCGGCGTTCGCGGATTAAGACGCGGCTGTTCTCGTCAGCTTTCGTCTCGCTGGTTTCGGCAGCGATGGTCAAGACATTATCATGGATGCTGACGCTGATGTCTTCCAGCTTGGCGCCGGGCAAATTAGCGCGGAGGGTATAGCCATCCGAACCTTCCTCAACATCGAGCGCCAAGCCGTAACCGCGGTTCTCGAATTCGCTGAAGGCGCCCAGCCAGCTGCCCGCCAAACGGGCGTATGGGTGTGTGCGAGTGGTGATCATCATGTCGTTTCTCCTTTTGCTAGATGGCGCATAGTCTGTTTGACATCCATAGCATAGAAGCGGAATGTATGATAAATAAAAGCGCAGCGTATGAAGCGCAGCAGAAAAACGTAAATAAATGATAAACAAACGCAGCCACCATTCACCGCTATTTCGCTGGGTTTGTTTTTGGCGCGTCAGCGCTATGATTCAGAGCATGATGGACGCAGTTCATACAAGGATTCGCAATGCAGGCAGGGGTTGACATCGGCGGCACATTCACTGACCTGATTTTGAGTGACAAGGGACAACTCAAAATTCACAAGCTCTTGAGCAGCGCTCATCATCCAGCCGAAGCCATGCTCAAGGGGCTGGACGAGATCACGCCAGGCGGGATGGCGGCGCTGACGCAGGTCGCGCATGGCTCCACAGTGGCCACCAACGCCATCCTCGAACGCAAGGGCGCGCGGACGGCTCTGATCGCCACGCAGGGATTTCGGGATATTTTGTTCATCGGACGGCAAAATCGCCCGGTTCTTTATGCCCTGCATCCAGCCTTGCCGCCGCCCCTTATCCCGCGCGAACGCTGTTATGAAGTGCCTGAACGGCTCGATTACCGCGGCGAAACGCTTATCCCTCTGGATATGACGGCGCTGGACCGGGCGCTGGAGCAAATTCGCCGCGACAAGGTCGATGCGATTGCGGTATGTTTCCTGTTCAGTTATGTCAATGCCACCCATGAGCAGATGGTCAAGCAGAGAATTATTGAAGCCGGCATTGTGTCGGATGAATGGCAGGTGGTCCTGTCTTCGGAAACGCTGCCGGAGTTCCGGGAATATGAACGCGCCAGTACGGCTGCGCTGGAGGCTTATGTGCGCCCGGTCATGTCCGGCTACATCGGTCAGCTGGAAGCGGAATTGCCGGCCAGCGCATCGCTGCGTATTATGAAATCCGACGGCGGGGTGATGCAGGCCAGCCGCGTGCGCCAGCAGGCCATCCACACGGCATTAAGCGGTCCGGCAGCCGGCGTGATGGGCGCTTTTCATGTCGCGAAACTGGCCGGCTATGTGCAGATCATCACCTTGGATATGGGCGGCACTTCAACCGATGTCGCCTTGGTCGCCGGGCAGCCGCAGCCGCGCCCCGAATCGGCGATTGACAGCCTGCCCCTGCGCGTTCGCATGCTGGATATTGAGACCATTGGCGCCGGCGGCGGCTCGATTGCTCGGCTGGATGCCGGCGGCGCATTGCAGGTCGGACCTGAATCGGCCGGGGCGCGCCCGGGGCCGGTGGTTTATGGTCAAGGCGGCCAGCGCGTGACCCTTAGCGATGCCAACGCCATCCTCGGCCGCCTGGATGCTGAACATTTTCTGGGCGGCGCGATGTCACTGGATATGCCGGCTGGTCACCGCGCCATGCAAGCGCTCGCCAAGCAAGTCAACATGAGCATCATGGATACCGCCAAGGGCGTGGTTGATATCGCCAATGTCAACATTGACCGCGCCATCCGCCGCGTATCCATTGCCCGCGGTCACGATCCGCGTGATTTCACTTTGGTGGCTTTTGGCGGCGCCGGGCCGCTTCATGCCTGCGAAGTCGCGCAGCGCCTGGAGATTCCACGGGTTCTCGTGCCGCACACCCCTGGCGTTTTATGCGCCTTGGGGCTGCTCATCGCCGACGTTGCCGTCGAATACAGCCAATCGGTCATGCGTTTGGCAAGTCCGGACAGCATCGCCGGGCTTCGCGCCAAACAGCTTGAGTTGGCGGCGGCGGCGCAAGCGGATTTGCAGCAGGAGGGCATCGCCAGAGAAGCTATGACCTTTGGTGTTTCGCTTGATTTGCGCTATGAAGGTCAGGCATACGAGTTGAATATCCCTTTTGGGCAATCTGTGATTTCCGATTTCCATGACAAGCATGAACAGACTTACGGACACGCCCTGCGCCAGCGCCCGGTTGAAATCGTGAATATGCGCGTCAATGGCATCGGCATCATCGACAAGCCGGTTTTCAATGCGGTCCAGGCTGACTTGACTGCCGCGGTCCCATTTGCCGAAAAAGACTCGCCGCGCAGCGGGAAGATCAAACTCTTTAGGCGCGAAGAACTGGCAGCCGGCGCAGCCTTCGCGGGCGCGGCGCTCATTTTCCAAATGGACAGCACAGCCTACGTGCCGCCCGGCTGGAATGCGCGTGTGGATGGCTTGATGAATCTTATCCTGGAGCAAGCCTGATTTTGCCGCGCCGAACCAGGTTTAATCAATGGCGACCAGTGCCTCAATTTCGACCGGCATATTGAAGGGCAGCGCCGCCATCCCAACCGCAGAACGGGCGTGTGTCCCGCGCCGCTTGCCATAAAGCTCAAGAATGAGATCAGAGAAGCCGTTGATGACGGCCGGCTGCTGTGTAAAATCCGGCCCGCAGCTGACCATGCCGTGCACGCGCAGCCAAGCCTGCACCCGATCCAAATCGCCAAGCTCGCGCTTGAGGCTTCCAAGCATGGACAAGGCGACCCGCTTCGCGGATTCATAAGCCTGCTCAACAGTCAAATCTATGCCAGCTTTGCCAAAGGGACCCGCCAATGAGCCATCAGGATTTTGTGGACCGTGGCCGGCGATGTAGGCCTGCTTGCCATAAACGCGCACAAAGGAGAACGGGAGTTTGACGCCCGGCGGCGCTTTGACCGCCGGCGGCAGCTGCAAGCCCATCTTTTCCAATTTGACTTCAATTTTCATCTTAATTTAACTGCATTCACTGTACACAAGCTCGACAACCTCTTGGGCATCCTCAAACCACTTTCCAAGATCTCTTAAAGAAAGATTAACATCAACACCATGTGCGACCCGGTTGCGATTAACTACAATGCTATCCAGCGAGTCGCCAAGTCTACCCTTGATAGCATCCCTTAGATTTTCTCTCCATTTTGAATTGAACTGGCCAATGAGTTTAAGGACTTCGCTAGGTCTTGGATTGAAAGTGGTGTCTAGTTGTTTGTTTACGAAATTTGTGATGTCAGGTGCTGTGTTGCTTGTTTTTGATTTCACATATTCTCTAAGAATCGTTTTGACCGAAGATTCGACATACCCCGAAGTACGTACACACAAATACGATACGAACCCTGACTTTATTTCGACATCCACCTTATCTATCTGTTGTAATTGCTCGGCTTGTTCAAAAAGATGCTGTAGCTTCTCTTGCTTTTGAATTATTTCCGGGTGCATCAGTTACTCCACATCGGAAAACGCTTCAGTCGCAAGTTGGATGCGCGTGCGTACATTTTCGGCAGTAGAAGTGCGAGCAGCTGTTGATGATTGAAATGCCTCCATGCCTAGCAGATCATCATATTTAGGACGAATATCGGCCTCTATTGAACCGGCCTCAAGGCGGCGTGCGATGCCAATCATAAGGGAATCAAGCACAGCAGCGTTAACTGCTCGCGTTGGTTTGAAAGCCTTGGGACCTATCTTGTTAAGTATGGTGCGGACCGTGTTTTCAAACAAAGGGCGAATTTCATCCTTTGGGCATGGTTTCAAATTTCGATTTTGATACATAAATGTATTTAGAAAATCCTTCATGGAAGAAGCGGAAGCATACTTGTCCAAGCAAAAATACAAGGCAAGAAACCGCAGAATCAACTCTTCATCGCGCTTGCGCTTGTGTATGTTTCCAAAAAGCTTGCGCCAATTTGCATCCTTGTTTAACTCCACTAGCAATTCATTGAACTGACCGCGGTAAGCTACGGCTCTAATTTCCTGCGGAGACAGCGGCGTAGCGGTTGTGTTCAAACGCTCAAAAATAGCGTATTGGCTTGTTCCACTATCATCGGGTTTATCCTGTCGAATCACCGTTGCATGAATAATCGAGTCATCAAGCCGTCGTCTGTCTGAACCATTTAAGTCTTCGTATGCCCGTCCGTCAAATCTTGACTCTAATCCCTTTAACTTGAAATCGCCGCCCGACGCGCCAAACTTGCCATCATAGAAGAATTGCAAAGTTGTCAATCGCTGTTGACCATCAATCACGAATTGTTTTTGGCTGTTTGCCTCTCGGTATAAAAAAATGCCTGGCACTGGCAGGCCCAATAACAAGGACTCAATAAAATACGAAGACCGTTTTTGATCCCATACAAAACCGCGCTGAAATCCCGGAATTTCGATATCGCCTCTTTTTAAGCGCCTGACTATCCCCTCAACATCAAAGTCAATTCCGTAGCTTGTAATTGAATATTCTTGAATGCGTACTACAGTTTCATCCCTGTAATCTGCAACGATTTCGACATCATCTTCATCATCAACAAATGAAGTAATGGTATTTTCGGCAATCATGTAATCCCTCGCATGCAATTTTGACCAATCATTGTATGGATAAATATAGCATATCAGAGTTTGCCAGCATATTCAACCAGCCAACTCACCACGCATATTGATGCGACGCCCACTCGCGCGAATAAGGGCCGCTGCGGGCTTTCAAATAGAACGCGCTGTTTGGGATGAGAAAGGCGGCGGCTACACCTGTTGATATTCAGCCTGACTGCAAACGCGCAAGGCGCCCGCCAACTCGTGTCCGAGAAAATGCGTCTGTCCATCAACTTCCAGTCGCAGCGGCCCCTTGAAGGGCGCCCGCGTGATCAGGCGGAATTTTCTGCCCGGTTCCAAGCGCAGTTCACTAAAGTATTTGAGCTTGTTGGCGTCATGCGTATGCACCCGGCTAATCACATACTCGCGGTTCACATGAACATCTGAAAGCGGATAATCCACAATCTGCGGCATCACGCCATCAGCAGTCGGTATCGGTTCGCCATGCGGACAGCGTTTGGGATAGCCGCTCATTTCATCCATTTTGTCAACCAGGATATCGCTGACCGCCAAACCCAGATCATCGGCATCGTCATGCACCTCATGCCAGCCAAACCCCATCACATCAACCAGAAAACGCTCTACCAGCCGATGACGGCGGATATTGGCAAGCGCTTCGCGTTCGCCAGCCGCGGTCAGACGAATCCCGCGGTAAGGCTCGTGTTCAAGGAAACCGGCCAGCTTGAGCCGCTGCACCATGCGGGTTACCGCCGGCGCCGAAACGCGAAGCTCATCCGCCAGGGCGGAGGTCGCAACAAAGGGACTGTCAGACTGATAGCAAGCAATGCGATAGGTTTCCGCCAGATATTCCTGCATGGAGTCGGTCGCGGTCATACTATCCTCAATCCATTGCCCATATTCATCACAAATATAGCCGATCCATGGCTTGGTCCGCAAGCGTTAAACTCATCATTGAGTCGGGGTTAAACAAAACCGTCATACACAATCACCAAGAATCCGGTTTATGCAATCGGCCGCCCATCGCCGCCGGAAGGCATGAATCGCAACCGCTCAAGCAAGTCATCAAGCCGTCTTAGCAGATCTTCGGTCGAACCGTCATTCAGCAAGGTATAATCAGCTATGGCGATGGGACCGCCCTTTTCCAGCCTTTCGATCTCGCGGACATCGCGATGCTGCGCCTCGGTGGGGGTCAGCGGGCGGATTGGGCGAGATGCCAAACGCGCATAACGCAAGCGGCGGGCGGCGGCGACCGCGACGAGGATCAGCGGCGCCCCCAAGTGTTCATCCAGCAGCTTGTATTCGCTGAAGCTGTACAGACCGTCAATAATAATTTGCCGATGGTGTCGCAGCGCGGCTTTTAATTTTGGCAGGGAGAGCAGCGCCATCGCCGCCATGCCATATTCATCGCGTAATTCTTCGCGGACAATCCGCTCGTTCGCCGGATTCAGTTCCCAGCCTCGCTGGCGCACTTCGTTTTCGACGACAGCGCCAAAGCGCAGTTGGAAGCAGCCCTTGGCTTCAAGATGCTGGGCACACAGGGTCTTGCCCGCGCCCGGCATTCCGACCAATGCCAGCGCCCGTGGGTGCTTTATATCCATTGGCATAAGTCCCCTTTAGCTTCCGCGTTTTTTCAGACGGAATCGGATTATAGTTTTGATTCCAAAATAAGACCAGATGCGGTGATGCTTTAGGAACGAATGAGCATTTGGGCAAGCGCAAGTGTATAAAAGCCAAATCAAGCCGGAAGGAAAGCCATGAAGCCCGGCCACAGTTGTGAACTCCTGGCGCGGCGCGATAATGGAACAGCCCCCTTGTGGGACAGCATCTTGCTGCCCCAGGTTTCGCAGGCGCTCAAGCGGCAAACCGGCTGCCTCAAGACCTACACAGCGCAGTTTGCCGAAGCCCCCAATCATCCTCATGTTCATTTTCATGTGATGCCGCGGATGCCAGACCAGGCCGCCGATGACATCGGGATTAAAATTTTTCGGCATCTTGGTGTATCCTTGGAGCAGCGCGTCGGCGAAGACCAGATGACGGATTTCGCCAGCGTTCTGCGACGCCAACTGGAGGACATTCGCTCATCGGCATGATTGAGAAGGAACATACTTTTCGGAATACCGAGAATATCAACATTTTTTACCATGAATGGCTGCCGGACCGGGGCGACAGCCGCGGCGTCGTTTTTATTGTTCACGGGCACAGTGAACACAGCGGACGCTATCGTCATGTCGCCGAATCCCTGACGCAAGCCGGGCTTGCCTGTTATGGCATCGACCATCGCGGCCATGGCAAGAGCGGCGGTCTGCGCGTATTCATCCCCGATATGCGGCTTGCTGTGGGTGATTTACGCCAACTGTTCGACAAGGCCGCCAGCCAATATCCGAACAAGCCGCTGCTGATGTTCGGACACAGCATGGGTTCGCTGATCGCGCTGGAATTCGCGCTGCGTTATCAAGATCGTCTGCGGGGGCTTGCCTTGAGCGCCGCCGCCATCACCGGCGAAGAGTCGCGGCCGGGCTGGCTGGTCGCATTCGCTGTCCAAGCCGCCAAAATCATCCCCAAAGTTCGCCTGTCTCTGCCAGGTCCAGCCGATGTATTGACCAGCGATGCCGAAGAACTCAAACGCTGGCAGGCTGATCCGCTCATTAACCGCGGGATGTGGCGCTTGGGGACTTCGGCGGCGATGGTGCATTCGGGGCGCCGCATTCGCCAGTTGGCGCATCAACTCACCCTGCCCCTGTTCATCATCCACGGCGGCGATGACCGGCTTGCGCCGGTGTCTGGCTCGACTTTTCTGGCGCAGCGCGCGCGGTCTGATGACCTGACCATCAAAATATACGCAGGGCTGCGGCATGAGCCGGTCAATGAAGTCGGGCGCGATGCCATCATCAAAACCTTGACCAATTGGCTGGCTGCCCATTGCCACGGCAGGGAGTGTCTAAATTTATAGATGCGCGCTAGAATACAAAGATGAACGCACAAGCGACAGACAATCAGATCAAAGTCAATCGCTCCTGCTGTTTTTCACGCTGCATTCATGCCTTAACGCGGGCTGTGAAGCTGTTTGTCTTGGCTTGGAATCGCCGGCAACTGTACCGGCATGAGCATCCGGGCTATCCAGTCCATCTTATCCAGTTCTCATATCTAATCAATTAGACAATCCCTTAAAGTCAGTTAAAATTCAGGCAGGCTGTTTTGGATTTGTCGACTGGAGTTATTCAGATGAAGGCAATGCGAAATTTTTTAACTGCGGAACTCATTGAACGACTGCTTTTTACGGCGATTGTGGTCGGCATATTGATGGTCTTGGCTGGCGCCGTGCGCTATGTGGATTTGTCCGGGCAGCTGGCGGCGAATGAGGCTGTGCAAATTCATCAAAGCGACGAGGAAGTGACTGTCGAGACCAACAGTCAGGCACGCGGCCTGGTCGCGGCCGATTTGGAGCGCCGCCGCCTGACGGAGGAACGTTTTAGCATGATGGTCGTCGGCGGCGCCGGTCTGGCGCTGATTGGCTTGGGCTGGCTGGCAGCGGATATCATGCGCGGGCGGCGGCGAAAAGCCAGGATGCACAAAACAGACGCGCAGTCGGCTGCTGAAGCCGCTTCTTAAATCCTCACCGCCTCAATCAGCGCTTTTTGAAAACGGGCATGTTTGAGCGCGTCTTCAATGCCGCTGTAAAGCGGTGTTTGATGGTTGATTACATTGTCATAGAATGCCAGCAGTTCGTTCTCGAAGGCTTCCCCGTGCGAAACTGTGACTTCCTTTTTCCACGATAGTTCTTTATCGCCGCCTTGGAGGGTGACCGGGCTGGGGAAATTGCGAAAGTACGGGCTGGGAAAGTTAATCAACACGCGCTCGTGGTTGCCATAGAAGGCATATTCCTCGCTATAATCTTTGAGATGCGACAAGTAGTGCCAGCCCATCGTCACGCGCAAATCATCTGGATATTGGATGATGGCCTGCATCGAGAAACCCTCGCGCCAAACTTCGGCGCTGATGACTCGCTGTGGTTCGCCCAGCAAACCAAAGAGCATATAAATCTGGTGAATCAGGCTGGTGACGATGATGCCATAAGCCAAGCGCAAGTCCTTGTTATCCTTGCGCTCCCCCAGCGCCTCATCAACCAAAGATGCCATCTGCCCGCCTGCCTCTCGCTCCCGTTGACCATCCCGCTGCGCTTCCCAGGAACCAGGGTCAATATGCCCAGTGACAATGACTCCCTGACCGCGTCTTAGACGATGCGGCGAAAAGCCCAGTTCATTGGTCGGGTGCAGCATGGTAATGCGGACAAAGCCTAGGTCTTTCATGGCTTCAATTTGCTGTTTGGCATATTGAAAAGCCGGGTCATACAGCTTGTGATAGCCCATTTGCAGGATTTTTTTGGATCGGTGGAGGACGACAGCGACTTCCTCTACCTCACGCGGATTCCATGCCAGGGGTTTTTCGACGAAGACGTGCTTGCCGGCCTGGAGCGCCGCAATGACGCTGTCCCGATGCGAGCCGCTGTGACAGATAAGGACGGCATCTAAATTATCCTTTGTCAGCAATTCGCGGTAATCGGTATAGCGCCGGCGGATGTGATAGCGGTCAGCGACATCCTTCAGTATCGGCTCATAAGCATCGCACAGGCTCACCAGTTGAAAGCGTTCATGTTCGACAAGATAGGGGATGTGCATAATCTGGGCGATAGCGCCGCAGCCGATGACACCCATTCGCAGGCTTGGGGGCATTGGAAACCTCCTTATGTGAGTAATCGATCAACCATGCCGCATTGATTTTAACAGCTAGGCCTGGTTGTCATAATCCTTGCCATAAGCGGTGTCAGGTCTTGGACTGCAGCTTGTCCAGCCGCCATCCACCACGACCGTCTGGCCGGTAATCTTGCCGGCGGCCGATGATGCCAGGAACAAGACCGCATTGGCGATGTCGGCGGTTTGTATCGCTTCGCCGATGGGAATCAAATCCGCCCAGCGCTTTTCATAATCGGGATCATCGTTGAGGTTGCGCGGTGTGATGACGGCGCCGGGCGCGACGCAGTTGATGCGGATGTTGTCTTCACTCAATTCCAGCACCAAGTTTTTCGCCAGCATCTCCAGCGCAGCTTTGGTCATGGCATAAGCGCTCAAATAGGGGACGGCTTGATGACCGGTGACGGATGACATCAGCACAATTCGGCCGCCCGAAGCCTGAACGCGGAATTGACGGGCAGCGGCCTGCGCCAAAAAGAAGCTGCCGCGCAGGTTGACATTGACCACGCGCTCAAAGTCAGCCGGTTTGTAATGGAAAAAATCGCCCCACGAAGTCAGCCCGGCGTTGCAGACGCAGACATCCAGCTTCCCAAATGCCGCGGCCGCCTGTGCCACCAGCCCGCGAACAGTATCGACCGCAGCCACATCGCCGGCGCTGGCGATACAGCGGCCGCCGGTTTCTTTGGCGATAGCCGCGGCGGCCGCTTGAGCGCGGTCAGGAACAATGTCGTTCAGCAGCACCGCCGCGCCTTCCTGACAGAATTGACGCGCTACCTCGCAGCCGATGCCTTCGCCGGCGCCGGTAACCAACGCGGTTTGATTTACAAATCGTTTCTGCGCCATAATGCCTCCCATCTTTTATTTTAAGATTATAACAAGAGTGCCCGGCGACGGCAGGGACGATCCGCGACCTGGAGAGCGAAAAGAAATCTCGCATACACAACATAATGAACTTCAACCGCTGGCGCAGACCGAGGGCGTTAAAAAGAATTTAGACAAAGAGAAAGCAAGGGGCTATGCCGCCAATGCAAAACAATGAACTCTATGGTCAGCCGGACTTGCTTCGTTTGACGCGCACACGCGGTTAAGTGTCGCCGGGCGACTGCCATTAGGCGGAACGCACAAATCAGAACAGCATTCGATGCGATTGCCCGGACCCAGATTCAAATCGAGTTGACAGGCAATGCCAAATCTTCCATACTTGACGGCATACTGGAATGCAGAGGATAGCTGATGTTAAACGCGCAGCAAATTGCCTTTTACCATGACAAAGGATTTTTGACCGTCGAAAATGTACTCACCCGCGAGGAAGTCGCTGAATTGCGGCAAGTAACCGACGAATTTGTCGAAAAGTCGCGGGCGGTATCCGCCAATGACGCGGTCTTTGACCTTGAGCCGAATCACAGCCCCGATAATCCTCGTTTGCGCCGGCTGAAGAATCCGATTTCGCATCATGCCTGCTATGACCGGATGATACGGCACGAAACTATTCTGGCGATTGTTGAGCAGCTGATTGGCTTTGGCGTGCGGACGAATGGCAGCAAGCTGAATATGAAACCTCCGTCGCGTGGGAGCGCGGTTGAATGGCATCAGGATTGGGCTTTTTATCCGCATACCAATGACGATTTGCTGGCGGTTGGCATTGCGATTGATGATATGACAGCGGAAAACGGCTGTATGCTGATGGCGCCGGGCTCGCATAAAGCCGCGCTCTTCAGCCATCATGAGCGAGGTGTCTTTGTCGGCGCCGTAACCGAGCCGGACTTTTCGCCCGACCAAGTGGAACCGGTCATGGTCAAAGCGGGCGGCATCTCCATTCATCATGCGCGGACGCTGCACGCTTCGACGCCAAATCATTCGGATCAGCCGCGCCGGCTGCTGCTGTTCCAATACTGTTCCATTGATTCCTGGCCTCTGACCGGTTTTGCTGATTTCGCCGACTATCGAGCCTCCATTCTCCGAGGCCAGCCCAGCTTTACCCCCCGTATGGAAGCGGCACCGGTGATTATTCCCTTGCCGACGCCCGAAAAAGCCGGGTCAATTTTTGAGATTCAAGATGCCATGCAAAACAAAGAGATGGCCAAGCGATAAGCCAGCGCCAATATGCTCCCTGCTCATCGTCCGATGTCAAGCCGCCGGCTGCAAGTTCCCCTTTTCCTGTTCGGCATCATCAGTTTGTCCTTGCTGGCGGCGCAGCCATTTACCCTGAATCAAATGCCGGAATCCGCCGATGGGCTGCTGCAGCTGCATCGGACGGCGGCGGTGGAGCATTCGCTGCGGGTCGATAATCCCTGGTGGCTGCGGTATTCATCGGGGCTTGTCTATGGCTATGGGGCGCCGCTCTTCAATTATTTCCCAGCCCTGTCCTATTATTTAGGCCGCGGGCTGCATGGCTTGGGTTTGAGTTTCCTGCAAAGCTGGCTGATGATGATGGTCTTGTATGTTTGGCTGGCGGCGATTGGGATGTTCCTGCTGG
The DNA here is from genome assembly GCA_965203755.1 of Phototrophicaceae bacterium. Taxonomy (GTDB): domain Bacteria; phylum Chloroflexota; class Anaerolineae; order Aggregatilineales; family Phototrophicaceae; genus UBA6055. The sequence goes on along the minus strand of OZ241910.1, from coordinate 2,183,094 downwards.
GGCGGCTGTGGACACAGTCTCGAGTCGGGGGATGGACGGCGGCGGCCGCATTTGTGTATTCGCCCTTCTGTTTGTTTGACAGCGTGTCGCGCGGCGCGGCGCCGGAAATGGCGGCGCTGGCGCTGCTGCCTTTTGCGCTTTATGGACTGACGCGGCTGGCATGGCATGGCCGCCGCGCGGATTTTGTGATGGCGGTCCTGGCTTCTGCCCTGTTTATTCCCATGCACACCTTGATTACATTGCACGGGATGGCGCTGCTGTGCCTGTATGCTTTGTTTTTATGGCGGACGGCGGCGGATAAAAAACGGACGCTGCCGCGCCTGCTGCTGGCCGGCGGGCTGGCATGGATGCTGACGGCCTTCTACTGGCTGCCGGCGCTGACGGAAACGGATGCCATCAAGATGAACCTGATCGCCGACAATCTGGATCATATCGATGTCCGCCGCCATCTGCGGCCGCTGCATGAGATTCTGGCGTTCCCCCATACCGCCGACCCAAGCTGGCAAAATCAGCCGGTTCCGATCAGCCTCGGCTGGCCGCAGCTGCTTCTGTCGGGCGCGGGCCTTGTCTTGACCTGGAAAGCGTCCTATCGGCGCTGGCGCCGCCTGATGCTGACGCTGTGGGGACTCGCGCTGCTGCTGATATGGATGAATACGCCCCTGTCCGCATGGCTGTGGGAAAACCTGCCGCTGATCGCCTATACGCAGTTCCCCTGGCGCCTGCTGGGATTGGCGAGCATCTTGCTGGCGATGGCGGCGGCGGTTGGCCTCTGGATGATGTGGGCGATGGCGGCCGGCTGGCGCAGACCGCTGATTTTTGGCATGGCGATTTTGTGCCTGCTGATTTATGCCATCCCCTGGACCTACACCCTGTATTATCCGCCTTTTCGCCTGGATGATATCCGCGATGTGCATCGATTTGAACGCGGCGCCGGCCAGCTGGCGCTGTCTTCATATTCGGAGTATCTGCCGGTCACCGCCGATGCGCGCCGCTTGGATCCGAATCGTCTGATCGAGCGCTTTGAACGCGGCGATGTCATCCCGCGGCTGCTGCCATCTGCTTCGCTGACGCTGATTTCGCAAGAGTGGTCATCAACATCAGCGGCTTTGCGGCTGGATTCCGCCAGGGCGCAGACGCTTGAATTCGATTGGCTGTATGTGCCGGGATGGACCGCCGACATCGATGGGCAAGAGCTTGAGGTTTTTCCCTCGCCGCATGGATTGGCGTCGGTGGATGCGCCGGGCGGCGTATTTGATTTGCGGATCGCGCTTCAGCTGACCGACATGCAGTCCTTGGCGCTTGTTTTCAGTTTGCTGGGGGTGGCTGGGCTGCTGGCGGCCATGGCCGGCTGGCGCTCTGTGGCTGGACTCGGTGATGGGCAGCGGCAGGAATGGCAGCCCGAAGTCCGTATCGATCTGCTGGCGGCCGGGCTTGGCTTGGCTGTCTTTCTGCTAAAGGCGCTGGCGCTGGATTCGTCTGACACCGCGCTTAAGGCGACCCGCTTCGGCGATCTGTCTGAAGCCAAGCCACTGGCGAATTTTGGCCGTCAAATTGACCTGCTGGATGTGGAGATGCCCAGCGCCGAAACGACCGGCCGCCAGCTGCAAGTCAAGCTCTACTGGCGCCTGCATGCGCTGCCGATTGAGCGCGATTACTCCAGCATCGTGCGGATGCGCGACCCGCAGGGGCGGGTGATCGCCGAAGCTGGCTCCTTTGCGCCCGGCGGTCTGGCGACGGTGAACTGGCTGTCGGGCGCTTATGTTGAGGATGTGATCGATTTCGTGATTCCGCCATTCACACCCCAACTGAACGAGCCCTATCGCTTCGAGGCGGCGCTGTTTGATTCGGAATCGCTGGTGGCTTTGAACCTCATCAATGCCGACGGCAATCCGCAGGACGTCAAATATGAAATCGGCGCTCGGCTTTACCGATTGTCCGAACAGGAATTTCAAGCCGAACAGGTACAGCCACTTGCCGACGGCGGTGAAAGCGCCGGCTATGCCGCCCTGCATGAGACGCCGCGGTTTCCTGATGAGGCCGTGGCGGGGGATGAATTGCGTTTTGACTGGACTTGGCAAAAGCTGCGCGCCATGCCGGCGGATGAACATGATTTGCTGGCGCAAATGCTGTGGCTGAATGATGATGAAGCGGGCGATGGGGTCTTTGCTTCGGCGCCGCGGCCTCTGGTCTATGGGCGCCGCTTCCGCGATTGGCGGCTTGGCGAAATCAATCGCGGTCATCACAGCCTGATTGCGCCGCCGAATATCCCGGCCGGCAGCTATCAGCTTGGGCTTCGCCTGCTGGATGCGGCGCAGAAGCCACTGGGGGATATCATTAGGCTCGACCAGCGAATGAGCCTGCACAGTCCGCCGCGTCATTTTGCGGCGCCTGACTTTGCCTTCGCATCGGCCGCCGAATGGGTCAATGGCATCGCGCTGCGCGGGTTCAGCCTGGACACGCCGACGGAGCTCCGCTTGGTGTGGCAGACGAAAGCGCCGCTGACCGACAGTTTGCGTCTGTTTGTGCATGTGCTGGACGAGGAAGACCTGATAGCCGCGCAATGGGATGGCGTTCCAGTCGATTGGACGCGGCCGACAACCGGCTGGATTGCCGATGAATATGTGACCACCCGCCATGCCTTTGCCGCCTTGCCGGCCGGCGAGCACCGCCTGCGGCTGGGCTGGTATCATCCGACTTCGGGCGCGCGGGTTAGGGTGGGGGATGCCGACGCGCTGACCCTGGACGAGGTCTTGATTATCGAATAGCCAACCGCGCCAAGCCCATCAGCTAATGCGCGCGCCTTACGCGGCCATTCACCCAGCGGCAGGGATTGCCGTTTCCTTAGCAACACCCGCGCTGTGCTTTTGCTTGGGAGTGTCTAAGTATATAGATATGTGCTAAGATACAGAGATGAACCCATGTCCTTACTGTCAAGCGACAGACAATCAGATCAAAGCCAATCGCACCTGCGCCGGCAGCCAGCGATATCAATGCAAGCGGTGTCGGCGACGCTATACGTCCTAATCGGAAAGAACACGTTAATAGATTTATTGTCAAAATCCGAGGATCGCTATGCCGACAAAGTTACATGTCAACAGCATTTCCCTGCGTTTTGGCGGCATCCAGGCCCTGCGAAATGTGGATTTTCGGGTCAATGAAGGTGAGATTTTCGCAGTTATCGGTCCCAATGGCGCCGGCAAGACCAGCCTCATCAACAGCATCAACGGCTTCTATTCGCCGCAGGAAGGTCGGATACTCTTTGAGGGCAAAGACATCTCGCATATACCGCCCTTTAGACGCGCCGCGCGCGGCATTTCGCGCACCTTCCAAAACATCGCGCTCTATACCAATGCCACCGTACTCGACAACCTGATGGCCGCCCGGCACATCCACATGAAAACGAATATGCTGGCCGGCGCCTTGTTTTGGGGAGCGGCGCAGCGCGAAGAAATCGCTCATCGGCAGCGGGTGGAAGCAATCATTGACTTTCTCGAAATGGAACCGATTCGCAAGTCCATCGTCGGCGCCTTGAGCTATGGGCTGCGTAAACGGGTCGAACTGGGTCGGGCGCTGGCGCTTGAACCCACGCTCCTGCTATTGGACGAACCGATGGCGGGGATGAACGTTGAAGAAAAAGAGGATATGGCGCGGTTCATCCTCGACATTCACGAATTGCAGGGTACAGCCATCATGCTGATTGAACATGACATCGGTCTGGTTATGGATATCTCGCATCGCATTGCCGTGATTGACTTTGGCGTCAAAATCGGCGAGGGGACGCCGGCTGAAATCAGCCAGAATGAAGCCGTCATCAATGCTTACCTCGGCGAAGGAGATGGCTGATCATGACTGCGCCGCAAAGCATCCCCTACCGCGAGGCCGCCCGCGGCAAGGTCTTCACCTCCAGCCTGCCCGGCAAGGTCCAGCCCATCGCGCCCGAACTGGATACCCTGTCGAAGAACTTTCTCATGCAGGTCAAGCAGCTTGGCGATCAGGTGGCGCAGCGCAAAAAACGCTATGGCATCTGGCAGGAATACAGTTGGAATGAGGTTTATGAGCATGTCGTCAGCTTTGGCATGGGCTTGCTCAAGCTCGGATTGCAAGCCGGTGACACCGTAGTTATTATAGGCGAAAATGACCCGGAAATGTATTGGGCGCAAATCGCCGCCCACGCGCTTCACTGCAAAAGCTGCTGCGTCTTCAGCGACGCCAGCCCGCAAGATCTCGACTTTGTGGTCAAGTCCACCGACGCCACCTTCATCTGCGCCCATGACCAGGAGCAGGTCGATAAAGCGCTGGCCATCAAGCCGCGAATCCCGCAGATTCTCAAAGTCATCTATTGGGAGGCGCGCGGGCTGTGGAGTTATGAGGATGACTGGCTGGCAAGCTACGGCGAAATCGAAGCCATAGGCCGCGCCTGCCGTCAGCAGCATCCAAACCGCTTCGCCGCCATGGCAAAGGCGACTCAAGCCATGGACACCATCATCCTAAGCATGACCTCCGGCACAACCAGCCGGCCAAAATTCGCCGAAATCACCCACCATCAGCTGATCTACGGCAACGCCATCAGCTTTGATTACATCGACAGCCTGCAATCCGATAACTGGCTGTCATTCAGCCCGATGGCTTGGCTTGCCGAACAGGCATTTGGCTTTACCGCCCATCTGCTCAACGGCGTACAGGTTAATTTTCCCGAAGGGCCGGAAACTGTGCCCACGGATATGCGCGAGATCGCCCCGGCCGGGCTTCTTTTCCCCAGCCGCGTTTGGGAAAATCTTTCGCGCGTGGTCCAATTTCGCATCCATGACAGCACTTGGCTCAATCGCAAACTCTACCAATGGTTTATGCCCGTCGCCTACCGCGCCATTGATCTTGAAGATGCACAGCGTCCGATTCCGCCGCCGCTGCGATTTTTGCGCTGGCTGGGCGAGTTCGCTGTTTTTGAGCCCCTGCGCGACAAACTTGGCTTGACCCGCGCCCGCAACGTCCTGACGGCTGGCGCCATGTTAAGCTCCGATGTGATTCGCTTCTTCCGCGCCATCGGCATCGAACTGCGCCAGTTTTACGGCTCGACCGAGAGCTTTGGCACCCTGCATCTGCGCGGCGATGTGCGCTTCGAGACGGTGGGGGTCATTATCCCGGGCGTCGAGATTAAAATCGCCAGCAATCAGGAAATCCTGATACGAACTGAATCACAGTTCAAAGGCTATTACAAGAACCCCGAAAAGACTGGCGAAGCTCTGGACTGTGAAGGCTGGTATTATACCGGCGACGCCGGGCATATCGACGAGAACACCGGGCATCTCATCTATTTGGAGCGCGTGGCTGATTTGATTGAACTGTCCAATGGCGAGCGATTCAGCCGACAGTATATTGAAGGGCGCGTCAAGTTCAGCCCTTATGTTCAGGATATGATGACTATCGGCGGCAAGGAGATGGATTTTGTCGCGGCGATTATCGTTATCGACTTTCAGAACGCGTCGCGCTGGGCAGAAAAGCGGGGGATCGCCTTTACCACGTATGTCGATCTGTCGCAGCGGGAGGAAGTCTGTCATATCATCCGCCAAGAACTCAAGCAGGTGAACGACTCGCTGCCAGCCTATTCGCAGGTCAAGCGCTTTGTGATTCTGCACAAGGAATTCGACGCCGATGAAGCCGAGCTTACCCGCACCCGCAAGCTGCGCCGCGGCGCCCTGCAGGAAAAATACAGCGATCTGCTCGAAGCCATCTATGGCGGCCAACGGGAGGTCCGCGTCAGCGCCGAAGTGAAATACCGCGACGGGCGCACGGGAACTATCGAAACGGAACTGCGCGTATCGGATGTCTGATGAGGGAATAAATCGATGTCAGAATTGGTCAATCAACACAAAAAGCAGCTATTCTATGTCGTCGTCGCCGCTGTCATTTTGCTGTTTTTGCAAAACCAGCTGGCTGACAAAAAAGCGGCTCGCATCGTCCAAACCCTCATTTCGGGGATTCTGGTTGGCGGGGTGTATGGTCTGGTTGCGCTGGGCATCGTGGTGATTAACAAAGCCTCGGGCGTGTTTAACTTCGCCCATGGCTGGATGATGGTCATCGGCGGGATGATCTTCTGGAGCTTCTTCACCGCGAGCGAGATTTCGGTCGCGGGGGCCGCCTTGCTGGCCGCCGCCGCCATGCTGATGGTTATGACCACCGTCAGCGTCCGCAGCCTGATGGCGCCGCGCCGTTTGATGACAGCCGGCGGCGGCACCCTGCTGCTGACCCTGCTGATGACCTTCGGCGGCATCGAATGGCAATGGATGCACGCCCTGACTGGAACATTGACCGGCGCCATCCTGACTGGCTTGGTGGTTGAGCGCTTCGCCATTCGCCCGCTCATCGGACAGCCCTTCTTCACCGCCGTTCTGATGACGCTTGCCGTCGCCGAAGTCCTGCATGGCGCGACCCAGATTGTTTGGGGCACGGTGGAACTGAATCTGCCGGTCTTTGTGGATCCGAACACCGGCAGCAAATTCAAGCCGATCCGCCTGGATGCCTTCAAGGACGCTCTGGATGGCGTCGCGATTATACGGGTCGAGTTGGTCATTGCCTTTATCTTGGCGATTGCCGCCTTTGTCGGCTTTATTCTGTTTTTCCGCTATACCAGCATTGGGCTGGCGATGCGGGCGACATCGGAAGATCAACAGCTGGCACAGTCGGTTGGACTGCGCGTTCGCGTGATTCTCGCCATTACCTGGTCGGCTGCAACCTTCTTAGCCAGCATCGCCGGCGTCTTGCAAGGCGGGGCGGTCGGTTTGTCGCTCAACATCAATTTTGTCGCGCTGCGCGTTTTTCCGGCGGTGCTGCTGGGCGGGCTGGAATCCATCAGCGGCGCCTTAATCGGCGGGATGATTATCGGCATCGTAGAACAATTCGGCACCTTGCTTAACTCATCGGAGCAGGTCGGCACCAACCTCGCGCCTTATGCTGTGCTGATGCTGGCGCTGGTGATTCGTCCAGATGGATTATTTGGTGAAAAGCGAATCGAGCGCATCTAGGGCACAGCGGGATGCGCGGCGCAACTGACCCGACCAAGAAGGCTGTTTAGGGAGAGCCGATGACCAACATCAATCCGGCCGGGGTATTTGACACCCGCTACGAACAGGATATGGCGATTGACCGCACCCCGCGGGACAAGATGTGGAAGAATCTGGCATTCTTCGCTTTGCTGCTGCTGCCTTTGCTGTCTGTTTCTGGCCCGCTGGGCATCGGTCTCATCGGCGACCAGTACATCGGTCTGATTGCCCGCATCTCTATTTTTGTGATTGCCGTACAGGGTTTGAATATCCTGGTGGGCTATACCGGGCAAATCTCGCTGGGGCACGCTGCATTTATGGCTGTCGGGGCTTACGGCTCGGCGGTCCTGGCGCGGGAACTGGGCTTTTCCTTCTGGCTGACTTTGCCGGCCAGCGCGCTGCTGACCGGCGCCATTGGTCTGATATTTGGCTTGCCCTCCCTGCGCGTCAAGGGTTTTTACCTGGCGATGGCCACCCTGGCAGCCCAATTCATTATCCCTTGGGTTTTGCGCTATCCGCTGGAAGACTTGACCGGCGGCGCCCGCCCCTTGAGCGTTCCGGCGCCGATCATCGGGCCCTTTGGCGCTTATGCCGAAGACGTCTTGAATGATGAGACGCGGCTGATTTTCCAAGCCGGCGACCCTTATTTCGTCGATGTGATCTCCGTCCGTTTCACTGCCGTGGCTGGCGCTTATCCAGCCATTGAACTCACCGACGCCAACGGAGACACTGTGCCGGGCGGTGATGTCAGCATGACGTTGATTGAAGATGAGGCCGGTCAGGTCGTCGGCTTGTCTTATATCGCCAGCAAAGCGGGCGAATACACTGCCGCCATCATCGCCGACGAGGCTTCGGCGGCCTTCAGCGCAATCGTCCGCCGAAGCAAGGCGCTGAGTTTCGCCAGCAATATCGCCATGTATTACATTATTGTGCCGCTGGCGGTCCTGCTGATGTTCCTGGCGCGCAACATCATTCGCACGCGCACCGGCCGCGCCTTTATCTCGATACGCGACAACGACCTGGCAGCCGAGCTATTGGGCATCAATGTCTTTGCCTATAAACTCCGCGCTTTCTTTTTGAGCGCGGTTTATGCCGGGACAGCCGGCTGTCTGCTGGCATTCGAGCGCAACAGTCTGTCGCTGGATATGTTCCAACTCGATATCTCGATTGAGATGCTGGCGATGCTGATTATCGGCGGCGCCGGTTTTCCGCTGGGCGCGATGTTTGGCGTGACATTCATCCGCGCTCTGCAAGAAGCCTTTATTCCCATGATTCGCCCGGGACTGACTGAAATCCTGCCGGTCTTGCTGCCCTTTGTCGATAGCGTGAACATCACCAGCGCCATCAATCCGATTGTCTTTGGGATGGCGCTGATCGTATTTCTCGCGCTGGAACCGCGCGGCATTGCCCATCGCTGGGAGACGCTGAAAGTCGCCTGGAAGATCCGACCCTATTCCTATTAGTTGCCTAAACGGACAATCTGGCATAAGCTATATTGGCAGCATTGCATTTTCGCTGCATACAACATTCACCTAGTCTGAAAGGATTCCAAGCCACATGAAAAAACTGAATTTACTGCTTAGCCTCGCGTTCATCATAGTCGCCGTTCCGGCCCTTGCCCAGAACATGGTGGACTATCCGAGCAGTCTGACCGAATGTGAATTCGATTTGTCCGGCGAAACACTGACGATCTATCATTTCGGTGATTTAAGCGGGCCCTTCGCCTTTATCACCCAGCCGATTGTATCGGCGCTGGACGACAGTATCGCCTACTGGAACAGCCAGGGCGGCGTCTGCGGCGCCGAAGTGCGGCAGATCTATGAAGACACCGGCGGCAACCTGGAGGCGGCCCAGAGCGCCTATGACCGCTTCACCAGCGAATACGGCGACGACCTTGACTTGCTGGTGCTCTACAGTTCAGCAGATGGCGAACTGCTGCGCGAGCAGCTGGCCGAGGATGAGATTGTTGGTCTGATTTCGGCAGGTTCAATCGAAAGCCTCTATGGCGAAGATGGTCAGACACCGGGATGGCTTTTCGCCAGCAACCCGCTTTACATCAATCAGTTTGGTTCATTCTGCGAATTTGTCGCCGCCAATCCAGAGGCCTTCCCCGACCCGGTGATCGGTCACGTCACTTGGCCGACTGCCTTCGGTCTGTCTGGCACTGAACCGGCCGCCGATGCTTACTGCACCGGGCTCGGCGTGGAAGTCCTTGACGAGCCGCAAACCTTCCTGCCAACGGATACCGATATTCTGACACAGGTTCAAAACGCGGTTGATGCTGGAGCAACCATCATCTACACTAATACGCTGGCGACGGGGCCGGCGCTGATTGCGTCCACCTTGGTGGATTTGGGCATGGAAGATGAGATTGCCCTCGCCGGCGTCAACTGGGTGATGGATACCAGCGTTGGGCTGCTTGGTCAGCGCGCCTTGAGGGCCGATGGTCTGCCTTCGGTCAACGGCATGTACGGCTCCATGCCTTTCCGCTGGTGGACTGAAGCCAGCGAGCCATCGGTTCAGTTCGTCACCATGCAGCATGCCGCCAATCAACGTTCGATTCCAGAGCGCAATATCGCCTATTTGCTGACTTGGGGGATTATGGACAGCATTGTCGAGCTTCATATCCGCACCGCCAACGCGGCCGGCGGAGATGTGGCATCCATCACCGGCGCTGACTTCCGCGCCGCTATCGAAAGCATGGACTATGAGGTGCTTGGCGGTCTGTACAATTTCGCCTATCCGGACGGCATGCGCGACACCAGCGAAAATCGCATCGCTCGATTGGCTTATGCCAATGCCGATATGTCGGCGCCGGCCACCAGCCCAGCCGATGCCATGCTCATTGATCCTGGCGATGGGAGCAGAATGTTCGTCCCGATCATTATCCCCTTGACCGACTTCCAAACGGTTCCCAACCTGCGGGGCGGCGAATAGCTTTGAAACGCTGACATTTGACAGGGTGGCTTGAGGTCATCCTGTTTTCGATTTTGCCAAAACAGCAATGTGCATGCCGATGGCTGTCCGAGAAAAATCAAGCGAACTCACAGCAGCCCGCGCCTTATCGATCCATAATGTCGAGGTCGTCTATAACAGCGTCATTCTGGTCTTGCGCGGCATCACCCTGCAAGTCGAGCCGGGCAAGGTCGCGGCGCTTTTGGGGCCGAATGGCGCCGGCAAATCAACTACGCTGAAAGCTGTCAGCGGCCTGCTGAAGAGCGAACTGGGCGAAGTCACGCGCGGCCAAATCCTGTGGGGCGGCGAACGCGTGGACACCCAATCGGCCGAGGAGACCGTGCGTCAAGGTCTGGTGCAAGTCATTGAAGGCCGCCTGCTCTTTCGTCATCTGACCGTCGAGGAGAACCTGCGGGTTGGCGGCATGGTCTATCGGGGCGGGCGGCATATCAAAGATGACCTGGAACGGGTGTATCACTATTTCCCCCGCCTGCGCGATTTGTCGCGGCGCGTCAGTGGCTATCTGTCGGGCGGCGAAGGGCAAATGCTGGTCATTGGGCGCGCGATGATGGCGCACCCGCAGCTGCTTATGCTGGATGAGCCATCGCTGGGGCTGGCGCCGATGCTGGTCGGGGAAATTTTTCAGATCATCCGTGACATTAACGCACAGGAAGGGATGTCGGTGCTGATTGTCGAACAGAATGCCCGCGCCGCGCTTGAACTGGCTGATTACAGTTATGTGATGGAAAACGGGCGCATCGTATTGGACGGACCCGCCGAGCAGCTGCGTGAAAATGAGGACATCAAAGAATTTTATCTGGGTCTCAATCAAGCTGGCGGGCGCAAGAACTATCGCGAAGTCAAACATTACAAGCGGCGCAAACGCTGGCTGGGATAAGCTGAAGCGCCTCGATATAACCGCTCGATAACCCAATGGAGAGAGCTTGTGACAAGCATCAATCAACGCATTCAAGACCTGGTGCGCCATGCCTATGAACGGGCGCCGGCCATAACCGCCTGGCTGGACGGCGCCGGGCTCAAGCCGGCTGATATTCAAACCGCCGCTGACCTCGCTAGGATTCCGGTATTGAGCAAAGACCGGCTGGCGGCAATTCATCATGCCAATCCGCCGTTTGGCGGTTTCCTGACGATTGACCCGCGCGACCTGCCGCGCATCTATATTTCGCCGGGTCCTATCTATGACCCGCAGCCCCCGCCCGAGGATCCCGAGAGCCTGCTGGCGCCTTTTCAATCCATCGGCATCGGGCGCGGCGACCGCGTCCTCAACACCTTTATGTATCATCTGACTCCGGCGGGCATCCTGTTGGATGAAGGCATTCGGCGCTGCGGCGCAACGGTCATACCGACGGGGCCGGGCAATACTGAATTGCAGATTATGCTGATGACGGCGCTGGCTGCGACCGGCTTCGTCGGGCAGCCCAGCTATTTGATGACCCTGCTGGACAAAGCCGAAGCGAAGGGCATGGGACCCGGCGCAGCGCCGCTTAAAAAAGCGCTGTTTTCAGCCGAACCCTATACAGACCGCCAACGGCAGCGCTTTGAAGGCGACTATGGCATGAAAACCACATCGGTCTATGGGACAGCCGACCTCGGTTTTTTGGGCTTTAGCATGAAGGGGCTGCAAGGCTTTCGCATTATGCCCAATGTGTACCTTCAAATTTGCGACCCCGATACCGGCGCATTGCTGCCCGATGGCGAAAGCGGGGAAATTGTGGTCACGACCTTCAACAAAGCCTATCCTCTGATTCGCTTTGGCACCGGTGACCTCGGCGCCTTGGCGCCGCGGCCGCAATGCGAGGGGCAGCAGCTGCTGGGGTTATTTGGACGCAGCGGCGATGCGGTCAAAGTGCGCGGCATGTTCCTGCATCCGAATCAACTCCAGCACGCGGTCATGCAATTCCCTGAAATCAAGGCTGTTCAGGTCATCATCACCCGTCCCGAAAACAGAGACATCGTTACCGTCCACGTCGAGTTGAATGCCGGCGCATCTGGGCAGGGAGTGGCGGCGAAGCTGCAAGCTCTGGCACAGCAGGCGGTGCGGCTGCGTATTGATGCGGTTCATTTTGTGGAAGCCGGCGGCATCGACGGCAAAGCGCGCACAATCCTTGACCGGCGCACCTGGGATTAGCGCCGCCGCCATGGCTCCGTGGATGGTCAGGCTGAATGTTTGCGGCTCGTTCGCATTCTTGACCCGCGCTCCAAGCGCCAGCGCAAAAAGTTATGCTCGGTCGGGCTGTTTTTATACATTGCCTATCTGATATTCGCTGTTAGATTTTATGAAACGGCCGCATCAAGAGGCTGCTTCATAGAAACAGGCAGACATGTTCAAGGTACTTCGCAATCATCTACACTTTATCGTTACTGTTGGCATTCTGATTATGGCGCTGACCTGGCCGGCCATCGTCCATGTTTTTGATACCACCGTCTTTTGGCTGCCGTCCAATAATAATGATATATGGATTGAGTTTTGGAATGCCTGGTACGGCAAATTAATCCTCGCCGGCGAAGCGGATTTTTATTTCACAGATTTATCGTTTTATCCAGATGGACTGCCGCTGAATTATCATATCCTTAGCATCCCGCATATGTTGGTATTTGGCGGCTTGCAGACAATCATGCCGGCTTCAAACGCCTATAACCTGACATATCTGCTCATCATTTTTTCAGCAGCGCTGTCGGCATACATCTATCTTCTATACCTGCTCAAAGACAAGTGGATTAGCCTGTTCGGCGCGGTCATATTCGGTTTGAGCGGATATATTGTCGGGCGTTCTCCGCATCCGGGAGTAACCTTTATCGCAGCGCTGCCTTTGGCGCTCTATTTCTTCCACCGCGCCATACTCGAAAAGCGGTGGCTGTTCATCGGAATATCGGGCGCGCTTATTGGGCTGACCGCGTTTATTGGACTGTATATTTATGTTGTCACTTTGCTTACGCTCGGTCTGTATATTTTGTACTTTGCTCGTTCGCGGTGGAAAAACTCAAATTTCTGGCTAAGGATAACCCTATTATTCGTTATTATCGGGTCAATCAGCATCTTCCGCGTCTATCCGATGATCGCCGATTCCCGGGCTTTGGGAGATGCGCTCAATAAATCCGGCGGGCAAGAGTACGAAAATGATCTGCTTCAGTATTTCATCAATTATGAACACCCCATCGTAAACCACCTCATCGCCAATCAAACAGCCACAAGCGCTGTCCAGCTAGCAGATCCTTCTTGGCGATGGAACGCATCTTATCTGGGATATGTCCCGCTCTTTCTGATTGGTTTTGGCATTTTCAGCGCCATTCATCGCCGAAAGATGCTGCCGTGGCTGCTCCTTATCCTGCCCTTTTTTACTTTGCGACTCGGTTCTGTGCTCAAAATAAACACCCAGGAGTTTACCGACATACTCCTGCCCAAGCACTATCTGGATGAGATAATTCCAGCCGTATTCGAGGGATTTTATGTACTCGACCGGTTTCAGATTGGCGTGCTGCTGCCTTTGGCGATGCTGTCATGTTATGGGCTCATAGCGCTTCTGCAATCAGTATCGGCGCGGCGCCGGCCGCGGATCATCCTGATTTGCATCGCTCTGGTCGCATTTGAATACTACCGAACACCAAAGGAACGGATTGTCACTGACGCAGAAATCGCATTCCTGGATTGGCTTCGGCTGGAAGAAGACCAGGATTCGATCCGCCTGATCAACCTGCCCATGGGCCGCCCAAACTCAAAACTGTATCTATTTTACCAGACACTCAGCGGCTATCCACAGGTTGAGGGGCTCGCTACACGCACCCCGCCCGATGCTTACACATACATAAAAGAGAATTACCTGCTTAACGCGTGGCACACAAAATCCAACGTGCAATGTATGTCGCATCAGGCAAAATATCTGTCTGCCTTGAATGACCTTATCGATGATGGATTTTCGCATATCATTTTGCATCATTCGTCCAAAGCGAGGTGGGTGCATGGACAATTTCGTATTAGTGAAAGTTTTATCGATGCGCCGTCGTCATACGAGGACAAGTTCGCAGCCATCTATCGATTGGAAGACCTGCGCGGCAGCTGCTTCATTATACAGAATTATGACAGGGTTCTGCGCGAATTAACCGACACACCAAGTCCATTCGCAGTTTTCTACGACAGCGGAATTCTCCTTCTTAACCTATTGCATGAAATAGATTCCGATCAAATAACGTTTTCCTTTTGGTGGTCTAGAACATCCGATGATCCATACGGCTTTTCGATACAGATATTCAATGCACAGGGAGAGAAAGTCCAGCAGTACGATAATGTGATCGGAATTGGATACGTTCATGCGGTGGATATTTCAATGTTAGCCGAAGGCGACTATACAGCCAAATTGATTGTCTACGATTTTGACTCCCAGGTCAGTCAGCCAGGCGCCGTGCTCGATAATCAAGGCGGGCTTCAAAGTCAGTTTGAACGCGAACTGGAAATTGCGAGGTTCTCGATTCGCGATTGACTGTGCTTCGGGACATCTTGATATTTGCATCTCTATAGCGGAACAAGTCTTTGAGGATGTCATAACCGCGACGCGAACATGAGGGAAAGACACAAAGCGCTTGACCCGCCCGGCAATCCAGTTACAATATGTCCACGATGAAAATCAAAGGGGAGGCGGCATGAACCTTGTCGATTACGGGACAATTCTTGTTCGGCGCGGCTGGATGATCATCCTGCTGGCGGCGATTGCGGCCGGCGCGGCTTTCCTGTTCAGCCGCCAACTGGAACCGGTCTATCGAGCCACGCAAAAAGTGCTGATTGTCCCCAGCCGTAGCGACTTTGGCCTGACCCAAGCCGCCATCCAGATTCTCAACAACCACGTCGCCTATCTCGACAGTTCGCTGCGCGCCGCCCAAGTCATTGACCGCTTGCAGCTGGATATGACGCCGGCGCGGCTGCGCTCGGATGTGACCATCGCCGCCGACCGAACCAGCCTGGTCATCCAGATTGATGCCGAACACAAAGCCCCCGGCGAAGCCGTTCGCATCGCCGAGGCCTGGGGACGGCTGCTGCTGGAATATCGCAATGACCTGAACCAGCAGGCCCGCCGCGAAGACCGCATCGAAGCCCGTTTGCAGGACAATCCAGTGCCTTTCCGCGCCAGCCCCAATCTGGCCGTCAATACCCTGGTCGGTCTGCTTGCCGGCGGCTTTGTCGGCGCGGTGACCGCGTTTGCGCTGGAATATCTTGAAAGCAGCATCGTGCGGCGGCGGGAAGATGTGGAATCCGCTGCTGGCTTGCCGGTCTTGGCGGCGGTCCCGCCAAGCGATTAGGCGCCGGCGATTCGCCCGCCTGGCGCCTGAATCTCGTCCAGCGCATCGGCTTCTTCATGCCGGGCGGCTTTCAGTAACCAATGGTGCTAGTTGAAAATCACGGCAAACACTCTAAACTTGAAGTGTCACAACAAAAAGTAAGGAGTGAAGCCGTGACTGACAGCGATTTTATCATAGAATTGTTCTGCCGTGTAGATGATCAAATGAAAGATGTCTCCAAACACAGCCAAGCTAAGATGCATCCGAGTGAATTAGTGACCCTGGGCATCCTGTTTGCCCTCAAAGGCGGTGGCTCGCGTGCCTTCTATCGTTGGATTTCGCGCAACTTCGGCAACTTGTTTCCCAACTTGCTGGAACGCACCCGCTTCTTCCGGACGTTAAAGAAGCAGCAGGTTCATCTGTCGCGCTTTTTGGCAGCGCCATCCATGCTGGGGCTGATTGACAGCTTTGGCATTGAACTGATCCATCCGCGGCGACAGGGGCGCAGTCGGTGTCAGATTGGACGGCAAGGCTATTCCAACAAGCGCTGGATTGTCGGTGGCAAGCTGTGTCTGTTGGTCAATCATCTCGGCTTGGTGGTGGACTGGGCTTGTGATACGGCTAATGTCTACGATGGCAGCGCTTTTCAGAGCTTGGTTGATGGGGTCGCTGACCAAATGGTGGTGTTTGGCGACTGGCATTTTGTCAGGCAGGGCTGGCATCCGACCAATCTGCGAGTCTGTAAGAGAGGCGAATGGAATGACCGCATGCGTATCGAAACGATTTTCTCGATGCTGACGCGGGTCTGTGGTCTCAAACGTTTGACCCATCGAGTTTGGGACTATTTTGAAATGCGTTTGGCTTATGTCATGGCGATGTTTAATGTTTTGGTTCAATGGGACGGCTTACAAGCTGATGAGAGTGGCTTTGTGCCTTTATCCATCGCTCAATTCAGCCTCTAAACCCGCACCATTGGTTCAGTAAACCGCGCCAGCATATCCGCGTCTACATCCACGCCCAATCCAGGCGCGGTCGGGACAGCCACCGCGCCATCCTCGACCTGAAAAAGCGGCGTCGTCAGCTGGTCGCGCAGCGGATTTTCCGAACGGTCCATTTCCAGCAGCGGCGGCGGCATACGCAGTCTGCCCGGCACGACATCCAACGCGCTGACCAGATGCAGGCCGGCGGCGAAAGCAATGCCGGTGCCCCAGCTGTGCGGAATGATATTTGTCTGAAAGGCATTCGCCAGCGCCGCGATCCGCTTGACTTCGCTGAGGCCGCCAGCGGCGCAAATATCGGGCTGGGCGATATCCACGCATTGATTGGTCAGCAGATGCCGAAAGCCGGCCATCAGGTATTCGCATTCGCCGCCAGCGATGGGAATATCTGTCCTTTGGCGCAGTTCGCGATAGCCCTCATAATCCTCGGGCGAAAGCGGCTCCTCGAAGAAACGGATGTTCAGCGGCTCGACCTGCCGCGCAAACGACAGCGCCTCGCTGCGCGAATAGGCATGATTGGCATCCACCATCAAATCAATCTCCTCGCCAACCGCCAGCCGCAGCGCCCGCACATGGCGCACATCCTGGGCGACACCCAGCCCAACCTTCATCTTCACGGCTTGGTAACCCTGGTCGACGTAGGTTTTCGCTTCGTCAATCAGCTTGCCCGGCAGATCATCGGCGGCGGTAAAATACATGCCAGTGGCATACACCTTGATTTTGTCGCGCCGCCGCCCGCCCAGCAGCACCGACGCCGGCTGATTCAGCTGTTTGCCGCGCAAATCCCAGAGCGCAATATCAACGGCGCTGATGGCGGCCACCAGCACGCCGCGCCGCGCATAATCCAGCGATTGTCGATACATCTTGCTCCAGACAGCCTCAACATGGAGCGGATCTTCGCCGATGACCTGGGGCGCCAGGTACTCAATCCCGGCTTGAATCACTCCGGCCGGGCCATAGCCTTCGCCCCAGCCATAGCTGCCATCGGCCGCCATGATTTTCACCAGACAAACCTGACGTCTGTCGAAGCCAAATTGAGAGAAATAAAAGGGCGTTTCCAATCGCTGTTCGGCGATATACGTTTCGATGCGTTCAATTTTCATGCCGCCGCGCTTTCAATTTGTTTGCCAGAGGCTTGCAGTATAGCGAATCTCGACCCGTTTGGCGCAAGGCGACTGAAAAGCGGAGCCAGGATTCATCGGGGGGTGTTAAGCTGTTTGATGATATTAGCCAGGATGTTATCAATGGACGGGCTTATCAGCGCCAGGATAACGATGATCACCACGGCGACCACGGCGAGAATCAAAGTGTACTCGACGAGACTTTGACCGGCTTCATTACGGAGCCGATATACCATGACCGCGCCTACCAGAACAAATGCCGCCGCGACTAACCCGAGCCTGGCGGCAGCTGCGGGCGGGGTGGCATCGCCCGGCGACGGCGAAGGTGTCAACGTTGCCGGCGGCTCTGATGTCATTGCCGGCGGCTCTGATGTCATTGCCGGCGGCTCTGATGTCATTGCCGGCGGCTCTGATGTTAGGGTTGCCGCCGGCGAAGACGTTAGGGTTGCCGCCGGCGAGGACGCTGGCGCTGCCGTCGGCGATGATGTTGGCGAGGACGTCAATGCTGCCGTCGGCGAGGCATCCAGCAATGCCGCCAGCGGCTCTGTCGTCGCTGGGACTTCATAAGCGCCAATCTCACAAGCGGCGCCTTGCGGTCGGGCCGTTCCGGATTGATCGTCTGCCAGGCAATAGCGGTCATCAGCGCGGTCAATCGCCGCGCTGCCGGCCCTAAGTGGAAAGTAAGCTGGCGAACCGGCCGCCTCGTCAAGCATGGGGTCGCCGGCCAGCATCGGTGAACAGGAGCCATCCTGGATAAAACTGGCGACATTTTCTGTGATGCTGGCGGGGTTAAGGCCACTGATGCAATCGCCGCCTTCCCGGCTGCCTGCCATTAAGGTATTCCGCAGCTTAATCGTCCCGTTCCAGCCCTCCAAATGAACGGCGCCGCCGGTCTCACTGGCTGAATTATAAGCCCAGGTGGTGTGGGCGAGGGTGACTTCGGCGCCAAATGAACTCAAGCCGCCGCCGAGTCTGGCTTCGTTGCCGCTGAAAGTGCTGTTTTCGATGTGCAGGGCCGCGTTTGTGTTTTCAATCGCGCCGCCTTTATCACCTGTGTTGAAGGCAAAGCCGCTCCTTTTGATGGTCACAGCGCCCCCGTCAATTTTCAGGGCGCCGCCATCCCCAGCAGAACTGTTGCCGGTCAAGCTGCTGCCGGCAATGTCCAGGGTGTGCGTTCCATTAGAACTGGAAAAATAGACGCCGCCGCCGGCGGCAGCCGAACTGTCTTTGATCTCGCTGTTGATAATCTCGACCTGACTGTCCCTGGCATAGATGCCGCCGCCAAAGACACCGCCAACTCCTTGAGCAAGGGTCAGATTATTGACAACGAGCCGGCTTTCGTCAGCGACAAGAATGCTGTATTGATCATCGCCGCTAATGCTATGGTTATTGCCCTCGATGGTCATGCCGGCGGTTATGGCGGGCAGCGCTTCTGTCAGCGTGATGTCTATCGTCAGCGTAAGGGTATCTGCGCCGCTGCCGGCCGGACATCCACCGACGGCGGCGTCTTGATTGGCGGCCGCAATCGCATCGCGCAGGCTGCAATTCTCATCTACCGCGATGCTGGCGGCGCGAACTTCCCCCGCCGGCGCGGTCAGGAACAGCAGCATCAAGGTGAATAATATGAATTGCGGCAAACGTACGGGCGGCGACTCGAATTCCGGCAAAAATTCTGTTCCTGTCTACCCTGTTTCTGGTGTACAGCTATGGAATAATGACCCGATTATAACATGATAAACACGCGCCGCAAGCAGATGGTTTTATGGATTTCGCTTGCAAATCAGCTGTGTCTGAAGGATACTGCTGGCATGTTCAGACTCGCCATCCAGCATCGTTATCGTCTCGTCCGCTTGTTCTGTATGGGACTGCTCGCCGCTTGCAGCCTCGCCAAACCGACAGCGACTCCGATGCCAACACCGGACATTCCCCAGATCGAGATTTTGTCGCCCGCCAGCAGCCAGCAGGTTTTGGAAGGCTTGGATTTTGACCTTGATATTCTGGCGTCCGATTCGCGGGCGGGCATAAAGCGGATTGAGTTGTATGTCGATGAGGTCCTCATCAACACCGCCGAGCCAGTTGATGGGCCGGCGCCGGTTTTTCGCGTGACCATGAATTGGCTGGCGCGCGGCATCGGGTTTCATAAAATCAGCGCGGTCGCTTATCGGGGCGATGATGCCCGCAGCAGCGAACATGTCATCATACTTGAGGTCATTCCGCGCCGTTAGCGCCGGCTACAAGTCGAGCAGGCCGCCCTTTCGTCGGTGGCCGTAAGTCGGCAGGTCCAGCGGCGCGTTCGCCAGCAGATTCTCGATGCTGTAGCCCTGAATGA
Organism: Phototrophicaceae bacterium; assembly: GCA_965203755.1. GTDB lineage: Bacteria > Chloroflexota > Anaerolineae > Aggregatilineales > Phototrophicaceae > UBA6055. Next base: position 2,163,365 of record OZ241910.1, on the reverse strand, counting down.
CCGGGTAGCTGCCAAACACATCGGCAAAGGTGTCATGGCTGCGCTGATTTTCGACCGTCCGCATATACCGCTCAAAGCAGACCATCACGCCAGCCGTCACGCCCAAGCGGCTCACCGTTTCGCGCAGGGCCCGCACCGCATCCGGGCTGACTTTGCCGCCCTTGACCTGGACAATGGCATATTCGGCTTTGGCGACTTTCTTGGGGACAAAGCGATAGAACTTGAGCAGGCCATCGACGCCGCCGTCGGCGCCGCGTTCGCCCGGCTGGCGGAACATCCCCTCGGCGCCGATGAAGCCGCAGACCCATTTTTCAAACTCGAACTTGTCGCGCTGGGCCAGGGCGCGGGCGTCCTCAATCGTATGCGGGATGCCGCGGATGACGATGTCGCTTTTCGCCAAAGCCGGACGGAAGTTATCGACCATGCGCTCGCGGATGAGTCCGGCGGCGAAGGGCGATATATCGATGCCGATCCACCTGCGCTTCAAGTTCTCGGCGGCGTGAACGGTGGTGCCGCAGCCGCAGAAGGGGTCAAGCACGATGTCGCCGGGCTTGCTGGAGGCCTTGATGATGCGTTCCAGCAGGGCGAGTGGCTTTTGCGTTGGGTAGCCGAGTCGTTCTTTGGATGAAGATGCTGTCATAAATGATGGTATGTCATCCCACCACGATAACGGCTTTCGTCCTTTTTGCTTATCCAAGTAGGTTTTATGGTTGCTCCATTTCTTATACAAGCGACCATCGCCATCATCATGTTTGAACAGTTCCCGCGCTTCGTCGCTCATCGGCAAGTATGGCATTTGAAAATGGGCAACGCTGCTTTTTGCATAGAACAAGATTATGTCGTGTTTTTTGGGAAAAGATGATAAGCTGTTGCTTGCTCCTCTATAGCACCATACAATCTCATTGCGAAAATTCTTGCGTCCATATATCGCATCCATAACCAGCTTGAGATAATGCCCGGCAGTCGGGTCGCAATGCAGATAAATGCTGCCCGTCTCTTTCAGCACGCGGCGCATGGCCAATAGGCGCAGCGACATATTGATGAGATAGGCCGCCAGACTCGGCTTTCGGCTCCGTCCGCCGCGTCCCTGCTCGATTTCCTGGGCGAACTTGACAATCGCCGCCAATGAACGCGTGCGCGGATCGCTTTCCATCTCCTCCAGCCGCCCGCCGTCTGCCGCCGTCCATTCCCAAGTGTCCTTGAAAGCCTCGACCGGCTTGAGGCTTTTGTCGCGCCCCTTGAAGGGCAGGTTGTAATTGCTGTTGGAATTGAAAGGCGGGTCGAGATAAATCAGGTCAATCGATTCATCGGGCAGTTCAGCGGCATCGTTCAGAACGTCCAGGCAGTCAGCGGCATACAGGATTCGGTTCATGGCAAAGCAGCCCCGCAAAACAAGCCAAAACAGGCCGGTATTCCACGCCGCCGAGAAAAGGGGTACACTCACACTGAAAACCTTCGGGTTTTCGCGAGTTTTGGTGTTCCGGTGGCAGAAATTGGTTAGCGTCCCGACTCTGCCACCGGAATCCTCAATACAGGTCATGGAAGACCGTATCTATAAGCTAACACAGGATTAAAATTCCTGCAACCTTTTCGATTACTTTATCCCCGCATCGCGCTTCTCTGTGTCCTCTGTGGTAAAAAATGAAGCCTCCCTTTGGATGTGCAAATCGACAGTCGGCGTTACAATCAGACTATGGACATTGAACTGCGGCGCATCCATAAGCGCTTTGGCGCCATTCAAGCCAACCGAGATATCAACGTAACCTTCGGCGAAGGGCGGATTGTCGGGATTCTGGGCGAAAACGGCGCCGGCAAATCCACCCTGATGAAAATTCTGTCGGGTTTTCAGCCGGCCGACGAAGGCGACATCCTGATTGACGGCCAGATCATCGACTACACTGGCCCAACCGCCGCCATCGCCAACGGCATCGGCATGTTACAGCAAGACCCGCTGGATGTGGGCGCGTTCACCGTGCTGGAAAACTTCATTTATGGCGGCGGCCAAGGCATCCGGCTGCGCCGGCGGCAGGCTGAAGCAGCCTTGAGCAAGCTGACGCGGCGCTTTGGCTTTGAGCTTGACCCGCATCAGCCGATTGACAGCCTGCTGATCGCCCAGCGGCAGCAGTTGGAGATCATCCGTCTGCTGGCTTTGGGGGTCGAGACGCTGATTTTGGATGAGCCGACCACCGGCATCTCTGCCGAGCAGAAAGTCATTTTGTTTGATGCCCTGCGTAAGCTGGCGAAAGACGAGGGCATGATTGTCCTGCTGGTTTCGCACAAGCTGGAGGATGTCATCGAACTCTGCGATGAGGTCGTCGTCCTGCGGGCCGGCGCCCTGGTCGGCGCGATGGACATGCCGGCGGCCGACGACGGGCTGACCGGCGCCGTCATTGCCGAAACCAAACAGCAGCTGGTGACGCTTATGTTCGGCGAGGAATTGGGGGCGCAGAGCCGCCAAAGGATTGAATTGGGCGCGCCGATCCTGGTGGCCGACAAGCTGCAGGCGCATGACTTGCGGCTGGCTATGCAGGCTATTTCGATGACTGTCCATGCCGGCGAGGTGATTGGACTGGCCGGGCTGGATGGCAGCGGGCAGGAATTATTCATGCGCGCCTGCGCCCGCTTGCAGCGCGCGGTCAGCGGCAGCCTGCGCCTGAAGGGCGAAAATATACTCCATGCCAGCTATCGCCAGCTTTTCCATCGCGGCTGTGTCTTTGGCGCCGCCGGGCGACTCGAAGAAGGCCTCATCGCTGGCTTGACGCTGACCGAACATACGGCTTTGGCGGCGGATGACCGGCTGCGGATTGACTGGAAGTCGATGCAAAAGCGCACCCAGTCGCAGATTGAGCGCTATCGCATCAAAGGGCGCCCGGCGGATACCATTGAACAGCTTTCGGGCGGCAATCAGCAGCGGGCGCTTATCGGACTCTTGCCTGATGACCCGCAGCTGCTGATTCTAGAACAGCCCACGCGCGGCTTGGATGTCGATTCGGCGCGTTGGATTTGGACGCAGCTGTTAGCCTGCTGTCAAAAAGGGGCGGCGATACTCTTCAATTCGGCCGAGTTGGATGAATTGGTGGCTTATAGCGACCGCATCTTTGTGTTCTATGCCGGGCGCGTCTATGAAGTGCCGGATGTCAGCCAGACCAGCATTGACGAATTGGGACATTTGATCGGCGGCGAGTTTTAGCTGCGGGTTTTTAGACATTTTCAGGAGGCCGCTTGATGCCGCTCGCCGACAAGCACAGCGACACCAAAACTTATGATGACATTCTCAACGCCGGCCCGCCGGTCAGCCAGCTGGCGAAAGAATTTCTGACTCCGACCGAACTGTTTTTTGTCCGCAATCATGCCCGCATTCCCCAAGTGGATCGGGACCGGTATCGCCTGCGGGTGCATGGGCTGGTCTCCAAAGCCCTGTCGCTAAGCCTTGATGATATCAAAAACCGCTTCGAGAAGCGAACCCTGACCGCCACCTTGCAATGCGCTGGCAATCGGCGGCGCGAGCTGGTCGAGTATAAACCGATTGACGACCAGCTTGCCTGGGGGATTGAAGCCATTGGCACCGCCGAATGGGCGGGAGTGCGTCTGGGCGATATCCTGAAAGCGGCCGGGCTGCGAAGCGACCAAGCGCGCCATGCCGCTTTTCTGGGGCTGGACACCATCCGGCGCGACGGCGAACGCGAGGCCTACGGCAGTTCGATTCCGATGGACAAGGCGCTGTCCTGCGAGGCGCTGCTGGCTTACGAGATGAACGGCGCTGATCTGCCGCGGCCGCATGGCTCTCCTTTGCGGGTGGTTGTGCCGGGGTATATTGGCGCCCGCAGCGTCAAGTGGCTAAGCGAAATCATCATCCAGCAAGCCCCGTCCGAAAATTATTTCCAGCAGGTCGGCTACAAGCTGTTTCCGCCGAGCATCAATATGTACAACGTCAATTATGAAGATGGCATGCAGCTGACCAAACTGCCGGTCAATTCGGTGATTGCGCGTCCGGAAGACCGCAGCTTGATGATGGCCGGCAGGGTCAGGGTCGAGGGCTATGCCATGAGCGATGGTGAACATGAGATTAGCTGGGTGGATGCGTCGGCTGACGGCGGCGCGACCTGGCAGCGGGCTGACTTTCTGAATGCGCCCCAGCGCTGGACCTGGCAGCTGTGGCGCGCCGAATTTGATTTGCCGCCGGGGCAGCATGAACTGGTGGTGCGGGCTTGGGACACGGCCGCCAATTCCCAGCCGGAAACGATTGCCAGCACGTGGAATTTCAAGGGCTATGTCAACAACGCCTGGCATCGGGTGCGGATTACGCTGAAGTGAGGGCTTGGCGCCACTTCTTGCCTTGCGTATCATCATTCTCAGCAAGCGTGATGCTTATCGAGTATGATATGGAGGCGAAGAATGGCCGAGTTGTTCCTTTTGGTAGAACCGAATAAGATACGGTCGTGGGGCTTGCATCAAGTGTACCCAACCGACGACAGACAGGATATTGTAGAACGGCTTCAGAACGCGCAAGATCCAGAGTCGTTCTTGGTGCTTGAGACAAACAGCAGTTTTGAGTATCTATTCTTTAACGGCGCAAAGTGGCTGGCGGAGAATAAGGATGACGATAAGGGCGAATGCCCTTGACAGACGCTGTTATATCTTTCGTATCAAAGATATAATACAGTGAATCTAGCAATTTAGGAGAACAAACATGAATACAATCATTTCAGACCAACTAACGCCTATTGATTTGAGTATTGACAAGATATATTTGGATCCTAACAACCCGCGATTTGTTGATGATAAGTGGATTACAATCCATGACGATGACATAGATGAAGAAAGAGTTCAGAGCAACACAAACGAGAGAATGGCTCGTTTCTACAATGTCGAAAAGTTGCGGATGAACATGGAAGTTAACGGATACTTACCAATTGATCGCGTTATAGCAAGGCAGTTCAAACCAGACAAATATGTTGTTCTTGAAGGAAACAGACGCATCACAGCCGCCAAGCAAATCCTCTCTAGTCATCAGCCTGGCTCTGAAGTTAGCAAGGCAGTTCTACAATCGCTGTCATCAATTCCATGTTTGGAATATACCGGTTCAGATGCAGAAGCATCATGGATTTTTCAGGGGATTCGTCATATCACGGGCATTGTTGGATGGTCGGCTTACAACAAAGCAAAATTGCTTAGCGAACGTTGGGACGAAAACAAAGGAATAACTCTCACCGAAGTTGGGAAACAATTCGGATTATCGAGATATGGCGCTGGTCAATGGATTCGCGGTTACTTGGCATTTAGACAAGCCAAAGATGAATCAAATTACAACCGAGAGATAGATGAAAAGGTGTACCCATATTTTCAAGAGCTTTTTGGGCGGTCTAATCCTCCACTGCGCGAATGGCTTGGGTGGAATGAAAAGGAATATAAATTTGATAATGAACTGCATCTGGATGAGTTTTTGAGTTGGATCTATCCAAAAGAAGATCCCGGCGACGGACAAGATATTAATGACTTGCTTGGAGAATGGGACAAACGAATTATTGGAAACGTTCAGCGTCTACGCGACATTTCATATTTGCTTAGAAACAACACACAGCAATTCGAGCGATTTCGCGGTGACAAGAATCTCGATGCGGCAGTAGCTTCCGCAAGAGTAGAAGAAGCGGAAGAGCAACGGGAAGTTGAGAGGCAGCCTGCCAAGAAGTTACTGCAAACTATGGATGACCTAATTAAACGGCTCGGCGACACACCCACTTTGAGATTCAAAAAAGATGACGAATTGAAAGAAGCGTTGTTAGGCAAGCTCGAGTCGTTGCAAAATGCTGTAAATGATGTCAAAAATGTCTTTAGTGACTAAATAAGACTGATATGGCTAACTCACAAGCTATTGTGAATTGGTATTTCGAGCAGGAATTTAACCGTTCTTCGCTAGACTTTGACGATTATCTAGTAGACGCAGTGGAACAAAGTTTAGACAAAACACGAATCGATGCCGAATTGTATGCAAGTAATAATACCAATAAGCTATGGGATAATTTGCGAAAGAAAATTGAAGTTGACAAAAATAGGGGATTGTATCCAACCTTCTCGGAAGTCGTTGCCGGTGTGAAGCGACTGTTCTGGTATCCGAAATACTTTCCACCAGGGGTATCCAAGAATGATAGACAAAAAAGGCTTAGAATCCGAAGTCGCATTCATATTCTGAAAGCAATACAAGCTCTGAATCCAAGTCAATATGAGGCGCTGTCGGCTTTAGCTTGCAAGTTAAGTGGAGCTTCCAATTATTGTTTGACGCCACAGGTGGATGAATATGGCGTCGATTTCTTTGCTATTATTCCATCTGTCGGAAAATCACACTTGTTCAACGGCGGCACAGGCCCAATACGAATTGTCGGGCAAAGCAAAATGCACGCTGATGCAGTTCCCCGCAGTACGATTCAGCGATTTACAATGACCTTAGATACGATTCTGCACAGAAGCGAAGACGTCAAAGATCTCATTCCAAATTGGTTCTTGCGACAAAGAGGGCCCATCATCGGCTGGATTGTTGCCCACAATGGATTACAAAGCGGAGCTAAAGATTATGCAAATAACTTCGGAATCTTGCATTCCGACAGTCGAGACATCGCGGAAATCATCACCATGTCCCGCGCGTGGCAGACTTCAGATGATGTACTTACGCCTGTAAAACTGATGGACAGAGAAATCGACATCTTGTTAAACCAAGAGCAATCCCCATGAACAATCCAAAATCATTCGCCATCCAAATCGCCTTTCTGCTGATTCCCATCTTCATCTCGCTGCTGTTCGCGGCTTTGCTGGTGGGCGCGGTCGGGCGCGACCCGCTGGAAGTGGTCGATGCTTTGTGGAAGGGCGCGTTCAAGGATTCGCGCAAGGTCGGCGGCGTGATTAACTTCTGGATCCCCCTGACGCTGGTCAGCATCGGGCTGGTTGTGACCTTCCGCGCCGGGCTGTGGAACATCGGCGTCGAAGGGCAGATGATGATGGGCGCGCTGTTCGCCAGTTGGGGGGCGCAGTTTATCCTCATCGACGAAAGCCTGTCGCCGCTGCTCAACCTGATCCTGATTGTCCTGTCGGCGCTGGGCGGCATGTTTTGGGCATGGCTGGTCGGCATCCTCAAAATAAGGCTGGGCGTGAATGAGATTTTTGGCGGGGTGGCGCTCAATGCCCTGGTCAATGTGATTTCAATTTATATGATTTCGGGTCCCTGGCAGCCGCGCATCGGCGGCTCGGCGCAGGGGACGGAGCCCTTTCCGACCGCCGCCCTGCTGCCGGAACATTCAACTCAATTTCCAGTCAATCTCTTTATGATCGGGCTGGTGTTCGCCGCGTTCGCGATGGTCTTTGCGATGCTCAACGCCACTCGCTGGGGCTTGAATCTGAAGGCGGTCGGCAGGAATATGCGCTCGGCGCGTCTGCTGGGGGTCGCCACCGAACGCACCTCTATGAGCGCCTTGCTGGTCTGCGGGGCGCTGGCAGGCATGGCGGGCTCTTACCGCGTCCTGTTCACCTTTGATAACCTGCGCCCGCTGTCATCTGGCGGGATTGGCTTCTTGGGTCTGCTGGTGGTTTTGCTGTTAAGCATTCGCCTGCTGTGGGTGCCGCTCATCACCTTTGCCTTCGCCGCCATTCTCACCGGCAGCACTCGCTTGCAGATTGTGCCTTCGCTCAAGCTGGATTCATCATTGGCGGGTGTGCTGCAAGGCATGCTGGTCTTGTGCGTCATCCTGTTTCAAGGCGCGCAGGAGGTCTTTTTCCCGCAGCCCGCGGCAGAGGGCGAGGACGAAGCCGGCGAAAGGGCGGCATCATAAAACCGACGCTTGAGACGGGAAACCGGCTATGAACGAAGAATTTTTGAACACGCTCGGCAGCATTATCGGCACAGCCACACCACTGGTGATCGCCAGCCTGGGCGAAACCATCACTGAACGCGCCGGCGTCGTCAACCTGTCACTGGATGGCAGCTTGGCGCTGGCGGCGGTATTGGGCTTCGCCGCCGCCTGGACGGCGCAGGAGGCCGGCGCGCTGGATGCGCCGATGCAGATCGCGCTGGGCATCGCCGTCGCTATGCTGGTGGGCGCGCTGATTGCCCTGTTGATTGGATTTTCCAACATCAAGCTGCGCCGCGATCAGGTCGCGGTTGGCTTTGTGCTGACGCTGCTGGCGGCCGACTTGGCGCGCTTTCTGGGCGCTGATTTCACCCGCATCCCCGGGCCCCAGATTACCCGCCTGCCGCTGCCGGTTTTGGAGCATATTCCTATTTTGGGGCCGATTTTCTTCCGCCAGAATGCGCTGGTCTACTTCAGCTATCTGCTGATGTTCGCCATCTGGTTTTGGCTGTTCCGCACCCAAGGCGGGCTGGGGCTGCGCGCCATCGGCGAACGTCCCGAAGCCGCCTATGCCCGCGGCGCCAAAGTCCAAAGCCTGCGCTATGGGTACACCTTTCTTGGCGGCGCATTGGTCGGCTTGGCCGGCGCCGCCTATTCGCTGAATGTCAAGCCCGGCTGGTCGAGCCCGCCGGCGATGCAGGGCGATGGCTGGATTGCCTTGGCGATTGTGATTTTCGGCGGCTGGCATCCCTTCCGCGTCGTCCTCGGCGCTTATCTCTTCGCCGCCCTGCGGGCTGTATCCACCAATATCCAGACCAATGGTCTGTTCGTCTTAGGACAGGAGATCAGCTTTCCGTTCGTGCTGCTGAACACGCTGCCCTGGCTGCTGATGATTCTGACCCTGCTGGTGGTCAGCGGCGGATTCATTGAGCGGCTGCTGCAATATATGCCGCGCTCGGTTCAGCGGCGGCTGCGGGCCTTTCTGCGCTCCGACCCGCCCAAGGCCTTGGGCACGCGCTTTGAGATGGAATGAGGCGCATGAGCAGGCAGAAAAAGAAGGCAAAACATCGGATTCGACCGCTTGCCCTGTGTGTCTTCCGGCGCGAGGACAAGATTTTTCTGGCGGAAGGCTATGATTCACATGAAGACAAGGTGTTTTATCGACCCATCGGCGGCAAAATCGAGTTTGGCGAACGCGGGCGCGAGACGATTGCGCGCGAGGTGATGGAAGAGATTCACGCGGTCGTCCGCGACGTGACCTATCTGGGCATGCTGGAAAACATCTTTCACTTCGAAGGCCGGCGCGGGCACGAGATTGTCCTGATTTACGACGGGCGTTTCGCCGATGCCCGCCTGAACCAAGACGATGCGGCTTTGCAGGGTTTTGACCGTGGCGCCATGCTCTACCGGGCAGGCTGGAAAAAGCTCGATTTCTTCCGCAGCGATTCAGCGCCGCCGCTGTATCCTGGCGGTCTGCTTGAATTGCTGGCGAGCCTTGACCGGCCTTCATAATTAGGGCATCTTGACCTGTTCGCAGTCCGCTAGGTCGCCGCTGATTTGAAAGACTGCCAGGCAGTCGCTTAGCATCTTCCCAACTTTCTGATGTCCGGCAGTATTCCAGTGCGTATCGGGTTCTGGGGCATAATCAAGCTCGACATCAAGCGCATGGATTGGATTGAGATGCGGCAGCCCCAGTTCTTCCATAATGGCAAGCGCATTTTGATAGCGCGGCGTAGGGGCGAGGACGTCCTCCCGATTTGGAATCAACACAACCAGCAAAGCGGTATCCTGCGCCGCAGCCGCAGCGCGCAAGGCTTTCAGGTATCGGCGCGTGATATCGACGAATTGGCTGAACGGCGGGCCGGTGCGTCTATATCTTATCTCATCCTGCCGCATCCTCGCCTCGAAAAAGCGCGGCAGCAGCGATCCAAGCCGCGTCCTGCCGATGAGCCGCTCCAGTTCACTGTCAGGAGGGTCCACGTGGATATGCCGGCGATAATAAAGCGCCTCATCGTCTAACTCGGTCACAGCGCCCGAACGCCAATCAAGATCATACCGCCTCATTCTAAATGCCTCGTTCTTCCAATCTATCCCCACGATCCAATGATCTATCGGCAGCATATTGTCAAGGAAATCATTCATAAAGAAGCCCAGAATGGCAAGCTGCGGCTGAAGAATGGGCGCATACACCTGAAACGACGCCAAGGCCTGCTCGGTTCCAGTGCCCCGCATCGCAGTATTCCAGACGATGCTCTGCGGAAAGTTCGCTTCGATGGTCTCGACATACGATTTTCCAATATCGGCTGTCTGACCAAATGTAAATGAATCGCCCAGCATCAGAATCCGCATTCGCTCATCAAAGTCATCGCCGGCCACAAAATCTTGGCTGTCATGGAAGCCCTGTTGGTTCACAATACATCGCCGACCAAAAACTTGCCCGCTCTCGCAAGCAGCGTCGATATGCTCATGAACATAATGACAGCCAGCTTCATCACAAGTCCACCACGGCACCGGCTGGTAAAATGGCATCGGAACATCATCAATCGGCGGTGGGAAATAAGTGGGGATGTCGGCAACCGCCAAAACGAACTCAAGGACAATCAGCGTTATCGCGGCAATCAGCAGGCCCGGCGCCCAATGTCTTCTCATATTTCGGAGAACCCGCCGCCGCACAGCCGCCGAGCGCAAGGCGAACGCGACCAAAGCCAGCGTCAAACCGGCGACTGTTAGCAGCAGCTGCGGCAGACTCAAGCCGGGGTAGCTGCCCGGAAGCGCATCGATCCCAATGCCAAGCAGACTTATCAGAATGCCCAGCCCGGCAAGCAGCGATAACCCGGCATTCCATGCGGCTTCCCGCTTTGATGGAGTGGCTTTCATGTGCAGCCAGCCCTTTCTATCACTGTTCCAGCGTTTCTCCGAAACGGCTCATACAGTGTCATTAGACTCCGCTTCCTTACTGGGAACGCCCGATTATGGCATCTTGACCTGCTCGCAGTCGGACAGGTCGCCGCTGATTTGAAAGACTGCCAGACAGTCGCTTAGCATATTCCCAACTTTCTGATGTCCGGCAGTATTCCAATGACCGTCAGAGGGCGGCATATAGTCGCGGATGTCAAGCGCATGGCTCGGATTAAGGTAAGGCATCTCCAGTTCGGTCATAATGGCAAGCGCATTTTGATAGTACGGCGTAGGAGAGGGGAGGTCCTCTTGATCTGGAATCAGCAGAATCAGCAAAGCCGTATCCTGCGCCGCAGCCGCATCGCGCAAGGCTTTCAGGTATCGGCGGGTGATATCGACGGATTGGCTGACCGGCGGGCTGGCGCGTCTATATCTCATCTCATCCTGCCGCATCCTCGCCTTGAAAAAGCGCGGCAGCAGCGACCCAAGCCGCGTCCTGCCGATGAGCCGCTCCAGTTCACTGCCAGGAGGTTCCACGCCGTAATGCTGGTAATAGAGCGCCTCATCGTCTAACTCGGTCACAGTGCCCGAACGCTCATCAATGTCATACCGCTTCCTTCTAAATCCCCTGTTATTCTGATCTATCTCTATGATATGATGATCTACTGGCAGCATATTTTCAAGAAAATCATTCATATAGAAGCCAAGAATGGCAAGCTGCGGCTGAAGAATGGGCGCATACACCTGAAACGACGCCAAGGCCTGCTTGGTCGCGGTGCCAGATATCCCGGTGTTCCAGACGATGCTCTGCGGAAAGTTCGCTTCAATGGTCTTAACATACGATTTTCCGATATCGGCTGACAGGCCAAGTGTAAACGAATCGCCCAGCATCAGAATCCGCATTCGCTCATCAAAGTCATCGCCGGCCACAAAATCCTGGCTGTCATGGAAGCCCTGGCGGTTCACAATACATCGCCGACCAAAAACTTGCCCGCTCTCGCAAGCAGCGTCGATATGCTCATGAACATAATGACAGCCAGCTTCATCACAAGTCCACCACGGCACCGGCTGGTAAAATGGCAACGAACCATCATCAATCGGCGGTGGGAAATAAGTGGGGATGTCGGCAGCCGCCAAAACGAACTCAAGGACAATCAGCGTTATCGCGGCAATCAGCAGGCCCGGCGCCCAATGTCTTCTCATATTTCGGAGAACCCGCCGCCGCACAGCCGCCGAGCGCAAGGCGAACGCGACCAAAGCCAGCGTCAAACCGGCGGCCGTCAGCAGCAGCTGCGGCAGACTCAAGCCGGGGTAGCTGCCCGGAAGCGCATCGATCCCAATGCCAAGCAGACTTATCAGAATGCCCAGCCCGGCAAGCAGCGAGAACCCGGCATTCCATGCGGCTGTTCGCTTTGATGGAGTGGCTTTGATCGGAGTGGCTTTCATGCGCGGCAGCCCCTTTGTGTTCGCGCCATTTCGCCGAAACAGACGGCAGGATACCATAATTCGCAACTGACTGCTATAATTGCGGGCAACCGCCAAAGGGAAGGATTATGGACATTCGCGCGCCGATTCCAGCCATAGTTCGGCAGCATATTGAAACCGACGACAAGCTCTGGGCGCATATTGTCTCGCTTCTTATCAGCCCGCCGATTGTCTGGGGCATCTGGACTTTTTTGATTGCGCTGTCCGTGACCCCGTCGCGCATCGCCGCGCTGTTCTACGGTTCTATTTTTACATTGATGGTTTGCCTGCTGCCGATTCTATTCGTCGCCTGCATGGTCAAACTTGGGAAGATCGGCGATCTTCACATGCGCGAAAGCCGCGAACGTTATATTCCGTATCTGATCGCCATCATCGCCGCCATGTTCACCGAAATGATCTTTCTGCGATTCGGCGCTCACCCCATACTGGTCATTCTTACCCTGGTCAGCATTGTGGAACTGACGCTGATGCTGCTGGGGACCTTCTTCAACCACATCAGCCTGCATGCTATGGCAATGACCAGCATGATTTCGGCGACGGCGATTCTGTTTGGATTCAGCCAAAGCCTGATTTTCATCCCCTTGATTTTAGTCGTCGTCTTGGCGCGGCTCGTTCTGCGCCGCCATACGCCGGTGCAGATTATGGCCGGGGTTCTGATAGGCGCCCTGACGCCCTTTGCCGTGATCGCCGCCTTAGCGCTCATCATCTAGCCTTCAAGCCGTCCATACGCGGGCAGCGCCATCCCATGACCATGACAAAATCCGCGTCGCGTCCTGGTTCCAAGCCGCCCCGCTAACCAGACTGTCATGGCGGAAGCGCCGCGGCGAAGACGCTGAATCCCACAGGTAGAGGTAAACATGCGACCAGGACAGCACCCGCGCTTCATCCCGGTCCCAGCTTGCGCCGATGACCCAATCCTCGTGCCGCAGCACCTGCTGCGACTGCCCGGCATCGCTCGAACGTATATGCACCGTGCCATCGCCTGACCAAGACATATACCGCGATTCGTCGCCTGACCAAACGGCCTGCTGGACGAAGCTCCGGTGCCGCCCGCGACTCACCGCCCGGCGGCTGACGCTGATGCCATCGGTCTCATAGACAAACACACTGCCGTCGGTGTACCAAGCCAGCACGCGCGTATCGTCGCGGTTCCATTCCAGACCCAGCATCATCGCGCGGTGCGGCAGCGAATAGGCCGCGGCTGATTCACCCGATTCAAGCTCCCAGACAACGACGCGGCCGTCCTCCGACCAAGCCCGTATCCGCGTTTCGTCGGCGCTCCAGCCGGCGCCTGTGATACTGCCTGAACGGGCGACATTCAAGAGGGTTTCGCCATCCGCCAGCGACAGGACGGCCCCATTGCCCTCATCGGTAAAGACAAGAACTTGGGTTTCGGCGGCATTCAAGGCCAGCGTCAGCGGCCGCCCCTCCAGCCGCCAGCTTCGCAGCCTTTCACCGTCGGCCGCCGAACTGTATAAAACCAGGCCGCTCTCATCGGCGGAGAGAATGGCGGCGCCATCGGAATGCCAGCCGGCATGGGTGAGTGATTCGCCGCGGTGATCGATAGACAGCAGTGGTTCGCCCGCATCCGCTGACCAAACCTGCGCCAGTCCGTCTGCGGATGCCGTCAGGATTTGGCTTTCATCCGGGCTCCAGGCCGCGGTCACCACCGCGGCCTCATGGGCTAAAATCAAATCCGCCGCCGCCGACTGCGCTGACAAGGGGAGCATCAACAGGAATATCGGCAGAACGAGAGCCAATCTAATCATTGCGCGCGCTTTCTTCTTAGATAAGCGGGTGTAATTCAGTTTAGCATACAAATGTGAAAAACTGATGACCGCAGGCCGCCGAATTCATATCTCCGCCATACACTTGCGCGGCGGTTATCGAGCGGGTATTATGGTCTTATGGACCAATTTCCTCAAGGCGGATGAGATGACCCGACCTAATATCCTGTTGATGATCGCCGACGATCATCGCTTTTCCGCCATCCACAGCCTCGGGATAGAAACCGCAGCGACGCCCGCCCTTGACCGGCTGATGGCTGAAGGCACGGCCTTTACCCAAGCGCACATTATGGGTTCGACATCCGGCGCGGTCTGCATGCCCAGCCGCGGGATGCTTATGACCGGGCGCAGTCTCTTCGCCACGCCCGATCCGCTGCCGGCTGACAGTCCGCTCTTGCCGGAGCTGCTGTGGCAACATGGCTACACCACCTTCAGCGCCGGCAAATGGCATAATCGCCGCGAGAGCTTCGCCCGCGGCTTCAGCGCCAGCGGCCGGACGTTCTTTGGCGGCATGTCCGACCAATACGCCGTGCCAGTCCACGACTTTGACCCCGCCGGCGTCTATGACCCGCAAACAGCCTATATCCCCGAAGGTTTTTCGACCACTTTGTTCACCGATGACATCATTGATTTTCTCAACGCGCATCAGCCTGGCGATGATCCTTTCTTCGCCTATGTCGCCTATACCTCGCCGCACGACCCGCGCACGCCGCCGCCGCCTTACGACCGGATGTATCCGCCGCATGAGATCGAACTGCCGCCCAACTTCATGGCCGAACATCCTTTCGATTTGGGCGTCGGCGATATCCGCGACGAGATGCTGGCGGGCTATCCGCGCACAGAGGCCGAAGTTCGGCGGCACACCGCCGATTATTATGGCATGATTTCGCACATGGATGCCGAAATCGGCCGCATCTTGCAGACATTGGACGACAAGAATCTACGCGGCGATACCATAGTCATTTACACTTCCGACCACGGCTTGGGGGTGGGTCAGCATGGCTTGATGGGCAAGCAGAACCTTTATGACCACAGTATGCGAATCCCTCTCATCATGCGCGGGCCCGGCATCCCGGCCGGACGGCAGTCCGAGGCGCTGGTTTATCTCTTTGACCTGTTTCCGACGCTTTGCCAGCGAGCCGGACTTCCCTTGCCCGCATCCAACGAGGGACACAGCCTCAACGGCTTGCTGAACGGGCAGACAGACCAGCGGCGGCGCTCGATTTTCTCGGCCTATCAAGGCGTCTTCGGGCATCCGCAAGGCAGACCCTGCCAGCGCAGCGTCAAAGACGAACGTCACAAGCTGATTCAATCAATCCTGAACGACGAGGTCACCTGGCAGTTATTCGACTTGCAGGCCGACCCTTGGGAAACCGAAAATCTGGTTGGAGAACAAGGGTGTCATGATGTGTTTCAGCGCCTGCGGCGAAGTCTGCGCGGCTGGCAGGAGCGCGTCAATGACCCGCTGCTGCAAAATGATAGATGAACACCATAAACTGGAGGATGTCAATGAGTACAGCGATGCGGATTAACGGACAGCGTTTGTGGGACAGCATTATGGAGATGGCGGCCATCGGCGCGACCGAAAACGGCGGCAGCCATCGCCTGGCCTTGAGCGACGAAGACAAAGCCGGCCGCGATTTGTTTGCCGCCTGGTGCGCCGATGCCGGCCTGACGATGACGATTGACCAGATGGGCGATATGTTTGCCCGCCGGGCCGGACACCGCGACCAGCCGCCGGTGGCGATGGGCAGCCACCTCGATACCCAGCCCTACGGCGGCAAATTCGACGGCGTATTTGGCGTCTTGGCCGGGCTGGAAGTCATCCGCACCTTGAACGATCACCGCATCACCACCCTGGCCCCGCTGGAAGTCGTCAACTGGACGAATGAAGAAGGCGCGCGTTTTGCCCCGGCCATGCTGGCTTCTGGCGTTTATGGCGGCGTTTATGAGTTGGATTGGGCGCAGGCGCGCCAGGCCGTCGACAGCGGCGCGACGGCGCTGGAAGAATTGAAGCGCATCGGCTATTATGGCGATCTGCCCGTTCGCGGCCATCGCTTCAAAGCCTTTTTTGAATGTCATATCGAACAAGGTCCCATCCTCGACGACGGCGGCATCGCCGTTGGCGTGGTCAATACGGCGCAGGGCTTTCGCTGGTATGATATTTCGCTGGAGGGTTTCGCCTCGCACACCGGCTCGACGCCCATGCTCGGCCGGCGCAACGCCCTGCTTGGGATGGCGAAAATTGTCCAGGCGGTTGATGAAATCGCGCATCGCCATGCCCCGCTGGCACGCGGCACGGTCGGCGGCCAAGTCGAGGTGGCGCCTGGGTCGCGCAACATCATTCCCGGCAAGGTCAGCTTCACGGTCGATATGCGGCATCCTTCGGCCGATACGCTCGCGGCGATGGACGCGGCCTTGCGCGCCGTCTGCCAGGAGGCGGCCGCCGACATTGGCTTGAGCCTGTCACTGGAACAGATTTCGTACACGGCGCCGCTGGCGTTTGATGAAGGCTGCGTCGCCGCGGTCAAGGGCGCCTGCGAGCGGCTGGGCGTATCGCATCAGTACATCACTTCCGGCGCCGGGCATGATGCCTGCCATGTCGCCAATACCGCGCCGACCGCCATGCTGTTTGCGCCCTGCAAGGATGGCATCAGCCATCATGAATCGGAGAGCGCCGCCGCCGCTGACCTGGAAGCGGTCTGCAATGTCCTGCTCCATGCCGCGCTGGATTACGCCGGCATTGTCGAGTAAGCCGAACATCAGATGAACTGGCGCATCGCTGGCATCCTGCTCGGTATGCTGCTGGCGGTCATCTCTGGCTTGAGCCTGATTGAACCCTTGAACGATACCGCCCTCGGCGCCTATACCCAACTCCAAGCCGCCCCCCAAGCGACCGGCGATGCCAGCGGCTATGCCCGCGCGATTGATCCTTGGGATTGGCAGTTCCCGCGCGATCATGGCCCGCACCCTGATTTCCAGACCGAATGGTGGTATTACACCGGCAACCTGGCGACTGATGATGGCCGCCGTTTTGGCTATCAATTCACCATTTTTCGCCGCGCGGCTGCGCCGCGGCAGCCGATTTCCGATTCCGAGTTTCGCACCCGCGACATATACATGGCGCATTTCACCATCAGTGACATTGCCAGCCAAGATTTTTACCATGATGCGCGCTTGAGCCGCGCCGGCGCTGGATTGGCCGGGGCTGTCGCTGACCCGGGCTACCGCGTGTGGCTTGAAGATTGGCGGGTCTTCGCCGAAAATGATGACGCGACCCGTCAGCGCATCGCCGCCGAAGCCGACGGTTTTGCCCTGAATATCCAGCTTGAGCAGGTCAAGCCGCCGGCGCTGCAAGGTGACCGGGGACTCAGCCCCAAAAGCGGCGAAATCGGCAGCGCCAGCTATTATTACAGCCTGACCCGACTCATCACCAAAGGCTTCATTGCCATTGGGAGCGATACCTTTGCCGTACAGGGCGGCAGCTGGATGGACCACGAGTTCAGCACTAGCGCATTAGGCGAAGATGCCCACGGCTGGGATTGGTTCGGCTTGATTTTTGACAACGGCGCCGAATTGATGGTCGGGCAGATTCGTCAAAGCGACGGCGCGCTGGAGCCGGCTTTTGGCGGCCTGCTGGTCTATGCGGATGGCGGCACGCGCTATTTGAGTTCGCGCGATTTTGTCATCACAGCCAACGCGGTTTGGGTCAGTCCGCACACCGGTGCCGAATATCCGGCCGGCTGGGACATCAAGATTTTGGGCGACGACGGCTTCAGCTTGAGCGCCGCGCCCTTGCAGGCTGACCAGGAACTGCATGGCGGCGGCATCGCCTATTGGGAAGGCGCGGTGAGCGTCGGCGGCGATGTCAGCGGCTATGGCTATGCCGAACTGACGGGTTACGCCGGCTCGATGCAGAATCGCTTTTGAGGCTAAGACAAGCGCCGCTGTTTTGGTGTATCATCCTCTGCTAAGATCTCATCCATGAAAGGGCGAGTTATGAGACGCGCATTGATCACCGGCGGCGCCGGATTCATCGGCAGTCATCTGTCGGAGCGGCTGCTCCGAAGCGGCTATCAGGTCACGATTATTGACAATCTATCGACCGGCCGCCTGCGAAACATCCAGCATCTCGCCGGCAGTCCCGGCTTCAGCTATGCGATTGAGGACATCCGCAACATCCATGTCATCGACCGCCTGGTCAGCGAATGCGACATCATCTTTCATCTGGCGGCGGCGGTGGGCGTCAGGAACATCATTGACCGCCCGATCAACACCATCGAGGTCAATATCGGCGGCACCGAAACCATCCTCAAAACAGCCAGCCGATACCGGCGGCGGGTGATGCTGGCATCCACCTCGGAGGTCTATGGCAAAAGCGCCAGCTTCCCTTTCAAAGAAGATGACGACACCCTCTTTGGGCCGACGGTTCGGAGCCGCTGGAGCTATGCGGCTTCCAAAGCCGTCGATGAGTTTTTGGCTTTTGCCTATCATGCCGAAATCGGTTTGCCGGTCACTTTGTTTCGGCTGTTCAACACGGTCGGGCCGCGTCAGGTCGGGCAGTATGGCATGGTGGCGCCGCGCTTTGTCCGCTGGGCGCTCGCCAATGAGACGATTCAAGTCTATGGCGACGGCCGGCAGCGGCGCTGTTTTGGCAATGTCTATGATGTCGTTCAAGCGATCCAAGGGCTGGCGGAAAGCGATGAGACGGTGGGCGAACTGTATAATATCGGCAGCAGCGAGGAAATCAGCATCATGCAGCTGGCCAAGCGGGTTCGCGCCCGCGCCGACAGCGCTTCCGAAATCAAGCTGATTCCTTATGACCAGGCTTATTCACAGTCGGGCTTTGAAGATTTCCGCCGCCGCGTGCCGGCCATCGACAAAATCCGGGCGGCTATCGGCTGGCGGCCGACCACTTCGCTGGACGATACGATTGACCAGATTATCCGATATCATCAAGACGAGATGTTCAAGGCATAAGAGGCGCGGCTGGGAATGCACATCGCCATGAATGGCTGGTTCTGGGACCAAACGACCACCGGCAGCGGGCAATATCTGCGTCATCTGGTCACCGGCCTGAAACAAGCCGCCCGCGACCTTGAACTGTCGCTCATTCTGCCGCCCCATATTCAGCGGCCGGATGGCATTGCCAAGGGCGTTCAGGTTATCCAAACCGGGAGCAGAGGTCAATCCGGCGGCATCGGCAAAGTCTTTTTTGAACAGCGAACCTTCCCGCGCGCCGCCAAGAAAGTGAATGCCGATATCGCCCATGTGCCCTATTGGGGGCCGCCGCTGTCCTGTCAGATCAAAGTGGTCACCTCGATCCTGGATGTGATTCCACTGCAATTCCCAATCTACAGCCGCGGCCTGCGCGCCCATCTCTATACCTCACTGGTCAGCGCCGCCGCCCATGGCAGCAGCCATATCATCGCCATCAGCGAAACCGCCAAGCTCGATATCGAAGAACAACTCAACATTCCCGAAGATCAAATCACTGTGACCTATCTGGCGGCGGGCGAACGTTTTCATCCGCGTTTGGGCAGCGAGCGCGACGAGGCCGTCCGCGAAAAATATGACCTGCCCGATCAATTCGTGCTTTATCTGGGCGGATTCGACTGGCGCAAACAGGTCAATACCCTGCTGTTGGCTTATACTTATGTTGGCGAAGCCGACGGCGATGCCTTCCCGCTCGTCATCGCCGGGCAAGAACCCGAATGGGACGGCCGGCTGTTCCCCAACCTGCGCCAATACAGCCGCCAGCTTGGCATCGAAAATTATGTGCGCTGGATCGGCTTTGTCGATGAGGAAGACAAGCCATCGCTGTATCGCTTGGCGGACGTCTTTGTTTTCCCCAGCGTTTACGAGGGTTTTGGCTTGATGGCTCTGGAAGCGATGGCCTGCGGGACGCCGGTCGTCACCTCCAAAGCCATCGTCTTTGAGGAGGCGCTGGAAGAGGCGGCCTACATGGTGGAAAACGCCCGCGAGATGGCCGGCGCCATCATCGCCCTGCTGATTCAGCAGCCCCTGCGCGAAACCATGATTAACCACGGGCTGGCGCTGGCGAGCCATTATTCCTGGCGCAAAACCGCCCAGGACACTTTAGCCGTATACGAAAAGACGCTGAACAGTTAAACTGGCGCAAATGTCATCGACCATCGGGACTGATCCATGACACAAAAGCAGACTGACCGCCGCGAAATGAGCTTCATGCAGAAGCTGTCCCGGCCGGAAGCGGCGCCGCCATGGCCTATCGCCACCGCCGCCATGACCGCCGCCGTGATCCTCATCAATCTGATATGGATTGGGCCGGCCATGTCATCGCTGCTGCTGGGCAGCAATCAGCCAAGCCCCTTGCTGCTGATGCTTGGCTGGACGTTTGGGCTGGCATTGACCCTGGCTTATGTGCTGGTCAATCAGCGCAGCAGTCAGGAAAGCTGGCAGGCGCTCCGCCTGACGCCGGGATTTCTGCCGCTGCAAATCGTACTCTTGGTCGGGGTCGCGATTGCCCTTGGCGTCGATTTGGCGGTCAGTCTGGCGAGCGGCGAATTTTTGCCTGTTCCAGAGATTTATGGTTTTCAGACACAGGGGTTCGCCGGAACGCTGGCGGCGGCGCTGCTGCTGACGCTGATGCAGCCCATCGCCGAAGGTCTGGTTTTTCAGGCTGTGATGCTGCCCTCATTGCGCTCGGCAGTCGGGCCTTGGAGCGGCGTCTTGATCACCAGCGCGCTGTCTGCCCTGCTGCACTATGCGGTATTTTTCTCACACTCGCAAGCCCAATACGGCGCTGGCGGCGCGTTCTGGCACGGGCTTGCCTATCCGCTGCTGACCGGTCTTGCCTTTTGCCTGCTAAAAGTGTACACTGGCTCCAGCCGCGCGGTGATTATCGGGCGCGTCGGCGCCGGGCTGGTCTCATGGCTGACGGCGCTGACGCTGGTCGGCGGCTAGCCCCAGGGCATTCGGCTTCACCTTGAATTGTCGTCACGGCGCAGTATCCAGCGCTTTCCACGCCGTGGCCCGCCATCTATTGCCAAAAACGGCAGGTCTATTGCCACCGATTTGGCGCGATTGAAACGCCGGGATCGATTGTGCTGATGCCGCTGCCATAAGACGCGGCGGCGGCAAGCAAAAGCGGCGGCCTTTTGGTCGCCGTTGGCAATTTTCTTCGCGATGCGCGGCCAAAAAACTTTGCGCGCATGGCTTGACAGACCGACTTACCCATTTAAGCTGAAGGGGCTATAATGGCCGCGGCCGCTTGTTCATCAAGCGCGGCCGGCACAGCGCGCCGAGGTTCTTTTCGATCCGCCGGCGCCGCGTTTTTATTCAAGAATTCGAGGACATCATCTGAACATGAGCTTTGGCGCGATTATCTTTGACATGGACGGACTGCTGGTGGATTCCGAGCCGGTCTGGTATGAAATCGAAGCCAGCATCGTCGAAGCTGGCGGTTACAGCTACAGCGATGAGGTGCGGGATTTAACCATCGGGCTGCGGGTTGAGGAATTCGCCGAGATTATCTGTCGCCATTATCCCAAGGTCGCCGCTTCGCCGGCGGCGGCCGCCGCCAGCCTTGTCGCTGGCATGACCCGCATGCCGCGCGAGAAAATCAAAGCGCGCCCGGGCGCCGAGGACATCCTCCGTTACGTCGCCGCAAAGGACATCCCGCGCGCGATTGCCTCCAGTTCGCCGCAGTCGATTATCGAGCATTTTCTGGCTCTGTTCGGCTGGGACGCGCTCATGCCACAGCGTTATTCGGCCGAATCGATGGCGCGCGGCAAACCGGCGCCCGACATCTATTTACATGCGGCCGCGCAGATCGGATGCCCGCCGGCGCAGTGTCTGGCGCTGGAAGACAGCCGCGCCGGAACGCAGGCGGCCTTGGCCGCCGGCATGACCTGCTATACTGTTCCTGATTTATCTCATTCCAGCCTGGCGGACTTTGAGGGCATCAACGACCGCATTTACAGCAGCCTGCACGAGGTTTTGGCCGAGTTCAAGGCGAAAGGGTTTTCTTAACGCGGCATCATGTTTTAGCCGCAGCCGACCTGACACCGGAAAGCAAGGAAGCCCACTCGAATGAGTGAGCTTTTCGACAGCGAGGCGCTTATATGTTGGGCAAACCCCACTCTGGACTTATTTGCGTTTGCGGCGATCGAAACAGCGAATAATCACTACGACAACTTTGCGGCGACTGAAACAGCGAATAATCACTGCGAAAACGGCTATCCAAAATGCCAGAATAAGCAGCACATTCACAAGTGTGGCAGGACCTATCTCTATACTAGCCAGTGGATTCACATCCATGATTAGACCCTTTTTATCTGCGGAGAGAACGAATGCCTAATATGAGGACAATACCGATAATCAGCAGCATCACAATTTCAGGAATACCTACTTCCACAACATCCATTTTGCTCTGTCCTTATGCTCCTTTAGCGCAACTCTCACTTATCCCATTGGCGCTTATCAATATACCGAGAACATCATACTATTATTGTAGAAACTTTATTTGGAAATGTCAAGCAGATTCATACAATTTATACCATTTCGCACATATTACACAGGACAGTCTATTAAAATCCAAGATGGCATTAGGGGCAGCGCAGTCGAATTTTAGGCATCCTGCCCTATTCCGAATCCCCGGTCAATCAAGATGATTCTTGATGGCCGCGGCGACCCCTTGGCTGATGCCTTTGACGGCCGATAATTCAGCGATGCTGGCATTTTTGATGGCGCCAATCGAGTTTTCAAAGTGCTTGAGCAGGGCTTTGCGCCGTTTAGGGCCGACGCCGGGGACGGTTTCGAGCCGGCTGGCCAGGCTCATTTTGCGGCGCCGGCGGCGATGGCTGGTGATGGCAAAGCGATGCGCCTCGTCCCGCACTCGCTGCACCAGATAAAGCGCCTCGCTGCGGCGCGGCAGCAGGATCGAGTTGGCTTGGCCGGGGATAAACACTTCTTCAATGCGCTTGGCGATGGATGCCAAAGGCACGCGGTCGCCCAGCCCAAATTCATCCAGCGCCGCTTTGGCGACATTCAGCTGCCCCTTGCCGCCGTCAATCAAGAGCAAATCCGGCAGCAGCCGCCAGGTTTCGTCTTTGTCTTTGCCATCGGGCGTCGGGGCGGCTTCGGCTTTGACTGCGTTCTGCCAGCGGATGAAGCGCCGCGTCAGGGCTTCGCGCAGGGATTGATAATCATCCGAGCCATCATGCGACACCGACCGAATGTTAAAGCGGCGGTATTCGCTTTTTCGGGCGGCGCCGCGCACAAACACGACCCGGCTGGCGACAATGGCGGCGCCTTGCGTGGCGCTGACGTCATAGCATTCGATGCGGTTGGGAATGCGCGGCAATTTGAGCGCCGGCTGCAATTCCGCCATCGCCTGTTCGTGTTTGGTGGCATCAGCTTCATATCGCGCCCGCATCATTCGCAGGCTTTCGACCGCGTTTTCCTGTGCCAATCGAATCAGTTCGCGCTTGTCGCCGCGCTGGGGAACATGGATCGAGACCTTGGCGCCCGACCGTTTGCCGCTTAGCCAGCGTTCGAGGATGCGGGCCGCTTCGACCTCGCTGGGCAGGATAAGCTCGCGCGGGATAATGCTGGCGCGGGCATAGAACTGGCTGATGAACTGTTCCAGGACAGCTTGGTCGGATTCATCTTCAGTATTGTCAATCATGCGCGCATCGCTGCCGATGAGCTTGCCGCTGCGAACAAACATAATCTGCACGGCGGCATCGCGCTCATCCCGCGCCAGCGCAATCACATCATGGTCGGTCATGTTTCTGCCGACGACCTTGTGTTTACTGGCGATGTAATCAATCGCCCGGAGTTGGTCGCGGAGGGCGGCGGCGCGTTCAAAATGGAGCTTGGCCGACGCCTGCTCCATTTCGTTCACCAGGCGCTTCCGCACCGTTTCGGCGCGGCCATGGAGGACATTCATCAACTCTCGGATCATGGCGCGGTACCGCTCGCGGCTGGCGGCGCCGATGCAGGGCGCGCTGCACAGCTTGATGTCATAAAACAGGCAGGCGCGTTCGTCCTGTCCGTTGATTTCACGGTCACAGGTTAGATAGGGGAAGGCCCGCCGCAAGACGCGCAGCGTATTCTGCACCGCCCACATCTCCGAATAGGGCCCAAAATAACGCGCGCCGTCGCTGTCCACCCGGCGCGTGGTCTCGACTTTGGGAAAGGCGTCCTGCCAGCTTATGCGGATATAGGGATAGCGTTTGTCATCCTTGAGCGCGATGTTATAGCGCGGCTTGTGCTTTTTGATGAGCGTCTCTTCAAGGATAAGCGCTTTAAGCTCGTTTTCGGTGATAATGAAGTCGATGTCATTGACTTCACCGCGCAGGCGCAGGGTCTTGCCGCTGCCATCGGCATTGGTCGTAAAGTAACTGCGAACGCGGTTTCGCAGCCGTTTGGCTTTACCGACATAGATGATCTTGCCGTTCCGATTCTTCAGCAGATAAACACCGGGTTTCAGCGGCAGGTTCTTTAGGATGATTTCAATATGCGGCGGTTTTTGGTATGCCATAACCCATTGCAGTCCGTTGGACAGTCGGCGGAAACGGATTTTATTATAGCATCAATCTGTTTTTTCGATAAAATCCAGGTGATGAATCACGCGGTCAAAGTGCGCCAATGAGGACTCACATTCCCGTTTTATCGGCTTCGGTTGTGGATATGCTGCTGCCAGACGGCGGCGGCCGCCAGCGGCTTATTGACGGCACCGTCGGCGGCGGCGGTCACAGCCGCGCTCTGCTTGCGGCTGGCGTCCAGGAAGTCTTGGCCTTTGACCTTGATCTGGAAGCGATTGCGATGGCGCGTGACGCTTTGGCGGCTTACCGCGACCGCGCGACCCTGTGCCATGCCAGCTATCTGCACATGCGCGAAAAAGCGCTTGCGCGCGGGTGGGATGCGGTCGATGCGATTATATTGGATTTGGGCCTGTCGTCAATCCAGCTGGACAGCCCGACGCGCGGCTTCGCTTTTCGGCGCGATGCCCGGCTGGATATGCGCTTTGACGCCGCCGGCAAGAACCCGACCGCGCATGAACTGGTCAATTCGCTTTCGGAACAAGACCTCGCCGACCTGTTTTTTCATTATGGCGAAGCAAGGCGCGCGCGCCGAATCGCCCGGCTCGTCATCCAGCATCGTCCAATTCACACCACCCGCCAGCTGGCGGACATCGTCGCCCAAGCGCGGCCGCGGCATCAATCCAGGAAGGCGCATCCGGCGACTCAAGTGTTTCAGGCTTTGCGAATCGCTGTCAATCAGGAATTAGACAACGTTGAGAAGGTCTTGCCGATAGCGGTCGATTTGCTCCGCCCCGGCGGCCGGCTGGCGGTGATCGCTTTCCACAGCCTGGAAGACCGAATCGTCAAGCAGACTTTCAAAGAGATGGCGGCCGCGTTCGCGTCCCCGCCCGGCATGGCCTCCATCCCCGCGAAAGCGGCGCGGGTCAAGCTGGTCAATCGCAAGCCAATCATCGCCGACGGCGAGGAAATCAGCGGCAACCCGCGCAGTCGAAGCGCAAAACTGCGCGTCGTTGAAAAGCTCGAAACCCAATAAAACGCGTTGCGAAATATCCCGTTTTTGATACAGTAGGGTGAGATGCCGTAACGCAAAATCGGATATGGGTCGATGCTGTCCCTCAATGACGGCGACTGGAACACTGGCAGATTATGGCGCAAAACTGGTTTCAGCATACTTTTAGCCGCCGGCGATTTCAAACCCGCACTCAAGCGGCGACCCTTGCGATTCTGGGCATTGCCATCCTCTTTATCTTGGGCAGCCTGTATCTGTCGCAGGTGGCGTCGTTTGCCACCACCAACCGCACCATTGAGGATTTGCTTAATCAGCGCGGCAAACTCAAGCGCACCAATGAGCAGTTGATTGCCGAAATCGCCAGTTTTCGCACGGTGCCGCGCCTGTTCAGCCGCGCGCAGGAGATCGGCTTTCGGCCGGCAGCCAATGCTGATATCGATTATCTGGCGATCCCGGGGTATAATCCCAACCGGACAATCGCGGTTATCGATGCGGCCGGCAGCGAAAGCGAGGCCGAGATCGCGGCTGTCTATGATGAAACCTTTAGCGGCTGGCTTGAACAGCAGTTCGCGCTGCTGCGAGACCAATTTGAAGCATTCGGCGAATAGCGCGGGACAGCCAAAGCATGCAGGGACTTTCGCCACAGCAAGCAACCATACAGGCACGGCTGCCTTTTGTGATTATCTTTCTGGCGCTGATGGCCGGACTCTTGCTGCTGACTTTAGCCAATTTTCAGTTTTATCCGCGGGCTGTTCGGCAGGAATTGGAACGGCGCGGCAGCGCCAGCGTCAACTCCGTTCGCCGCATTCCGGCTGAACGCGGGCTGATTTATGACCGCGACGGCGATCCGTTTGCGTTTAACGCGCCGCAATACCGAATTGGTGTCAGCCCCAATCTTGTCTCTGATCCAGACGGACTGGCGGGCGAATTGGCTTCGATACTCGAAGCGGACGAGTATGATTTGTATCGTATCCTGACGAGCGGCGAATTATGGCAAATGGTGGCGGGCCCGGTTCCGGCGCGGCAGGGGCAGGCGATTGCCGATCTTGACGAGACCGCCATCACCATTGAGTCAATTCCCAGACGTTTTTATCCACAGGGCGCCTTGGCCGGCCATGTTATCGGCTTTGTCGTTGATGAAGCCCTGCAAGGCGCGATGGGCGTCGAGGGCGCTTATAACGATATTCTGGCGGGCCGCGTGCTGGATCTGTCGGTCAGCAACATCCCCCTTAACCTGCCAGAGGATACGCCAACCCAGCAGCGCGGTCAGGACATTATCCTGACGCTTGACCGCGATATTCAGTTTTGGGTCGAGTCCGAATTGCGGCGGGCGATCCAGGAAAGCGGGGCATCCCGCGGCACTGTCATTGTGATGGACCCGCGCAACGGTGATATTTTGGCGATGGCCAGCTATCCCGAATTTGATCCCAATCGCTTTATCGAGATTGAAGATCCTAATTTGCTTAGGAACCCGGCGATCAATGACGCTTATGAGCCCGGAACCATCATGCAAGTCCTGACAGTCGCCGGCGCTCTGGAAAGAGGCGTTATCACGCCCTATTGGACCTATAACGACCGAGGCCGGCTGGAAATCGGCGGGATCGTTGTCAGAAACGCAGACCGACGAGAATACGGCGCTGTTGATGCGGCTCAAGTGTTGATTCGCGCGTTCAATGTCGGCGCCGCCAAAATCAGCATGGAGATGGGTTCGGATAATTTCTATAGCATGATGCGGACTTTTGGGATGGGGCAAACCACCGGGATTGACCTGTTCGCCGAGGCCAGCGGCAGCCTGAACATCCCCGGCGACAGCGATTGGAGCGAAAGCGACCTCGGCATCAACAGTTTTGGCCAAGGGGTCACAGCCACCCCGATTCAGATCATCACCGCCTTTGCCGCTATCGCCAACGATGGCATCATGCGCCAGCCGCGGATGGTGCGGCAGATCATCACCAGCGAGGGCGTTCAGGAAGCGCAGTCGATCACGACTCGGCGAGTCCTGACTGCCGAAACGGCCGCCGCGGTGACGGATATGCTGGTCCGCGCCGTCAACGAAGGCTCGCCGCAGGCTGCTTTGCCTGGCTATGCCATTGCTGGACGCGCCGGCGCCGCCCGGATTTCGACAGCCGTTGATTATGAGACCGGACCCAATTCCACTATCGTCAGCTTTGTCGGTTTCCTGCCGGCCGAGGAGCCGCAGGCTGTGATGATGGTCAAGCTGGATCGACCGGATGATTTTCGGGACCGCCAGCTGGCGGCGCCGGTCTTCAGGCGGCTGGCCGACCGTTTGGTGATTTTGCTGGAAATACCGGTGAATGACGCGCCGCGGCGGCGGGCAGGTTCTGATATCGTTGATCAATCAGTCAGTGGCTAGATTGGCATAAACTATGAACGGACAGCTGCCGTTTGCGCTAAGTGTCGGCGGCGCGACTTTTCTGCTGGGGATTATTTGGGGCGGGCCTTTTGTCGAGATACTGCGCCGATTCAAGCTCGGCAAACAGATCCGCGCCGAATTGATGGACAGCGACCACATCAAAAAAATCGGCACGCCGACGATGGGCGGCATTATGATTGTCCTGCCGACCATCGCCATCACCTTCGCGCTCAATATCTCGCGCATTGTCCAGGAAGGCGTCGGGCGCAGTATTATGCTGCCCCTCTTTGTGCTCATCGGGTTTGCTTGCCTGGGGCTGATTGACGATTGGGCGGGGATTCAAACCTCACGCGGCGGCATCGGCGAAGGGCTGTCCGGCCGCTTGAAATTCGCCGCCCAGATCATCTTGGCGCTGCTTGCCTCCATCGTCATGTCGCGGTTTGGCTTCTCGTATGCCAATGAAATGCTGTATCCCTTGATTCCAGTCGCTATTCCGCTGCATCCGATTATCTTTGTTCTCATCAGCGCTTTTATTATCGTCGGCGCTTCCAACGCCACCAATTTTACCGATGGCTTGGATGGGCTTGCTGGGATTATCACAGCCAGCGCCTTTGCCGCTTATGGCGTGATCGCATTTTTGCAGGATCAGATCTTCTTGGTTGAACTGTGTTTTATTATCGTGGGCGCCTGTTTCGCCTTTTTGTGGTACAACGCGCACCCGGCGCAGCTGTTTATGGGAGACACCGGCTCGCTGGCTTTGGGGGCGACTTTGGGGACGGTCGCCATGATGACCGGGCAATGGCTGCTGCTGCCGATTATCGCTATTGTCCCGATGATGGAAATTGTGAGCGTTATCTTGCAGGTGGCTTCCGCCAAGCTAAGCCGCCGCTTTTACGGCGTTGATATTCGTCCCTTCCGGCGGACTCCGATCCATCATCATTTTGAACTCGGCGGCTGGAGCGAAACGCAGGTTGTTCAGCGTTTTTGGCTGATCGGCATGTTAAGCGCGTTTATCGGCGTGGCGATAGCGGTGATCGGCGCCGGCGGCTAATCGCAGGCTGGGCATGGCTTGGGGGATGTTGGCAAACTATGGCACAGCAAGATCATCTGACTGGCAAGCGCGTCGTCGTCTTTGGCTTTGGCCGGCAGGGCAGGGCCTTGGCCCGCTGGCTGCCGACCGTTGGCGCCGAAGCCGTCGTGACTGACCGGCGCACGGCTTTGGAACTGGGATTGCGGCGGCGCGATTATCCGCAGGTTCGTTTTTATCTCGGCGGGCATCCCGAAGATGCTTTGATCGGCGCGCAGGCGGTCTGCATATCGGGCGGCGTCCCGCTTGACCTGCCGGTTCTTGAACTGGCGCGAAGGCGCAATATCCCCTTGACAAACGATGCCCAGCTGTTTGCTGAACGCTGTCCGGCGCCTATCATCGGCATCACCGGCAGCGCCGGCAAAACCACAACGACTGCCTTGGTGGCGCAGATTATCGAGCGGGCCGGTCACCGCGTCTGGATGGGCGGCAACATCGGCAATCCCTTGATCGACCGGCTGGCGGAGATTCGGCCTGATGACATCGTTGTGATGGAGCTTTCCAGCTTTCAGCTTGAACTGATGACCAGCAGCCCGCCGGTGGCCGCCATTCTGAATCTGACGCCGAATCACCTTGACCGACATGGCGCGGTTGAGCATTACGCCGCCGCCAAAGCCAGGATCATCCGCTATCAGAATCCAACCGATGTGGCGGTTCTGGGCTGGGATGACCGCGGCAGCCGGGCAATGGAGCCGCTCGTCGCCGGTGAATTGCTGGCCTTCAGTCGCTATGATATGATATCGGATGGGGCTTTTATGCTGGGCAATCGCATTCTGGTAGCTGGATGCGCCAGTTATGACATGAGCCCGCATGTCGTTTGCGAGCGCGGTGACATTCCGCTGCGCGGCGCGCACAATGTCCTGAACGCGCTGGCGGCCTGCGCCATCACCGGCGCCATGGGCTTGGCGATTGACCGCCCGGGGGTGATGCCCGATGCCATGCGGGCGGCCATTCGAGCTTTCAAGCCGGTTGAACATCGCCTGGAAACTGTGCGCGAGCTTGCTGGGGTGACCTATGTCAACGACAGTATCGCGACCGCGCCGGAGCGGCTGATGGCGGCGCTTGCCAGCTATGAAGAACCTCTGATTTTGCTGGTGGGCGGCGCCGACAAGGACCTGCCGTGGGAGACTGCCATCCAGCTTGCCCGGCGAAAAGCGCGGCATATCGTCGTATTTGGCAAAGACGGGGACAGGCAGGTCTCGACCAAGGTGATGAGGCTGCTGACATTGATGCGGGTCAGCCAAAATCGGATCTCACGGGTTGATTCGCTGGCCGCGGCCGTCAAGCGCGCCGCCGAAGTGGCGCATGCCGGCGATGTCGTGTTACTATCACCGGGAGGCACCAGTTACGATGCTTATCAAGACTTCGCCGAACGCGGTGAACATTTTCGCCAGCTGGTGTTTCAACTGTAATGGAAGCGAATCATTCGGCGGCATTGAAGAGGGGGCTGAATGACCGACCAGACCTTTGATGACGCGCGGCGGCGACGGATACGGCGGCTGCGGCGGCGAAATCAGGGCCGCGCCTTGATAGCCGGCGGCGAGAGCGCCCGGCCGGCGGCGCAGCCCAAGCGGAGCTTTTGGGCGACGCTCGACAAGCCCCTGCTCGCCTGCGTTGTCCTGCTGCTGATTATTGGGGCTTTGATGGTGTTCAGCACCACATTTGACTGGAGCAACGCCGACCGCGGCAGCGCGACCGCCTTCTTTACCGACGAGCATCTTCGCAACATAGCCCTTGCCACTGTGGGTTTGCTGCTGTTCGCCGCCGTAGATTATCGTTTTTGGAAGCGGTTTGCGGTCTGGCTGCTGCTGCTGACGATTGCCGCGCTTGTCGCGGTGCTGTTCATTGGCGATTACAAATTCGGCGCCCGGCGCTCATTGGTTGGCGGCCGTTTTCAGCCCGGCGAGCTGGCTGAATTCACCACTGTGCTTTATATGGCCGCCTGGCTGGGATCCAAAAACACCAAAATCAACAGTTTTTTCTTTGGGCTTGTCCCTTTCCTAACCATCACAGGCGTCATGATCTTTCTGATCACGCAGCAGCCTGACCTAAGTTCGGCGGCCGTCGTCGCCATCACCGCCAGCATCATGTTTTTTCTGGCGGGAGCCAGCCTGTTTCATCTGGCGGCGACCGCCGGTCTGGGGGCTGCGGTCGGATGGGCGCTGGTGCAAGGCCAGGGTTACGCACAAACCCGGATCGCCGATTTTACCGCTGGTCTGCTCGACCTAACTCAAGCCAGCTATCATACTCAACAGGCTGTCACCGCTTTTATCAAAGGCGGCTGGACGGGCGTCGGATTAGGCCGTTCGGAGCAGAAGTTCGGGGCGCTCCCGGCGCCGCACACCGACAGCATTTTCGCGATTATAGGCGAGGAGCTTGGCGTGCTGGGGGCTGCGTTTGTGCTGATCCTGTTCGCCGCCTTCGCCTTTCGCGGTTTTCAGATAGCCCGCCGCGCCCGCGATACCTTTGGCGCTTTGCTGTGCATCGGTTTTACGTCCTGGGTGATTATCCAGGCGCTGCTGAACATTGCGGTGATGACCGCGCTCATCCCTTCCACTGGCGTGCCGCTGCCCTTCATCAGCTTTGGCGGTTCATCGCTGATGGTGGTGATGGTTGGCGTCGGCTTGATGCTAAGCGTTCAACGGGTGGCATCCCGGCGGCAGACGACGGCGGAACGGAGAAACGAACTTGCGAATTATGATCGGGGCTGGGGGAACCGGCGGGCACGTCTATCCCGCACTAGCAACCGCCCAAGCTCTGCTGAACGGCGATAAAAGCGGGCATCGGCTGTATTTTATCGGCACGGCGGGCGGCATGGAACAGACGCTCGTGGCGGAATCGGGGCTTGGTTTTTCCGGCTGCCGCGCGGTTTACGCCGGGCCGATTCACGGGGTCAATCCGCTTCGGCTCCTGACGAGCGTCCTCAAACTGGCTGTCGGCAGCCTGCAATCCTTTGTCAGCCTGTTATCGATTCGCCCCCAAGTCATCCTCTTAACGGGGGGCTGGGCTAATCTGCCGGCGGCGCTTGCGGCTTGGCTGCTGAAGATCCCGATTGTGCTTTATCTGCCTGATATAGAGCCGGGGATGACGATCAAGGTCTTGCAGCGGTTCGCAGCCAAAATCGCGATTACGGTCAACTCATCAGCGCGGTATTTCCCGCCGGAAAAAACGGCGCTGACGGGTTATCCCCTGCAGGAGAATCGACTGAAGGCCACGCGGGGGCAAGCGATTGAACACTTCGGGCTGGATCCGGCGCGCAAGACCCTGATGGTGTTCGGCGGCAGCCGCGGCGCCCGCAGCATCAACAGCGCGCTGGGGGACAGCCTGGCGAAGCTGCTGGATGACGGCCTGCAAATCATCCACATCACCGGCGAACTGGATTGGGCGCGCGCGCAGCGGCAGGCGGGGGATCTTAGACATCATCCCGATTACCATGCTTTCGCTTATTTGCACGATGATATGGGCTTGGCATTCGCCGCCGCCGATTTAGCGGTATGCCGCGCGGGCGCCAGCGTCTTGGCCGAACTGCCGCTGTTTGGTCTGGCGGCCATCCTAGTGCCTTATCCTTATGCCTGGCATTATCAAAAAGTCAATGCCGATTATTTGAGCGACCGCGGCGCCGGCATTCGTCTCAATGATGAAGATCTGCCATCATCGCTTTATGATACCATCAGGCTGCTCATCGGCGATGCCCGGCGGCTGGCGGAAATGCGGGCAAAGTCCAAGGCGATGGCGAATCCTGACGGCGCCCGCCGCCTGGCAGCCCTGCTGATTGAGATCGGCGGCGCATGACATGCTGGAACTGATGACGCTGGTTTGGGCATTTATTATCCTCTTTGCCTTCGCCGGCTTTCAGCGCGGCTGGACCAAAGAGATTATTTCGATGGCTGGCATTATCTTGGGCTTGTTTGCCCTGCATCAGTTTGATGTCCTTATTCGCTTTCAGCTTTTGGCCGGATTCGGCGCCAGTTTGAAGTTCATGTTTCAGGCGGGCGTATTTTTGGCGATTGTCTTTTTCGCCTATCAAACCCGCGCCCTCATCGGCAGCGATATCCAGGCGGCGCAGGGCGGCGCCGGGCGGGATGCGCTGCAATCCAAGGCGCTGGGGGGCATCGTCGGCGCGGTCAACGGCTATCTTGTCAGTGGGTCGGTCTGGTATTTTATGCACATCAACCATTATCCGCTGTCGCCCTACATCGCCGAACCGGCAAGCGGCTCGCTAAGTTTTCAAAATCTGGGGAATTTGCCTTTGTATATCCTGGCGCAGGGGCCCGGCTCACCGGGCGATTTGCTGTCCTTGATGGTGATTGCGCTGTTTATCGCTGTGCTGATATTGATTTGAACAAGGCTGCTTATGATTGGTTTATCATCGCTGATGTGGACGGCCGCTGTTTTTTTCGCGTTTACGGGCGCGCGGCGCGGCTGGAAGCGCGAATTGGTCGGCACCATGGGCATTGCGCTGGGCGCTTTTGGCCTCTTTCAGTTTGACAGCCTGCTGCGCGGCAGCCTCTATGCCCTGCTGTCCAATGAACAGGTGTTCGTCGTTCAACTGACTGTATTGATGCTCATCACTGTTCTGGCTTATCGCAGCCAGAGGTTTGTCAGCGGCGGCGGCAGCCGCGGTCCGTGGCTGCGAGACCGAGTGCCGGGCGCGCTGGCGGGCTTTGTCAACGGTTATTTGACCGCCGGCTCGATCTGGTATTTTTTGGACATTAATCTGTATCCTTTTTCACAGTTTGTATCGGCGCCAGCAGAAGCGACGGTGAGTTTTCAGGCTTTGGAATCGATGCCGATGGTCTTGCTCGGCGGCGGACTGGCCGGCAATGGCGGCCTTTTGGCGATTGCCGTTCTGGTCCTGCTGGCGATGATCATCATGGCTGTCTGACCGGCATTCAATTTTTTGAGGAAGCAGATGAAACAGCCGCTGCCGCAGCTAAGGCCCGGCCAGCGTATTCATTTTATTGGCATTGGCGGCGCCGGTTTGTCCGCCATTGCCCGCGTGCTGCTGGAACGGGGCTTCAGGATCAGCGGTTCAGACCTCCATGCCAGCGAAATCACGGCGGCTTTGGCGGCCGACGGCGCGGTCATTCATCATGGACATGACGGCGCTTATCCCCAGGGGGCTGACCTAGTGGTGGCTTCGTCGGCGATACCGCCGGGCCATGTCGAAGCGACGGCGGCCAAGGCGCATGGAATCCCCGTGTGCAAGCGCCGGGATATGATTGATGCCGTCATGCGCGGGCATGACAGCATCGCGGTGGCTGGAACACATGGCAAAACGACCACCACCGCTATGATTATCCATATCTTGCAGCAGGCCGGCAAAGACCCGAGCTTCATCGTGGGCGGCAAAATGGGCAATACCGGCAAGAACGCCGCCGTCGGCAGCGGCGCATCGTTTGTCATTGAAGCCGATGAATATGACAATATGTTTCATGGTCTGCGGCCGGATATCGCCGTGATCACCAATGTGGAGCATGACCACCCTGATTTCTTCGAGACCATGCAGCAGGTGGTCGAGGCTTACGCGGCATTCGTCGATTCGCTGCCGGCGGCGGGCGTGCTGGTGGCCTGCGGCGATGACAGCATAGCATCGGCTTTCTGGCGCGACCGCATTCTGGCTGGCCGGCCGGCGGTCACTTATGGCATGGCGGATGCCCAAGCGAACTGGCGGGCGGCGGATCTTCATTATGACGGCGAAACGATGGTGTTCACCGCGCTGCGCGATGGCGACCGTCTCGGTGAAGCGCGGCTGACGGCGCCGGGCGCCCATAATGCCCTGAACGCGCTGGCGGCGCTGGCCGTGGCCGAAGCGCGCGGCGTCCCGTTTGATGCCGGCGCGAAAGCATTGAGCAGCTTTAAGAACGCCGCGCGCCGCTTTGAGATGCGGGGGATGCGCGATGATGTCATCGTGGTCGATGACTATGCACATCATCCGACCGAAATCAAAGCCACCCTCGCCGCCGCCGCCCGCCGTTACCCGCGGCGGCGGATTTGGGCAGTTTGGCAGCCGCATACCTATACCCGCGTCAAGCGATTCAGGGCTGGTTTTCTGACTGCCTTCGCCGAAGCCGACCATGTGCTGATCACGCCTGTTTTCGCCGCCCGCGAAGAAGCCGACGCGTCGGTTTCGAGCCGCAGTCTGGCGGCGGCCATGAAAGATCATCCCGACGTCCGCTATGTCCCTTCCCTCAAAGACGCCGCTGCGATGCTGCGCGAACGCGTGATGCCGCCGGCTCTGGCGCTTATTTTCAGCGCCGGCGATGCCAATCGAATCGCCGATGATTACCTGAAGCCAAGCGAGCCGGGCAAATGAACCCGTTTATCGAAGAGGTGCGGCGGCATCAATCGCTGGCGCGTTACACCGCCGCCCGGCTGGGCGGAACGGCGGATTATCTGTACATCGCCAGAGACCCGAACTTCAATGATGCGAGAGCCATCCTGCGGCAAGCCTGGCAGCGCGGCATCCCGGTGACGATTATCGGCGGCGGCGCCAATATCCTGGTGTCCGACAAGGGCATTCGCGGCTTGACGATGATCAACCGCGCCAGCCAGCTTGTGCATGGTCATGGGGCTGTTTGCGTATCCGCGGCCAGCGGCACGAAGCTGATTCGGCTGGCGCGTTACTGCCAGGAACGCGGTTACCGCGGGCTGGAATGGGCGATTGCGGTCCCCGGCACGGTGGGCGGCGCGGCGGTCGGCAACGCCGGCGCGCATGGCGCTGATTTATCCGATTCACTTCATCATGTCCTGGTCTATGAAGCGGAAGGCGGCCTGCGCCGGTATCATGCTGGGGAATTGGATTATGGCTATCGCCGCTCTTGGCTGAAAACCCGTCCAGATCGGCGCTTTATGGTTTTGCGGGCTGGCTTTGCGCTGGAAAGAGACGACCCGAAATCCATTCAGGCGCGTATGGATGAATACAATGCCGGGCGCAAGCAAACACAGCCGCCTGGCGCCAGCCTCGGCAGCATCTTCAAGAACCCGCCGGGCGATTATGCCGGGCGGCTCATTGAGGCCGCCAATCTCAAAGGGCATCGAATCGGCGATGTGCAGGTTTCGCCCATTCATGCCAATTTCTTGGTCAATATCGGCAGCAAGGCGACCGCGCAGGATTATTTGCGGCTTATCCGCACCGTGCAGCATCGAGTCCGGCGGGCTTTTGGCGTTCAGCTTGAGTTGGAGATACAGATTTTTGGCGATTGGAACTGATTTCGCACGCTGGTAGAATTGCAGGCAGCTTCTACTCGCAGTAACATTAAGCTATGGTTAAGTTCACAGTCAGAGAACAGCCCATTGTCGGAAGGCCGCAAACGGCGGGTCACGTTCAAAGTCACAAGCGGCCGTCAGAACGTTCGCCGGGCATACTGCATCGGGCAAGCCGCGGCGCGGCGGTCGAGCGTCAATCCGGCGAGCATTATGAAAAAGCGGCCGATGACACGCGCTGGCGCGTCATCAGCGCGCTTGCTTTTTTGATGTTGAGCGCGCTGATGGTTCTGATTTTCACCGGCGATGCGTTTTATGTCCAGTCAATACAGGCGCATGGGCTGATTCATCAGACGGGCGCAGAAATTTTTGCCTTTTCCGACATTGCCGATTATCATATATTCTGGCTGGATCCAGAATTGATCCGCGCCAATATCCTGCGCTCCGCTTCGGTCGCCGATGCGTCGGTTGAGCTTGGCTGGCCGCCGGACATGGTTACGGTGCAAGTTGAAGAGCGGCAGCCAGCCCTTCTCTGGTCGGAGGCCGGCAAAGACGTCTGGATTGATTTACAGGGGCGCGCGATGCCGGTCCGCGCCGTCATTCCCGGTCTGCCGCGCGTGACTGTTGACGGCGGCTTTGAGGGCCCTTTGACGGCGGGGCGGGAATTGGGCCAAGACACCGTGCTTGGCGCGCTGCGAATGTGGGAAATTTTGCCTGATGGCACAGATTTGGATTATAATCCGATCTACGGTCTGGGATGGACAAATCATCGCGGCTGGCGAATATGGGTGGGTTCTGGGACTGGCATGAGCGAGAAAATCAGGATTTATGATTTTCTCTTTGACAATCTCGCTGCCCGCGGCATTGAAGTGGAAGAGTTGAATATCGCAAATCCTGATGCGCCGTTTTACCGGGTATTATGGGGACGTTAAATCCGTATGGCTAATTTGGTAGTTGGCATAGATGTAGGCACGCACAAGATTTGCACCTTGGTTGGCGAAGTTCGGCCGGATGATATTTTTGTCGTTGGTTTGGGCATTGAGCCCAGCGCGGGGATGAAAAAAGGCGTGGTCAGCGATGTCAGCGCTTTGACTATGGCGATTGCCAATTCGGTTCGCAAAGCCGAAAAGTCCAGCGGTTATGACATCAACCGCGCTTTTGTCAGCGTTGCCGGGAGTCATATTTCGTCATTGACCAGCCGCGGGATCGCCACCATCGTCGGGCATCGCAGCGTACAGGCAGAGGACCGCGACAAAGCGATGAGCGTCGCCCGCGGCATCGCCATTCCGCACAACCGCGAGGTCTTGCATGTTGTGCCGCGCAGCTATACGCTGGACGGGCAGGACGGCATCCGCGATCCGATTGGGATGCACTGTTTTCGGCTGGAGGTGGACGCGCACATCATTACAGCTTCCACAACCAGCCTGGCTAATCTTGAAGATGCTGTTGAATCGGCCGGCGTTTTGGTTGACCGCTTTATTTTGAATCCATTGGCGGCCGGCGGCGCGGTGCTGACCAGCCACGAGCGTGAAATGGGCGCGGTGGTCATTGACATCGGCGGCGGCACGACCGACTTGGCTGTCTTTATTGATGACACCGTATGGCACACAGCGATTATTCCGGTCGGCGGCAACCATGTCACCCAGGACATCACCTACTGGATGCGCGTTCCTTTTGGGCTGGCGGAACAGGTCAAGGTACAGCAGGGACACGCCGACATGCTGGCGGTGGGCGAATCGGAGACGTTTCCGATTGAGCCTTTTGGCGGCGACATCCTGCAAGTTTCGCGGCGTGATTTGGCGATGGTTATCGAAGCGCGGTTTGAAGAGATTTTTGATCTGGCGCAGAAAGAGATCCAACGTTCGGGCTATGCCGGCCTCCTGCGCGCCGGCGCGGTGATCACCGGCGGCAGTTCCCAGCTGCCGGGTTACAAGGAACTCGCCGCCCGCATCCTCAATATCCCGATACGTCTGGCGCGGCCGGAGAAGGTCAGCGGCATTGCCGATACGTTGAAGAATCCCGCGTACAGCACCAGCGTCGGGCTGCTTCGTTTGGGCTTGGAGATGGAAACCAACGTCGAATCGGAAGCCGACAATAATATGAGTTTGCCTGTTTCTGGGCTGGGACAGCGGATGAACGAGTTTCTGCGCCGTTTTCTGCCGGAAAATGATTATAAAAATAAGTTGTAAAGCAAGCGTTTTTGGTTTATGTTAAGAGCGGTTATTCTGCGATTTTGCAATTGTCGAGGATATGTGTCATACTAATGGGTAGATTTATCATCACGCGCGGATGCAGCGCGTGGATTCAAAAGGGAACTTGTTATGGTCAATGAATTGCTTCCAGGGGATAATTTTGCACAGATTAAAGTCGTTGGCGTCGGCGGCGGCGGCGGCAACGCTGTGAATCGCATGATCAACGAAGGCTTGGGGGGGGTTGAATTCATCGCCGTCAACACAGACAATCAGGCGCTGATACTCTCTAAAGCCAAAACGCGGGTTCGCATCGGGGATAAATTGACCCGCGGCCTTGGCGCCGGCGGCAATCCTGAAATTGGGCGCAAGGCCGCCGAAGAAAGCTCGGAAGACCTGCTTGAAGTGCTGCGCGGCTCGGACATGATCTTTGTCGCCTGTGGAATGGGCGGCGGCACTGGCACTGGCGCTTCGCCGGTGATTGCCCAGATCGCAAAAGAACTGGGGGCATTGACCATCGGTGTTGTGACCCGTCCTTTCACATTTGAGGGCACGCGGCGGGCGCAGCTGGCGAAAACCGGCATTGAAGCGCTCAAGAGCCAGGTTGATACGCTGATTTCGATTCCGAATGATCGTCTGCTTCAAATGTCGGACAAGCGGTCGACGCTGCAACAGGCATTCACGCTTGCCGATGATGTGCTGCGTCAGGGGATTCAGGGTATTTCTGAACTGATTACAGTGCCTGGTCTGATTAACCTTGATTTCGCCGATGTTCGCACCATCATGTCGGAGGGCGGCGCCGCACTGATGGCTGTTGGCCGTGCGGCTGGCGATGACCGCGCCCGTCAGGCCGCCGACCAGGCAATTACCAGCGGTCTGCTTGACATCACCATTGACGGCGCCCGCGGCATCCTCTTCTCGATTACCGGCGGGCCGGATTTGACTCTGTTTGAGGTCAACGAAGCGGCCGCCATTATCAAAGACAGCGCCCATCCTGAATGCAATTTGATCTTCGGGGCGCATATTGATGAGAGTCTGGGTGATGAGGTGAACATTACCGTAATTGCGACCGGCTTTGAACGCAGCCGTCTGGAAACCAGCATGAAGGAAGCGGGCACATTGCCCATACGCCAATCTTCGACCTCGCCGCAGCCGCAGTCACGGCAGCGACCGGTTTATGAAGACGTGGAAGTGCAGGGACCGACGCACAGCGGCAGCATGTCGAGCGGCGGTTCGCCCTTCCAGCGGCAGCGCCGCGGGCCGGCCTCCGCGCCACAGGACGACCCGCGCACTTATGAAAACATTGACCCTCAAAACACCGATTTGCCGGCTTTCCTGCGGAAACGGAACCGCGGTCAATAATTTTCAGCATGACGCTAAAATTATGGCGAGTGGGTTTTTCCAGCCCGCTTGCCTTTTAATTTGGAATATCCGACTTGAGTCGGATAGCGTTTTCCCGCGTCCTGCGGCGTATTGGGGGCTTGTTTGATCATGGGAAGCTCGGAATTGCGGCTAAGAGAAAACTGGCAAACGCTTAGCGGCGAACTGGCGGCTATAGCTGAACAAGGCTTTGCTAGAATCTTCCATCGGCTTTTTACAAACACTGATTATGACCTCATTTCCAAACCCAAGGAGTTCAATGAATACACTCATAATTTCTTCTTTTGGCGCGACCATGGGCATGATCTTCTGGTTTGTCATTTTATTGAACACCTTGCGCCTCATCTTGATTGATCATATCCAGCCCCCAAGCGTCAAATCCCTGCTGACTGCCCCTTGCGAACAATTCAATTCTTGACTGATGCGGGAACATTTTTATTATGCCCCGCGCGGCCTCAACCGGCTTTTCACTATGTTTTCCGCGCGGCGCCTCAATTAGTTGTTTGACGTTCCGCGCGCCTCTCGGCGCCGGTATCTTGCCGCGCTTGAACAGCAGACACAATTCACAATAGGACAAGGTATAGTGTCCTGGGTTGTGATTCATCTTGTTCCAGACGAAGGCCACGGTTTTATACTCAAACCCCCAAGCCGCGCCCAATTCAACAGCTTGCGCCAAGTGCGGATTAGTAGTCCAAAGAAACAGCAAGGCATTTTCTTTGGCGATTCGCTGCACCGGCAGCTGTTTCAGATCTTCGGTTAGGATGGTAGGATACTTAAAGCAGGCGGAACTAACGAATATCGCTTTCTCCCAGCCATGGTTGCTGTTTGACATCCCGCTTCGATCATATTGCAGTTTGCCGTTGTAATGCCAGGGAGGAT
The DNA here is from genome assembly GCA_965203755.1 of Phototrophicaceae bacterium. Classification (GTDB taxonomy): domain Bacteria; phylum Chloroflexota; class Anaerolineae; order Aggregatilineales; family Phototrophicaceae; genus UBA6055. Next base: position 2,122,704 of record OZ241910.1, on the reverse strand, counting down.
CGGCATATATGATGTCATACTGTTTGTCGGGCAAGGGAGGAAACATACGATCCATCCAGTTTGACTGCGTCCTGGCTTTAACTTCCTCATTGTAAATCGAATAGCTGGTTACTTGGGGCGGCATTGTATTTCTCCCGACTGCCTTCTTATCTGGATCCAAAAGCGGCAATGGCATTTGTCGCATTATCGCATCCCTAGCTGCCAATTAAATCCTGTGCCTTTGTTAGCTTATTAGAGTATAATATCATAATTATTTTTGTTTGCATGAATTGGAGGGGTCATGGTTCAGCCTCAATCAACAAAAAGCGCGCTGCACGATCTCGGTTATAAAATTTTCCTGGATCGTTACGCGCAAAAGGACATGACCCGCAGCACGCTGAAAGTCGGCGACCGGGTGATTGTGGTGGTCAACGCCAAGACCGGCCAGCGCGAGATCGGCGCTGTGACGGCGATCCAGCTGCCCAAGGTGACCGTGAAGCTGCTGGACGGCGAAACCGTGGCGCGCGAGCTTGAACATGTCGATAAGCCGATTGAAACCGAGCCGAGTCAGATGATGGATCGGGTCGCGCGCGGCATCGCCCAAACCGAAAAAGACACTCAAAAGCAGGAAGAATGGTCGAATAAATTTCGCTGGCTGCTGGATGATTGGAAGTTCGTCCCCGGCGGGCGCATCCTGACCGCCGCCGGCACCGACCAGGATTTGACCTATTACAACTGTTATGTGATTTCATCGCCCAAAGACTCCCGCGAAGGGATTATGACCGCGCTGGCGCAAATGACCGAGATTATGTCGCGCGGCGGCGGCGTCGGCATCAACATTTCCACCCTGCGCCCGCGCCATGCTTATGTGAAGGGGGTCAATGGACGCTCCAGCGGCGCCGTGTCTTGGGGCGCCCTGTACAGCTTTGTCACCGGGCTTATCGAACAGGGCGGCAGCCGCCGCGGCGCCTTGATGTTAATCCTCAATGACTGGCATCCGGATGTGTTCAGCTTCATCCACAGCAAACGGCAGGCCGGTCGAATCACCAATGCCAACATCAGCATCGGGGTATCCGACAAACTGATGGCGGCCGTCAAAGCCGATGATGACTGGCAGCTGGTTTTTCCGGATACGGCTGATCCGGATTACGACGAACTTTGGGACGGCGACCTAAGCACTTGGATGGCCTCGGGGCGCAAGGTCACGCACTATAAAACCGTCAAGGCGCGCGAACTTTGGCATGCCATTATCGAAAGCGCCTGGGCCAGCGCTGAACCGGGGCTGTGGTTCAACGAGCGCAGCAACAAGATGGCGAACAGCTGGTACTTCAATCCCTTGATCTCCACCAATCCCTGCGGCGAACAGCCTTTGGGGGCTTTTTCGGTCTGCAACCTCGGCGCCATCAATCTGTCGCGTTTTTATGACGAAGCGAAACAGGATGTTCAATGGGATGAACTGCGCCGGACGGTGCGGTATGCGACCCGCTTCCTCGACAATGTCATCGACACCACGCCTTATTTCTTCAAGGAGAACGAGGCGGTGCAGATGGGCGAACGCCGCATTGGCTTGGGGACGATGGGCATCGCCGAACTGATGCTGCGGCTGGGAGTGCGCTATGGCAGCGATGAATCGGTTCATTTCATCGACCGGATTTATAGGCTCATCGCCACCGCAGCTTATGAAACCTCCAGCGATTTGGCGCGGGAAAAGGGGGTTTTTCCGCAATTTGAGGCCGAAAAGTTCCTGGAGAGCGGTTATATGCAGGCGATGCCGGCTGACCTGCGGCGGAAAATCCGCAAAGATGGCATCCGCAATGTGACGCTGCTGACGCAGGCGCCGACTGGAACGACCGGCACGATGGTCAACACCTCGACTGGCGTTGAGCCTTTTTTCTCGTGGGTGTATTATCGCAAGAGCCGTCTCGGTCTGCATGAAGAGCAGGCGCCGATTGTCAAAGACTGGCATGCGGCGCATCCTGAAGCGGATGAACTGCCGGACTTTTTTGTGACGGCGATGGACTTGGCGCCGGAAGATCATGTCAAGGTGCAGGGCGCGTTCCAGCGATGGATCGACAGCGCCATCAGCAAAACCTGCAATGTCCCCAAGGATTACACCGTCGAGCAGGTCAGCGAGCTTTATCAGTATATGTATGAGCTTGGCTGCAAGGGCGGCACTATTTACCGCGATGGCAGCCGCGACGAGCAGGTCTTGATGCTCAAGGGCGACGAGCGCGCCGAAAGCGAAATGGAAGCGCTCAAGGGCGGGCGGGCAAACGATGATGTGGAGCAGGTGGCGACGCCGCACCGGGTGTATCCGCGGCCTGACCGCCTGACCGGCACGACGGTTAGCACGCAAACGCCCTTTGGCAAAGCCTACATCACCATCAACCGCGATGATCAGGACAATCCTTTTGAGGTGTTTATCGCCATTGGCAAGGCCGGCAGCGATATTCAAGCCGATGCCGAAAGCCTGGGGCGGATGATGTCGCTTCAGCTGCGGACGACGGCGCCGCACAACCGCCACAAAATGCTCGCTCTGATTATTGAACAGCTGCAAGGCATCGGCGGCGCGCGGCCGATTGGGTTTGGGCCTAAGCGGGTGCTTTCGCTGCCGGATGCGGTGGCTAGGGTTTTGCAGCTGGAGTTTTTTCCAGAGGATCAGCCGCATCAGCTTGATTTGCCGATTGCGAATGCCAGGGTGCAACCGCCGACAAGCGACGACGTTCTAGACGAAAACGGGGCGATATCGGGGGCGGATATGTGTCCTGAATGCGGCACGATTGCCTTGATTCGGGCCGAAAGCTGCCGCAAGTGCTTGGCTTGTGGCTTTAGCGAGTGCTGATTGGGGATTTATGTTTCAGCTTCGTTTCCGCTATCGAGCAGTTCGGGAGGCATCGATGGCTTATCCAGGGCTTCGCGCTTGTCCCTCAATTCATTGCGAACACTGCGGTGGCTGTAAAGGAATACACCCGCCAGTGATACGGCGGATACAGCTATCATGCCCAAGCCGGCGACATCAAATCCTGACAGAATGACCGCCAAACTGATAAGCATCAACGCCAAAGACAATCCAGCGCCAAGATACATTGCGCGTTTGTCGCGTTGAATGGCGGCCGCTTGCCCGCGGGCTTCCAATTTCATTCTGTGGCTTTGCTGCTGTTCCGCCATTATCAGAATGCGGTCGGCGCTTCCGGGCAGATACTGTTCGTAGCCGGCAATGATTTTTGGAGGCGCGATTGGGCTTGAATACTGTTCGTGAAGAATCATGGCGCGAATGAACAGCTCGCGTTTCGCTTCAGGTATGCCGCGAATAAACTCCGGCGGAATGTATTCCAGAGGGCTGTCATCATCAGGCGATTGATCTGCGGCGGCGTCATCGTCATGGCTCACTGACGTTCGCTCTCGATCATCTCCTTCTGCATTTTGATGGCGGCCGCAATGTCATCGCCGACGGCCAGCCAGTCAGAACGGATGGCGTCATAGTCGGCTTTGGCGCCGGAGGGCGCGGCGTTGTAGGTGTTCAACACACCGCAAATATCCATCAAACCGCCGATGCCCGTCCAGATGGTTGGGGTTGGGAACAAGTGCAGGCGACTGCGCTTGAGATCGTAATTCTCCATGATTATCCCTCATTCCTCGCGGATATGATTATCTTACCGCGTAGGTTGATTATATGTCAAGGCTCGTCAAACGGGACGACTCAAAATCAGCCCAGTCAGAACACCCACACTGGTCATCCACATCACCGCGAACCAGCGCGTCTGCTGATTGATTTTCGCGCCCATCTCTTTGCCCAGCCGTTCCAAATCAGCTTTCGTGGCCAGATGATCATACTGCGCTTCAAGCGCCGACAGCCGGCCTTCACGCTGCATCGATTCAACTGCCATCGCCGTCATCCTTTCGCGTTCATTCCGCGCGGATATTATTATCTTACCGCGGGAGCTTTGCTCGTCAAACGGGACGACTCAAAATCAGCCCAGCCAAAACACCAACACTGGTCATCCACATCACCGCGAACCAGCGCGTCTGCTGATTGATTTTCTCGCCCATCTCTTTGCACAATTCTTTGCCCAGCCGTTCCAAATCAGCTTTCGTTGCCAAGTGATTATACTGCGCTTCAAGCGCCGACAGCCGGCCTTCACGCTGCATCGATTCAACTGCCATCGCCGTCATCCTTTCGCGTTCATTCCGCTTGGATATTATTATCTTACAATGCAGGTTGATTATATGTCAACAAAGATATTTGATGTGCTATAATGCGCTGGCGAAACGGGCAAGGAACATAACATGCAGAACCGACTCTATTATGGCGACAATCTGGATATTCTGCGGACGCGCGAATACTTCCCCGACGAATCAGTCGACCTGATTTATCTCGACCCGCCCTTCAACAGCAACCGCAATTACAATGTGCTCTTCAAATCGGAAAGCGGCGCCGACAGCGAAGCGCAAATCACGGCGTTTGAAGATACCTGGCATTGGGGCGAAACGGCCGAAGCCACGTACCGCCAGCTGATCGCCGACGCGCCCGAAAAGACCTCAACGGCAGTCGAAGCGCTGATGAACCTGATCGACCGCAACCAGATGATGGCCTACTTGGTGATGATGGCGGCGCGGCTGGTGGAACTGCACCGCGTGCTGAAGCCGACGGGGAGCCTTTATTTGCACTGTGACCCGACCGCCAGCCATTATTTGAAGATTCTGCTGGATGCGATTTTTGGCGGCGAGAATTTTCGCAACGAAATTGTTTGGAAACGAACGTCTTCGCATAATCTAGGCGCAAAGCAATGGTCGGCAATCCATGATGTGGTTTTTATGTACAGCCGCGACAATAATTGGCGCTGGAATGTCAGTTATATGGATTATGACGACGAATACAAACGAAAAAAGTTTCGCTACACCGATGAACGAGGACGTTACGGGCCTTATGACATTACTGGCGGCAAGGCAGGCGGAGCAGAGTCTTATCAACCGTGGCGCGGGAGAGACCCAAGCAGCGGACGAGCATGGGCATTGCCGAAATACAAGCGATTTCCCGACTGGCTAAAAGCGGAACTGCCATCGGAGCAGGAGTGGAGCAAGCTGGGAATACACGCGAAACTGGATTTGTTAGACCAGCTTCAAATGATTCACTGGCCGCGAAAAGAAAATGGAATGCCAACCTTAAAACATTATCTTGAAGACGCGCCAGGAAAGACCGCCGGCGACGTGTGGACAGATATTTATCCTTTAAGTCCCACAGCCAAAGAACGACTCGGCTATCCGACGCAAAAGCCAGTCGCCCTGCTGGAACGGATCATCCTGGCCTCATCAAACGAAGGCGATGTGGTTTTGGATCCGTTTTGCGGCTGTGGGACGGCGATTGCGGCGGCGCATAAGCTGCGGCGCGGCTGGATTGGGATTGACATTACGCATTTGAGCATCGCGCTGCAAAAGTATCGGCTGAATGATATGTTCGAGTTGGTTTCGGGCAAGGATTATGCGGTGATTGGCGAGCCGACGACGGTTGATGCGGCGCGGGCGATGGCGCGGGATTCTGACAACGAGGGCCGCTATCAGTTTGAGTGGTGGGCATTGTCGCTGGCGCGGGCGAAGCCGGTCGGCGGCAAGACGGGTTCGCGGCGCGGCAAAAAAGGCAGGGACCGCGGGATTGATGGCATCATCAGTTTCTTCGAGCCTGATGACAAGGGGCGCGGCAAGGCGCGCAAAGCGGTGGTTCAGGTCAAGTCGGGGGCGGTGAGATCGGGCGACATCCGCGATTTGAAAGGCACGGTTGAACGCGAGCGGGCGGCTGTCGGGGTCTTTATTACGCTGGCGAGTCCGACGGCGGAGATGCACAGAGAGGCGCTGGCGGGCGGCTATTATGAATCGTCTTTTTGGGGGCGGCGATATCGGCGGCTGCAAATCCTGACGATTGGCGATCTGCTGGCTGGGGCGGTGGTTGATATGCCGCCGCAGCATGGCACGCATCGGCAGGCGGCGCGCTATAAGCCGACGCGGGTCAGCGAAGAGGGCAAGGCGCAGCAGGATTTTTTAGGGGCTAGATGAGCGCGATGGTCAAATCGAAAGGCGGCCGCCGTTTGAGGCGACTGCTGATGATGATGATCGGCGGCGGGCTGTTTTATTTTGCGGCTGTTATTGGGGCGATTCATATTATCGGCGCGATTGACACGGCTGAAGCGGCTGATGTCATCATTGTTTTGGGGGCTGGTCTGCGGCGCGATGGCCGGGCGAGCCTGCCATTGACGCGGCGGGCGCAGCGGGCGGCTGAACTGTGGCATGAAGGCATCGCGCCGTATGCGCTGTGCACTGGGGCGCAGGCCGAGGGCTTTCCGCGCAGCGAGGCGGCGGCCTGCGGCGAGATTCTGCTTGGGGCCGGGCTGCCGGCGGCGGCTATTCTGATGGAAGAATCGAGCCGCAGCACCGAAGAAAACGCCATCCACAGCCGCCGCCTGCTCGATGAATTAGGGCTGGAGCGCGCGGTTCTGGTGAGTGACAGTTATCATCTGCCGCGCGCCAACTGGATTTTTCGTCTGCGCGGCGTGGCGGCTTTCAACAGCCCGACAGCGGCGAGTCGCATTCGCCAGCCGCTTTTTTATCCCTACTCGCTTGTGCGCGAATTCGCCGCCCTGCATTGGCAGCTGCTCAAGGAAGCCTTGCAGCTTCCCATCACGCATCTGGCTGGCGTCTGAACGTCACAGCTTCATCGTCCGCAGTTTTTCGACGCGGTCTTCTGTGGCTGGATGGGTGCGAAACAAGCCGCTTAGCCCGCCATGCAGGGGATTGATGATGTACTGATGGGCGGCGGCGGCCTGCAGTTCCTGCTGGGCGATGGCTTGTCTTTGTGGATCTTGCGACCAGCTTTCCAGCTTGATGAGGGCCTGCGCCAGCGGCTCCGAACGGCCATGGATCCTGGCGGCGGCGGCATCGGCTTCGAATTCACGCGAGCGCGAGATCGCCATTTGGATAATCAGCGCGGCGATCGGCGCGACAAAGATGGCCAGCAGCAGGCCGACGATGCCTAGGGGATTGTCGTCGTCATCGCCGCCGAAGCCAAAGAACAGCGACCATTGGGCGATGTTGGCGACCATGGCGACGGCGCCGGCGATGGTGGCGGCAATGCTTGAGATCAGCGTGTCGCGGTTTTTGATGTGCGCCAGTTCATGGGCGATCACGCCAGCCAATTCTTCGCGCGAAAGCATGCCCAAGATGCCGGTCGTGACGGCCACCACTCCTTTTTCGGGGCTGCGGCCGGTGGCGAAGGCATTGGGCATGGGGCTGTCAATCACGGCGACCCTTGGCTTGGGAATCTCGGCGGCGGCCGCCAGCCGCTCAACCAGCTGATGCAGGCTGGGGGCTTCGGCTTCGGGGACTTCGCGGGCGCGGCTCATCCGCAGCGCAATCGCATCGCTGTACCACCAGGAGCCGAGGTTGATCAGGACTGCCAGCGCGAAGGCGAAGATCATGCCGCCGCCGCCGCCGATGAGGCCGCCGATCAGCATCAGCAGGCCGGTCAGGCCGGCGAGCAGCGCGGCGGTTTTGAATGTATTTTGCGAGTTCAATGGTTCCTCCCTCATTTGACAAGAACGCTTATTCAGGACATGCTTACTTTACCAGCGATTTGTAAATTATTCGCCCTGTCAATGTTAGAAAGGCATAAAATTGGGGGATGCGCCATGACGCGGCCTAAGAGTCGCCTTTCGCAGTTTGTTTCGCGATATACTTATTGAACGCGATTGGGCAAGCATGATGTTTTTATCATCAAAACGGCGCGAAAAGGACGGTTTTCAGATGACTGGCGCCGCCGATGCGGTTTTTCAATCAGAAAGGGTTTTTATGGGTCAAAGCGATTCATTCAGGGCATTCGGCTTCATCTTGAATTGTCGTCATTGCGCGGTATCCAGCGCTTATCACGCCGTGGACCGCCACGTGTTGCCATCTATTGCCAAAAACGGCAGGTCTATTGCCACCGATTTGGCGCGATTGTCTTGGCGGCCAAGGCAAACCCACTTGTCAGGCGGGTCAAAAACCGGTATGCTGTAGTTATAGAAAGACGCTGATGTAATGTTACGGCTTGCTGTGCTGTGAGGAAAAGACCTTTTGTACACCGATAATGAGATATTATTCCCACATTATGCTATTCCGGCGCTGCGGCATGCGCGCGGCGAAAAATGGATGAAGCTGATTGAAAATCTGTCGCAAAAAGAGGAAACCAGCGTTGAGGTCCTGGCATTGATGTCGGTGATGATTGAGCTTGACGGCTGCCTGTCCTGCGAGACAGACGGCTATCGGGCGATGCGCGGCTGCGTCGCCTGCGCCCGGCAAACACTGCGGCGCTTTCGCGGCAGCGATGACGAACTGATTGCGAAATATGAAAGCGCAGTCGCCGAATTTCGCGAACAAGCCGTCAATCATCCCCATCCAGCCATTTGTTTCGATGATTAGCGTCAGATTCGTCCAAATTAGCGCAGAGATTAGAATTGACAGGCATTTGTCTGGTATGCTACACTTTGCCGGCGCAGTGATGCAGCTGCGTTTATTTAACTTGCCTAATAATTTAGATGAAGGGTCGCATAGCTATCGCAAGCTCACCACATAGAATCAACCGAAATATACGCGGCATACGAGAAGTCAGACTGATTGATAGCACCAATACCAATGTTGGAGTGGTGAGTATTCATTATGCACAGGAACAGGCTGACGATGTTGGGCTGGATCTGGTCGAGGTGGCGCCGAATGCCAAGCCGCCGGTGTGTCGCATCATGGATTACGGGAAGTTCCAATACGAGCAGCGCCGCAAGGAGCGCAAATCGAAGAAGAACCAGGTGAAGGTGACGGTCAAGGAGATTCAGCTGCGGCCTAAAACCGACGAGTATCATCTTCAGTTCGATATCAAGCGGGCTGCCAGATGGCTGCAGGAAGGCAAAAAGGTGAAGTTCCGCGTTCGGTTCCGCGGGCGCGAGATCACCCATCAGTACATCGGGCGCAACCGCCTTAGCAGAATCGAAGAGGCATTGAAGGATGCCGGCGTGGTTGAGCAGCGCCCCAATATGGAAGGCCGGGATATGCTCATGATTCTGGCGCCGCACAAGGACAGCAAATAAACATCGGAGAAGCAATCGTGGCTCGCAAGAAGAAAACGACAAAATACAAACTCAAGACGCATAAAGCAACCGCCAAACGTTTCCGCGTGACCGGGACCGGCAAAATTGTCCGCACCAAAGGCGGGAAGAGTCACCTGCGCCGCCGTTCGGCGAAGCGCGTCAAACGTCAATGGGACAAGATGCTGGAAGTCAATGAAAAAGCGACCCGGCGCCGTGTCCGCCGCCTGGCGCCTTATCTTGGCAAATACAAAGCCAATCCACCTGTCTAAGTCTTGCACAGCCCGCGCGATACGGGTTATTACTACGGAGAACAGTCAGCATGGCAAGAACAAAAACCGGTTTCGTTAGACGCAGAAGGCACAAGAAAGTCCTCAAGCTCACCAAAGGGCAATGGGGGACGCGCAGCAAACTTTGGAAACGCGCCAACGAGGCGATGATGCGGAGTCTTTGGTATGCCTATCGGGACCGCCGCCAGCGCCGCCGCCAGCTGCGCCGTCTTTGGATTCAGCGCATCAATGCCGCCGCCCGCTTGAATGGCATGAAATACAGCCAGCTGATTCATGGTCTGAAACAAGCCAACATTGAGCTTGACCGCAAGAGCCTGGCAAGTCTGGCTGTGCATGATGCCGAAACTTTCAGCAAAATCGTGACGCTGGCAAAGCAAAGCCAATAGACCGACAGTCATCATTCGGGCTTGATAAAGGGTTGGACGCGGGCCCTTTTTTAATGAATTGCCGTCTCCTTGATATGGACATCATAACCAGCACGCAAAACAAGCGCGTCAAATATGCCAAGGCGCTGCAAACCAAAGCCCGTTTGCGCCGCCGCGAGATGAAGCTGATTCTTGAGGGGAAGCGGCTTATTCGCGATGCCTTGACGCGGGGCGGCCATCCTGATTTTGTCTTGTACTCGCCCAAGGCTGCCGATTATGATTTGATCGCCCGACTCCAGGCCAAAAAATCGGCGCTGGTGCCGGTCAGCGAAGGCATCCTGAAATATGTCAGCGATACCCAGCAGACAGCGGGCATCCTGGCGGTCTTCTACATACCCAAGCCGCCGCTGCCCCATCAAGCCGGCCGCGTCCTGATTATGGACGGCATCGGCGAACCCGGCAATATGGGAACGATTTTGCGGACGGCGGCGGCGGCGGCCGTCGACGTTGCCGTTCTGGCGCCGGGCTGCGTCGATCCCTATAACTCCAAGGCGCTGCGGGCGGGCATGGGCGCGCATTTCAGGCTGCCGGTCGTCGAAGCGCCCTGGAACGAAATCCGCAGCTTTTGCGGCGCTTTGACCGTCTATGCCAGCCGCGCCGATGCGGATACACCTTATACGGATGTCGATTGGAGCGGGGGCTGGGCATTGATCGTAGGCAGCGAAGCTCATGGCATCAGCCAGCCGGCGCGGAAGATGACGCAAAAAAGCATTTCGATCCCTATGCAGGACGCGACCGAATCGCTCAATGCCGCCGTCGCGGCGGCGGTTGTTCTGTTTGAAGCCCAGCGGCAGCGGCTAAGCCAAATGCCCAAGGCGATTCAGGATTGAACAGCCGGCGCGCTTGAATAGACTTGTGTCCGCACCGGCAGCCCAAAGCTCATTATTTTGTATGAGCGCAGATTTCTGTTCGCTCCCGCCATGCGGACTTTAATTTGCGGCGCCGGCACGGTAGACTAGCGCCCGGCAATCATAAAAACCAGGAGAAGGCGATTTATGGCAAAAGAATTTGATGTCGCTGTACTGGGAGCGGGCCCCGGGGGCTATATCGCCGCCATCCGCGCCAGCCAACTCGGACTGAAGACCGCCATTGTCGAGAAGAAATACTGGGGCGGCATCTGCCTCAACGTTGGCTGCATTCCGTCAAAGGCGCTGCTGCATAACGCTGAACTTGCCTATATCCTCAACAATCAGGCAGATGTCTTTGGCATCAGCGGCGAATTCAGCTTTGACTATGGCAAAGCCTTTCAGCGCAGCCGCCGCGTTGCCAAGGGTTTGACCAAAGGCGTTCAATTCCTGATGCGAAAGAACAGCATCGAATCCTTTGAAGGCTGGGCAAGGCTCGCCGACGCCCACAGCCTGCGAGTCGAACGCAATGATGGTCGGGACGAGACGCTAAGGTTCAAGAATCTCATCATCGCTGCCGGGGCGACCGCGCGCTTGATTCCCGGCGCCGAACTTAGCGAGCGGGTGGTCACCTATGAAGAGCAGATCATGGAAGCCAGCTTGCCCAAGAGCATCATCATCGTCGGCGCCGGCGCCATCGGCGTCGAATTCGCCTATATCCTGCACAACTATGGCGTTGACGTCACGATTGTGGAATTTCTTGACCGCATTCTGCCGCTGGAAGACGCCGAAATCAGCCGCGAGCTAGGCAAAATCTACCGCAAGATGGGCATCAGCATAATGACCGGCGCGCGTGTGGAATCCATCCAGGATACCGGCGAACAGGTCGTGGTCACAGTGACCACAGCAGACGGCCGGCTGGAGCGGCTGCAAGCCGAGAAGGTCTTGCAGGCTATCGGCTTCCAGCCCCGTACCGCCGGGTATGGCTTGGAAAACACCGGCGTCGCCCTGACCGAAGGCGGCGCCATCGAAATCAACGGGAAAATGCAGACCAATATCCCGCATATCTATGCCATTGGAGATGTTACCGCCAAGCTGATGCTGGCGCACGTTGCCGAAACGATGGGCGTGGTGGCCGCCGAAAACATCGCCGGCGCGCCGACAGTCGCGCTGGACTTTGACATGATGCCGCGCGCGACCTATTGCCAGCCGCAAGTCGCCAGCTTTGGTTATACCGAAGAACAGGCAAAAGAACGGGGTTATGACATCAAGGTCGCCCAATTTCCCTTCCAGGCGAATGCAAAAGCTAGGGGGGTCGGCGCTGCCAGCGGCTTTGTCAAAGTGATTAGCGACAAAAAATATGGCGAGATCCTCGGCGCCCACATGATCGGCCATGATGTCATTGAACTTCTGCCGGAGTTGACGCTGGCGCGTTCGGCTGAACTCACAGCAGAAGATATCGCCCGCAACGTCCATGCCCATCCCACCTTGAGCGAGGCGATTAAAGAGGTGGCGCACGGTTTGGAAGGCCGCTTTCTCAATATCTAGGTCGAGACCTTATCTCCGGCCCAAAAAGGTCTACTAAGTCTTTGATTCGTCGGAATATCCTGCCAATTTTCGGAGGGAGGGATGGGGCTTACCCAGCAATCGACAATCAAGCTGGTATAAACCAGCCGCCCGGCGGCATTGCGCGCATCATGCAATGCTGAGCGGTGGACAAATCCATCTTCAGCCTGCCAGTCCTGGCGCCAGAACTGACCGGCCGCGTCATGATATTCCAGCAGCTGGCAGTCATAGCCCTGCGCCGCCAGCAAGCCGCTGATGAGGTCACAGGTATACAAGACCTTGTGGTCATCCGCCCCGGCGCCTATTCCGCCGGGGCGAACGCGCTGAATATAGTTTGGATCCGGATGATAGCCATCGGGAACGGCAATCCGAACGCAGCCGCCATGAGCGAGATAGATACGGGCAATCCGCAGGAAATCTTTGAACTGCTCGATTGTCAGATGTTCAATGACATGTTCAGCGAGCATTCTTTTGATTGAATTGGGCTGAAACAGCTGCGCCCAGTGTTTGCGTCGCAGGATGTCAAAGGCCGGGAGGTCGGTCGCTATCCAGCCCTTGTATCGGATCGCGCCGGCGCCGACAATCACCTTGAGCGCCTGCCCCGACCGCTGCGCCTGTTTGACCTGTGTCCGAATGGTTTCCCGCCCTCGCTTCACATCTACACGATAGTGGTAATATCTCAAAAACCGTACATAAAACGGGCGCAAAAGCCATTTGACCAAGTTCATAGCCAAGGTCCTACCCCTTAATGGCAAAATCATTAGCAATCGGCAGCATCGTCCCGGACTCGCCGGTCGTCAAGTCAAGGCCCTTGACCTTTTTGCCGGTCTCGCGGTCGTAGACAATAACCACCACCTGATAATCGCCGGCTGGCAAGTCGGCTGTCGGCAATTCAGCCACATGCCACTTGAGGATATTATCATACAGATGCCGATCCGGATTGGTTTGGGCGACTTTCCGCCCTTCGGCTGTGTGGATCTGAATCGACACATTATTCTCGTATAACAGCCGTTCATCCACAACTTCCCAGCCAGTGACGACCCGCACGGAGTCGCTTTGCGGCAGATAGTCAGCGAACCGGTCGGCAATCGCGATGCCATTGTCATAGCGAATCGGTTTGTAATCGCGGTCACAGGTCAAGGTATGGTACACATAACGGCGCACAAACAGCTGTGGTTCTTCAAGGATAACATCACAGGCCTGATAGTCGCGCTGGATGATTTCGCGCGTCAGGTCAAAGATTTCCGGTCGGCGCTGTGGATTGTAGGTGAATAGCAGATAGGGATGATGGTCCAGTTTGGCGGGGATATCGACCTCCAGCCTGTCGGCGCTAAAGTTTGTCGGTATGAAGGTCCCATCAATCCCAAGCAGCGTTTCCATATAATAATCAGCTGTGCTAAAGCCATGTTCGCTTTTGCCGATGCGGTTGACAAAGTTGGTATCGGTGAAGCCCGCCACATAATCGTGTGCGGCGGTCTTTCCGCGCAGCGCGGCGACATACTCATGCAGCGGCGGATAAGAATCGACGACCGAAATCGTGCCTTGATAAGCAGTATAGTCTTCAGCCTCACGCAAGGCGAATCCGCTTCCAAGATAGACCAGCATAACCAGCGGCGCCACCCACCAGCGCCGAAGCCATGCCAGTCCACTGCCGACAATCAATGCCCACAGTCCCCAAGAAACAAGGAAATAGCGGGCGCGGCGCAGGGGAATCAGCCCGATGATTTCGTTTGCCGACAGTAATAGGAGCAGAATCAGGATGGCGAGCAGCCAAAAGGCTTTGACGCGCGGCCGCTGCTGTTGATGGCGCAGCTGCGAAACGGCCGCCGCCAGTGGAATCAGAATCATCAGCCAGCTGCCGTTGCTGAGCAGGCGGACAAAGACGCCCGCCGCTTCCCCAAAAGCCATTTCGCCGGCGGTGTCAAATTTCGTCGTCAAACCCAGATAGGTCACCGGCAGCCAGGGGAGATACATGATGCCGGCCGCCAGAAATGAAAATGAGACTTGAAGCCATCGTTCGGATTTAGGGACAAAAAACAGGTGATAAACGCCGATTGCCAGATGCACAAAAATCGAAAAGGGCTGGGTATAGAGGGACAGCGCCGCCGTCAGAATCAAGCCCAGCCAATGATGCCAACGGGCCGCCGACTTGGCTTGAATTAAATGCAGATAATGCCACAGCAGCGCCATAATCAGCATGAATTGCAGCGAATACATCCGTATTTCGTGCCAGTATTCCAGCCAGAAGACGTTAAGCCCCAAGAACAGGCTCGCCCAAAATCCAACCCGCCAGCCAGCGAAGTCTTTGCCGATGCGGTAAATCCACGCCAGCGCGATGATGCCGAAAAAGAGCGGCAAGACCCGCAGCGCAGCGTGATGCCAGCCAACCAGCACCCCCCAGGCCGCCGTTAATTCAAAGAAGAGCGGCGTATGCTTGGGGCTAATCTCGCGGACCGATCGCAGCACATCGAAAGGCGAAAAGGGGCCGGTTAATCCGCCGGCATGGCCAATAGTCGTCAGTTCGTCAATCCAGATGGCATCTGCATTTAAGCCCGGCGCGCCTAGAATCATGGCGAGGAGCAGTACCGGCAGCATCCAGCGCCAGGGTATGGATGTGCTTTTACCCCAGCTTGAAAAAAGCATAGGCCGCTAAGAATCCATTGGAATGGCAAAGGTTAGAATCGGGAAGATGTCGGTTGATTGGCCGCTTGTCAAATCTGTGCCACTGACCTTTTTGTTGGTCTCGCGGTCATAGACAATGACCATCACGCGGTAATCGCCGGGCGGCAGGCCATCGGTCGATAGTTCAGCCGCATACCACTTGAGGACATCCTCTTCATGCAGGTGACGGTCAATCTGCCGGCCTGTATTCTGCCAGTCGGGCGTGATAATCTGCAAAGAGACGTTGTATTCATAGAGCAGCCGCTCGTCGGCGACTTCCCAGCCGGTCAGGATTCGCACAAGATCCGCCTCCGGGACATAGCGGGCAAATCGGTCAACAACCTTAATCCCGTTATCATAGGCAATCGGCGCATATTCTCGATGACAATCAAGTATCGAGTTGACGTAGCGCTGCACAAACAGGTCTGGCGTATCCACAATCACATCGCAGGCGGCATAATCGGACTCAATCCTGCTTAATGTTCCATCAAGCTGCGGATGCTTGTTCTGTGGATCATAGGTCAATAGCAAATAGGGGCGGCCATCAATTTTGTCACGAACATCTCTTGTCAGCCAGTCCCAGTCCTTACGGTTCCGATGCTGAATAAATGCGCCGTCAATGCCGAGGCGCAGCTGCGTATAAAAATCGGCGGCGCTTTTGCCATGCTTCAGGTCTTGGTTGACGTAGTTCATCTGGGTGAATCCAAGCAGATAGTCTTGTGAGCGTACTTTCCCCTGAAGGTGATAAACATAGTTTTGCATGGGCGGATACAAGCGCGTTCTGAACATACCGCCGGCGTGAATGAGTATTTCGTTTGAGCGGTAAAACTGATAGCCAGCCACACTCCATAACAGCAGACACCCGACCGCAATCCAAGGCCAGCGCGGCATCATGCCCAGGCCATAGGCAAACAGAAGCATAAAAGGAATCCACAATATCAGAAAATAGCGCATCCGTGCGGGTGCGGCTGGATCCGTCACGGTCATGGGAATTAAGCCAATCAGTTCATTAAGCAGGATAATCAAGGTCAGTATGGCCAGCGCTGTCAGCATGAGCTTGATGGCGACGGCATCCCGCTGGCGCCAAAAGGCAAATGCCAACATGCCCGCAAACACCACCGGCAAAATTTCGATGCCGTTGCCCAGCAGGTAAAAGAAGGCGCGGATTAACGCTTCAGGCGGCGCGACTCTGGTTGTCACGTTCAGGTTTTCGGAAGCCTCCTGGACTCCCGAAATCATGATCGGGACGTAGGGCAAAAAGAATAAGACGCTGATGCCCCAGCCTAGCGCTATTTGCAGCCAGCGGCGCGACTTTGAAATACAAACTAAATGATAAAGCCCCAGCCCGGCAAGCCAGATGATCGAAAACAGGTGTGTATAGAACAGCGCGGCCGCCGTGGCCACAAACAGGTGCCAGGTCAGGCGCGTTACCCGATGCCCATGCGCCAGCCGCCCATAGAGCCAGGTGTGTATGATGGCGAGCAGCAGCAGCAGCGTGTACATGCGAAAATCATGCACATACAGGATCATGTAGGCGGATGTGCTCATCAAGATTGCCGCCAGCAGACCAATGCGGCGGTTAAACATGTCGGACCCAAAGCGATAGAGCCAGGCAATCATCAGCATACCCGCCAGCACCGAAAACAAGCGCAGCGCATACTGCGACCAGCCGGCCAGCTGCGCCCAGGCCGCGCCCAGCAGGTAGAAGAGCGGCGCCTGATCGCGGCTGTATTTAATGATGGAGTCAATAATTTGCATTGGGCTGTAAGGCGGATTAAAGCCGCCGATATTCGCAATCGAAAACAACTCGTCCGTCCAGATGGGATCAGTGTTTAGACCATTCGCCCCGAATGCAAAGGCCAGCCATAACACCAACGTCATCCACATCAATCCAGTCCGGCTGCTGATGTTATTTTGCGCGGCTTGCCATTTTGATTTGGCCATTTTACATTATCCAGGCGGCTCGATTGTAAATGACAATAGCGGCAGTATGTTTCCAGTTTCGCCGCTTGCCAGGTCAAGGCCGCTCACCTTTTCACCAGTGTTTCGATTGTACAGGATGAGCATCAGTCGGTAATCGCCCGGCGGCAGTCCTTCGGTGGACAGTTCAATGACATCCCAGGGCGGCAACTCATACAGATGGCGATCTTCCTGCCGCACATTCTGCCAGTCAGACGTGATGATCTGTAGCGAGACGTTGTACTCATCAAGCAAACCTTCATCGGCGACTTCCCACCATGTCAGGATTTGCAGGGCTTTCGACTCCGGAACATAGCGGGCAAAGCGGTCAATAACCTTAATCCTGTTATCATATACAATCGGCGCCGGCTGATGGTCGCAGCCCATAACCTGATTGACATAGCGCTGCGCCCGCCAGCCTGGTTCGTCTATAATCACTGCACAGGGAATATAGCCTTCTTGGCGCATGATCTCGAGAGTCTTATCAGCATTTGGCACCGGATCCGCCGGATTATAAGCAAGCAGCACATAAGGATGCACATCCAGTATCGCTTTTACGTCTCTCTCAAGCCGGTATCTTCTGCCACTTGCCGAAAGAAACACACCATCAAGACCCGGTTGAGCTTCCAGATAATAGTCAGCAGGGTTTCGGCCGGCAAGCGTCAGGGACGTAAAACCGATTAGATAATTCGCAGCGTTTGCTTTATTCTTCAGATGATAGAAGTACTCGTAGAAAGGCGGATACGACCGAGCTTCAACTATTTTTGAACCAACGTACGCCAGGATTTCCGCAGAGCGACTCAACTGATAGCCAGCTACGCCCCATAGCAGCAGAAACAGCGTCGTGACAAGGCACCAGCGAGGGACCGAGGTCAGCCCCAGGCAAACAGGATGACGAACGGAAACCACAATACAAGAAAATAGCGAATGCGCGTTATCGGGATTAATTTAAACTGCCAATGGGCGGCCAACAGCGTCGAGACCATGATCAAAGCAATGCACATCAGCTGCAGAACCGCAACATTTCGCCTGCGCCACAAGGCATAGCCAAATGACAGCATGAGCAGCAGCCACAAGGAATTAAAGCCGTTGACCGCGAGATGCGCGAATGCCCCGGCTATCTCGAGTATGGAGGCGGATTGGCTTTGGTTGCTAGCTTGAGACAGACCTTCAAGCACAAGGGGAACATAGGGCAGGAAAAGCGCTGCGCCCAAACCCCAGCCAATGATGAGACGCAGCCAGCGACGAGACTTCTTCACAAATAGCAGATGATGAATGCCTAAACCAGCAAACAAGATGGATGCAAAATTATGTGTATAAATCAATAGGCTGGCCGTCAGAATAAATAATATCCAGGTCAGCCGCGCAATCCGAAAGTTATGAGCCAGTCGCCAATACAGCCAACTATGCATCACCGCCAGCAGCATCAACAAAGTGTACATACGCAATTCATGAAAGTACAATATAACAAAAGCCGTTGTACTCAAGAGAAATGCAGCAGTCACAGCAGTGCGCCGGTTGACCGTATCAGCTGCAAACCGATAGAGACAGGCAAGCATCAGAACACCAAAGAAACACGACAGCAACCGCAGCGCAAACTGTGACCAGCCCGCGATTTGCGCCCAAGATGCGCCTAAAAGGAAGTAAAACGGGACATGGTATTTATTATGTTCACGGATCGCGGCGATGATCTGCGCCGGGCTGTAAGGTGCATCAAAAAAACCCATGTCTGATATTGAGTGTACTTCATCCGTCCAAATCACATCCATATTCAGACCATTGGCGCCCAAGGCGAATGCCAGCAGCAAGACCAGCGTCATCAGCATCAACCCAGCCCGATTGCTGATGGTGTTATTCTGCGAGCTTTGCCATTTTGATTTGGCCATTTTATATTATCCAGGCGGCTTGATGGTAAAGGTCTGAATAGAAAAGATGTTGGCTGCCTCGCCAGTCACCAAATCTGTGCCACTGACCTTCTTGTTGGTCTCGCGGTCATAAACAACGACGATTACCCGATAATCGCCCGGCGGCAGCCCCTCGGTCGACAGTTCAGCCGCATACCACTTGAGGATATCCTCCTCATACAGGTGGCGGTCAATCTGCCGGCCCGTATTTTGCCAGTCGGACGTGATAATCTGCAAAGAGACGTTGTATTCATAAAGCAACTGCTCATCGGCGACTTCCCAGCCGGTCAGGATTCGCACAAGATCCGTGTCCGGGACATAGCGGGCAAATCGGTCAACAACCTTAATCCCGTTATCATACGCAATCGGCGCATATTCCCGATGACAATCAAGTATCGAGTTGACGTAGCGCTGCACAAACAGGTTTGGCGCATCCACAATCACATCGCAGGCGACATAATCCGCCTGAATCCTGCTCAAAGCCTGATCCAGGCGCGCCGGCTTATCCTGTGGGTTATAGGCAAACAGCAAATACGGCCAACCACCCGCTCTTTTCCTTATCTCTTCTGCCAGCCAATCTCCAAACGCACCGGGGCGAATAAATCCACCGTCAATGCCGAGGCGCAATTCAGTGTAAAAATCAGCGGTGCTTTTTCCAAGCCTAAGATCCGCATTCACATAATCCGAAGAGCTGTATCCAAGCAGATAATCCTGCGGCCGCACCTTCCCCTGAAGATGATACACATAGTCTTGCAAGGGTGGATATCTGCGTGCGTGAGCCATACCACCAACATAATCCAGTATTTCGTCCGAATGATAAAATTGACAGCCGGCGATGCCCCACAGCAGCAAACACAAGGCTGTCATCCAACGCCAGCGCGGCATCATGCCCAGACCATAGGCAAACAGAAGCACAAAAGGAATCCACAGTATCAGAAAATAGCGCATCCGATTGAGGGGAATCAAGCCAATCAGTTCATTAGCTAATATAATCAAGGTCATCATAGTTAGCGGCAGCAGCACAAATTTGATGACGGCGACATCCCGTCTGCGCCAAATGGCAAATGCCAATAGGCCGGCAAGCAAAACAAACAAGGCGGCGCTGCCGTTGCCCAGCAAATAAAAGAAAGTTGGTATCAACTCGCCAGGAGACGCGGCAACGCTGGTCACCTTAAACTTTTCCGAAGCAAGCTGCACTCCTGAAATCAGAACCGGAAGGTAGGGCAAAAATAGCAACGCGCCGATGCCCCAGCCCAGCGCAATCGACAGCCAGCGGCGCGCCTTTGAAACAAATATCAGATGATAAAGCCCGAGCCCGGCAAACCAGATGATGGAAAACATGTGTGTATAGACGAGTGCAGCCGCCGTTGCCACAAACCAACACCAGGTCAGGCGCGTTACCCGATATCCATGCGCCAGCCGCCAATAAAACCAGGTGTGCATGGCGGCAAACATCAGCAGCAGCGGATACATGCGAAAATTATGGAAATACAAGATAATGTAAGCTGATGTCCCCATCAACATCGCCGCCACCAAGCCGGTGCGGCGGTTAAACACATCGGCGCCAAAGCGATAGAGCCAGGCAATCGTCAGGACGCCGGCAAAAAGCGGAAGCAAGCGCAATGCAAACTGCGACCAGCCAGCCAGATGCGCCCAGGCTGCGCCCAGCAAAAAGAAGAGCGGCACATGATCCGGGAAATGACTGGATACCGAGTGGACAACCTCGACCGGACTGTATGGCGGGTCAAAGCCGCCCATGTTCGTTACCGCATACAGTTCATCCGTCCAGATAGGGTACATATTCAGACCATTAGCCCCAAAGGCAAAGGTCAGCAGCAAGACCAGCGACATCAGCATCAACCCAGCCCGATTGCTGATGATGTGATCTTGAGGGGTTCGCAATTTCGACTTGATCATTCAAATTCCATATCTAAGGTTTTATGGTAAACGTCAGAATCGAAAAGATATTGGCAGCTTCGCCGCTTGTCAGGTCAAGGCCGCTGACCTTTTCGCCGGTGTCTCGATGATACAAAACCATTATTACGCGGTAATCGCCCGGCGGCAGCCCCTCGGTCGGCAGTTCAGCCTTGTACCACTTCAAGACCTCCGGCTCATACAAATGACGGTCAATCTGCCGGCCCGTATTCTGCCAGTCGGGCGTGATAATCTGCAAAGAAACATTGTACTCATAGAGCAGCCGCTCGGCGGCGACTTCCCAGCCGGTCAGGATTTGCACAGCTTCCGACTCCGGGACATAGCGGGCAAATCGATCTACCACCCTAACCCCATTGTCATACTCAATCGGTGCATATCCTTCCCGCCCGCAGCCAATCATTGAGTCGATGTAGCGCTGGACAAGCAGGTTCGGGGTATCAAGGACCACATCGCAGGCGACATAACCTGCCGCAATTTTTTCCATAATCCTGTCAAAGGTCGGGGGCTTGTCTTGGGGGTTATAGGTGAACAGCAAATATGGAGAAGCGCCCATTCGGTGCCTGATGTTTCTTTCCAGCCAATAGCCAAACCCCTTCCTTAGAATGAACCCGCCGTCGATGCCGAGATGCAGTTCGGTGTAAAAATCGGCGACGCTTTTGTCCAGCTTGTGAACGTTATTCACATTATCGGAAGGGGTAAATCCAAGCAGATAATCCTCGGCGCGCACTTTATCCTGAAGATGATACACATAGTCTTGCAAGGGTGGATATCTGCGTGCGTGAGCCATACCACCAACATAATCCAGTATTTCGTCCGAATGATAAAATTGACAGCCGGCGATGCCCCACAGCAGCAAACACAAGGCTGTCATCCAGCGCCAGCGCGGCATCATGCCCAGCCCACAGGCAAACAGAAGCACAAAAGGAATCCACAGCATCAGAAAATAGCGCATCCGATTGAGGGGAATCAAGCCAATCAGTTCATTAGCTAATATAATCAAGGTCATCATAGTTAGCGGCAGCAGCATAAATTTGATGACGGCGGCATCCCGTCTGCGCCAAATGGCAAATGCCAATAGGCCGGCAAGCAAAATAAACAAGGCGGCGCTGCCGTTGCCCAGCAAATAAAAGAAAGACGGAATCAACTCGCCAGGAGACGCGGCGGCGCTGGTCACATTAAACTTTTCCGAAGCAAGCTGCACTCCTGAAATCAGAATCGGAAGGTAGGGCAAAAATAGCAAAGCGCCAATGCCCCAGCCCAGCGCAATCGACAGCCAGCGGCGCGACTTTGAAACAAAAACCAGATGATAAAGCCCGAGCCCGGCAAACCAGATGATGGAAAACATGTGTGTATAGACGAGTGCAGCCGCCGTGGCCACAAACCAACACCAGGTCAGGCGCGTTACCCGATATCCATGCGCCAGCCGCCAATAAAACCAGGTGTGCATGGCGGCAAGCAGCAGCAGCAGTGGATACATGCGAAAATTATGAACATACAAGATCATATATGCTGATGTTCCCATCAAGATCGCCGCCACTAAGCCGGTGCGGCGGTTAAACACATCGGCGCCAAAGCGATAGAGCCAGGCAATCATCAGGATGCCCGTCAGCACCGAAAACAAGCGCAATGCAAACTGCGACCAGCCGGTCAGATGCGCCCAGGCCGCGCCCAGCAAGTAGAAGAGCGGTGCATGATCGCGGCTGTGTTCAGTAATTGAGTCGATGATTTGCGCCGGACTGTAGGGTGGGTCAAAGCCCCCTATGTTCGCGATTGAGTATAGTTCATCCGACCAGATAGGATGTGCATTCAGGCCATTTGCGCCCAAGGCGAACGCCAGCAGCAAGACCAGCATCATCAACATCCAGCCAGTCGTATCGCTGGCGGCGCTATTTTTCGAGCTTGGCAAATGCTTGTCGGTCATATCAGCCATCAGGTTTGATTGTAAATGCCAGCAGCGGCAATAGGTTTCCAGCTTCGCCGCTTGCCAGGTCAAGCCCGCTCACCTTTTCGCCGGTGTCCCGATGATACAATATCATCATCAGGCGATAATCGCCCGGCGGCAGTCCCTCGGTGGACAGTTCAATGACATTCCACGGCGGCAACTCATACAGATGGCGGTCTTCCTGCCGCACATTCTGCCAGTCGGGCGCGATGATCTGCAGCGAGACGTTGTACTCATCAAGCAAATCCTCATCGACGACTTCCCACCATGTCAGGATTTGCAGGGCTTCCGATTCCGGGACATAGCGGGCAAAGTAGTCAATGACCTTAAACCCGCTGTCGTACTCAATCGGCATAAGTTGATGGTCGCAGTCCATGACCTGATTGACATAGCGCCGCGCCTGCCAGTCCGGCTTGTTCATAATCACTGCACAGGGAATATAGCCTTCTTGGCGCATGATTTTGAGAGTCTTGTCAGCATTTGGCGACGGATCCGCCGGATTATAAGCAAGCAGCACATAAGGATGCTCATCCAGTATCGCTTTTACATCGCTTTCAAGCCGGTATCTTTTGCGACTTGCCGAAAGAAACACACCATCAAGACCCGGTTGAGCTTGCAAATAATAGTCGGCAGGGCTCCAGCCAGCAGGCATCGAGGACGTAAAACCGATTAGATAATCCGCAGCATTTGCTTTATGCTCCAGATGATTGAGATACTCGTATAAAGGCGGGTATGACCGAACTTGAACCATATCTGACTCTGAAAAGGTATAATCCAAGATTTCCACAGAGCGACTCAACTGATAGCCAGCTGCACTCCACAGCAATAGAAACAGCGTCGTAACAAAACGCCAGCGCGGCACCGAGGTTAGACCATAAGCAAACAGAATGAAAAAAGGAAACCATAATATCAGTGAGTAGCGCATTCGACTTGTCGGAGGCGAAGCAAGTTGCCAAATGGCAAGCAAGCTCGCCATCATCATCAATGCAATGCACAGCAGCCGCAGGATTGCCGGGTTTCGTCTTTGCCGCAAGGCATAGCCAAATAGCAAAATAAGCGCAAGCCACAATAAATGGAACCCGTTCACCCACAGGTAAGCAAAAGTTGCAACTGCTCTCAGACTTGGAGGTGTTTGGATATTGTCTATTGGAGGTACCCGCTCCAATGAATACTGCAATAAATCTTCAATCCATAATGGGACATAAGGCAGAAACAGCAAGGCGCCCACGCCCCAAGCAAGCATGATATTCAGCCAGCGGCGCGACTTGGATACAAACAGCAGATGATACCCGCCAAGCCCGGCAAACACGATGATTGCATAGTTTTGCGTATAAAGCAGCATGGCAGCTGTCAAGATGAATAAGAACCACATCAGGCGGGTAGCTCGAAAGCCATGAGCCAAACGCCAATACAGCCCGCTGTGCATCACCGCCAGCAGCATGAGCAAGGCGTACATACGCAATTCATGGAAGTACAGGATAGCAAAGGCGTTTGTACTCATTAGAAGTGTAGCAACTACAGCAGTTCGCCGATTGACCGCATCAGCCGCAAGACGATAGAGCCAGGCAATCATCAGCACACCGGACACAAGCGACATGAACCGCAGCGCAAACTGCGACCAGCCAGCCAGATGCGCCCAGCCAGCGCCCAGCAAGAAGAAAAGCGGCACGTGGTTATTATGTCCACGTATTGCGCTGATGATCTGCGCCGGGCTGCGGGGTGGATTAAACACACCCATATCAGAAACCGAATATAATTCATCAAGCCAAATCACATCCGCATTCAGGCCAGCTGCGCCCAAGGCGAATGCCAGCAGCAAGACCAGCAGCATCAGCATCAATCCAGTCCGATTGCTGATACTGTCATTTTGCGAGACTTGCCATTCGCTTTTGACCATTTTACATTATCCAGTAGGTTCGATTGTAAATGACAATAGCGGCAATAGGTTTCCAGTTTCGCCGCTTGCCAGGTCAAGGCCGCTCACCTTTTCGCCAGTGATCCGATGATACAATATCATCATCAGGCGATAATTGCCCGGCGGCAGTCCTTCGGTTGATAGGTCAATGACATCCCAGGGCGGCAACTCATACAGATGGCGGTCTTCCTGCCGCACATTCTGCCAGTCAGGTGTAATGATTTGCATCGAAACATTATAATCAAGCAGACCTTCATCGGCGACTTCCCACCACGTCAGGATTTGCAGGACTTCCGATTCCGGGGCATAACGGGCAAATCGGTCAAACACTCTAATATCATTGTCGTACTCCAACGGCACCGGCTGATGGTCGCAGTCCATGACAGGATGCGCGTATCTTCGTATCAGCAAGGCCGGATTGTCGACGAGTGTGGCACAGAGCATATAGTCTCCTTGGATGATTTCAAGCGCTTTAATGTAGTTCGGAGACACTTCCCTTGGGTCATGCGCCAGCAGCACATGCGGATGTTCGCGCAGGATGCCGCGCACATCGCGTTCCAGCCGATAACGTTTGAGGCTCGTATGCAGAAAGGTACCGTCGATGCCGAGTTGGACTTGCAGATAATAGTCAGCGATGCTGTTAGGTCTATTTGATGGCGCTCGACTTACTTGATACATCTCGCTAAAACCGAGCAGATAATCCTGAGAATTTGTCTTGCCCCGAAGATAAAAAATATATTCATGAAGCGGAGGATAATGTTGAGCGCGAGCCATCAGGCCAGCGTACTCAATGACTTCGCCAGAACGATCAAACTGATAGCCCGCCGCACACCATAACAACAAGAACACCGCCGTTGCAATATGCCAATAAGGCATCGACGTAATGCCAAAGGCGAACAATATCACTATGACAAACCATACTATGAGGAAGTACCGCAGTCGCGTTATGGTTATGATATTGAACTGCCAGCTTATCATCAAAATTGCCACCACCATAAACAGGGCGACAATCATCAACCGCAGGATTACGGGTTCGCGCCGCCGCCACAGTGCATATCCGATTGTTAGTAAAACCGGCAGCCACAACCAGATGAAGCCATTGACCATCAGAGAGGCGAATAGCTCGGCTACTTCGGGGGTTGTGAGCGAGGTTGTTGTATATCCCTGATTAAAACGAAGTCCAGCAACCACAAATGGCGCATAGAGCAAAAAAAACAAAGCGCCTAAAGCCCATCCAGCAATAATGCGCCACCAGCGACGAGACCTGTTCACAAATATCAGATGATGGATGCCCAAGCCGGCAAACAGAATTGTCGAGAAATTGTGGATATAAAGCAGCACGCTCGCTGTCACGACAAAAAGAAGCCAAGTTAGTCTTGCTGCGCGAAATCTTTGCGCCAGCCGCCAGTAAAGCCAGCTATGTACAATACCCAGCCAAATCAACATGGTGTACATGCGTATGTCATGAAAGTAGAGTATGACAAAAACACTTGTGCTCATCAGAAGCGCGGCGCCGATGGCTGTGCGCCAGTTGACCGCATCAGCCGCAAAGCGATACAGCCAGGCAATCGCAAGAACACCAAAGAAACACGACATCAGCCGCAGCGAAAACTGCGACCAGCCCGCGATTTGTCCCCACAACCCACCCAAAAAGAAGTAAAGCGGCACATGATCCGGGCTGTATTGGCGTATCGATTCTACAACCTGAGACAAGCTGTATGGCGGATTAAAAGCGCCCATGTGAGTTACCGACGACAACTCATCAAGCCAAATCACATCGGCATTCAGACCATTTGCGCCCAAGGCGAATGCCAGCAGCAAGACCAGCGTCATCAGCATCAATCCAGTCCGGCTGCTGATGCTGTCATTTTGCGAGCTTTGCCATTTCGCTTTGGCCATTTTACATTATCCGAGCGGCTCGATTGTAAATGCCAGCAGCGGCAATATGTTTTCAGCTTCGCCGCTGGTCAGGTCAAGCCCGCTCACCTTTTCGCCGGTGTCCCGATGATACAATATCATCATCAGGCGATAATCGCCCGGCGGCAGTCCCTCGGTAGACAGTTCAATGACATCCCAGGGCGGCAACTCATACAGATGGCGGTCTTCCTGCCGCACATTCTGCCAGTCAGACGTGATGATCTGCAGCGAGACGTTGTACTCATCAAGCAAATCCTCATCGGCGACTTCCCAGCCGGTCAGGATTTGCAGGGCTTCCGATTCCGGGACATAGCGGGCAAAGCGGTCAACTACCCTAATACCGTTGTCATAATGGATAGGCGCATAGTCATCCCGTTCGCAATCGAGAATCGGGTGTACATAACGTCGCACCAGCAAATCCGGCTGGTTCACCAATACCGCACAAGCGACAAATTCTTCACGAATGATATCGAGTGCAGTAAGAGCATTCCGCGGTGTATCTTCCGGATTATACGCGAACAGAATGTAAGCATAGTCGTTCAAAGCCCTCCTCACATCTCGTTCAAGCCGATATCTCATAAGGTGCGATTCAAGAAACACACCATCTATACCCAGTTGAACACCCAAATAATAATCCGATGTGCTGCCACCTTGGTGGTTAACTTTGTTGACTTGCTCAGATGAAACACTAAACCCAACCAGATAATCTCCAGATCCTGGCTTATTCTTAAGATGATAGACATATTCATGCAAAGGAGAAAACCTGCGTGATCGATCTATCCAGCCGGTATACTGCAAAATTTCAGTAGATTGACCATATTGATAACCAGCTATACACCATGGCAAACCAATCAATATCGTTATTACAAACCAGCCAGGGAGCGATGTCAGTCCCCAGCCAAGCAAGATGACCACCGGGGGCCAAGCTACCAGAAAATAGCGCATTCGATCAAGTGAAATCAATTGAGATTGCCAATTAGCAAGCAACAGTACCGCAATCATTGTCAGTGCTATAGCGAGCAACCCTAATATAGCGCGGTTTTGATTTCGCCACAGAGCATATCCAAGCACCAGCATGAGTGGCAGCCATAATATTTCCAAGCCATTGACTAACAATTGAGCCAACGCCTCAATTAGCTCTATACTCAATGTCGACGTGGGATTGTTACTCGTAAAAGAAAGTCCACTAACTATATTGAGAAGATAGGGAAGAAAAAGCAGAGCGCCGAAACCCCATCCAAGCATGATATTAAGCCAGCACTTTGACCTCGCCAAAAATATCAGATGATATATTCCAAGACCGGCAAACAAGACCATTGCGAAGTTATGGGTATACAATAACATAGCCGCTGTCAAAATAAATAGCAGCCAGGTTAGTCGAGTAATCTGATATCCGTGTGCCAGTCTCCAATACAGCCAGCTGTGCATAATACCCAGTTGCATGAACAGGGTGTACATTCTAATTTCATGAAAATGGAATACGACAAAGGCGGTTGTACCTATAAGAAATGCGGCAGCCATCCCCGTGCGCCGGTTGACCGCATCGGTCGCAAAGCGGTAGAGCCAAGCAATCATCAGCACACCTGAAAACAGCGAAATCAAGCGCATTGAGAACTGTGACCAGCCGGCTAATTGCGCCCAGCCAGCGCCCAGCAAATAGAAAAGCGGCACATGATCCGGGCTGTGCGTCATCAATGAGTCAATAATCTGCGCCGGGCTGTAGGGTGGATTAAACACGCCCATATTCGAGACCGAGTACAATTCGTCAATCCAGATTACATCCGCATTCAGACCATTCGCGCCCAAGGCGAATGCCAGCAGCAAGACCAGCGTCATCAGCATCAATCCAGTCCGGCTGCTGATGCTATTTTGCGCGGCCTGCCGTTTTGATTTGACCATTTTCATCATTCGGGCGGCTTGATTGTAAATGCCAATAGCGGCAATATGTTTCCAGCTTCGCCGCTGGTCAGATCAAGGCCGCCGACCTTTTCGCCGGTGTCTCGATGATACAATATCATCATCAGTCGGTAATCGCCCGGCGGCAGCCCTTCGGTTGATAGGTCAATGACATCCCAGGGCGGCAACTCATACAGATGGCGGTCTTCCTGCCGCACATTCTGCCAGTCAGGCGTGACGATCTGTAGCGAGACGTTGTACTCATCAAGCAAACCTTCATCGACGACTTCCCAGCCGGTCAGGATTTGCACAGCTTCCGCCTCCGAGACATAGCGGGCAAAGCGGTCCATGACCTTGATACCGTTGTCATAATGGATAGGCGCATAGTCATCACGTTCGCAGTCGAGAATTGGGTGCACATAACGCCACACCAACAAATCCGGCTGGTTCACCAATACCGCACAAGGGACAAATTCTTCACGAATGATATCGAGCCCAGTAAGGGCATTTCGCGGTGTATTTTTCGGATCATACGCAAACAGAATGTAAGCATAGTCGTTCAAAGCCCTCCTCATATCTCGTTCAAGCCGGTATCTCATAAGGTGCGATTCAAGAAACACACCATCTATATCTAGTTGGGCTTTCAGATAATAGTCCACCGTGCTGCCACTTCGGTAACGAACTTTGTTGACTCGCCTAGATTCGCCGCTAAACCCAACTAGATAATCTTTAGATCTTGGCTTATCTTTAAGATGATAGACATACTCATGCAAAGGAGAAAATCTACGCGCTTGACCTACCAAACCTGTGTATAGCAGGATTTCAGTAGATTGACTATATTGATAACCGGCTATTCCCCACAGGAACAGAAACAGCGCCGTGACTACTCTCCAGCGCGGCAGCGACGTCAAACCATAGGCAAGCAATATCATGCACGGAATCCACAGCAAAAGAAAATAACGCATTCGAGTGAGTGCAATCCATTCAAACCGCCAACTAAGAAGCAACAGCATCATAATCATTGTCAATGCTATAGTAAGCAACCCTAATATGGCACGAGTTCGCCTTTGCCACAGGGCATACCCAAGCACCAGCATGAGCGGCAGCCATAATATTCCCAAGCCATTGAACAGCAACTGAGCAAAGACCTCAACCAGTTCCATGTACGGCGCTGATCGGGAATTGAGACTGTCACCACTCACACGAGAAAGTCCACTAACTATATTGGGAAGATAGGGAAGAAAAAGCAGAGCGCCGAAACCCCATCCAAGCATGATATTAAGCCAGCGCTTTGACCTCGCCAAAAATATCAGATGATAGATTCCAAGACCAGCAAACAAGACCATTGCGAAGTTATGTGTATAAAATAACAAACTGGCTGTCAAAATAAATAACAGCCAAGTCAGTCGGGACGTCCGAAGGCCATGAACCAGCCGCCAATAGAACCAGCTGTGCATAATACCCAGCTGCATTAATAAGATGTACATTCTAATTTCATGAAACTGGAATATGACAAACGCAGACGTACTCATGAGAAAAGCAGCAACCACAGCCGTGCGCCGGTTGACCGCATCAGTCGCAAAACGATAGAGCCAGGCAAGCATCAGAACACCAAAGAAACACGATAGCAGCCGCAGCGCAAACTGTGACCAGCCCGCGATTTGCGCCCAAAACGCGCCTAAAAAGAAGTAAAGCGGAACATGATCCGGGCTGTGTGTTATCAATGAGTCAATAATCTGCGCCGGGCTGTGGGGTGGATTAAAGACACCCATGCTAGAAACCGAGTGTAATTCGTCAAGCCAAATTACATCGGCATTCAGTCCATCCGCGCCCAAGGCGAATGCCAGCAATAAGACCAGCAGCATCAGCATCAATCCATTCTGGTTGCTGATACTGCCATTTTGCGCGGCTTGCCATTTCGATTTAGCCATTTTCATTATCCGGGCGACTCGATTGTAAATGCCAGCAGCGGCAATAGGTTTCCAGTTTCGCTGCTGGTCAGGTCAAGGCCGCTCACCTTTTCGCCAGTGTCCCGATGATACAAAATCATCATCAGTCGGTAATCGCCCGGCGGCAGTCCTTCGGTGGACAGTTCAATGACATCCCAGGGCGGCAACTCATACAGATGACGGTCTTCCTGCCGCACATTCCGCCAGTCAGGTGTAATGATTTGCATCGAAACATTATACTCATCAAGCAGACCCTCATCGGCGACTTCCCAGCCGGTCAGGATTTGCAGGGCTTCCGATTCGGGGACATAGCGGGCAAATCGATCCACCACCCTGATGTCATTGCCGTACTCCATCGGCGCCGGCTGATGGTCACAGTCCATGACAGAATGCACATATCTTTGTATCCGCAGGTCAGGCTCGCTGACGAGAATAGCACAGGGAATATAGTCTTCCTGGATGGTTTCAAGCGCTTTGATGTAGTTAGGCGGGACATCGCTTGGATCATGCGCCAGCAGCACGTACGGATGTTCTCGCAGGATGCCGCGCACATCTCTTGCCAGTCTATACTGTTTGTCACGTTTGTGAAGAAACACGGCATCTATACCCAGTTGGGCTTTCAGATAATAGTCGGCAATGGCAATGCCACGCCAATTTGCTCTATTCACCCTACCTGTCTCACTAAAACCAATTAAATAATCCCCATGTCCAGTCTTATCCTGAAGATGAGAGACGTATTCGTGCAAAGGCGGATACCTCTGTATGCCAGCTATCAATCCAACATAATCCAAAAATTCTGTAGAACGACCAAACTGATAACCGGCTATTCCCCACAGGAACAGAAACAGCGCCGTGACTACTCTCCAGCGCGGCAGCGACGTCAAACCATAGGCAAGCAATACCATACACGGAATCCACAGCAAAAGAAAATATCGCATTCGGTTGAGTATTATCAGGTCAAATCGCCAGTTGACGAACAATAGCGTTAGCCCCATGAAAAACGCGAAGAGCAGCATTCTCATTATGGGATATCGTTTCCGGCGGACGGCATACACAAGACTCGGCGCTAGCGGCAGCAGCAAAACATAAGACCCGTTGGTAAGCAGCAGCCAAAAAGGCTCGATTAATTCGCTTGCTGCCAGGGCGCTCGATCTTTTTCCCAGCGCGAATGAACCCCCAAGCAGCATCGGCAAATATGGCGAAAAACACAGTATGCCCAGCCCCCAACCAAACATAATGGCTCTGCTTTGACCAGAACCGCGTTCCATTAAAATGTGAGTCACTCCAAGCCCTGCCAGCGCCACGAGGCCAAGAATATGCGAATACAACATCGCAATGGCTGAACACACAAAGAGTATCCAGGTCAGCTTGGATGGGCCTGCGCTAGAGACAAGCCGACAATAGCACCAGGTATGTGTAACTACTGCCAACAGCAGCAACGTATATGCCCTGAGTTCATGAAAGAAAATTGAAGCAAATACATTTGTGGCCATCAGCAACGCGGAAACAATGGCTGTGTGCCTGTTCACGGTGTCTGATGTGAAGCGATAGAGCCAGGCAATCATCAGCACACCTGAAAACAGCGAAATCAAGCGCATTGAAAACTGTGACCAGCCGGCTAATTGCGCCCAGCCAGCGCCCAGCAAAAAGAAAAGCGGTACCTGATCCTGGCTGTGTGTCATCAATGAGTCAATAAGCTGCGCCGGGCTGTAGGGTGGATTAAACGCGCCCATGAAAGTGACTGACGCCAACTCGTCAATCCAGATTACATCCGCATTCAGTCCATTGGCGCCCAAGGCGAATGCCAGCAGCAAGACCAGCGTCATCAGCATCAATCCAGTCCGATTGCTGATACTGTCATTTTGCGCGGCTTGCCGTTTTGATTTGACCATTCTCATCATTCGGGAGGCTCGATTGTAAATGCCAGCAGCGGCAGTATGTTTCCAGCTTCGCCACTTGCCAGGTCAAGGCCGCTCACCTTTTCGCCAGTGTTTCGATTGTACAGGATGAGCATCAGTCGATAATCGCCCGGCGGCAGTCCTTCGGTGGACAGTTCAATGACATCCCAGGGCGGCAACTCATACAGATGACAGTCTTCCTGCCGCACATTCTGCCAGTCGGGCGTGATGATCTGCATCGAGACGTTATACTCATCAAGCAAATCCTCATCGGCGACTTCCCAGCCGGTCAGGACTTGCAGGACTTCTGATCCCGAGTCATAGCGCGCTACGCGGTCAAACACCCTAATGTCATTACCGTACTCCATCGGCGCCGGCTGGTGGTTGCAGTCCATGACAAAATGCACATATCTTTGTATCAGCAAATCCGGCTTGTTCACAACCACCTTACAGGGAACATAATCCTCATGAATAATATCCAGTGCGATGTCAGCATTTGGCGGCTTGTTCTCTGGATCATAGGCGAACAGAAGGTAAGGATGTTCATCCAGTACCCATCTCACATCCCTTCTAATCTCCCAAACCTCTTTTTTAATCGTCGAATCTTCGTGCCCTGCTTCCATAAACACGCCATCTATACCCAGTTGAACTTCCAGATAATAGTCAGCAGAACTCCAGCCATGCTTTC
This sequence comes from Phototrophicaceae bacterium, assembly GCA_965203755.1. Classification (GTDB taxonomy): domain Bacteria; phylum Chloroflexota; class Anaerolineae; order Aggregatilineales; family Phototrophicaceae; genus UBA6055. Next base: position 2,089,834 of record OZ241910.1, on the reverse strand, counting down.
TGTCCCAATTCACATGCCACGCGTTACTAAAGCCAACCAGGTAATCCTTAGGCCATGTCTTACCCTTAATTTCATCAACGTAACGGTGCAAAGGTGGATATGTGCGAACCTCCGATCTCACTCCAGCATAATTATAAATTTCTATAGAACGGCTAAGTTGATAACCAGCTATGCACCACAGCAGCAGAAACAGTATCGTGACAACACGCCAGCGCGGCGCCGAAGTTAGACCGTAAGCAAACACAATGGCTAATAGAGGCCACACTAGCAGAAAATAGCGAATTCTGCTCAACTTTATAAATTGAAATTGCCAGTTGGCAAACAAGGAACCTAAAATCATAAGCAAAGCAGCGCTCAGCAACCACACAATGACAGGGTTTCGCTTTCGATAAAGCGCATAGCCAAATAACAATACAAGTGGCAGCCACAAGAAATGAAAGCCGTTGACCATGAGATGAGCGAATGCCTCGACGATCTCGGGCGTTGAAGCTGCACGGGAGTTGCCGCTGACATAAGAAAGACCGTCAAGCAGGAATGGCACATAAGGCAGAAACAGCGCAGCGCCCAAACCCCAGCCAATGATGATATGCAGCCAGCGGCGAGACTTCTTCACAAACAGCAGATGATGGATGCCCAAACCAGCAAACAGAACCGACGAGAAATTATGCGTATAAAACAACAGGCAGGCCGTTAAAATAAATAATATCCAGGTCCATCGAGTAATCCGAAAACCATGAGCCAACCGCCAATAAAGCCAACTGTGTACAATGCCCAGACCCATCAGCATCGTGTACATACGAATTTCATGGAAGTACAGCACAACAAAAGCAGCGGTACTCATAAGAAGGGCAGCCACTAAGGCGGTGCGCCGATTGACCGCATCAGCCGCAAAGCGATACAGCCAGGAAATCATCAGCACGCCAAAGAAAACCGAAAGCAGCCGCAGCGCAAACTGTGACCAGCCCGCGATTTGCGCCCAACCGGCGCCCAGCAGGTAGAAAAGCGGGACTTGATCCGGGCTGTGCGTCATCAATGAGTCAATAATCTGCGCCGGGCTGTAGGGTGGATTAAACGCGCCCATATTCGAGACCGAATACAACTCGTCGCCCCAGATTATATCCGCATTCAGGCCATTTGCGCCCAAGGCGAATGCCAGCAATAAGACAAAAACCATGGCGAAGTGATATTTGCACCGCTCGCGCTTTTGGATTGGATATTCCACCTGACGCAACAAGCCTCCGCTAACAGACCGCCCAAATCCTAGCATAAAAGTCGGCAAACATACAGGCAAGAGAGGCGATCAAGATAAACCGCTACAGGCTCTCGGCGATTATCTCGGCAATATCCATGACTTTTGGGCCATCAGCAGCTTCATCGCCAGCATCCTCGAACATCCGCATACAGAAGGGGCAAGCGACTGCCAGCGCGGCGGCGCCGGTTGACTGGGCTTCCTGATAGCGCTCAATGCTGACTTTTTTGTCGCCGGGCTCTTCTTCTTTCCAGAATTGCGCGCCGCCGGCGCCGCAGCAAAAAGAGTTCCTGCGGCTGCGCGGCATCTCCACCAGCGGGATATTGTTGACCTGCAAGACTGTCCGCGGGGCATCCACGACGTTATTGTGGCGGCCCAAATAACAGGGGTCATGGAAGGTGACGCTGCTCCAGCCGGCCGGATTGGCGCTGGGCGGCAATTTGCCGGATTGAATCAACTCTTCAATCAATTCAGTATGATGCAGGACTTCGTAATGCCCGCCAAACTGATGATATTCCTTGCCGATATTGTGGAAACAATGCGGACAGGCAGTCACAATCCGCTTGGGCGCCGCCGCGTTGAGCTTCTCTACGTTGGCAGAGGCCATCTCAGCATACAGATATTCATTGCCAGCGCGGCGAGCGGCATCGCCGGTGCAGCTTTCATCATCGCCAAGGATGGCGAAGTTGAGCTTGGCGGCATGAAACACCTTGACCAAAGCCTGTGCAGTTCGCTGCGCCCGCGGGTCATAGCTTACGGCGCAGCCAGTCCAGTAGAGGATCTCAAAATCGGGATTTTCCCTCACTGTCGGCGCCGGAATATCGAGCCTGTCGGTCCAGGCAGTGCGCGATGCGGCGATTTGCCAGGGATTGCCCTGCCGTTCCATACCATGAAACGCGCCTTGAAGTTCATGGGGAAATTCGCTTTGCATCAGCACCGCATCGCGCCGGATATCCAGGATGTCAAACATCGGCTCGTTGCCGACCGGACAAATGTCAATGCAGGCGCCGCAGGATGTACATGCCCACAGCGCCGACTCGCTTAGCAAAGTCCCGTTCAGCGATTCAGCCGAGGCGGCGCCGCTTGCCAGAGCGCCCCAATGGTCGTTCATATAATAACGTTTGTTGACTTCCAGCGCCGCCGGCGAAAGTTCCTTGCCGGTCACATAAGCCGGGCAAACGTCCTGGCAGCGGTTGCACATGATGCAAGCCAAGCCATCAAGGAGTTGGGTCTTGTGCAAATCTTCCAGCCGCCTGACGCCAAACTGTTCAATCGTCTCATCTTCGAAATCCAGCGGCGCCAGTTCACCGAGCGAACTGCGCTGCGGACGGGTCAAAAAGTTGAGCGGCGCCATAAATAGATGGGCATGTTTGGTATGCGGAAAGTAGGGCATAAAAATAAGAACGCTTCCCAAAGCCGCCCACCACCATAGATGGCGCGCCAGTTCCAGCGCATCGATATTCAACCCGCTCCACATGGCGGCCGCCGCCGTTGCGAAGGGCATGAAGGCATCGGCGCCCTGCTGTGCCACGACAACCGATTCGCCAAGGAAACGAGCGCCGACGTGCAGCAGGATAAACAGGGCGACAATCATGGAATCGCGCGCGACCGCCCCTTGCCTCACTTTGGGATGCAAGCGGATATTCTCGTTGAACTGAAGCGCTTTCCTGTTCGGCAAACAGCGGCGGCGGAGGATAAAATAAACGACGCCAGTCAGCGCTGCCAGGCTCATAAGATCAGCAAGCAGGCGGTAAATGTCATAAACCGCGCCAAGATTCAGCAGCGAGGCCTCAAAACCGGGCAGGAAGCCAATCAGCAAATCAAGCGCATTCACCAAAAGATAATAGGTAAAGCCAAGCGCCACCCCCCAATGCAGCAGGCTGGTCAGGCGCCGAGTCTTGAACGTCGTGCGCTGCGACAGATAGACGGCGAGCGCGTTCCATGCTCGGCCGAGGAAGTTCTTCGACCGCAGCTTGCCCTGGCCGCGGTGAATGATTTGGTACATCTCCAAAAAGCCGGCATAGCTGGCGCCAAAGGCCAACAATGCCAGCATGACAAACAGCATCTTTTCCACGTCAGTCAACATAAGTGTTTATCCGCTTTCGCTGCTTCAATTTATCGGGGACTGCCCTTATCCTAGTTTATCATTCGGCGGGTATTTCACCAATAAACTCGCCGGCATGTAAGGCTGGCAGGGTTCAATACATCCATAGTTTTGAAGTCCATAAAGCATACGATACTGGAAAGGAAAGCCCCAATGATTGATTTTTCACCCATGCGCGATGGCAGGCTAAGCTATATTGAATATGCCGAGCAGGAAAGCATCACCGCCGCCGACCTGAAAGCATACAGCGACGAAAGCGTTGATTTTCTAATGAGCCTGACAGCGGGCTTGAATGACGCTGATATTGTCTTTAATCCCGAAGACCCCGAAGCCAATGATCCTTATGCGGTCGAGGGCGAGGAAAACATTGGCTGGTCATTCGGCCATTTGATTGCCCATGTTACCGCCAGTTCTGAAGAAGGCGCCGCCTTCAGTTCGCTGCTGGCGCGCGGCATCGCGGCATCCGAACGGCCCCGTTATGAGACTCCCTGGCGCGAAATCACGACGGCGGCGCAGGTGCGTCAGCGTCTGGAAGAAAGCCGTCGAATGCGTAATGCCTATCTGGAAACCTGGCCCGATGCCCCCTTTCTCGATGTCTGCCGCGTCATATCCGAGCGCTTTGTGGCAAGATTCGGCAAGATGAACGCCCCGGCGGCCTTCCTGTTTGGCTTGTCTCACGAAGTCGGACACTATGACCAGATTAAGGATGTACGGCAGCAGGCGCGGGCGGCGGCCCGATAATCTCAAGCCTGGAAAGCGGGTCGCTTTTTGACTGCGAGGCGGTAAAATGAGGGGCGCAGGCTGCCGATGATGCCGTCAGACGGCGGTAGCGTCAATGTAAGGAGCGCAGATGAGCAAACGTATCGTCCCCCGCACACCCAAGGGCTTCCGTGATTTTTTGCCGGCGGCCATGCGGCGGCGCAATTATGTGATGAATGCCATTACCGAGGTCTTTCATCTATTCGGATTCGAGCCTATCGGAACGCCGATTCTTGAACTGCGCGATACCCTGTTTGGCAAATATGGCGCAGACGCCGAAAAACTCATCTTCAGCGCCCGGCACGGACGCAGCGTCAAAGCCCCCCTGGCCATGCGCTACGATTTGACCGTGCCCCTGGCGCGGGTGGTGGCGCAGTATGAAAATCAGTTGAGCCTGCCCTTCAAGCGCTATCACATTGCGCCAGTCTTTCGGGGAGAACGGCCGCAGCGAGGACGTTACCGCGAATTTTATCAATGCGACGCTGACATCGTGGGCATCGCCGGCATGCAGGCTGACGCCGAAATTGTGACGATGATCTATCACAGCCTCACTCGGCTCGGTTTTCCCCAATTTTCGATTAAAATCAATCATCGCAAACTGCTGACTGCGATTGGCGAATTTTCCGGCGTCCCCAAAGCGCAGCTGCCTGACCTTTACCGCAGCGTCGACAAGTTCGATAAAATCGGCGCCGATGGCGTCAGGCAGGAACTTATCGAGCGCGACATTGATGACGAAGCCGTCAGCCGCATGATGGACTTGATGCAGGCGCAGGAACCCGGCGCCGGCAGCCTGGACCTCATTGCCGCTGCCATCCCCTCTGGCGACAATGGCTTGGATGAGCTTCGCGAACTTGCCGACTGCCTGGCCGATGCCGGCATCCCGCCCGAAAACTATGAATTTGATTTTACGATGGTGCGCGGACTCGGCTATTATACTGGGCCCATCTTCGAGACCGTCATTTCCAAGCCGAATCTGGGAAGCATCACCGGCGGCGGTCGCTATGACGATTTGATTGGCATGTTTCGCCGGCAAAGCCTGCCGACCACCGGCACATCCTTTGGCATTGAGCGCATCATTGAATTGATGAACGAACTGGATTTGTATCCGGCCGCTTTCGACGGCGCGCTGGCGCAGGTGCTTGTTACCGTCTTTGGCGAGGAGACCCGCCGCGCTTCCATGAAAATCGCCAGCCAGCTGCGGCAGGCCGGCATCAACACGGAACTTTGCTTTGAGGCGCGGAAGCTCGGCCGACAGCTGGCGCATGCCGACAAAAAAGGGATACCCATCGCCGCCATCGCCGGCCCCGAAGAAATCGAAGCCGGGACCGTCAAGCTGCGCCGGCTGCGCGATGGACAGGAAACCACCGCGGCCGTCGAACAGGCGGCGGCCGCCGTTTCGGCGCTGCTGAACAGCCGCCAATGACATACGCATCCATTGCATCAGCCGCTCATCTTAGCGACCATCCGAACATAGGCTTTCATCAGGACAACCCACAATGACCCAGCTGCGGCGTTCAAGCGGTATTCTGCTGCATCCGACATCGCTGCCGGGCAGCTATGGCATCGGTGATTTGGGCGCCGCCGCCTATCGCTTTGTGGACTGGCTCGAGGCGCAGGGGCAGTCTATCTGGCAGGTGCTTCCACTGGGCCCAACCAGCTATGGCGATTCGCCCTACCAAACCCTGTCGGCTTTCGCCGGCAATCCCAACCTGATCAGCCTCGACAAACTCGTCATGGATGGCCTGCTGGCTGTCGACGACCTCGCCGACCGCCCTGATTTTCCCGCCGACCGCGTTGATTTTGGCCGCGTTATCCCCTTTCACAGCCAAAAACTCACGGCCGCCTGGCGCCATTTTGCGGGTTCGGCTCATCGCCGGCTCAAACAGGAGTTGGATGCCTTTGTCGAAGCCAATCGGTATTGGCTGGATGATTTTGCGCTCTTCGCCGCGCTCAAGAAGCAGCATGGGCGCCGTCCCTGGGTGGAATGGGAAGATGGGCTTTTGCGCCGCGATCATCAGGCGACGGCGAAAGCGACCCAAGCCTGCGCCAGACAAATAGAAGCGGAGAAGTTCCGCCAATGGCTGTTTTATCGCCAATGGACTGCCCTCAAGCGGTACGCCAATGGCAAAGGCATCCGCTTATTTGGCGATCTGCCGATATTCGCCGCCCACGACAGCGCCGACGTCTGGGCCAACCAGCGCGAATACTTTCTTGATGAGCGCGGCCAGCCGACGGCCGTCGCCGGTGTCCCGCCCGATTATTTCAGCCCGACCGGACAGCGCTGGGGCAGCCCGCTCTATCGCTGGAAGGTCATGCAAGACAGCGGCTACCGCTGGTGGATTGAACGTTTTCGAACTTTGCTCAACCTCGTGGATTATATCCGCATCGACCATTTTCGCGGCTTTGAGGCTTATTGGAAAATCCCTGCCAGCGAAGCGACCGCGATTCAAGGTGAATGGATAGACGGCCCCGGCCTGGCGTTTTTTCAGGCGGTCAAGACGGCGCTGGGCAGCCTCCCGATTATCGCCGAAGACCTGGGGGTGATCACGCCCGCCGTCGAAAAGCTGCGGGACGCGCTGGGCCTGCCCGGCATGAAAGTGCTGCAGTTTGCCTGGAGCGACCCAAAGAACCCCTTCCTGCCCCATAATCATCCGGTCAACTGCGTTGTTTATACCGGCACGCATGACAATAACACCACCCGCGGCTGGTGGGAAACCGAAGCCAGCCCGCGTGCCCGCGCGTTTGTCAAAGATTACCTCGGACAAGAGATTTATGATATCGTCTGGACTTTGGCGCGGGTCGGGATGCGCTCCTCCGGGCAGACCTTTATTATGCCGATGCAGGACGTGCTGGGTCTCGGCAGCGAGGGGCGGATGAATACGCCCGGGAAGCCGGCCGGGAATTGGACTTGGCGTTTTGGCGCCGATGCCTTTGAGCATCCCGGCAAAGATGCCCTGCTGCATATCACGCGCCTGTTCCAGCGGCATCCCGAACAGCAAAAGAAATTGTATGGCGGCGCCGCCGTTTCGGATGAATGACACCATTACATCCGGCGCCGGGACAGGCTTTGTTCTTGATGCCGTGATATACTGCTTATGGATGGACTCGTTCAAGGGATGAGCCTTTATGGACCAGCAAAGCGTTTTCTTTGGGGAATGGATACGAAGCCTGCGCGAGCAGTATAAATATGTCGTTCGCAGCCGCGACCAGGTGACGCTTCCCTCTCTGACCGCGGTCTTGCATCAGGTTGGCTTTACCGATGATGAACTGGCGCAGCTGCGGCTTGAGGCGACCATGCGCCTTGATGATGTCGGGGAAGATTATGTCGCTGATATGACTGTTTTGGATAAAGTAAAAGCCGGTCAAGCGCATCCGGCTGAATGCAGCTGCCCGCAGTGCATCCCCATCGACGACAGCCAATTTGACCGCGACGGTCAGCCCTTGGTTGATGATGACCCTGAACAAGCGGCTTGGGAAGGCGGGCATACTTTCCCAGCCGCCCCATTGGATGCCGCGCCCCCATCCCCTAGCGAAAGGGAAGCGAGTCCCGCCCTCGTTTCAGAGGCGGCATCTAAGGAAGCGGCTGAAGAGCAGGCTGATGATCCCAATGAAGATCCCGACAAACCGCAGCAGATAAGTATGTTCTAGGATGCCAGTCAGCGAGCAGGACCGGGAATGGATGGGCATCGCCCTGCGAGAAGCCGAACGCGCGCTGGAATATGATGATGTGCCGGTCGGCGCGATAGCGGTGCATCGGGACAAAATAATCGGCCGCGGCCATAACCGCCGCGAAGCCGACCAGGACCCGACGGCGCATGCCGAGATGATTGCCTTGCGCCAGGCGGCCGCCGCCCTTGGTCATTGGCGGCTGGAAGGCGTGACGCTTTACTGCACGCTTGAACCCTGCGCCATGTGCGCCGGCGCGATGGTGCTCGCCCGACTGCCGCGGCTGGTTTATGCCGCCGCCGATCCCAAAGCCGGCGCCGCCGGCGGCATCATGGACATCACCCGCCATCACCGCCTGAATCATCAGCTGCAAGTTGAACGCGGGGTTTTCGCCGACCAAGCCGCCGAACAGATCCGCGCGTTCTTCCGCCGGCTCCGCGCGCAGGGTCAAAAGTAATCCAGAAAACCAGGCTTGAGCGCGGCAAAAGGGTGTTCATTTTTGCCGCTGACCAGCCTATACTGATGCGCTGTGGATATGGAGAGGTGCCAGAGTGGACGATTGGGGCTGTCTCGAAAACAGCTGTACCCTCCGGGGTACCGTGGGTTCGAATCCCACCCTCTCCGATTTGCCGGCGGGAAATCCAAGACGGGCAAACGTTCTCGCCTGCCCGCCCCGGTCCGATAATTAGCTTCTTGAACCGCTCATCTGCATCAGCACGGCATAGGGAAAAATGACCGCATCCGCCGGCATTTCAACATCGACCGGCGCATTGAAGTCACTCAAGTCAAATTCGACGGCGAAAGACATGGAGAACGATTCCGCAGCAGTTCCATCGGCATCCGCGGCCGCCATGTCGACATCCATAAAGACAGCGATGCGATGCGAATAAAAATCCTCCAGCCCGATATAGTCCCGAACCAGGATCGTCGCGTCCTGGAGCGATTCCATTGCGGCTTCCATTTCCGCCCGTTCCATTTCCATATCAGCGCCATGCATCATAGACGCGAGCATGATCTCGATCAGGACGCTGTCATCAATCGCGGTTTCAAAGACAGCCACCGCCACGCCGTCCAGATTTTCGTCAGGCCGGCGGGTAATCGTCATGGATTCGGCCAGGTCGCTGTAATCCATGTCCATCATCTCGCCTTCCATATCCATGAGACCCCACTCAGGGTCGGCCAGCATGAATTCGGCCGCGCCGGTCAAGTCAAAGCCCAGCCATCCGGAGCCTTCCATGCCCGCCATGCTTTCGCCGGATGCTTCGCCAAGCGCCGCCAAATCAAGCGCATAGACGCCGTTTTCCATCATCAGATTAATCGGAATCTCGGATACCTGCTCCGCGCCGGTCTTGTCAGTGGCGGTTTGCGTCAAGAGCAGCGAAACCTCCCCATCAATACCCGCGAGCAGGCTGTTAAGCAGCGCCGCCATCGCATCGGAATCGGCCGCGGGCATCGCGGCCATCTCATTGACGGCCTCAAGCGCTTCTGGATCAGCGGCGACTCTTCCGTTCCCCGTCAGAAGCATAAGCGATTCGTTCGCCTCGCCTTCGGGCAGCAGATGAAATGACATGTCCATATTGAAGGCAAACGAGCTCAACTCTGCCATCACCGCTTCGTTATTGACGAGAATCTGGCAGTCCGGCTCGGCTATCAACTGGCAATAGTCGATCCCTTCCCTGTCCGACTGTGCGCCCGCGCCGGCAAAGGGCATCAGCAGCATGACCAGCATCGTTAGAATCAGACATTTCTTAACCATTGCTTCTCCTTTTGGATTCATTGACTTATTATACTGTACGCCAAAATTGGCCAAAGGTTTTATCCGATATCAGGGATTGGCCCTTTTTTCCAAGTGTCTGATATACTCTCTATCAGGTTCATCCAGCGATTGATATCGTAAATGAGGAAAAATGAAGATCGTCACCGTCTATGGCAGTTCCCAGGTTCGTCCGAGCGACTGCATCTACCAAAGCGCCGCCGCCATTGGGCAAAGATTGGCTGAAGCCGGACTGACCGTGATGACCGGCGGCTATTATGGCATCATGGAAGCCATCAGCAAAGGCGCGCATGAAGCCGGCGGACATGTGATTGGCGTGACCGCCGACCAGATTGGCAAACGCTATCAGCTGCGGCCGAATGCTTATGTCACAGAAATCATCCATTATCAAGAACTGCGCGACCGACTGCTGTATATGGTGGAAAACGCCGATGCCTATCTGGCGATGCCGGGCGGAGTCGGCACATTGCACGAGATCGCCGAGACTTGGGAACTGATGCGAATCGGCGGCATACCCGCCCGCCCCTTTGTCTGCTACGGCAGCTTGTGGCAGGGGCTTGTCCAGTCCTTGCAGTCCAGCCCCTATCTTGGCAGCGGCTATGAGAACATGATTGCCATCGCCCAAACCCCGGCGGCGGCAGTCAAGCGCCTCAAGCTGTGAATCGAGGGCAATGAAATTTGAACAGTGAAGCACGATTGAGGAGTTGTCCGGCGATGATTCGCTTTGCGCTAACCTTCGTTTGCAGCCTGTGTCTGTCCATCATGCCGCTGATGGCGCAGGATGACCCGCTGCAAGACGCGATTTCCGCCCCGCGGCCGCTCAAGGTCTGGCTTCCAGCGCCCTTGATCGCCGATGAATCCAGCGATGCCTTTCAATTATTGAGCGCGCATACACAGGTTTTTTCGGGGCGCAACAATCTGGCGGTCGAATATCGAATCAAGGCTGTTGGCGCTGTGGGCGGCATCATGGCCACCATACGGTCAGGAAGCGAAGTGGCGCCGGGCGCCTTGCCAGACATCACGCTGATTCGCCGCCGCGACTTGACGCCCGCCCAAGCCCGGCAATACCTGCAATCCATGGAGACCCTGTTTTCTTCATCTTTAATCAATGAACTCGGCGACGCCTTGGCATTCGGCCAGATTCCCCTGGACGACAGCGCGGCGCTTTATGGCTTGCCCTACTTTTTTGAAGTGCTGCACGCCGTCCATACCCAGCCGCTCAATAATGCCGGCAAGCGATTGAGTTTTGACGATGTGCTGGCGAACCGCGCTTCTTTGCTGTTTCCGGCTGGCCGCGCCAACGGCCTGAACCAGACCTTCTATCTGCAATATCTAGCCGCCGGCGGGCTGGCGCCAAACCATGGCGATATGCCCATCGACGAGGCGGCGCTCGGCGCCGTGCTGGAGTTTTATGAACAGCTGATCGCGCAGGATTTGATCGCGCCCGATGTCTTGACTTACCAATCGCCTTCCGCCTACCAAACCGACTTTATCAACCAAGCCGACCAGCCCATTTTGGCGATTTTTTCCTCCAGCGAATATCTGTCCATGCTCGACCAGCAGAACCCGAACCTGCTGGCGGCCAGCATTCCCGCGCCCAATGGCGGCGGCATCACAACGCGGGATGGATGGCTGTGGGTGATTGTCACGCCCGACCTGACGCGGCGAACCCTGTCGGCTCGCTATCTGGAATGGCTGATGCAGCCCGGCTTCCATGCCGGCTTTTCGATGGCGCTTTATCAACTGCCGTCGCAGCGGGCCGTGCTGGCGGACAGTTTGCCTGATGGCGTCGATGAGCAGTTCATTGAAGCGCTGCTCGATAACGCCATCCTGCCGATTCCGGAAAGCGAAGGCGGCACGGCGCCGCGGCTGATGCAAGAGGCGCTCATGCAAGTCCTGCACGGCGACACCGCCGCCACCGCCGCCAAACAAGCCCTCGATCAGCTTGCCGAACGCTAATGGCGCAGTGACTTTTGATAGAAACGATGCGTCTTATAGATTTGGCTGCCCAGATTAAGGCTGATCGAAACCAGCGAATTGGTTTCCAAAATCCAGCCCGAATCCAGATAATCATATTGAGATGGCAGCAGCGCTTTCATCAATTCCAGGAACAGCGCCAGTTCAACCCCTTTGCCGCGGTGTTCCTGCTTGACGCCCATCAGCGGCATTCGCACGCTTTTAATCGCCCGGCGGACTTTCCAGCGCCAGAAAACCTGCGCCAGCGTGTATAGCTCCGGGACGCCAGGGCGCGGGCGCGCGCCGTGCAGCGCTTCATTGAAATTGGGAATCGACAGGGCAAAGCCCACCGGCTCGCCGGCGATCTCGGCAAAAAACGCTAATTTCGGCTCAACCAGCATCCCCAAGGCCGCCACCAAAGCCGCCAGTTCCTCATCGTTCATCGGGATAAATCCCCAGTTTTTCACCCAGGCGGCGTTATAGATGTCGCGGAACAGCCCAAATTCCGCTTTTTTATCGCGCGCCCTGAAGCTGCGTACCGTGATATCGCTGCGCCGCGCGGCGCGCTCGACCAGTTTTTCCAGACGCGCCAGCGTATCGTTGGCTTCAATCAGCGCCCGATCCATGTACATGCAATGGAGATCCATCACCTTCTCGAAGCCGGCCGCTTCAATCAGTCTTTGATAGTAAGGCGGATTGTAGGGCATCATCACCATGGGGCGGTCAAAATTTTTGATGAGCAGGCCGCATTCTTCATTGGTGGTGAAGCTGGCGGGGCCGCGGATGGCCTCCGCCCCTTGTGACCGCACCCACTGGCTGGCGGCATCCAGCAGCCCGGCGGCGGTCTCAAGGTCATCGCTGGTTTCAAACATGCCGAAGAAACCGATATTCTCCTGATGATAGCGATTGTGCTCATGGTTGATGAAGCCGACGACAGTGCCGACCATCTGACCGCCGCGCCAGGCCGCAAAAAACTCGCCGTCCATATACTTCCAGGCTGGATGTTTGGATGGATCCAGCAGCTGCCGCCGCATCGACAGCAGCGGCGGCGCCCAGTTAGGGTCATTCGCATAATGCCGCCACGGAAACTGAAAGAACTCGGTAAATTCCTTTCGGCTGGCAAGCGGGCGAACTTCTATCAAGCGGATCTCTTATTCCTGAACAAAAGTTGGACCAATTTGGCAATAAATTCTTGACAAGCCAAAGTGATTCTGATAATATATCAAAATCGCATTCCGTAGTAGCTCAATTGGCAGAGCAATCGGCTGTTAACCGATGGGTTCTTGGTTCAAGTCCAAGCTACGGAGCTTGAGATGCCCCGCCAGCAAGGGGTATTTTTATTGCCGCCGGTTCATCTCATAAATCAAGCGCAGGCCGTCCAGCGTCAGTTCCGGGGCGATATCATCAATGCCGGCAATATGCTCTTTGAACACCGGCGCCAGCCCGCCGGTAGCGATGACTTGGGTCTGCGCCGAATTAAGCTGTTCAGTGATCCGTCGCAGCAAGCCCTCAATCATGCCCACATACCCCCAGAAGATGCCCGACTGCATGGCGTGAATCGTATTGCGCCCAATCGGATGCGGCGGCGGCGCCAATTCAACCTTGTGCAGCTGCGCCGCCCGGCTGACCAAGGCATCGTGCGCCAGATGAATCCCCGGCGCCAGCGCGCCGCCGATATATTCATCATGGGCGGACAAGACATCAAAATTGGTGGAGGTGCCGAAGTCAATGCTAACCGCCGGCGCCCCATACAATTTTGACAGGGCGACCGAGTTGCAGAGGCGGTCGGCGCCAGCCTGCGCCGGCATATCAATGGCAATGCTGATGCCCAGATCGGTTTCGCTGGTCACATTAATCGGCTCCATCGCAAAATAGCGGCGCGCCATATCTTGAAAGACGGGCGTCAAAGCCGGCACGACGCTGCTCATAATGACACCGCTAACCGCATCCGCGCCGACCGCGGCCGTATCCAGAAAATGGCGCACCAAGACCGCATATTCATCAGGCATTTTGTCGGCTACGGCGCGCGCGCGCCAGGACAGCTTCCAGCAGCCGGCCTGCCACAGTCCCATCTGGATATTGGTGTTGCCGATATCAAACGCCAGCAGCATATCGCTCTCCATTGCATCCATGCGGAAAATCTAATTCGAGTCTACCGAAAATCCGCCGCCAGCCACAAAACGCTTTGAAAGCGAAATAGGATTTTCATGTCGATTCATCGTTTGCGCTATACTATAGTAGAAGCCAAACAAGTCATCACATCCCGAGTAGAGGACTGAATATGTTGGTACGTCAGGCAGCGCTCGATGATGCGCGTCAGATTGTCGAGCTTTTTACCGCACAAATCACAATCTGGCAGCGGCTCAATGCCCACGGCCAAGTTGAAGACCTGCCCTATGAGGCTTTGACGATTTATGAACGCTGGCTGCACGGCGGCGCCTGGATGACGCTCGAAACCGGCGCCATCTGGCTTAGCTATCTCCTCAAAGGAAACGGATATGCCTATGTGCTGGAGAAGGACGGCAAGGTCATGGCTTATGCCGAAGCCTTCGGCAATCAAGAACCGGCGCCGATGAGAACCCATTTGCATCTCTCGCGTATGCTGGTGGCCGACGGCTGCGACGACGAAGCGCATCATCGGCTTGCCGATGCGATTTTGCAGAATGCGCGCCGTTTCGGTCGGCTGTCTGTCGCCTATCCGGAGTATGACCGGCAGCAGGCGACCTACTATCGCAAATACTTCGGCGCCAACGAAACCCTGCGCCTGACGCGCTATTCGCTGCCCGCCCAGATCGGACAGAGCTTCTACAAGACGCGGGACTATGACCAAGCCGACGCCAGCGCGATCGCCGGCTGGCAGATGTCGGTCGGGCGCTGGACAAGCCCGCGGGCATTGTGGGAGACCGAATGGGTAGAGCATTGGAAGGCGATTCCGCAAATCATCGAACGCAGCAAGCAGCGGCAGTACATCAATGCTTCCGGCCACGAGGCGATTGTCTGTTATCATCAGCAGCTGTACAATGTCCGCAATGCCGATGTCTACTGCTGGTCGCCCAAGGGACTAAGCGGGCAGCTGGTGGTCGCGATACGCGATTTGGGGCATCGTTCGGGCTATCGCAGCCTCATCATTGCCCTGCCTCAATCATCAGCCAAGCTGCTGCCCGCCGAATCCACCGCCGACCCGCACCAGCAGGTGATCGCCACCGTCAATGTTTAGCGGCGGCGTTCAGACAGGGAAGATATCGCCAACGCGGACTTCAAAGCCGGGCAGGACATCCTCCGCCGACAAGATGTCTGATTCTTCGCGGGTGACGGCACCGGTCGGGGTATGAGCAACGACCGTGCGCGTTTCGGCATACACAATCCAAATCAATGCCGTGCCGGCTTTGAGCAGTTCGCGGATTTTCTTGTGAATGTCATCGGCGCGGTTGCCAGGCGAAATCACCTCGACCGCCAAATCAGGGGCAAGTTCAGACAATTCAAAGGGCGGCGGCCCTGGCGCTTTGGCTTTGCTGATGAAAGCGATGTCCAGGCCGCGCACTATGTCGCGGCCCTCCGGATTGCGCCCAAGAACAAAGCCAGTATCAGCAGCCGTCACCCAACCAAGATCATTCTCAAAGACATGGTTGGCGATTTTCACACCCAGCATCATCGTAATCACACCATGTCCAAGAGTCGGTTTCGACATATCAACAATTTCTCCTTCAACAAGCTCAAGCGAGCGGTCGGCATACTGTGGCAGCTGCGTCAACTCCCAAAATTCTTCGGCGCTGATATATTGCTTTTCGGCTAGCATGGTCTAACATCCTCATCTATGTCTTATTGCTATTATACACGATATTATTCGGCGGTGATAAACTGCCTAAGAACTTGAAAATCGGCTTCAAGCGTCGCGCGCTGATTGGGATTGTACAGCGCCGCCGCCGGATGGAACAATGGCAGCGCCGATGTTTGACCATAAGCCGCTTGCACTTGGATGACTTTGCCGTGCAGCTGGCTGATTCTTTGATTGGCGGCCGGCGCTCGAAACCGCTTGAGGATAAATTCCATCGAAAAACGCCCCAAAGTGGCGATGACTCGCGGCTGGATAATGTCGATCTGCCGCAGCAGGAAAGGCGCGTACAAATCAATTTCGCTCTTGAGCGGGTCGCGGTTGTTGGGCGGGCGGTCCTTGACGATATTGGTCACATAAACCTGCCCGCGTTCAAGGTCAATCGACGCCAGCAGTTCATCCAGCACGCGCCCCGAAGCGCCGCAGAAAGGCCGCCCGGTTTCAGCCTCGTTCTTGCCCGGCGCCTCGCCGATGAACATGATGGCGGCATCGTGATTCCCCTGCCCAATCACCGGAAAATAGCCGTTGGCGTTTCGATATGAATACAGCGGCGATTGGGTCAAATTGACAATTTCGTCTTTTATGGCGCGGAGTCGCTCGGTGCGGTTAGCTGTTGACATCTTGGGAACTTTCCTTCTGCTCGACGACAGTTCCAGTCTAGCATAACAGCATCAGGCCCTCCAAGCGAAAAACATCGGTTATTCAGTTTGTTAAAGTTCGTCGCTTGGAGGCCGGCTGTTCGCGATGGCGACCAGCGCCGCGCCGTATGTTTTGCGCCGCCAGGGACCAATGCCGCGAATATCGCATAGAGCAGCTATGGTTTCGGGCTGGCGCCGGGCGATATCCCATAAAGCCCCTTTGCTGATGATGACATCCGATTCGACGCCCCGCGCCAGCGCCGTCTGCCGGCGCCAGCTGTGCAAGGCGGTATAGCGTTGAACCACGGCGGCCGGCATCGGTTTTTGCCGCCGCGGGCGCCGCGGCAGCCGGCTTATGCGGCCATGAGCGACCGCTTCGACCATTTCATCGCCGTTCCGCCGCGCCAGCCAAGCCGGCAAGCCGCGTATCTCGTAAAGCTGACGGCGGCGGCGCGGCAGCCGGCGGGCAATCGCCAGCAGCGCCTTGTTGCCCATCAGCCGATGCGGCGGATAATCATACATCCTGGCAAGCTCGTCGCGCAAAATATAAAGCTCGCGCAAAACCGCCATCTGCTCTTGAGTCAAAGCATCGGGACGGCACAGGCTCCAAAATCCATTCGGGTCAAATTCCTGCGATTTAAGCTCAAAGGCCGTGACATCGGCAAAGTATTCCTGCGCTTCTTCCAGCTGACCGGCTCGGCGCAGTTCCTCATGCAGCCGATCTCGCAGCGGTAGCAGAAAACGGGTGTCGATTTGGGCATAGCGCAGATAGCCGGCCGGGAGCGGCCGCTGCGCCCAGTCATCGGTTTGATGAGTCTTTTTGTGGACAATGCCAAACAGGTCAGCCAGCATGGCGCCCAAGCCCACCCGCCGATAACCGCAGACCCGCGCCGCCGCCATCGTGTCAAATACGGTGCGGACATCAAAATCAAAATCGCGCTTCAGACAAATCAAATCGTATTCGGCGGCATGGAAAACTTTTTCGATTTTCGGGTTGGCGAAGACCGCCCCCAATGCCGCGATGTCCTCGATCAAAAGCGGGTCAATCAGGATATCTTCATCCGGAATTGAAATCTGAATCAGGCAGGTTTGTCCGCGATAAGCATGAAGGCTGTTGGATTCGGTATCAAGGGCGATGCGCGCCTGCGTTTGGAGACGCTCGACCCATCGGTCAAGGTCGCCGGCATTGTCGACATAAGTCGGCGCGGGGAGCGGCGGCGCGGTCACAGCCAGTTGCGCCGACGAAAATAAATTAACATCAGCAGCGCAGCCGCGGCCATGACAGCAACCGTTATGGCAAAGGCGCCGGGATGGGCGGCGAAGGGAAGCTTGATGTTCATGCCATAGATGCTGGAAATCAAGGTCAGCGGCAGCATAATCACCGAAATCACGGTCAGAATCCGCATGACTTCGTTAATGCGATAGCTGGCGAGGGTATCGGCGGTTTCGGCGAAGCTGTTGATAATCTCATAATTCTCCTCAATGATATCGCGCTGCTTGAACAGGTGATCGACAATATCGCCAAAGTAGGCTTCCATGCCGTCGCGCAGGATGGGATGAGGGACGCTTTCAAGCTGCTGTGCAATCGGAATCTGATGGCGAATGATGCGCCGCAGGGAGATGATATCGCGCCGCAGCAGCGCGATCTCCTGAATGACGCGCTTGGCATTGGACTCAAACAGGTCATCTTCAATCGCATGGAGGCGCCGGTCCACTTTGCCGAGGATGGGAAAGATATAATCCACTAGCTGATCGACCAGGCTGTAGAACGCCTGGCTGCTGCCCTGCCCAAGCAGACGCTGACGTTCGCCTTCGTCGCCCTGACACCGTTCCATCAGGCCGGCAAGCGGCTTCAGCGCGCCGCTGTGGACGGTGACGATATAATCGCGCCCGACAAAGAAATCGACCTCGCTGGCGCGGGAAATCCCATCGCGCGCATCCCACAGCGGGAAGTGCATCACCACAAAGATGTAATCGTCATCGTTATCGACCTTGGGCCGTTCAATCGGACTGCGAATATCCTCAAGGTTGAGCGGATGAAAATAAGGAAACCGCGCTTGCAGGCGGCTCACATCTTCGGCGGTGGGCGACACCAAGTCCACCCATTGGACTGCATCGCAGCTGATGATTTTGACTGTCATGCGCCTATTATGGCTTGAAGGCGGCGGCTGGACAATAGAATCTTTTTACAACAGCGAAAGGCTAAACGCGCTCAAGCAAGAAATTGCGAAAACCGCTCTAATTTTGAAACGGTTCTAGTGAGACCTAGCTGGGTTAGATTAGCAAGATACTCTTCAACGGTGTAAGATGGGGAATTCAATCGCAGTCGCACTTTACGAATAGATTTACAAACCCTTACTGGAAAGAGGTTCAGGTGATGCGCCAAGAAATCATCAGAATGCTGAACCTCAATTCCATAAGGGTCTAAAGCCTCTTGCGGAAAATGTTTCAAATCCTCCGTGACAATCACACCGCAATGGCCAACAATCGCCGCCGCCAATACGTGACGATCATCCGGATCGGGCAACTTCAGCGTATCGATAAGGCTTTCATAACCGGTAACGAGCGCATCGCGGGTTTTCGAGTCCATGAGTTCGCGCGTTCCTTCCAGCTTGTGCCGCTGGAGATCGGGTTCGTTTCTAAGAAGCGCTTCAATCCATTCGCGATGAATATCAGCCGTCCATTTTGCCTGAAACAAATCATCATTGGCAAGTTGAACCAGGATATCCCGAATGGACGCGGGATACAGCACATTGGCGTCAAGCAGCGCGACGATGTACTGACTCATATCAGTCGTAGCCCATGCCCCCCTGCTCCTGGGCGTCGGCCACGAGTTGATCGAGAATGGCTTCGCGTCGGCGGACAATATCCTCCTTGTAAGCCATGACATCCTCCAGGCGGACGCGGCGGCGAGGCCCCACTTTGCGATAGGGGATTTTATCCTCGTCAAGCAGGTTGATGAGAAAAGGATGGGATACATTCAGAATTTCAGCCGCCCGCTCGGTCGTCAATTCCTCGCGTTCCACAGTGACTGTGATGCCTTGTTTGGTCACTATGGCCTCCAAAATATCGATAAGCGGCGCGGCGGCGGCGGGCGGCAATTCAATCAGTTCTTCATCATCGCCATCGACCACACAAAGTCGGAAAGGCTGATCCGGGCGCAAACGGAGAAGGACTTGTATTGAATCAAGCGCACTCTTCTTCTCCTGTTCAGTTGGCGGATTCTGCCTTTTTAGCATATAGGTTGTCGCAGCCATCTCTCAATACCCTTTCATTTTCTCACTGCCAGTCTCCGCGATTCAGATTATTTGATAAACATAATAAACGCAATAGATAAAATGGATAAGACAGATCAGGCGCCGAAGGGGATTTTTTCCAATTCGCCGACCGTCTCGACCGTCCGCAGACTCACCCAAACAACGCGCTCGACCAGCTTCAGAATATACTGCTC
Organism: Phototrophicaceae bacterium; assembly: GCA_965203755.1. GTDB lineage: Bacteria > Chloroflexota > Anaerolineae > Aggregatilineales > Phototrophicaceae > UBA6055. The sequence goes on along the minus strand of OZ241910.1, from coordinate 2,070,405 downwards.
ATCATCGCTCCAGCCCTTGGGATTGTGGATGATGCCGCTGCGCTTGTCGGTTTTGATTCGATACTGATCGACAATCCAGTCCAGCGCCGCGCGATTGCCAAGCCGATAGGCAAAGACGCGTTCAGGGATATCATGCAGCGTCAGGCTGCCGTTGACTTTCAGACTGCCGTAAACCGTATAGCCGGCTTCGGATTTGCGCTTGTTTTTGGGCAGCATCCTGTCGACGCGGTAGGATATCGGCTTTCGGGTGACCTGCCAGTCCAATTCATATCGTTCAGCGGTCTCATAATCAAGGTGCAGGCCGGCCAAGGTCTCGCCGGCTTGACGGAAGGCGCGGAAATCAGGCGCGAAGGGGATGCGCGGCAGCTGCCGTTTGAGGTCGGCGGCATAGCGCGAACGCCAGCCCCGATGATGCAGCATGCCATAGACATAATAAAAGATATCCCATTTGCTGATGGCCGCGTCGTCATAGCGGCCGCGGAACTGTTTCAATGCCCAGTCGGTGATGTTTTCTTTGCGGCCGCCGCCCTCTTCGTCATAGGTATAGAACGGAAAGGATTGATGGCTATCAGTTGTCGCACATACGGCATAATTCGGGATTGAGTCCGTTATCAGCGCTGAAATAGACTTAGAACGATAGGCAACATTAGTACAAACAATAATTCGATTTTCCGCTTCAGTCTGTTCGTTGGGGAAGAAAGAGGGTTGTAAATATACCCTTTCATTTAATACACGATCAAAATAAAGATGTTTCTTGGTAAAGGGTCGGTAGAGACTCGTTCTGATTTTATCAAGACCATACTCGGCATAATTGCCGCGCTTTAATTTTTGTTTTAAGGACTCAGCCCACTTTACTTTGTCATAGCTCACAAAATCATCAATGTTCTCTGGCTTGGATGTCTGCCGCTTATAGCGGTCAACTTCGGCATTGTAGGCTTCTGCGAACTGACACATCCGCGCTGCTAAAGAGTCTGAATCATAATCATAAACATAAGCATCTCTAGCCGTATTTACCCCAGGAGAATAAGTCTTGAAGATGGTTTCGACTTGATCGTTTTTGGCGCGTTTGGCTTCTTTGCTGCCGATGGGGGTATGGCTTTCAAATTCGGCTTCGGTGTCGGAAACCAGCCAGGTATGCTTGCGGTTGGGCAACAGCCGGCGCCATTCGACGTCTTTGAGGGTATGCGCGCTCAAAAACGCCAGCTTCTCTTCTTTCGTCCAGTTGTCCGGCACGCGGAAATAATACAGCTGTCCTTTGCGGTCGTCGGATGGCATATTTAGAAAATCTTATCGAGAATTAAAAGGATGGTGAAGGCCCAGGAAAGGCCGGCAAGCATTTGCAGGCGCAGCACCGAGAACTCTGACTTGATCCTGGCTTCAAGAAGTTCAATATCGTGTTTGGTGGCTGGCTGATGATATTTAGACTGCATAGTTGAAAACCCCTCTTTGTCTGTTCGCTTGCGTTTCAGAACTTCCATGATGAATCCTTGGCTCGCTTGGCGCTATACGCCGCCCCGATTCAAAAATACGTTAAAATAATGATGATGTCCACCGTGAAAGAGACAGCAACGACCATCAGCCATTGCATGATTCGGACAGCGGCTGTCATCTCGTGCTCAAAATTGGCGATATCAGCCCGAAAGTCGCCAATTTCAGCTTTCAATTCATCTTTCGCGCCGGCTATATCGCCTTTGGCTGCCCCACGTTGATAAGCTGACTCCAAAGTGGCGGTGCATTCGCCTTCGGTTCTTGCTGCCATGATGAATCCTTTGCTCGCTTTGCTATGCTATATTCCGCTCCGACTCAAAAAATGAACGACAGCGCCAACGACAATCGCCGTGATGGGGATGCCAAAACTGATCATTCGCAGCATTGTCCTGACAGAGCCGCTTATTTCGGACTGAAAACTGACGAAATCCGTCCTTAAATTAGCGTTGTCATCTTTCAACTCAGCCCTCAAGCTGGCGATGTCATCTTTGACTTCAGCCCTCAAGCTGGCGATGTCATCTTTGACTTCAGCCCTCAAGCTGGCGATGTCATCTTTGACTTCAGCCCTCAAGCTGGCGATGTCATCTTTCAACTCAACCCTTAAATTGGCGATGTCATCTTTCAATTCAGCCCTTAAATTAGCGACATCGGTCTTCACCGCCTGAATATCGGTCTTCACCGCCTGAATATCGGTCTTCACCGCCTGAATATCGGCTTTGGTGGCGACATGCTGATAAGAGGCTTCCAATGCTACAATCCGTTCGCCTTCGGTTCTTGCTGCCATGATGAATCCTTTGCTCGCTTTGCTATGCTATATTCCGCTCCGACTCAAAAAATGAACGACAGCGCCAACGACAATCGCCGTGATGGGGATGCCAAAACTGATCATTCGCAGCATTGTCCTGACAGAGCCGCTTATTTCGGACTGAAAACTGACGAAATCCGTCCTTAAATTAGCGTTGTCATCTTTCAACTCAGCCCTCAAGCTGGCGATGTCATCTTTGACTTCAGCCCTCAAGCTGGCGATGTCATCTTTCAACTCAACCCTTAAATTGGCGATGTCATCTTTGACTTCAGCCCTCAAGCTGGCGATGTCATCTTTCAACTCAACCCTTAAATTGGCGCTGTCGCCTTTGACTTCAGCCCTTAAATTAGCAATTTCAGCCCTTAAATTAGCGTTGTCATCTTTGACTTCAGCCCTTAAATTAGCGACATCGGTCTTCACCGCCTGAATATCGGTCTTCACCGCCTGAATATCGGCTTTGGTGGCGACATGCTGATAAGAGGCTTCCAATGCTACAATCCGTTCACCTTCGGTTCTTTCGGCCATTATATCTCCTTGCTGTTTGCCCTCTTTGGCAAATCCTATGCGGGCAGCTTAATGACCGCGACAATAAAGCCTGACATAATGCTTATGGCAATCACAATGCGCCACGTCAAATCCGCTTTCAGCTTCTGAATATCGGCTTTAGTTGCCAAATGCTGATAAGAAGATTCCGATGCCGTTTGAGGCGGCATGCTATCCTCCGCTCTGATTTAAGATTTGAACGACCACGCCGACGGCAGTGATGCCGGCGATAATCAGCCAGCGCATCGTTTTTAATTCAGAGCGCAAACTTTCAATATCAGCTTTTACCTCCGCCCTTAAATTAGCGATATCGGCTTTGGTTGCCACATGCTGATAGGCTGATTCCAAAGCGGCAATGCGCTCGCCTTCGGTTCTTTCGGCCATGTCTCTTATCCTTTGCTACTGTTTTCTTCATTTTACCACTGATTGACATAAAATCAATCATCGCCGGCCGACCTGTGACGAATCGCAAGGGTGATGCCCACGCCGACGCGGATGTCAAAGACGTTGCCAATCGCCGCGCCCGATTGGTTTTTGCGGATGTTGCCGCCCAAATCAAGGTGATAGATTTTGTCAAAATCTTGCAGCAGATGTTTTCTCATGCCGTCAAATGAATACGCATCGACAAAACTGTTGTTGGTTACATAACAGACGATGCCATTCCGATCTTCCAGCCGGTCAACAGCCCATCTGAAAAACTTGACATAGGCATCGCTAAGGGCATTCTTGTTGGTCGCTTTGGAATCCTTGGCGTAGGTGTCGCGGATGCGCCTCTCAATCACGTCGTACCTGCGATTTTTGTTGTTGTCGTTCTCGTTAAGCTGCCCGACGTTGTAAGGCGGGTTGCCGATGATGACGTTGATGTCGGCGGCTTTCTGCCGTTCGACGCGGGCGGCGTTGGCTTCGGTGAAGAAGGTCAGCTGCCGATTGCGGGCTAAATCCAAGGTATCGACAAAACAAAGCCCCGCAAAGGCTTCGGCTTTGCCGGTCAGTTCCCAGTATTGATGTTCGATGTTGAGCGAGGCGATGTAATAGGGCATCAGCATGACCTCGTTGGCGAACAGACGCTGCTGATAAAAATCCTCGAAACTGCGCGGGCTGCGGTCAAAGGCGCGGCGCAGCAGGTTGACGGCGAAGTTGCCGGTGCCGGTCGCCGGGTCAATCAGAATCACGCCCTCATCGCCCAGCTTTTTGCCAAACTCGCTTTCCAGCGCCTCTTCGACGGCGGCGCACATAAAATCAACAATCGGCTGCGGCGTATAGACGATGCCATGCGTGTCAGCCACGCGGACGCTGTAACCCTGAAAGAAACGCTCATAAACGGTGTTGATAAAATCCTGCTTGTCGTGGAAATCAAGCGGGTCGGCGGCCTCTTCGATCAGCTTGTGAAAACGCTGAAGCTCGCCGTAAAAGTCGTCGCGGTTGAAATGGCGGCTGGTGAGGGCGTCAATCACCTTTTCAATCTCGGCGGCGATGACATTCACCCGCGCAAAACGGCCGACATGAAAGACGCGGCGGATGATGCGCTCGGTCATCAGGTGCTGGATCAGCATCTCATCAACCGCTTCCCGGCTGATGTTGGGATTGAGCGATGTTTGGCAAAGCTGCATAAAGCTGTCGAATTGGGTTTCGAAGGCGCGGTTGTTTTGGTGCGCGTTTTCGATCTTGGCCTTGAGCGCGGCGGCGATGTGGCGGATTTCCTCGCCGTAATGATCAATCGCCTGGCTGAAGTCCTCAAAGGATTCGATCTTATAGTTCAAAAACTGGCTCAAAAGCTGGGCGAAGCTCTTGCGGTCCTGCACCCGCGTGCGCCGCGCTTCGTGGCCGTCCTGATACAGAACGGCTGTGACCGTGTCTTCAAAGATGATGTTGTCCAGTGGATAGCCGGCTTCGATTTTCTTCTCGATTTCGGCATCAAGGTCATCGGCGCTGTCCTTTGCCTCCCAGTAAGCATGAGAGCGTTTCCACTGGTCGCGCAAGGCGCCGTCAAGACGAACGCGGCGGTTGGATCTGCTTGATTGTCTGTCAAGCTCCTCGACCAGCGTCCAGCGTTTTCGTTTGGCGATCCCGCTTAACAGTTCGCCAAAGGCGCGCCGCGTGCCGCCTTCATGGCGGACATTCTGCCGCTGGCGCAGAGCCTTCAGGTTTTTGTAGTAGCCGTCAAGCAGTTTGTCTTTAGGATGGATGCTGATCTTCGCCATGCGGTATCCTGTGACTGGTTTGCGATGACTTTAGCGCATTGCGCGGCAATGGTCAAAAACGCTTTCCGAAAATTGGCGCCGGTTTATGCTTTGACAGCCTATGGAGATTGTGATATATTGAACATACTCATGTTCAGGTGATGCGGTATGATTCGCAATATCCGCAAAATGGTCCAAACAGTCCGGTTTGATGCGGGAGGACTACGATAAATTATGGCAGCAGCGAGAACCGCGGCAACACAGTCCCTAGGCGCGGCGGCCGCCCGAACGGCGGCGCCAAGTGTACAGGTGGCGGCGCCGAGCCGCCGTGAATTTTTGTATTATATCTGGGTGGCGTCGATGGCGCTGCTGCTGGGCGAAACCTCGGCTGGGCTGATCTGGTTCGCCTTTCCGCGCTTCAAAGAAGGCGAATTCGGCGGCGCCTTCGCCTTCAATCCAGAAGAACTGCCGCCGGCCGGCTCGGCGCCGACTTCGGTCCCGGCCGGACGCTTCCATGTCACGCATACATCCGAAGGCCTGCGCGCCCTGTACGGCGTTTGCACGCACCTAGGCTGCCTGCCCAAGTGGGTGCCGACCAACAATCGCTTTGAATGCCCCTGTCACGGGTCAAAATTTCAATTAAGCGGCCAGTACATCGAGGGGCCGGCGCCGCGCGATCTCGACCGCTTTATCGCTACCGTCGTCTATGCGGACGGGACCACCCTGGTCACCCCGGCTGACGGCGGCGCCATCCCTTTGGATCCCAATCGCCAGATCACCAGCATTCAGATCGACACCGGCGCCCGTATCCTGGGGCCGGGTCATTAGGGTTTTGCTGTTAGCGCGAATTGAGACGAGGAGTTTCCATGTCCATTCTTCCATTCCCGTCATTCCTCGATGAGGTCAAGGACAAAGGCTTTAAGAAAGCGGTATTTGAAGGCATTGACGAGTCGGTAGAACGTCTGACCGCCGGCATGAATGTTCAGGATATCCGCGAGGCTTTGCGGGGCGAGCAGCCTGGCCGCCGCCCCAACCCGCGGCTGACGCCGCACGCCGATGGCTTTTGGCTGCACATGCGCCCTTCCTATTTCAACCGCGACGTCACCGGCCTCTACCCGTCCTTCCGCTTGGGCTGGCTTTCAACTTATTTTGTCTTTTTTGAAACCATCACCGGCCTGCTTCTGATGCTGTGGTATACGCCGGCGCCCGAAATCGCCTATGGCGATATGCTGACCATCTTGAGCAACGTGCCGCTTGGCCAGCTGATGCGCGACATGCACCGCCTCGGCGCCGAATTCATGGTGGCGGTGGTGGCGATGCACATGATGCGAACGTGGATTACCGGAAGTTACAAAAAGCCGCGCCAGTTCACCTGGTTCAGCGGCCTGATCCTGCTGGTGATCACCGGCTTTTTGAGTTTCTCCGGCTATCTGCTGCCCTGGGACCAGCTGTCGCTGTGGGCGGTCACGATTGGCGCGTCGATGGCCGAAGCCACCCCGGTGATTGGCGATCAGGTCAACCTGCTCCTGCGGGGCGCGCCGGAACTGGGCGCCAATGGGCTGCTGCGTTTTTATCTTTTGCATGTCCTGGCGCTGCCGGCGCTGCTGTTTGTCTTTACCGGCGTCCACTATTACAAGGTCATCATTCACGGACACAGCCTGCCGCCGCAAAAAGAAAACATCGGCGAAGACACCGCCAAGCGCGTCCCGCTCGACAAACGCGTTTATTTCATCCCCGACGTCCTCACCAACGAACTGATGTGGCTGGGTCTCACGACCTTTATCATTACTGTATTATGTATCTGGTTCTATCATGCCCCGCTGGAAAATCACGCCGACCCGCAGGTTACGCCATTGGGGACAACGGCGCCTTGGTATTTTCTCTGGATCCAGGGGGCGCTCAAGCTGGGCGATAAATTCTTCTGGGGCATCGCCTTCCCGACGATTGCCCTGGGCGGCCTGGCGATGCTGCCCTATGTCGACGTCACCGTCAGCCGCCGCTTTGCCCATCGGCGCGTCGCCCTCACGGTCGCGATGCTGCTCATCTCCTTCACTACCATCTTGAGTTATATGGGGCTGGCGAAGTTCGCCGTCAAGACCTCGGCCGAAACCGAGATTGTGCATGAACTCACCTTTGAGCCGGCGCACAGCAAAGTCGGGATTGGGCGGACGATACCCTTTGACCAGATGATTGTCGGCGCTTATGCGACGGCGCAGCTTCATCAGATTGATGGGCTGGCGCCGATTGATATCGTGAACATCTTGAACAGTGAGACCGCCGAAAACGGCCAATTCAACCAAATGCTGCAAGAACTGAAGGACCAGCATTTGAGCGCCAACCAGCTGCCGACCCGATTCCGGCCGATTCCGGCGCAGGAGGCGCCGGCGCTTATGCGGGTGATGGAAGAATTCAACCATCATCTGGCAGCGGTGCCCGAAGAACTGCCCGGGGTATGGGGCGCGCTGGTCATCACCGACAATCAAAAGGGGCTGAAGCGGCTGGACTGGGTGGTCAGCTGGGATGGCGTCGAGATTGAAGGCGGTCAGGTGCGGCTGGACGAGGATGGCAGCCCGATTTACATCTATCAAACCGAAGAAATGGCGGCGCTTGACGACCAGGGACGGGCGGTTCTCGATGAAAATGGCGAGCCGATGACGACGGTTGCGCTAATCCTTGATGAAGACGGAAATCCGATGCCCGAACGCCGTATTTACAGCGAACACCTATTCATCCATGAAAATTCGGCTTACTTTGACTAGCGAATAGGAAGAACAATACATGGATCGGTTACATATCAGATCAATCGAAGGTCGCATCCTGGCGGGCATTTCGATGTTTGTCGCCATCATGATTCTGGTCGGATGGGTCGCAATCAACGAGGAAGCGCGGATGCAGGCTTTTGTCCAGCAGCACACTGGCCGGTCTATTGAGCGCGGCGCCGAACTCTTCGCTTCCCTTTGCGCCGAATGTCATGGCGAAGAAGGTTTGGGATCGGGTGACCGCGCGCCGGCCCTGAACAGCCCGCACTTCTTTGGTTTTGACCCGGTGGCGGAACAAACCAGCGCCATCACCAACGCCAATCGTTCCCTGGTGCGTCTGAATCAATTAAGCGAAGCGCTGCTGGCAGAGCTAACCGACAGCGAAAATCCACCGGCCGAAGAACGGCAGGACAAAATCTTTGATGAATTGGAAGCGATTGACCAGCAAATGCAGGAACAGGAAACGGTCATCGCCGAAGCCGTCAGCGCCCGCGCCGGCATACTTGAGTCTCTGGAAATGGCAGTGGAACGAGACCTCTTCCCACAGTGGGAGTCGGTGCAGGACATCGAGACAACAAGCGACAATGAAGTCGAGATCTTCTTTAACAGCAATGGCACTCGCTTGGCGCAGGTGGGATGGGGCGGCGATCTGCACGGCTATGTCGTCACGACGCTGATTCACGGCCGGCCGGGCAGCCTCAACGTTTGGCCCAACAGCGCCGGCGGGATGGCCGCCTGGTCACAGACTGCCGGCGGCCCCTTGCGCGAAGACCAGCTTGAAGACATCGCCGCCTACATCCTCAACTGGGACAAGGGCGGCGCCTGGACACAGGAAGATTTCATCGCCGTACAGCAGTACGGCAAGCCCTTGGCTGACGGTTCACTGCCCAGCGAGCCGCCGCCGCCACCGGTTGGGGACAATGTTGAGGGCATCTTGCAGCGCTGGGCGGATGAAGGCATCGTCGGCAGCGCCGTCAGCGGCGCCGATCTTTATGAAAACGAATACAAATGTTCGGACTGTCACCGCGCCGGCGCCAGCGCACCGGACACGATAGGCACCTGGACGCGGATACAGACCGAACGTCTGACCCAGCCGCGGTTCGCCGGCTACAGCGGCGAAATGTATCTCATCGAGAGCATCGTTCAGCCGAACGCTTATCTTGTTGATGGTTACAATTCGGGCGTCATGCCAGAGAACTTTGGCATTCGCATGGAGAATCAGCGCTTGGCGGATATGATCGCATTCCTGATGACGCAAGAATAATCGGCGCCGGCAGGATGATGGTCAAGTCCTCGGTTTCGGGGGCTTTTTCATTTAGGAAGTGCAGCGCGATGAACATGCACCAAGCTCTTTTGCCACTCATGCTGCTCATTTTATGGCTGCCGGGCATGGCGCAGGACGAACCCGCCGCCGATTGTTTGCCGGACAGCCTGGCACAGCAGCAGGGCGCCTTCGCCCAATTCCTGACGCCGGATTTCGCCGGCGACCGCCAGCAAGGCCTTGCCAACCTGTTTCGGCTGGGCGCGGCTTATCAGGCGATGGCTTTGCGCTGCGGCTATGTTCCCAGTGAGCCCGAAACCAGCATCATGCTGGAGCAGGCATTGGCATGGGTGTCCCCGGACGAACTGATTGCGGCGCAGGCTGTAGGCGATGACGTCGAAAAGATCATGATCGAGTTGGAAAATTATTCTGGCGACCCACTGACCGGGCAGCTGCTCTACAATGGATTGGAACCGGCATTAGGCGGCGCTGTGCTAGGCTGCGCCGGCTGCCATGAAAATGAAGCCGCCGCCCCGCTGACCGCCGGCGCCTGGACGCGGGTCAATGATATTCGCTTGCAGCTGCCAGCATTTGAGGGCTATGGGCATCATCAGTATCTTGTGGAAAGCATTGTACAGCCGATGGCTTATCTCGCCCCCGATTACGCGGCGACCATGCCAGATATCTACCACAGTCAGCTTACAGTCCAGCAGCTTGCCGACCTGGTCGCTTATCTTGACAGTCAGGATCAACTGCCGGACGAGGAATCATCATAGCAATTCAGGCAAGCGAATGCTAAACTCATGCCAATTCAATGTTTGACCAACCGAGGCGACCGCGCCGATGAACAGCCGCGCCGACCACATTATGAGCCGTCTGCTGCTTATCAGCAGCCCGGCTGATGCCGCCCCGAAAAGCAATCCAGCGGCGCAGACCCGCCGCGCCGAAAATGCCCTGACCTTATCGCTGATGTTTTCTGGCCTGCGCTGCATCCTGCAATATGTCCTGCTGCCCTTTCTGCTGCCCATCGTGGGAATCGCAGCCGATGCGACCATACCGATTCTGCTGCTGATTAACCTGATGGCGATGGCGTCGATCTTTTTCAGCCTGCGCCGCTTTTGGACGATTGGCTATAAACATCGCTGGGGTTATCTGGCGGTCGCGCTGGCGGCATTGACATTGCTGCTTGCTTTCACCCTGTATGACCTGATGAAGCTGCAAGCCGTATAAGCTGTCCTTGCATGCGCCCGGTTTGCGAGTACAATGAGGCGCATAGCGAACAAGCCAATCCGGAGCGGCCATGATGAACCTGTCACGATTAAGCCAAGCGAAAGCCCTCTTTTTAGCGCTTGCGGTCTTTTTGATGCCGCTTGGCACAGCCTTTGCCCAAGACGGTGAAAGCGCTTCCTCGCCGGCCGGACTGGGGATGCTGGTCTTGTTTTTGGGGATTGCCGGCATCGGCGGCGTGTTCGTGATCCACTGGGGGCAGTCTGTATCCGAAGAAGACGAATAAAGACGGCATCATTCGCCGAATCAGATATAATCAAAAGCAAGAGGGCCGCGTTCGCTTGTATCATAGGCAGGCAGCACTATGGCAGAGATCACATGGGAAAAGCCGAAGCATCTTGAAACGCCGCGCAAGGGTCTTGGTATTGAACGGCTTAAATTCCTGATTGGCGGAGGCTTGATTTTGGCGGCTGTGCTCTATCTGCTGGTTTCGGGCACTTTGCAAGGCGCGCGGTTTTTTATCACGGTGGAGGAAGCCCTGAAGGACGCCGCGTATCGCGGACAAACAGTGCGCGTTTCTGGCGCCGTCGATGGCGAAAGCATCGAATATGACAGCGAAAAGGCGATTATCCGCTTCGAGATTGTGCATATCCCGACTGAATTTGATGATCTGGCTCAAGCGCTGCGCGCGGCGCTCGAAGAGCCCGATGCCGCCCGCATGAATGTCCTGGTAGAAGACGCCGCCATCCCCGACCTGCTGCAACATGAAGCGCAGGCTATTTTGACCGGCGCGCTGGCGGCAGACGGTGTATTTCATGCCACCGAACTGCTGTTAAAATGCCCAAGCCGCTTTGAAGAAACCACCCCCGACGGTTTGAAAGATATTCCGGAACACGGGTAATGCTGGCAGAAATCGGGCTTGTATCCCTGGCTTTGGCATTTTCACTGGCGATTTATGCGCTGATTGCGTCGGTCGCTGGAGTTCGGCGGCGGCGCGGCGACCTGATGCACAGTGGGCGCAATGCCGCCCTGCTTACCTTCCCGGCGGCGCTGCTGGCCACGATGATGCTGGTTATCGCCCTGATGACCGAACAGTATCAGCTAAGTTACGTCTGGTCGGTGACCGACCCGCAAACCCCAGCCATCTATCGTTTGACGGCGCTTTGGGGTTCGCAGCGCGGTTCGCTTTTGTTCTGGTCGCTCTTGATGAGCCTCTTCATCTTTGTCGCCATCTGGCTTCATTGGCGCCGCGAGCCGCGGTGGATGCCTTATGCCACAGCCTGCATGACGGCGACGCTGGCATTCTTTTTGGGGCTGTCCCTGTTTTTGGAAAATCCTTTTGAGCGCTGGTGGATACTGCCCGACCGGCCGCCGGCCGAACAGGTGATTGAAGCCGTCTTGATCCCGCCCCAAGCCATCGCGCCCGACCGGGCGAACCTCGCCGGCACAGCCACCGGATTAAACCCGCTGCTGCGTCATTTTGGCATGGTTATCCACCCGCCGATGCTGTATCTCGGCTTTGTTGGCTTCACGATACCCTTTGCCTTTGCCATGTCGGCGCTGGCGTCGGGCGATTTATCGACCGGCTGGATTCAGGCGGCCCGCCGCTGGTCGCTGGTCGCCTGGATATTTCTAAGTCTGGGGCTGATACTTGGCGGGCGCTGGGCTTACGATGTATTGGGCTGGGGGGGATACTGGGGTTGGGACCCGGTCGAAAACGCCGCCTTTCTGCCTTGGCTGGTCGGCACCGCTTTTATTCACAGCGTGATGATCCAGGAAAAGCGCGGGATGCTCAAAGTCTGGAATATGGCGCTGGTGATCGCGACTTTTTCCGCCGTTTTGTTCGGCGCTTTCGCCACCCGCAGCGGCGTCATCGAAAGCGTCCACAGCTTTGCCCGCAGCGAGGTCGGATTCCCGATGCTGGCGTTCTGGACCGTGATGACCGCGATTTCACTGACGATGCTGCTCTGGCGCTGGCATCGCGGCGAACTGCGGGATGAGCATCAATTCGCCAATATCCTTAGTCGAGAATCCATGTTTGTGCTGAACAATGTGATTTTCATCGCCCTGTTCGCAGCCATTTTTTGGGGGAGCTTCGGTCTGCCGATTGCATCCGAACTGTTCTTTGGCAAAGAAGTCACCATCGGCGCCGAAACCTTTGAATTTTATACTGTGCCGCTGTTTATCGCCATGTATGTTCTGATGGGCATCGCGCCGCTGTCGGCTTGGGGCCGGACGTCGGTCAAGCGGCTGGGAAAGGCAATCGCCATTCCGATGATGATGACCTTGGTCAGCGTCATGCTGGCGGTGATTAGCGGCATGCGCCTGCCGGCCGCCATTTTGGGTTATGGGGTGGTCTTGTTTGCCGCCTGCGTCGCCCTGTATGAGATTTACCGTGGGGCAAAGGCGCGTCATCAGACCCTGCGGGAAAACAGACTGCTGGCGCTCATGGCTCTGTTCGGCCGCAATCAGCGCCGTTATGGCGGGTATATCGTGCATCTGGGCGTGACGGTGATCGGCATTGGGGTGATCGGCAGCACGATTTTTCAAACCGAGGCGCAGCATACTTTGGCGCGCGGCGAGCGAGTCGCCATCCAGGATTATGAACTGCGCTATGACCATTTCACGCGGGCGCAGGCGGCTGACGGGCGGATGATGAACATCGCCGCCGTCACGATTTTCCGCGGCCAGCAGGAAATCGCCCAAATTCGTCCGCGCATTGACGATTATCCGAATATGCCGATGACGATTGCCGGGGCGCACAGTACGTTGGAGAACGATGTTTATGTGCTGCTGATCGCCGGCGGCAGCCAGCAGGCCACCTTCCGCATCTATATCAATCCGTTGGTGAATCTGGTCTGGTGGGGCGGCATTATCCTCATCATCGGCACGGCGATAGCCGCTTACCCCAAGGTCGCGCCGGCGCCAAACCGCCGCGAACGCGAAGCGGTGAGGGCCGCATGATGATTGGACGGGCTGCGAATTCTATCGGCTGGCGGGCAGGCTGCATCGCTTTGCTGCTGGCTTTGACCCTGACCGCATCGGCGCAGGACAAGGCTGTTTCTGACAGCGCCGTGAACCGTGTAGCGCAAAAGATGTATTGCCCGGTATGCGAAAACATCCCGCTGGATGAATGCCAGACCCGCGCCTGCGTCGATTGGAAAGAAGAGATTCGAGTTCAACTGGCGGCCGGCCAATCGGAGCAGGAGGTCATCGAGAGCTTTGTCCGCCGCTTTGGCGACCAGGTGGTTGGTGTCCCGCAGGATCCGGTTCTGCGGGCCTTGACGGTGATGATCCCGCTTCTGTCGGCCTTGCTGGCGATTGCCGTCGGCATACTCACTTTCATCCGCTTTGGACAGCATCAGAAACTTACCATGGCACAGGAAAGCCAGCCGACAGCCGGCGCCGCAGCGGAGCGGTATCGTCAGCGTCTGGAAGAAGATCTGCTGGCAAGACGCTAGCGGCAAAGCCGATAAAGAACAGGCAGGCAAGATGAGCGACCTTGAACGTCTCGAATTTCTGGAGACCGCCAATGCCGAAAAACCTCAAGGCAAACGCCCAAGCTGGGGGTCGGCTGCGCTGGTCATTGGCATGATTGCGGCTGCGGCCGCGCTGGGGGTTCAGCTGGCTCGTCAAAACACCAGCCAGCCGCAGCGCGGCCCGGCGCCGAATTTTTATTTGAAGCTGTTTGATGGCGCCGGCTTCCAGCTTTCCGATTACCGCGGTCAGGTGACGCTCATCAACTTTTGGGCAAGCTGGTGCCCGCCCTGCCGCGACGAAGCGCCCGAACTTCAGGCGCTCTACACTGACTATAAGGACGAGGGATTTGCGATTGTTGGCGTCAATATGCTGGAAAGCTCGCGGGAGAAAGCCATGATGTTTATTGAGGAGTTCGGCATCACCTATCCCAATGGCGAAGACCTTGGTCAAGAGATTGCCCATTTGTACCGCGTCCAAGCGCCGCCAGAGAGCTTTCTGATTGGCAGGGACGGCAGCATCCAGCAGTTCATCATCGGCAGCGTGGATTATGCCGGTTTAAGCGGCGCTATCGAAGCATTGCTGGCAGGCTCATCATGAGCATCCTTGGTCTGATGATTTCGATTGCGCTGATATGCGCTGCCGTTTTGCTGGTGGTTTATCCTTTGATAAGACCATCGCGCCGACAAAACCGATCAAAGCGCCGCATCCAACAGCAAACTGACCGCGTTCAGGCTTATTATGAGCGCGTGCTGACGAACATCCGCGACCTTGACGAAGATTTTTCGACCGGCAAAATCAGCGAAGCCGATTACCAGGAAGAGCGCGAAGTCTGGGTGCATCGCGGCATTCGATTGCTGCGGATGCAGGAGCAGCTGGATGCACAGCGCAGTTTGGCGGATTCCGCCGGCGCTGATGCTGAACGAATCGACCGCGCGATTGAAGACGCCATTCTCGCCTGGCGCGATAGCGAAGCGCCGCCTTATCGGGAAAATGCAGGGTGATCATATTACACAGGCTGATTCTATCGCTGCTGATTTTCGGTTTGGGCCTGACGGCTTGCGGCGGGCTGGGCGGCGAACCGCAGATCATCGCCACAGTCGCAATATCGGCGCCAGCCTTGACGGCGAATGAGACCCATACCGAAGAGCAGGCATTCCCGCCAGCGAAGCCGGACATTGCGGCCGCGGCGGCTTATGCGCGGATGCAATCGCTGGCAAACCCTGACGAAAGCGATGAGGCAAGCGTCAATCAGCGCCTCCCGATTGGCAGTTTCACCGGCAAGGTGCAGCATGGAACCGCCGGCGGCAGCCTGCCGGCGGATACGGTGGCGCAGCTGCAATATGGCAATGCCGAGCTTGGGTTCAGCTTTGCCGAAACCCGCCTCGACGACGACTTCAGCTTTACATTTGACGGCATTCCCCTGACTACGGCTTTCACCTATACGGTCGGCGCGGTTTACCGCGGCCGTCTGTTCAGCCGCCGCCGGCCGGCCGGGCATCCCGCAGACCGCCCCTACCATCAAAACATCACCGTCTATGACCTGACTGATGACCCTTTTGCCGTCAGCGTATCGCGCATTGATATGTTCATTGAGGCAATGAAGCTGGACGGGCTTGGTTCCGGGCTGTTTGTTTCACAGATTATCGGCTATCGCAATAATTCGGACCGCATCTACACGAGCGGGCGCGGGTTTGGCGACGGCCGCGAAGCCAGTCTGCTGATTCAATTTCCGGCGGGCGCACGGATGATGAGCGGCGATGAGAACGGGCGCTATGCGGTTATTGAAGATATGGAGCAGCTGCCGGACTCGGTCATTGATACCCTGCCCGTCCTCCCTGGCGATTCGCACGAAGTCATGGTGGAATACTTTGTTCCCTATGTCGATGGCTTGATGCTGGAGCAGGCTTTTAACAATGCGATTGACGGTGAAATCACAGTGACCCTGCCCGACAGCCTGCGCGTGACGAGCGAGGTGTTGAGCCTGAATGCGGGCGGGAACACCAGCAAGGGGCTGCGCGTCTTTTCGGGGCGGCTGCAAATGGACACCCGTCCCCGCCTCGCTTTTGAAGTAAGCGGCAATCCATTCGCCACAAGCAGCGATGACCGCAGCGTGATAACCAGCGACGCCTTGCTGCC
Source organism: Phototrophicaceae bacterium (assembly GCA_965203755.1). GTDB lineage: Bacteria > Chloroflexota > Anaerolineae > Aggregatilineales > Phototrophicaceae > UBA6055. The sequence goes on along the minus strand of OZ241910.1, from coordinate 2,054,526 downwards.
GCTGCTGCTCGGCGGTGGCGGGCTGATGGCGGCGATGATGGCGGGCGCCGTTGTTCTGGGACGCCGCCGGCAAGACCCATCGCGGCGGATTGAACATCTGATTGGACAAATCGCGCAGCTGGACGAACGGCATGACCAAGGGCAAATCAACCATGATCTGTATCATCAGCGCCGCCGCAGCCTCAAGGAGCGGCTGGGTCGCTTGATGACGGCCGATTCATCGGCAGCGGACGGGCAGCGCCTATGACTGAACATCGGCTTATCATCGAGGTTGAAAAATTGACGAAGGTCTATGGCTTGCTGCCGGCGCTGAAGTCGCTGAACTTTGGCATTGCAAAGGGTGAGTTCGCCGTTCTGCTTGGGCCTAACGGCAGCGGCAAATCGACCCTGCTGCGCTTGATGAGTGGCTTGAGCAAGCCGACGCAGGGCGTTATTCGGATAGGCGGCTGGGTCATGCCGCGCGAAGCCATGGCGGTCCGCGCGCAAATCGGGATGGTCAGCCACAAGCCGCTGCTATACCAAAATCTAAGCGCACGAGAGAATCTGCGTTTCTTCGCCAGGCTTTACAGCATTGAGGCGGCCGAGCGCGAGCCGCGCATTCAGGACTTGCTGCGGCAGATGGGGCTGCATCGCCGCGCCGACAGCCTGGTGCGGACCTTTTCGCACGGGATGCAGCAGCGTCTTGGGATCGCCCGCGCCCTGCTGCACCAGCCGGATATCCTGTTCTTTGATGAACCCTACACCGGGCTTGACCAGGATGCCAGCGACAGGCTTGATGATCTGCTCCAGTTGGCGCATCAGCAAAACCGCACCATGGTCATCAGCACGCATCGTTTGCGGCGGCGGCGGCCGCATTTGGCAAGCCGCGCTTTGATTCTGTCTCGCGGTCAAATCGCTTTTGATGGCAGCATCAAGGGGATGAACAGCCAGGAGACAGCCGAACTTTACCTTCAATCAATCAGCGCCGCCAGCCGATGAAGACCTCGTTCCGAACCAGTGTGTTTGCGATGATCGCCAAAGACCTCCGCGCCGAAATGCGGGCGCGGGAGTTGGTCAGTGTGATGGCGCTGTTCGCCTTTTTAAGCATCCTGGTTTTCAGCTTCGCGCTTGAGTTGGATCGGGTCGCGCGGGAAGCGGCGGTCAGCGGCGTGCTGTGGGTCACCTTGATTTTTGCCAGCCTGCTGGGTTTGAATCGCAGCATGGCGCTGGAGCATGACCAAGGCACGCTGGATGCGATGCTGCTGGCGCCGGTATCGCGCGCGGCTGTTTTTGTCGGCAAGCTGGGCGGCAATTATTTATTCACCCTGCTGGTTGGATTGGCGATACTGCCGCTGATGACGGTGATTTATAATAAAAATATGCTGGATGCGCGGTTGATATTAACTGCTGTCATTGGCATCTTTGGTTTTTCGACGATTGGCGCGCTGCTGGCTGCCATGACGGCGCAAACCCGCGCCCGCGAAGCGATGCTGCCGATTGCGATGCTGCCGCTGGCGCTGCCGTTTTTGCTGACCGCCGTCCGCGCGACCACTGGCATTTTGAGCGCAGCGCCCCAAAGAGATTGGCTGGTTTGGCTGCAGCTTCTGGGAGGAATCAGTGTGATCTATCTGGTTCTGTGTCTGTTTTTATACGATTTTGTAGTTGAAGATTAAATGCCGGCGGCGCCAATATACGAAAAGCATCTGTTAAAATGTCTTAGCTGTTTATCATTGAAAGGCTGCCTGTCTATGGTCACAAAAGCAAAATCTCTGCCGATAGAATCTCGAATTGAAACCCCGCCGATGCCTCGCCGGCTGCGTATTTTGACGATAGTCACCGCGCTTGGGTTTGCCGCGACGCTGTTTCTGGGGCTCTTTGCCGCCGGCATGGATATTCAGCAAGGCGCGGTTCAACGTATCTTCTATGTGCACATGCCCTCGTTCTTCGGCGCTTTTACCGCTTTCGGGGCGACGGTGGTTGGCGGCATCCTGTATCTGTGGCGCAAGGACGACCAATGGGACCGGATCGCCGTCGCCGGCGTCGAGGTGGGCTTGGCTTTTGCGCTCATCAATCTGGCGACGGGTTCCATCTGGGCGCGTCCCATCTGGAACACCTGGTGGACTTGGGATCCGCGGCTGACTTCGGCCGCCGTCATGGTCTTGATTTACGCCGCCTATCTGATGCTGCGGGCGGGCATTGAAGACCCAAGCCGCAAACGCCGATTGATGTCGGTTTATGGCATTTTTGCCTTTGTCAGTGTTTTGACGACCCTGTTCATTATCCGAGTCGTGCCAGAAACCATTCATCCGGTCATCGTTGGCGCCAGCCCGCAAAACGCCCAAGGCAGCTTTGAAGCCACCAGCGGCGTGGTGATGGCTTTGATCCCCAGCTTGATTCTGTGGCTGATCTTTATGCCGATGACCCTGATGTGGCATCGCTGCCGTCTTGAGAATCGAATGGAGGCGGTCAATCGGCTCAAAGTCCAGGCTCTTGGTGAAAGGTGAGCCAATGCGATCCACAAGATTCGCTGTGGCTCTATTGTGGGCATTCTTGACCGCCGGCAGTCTGCTGGCGCAAGATGCCGCTGACGCCTATTTTCAATCGGCGGCTTTTAATGTCCCCATCCTCGAAGGCTGGGAAGACCAAAGCAGCGAAACCATCGCCCAGTTCTATCATGCTGATGCCCAGGCGGCCATCCGCACCAACGTCATTCGCGCCGCCGATGCGGTCAGCGGCGCCGAGCAAGACCTGCAAGCCTGGCTCGAAAGCCCGGTTGATGCTCCTATTTATCAGGGCAAGGTGAACCTTGCCGACGGCACTTGGGCGGCGCTGGTTTATCAAATCGACGCCGACACGACCGCATCAGTCATGGCGCGGCAGGATGAGGCTGATACGGTGGTCATCAGCTTTGTCGAAGCTCATCCGGCCGCCCGGATAATCATGGCGGTCATCGCTCGCGGCGACGAGACGCAAGACGATGCCCGGGCTGAAATCGCGGCCGCGCTGGAGGCATTTAGCTTGGGCAGCGGCGATGATTTAAGCGAGCCGCAAGCCGCGGCGCTGCCCGGCGGCGAATGGCTGCTGCAATCCAGCGAGACCGTCACCGCGATGAGCCGTGTCTTTGGCAATGACAGTTATTTGGCTATCGCCGAAGGCGATGCCGACAGCCTGCCCGAACTCGCCAGCGCCTATCACACCAGTCTGCTGGGATTCTTCGTCACGCCCGACAATTCGAATTTCCTCTGGCTCGGTTTGGCGGCCGTCTTTGGCATATTGGGCAGCCTGTTATTCAGCTTTGTCTGGCGCGAACGTCATTTACAAAAGGAGCTTGCCTTTATCCAAGAATTGGCGCGGGACGATGAATGAGTTTGTCAGCGGCGCGATTCGGCTGCAACCAGCCGGCTTTGCCAGCGTATAGCATAGTGATGACTGAAAACAGTTGAGGAATGATGCCATGACTGAAGCGATGAATCCCAAGCCGGAAGAACAGCCCGAAAGCGCCGATGCACAGACCCCGCTGGAGCAGTTCATTTTTCATCAGCGGCGCGGGCTTGAAGAATTTGGCAAAGCGATGGAGTCGCTGCTGCCGCCCGGATTCAAGGAACATACCCAGGCCGCCGGCAGCGAATTCGCGACCGGCTTCCGCGTTTTGATTGACGCCGCCATTGATGAGATCAAAAAAGCCAGCGAGATGGAAGCCCATCAAGACGCGGAGCAAGACCGGCCGGCAAATGCGTCTGATGATGAGGACACCGCCGGCAGCGGCAGGATCAAAGTCGAACTGGACGATTGATCCTGGCGCTGGATGCACAGCGGTTCAGGAAGATTGTTCTTCAAAGCGAATGTTGAGGAACTTGTCCTCGAATTTGGCGCTGGTGATTTCCAAATCCTGCAACTCGGCCGGCAGGACGATATTACGGCGATAGGGGCCGACGCCTAATGTGATTTCATCGCGCGAGCGGTAGAGGTCAAGCTGTTCTTTGCGGGCGAAGCCAATCGGGACGCGGAGCATCCACGATGAATCGCTGTCAAGCCGCTCGAGCTTGTGCACCACGCCGTCAAACATGCGCGCGGCTGGATTTTTGTCGCCGTAGAGTTCATCAGCCAGGCGGCGCAGCATTTCCAGCCCGCCCATTTCTTCGCCAAAGAGCGGCGCGGTGAAGACCGGCAAGGCGCCAAAAGCCTCATGCACAAATTGGATGTTCTGCGCCTGCCGCTGTTTCCAGACTGCGAAGAACGGGTCGCGGACTTCATCGGGGAAGACGCGGTTGACGAGGATAGCATCGGTGGCGTAATCATAAAGATTGAGGTAGGTATAGGTGCGCTGTGTTTCTCGAATCACCATGCGTTCGGGGTTGACCACCAGGCGAATGCTGGAATGTTCGGGATTGGTCAGCAGTTCGCGCACGCCATCCAGAGTATCGAAGAGCAGCTGCACCTGATCCCAGGCGTTTTCCGAGATGTCGATGCCGGTTTCGTTTCGTTTGCCGCGGTTGAGCAGGTTCTTGACTGGTCGAATCACGCTGTCGAGACCGCGGGCGATTTTCATCAGCCGCTCCACCCACCAGCGCGTCACATCGGGCAGGCTTAGGAGGCGAATGGTTTCGGCGGTCGGGGCGGCATCGACAATGAGGACATCATATTCCCCAGCCTGAAAGTATTCACTAATCCAAAGCAGCTGCGCGCCTTCTTCCAGGCCGGGGATAATCGTGACTTCGGCGGCATTGACTTTGGCGATCCCTTCCCGATTAAAAAAGGCGCCCAGATATTCTTGAATTCGGCCCCAATACTTTTGCATCGAATAGCGCGTGTCAAGCTCTTGCGCCCAAAGATTCTCGGCGATTTGGGTAGGTTCGGGGCCAACTTCTTTATCGAGCGCATCGCCAAGACTGTGCGCTGTATCGGTACTGACCACAATCGTTTTCAAGCCCATTTCGGCGCAGCGCAGGGCGGTCGCCGCCGAAATACTGGTTTTGCCAACCCCGCCTTTGCCGGTATGCACTATCACGCGCATCAAATTCACCTCGATTTTTTCGTATGCCAGACCGGGGGCATGTCAAGCCCGCCTCCCAAAGTATACGCAGGCGGCGCGGAAAAGTAGCGTCATATTTTCCGTTTCAGGTATAGTTAAGCGGCGTCGGCTCGACGATCACCGACACAAACTCGAAGCGCTGCTTGTTTCTCGCCTGGGTATTTTCGGCATGGTTAAGCTCGACCAGGGTGACCATAGCGCCGAGGCCATCCAGAATAAACTTGGTGTGCCATTCACCGGCAGCCTGGACATTGCGATAATAAGCCAGCCGCCCTTTCGGATCCATCCGCGCCAGTTTGTTCTTGGCGCGGCTGAACTTCATCGCCTTCAGGTCATCCAGCAGTTTGCCGCGTTCCTGCGCGTTGAGATAGGCCATTATGAATCCTCAATCGATTATCCAAGCAAGATCTGACATAATTGTAGCTGCTGAAGCGGCCGGCAGCAACAGGATTTAGCTGGAATCATCATGCAGACTTTTTCGGTGAGGGAAATCACGCGCTACATCCATGATTTACTGGATGCCGACAGCCGCTTGGGCAGTGTGTGGGTGCAGGGCGAAGTCTCCAATTTGACCATAGCCGCTTCGGGGCATTGGTATTTCACGATGAAAGACGTCAAGGCGCAGCTGCGCTGTGTGATGTTCCGCTGGGCGGCGCAGTATGCGCGGCTGAAGGTCAAAAACGGCGACGATATTCTAGTGCATGGGCGGGTCAGCGTCTATGATGCCCGCGGCGAATATCAACTCTATGTCGATCAAATCGAAGCCGTCGGCGGCCTGGGCGACCTTCATCGTCAGTTCGAGGCGCTCAAAGCCAAACTGGACGCCGAAGGTTTATTCGACATGGCGCGCAAAGCGCCCATCCCCGCCTTTCCACAGCAAATCGGCATCGTCACCTCGCCGACCGCCGCCGCTTATCAGGATATGCAAAATGTCCTGCGCCGCCGCTTCCCGCTGGTCAGGCTTATTTTGAGTCCGACGCCGGTGCAAGGGCAGGATGCCGCGCCCCAGATCGTCAGGGCATTGCAGCGCCTCAATCGGCATACCGATGTGGATGTCATTATTATCGCCCGCGGCGGCGGCTCGATTGAAGATTTATGGTGCTTCAATGATGAAAGGGTCGCGCGGGCAGTCGCCGCCAGCCACATCCCAGTGATCAGCGGCATCGGACACGAGATTGATTTCACGATTGTGGATTTTGCCGCCGATTTGCGGGCGCCGACGCCCTCGTCGGCCGCCGAACTGGCGACTCCCAGCCAAGAGGAGCTATGGATTGATTTGGATCGCCTCACAGACAGGCTGGATGCCGGGTTTGAAAGCCGTCTGGCTGACCGGCGGCAAACGCTGCGGCAGGCGCGGCGCGGGCTGGCTTATGCCACGCCGATGAAAGCGATGCAGCCGGCGCAGCGGCAGCTTGCACAACTCAAGCGCCGTCTGACGCGCGCCGTCAGCCATGATGTGGAACGGCTGAACGAGCGTCTTGCCGCCCGAACCAAAGCCCTTGACGCCGCCAATCCAGCCCATATCCTGGCGCGGGGCTATGCCCTTGTCCGCGGCGAGGACGGCGACCTGATTCGCTCCGCCGGCCAGGTCAGCGTCAATCAGCGCTTGACCGTGCAATTACACGAAGACCAAATCAAGGTCAGGGTAGAGAACTAATGGACAGTATCGATAAGCTAAGCTATGAGGCGGCGCTTCAGCAGTTGGAAACCATCATCGCCGCATTGGAAAGCGGCCGGCTGTCGCTGGAACAATCGGTCGAGTTCTATGAGCAGGGCCGGCGGCTTTCGGCGCGCTGCCAAACCCTGCTGGACCAAGCTGAACTCAAAATCAGGCAAGTGGACGATGCCGGCAATATGGAATTAGGCTTGGCGCCGCGCCATGATTGACTTTGCCGGGCTTCCGGCCCCATCGGGCAAAAACATCGCCTTTCGCGTCAAAGCCGCTGCCGAAGCCGCCATTCGGCAAGGTCATCCTTGGGTTTATGAACACGCGGTCGTCAGGCAAAGCCATCTCGGGCAGGCGGGCGACCTGGCGGTGATTTATGACCGGGCAAAAAACCGTTTTCTGGCGGTCGGACTTTATGACCCTTTTTCGCCCATTCGCATCAGGATTTTGCAAGCCCATGCCCCGGCAGCGATCCACCGCGCCTTTTTCGCCGAGAAGCTGAAACAGGCTCAAGCGCGGCGGCAGGCGTTGATTGAACGTGGAACAAGCGGCTATCGTTTGGTCTATGGCGAGAGCGATGGCTTGCCGGCGCTGGTGATTGACCGCTATGGCGCCGCGCTGGTCATCAAGCTCTATTCGCTGGCTTGGATACCACATCTGCAAGATCTGACGGCGGCGCTCAAGGACGCGGTCGATTTTGAGTCGCTGCGGCTGCGGCTAAGCCGCGCATTGCAGGCCAGCGATATGATCAAGCGCTGCCGCCTGCGCGATGGTCAAGCGCTTATTGGCGATGTCGATTCATCGCTGGCGAAGTTTGTCGAAAACGGTTTGGAGTTTGCCGCCAATGTCCAATATGGGCATAAGACCGGCTTCTTCTTTGACCAGCGCGACAATCGGGATAAAGTCCGCCAACTGGTTGCCGGCCGCCGGACCTTGGATGTTTTCTGTTATGTCGGGGGCTTTACGGTGTATGCGCTGGCGGGCGGGGCGAAATCCGTCACGGCAGTGGACATCAGCCCGGCGGCCGTCAGGGCTTTGGAACACAATGTCCGCAGCAATCATCTTGATTTGAATCGGGTTGAAACGATGGTCGCGGATGCTTTTTTCGCCATGCAGACGCTCGCCGACGGCGGCAGAAAGTATGAACTGGTCGTGGTTGACCCGCCAGCCTTCGCCAAACGTCAGTCCGAAGTGGCTGGCGCTTTGCGGTCGTACCGGCGGCTGGTGAAGCTGGCGCTGGCGCTGCTGGCAGAGGATGGCATTCTGATGATGTCGTCCTGTTCAAGCCGCATCCAGCCGCAGCGATTTTTTAATCTGGTGGTGAATGCCGCCAATCAAGCCGGCTGCCGGCTGGAGATGATCGCCCAAAGCTCGCATGCGCTGGATCATCCGATAGGCTTTGCCGAGGCTGAATATCTGAAAGCGCTGTTCGCCGGTGTCAAGCGATAGACCGCCAGCTAAAAAATGGTTCATTGCGGTTTCTATCGCCGCCGCCGCAAGCCGCGGCGAAAAAGCGGTCGCAGCAAACGGCGTGTCTCTCCCAAATCAAAGAGCCAGCCGCCGCCAAAGAAAATCATCGCTCCAGCCACAAGCCCGACCGCCGCCGTTGCCCAGCCGGCCGCCGGCATCAGCCGCGCCGTCATCCCAAGCCCCAGCGCCATAACAAGCGACAGGAGCAGCGTGCCGCCGGCGCTGCGAAGGATGGCGGAATCCCTGAACCTGATGTCAGCGGCCGCGCCAAGGCGGCGGCGCATCAGCCACCACAGCGCCAGCGATTCAACGATGGTGGTGACCGCATTCGCCAACGCCAGGCCGGCAAAGGCGCCGCGCGCCAGATGATTCGGGTCGCCAATCCGTTGAATGAAGACCAGACTAAGAATGATGTTGGCGAACATCGCCAAGATGCCAATGATCACCGGCGTGCGGCTGTCTTCCAGCGCATAAAAGGCGCGCGACAAGACCTCCAGCAGGGTAAAGCCGGCGATGCCGATGGCATAGAAGGCCAAGGCCCAAGCGGTCGCCTGGGTGCTTTCCGCCGTCCATGCGCCGCGTTCAAACAGGCTGACAATCGGCGCGCCCAGCAGGATCAACACGACGGTCGCCGGAAAGGACAGATAGAGGATGTTTCGCATCGCTGCCGAAAGGCGGTCGGCGAAGCCGGCGTAATCGCGTTGGGCCCATAAAGCCGCCAGGGTTGGGAACACGGCTGAACCGACGCTTTGTCCAATGATGCCGACGGCGACGAAGATCAGCTTAAAGGCGGTATCCAAAGCGACCTGACTGCCATAAGCCATATTGCTTGCCAGATTGATGTTGACCAGAAAATTGACCTGCACCACCGCCAAGCCCAAGACGCGCGGGCCCATCAATTTGAGGACGTCGGTTACGCCGGCGACCCGCCAGGACAGCAGGGGACGCAGCCCGGCGTCCAGCCGGCGAAGCCCCGGCAGCTGCACAGCCAGATGCAGTATGGCGCTCAATACGGCGCCGTAAGCCAAGCCCATCACATTCAGCCCGCCGACCTGCCCGACATTCGGATGCGCGGGCAGCAGCGGCGCAATCACCAGCGCCCCGAACATGATGCCGATATGATTCATGCTGACAGCAATCGCCGGCAGCCAGAAAGCCGCGTGCGACTGCAAAATGCCCATCACCAGGCCGCTGATGCTGAAGATAAAGGGGGTGAGCATCATCAGACGCACCATGACGACGGCAAGCTGCTGCTGTTCGGCCGGCCGGCCGGGTAAAAGGATGCCGCTGACAAGCTGGGGCGCAAACAGCGCGGCCAGCGAGCCGAAAAGCGCCGCCGCGCCGGCTGTCAAGGTCATGACCGCGCTTGCCAGCTGCCAAGCCTGCCGCGGGTCCTGCTGGCGATATTTGGCATAGATCGGGATAAAGGAAGAGCCCAAAGCGCCGCCAGCCACCAGCGTGAAGACGATCTCCGGGATCCGCTGTGCCGCCACAAAGGTATCCAAGGCGGCGCCGGCGCCGAACTGCCCCGCCAGGACTGCGGTGCGAACAAAGCCCAGCAGGCCGCTCGCCAAAAAGCCAAACAGGACAATCAGCGCCTTTTCGATCACCTGTCGATTGTCCAGTGCTTTGCTGTCGGTCATATCCCGGCTCGGTTCAGGATTGCCACTTGGCATCATTGCCAACATTGCTATAATATGCGGGTTTAGTCAATACAAAGTCTTTTGAGGCGGTCATTGAACATCGGATAGGATAGAGGATAGAAAAATGGATGTGATTTTGCTCCAGGACCTGTACAAGCATGGAGTGGCTGGCGAAGTGGTCAAAGTCGCCGATGGTTTTGCCCGCAATTATTTGATTCCGCGCAAGATAGCCATCAAAGCCAGCGAATCGGCTCTGCGTCAAACCGAAGCGGTACGCAAAAACGTCGAAGCCCGCAAAGCGCAGTACAACAATATGCTTAACGATCTTGCCCGCCAGATTGATGGGGTGGAATTGATTTTTGGTCGCCGCGCCGCTTCCACCGGCAAGCTGTTCGGGTCGGTCACGACGCAGGAAATCGCCGCCGAGCTTGACCGCGCCGCCAGCGTTGACCTCAACCGCCGCCGCATCAGCCAGCAGTCGCTCCGCGAAGTCGGGACGCATCATGTGCCGGTTCGGCTCGGCAGCGAAATCTCACCGACGCTCATTATCACCATCGTGCCGGAAGATGATCTGCAAGAGTTTCTGGCTGCCCGTCAGCGCGGTGAAATGGTCACCGCCGAAGACATCATGGTCGAGGGCTTCACCTATGCCACCGCCGCCGATGAAACCAGTGAAGCGCCGGCCGAAGCGAATGACGCGGCGAATGCAGCCGTCCCAGAAGCGGAAGCGGAGGGGCGGGAAATCGCTGTCTGAAAAGCGACCCCGCAACGGCGGATAGCAATCGGGCGCACTGTGTCGGCCTTGCGTACACCCAAGCGGTTCAGCATCTCCAGCCCCGTCCGCCGCCGGCTGCATCGGACATGCGGGGCTGTTTGATGAAGGGTGGTCACATTATATGGATGTCGGCGCGCTCGGACAGCATTTGCGCGAATCGCGCGAAGCCAACGAAATCGAATTGGAAGATGCGGTCGCCAAGCTGCGGATTCGCCGGCCGATCCTGGAGGCTTTTGAAGCCGGCGAATTTGCCGCCACCGGCATGTCGGACATTCAGGTGCGGGGGATGCTTCGCAACTATGCGCGGCATCTTGAGCTTGATGAGGAGCATATCCTGCGCCTCTATGATGATGCGCGCTATGGCAAGGCAGCCGGCGGCGAAGACTCATCGACGCAAACGACTGCCCCGAATCACATCGCCCATTCGCCGGCGGCCATGCCGGCTATTGACCTTGCCGAAAAACGCGCCGCCCGCCGCGGCGGCCTGCTGCGGACCGTGGCGCTGCTGGCTGTTTCGCTGGCGGCAATCGCCATCATCGTATTTGTGACTTCTGAACTGATTGATTCGGAAGTTGATGATGCGCTGCTGGGTGAATCGCTAAAGCCGGAATTTATCGCTGACATGCCGCCGAGCGCGACCTTCACGGCTTCGCCCGCGTTCACACCGCCGGCGCCGACGGCGACTCCGTCGAACCGCGCCGGCTACAGTGGCAGCGGCGTGCTTGCCAGCATTCAAATCAATCAGCGCACCTGGATTCGCATCAGCGCCGATGCCGTTGAGCAGTTCGTCGGCGTCGCTGCGCCGGATACCCTGCTAGAATACGCCGCCATTAGCGAAATCGCGGTTACCGCCAGCAACGCCATGGCGCTTGATATTATATGGAATGGTCAGCAGCAGGGGCTGTTTGGCGGGCGCGGTCAGCAGGTGGATATCAGATTCACGGTGGATGAGATCAATTACAGCGTCGGCGCGGGGGCGGCGCCTTCGCCGGCGCTTAGTCCGACGCCGCGGCCTTCAGACGCTGCCGCCACCCTGCTGGCTCAATTCACATCGACTGGCACAGTTGGACCTAGCCCGACGCCGACGGCAGCATTCACGTCTGGGCCGACAGCGACCAGCACGCCGACCATCGCGCCGACGCCATCGGATACAGCGACCAGCGCCGCGACAGCTACCGTGACCGACACCGCGACCATCACGTTGTCGCCGTCGTCCACAGCGATTTTGCCGCCGCGCGTGACGCAGTCCAATTTGACGCCAACCAAGGAGGGGGCTTAATGGGCATTCTATGGGAAAAGATGAAAGAAAACAGCCATGCGTAAACAAACTGACAACTACTTTCTGGTCAGTCTCGGCTGCTCCAAGAATACCGTAGACAGCGAAAGCATGGCGCAGATTCTCCAGCGGCAGGGCATGCGCGGCGTTGGTGATCCTGATTTGGCTGAAGCGCTGATTGTGAATACCTGCGGCTTCATCCATTCCGCCAAGCAGGAATCTATCGACGTCCTGCGCCAACTGGTGGAAATCAAGCGGGCTGACCAGATGGTGATCGCCGCCGGCTGTCTTTCGCAGCGCTATGGCGATGCGCTGGTGCAAGAGGTGCCTGGTCTGGATGGGGTGATTGGCACGCGGCGCTGGATGGATATTTTTGACTTGATTCGCCGCCTGCGCCAGCGCAAACATCCTCAAGCGCTGTACCACTTGCCCAGTGATGCCAAGGTGATTGGCCTCGATGAGCGCGGGACGCTGCGCGCCAGCGTGCAGGGCGCTTATGCCTATCTGAAGATCGCGGATGGCTGCCGCCGTCCCTGCGCCTTCTGCGCCATTCCCAAAATTAAAGGCACGGCAGTCAGCCGGCCGCTGGCATCCATCATGGCCGAGGCGCGGCGCTTGCAGGATATGGGCGTGCAGGAGGTGATGCTCATCGCCCAGGACAGCACCGATTATGGCTATGATTTGGGCATGAAAGACGGGCTGGCGCAGCTGCTTGAGAAAATCATCCAAGCCGCGCCCGAAATCCCATGGCTGCGGATTATGTATGCTTATCCTGGCTATGTCACGCCGGGCTTAATGGAAACGATGGCAAAACATCGGCAGATTTTGTCCTATCTGGATATGCCCTTGCAGCATGGGCACCGCGAAACGCTTAAACGGATGAAACGGCCGGCAAAAGTCGAATGGGTGTATGACACCATCGGCGAACTGCGCCGGATGATGCCTGATTTGGCGGTGCGGACGACCTTTATCGTTGGCTATCCGGGCGAGACCGAAGCCGAGTTTGAGGCGCTGCTGGCGATGGTGCGCGAGCTTGAATTTGACCGCGTTGGCGCATTTCAGTACAGCTATGAACTGGGGACGCCCAGCGCGGCGCTGCCTAATCAGGTTGATGATGAAATCAAGCAAGACCGTTATCAACGGCTGATGGCAGTCCAGCAGGGGATCAGCTTGAAGAAGAATCAGGCTTGGGTCGGCAAAACCGTGGATATTTTAGTGGAAGGTCATGGCTTGGGTGAAGATGCGGCTGGAAACGAAAGCGGCGATGTGATTAGTCTGGGGCGCAGTTACCGCGACGCGCCTGAAATCGATGGCTATGTCCTGGTCGAGGGCGAATTGCCAGTTGGCGAGATTGTTCCAGTTCACATCACCGGCGCGACCACCTATGATTTGATCGCCAGCGCCGATGCCCCGGCGGCGATGAGCATTGAAGCCGGTCGGGTCTTTGGCGAAGGCATGATTGATATCGGCAGCATCGACCAAGCATTCAAGGATAATGAAAACTAGGTCACTTTGACGCCCAGCGCCAGGCCATCGCCAACTTCAAGAATCGTGCTTTCCAGCGCCGGATGCTGCGCCAAGGCCCGATTGAAATCGACAAGCCCCTCATCATCCTCCGATTCCGGCGATAAAACACGACCGCCCCAGAAAGCATTGTGCGCCATCACTGCCCCGCCAACCCGCAAATGCTGAACCGCCCATTGGAGATAATTGGGATAATTGGATTTGTCGGCGTCGATAAACATCAGGTCATAAGGGGCATCCCCTTCCAGTTTTGGCAGGATTCGCATGCCATCGCCTTGCAGCACGGTTACTATGCCGTTCAGCCCGGCGCGGTCAAGGTGAGACTGTGCCAGGCGGGCATGCCGGCTGCTCTTTTCGATGGTGACCAGCCGGCCGCCGGGCGGCAGTCCGCGGGCAATCCAGACCGCGCTGTAGCCGGCGAGGGCGCCGACTTCGATGACCTTCCTGGCGCCGCTCATCATCACCAGAATTTGAATCATCCGGCCTTCATAGGGCTGGAGATTGATTTGCGGCAGACCGCGTTCGGCAGTCTGCCGCCGCACCAATGCAAGGATATCGTCTTCGCGCACAAACAGTTCATTGACATAATGGCTTAGCTGGCGCGTCAAAGCATCGTTCATCATGATTCTCCTTTCGCCGGCAGATTTTCAGCGGCGTCTTGTCGGAACGGCATTTTGATTTTTTCGGGCGGCTTATCCCGAAAGATGGCAAAGTGGTCGAGGTCGCGCACGACATAGGAATCGGGGAAGTATCGGCGGGCTTCATGGATGATCTCAAATTCACGGTAACGCCGCGAAACATGGGTCAAAAACAGATATTTGACATTGCAGTCCAGCGCCAATTCCGCCGCCTGACGCGCGGTAATATGTCCAACCTGGGCCGCCACATCGGCATCGGCATCAAGATAGGTGGATTCAATAATCAGCGCATCGGCATCCTGCACTGCCTGGCGGATATTGTCGGTGCGCCCCAAATCACCTGTAACGACCACTTTCGCGCCTTTGATCACCGCGCCCAGCACCTGGTCAGGGTGTATGCGCCGGCCGTCTTGCAAGACAATCGGCTTGCCGGCGACCAGCTGACTGCGTTCAGGGCCGGCCGGCACGCCCAGGGCATCGGCTTTGGCTGCCAGAAAGGGGCGGCGCGAATCCTCCTCAAAAATATAGCCATAGCATTCCCGACCGCGATGGACGACTGGAAAAGCCCGCACCGAGAACCGGCGCCCTTGGAACAAGGTTTTATCCGGCAGCGTGCGGATGAAATAAATCGGAACGGGCGGAGTTTCCTTGCGGAAAACCACCTCGTACACCAGCGCCTGCGCGCGTTCAATCGCCGGCAGCCCGCCCCAGATAAAAATTTCGTCCATCGCCTCCCAACGGCCAAAGGTCGATAGCAGGCCGCCCAAACCCAGCAGATGATCCAGATGGGCATGGGTCAGGAAAATGCGGTTGAGCCGCTTGAATCCGATCCCGCTGCGTAAAATCTGCCGCTGCGTGCCTTCGCCGCAATCAACCAGAAAGCGCTGCTCGCCGGCGAGTACCGCCATAGCCGGCAAACCGCGATGGATAGACGGCGCCGCCGCCGATGTGCCTAAAAACACCAGTTCAAACATTAACTTTCGCTTTCTTCAGTTTCAGGCAGCGGCAGCACTTCAATCGAATATAAAAAGATGCGGTCACCGAAGTGTTTATCGTCCTGTAAAGCCGGCAGGCGCTCATTGGGCGAAACCGACTGGCGGTAGGCGCCGACCGAAATAAAGTATTCGCCCGCCAGCGGCGGCGGGGTTTGCAGCAGTTGAACCTGCGTGACTTGCACAAAGACATCGCGGGCTTGCAGGCGGGCTGGATTGACATGGATCACGTCGCGGTTGGCGACGATGGTGACCGGGTCGGACAAGATATGTGTGAACAAGGTCAAATCCGATGGCAGCATGCCCTCTGCCCGCCAGTAAGTAATCACATCCACTTTTTCGCCCGGCAGATAAGCCCGTTCGACGGCGGGCTGATAGCCGAGGAAGGTCAGGTTGCTGCCAAAACGAATCGGCGGGGAAATCGCCGTCGTCTCACCCGCCGTTTCAGGGGCATAGGCAACGGGCGCGGTGGTGATAAATTCGCCGGCGGTGTCGGCAAGAATTTGGCTGGTTTCAAGCTGTATGATGGCATCGCGCGGCACATTGCGCGGCACGGACTGCCCCAACGTCAGCCAGTCTTGCAGATAAGGATGGATAGCATCGTCCTGGCGAAAGAGGACAATCTGCTGCAATCCCCCGCCGTCAGTCAATATCAGGCTGCGTCTGCAATCGGCTTCGCGGTATTCAAAGTCAGCCCGATTCATCATAAGCAGGGTCATTTCACTGTCGCCGAGCGATGCTTCCGGCTCGCTGCTGTTCCAGTTGGAATGACATATTACGGTGGGTATGTCCGCCGCGGTCAAATCGAGATGATGCGCGATCTGACCCAGTTCGCCATTGACCAGTGGGACGACGGCGGGGTTAGCGCGCCAATCAGCAAACAGGTCTTGCCAGGTCCAGAGGAAGTTAAAGGCGAACCAAGCTGCGATGCCGGCAATAGCCAGGCGGCGGAAGACGAGATCGGTAAAAATGCTCATCCGTAAAACGATGACGGCGCCGATGCCAAAAAAGAGCGCCAGCTGGGGCATGATGACGGCGAATTGGAAAAAGTTGGGGCTGTTTTCGGCAAGGAAGGCCGCCGGCAAGGTCAGGAGCCACATGATGAGCAGCAGCATAAACTGCGGTCGGCGCCGGTATCGGAAGCAGCTTGCCATCCCGACCAGAATCAACAGGCCGCTGAATATATCGACCAAGGGGCGGCCGGGCAGATTATGCAGCGGATTGGCATCGCCAGTCCACCATATCGCCAGCAGGCCAGCGACCACAGAGCGCAAAAAGCCGTCGGTGTACTGAACCAGACGCTGCGCCGCCGCATACTGCGGCAGATTGATAGAGGAGATCAGATAGGGCATGGCGATAATCAGCATGACAAGCACGGCGAATCCGATATAGCTGCGGCGCTGACGCAGCATCGCATGGTAGGCAAACAGCAAGTAGGCGATATAGACCATGCTCGCCAGCGCGATGAACAGGCTGGATGGGTGCAGGTAGAAACTGATGCCCAGCAAGGCGCCCAGCGCCGCGAAGGCGATGATGTTGGCGGTCACAGCCCGCGTGCTGCGGTAGACCGGCATCGCCCGCGACAAAGCCAGCATGGCTGCCGAGATCAGGAAAATAACGACCGCATCACTGGAAATCGTGCGCGCCAGCAGATTGCCGCTTAGGTTGACCGCCAGCATACCCATCGCCATCAAAGCCGCCACTGGATTAAAGAGGCGCCGCGCCAGAGCATAGACCATGGCAATCGACAGCAGACTCAGCCAAACCGACAAAATCCGATAGCCGATGGCGCCTTCGCCGGTAAATGCGGTGACAAAAGCCGCCGCCGCGTGGTACATTCCTTCGCGGCCGCCATCCTCACCTGGATAGAAGACGCGGATATCGCCTTGCCTTACGTTATCGACAAGGCGCATATTGATGATTTCATGGTCGCTGATGCCTGGCGGCACGACAGCCAAATCGGTCATTCGCAGCAATGCAGACAGCAGCAGCAAGAGGACCGCAGCGGCATAGCTCAACCGACTCATTCGCACAAAATAACCTTTCCTGCTATCCAAGCGACATCATTGTAACCTATTCCAGCCGCCCCAACATACCTTTGAAATCCTTGCGGGGGAAGTTGGCTAGGGGCATATCGGCGCTGGCTCCATGCCGATAGCGGCCGGGCTGTCGGACGCGCGCGCTGGGATAATGTGATCGCCGCAGACTTTACGCATGTTCGCCAGCGTAAAAAAAGCCGGGCGATGGTCGCCGGCGGTTTCGGGTTTGGTGATTGACCACCAGTATTCCTCATCTTCGGGGCCCCACTTGGGGTCGGGCATATAGATCAGGGTCATCAAGCCGACCCACGGCCGCCAGTTCGCAATCGCGTATTCATAGGCGCGCAAAAGCATATCAGCCTGCTCTGCTTCCGAAACCCCATACCAGGCATAATCCGGATTGCGGGCATCAGTCGTGTAGCCAAACTCCATGACGGCCATTTGACGGGCCGCATCGCCATGCATCAGCATGATTTTACGCAGGTCCTCGACCCGGCGAAAGGTGAACCAGCGAGCTTTCGCCGCCTCATCATCGGGGCCGATCTCTGGCGCGTCGTAGCCGGGCGCATGAACGCCGACCACATCAATGTGCCGCTGAAAACCGCGGCGATACATGCGGTCAAGGTACACATCATCCGGCATGGCGGTATCATCGCTGCTGCCGGTGGGCGCCAGACCAGCCGAAATCAAAACCGCGTCTGGGTCTGCCTGCCGAATGGCTTGGCTGCAAACCGCTAGCAGATCGACATAGGCGGCGGCATCCGGCGGCTGATTCCCCCATTCCCGACTAAGATTGGGTTCATTCCAGATTTGATAGGCGGCGATTTTGCCGCGGTAACGCTGCGCCAGGGTCAAACAAAATTCAGCCCAGTCTTCCATCTTCGCCGGCGGCGCATCATGGAAGTTTTTTATTTCATTGGGGTCATAGGCATCCGCCCAAGCCCATTGGGGAACCTGCCCAAGCCGCGCAATCAGGCGCAGATCGCGCGATTCAAGTTCGGCAAGGATGCGGTCAGCCTGTGTCCAGTCCCAAACATCCTGAAGCGGCTCAATATCGCGCCAGGCAAAGGTTTGCTTGACATGACTGTAGGACATCAGGCGCACCCAATCGAGATGCAGTCCGGTTTCGCCGCCATCCCACCAGGCGAAAACCTGGATGCCATAGGTAAGCGCTGGAAAAGGCGGATCCACAATCGCCGCCGCCTGAAACGGATCTGACTCGGAGCGCAGGAAGGGCCAGATCCCCAAAGCGCCTATGCACAAAGCCCACAGAACAAGGACCCCGGCAGCCAGCCTCTTTGAAAATGCAAATGGCATATTATGCACTCATACGCGCCAGATAATTTTTCTGCCAGGCGCGGATGGCATCGTAGGCCGGTCTGAAGGTAAAGCCAGGGCCAATCAAGGAGTACGGCACATTATCGTTATCGACTGCCCAGCCGGCCTGCGGCCCGTAGTTAAAGTTCCAGATAAACGCCAGCCAAACGAAACCCCACTCTTCCATATTGCTCATCGCCTTTGGAATCCACTGCGCCTGCTCTGCCAATGTATTGTCTTGGGCGAACTCGAAGCCGGCTGGAAAGCCGTCCAGGTCTTCGACGGTCGGCCAGCCGAATTCGGTGACACAGAGTTTGGTATCCCGCCCGGCGGTCCGGATACGATTGGCATATCCTTCCAACGTACTGCGAAAGCTCCAGCTGTGATGCGGATTATCGAAGGGGCCGCGGAAAATCGCGGTTGGATCATTCGGAATTTCGCTGTAGCGGTAGTCGGGGCTGACATTATAGCCATTGTGATGCGCGCCGACGCAGTCAGCCCAATCAAGCATACCAGCGGCGATTAGCTGATCCATATAGCTAAAGTCATCGTAAGCCCGAACGCCGTCATCCAAGCCGGTCGGGGACAGGGCGCCGCTGATGATGACAATGCCGGGGTCAATGGCTTTGACGGTTTCATAGGTTTGGCGCAGAAGCGCGACATAATGACTGGCGCTTAATCCGTGTATAGATGTCCATTCGCGGTCAATGTTCTGCTCATTCCAGACTTCGATAGCATGGATGCCGCCCGGATAACGGACAAGAATCTGCTCGACAAAATTGGCATAGGTTTGTGGATCCGCCGGCGGCCCGTGCCTGCCAAGCTCGACTCCGTCTTCACGCGCCCAATCCGGCGCCGTCACAATCGACAGCATGAGCTTGATTCCAAATTTCTCGGCGCTGGGCATCACAAAATCCAATATGCTCCAGTCGATCTCGCCCGGCGCCGGCTCGATCAGTTCCCAGCGCACTTGCTGCTTGACCCAAGTCATGCCAAGATCATTGGATACCGAATTGAACCAGCCATCCTGATTGTCGGGATTAAAGTCGGGCGACTGTTCCACCTGAATGCCGACCTGATAGCGGCGGTCATCGACCGGCAAGCGCGTCGGCGTCGGGCTGGGAACAGGCGCAGCGGTTATCTCGGCGGCGGCAATCAGGCTGACCTGGGTGGGTGGCGCTGGCGAGGGGGTGAAGGTTGCCGCCGGCGCAATGCTCGGCAATACGATAACGGCCGCCGCCGCTTCCCCTTCATTGGCATCCGTTTCATTCAACGGCATCGGATTGCCAGAGCCGATATCCAAGGCGGTCGGGCTATAGGTAAAATAGATCGCCAGGAAGGTAGCCAAGCCCATAACAAAGGTAATGACGATCCAAATTACGACAAAACTTCGAATCTGTCGGCGTACCGGCGAGCCGGCTGTCATGTCAACCTCCTCATCTGGCGTTTGCCAGCGCGGCGCAGGCTGGGCAGGAACCATCCGGGCGGATAATGGCATAGCCTGCCTGTGGATCGGCATCATAACGGGTAAAGTCGATATTCCAGACGATGAACAGCCGCACCTGCCCGCTCTGCGATGCCAAGGCGGCCGCCTGCGCCAGCCAGGCGGCCTGCTGGGCTACGGTTACATTTCGCGCCCAACTGAAGCCGGCGGGCAACGGCGGATACCCTTCGGGCGATACATAACCCAATTCGGTAAAACAAATCGGCTTGCGGGTAATGCTGATGTAACCATTTAACATGCCATAGAAATAGCGCGTGTAATAATTGTCGCCGCGCGGGTCGCCGCTGGTCTGGCTGGGCGGAACGATGCCCTCATTATAATGCGCGCCGACGCAGTCGAGATAGTCCAAGCCGTCGGCAGCGACCATCTGACGCAGCCATTGATTGTCCGGCATCACGCGGGCAGGGCGGCTGGGATCGCCGGTGGGCGCCGGCGCGGCGCTGATGACCAGCGTCTTGGGGTTGGCCGCCTTGATTTTCTGCCAGGCGATTTTCAGCATATCGGCATAAGCCGCGCCGCTGATCTGACCGCGCGGCCACTCACGGTCAAGATTGGGTTCATTCCAGACTTCAATGGCGTCGGCGCCTTGCCCGGCGATCCGCGCCAGCCAGTCGATATAAGCATTGATGTACCCCTGCCCGCCCTGTCCGAGTTGATGCGGATAACCGACCGTGCCGACCAGTATCTTGAAGCCGCTGCTATGGGCGGCGCTGATTTCCCGCGCCACATCCGGCGGACTTCGATAATCGAAGCGAGCTTGAATTTTCATCCAGGTCATGCCGGCTGATCGCATGGCGCCAATGGCGCGGCTGCTGCCGGCGCCGGTTACATGGCCGCCGATTTCGATGGCGATGCTGCCGGGCGGCGGCGCGGCGACGGCGAAGCTGCCGGCGGGCGCGTTTTCGGCTGGCGCCGGCGCCAAAACAATCGGGGCTGGCGTGGCAGTGGGGCGCGGCGTTGGCGTTGGGGTCGGCGTGGCGGTGGGGGCAAAAAGCGCGACGGCCGCCCCCTGCCGCTGGCTTGCTGATGCCGCGTCCATGCCAATGACAGCCATGTTGACGGCATAATGGCCGTCGGGCGCCGTCAGCGTGACCACCAGATCATCGTTCAAGCCGGTGATTACGCGGTCAACCAGCCCGGCGCTGCCTTCAATCGACCATCGCAAAGCCAGACCGCTCGCCGAAGCCGCCAGCGGCGCCTGTGCTTTATAATGCAGAACCGTCTGTGGCAGACCGGCGATGAGGTCATCGTTCAGTAAATCATCAAAGGCGACGCCAGCCAGCGCAAAGGGCACGGTGCGTTCCATACGATAGCGCAGGGCGGCGGAATCGGTGAACCAGATGCGCGCCGATCTGTCGCTGGCGGCGGCTAGATAATCGATAAAAGGCGCTTCCAACGTTGCATCAAAGCCGGCCAGCGCCTCAAAGCCATCCAGCGCGGCGCGGATTTTTGCGCCGGGTTCAACCGAGCCGGTTTCGCTGACATGCTCGGCCGCCAGCGCCACATCCCCCAGCCCGGCCAGGGCCTGGTCATAGCCGATGCGCGTCCAGCCCCCATCCATCTCGCGGACAGACTGCGCGCTTAATCCCAGCAGAATTTTGTAACGTTCGATGTCATCAACCGCCCAGCGCAGCATAGCATCGACCGACTGCGAGCCTTCGGCGGCGAAAGCTGGCGGCTTGATGGCTGTACGCAGCTTGACATAATCGGCGGCGGCCCCAAGCGCCCGCCAGTCATAGGCGCCGCTATCCCAATCACCGTCCTTATGGACTGCGGCCGGCACGGCGATGCCCAAGCGCAGTCCAGCCGCCGCGAGGCCGGCGCCCAGTTGGGTGACGAAACGGCTGAAGTCGTCGCGCGCCGCGCTGGATATATCCCGATAATCAATAAATACCCCATCAAAGCGGTTGTAGCTGGCTGTGGAAACAATCTGTGAGACATGCTCGCCGCGCAGCGCCGGGCTGCTGACAATCAATTCAACTGTTTCGGGGTCGGTGGCGCCGGGGTCATCATAATTGCTAATCAGCGGCAGCAGTAAATACGCAGAATCAGCATCCGCGCCCGGCGCCAGGCTGCCGATGAGCCCGCCCTGCCGCGTGGGGCGCAGTCCGGCCGGGCTGATGAGAGTCGCCAGGCTGGCAGTCTCGGCGGTGAGTTCCTGTCGAATGTCATAAGCGACCGCTACAATCGGCGCGGTTGGAACAGCCTGAAAAATGGCGATGGCTTCTGGCACGAAACCGGCGATGCCCTGCGCTTTGCCATTGGCTTTGGTCGAAGGGATAAAGCGCCATTGGCTGCCGTCCCAGCCATACAGGGAAAGGACTTGCGCGGCGGCCGCATCGCGCGGCAGTTCCAGCGAGAATCGAAGCTGGTCAGGCGGCCTGCCATTCGCTTTGATAACATAAATCGGGCTTTGCAATGCCAGATAATGGGGCAAATGATGCTTCGCCGTCGTCCAGCTGCCGTCTTCCGTCGGCGATGCTTGCGATAATCGCAGTCCAAATTCGCCGCCGATGTCGTCGCCGATGAGACTCACCGAAAATTCGCTGCCCAATGACGCGGTTTGCATCTGGGCATTTAGAGGCTGATATTGTGTGCCAAGCAGCCGGTCGGGCAGGCTGAAGGGCGGCAGCAGCAAGCCAATCAGCGCCAGCATCATCGCCAGGGACAGCGAGCCGAAGCCGACCAGCCAGCAGCCGGCGCCCTTGCTTCGGCGCGGTTTCGGCGCTGGGGGGGGATTGGGTTTTGTCGCGGTCATGGTTTTCTGGCGGTCTCTAACCGCTTGGGTATCAATTCGTGATGCGCTGCGCCCAAGTCAATATAAAGGTCTATGAAGTCGTTTGCTTTTAAGAGCATTTTTCAAGCGCCAAGACAAATTCCGTTGGATATGCCAACGTATCGGAAGACGAAGTTTTTGCAAATCTTCCAGTTGCTTTGTCTCTGGTTGAAGGCAGATTCTTGGATGGAATTTCACGTTTTATCACATCAATCAATTTGAAGCCCAATCCCTGCATTTGTTCGGCAAATACCTCTGCATTGGTTATTTCAGCGCCTTTCAGGCTGGTATTGCCAATGACAACACCGACCTTGCCGCCGATGCGAACAACTCGGTAAAGCTCCCGCCAGATTTCATACATGGATTGGAAGTATTTCATCACACTTGAAGCCGTTTTACTATCTTGTCTTTGCAGCTTGTCCCCGATATCGGCGGCGATGGAGCTATGCGTCAGCGCTTGTGATGCTTCAATCTTGGATTCAAGCCGCTTTAGCGATGAGCCGATGAATCGCTCGCGGAAACCCCTCAAGTCAGTCAGCCCCTCCAGCCACAGCATGGAAAGCTGGTGAAGATCGCCATATTCATAAGAGGTTACATACGGCGGCGATGTGACGACTAGATCGACGGATTCACTGTCCAATGGCAGCCGTCTCGAATCTCTGCATTCGGCTATGGATGGGTGCGACTGGCCACCATCCATCAGATTGCAAAAGGCCGCATTGCCTTTCATCATCATGCGAATTTGGCGGCGAAATGTCCGCATGACATCAGGGATTTTCTTGTTCGGGTCGCGAGCAGGCTTGTTGTATCTCTGATTCCAAATTGAGCAGTTTTTAAGAATGTTGGAAAATCCGCAAAGGAAGAACAGCCGCACATTAGCGTCAGACAGACTTTGGATGGCATGCAGCAGCTTGGCTAAATCGGTTATCTGTTCTTTTTTGAACCAATAGGTAATTCTTTCATTGTCAGGGAACGCGGCTGTAGCTGTAGGAAATGCAGACAGTATTCGATTGAAAGCAACTGTAAGCGCAACGGGATCAAGATACTGCGCTTTGGCTTTGGTTATCATCACAGCAATCGGGTTAATATCCGCCCCGTAGGAATATCGTTTGGCAACTGCGGATTCAACCAGCGTGGTGCCGCAGCCGCAAAAGGGATCAAGCACCATGTCATTCGGTTCGGAATGTTCCTCGATCAGGCGGCGAGCTAATTGGGGTATGAACTTGGCTGGATATCGATGATAGCCATGCGTGATATAACTGGTATCCGACCGCTTTGCTTCGCTAAACGACCAATCTTTCGATATTTGAATGTTGTCAAAGTTCTTTATGGATTGTTCTACATTCATAGCCATTGTTTGTATTCTACTCCTGCTATGGTGTCCACTCAATATAACTATTGATATTATGTTTGTCGTACACTTCAAGCACTTCCCTGCAAAAAACTATCATCTCCTGATTGCTTTCTTTTTTTGCCAGTTCATAGAGCCTGATCATCCTCTTCTTGCCGCTTTGAGTGGCATTGTCATTCTTTTTGAGGAAATTATGCTGGGCGCATAAGGTTTGTCCATTTTCGATTATGGCTTTACCGCCTTTGTCTTTTGGTATGATGTGGTCAACATGAAGTTCTACGCCGTTGGCACGGCCAAGACCACATTCTGTACAGCGATATCCATCCCGTTCAAAAATGATTCGTTTTTGCTGTTCTGTAAAATCTTCAAGTTCCGGATTTTCGACAAGCTCTGGGTCATATCTGTAAAACCCTTTTCTGACTTTAATGAGGTATCCATCCTGATGGAGTTTTCTTGCTGCTCGCCATGGATCACGGGGCATACGGCCTGTTAGTTCCATGTATTGTCTGCTAATCTCATCAACCCAATCGTCATGAGTCAAGTCCTGCCCGGGATATTTCCTGAAGTATGTCAGTATCAAGTCGGATAATGAAGGACGCTTGCTCATCTCGGATTATCTTCTTAAAACATTAACATTTGTGTACGGTCTGCCAAAGTCTTTTCAACGCGTTTTTTCGCCAATTCACAGTAGCTTTTATCAATATCTATGCCTACCCCGAAGCGATTATTCATCATCGCGGCAACCAGAGTTGTACCGCTGCCCAAGAAGGGGTCTAAAACTGTATCGCCGACAAAACTGAACAGCTTTATGGCGCGAGTAGGCAATTCAAGCGGAAATGGGGCTGGATGACCGATACGCTTTTTGCTTTCGCCATTAAATGTCCACAAGCCATTTGTCCATGCCATGAACTCATCGCGGGTAATATCGTTTTCGCGTGAGCCAGATCTTTTTTTCCAGCTATCTTTATAGAGAACAATGATAAGCTCGACGGGGGCAATCACATAAGGCGCGGAGGCGCTCATCCATGAACCCCATGCGGTACGGCGCGATATATTGCCTTCGTTCCAGACGATAGTAGCGTGATATTTATAGCCTATCTCTTTTGCGATAGTTGTTAAATCAGCCCCTACACTTTGCTGCCCTCCCTTGTTTTTGTCCAACGGAATGTTGAGACAAAACCGGCCATCATTTTTTAGCCAGTCATAACAGCTTGCCATCCATTCACAGGAGAATCGCAGATATTCTTTATAGCTTAAATCATCCTTGTTGCTCTCATACTGAATATCCACGTTGTAAGGCGGTGATGTCACGATGAGGTCAATCGATTCAGATGCAATTTCCTCTATCTTGAATAAATCCTCGTTGTGTATGATGACTTCTTCATTTTGAAAGTAAATCGAGTTACCCATAGCAAGCCCTAAGTCCTTATCGTCTGCTTCAACTGTAATGATAGAATACCAGCAAACGCAGTAACAGTCTATTCGCTCCGCGCCGCCTGCACGGTATTAACGAGGATTCGCGCCCGACTCCGCAGCCGCGCCCGCGACCAAGCGCCATCGCCGACCAGCCAGCCGCCCATGCCGCAAGCCACCGCCCCAGCCGCCAGAAACTCACGCGCGTTTTGATCGGTCATGGCGCCGTTGCACATAAAACGCATGTGCCGCAGCGGGCCGAACATCGCCTTGAAATAATCAATGCCGAGCGCGCCGATTGGGAACAGCTTTAACAATTTCACGCCCAGGCCCCAGGCCGCGACCGCTTCGGATGGGGTGACGACGCCAGGCGCCATCAGGACGTCCTGCGCCATCACCGCCGCCGCAACATCCGCCTGAAAAGCCGGCGAGACCACAAAATCGGCGCCGGCATCCAGCGCAGCCCGCGCCGTGGCCGCGTCCAGCGCCGTACCCATGCCGACGCAGGCTTCATCGCCATATTCAGCTTTGACCGCCTGCATCGCCTTGAGCGGCTCGACGGAATTCATCATCAATTCAAAGACGTTGATGCCCTCCATCATCAAGGTCTCGGTGACCTTGAGGGCGACATCCGGCGGAAAAGCGCCGCGCATCCCGGCGACAATTCCGCCGGCTTCTATCATTTGCAAAGCGGTTTGACTGTTCATTGGCAACTCACTTTCAGGGTGCAGACCGTTATGCCTTGTTCCCGAACCCTCTGGATTGGGAACCGCGTCGGTTTTATAATAGTAGTCTAAGCTCATTTTGCCAATGAAAGATCATCGCATGAACCAGCGCTCATCCGACGTATCTCCAATCATGGCGAACGCGCCAAAGCCCGCTCGTTCTTCTCGCGTTGGAGGCCGGGCGATGAAGATTCTCATCGCCGCGAACGCCTTCAAGCAAAGCCTGACCGCCGCCGAGGCCAGCGCGGCCATCCATGAGGGTCTGCTGCAATCGGGCTTGCGGGCAAACTGTCAGCGATTGCCCATCGCCGACGGCGGCAACGGCACCCTGGACGCTTTTTTGGCGGCGGGCGGAGAACGAATCAGCGTGGAAGTATTTGATCCGCTTATGCGGCCGATCCAAGCCGACTACGGTTTGCTGCCAGGCGGCAAGACGGCCGTCATCGAAATGGCGAAGGCATCGGGGCTGGAGCTGCTGGCGCCGGACGAACTGAACCCGCTCATCGCCAGCAGCTATGGCGCCGGTCAGCTAATGGCGGATGCGCTGGCTCGGGGTATTGAGCGCATCATTGTCGGTTTGGGCGGCAGCGCGACCGTCGACGGCGGGATGGGCTGTTTGCAGGCATTGGGCTTGAGTGTGCGGGATGCCAGCGGGAACGAGATTCGCCGCGGCGGGCAGGGTTTGGGCGATATTGCCCGCGTGGATGCCGCCGGCATGGACGCCGGCTGGAGGGATGTTGACATCATCATCGCCTCGGATGTGGACAATCCGACCTTGGGCGAAAAAGGCGCCGCCCGCGTATTCGGGCCGCAAAAAGGGGCTGACCCCGCTATGATAGAGATTCTGGAACAAAACCTCCGTCACTGTTTCACTGTCCTGTTTGAGCAGCGGGGCATTGACCGGCGGCAGGTTAAGGGCGGCGGCGCGGCCGGCGCTTTCGCAGCCGGGTTGATGGCGTTTTTCGCTTGCAAAATAGTTTCTGGCATTGAGCTTGTGCTGGAACACAACCGCTTTGTCGAACATCTGGCGGACAGCGACCTGGTGATTACCGGCGAAGGGCGGATGGATGCTCAAACAATGGATGGCAAAGGTCCGGTCGGTGTGGCGCGGCTGGCGGGAAAATACGGCGTGCCAGCCATTGCCTTGGTCGGCGGCTTGAGCCTGCATGATTCGATCTGCCATCAAGCCGGCATCCAGGCGGTTTTCCCGATTGTCGATCAACCGATGACCTTGCAAGACGCGCTCGACAATGCCGAAGATTTGTTAAGGCGGGCCGCATTGCGACTGGGTTATGTATTGCAGATGCACTAAATCAAGAATCGTCAAATCATTTCTTTTGACGCTTTGTTGCTAGGTGATTACTATAATCTTGGCGAATTTGCTGTAACTCTGTACCAGAACTATTCTTAATCATAGCAGTTAGTTCTCGTGAATATTTAGTCAATCCACTTGATTTATCCTGCCAGCACAGATGTTCCTTGTTCTTGATTTCATTTTTCCATACAAATGCTTGAAACGTGCGTGAGTTCACCGGTACACCGTCAATTTTGTCAGGCAGTTTTTCAATGATATCCTTTTGTCGGAGCATATTATTTGGGTCGAATTTCTTTATAGCCATTGTGTCATTCTTACTATTGCCAAGACCCACTACAATATCTGATTCTGTGCTTTTCTTTACCGATTCAAACCTGATGGACAATGTAATCATTAACCTAGTTATGTCAATGTCTTTAGCTTCAAGTTCAGTTACAGCCGCATTGATGCTTCTAATATACTCGGAGACTTGTTCAGAGTATTTATTCTTGCCACTCTCAACGTCTTGAATAAATTGGATGGGGTCTATAGGCATTTTACCAATGCCAAGTGGCAGCAAGACTATATTTATCTCATCTGCTAGGTCAACATTAAATGAATGTTTCAACAAATCCGAGTAGTTCTTGATGCTTGCTTGCACAAGAAAATATATGAGTGAGCCAAACCCTACTGTATTATAGAAATGAATAGAATTATCTCGATACTGTAGAAGTAACTCTAAATTCTTTTTTACGCCTGTAAATTCAGGCTTGGATGGGAAAAAGCGTTCAGCTTTTCGCAAGCTGTTTGAAAGGTTGAAAGTTCGATAATCTTCGTTACGTTTTTTGGGATAATATATGCGCTCCCTATTTTTTGAAAGCAATGCTTTAAGAATGAGCTCCCACGCATTGATTAACAAGATAACAAAGCATTCATCCCGGTATTTGAACTGTGGTTTGTTGTAAATTTCAACTGCCGCCAGCATAGCTGATTTGGAATTGCCAAGTAATCGTGTGTACGCTCCAAGAAGATTGACCATATAATTAGGCTACCCTTCTACTCGCTTTGACATTAAGTATAACGCTATTTTTGATGCACAAGGGTAAAAAATATCATCAGCCTCATTTTGTCTATCATCTCTTACCAGGCCGCCATATAATCTGACGGCGACGCGCCATAAGCGAAGACAAAACAAGCCATGCAGCGAATTGTTGTCAAACTGGGGACCGGTGTACTCACCAAGGGGACGGCGCGGCTGAATCGGCAGCGCATGCTGGAAATCGTGCAGCAGATCGCCGGTTTGCATAGGCAGGGTTATGAGATGATTGTGGTCTCGTCGGGCGCGCAGACGGCCGGGCGCGAAAGGCTTGCCTTCCCCGATTTGGGCAAGTCCGTTCCCGCCAAGCAAATGCTAAGCGCAGTCGGGCAAAGCCATCTGATGCGCGTCTATAAAGACCTGTTCGACATCTTTGAAATCGCCATCGCCCAAATCCTGCTTACCCGCGATGACCTAAGCCACCGCGTCCGCTACTTGAATGCGCGTGATACCCTGTGTACGTTGATTGAACATCAAATCATCCCGATTGTGAACGAAAACGACACCATCGCCACCGATGAGATTCGCGTTGGCGACAACGACAACCTTTCGGCATTCGTCGCCAGCGTCGTCGATGCTGACCTGCTCGTCATCCTCACTGACCAGCCCGGCATCTTCACCGATGATCCGCGCAAGAATCCACAGGCGGCGCTGATACAGAACATTGAACATATCTCGGATGACCTGTTCAAGCTGGCGGGCGCTGCCGGCACACAGATGGGCACCGGCGGCATGGTCACCAAAATTCAGGCGGCGCAGATCGCCAGCCGCAGCGGCATCAAAACGATTATCGCCAGTGGCAGCGAAAGCGATGTGCTTGGGCGATTGGTCACCGGCGACGATATCGGCACCCATATCGAGGCCGCCAGCGACCTGTCCGAAAGCCGCAAACGCTGGCTGCTGACGGATCGGACTCAGGGCGCCTTGATGGTGGATGCCGGCGCAGCCAAAGCGCTGATGCGAGGCGGCGCCAGCCTGCTGCCGGTCGGCATTCGCTCGGTCAAAGGCGACTTTGAGCGCGGGGCGACGCTGGCTGTCTTGTCGCCGGCGGGCCGTGAAATCGCACATGGTCTGACCAATTACAAAAGCTCCGACCTGCGAAAGCTGTGCGGCAAGAAATCCTGCCAGATCGTCGAGATTCTTGGTTACAGCTATGGAGATGCCGTCCTGCATCGCAACAATATGGTCGTTTTGAAATAAATCTGACGCGCTTCGCTGTGAGACACAAAACTGTGATAGACTGGGGTTGTGAAAATAAGACAGTCAGAGGCGAACATGGTCATTGAACAGCAGTTATACAGCGTGGATGATGTCTGGGACCTCGTACACCAGGCAGGGAACGAAAACATTCATCACGAACTAATCGACGGAGAATTATTCACGATGTCACCACCTGGTTATGTTCATGGGCGGCTTGCTGTCGAGATTTCGTATTATATCTGGTCTTTCGTCAAGGAACGCGACTTGGGCAAAGTCACTGTGGAAAGCGGCTATCATCCGCCCGACAATCGCCATACCCTGCTCTCGCCCGATGTCGCGTTTGTAAGCCAGGCAAAAGCGCCGCAGCCGTTTTGGGGCAAATACATCCCCGTCATGCCCGATCTGGCGGTCGAGATCCTGTCGCCCACCGACGCGCTCCGACAAGTCCGCAGAAAAGCCGCCCTGTACCTGCGCCACGGAACGCAGCTGGTCTGGATTGTGCTGCCAGCCGAAAAAGGCGTCGATGTATGCCGTTCGGCGGACGGGTCGCGCCTGGACATTGAATTTGTCGGCAGCGAGGGCAGCTTGTCCGGCGAGCAGGTCCTGCCCGGCTTTGAGTTGGATGTCGAGCTTCTGTTCCCAGCCAAATCG
Organism: Phototrophicaceae bacterium; assembly: GCA_965203755.1. Lineage (GTDB taxonomy): Bacteria > Chloroflexota > Anaerolineae > Aggregatilineales > Phototrophicaceae > UBA6055. The sequence continues at coordinate 2,024,165 of OZ241910.1, read as the reverse complement.
GACAGCGAAATCAAATAAGCACGGAATAACCAGAGATGAACACGATCATCGAACAGCAGTTATACAGCGTGGATGATGTTTGGGACCTGGCGCATCAGGCAGGGAACGAAAACATTCATCACGAACTAATCGACGGAGAATTATTCACGATGTCACCACCTGGTTATGTTCACGGGCGACTTGCTGTGCTGATCGCACGTTATATTGGAAACTTCGCTGAAGAGCGGGAACTGGGCGAAGTCACTGTGGAAAGCGGCTATCATCCGCCCGACAATCGCCATACCCTGCTCTCGCCCGATGTCGCGTTTGTAAGCCAGGCAAAAGCGCCGCAGCCGTTTTGGGGCAAATACATCCCCGTCATGCCCGATTTGGCGGTCGAGATCCTATCCGACGCGCTCCGGCAAGTCCGCAGAAAAGCCGCCCTGTACCTGCGCCACGGAACGCAGCTGGTCTGGATTGTGCTGCCAGCTGAAAAGGGCGTCGATGTATGCCGTTCAGCGGACGGATCGCGCTTGGACATTGAATTTGTCGGCAGCGAGGGCAGCTTGTCCGGCGAGCAGGTCCTGCCCGGCTTTGAGTTGCAGGTCGAGCTTCTGTTCCCAGCCGCAGACAACCAATCCCCGACCAAATCGGACGGCGAAACTTCATGATCTTTCCGCTTAGCGTGAAAAAATGAGGCAGTCGGCCTTGACGGCGCAAGATATTGCATTTTAGGGCTGAATATGGAATAGTTAGCCTCGAAATCATTGACCACCCAAACAGGAAACCCCATTATGGTTGATACACTTGTCGAAGCAGTTGATCTGGTACAGATGGGGGAGCAGGCGAAAGCCGCGGCCGCCATCCTGGCACAGAAATCAACCGAAGAAAAAAATGCGGCGCTGGTCGCTATTGCCGATGCGCTGGAAGCCAACACCCCTGCTGTCCTGCAAGCCAATCGAAAAGACCTTGACCTTGCCGCCCAAAATGGCGTGGATCCGATTTGGATTCGCGACCGCATCGCGCTTGAACGGCGGATGGCGGGGATGATCGCGGATGTCCGCAAAGTGGCGGTATTGCCGGATCCAGTTGGTGAGGTCATGCTGGAATCGACATTGGACAATGGCTTGCAGCTGACAAAACGGCGCACGCCACTCGGTGTGCTGGGCGCAATTTATGAATCGCGCCCCAATGTCACTGTCGATATTTCGACTCTGGCGCTCAAGACCAGCAATGCCGTGATCTTGCGCGGCGGCTCGGATGTACTTCACAGCAATGTTGAATTGACCCGTATTTTACAGGATGTTCTGGCGCAGCGCGGTTTTCCGGCGGACGCTATCCAATACATCCACAGCAAAGACCGCAAATATGTCCGCGGCATGCTGCGTTTGTACGAGCATATAGATATGATTATCCCGCGCGGCGGCAATGGGCTGCATACTTTCTGCCGTGAAAACAGCAGCATCCCCGTGATCACCGGCGGCATCGGCGTATGTCATATCTACGTTGACGACAGCGCTCGGCTTGACAAGGCGGTGCCGGTCTTGAACAACGCCAAAACGCAGCGGCCGGCGGTTTGCAATTCAATGGAAACCCTGCTCGTTCATGAAGCCGCTGCCGATGAGCTCTTGCCGCGGGTCGTGGATGCGCTTGGCGCATCCGGTGTCGAATTTCACGCCGAAGCCCGCGCCTATGCCATCGTCGGCGATGATGAGCGGGTGCTGATGGCGCGCGACGAGGACTTCGACACCGAATGGTACAACCTGACGCTCAACCTGAAAGTTGTCGATAGCGTCGACGAAGCGATTCAACATATCGCCCGCCACGGCACGCAGCATTCGGACAGCATCCTGACCGAGACGCCCGAACATGCCGAGCAATTCCTGAACGAGGTCGATTCGGCGGCGGTGTATTGGAACGCCAGCACCCGCTTTACCGACGGCAGCGCGATGGGCCTTGGCGCCGAGGTGGCCATCAGCACGCAAAAACTGCACGCCCGCGGGCCAATGGCGCTGGAAGAATTGACGACCTACAAGTGGCTCATCAAAGGCGATTATACCTCGCGCGGCTAAGGCATGAACGCTCTATCCGAACAGCCGAAGCACAGCAAAGACATCCTAAATCACTGGGGATGGGCTGTGCCAATCCTGCTCATTGTCGCCGTGCTGGTGATTCGTCAAGTTGATCTGTATCCACCAACGCAGGACGAATTCTATTCAATGTACAATGCGGGCTGGCTGGTCAATGGCCCCTATTCGCCGATTGATGTCATACAATCGATCCAGCAGCATAGTCCAGATCATGTACCTGGCTATTTCATCTTGTTGAGCGTCTGGGGAAATCTCACTGCATACGACATCGTGCTGGGGCGCATTCTCACTATTTTTACCGGACTGCTGTCGCTGGCCATGGCCTATCGCCTGGCGCGGGATTTCGTGGCGCCAGTCGCCGGACTGCTGATGCTCATCGTCGTGTCCAGCAATGTCTTTTACAATTACTACATACCGTTTGTCCGGTTCTATCCGCTGGTGGTATTCACAAGCGGCGCCGTTCTCTGGATGTATTTGCGAATCATGTTTCACGCCAAGTCCGTAAAAGCGCTGGACTATTTCTCACTTTTTGCCGCGGTCTTCGCACTGGAGAATATACACCTGTTTTGTGCGACTTTTCTGGCAGCGCTGGGCATCTATCATCTGCTGTTTGCCCCCAAGAATCGGCGCTGGCTCTGCGTAACTGCGACAGGCATCGCTGCCCTTGTCCTGTTCCTGCCTGTTCTTGTAAATATGGCCAGCGGCCTCACTTTAGCTGCTCAAAAAAAGACCTCGGCTTCCCTTTCACTTGACGGCATGACCACCCTTGGCGCCTGGATCAATCTGATGCTGAACGACTGGCCGGGACTGCTCATCGTTGCTGTCGTCGGGCTGCTGATCGGTTTCTGGCACAAGCGAATATCCGCCGCGTCATCCTATCTGCTATTGAGTATTATCTTTCTGCTTATCCTGACATTCGTTGCCGAATTTTCTGGATTCATCAGGCTGGTGGAGATGCGCTATCATCTGGCAGGTATGCTTCCGTTTGCGCTGGCAGTTACCGTCGGGCTTTATGGCTTGTATTCATTTCGCCATTGGTTAGGATTACTGGCTCTGCTGTGGATTGTGGCTGGAGTTGGTTTTCAAACGAATGGCGACTGGCGAGAGTTTGTTGCCGACCAACTACCGCCCTCGCCACTGCCGCCCTGGCAAGTGATTTCGCGCTTGGTATCGCGAGATGAACAGAAGCCGCAGATTATCGGCTATCGTCTTAAGCGCGGGGTACTAGAACGAACATATACGACGAGTTATTCACAGAAACATTACTATTTTGACCGCCACAGCATTGAACTGAAACTGTTCAATAATCCGGAAACCTTTGGCGATTATGTTCGTCAGCATGGCATCGCCCTGCCCTCGGTGTGGGTCGTTTATCAAACTTCCGCCACAATGCCGCATGAGGCCTCCAGCTTGCAAACAGCACTGGACGAATTGGATTATCAACTGTGCGACACCCTCAACGTCGCCGTCGATACAGTCATCCTGCAATATGCCTGGGACACGTTGGATTGCCAAGCGCCGCAGCTTGCGGCAAGTTATCAGACTGACATCATCGACTATCAATTTTATGGCGCAGCGTTGGACACAGCCGAATCCAAACTGTATTTCAATGACCAATGGACAGCGAAGGCGGATGATGACCTGTCGAACTATAAGATGTCGTATCAGCTTATCACATCGGATTGGAACAACGTCGCCCAACTCGACTTGCCGCTGGTGCATGAGGGAAAATTGCGCCAGTTTTCCATCGATATCGCGAATGTTCCCGCCGGCGCCTATCACTTGATGGCGATTGTGTACGACAAGGATTCCGGCGAACGGCAGGATTGGTCAAACAGCACAGGCGGCTTGTCCAATATGCTGACGCTGACTAAAATTGTCATCCCGGTCAAATAACGGCTTGACAGGCACAGACTCTTCGCCGCATAATAGGCGCAAAGGCAATGACGAAGACAGTTTGCAAGCGCATCCCGCTGGCCGCCGGATGTCTGCATCAACAGGGAGTGGGTGTCATGGACTGAAAGCGCCCGCAGACGCAGTTGCAGAATTCCCTTCCGAGCCGACAGGTGAAATGGTCATCCTAAACCGGAGTAGTCTGCTCCGCCCGTCCAGCGTCAAAGGACAAACCAAGCGCAGTGTGCTGATGCGCGCTGAATCAGGGTGGTACCGCGGGAACCTCATCGCTCTCGTCCCTGCCGGGATTGAGGGCGTTTTTATTGCTGTTGCGGGGCGATGCCTTCATAAAGCAATCCAGAATAAAGGAGTTTGTATGTCACAGCCGATTGAAGAAATTCGCCAGAACGCGCTCACCACATTGGAAAGCGTTCGGGATGCGGCGGCGCTGGACAAATGGAAAAGCCAATATCTCGGCAAAAAAGGCGCCGTCGGCAAACTGCTAAAGATGATCGGCAGCCTGCCAAGCGAAGAACGGGCCGCCTTTGGTCAGCAGGTCAACGCGCTGCAAACTGAACTCAACGGCGCCTTCGAAAAGCGCGAAACACTGCTGCGCGAGCAGCATTTGGCCCGCGACCTGGAAGAAGGCGAAATCGACATTACCCTGCCGGCTTATCCCCGTCAAATGGGCGGGCTTCATCCCTCAACCCGCACCCATCGAGAATTCCAAAGCATTTGGGGAGCTATGGGTTTTCAGGTGTATCAAAGCCGCGATGTGGAAGAAGACGAAATCAACTTCACCCTGCTTAACCTGCCGCCGCATCATCCAGCCCGTGATATGCAGGACACATTTTACACCGCCAATCCCAAGGTGCTGTTACGCACCCATACTTCTCCGGGGCAAATCCGCGCCATGCGAGAATTGGGAGACGGGGGCAGCAAGCCCATCCGCGTCATCTTGCCGGGCATGTGCTATCGCCAAGAGCAGGTCACCGCCCGCAGCGAATACCAATTCACGCAGGTGGAAGGGCTGGCAATCGGACGGAATATCCGCATGAGCGACCTCAAAGGGACCATCGCCGAGTTTGCCAAACGTATGTTCAATCCCGACGCCAAAGTCCGTTACCGCGCCTCTTACTTCCCCTTCACCGAACCGAGCATGGAAGTGGATGTGGAATGTTTTCTGTGCGCCGGTGAAGGCTGTCGAGTTTGCAAGTATACTGGCTGGCTGGAGATCGCCGGCAGCGGCATGGTTCATCCGACTGTTCTGCGGAATGGCGGCTATGACCCGACTGAATGGAGCGGCTTCGCTTTTGGCATGGGACCAGAACGGATTACCATGCTGAAGCACGGCATCCAGGATATTCGTTACTTTTGGGGCAATGACCTGCGTTTCTTGCAGCAGTTCTAAATCGAAACCAACATGAACAGCCTGACGACATCAAGGCAATCAAAGCACAGCCGGGATATCCTTGAGCATTGGCTTTGGGCTGTGCCGGTTTTGCTGATCGTCGCCGCGCTGGCTGTTCGTCAGATCGACCTGTATCCGCCGACCGCGGATGAATTCTTTTCGATGAACAACGCCGGCTGGCTGCGGAATAGTCCCTATTCACCCCTCGACATCCTCCAATCACTCCAGCAGTACAGCCCCAATCACACGCCAGGGTACTTTATGCTGTTGAGCGCCTGGGGCCGTCTGACCGCATACGACGTCGCGCTGGGGCGGGTCTTGACGATCTTCACCGGCCTGCTGGCGCTGGCAGTCACCTATCGGCTGGCGCGGGATTTTGTGGCGCCAGTCGCCGGACTGTTCGCGGTCATCATTGTCGCCAGCAGCGCCTTCTACAATTTCTATTATGCCCATGTTCGGATGTACCCCCTGCTTGTCCTTGCTTCCGGCATCGCCTTGTGGCTCTATCTGCGTATCACCCACCAGCAGAAACGAGTCAAACGAAGCGACTGTCTCGCGCTGGGCGCAGCCGTTTTTCTGCTGGTCAATACCCATGCTTTCAGCGCTGCGTTTCTCCTCACGCTCGGCATTTATCACTTATTCATCGCCCCCAAGAATCGACGCTGGCTATGGGTTTCGATAGCTGTCACCGCGGCTGTACTGCTCTTTTCGCCGTGGATTATGGTATTGACGGCGGAAGGGATTGACCGGGCTGTCCAGAGCTGGGGGGCACTGGCGGTAAATGGTCAAACCGCAGTCCGTACCTGGTTAACCGTTATGCTGAATAATCAACCGCTCTTGCTGCTGCTGTCTATTGTTGGCCTGGCTGTGGGTATTTGGACAAAGGCAATTAGACTCAAGCCCTGCCTCATCCTGTTTCCAGCTTTCCTGATTATGCTGGCGCTCATTGCACATTTTACGAACTTGATCGTCGCGAGCGGTATGCGCTATCTCTTGGCTGGCTGGCTGCCCTTGGCGCTGTTCATTGTCTCTGGACTCTATGCCCTCTACTGCTTCCGCAAGTGGCTGGGTTTGCTGGCGCTGCTTTGGGTGATAGCCGGGCTTGTTTTTCAGATAACTGTAGAGGAATATCTGACAGCGCGGACATATAATTTTCCACTGCCGCCCGCGCAAGTTATTTCACGGCTGGCTTTACAAACGGAACTGAAACCAATCGTCATCGGTTATCTGTATCAACCCGACCTATTGAATTGGTATGACCGTATCCGTATTGGCTACACTCAAAGAGATTATTACTTTGAGCAGCATGATATCACCCTTGAGGTCATCAATGACCTGAGCGAACTTGAGGAGTACACCAGCCAGTACGTCATTACCGAGCCTTCCATTTGGATATTCTACCAAACATCCAAGACTGACCCCACAGAAGCCACCCAAATTGAAGCCGTGATGCAGGAATTGAACTATCAGCCATGTAAAACTGTCACAGCGGGCATCGATACGATTGTCACGCAATATCTGTGGGACACGCTGAACTGCCAAGCGCCGCAGCTTGCGGCAAGCTACCAGACCGACGTTATTGATTATCAATTTTATGCCGCCGAGTTAGACCGGGCTGCTTCAACCATTCTGTTCAGCGATCAATGGACGGCGCAGGGCGATGACGGACTTGAAAATTACAAGATGTCGTATCAGCTTATCACATCGGATTGGAACAACGTCGCCCAACTCGATTTGCCGCTGGTGCATGAGGGAAAATTGCGCCTGTTCTCGATTGATATCGCCAACGTCCCCGCCGGAACATATCGCTTGATGGCGATTCTGTACGACAAGGATTCGGGCGAACGGCAGGATTGGCTGAACAGCGCAGGCGGCTTGTCCAATATGCTGACGCTGACTGAAATTGTCATCCCTGAACACCCATAACAGGTCAGCGAACAAGGAGAAGCAAACATGAACAGCTTGACGACATCGGGACAATCAAAGCACGGCAAGGATATCCTTGAGCATTGGCTTTGGGCTGTGCCAGTTTTGCTGATCGTCGCCGCGCTGGCGATTCGTCAGATCGACCTGTATCCGCCGACCGGAGATGAATTCTATTCGATGAACGACGCCGGCTGGCTGCGGAACGGGCCCTATTCGCCCATCGACATCCTCCAATCACTCCAGCAGAACAGCCCCAATAACACGCCAGGGTACTTTATGCTGTTGAGCATTTGGGGCAGTCTAACCGCATACGACATCGCGCTGGGGCGGGTCTTGACGATCTTCACCGGCCTGCTGGCGCTGGCAGTCACCTATCGGCTGGCGCGGGATTTCGTGGCGCCAGTCGGCGGACTGTTCGCGGTCATCATCACCGCCAGCAGCGCCTTCTACAATTTCTATTATGCCCATGCTCGGATGTATCCTCTGCTTGTCCTCACCTCTGGCATCGTCTTGTGGCTCTATCTGTGTATCACCCACCAGCAGAAGCGCGTCAAACGCAGGGATTACCTTGCGCTGGGCGCAGCCGTCTTCGCGCTGGTTAACACCCATGCTTTCAGCGCTGCGTTTCTCCTCACGCTAGGCATTTATCACTTATTCATCGCCCCCAAGAATCGACGCTGGCTATGGGTTTCGATAGCTGTCACCGCGGCCGTGCTGCTTTTCTCGCCGTGGATATGGGTATTGATAACAGGAGGGATTGACCAGACTATCCAGGACTGGGGGCGCTTGGCGGTAACTGGTCGAAACGCAGTCCGTGCCTGGTTAACCGTTATGCTGAATAATCAACCGCTCTTGCTGCTGCTGCCTATCGTTGGCATGGCTGCGGGTATCTGGACAAAGACAATTAGACTCAAGCCCTACCTCATCCTGTTTCCAGCTTTCCTGATTATACTGGCGCTCATTGCACGTTCTATGGACTGGATCGTCAAGAGCGGTATGCGCTATCACTTGGGTAGCTGGCTGCCCTTGGCGCTGTTCATTGTCACTGGACTCTATGCCCTCTACTGTTTCCGCAAGTGGCTGGGTTTGCTGGCGCTGCTTTGGGTGATAGCCGGGCTTGTTTTTCAGACAACAACTGTAGAGGAATATCTGACAGGGCGGGCATATAATTTTTCACTGCCGCCCGTGCAAGTTATTTCACGGATGGCTTTACAGGCGGAACCAAAACCAATCATTATCGGTTATCTTTATTCTGCGCGGGCTTACTATCATTACTTTGGGCAGCATGATCTCACCTTGAAGTACATTGACGAACTGGAAGCGTTTGAGGAGTATGTTCGCCCACATGCCATTACCGAGCCTTCTATTTGGATATTCTACCAAACATCCAAGACTGACCCCATAGAAGCCGCCCAAATTGAAGCCGTCATGCACAAGCTGAATTATCAGCCCTGCGAAACGATTGAAACGGGCGTCGATACGATGGTCACGCAATACCTGTGGGGCACGTTGAACTGCCAGCCGCCGCAGCTTGCGGCCAGCTATCAGACTGACATCATCGACTATCAATTTTATGCCGCCGAGTTAGACGGCGCCCATTCCAAACTGCTGTTCAGCGATCAATGGACGGCGCAGGGCGATGACAGACTTGAAAATTACAAGATGTCGTATCAGCTTATCACATCGGATTGGAACAACGTCGCCCAACTTGATTTGCCGCTGGTGCATGAAGGCCAGCTGCGTTTGTTCTCGATTGATATCGCCAATGTCCCCGCCGGCGCCTATCACTTGATGGCGATTCTGTACGACAGGGATTCGGGCGAACGACAGGATTGGTTAAATAGCACAGGCGGCTTGTCCAATATGCTGACGCTGACTGAAATCGTCATCCCTGAACAATAACAAGCCATCAGGCAAAAAAGAGTGAACATGGGCATCTTACAATCAAAACACAGCAAAGACATCCTTGAGCATTGGCTTTGGGCTGTGCCGGTTTTGCTGATCGTCGCCGCGCTGGCTGTTCGTCAGGTTGACCTGTATCCGCCGACCGCGGATGAATTCTTTTCGATGAACAACGCCGGCTGGCTGCGGAATAGTCTCTATTCACCCCTTGACATCCTCCAATCACTCCAGCAGTACAGCCCCAATCACACGCCAGGGTACTTTATGCTGTTGAGCGCCTGGGGCCGTCTAACCGCATACGACCTCGCGCTGGGGCGGGTCTTGACGATCTTCACCGGCCTGCTGGCGCTGGCAGTCACCTATCGGCTGGCGCGGGATTTTGCGGCGCCAGTCGCCGGACTGTTCGCGGTCATCATCACCGCCAGCAGCGCCTTCTACAATTTCTATTATGCCCATGCTCGGATGTATCCCCTGCTTGTCCTTGCTTCCGGCATCGCCTTGTGGCTTTATCTGCGTATCACCCACCAGCAGAAACGAGTCAAACGAAGCGACTGTCTCGCGCTGGGCGCAGCCGTTTTTCTGCTGGTCAATACCCATGCTTTCAGCGCTGCGTTTCTCCTCACGCTAGGCATTTATCACTTATTCATCGCCCCCAAGAATCGACGCTGGCTATGGGTTTCGATAGCTGTCACCGCGGCCGTGCTGCTTTTCTCGCCGTGGATACAGGTATTGATGACGAAAGGAATCCGCCTGACTGTCCAGCACTGGGGGACAGCGACGATAAATGGTCAAACAGCAGTCCGTGTCTGGTTAACCGTTATGCTGAATAATCAACCGCTCTTGCTGCTGCTGTCTATTGTTGGCCTGGCTGTGGGTATTTGGACAAAGGCAATTAGACTCAAGCCCTGCCTCATCCTGTTTCCAGCTTTCCTGATTATGCTGGCGCTCATTGCACATTTTACGAACTTGATCGTCGCGAGCGGTATGCGCCATCACTTGGCTGGCTGGCTGCCCTTGGCGCTGTTCATTGTCACTGGACTCTATGCCCTCTACTGCTTCCGCAAGTGGCTGGGTTTGCTGGCGCTGCTTTGGGTGATAGCCGGGCTTGTCTTTCAGATGCCGGCCGACTTGCAGCATGATGGGAGAATACAGACTTTTTCACATCCACCCGTGCAAATTATTTCACGCCTAGCCTTACAAGCGGAACAGAAGCCAGTCATTATCGCTTATGATTACGATGCGTTTCTCATCAACTGGCCCGCTCATATCGGCTATTCACAGCAAGAGCATTACTTCGGGCAGCATGATATTGCATTTGAGGCTACCGATAATCCGGAGTGGCTTGAGAATTATGTCCGCAGCAGAGCCATTACCGAGCCTTCAATATGGGTGTTCTATCAAACATCCAAGACTGACACTGCAAAGGTCGTTGAGTTCCAAGCCATTATGCACAAGCTGAATTATCAGCCCTGCGAAACGATTGAAATGGGCGTCGATACGATGGTCACGCAATACCTGTGGGACACGCTGAACTGCCAAGCGCCACGGCTAAGAGCGAGCTATCAGACTGACATCATCGACTATCAATTTTATGCCGCCGAGTTAGACGGCGCCCATTCCAAACTGCTGTTCAGCGATCAATGGACGGCGCGGGGCGATGACAGACTTGAAAATTACAAGATGTCATATCAGCTTATCACATCGGATTGGAACAATGCCGCCCAACTCGATTTGCCGCTGGTGCATGAGGGCCAGCTGCGTTTGTTCTCAATCGATATCGCCAACGTCCCCGCCGGAACATACCGCTTGATGGCGATTCTGTACGACAAGGATTCGGGCGAACGACAGGATTGGCTGAACAGCGCACAAGATGTATCGAATATGCTGACGCTGACTGAAATTGTCATCCCTTAAAACTAACAAACCGTCAGGCAATGAAAGGACAAAATCATTTATGCTGGTACCGATCTCATGGATTAAAGACTATGTAGATATCGACATCCCGGTTGAACTGCTGGCGGAGCGGCTGACGGTCGCCGGGCTTGAAGTCGCCCATCTTCATTATATAGGGCGGCCGCAAACCAAGGTCCCCGACGTACAGATGCCAAGCTCCGATCATCTGGTTTGGGACCGCGAGAAGCTGCTGCTGGGACGCATCGTCGAGGTCAAAACCCATCCCAAGGCCGACAGGCTGGTTTTGGCCATGGTCGATTATGGCGGCGATGAATTGGAACAATGTGTCACCGGCGCGCCCAATCTCTTTGATTATGCCGGGCAGGGCGAAATCAATCCGCCAATCTGGAGCGCCTTTGCGATGGAAGGGGCAGTCGTTTGGGATGGTCACAGCGACAAGCCCAAAATGATGACCCTCAAAGGCAAGGCATTGCGCGGCATCTACAACAAAAGCATGGTCTGCTCGGAAAAAGAACTGGGCATCTCCGAAGAGCATGAAGGCGTCATCCTCATGGACCATGAAGACCATTATGTCGCCGGCGCCTCCCTGGTGGATGTATTGGGCGATGTCGTGCTGGATATTGAATTCACGCCCAACCTGGCGCGCTGCTTCAGCATGATTGGCGTCGCCCGCGAAGTCGCCGCCATCCTGGACAAGGACATGACCTACCCGTCTTATGACTTCCTGGCCGAAGGCGCGGCGATTGAGGAGCAGGTCAAACTCGATATCCGCGAGCCGGGATTGAACCCGCGCTTTACGCTGACCTTGTTAAGGCATACCGAAATCAAGCCATCGCCTTTCTGGATGCAGCATCGTCTGCGGCTCATTGGTCAACGGCCGCGCAACAACATCGTCGACGTCACCAATTACATCACCTTTGAACTGGGGCAGCCGCTCCATGCCTTTGATTATGACAAACTGGTCGAGCGCGCCGGCGGCATACCCACCATCATCACCCGCTTGCCGGCCGGCGGCGAACAGCTAAAGACTTTGGACGGCATCCAGCGCGGCCTGGGCGCCGAGACGATCCTGGTGGCTGATACCGCCGGCGCCTTGAGCCTGGGGGGCATCATAGGCGGCGGCGAGACCGAAATCAGCGCCAGCACCCGCAGCGTCCTGCTGGAATCGGCAGCCTGGAACAACATCAGCATCCGCAAGACCCTCAAAGAGCAGAAAGTCTATACCGAAGCCGCCGCCCGTTTCAGCCGCGGGGTGCATCCCTCACAGGCGATCCTGGGCTGTCAGCGCGGGATTGAACTGATGCGGCGGCACGGCGGCGGCACGGTGGCGCAGGGCGTCCTGGATGCCTATCCAAACCCGCCGGAGACCGTTGCGGTCGATTTGCCCATCGCAAGGGTGAACCGCCTGCTGGGCATGGATATGCCCATCGAAAAAGCCGCTGGCATATTGAGACGGCTTGAATTTGAGATTGAAGTCGCCGGCGATGTCATCCGCGCCGTCGTCCCCGATCATCGTCTCGATATCAGCCAGGATGCGGTCATTGCACAGGCTGACCTGGTCGAAGAAATCAGCCGCATTCATGGCTATGACAAAATCCCGGAGACGATTATGGCTGACGAAATGCCGCCCCAACGCGCAAACATTGAGGTCATGCTTGAAGAACGGATTCGGGATATTCTGGTCGGATTGGGATTGTACGAGGTCATCAACTATCGCTTCATTCAGCGCGACATTGAAGCCGGGCTGACGCCCGCGGGCGAAAAATCCTCGCTGCCAGCAGCCGACTATGTTGAAATTGTCAATCCATCCGCCAGCGACCGCGCCGTCCTGCGCCACACCTTAATGGTGAATATCCTCAAAAATGCCTTTAACAACGCCCGTTACAGCAAAGCCCAGCAGATTTTTGAGATCGGCAAAGTATATCTGCAAAGCGGCGCGCTGCTGCCGGATGAGCCGCTGCACCTTGGCATTCTGATGACCGGCAGCCGCCATCAACTCTCATGGCGGGATGGCGCGCCGACTCAATCCTTTGATTTCTTCGACTTAAAGGGGGTGGTGGAGGCTCTGCTTCATGCCCTGCACATTGATGATTTCAGCTATGCGCGCGGCTCGCACAGCAGCTTTCATCCGGGCCGTTCGGCCAATTTGCTGATTCGGGGCCGCGACATCGGCGCCTTTGGCGAAATTCACCCCGAAGTCGCGCGCGACTTCAAACTAACAAGCGCGCCGGTCATGTACGCCGAATTCAAAGCAGCCCCGCTGGTGCGCTATCATCAGCGCTTGCACCCGGTTCAGCCCTTGCCGACGAGGCCGGCGATATTGGAAGATATCGCGCTGATCGTCAATGCCAATATCCCGGCGAGCGAGGTTGAGGCCGTGATTCGGCGGGCTGGCGGCGCCTTGCTTAAAGATGCGATGCTCTTTGATGTCTACACCGGCGCGCCGATTCCGGCGGGCAAGAAAAGCCTCGCCTATGCCCTGACCTATCAGGACGACGAGAAAACACTCACCGACAAGAAGGCCGCCAGGGTGCGCCGCAAAATTATCGGCGCCGCGCGGCGCCGTCTCAAAGCAGAATTGCGCGCCCAAGAGCAAAGCCGTAGCTCATAAGGCAATCGCGTGTTAGATTATAGGACAGGCTGGATGAATGAAAGCGAGGGAGATGTGGGTTTGCTGACCGGGAAAGTTGCGCTCATTTTTGGCGTCGCCAACAAGAACTCAATCGGATGGGGGATTGCGCGGGCATTGCACGGCGCCGGCGCCGGCATTGTATTGAGCTATGCGATGGACAAACTGGAACGGCGCGTTCGGCCGCTGGCCGAGTCGATTGGCTGTGAATTGATGATTCAGGCGGATGTTGCCCGCGCCGACGAAATGGATGCTGTTTTTGCGGCCGTCAAAGAAAAATATGGCAAATTGGATGTGCTGGTTCATTCGGTCGCCTTCGCCGGGCGGGAAGCGCTTGGCGGCCGCTTTGTCGATACGCCGCGCGAGGGGCTGCTGCAAGCGATTGATGTCAGCGCCGTCAGCCTGATTGAGCTAACGCGCCGCGCCGAACCCTTGATGACCGCGGGCGGCAGCATTATGAGCCTGACATATAATGCCTCGCGCAAGGTCATCCCCAATTACAATGCCATGGCCATCGCCAAAGCCGCGCTGGAGGCCATTACCATGTATCTGGCGGCCGATGTGGGGCGGAATAAAATCCGCGTCAATGCCATCAGCGCCGGGGCGATTAAAACCCTGTCAGCCGGTGGCATTGTGGGATTCCGCGATTTGCTTAAATACGCTGAAGCCACCTCACCGATGAACGAATTGGTTAGCCAGGACGATGTTGGCGATCTGGCGCTGTTCCTGGCTTCGGATCTATCCCGCCGCATCACCGGCGAGGTTATTTATGTCGATGCCGGGCACAGCATTATGGGGTACACCGATGTGGAAGGCTTGATGAAACCGGTTCAGCGATAGCGGAAATTATATTTATGCCCGTCCCGAAAATTAAATCCAGAATCATCCGCCGCGGCTGGTTTCAGCGCGATTCACAAATTCAATCTCCTGCCCTCTGGCGAACATCTCGATCACCTGTCGGTCAGGATGGTTTGCCAGGACTGCGGCTTTGACTGCTTCATCTTCATAATAAACCGCCCCGACAATCTCACTGTCAAGATAGGGGCTGGTGACGGCCATCAGGGTTCCCAGCGAATGCCAGCGGGCTCGATTTTCGCCGCTTTCGGCGCCGCCCACCAGCGCCAGCAGCGGCCGGCTGTCCACCTGGCGCGATTTTATCCTGTCGATGATGTCTGGATTGATGCGATTGAATCGATATAAGACCCCGACCCGCGGCAAGCCATAACCGAAGAGACTCATCATCAAAACGGCCGTCAGCAGAAGATACACCAGCCGCCGACTGAATCGTCGGGCAATATAAGCGAGGGGCAGGGCGCTCAATATGGCGAAAGCGCCCAATCCCTCAAAGTAATAGCGCGTGCTGTAGCGCTGCGACCCGATCCAGTATGTCATGTGAACCAGAATCAGCCCCAGCGCCACGCAAAAAAGCAGCCAAGTCCAACGCGCCTGCCAGCAGCGAGAATCTCGCAAAAAGACGAGCGGCGCGCACAGCCATATACCGGCGGCAATGATCCACTGCCAGGCAAAGCCGGCATCGCGGACCCGCGCCGAGCCGCTGTCCAGGGCCAGCGACAGGAGCGCCGCCAGCCCGACCAGCCAGATGAACAGCACGGCGACCGCCAGCCGCCGCGATGGTCGATGCGCTGTGGCCAAGAAACCCAGCAGGATGCCAAAAGGCAGCAAGACAAACCCCAGGCCGAGGTTGGGATAGTAATCGGCTTCCCGCAGCCAGTGATTTCGGACTTCGGCGTCTAATTCACCGATTTGCCAGCCAAAGACATCGGCCGCCGTCAGCGACAGGTCATAGCGGGCATGCCAGACGGCTCTGTTGAGCGTGTGCCCACGACGGCCGCAGCACTCGCCAAAACCGGGCTGGTCGTATTCCCAGATCAAGGTGTAAAGATTTTTGCTGGCATCGCCGGCGGCGGCGGCATTATAAATCGGGCTGATGGATGCAATCAAAAGGGCCGCAATCGACAATGCCATCAGCGGCGAGAGGGTTTGCCGAAGCTGTCGGCGGCGGGATTCGGCATCATCGGCAAACAGGGAATCCAGCAGCCGCAAGCCGCTCCAGATGACAAAGGGCAGCGCGATGCCGACGGCCGTCAGGGATCGCAGCAGGACTATTGATCCCAGAGCCATGCCGGCGGCGGCGCCCCAGCGGCGGCGATGGGTCTTCTCGATTTGTCGATAAGCCAGGAGAAACAGCATGGTGAAAAAAAAGCTGGCGGTATGCCCCATCAGCGACCCGTTTAACAGCAGCGCCATCGGCGAAAAAGCCGTCAGTCCAGCCGCCGTCAAGCCGACATCCCGATTGAAGAGCTGGCGCCCCAGCCGCCAGACCAGCGGCACAGTCAGCATGGCAAGAAAGGCGTTGATGACCCAGGTTTGACCCAGGTTGACGCCCAGCGACAGCAGCAGCGCCCATCCGGGTGTATATTTGGAGAATCGCAGCCCATTGCGGTCGTCGACAAAGACCTGCCAGTAGGCTCGAGGCGGCTGCGGCGTTGGGGCAGTGAGATTGCCGCGCGCAAAAATTTTTGCCTGATATAGATAGGCGATCTCGTCTTCGATGTGCGGCAGACGCTCATAGACCCGGCGGCTAATCACCGCGCTCATAAAAAAAGCGGCGAATGCCAGCACAGCGACAAGAATTTGACAGCGCATAAGCGGCGTTTTGGCAGACGGTCGCATTGGGACACCAGGATTTCTGGCGGATACCGAAGCATTATAGTCAAGGTGACCAGCCAAGTCTACAATACAAGCCGGCCAGCGGTCAGTTTGCCCCTAATCCATCGCGCCAGCCAGCGCGGCCGCAAGCTCTGCATCCTGCTTGACATCCGATTGATAGTCGCCCAGGCTGACCCGCTTCAAGGCGAGCCAGGCGACCAGCAAACCGATGAAGCCGAGGACAAAGACAGCCCCATAGGCGACCGAAAATTCCCCCGAAAGACCTAAAGCCACATCGCGGACAGCCCCGCCGCCGGCGACGCCCAAGCCGCGGGCAAAGGTCACGCTCAAAGTCCAAAAGCCAAGAAAGGCGCCGGCGCGTCCTGATGGGCTCAAATCCATCATCAAGCCCAAGGTGCCAATGTTCCAGATGCCCAAGCCCATCCCCAGCAGGATAAGCCCGGGTGTAACCAGGCCGCGAATCTCTGCCAGTGACGAAACGGCAAACAGGACATAAGCCAGCATCAAGACGAAAACACCGCCCTGCGACATTCTGCTGTGGGTCAGTGAAGGATAGCGGCGGGACAAAAACAGCAAGCCAAATGAACCCAGAATCGCCATGCTGCCCCAATAAGCCGAAAATCGGTTGGTAATCCTGGCTTCCATCCCGAATACCTGCCCGGCAAAAGGCTCCAGCACCGTATCCTGCAAGAAAGCGAACAGCATCGAAAGGGTCAGATAGAACAGGAAGAAGCGCATCGGGCGGCTGCGCCAGACCAAGCCCAAATCGCGCCGCAGACTCACCTGATGCTCCACCCCGGCGACAGCCTGCCCGACCGTTCGTCTTTCTTCGCCAAGCAGCGAAAAAAACCACAGCAAAGCCAACAGTCCCGCCGTGACCAGAAACAGGGTTTGCACCGACTGCGCCGTAAATGCAATCGCGCCGGGGGGGGCGGCGGCTTCATGCGGCAGCATCAGACTGAAGAAGATGCCGCCGATTGTGAAGCCAAGCAGCAGAAATGTCCACACCAGCCCAACGGCGCGCCCTCTTTGATGTTCAGCCGAGCGGTCATAAATCAGCGCCAGAAAGGTGCTGCCCGACAAGGCATTGCCCAGGCTGAACAAGAGAAAGGACACCACCAGCGCCAGCCACAGCGTCATCGGCACGGGCTGATTCGAGGCTGCGTCTTGCGCCCGGCTGACCAGTTCGGCGGTAGCGAAACCCAGCGAGACGGCGCTTAGCGACATCATCGCCCGCCCAAGCCAAATCCAGAGCAGACGGCGAAAGCCGCCCAAGGTATGCGTATCGGAAAAGCGCCCCGCCCAAACGCCCACCGGCGCCAGAAAATAGCGCAGCCCCGTCAAGAGGCCGACCCACGTAGCGCTAAAGCCAAGATCAGCCACCATGATGCGATTCCAGACCCCGGTCGCCAGCACATCCGCCATACCCGAACCCAAATGGAACATGCCGATTTTCAGATTGCGCCCTAAAGACAGGCTGGGCTGTGTTTTGTCAGTCATAGCGATGCTCTTTTATAGATTTCTACAGATTTTGACACAGAATCATACAGGTTTAACGAGCTTAATGTCAATACAGTCAACGAATAAAATTTGTGATATAATAGTAGCGTAGAGAAATTTATTGCTTAGCAAGAGAGGCTTACATGTTCAAGCACAGACCCTTCAAAAAGGTTGTTGTACCCACCGACGGTTCGGCCTGGAGCGAGCGCGCCATTCCCTATGCGGTTGATTTTGCGCGTATCAGCGAAGGCGAAGTCACCCTGCTGCATGTCTTCACGCCACCCATGCACGAATTTGTTGATTCGCTGGCAATCGCCGGGGAATATGAACTGGCGAATCGCATTCGAGAAGAAATCAAAACCCATCTGCTGGCGCTGCGAGACGAAATCCGCGCCGAAGATATCAAATGTCAGCTGCAAATTCTTGATGGTGTTGGCGTTGCCGGACACATCTGTGATTTTGTCCAGGAAAACAAGGCCGATTTGGTTGTGATGAGCACGCACGGGCATTCAGGTTTGGTGCGCCTTCTTTTCGGCAGCGTCGCTCACAAGGTCATGCACGATTTGAAGGTGCCGGTGCTGGTCATTCGGCCGGATTTGGATATCTAGGCGGCTTTCGGGCGGCTGACATCAAACTGATTCAAGCGTTCTCGTTCGGAATCTCATCAAAGGGATGCTGGCGAGTCCGCACCATCTTTTGGATCATCGCCACGGCTTCCCAGGCGGCTTGCCGCTCCGACAGCGGCAAGCCCAGTCGATCAAATTCGTCTTCGTCAAGCAGCAGGGTCTGTCCATCGGGATAAACAAACACATCCAGCCCCAAATCATCAGCGGCCGCCTGATGCGGCTCAATGATGGCTGGCCGGGTGATGTTGCAATACCATCCCTTGACCTGTTCGCTTTCAACATCCTGCACCCGAAAGATGTTAAACCAGCAATCGCTGTAAAACCATTCGCGGAAGACATCGCCGCGCCGCAGGTGAATATAGCCGAGGTCGCGGTCAGCCAGCGCGAAGCTGGCTTCAACACAGAGGAAGCGGTCATTGCGCTCGCGGACGACGCCATTGTATGACAGTTGGTCATTGCCATGCGCGTCGCGTTTGATAATCCTGAAAGCCGTCATCATACCCGGCCGACAGTATGAACCATAAGCAGCAGCCCTTGACGAATCTCAATGCCGGCCTGGTCTGCCTGCATGACATTGCTAAGGCCGCGGGCAGGTCCAAATTGGAGCGGCTCGCCGCGCAAAGGATATTTGAGGGCCGTGGTTGTGATGCCGCCGGCCGCCCCGCCGATGGGTATCAGCGAAATGGTATCCCCGGCTTGCCCTTTGACCTGATGTCGGCCGGGTTTTAACAGGCGGATGGACTGCTCGGCATCCACGACTTCAATATGAATGCCATCCAGTTCGGGCAATGCCAGCAAATAGACGTTCGCCAAAGTCTGGTCAAAACGTCCGCCCAGCCCGCCGACGATATAAATGGCGGCCGCCCCATGCCGAGCCGACCAGCGCAGCGCCAGTTCGAGGTCAGTTTCATCTTTAGCCACGGGATATTGAACAAGTTCGGCGCCTTGGGCGGCAAACGCGGCGGCTTGCAGGTCGGTCAGCGAATCCATATCGCCAACAATCGTTTGCGGAGTCCGATGAAACTTGAGCGCATTCAAGGCGCCGCCGTCGGCGCATAAAACATAGGCCGGCTCTGCTTTGTCCAAGGCCCGTTGAATCATCGTGCCCGGATTCGCTTCGCCATTGGCAAACAGAAGTATTCGCATCTTGCCGCCGGTTAGAGGCGCTGAATCGGGATGAGTTCAAACAAAAGCCGCACCATAGCGAACACAGAGAAAAACCAGACTTCAGCCAATTTTATACAAACCTATCGCTTTATTGCAAATAAAAGGCATGACAGCGCCGGACAAATCGCATTAAACGCGCGTCCTTTTGGCCGCCTTTCGCCAATCATTTAATGCTAAAATAAAAACAGCGACCGGTTAAGCGCAGATTCAATTCCCCAGAGGCAGGCGGCATGAGCAGCGGACTTTTCACCAAATCCAGGAAAACAGCCAACCTTCGCCTGCGACTCATCACCGCGGTTATTCTTTTGCCAGTGGCGCTGCTGGCATCCTTTGCCGGTGGCATTCCGTTCCTGATTGTCCTGCTGCCGGTCATGTGCATCGGCATGCTGGAGTTCTATGTGATGGAGAAAGACACCACGATGCAAGGCAGTTCGCTGACTGGCATCCCCGCCGGCATCATCATTGTTCTGGGTT
The DNA here is from genome assembly GCA_965203755.1 of Phototrophicaceae bacterium. Lineage (GTDB taxonomy): Bacteria > Chloroflexota > Anaerolineae > Aggregatilineales > Phototrophicaceae > UBA6055. The sequence goes on along the minus strand of OZ241910.1, from coordinate 2,003,963 downwards.
TCTTCTTTCATCAGGACTGGCTGTGGCAGCTGGCGCTGGCCGCCGGCATGGTCTTGACCCTCCTGCTGGAGTTTTCGCGCCAGCCTAAAGCAGGCCGCCGCGCTTTGGCCCAGGTTGGCATCACCCTGTGCGGCATCATCTACATCGCCTTTCCGACCGCCTTTCTGCACAGTGTCCGCAGCATCCAGCCGGACGGATTGACGTGGTTATGGGTGGTCTACGCCATCACCTGGGGCACTGATACATTCGCTTATGTCTTTGGGAGAATTTTTGGCAAAACCAAGCTGGCGCCGCTGATTTCGCCGCATAAAACAGTCGAAGGGGCGATTGGAGGCATCCTGGGCGCCTGGATTCCGGCTTTTGTTATTCTGATGATGAGCGGCGCATTCCAGCCGATTTTGATTCCCATGGTGGTCGTCGGCCCGTTCCTGGCAGTCAGCGGCGACCTGTTTGAGTCGGCGTTGAAACGTTTCTTCAGCCTCAAAGACAGCTATGTCAAGGGCTTTAATCTGTTCCCCGGTCATGGCGGCGTCCTGGATCGGATTGACGCGCTGGTCTGGGTAACGACATGGGTCTTCCTTTATCTGTACGTCATCGGAATGGTATAGGCTCTCCATTGAATCCCCGCCCGCGAACGTTATAATGGGACGCAGTTTATTAGGAGGAAGCTGGTGCCTCATGCCCAAATTTGAAAATCAAGTCCTCATTAACCGGCCGGTATTTCAGGTCTTCAAATATGTGGGCGATTTCAGGAATGATGTCCATTGGCGCAATGTACATGGTGTTGGGATCACAAGCGGCGACCCGATACGCGCCGGGTCAATGGTGGCGATGACGCGCCGTCTGATGGGGCGCAAGGGATTTGTCAACAGTGACGTCACCGATTACGAGCGCAACAGAAAAATCGAACTCAAAGGCTCCTATTGGGGATTTCCCTTTATTGCCACGATTACATTCGAGCATCGCGGTCAGCAAACCAACGTCAAGGAAACGCTTGACATTCGCACGCGCTGGATGTTCTGGTTCGGGTTTTTCTTTAGCGCGACCCTCAAAAGCGCGTTACGCAAAGAATGGGCTGCGCTCAAGCATCTGCTGGATTCTCATGGCGATCTCAAGGCCGGCTAAGCAAAATCAACCTTGTCCTTCGGGCCTTGCCCGCCGATTCCAATTCTCATGGCATACTGCGCGATCAGGTGCTGCCCCGAAAAATGCTGGAACAGGTTCAGCGCGAAGAAGACAATCGCGGATACAGCCAGCGCCGTCATCACATCCGAGCCGGTGATGCCATCCAAAATGCCGTCAAACAACCGCGCGCCGATGTTATAGATGACGTTCAATATAATCTGAAACAACACCAGACTCACTGACGGGCCGAGATTGCCGCGGGCCGTCTTCATATTTTCCATGATTTGGAAGACCACGCCGCCATCGCCTTCGGCGGCATAACGCGCCATGCCAATGTAATATCCCCAGCCCATCAAAAACATAAGCGGAATCGCCGCAATGACCGCGATAAAAGCAAGCAGTGGGGCTATCCCGCCAAGCAAATTCACGAGCAGGCCAACAACAGCCAAGAAGAGGATAAACAGCAGACCATACAAGACAGCCGAAAGAAAGAGCGTGAAGCCCGCCCGCACATTTTTGCCAAACTCAACCGCCGGCAAGGCATCCTGCCCCGCCATCACCGAGCGAATGACATCAACGCTGTAGCCGGAAATCCAAAATCCGGCGACAGCGGCAGTGATGACCAATCCAAGAAGACCAAGCGCAGCCGTTCGCAGACCCGCGCCAAGACCTTCCAGCTGCTTCTCGTTCAGCAGTTCATGGCTGGCGTCCATGTCCGCAGAAGTCCCGGCGGCGCCAAGGGTTTCGTTGATGCCGCTGTTGATCGCCTCGACCAAAGAACTCCAGTCATAAGAACCGATAACCAAAGCCAGGCACAGGGCGAATGCGATGGTTAGGACAAGGACAATGCTGAACACCTTGGCGGCGCTGTTGAACGGATACTTGAGTGCGGTGATAAAATCCATGATTTCCCTCTTCCTAATGTTTTAGCATGCCGGCATTATCGCGCGCTTTGCCGATTGGGGCAACAACTTATTTCGAAGTCTCTTCCAGGCGGTCGTTGGCTGGCGGCGGCGCGCTGGAAAACGCTGATATCCGCTGATGCCATTCGCGGGTCATATTCACCTCAAGCGCCGCCAGGGATGCCTCTAGCTGTTCAAGGCTGCGAGCGCCAATAATGGGCGCGGTCACGGCCGGATGCGCCATCACCCAAGCCACGGCCAGAGTCGCCGGATGATAGCCGCGCTGCTGTGCATGAGCCGCGAAATCGGCGGCGGTTTGATAATAATCAGCCATGCCATAGCGCTTGATGTACATCTTGTTTTCCACCAGACGGCCGGAATCCGGCTTGGTCTTGGGCGCGTATTTACCCGTCAGCAGGCCGCCGCCCAAGGGGCTGTAGGGGATCACGCCGATTTGCTCATGCGCCGCCATCGGGAGAATCTCTACCTCGGCCTGTCGCTTGACGAGGTTATACATCGGCTGCAAGCATTCAATCCGCGCCAGCCCCTCGCTGTCGGCGATGCCCTGCGCTTTCATCACCTGCCATGCCGACCAATTGCTGACGGCCGGATACAGAATTTTTCCCTGCCGCACCAGGTCGTCCAAGGCGCGCAAGGTTTCGTCAACGGGTGTGTCGACATCATAATGATGCAGAAAATAGACATCGATCCGATCTGTTTTCAGACGCTTCAAACTCTGCTCGACGCTGATTTGAATGTGGCGGCGCGAGGCGCCCTCTTGGTTTACATCGGCGCCGGTGCGCGACACAACCTTGGTCGTCAGGACAATTTCATCGCGGCAATCGGCGATCAAATCGCCCAGAATCGCTTCGGAACGCCCGCCGGCATAGACATTGGCGCAGTCGAAGAAGTTGATGCCCAACTCGCGGCAGCGATAAAACATCTTTGCCGATTCAGCCTCGTCGGCAATGTCACCAAAGGACATCGTCCCAAAGCACAATGGAGAGACCTTAACCCCCGTGCGTCCCAGATTTCTGTATTCCATATCCCTATTCCTTTCAGCGATTCAATCGCAAACTTCAGGCTTATTCATCGCCGACCCGAACCGCGATTTCATCATCAGCTTGGCATCCTGGCTTGAAGCGCGGCGCGATGCTACCGCGGCCGAAATAGCGGTAATGGACGAGATAAGTCATTATAGCAGAATTAGAGCAAGCCGCGTATTAACATTTCGGTTTTAATATGATAATTAAGAAGTCATAACAGCTTGTGATATAATGCTGAATAATTGATAAAGGAAGGTTTATGGATCATCCCAATCCCGAAGATCGGCGGCAAGCCCGGCGCTGGGCGCAAGACCTGATGAAGCGCGGTTTTTATGTGCTGGACACCGAAACCACCGGCCTCGGCAAGGACGACGAAATCGTGCAAATCGCCATTGTCGATCAAGATGGCAAGAGGGTGCTGAATGAATTGATCAAACCTACCATCCCGATTCCGCCGGGCGCGTCAAAGGTACACGGCATCTATGATCGTGACGTGGAATATGCCTCCAATTTCAAGGACATCTATACCGCGCTGTCCAAACTCCTGGCCGGCCAAATAGTTATTGCCTACAATATGGACTTTGATCGGCGCATGCTGCGGCAAAGCGGCGCCAAATATGGCCTGCCAGAGATTCGCATGGGCGAGCGCGGCTGCGCCATGAAGCAATATGCCCGCTACAAAGGGACCACCGGCTGGCGGCGCGGCTACAAATGGCACCGGCTGGGGAATGCGGTCGTCCAAGAGGGCCTGCCAGTCGTCGATGCCCATAGCGCGCTGGGCGATGCCCTGATGACCCTGGCGCTCATCCGAAAAATGGCCGCCGAAAATAGCTGATGCGCTAGCCGCGAACGTCAAACTGTGATATGCTTGATGATGAGACCGACGGCGGCCGCAAAGCATTTAATGCAATCATCATACAGAGTTGACTTGTCATCCCTATCGTCGAGGCCGCAGTAAGTTGAAACGTCAGTTACCATTAGCTTGGAGGAAACAATGAAAGCGAAGTCACTTGTTATTTCTGCCCTGCTGCTGCTTGTCAGCCTGGCTGCCGCTCAAGACGACAGCTTTTCGCTAACGATCATGCACACCAACGACGTTCATGGCCACCATGAGCCGCAGCGCGACGGCAGCGGCGGCGCCGCCCGTCAGGCGGCCGTCGTCCAGCAGATTCGGGACGAGGTTGACAACCATCTGCTCCTGGATGGCGGCGACCGCTTCACCGGGACGCTTTTCCACGTGCAGTACCGCGGTCAGGACAGCGTCCAGATTATGAACGCCATCGGCTATGACGCCATGGTCCTCGGCAACCACGAATTCGACGACGGCAGCCAAGTCCTCGCCGATTTCATTAGCGGGCTGGACCTCCCGGCATTGACCGCCAATGTTGATTTCAGCGAAGATCCCCTGCTGGCCGGCCAGGTCGATCCATCGGTCATCCTTGAAGTCGGCGGCGAATCCATCGGCATCATCGGTTTGACCTCACCCGAAACCGCAATTCTGTCGAAACCAAGCAAAACGCTGGTTTTTGAACGCGACCTGATTGGCATAGCCCAGCAGCAGGTCGACGCCATGACCGCCGCCGGCGTCAACAAAATTATCCTCTTGACCCACATTGGCTACGGCGCCGACCTTGAAATTGCCCAGGCGGTCAGCGGTGTTGATGTTGTGATCGGCGGCGACAGCAATACCCTCCTTAGCAATACCTACGCCGGCGCTCTGGGTGAGTATCCAACTGTGCTGGAAAGCGCCAGCGGCGAACCCGTGCTGGTCGTGCAGGCCGGCACCAGAACCGTTTATCTCGGCCGCCTCGATGTCGAATTTGACGCCGATGGCCTGCTGACCGATTGGGACGGCGATGCCATTCTGCTCAGCCGCTACATCAGCCCCGACCCGGAGGTCGCCGATCTGGTCGCCGACTTGGCCGAACCGCTTGCCGCCCTGAATTCCCAGCCAGTGGGTGAAGCCAGCATCGCCTTGACCGGCGCCAGCCCGCGGCTGTGCCGCATTGAAGAATGCCTGCTCGGCAACATGATCACGGATGCTGTGCTGGAGGAAACCGGCGCCGACATCGTGTTCCAAAACGGCGGTGGCATCCGCGCCGACATTGACGCCGGCGAGGTAACGCGCGGCGAAGTATTGACCGTGCTGCCCTTCGGCAACTTGATCAGCGCCTTTGAATTGAGCGGCGCCGATGTGATCGCGACGCTGGAAAACAGCGTCAGCCGCATTCAGCTTGATGAGGACAATAATCCAATGGTCGACGGCGCTTCCGGCCGCTTCATGCAGGTCGCCGGGCTGCGCTATGTCTTTGACGCCACCCAAGAAGTCGGCAGCCGCATCGTCAGCGCCGAGGTCTTGCGGGCCGGCGAATATGTCGCCGTCGACCCAGCCGCCATTTACCGGGTCGCCACCAATGACTTTATCCGCGCCGGCGGCGACGGCTATTCGGTTCTGGCCGACAACGCCATCAACCCCTATGACCAAGGACGGCCGCTGGATCAGGTTGTGGCTGACTATATCGCCGCCAACAGCCCCATCACCGTCGCGCTTGAAGGCCGCATCGCCCATCAGCCCGGCCAATAAGCCGAAAAACAGACCGTGATAAAGACAGCGCTGTACACAAGACCGCCGGCCCAAGCTGGCGGTTTTTTGCTGGCGGCGCGGCTGTGCTATACTTGGCATAGACGCCGTATCATCAATAAAACTGAACCATGCTGAACACCAACAAGCTCTGCGATATTTCCTTTATCTATCACCCAGCCGACCTCCGCTTTGTGCGGCGCATTGATGCCCGCATGACCGCCAAAGATGTCGATTGCCAGGTCAGCGAAGCCGAACTCGGCAAAACCGATGAAGGGAAAAAGAAACTCAAAGCCGACATACTGCGCTCTCATCTGGTCGCCATTGTCCTTTCCCCCCAATCCGCCGCCAGCCAGACCTGCGGCGAACTCATCCAGTACGCCGTCAGCAGCGGCAAACGTCTGGTGACCTTGATTGTGGATGAAGATATCAAGGTGGACGTCCACCCGGCGATTGCCGAAAATCCCTATATCTTTTTCCGCCAGCAGGATGCTTTGGAAGATGGCATTCAGAAATTATTGGAGCTTGCCGTCGCCAATCAGCATATCAGGCTGCATACCGAACTGCTTGTTTATGCCAGCCGTTGGCATCAAAACAAGCGCGCCGACAGTTTGCTGCTGCCGCCGACACGCGTCCATCAAGCCCGTCAGTGGCTGGCCGACGGCGCCAATCGGCTGCCCAAGCCATCCCCGCTTCAGGTCGAATACATTCACGCCAGCCGCCGTCAAAAACCAGCCGCCAAGCGCAGCCTGTCCGTTTATCAAATGCTGGCGGTCGCCGTCCTGATCGGAATCGCCGTCGTGGTTGGCTCGCTGCAAAACGCGGTGGCGAATCGTCCCACAGCCACCGTCGCGGCAGCGGCCGAAAGCGTCCAGACACAAGCGCCGGCGCTTGGCTTGGCGACAGCCGCGACCGCAAGCTCGGCAGTGGCGCTGGCCGACATCGCCGCCAGCGTCGCCGACGCCATCACACAGATGGCACAGACTGATACACCATCAACGGCCGCTCCGCCCCTCGCCGCGCCAGCCGAAGCCGAATCGCCGGATGCCACCCAGGTTTTCGCCAGCGCCGTCCAAACCAGCGACCCGCCCCTGCTCCTCGCCGCCGAGCAGGCGCTTGAAGCCGGCGATGTCGATTTGGCGCTGGTCTTGGCATTGGCCCTCGACGACCTCGACCAAGCCTATCGAATCCTAAGCCGCGCGGCCGCGTTAAACCCGCCGGTTTTGCCGGATGCGATAGCTGGAACGGCCCTCAACGCATCTGGCGAAGGGCTGCTGATTGCAAGCCGCGGCGGCGCCGTCTTGCAGAACAGCGACACCCAAGAAATCATTGCCGCATTTGAAGACAGCCGCATCGCCCGCATGAACTCAAGCGGCTCGCATTTTGCCGTTCACAGCGAAAACAGCATCGCCGTCTATGATGCCGTCACCGGCAGCGAACAAGCGGCTTGGACAGTGGACATGAATGACATTCAGGACCTGGCTTTGGCGCCGACTGGCGATCATGTGCTTATCAGCGTTCGCTCCGGTGAATTATGGCATCTCCGTCCCGACAGCGGCGCGGCGCAGCCATTGCCAGCGAGCGGTCTGGGGCCGGCATGGATGGCGCGGTTCGCCGCCGATGGCAGCCTGTTTATGACCCTCCATGCCGAAAGCGCGGCGCTGTGGGAAACGGCGACCGCATCGCCGCGGCAAAGCTATGCCTTGGGGCTGGCGCCTGATTTTCCCTTCAGCGAACGTTTTCGCATGGCTTTCAGCCCCGCCGGGGACAAGCTGTATTTCTTGGCGCAGCTGGATAACGACCTGGCGAGTTTAACTGTGCTTTCGCTGAATGACAGTTCGGTCAAGCGCCAGGCTTTTGTCGATGTCCAGCATGGCGAACTCACCGCGAACGGCGAGCATCTCCTGCTGGCATTAAGCGACCACAGCATTCAAATCATCGACACAGCCAGCGGCGAGGTCTTGCCGCGCCTCATCGGGCATCAAGCCGCCATCCGCAAACTGCATTATCAAGAGCAGCACAGCCGCCTGCTGTCCGCCAGCGACGATAACCGTCTGATTCTTTGGGATGTGGCAGCGGCGGCGATTGATCGGCAGTATGTCCACCCGAACGGTGTCCTTGATTTCAGCCCTAGCCAGGACGGCCGGCGCATTTTGTCCCGCGACCGCGCCGGGGCCTATCGGCTCTGGCAGGTCGAAAGCCGGCCCGAACTGCTTAAGCGCATCCAATCGACCTTCAGCCCCCGCGGCCTGACCTGCGCCGAGCGCCGGCAGTACAATGTCCCCCCCCTGTGCGAGCAGCCTCGCTGGCTGGAACGATGAAGCGGATTTTGTTTGCATCGTGGTACACCGGATTGGGCGGCGGCGAAACCGATCTGCTGACATTGGCGGAATCGCTGGATGCAAACCGCTATGAACCTCACCTGCTGCTGCCCGCTGACGGGAAGCTGGGGGAACGATGGCGCGCGATGGGCTGGGAGACGGATATCATTCCCTACCGCGGCGCGACCACCTGGTTTGCGCCGCCGCTTTGGTCAAGATTTCCGGTGGTGCGGCGCTTCGCGCGGCTCATCAGAGACAAGACTATTGAACTTGTCCACAGCGATTATCATACCCTGCCCCTGATGGCGGCGGCGGCGCGGCAGGCTGGCATTCCGCTTACCTGGACCGTGCACGGCTGGTGGTTCAGGCCCAAGTTCTGGCAGCGGGATTTTTTCCGTCGGCTTCGGTCTACAGTCGCGCGTTCCGGCGCCATTCGCGACGGCTTTTTGGGTTCGCCGCCTTTTATGCCGGCCGGCCGGATACCGGTCGTTTATTCCGGCGTGAACATCGAGCGCTTCATTCCCGACCTGGACGGCCGCCGCCTGCGGCGGGAGATTCACATCCAACCAGAGGCCAAGGTGGTTGCCATGATAGCCCGCTTCCAGCCGGTGAAGGGGCATCATGTCTTTCAGGCGATGGCGGAACAGGTCGCCGCGCAAGAACCCGAGGTCCAATTCATCGTCGCCGGCGATGATGCCTTTGGCGCCGCCGACCGGCGCTACCGCGATGACATGCTGGCGCAAGCCGGCGGCAGCCCGATATTACGCCGCCGGCTTCATTACATCGGCTTTCGCCATGATGTCGAGCAGGTTTACGCCGCCGCCGATGTCGTGGTCTGCGCTTCGGATTTTGAAAGCTATGGCAAGGCGAATCTGGAAGCGATGGCTTGCGGCAAGCCGGTCGTCAGCACGCGGACGGGCGGCCCGGCGGAGACGATTATAGATGGCGAAACCGGCTTTCTGGTCGATTCAGGAGACGCGGCCGGCTTGGCGCGGCAGGTCATTCGTCTATTGCGCGATGCCGACCGGCGGCGGCAAGTCGGTCAAGCCGGACAACAGCATATTCGCCGTCATTTCTCAACCGCCGCCGCCGCCGCCGCCTATACCCAAATTTTTGAGGACTTGCTGAAAAATTAGGCTTTAGCTGACGGTGGCGTTTCGCAGGAACTTCGCCAGTGCATCGCCAATGGTGTTATCGTTCAGATATTGGATATGCTCGCCGGAAAACGGAATCGGCTGGATGTCAAAGTGATTCACCAGGGCATTGTCAGCGACCGTGTTGGGAACAGACAGCAGTTCAAGCAAGCTGGCGCTCACTGGCGACCCCGGCAGAACCGCCTGCATGACAAGCACAGCCGGACGCAGCAGCGCCAGCGGCGCCGGCAGCAGCCAGCGGCGGGCGTTCATGGCTTGGATAATCCGCCTTTCGATTTCGCCCAGGCTCAAGACTTCAGGCCCGCCCAAAGCCAGTTCTTTGCCGACAGCGCTGGGGTCATCCAAGCTGCGAATCACGGCTTCAACCACATCATGCACTGAAACCGGCTGGAAGCGGGCATGACCGCCGCCAATCAGCGGGAAGACCAGCGGCGTGATTTTTAGCAGGCGGGCGAAGGTATTGAAAAAATCATCCTGGGGGCCAAAAATGGCCGAGGGGCGCAAGGCTGTCCATGCCATGTTGGACGCGGCTACGTATTCTTGGGCGCGGCCTTTGCTGGCGAGGAAGCGGTAAGGCAGATCGCCGCGGGCGCCGTTCTGGCTCATATTGATGAAACGTCTGACGCCGGCGGCCGCGGCCGCATGAAGCACGTTGACCGTTCCCTGATAGTTCACCTGCTCATAGGTCTGCCCGCCCTTCTCCATCGCAATCGCAGCATAATGAATCACCGCGCTCAAGTCTCGCATGACTGCCGGCAAACTGTCCGGATCAGTCACATCCGCGGTCACGATTTCGATGCTGTCAGCGACATCCCCCAAGCGAATTTCGGCTTTTGCCCGATGACGCACCATCGCCCGCACCGGATGGCCCAAGGTCACCAGTTTTTTAACGGTTTGATTGCCTAGGCAGCCGGCGGCTCCCGTGACTAAAATGGTCATCGCGCACCTCCTCTTTGAACGCAATTACACCAAGCCCCGACCGTGGATGTGAAACGCAGCTTAGCGTTAAACACATGGTAAAATAAAATCGAAAAATGCACAACAAAGCGGCGGCCATCGAAAACCAATGTCAGGATCATGATGCACCAGCCCTATCTCACCCAAACCAAGCGATACCGAGTGGATCCGGCCGCGCCCGAGCAGGATATCATTCAGGCGGCGGCCGAGATGATTCGGCGCGGCCGATTGGTCGCCTTTCCGACCGAGACCGTTTATGGGCTGGGCGCGAACGCCTTGGATGACAAAGCCGTCGGCAGAATTTTCCGCGCCAAGGGACGCCCAGTCAATGACCCGTTGATTGTGCATATCGCGCAGCAGGACCAACTGGCGCAGATCGCCATGGATATTCCCGACCTCGCCTATACATTGAGCCGCCGCTTCTGGCCGGGCGCATTGACGCTCATCCTGAAAAAACAGGCGGAGATTCCCGCCAATGTGACCGCCGGGCTGGACACGGCTGCCGTCCGTATGCCCGATCATCCGGTCGCGCTGGCATTGCTGCGCGCTTCGGCTTTGCCCATCGCCGCGCCGAGCGCCAATACATTTTCGCGCCCCAGCCCAACCACAGCGCAGCATGTCATGGATGATTTGGCGGGACATGTTGATCTGCTGCTGGACGGGGGCAGCGCATCGATTGGCGTCGAATCGACTATAGTCAGCCTGATTGAGTCGGCGCCGCGGGTTTTGCGTCCGGGCGGCGTTTCGCTGGAGGCGCTGCGCCAGGTCATGCCGCAGGTTATCTATCAGCCGTCCTATCTGGCGGCGGATGCCGCGGCCGCGCCGGCGCCGGGAACACTGCTCAAGCATTATTCGCCCAAGGCCAAGGTCATCCTGTTTCGGGGCGAGCATGACGAGGCGGTTTTTGATGCCATGCGCGGCCTCATCGCCGCCAAGGGCCGCGTGGGGGTGATGACGCTGGATGGGGATGCGGTCCAGTTCGCCGGGCTGGATGTCGCCATCGTCGGTCTGGGCGCGACGGTCGACGAAGCGGCCTTGCGCCTGTTTGCGGCTTTGCGCGCGCTCGACAAACAAGGCATCGACCTGATTTTGGCGCGGGCGCCGTCGCCGACGGGGCTGGGGCTGGCGGTGTGGGACCGCCTGCTGCGGGCGGCCGTCGGACAGGTGGTTGAAGTATAGCCGGGCGTGATATAATGTCGCGTGCGAATTGGAATCGAACATAAAGGACGGGCTGTGGCCGAAGTCATCCGCATTCAAGATATCGCCCGCTATGAAGGGCAAGAGGTCACTGTACGCGGCTGGGTCTACAGCAAGACCGGCAAGGGCCGGCTGCAATTCATCCTCCTGCGCGACGGCAGCGGGCAGGCGCAGTGCGTCGCCTTCAAAAAAGAGATGGATGCCGAAACATTTGAAATCGTCAAAGGGCTGACGCAAGAATCGTCTCTGATTGTCACTGGCTCGGTCCGCGCCGACAAGCGCGCGCCCGGCTTTCCCGGCGGCTTCGAGATTGGCATTCGCCGGCTGGAACTGGTGCAGCAGTCGCAGAAGTATCCGATTGCGCCCAAAGAACACGGCGCTGAATTTCTGATGAACCAGCGGCATCTGTGGCTGCGGAGCAGTCGGCAGTGGGCGATCCTGCGGATTCGGGCGACGATTATCAAAGGGCTGCGCGACTGGCTGGATGACCATGATTTCTTACTTGTCGATACGCCGATTATCACGCCGGCCGCCGGTGAAGAAACCACGACCCTGTTTGAACTTGATTATTTTGGCGAACCGGCTTTTCTGGCGCAAACCGGCCAACTCTATAACGAAGCCAACATCATGGCTTTCGGCAAAGTCTATTGTTTCGGGCCTACCTTCCGCGCCGAAAAATCGAAAACCCGCCGGCATTTGATTGAATTTTGGATGCTTGAGCCGGAAATCGCCTTCTGCACCCTTGAGCAGCTGATGGAAATCGAGGAGCAGATGGTCGCCTTTGTGGTCGGGAAAGTCTTGGAAAAACATCAGCAGGAATTGGAGATTATCGGCCGCGATGCCGAAAAACTGAAGGCGGTCGCCGCGCCCTTTGCCCGCATCAGTTATGATGAGGCGATTGAGCGGCTGCAAAAGCTGCATGACGAAAGCGATGATCCGCAGCAAAAAGCCGAACTCGCCATTGAATGGGGCCAAGACTTCGGCAGCCCGCACGAAACGGCGCTGGCAGAGATGTTCGCCCGGCCGGTTTTTGTTTATCACTATCCGACTGCCATCAAAGCCTTTTATATGACGCCGCTGGCTGGCCGCCCGGAGGTGTGCCGCAGCGTTGATTTGCTGGCGCCGGAAGGCTATGGCGAGATTATCGGCGGCAGCGAACGCATCCATGACCTGGCGCTGCTGGAGCAGAACATTGAGCAGATGGGCTTGGGGCGCGCGGCTTATGAATGGTATCTTGACCTGCGTAAGTTTGGCAGCGTGCCTCATGCCGGGTTTGGCATCGGCATTGAACGCACAGTCGCATGGATTTGCGGCCTCGGTCATGTGCGCGAGACCATTCCCTACGCGCGTTTGCTCAATCGCAAATATCCCTGATTGTCCGACAGGGAGCAAAACAGCTAAGGCGGTGGCAGGATGGCCCGCAGAGCATCAGCCACATTGCCGACTTCAATCCGTTGGACGGCGGCGGAAATGGCTTCGGTTTTGCGGCGAATCTTGGGGATTACGGCGCGTTTGAAGCCGATTTTGCTGGCTTCGTTCAATCGCGCGCCCAACTGACTCACCTGCCGAATTTCGCCGCTTAATCCGACTTCGCCCACCATCGCCAAATCAGCCGGCACCGGCCGGTCATAATAACTGGAAGCAATCGCAGCCACCATCGCCAAATCCGAAGCCGGTTCGGTGATTTTCATACCGCCAATGACATTGATGAAGATGTCCTGCTCCCAGAGCTTCAGCCGCATCCGTTTGGTCAGCACGGCGCTAATCAGCAGCAGACGGCTGATGTCGACGCCGTTGGGGGTGCGGCGGGCATGGCCAAAAGCGGTTGGGCTGGTCAGCGCCTGCAATTCGACCAGGAGCGGGCGCGTGCCTTCCATCGTAATCGCAATCGCTGAACCCGAGGCGTTCACCACCCGCTCGGCAAGGAAAACCGCCGAGGGATTTTCGACCTGAACCATGCCCCGCCCCTGCATCTCAAATACACCGACTTCGCTGGTCGCTCCAAAGCGGTTTTTTACACTCCGCAGGAGGCGGTACTGCTGGAAGGGATCGCCTTCGAGGTAGAGCACGGTATCGACAATATGTTCCAGCGCCCGCGGCCCGGCGATGCTGCCGTCTTTGGTTACATGCCCGATCATCAGCACGGTGACGGCGGTCGATTTGACGAGGGTCTGCAAACGGATGGCGCATTCTCGCACCTGCGACACCAAGCCGGGTGAGGATTTGAGTTCGTCGGCATAGGTTGTCTGAATCGAATCGATAATCACCAGTTTAGGTTTAAGCCGCTCGATCTGCGCGAAGATGCTGCCGAGATTGGTTTCGGTCAGCAGATACAAATCGGGCGCATTCAGCCCCAGGCGGTCGGCCCGCATTTTAATTTGGCTCGCGCTCTCTTCGCCGCTGACATACAAGACAGCGCCGATTGCATCTGCCAGCAGCGCCGACAGTTCAATGACCAGCGTTGATTTGCCGACGCCGGGCTCTCCGCCGAGCAGGACGAGGCTGCCCGGCACCAGCCCGCCGCCCAAGACGCGGCTGAATTCGCTAATCGGCACGGGAATGCGCGGGTCTTCCTGCTGGCTGATGTCCGCCAGGGGTATGGGAGATGCACGCGAAAGGCCACCTGCCGGCCGCGTGGTTTTTCGCGATGCTTCAATATGCTCCTGCATAGTGCCAAACTGGCCGCATGCCGGGCAACGGCCGAAGGGGCCGGCGCTGCGTTTGCCACAGTTGGAGCAGATATAGGCGCTGCGCCGCTTTGCCATTACGCTTCGGATTTTCCTGATGGCATCTTGACCTGTTCGCAGTCGGACAGGTCGCCGCTGATTTGAAAGACTGCCAGGCAGTCGCTTAGCATATTCCCAACTTTCTGATGTCCGGCGTTACTCCAGTGACGGTCAGTGCCCGGCATATAGTCGCGGCTGTCAAGCGCATGGATCGGATTAAGGTAAGGCATCTCCAGTTCCGCCATAATCATAAGCGCATTTTCATATTGCCGCGTAGGAGCGAGAAGATCCTCCCGATCTGGAATCAACAGAACCAGCAAGGCAGTATCCTGCGCCATAGCCGCATCGCGCAAGTCCCGCAGGTATTCGCGGGTGATATCAACACCCCGGTCCCATCGGGTGCGAGCTTTCCCTTGCGCCATATCCATCACCCGCAGCAGCAGCGACCCCAGCCGCGTTCTGCCGATGCGCCGCTCCAGTTCGCTGTCGGGCGGCTCAACACCATGCAAATAATAATAATAGCTTTTTTGTTTGTCCGACACCATCACATTGCCGCTGTCATCAGCTTGTCGCCGCAGAAAAATTCGCCGGTCGTCCTCGCCGACCCAAAGCTGGGTATCCATCGGCAAGGTATTGTCTCTGAAGTCGTTCCTATAGAAGCCAAGAATGGCAAGCTGCGGCTGAAGCACGGGCGCATACACCCGAAACAATGCCAAAGCCTGCTCGGTCCCCGTGGTAATCATTCCGGTATTCCAGACGATGCTCTGCGGAAAGTTCGCTTCGATGGTCTCGACGTACGATTTTCCGATATCGGCTGACCAGCCAAATGCAAATGAATCGCCCAGCATCAGAACCCGCATTCGCTCATCAAAGTCATCGTCCCACACAAAGTCCTGCGTATCACTATAGCCCTGCCGATTCACGATACAGCGCCGGTCGGAAATCTTGCCATCCTCACAGGCGGCGACCATGGCATCGTAGATATGGCGACAGCCGACTTCATCACAGGTCCGCCACGGTTTCCAAGCAAGAAATTGTTGCGGAATATCTGGCGGGAAGTAGGGGTGGATGTTCGCAGCCGCTAAAACGAACTCAAGAACAATCAGCGTCATCACGGTAATGAGCAGACCCGGCGCCCAATGCTTCCTCATATTCTGGAGAACCCGCCCGCGCACAGCCGCTGACCGCAAGGCGAACGCGACCAGAGCCAGCGTCAAACCGGCGGCCGTCAGCAGCAGCTGCGGCAGACTCAAGCCGGGATAGCTGCCCGGAAGCGCATCGATCCCAATGCCAAGCAGGGCGACCAGGATGCCCAGCCCGGCAAGCAGCGCGAGGGCGGCATTCCATACGGCTGTTCGCTTTGATGGAGTGGCTTTCATGTGCGGCAGACCCTTTCTGTCGGCGCCATTTTTCCGAAACCGCTCATAAGATACTCTCATATTATCCAGTGTGCAATAGCCCTGAAGCCGAATGTCAATTTCTCGACCTTTCTGGTTTGCCTGGGCCGCCTTCTATCCCGAGACCGCATTGGACAAGACATGATATAATTGAAAAATAAAAACGGATTCCAGCAAAGGACATCATCATGCAAAATCGACTCAAACTTCTATCGATATGCCTGTTCGCTCTGGCAGCCTGGATGATGCCAGTTCGGTCACAGGCGCAGCTGACCTGCGATCATCCGCCGGCCCCGTTTGACAATCCCGATACACTGGCAAATTGGCAGCGGGTTTGGGATTTGATGGATGTCTGCCAGCAGCAGGAAGGCATATTCTCCGAGATTATTTCGGGCGGCGTCGGCCGTGACGGCATTCCACCCATCGACCAGCCCAGCTTTGACAGCCAAGCCGCCGCCGATCTGTGGCTGCGACCGGGCTCACCGGTCATTGCCGCAGCCGTCGAAGGGACTGCGCGCGCCTATCCACTTGCCATTTTGACGCGGCATGAAATTGTCAATGACGCGATTGAGGAAACTCCGATTGCAGTGACATTCTGCCCCTTGTGCAACAGCGCGATTGTCTTCAAGCGCCAGGTTGGCGATGCGGTCTTGCGGTTTGGCGTGAGCGGCCTCCTGCGGCACAGCGACCTGATTATGTGGGATGACCAAACACAGTCGCTTTGGCAGCAGTTCACTGGCGAAGGGCTGGTCGGCAGCTATACCAACACCCTGCTGGATATTGTGCCTTCACAGCTGGTTGGCTACGCCGCTTTTAAGGCGCAGTATCCAAATGGCGAGGTTTTGTCGCCGCAGACGCGGCGTTATGGTCGCAATCCTTATGTCAATTATGACCGCAGTTCGCAGCCCTTCCTATTTTCCGGTACGCCAGACAGTCGCCTGTTCGCGACCGAGCGCGTCCTCGGCGCTGTTATCGATGATGTCAGCGTGGCTTATCCCTTCGAAAAGCTCGCCGAAGCCATCGCCATCAACGACACCATCGCCGGCGTCGATGTGGCTGCCCTGTGGCAGGCCGGGGCTTTTAGCGCATTGGATGCCGCCGATATTGATTCATCGCGGGATGTCGGCATGGCTGGATTGTTTGAGCGCCGCATTCAGGGGCAGGTATTGCGTTTCCGCGCCGAGGATAATGCGATTGTCGATGAACAGACGGGGAGTCGCTGGAACATATTTGGCGCCGCCACCGCCGGCGAGCTTGCCGGCGCACAGCTGCGGCAGATTAACGCTTTCCCGCATTTCTGGTTTGCTTGGGCTGCCTTCCATCCGGATACCGAAGTGTATGGCCATGAACCCCGCCGGCAATAGCAGCCGTGGCTCGGGATAGAGGCCCGCCTCTGCCCCGAGCCGCTTCCATTATAAAATCTGATCAAGGAATTCCTGTGTTCGCGGATGATGCTCAACATCCGGGCTAAAGAAGTTTTCCGGCGGGCCTTGCTCGACAATCCGTCCCATATCAAAGAAAATCACGCGGTCGGCAACTTCACGCGCAAAGCCCATCTCATGGGTGACAACCAGCATGGTCATACCGCTTCTCGCCAGTTCCTGCATGACATCCAGCACTTCTTTAATCATCTCTGGGTCGAGGGCCGAGGTTGGCTCATCAAAGAGCATGATTTTGGGCTCCATGGCCAAGGCGCGGGCAATCGCCACGCGCTGCTGCTGACCGCCGGACAGTTGGCCGGGGTACTTGTATGCCTGTTCGGGGATGCCCACCCGCTCCAGCAGTTCCATCGCCCGCTGTTCGGCTTTGTCGCGGGCCCAGTGGCGCACTTTCATCGGCGCCAGGGAGATGTTGTCGATCACGGTCAAATGCGGGAACAGGTTAAACTGCTGGAACACCATGCCGGTTTCCCGGCGAATCTCGGCGATGTTTTTGACATCGTGGCTAAGCTCGATGCCCTGGACGATAATCTGTCCTTCCTGATGTTCCTCGAGCCGGTTGATGCAGCGAATAAAGGTCGACTTGCCGGAGCCGGAGGGCCCGATAATCACCAGCACTTCCTGCGGCATGACCTCAATCGACACATTTCGCAGTACATGAAAGTCGCCGAACCATTTGTTCATGTTGCGACAGATGATGACCGGCTCATCGTCAGCCATCATTTGCTTGCCAGAGTCTTCCATATTCATAAACCTCCATAAACCTGTCTTTGTCGGGGTGATTATGATTCTGAAATGTTAAATCTGATGCGCCCGCGCCGCCCCCGAACCCGTCGCTTCGACCCGACGGCTGATATAAGACATGATATAGCTAAACACAAAGTAGAGGATGGCGACATACAAAAAGGTTTCCTGTCGTTTTTGCAGGAACTCCGGCTGGGCGACCACCCGCACGGCGATGCCGGTGATCTCCGCCAGTCCGACGATGAATACCAGCGATGTATCCTTGAACAGCGAGATAAACTGTCCCACCAGCGCCGGAATCACCGCCCGCAGCGCTTGGGGCAGCAGGATGTGCAAGGTTGTTTGCCAGGCTGACAGGCCAATCGCCTGCGCGGCCTCGGTTTGTCCTCTGGCAATGGATTGCAGGCCGCCGCGCACATTTTCCGCCAGATAGGCGGCGCTGAACAGGGTGATGCCGACCCAAGCCCGCACCGCGTTTTCGATGGTCGCCAGCGTCGGGTCAATCAGCGGCACAAGCAGCGTCGCCATGAACAGCACCGTGATCAGCGGCACGCCGCGCACCATTTCAATATACAGGATACAGGCATATTTGACCACCGGCAGGCTGCTGCGGCGTCCAAGAGCCAGCGCCAGACCAATCGGGAAAGAGGCGACGATGCCGAGGATGGTCAGCTGCATAGTCAGCATGAGGCCGCCCCACAGCCGTTTATCCGACAAGGGCAGCAAATCGTCGGGGGATGTTTGCAGCACGCCGCCAGATTCCAAGCCGCGTACCAAGGTTGGAATGACAAACAAGACCAGCAGCCAGGCCAAGGCGGTCACAAACATGCCCGGCATGGCGAAGCGGTGGAAGAGCCACCCGCTTTTATTCAAGGCTTTAGGCTGCTCGTCTTGGGCTTTTTCGCCCCGGCGAAAGACAATGGCGCCAGCGATCAGCCACAGGATAAAGTAGATAATCGACCAGCGGTCAAGGGCGGTCCAGGTTTGCATCCACAAGAACGTCAGCAAAAGCAAACCTATCATAATGCGGTTGGACGTCCAGCGATGCACGCCGGTAAAAAACATCCAGCCGAACCACAGGAAAAACGCAAGCCCGGCCAGCGCCAGGACGGCCGCATCATCAGGCTGCCCAAGCAGGTTGGCATTGCTCAAGACAAATACAAATGCGCCGCAGGATATCAGATACCCCAAGCGTCTGCTGACCGAATCCATCCTGTCTTTGAGGGATGTTCCCAGCAGTCCCAACCCAAGGCCAATCACCGCCAGCAGCAGCCAGATTAAGATGGAGCCGACGGCGGCGTCTGTCCAGCCATCCCAGACGATATTCACGACAAAGGCCTGGGCAATTTGCAGGAAGAAGCCGGCGACGAGCAGTCCATAGCCGGCGTTTCCCTTGAAATTAAGCCCGATGAAGTACATCAGCAGCAGCCAGACCAGCCCGCCGGCCATACTGCCCAGCGCCGCGCCGGACAAACCGCCCACCCCAGAAGTCAAAACAAACATCACCAGAGGATAGATGCCCCAGCCATACATAAGCAGCTTGGTGATGGAGGCTTCGGCATCTTCGCCGCGGTTGGCGCGGTTGAGCCAGCCGTCGATTCGATTCACCAAAACAGCCACGCCAAAAGCCGCCGCGAGCTTCAGGATGACAGCCATCATGCCGGCAGCCGCGCCGCCGGCCGGCAAGGCGAAATAGGCCAGCAGAATGAGGCAAGGCGACATCGCCCAAGCCAAGACCATCGCGCGGCTGGAAGGGCTGTTAAAGACCGTGTTTTCACCAAGCAGATGCGCCAGCGCGCGACCCAGAACAAAACCCCAGGCCAAGGTGATAAAGAAGGGCAGGAGCAGCGCCTCGATTTGCCTAAAGAAGAGCGGGATAAAGTGAGTGAGATAGACTGGCAGGCCGCGCAGGCCGCGGAACTGATTGTCAATCAGGACCGCAAAGGGGATGTTGGCGCCGTCGATTTGCGGGCGGTCGCCGGTGATTTCCAATTCGCTGTCAGTCAGGCGAACATACACTGATTCGGTGGCGCTAAGGGTGCGCTGCACGATTGGGAAAATGCCATGGACCGCCAGAATCGCCGTCCCCTCTTCGCCTTCGACTGCATTTTTGGACAAAACATACCAGCCGTCGCTTGGGATTTCGACCGCGACCGTCTCGCCATCGGCGCTTACGACGCCCGCTGCCAGAACCTGCTGCATTTGGGCGTCATAAATTGTCACGCGCATCGGCGTTTGGCCGAGGCGGTAGATATCGATGACTGACGGCGGCGTCAGCAGACGCACAAACATTTCACGCAGAAAGTCGGTTTCGGCCGGCGAGGGTTGGATGAGTTCTTCTTCATCATCATTTTCCCCGGCCGCGCCGATCAGATCTTCGGACAGCTGCGTTATCAGCGATTCGCCTAGGTCTTCGATTTGTTCGCTGGCAAGGACGGTTTGCGTCAGGCTGTCCATCGTCTGGCGGACCGCTGCGGTCAGGCCGCCTTCAACCGAAAGCCCGGCGGCCGCATCCTCAACAGCTTCCAGCGCCAGGATGACCGCTTCGTCTTCGGTGTCCAATGCTTTGGCAGCGTCTTCCAGCCGATTCAGCCAGACTCTTAGCTCGGCCAGCGAGCCGTTATTCCCGGTCAGACGTTCGCCGGCATGGCGGACAAAATCTTTCGTTGAGGCCGGCATGTCATTGGTGCGAACAAAGGTGCGGATTTGCAGGCGGGTTCGCTCTTCCAGCGCTTCGGTCAATTCACGGCTGACCATGCGGTCAAAAACGGCGCCGGTCGTTTCCTGCTGTTCAAGGCGGTTGCGGGCGGCGTTCGCCAGCGCATTGGATGCGCGGTCAGAAAAGCCGGCCAGCCGACTCAAGGCTTCAATATCGGCAAGCTCGTCGGTTGCCAGGCGCAGCGAGACCGTTTCGCCGGCCTGGGCAATGAAAGCCAGTTCCTTTTGCGGCTTCAGCGTTGAGGCGCGGTCAGTAATATCGACATTGCCGGCCGTCAGATAAGAGGGCGGCTGGGCGACAGCGGCTTCAATAAGGGACGGCAGCGCCACGACCAGAGCCAGTATGCCAAGGGCGATCATCGTCAATGTCCGCAGGGAGTCTCGCCGCACCCAGGCCGCAAAGCTCACCCCGGTGAGCAGCGCCGAAAGCAAGACCGTGATCGCGATCCGCCATTCAAAGGCGCGTTCAAAAGACTCCATCATAAACAGACGCTGATTGTTGATAATGGCGAACCAATTCGCCGAACGGGTCGCCCAGTTGAAGAAACTGGTCACCAGCACAACAATAACGAGCGATGACAGGATGGTAATGACGATATCGGCCGGGGAGCCAAACAGGTTTTGGCGCAGCCAGGCGGGCAGCCCGACCTCTAGGGTGGGCGGCGGCAAGGCTGGTTCATCTTCATGGTAAATCACTGTTTTTGTGACATCAACGGGTTTATTCTCTGACACCTGGCACCTACCTTGTCACCAATTGGAAACGTTGATTGATCAGGTTCATCAGCAAAGATATGGTCAGACTGATGAGCAGATAGGAGAGCATCACCATCACAATGCCGGTGACCGACTGTCCCGATTGATTGATAATGGTATTCGTCACCTGGAAGATATCGGTATAGGACACGGCGATTGCGAGGCTGGAGTTCTTGGCGAGATTGAGATATTGATTGCCCAGCGGCGGGATAATGACGCGCAAAGCCTGTGGCAGGATAATCAGCTGCAGCATCTCGTTGCGCGAAAGCCCCAGCGCCCGCGACGCTTCCAGCTGTCCTTTGGGCACGGCTTGGATGCCGGCGCGGACAATTTCGGCGATGAAAGCCGAAGTATAGATGACCAAGCCTAAAAAGACCGCCAGATAAGAGGGCGAGATTTCAATGCCGGTCTCGATATTGCGGCCGCGTCTGTCGAGCGTCGGCGGGCGGAAGATGAGCGGCTGGCGGGTGAATTGCAGTTCTTGCTCAATGCTTAGCATGCCGGATTGAAACGCTGCTTCATAAGGCATTTCAATGAGGGTTTCGGTTTCTTCATCCAATACAGGAATAGCCGCCGGCGTGGGGCGCATGCCCACGATCAGCCAGCCCAAAAATGTAAAGCCGATGATCGACAGGAAAGCGTATCGCAGCCGCGGGATGGGTCTCCCGGTGGTGTCGGTGATAAAACCGAAGTAGCGCCACAAGCCGGCGGCGACTACCATGCCAATCACAGCAAATACCATCCACATCCCAAACAGCGATGAGGGGATTAACTCAAAGATGGCAACGCCCTTGATGCTGATATACATGCCGGGTCGAAATTCAATCGGGCTGCTCTGCCCCAGCACAGCAATGCCCAGCAGGTTCACCAGAACAACTATAACGGTAACGCCTTCGCGGATCCTGGTGCGCCAAACCCGATTGCGGATACTGGCGCTGTACTGCCAGATAAAGCCGATAAAGATCAGCGAGAGCGCATATTGTGTCAGCGGCAGGCTGCGTATGCCCTCTTGCGGGAAGGCGAATGATTCTGGCTGCGGCGGCAATGAAAAGATAACAATAAAAAACCAGGCGTATATTTGCAGCAGAATAGGCGTATTGCGTAAAATCTCGACATAGGACCGCGCCAGTGTCCGAGCCAAAAAATTGCGACTCAAGAGGAACACGCCAACCAGGATGCCGAGGAGGGTGGTCGAAAGCAAGCCGAGCAAAATCACCCGCAAGGTATTGACAAAACCGACCCGGAAGGCATCGATATAGCGGTCGTTCGAGGTATAGGAGCCGGAATCCGCGATTTTGAAACCGGCCCGATTCTCCAGAAATTCAAGATTGGGCGTTTGATTGGTCGATTCCAGCGCCGAGTTGATCCGAGCGCCCAAATCATTCAGGACCAAAACCACAATACACACAAAAACAAGCTGGGCAATCCCCTGCAAGATGCGCCCGTCTCGAAAAACTGCCGGCAATAAGCTCTCCTGCTGTATTTCCGCTTGCATTCTCATAGGCATCTCTCTGTGTAAGCGCGATCACAGCTAAAGTTTAGCCGCATTGCCGACAAAAGCCAACCCAGTTGCAAATCTTGGGCAGCGCCATAAAACACAAACGGGCTGCGCCACCCTAATGGATGATAGCGCAGCCCGCGTTGAATGCGTTAGCTTAGGCTAACCTGCGGTTTAACGGAATGGCGGCGAATACAGCAGACCGCCGTCTATCCACAGGGCGTTGAAGCCGCGCGACAGCCCGAAGATGGTGTCTGGGCCGAGGTTGCGGTCAAAGACTTCAGCATAGTTGCCGACCTGGGTGATGACATCGACCATAAATTCGTCGTTGATGCCCAGATAATCGCCGGCGATGCTGTCGCCAAGGCCCAGCAAGCGGGCGATACCGGCATCTTCACTGTCCATGAAGTCGTCGATATTCATGCTGTCGATGCCGAATTCTTCAGCCGTCATCAGGCCCCAGACCGTCCAGCGAATGACATCAGCGAATTGGGCGTCGCTTTGCGGACTCAAAGGCCCGAGGGGTTCTTTGCTGATGGTGCCGGGCAGGATGGCGTGCGAAGCCGGGTCAGCCGATGTCGCTTTGCGCGAAAGCAAACCGCTCATATCGGTGGTGACGGCATCACAGGCATCAGCTTCATAAGCATCCATCACGGCGTCAAAGTCTTGGAAGGTGTTCAATTCCCAATCGGCGCCCATGCCGTCAGCAAGATCAGTGATGTTCAATTCGGTGGTGGTGCCGGCGTTGGTGCAGATGGTGATGCTTTCTTCGGCAAGTTCGTCAATGGTGGACACGCCGAACTCAACCTTGGTCATCACGCCTTGACCATCATAGAACACGGTTGGGCCGAAAGTCGCGCCCCATTCGGTATCGCGGCTGAGCGTCCAGGTGGTGTTGCGGCTGATCATATCGACTTCGCCGCCTGCCAGAGCCGTCGGGCGTTCGGCGGCGGTCAAGGGACGGAAGGCAATGGCGCCGGCATCGCCAAGGATGGCGGCGGCGACTGCGCGGCAGATATCCACATCGAAGCCTTCAAAATCGCCGGCGTCATTTTGGGTGCCGAAACCGGGCAGCGTCGCGTTCACACCGCAGATCAGTTCGCCGCGCTCTTGGACACGCGCCAGAATGTCGCCATCGTCCTGGGCAGCCGTCAGACCTGCGCCAACCGCAAGCACAGCTGCCAAAAGCAATGAGATTAAAACCAGACGTTTCATCGTGCTACTCCTTGATTAGAATGTTTGATAGATTTGAATATGCGCTGCTCCACATCCCCTCAATCATGCAGAAATGCTTGCATCTGCATATCTACAGCTTAGTTTATAACAGATTTTGTCTGCTGACAAGAGCAGCGCTTAATAGAACGGTCTGAATCATGCCAATTTGGCATGCGGACGGCGGCGAACCGCGAAACCAATGAAGGTGAGATGCCGGGGGCGAATATCCCCCGGCGCTCATTCTGTTAATCTCCAGCCAGCGCAACGTCGGCCGGGCGCAGCGCATCCAGCGTTTTCATAATGCCGGCGCGGATTTCTCCCGGTTCGGCATGGCGGTTGACCTGCTTCTTGGAAAAGATCAATTCACCATTGACCCAAACATCAAATACCCCGCCGGTGCTTGGGATCATGTGCCAGCTTTTGACAAAAGCCTCAATTTCGCGTTCTTTCAGGATGTCGGCCGTCAAACTGACGGCAATCGGCGTGTGGTTTCAAGTCGCGCAGTATTCAACGACAATGTCCATCAATCCCTGCTGCATGATGCATCTCCTTTAATTCAACAAATATACGGCAGCATAAGGATACCTTAGATGAATACAAAAAGCAAATCCATTTTTGCGATTTCACACATTGCCTCGATATCTATTGACAGCTTTCGGGCATGGCGTTACAATGACTGTTCCAGTAGGGCCTATAGCTCAGTTGGGAGAGCGCTACAATGGCATTGTAGAGGTCAAGGGTTCGAGTCCCTTTAGGTCCACAGGCAGATGTTGAATCAAAGAGCGGGCGCTGATGAAGAGCGTGAAAGGTTTGCATCGTGGCGAAACACAAACGGAATGTCTGGGACGAACTGCTTGAGGCTGGGCGGCGGATACTGAAGGAACTGGATGAATTTCTGGATCCAAAATCCCAGCCGGCGCGCCGGCCGGCGCGTGCGCCAATTCCCGTCCGCAGCAAGCGGCGCGGCTCCCGCGAAGAGAACTAGGCTGGTCATGGCGGCGGCGGCCGGGCGCAGTTCGCTTGGACTGCGTTTTTGTTTCGCGCGGGATTCACATGGATTAGAAGAGGATAAATGACCATGCCCGATTTTCCTATTTTTGACGGTCACAATGATACTTTGCTGCGGTTTGCCCAAAACCCGGATTTGACCTATAAGGACTTCTTTACCGAGATGGCCGATGGTCATATTGATTTGCCGCGTTCGCGCAAGGGCGGATTGGGCGGCGGATTTTTCGCCGTGTTTGTCCCGAATCCCAAGATGGATATCACGCCCGATTATGTGCCTGATCCACAGCTGCCGCCGGCGCTGGAATGGGCTTATGCACAGCGGTTCGCGCTGGGGATGATGTCAGATTTGTTCAGACTGGAAGCCGAATCCGAAGGGCAGGTCAAGGTGGTTCGCAGCGCCGACGAATTGCAGGCTTGCATTGATGGCGGCATCTTTGCGGCCATCCTTCATTTTGAAGGCGCCGAAGCGATTGACGAGGAGCTTCATGCGCTGGAAGTCTTTTATCAGGCGGGGCTGCGTTCGCTGGGCATGGTCTGGAGCCGCCCGACCATTTTCGCCAACGGCGTTCCGTTTCTCTTTCCTTCATCGCCAGATACCGGCGCCGGCCTCACTGATGCCGGCAAACGGCTGGTCAAGCGGTGCAATGAACTGGGGATTATGCTGGATTTGTCGCATCTCAACGAGCAGGGCTTTTGGGATGTGGCGGCTTTGAGCGATGCGCCGCTGGTCGCCACGCATTCCAATGTGCATGCCCTGTGTCCGACGCCGCGCAACCTGACCGACCGCCAGCTGGACGCCATCAAGGCATCGGATGGCATGGTCGGCTTGAACTTCGCCGCCGGCTTTTTGAATGCGGACGGCAGCTGGGATGCGGATACGCCGCTCGACATTATGGTGAAGCACCTTGATTATCTGGTTGAACGGCTGGGCGAAACGCGGGTCGGCTTTGGCTCGGATTATGACGGCGCGCGGGTGCCGAAGGGCGTCGGGGATGTTTCCAAACTGCCGAATCTGATCGCCGCGCTGAACAAGGCCGGCTATGATGACCGCCTGATTGAGATGATTACGCATAAAAACTGGGTGCGCGTCCTTCGCAAAACCTGGAAAGCCTAAGACTATAAATTGAGCGGCGCGCCTTTTCGCTTGCGTTCGTATGCTGGCAGGTTCAGCGGCATCGTTGAGGATGCCCAGACAGTCGGCGGCATACAGGATTCGGTTCATAGCGGCCCCGCAGGAAAAACAAGTCAGCATTTTCGACGTTGCATGCCGCAAGGAAAAGTGATATACTTCATTATGAAAACCTTATGGGTTTTCGTAGTGTTGGGTATTCCGATGGCGGAATTAGATTCACGCTCCGATCCGCCATCGGAATCCTTAATCGCAGATCATGGAAGACCGTAGCGGCAAGCTGACACAAAAGCAGCGTTCCCGCAGCCTTTTCCGGTTAGGTTTCAATCAATTTTCAGATTGCCTTGACAAAGGCATAATCGGGCGTGATAATTGAGGTTAGGTGAAGGACGGAGCGCATCATGGCTATACGGGATATTCGGGTCACTCGGCTTGAAGGTCGAGTTCAAACGATTGAGGATGCGCAAAGCGCGGTTTTGGACCAGCTGGACACCGTTGTCGCCAATCAAGACGAACTGAAAGCCAATCAGGTCAAAATTATCGAGCTTATCCATGCGCTTATGCAGGATATTGCCGATATAAAAGCCCACGTCATCGGGCGGCCGATGGGATTCGCGCCCAGGGATGACGACAGTTAATGAAAGCAGGCTGAAAATGAAAGCAACGATGTCGCCGGGTTTCGGGGTGACCCGCTCTTTCCTTATGTAATCCACCGCGGCCGCTCCTACCGCGCGCCCCCGCTTCCCTTTCCATTTGATTCGATTTCAGAGCATCCAGTCGCTGCGCCAAACGGCGGCGATGATGGATATTCGCTTGCAGCCTTTTATCAACCGCAGTCAACTGGAGAGAAACAAACCGCATGAATAAAACTTATCAGCCACAAGAGATTGAACAGAAGTGGCAAAAAAAATGGGACGAGACGCAGCTGTATCGTTCGCAGGTGGATTGGAGCAAACCCAAACACTATGCCCTGACCATGCTGCCCTATCCATCGGGCGATCTGCACATCGGTCACTGGTTTGCCATGGCGCCGTCCGACGCGCGGGCGCGGTGGATGCGGATGAAGGGCTATAACGTCTTGTTCCCGATGGGCTTTGATGCCTTTGGTCTGCCAGCCGAACAAGCCGCGATTTCCCGCAATATCCATCCCTGGAAGTGGACCTACAGCAATATCGAGCGGATGCGGGTTCAGTTACACAGTATGGGGGCGATGTTCGATTGGGAGCGCGAAGCCATCTCCTGCACGCCGGCGTATTACAAATGGTCGGAATGGTTCTTCAAGAAGTTTTATGAGAATCAGCTGGCTTACCGCGGCGCGGCCCTGGTCAACTGGTCCGAATCCTTGCAGACGGTGCTGGCCAACGAGCAGGTCATTGACGGCAAGGATGAGCGCACCGGCCAGCCGGTGGCGCAGAAACTCATGGAGCAGTGGTTCTTCGCCATTACCCGATACGCCGATGAACTGCTGAATTTCGACAAGCTGGATTGGCCCGAGTCGATTAAAATCATGCAGACGAACTGGATTGGGCGCAGCGAAGGCGCGCGCGCGACTTTTTACACTGTCGAGGGCCGTCATCCGATTGAAATTTTCACTACCCGCCCCGATACTTTGTGGGGGGCGACTTTTATGGTCCTGGCGCCAGAGCATCCTCTGGTTGAGCAGGTCACAAGCCAAGCCCAAAGCGAGTCGGCGGCGGCCTATATTCGGGCGGCAGCGGCGGCGACCGAGCTTGAGCGTTTGTCGGCTGACCGCGAAAAGACCGGCGTCTTCACCGGCGGCTATGCCATCAATCCGGTCAATGACCAGCAGATTCCGATTTGGATCGCCGATTATGTGATGATCAACTATGGCACCGGGGCGATTATGGCGGTGCCGGCGCATGATCAGCGCGACTTTGAATTTGCGAAAAAGCATGGGCTGGATATCCAGGTTGTGATTCAGCCGAACGATGGCGCCGCCCTGCAAGCGGATGCCATGACCGCGGCTTACGATGGTCCGGGTGTCATGGTCAATTCCGACGCCATGAACGGCAGCATCAGCACCAAGGACAAGGGACGCAGCAATCCGGCGATTGGCGGGGTCATCGACTGGCTGGAAGCCGAAGGCAAGGGCGAGGAAGCGGTCAGCTATCGGCTGCGCGACTGGCTGATCAGCCGCCAGCGTTACTGGGGCAGTCCGATTCCGATTTTGTATGAGCATGGCGATATTAAAGCGGTTGATGATGATGATCTGCCGGTGGTTTTGCCGGAAGATGTTGATTTCGCGCCGACCGGCCGCAGCCCATTGACCTATCACGAGCCCTTTTTCAAAGCGAGCGACACCGCCCGCCGCGAAACCGACACGCTGGATACCTTTATGTGTTCGTCCTGGTATCAGCTGCGTTACCTTTCGCCAAACCATGACGCCGCCCCCTTTGACGCCGAGGAAGCGGCTTATTGGCTGCCGGTGGACGTTTATACCGGCGGCGCCGAGCATGCCGTCATGCACCTCCTGTACACCCGTTTCTTCACCAAAGCGCTGCGGGATATAGGGGTCTTCGACGATGCCGCCGCGGTGATGCGCCAAAAGGGGCGCGACCCGGCAGCGGCTTTCGACGAGCCGATGATTCTGCTCCGCAATCAGGGTCAGGTGCTGGGCGGCGAACGGCAGGGCGATTTTGTTTTGTGCAGCGGCAAAATGATCGGCGGCAAAATGCTGGCGAGCCGCGTCGAGGCGAGCGATTACAACCAGGCGCCGGCTGGTTTTGAGGGCCTGTTTGGCGAGATCATGCGCCGTACCGAAAACGTCATCCACATCAATATGGCCGGGGTCGCGCAGCTGGTTGAGATTTTGCCGGAGGCCGAGATTGTCATCCCGGATATTGAAGGGATAAACAGCATCAATCAACTCAAGCACCATCTGGAAATCCAGCGCATGTCCAAGAGCAAGGGCAATGTGGTCAATCCTGATGAATTGGTCGCGCGCTATGGCGCCGATGTGGTGCGCTGTTATTTGATGTTCAATTTTGACTGGCAAAAGGGCGGCCCCTGGAATGAGAACAACATCAAAGGCCCGCAGGGCTGGTTAAATGACATTTGGGAGATCGCGCTGCGGGGAGCGCCGGCGGCTGGCGGCGATGAAGCGGCTGAACGCGACCTTGAACGCAAACTGCATCAGACCATCGCCGTCATCAACCGCGGCCTGCAGGAGTTCAGCTTTAACACCGCCATCGCCGAGCAGATGAAGTTCAAGAATGCTTTCAAAGCCGCGCTGCGTCAGGGCAAGGTCGGCGCCGAGATGTGGCGCAGGGTGATGAGCCAGGTCTTGCGCTTGATGGCGCCTTTCGCCCCTCATCTGGCCGAGGAACTGTGGGCGCGTTTGGGGCAGGAATACAGTGTTCATACCCAATCATGGCCGCAATACGACGCCGAACTGGCGCGCGAAGAGATGGTCGAACTGGTGATCATGATCGACGGGAGGCCGCGCCAGACGGTGACCGTGGCGGTTGATATCGAAGAGGAGCAGGCGCAGGCCATCGCGCTGCAAAGCGAAACGGCGCGGCAGTTTTTGCAAGGCAGACCGCCAAGACGGCTGGTATTCATTCCTGGGCGGAACGGCGCTGATCCGAAAGTCAACATCGTGATTTAATGTCAGGGGCGGGAATGCTCCCGTCCACCCGCGCAAAAGGCCCGCTCTCATCTCGGCAGGGCAAATTTGATGTGCCAATGGCGGTGGTTTTATGGCATAATGACGCCGGATTATTTTCGCTGAGAGAGAGAGGGCAATGGCTGAATCGAAAAAGACCTTCAATGTTTTTGTGACCGGGGGTTCGGAAAGCGCCGGACTGGCGACCGTCAAAGCGCTGCTTGGGAAGGGACATCGGGTGACGGCGGCGACCGACCATGCCGAAGGCGCACTGGCGATTCGGCGCGCTGGCGGATTGCCGGTTTATCCTGATCTGACCCGTGAAAGCGAAGTGTTGAGCAGCTTGAGCATGGCTAACGCCGAGGCGCTGGTTCATGCCGCGCCGCAGAACTTCGGCGGCCTGCCTCAATCCGATTTCGATTATGCCGCCCAGGCCGACTGTCTGGTCAAAAGCAGCCAGGCTGTTTTGCAAGCCGCCAAGGCGCATGGGCTTCAAAAGATGATTGCGATCAGCTTCGCTTATTTATATGACCCGCATCACGGCGATCCGGCGGCAGAAGACAGCCAGACCGCACGCGGGAGCGATTACCAGCCCATGCTCGATGCCGAAGCCGCCTGGCTTCACAGCGGCATGAATGTTCGCGTTGTCCGCGCTGGCTATATCTATGGCGGCGGCAGCCGCGCCACCAGCGCGCTTGCCCAAAGCATCAAAGGCTCGCGGCGGCTGCCAAATGGCCGGCGGCGCGCCTCATGGATCCACGAAGATGACCTGGCGGCGGCGATCGCCGCGCTCGTTGAAGCCGCGGCTGACCAGCCCGCAGCCGAAATTCTGAACGCCGCCGCCGACAGGCCGCAAAGCCCCAACGATTTCGCCGGCGCCCTTAGCCACGCGCTCGGATTAAGCGCGCCTGGCTTTGCCGCCCGCGGATGGATGACCCGGCTGCGCGGCGAGACCCTGCGCGAGCGGCTGCTCAAGCGCGAGATTGTCCTCGACAGCGGCAAAATCAAGGCGAAATATGGCTGGCGGGCGCGTTACGCCGATGTTGAACAAGGGCTGGAGGCGGCCGCCCTCGCCTGGCGCATGCAGGAGGCCAGCAGTCCCGCCGACTTTTATGACGTTTATGAAGACAAAGCCGCGGCCGCGATTGAAGCCATCTCAAGCGGCCGCGTCCTGTCGGCGCCGGCGGCAGCAGAAAAACCGGTCGCCGTTGTGGCAAAACCGCCGGCGGTCAAAGCAAGCGCGCCGCCGGCGGCTGGCCCGACCCCTTGGAATGAAGATGAAGCCAAGCGCGAAGCGCGGCGGCGCAAGGCGCTGGAACGCAAAGCCAAGCGGGCCGCCAAGCGCGCCGGCGGGGGTTAAGCGGATGACAAACCAACTCAAAGGCATTCTGTTTGACCTTGACGACACCCTGATTGACTGGAGCGGGGTGACGCTCGGCTGGCGCGAAATCGAAACCGCGCATCTGTCCAAGGTCCATGCTTATATCAACCAAAATCTGCAACGTTTTCCGGCATCGATTGACCGGCTGACTGACCTCTATATGGCCGGCACCCGTTCGGCCTGGGAAAAGGCGCGCATCACCCTCCGCGCGCCCAATATGCCGCGGCTGCTGCTGGCGACGCTGATGGAGTTGGGGGTCGCCGGCGACAAACTTATCCTCGACGAGGTTATCGCGGCTTATGACTGGGGCGCGGCGCCGGGGACGGCTGTTTTCCCGGATGCGCCGCCGATGCTGGAGACATTGAGGGCCAGGGGCATCAAAATCGGAATTGTCACCAACGCCTCGCAGCCGATGCGGATGCGCGATGTCGAACTGGCGGCGCATGGGCTGATTGATTATTTCCCGGACTGCCGCCTTTCGGCCGCGGATGTCGGCTATCTCAAACCGCATCCGCGCATCTTTCAATCGGCCCTTGATCTGATGGGCACGGCGCCGGAAGAGACCGTGTTCATTGGCGATAACCTGACTGCCGATATCAGCGGCGCCCAATCGTCGGGGATGCGCGCCATACTGCGGCTGAAGCCGGGCGTCAACAACAGCTGGCATGGGCTGACGGCGCCGGACGGCCGCATTCATTCTTTCGCCGAACTGCCGTCTATTTTGGACGAGTGGCATCGGGGCTGGCGGCGCCATGACGGCTGACCTGCCTGTTCTTGACGATTTTAATCTGATTGTCACCGGCTACATCGAGCCGAACCGGCGGCGCGTCGCCCGCCAGCTTGCCGAACGGCTTGGTTTGGAGATGATTGATGTCGAGCGCCGGGTTGAAGCCCGCTTCGGTGATTCGATTCCGATGATTCGCTCGCGCTATGGCGAGCGGCGCCTCAAAGCCGTTGAAGCGGAGATCATGGACGAGGTGATTTTGCATCGCCAGGCGCTGATTCGCATCTCGGGCAGCGCCCTGCTGAACAGCGGTCATCTCAAAACGATGCAGCGGACTGGGGTCGTGATTTGTCTGGTCGCCGCGTTGGATTCTGTTTTGCGGCGGATTCACCTTGCGCTTGGCGCCGGCTATCATAATCCGGCGGAACGTTCGCGGGCGATTGGCGAATTGCAGCGCGAGTGGAGAATCCGCGCGGCGGATGGCGTGGTGGAGTTTGATGCGACTTACATCGCTGAATC
This sequence comes from Phototrophicaceae bacterium, assembly GCA_965203755.1. Taxonomy (GTDB): domain Bacteria; phylum Chloroflexota; class Anaerolineae; order Aggregatilineales; family Phototrophicaceae; genus UBA6055. Next base: position 1,971,804 of record OZ241910.1, on the reverse strand, counting down.
GGTTTTGATTGACCGAATCGCCGGTTTCTGGCGCGATTTGGCTTTGCGGCGGGGGTAGGGACGTCTTAATTCAAGCCGGCTGTTTGGATGCTATTGCACAAAACAGCCGCAATAAAGACTTGACAAAAACAGGATATCAGATAATATACTTGTTTTAGGATGAGTCCTTATGGGATGAGTCCTTATGGGATGAGTCCTTATGGGATGAGTCCTTATGGGATGAGTCCTTATGGGATGAGTCCTTATGGGATGAGTCCTTATGGGATGAGTCCTTATGGGATGAGTCCTTATGGGATGAGTCCTTATGGGATGAGTCCTTATGGTCAGGTAATCGTAACCTGTAAGGGGACTCTGATGAATGCCAAGCGCGTCAAGACTTTTCTGTTTCTTTGTTTGTCTTTAACCTGCCTCTTCGCTGCGCCGCTCGGAAGCCAAGCCCAAACTCAGCTGACAAATCCTACGGCGGCGGAGTTTGGCGCCTGCGGTCTGCCGACGACTTACGCCTTTTTCAATGCGTCCGCCACGGTAAAAACCTTCAACATGACCGCGGACTGTACGTTTAGCAACTCGCAATCGCAGAGTTACTTTGGCTTTCTGCGATTTACAGCGGGCACCTACACCATCAACGGCAACGGGCACAGCATCATCGGACCAACCAATGGCTATACCCTACTCATCGGATCAAACGGCATCCTCAATCTGAACGATGTGACCATTCGCCAGGCTGGCAGAACGGACACCGTGGCTGTTATATTACAAAATGGGGGCCGTCTTAACGGCAACAACGTCATCTTCAGAGACAATAACAACGGCCGCGGTGTAGTGGGGACGAGGAATGGAGTCGGGCATATCTATCTTAATGATGTGCAGTTCTTGAGCAACACGAAGTCGGGAAGCCGCACCCAATATGGAACCGCTCTTACCGCCAGCACGGCAAACAGCGTGGCAGTCATAACCAACGGCATCTTCCGCGGCAATTCCGGTTTTCCTGACGTGATTGTCGCCCGCGCGGCCGGGAGCAGTGTCCGACTCGAAGGCTGCGTCATCTTTGAGAACAATGTCCAGACAGGCGGCGCGGCGGCGAACAATTACGGATCTTACAACGGCGGCGCGGTCACGGACAACAGCGACTTCAGCTTTTGCCTGGCGATGACGCCGAAGCCCAAGCGCAAGAAGGAAAAAATCCCTACCGCGACGGCGACGGCGCGGCCGCTGGCGACGACCTGCATCGATCTGAACCAAGCCACCGGCATTGTTGTTCACGCCACTTATGGGCTCGGCAGCGGCGTGCAGTGTCAGCGGCTTGACGGCGGCGGCATCGGCGTGCAGGCGATTGTGGATGCCGGCTTTATTGATGCCGTGGATATCTGGGGCTATGTTGAACAGGGCGTCGAGGTCTGCTTCCCGCAGGCGGGCGAGCTGCTGTTTTTGGATGCGCGGATGATGCCGCGCGCGATTGTGCCGCTGGCGGCGCAGACCGTCAACGGCATGACCTGCGGCGCGATTGAAAGGCCGGGCTCGATTGTGCTGGTTCCGCCATCCTAACTCGGCGGCGGGGGTAGGGCCGCTTCACCGCCGGCGCCTGGTTCTGCGTCTTTTCTTACCCATGCGGCCGCGGCTGATATTCCCCTCATTTTCCGGTTTCAAATAGCCATTTCGACGATTTTGATCTTGCAGTCCCGACAGGGTAAGCCGGTCGCGCTTTTCCTTATTGCAGGGCGGACACAGCAGCGTCAAGTTAGCGTAGGCATCGGTGCCGCCGTCAGTCTTGGGCAGAACATGGTCCACTTCCAACACGCGCGGGTCAAAGCTGTAATTATTGCCGCAGCCCTGACAGTAAGCGCCAAGCTCAATCAGCAGATTGTCATGCTGGGTACGCGGCGGCGGGTATCGTCTGGACGCGCGCCGCGTTGGTGTCTCCAGTACTGGCGCGGCTGACTCACCGCGGTCGGTTCGCACCGGCGCCGTTTGGGAATAATGCACATCGCCAAAGGTTATGAGATGCGGCTGCTTGGCTTTTTCCGCCTCGACCACCGCCAGTTTTTCCTGCTCCAGCTGTTCGAGTATGATTTTATGCGCCTCGGCCCACAAATCCATGCCGACCCACTGCCGGCCCGTCCGTTCCGCCGCCACCGGCGTTGTGGCGCAGCCGCAGAATGGGTCGAGCACGATGTCGCCTTCATTTGAGGAGGCCTTAATGATGCGCTCATAAAGGGCAAGCGGCTTTTGCGTGGGATAGCCTACGCGCTCGCTGGCGCGGCTTGAAAGGTACGGGATGTCCGACCACACATCGGACACTGCCGTCCCTTTAGGCTTGTCGTCAAGATAAACAACTTTGTCATATTTAGGTTTGTTTATCTCATCTGCGGCCAACTTTCTATCGTACACAAGAAGCTGACGAATTCCTGAAACTTTGTTGCTATCCCAGCCACGAGATAAAACTTTTGCCTTGTGTTTTGTCATCCAATACTGTTTGTTAAATGTATATTTATTGCCCTTGGAATAGAATAACAATATATCATGGTTACGCTGAAAGTATTTCGCCGCATTCGTCCATTTGTTATATGACCACACAATCTCATTCCTGAAGTTTTTGTATCCGAATATCGCGTCCAACAGCGTTTTCGCATAAGCATGCGCGGTATGGTCGATATGCAGATACAGACTGCCATCTATTCGCAATATCCGCTGCATCTCCAGCAGCCTGACGCCCAGCCAGCAAAGATAAGCCGCCATGTCATCGCCATAAACCGTCTTAGCGGTCGCAATCACGTTCCATACTTCGGGATATTCTTTGATGATGTCGTTTAGCCAATCCCCTTGAATATCATCGCGCCACGACCAGCGGTCTTGGAACTTGGCGCCGGCCGCCAGACTGTTCGGCGTCGCGTGGAAGTCGCGCCCTTTCTTGAATGGCGGGTCGGTGGCGATGAGATGCACGGTTTCGCTGTTCATCCCGCGCAGAAAATCCAGATTATCGCCATGATATAAAGTGCGGTTCTTGAAGTTGGGCGCCGCCATGTCCGCTCCCATCAACAATGGGCAAACGTTTCATTAGAAATCATATTCTGTTTCCCCGCGCATGGCAATAGAACAGATGTTTTTTGCCGCAGTCGAATCAAAGCGACACGCCCATCAGCCCGCGCGGGACCTGAAAATCATCGGCACCGGTCTGCTGATGCTTGGGAATATGCTCGCCGCGCAAGGTCGCCGCGATCAGCTGAAGCAAAGCCTGGTGGAGCGCGGCATCATCCGCCAAAACCGCGTCCAGATCCGCCGGCGGCGCGGCGCCGGCCGCTGTCTGCAAGACGGGCACCAGAGGATGTCCAGCCAGGGCATGCCCGCCGACCATTGCCAGCATCACTTCGACGCCGGCCGCCCCTAGGCCGGTGAGGGTTTCGCCCCAATGCGGCCGCGGCGCCGCCATCAGATGGAAGCCGGCCTGCGCCGGCCGCTGGCCATAAGCCAAGGTCGGCGCCGGTTTGGCTGACAAGCCCAGCTGCGGCGCGAAGCCGCTGTCCAGCAGCCGGTCCTGATCGGAGACAATCACCATGCCGCCGCCGCCGACGATGATTTGACTTAGCTTGGCCATTTCGCGGGCGGCATTGGCGGATATTTCGCCGTGCGTCAGCAGGGCGATCCGCAGGGCTTCCATGCCGGCCGTTTTGCGCGGCGGCCGGACATCATGCCGCAGGCGGGCGGCGAACCAGTTCATCATCTTCCGCATGACGGCGTCGATGCCGCCATCCAGCTGAATGCTCGCCCAGCCGAACTGTTGGGGGTCAAGCCCGCGTTCCGCCATTAGCTGGCGAAAATAGCTGTTGTGCGTGATTTCACAGCCATGCTCAAGCAGCAGCGCATGACACAGTTTGGGATGCTGCAAATAGCTGATGAGGGTCTCTTTGAATTCGGGAACGACTGTGCCGCCGCAGCCTTCGGTATGCACGAGGGCGGCGAAGCGCGACAGTCCGGCCGCTCGGCCCATCGCCGGCGCGTTCAGGCTGGCGGCGGTCATCCGCGCGATCTGCCCCGAACACAGACTGGTCGGCATCACCAGCCCAATCCGCTCGGTGGTCAGCGCGCCATTGACCTCATAGACCGGGATTTCCAGCTTGGGCGCTTCGAGGTCGGCGGCAATCGGCAAAGGCTGGCCGGTCGGGGCTGGCCGCCGTTCCAGCATGACGGCGTTCACCGGCCGGGTTTGCCGCCAGTCGCGCCAGATCTGCACCTGATAATGCCCGGCTTGTTCGCCAAGCGACCGCTGGCCGCTGGCCACATTCACCGTCAAATCGAGCATTTTGGCGCCGACGGCATCCAGGGGGCTTCCATCCAGATATTCGCCGGCATTGACATCCATATCATACTTTAAGAGGTCATAGCGGGCGCTGGTGGTCACGATTTTGATGGTCGGCGCAAAGGGAAAGTTGGTGATTGAGCCGTTGCCGGTGACAAAGAAAATCATATTGCATCCACTGGCGACCTGCCCGGCGACGCTTTCCAGATCATTGCCGGGGCTGTCCATGAAATAGAGGCCGGCGCCGGTCATGGGCTGGCTGTATTCAATGACGTCATGCAGCGGCACATCCGGGTGACGCTTCGCCGCCGCGCCCAGCGATTTGAGGCCGATGTTATAGAGCCCGCGGTACTTGTTGCCGCCGGAGGGATTGCCTTCAGCCGTTTGGCCGTGCCAGCCGACCCATTCCTTGTAACGTTCCACCATCGCCAGGAATTCGCGCGCTGTTTCGAGCCGCTCCACTTTGTCCAGCACATACGATTCGGCGCCGATGAGTTCGTCGGTCTCCGCCAAGTTGGCTGACCCGCCATAGCGGATCACCTCTTTGGCGACCCAGGCCGCCAGCGGGTTGCCGCTGATGCCCGAAAAAGCGTCCGACCCGCCGCACTGCAAGGCGATTTTGAGCCTGCCCAGCGGCTGGGGGGCGCGGCGGCTCTGATTCACCTGTGGCAGCCATTCGCCAAGCAGATTCTTGAACCATTCGACATTCGCCTCAAAAGCGTTCGACAGGGAGTAGAATTGATGGGCGACAGCTTCCAATGGATAACCGTTCTGCCGCATATAGCGGCGCAGCGCTTGATTGGTGATGGCTTCGCCGCCATAATCCACCGCCGCCACCGCGCCCACATTGGGATGCACCATAAAGCCGGCCAAAGTCCGCAGCAGCAGTTCGCGGTTGTTGGGGCTGCGATGTCCGCCTTCGGTATGGGCAATCGGCACGATGCCATCGACATGCGCGTAAGCATCAGCCATGGCAGAGGTCAGCTGCGTCAGCGTCCGCACAAATCCAGCCACCAGCGACGATGTCCCAAGCAGCACGATCATGTTGCGCGTGCCGACGCCGCGGCCGCCGCCGCGCGCATAGCCCATGAAGCTGCGCCGGTGGCTGTATACTGGCAGCGGCGGCGCGGCTTGAAACGAAGCCGCGTCAAATTGATAAGGCGCGATTTGGCTGTCGAAGTTGGGCTGGGACGGCAGCTTAAAGTCGAGACGGCGGCGGCCCAACTCGATTTGCACGCCGCTGTTGATGACATAATCGCCGGCGCGAATATCGTGCAGCGCGGTGCCGAAGGGCTGGCGCCAAGAGGTAAGCCGCGCGCCTTTTGGGATGGATCGAATGGCAAAGCGATGGCCTTCCAGCACCTTGTGCGACAAGGCAAATTGGGCGTCCTTCTGTTGGACAAGCGTCCCGCGCGCCAAATCGCGGATGGCAATCGCGCAGTTGTCGGCGGGGTCGGGCAGCCGGCCGATATCCTGTAACGTTGGCATGGCATCATCCTGTTCGATATTGAAAGAGTCGGCCAGAAAATATAACCGATTCGGCGCGCGATTGCGAATCATGCCGGCGGTTGCTTTATGCTTGAATATCCCGTATCGTAGCTGGCATGAACCATCACCAGCCGGCGACGGCGAGAGCGAAACGGCAAGATGATTAAATTCATGATTCTATTCCAGCAGCCGACCGATTTGGACAGCTTTGAGAACATTTACGCCGATTTTCTGGCATTGGTCGAGCGGATGCCCAACATTATCCGCCGTCAGGTGGCGCATGTCACCGGCAGTCCACAAGGCGCGCCGCCGTTTTACCGCATCCTCGAGATTTATTTTGAATCTCCGCAGCAGCAGCAGGAGGCGCTGATGTCCAAGATCGGGCAGGAAGCCGGCCAGGAACTCGGGCGGCTGCCGCGCGGCGCGGCGCTATTACTGTTCGCCGATGTCTATGAGGAAACCGGCGGCGCGACGCCCCAGCCCGACAAGGAGGCACAGCCTTATTTCGACGATGGTGATTTGGGGGCGAGCCAGCTATGACAGAAGCGCCGCCAGCCCGGCGACAAAATCATTTTTGCCGCCCTGGGCCGGATGTCGGATTTTGACGCAGTCCATCCCCAAAGCCGTCAGGGTCTCATGGGCGACATTGCCGACCGCGATGACCTGCTGGAACTGCCACAGGTCAAGCAGCTGCTCCAGCAGTTCCGCGCCCAGCCGCGTTTCGGCTTTGCGCGGCTTGCGGTTGCTAAGCGCCTGCCCTTTTTTGTGCGGATGAAAGGGGAAGGCGTTCCAGATAAAAGGCGCCGTCCCCAGGCTGGACAGCGCGTCCCAGACCATCGTCGCCGTCTGTTCGCCATAGATGCGCTCGAAGCCGTGTTCATCGACATCGCGGAAGCCGGCCTGCCGGCCAAACATACCCAGCGCCGGCAAGCCTTCCAGCAGGATTTTTCGGCTTGTCGCCGGCACGCCGGTCAAGCGGCAGCCGCGGTAGCCGGGCGCTTCCATCAGCATCAGAGCCGTCGGCATCCGCGCCGCCATCGCCTGCGAATAGAGCTTGAGATTGGCCCGCCGAATGGCATGGTTCGGGTGGGTCGGCGCATACTCGTTGCAGGCATCGGCGGCGGTTTTGGCATTCGCCAGACTCGCGATCAGCCGATCAATCTGCCGGTCGTTCGGACTTTTCATCAATGCCGGTCCTTCCTTAAACCTGCCCGACATTACAATCGGCGCTGACTGGCTCTGAAAGCGTTTTTCAATTTCACCAACTCAAGTTATAGTAAGGCGCGTGGCAGCGCAAGCTGGAGTTCGCTTATGGAATATGATTTTATCGTGATTGGCGCCGGGTCGGCCGGCTGCGTGGTCGCGTCGCGCCTGTCCGAACGTCAAGACCTCAAGGTACTGTTATTGGAGGCCGGCGGGCCCGACGACCATCCTGAGATCGCGGTTCCGCTGGCATGGCGCGGCCTGCGTCAAACCAAGCTCGATTGGGATTATGTCACCACCCCGCAGGAACACTGCGACAGCCGCGTCATCAAGATGCCGCGCGGCAAGGTCTATGGCGGCTCGAGTTCCATCAACGCCATGATTTATCAGCGCGGCAGCCCCAGCGATTACGATGGCTGGGCCAGGCTGGGCAACGCCGGCTGGACATGGGCGGAGGTTCTGCCCTATTTTATGAAATCCGAACATCAGGAACGGGGCGCATCGGCGCATCATCAGGTCGGCGGGATGCTGAATATCGCTGACCTGCGCCAGCCCAACCCCTTGACGGTCGCCTTTGTCGAAGCCGCCCAGCAGGCCGGATTACGCAAAAATGATGATTTCAATGACGGCGAACAGGAAGGCGCGGGATTTCATCAAGTCACCCAAAAGGACGGTCAGCGTCACAGCGCCGCCCGCGCCTTTTTGCATCCGGCGCTCAAGCGCAGCAGTCTAAAAGCCATCCCCCATGCCATGGTGACCCGCTTGAGATTTGAGGGCCGGCGCTGCATTGGCGCCAGCTATGCCAAAGAGGGCCGCCAGCATGAGGCCGTGGCGCGGCGCGAGGTCATCCTCTGCGGCGGCGCCGTCAATTCGCCGCAGCTGCTGATGCTGTCCGGCATCGGCGACGGCGCCAGCTTGGCAAGGCTGGGCATCGAGGTCGTCAAGGATTTGCCCGGCGTCGGCAAAAATCTGCAGGACCATGTGCGCGTATTTGTATCCCATTTTTCCAAACAGCCGGTATCTCTCGCCCGCATGAACGACCCGCAGGAGCGGGCGCGCTATGAGAAGGGGCAAGGCGGCGTCTGGACTTCCAACCTTGGCGAGGCGGGCGCCTTTGTCAAGCTCGATCCGGCTTCGCCGGCGCCGGAACTGCAACTCATCTTCCTGCCTTTGATTGATTATCCTGAAAATCCGAATGCCCACGGCTATATGCTGGCGCCGGGGCTGGCAGCGCCCCAAAGCAAAGGCGCGCTGGAACTGCGATCAGCCGACCCATACCAGCCGCCGCTCATCAATCCGAACTATCTGGCGGCGGACGATGATATGCAAACGCTGGCGGCGGGCGTCAAACTGGCGCGTCAGATTTTGGCTGCGCCGGCTTTTGCGCCTTACCGCGGCGATGAATATCTGCCGGGCCGCCGCGTTCGCTCTGATGAAGACATCCAGGCGTTTATCCGGGCGCATCTCGATAATATCTTCCATCCGACCGGCACCTGCAAGATGGGCAATGACCGGCTGGCGGTGGTGAATGACCGCTTGCAGGTGCATGGGATCCAGAGCCTGCGGGTGGCGGATGGCTCTATCATGCCCTTTATTGTCAATGCCAATACCAACGCGCCCTGCATGATGATTGGCGAAAAATGCGCCGCGATGATACTTGATGAGAGGCCGTGAAAATCGGGCGGCCGTCTTTGATTTTCGCCAGCGGGGTTTGACTTGGAAAACCGCCCAAACGCGTTTATAGTTAGCGTATATTCGCAATGACGTTTCGGTTCTCAATGCGCGGACAGCTTCGGCAAGAGGTTTCATAACATGGCGCGGTGGAAAGTTCTCCTTGGCATCTGGATGATTGCCGTCGTCGGCATGGCGCAGCAGACAGCGCAACGCGATTATGCTGTGAAACAGCTGGAGGCGGTGAGCTATGCCGAGGATGGATCGACGGCTACGGTGACCCTCACCGTGACCAACGAGGGCGGCGATGCCGTTGAAGCAGCCCAAATCAACATCGCGCAGCGAAGCGACGGCCGCATCATACACAGCGAAACGCTGCGCCCGCTTGCCGCCAATGAGGAAGCCACTTTTAATGTTGCGGTTAATCTGGCGGATTTTCCGGTCGGCGATCACGCTTTCACGGCTGAAGTCGGAATCGACCAGTATGAATTGGCGGGCAGCGCCGTCGCCGCCAACAACAGCCTTTTGTTCACGGTCAATGTCACCGAAGATATGAAAGCGGCTGGCTCGCGGCCGGGCGCGGCGGCGAATCCGGCGGCTTATGATCTGTGGCTGCCGCTGGTGAATGTGGGGATCAAGATCCTCGCCGATGGCATCCAGCTTAACGATAATTTTTATACTCTGCCGCAGCTTTTGATTGGTCTGACGCTGGTCGCTGTCGGCTTGTTCCTGTTTTGGCTGCTGGGGCTGATCTTGCGTCTGCTCCTGTATCCGACGCCCAAATTCGGCGCATGGCATCCTCCCTACGCCGTCAATGCCTGGCATGATCCGGACTCGACGGCGGGGCGCCGGCAAAGCTGGCAGCAGCACGCCCAAAACAGCGCCATCGCCGCGCCTTGCAGTCCGGATCATGTGGCGGTCCTCAAACGTCTGCTGGATATGGAGGGCTTGGTCCTTGGTGGCTGGAACATCAAGGCGATTCGCACGGTGCAGTATGATATGTACGGGCACATCAATCGCACCGAAGCGGTTATGTCGGCCGGACTTACCCGGCGGCTGAACAAGATCGCCCGCCGCGCCCGACAGCATGACCAGCAGCAGCTGCGCCATGCCCTTCAGCCCATTGCCCGGCAGCTGCGCAGGGCCGCCCTTAAACCGGTCAGCCGGCAGAACAGGATGCTGCCGATGGCGCTGGATATTCGCTTTGAGGGGAAGCATGGCGAGGTGAGGGTCGTGTTCGAGCTGCATCAATGCCGCGGCGATGCCTGGCATCTGATTGATCAATGGGAGCCCGAGTTTGGGATGATCGGCGCCAGCATCGCCGAAAGTTTTACTTATACGTTGAATGGTCTGCTGCCTGGCGAGACTTATAAGGCGTACAAGCATCGCTTGCAGGAGGATGCGGTTCGTTTGCTTGGCAGCCTGCTGCATCAGCATCAAGCCGATGAGCCGCAAGACCAGCCGCAGGAAGAGCCGACGCTGGGCGACCTGCTCGGCGGCCCGGAATCGGCTGTTCAAGACGGCGCGCCGCCGGCCGCGGCGGCCAAACTTGACGAGGCTGAAAGCGACGTGGATTAGCGCGCGGCCGCCATAACGCTGGCGAACTTGCAGAAAACGGGTATGATGGGGCTTAATCCAAATCCATTTGATATTTGATAAAGGAGCGCAACCGCTATGGCAGCAGCCATCCCTGACCATCTTAAAGACCTGCTCGAAAGACCCATTGTCGCCGCCTTCGCCACCGCCAACCCCGACGGTCAGCCCCAAGCGACGCCGGTCTGGGCAAGCCTGGAAGGCGATCAAGTGTGGATTAACTCGGCCGTCGGCCGGCGCAAGGACAAAAACGCACGCGCCAATCCCAAGGTCACCGTATTGATTATCGACCCCGGCGATGCTTTTCACTGGGCGGAGATTCGCGGGGAGGTCGTCGAATTTGATGAATCGGCGGCGGCTTTGGCGCATATCAACCAGCTGGCGGGGATGTACACCGGCAATAAGGATTATTATGCCTTTAATCCGGAGAGCAAGGGCAAAGAACAGCGCGTCATCTACAAGATTCAGGTCACCAAGGTCAATGGGATGTAGGGGGCCTGATCAAACCTGGCCGGCGCGGCCGGTGTAATCGCGCAGATAGAGGAAATCATGCCCGATGCTGCGGCGGCTGACTTTGGCGATGTTGGGCATGGTTCGCTTGTAGTGATTGGCTTTGACGCGTTCCCAGATGCTGACGGCGAAGGCGCGGTCAAAGCCTTCTTCGGCGACCTCATCGATTGTATAACGCTCATCCACCAGCAGAAACAGGACTTGGTCGGCATCATCATAGCTAAACCCAAGCTCATCTTCGTCGGTTTGCCCGACCCACAGATCGGCCGAGGGCGGTTTGTCGATGATCGAATTGGGGAGGCCCAGGCAGCGGGCAAGCTGGCGCACCTGAACCTTGTAGAGGTCGGCTATTGGATGCAGGGCGGCGCCGCTGTCGCCATAAATCGTGCTGTATCCCAGCAGCAATTCGGTTTTGTTGCTGGTCCCCATCACCAAGCCATTCCAGGCCATGGATTGATCGTACAATGCGATCATCCGCATCCGCGCCATGATATTGCCTTGGCGGAGCCGGCTCATCGCTGGGAAGCGGTGAATCAGCGCGTCAGCCATATCGGTGATGGGCAGGGTGACATGCGCCAGCCCCAAATCCTCGATCACGGCTTGGGCATCGTCAAGGCTGTCGGCGGCCGAGGTTTTATAGGGCATTCTCACCGCCAGCACATTGTCGGCGCCGAGCGCTTTGGCTGACAGATAGGCTGACACGGAGGAATCGATGCCGCCGGACAAGCCGATCACGGCGCGGGACATCCCGGCTTTGGCGATGCTGTCGCGAATGAAACCGGTCAAAATGCGGGTGGCAAGCTCGGCATTGATATTGAGCCGATGCAGAATCGGGGTTTTGCACATGGGGAAGTCGCTTTCGCTGTTTATTCTGGCGCCGACTCTTCGTTTTCGCCGCTGGCTTTGACTGGCATGAGCGAATAATGCTTGATTTGGTGCGGATAATTTTCGCCAACCATCAGCTTCAGCCGCAGCCGCGCCGCCCCTTTTTCGGGGGTCATCATCACTTGAAGCGCGTGATCTTCAGCGATTTCGACTTGGTCGACCTTGAGCCGTCCATGCAGCCGGCGGGTTATTTTCAAGTCAAGCAGGCGGCGCTCAACTGGATTTGACATCAGCACAATGTCATCATAGCCGCGGTGCATGAACTGGCGCAAACGTTCAAAATCGCCGGCATTATAGAAGCGCATCTGGGCGATGAAGCGCCGCCCGGCTTTGCTGGCGCCGATTTGTCGGGCATGGTCGGTCATCGTTCGGCTCGCCTTTTTGAATAGATTCACGCAGGGCCGTCGCCGGCAGCCAAGCCTATCATAGCACAATCGGGGCAGAATCAAGTATGATAGAGTCGGTGGCGATTGGAACAGTCAGGGGCGGGCATGGAAGACAGAATGGCAAAAATTCAACAGGCGATTGACAGCTTTCAGATGGATGCGGCGCGGGCGCTGCTGCGCGAGGAACTGGCGGACCGCCCGGGCGCCGAGGCTTATTATCTGGCATCGCAGGCGGCGATCAATCATGGGCAGCGGGTTGAATTTTTGGAAAAGGCGCTGGAGATAGACCCCGCTCATCAGATGGCGGGGGATGAGCTTGCCGATATCAGGCGCGTCAAAAGCGGACCAGCGCAAGCGCCGGCGCCAAGGCCCGCGCCGCCCCGCGTCAAGCTGGCGTCGGTCGGCAAACGTTGGGCTGCGATTATCATGGACGGGGTGATTGTGGCGCTGCCGACGATGATCATGATGAATATCGCCGGCGCATTCGCGGCGCTGGAAACGGCGATGCTGTCCGCCGATGACGCGCTAATCGCCGAAGCCTTTTCGCAGTTCCAGAACGACTTTATTGTGATGAATCTGCTGGTCAGCGCCGCCTACAATCTATTTTTTATGACCCGCTTCAATGGGCAGACGCCGGGCAAGATGACGCTGGGGCTGCGCGCCGTCAAAAAGAACGGGCGGCCTTTGACCTTTGCCGATGCTCTGCTGCGTAACGTCATCGGCTATACTTTGAGCGGGATGTTTCTGCTGGGCTATCTGTGGGCGCTGTTCGACCGCGAATCGCAGACCTGGCATGACAAGCTCGCCGGGACGGTGGTGATCGATGAGCGGGCGGGAAAGATGACATGATGCCAGCGCAAGGAGGAGATGAACATGAACACCATCCACAGCATTGAACTGATTTACAGCAATCCGAAGATCCGCGGCGGGCGTCCCTGCATCGTCGGCACTGGCCTGCGGGTGACGGATATCGTAGTTGCGAAACTATACCATCAGCGCACACCCGATGAAATCGCCTCAGCTTATGACATTAGCCTGGCGCAGGTTTATGCCGGGCTTGCCTTCTATTATGAGAATCGGGACGCCATCGAGGAAGACATCCGCCAGCAGATCAGAACAGCGCAAAAGCTCAAGGAAGAAGGATTTGGCAGGCCAGAAAATTCGATATTACCTCGATGAGAATATGGATATCGAAATCGCCCGTCAGTTAAAGAGCCGCGGCATAGATGCGATTACGGTTCGCGATTTGGGACTGTTCGGCGATACCGACCACAATCATCTGCGACGCGCCGCCAGAATGGGTTGCGTGCTGTGTACCCATGACGCCGATTTTATTCGTATGTCCGAAAGGGGCAGCGAACATTCAGGCATTGTGCTGATTAAACAGCATCCCCAAAATATCGGGGCTTTGCTTGATTATTTGGAATTGATGTACGCGGTCTACACGATAGAAGATATGCAAAACAAAGTGGAGTATGTATGAAGGAGACTGCCATGAACACCATCCACAGCATTGAACTGATTTACAGCAATCCGAAGATCCGCGGCGGCCGTCCCTGCATCGTCGGCACTGGCCTGCGGGTGCTGGATGTGGTGATGTCCATGCGCTTCGGCAGCCGCAGTCCCGACCAGATCGCCGCGGATTATGACGTTAGCCTGGCAAAGGTGCATGCCGCCTTGGCCTATTATTACGAGAACAAGGCCGAAATCGACGACGACATCCGCGAAGACATCAGGATTGGCCGGGAATACAAGGAAAAGGGCGTTGGAAGCCGCCGGCCTTCGCTTTTATCTTGATGAAAATGTGCAGGTTGCCATCGCCGCTGAATTAAAGAAGCGCGGCATTGATGTCGTTACAGTTCGCGATTTGGGCTTGCTTGGGGATGGTGACCTAAGCCATTTGCGCCGGGCCGCCGAACAAGGCCGTGTATTATGTACTTATGACAAGGATTTTCTTCGGCTAGCGGCAGGCGGCGTCGAACATACTGGAATCGTATTCGGTCTGAAAGAAATTCATACCATCGGAAGATGGGTGAGCCGATTGACAGACATGCACGAAAGCTATATCATGGCTGATATGGAAAATCATGTGGAGTATTTGTAGATGTCTAGGGAAAATCGTATTCATGCTGGTGATATTGTGGACGCATTAAAAGCGGGGCTGGGCCCTTATATTTTGCAACGATTTAAGAGGCGATATGGTCAGAGATATTTGAAGCAAATAGAAGATTACGGTAGGTTTAGTGGTCTATCGGACGAAGAAACCGCTTTAGAAGAACTTGATGCACAACGTTGTCTGAAGCTGATACTTCACCAGTGGGGAGATGTTTTCCAAGACGACAAAAAGGACTTTACCGGGAAGAATCATGCTGGCGAATTGCTCAGCCCACGCAATTTGTGGGCTCATCAGAATCCCCTCGCCGACAAAGATACCTTTCGTGCAGCAGATACCGCGACCCGTCTGCTGGAAGCGATTGGCGCAAAAGAAGAGGCAAAAGTCACACGAAAAATTGCACAGGAATATGGCCATCGGATTTATGGAGGGGCATCTGTAGTTGCCGACGCTCAAGAATCGAGCGACAAAGCCAACAAAGAACCTCAAAATGACAAAAAAGCTAAAGTCCGTCAGCTTGTTAATGTGGGTAGTATTAGTTTCAGAGACAAGGGATTAATCGGGAAGGACTTCTCCTTCCACGATTTAAGGGAACGGAATTTGTCCGAAATGGATCTGCGCCAAGCTAATTTGACGGAGGCGGAGCTTTCGGGAGCAACTTTGGCAAAAGCAAATTTAGCGTTCGCTAACTTGTTGAAAGCCAATTCGACAGCCGTGAACTTGTCAGATGCGAACTTATATTATGCAGATTTGTCGGGAGCAGATTTGACAGACGCGAACTTGTCAGGTGCGACCTTGTTTTACGCAAATTTGCCGGGAGCAACTATGATGAACGCATCCTTGGCAAAAACTTATTTGGAAGGCGCAGACCTAACAGGTGCAGATTTGTCGGGCGCAAATATGACGGAAGCAGACTTGGAGGGCGCGTATTTGTTGAAAGCCAACTTGTCGGGCGCAGATTTGACAAACGCGAACTTGGAAAAAGCACACTTTTTGAAAGCCAACTTGTCAGGTGCGAATATGACAGACGCGAACTTGTTCGACGCCATATTAAGAAGTGCAAACTTGGAAAACGCGAAGTTGTCGGATGCAAGGCTATCTTTTGCAAATTTGTCTCACACAAACCTGGATGACGCAGATTTGGGTAATGCACGCTTGACCAATGCACACTTAACCAATGCACACTTGTCTGGCACTACCTTGGACAGTGCAGACTTGAGAGACGCGAATTTAGAGTTTGTGTTCATGGGGGGTGTGAACTTATCAGACGCGAGGCTACAAGGTGCGAATTTGTCAGGCGGACGCTTGATATCGACAGACTTAACGAAAGCCGACTTGTCAAAAGCGGATTTGAGGGAAGCGCAGTTATTTGATGTAAACTTGTCAAATGCGAACTTGACAGGCGCGAACTTGACAGAAGCGGATCTTCGGAGCTATGACTTGGAGGACGAGAATTTGACAGAGATAAGCGCGAACTGGAACTGGGATGAGATTGAAGGGTACATTGAAGAGTACATGAGTACGTACTTGGCAGGTGCAAATTTGACGGATGCAAACCTCACAAAAGCAGTCTTATTCCTTGTTGACTTGTCGGGAGCAGACTTAACAAGATCAAATTTGACGGACGCAAACCTGATGGGCGCAAACTTGACAGGAGCGGATTTGATGGAAGCAGACTTAACGGGCGCGAACTTGAAGAATGCAAACTTAACGAATGCGAAATTTCGCTTTTCGACCAAGCTGCCCGACGGCACATTTTGGGACAATACAGATATGGCGCGATTTACCGGATAGACAATTCCTCTGTGCCTCTGTGGTAAAAATCCCCTAGTCGGCTTTTCCATAACGGCGCAGGCGCAAATCGCACTGTTCCTTGTGGCCCATAAAACCTTCCAAATCGCATAGACGGCTGCCATATTCGCCGATCATCACGCTGGCCGCTTCCGTCACGCGCTGATAGGTCACCGTCTTGATGAACTTGCCGACCCACAAGCCGCCGGTATAGCGCGCGGCTTTTTTCGTCGGCAGGGTATGATTCGTGCCGATAACCTTGTCGCCATAAGCGACGTTGGTCTCTTTGCCCAGAAACAGCGCGCCGTAATTGGTCAGCTTATCGAGGAAATACTGCGGATCGCGCGTCAGGACTTCGACGTGTTCGCTGGCGATCTCGTCGGCGACCCGCGCCATCTCTTCGTCGCTGTCGACCAGGATGACCTCGCCATAATCGCGCCAGGCGACGGCGGCCAAATCAGCGGTCGGCAGGGTTTCCAACTGCCGTTCGATTTCGGCTTCAATGCTGTGGGCAAGCGCCGGGCTGGTCGTCAGCAGGACGGCCGGCGAAGTCGGGCCGTGTTCGGCTTGGCCGAGCAGATCGACGGCGCATATTTCGGCATCGGCGGTTTCATCGGCGATCACCAGCACTTCGGTCGGGCCGGCCAGCAAATCGATGCCGACTTGGCCGAAAAGCTGCCGCTTGGCTTCGGCGACATAGGCATTGCCGGGGCCGACAATCATATCCACCGGCTCGATTCCGACGGCGCCATAAGCCATCGCCGCCAAAGCCTGAACCCCGCCCAGCACATAGATTTCATCGGCGCCGCCCAAGTGCATGGCGGCAATCGTCGCCGCCGGCGTTTCGCCCTTGATCGGCGGCGTGCAGGCGATAATCCGCTTGACGCCGGCGGCTTTGGCCGTCACAATGCTCATGTGCGCCGAAGCCACCATCGGATAACGCCCGCCCGGCACATAACAGCCGACGCGGCTGACCGGGATGTTCTTGTGGCCCAGCGCCACGCCGGGCAAGGTCTCGATTTCAAGGTCATGCAGGGCCGCCCGCTGCGCTTGGGCAAAGTTACGCACCTGCGCTTGGGCGAATTGGATGTCGGCAGTCACCTGATCTGACAATGTACCGACAATCGCTTGAATCCGCCGCGCGGATAATTTGAAGCGGTCCGGATTCCACTGGTCAAACTTTTGCGAAAATTCCCGCACCGCATCGTCTTTGCGCTCGCGGATGGCCGCCAAAATGCCATGGACGGCCGCCTGGACTCTTTCATCCGCCTCTGCCTTCTGCTCGCTGGTTTTGCCTTTTTTAATGTATGTAATCGCCATGGGCGCCTCTCTCGCTGTGATTTTTACCGCTTTTGGATTTTAGCGGACAGTGTTTTGAGTCGAATATACAACACGACCATTTTTACGCGCCCAGCTTTCAGAAAATCCTACATGGGATATATCATTCTTGCTTCTGTCCAGCTTCCGATTGGTTTCCGCTTCCACGATATGCGGCTCAAGCTCATATATCGTCTTGACCTCAATCTGGTTTTCCGCATAAAACACCGCCAAATATATCTTGCTGTTACGCCTGATTCTGTTAAGAGATTGCTCTCGCATGTTTTGAGGACGTTTATACATCCTGTCAAATTGCCCAGACCCGCCTTCCTTGCATGTTAAATACTCATAAGTAATCTGTGGATCATTAGGGTCATGAGCATCGGAGTCTCGTTTTGATGATATAAACTCGTGTTCAAGAATTTCTGCAATAATCATCTCTTTAACAAGTCCTGGCTGTAACAGGTTTGGGATGCCTGCCAATCTTGCCAGCTTGGATGCTTGTCGGACAAGATCAATGATTTGTTTATAAATCTGGCGGGTCACAGTCAAATATCCAATGGCAGTTGATTTTGATCTTGATCCAGCCTATGCAGTCTTTCATTCGCGATCTGAACAAAATCGGGGTTGATCTCTATAGCGATGAACCCGCGCTGATTCTTTTTGCATACCACCGGACAAGTTCCAACACCCGAAAATGGATCGAGAACCGTATCGCCCGGAGAGGAACTGGCTAAAACCAGCCTTTCGATTAACCTTTCCGGCTTCTGTATCGTATTCAGCGCTGTTCTGCAAGTCAACTCTTTTGACTTATAGGTCAGCTGTTTGATATCGCCCCAGACATCGCCGGGATTTTTCCCTTTTGCATTGTATTTCGTCCGGCCATACTTGCCGTTTTTAACGGATGGGACGTTCTCACAGCGAAGCCGATGCTGCAACTCGACCAGCTGCGGCACTCTGATGCTGTCTAAATGATAGCAGCGGGGCTGCGCGCCTTTAATAAAATAACAGATGATGTCATAATTATTGGTGAAATTAACCCTTCCCTGCGCCAATCGGCTCGGCTGATACCAGACGATTTTTGACCTTAAATGAAGATAGGGTCGATAATCAATGAAGTCAATGCAGTCGGGTTTGCCGAATAAATACAAAGCGCCGCCATCTTTCAGCTTATCGGAAAAACGTTGAATGAGCCCCAGATTATAGTCCTGAATGCAGTCAATTCTGTCCCATTCATGCTGCGTGACGCCGTAGGGGCCATCGCATACAATCAAATCAATCGAGTCATTTTCGATCTCATCTAACAGTTCCAGGGCATCGCCAAGGTGAATTTGATTTTTAGCCAAGGACATCAATCCAGCCCGCCCTTCTCATTCTCGCCGGCGCAGCATACGAAAGCTGTTCTGATTCAGCCCCAGAGTTTGACGCTGGCGATGCGCGCGCCTTCGGCCAAAGCCGCCAGTTTGGCATAGGCGATATCAGGATGCACGGCGCCAAAGCCGGCGAACGTTCCAAAACCGCAGTCGGTGCCGGCGATCACCCGTTCTTTGCCCACAATCTGGCTGAAACGCTCAATCCGTTCGGCAACCAGATGCGGATGCTCGATGAAATTGGTGGTTGTATCCAGCGCGCCGGGGATCAGGATTTTGTCGTCGGGGATCTTCGCTTCGGCCCAAACCGCCCACTCGTGCTGATGGCGCGGGTTGGCGGCTTCAAATTGGATCGCCTGCGGCTTGGCCGCCAGCACAATATCAACAATCTCGCGCAGGTCGATATCGTGATGATGAGGGCCTTCATAATTTCCCCAGCACAGGTGCATCCGCACGCGGTCGGCGGGCACATTTCGCAGCGCATAGTTCAAGGCCTCCACCTGCGCCTGGGCCGCCTTTTTGAAGGTCGCGGTATCCGCATCGCGAAAGCGGATATGCCGTCCCATCGCCAGATCAGGGCAATCCACCTGGAGCAGCAGCCCGGCCGCGGTGATTTTTTCGTATTCAACCTTCATCACTTCGGCTAAGGCCGCCAGATAATTTTCATCATTCTGATAGTATTCATTGGGCTGGAAAACAGCGATCACGCCGGGCGAAGCCGCATTCATAAAGGCTTCGGCGGCGCCTGATGCTTCTTTGGCCGCCAGCAGATTGGCGATGTCTTTTTCCAGCGGCCGCAGGTCTTTGATTTTGATGGCGCCGCGCGCTACGGGCCGATGATACTTGGGCGTGCCGCCGGCCTGCGCCAATCGCTGTTTGAAGGCCGGGAAATCGTCCAAATCTTTTGGAGTGGCGCGCGGGACTTCATCAATTTCAAAGCCGGTCAGGCGATGCCGAATATAGGTGGCATAGCTGATTTTGCTCATCTCGCCGTCGCTGATCACATCGACGCCGGCCTGCGCCTGCTTTTCGGCGGCTTCCCGCACGGCTCGGCGCATCACGCGGTCAAACTCGGCTTCGTCGCAGGCTTCGCCGCGGTCTTGGGCAAAGAGTTGGTCGACGACATACTGCGGCCGCGGCAGGCTGCCGACATGGGTGGTCAAAATTCGTTCGGCGCTGGTTTTCATCACATCCTCGCTTTACTCAAAATCAAGGGCAGCTAGGGGCGGAAATCCTGCAAATCAACGCCCGCCAAGTCCTTGAACAGCTTCAGCAGGCGGTCGTTTTGTCTGGCTTTCTGCGCTTCATAATCAGGCGGGCGCAGCATTTTGCCGCGGGCATCGGCTTGATAGCCATTGGCTTTTGCCTGCTGTTCGATCTGCGGCGCCCAATAAGGGTCTTTGCCTTCATAAACATGGTGCGATTCCAAAACGGCGAAAAACCAGCCGATCTGGTCGCCGGCGTATTCAAAGCGGCGGTACATGCCGGCCGGCAGCGAAATCAAATCCCATTCGTTCAATACAAACTCGCCTTCGACTTTTTCGGGGTCGTCTTCATTGCCCCAATAAAAGGTCCAAGGGCCTTTGAGGATAAAGAAGGATTCGACATAATCATGGGTATGCCAGGCGGGGCCGCAGCCTGGCGGCGCCCAAGCCATGCCTATCTGGTAGCGATGCGGCGCGGTGATGGCGCGGCGGGGGCTGTAATCGGGATTTTCGCTGGCGGTGTCGCCAATCACGGCATAGTTCATTCGATGATGTCCGGGCAGCATGCTGTCAATGAACATAATCGGGATGCCTTTGCGCTTGAGTTCGTCAAAGCGCATCACCCGCGCCGACATGCTTGCCGCTGTTTGTTTTGGATGTTCCATAGCCAAGTCCTTAGTCAGCCAGACGGCGATTCAGATTATGCCGCGCTCAATCCATCATGGGGGTTTGACGCTGCACCAGCTGCACCGCATGGCCCCAAGGATCGCGCACAAAGGCGAGTTTGTCGCCGGCGGGGGTTTCGTAGACATCGCCGGCCAGCGCGGCGCCAGCCGCAACCAGCCGCTGACGGGTCGCTTCCATATCATCGACGGCGAAGGCAAGGTGAAAGGTGACCGGATGATAATCGGCGTATTTCACGTATTCGCCAAGCGGATCGCTGTAGATTTCGATTAAGGATTTGCCGGCGCTGTCGGCTAAAAAATGAATATAGGGCGGGTCGGGCAAAGACCGCGCAACCGTCATGCCCAGATTGGCGACATACCAGTCGGCCAGGGCGGGCGCATCGGCGACGTTGAATGCCACATGTTCGAGTCTCATGGCTGCTCCTTTTTATTCGAGTTCAAAATGTTCGGCATGGTTGGCGCCGGCTTCCTCATCTTCAGCCGGCATCCGCTGACTTCGCAGCCAGCTAAAAGCCATCATCCCCACAAAAACAAGGGCGATGCACAGGAAAACAATCTCATCAAATGCGCCCAAAGCGCCATGCGCGAGTATGACTGGCATGACCTGCCTTCCAGACGAAAGGTCCGATGCACAGCATTATAGCCCAAGCGCGGCGAAATCTGAACCGCCGGTCGGCGTCCAGGCGAACTTAGTCAAAGTCAATCGGAATCCTGACCTTGCCCGCGTTTGGCGGCGCTGAATCCTCATTGGCTGAAGCTGGAACGGCATCGTCGGCTTCTTGATCAAAACTGATGTCGATCTGAATCGGTTTGCGGCCAAACTGTCCCTTGCGGGATTTTGGCGGCGGCTGGAGCACCTTCACTTCAAGCTCAAGCTCTTCGATCATCTCATCTTCATTTGTCACAGCAATGCGGTCGGGCGCCGGCGGCGACATGGCTTCATCTTCTTCGCTCACATCGGCTTCGGACGTTCCAGCTTCATTCAATTCCTCGGCTTCAAGGCGGGAAATGCGGGCGCGCATCGCTTTGACGATCTGGACAATGTCGGCCTCAAAGACATCCCACTTGGAAGGCGCCAGTGATTCCACCATTAACTCCAGCGATTCCACCATAGCCGCTTGATGTTGGCCGCCGCGGTGCAGGGCGAAGATCCGATAGGCGCGCAAGGGGCGGTAAGAAGGATACCGCCGCAGGCCTTCGTCGATAATCGCCAGGGATTCGGCAAATTGGTCCAACAGCAGCAAAGCCGCGCCCATCTGCGCGTACAGGCGGGGGATATACCTGGGCGGCAGCCCTTGGCTTTCTGGGCGCGCTTTCAGCTGATGATAGAGCGGCAAAGCCTGTTCCGGCACGCCAAAAGCCTGCCATGAATCGGCTAGTTCAAACAGAATCCGCGCATGGTCGGGATAGGCGGCGTTCAACTGCCGGAAATGCACAATCGCCGCCTGATGATTGCCCTGCTGTTTAAGCCCAAGCCCGGCATCGATCAATTCGCTGATGACTGCCATAGCAAAATATCCTCGCTGAATTGTCCTGACATCAGTATAGCATGTCACTTTATGTATTACGCGCAGACCGCAGCCGAGTTGCATGGACGATTGGCTTTGGAACTTGTTCGACTGACTGGCGAACGGCATAATCATAGGCGATGCTTCGATGGATATGAAGGGTTTGACCATGCGCCTGGCGCCGATTTTACCGCTTGGCATCCTGATGATGGTGATGGCGGGCGTCTATGGCATCCGGATGGGTGTCAGCGCGCAAGACACAGCCGCGACCGCGGCCGCGACATCGGATGAGAACGGCGGCGAGGCCATCGTCAGCATCAATGGCGGCCTCATTACTCGGGCTGAATTTGAACGGGCTCTGGCCGGCAGCGCGGCCGCCTCCACCGCCGACAGCGATGACGCGCGGGTGATTGAGGTCCTCAACGCGATGATTGAAGCGGAAATCATTGTCCAGTTCGCGGAGCGGCATGACATTGGCGTCAGCGATGAGGACATTGAGGCCGAGATGGAGCGTTTGCAGGACAATCTGGATGAGATGGATGGGGAAGCGCGGGCCGCGGTCCACAGTCGAATGCTGACCGACCGCGTGCGCGATCACGTCACCGCCGACTTGGATGGCCAGGTGGAACATGTCCATGCGCGGCACATCCTGGTCGCCACTCAAGCCGAAGCCCAAGATGCGCTGGAACGGCTGGCGGCGGGCGAAGATTTCGCTTCGCTGGCGGCCGAAGTTTCGCTTGACGCGACCAGCAGGGACGGCGGCGGCGATCTGGGCTGGTTTATCCGCGGCGAACTGCTGGATGATATTTTGACCGAAACCGCATTCTCGATTGAAGTCGGGACGGTCGCTGGGCCGCTTGTCACCGGGCTGGGCTATCATATTTTGGAAACATTGGGCAAAGCGCGGCGGGCTGTCGAAGCCGGGCGAATGCCTTTTTTGGCTGAAACGATCTTCAATCGCTGGCTGGCCGCAGAGGTGATGGCGGCCGATATTATTTTCAATCTGTAAGCCGATCAGCCGGGCTGGGCGGTGATGACCGGCACGACAAATCCATTATCCAGCCAGCTTCGCAGGCGGGCGGGCTCAATTTCCTCGCCCCGAAAGCCCTTCGGATGGGCCGCCGCGATGTCAATAAGCTGGCTGTCGGCTTGATAGTCGGCGCGGAAATCGTGATAAACGCCGTACCGTTCGGACAGGCAGCACCAGGGCGCGAGGCGATAGCGGGTTTTGCCGGCGAGCCGGGGCATGGCATAGGGCAGGCGGGGTTTCTTGGCGGCCTGCAAGATCACATCCGCATAGCGCGTGACCATCGCTTCCAGGGAGAATTCGGATCGCAGATAGCGCAGGGTGGCTTTGGGGGTGCGCCGCTTTTCCGTCAGAATGACGTGCGCCTGTTCGGCCGCGGCGTCAATATCGCCGTAATCGACGCGATGGACATGCTCGTCCGGCAGCAGTCCGCGGTAAGCCGCCACCCGCGCCAGGATGGGCAAAGCGCCGCAGCCCAAGGATTCAAAGGGCGTATTGCCAAAGGTCTCGACGTAGCTGCCGATGCAGAGGGTCACATCCGCCAGGCTGTAGTATTCGGCAATCAGGTCATCGTGGATCCATTCATGGAACACAAACACATCCGCCAGGCCGGCTTCATGGATGGCTCGGTTCAGGCGGTCATAATAGGCGCGGTTTCCTGGTTCGGTTTCGGCATCCAGCCAGCGCGGCACCAGCACGCGCAAATCCGTCCAGCCATACTCATGCACCAGCCTGTCAGCCACCGCAAGCGTCTCATAAATCCCCTTGGAGAGTTCGGGCCGATGCGGGAAGAGCACAATCGGATGTCCGGCGACCGCCGCTGGAATCCGTTCGAAAATCGCGGCCGGCGGCCGGTACCGCAATTGGTCCCAGTCGAAGCCGTTGTGGATGGTGTGCATTCGTTCGCCGACCGCGGGCGAAAACTGTGACACGGCGGCTTCATAGGAGGCGCGGGTATGTTCGGAAGGCACAATCCACTCATCGCCTTGAAACAGAAACGCGGCTTGCAGCGTTTCGGGATAGAGGATGCTCCGCAAGGAAATCACGGTGGGGATGTCTTGATACACATAGGGGAATATCAGCCCGCCGTCGTGGCTGTAGTGAATATCCGCCTGCGCTATGGCGTCTCCCATTTCGCGGATGGCGTTGGCGATGTGATACAGGGGCGTGAAATAGGGTTCGGGATAGGGCTGCTTAAACCGCAGCGTGGGATGGATTTCAACATTGTCATGCCACTTGAAGGGGGTCATTGAGCCTTCGCGCTGCGTCGAGAGGATTGTCAGCTGATGTCCCTGTTCGCCCAGATGGAGCGCGACTTTCTTTAACTGTTTCTGCCCGCCGCCCATCGCAAAATCGGGGAAGAGCGGCGTCATGGAAAACACAGCGATTTTCTTGCCGGCATTCATACCACAAATCCCAAAGCATCCAATAGCATCAAGTTTAACACCTTTACAAAGACAGACAAAATATGTTTTTTTCCTAACCCAGGGCATTCGGCTTCACCTTGAATTGTCGTCATTGCGCGGTATCCAGCGCTTTTCGCGCACTGGACCGCCACGTGCTGCCATCTATTGCCAAAAACGGCAGGTCTATTGCCACCGATTTGGCGCGGTCGCCTTGAAAATTCAAAAAAGACTTGCACAAGGCCCGGCTTTCAGATAATATCATTAAGAGAGTTTCAGATAAGATAGGAGTGTGCTGAAATGAACGTTATGAATAATAAGGCAATGATGAATATAGAAAAATGCCAGCCCAAGCGGGGGGCGGCGGCGCCGGTTAATTCCCCCCCCCCCCCCCCCCCCCCGAATTTTCTTGGAGCGCGCCGGCATGGTAAAGAAAACTCTGCTTCTTTGTGTATTCCTGTTCTGCATCATCGCCCTGCCGGTCCAAAGCCAAACGGCAGTGCCAACCCCACCACCGGCGTATACAGACAATCCGACCACCCTGGCGGACTGCGGTCTGCCAGAGTTTTCCTCCCAGTTCACTTCGTCAGCGTCGATCAAGACCTTCAACCTGACCGACGACTGCGTTTATGGCAGCTGGTCAGCCGCGGTTGGCAATGCCATAATGTATATCACATCCGGCGAGTTCACCATCAACGGCAACGGACACAGCATCAACGGACCGGATGAAACCTTTCTCTTCGCGGTACAGGGTTCAAGCGCCATCCTCAATCTGAACGATGTCATCATTTACGGAAGCGGGGCCGGGCAATACGCCCCTCTTTTCGTGGATAACGGCGCGCGTCTTAACGGCCGCAACCTCATCTTAAGAGACAATGGAGCCAGGACTGTATTAGTTAGTAGGCAAAACAGCGCACGCGCCACTTTGCAGAATGTGCAGTTCCTGAACAACATCCAGGCGCCCGTCGGCGGAACAAACTTTGCCGTTGTCACCGCCTCCCTCGGGGGCATAGCGACCATCACCAACGGCATCTTCCGCGGCAACAGATTCTCCGCCGGCAGAACGGCCGTGGTTACAGCCGCGGGGTCTGGATCCTCGGTCACACTCAATGGCTGCATGACTTTCGAGGACAATGTCCAGGCAGACGGCATCACGCCGGCAACCGACACCGGGGGATCTATAATCACCGACAGCAGAACCGGCAGATGTCCGAGAAATTTCAGCTATTGGCTGGCGCTCACGCCGCAAAAGAAGCCCAAGAAAACACCGCGGCCATCAGCCACGGCGCGGCCGCTGGCGACGACCTGCATCGACTTGAACCAAGCGACCGGCATTGTCGTCCATGCAACTTATGGGCTGGCGAGCGGCGTCCAGTGTCAGCGGCTTGACGGCGGCGGCATCGGCGTGCAGGCGATTGTGGACGGCGGCTTTATTGATGCCGTCGATATCTGGGGTTATGTCGAGCAGGGCGTCGAGGTCTGCTTCCCGCAGGCCGGCAATCTGCTGTTCTTGGATGCGCGCATGATGCCGCGCGCCGCCGCGCCCTTGGCATCGACCGTCGTCAACGGCATGACCTGCGGCGCGATTGAGACGCCGGGATCGATTGTGCTGATGCCGCATTCATAGCCGCCGATTCATGCGACCATTCATCATAAAGGACACCGAGACAAACGGTTGAAATCTTGGTGTCCTTTGCGCCGCGGCGGTAAATGATTAACCTGCCCTTCATCATGGCGCGCATCGCCCCCTGTGTTTCTGGCTTCCTTTGCGCTAAATTGGGCTACCGTTCCCTAGGCAGCCGGCACCATGACTGAATCCGCCCGGTTTTCCGGCAATGACACCAAACGCGCCGCCCGCAATGTAAGCGCATTGATCATCGCCAGCATCGTCAGCAAAGGTCTGCTCTTTGCCTGGCAGCTGATTTTGGTGCCTTGGCTGGGCGATTTTGATTATGGCGTCTACGGCACAGTCGGCGCGCTGATGGCGGTTGCCGCTTCCATATCCAGTTTCAGCATGGGCTTGATTGTGATTCGAGACGTCGCCCGCGCGCCGACTCAAGCCGGCAAATACTGGTCGGCGATGATGGTCTGGCAGACGGCGCTGGCGCTGCTGGCTTATGTTGGCATGAATGGCTTTGCCGTCGGCTACAGCGAAGCGGTGCGCGTCTTCGCGGCGCTGGCGGGGATCAACCTGTTTGTCGATTTGTTCGGCAACATGGGTCACGACCTCCTGCTGGCGCGCGAAGCCATGCTGAAGACCTCCTCGGTTGAAGTCGGACATATCATCCTGCGAATCGGGCTGGCGGTTCTGGCGCTTTCTCTGGGCTGGGGCCTGCTGGGGGTTTATGGCGCGGCGATTGCGTCCGGCCTGGTCCGTTCGGCGGCGCTGGTTGGGCTCAACTGGCGCGCCGGCCTGCGGCCTCAATTTCCTTTTGACCGCCGCATCGGGATGCCGCTGCTGGTCAACAGCGCCCCCCTGGCTTTGTCGGCTTTCCTGACACAGGTCTATCAACACACCGACAAGCTGATGACCACCGGCATTCTTGGCGAAGCAAGCGCCGGCCATCTCACGGTCGCCTTCGTCATCCATTTCGGCATCATCGAGCTGTTCAGCACGACCGTATTGGTGGCCGCCTATCCGATGCTGTCGCGCTATTACGAGTCCGGCAAGAATCCCTTATTCGGCCTGATGATTGAAAAACTGTCGCTGTACATGGTCATCATAACCCTGCCGCTGGCGCTGACCATCAGCATTTTCGCCGATGACATCATCGCGCCGCTCTTTGGTCTTGATTTTGCGCCGACCGCCGGCATCCTGCGCCTGCTCATCTGGTACACCATGCTCGCGATGATTGGCAACGTCTTCAGCAAAGCCATGCTGATTCAGAACCGCCAGCGGCGTCTGCTGCTGTTCCGCGCCGTCGGTCTGCTGCTCAACATTGCGCTCAACGCGATTTTACTGTTTGGCTGGGGCGACCCGCGCGGCGCCGCGCTCGCCTCCATCATGGCCGAGGCGCTGGCGCTTGGGCTGCTGGTTTGGAACTTTCGCACAGTCGGCTGGCAATGGCGCAAAATCGCCGCCAGCATTCGCCGTCTGCTGGCTTTCGCCGCGCTGGCGGCCTTGGTCATGCTGGCGCTGCGCGGTCCGCATTTTATGCTGGCGATGGCGCTTGGGCTGGGAATCTATATCGGCGCTGTCTTATACGGGCGCGTGCTAAGCGAAAATGATTGGGACCTGCTCTATCGGCTCGCTTCAGCCATGCCGGGCGGCGCGGTCGTCCGGCGCTGCTGGAAGCGCGATGTGGAATGGGGCGGATGAAAGCCGATGCACATCCTGCACCTAAGCCCCTATTACAAACCGGCTTATGCCTTTGGCGGTGTGGCGCGGGCGGTTGAAGGCATGGCCGGCGCGCTGGTTGAACGCGGCCATCAGGTGACCGTGCTGACCACCGATGCCCTGGATCAGACCACGCGCTACCGCGGCGCAGCCGACGAGATGGCTGACGGGGTGCGGGTTTTGCGCTGTCCGAATGCGGCGCCTTGGCTGCGCGGCAAACTGAACCTGTCCACCCCCCGCAGCATGAAAAACACAGCCGCCTTGATTTTGCCGCAGGTTGATGTGCTGCATATCCACGAATTTCGCAGCGCGGAAAATCTGCTGGTGGCTCCCGCGGCGCAGGCCCTCGGCAAGCCGATTGTCCTGTCGCCGCACGGCACGCTCGCTCTCGGCGCCGGGCGCAGCCGCCTGAAAATCGGCTGGGACCGGCTGCTCGGCGCTGGCGCGGCGCGGCGAATCGATCATATCATTGCCTTGACCCAAGCCGAACTCGCGGATGCTCAAACACTTTGGCAATCCTTTGGCCGGCGGCAAAGGCCGACATCATTCGACATCATTCCCAACGGCGTTCACCTGAACGATTTCGCCGACCTGCCCGATGCCCATGGCTTCCGCCGCCGTTATGGACTAGACGCGGCGCCAACCGTCCTGTTCATGGGACGTTTGCAGCAGCGCAAAGGGCTGGATGTGCTGATACAAGCCTTTCAGCAGGCGCGTGTAGAGCATTCGCGGCTGCTCATCGCCGGCCCCGATGAAGGCATGCTGAAAACGATACGGGGCTTGGCGGCCGGCGACCGACGAATCGCCATCACCGGGTATTTGAGCGGCGCCGACCGACTGCGGGCTTTGGCGGCCGGCGATGTATTCGCCTTGCCGGCGGTTGGC
The DNA here is from genome assembly GCA_965203755.1 of Phototrophicaceae bacterium. GTDB lineage: Bacteria > Chloroflexota > Anaerolineae > Aggregatilineales > Phototrophicaceae > UBA6055. The sequence goes on along the minus strand of OZ241910.1, from coordinate 1,943,132 downwards.
GAGGGTTTGTCAATCGCGGTCCTGGAAGCGATGGCCGCCGGGATGCCGGTCATCCTGTCGCCGGGATGCAATATGAATGACGTCGAAGCGGCCGGCGCCGGTTATGTGGCGGCGGCTTCGGCGGCGGATTTTGCCGACAAACTCCGCCTTCTGCTTATGGACAGCAGCCTGCGGGCGCGGATGGCAAAAGCCGCCCGGCGGCTAATCGCCGCGAAATATACTTGGGATGCCATCGCCATCCAACTGGAAGCCCTCTACGAAAACCTGCGGCGCGATGCGATTGGATAACAGATGTCCGCTCCCGGCAAACTGTCCGCAATAGGCGAATGTCGTTGATTTTTTCCCAAAATACAGTAGACTTGTCAACAAATAAGACGGGAGAATAACCATGATTGGCGCCAGAGTCAAACAGGCTCGTTTGCTGGCAGGCTTGACACAGCAAGCGCTTGCCCATCAACTGGGAGAACGCGGATACCGCGTGACCAAAGCGGCCATTTCAAAATATGAGAACAGCAAGAGTATGCCGCCGGCGCAGTTTTTGCTGCTCGCCAGCGCGATACTAGAGGTCCGCAGCGCCTACTTCACCCATCAGCCCGCCAAGACGATTGAATGGCAGGCTTTCCGCCGCCACAGCCAACTGCCACAGAAAAAACAGGGAGCCATAAAAGCCTATGCCGCCGACCTTGCCGAACTGCAAATCGAATTGCACAGCCTGTTGTATCCAGAGATGAAATTCGCTTTGCCATCGGTCACGGTCAGCACATCTGAAGCGGCCGAAGCGGCGGCCGGACGTCTTCGCGACCAATGGGATTTGGGGGATCGGCCGCTGGACAATCTCGTTCAGATGGCCGAAGACAGAGGCGTGGTTGTCATTAGCTGGGATAAAAGCGGCAAGTTTGATGGTCTGTCGGGATGGTGCGCCGGGCGGGCGGTAACTGTCATTAACACAAGCCGAAGCGCTGACCGCATACGATTCAGCCTGGCGCATGAGCTTGGTCATCTGGTGATGGACACCGCACATCTTGACGGCCGCGAGGAAGAAAAACTGGCGCATCGCTTTGCAGCGGCTTTTCTGGTACCAGCCGAACATGCCGGCTATGAATTAGGTCAAAAGCGCAGTCGATTGGATTGGGGCGAATTGAAGATGCTCAAGCGAAAATACGGTTTGAGCATGGGCGCCTGGATTCGCCGCGCCAGAGATCTGGACATCATCAGCGAACGCCATTACACGGAACTTTGCAAAAAGATGTCAGCGCAAGGATGGCGCCAAAAAGAACCCGTCGAGTACAAGGGCGATGAAGAGCCGCTGCAACTCAAGCAGATGGCTTTAAGGGCCGTCGCTAAAGGGCTGATGAGCCCTGACCGTATTACACGGGTGAACGCGCCGTGCTTTGAGTCTGAAGCTGCAAAGCCCTCTCCCGGAGATTACCCAACAGCCTCACAATTGCTGGCAATGGAACAAGATGAACGCGACCGTTGGATATCGCAGATGTTTGAATGGGCAGAAGGTGAAGAGTTCGAGATATTCGAGGCCTATGGAGAGGAAGAATTTTAGAAATGGCATCAATCAATCCCAAACGGGGTGAGATCTGGGATATTGAATTTGATCCCGCAAGAGGGCAAGAGATTCGGAAAAGACGGCCGGCAGTTGTCATGAACATCGAAAAAGCGGGGCGTTTGGCTTTGCGGATTGTGGCGCCATTTACAACCCACAGCGAAAAATTTAAAAGGCTTTTCTGGATGGTTGAAGTTCCAGCAGACAAGATAAATGGATTATCGCATAATTCGTTCGCGGATACATTCCAGGTTAAGTCGGTTACTATAGAGCGTTTCGAGAAGCGCCGCGGGGTCCTAACAACAGCGCAGCTTCATGATATTGCGTCGGCTATTGTGTTATGTATTGGCTATTCGTCACAGAGCCCCAGTAAGCTATAAAATAGTGGGACCTGAACAGGAAGTCATCACATTTGATGTAGCGCCGTCGCACGATGCCAAGCGGCACTACAAAAGTCGGCTGCGATCAAGGTACAATAAGGATGAATGCGCTGCGAAGTCCAAGGGAATATCCATGCTAAGATTTGACAGATTCACAGAACGGGCACAAAATGCCGCGTCTCTCGCCTACGAAATTCTACAGCGTTACGGGCATACGCAAGTCGATACCGAGCATATTTTGCTGGCGCTGCTGGAACAGACCGATGGCGTCGTTCCACAGCTGTTGGAACGGTTGCCAGTGGATGTGCGGGCGCTGCGCTCGCGGGTGGATGACATTCTGCGGCAGAGTCCGCGCACCGCGACCATCTATGGTCAAGGCGCCAATCAGGTCTTCATCACGCCGCGCCTCAAGAGCATCATCGACCGCGCCAACGAAGAAGCCAACCGCCTGCGCGATGAGTACATCAGCACCGAACACATCTTCCTGGCTTTGCTGGCTGAACGCAACACCGCCGTTTCCAAGATGATGGCCGATTACAATATCACGCGCGATCATATCGCCGATGCCGTGAAAGATATTCGCGGCGGCCAACGCGTCACTGATCCGCAGGCAGAAAGCCGCTACCGCACCCTGGAAAAATACAGCCGCGACCTGACTCGCATGGCGCAGGAAGGCAAGCTCGACCCCGTCATTGGGCGCGACAGTGAGATTTTACGCGTCATTCAGATTTTAAGCCGCCGAACCAAAAACAATCCGGTGCTTATCGGGGAAGCGGGAGTCGGCAAAACAGCCATTGTAGAAGGCCTGGCACAGCAGATCGCCGGCGCCGATGTCCCCGATCTGCTGCTTGGCAAGCGCGTCCTCAGCCTCGACTTGAGCGGGATGCTGGCCGGCAGCCGCTTTCGCGGTGAGTTTGAAGAGCGGCTGAAAGCCACCATCGACGAGATACAACGTTCTGATGGCGAAATCATTCTGTTTATCGACGAGCTGCATCAGGTTGTCGGCGCCGGCGCCGCCTCCGGCGCGCTTGATGCCGGCAATATGATGAAGCCGGCGCTGGCGCGCGGCGAACTGCAAACGGTCGGCGCCACGACTATGGACGAGTATCGGCAGCATGTCGAAAAGGACAGCGCCCTGGATCGGCGTTTCGCCCCGATTTTTGTCGAGGAGCCCACGGTCGAGGACACCATCGACATGCTGTATGGCATTCGAAACCGCTACGAAGCCCATCACAGCGTGACCATCGCTGACGACGCGATTGAAGCCGCCGCCCGGCTGTCGGCGCGTTATCTAAGCGAACGCAAATTGCCGGACAAAGCCATTGACCTGCTGGATGAAGCCGCCGCCAAGTTGCGCGTGGCGCTGTTTTCCATGCCGCCCCGTCTGAAAGCCATGCGTGAAACCATTGAACAGCTGACGATGGAAGAACAGGCTGCCGGCCTTTCGCGCGATTATGAACGCGCCGCCGACTGTAAAATGCAGCGCATCCAGCTGGAAGCGGAATTCGATCAGGCGCGGTATGTCTGGCGGCAGGAAAATACACTCGACGAACTGGTGACCGCCGATGATATTGCCCAGGTGGTCGAGCAGTGGACGGGCATCCCGGTTCAGAGTATGCTCGAAACCGAAGCGGAGAAGCTGCTCCGCATGGAAGAGGTCATCAGTGAGCGCGTGATTGGGCAGGACAAGGCGATATCAGCCTTGTCGGACGTCATTCGCCGCGCCCGCAGCGGTCTAAAGGACCCCAAACGTCCGATTGGTTCGTTTATCTTCCTTGGATCAAGCGGCGTCGGCAAAACGGAATTGGCGAAAGCGCTTGCCGAGTTCATGTTTGACGACGAGGATGCTTTGGTTCGCGTGGACATGAGCGAATACCGCGAAAAGCACACCGTCAGCCGCCTGTTTGGCGCGCCGCCCGGATACATCGGCTATGAAGCCGGCGGCCAGTTGACCGAAGCCATCCGCCGCCGCCCCTACCGCGTCATCCTGTTCGACGAGATTGAAAAAGCCCATTCCGATGTTTGGAGCGCCCTGTTGCAAGTATTGGAAGACGGGCGCATGACCGACGGTCAGGGACACATCGTCGATTTCCGCAGCGCCGTGCTGATTATGACCAGCAACCTTGGCACTGAATTTGCCAAAAAAGGCGGCGCGATGGGTTTTATTCAGGATGACCAGCAGGCCATCGCCGACCATCAGAAAATCGAAAAGTCTATGCGCGATACCTTCCGCCCGGAGTTTCTGAACCGTATCGACGAAATCATCATCTTTGAGTCACTGACCCTGAAGGCTGTTGAGCAGATGGTGGATTTGCAGATACGCGGTCTGGCGGCGCGCATGAACGAGTCCGGCTTGGCGATTCATCTGACAGAACCGGCGCGGCATTGGCTGGCGAAAAACGGCTACGACCCGCAGTACGGCGCCCGTCCCCTGCGCCGCGCCATTCAGCGCCATATTGAAAACCCTTTGAGCATTCAGCTGCTCAAGGGCGACTTCAACGCCGGCGATTTGATTGTTATCGACGAACGTCAGGGCGAACTTCAATTCACTGGCCACATTGACCAAAAGAGCGATTATGCGGCAGCGCCGGAGACTCTCCATGCCGGCTTGGAAGAGTATTATGACGAGGGTTGTCAGGACGGCGAATACGATGGAAATGGCTACGATTTTCAGGAGTTCCTGTCGCAAACCGATGACGATGATTTTGATTCATACCCGACATCTTCCAGAAATCGCCCGGAAGACATCGAGCATTATGATTAGTTGGCGCGCAAACTATTGCAAAGAGGATAAGGACAGATTATTCTCTATGTGATGATGAGTTTTTCATAGCTTCTTAACTGTGGCAGAATAATGGGTTTATACAATAAGTAGGAGACTTATAAATGAAAGTTAAGCTAATTATAATCGCAACACTGTTTGTCCTGTGTAATATCGTTTTCGCACAGCCATACAGTATCCGCGCGGGCGCCAACATCAACTTGAGAAGCTGTGCTGGAACGAACTGTCGTCTCGTCGAGACGGTGCCTGCCGGCACTGTGTTGCAGGTTGTAGACCGGTTTAACCGATGGCTGAAAATCAGCCGCAATGGCGCTGAAGTCTGGATGGCGGATTGGGTGAATTATACCCGCATTGAAGGCGGAAGCGCGCCAGCAGCACAACCCGCGCAGCCGGCCGCGCCAGCAGCGCCGTCAGACCAACCGGCACAGCCGGCGGGCCCACAGCCTCAAGGCGAGGTCGATAACTATTGCTTCACTATCTGGACTTGCACAACAGAAGAAGACTGGGAGCGCGGTTATCATGCTTACCAGAACAACGAAGCTGCTGGAACACATCCGCCCGGCGGCAACATTGCGCCACCGGCGCCAAGCGGCGTAACATTCTACGAGTTCCTTGGGGCTGGCAATCATACACCCGGCTCTGCATTTCTGACGGCCGGAACTTGGGAAGTACGATTCATTGGAGCAGGATGGGCATCCGTGAATGCTGTTGAACCTGCGGGTCAGGATTGCTTTGGCAGATGGTGGACGAATCGGATTCGGGTACTCTTCAAATGGTCTAACTGGTTAGGCGGGAACAACGAAGAAGCTGACACCATCACGCTCATACAGGATTGCGACATCACATTCGAAGTCAAGGGCAGCAACCGCGCCTGGTCGCTCAAGCTGACCAAAATCTAGCTTGACAGATGTACACAACCACAGAGGCAACCTGGAGTGTATTTTATTGATAAGGATTGAATCAAATGAACAAGTTATATCTTCTCGCTGCCATCATCTTAATGGGGACAGTATCAGTGTTTGCCCAGGATTGGGTAGAAAGCTCTGAAAGTAATGTGGAATACAACTGTGAGCTTGTCAGCGCAATCATTGAGGAATATGACGACCAGCCCTACGTGAGGGAGAATGGCGCAGTGCAAACATTTGCCGAGTTCCACGCCATTTGCACCGCAGCTGATGTTGTCGATACACAAACAGCCGCGACAGACTCCAAGGTCACTGTCAATCAGAATGTGAATCTGCGAGAAGGCGCTGGCACGTCCTTCAGCCGTGTCGGGCAGGCGAAAGCTGGCGAGATTCTTGAAGTTGTTGCCGAAGATGGCGACTGGTATGAAGTGAAATTTGAGCGCGGGACGGCCTTTATTGCTGGATGGCTGACGACCCGCTTGCCGGATGTGGTTATTGGAACTGGCGATATCCATATCATTGAAGACACAGGTTGTCGCGTCGTGATTGATTCCAGACGTGGCGATATGGACATCAACATCATCATTACTGGCGACAGGATGGGAGACGTGACTGTAGACCTGTATCGCCCTAACGAGAACAACCCCCTTCGAGTGGAAGGTCAGCTGGACAAGACCTTTATTGACACCGGAGAGGCGTACCTTCATCAGTATTATCGCTGGAATCAATGGTTTCCAAACGGAATCTATACCATTGAAGTGAAAATAGACCGCAGCACTTATAAAATCGCGTGGAATATGGCGGAACGAATTGATTACAAAGTTTTTGTCGCTTGCGAGTAACTCAAGCTGCCCTCTTCGCGGGGGCTGTCGCCCTTCCTGAACCTAATCTCTGCAAATTATCAATTTGTCCTTTGACGATATACACACTATCGTTATAATGATAAGCTATAGTGTGAGCGGGAAACGGATACAGGTATGAGCGCAGAAGAATCAGGCAAGAACGAAGAGCGGCTTGAGGGCGCTTCGTCTGCCGAATTGCCGCAATCGGAATCGGCTGACGTTGCGCAATCGGAATCGGCTGACGTTGCGGAATCAACTCAAGCAGCAGAAGAACCAGACAAGAACGAAGAGCAGCTTGAGGACGTTTCGTCTGCCGAATTGCCGCAATCGGAATCGGCTGACGTTGCAGAATCGACTCAAACAGCAGAAGAACCGGGCAAGAACGAAGAGCGGCTTGAGGGCGCTTCGTCTGCCGAGTTGCCGCAATCGGAATCGGCTGACGTTGCAGAATCGACTCAAGCAGCAGAGGAACCAGGCAAGAACGAAGAGCGGCTTAAGGGCGTTTCGTCTGCCGAGTTGCCGCAATCGGAATCGGCTGACGTTGCAGAAGCGACTCAAGCAGAAGAAGAAACAGCAGCGGTTGAAGCGACAGACGCTGCCGCAGATGCCGCCCTTGACGAGTCAGAGCCAGACCCGACGGCAGAATCCACGGATTCAGACACCGGCGAGGCGGCTGTGAGCGAATCGCCCCATGATTCCAATGACAAGGAAAACCGCGCCAGCAGCGAAAAAGAAGAGCCGAAGTATAGACGCGGGCAAATCTATCATGGTGTGATTGTCAAGACGACGCCAACCGCCGTGTATGTTGACCTTGGCGATGGCGATGAGGGCGTGGTGCCCGGGCGCGAGTTGGAATTGATGACGCGCAAGATGCTGGAATCCCTGACGGCCGGCGCCGAAGTCGATGTCTATGTGGTCAATCCGCGCAATCACCGCGGCGAGATTGTCCTGTCGATTAATCACGCCTTGGAAGAACTGGATTGGCGCGAGGCGGAAGAATTCGCCAAATCCAAAAGTCTGTACGATGCCCTGATTGGCGGTTACAACAAGGGCGGGCTGATTGTGCGCTTCGGTCGTTTGCGCGGGTTTGTCCCCCAAAGTCAGCTGGCAGACGAACGGATACAGAAAATGACCGGCGATACGCCCGAAGAACGTTACAGCCCGATGATCAATCAGCCGATTGGCGTCAAGGTGATGGAAGTAAATCGCAGCCGCAATCGCCTGATTCTATCGGAGCGGGTGGCCATGCGCGAAGTTCGTCAGCGCCGCAAAGAGGCGCTGATTGGAGAATTAACCTTGGGCGAAATCCGCGCCGGCACCGTGGTGAGCCTGGAAAACTTTGGCGTCTTTGTGGATATTGGCGGCGCCGAGGGGCTGGTGCACCTGACCGAATTGGATTGGGGACATATCACCCACCCGCGTCAGGCGGTCGCCGTTGGCGACAAAGTTGAAGTTGAGGTCATCAGCATTAACCCCGAAGCCAAACGCATCGGTCTAAGCCGTCGGCGTATCCTGCGCGACCCTTGGGACGAAATCGCCACTTCCATGCGCCGCGGTCAGCTGGTGCGCGGGCGTGTGACCAAGCTCACCAAATTTGGCGCTTTTGCCCGCCTGGTCGATAATCAGGCCGTCGAAGGCTTGATCCATATCTCGGAACTGTCCAGAGAACGAGTCAGTCATCCGCGCGAAGTGGTCAAGCGCGGCGATGAGTTGGTCTTACGCATCGTCAAAATTGACATCAAAGAACGGCGTCTCGGCTTGAGCTTGAAATCGGTGAACTCGACCGAATATCTCGATCTGGATTGGGAAATGGCGATTCAGGAATCCGCGGCGCTGCCACAGGAGCCAGCCGCCGAAGCCGTGCAAGAAGATGCTCCGGCCGAAGCAGAGGCAGAACTGCCAAACCAAGACTAAGAGGCCGCATATACCAATGAACGCGAGAGACATCTGGGCGGGTGGCTCTTTTTTTGCTTGTCCATTGGGCTCGGCGAAGGCTGCCAGTTGATTATTTTCCGCGCCTCCGTTAGCATACAAACAAGATCGACATGCAAGGCATCCGCCGGGCGTTAAACACGCGCAAAGCAGCTGCGCTGTTCTGCATGGGCGCGGGCTGTCCCTTTACACTCTCCAGTGGAGGATGCGCCCGCCAAGCGGGTTTTTAACAAAGTATTGATACTGCCAGGCGGGTGAACTGCTGGTATAATGTCGCTATGATGAATTTCGGAATTGTCCGTTTTGGGCTACTGACTTGGAGGTATATCCCGTGCCAAACAAAATGGAACGTTTTACCCAGCGAGCGCGGCGTGTATTGAGCCTGGCGCAGGAAGAAGCAGAACGTTTGCAGCACCATCAGATTGGCACTGAACATCTGCTGCTGGGCTTAATGCGCGAGGAAGGCGGCGTCGCTGGTCGGGTTCTGCGTGATTTAGGGCTGGACCTGCGCCGTGTGGAAGAACTGGTCACGCGCCTGTCGGCTTCGGAACACAAGACCGGTCATGCCCCGCTTGATTTGTCTCCCGGCACCAAGAAGGTGCTGGAATTGGCCGTCGATGAGGCTCGCCGTATGGGACATCACTATATTGGCACCGAACATCTGCTGCTGGGCTTGGTTCGTCAGCAGGAAGGCATCGCGCTGGATGTGCTGCGGCGGCTGGGGGTCAGTCCAGAAGAGGTTCGCCGCCAAACCCGTAAAGTCTTGCAGGAAAGCCCGGTGCAGTCGGCGCAAAGAACGCATGATCGACCGCAAAGCAAAAGCTCGCGCAAGGACAGCACCCCCCTGGTCGACCAACTGGCAACCGACCTGACGACCTTGGCGCAGGATGGCAAGCTGGATCCGGTGGTTGGGCGCGAAATGGAAATCGAACGGGTGATTCAGGTTCTTAGCCGCCGCCGCAAAAATAATCCAGCCTTGATTGGTGAGCCGGGCGTCGGCAAAACAGCCATCGTCGAAGGGCTGGCGCAGCGCATCATCGAGGGCGATACACCCAAGCCGCTGCTCAACAAACGCGTGCTGCAGCTGGACGTCGGGTCGCTGGTCGCCGGCACGATGTACCGCGGTCAATTTGAGGAACGTCTCAAACGGGTTATCGAAGAACTCAAGGCGTCCAACACCATCCTGTTCATCGACGAAGTTCACATGCTTGTCGGCGCCGGGTCGGCCGGCAGCAGCGTCGATGCCGCCAATATCCTCAAGCCGGCGCTGGCGCGCGGCGAATTGCAGTGTATTGGCGCCACCACCCTGGACGAATATCGCAAGCATATCGAAAGCGATGCCGCCCTTGAACGCCGCTTTCAGCAGATCCAGGTCGATGAACCCACGATTGAAGAAACGATTGAAATTCTGCAAGGCATCAAATTCCCTTATCAAGACCATCACAATGTCGAAATCACCGATGACGCTATCGAAACGGCAGCCAGTTTGTCGGCGCGTTATATCGCCGACCGCTTCCTGCCCGATAAAGCCATTGACCTGATTGACGAGGCGGCGGCCCGTTTGCGGATGTACAAAAGTCCCGAAGCGGCGACAGTCCGCCGGGTGATGGATGAGCTTGAAGTCCTGCGCGACGAAATTGAACTGGCCGAGGTCGCTGGCGAAAAAGAAGCGGCGCAAACGCTCAAGCGGCGGCAGGAATCACTGGACGCCACTTTGGCTGATATCCGCGTCAACTGGAATGAAGAGACCGGACAGCCTCGTTTGGTCGGTGAAGACATCTCCGAAGTGGCGTCGATGTGGACCGGCATTCCGGTCACGCGCATCGCCAATGAAGAAAGCGAACGGCTGATGGAGATGGAAGCCAAGCTGCACGAGCGCATCGTGGGACAGCATGATGCGATTGTCTCCATTAGCAAAGCCGTGCGCCGCGCCCGCGCCGGTCTAAAAGACCCCCGCCGCCCGATTGGCTCATTTATGTTCTTAGGGCCGACCGGCGTCGGCAAGACGGAACTGACCAAAGCGCTGGCAGAATTTTTGTTTGGCAGCGAAGACGCCCTGATTCAACTCGACATGAGCGAATTCATGGAGCGGCATTCGGTCGCTCGTTTGGTTGGCGCGCCGCCAGGGTACGTCGGCTATGAAGATGCCGGTCAGCTGACCGAAGCGGTGCGCCGCCGTCCTTACAGCATCATTGTCTTTGATGAGGTCGAAAAAGCGCATCCCGAAGCCTTCAATATGCTGCTTCAGGTGATGGAAGAAGGCACCTTGACCGATGCGCGCGGGCGCCGGGTGGACTTCCGCAATGCGATGATTGTGATGACCAGCAATGTTGGCGCCGACATGATCAAGCCGAACTCGGGTCTGGGTTTTAATATACCGTTTGATGATGACAAGCTCGATGAAGAGACCTATCAGGATATGTCCAGAAATGTCACCGACCAACTCCAGCGTATGTTCCGCCCCGAATTTTTGAACCGCGTGGACGCCAGCATCATCTTCCGTTCACTCACCCGCAGCGAAATCAAGCAAATCGTTGAACTGGAACTAAACAAGGTGCGCGAACGTCTGCTGGAACATGCCATGACGCTCGAAACCACCGAAGCCGCCATTGAATGGCTGGCTGAAAACGGCTACAGCCCCGAATTTGGCGCCCGTCCCCTGCGCCGCCTCATCCAAAACGAAGTGGAAGACCGCTTGTCGGATGGCATCCTCTCCGGTGATTTTGGGCTGGCAAATGTTGTCCGCGCCGACGTCGACGAGCATGACCAACTTGCCCTAGGCAAGATCGAAGATGATGAAATCGCCGATGAACTGGAAGCGCGGGTGTGACACAGCAGACCAGCCTGGGACAATCAAAAGGGAACTGCTGAAATGAGACGCCCGATACAATGGCTTCTGGCGGTGGTCTGCCTGGCGCCGGCGCTGCTCTTCATCTATATCGGCGCATTCAGCCGCATGATAGCCGACGACTTTTGCATCATCGCCAGAGGCCTTGAGCTTGATCCCTGGCGTAATATGCTGGAGTATTATAACAACTGGAGCGGCAGTTATTTTAGTTTCTTTCTCAAAAGCGCTTTGGCGCCGCTGGATGTCTCGCTGCCGAGCGCTGCACCTGCGCTGCTCATCCTGTTTTGGATAGCGGGCTTGTATTTGCTGGCGGGCCGGATGCTGGCGCGCTTTACGATTGTTAAGCGATATCGAGTTCTGTCGTTGGCGGTTGCCGCCGGTTCAGTCGCAGCCGCTATCAACGCGTTTTTTACTCCGCAATCAATACTCTGGTTTTCAGCGAGTTTACAGTACACGCTCCCGCTGGTCATGCTGACTTGGTACTTCGCCCTGGCGCTATGGACAGTGCAGCACGCGAACGGCGATGATTTGAGAATCCCCTTGATTGCCGCCGGCGCGGTGATTTGTTTTTTGAGCGCCGGCTCAGCCGAAATGACGGCGGCTTTTCAAAGTCTGTTCTTCACGCTCCTTATGCTGGCGATCCTCTTGTTCCTGCGCGGTTTGCTGCGCCGCCGAGTTGCGACTGTTATTGGCGCCGGCTGGCTGGCGACGCTCCTGGGCCTGTTGATACAGGCAATGTCGCCCGGCGTCGCCGTTCGTTCAGCAGTCTACGGGCACGGGCATTGGGGAAATCCTGTTCGCGACCTTCCAACACTGGTCTCGCGAACAAGCTACCATGTCTCCAGACTCATGGCCGATTCAGAGGCATTGGCCGGCTTTATGCTGCTGCTGGCATTGGGCATCCTGGTGGCATTTGCGCTGCGACCTCGCTTCCGGCGCCCAAAAGTTCGAGGGGCCATGCAGCTGGAACGCAAGCCCTTGTTTGCCGGACTAGCGATTCAAGTCATTTGCATCCCGCTTTTGTGGCATCACACTAGCGACAATCCCGTCCTCCTGGGGCGCTTCAGTTCAAGTTTTATGATGGTTGTCGTGCTTAACCTTGTCTTCCTGTCGACATTCCTCCTGCTCATCTGGCAGCGCCGGCGCATCAACGATTGGCTTGCCAGAGAAAGAGAGGCTTTGGCCTTTGCGGCTGCCGTAATGCTCCTGGCGGCCATGCTCTTGTTTGCCATGACTCAATTTCGCAGCATTCATTGGCGAGCCTTGACTTTTCTTGCGCTGAATTGCCATGCTTCACTGGGCATCTTGACATGGCAGCTTTCGTCATTCCTGCCGATTCGGTTCAGACAGCGATTGGCCGCCGTCGCAATTTCCGCTCATCTGCTTACCTTGATCACCACGGCCGCGATTGTTCTGGTTGGCGTGTCCAGGCTTGGTGGGCCAGTGTTGCGAACGGTCACTTTCGCCGCTTATTTCTTGACTTCGCTTGGCGCAATATGGGGAGTCAGCTTGGGACTTGCCCTGCAAGCCGCAGCCGCGTCGCATCAAATCCGTCAAGGCTGGCTGACCTGGCTGAAGTCAGGCGCCTTGGCGACAGCCATTCTCATCTGCGCCGGCATGACCTTGGGCCACGCTCGCCTGCTGTCCGACCTGCAAGTTTATGCCGCTGGATGGGACGCGCGGCATCAATACATCCTTGAACAGCGCGACGCTGGCGAACGCGAAATCACAGTCGCGCCACTGGCATTCAGCTTGCCGAAATATGTCATAGCATTCGGGATAAGCTGGCCCAATTGCTCGCCGAACTACTACAAAGTGGATAGAATCATACAAAGAAAGCAACCGTCCAACTAACCGCTATGCCCTGCATAACACAAAAATGGCAAAAAGACAAAATCCGCCCGGCAAACAAAAGGGGACTGTCAGATGACAATCCCCTTGCAAATGCGAATGGGCAAAGAGCCAGCTTACATCATGCCGCCCATGCCACCCATGCCGTCCATGCCACCACCGGGCATCGGCGGCGGAGCTTCTTCGGGAACATCGGTGATGAGAGCTTCGGTGGTCAGGATCATCGCCGCGATTGAAGCCGAGTTTTCAATGGCGCCGCGGGTCACCTTGGCTGGATCCGGAATGCCAGCTTCAATCATGTCGCCATATTCGCCGGTCATCACATTGAAACCGATGCGATGATTGGCGCCGTCGGCTTGTGCGCGGCGTACATTCTGAATAATGACAGCGCCATCTTCGCCGGCGTTGGCTGCGATTTTACGCATCGGCATTTCCAAAGCACGGCGCATAATGATAATGCCGGTGTTTTCATCGGCTACATCGAGGCTTACACCGTCGAGCGAACTGACGGCGTTGATCAAAGCAACCCCGCCACCAGGCACGATGCCTTCTTCAACCGCCGCCCGGGTGGCGCTAAGCGCATCCTCAACGCGGTGTTTCTTTTCTTTCAGTTCAGTTTCGGTAGCGGCGCCAACGCGAATCACAGCCACGCCACCGCTAAGTTTCGCCAGCCGTTCCTGCAGCTTTTCGCGGTCATAATCGCTGGTGCTGTTGTCGATTTCACGGCGGATTTCTTCGATACGGCCCGTAATGGCGCTTTCTTCACCGGCGCCATCAACAATCACCGTATCGTCTTTGGTGCTGGCGACCTTGGCAGCCCGGCCCAAATCCTGAATGGCGACGCTGTCGAGCTTGCGCCCGGTCTCTTCGCTGATGACCGTGCCGCCGGTCAAGACAGCGATGTCGCGCAGCATGGCTTTACGGCGGTCGCCAAAGCCAGGCGCCTTCACCGCAAGCACATTGATGGCGCCGCGCAGTTTGTTCACGACCATGGTGGCCAAGGCCTCACCGTCCACATCTTCGGCAATGATGACCAGTTCGCGCTTGCCAATCTGATGCAGTTTTTCCAGAATCGGGATGATATCCTGGGCCGCGCTGACTTTCTTGTCATGGATCAGGATATAAGGTTCTTCAATGTCGGCTTCCATGCTTTCGCTGTTGGTGACGAAGTAGGGGCTGATGTAACCGCGGTCAAACTGCATGCCTTCCACATATTCAGTTTCAAATTCCAGCCCGCGGCTCTCTTCCACAGTGACCACGCCATCTTTGCCAACTTTGTCCATCACCTCGGCGATCAAGTCGCCGATTTCGCTGTCCTGTGCCGAAACACTGGCGACATTGGCGATTTCCTCTTTGGTTTCGATGGACGTGGATTGGTCGAGGATGTTGCGGGCAACGACGTCAGCGGCATAGATGATGCCGCGCTTCAAGAGCATCGGATTCGCGCCGGCAGCGACATTCTTCAGCCCTTCACTGACGATAGCCTGCGCCAGCACGGTGGCCGTCGTCGTGCCATCACCAGCGATGTCGTTGGTTTTGGTGGCGGCTTCTTTGAGCAGTTGAGCGCCCATGTTTTCATAGGGGTCTTCGAGTTCAATTTCTTTGGCGACGGTTACGCCATCATGGGTCACGGTCGGCGCGCCGAATTTCTTGTCCAATGCGACATTGCGGCCCTTGGGTCCCAGTGTGGTGCTGACTGCATTGGCGACTTTATCGACGCCAGCTTGCAGTTTGCGGCGGGCGTCTTCCTTAAATACGAGTTGCTTTGCCATGGATTCCTCCAGAAATGTCTCTGCTTGGTGTATGTAAAACAAAAATCCCTGCGCTGCCCAAGTCTGCAATTAGACTTCGACCACGCCAAGAATGTCGGATTCTTTCATGATGAGCATCTTGATGCCATCAAGTTTGACTTCGGTGCCGGCGTATTTGGCGAAGAGGACGCGGTCGCCTTCTTTGACATCCATCGGGATGCGCTTTTCACCCTCTTCATCATACTTGCCAGGACCAGCGGCGCGGATCAAACCCTGTTGGGGTTTTTCCTTGGCGGTTTCCGGCAGTACAAAAGCGCCGCCAGCAAATGTTTCTTCCGATTCTAACGGTTCGACCAATACACGGTCGCCAAGCGGGCGAATGTTCACAGTCATTGTCTTTATTCCCTCTTGAACTAACGGATACATTGAATGAGTAATGCCTGTCATTTTGCAAACTTTAGCACTCATTGGCATCGAGTGCCAAACTCAGCAAGCACAATCTATCATAAATCGCCATGGACGTCAACATATTTAGCAGAGAACAAGGCGGATTGCCAAAAATAAAACGTATTTCTTATGTTTGCTTATGTTTGCCGCGCCTTTTCCGCTGGCTTTGGCGGAAGGCCGCAGCCAATGGGCCCAATCAGCCGCAGCCCGATGTTTGGTGCAGTTCAATGACGACATTCGACAGGCGCTCGTCGACAAGGCAGCGCTCATAACCGGCCCGCAATACATCCTGATACAGTGGGTATAATCGCGCGGTGTGCCGATTGTCGGGCTCGTATGTCAGCCAGATGCGTCGGCGGTCCCGCGCGAGGGCGGCGGCGATGGCTGTGACGGCTTCATCATTGTCCTGCTCAAGCTGATGCGTATGCTGAATGGCAATGTCGACATCATGCTCGGCAAAGTAGACGTCGGTAATTTTGCCATAATAATCGGAGGCGAAATCAAAGCTCAGCCCGCTCGTCCAGCCGGTGATCAGGTCGCCATCGCGGAACTCGTCCCGCAGGTGCCGTTCGATAAGATGAATGGGAATGGTGTCATAAGAGCGAACATAATAACCGGGGGCCTCCCGGCGATGATAGAGCAAGCCGCTGGCAACCCAAAACAGCAGAATGCACACGGTAAGGAGCTTCCATCTTTGCAGCAGCGCCAGTCCCTTGACCATCAGCAGGATGATGAGTGGAAACAGGGGGACAAAATAGCGAAAGCGCGTCGGGTCAGCGACTTGGACACGAGCGGTGATGAGGGCATAAAAGGCGATGGCGACTATCAAGATCACCCACAAGGCGATGCCCATTTTGTCTCTGTTCAGCGCTTGCTTGAGCGAAAGCAAAAATAGTCCGATGAATAGCGTGCTCGCATTCACCCCCAGCCTGAACACGTTGGCGACCATCTCGGCTGGACTGAATGCGCCGATAATCCGGTCAGGATTGCTGACATAATACTCGGCGCCCTGCGCCAGGTTAATGACCCAGGGCAAAAAGAGGACACCAACCAGCGCCGCCACCGCGGTGATGCAGATCCATTTGCGCGTTTTCGCCACAAACAGCAGGTGATACAGACCCATCCCCAGCAAAATGGCGGCGCTGAAAATTTGAGTATGAAGAAACAGCCAGCAAGCCAGCCCCAGCACAACATAATCGCGCATGGCGGTTTTTTGGCGCTGAATAATGCGAAAGTAAAGCCACAGCAGCAATAACTCTGCCGCCACAAACATAGTGTACATACGGATTGGCAGATACCAGATGTTGTAAAAGGTCAGGGATGCCAGCATGACCATCGAGAAGAAGCCGGCTTCTTTGGAGATCAAATCACGGCCAAAGCGATACATCAGCGCCAGGCTGATGATGCCATAAAACACCGTCAGCAGCCGCAAAACCGCGAGCGACCACCCGGTTACATGGCTCCAGACAAACAGGGTCAGGAAATAGGCCGGGACGTGCTGCTGGCTTTTGCTGAAGAGGCGGTCGAATATCCGCAGCAGGTCGGGAGTTTCGTCGAAGTAGCCGACAGTCGCAATCGAGAGCAAGCCATCAGCCTGTATCGGAAAATCATCAATCAGCAAGACGGCGCTGGCAAAGACAATAAAAATCACCCCGGCCGCCGACAGCCAGCTATAGACAAAGCGATTGTAGATGAACTCAAATCGGTCTGTAACGCTATCGCCCGCAAACATTCCCACATCCACGCGTGCATGGCTTCATTCTTGACGATGGACATCATACCAAAACGCAGGATGATTGGCAGGGCGATTAGCCGGTTGCAAAATCGCCGGCAGCCCCGCCCCTTAACCCGCCGTCACAGCAATCGAATCCACCTTGTAATAAAGTTTGGCGCAGCGATTTGTCGGGTCATGCGCCAATGTTGGCACCGCGGCATAATCAGCAAGGTCATAGGTCAAGGGCGCGGCTTCAATGAACTTCTGCCCGCTGTCACGCCGGGCGATAATTGCTTGATGGCGCGCATCCCATTCTTGGGCATGAAGTTGGAAATCGGGTATCCGCGCTGCCTGGCCCAGCACGATGCCGATGCCGATGATGAGCGCCAGAGCAAGGCTTCCGCGCGTGAGTGATTTTAGCCAAGTTTGACCTGCTTGAGATGACAGCGAGCAGTTTTTAATTAAATATCCAGCATAAGCGCCCCAAACCAAACCCGACAGCGCTAACAGATGAGCGCCCGGCGCCAGGATGCGCGCGGTTACCAAGCCGCGGCCGAGCAAAGCCGCGCCGATCATCGCCGCCATGCAGACCACGGCAATCGCATAAGCAAAGAACGTCAAGAACCCGAATCGGCGGGCCAAGGGGGTCGAGACCAAGGATGACAGCTGCCAGAAAAACAGGCCGAGGAACATTAGAAAACTGGTGAACAGGTAGGCCGCGGCGCGGTAGTGAATGCTTCTGAACTGCGTTAACGCAAATAACGCAAGGGCAGTCAGCAGCAGCGCATTGCAGAAGAACAGCAGGCCGCGTTCCTGTTTTTGCAGCGCCGCCTGGATGCGCCCGCGCTGCCCAAGCAGGACCAGAAAACTCAAGCTAAAGACCATGTTGAGGGTGACGACGGTCATATAGCCGCGGCTGAAACGCCCAAAAAACTGCGGATTATCGCTTGCGTGTTCCCACAGTATCGGCATCCAAAGCAGCTGGAAAATCAGACCCAGCCACAGCGCCGGCAAGGCGAGCCTGACCGGCTGCGCTGCTCTGGATGTGGGCGGCGGTTCGCAGTGGATGTGCATGACCAGCAAGCCGACGCTCATCAGCATGACGAAGCCGGCAAAGGCAGGCGGATGACCGATGGTTTCAAATGTCAAGCGCAATGTTTCGGACAGCAAGGTCGGTATGGCTCGAATTGGCTGCCCCAGCTGCGCCGCATCCACATCCGCGCGTCTGTAAATGCCGGGCGAACTCAACTGGATGGCCAAGCCAATAAGCGTCGCCAGCCAGCCGACTCCAAAAACAAGCGCATACGAGCGCCGTACAGAACTCCGTAGAAAAGCAAATATCGCCAGCAGACAAAGCGTGAGAAAGGTCAGCTGAAAGACGACAAAAATTTCGGATGCGCCGGCGCTGATGAAACAAAGCAGTCCGCCGGCGATGACCGCCCACAACGACAGTCGGGTTTGCGCCCAAAGCGCTAGCGCCATATACATCGCGAGCAAAGCCAGCGGCAGGGTGTAATGGACGCTGGCGGCGTACCAGTAAAACGACTGCGGTGAATAAAAGGCATTGATGCTGGCGGCGACAGTGAGGGCCGCCGCAGCAGCAGCGAGCGCCCGGCGCGGCTTGTCTATTTTCAAATGCGCTAGTCCCTGAAAGACCAGCCAGGACAAGCCGACCAGCCACAAAATGATGATGATTGTCGGCGTCACCCGTGGCAGCAGGGTATCCAGCGGCGCCATCGCGCCCTTGAAGAACCAGTTGGCATAACTCCCAGCCCAAGTATCGAGCTTGTGAATCATATAATCCCAGGCGCCCATTTTCTGACCGCGCGCAATTTGACAATAATCGTCGGACATCATGCGGCTGAATTGGCCCAAATAGGCAAAAAGAAGCAGCGGCGCGAGCGCAAGCGCGGCAATGAGCCATTGAAAAATGGGGGTTCGCATGGAGGGCATCATATCGGCAGCGGACAGCTAGGGGCTGTGGACAATCTGCACAGTTAGAGCCGAAGCGGCGCGGTTGCCCACTTGGTCAAAGGCCTGTGCGCTAAAGTCCTCGGTGCCAACGCGGCGGATGTCATATTCAAAGCCATAGGGCCATTCGCGGTCGATGCCCAGGAGTTGGCCGCGGTGATAAAACTCAACGCGCTCGATAGTCAGATTGTCACGGGCATCCGCCACTAAGGATACCACAGTCTGCGCCGGGTACTCAATGGTATGGACAGCATCGCTGGTTCGTATTTCAATCGACGGCGCCGTGTTGTCGAGCGTCACCAGCTTGGTATCGGCATCGCTGCCGCCATCATCAAAGACCGCCGTCAGTTTCAGGGTATAAACACCGCTTAATGCCGCCGTATCCCAGCGGCCCAAAACCGCTCCGCCGCCGTCATCCGCCGGCCAGAGGTCAATGTCCACCCATTCGCGCGGGTTGACGCCCTGCCCGTATGCCAGCTGCATATCAGCCGCCGGCCGGCCATGGATTCGGCCGCCAACATCGACCACCCCCCCAACATAAGCGAAGTCTGCCGGCCGGGTAATCCGCACCGCCTCAAGGCCAGGCGGACGGCTCACTGTGCCGTACTGGCTTGGCGGCAAGGGGTGACCGTTTTCTATCCACCATGCCAGCGCCTCATCCGGCGGCGCGAAATAGGCTTTTTCCGCCCGCAAATCGGCGGGTGTATTCGCCGCCGCCAGCTGTCCGGTTTGGGTGTTGATTTCGTAGGTTTGCCAGTAGGTGTCTGTTCGCAGCAGTGTCCCAGCCGGGACAATTTCGCGCCGTGTCGGGCAGGCGTTCGCATCGGCGGGAATCAGCCCGGAAATATCACAGACCAGGTATTCTTCGACATCAGACGGACGCTGCCAGTCTGCCGCCGGCAAGCCATTGCGCTCGTGTGCATAATTCATCAGCGCAGGCCATATCGACGCCGAATCCTGTCGCGCATCATCAAGGCTCATGGCGGCATCGTCGCGGCGTCCCAGATGCAGCCCCAGGATGATATCGGGCGTATATCCAACCGTCCAACTGTCGCGTTTGTCCGCGCTTAGACCATGGACCACGGCCGCCGGGCGGGATAATTGCAGGGTTTGATCCTCGCTGGCCAAAACCCGCTGGCGGGCGGCATGATCAGCCAGAATGTCATTGACCAGATAAGCCAGGCTGGGCTCAAAGATGACCGTTTGGCTCGATTCACCGTCATACGTCCACAGCGCCCGCCCGTCTGCGTCCGCAATCCGCAGAACCGCCACCGGATCGCGCCCGCGATAGCCCTGGGCAATCGGCTCGACCGCCGCGCCGCGCATGATGCCCATAGCCGCGAACACACTGTAGGCATAGGTCACATCCAACACCGACACCTCGCCGCCGCGCGCCAAAACATCAAGCGCGTATCGATTTTCATCGAGGCTGTTCAAGCCAATCTGATGAGCGGTGCGAATGATCGGCGCGATGCCGCGGCGACTGGCTGCCTGAACCGCCGGCGGCAGCAGTCCGCCAGCCATGGCATCGCGCAAATTCAGAGGGCCCCGAAAACGGCCATCCGGGTTGGTCGGCGTATAAATCAAGCCGTCGGCGGGACCAGGGAAGGCGCGGGGAATATCATAGACCATTGAGGCCGGCGTGAACAAACGGCGCAGAAACCCCTCCATATACACAAAAGGATGCAGCGCCGCAGCCGGCTGATGCGTCTGGCTGGAGACATCGCCAACCAGGCTTAGGATTTCGCCGCTGCTGACATCCATCATCATCAGGGCAGCGGCGTCGGGCGCAAGAGACGCATCCACAGCCGGGGGCTGCACAAGACCGCGGGCGGCTGCACAGGGCGTATCATCCCATGCCAGCGCATCGCCCGGCGCGCCATTCAGACGGTCAAGATACGCGCGGACAAGACATTCAGATTGAAGATACAGGTCAAGGTCAAGCGTGGTCGTAATTTTTAAGGCGCCGCGGGCGACCAGCCGCGCGCCATCCAAGCCTTCGCGGTTGAGGATTTCCTGTGCCTGGCGGCGGGCATAAAGCGCGAACTCCGGGGCGATGGCGGGACGCTGCATGACATCGCTCTTCGCGTCCGTGATCACAGCCGATGCCTGATCGTACTGCGGCTGGTCAATCAGGCCATGGCTGAACATATTCAGCAAGAGGTCAGCCTGCCGCTCGCGGGCGGCAAGTTCATTGTCCAATGGATTCAGATGCGGGCTGGGCGCAATCGCAGCCAAGAGCGCGGCTTCATCGAGGCTCAATGCTTCGGCGGATTTGCCCAGATACACCTGCGCGGCGGCATCCATGCCATAGGCATCATTGCCATAATCATTGGTATTGAGATGCCATTCCAGCAGCTCGTCCGCCGACAGCAGACGTTGACTTTCGGCTGTGAGCGCAATCTCCAGCAGGCTTTCGTCCAGGCCGCTCGCCCGCGCCAATGGCAGCGCGGCATTACGCACCAGCTTGCCGCTAATGCCGGCGTCAGATTCGACGGGCATGCCCAGCATATAACGCCAAAGCTGGCTCAAGGCATGGATGGCATCAAAGTTTGCCGTCTCAAGGTAATCGCGGTCTTCCGCCAGCAGCGCGGCATCAATGGCATATTGGGGGAAATCATCCAGTTTCAGCCAGCGCCGGCGGCTGCCAAGCGGGTCTTCCAGCGCATAGATGAGGGTATTGCCGCTGCGGTCAAACAGCCGCGTGACCCCGATAAGCGGGTCAAGATAGAACGTCTCGGCTGGCGGCGGCAAATGGCGGGCGGCCTGGGCATAAAGCCAGACAGCCAGACCCACCGTCGCCCCCAGCGGCACGACGACCAGCACAAGCAGAATCACAGCAATGATCAAAATCCAGATGCCGGAACGCTGGCGCTGTGCACCTTGCCGGGCTTTGCGGGCGCGTCGGCGGCGAATGATATGGGCTGCTGAAAGCATGCGCTGTCCTTGAGCTTGCAGCGGCGGGATGCTTTATGGACGGCGGCCGCTGTCGAGTGAATCCTGAAACTTTCGCAAACCTTCCCAATCGCCTTTGGCCGCGTAGGCCGCCTGTTCGGCCCAAGTCTCGATGCTTGCCGGCCGCGGTTTGCCGGCCGCTTGGACAATCGCCGTCAACTCCGCCTGCGACCTGCTGGCGATGGCGGCAAAGGTTTCCAGACCGGCATCCCGCAAAAGCTGCTGATAGACTGGGCCAATGCCGTCGATTTTGCACAGGTCGTCGGGTTCATCCTTGGCGGCGGCCGATTCAAGTTCAGCTTCGGCTTGTTCCCGAGCCTGTTTTGCCAATGCTTCGGCATGGCGGGCGGCTTCCTGCGCCGCTTTCATCGCTTGACCGCGCTTTTCCGCCAGCGCATCGCGGCGCGCCCAAATCCAGAGCAAGACCGCCGCTAACAGCAAGCCCAAGGCCCAGGCGATGAAGTTCCGGTCAGCGTTCGGGACGACCAGAACGTTGAAGCCAAATGCGACTGCCGCCACCAAAGCCATCGCCGCTGCCATGTTTTTGACTTCCTGATTGGGTTCCATCTGCTCCCCCGTTAGATTGGGCTAACTCTCATATTGATGACTATAAAACATATTGCCAGCCCTGTCAAAATGCCCGGACCTCAAGAATCCCCGACAGCAATCGAATCCACGCCATAATAACGAGCGGCGCAGCCATTTGTCGGAAAATCTGCCAGCGTTTTGTCGAGGCCAATATACTCAACCAGTTCAAATGTCAGCGGCGCGACTTCAATGGTCGTTTGGCCGCGGTCCCGCTGGGCGATGATGTCCTGATGACGGGCGTCCCACTCGCGGGCATAAAGCTGAAAATCGGGTATCAGCGCCGCCTGATTCAGCGCGATGTGACCAGCGATGATCAGCACAGCCGCCAGGCTTATCAGCTTGAACAGCCTGATCCAGACTCGGACTTGAGACCGCGGCGGGTGACTTTTAATCAAATAGCCTAAATAAGCGCCCCAAATCAAACCCGACAGCGACAGCATCCAGGCACCGGGCGCCAGAATGCGCGGTGGCACAAAGCCGCGCCCGAACAAAGCCACAGCGGTCATCGCTGCAATGCAGACCACAGACACCGCATAAGAAAGCAGCGCCAGCAAGCCGAATCTTCGGGCGGCGGCCGTCGATATCAAGGATGACATCTGCCATATTATCATGCCGCCCAAGACCATAAAACTCATAAACAGATAGTGAGATGTCTCCTGATAGAATACGCTTTGCCGCGTTATGGCAAACAATACCGCAACAATGAGCACCAAAGCTATGACGCTGTAGACAGTCAGCCGGCCGCGGTCATGTTTTTGCAGCTGGGCATTGATGCGCTTTCGCTGCCAAAGCAGACCCAGAAAGCTCAAGATGAAGGCGGCATTGAGGATAACCGCCGTCTGCCCGCCGTTTTCGCGCCCCCACAGCAGCGGAATCCAAAGCAGCTGGAAAATCAAGCCAAGCCATAGGGACGGCAAGGCGACCTTGGCCGGTTTTGATGTTTTGGATGCCGGCTGTGGCTGGTATTTGACGAGCATGACCAGCAACCCCACTCCCATCAGCATGACAAAGCCAAGAAAGACTTGCGGCTCTTGAATATAGTCCTTGATCCGATGCCATGTTTCCGATGCTAAGGTCTCTATCCAATACGGTTGATCCATGCGCGTCCCAAGATCTCCCGCCCGCCTCGCAGCGCCAGGCGAACTCAACTGAATGACCAAACTGCCCAGCGTCCCCAGCCAGCCGGCTCCAAAAACAAGCATATACGAGCGGCGGGCAGAAGGCTGCGCCAGCACAACGATCATCAGCAGACAAAACGTGAGAAAAGCCAGCTGGAACACCAAAGACATCTCGGACATGCCGGCGCTGATGAAACAAAGCGCCGCGCCAGCGATGATCCCCCATACGAACAGTCTCGACCGCAGCCAAAGCGCCAGCGCCATGTAAATCGCGAGCAGGACTGGCATCAGGGTGTAACTTATGGCGGCTTCGAGCCAATAAAACGACTGCGGCGAATAAAAGGCATGGATGCTGGCGGCGACAATGAATGCGGAAATGGCGACAGCAAGCGCCCGCCGCGAATCGTTTATCTTCAAATAAGTCAAGACCTGAAAGACCAGCCCGGATAATCCGA
This sequence comes from Phototrophicaceae bacterium, assembly GCA_965203755.1. Taxonomy (GTDB): domain Bacteria; phylum Chloroflexota; class Anaerolineae; order Aggregatilineales; family Phototrophicaceae; genus UBA6055. Next base: position 1,919,038 of record OZ241910.1, on the reverse strand, counting down.
CCATCCATAATGCGATCATCAGCGCCGGCGCCATCCTGGGAGCAAGGTCGCCGAGCGGCGCAAGCGCATGCACCAAGAAGTCACCAGCATACCCGCTGGAGACACGGTGATAAGAGCGGAGCATACCCCCCCAAGCGCCGCGTGCCTGACCCGATGTAAAATAACAATAGTCGTCAGCGATGAGACGGCTGAACTGCCCTAAATACGCATAGAGAACCAGCGGCGCAAGCGACAGCGCAGCAAGGAGCCATTGGAAAATGGCGGTTCGTTTGAAGGTCAGCGACATTGGATTCGACTGTTTTCATCAGCCTCCATGCCGCCGAAGCAGGCGCAGGGCGCTTTCTGCCAGCACCCCGACCCCAATCGGCAGGCAGCCTTCGTGGATATCAAAGATGGGGCTGTGATGCGGCCGGTTGATATCGTCCAGCTTGGCGCCGAGCCGCATCATGGCGCCGGGCGCCTGCTGCGTCATATAGGCGAAGTCCTCGCCGGCCATAATCGGCGCGCCTTCACTTGAGTTTTCCGCGCCAAGCAGTTCCCTGCCGACTTGCCGCATCAGTTCTGATACCTCCGGGTCGTTATACAATGAGGGATAGCCCTTGGATATCTTCAATTCATAATCCCCGCCGAAGTGCCGCGCCAGCGCAAAAGCCTCGTCTACCAGATGATGAATCTCATCGCGCGCCGCTTCTTCAAAGGTGCGGATGGTGCCCAGCATCAAGACTTCATTGGGGATCACATTGGGGGCTGCGCCGGCGTGAACCGCGCCAATCGTGACCACCGAACGTTCGGTTGGATTGCGGCGGCGCGAGCGAATCGCCTGCAAGGCATTCACGACCTGCGCTTGCAGCCAAATCGGATCAAGTCCATGATGCGGCGATGCGCCATGCGTTCCCTCGCCGATGATTTTGGCTTCAAAGCTGTCGGGCGCCGCCAGCGAAAAACCGTCGCACACCTGCACCATGCCAACTGGAGTCTCACTGGCGACGTGGCAGGCAATCACCGCATCGAGCCCGTCCAAAGCCTTCTGCTCGACCATCAGGCTGCCGCCGCTGTGGCCGTCCTGCGGGCGCCATTTTTCTTCGCTGGGCTGGAACAGCAGCCGAATCTCCCCGACCGGCCGGTCCGGCATGTCATTCAGCAGCTTGGCGGCGCCCAGCAAAATCGAGGTGTGGGCATCGTGGCCGCAGGCGTGCATCAAGCCGGGCGTCTGCGATTTGTAGGGAACGTCGTTGGCTTCGTCAATCGGCAGGGCATCCATATCGGCGCGTATCCCGACCGCCGGTCGGCCGGCGCCAATCCGCGCCACCACGCCGGTTTCGGCCACCCCGACTTCAGTCTCGATCCCCATTTCGCGCAGGGAATCAGCTACCAGCCGCGAAGTGCGCTCTTCCTCAAAGCCAAGTTCGGGGCGCCGGTGAATGTCCCGCCGCCAGGCAACAAGCTGCTCCGTCATCGCTTTGGCTTGATCTAGAATGGTCATCTTTCTTTCCTTAACAAGATAATTTTCAAATCGACTCCATCATACCTCAAATCGCGGCTGACGGAAACAAGCCCAGCAGCAGTCCAAAACGGACGCGTCCGAAATGCGCCGCCTTGCGCCCGCCGGCGGCGGAAGCCGGTTATGGGCAGCCGCGGTTGGAGGCCGGTCCGGCCTCACTTGGGCAGGCATCCAGGGAGGAGTCCAAGCCGTCATCGTCAAAATCGCGGCAGCCGCGCTGGCTTTCCGGCGCATATTCGTTAGGACAGACATCGGCATCGCCGCGGATTCCGTCGCGATCCTCATCCTCAAGATCAGGGCAGCCATTGCTGTCGGCATAGCCAAACTCATTTGGACAGCGGTCAGCGTCATCCAAAATCCCGTCGCTGTCGGCATCGCGGCCGCCGGCTGCGGCGGTCACGACGGTCTGCGCCGCCGTGCTGGTCGAGACCAGGGTGGGCGGCGGAACAAATTGATAAGGCGTCGGCCGCAGGATGATGACCGGCGTCGGAGTCACAACCGGCGTGGGATGCGGGCTTGGCGTTGCCGAGGGGGTAATATCAGCGCCCAACGGCGTAAATGTCGCATCGCTGACTTCGGTATGCTGCTGGATGGCTTCGACACCTTCGACCGGCGCGCTGCCGATAATGATGACACCGAGGCAATAGAATGGAAAAGTGCCAGCAATAATCATCAGCATCAACAGCCGCAAAGTCTGGCTGCGGCTGCCGCTGCCTTGAATCACATCGACTGTTCTCATCTGTCCATCCCGTTCATCAAACGATGCGGCATGCCGGCCGCCGATGCTGTCATCTAGCAGCTATTCTATCGGATTGGACAAATTTCGCCGGTCATGGATCCCAAGCGGGCGAATTTGATACAACTCGCCGTCCATGAAACCCCGTTGGCGATAATACTCGCGGGTGCCTACCGAGGAAATCACAGCCAGCCGGGAATACCCTTGTGCCCGCGCGATTTCAACAGCTTTTTCAATCAGCTTCGTCCCCAGTCCAAGATGCTGCGCCCGCCCAGCCATCGCCGCCCCGATCCCAATCGCCAAGCCATAAACATGCACCTCGCGGATGACGGCGCAGCCAGCCAGTTCATCCACCAAAGGCGCGGCATTGGGCAGGGACAGGCGCAGGAAGCCGGCGATGTCGCGCTTGTCCGTGATATACTGCAAGAAAATTTCCTGACCTATGCTTGATGTATAGCTTAGGCTGTCCAGATGCAGGTCGGCGCCGGTGACCGGCTTCCGTCGGATTTCGCGGGCGCGGATATCGGCGCTGCGGATGCCCTGCCGCCGCAGTTCAGCTTCCACCAGCTGCCGAAAGTTTGTTATCTTGCTGCCATCGACAATATCGGCGCCGGGTATGTCGCGGATGACGCGGGTCAAGCGGCAGTATTCCGGCGTCTGTTTGAAGCAGTCAGTCAGCAAGCCCAAGAGTTCTTCGCGGCTGTAAGGCTGCCATTCGCCTGTCTGATACTGCTGCATGAGTTCAGCGCTTTCAATCAATGAGCAGGGATAGATTTTCAGTTCATCCGGGCGGAAATCGGGGTCGGCAAAGAGCTTTTGATAATCGGCAAGATCAGCCGCCGGCGATGAGCCGTAAAGGTTGGGCATCCAGTGGGCATGAATTTTGAAGCCGGCCTGGCGCAGCAGCCTGACGGCGCGGCGGGTGGCAGCGACATCGTGACCGCGCTTGTTTAGCTCAAGGACGCTGTCATTCAAGCTCTGAAAGCCGATTTGCACCTTGGTGCAGCCCAATCGCCGTACCCGCATCACCTCATCTGCGCTGATATGATCGGGGCGCGTTTCGATAACCAAGCCGACGGCGCGGCAGCTGGCGGTTTCATTTTCCCGATGCGCCGCTTCAAGCTCTTCCCAGGTCGCGTATTCATCAACGGCGCTGCGCTCTTGCAGTCCGGCGGCGATCTCCTGCGCCAGCCCGCGCGAACGATAGATCTCATCAGCATAGATATGCTGCACCACTTGATTGTAAGATGCCGCCATTGCCGCGCCCTGGATGCTTACCTGGCTGATGCTCTCGCCGCCAAACATTGACTTTTGACGCAGCGCCGCAGCGACCTCATGACGGCGGTCAATGCCATTTCCAAAATCGCGCAGGGCGTCGAAGATGCGTTTGACAAACCAGATTTGATACGTCTCCGGATAAAATGACCAGGTGCCGCCAAGAATGATAATTTCGATTTTATCAGTCGAATGTCCCAGACTGCGGTAGGTCTGCAAGCGCATCCAGGTCTGCAAATAGGGGTCAAAGGCGTTCTTTTCGGCGCGCTGCGCGCCGGGCTCATCCGCCAGATAGCTTTTGGGCATGCGGACATCATTAGGGCAGAAGATGCACTCGCCCGGACACGGGAACGGCTTGGTCAGCAGGGTCACCGGCGTGACCCCTGACATGGTTCGCACCGGTTTGCGGCGCAGTTTGTGCAGCAGCGCTTCGTTATAGTCCGGCAGGCCCTCTTGTCCGGCAAAGGCGCGCCAGGCATCGACCAGATTGGCAAGGCTGTAGAAGCCTTCGCCGCCCGGCTTGGGATGCCGGCGCATCAGCTGCTGATGCTGGCGCGAACTTAGGCGCTGCGGACTCGCGAGTATCACTTTGAGCAGGGGGATCAACTGCTCGCGGTGTGCCTCGACATCAAATTGATACTTGGGATGGTCTAACATAAGCTGCCCCGCAATTCCCCGTTTATTCATTTTAATGGGGAATCGCTGAAATATGAACAGGAATTCTGACGGCGGCAATACCTTCAGGTCGAATTTTTGGCTAAGATATCATCATCCTGACCAGCAAGCAGAAGCGACCCAGCCATGACACACCTGCTCCCGCCCGTTACCCGCATTCTGGCGCGGCGCCCGGCCGCCAATTTTGCCGCCGGCCTCACCCTGTCGGCGCATCTTGGCAAGCCCGATTATGACAAAGCCATGCAGCAGCACCAGACCTATATTCAGGCATTGCGCGATTGCCGCCTGAAGGTGAAGGTTCTGCCTGCCGATGAACGTTTTCCCGATGGACATTTTGTAGAAGACCCTTTTGTTATTTTCCATGACCTGGCATTTCGCTGTCGGTCGGCAGCGCCGGAACGAGCGGACGAAGCCGAGTCACTCCAGGCGCATCTGGCGGATTTACGCATCATAGAAGCGCCGGCCGATGCCCGAATCGACGGCGGCGATGTCCTCATCTGTGCTGACCGCGTGCTGGTCGGGCTGTCGCAGCGGACCAATCAGGCGGGGGTGGAAGCGCTGCGCCAGGCTTTGCAGACAGTCAAAGCCGATATTCGGGTGGATGCCCTGCCATTCGCGGGCGTCTTGCATCTGAAAAGCGGCTTGACCGAACTCGCGCCCAATGTGCTGATCCATGACCCGGCGCTGACCACGGATTTCGATCTCTCTTGGGCCGAGGTGATCGCCTTGCCGGCCGAAGAAGGCTATGCCGCCGATGTCATGCCCGTCAACGATACGCTGTTTATCGCCGCCGGCTGTCCACAGGCGCATCAAGCGGCCATGAAGCATCATGGCTGTGTTGTCCCTTTGGACATGAGTGAATTTCGGAAGATGGATGGTGGCTTGACATGTCTGTCACTGCGCTATTAAAGCGGCAAACCTTGGCTGCTTTGTGCATCCTGCTCGGCGGTTTCCCGTTTGTCGGGCAGGCGCAGCAGGCGGAACTGGGCAAATGTTCGCTGCGTCCCGCCGTCGTCCAGGGCGCTCTGTTCGTCGATAACCAGCGCTGGTGCGTCGAGAACGTGGTAGATGACCCACAGATGGAGCCGCTGGCATTTACCGCGCTGGCGGCCGCGCCGGACGGGACTCTCTATGCGACGCGCCCGCTGACCGGCCAGGTTATGGCTGTCCGCGATACTAACAGCGATGATTATCCTGATACGATGGAGACCTTCGCCGCCGGCCTCACCCTGCCAAATGGACTGGCATACCACGCCGGCGAACTGTACGTGTCCGGCGGCGCGAACATCTATCGCATCTCCGACCAGGGCGAAAAAACGCGGATTGCCGCCGATTTACCAAGTGGCAGCGGCTTTTGGACCGGTGGCATGGCAGTCGGAGATGATGACCGCCTCTATGTCGCGGTCGGCGCGCCCTGCGAGAATTGCGAATTTGACGAAGCGGAGCGCGGCGCCATTCTTAGCATGACCCTGGATGGCCATGACCGGCGGATTGTCGCCGCCGGCTTCCGCCAGCCGGCCGATGTCGCCTTTTACCGCGGCCAGTTATGGACTCTGGACAGTTCCCCGCGCAAAATCAAACAGGGCGCCCTGGATGAACTGAATCTGGTTGAGCCCGGCGGCTGGTATGGATTCCCTTACTGTCTCGGCAAAGACCATATCAACATGCCATCGGATGAAATGGACTGTGACCAAAGCATCCAGCCGCGCCTGCTGTTTGGCTCTGGAGCCGCGCCGGTCAGTCTGGCAGCCTACCCCTATGCCACCCTGCCCGGCACCGCGGATACGCTGATTGTGGCGCTTGGCGGCGAACCCACCCAAACCAACTTTGTCGGCTACAAGGTGGTGATGATCCACTTTGATGAACACAATCAGCCGCTCGGCGTCACGCTGTTAATTCCCTATCGTTATGAAAGTTTGAAACCGGCGTTTGAACCTTATGATGGCGATGGTTATTTCTCGCAGCACGTCATCACCCTAAGCGAACAGGGCTGGGGCATCTTCCCCCAGCATCCGCTTGCTGTCGCCGTCAATTCAAGAGGATGGATTTACATCAGTCTGACTGGCGGGCAGATTATCGCCCTGCGCCCGGCGCATGAATTGCCAGCAGATGATGATCGGTATCCAATCGGGTCGCCGATGAATCCGAATTATGAACCCAGCCAAATAAAAGCAGCGCAGGGGGATTAGCCCTGCGATCCTATAAGCTGATGGGGAGAAACCGGCAAGTTGATCCGCCGGATGAATCCTCGTCATCCATATCTTTGTCGGCGCCGTCCAGGTCCCAGAAGCCGAAGCCATGACGGCAAACACAAGGGCGGCAATCACCGCGCCAATCAGAGTAAAGCGGGTGAATCGTATCATGTCAGGTTCTCCTTTTTGAACTATGACAAGTAATTGAGTTTTGATTCACCGCTATGATAGACAGGGCTTGTTCAGAAGATTTTGCAAGAAACTGTAAAAGGCTTGTAAATTAGGGTTGAAGGTGTTAAGGAGATTATCGGCTGAAAGTTGCACAAATCACCATCGCCAGACATAATAAGTTCGTTATGCAAAGCATGGCTTCAGTGATTTGCGAGCTTTGGCGCTGGAGCGCATGCCAGCAAAACGTATAGAAGCGAAGGTCATTTTGAGCCGTCTGCCGCCTGTGATTCAATACCTGCAATCCGGCTGGAAGCCTTACCTTATCCTTGGATTGATGCTGGGGTTGACTTGGGTCGCCCTGGCAGTACGAGGTTTCACGCTTGGATTTTACGGCGATGTGGTCGCCTATCAATTTCACTACCGATTTGATGGCGTCATCGGCGGGATGAACTGGCTGATTGCCGAACACTGGCAGCGGCATCTCTTGGGCGCTCTGTTTTCAGCGCCGCTGCACATTCTGGCGCCGGGACGTTACGATCTGTGGTATGCGCTGGCATTGGGCTTGCATCTTATGCTGGGGCTGGTGGTGTTCCTGCTGGTCGATACCTTGCAAAGCGGTCAGCGGCGCTGGCTGGCATTCGCGACAGCCTTATTCTTTGTCTTCGATACCTTGCAAACCCCATCGAATATCGAGTTCGCAACCGGCTCGCATGGCAAAGCCGCTTTGATTTTGGCGGCGCTGTCGCTATGGTCGTATATTCACTTTGTTCGCAGCGAACGACAGCAGTTGGGCTGGTATATGTTTAATATCGCCACCTTCATATTGGCGGTCATGGCTTACGAACAGTCCTTTTTCTTTTTTGTCCTGCACCCGGTTATTGCATTCGTCGAAGATCGGCGCAGGGGCGCGTTCAGCTTGAATCTGCGCTATCTCCGATTGACCTTACGCGATTCTTTGCTGCACGTTATGGTGGCTGCGATTGTCGTTTATCTGCTGCTGTCCCTGTTTCACGGCGGCAATGACAATTTGCAGCTGACTCCATCTTATATCCTTGGGCAGATGGCCGATGGATTCGCTTTGCTGCTGAGTCCGATTGAAATTATCGAGCGGCTGGCTTTGGCGGCGTCCATGAGTCAGATTTGGATGATTGCCCTGCTTGCCCTGGCGGCTGTTCTGTTTTTTGGTGGATGGATATGGAATGCCCAAGACGAAACCTCGGCGACGCCCTGGACGCCTTTGTGGATGATGCTGTTTGGACTGCTGTTGGCGCTGCTCAATCTCTTTAACACCGCGCCAACTGTTTGGTCTTTTGCCAATCACCCTCGTCTGCTTTATGCCTCGTCTATTGGAAGCGGAATGATATGGATTGGTCTGCTGGCATGGGCGGTCGATGTTCATCGGCGGATTGGCGGTATGGTTTTCGCGCTGATGATGGCCGTTCTGCTGGCGCCGGGAATCTCATTTTTGTATGAGCATCAAGCAGTGCATCTGGCAAAAGACAAAGCAAGCCGTCAGGCATTTCAGGCGATATTCGACGCCATTCCGCAATTTGCCGATGAAGCCGAACCTTACCTGCTCTTGATCACTGACCGACATGCCGAAGCAGCATTGGCATTGCATCCACGGGATGTCAATTTTCCTCATGTATTCGCCCTGCATTATGGAATCAGGGAATTCCGGGCAGACGCAGTTCTGTACAATGATGATGAGGCGCAAAAGATACAGCAGATTCAACTTCGAGATGCGGGCATCATCTCGCCGCTGAGTCCCCAGGAAACTATCGGCTATGACCGCGTCGTCGTTGTGTCTTATGACAGCCGCAGCCGCCGCGCGGCGATTCTCGACCGCTTGCCCGATGATGCGCGGCGGCGCGGCAACTTTGAAATCCATGCTGATATGCCGATTGAAACCAACTGGTCCTTATTGCCTTAATACGCAGTCCACGGCGCCCGGCGATTCGCAAATTTCGCCTGTTAAAAACTAGCCTATCCGCGGCGGTTCGGGTATAATGGAGTCACGCTTGATTCATTCACGAGAGGAACACTTGATGAACCGCAAATTATTCTTCCCCCTGATGATCTGTGCGCTGCTCCTGGCTGGCTGTTATCGCCAGACAACGGAATCATTCCAACAGGTCGACAGCGGGAGCGCGGCGGATATCGCCAGTCCCACCGCGGCGCAAAGTGTTTCCGCAGAAACCACTGTGCCATCTGATTCTTCAACGATTGAAGCGGAGCCGATTCAAACAGCCACCGGCGCATTCCTGACGCCGCAGCCGCCGCCGGCGCAGGTTGAACAGCCCACCATCATTATACCGACATCCATCGCGACGGCGACTGTCATACCGACCATACCGATAGCGCTGCCCACAGCAGCCAGCCTGCCAGCCCTTAGCCTCTCCCCGATAGCGGCGGCGACATTGGCGGAGGAAGGAAGCGACCGCTGCGTTTATTCTGTGGTGGCTGGCGATACCCTGTTCCGGCTGTCCCTGGTCTATGACACCACCGTTGAGGATTTGATGGACTTTAATGAACTGGAGAGCGATGCGCTGCAAATCGATCAGTTGCTGCAAATTCCGGATTGCGTCCCCGGCGCAGCAGAAGAAGACACAGAGGACACCGGCGGCGATGATGTCGGCGGCGGCAGCGTCGCTACCATAGCGCCGCCGGCCACAGCCACCCCGACGCTCGGAAGTGTGGTTCGTCATATCGTTGTAGCTGGCGACACGCTTGGATCGCTTGCCCTTTTTTATGACGTCAGCGTAGATGACATTGTTGCCTTCAATCAGCTAATCAACCCAGATGCGCTTGCCATCGGACAAGAATTGATGATCCCGGTCGAGAACTAGCCGTCATCCCGGCGCTACCGGTTCACCGCGCCCGAATGTCGCTGGCGTGATCCGGTTCAAGACCGCCTGCGCCAGCTGGAATACATGCCCATAATCGTCAAGGTTCATCAGCGCCGTCGGGGTGTGAATGTAGCGGCAGGGTGTAGAAAGCGTCATTGTTGGGATGCCGGCATGTGCAGTATGGATGGCGCCGCCGTCCGTTCCGCCGCCGCGAACAGTCTTGTATTGATACGGAATAGCCTCTGCCTCTGCTGTCTGGCGCAGGAATGCCAATGCCCGCGGGTCAGAAATCATGCTGGAATCCATCAGTGTCAGGACGGCGCCGGCGCCGAGTTTTGCGGCTGGATTGGCGGGCAGATCGCCAGCATCCACTTCCCGATTAGGGTCGGGCAAGTCAAAAGCGGGCGTGCCTTCCAGCACAATCGCCGCATCCGGATTGAGTCGCCGGGCGGCAATCCGCGCCCCGCGCAAACCAATCTCCTCTTGGACTGTAAATGCCGCTGCAATCGTCACCGGATAGGGCCCATTTTGCAGTAAATCAATCAAAATCGAACAGCCGACGCGGTCATCAAACGCTTTGCCGCGGACAATTTTTTCACTCATTGAGGCATAAAAGCTGTCAAATGCAATCCGTTCACCGGGTTGGGCGGCGTTTTTGTCGGTCGCGCCGGTGTCAATTCGCAGGTTGTCCATCTTGACCGCATTCATATCGCGCCCCAGATGAATCGGTTTCCACAGGATGACGCCGGCTGTTTTCTGCTTGCCAATTTTCACTCGCAGGCCGGGCAGTATCCGCGCGTCAATCCCGCCGACGCCGGTGAACTGAATCAGGCCGCTGCCCTCGACGTCCGTGACCATCATGCCGATTTCATCCATGTGCGCCGCAATCATCACCACATACTGCGGATAGGTGGCGCCGATTTGCAGCGCGGTCACATTGCCCATCGAATCGACTTCAAGATTTGTCACGCGGTCTTTGATGGCTGGCATCACAATTTGACGGACTTCGTCTTCTTCGCCGCTCACGCCGACAGCATTCGACAGTTTTTCTAAAAGCATCGCTTGTCCTTCACGGGCTGGCGTCCATCCATACGAAGGTGGAGATCATAGAGAAGCGGGCAGCGTCAAGCCGCCCACCCTGAAACCATGGTTGGGAATTGATCAGGAAGTGGTGTTAAGCTGGTCAACGATATTGGAGAAGATATTGCCAATCGACGGACCAAGCAGCGCCAGAATAACGATAACCACCACTGCGACCAATACCAGAATCAAAGCGTACTCGACGAGTCCTTGTCCTTTTTCACTATGCGGTCGGTAGATCATGATACGACTCCTAGAACAAATACTGTTGCCAATCACTTACTCGACATCAATATATCATAAGCCGGCGGAATTGGCAATCGGGTTTGTGCGCTTGGGCAAAGTGGCTCGTTTCGGCTTGAAGCGCAGACAGCCTAATCATAGCGAAGCACATTCATCACGCGCTCTTTAATGGCGACGCGGGCGCTCAAAAAGGTAGCGGTCCAGCCAATCAGAAGCGCGGCCGCCAAGAGCGCAAGCGCCATCATGCGGGCATCGTTCGGCAAGGGGATGGCAATGCCGCCGGCAGCCGAAAGCAGCCCAATGAGCAAGGCGCTTAAGCCAATCCCGATGCCGGCGCTTAGCAGCCCGGTCAAGCCCGATTCAATGAACATCACCCGCAAGACCCGCCCGGACTTCAGACCAATCGCTTTCAATATGCCAATCTGACGGCGGCGTTCAAGGGTCGCCAGCGCCACCGTATTCGCCATAATGACGGCGGCCGCAAACAGCGACAGCAAGCCCACGATGGTTGGAATGGCGGCGAACTGATTGATTAAACGGCTAAGCAAGCCATCAAGAAAACTGACATCAATGGAAAAGGCGAGGATGATTGTGGATAACTCGGTTAAAGCCTGATTCAGCCCTTCATCGGGCACCTGATAGCTGTACATGGTGACGGTTGAGGGCACGGCGGCGGGTATGACTTCTGGCGGGATGAGACCATTGGAACCGCTGAACCAATTGTCGGACGCATTCGTGATGCCAACCACTTCCAGCTGCATTTCGCCAGCGCGACTCAGCGCGATAGTAATGTGGCTGCCGACTTCGATTCCCAAATCCTGCGCGGTTGCAAGGGGCAGCGTCACCAGCGGCTGTCCTCGATCTTCCGGGCGCAGCATCCGCCCGGCATAGAGTGTGCCTTGGGCGCTGTAGATATCGGGATTGTCTGAATCCCACACGCTGAAGCTGATTTCGACTGGCTCGTCTCCAACGCGATGCAAATCGGCGGTGTAATTTGAGATGACGGTGCGATATTCCAGGTCAACATCGCGCAAGGCATTGTCCAGCGCGGCCTTGACAATCGCTTGCGGTATCCCTGGAAGCGGAAAAACCAGAACATTGCCGCCAAAGCTGCGATTAAGCTGGATATTCAGCAGTTCGCGGGTGCCTTCGCCGACAAAGGCAATGCTGCTTAATGCCAGCATGCCGGCGATTAACGCCAGCAGGGTCGTCGCCGTCCGCAGGCGGTTGGTGGACAAGTTACGCAAAGCCAGCCGCAGCGTCACCGAGCCGAAGGAGGGCAGCCGGCCAATGATAAACACGATGAGCCACAGTATGGCGATGATGACGGCGAAGATCAAAAAGGTGACCGCCACGCCAATCACACCGAGCAGATAGGGCGATGGCAAGCTGGCGGGTGTCTGGGCATTCTGCTGCATATCCTGCTGGCGGCCTTCGTCGTCACCGTCCACATCATCCAGCGTCGCCGAACTGAATAGAACCGCCTGACCGCCTGAAAGCCGGCTGTTTGTCAGTTCAAAGGAGGGGCGCACAATATGCCCCACGATTAGTCCCAGACTGATGGTGACAAAAATCAGCAGGGCGATAGACTGCAAGATGCCTAATGCCGCCAGGTGATTTTCGTTGGGGCGCAGGATGATATTCGGTCGCACCCGCACCGCCGTAAGTATCGGCGCAACGCCAAATATGCCGGTGACCACCATGCCGAGCGTAAATCCGAACAGCAGCGCTTCGGGATAAATCTGCCAAACAAGCTGCTGGCGCAGGGCGACCGACCCATATTCGTTGACAATGACGCTAAGTCCGATGCCGGCGATGAGGCCCAAGACGCTTCCAATAAAGCCGAGCATCAGGGCTTCGGTGAAGAAGAGCGCCGCCACCTGCGAGGCTTTGACGCCGAAAGTTTTGACGGCGGCGATTTCGCTGGTGCGGCGGCGCACCAGAACCAGCATCGTGTTCATAATGCCGACGCCGCCAATCAAAAGCGCGCCCAGCCCCATCACAACGATAAAATCTCTCAAGTACTGCGCCACGAGACTATAACGCTGGAGCAAATCGACAGTGGTCGTCGTCCGCGCCGCCGGCGCGATTTGGGCGACCTCATCGATGTATGCCAGCATCTGATCTTCGCCGACGGCATCGGGAAAAAGCACGCCGATGCGGTTGGGAGCGAATTCGTCATTCATCACCGCTTGAGCATGGGCAAGGTCAAAATAAGCAAAGCCGAAAAATGCGTTCAACAGGCTGGTCACGCTGGTTTCTTCGGCCGCGGATACGATACCGCGCACCGTATAAAGTTCCCGCGTCCCGGTCACCCGCACCGAATCGCCGACCTCTATCCCGCTCTGCGATGCCAGATTGTCACTGATGACCACATCATTGGCGCCGGTCAACAATTCCGCCAGCGGCGCATCGGGCGGGTCAAGCGCGCGAATCGAATGCGTCGGTGGATAGGTTTGCGGATCAATAAAATAACTGCCAATAAAGCTGGGGCGGCCAAATTGCTCCGCATCGGTTTTGGCAATCTGAATGTTGCGGCCGCTCATAAAGGTGGATGTCGCCGCCCCCTTGGCATCCGCCCAAGCCAAGAGTTCGCTCAATTCCGCCGGCTGGAAGGGCATCGGTTCATTATCGCCAAATTGGGTCAGGAGTCGGTCGTTCAGGATAAGCATATCCCCTTTGGTCTCGACTCGAATGCTGCCGGTCAAGGTATCTCCGATTGCCAGTCCCATCGACCGCAGAGCGACCACAGTCGCCACACCGGCGGTAATGCAGAGTATCGCCAACGTTGTCCAGCGGCCGCCGCGCTGGATGTTTCGCAGCGCATACCTGAAATAGAATCGGAGACGTTGAATCATCACCTTGTCCTGTGCATTTTGCTTCATTTTAAGGAATAAGCCCTGCCAGTACAATCGGCAAACATGCCCATGCGCTGTCTGTCAGCGAATACGTCTGATTTGGAAACGGGTCGCGGGCAGCCGCCAAAGCCGGTTGTGTCTGTCTCGGATGGCTGTTGCCGCGCATGGCGATTATGATTTATAGTTGCATTGAAGGATGAGTCTTGAGGAAACCAACATGATCAAACCCGTGATTGGCATTATGGCAAGCGGACGCAGCGAAATCCATGTGACGTCCAGGTATTATGATGAATTTTACAGTACGCCGGCGCCGCATGTCGATGCGGTGCGCCGCGCCGGCGGCATTCCGTTTTTGATCCCGCCCGGCGGCGCGGAAGACGAATGGAAGCAAGTTCTGCATTTGCTGGATGGCGTGGTTATGACCGGCGGCACGGATATTGACCCGGCGGAATATCAAGGCGACGCGCAAAACCCAAACCTGCTGCCCGCCGACCGCGAGCGCGACCGCAGCGAACTGTTCCTTGCCCGTCATCTTATAGCCGAAAAAGAAACGCCGCTTCTATGTATATGTCGAGGGATGCAGGTTTTGAATGTGGCCGCCGGCGGCAGCCTGCACGAACACATCCCCGACATCCGCGAGACTGATATCCATCGCAGCGCCGAAGAGATATGGGCGATGCAGCATATTTCGGTGGCGGCCGAGAGTCTGCTGGCAAAAGTCATGGGCACGGCATCGGTTCATACTCAATCGGGACATCATCAGGCGATCAAAGAGGTCGGCGCCGGGCTGCGCGTGGTCGGGATGGCATCGGATGGCATCATCGAGGCGCTTGAGATGCCCGGCCATGCCTGGCTCATCGCCGTGCAGTGGCATCCGGAAGTCACGGCCGACCATGACAAAACCCAGCAGGCCCTCTTTGATGCCCTGGTCGAAGAAGCCCGCCAGTTTGCCTTGGCGCAAAAAACTAGGCTGACTCCAGCCACTTGACGGCATCTTTAGCAAAATAGCTGACGATCATATCGGCGCCGGCGCGTTTGATGCTGGTCAGGCTTTCGAGAGCGGCGCGCTCAAGGTCGAGCCAGCCCTGCATGGCGGCGGCATGAATCATCGAAAACTCGCCGCTGACCTGATAAGCCGCCGTGGGCAGGTCATAGCGGCGGCGCAGGCGGCTCAAAACATCAAGGCAGGGCAATGCCGGTTTCACCATCAGGATATCAGCGCCCTGCTCGACATCCAGCGCGATTTCCCGCAGCGCCTCGCGCTGGTTGGCGGGGTCAAGCTGATACTGACTGCGGTCACCAAAAGTCGGCGGGCTTTCGGCGGCATCGCGGAAGGGCCCATAAAAGACGCTGGCGTACTTGGCGGCATAGCTCATCAGGGCGACCTCGGCGGCATCATGGCGGTCCAAGGCCGCGCGAATGGCGGCCGCCATGCCATCCATCATACCCGAAGGCGCGATGATGTCGGCGCCGGCGCCGGCATGAACGACGGACGCTTTTTCCAGCAGTTCCAACGTGGGATCATTCAGCAGGTAGCCGAGCGGCAGGGTCGGATTATAGTACTGGCTGTTGGGCATATTGATAATGCCGCAATGTCCGTGATCCGTGTATTCACAGAAACACATATCCGAGATGACCAGCAAATCGGGAGCGGCGGCTTTAATCGTGCGAATCGCCTGGGGCACAATCCCGTTTTCGCTGAAGTTGTCGCTGCCGCGCCAGTCTTTCATTTCGGGGATGCCAAACAGGATGACAGCCGGGATGCCAAGCGCCGCAATCTCCTGGGCTTCCGCCGCCAATTTGTCGACGGACAGCTGGAACTGCCCGGGCATCGAGGCAATCGGTTTTTTTATGTCTGCGCCATAACGCACAAAGAGCGGATAGATGAAATCATCAGGACTCAGCCGCGTTTCGCGTATCATGCGCCGAACCGCCGCCGACACGCGCAGGCGGCGCGGACGAATTTTCAGCCTTGCGCGCGGGATTTTCTCGTTCAGCATCGGCTGTCTCCTGTCATGGTCGGGGCGGCACGGCTAGTTTTTGTCCGACCAAGTCTCCCAATGGACGACATCATCAAAAATGCGCCGGCCGCCGGATTGCAGCGGCCGCGCCGCCACGGCGGCATCCGCCGGGTAGCCAAAGGAAATCACCAGGCGCGTTTGAAAATTCGCCGGGATTCCCAACAGCCGCCGGGCTTCCTGCGGCTGATAAATGGTCCCCAAGCAGGAGCCAATGCCGATTTCAGTCGCCGCCAGCTGCATATAGGCGGCGCTCTGACCAGAATCAAAGAAGTGCCAGAGCGTTCGGTCATTTTGAGCCGGCACCACAATGACGACGCACAGCGCCGCCGCGGCGACATGCCCCATCCCGGCGCCCAGCCGCGCCAGCCGCGCCAAACGTTCTTTGTCCTGCACGGCGATAAAATGCCAGGGTTGGCTGTTTTTGGAGCTTTGGGAACGGCGGCCGGCATGGAGAATCCGTTCAATATGCTCGGCTTGCAGCGTTTGCCGCTTGAATTGACGAACAGCCCGTTTCGTTTGTATTGCCTCCCAGACCTTCATAGCCGCCTTCCTTGCGCCAAGCCAGCCGCCCGCGCCGGGGCGAACTTGACGCTTGTTTCCATATCGGGGTTAATCATCCGCTTTGGGCATGGCCAAGTCATAGGCGAAAACCTTGTCATAAGACTGCATCTCGCTGCGTAAAATGTCGTTCATTTCCGCCTCGTATGCAATTTGAGCTTCAATATCAGCCGCGACCGCAAATTCAATCATCACCTCGGCGACAGATTTCTTCACAGTGCGCTTGATCATATCTTCCAATTCGCTCACCGTCAGTTCCGCGATTTTCCGATTGTCCATGTCTGTCGGGCAAACAGGCGGCCTCGCCTTGCCAATTCACCCCACTCCTTTCACCTTTTAATAGACGAATTGTAACGACAATTTCCCGAATTTGCACTTGAGTTCGACAAATACTTATACAATTTTGATGTTTGCATTTACGTTCAAGCGCTTATTGTTTATACGTTTGTTTCAGGATGAAGTCTCAAAAGCTGTGCAGATTTTACAAATTCGCTGTCGTCTCTCCATTCAAAGCGAAGGGGCATGATTTGCCGCCCCGACTGTGATAAGCCTATTATAGCGCCGCCGGCCGGCAAAGACAGCGGTTGTCGGGACGGGCGGGCTGTGCCACAATTTGATGGGATGGCGGAACAGACACCGATGGATTTGCGATTTCGATTACTGATGATTACCCTGGTCGCTGTGATGGCGGCGGCCGTCTGGACCTTTCCGCTGTGGCGCGGTCACTTGCCGGATGCGCGGGTGCAAGAGGCATTTCCGGGGCTGGAACTGGACTTGCAGGACGAGTTCCTCGCCTTGCCGGCGGCGGAGCGCAATGCCCTGCTGGAACTGCGCGGCAAGGATGCGGCGATGGCGCTGGAGATGGCGCGGGTTGCGGTGCGCGGGACGGCAGCGGCGCCGTCGAATGAGCAGGACCGAAGCGCGGTCGCCGGCGGCAGGACGCTGGCGGCGGGCAATTTCATCGAGATTGACGCGCTGCATTGGGGCGAAGGCACAGCAGCCCTGTATCAGCTGCCCGATGGACGTCATATTTTGCGCTTTGAAGATTTCACATCGGCGCGCGGGGGCAATGTCTATGTGTATCTCGCGCGCGACCCACAGCCGCGCAACGCCGTCGAAGTCGGCAAGAGTTTCCTTGACCTGGGACGGCTCAAAGGCAGCAGCGGCAATCAGAATTATTTCCTGCCCAGCGGCCATGATGTGACCGTGTATCAATCGGCGGTTGTTTTCTGCCGTCAGTTTAATGCGGTGATTACCAGCGCCCGCCTGCGCTGACCGGCGCGGAAAACAAAACGTGCTTGCGCCTGATGATGAGTCAGGAATCCACAAGACACCCAGACGAATTCCTTAGTGCTGCTGCCGTTAAGCCCTGACACGGTTCGGAAGTTTCTGCCGCAAGGGGCCCGACTCATCATCGCGGGCAAGCACGTTGTATGTTAAGTATAATCGCGGGCGCGGCTGGTGTCAATATCGCTGTAACAGAGCCATCGCGCTAAAGCAAAGCTCGCCACAGACGACGCGAAGGACAAAGAAAAAACAGAAAAATGACTTGACAAGAGGCGCGCTTGGCAGCATAATACGTTTTGGCGATTATGATATGCTTGCGAGGGAGGAAAAACCTCATGGCCATTCAACATCTGAATCGACAAATGCGGGGGGGGGGGGGGGGAATTATGTACCGTATGACAGCTTTGCTGTTTTGCCTGCTGGCCTTCGCTTTCGCCCTGCCAGCGCAAGGCCAGACGGCAATTACGCTTCTACCCTGCGGCCTCCCCTTGCAATCCGTTGTGCTGACCGCGCAAACAACCCCAAAAACCTTTAACCTGACCGAGGACTGCACTCCGCAAATCACAAGCGGAGGTATCTGGATGAACATTCAGTCGGGCGAGTTCACCATCAACGGCAATGGCCACCAAATTCAAGGTGGAAACAGGATCAGCAACATCATTCGGGTCAGCGGGGCAAACGCGGTTCTCCATCTGAACAATATCATTATTTTTGGCAACGGCTCCTGGAGCGAACAGTGGGACGGCATTGATGTAAGAGCCGGGACTTTTAACGCCAACGACGTCACCTTCAACGGCAATGTATATCGCACAGTTTTGAGTGTAAGCGGTACAGGCACACGGGTCAATCTTACGAATGTACGGTTCACGAAGAATCGGTCTCCGGCGCGGTACAGCGCGCGCGGCGGCGCTTTGAATATATGGGGCAGCGGCATTGTGGTCACCATAGACGGCGCCACCTTCTTTCATAACGCCAACCAACCCTTTGTGATAAGGGTCAATCTCGCCACGCTTCGACTGCGCGGCGACATTAAATTTGAGAGCAATCCAGACGGCCCCCTCCCCGGAAGTGGTCCGGTTCCCCACTCGGCGATCCCGATCTCATTGCGGGACGATGGCTCTGCCAACCTTGATGACAGCGGGGCCCGCTACTTGGGTGTGTTGGCGCCAAGGCGAAAACGCAAAGACCCGACGCCAATGCCAACGTCCACGGCGACGCCGCGGCCGCAGATAGCCGCCACCCACATCGCCTTGCAGGCAAGCACGGGCATGACTTTCCGCCCCGCTTTTGGCTTGGACAGCGGCGTCTATTTCCGTCAGCTTGACGGCGCCGGCATCGGCGTTCAGTCGCTTATCGATGCTGGCTTTATCGACGCCGTGGATGTCTATGGCTATGCCGAGCAGGGCGTTGAGGTCTGCTTCCCGCATGTTGGCCGGGTCATCTTTTTGGACGCCAATACGAGCCCGCGGGCGATGGCGCCGCTGGCTTCCACCGTGGTTAACGGGCAGACCTGCGTTT
The DNA here is from genome assembly GCA_965203755.1 of Phototrophicaceae bacterium. Classification (GTDB taxonomy): domain Bacteria; phylum Chloroflexota; class Anaerolineae; order Aggregatilineales; family Phototrophicaceae; genus UBA6055. The sequence goes on along the minus strand of OZ241910.1, from coordinate 1,900,074 downwards.
CGATTGACAGTCCAGGTTCGCTGGTGCTGCTGCCGGCCGACTAGGGCTGCTGCCGTTAAGCTCCGACACGGTTCGGAAGTTTCTGCCGCAAGGGGCCCGATTCATCATCGCGCTAAAACAAAGCTCGCCACAGACGACGCGCGAAGGACAAAGAAAAACAGAAAACTGATTTGACAAGAGGCGCGCTTGGCAGCATAATACGCTTTGGCGATTATGATATGCTTGCGAGGGAGGAAAAACCTCATGGCCATTCAACATCTGAATCGACAAATGCGGGGGGGGGGGGGGGGGGAATTATGTACCGTATGACAGCTTTGCTGTTTTGCCTGCTGGCCTTCGCTTTCGCCCTGCCAGCGCAAGGCCAGACGGCAATTCCGCTGACATCCTGCGGCCTCCCCCAGCAATCCGTTGTGCTGACCGCGCAAACAACCCCAAAAACCTTTAACCTGACCGAAAACTGCACTCCGCAAACCACAAGCGGAATCTGGATGCACATTCAGTCGGGCGAGTTCACCATCAACGGCAATGGCTACAAAATTCAAGGTGGAAACACGATCACCAACATCATTCGGGTCAACGGGGCAAGCGCGGTTCTCAATCTGAACGATGTCATTATTTTTGGCAACGGCACCTGGACCAGCGAGAGGGACGGCATTGATGTAAGAGCCGGGACTTTTAACGCCAACAACGTCACCTTCAACGGCAATGTATATCGCACAGTTTTGACTGTAAGCGGTACAGGCACACGGGTCAATCTTACGAATGTACAGTTCACGAGGAATCGGGCTCCGGTGCGGCACACGGCGCGCGGCGGCGCTTTGAATATATGGGGCCTTGGCATTGTGGTCACCATAAACGGCGGCGCCTTCATTAACAACAGCGGCCAGCCCTTTGTGATTAGGGTCAATATCGCCACGCTTCGACTGCGCGGCGCCATTAGATTTCAGGACAATCTCGACAACATCAACCCGACGACCTATGAGCCGGCCGGCGACCCGGCGCTCTCGATTTCATTGCGGGACGATGGCCTTGCCAGCCTTGATGACAGCGGGGCCCGCTACTTGGGTGTGCTGGCGCCAAGGCGAAAACGCAAAGACCCGACGCCAATGCCAACGTCCACGGCGACGCCGCGGCCGCAGATAGCCGCCACCCACATCGCCTTGCAGACAAGCACGGGCATGACTTTCCGCCCCGCTTTTGGCTTGGACAGCGGCGTCTATTTCCGTCAGCTTGACGGCGCCGGCATCGGCGTTCAGTCGCTTATCGATGCTGGCTTTATCGACGCTGTGGATGTCTATGGCTATGCCGAGCAGGGCGTTGAGGTCTGCTTCCCGCATGTTGGCCGGGTCATCTTTTTGGACGCCAATACGAGCCCGCGGGCGATGGCGCCGCTGGCTTCCACCGTGGTTAACGGGCAGACCTGCGTTTCGATTGACAGTCCAGGTTCTCTGGTGCTGCTGCCAGCCGGCTAGGGCTGGGAGGTTTTGCCTGATGCCATCGTTCTGGCTATAATAAACAGTCTGGCTTGGCTGAGTTGATTCAGAAGGTAGCGCCGATGACTGTACTGGAACGAATCGCTGCACGCAAAATCGTTGCCATTGTCCGCCTGGACGATTTATCAAGCGCGCAATACATCAGCGCGGCTCTGATTGAAGGCGGCATCGGCGCCATTGAATTCACGCTGACCAACCCGGATGCGGTATCGACTATCGCCAGGATGCGCCAATTCGTTGATGACGCCGCCGTCATCGGCGCCGGTTCGGTCATCACAGCCAAACAGGTTCGGGCAGTGGCCGCCGCCGGCAGTCAGTTTGTCGTCTCGCCGGTGAGCAAAGCCGCGGTCATTCATGCCTGCGCCGCGCTTGATTTGCCAGCCATGCCGGGCGCCTTTACCCCCACCGAGATTCAGCAGGCTTGGGAATGGGGCGCGAGTGTGGTCAAAGTCTTCCCCGCCAATCATCTCGCCCGCGGTTATATCAAAGACCTGCTTGCGCCCCTGCCGCATCTGCGCTTGATGCCCACCGGCGGCGTGACTGTCGATAACATCCGCGGGTTCTTTGATGATGGGGCTTTTGCGGTGGGGGTCGGGTCGGCGCTGGTGAACGATCAAGCTGTCGCCGACGGCGACTGGGACAAGCTACGGCGGCGCGCACAGCAGTTTGTTGACCGGTTAGCCGCCGATGAAGGGACTTAGATGCGCTCAAACCACTCGCGGTCGATGATGACCGACTTCAGTTTTACCGCCGCCCCTTTTCCTCATCTATCATTCGCTGGGCAACGCGAAATACCACTACTGGGTCAACCTCTGTGGTGTTTTTGCCTTCGTCTGTGAGCGTCCAAAACCCGCGTCTTGGATTTTCTATGAGACCGTATCTTTTTAGATAGGTTCTTATCCAACTCAAGCGAAACTCTGCCACTTCGCTTTGCTCGTCGGTCAGGTTCATTATTTTCACAACTTCGCTGAGGATTTCCTGGTTCGTGCCTGAACCGCCCAGATTGTGCAATGCTCGCAGCATCGGATTGTACAATTCGTGAAAATCTGGGGTGAGCGCCATTGCTTTCTCCTTGTCGCTATCGGAAAATGATTTTAACTCGGCGTCAAGCTGACAGGAAAGGCTCAAATGTTCTGAAACCAATCGGCGTCAATCATCACCCGTTCGACGACGACTTTCTTCGTCTTCACACCTAATGACAGTTCCTTGAGTTTGTCCATCAGCTGTTCGCCATCTATCAAATCAATTTCGGGAGCGCCGTCACGGGTCGCCTCTCTTTTGGCCGCTTGTGTAAAATGTCCCGTGGTGACAATGAGCCCCTTGTCCGTCCGCCCGACCATCGCCCCGCGAAAATCGCGCACAACACCGGCGCCAATCGAACCTTTGTATCGCTTGCATTGAAACAGCGCCCGAAACGAAAGGAAGCCGCCGACGCGGATGACTCCAATGCCATCAATACCGCCATCGCCGCTGCGCCCGGTCACATCAACCTGGTAAAAACCATCCTCGCGCAGTATCCGCTGGAAGAGCCGTTCAAATGCCGCCGGATCCATCTGATGAAGAAGGGCAAGCAGGGCATCGCGCCAAGATGAGATGTCATCTTCTTCATCGGGTTCCGGTGATTCGATTGGCGGCATTTCTGTTTCGTCTTTGACCGACTCCGTTTTCTCCCAGACCTTCGCGAGTTTGGCGTGATCGAGTTCTTTGGTCTGCCTGCCCTCGGCAGTGAGCGACCATATACCGCGCCCGAAATTTTCCAGCAAGCCAAATTTCTTCAGCCCGGTTCGCTCGAATCCAAGACGAAACTCAAGCTCGGTCTTGCTTGACCCCTCTTTGAGCAGCAATTCCACGATTTTATCGTCGAGATCCAACAGCTTGACGACCTCATCATGTATTTCGCGGTTCGTACCAGAGCCGCCCCGACGGCGCAACGCTTCAAGAATTGCGCTGCTCAAGTCCAGGCGGCGAATTTTTTTCCTTAGTTCAGCAATATCAGACACAGCATTCTCCTTTATGATTTCTCCCGCGTCAGGCTGGCGGGAAACTTAAATGTTCTGAAACCAGTCGGCGTCAATCATCACCCGTTCGACGACGACTCGTTCGGTCTTGACGCCCAGCGACAGTTCCTTGAGCTTGTCCATCAGCTGTTCGCCATCTATCAAATCAATTTCAGGCGCGCCGCCGCGGGCGGCTTCTCGCCTTGCCTCTTGCGTGAACTTGCCGGTCGTGACCAGCAGGCCCTTGTTTGCCCGCCCCATCGTTACTTCACGGCGGAAATTATGCACGTCGCCGGTACTGATGAGGCCGCTGCCGCGGATGCACCGAAACGACACGCGCAGCGACAAAAAGCCGCCGCTTTCCATCATGCCCTCTATCGCATCGTCGCCGCTGCGCCCGGTCACATCAACCTTCCCGATGCCCTCGCTGTGAAAAATATGTAGGAAGAATCGTTCAAATGCCGCTGGCGGCATCCCGTGAAGCCGGCTGGATAATTCGTCGCGCCATCCCAGCAGGCTGGCGATGATGTCGTCGGCATCGAGTGCTTCTCCCGACAGCATCGGAGCATCGTCCTTTATCGGCGGCACATCGCTTTTCTCTATTTGTCTTTTTGCTCTTTGCTCCTGTACTACCCGTCTCACGTCACGGGGATCCACCGTTCGAGTGTTTTGACCTGCCTCTGTCAGCGCCCAGACTCCGACACGTGGGTTTTCCAAAAGCCCATATCGTTTAAGATTAGTCTTTGCATTGCCTAGGCGAGTATGAACGACGGAACCACCACTATTGGCTTGTGCTTCAAGCTGCTCATCTGTTAGATTTAGCATCGTTATAACTTCAGTGTTGATTTCTTGAGTTGTGCTTATCCCGCCCAGTTTATGCAAGGCTTCTAATGTTGGGTTGTACAAATCACTTATACTTGGAATCGTATCTCTCGTCATTTTCGTATCCTCATCACTATCTCATCGCTATTCGAAAACTTGCTTGCGCGTTAAACTCGTCACCAGCAAATCGAGCGCCAGCCGCGCCTCAATGCGGCCGGTTTTCATATCCTGGTCATATCTTTGCAGCCGCTTGAGGATGGCATCCAGCTGCTCTGTCGTGAAAGCCCGCGACTGCTGCGCGATTTTGCCAGCCACAAAGGGATGCACCGCCAGCGCCTTGGCAATCGCCTGATTACCCGCGCCGCCGCCCTGATTCAGATGATCGCTGACCATCAGCAGCAGACGAAACTGGCGCACAATCAGCCCAAACAAGCCAAAGCCGGGGTCGCGCGGGTTGTCATGCAAAGCCTGATGAATCAGCCGCAGCGCCCGACTGCCGTCTCCATTGGCCAGAGCATCCACCATTTCAAAGACATTCGCCTCTGGCACATAGGGGGTCAGGGCGGCGACATCCGCTTCATGGATGGGGTGCGCGCCATTCACATAACAAACCAGCTTGTAGAGTTCGTTATCAGCGCGGCGCAGGTCATCACTGACGACGCTGGCGACCGCCTGCGCCGCCTGGGGGGTGATTTCGGCGTCATATTCGGCTTTGGCGCGGCTGACAATCCAGCCGGTCAGGTTCTTCGGCTTTTTGAACGCGCCAATATACCCGTTCTCCATCCCCCGCGCCGCTTTGAGCAGCTTGTTTTTATCAGAGAGCAGCGCCGCTTCAACCATGACCAGCCGCGCATAATCCGGCAGATTAGGCAACTCTGCGATCAGCCGTTCGGCGGCTTTTTTGCCGGCTTGCCCGGCGCCTCGGCGGGTGATATGGCTGATCAAGCCCTTGACAATCACCAGCCGTTTATCCGACAAAAAGGGAAAGGACTTCACCGCCGCCAGCACTTCTGGCACCGGGACCAGCGCACCGTCAAATTCAGACCGGTTGAGATCGCCATCGTCGCCCATCGCCGCGCGCATCTTAGCCAAAGCCTGATCGCGGCTGATATCATCGTCGCCATGAAAAATATAGAATGCGGGCGTCGGTTTCATGGCGCTATAAACTCTGCTGCGTCAACACGCGATGGAGGGTCAGTTGGCGGCCGCTGAAAGGAATGGACACGGTTTCGGGCGTGACGCTGATCAGTTCCATATCGCCAAGGTCGCCTTCGGTGGTGAAGTGTTTTTGCAGGCTTAGCCCAAGCGGAGTGGAAAGCAGGACGATGCCCATCATCAACGTCATCATCATCGGGAAACGTTCCCAGCCGCGCCGCCGACTGCTGCCGCCAAATCCAAGCCAGGCAAACAGCGTCGCCAGAAAGCCGAATGTGACCAGATTGGTGCCGCAGTTGGGATGCACCGCCAGCTTGTGTTCGCCGGCTTTCATGCGCTGCAAGGCTTCTTGCACCGCGCTTTCGACCCGCTCGGTGGGGACCGCCCCAATCAAGACAAAGCCGCTGTCGTGGCTGCGCCCGGAGAGCTTGTATCGACTCCGCCCCAGGATATGGATGGTGGCATGCTCCAGCCCATGATTGCGTCTTGTTCGCAGGATATAAGGGAAGCGCAGCAGGGGTTCGGCAAAAAGAGCGAGCCGTTTCATCAGGGTCATGGTTTGTCCTTCTGCTTGTGAGGCGATGGATTGTAAGGTAACACAAAGCCGAAAGGCGGGCTAGTATTTTTATGGCTGTTTAATCGTTTGTTTGTACAGCCTGTGTTACAATACTGTCGTTCGTCCGCACGAAAGGCATCCATGACCGTAGCCGCCAAGCCAAGCCATCCGCTCAAGCGCATCGTCAGTCTGGCAAAGACCGGTCCGCTGGCCATCATGCTGCGCTTTATCGACCAGGGTTATCGCAAAGTGAGCGGCGCGCCCTTGTGGAAATTGAGTCAGATTACGCCGCAGCTTTTTCTGGGCGGGCAGCATTATCGGCGCGGCTGGCAAGCCATGCAGGCGGCCGGCATCACCGCCATTGTCAATCTGCGCGAGGCAAAGTTCAGCGATATAAAAAAGGGCATTGGCGGAAAACGTCATCTGCATCTGGCGACGGTGGACAACACCCCGCCGACCACAGCCGATTTGATGCGCGGCGCCGCCTTTGTCAGCGATGAGATTCAGCGCGGCGGCAAGGTGTACATCCATTGCGGCGTCGGCGTCGGGCGGGCGCCAACCATGACCGCCGCCTGCCTGATGACCGCCGGACTGTCCGCAGAGGATGCCCTGCGGCAAATCAAAAAAACGCGGCCCTTCATTCATTTGACCGCCGAACAGCGCCGCGCGCTGGACGAATTCGCAAGACACTGGCAGGAAGCCCAAGGGAATGACGAACTTTAGAGATACTTTAAGTCCTGTTATGACCTCCTCTCATCTGCCGGCACACGTTCATTGACATCTTACGCGCGCGGCAATACAATGGCTGTCGCTTTGGCGGCGCCGCATTCACGAAACGCGAACATCCCGAACGAGAACAGAGCCCAAGATGATCAGCGAAAAAACGATGGTTACGTTGGAATTGCATAAAATCCTGCAAGACCTGTCGGGTTATACGACCTTTGGCGCCGGTGAGGAATTCGCCATTGAACTGTATCCCTCGACCGAAGTGGAGGAAGTTCAGCTATGGCAGCGCGAAACAGCCGAAGCCGTCGCCTTGCTGGAAGAAAAGACCAATATCAACTTGCAGGGGGCGCGCGATGTACGCGAGCCGGTGATTCGGGCGCAGCGGGCGGTCATCATTGAGCCAAGCATCCTGCTTGACATTCGCTATACCCTGCGGCGCGGCGCGACCCTCAAACGCACCCTGGGGCGAATGAAAGCCTCTTTTCCGCTGCTGGCGGAACTGGCGGATGACATCGAAGAATGCAGCCAGCTGCGGCATTCGATTGAGAAAGCCGTCGATGACAGCGCTGAAATCAAGGACACCGCCAGCGCCCGACTTGCGATTATCCGCCGCGAACTCAAAATCGCCTTTGAACGTTTGCAGGGCAGACTTAATCGGATTGTCACCAGCAAGAGCAATCAGGTCAAATTGCAGGAAGCCATCGTGACCATGCGTAACGGTCGCTATGTCATCCCTCTGAAAGCCGAACACAAAGGCAAAATCAAAGGAATCGTGCATGATGCTTCGTCTTCGGGAGCGACGCTGTTTATCGAACCGCTGGAGACTGTCGAACTCAACAACAAGTGGCGTGAATTGCAGATTGAAGAGGAGAAGGAAATCCGCCGGATTCTAGCCGACCTGACCGAAGCCGTCGCCGACGAAAGCGAAAGGATCGTCCGCACCGTGCAGCTTCTTGGCTATCTCGACCTGACCTTTGCCAAAGCCCGCTATGCGCTTGACCATCATTGCATTCAGCCCAAAGCGCTGCCTGTCAGCCAAGACCCCGCGGTCCTGCGTCTGAAAGCGGCCCGCCACCCGCTCCTCAAGGGCCATGTGGTGCCGCTTGACTTGAGCTTTGACGCCGGCACGCGGGTACTGGTGGTCACAGGGCCGAACACCGGCGGGAAGACCGTCGCGCTCAAGACCGTCGGGCTGCTGACCTTAATGGCGCAGTGCGGCTTGCATGTGCCGGCCGACGAAGCCGCGATTTCGGTGTTTCGGGGCATCTTTGCCGATATTGGCGACGAACAGAGCATCGAACAGTCGCTGTCCACCTTTTCGTCGCACATGACCAACATCATTGACATTCTGGCTCAATGCGACCGCCGCTCATTGGTCATCCTGGACGAGCTTGGCGCCGGCACTGACCCGGCCGAAGGCTCGGCTTTGGCGCGCGCCCTGCTCAACCGCTTGAAGAACAGCCGCGTCACCAGCCTGGTGACCACCCATCATCCCGAACTCAAGGGCTATGCCGTCGAGACGCCGGGGGTGCGGAACGCCAGCGTTGAATTTGATTTGGCGACCCTGCGCCCGACCTATCGCCTGATCCTTGGCCTGCCGGGACGTTCCAATGCGCTGGCGATTGCCGAACGCCTGGGCTTGGACCAGGACATCATCAGCGATGCCCGCAGCATGGTCGCCGCCGAAGCATTGACGGCTGATGACTGGCTGGACGAGATTCAGCGCACCCGCGCCGAAATCCGCCAGCAGCATGACGAAATCAGTCACCTGCGCCGGCAGCTGTCCGACCAGCGCGATGCCTTGCAGGTTCGGCTTGACCAGATTGAGGATGAGCGCCGCGATGTGATTCGCGCCGCCCGCCGCCATGCTGAAGCAGACTTGGCTGATTTCAACCAAGAACTGCGTAAAATGCGGGGCGAACTGCGTTCGGCGGGTATGCCGGCGGCGACCCTGAACGCCTTGCAGGCGGCCGCCGAAAAGATGGCCAGCTGGACAAAACCGCCGCTGGATGATGCTGAAGAAGTCCAGCAGCTTGGGGATGTGGATTGGCGGCCGCGGGCGGGCGACACCGTCTTTCTGGCTGCGCTCAATGCGGAAGGCATCATTGTGGAACTGGACGACAAAGAGGCGCAGGTGCGGGTCGGCTCTTTGCGGGTACGCGCCAAATACAAGGATATGCGAAAGCGCAGCCGCAGCGAAATACGCGCCAAAGAACGCGGTCATGCGCGCCAGTATGAACCGGTCGATACCCTGCCGCCGGCGGTGGAATCGCCGGGCATGGAGCTTGATATCCGCGGTCAGCGCGTTGAAGAGGCTCTGGAAACTTTAGATCGTTATGTCGATGCGGCTTATACCTCCGGTTTGCCCTTCGGCCGGATCGTGCATGGCAAGGGCACTGGGCGTTTGCGGCAGGCGGTGCGCCGATATCTGAAGCATCACAGCCTGGTCAGCAAGGTGACGCCGGGGCGCAATAACGAAGGCGGCGCCGGCGTCACCGTCATTCACATGGCGCCGATTGCCTGATGAACCTGAAAATCACTGTCGTTATGATCATGCTCATCGCCATCATCGGCGCCAGCTATCTGCTTGACCTTGCATTGCAATCCGACAGTCCCCCCCCCCCCCCCCCCCCCCCCGCCAGCCGTCATAGTTCAAGCATCGCCAAAGCTCATTTCTCCTGAGAATGGCATCGAATTTGTGGAATCCGACCTGCGGCTGGAATGGTCATGGTCACCCGAACTCACCGATACCCAACGCTATGCTGTCCGCGTCTGGACACAGGGTCAGCCTTATCAAGAGATATGGACAGTCGATGAAAGTTTGTCGGTACAGGAAACCATCGATAGCTTCAGTGTGGCGGTTGGCAGGTATTTCTGGCAGGTTGCGATTGTGAATATCAATGTGGATGGCGAATTTGAGAGTATGGGCAGTGCCTGGAGCGAGCAGTTTGAATTGCAGCGTGTGCGCCGTCGCAGTATTCCGACACGAGATTATGCCGATATGTCAGCAGCGGCGCGATACTTCCATGATTTACGCCTGAATGCCACCGACACGATTGATGCCGTACATCGCTTTATCCACAGTAGCAGCCTCACCGATGAGCAACTATCCTATCGCGCCGACTATAGTGACGCCATTGACCTGATGTTCAATTACGCCCAGGGACACAGCGACGAACAGCCCTTTCTGCAATGCGACGGCCGTTCAACCGCTATGCTCACCATCCTATCAGAGTTGGGCATCGAAAGCCGGCTGGTCTTTTTATATCGCCCGACGCCCGGCTGGCTGTCACAGCATACGGTGCTGGAAATCTTCAACCCCGATACACAGCGCTGGCAAGTTCATGATCTCGGCTCGCCGGATTTTTATTATGTTGAAGCCGAGTCAATGGAACGGGTCTCTGCTGAACGCATCCTCTTCGGCTCACTCGACAACCTGCTAGGATGTCCAATAGTCGGCGGCCCCTGCACCGTCAAGGACATGCAGAAGAAGCATGAGTATTTCAGCGCCCTGCGTTATGGTTATACTTTTGAGATCTGGGTCAATCCCGACCGCTTTGAAGTCTCTACCCGTTTTGAAGGCCAGCAGAGTCAGAATCTGGCGGAGTTTATTGGCGATGGTTATCCGGAACGAGTGACAATACGGATGGGCAAATGGCGCGGTTAGCAACTGGCACAGTCATAGCCGCAGGATAAGTTTTGAGTATAATGACATTTCCTTGATGATGTTTAGAAGCAGGTCATTGTGCGTCAATTCGGAATGCTGTTCATTTTTATCATCGCCGTTCTCGCCGGATGCCGGCCGCAAGTCGCGCACTCTGCCGCCGCGCCGACGACGACCCGGCCACCGACGCTCACATCGGCGGCTGACCTTGAATCCGCCGAACAGATCGCCCGCCGCTATCTCGATGCCTGGCAGGCGCAGGACTTTGACCAAATGCACCGCCTGCTGACCTTCCACAATCAAGAATCCATCCCTTTGGAATCATTCCGCGCCGCCTATGAAAACGCACAAAGCGCCATGACCCTGGAGGATATGGCATACAAAGCGCAAACGCTCTTTCGCGATGGGCGGGTGCTTGTTTTTCAATATCAAATGACCTTCCACACCCGCATTCTCGGCTCCTTCACCGATCCTGCCCGGCAGCTGCGGCTGATCGTGGATCCAGAAGTGGGGCAGTGGCGCATCGCCTGGTCTTTGGCTGATATTTTTGCCGAGATGGGAAACGGCGCCCGACTGGTGTTCGAACCGCAGATCCCAAGCCGCGCCAACATCTATGACCGCTATGGCAAAGCCCTCGCCGACCAGAACGGCCGCGTGGTGCGGGTGTTGGTCAATAATGAGGATATTCCCGACCGTCCGGCCTGTTTCCGGATTCTGGCGCAGACAGTGGACAAATCGCTGGACGAGATTATCGAACTGTTTGACACCCGTTCGCTTGTCCATTGGGAGGTCGATGCCGGCATCATGGAGCCGGCGGTCTTCATTGAATATCATCAGCAGGTGGAAAAGCTGTGCCAAGCCAAGTTTCGGCAGCAGTCCACCCGCCGCTATCTGCGCGGCTCGCTGATGCCGCATATTATCGGGCATGTGGGCTATCCCAGCGAAGAGCAAGTCGCCGGATTGGAGGCTTTGGGCTACAATGCCGAAACCATCATCGGTCAGGCCGGCGTCGAAGCGAGTTGGAATGATGTCTTGTCCGGTCGGCCGGGCGGTCGGCTGACGCTGGTCTCGGCCGCCGGTTTGCGGCTGCGCGTCCTGAACGAAGTCCGCTCGCAGATTCCGGAAAGCATCTGGCTGACGATTGACGCCGATTTGCAAGAAAGCATATCCCGCTTGCTGGAGGAAGCCTATCTTGCCCACCGCGGCTCGTGGGGCCAAACTTCCAAAGGGGCGGCCGTGGTCGTCATGGATGTCGGCAACGGTGACATTCTGGCAATGGTCAGCTACCCTTCGTTTGAAGGCAATGTGCAGAATCCGTTTCCGGCGGTGGGTCGCGAAGCTGCTGATGATGTGCTGGAAAATCTGTCCCAGGATAACCGCAGCCCCCAGATTAACCGTCCGGCGCAGGGTGTGTATCCAACGGGTTCGATTATGAAGGGCATTAGCGCCATCGCCGCCCTCGAAAGCGGCGTCTATGATGAGACAACCGACTATTTCTGCTCTGGCAGCTGGACGAACGGCTATGACGTTCTCTATGACTGGCTGGCTGGCGGGCATGGCAGCATGACGGTGCAATCCGCCATTACCAACAGCTGCAACCCCTTTTTCTACGAGGTCGGCTTTCGTCTCAACCGCCAGGACCGCTACCTGCTTCCGGCATACGCCATCAAATTGGGATTGGGCGCGCCCACGGGCATCGCCTCGATTGACGAAAGCGGCGGCCATATCCCGACGCCGGACAATGTGCTGCAAACCACTGGTGAACCTTGGTCTTATGCCTTTGCCATCAATCTATCGATTGGCCAGGGTGAGATGCAGGCGACGCCGCTGCAAATGGTGCGGATGTATGCCGCTGTCGCCAATGGCGGCGCTCTCTTGCGGCCGCAGCTGGTGCGCGAACGCGGCATCCTCGACCAGCGCACCCAAGTTGCCCAGCGCGATGTCATGATCGATACCGCAATCGCAGCCGACCATCTTGCTATCGTGCAGCGGGGGCTGTGCGATGTGGTTGGCAGTCCAGTTGGCACCGCCGCCCGTCAATTCAGCGGTTCGCCCTTGCTGGACATCGGTGTCTGCGGCAAAACCGGCACCGCCCAGGTGCCGGGGGAGAACGTGCGGCCGCATAGCTGGTTTGTGGCTTATGCCCCAGCGAAAGCCCCTCAAATCGCGGTGGCGACGCTGATAGAAAACGCCGGCGAAGGCTCTCTGGCGGCGGCGCCGGTCACGCGCAGCATTCTCGAAACCTATTTCTTTGGCGCGTCTTGATGAGGGGCTGGAATCATCAGTCAGGCCGGTATCTGCGGCTGTATTTCTTTCAGGCGAAAAATGGTTTCGGAATAGGCTGACTGGTCAAACTCGGCGCGGCGCAAAACCGGCCGTTCAAATCGATTCACGATTTTCATCCGCGCCAATTCAGCAATTTCAGGATATAAACCGTGCTTGTCATTGGCGACTAAAAAGACATTGTAATCCTTAATCAAGAATGGCTTGCAGCGCTTGAGAACATCGGCTATCCCTTGGACATAAGACGCCCGCGCCTCTTTCCCTTTGCCTCTGAACAAAGGCCCGATTTCGGCATCATCGCGGCGGTCAATGCCCATTAACTCATAAGCATAGGCATGCTGCTCGTGGTAATCAATCATGCCAACGTAGGGAGGGCTGGTAAATATGCCGGCAATTTTCTTCGCTCGAATCAAGTCGGCAAATTCAGGATGCCGCGAATCCAGCAGTTCCAGCAGCGGCATAGAACGGGAATCACCGGCCAGCGCAAGCTGGAAAGTATTCGTCCGCAAGCTGTCAAATTCCACAAAGCGGCGCACGGCGTCATCGGTGTAACGTTTCCACCATCCAGTCAAGGTGAACAAAGGCTTGCAGATTTTCAGATGTTTCCGACAGTAATACGTGGAAAAGACCGGCTCTTTTAATGTCGCCAAATCCAAGTGGGGCGTTGCCCTTGCCGACCGAATCGTCCGCGACAGAATGACCCAAAGGGTGTTCCGCAGGTCGGCGGCGTCAATGTTTTGGATCAAGCCTGAAAGATATTCGATTTCAGCGCGGACTGACGGCAAATACCAGCGCTCAAGAAAGGACGAGCCTTCATTTTGCAGGTCAACCGCATATTTCTTTGCTAAATCATCAAAGACCGGCGCGAAGAGCCGCGCTTTTTCAGCGCCATATTCTTTCGGATTGACTTCCTTTTTCCTTACGCGCAGTTTGAATCCGGGCGACGGAAAATAATCGGCGTTGAAGCGCGACAGCCGCGCGGACAATTCGCCGTCAAACTCTCGCAGGCCATGCCTGTCATAAAAAGCTAGCAGTTTGCTGGTCATGCTTCGGATTTGCCGAATGAGCGCCGGCAGGTCATGCTTGTGAACCTTGGTATTGGCAATCAGCGCGTTAAACTCTGAAATGTCAAAACCCGCCGCGTGCAGCCCCAGTTCGGCGGCTTGCACCAGCGTCGTGCCGCTGCCGCAAAATGGATCCAGAACGATGTCGCCGGGTTCAAAATAGACGTCCTGTTTATACTCATCCCGGCGGCTGTCCAAAAAGTATTCCACCAACTGGGGAATAAACTTGCCTTTGTAGGGATGCAGCCGATGTACGTGCTTCGTGCGCTCTTTTTCCCTGACCTTGGCAAAAGCCAAACGAAAATTGATGCCGCCGTCAAGCTGCTCCAGCGCCTTTCGCTGCTGTGCGAATTCCTCGTCATAATAATTCTTCAGTTCTTGCCGATAAACCATGATGCTGCCATTGCGAACAAGGCTGCTTATCCGCCCGTAAGCGATCAAATAGCTGATATTGGATTTGGAGATGTCACGTTTGTAATACTGTGATGACCATCGGCTGGCTTCGGCAACCGTGAGCATATCGTCCATGCAGCAATGTTCCCCTTGAATACTGTTTCTTTGGCGCGTCTCGACCGGCATCAGCCACCGCCAAGTTTGACGCATAACATGAACCTCTCATAAATGCAATCAAATCGCCCCGCACTTTACTATATGCTTGCAGCCCTGTCAAAAAAGCGCCTAGTTCCACGCGCCCAAGCGGTCGGTTTGCATGTTTCACCATCAATCTCGGCGTTAAATCAGCCCCGTATGCCCGCGAAAATGGCAGCAGATGGCGCTGAAATGGCAGCAGATGGCGCTGAAATGACGGTTGCGCGCTGAGTCACGGCAAGATGCGGCAGCTAAAAGTGAAGCAAAAGACATTTAATGATCTTATTTGAGCTATAAAAGCCCGTTATGATAAGTCAAAGTGCATGGATCTGAAATCAGCCGGCGCCGGCCGCCCTTTTGCGCCGCCGATGAGCCGTTTTACAGGTCCGCTTGGCCCCGTTTCAAAAACGCTTTTCGGACAAAAAGCCCGCCGCCGCGGGGCTGGATTGTTAATCTGCGCGTGAATAACAGGGTATCACAGCATGATGGGCAAAAGGCGACTAAAAGGCCGCGGTTTTGATGCCATTGCCCTGCTGGCTCCATGGGATAGATGAAGCCGTAATATCTCGCAGTATAAAGATTTGGGAAGCGTCATAACCAGGCTTTTCGTCAAGCCGCATAATTCGCCTTGAAGCTGCTTGTAAAAGCGAAGTCTTTTCGGTAGAATTGTGATAAATGTAACAAACAGGCGCAGCTGCTTGAGCGGGCTTATGAAATCGGCAGGCGAATCACAGACAAGAATAGCCCTTCCATGGTTGAAGTATTGAAGCCGGAGTATCAATCATCCCCATTGTCATAAACAGTGGGCTGTGGATTCAGGTGGTAATCCAATATGGATAACAATAACAGTAACAGACCGTCATTCGGCTTGAGATCAGTTGTTGTCGCTGTGGCGTTTTTGCTGGTCACGGTACTGGGTGTGGGCTGGTTCACGACATTCGTGCCAGGCATCTTCCCGGCGCAGGCCTCGGCCGAATCCATAAACGTCGACAATCTCTTTATGATACTGCTCGTCATCGGCGGCGTGGTTTTCTTCTTAATCCAAGGCCTGCTGGTCATCTCGGTGATCGCATTCCGCGCCCGCCCCGGCGATGACCGCGACGGTCCTTCCTATCATGGCAATATGATCCTCGAAATCGTATGGACAATCATCCCGGCGCTGGTTGTGGTCTTCCTGGCGGTGGTCAGCTTTAATGTCTGGACTCAAAATTCGGCGCCCAAAGACAATATCAACCGAGTCAACGGCGAATCGATTGCCATCAAGGTCGCCGGCTCGCGCTTTGCCTGGACCCACACTTATGAGACCGGGCGCAGCCATGCCAACGGCGATCCGATTGTCATCAACAGCGGGCCCATCCTGCATACCTACATCGGTCAAAATGTTGATTTGAGCCTGCAAGCGCAGGATGTCATTCACGCCTACTGGATTCCAGCCATGCGCGTCAAGCAGGATCTGCTGCCCGGCAATCCCGAAACCGGCGGCCGGCCGACGCAGATGCGCTTTACGCCCATACGGGTCGAAGGCGCCAGCTATCCAGCCGAATACCCGATTGTCTGCGCCGAATTATGCGGCGATGGACACGGACGGATGACCGGCGCGGTGGTCGTCTATGAAGACGAAAGCCAATATCTGGATTTGTTCTATGAACCGGCGATTCACGCCATCCTCAACCCGCCGGCCGATCCGGCGCTGCGCGGTGAAGTCGTCATTCAAAACTACATCTGCAACAGTTGTCACATCCTCGACAGCCTTGGCTGGACAGCGACAACCGGCCCATCGCTCAACGGGATCGCCGACCGCGCCGGCGAGCGGGTCGCCGGTCAATCAGCCGAAGAATATCTGATCACATCGATCTGGAAGCCGGCCGCCTACCTCGTCCCCGGTTATGACACCCAGATGGCAAACTTTGGCCCCGATGAACCCGGCGCCAACACCATGAACGCTGAAGAACTCTACGCCATCGCCGCCTATCTGTGTACACAGGGAGAACAGTCGGATTGTGACAACGAAAACAGCGCCGCCGCCATCCCTGATGCCATCAAGCTGGCCTTCGATATCGAAGTCGATATCAACTTTGGGCAGGGCGATGCGGAAACAGATGGCGAAGCAGCGAACACGGCATCGGAAGGCGCCGGCGAAGATGAAAATTTGGTAACCGATTAGCATAAAGAGGCGCAGTCAATTATGGCAACCATTTCCGTCCCGTTGGGACAGCGGCAGCGGCAAGAGCTTGAGGACGTCAAACGCCCGGCTTTGGGCGAATACTTGCGCTGGAGTGTTGACCACAAAATCATCGGCGTGCAGTATGGCTTGGCGGCATTGCTCTTTTTCATTGTCGGCGGCGCCTTGGCGATGGGCATCCGCCTGGAGCTATGGACGCCTGAACTGGACTTGATGGCATCGGGCTCGGCTTACAACAGCCTGTTCACCATGCACGGCACGATTATGATCTTCCTGTTTATTATCCCGATGTGGGCGGCTTATGGCAACTATGTCGTCCCGCTCCAGCTTGGCGCCAAAGACATGGCCTTCCCGTGGCTGAATGCTTTCGCCTTCTGGCTGATTCCACCGGCCGGCGTCGTCATGCTGCTGGGTTACTTCGTTAATCCGGCTGAAGCCGGCTGGACATCTTACCCGCCGCTTTCGACCCTGTTTAGCGGCGACGGGCAGACGCTGTGGGCGCTGGGCGCTCATCTGCTGGGGATCTCGTCCATTCTCGGCTCAATCAACTTTATTGTGACCATCCTCAATATGCGCCCGCCGGAAATGACCATCTGGAGGATGCCGCTGCTGTGCTGGGCTGTTTTGGCGACCAGCATCATCGCCGTAATGGCAACCCCCTTCCTTGCCGGCGCCTTGACCCTGCTCCTGCTCGACCGCATGGCCGGCACGACCTTTTTTGATGCCGCCGGCGGCGGCGACGTGCTGCTCTGGCAGAATATCTTCTGGTTCTACAGCCATCCGGCGGTGTATATCATGGTGCTGCCGGGGATGGGCGTGCTGTCCGAAGTCCTCTCGATCCACAGCCGCAAGCCCGTCTTTGGCTATCGCATGATCGGCCTGTCCAGTATGGCGATTGCGATTGTCGGCTTCACGGTCTGGGCGCATCACATGTTCACCAGCCTGCAGCCCGAACTTCGCATTCCATTTATGATCACCACCATGATTATCGCCGTGCCGACCGGCATCAAGATGTTCAGTTGGCTGGGCACGATCTGGGGCGGCAAGATACGTTTCACCAGCGCCATGCTCTTCGCATTGGGTTTTATGTCGATGTTCGTCATCGGCGGCATCACCGGCGTGATGCTGGCGGCGCTGCCCTTCGACATTCACGTCCACGACACCTATTTTGTCGTCAGCCACTTCCACTTTGTCCTCTTCGGCGGCAGCGTTTTCGCCATCTATTCGGCGCTCTATCACTGGTTTCCAAAAATCACCGGGCGGATGATGAACGAACGGCTCGGCAAGCTGCACTTTGTCCTGACCTACTTTGGCTTTTTGTTCACCTTCTTTCCGATGCACATCGTCGGCATGCTGGGTATGCCGCGCCGCGTCGCCGTCTATGACCCCGCATTTACCGATTTCAACCGCCTCATCAGCTTCGCGGCTTTTGTGCTTGGCTTCTCGACCTTCATCGCCATCTACAACATCATCCAAAGCTACTTCCGCGGGCCGGTCGCCGGCGCCAATCCCTGGCGCGCCTTGACCCTTGAATGGGCGACGACTTCGCCGCCGCCGCCAGCCAACTTTGAAGAAGACCCGATTCCCTTTGAAGACCCATACGGCTACGGCACTGAAGCGGCCACAGCGTATCTCGATGCGCTTGAGATCGCATTCGACTCATCGCCGGGCAGAATCCACCGGCCCGCGCCGTCGGCCGGCGGCTAACGCGCCCGAATCGGTTAAAACATCCATCCAATCCCGAAACCCAAACCCGCCATGACAAGTTTTGCTGACCGACAGAAAAAACAAAAAGCGCATCAGCGCGCTGCCGAAATCCGCCTGAAGAACAACCGCCTGGGCATGACGCTGTTTCAAGTCAGCTGGATGATGGCTTTTGTAGCCATGGTTATCGTCAACTGGCAGCTGCGCTTCAGCTATGCCCAATGGCCGCCGGCCGGCGTCGACCCCTTCAATCCGATTTTGCCGAGCTTGGCGACCGCCGCCTTAATCGCCAGCGTGTGGCTGGTCCGCCAAAGCCTCAAGGCCCTGCGCGGCGCCGCCGTCGCCGTTTTCCTGAACAGCTGGCGTCTGGCGACCGGCCTCGGCCTCGTCTTTATGGCGATTGTCATCTATGAATTTGTCACCGTATCCGATGCCGCCCTGGCGACTCAATATGGACAGACCTTCCGCCTGATGACCGGCTTTCACTTTGTCCATGCGCTGGTGATTATGGCTTTTATGGTCAAGGTGCATCACCGCGGCCGGCTGGGGTTCTACAGCGGCGATGAACATGATTCATGGGCGGTTGAAGGCGCCGCCAAACTTTGGTATTTTGTGACCGTGGCCTGGGTTCTGTTTTATGTGGCGCTGTATTGGCTGCGTTAGTCAATCGTGATATACTCGGCAGCGAACAACGCGAGGGAGTGCTGATTGATGGATAAACCCGGACTTCCACGGGCGATACCGTACATGATCATAGCGTTCATAGCATCGCTTATTTTCGTGTACGCGGTGCGCTCTTTACAGAATATGGAGCCAGTCTGGATGAATGCCGAGACCAGCGAAGGCGCGCAGGTCGGCTTGGCGCTGGCGGCCTTTGTCTCCATGGGCGCGTTCATGTGGGGCGTGGGCGCATTCGACCCCAAAATGAGCGAACACGGCGACCATGCCGCCGAACGCGCCGCCGCGCCCGAAAGGGAATTCGCGCTAAAAACCACCGGCAGCGTTTTCAGGAGCGGGAAGTGGCTCTGGGATTTCGCCTGGCAGATTATCAATGACTCGCCCAAGCCGATACGCTTTCCTTATCTTAACCTGGGCCTGTTCCCGCTCAACTGGCTGGTGAATATCCCCTGGTTCTTGATATGGCTGGCGGTCTTTGGCGGCTGGCGGTTCCTGCTGGGAGCGGTGGCCGGCCTTTTCGGCACGCCCGGCGCCATCTTAATGAGCCTTTCCTGCCTGTGGCAAACCATCGCTTTTTATGCCGGACAGCTTTTCCTCGTCCTGACGATTTCGATTGTGAGCACGATTGTCCTGTTTGCCCTGGCGCTGCTGCCGCATGGCTTCCGTCTGCAAACCGCCAATGAGCCGAACGCGGATGCGGCCGCCAATGGCTTTGGCGAATTGGTCATCCCGATACAGGATATTCTTGGGCTGGTATTGCCGCCGGACGACTTCGCCAATCAGTCGATTGCCGGTGCGAGTCAATTTGCCGTCCTGCTTGGCTTCATTTTAATTATCTTTGTTTCGCTGGCAGTCGCCGCCGGCGGAATTGCGGTCTTCTTTTATCTAACGCACCGCGGCGTCAAGGAAGCGCAGGAAATCGAGACCACTGACCGCGACCGCACCCAAATACTGCCCATCCGCGAAGCTGGCAAAATCGCCGCCGGCATCTCCAGCGTCATCAAAGCCATTCCGCGCGCCGTCGGCTATCAGAAATAGAATGAGGGACTGATATGGCACAACTGACCATCGCCCGCGAAGACCACGGGCATATCAGCGCCGAAGACCATAACGAAAATATGAAGCTCGGCATGTGGCTCTATCTGGCATCCGAAATCGTCATTTTCTCGATGATGATCGTCGGTTATGTCATCTTCCGCATCAACGAATCGGAAGTGGTCGCGCTGGCGCACGAACAGCTGGGCGTCGGGCTGGTGACCGCCAACACCTTTATCCTGCTTGCCAGCAGTTATTTTATGGTCATGGGCCTGCGCGCGATGCAAAAAGGCAGCCGCCAGGGCATGCTGCGCTGGATTGCCGCCACCGCGCTGGGTGGGGCGGTCTTTCTTGGCGGGCAGTATATCGAATACAGCGAATTGGCGCATCTCGGCATCACGCTCGGCTTTGACGCCAATTCAGGATGGGGTTCTTTCGGAATGCGCTTTTACGCCCCGACTTTCTTCCACGGCGTCCATGTGCTTGTCGGTGTCCTTTGGGCTTTGGAAGTCCTGCGCCGCGGCGCCAAAGGCCATTATGACCACAACCCCATCGGCATCGAGATGTTCGGACTCTACTGGCATTTTGTCGATGTGGTCTGGATTATGCTGTTCACATTGATTTATCTGGTATAGCCGCCGGCGGGAGCGCAATGCCGCCCGCGCCGACGCAAAATATCCAACTTTGTCTGTCGGCACAGACAGCCGTTCACCAAAACAGGAGTGCCCCCGATGGCAGAAGCAGCCCATACAGAAATTGAACTGCGCCACCCTGATGATAACCATGAGCATCACAGCAATACGGTCCTCATTCGCGGCCGCGCAATCACGGTGGAAGGCGGCATCTACACCGTTGTTTTTGGCGGCCTGGCGATCTTGACCGTCATCGAGGTATTCAGCGCCGAATGGCTCAAAGCCGCGATCCATGATGCCCCGACAATGGCAGCGGCTTTACAGGCGGTCAAAGCGATTCTGCTGCTGGCGATTGCGATTGTCAAATCAACCCTGGTCATCTGGTTCTATATGCACCTGAAAGACGAAAAACGGATTCTGGCGGTGGTGCTGCTGCTGCCGTTGCTGATTGCCGCCTTGTCGGTCATGTTCCTGCTGGCGATCCCCCCCAGCGGCTACAGCCTCTAAACATCCAGCCGTAAGACGCGGCGCCATGAACTCGTCACCAGCATACCGACCGACAGCAATCAAAAATCAAAGGATCAGGCTATGCCCGTTGACGTTGCCCTCCGCGATGGAGCCCGAACGACCGTAACCGTACGGCAGCATGAATGGCATCTGGACGAGCCGATTGAAGACGGCGGCAGCGATACCGCCCCGACGCCAGGCGAAATGCTGCTGGGCGCATTGGGATCCTGTATGGCGATCACCTGCAAAATGTATGCCGACCGCAAAGGCTGGGATTTGCAGGGCGTTGATGTCAAAGTGGATTATGAACGTTTCAAAGGCGCCGACTATCGGCCGCATGACGGCAGCGACCTGTATGTCCACGAAGTCCGCAAGGCGCTGACCTTCCATGGCGATCTGGATGACCAACAGCGCCGCCGACTCTATGACATCGCCGGCAAATGCCCGATTCACCGGCTGCTTAGTGCCCCGACCTACTTTGTCGAACTGGCATCTTCAGACTAACGGCGATGAGCCCGTATCCAGCCATTGCGGATAAAGTCCGAATGCTCCACCGTGATGAAGACATCTTCCTTGATGCTCCGTGCAATAGCGAGTACATCCTGTAAATCGCGCCGATGGGTAATCACCTGAAGTTCAGCCACCTGGCCGCGCGCGCCTTCGCCCATGATTTCGGTCACGCCGTGGTTGGCATCGCGCAGAGCGACCGCGATTCGACGCGCAATTAAAGGCGAGGCGATAATCATAACATCGTCATAGGCGCGGACAAAGCGATTTTCCACCAGCATCCCGACATACCCGCCGACGGCGAAACCAAAGACATAAGCCGCCAATTTGGGGATATTGTTCAAATCGGTGATGACCTGACCGGCGGTATAGGCAAAGAGCAGCGATTCCAGCGAAGCCAGGGCAAAACCCCAGGCGCGCTGTCCCCGTGATACGGCAATCATGCGAACTGTGCCGATGACGTTGTTGGTCACGCGCAGAATGAAAATCAGAACAGGTACAAATTGAGGGTCAAACAGTGTCATGGAAGGCCCCCGCGCATCGTATAGATTCGACTTTATTTTAGCAGGGGACCAGCGCCAATATCCATACCGCTTAACCCTACTCAAACCGCGGCCGATATGGTCAACTAGGCCTCCCCCGTCAACCAGCCCGGCCAGGAGGTGGCTGATGTCATCCAGCCCGAAAGCTCTGCTCGACAGTTATGACCTCTATCCCAAAAAGAGCTTGGGACAGAACTTCATGCACGACCCCAAAGCATTGGCGAAAATCACTGCCGCCGCCGAGCTTAGACCCAATGACACGGTCGTTGAAGTGGGCGCTGGGACCGGCGCTTTGACCGCAAGGCTGGCGGCCGCCGCCGGTCGCGTCTTTGCCGTCGAGGTGGACGAACGGCTTCAGCCCCTCCTCGAAGACCAATTTGATGCGGCGCCTAACGTGTATTTTGTCTTTGGCGACATCCTGAAAACAGACATCCGCAGTCTGGTCGGCAATCAGGAATTCATCGTGGTCGCCAATGCGCCTTACTATATCAGCAGCGCGATTATCTGGCGCTTTTTGGCGACAGACCACCGTCCCAAGCGGATGGTTATGACCATGCAGTACGAAGTCGCCGAGCGCATGATGGGGACGGCCGGCAATATGAGCCTGCTGGCGGTCGCGGTTCAATTTTATGGCGCGCCCGCCATCATCGGCAAATTAAGCCCGGCTGTGTTCTGGCCGCGCCCGCATATTCACAGCGCCATCATGCACATCGAAACCCACCAAAAGCCGCCGGTGGATGTGCCGACGGCGCAAGCCTTTTTCCGCGTGGTCAAAGCCGGCTTCAGCATGAAACGCAAACAGCTTAAAAACGCGCTCGCCGGCGGTTTGCAAATCAAAGCCGACGACGCCCGCGAACTGCTCGCCGCCGCCAAGATCGACCCCCAGCGCCGCGCCGAAACCCTGACGCTTGAAGAATGGGGGCGATTAACGCGGACCATCACTCGCCAATTTTCTGATGCAGCATTGACGATACGGTAGAAAATCGCAATAATCGTCTGCGATGCCGCCAGGATCAAACGAGACTGAAAGGACAGATCATAATGAGCAGAGAAGTCGCGACATTAGGCGGCGGCTGTTTTTGGTGCGTGGAAGCCGTCTACAATCAACTGACGGGAGTCGAATCGGCCATCTCCGGTTATATGGGCGGGCATGTCGATCACCCCAGCTATCAGCAGGTATGCAGCAAAACCACCGGGCATGCCGAGGTGGTCAATGTCAGCTTTGACACCGAGCTTGTCAGCTTTCAGGACATCCTGAATATCTTTTTCACCATCCACGACCCGACCACCCTGAATCGTCAGGGCAATGACCGCGGCCCGCAATACCGTTCGGGCATCTGGTATCATTCCGCCGAGCAGAAACGCATTGCCGAAGCCACCATCCGCCGCCTCGACGATGAGGGGATTTATCCCAGCGAAATCGTAACCGAAGTCACCCCCGCCAGCGTTTTTTGGACTGCCGAGGATTATCATCAAAATTACTTTGCCAACAATCCCAATCAAGGTTACTGCGCCTTCGTCATTGCGCCCAAGGTCGCCAAATTTCGCAAGCGATTCTTTGAGCGTCTGAAGCAGTGAGCGGCGCTGAACATTCATCAAAAAAGCACAGCCATTGGACTGTGCTTCCTGCGTTTGCGCCTGTTGATGCCGGCGCCGTTCAGTTAATGCCTTCGACGCGCACGCCGGGGCCCATCGTCGAGCTTAAAACCACGCGGCGGATATAAGCGCCCTTTTGCGAATCAGGTTTGGCAGCCCGAACGGTATCGACAATCGTCATTACGTTTTCGTACAATTTGTCATGCGCGAAGCTGGCTTTGCCAACCGGAACATGCAAATTGCCAGTTCGGTCATTGCGGAACTCCACCCGCCCGGCTTTCAATTCGCCAATTACCCGCGCCAGGTCATCCGGCTGAACCACAGTGCCGGCTTTGGGATTGGGCATCAAGCCGCGCGGCCCCAGAATACGGGCAATCGGGCCGATTTTACGCATCATCGGCGGGATGGCGATGGTGGCATCAAACTCCAGCCAGCCTTGACGAATCCGGGCAATCACCTCGTCCGTGCCGATGATATCAGCGCCGGCCGCCTCGGCCGCTTCAGCCTGGCTTTCATCCACAAATGCCAAAATCCGAACGGTTTTACCAGTGCCATGCGGCAGCATCACGGTGGTGCGGATTTGCTGGTCGCTGTGGCGCGGGTCAATGCCAAGGCGAAAGTGCAATTCAATCGTCTCGTCAAATTTGGCAACGGCATTCTGCTGGACGATCTTGACAGCTTCGTCCATCGGGTAGGTTTTGTGGCGGTCAAATGTCTTCAAGGCGTTTTGATAGCGTTTTCCCATCTTGATCTCTCCCTGTGGTCATCGGGCGGGAGGCCCCTCCCGCGAATTGATTTTGATACTGGCGCATAAACTAATTGGCGACCTTGATGCCCATCTGACGGGCAGTGCCTTCAACCTGGCGCATGGCGCCTTCAATATCAATAGCGTTCATGTCATTCATCTTGACCTGGGCAATTTCACGAATCTGGTCACGGCTTAACGTGGCGGCCGTTTCGGTCGCCGGGTTGGATGCCGCCTTTTGGATGCCGGCCGCCCGTTTGATTAAGAAGGAGGTCGGCGGGCTTTTCAGGACAAAGCGGAAGGAGCCATCGGTGAAAACAGTAATCTCGGCCGGCACGATGTCACCCATGCGGTTCGAGGTGCGCCCGTTGTATTCTTTACAAAACTGCATCAGATTAATCCCATGCTGCGCCAGGGCTGGACCAATCGGCGGCGCCGGATTCGCCTTGCCAGCCGGAATTTGCAGTTTGACAATCGCCTTGACTTTCTTTGCCATCGCGTGACCTCATTCTACATACAGATACTTATGAACACCGCGCCGAGGGCATCGGCAGAATGCTACATTCTCTCCACTTCCATAAAGCTAAGCACGACGGCGGTTTCGCGCCCGAAGAAATCGACCATCACGCGGACTTTCTCGCGCCCAGCGTCAATCGATGCCACCGTCCCCGGGAAGTCGTTGAAGGGACCGCCCACAATCCGCACGCGCTCGCCGATTTTGTAATCGACCCTGACGACCTTGTCCTCGGAATCCATGCGGTCCATAATCCGTTTGACTTCTTCCGGGCGCAGCGGCGTAGCTTGAATCCTGGCTTCAGCATCAGCGCCAACAAAGTTGACGACGCCGGGCGTATTGCGTACCGTATACCAAGCGGCGTCATCCAGTTTATCCTTCTGCTCCTCCTCATCCCAAGCCCAGCGCATCCGCACCATGACATAGCCGGGGAAAACGCGCTTTTCGACCGTGCGCCGCTTGCCATCTTTGACTTCAATCTCGTCTTCGGTGGGGATCAGCACATCATAAATCTGATCCTGCATCCCCATGTTCTCAATGCGCTGCCGCAGGGCATGCTCAACTTTTTTCTCATAGCCGGAATAGCAGTGAATGAAGAACCAACTGCGTTCGGCATCATCATTGGCGGCCGCCTCGTCATCATCCAGGGCGATATTCAGCCCCTCAAGGTCATCATCGGCCGCGGCATCGGCTTCAATATACACCGGATTAGGGTCATAATCGGTGACTTGCTGTTTGCGCTTGGGTTCGCTGTTCATGATCTTTTTTCTACTGAATGGACAGAGGCGGCGGCCGATAAACCGCAGCGATTCTAGATTGAGCCGCGCCGAATCATATAAAACGCGCCGCCGACCATGGCCGCAATCACAGCCATTAACATCCAGGCGTTGCCGGGATTCAGCCCGATACGCATGAATTCGGTCAGGATAACGCTCAAGATCCCCAAACAGACAGCCGAGGCGATGGTCACATTGATGCACAGAATGGTCAGGCGGCGGGTATCAGCCCGACTAGGCCAAGCGACCTTGTTAAGCTCGGAACGGACATTGCTAAAATAATCCACGGTCTGGTACAGCGGGCGGGTCAGGGTGTTGCCCTGTGGCTCATTTTTGGCTTTCTTGGCCTTGCGGCTTCGCCGGCCGGGGGTCGCCGCCCCCTTCTTTTTGGTTATCGCATTCTCTTTTTGTTCCTTAACAGACTTTCCGGCCGCCATTATCTCGCTCCTTCGTTCCATTTGTCGGCATTGCCGATAGGCAAACACCGCCGCAGCGGACGGTGTTTGGATTTTTGACAGGGGCAGAAAGACTCGAACTCTCGACCTACGGTTTTGGAGACCGTCGCTCTACCAACTGAGCTATACCCCTATACCCTCTTCGCGTCCTGTGACATATCGCCCTGCGGAGCTACCTGGTTTCGCGATAGACCACGTGTTTCCTCAAGATCGGGTCATACTTCCGCAGTTCAAGGCGCCCCTGTGTGTTGCGGCGGCTCTTTTCGGTGATGTACATGTGACCGCTTTCGGTACTCCGCAGCTTGACAACGATGCGCTGTCCCTTTTTTGCCATGATACCCTCTCATCCTTTTGACATCCGACCGCGCCGGATTCTTACCGCAAGCCTCCGATGAGATTTGAACTCATGACCTCGCCCTTACCAAGGGAGCGCTCTACCCCTGAGCTACGGAGGCAATCATTGGGCCGGACTGGATTCGAACCAGTGTAGGCTCTCGCCAGCGAATTTACAGTCCGCCCCCTTTAGCCACTCGGGCACCGACCCCGCCTCAACCTGGCTGATTCAGCCAAAGCCACCACTGGGACTCGAACCCAGAACAACCTGTTTACAAAACAGGCGCTCTGCCAATTGAGCTATGGTGGCGCCGCCTAAAAAGCATACCACAGCGACAGAGCGAACTTCAAGATTCGTTTCCGGCGACAGCGAAAAGCATTTTACGACAGTGACGCTGCGATGTCAAGTGAGCAGGCAGGCGATTTTGTCGTTGGCTTTGTTCATTTCATTTAGGCTTGTCAAGATCAGAATTAACGCAGTGTTTTATGTGCAATGGTATTTCTAGTTCTTTGCAGGTTTTCGTTACCAAAGACAGTATCTCGTAAAGGTCTGTATCAGAGTCGGTGTAGGGAATATAAAACCTCCGCTTATTGTAACCAGTCTTCAGTATATGCAAACAAAGAGACCCGGTATCCAAATACAAAAACCTTTATTTCGTCAGGCTTCCAGCCTAATTCCCTTATACTTTGCTCTATCTTCATAGTAATTGTATCCAGTCATCACTGAAATTTATGGCATCCAACACAGAAGATGTGCTAATGACCGGTATATCATGCGCGATTTTGAATCTCTTGGAAGACTTGGGTACATGTCTGATTATTGTAAATTGGCTCCCATGAGGTTGCCAAGTAAACCGATGTTTCCCATCACCGCGATCATAACCTTCGAAATTCTTCCTTTTGTTAAGCGCCCAAGAATAGTCGCCAGGTATAAATCTTGAAATCTCTTCCTCAAACAACACAAACTCTCTTGATTCCATACAGCGAATCAGCACTGCTACGCGAAGATCTCCAAATTGTCGCCTCGCATCGCTGACCCTAGCATTCCATATAGATAATACAGAATTGCCTGTATCATCGACATCATCAAAGAGATCACCAATTCCACTTGAAAAAATCGGTGAGTTTCTACCAGATATAAGGCGAACGCTGCGTTTACTAAATGGTTTTTTCAACTTAACTGTTTTGACAGACCATGCACAATTGTTTTTGAAAATATCAATTATCCCAACAGGACTCGCTCTATGTTGTCCACCAACGGCATCTGCAAATATAGAGCCAAAATCATCGCCGCTAATATCTTTTCTGCCGATAGCCAAGGTATGGACAAGGTGTTTGCCAATTTCTATAAGAGCTTGTTTAGGGAAGTCGCCTAATGGGTGTATACCGTTAGGCTGTGAGCGACTGCCGCGCAATTTTGGCGTCTTCAAGAAAATTCATCATTCTTTCCATTACAGCTCGAACCATTGGAACAGGCACCGCATTACCTGCCTGCCTGCGTGTTTGCGCGTCGCTGCAAACGATTTTCCAAGTGTCGGGGAATCCTTGCAAACGCAATAGCTCGCGAGGAGTCAATCGGCGTTTTCCATCCACTAACAAGTAATTATGAGATGCTCCTGCCCGTAAAGCGCAGGACCAAGGATGGCTAGATATGTTGCCGCCCTTGTTTTCGTGCCAGATTGACGGTGAAATATCGGACCGGTGCCTCTGATGGCGTTTGCGGCGAATATAATCGGAAACGAAATACTTTTGATCTGGCATTTCTTCTAACAATTCAGACAGTGGTGTCATTTCAACTGTCTTATCAGGCCAAGGGAATCGCAGGAAGTTGCGTTTTGTCGCTACGATGATGGTTCGTTCGCGTTTTTGCGGCAACCCAAAATCCAGGGCATTCAGCACTCTATAATCGACCGTGTAACCGGACAAAGATAGCTCATCCAAAACTTTTCGTATCACTAAGCCCTTATTGGCAGTAGCGAACTGCTTGACGTTTTCCAATATGATACCTTTGGGCTGTTTCTCGTTTATAAACCTAAGCAACTCGAAAAAAAGCAAGCCTCTTGGGTCATCAAATGCCATTTTCTTACCAATTATTGAGAATGGCTGACAAGGGAAACCTGCAAAAAGTAAATCGTGGTCAGGGACTTCGCTTGCCTCCAACAGAGTTATATCGCTTGCCGGTAATAATCCAAAATTGGCGCGATAGGCTTCTCTCGCATATTTGTCAATGTCGCAAGCGAAAACCACTTCTAAGCCAAGATTATTAGCCGCTAGATGAAACCCGCCTATACCACAAAACATATCTGCACATTTCATTTTGCGCGTCTCTCCTTATCCCATTATTGCTAATAACTGCCTTCCTCTCCAAATATCAGTTAGCTGTCTCCTCATGTCCCCTTATTTCCATATGGGCTGTTTTGAATAACAGCCAATCTGACGCCATGTCGATTACGTTTTCTAGCGGCAAACGGGTTCTGCCACTCAGAGCGCATTCCCATATAGTTAAGATGCGCCAGCCCTTATCTTCCAGATATCTATAGTTTCTCTTATCCCGTTCAATGTTTCTGGCGAATTTTCGATTCCAGTATTCTGTATGGGAAGATGGCCTTCTGAACATATGACAGGAGTGTCCATGCCAAAAACAGCCATGTATAAAAATAATTGATTTATATTTCGGAAACACCAAATCGGGCTTTCCGGGCAATTTGCGATCATGAAGTCGGTATCGAAAACCTTTCGCATGCAACTCTCTTCTTATCAAGAGTTCGGGTTTAGTGTCTTTTCCCCTGACTCTTGACATTATTTGACTGCGTTTCGCTGAATTAACTGTGTCAGTCAATCGTAACACCTCTAGGATATTCAATAACATTAATGTCCCAAAATATCTCCAAATGCAAATTTGTCGTATTTTTGTAAGCGATTTCACTCCCTGTTTTATCCATCAGCCGAACCCGGTTTCAGGAAATCAGGCTGGGCATAAGTCGGATGAGGATACTCATAAAACCCGCGCCCGGTCTTGACCCCCAAGTCCCCCCGCGCCACTCTGGCGGTCAAAATCGGCGGCGGCAGATCATCAGGGTCGCCGCTCTGGCTGGCATAATGCCGCTCAATATCCTCGATGACATCCAAACCAATGCGATCCATTTGTGCAAAGGGCGGCAAATCGCCACCGCCAAATTTTATCATCCAGGCGCGGTCAATATCCTCAAAGCTGGCAACGCCGCTGTCAGCCACCTTCATAACCTCTTTTTTGATGGCTCGCCATACGCGGTTAAAGATAAAACCAGCGCTTTCCCGCCGCACTCGCAGCGGCAGCATACCGATTTTCCTTGCGAAAAGATCAAGCGCATCCAGCACATCCGGGCGGGTGCGGCTTCCACCGCCAAACTCAACCATCGGACTGTCCCAAACCGGCAGATAAAAGTGGAGGTTTGCCACCTGTTCGGCGCGTTCAGTCGCATCTTCCAGCAAGCGCGCGCAGATTGAGGAGCTATTGCTGGCGATAATGGCATGTTCGGGCAGGCGCCGGTCCAGTTGAGCGAAGACCTCGCGCTTGAGTTCTAGCTTTTCCGGCACTGCTTCAATCGCCAAATCGACATCCCGAACCGCCGTGATGAGATCCGTTTGGTATGCAATGCTCCTGAATATCGCTGTTTCTGTTTCCGCCGCCAGCTTTCCGGCGGCGCGCCAGGCGGCGACTGTTTCGCTTTGCATGGTTTGCGCTGCTTGCAAAGCCGATTGGTCAATATCATACAGCGCGACGGTAAAGCCATGCTGCGCGATTTGCAGCGCAATCTGCCAGCCCATCGTCCCGGCGCCAATCACGGCGGCCCGTTGAATACCGGTCATCAGTTGCATCACCCAATATCATCTATCTGAATAATCCCATCCGTTCTGCCCTTGCGAATCGCCAGCTTGACCTCGCCAATCGCTTTGGTGACTTCAATGTCGCGCGGGCAGGCCGGCGTGCAGTTAAAAATCGTGCGGCAGCGCCAGACGCCATTGGGTTCGCCAAGGATATCGAGCCGTTCCTTGCCGGCCTGGTCGCGGGTGTCAAAGACGAAGCGGTGCGCCTGCACAATGGCGGCCGGCCCAACATAATGACCATTCGCCCAAAAGCTGGGACAGGCGGTCGTGCAGCAGGCGCAGAGAATGCACTTGGTGGTATCATCAAAACGCTCGCGGTCTTCCTGCGTTTGCAGCCGTTCACGGCCATCGGCCGGCAATGGACTGTTATTGACAAAGAAGGGCATCACCTGGCGGTAATGGTCAAAGAAAGGCTCCATATCGACGATTAAGTCTTTGATGACCGGCAGCCCCAAAATCGGCTCGATTTGGATTTTCGGCCCGGCATCCTGCACCAGAACTTTGCATGCCAGCGCGTTGACGCCGTTAATCCGCATGGCATCCGAGCCGCAGACACCGTGGGCGCAGGAACGGCGCAGCGACAGTGTGCCATCCTGTTCCCATTTAATGCGGTGCAGCATCTCCAGCACGCGGTCGGTCGGATCAACATCTTGCAGGACAAACTCTTCCCAATAGGGCTTGTCCCGGCCGGGAACTTCCGGGTTCTGCCGTTTGATTTTGAAGGTCACTTCCATGATTCCAATCATCCCCTCTCTATTCTGATGAAGTCCTGCTGGTTTAATAGACGCGCGCTTTCGGGCGGAACTTCTGCTTGTCTGGCGGTATCCCCTGCTCTTTTTCCGCTTCCCACAGCGAAAGGTCGACCGCTTTATCGAAGTTTAACGTATAGCTCGGCGCTTTGAGGTCGCCGCTGTGATAGGCAAGGGTATGGACCAGCCAATTTTCATCATCGCGCTGCTTAAAGTCCTCGCGGCTGTGCGCGCCGCGGCTTTCTTTGCGTTCCAAGGCGCTGCGCGCCGTCACATCCGCTAAATCAATCAAAGCGCCCAACTCCCAAGCCTCCATCAGGTCGGTATTAAACACCTTGTTTTTGTCATCGATGCGGATGTCATTATAAAAACGCCGACGCAGTTCCGAAAGCTCGTCAATGCCCTGCTGCATGGTTTCCTGCGTGCGGAAGACGCCCACATTGTCCATCATCGTCTGCTGAAGCCGGGCGCGGAGTTCACCGGGACGGGTCTTGCCATTGCCATTGCGAATTCGTTCAAACTCGGCGCGAATCTCGCTGGCAGGATCAGATGGCAGCGCTTTCCAATCCGCCCGCTTCACAAATTCAGCCATCTGCATCCCGCCACGGCGGCCAAAGACAACCAGGTCGACCAAGGAGTTTGTCCCCAGACGATTGGCGCCGTGCACGCTCACACAGGCGGTTTCGCCGGCGGCATACAGCCCCGGCATCACCATCCCGGCGGCGTCAATCACGACTTCGGCATCGACATTGGTCGGGATTCCCCCCATGGCATAATGGGCGGTCGGCTGTACCGGCATAGGTTCCTTGACCGGATCGACGCCCAGATAAGTACGGCAGAAGTCAAGGATATCCGGCAGTTTGCGTTCGACATGGCTTTCGTCGATGAAGTCTTTTCGGGCGCGTCCTTCCTCGGCAAAGAAGCGATTGACGGTCTTGGGGCGAATATCAAGATGCACATAGCCGCGGTTTTTGATGCTGCGTCCGGCGCGGGTTTCGAGATAAATGGCGCGGCTGACCACATCGCGGCTGGCGAGGTCTTTGGCGCCGGGCGCATAGCGCTCCATGAAACGTTCGCTCTGACTGTTAATCAGCACGCCGCCTTCGCCGCGGACCCCCTCGGTAATTAGAATCCCCATCTTGAAGATGCCGGTTGGATGGAATTGGAAGAACTCCATATCTTGCAGCGGCACACCGCGGCGCAGGGCAATGGCAGCGCCATCGCCGGTGAGCGAATGTGCATTGCTTGTCACCGACCAGCACCGTCCCCATCCTCCAGTGGCAAAGAAATTCGCCTTGCCGTGGAAAATGTGGAATTCCCCGCTGCCAAGCTCAATGGCAGCCACGCCAGCCACCGTTCCATCGACGACAATCATGTCAACCACTTGAAATTCGTCGAAGAACTTGACCTCGTTCTTGATGCACTGCTGATACAGGGTTTGCAAAATCATGTGGCCGGTGCGGTCGGCGGCATGGCAGGCGCGGCGCACCAGTTCTTCGCCAAAGTTGCGCGTGTGGCCGCCAAAGCGGCGCTGGCTGATGCGCTTTGCGGCGGTGCGGTCAAAGGGCAAGCCCATGTGTTCCAACTCGATGACGGCGTCAATGGCGTTTTCAGCCAGCGTTTTCGCCGCCGCCTGATCAGTCAGATAATCGCCGCCTTTAATCGTATCGTAGGTATGGTAAATCGGCTTGTCGTCGTCGAGATTGCCAAGCGCGGCGCCGATGCCGCCCTGCGCTGTGCCGGTATGGCTGCGGGTCGGGTACAGCTTGCTGACGACCGCCACGTCTGCGCCGCCCTTGCTGGCATAGAGCGCCGCCATCAAGCCGGCGCCGCCCGCTCCTATGATAATCGCATCATGTTTATGAATTTTCATTTATGCCCTTGCCCTATCTTGCCTGATTTGCGCTTTTATGCTTTACTCACTGCCGCCATCGTCGGCCGCCCCGCCATTCAGGAAGGCTTCCAGTTCGGGCGGCGCTTCTTCGCCGCGCAGTTCATAGATTTCGGCTGTCGCCGCCATCGCCTCGCTGATAATGTCCTTTTCAATCGGCAGCAGCAGCGCCGCCGCGCCCAGCGCCAGCAAGACCGCCGCGACGACCGTGCATAAAGCCACGGCGGTGCGGCGCAGGAATGGGCTGCCGCTGGTGTAATCGGTCAGGACATAGCGCAGGCCATTAAAGCCATGCAGCGTGACCAGAACCAGCAGAAACAAATCATAGATGCGCCAGACAAAAACACCGCCGGCGGCATAGGTCCAGCGATGATAAACAAATTCAACCGCCGATGGCGCCGCGCCAATCGTTCCGTTGGTCGAAAGCGTTCCCACCACCTGTTGGGCAGCGGTGATGTCAAAGACGCCTTGCACCACGTGCATCATCGCCAGATGACCGAATACCAGCGGCAAAATCAGCAAGCCGCTGACCCGCATGAAACCCCACCAGAAACGTTCAACCGGGCTGGACTGCGGGTATTTGGAATGGGCAGCCGCGCCGCGGCCGCGGATCATGCCAAAGAGGGCTGCCAGGATGACTGCCGCCGCCAGCGCGCCCACAAATCCGGCAATGAAAGGAAATTGTTCGACTATCGAGAAGACAATCACATCAAGCAGTCTGTCATTCGCAATCGCCTGCTCGCCAAAGTAGAATGCCAGCACATGCCCGCTCATACCCAGAAACACCGGCGCCAGCGTCAGCAGGGTCAATATCAGCACGCCAATCGCCGCCTGCGATTGATACCGCCATAATTCGGGCTTGTTGTCAAAAATGGCGATCCGTATCCCGTTAAAAGCATGATAAACCACCGCGAACACCAGGCCAAACTCGCCCACAGTGAAAATCGGCGATTGATAGGCGGCAATGGCCTTGACGTACAGATCAGGATAAAACACAGCCCATGACGTATCGACCACATGAAGCGCCAGAAACAGCGCCACCCCCACACCGGTGAGACGATGCAAAACCCAACTCCACTGCCCGATAGCGCCGCGGTAACGCAATGTTTCTTTGACGGTGAGTACCAGGGAAGACAAGGGATTACCTTTCTCAAACCTTTGATTTGGCTAACAGCATGATGATTCTTGGTCAATTCAGCAATGCGCTGTATTATAGCATGAGTAGACGCACTCGCAAAGGCAAGCCCGCGACGGAGCTTGGGAGGAGACAAAGGGATGGACAATTTAAGTTTGGACGGCATCAGTTTGATCATTGGCTTGCTTATCGGTTTGGCTGTCGGTCTCGTATTCGCGCTGATGAGCCGCGCCAGCATGAAAAAGAACTTTGACCGTATTTCGCATGAGATGAAGAGCACTTTTGGCAGTTTGTCGGCAGACGCGCTCAAAAAGTCAAGGGAAGAACTGGAACAGTCGAATCAAAGCCTCTTGAACCACATGGGGGCTCAATCTAGATTTCAGACCGAACAGCATATCACTGAACTTAACCATCAAAAGAAGCTGATTGACCAGCAGCTTGAACAAATGTCGGCCGCTTTGAAAGAAGTCCCTAGCCACCTGCAGCAATCCACCGATGACCTCGCGGAATCCAACAAAGGCTTCCTGGAATTCTTGAAAGAAAGGACCGACTCACAGACCCAACAGCATATCGCTGAACTGGAGGCTAAAAAGAAGCTGATTGACCAGCAGCTTGAGCAGATGGCGGCCGCTTTGAAAGAAGTCCCGACTGAACTTGAAAAGAATCAAAGCAAGGTCTCGCAAGAACTGCGAAAATCGACTGAACACCTCAAAGAATCCAATCAGGGCTTTTTAAGCCAGTTATCCGAGAAAGCCGAAACACAAACCAAAGAACACCGCCAAGAACTCGCATCCAAAAAAGAACTCATTGACCAGCGGCTAACGGAGATGGACGTCAAGTTAGGCAAGGTGGAACGGCTTATAAGCGAGTTTGAATCCGCCCGCGAAAGCAAGCTGGGCGCACTGGACGACCAGCTGAAACAACTGACGCAGACCACTTCGTCCTTGCAGCAGGCCCTTGCCGATAACCGGGCGCGGGGGCAGTGGGGCGAGCGCATGGCCGAGGACATGCTCAACTTCATGGGATTGGTTGAGGGGGTTAATTATATCAGGCAGCCCACCATTGAAGCCGGAACGCGGCCAGATTTCACCTTCCTTCTGCCCAATCAAAAGTCGCTGAATATGGATGCCAAATTCCCACTCACCAATTACCTGCGCTATTTTGAAGCCCAAAGCGAAACAGACAAACGCGCCTACAGCGACAAGTTTTTACGAGATGTCAAACAGCGCGTCACAGAAATCCGCAAGCGCGATTATATTGATTCGGAAACCGTGGACTGTGTACTCATTTTTATCCCCAACGAGCAGATTTATCGTTTTATTCACGAACAGGACGACTCGATTATTGACAGCGCCTTGAAGCAGAAGGTCATTTTATGCTCGCCATTGACCTTGTACACCGTGCTGGCGGTGATTCGCCAGGCAGCGCAGAACTTTAACATTGAACGCAAATCGCGCGAAGTGACCAGAATGATCACCGAGATCAGAAACGAATGGAAAAAATATGCTGATGACATGAACAAACTGGAAAGAAATTTCAGCGCCATCCACAATCGATTCAAGGACTTGAACGGAGTTCGCACCCGAAAATTAGGCAAGGCCTTCGACAATGTGGATGCTGTGATTGAAAGCAGCGAACTGCAAACCGGTGATGAGCGCCCCTTGCTTATTCGCAAGGATTGAGAGAGGAACGTTCGCGCATCAAATCAAGCAGGGCTACAGCCGTCAGTTCGGGATTGTGGCGGATGGTATCCTGCTTTTGCCAAAGGGCGCGTTTTTCCGATTGGGTATCGGCAAGATCCGCCAGCGCCGGCTTGACGTTCATGGTCTTGATCTTGTGAAGCTCGTCGTCGGTCGGCAGCAGCACATTGATTTTTTCCCGCGCATACAGTTCCAGCAATTCCGCTGATGGCGGCGAAGCATTCAGCACGACATAATCCAGGATGCCGATCCCCAAATAAGAAACGACCTGCCGCACATGATCGGAAAGCGAATAATCATCGGTCTGGCCGGGCTGCGTGGTGGTGTTGCAGACATACACCTTGACCGCCTTGGAATCGCGTATGGCCTGTGAGATTTCCTTGAATGCCAGGCAGGCGATGGTCGTCGTGAACAGGCTGCCCGGCCCGATGGTGATCAGGTCAGCCTGGCGCAGAGCATCGAGGCAGGGCGGATAAACGGTCGCCTCTGGATTTTGAACGAAAATGCGCTTGATGGCGGCTTTATCCAACTGACGCACATTGAATTCCTGCTCGACAATCGTGCCATCCGCCAGTTCAGCGCAGATATGCGTGTTTTCTTCGGTTACCGGATAGATATTCGCCTGCACATCAAGAAAGTCGCTGATTTGTTGAATCGCTTGAATGAAGCTGTCCGACATCTGTGTCAAGGCGGCGATAAACAGATTGCCAAAAGCCATGCCATCCAGCTTCGGAGCGCCAGGCGCCGCAATCCGATGCTGCATCACCCGCGCCAGCAGCGAATCATGATCGCCAGCGAGGGTTGCCAGGGCGTTCCGAATGTCGCCGGGAGCCGGGATTTGGGCAAACTCGCGGACAATGCCAGTGCTTCGTCCGGTATCGGTGACCGCAATGATGCCGGTCAAATTGTCGGTATGGTTCTTCATGCCCTGCATCACCTGCACCGCGCCCAGACCGCCCCCGATAGATACGACATTCATCCCGCCGCTTCCCATAACTGTCTCATATAATTTGCGTCACGCTGTTTTAGCATCATCACCAATTCATCTTGTTGGCGGCAGTGAGTATACGGCTGTTCCGGTCATCCTGCAAGCCCGCGCAGCGCCAGTCCTAATCAAATCCGTGATGCTGTATTATGATATTCATAGATGGATTCAAAAGGAAAGTGACCCGCCAATGCCCCGGTCCCGCCTCGAAAAAACGCTGTTTGCCGTGATCCTGCTCGGCTATCTGCTTGTCGGGGCATTGTTTGCCATCTACACGCCCGCCTGGCAGGCGCCTGACGAGCCGGCGCATTACAACTATGCCGCCCAAGTAGCCGCGGCCGGCTGCTGTCCACAAATCCAACCCGGCGATTGGCAGCAAGCCTATCAGGATCAGCTGACCACAAAGAAATTTGCGCCGGCTTATCTTGAGCGGCTCGATACCATTCAATATGAAGACCATCAGCCGCCGCTCTACTATCTGCTGGCATCAGTCATATACCGGCTGACCGATGGCGCGCTGGCGGCGCTGCGCCTGCTGTCAGTGGGGTTGGGCGCGGCTGTGGTGACGTTGAGCTATGCGATTAGCCGGCGCATCCTGCCGAATGAGCCGCAAATCGCATTGGGGACAATGGCGCTGGTCGCATTCCAGCCGCAGCGCTTGAGCATAATAAGCGCCGTCAACAATGATGTGCTGGGGGAGCTTGTCATCGCGCTGGCGCTGCTGTGGCTGATTCGCTACCTTCAGACTGACCGGGTGCCAGTCTGGCAGCTGGGATTCATCATGGGCTTAGGGCTGCTAAGCAAAACAACCGCCTATTTTCTCGCCGGCCTCATTCCCTTGGCGATAAGCCTGAAGTGGCATATTCAAAAACGCCCGCCCGCGGCCTTGGTGAGGCCGCTTGCCGTCTTTCTGTTGGTTGCGGTCGGGATGGGCGGCCTCTGGTGGCTGCGAAACATCCACATCTATGGCTTTCCCGATTTTTTGGGGCTGGCGGCGCATGATGCGGCCGTCGCCGGCCAGATGCGGCGGGCTGAATACATTGCCCGGCATGGCTCGGAAATGTATCTGCGCGAGATGCTCCGCGTGAGCTTCAATAGTTTCTGGGGGCAGTTCGGCTGGATGGCGCTGCCGCTGGATGGAGTCTTGGGCGGCTGGATTTACCGCGCCTTCGCCATGCTGACCTTCGCCGGTTTATCGGGCGCGGTCCTGTCGGTCCTAACTCGCAAATCAGGCGCCGGCATACCCAGCGAAACCAAGCGCGCACAAACCCAAATCGGGATTGTTTTTGCTGTTACGGCTGCTTTAGTCTTACTGGCTTATCTCTATTACAACATTGAATTCGTGCAATGGCAGGGGCGTTATCTGTTCGCGGGGCTGATTCCTCTGGCTTGGACGCTGGTCTATGGGCTGGATTTCTGGCGCAGACTCATCCTGCCACGCCGGGATGCCGCCCGCTGGCTGACGGTGATGGGATGGATGAGCCTGTCGGCGCTTGATGTCTACCTGCTTTTTCAGGTCATCGTGCCGCATCTGTCGCCCTAAGCTCATCGGCAAGCTCCTGATGGCGGCGGCGCTATTTGCTGACGCGGGTGACGTAAGTTTCTTCTTCGATATTGATTCTGACGACATCGCCTACATTGATGAACATCGGCGCGTTGACCTCAAAGCCGCTTTCCAGCTTGATTTTCTTGGTTGGGCTGTTGGCGGTGTCGCCGGCGACCGCCGCTTCAACCTCGACCACTTTGTATTCGATGGTCTTCGGCAATTCGTAATCAATGATTTCGCCCTCATAGCGCAAGAGTTTGATTTCCATGCTGTCTTTGATGTACTTGAGATCTTCACCAAAAATCGCCCGATTCAGCTGCGGCTGCTCGTAGGTCTGCGTATCCATAAAGGTGACAAAATCATCATCCGCGTACAGGTATTCGACCTTATTGGCTTCGACGCGGATGTCTTCGACCCGCTCGCCAGAGTTAAAGGTCATCTCGGTCGTGGCGCCGCTGCGGAGGTCGCGCACGGTGACGCGAATCGTGGCTTTGCCGCGGCCGGGTTTGTGATGGCGATATTCAATGACGCGGTAGAGGTTGTTATTTTGGGTAAAGGTCGCGCCTTTACGCAGTTGATTCACATCGATCATAGCTTGGTTTTCCGTTGATCTCGGTTAATCGGGCGCTTTGACGGCGACAGCATAGCAAAGGGATTATGATTCCAGCAGGGCGACGGCTTCAATTTCGATGCGGGCGTCCAGTGGCAGCGCCCCAGCTTGAATCGCGGAACGCGCCGGCGGATGCTGCGGGAAGTATTCGCCATAAACCGCATTGAACTGGGCGAAGTCATTGATGTCTGCCAGGAAAACCGTGACCTTGACCACATTGGCCAGGCTCGCGCCGGCGGCTTCCAGCACAGCTTGGATGTTTTCCAGCGATTGGCGGGTTTGCTCTTTAATCCCGCCGGCGACCAGCTGCCCGGCGCCCGGCGCCAGCGGGATCTGCCCGGCGGTATAGACCATGCCATTAGCGATAATCGCCTGCGAGTACGCGCCGACCGGGGCGGGCGCATTTTCGGTAAAGACAGTTTGTTTGGGCATGAAAAATCCTTTTGATTGATTCGCTTGGCTGCTATTTTAACCATAAGGCGGCTAACCATACAGAGGCGAATCTTGCAGTCACGATACAACAGAAAACAATTTAGCAGCTCGCTAGATTAGAATTGGTCAAGCACTTCTTTAGCGTTATGTCCTCGCTGTTTCAACATGAGCAACGCCTCGGAGCGCAATAGCATCTGATGATCCACCAGAGCAATCAGCCCTTCCATTTCGGTCTTTCCCTCGTCAGTGATCTGTCCCCGTTTGCCGAGAGCGATCAGTTCGCGCAAGCGGGCATCCTGGGGCCGTGCCAGTCTATGATATACTACCGTCCATAATTGTTCGTCGCTATAATCTTTGAGCAGATCAGGCGAAATCCGCACATCGGGCAGAGATCCAAAAAGCAGCGCCAATCCATCAAGCAGAACAGACTCCACCGAGCGATTGCTATCACCGGCGATCTCGCGCGCACGCTCATAAATTTCGACCGGGATTTGCAGTTCAATCGTAGGTTGGCTCATCCACACGAACCTTTCTAATTCATTCCTCTATTTGTAACCGGATTCCGCATGGTCAGCATAACCGTTTTTTGAAACTTATTGCACTGGTTGAATCATTGCGTCACATTATAAGCTAACTTTATAAGGGAGAGAATGATGGGATGCCTTTGTCAAATCGCAAGAGTGCCGCTCAACTCCGCCAGCCTAGCGCTCACATCGCTGATGCGGATATCTATGATGAGCCAGCCAGAGAGGATATTTTGCAAAATGTTCGTACCGGTATGTGACAGGCTCTTGGCAAACTCAACCAGCAAGAGAAGCGCTTGATGAAATCCGCCGCAAGCCATGACAGCGCTTGTACTTTACCCCGCTGCCACAGGGACAGGGATCATTGCGGCCGGCTTTGGCGAAAGCCCGTTCCAGTTCCGCATCATCGCGCGCCATTTGCAGCATGACATTGGCAGGCGGGCGGCGCTGCGCCAATTCGTTTGCCATGAAGTTCATCGTCGGGCGGACATGATTGAAAAAAGCGCGGTAACCGGCGCAAAGATAATTTAAGCCGGCTTCGCCCGTCGGGGTTTGGATAAAGCGGTTCTTGGGACAGCCGCCATGGCAGACAAAGCGCACCTCGCATTCGCGGCAGTACTGCGGCAGAGCATCGCGCTTGGCCTGGCCAAACTCGCGCTGCCTGTCCATCACCACAATATCGGTCAGGGGAATATCCATGATGTTGCCAAGTTTGTAATCCGGCTCGACATAATGGTCACAGGAATACACATCCCCATTGTGTTCCATCGCCATCGCCAGCCCGCAGGTTTCGTCAAAGATGCACAGCCCCGGCGGCGCGCCGGTCCAGGCCGCCAGCGCGACATCAAAAATCTGCACAAAAACTCGCCCGACATCATGCCGCACCCACTCTTCATACATCTCAATCAAAAACTGACCATAACCAGCGGCGCTGACCGAGCGGTCGGTTGCGGAATCGCCTTCCTGATAGCCGCTGTCATTGTCGCGTTCGACGATGGGGATAAACTGCATGAACTGCGTCTTGACCTCGTCGCGCAG
Organism: Phototrophicaceae bacterium; assembly: GCA_965203755.1. Lineage (GTDB taxonomy): Bacteria > Chloroflexota > Anaerolineae > Aggregatilineales > Phototrophicaceae > UBA6055. Next base: position 1,859,043 of record OZ241910.1, on the reverse strand, counting down.
GAATTGATAGACGCGCCTGCCATGTTTTTCGTTGGCGGCGTGGACGGTCGTTAGGATATTGAACTCGACGCTGTGTTTTTGCAGCAGCCGAATGCCGCGCATCACCTTGTCAAAGGTGGGATTGCCGCCCTTGTCGACGCGGTAGAAATCATGCGCATCGCGCGGCCCATCGAGGCTGACGCCAATCAGAAAGCCGTTTTCGGCAAAGAACGCGCCCCATTCATCGTCCAGCGTGACGGCATTGGTCTGGAGCGCGTTGTGAATCCTCATGCCGCGCTTTTTGTGTTTCTGCTGAAAGCGCGCCGCCTGCCGAAAAAACTCAACCCCCATCAAAGTCGGTTCGCCGCCCTGCCAGGCAAAGTGAATCTCATTGACCGGCTGCGCCTCAATATACTGGCGGATGTATTCTTCCAGCAGGCTGTCCGACATGCGGAATTGGCTGTTGGGATACAGCTTCTCTTTGGAAAGGAAATAGCAGTATTTGCAGTCGAGGTTGCAGATGGCGCCGCGCGGCTTGGTCATCAGATGAAAGGCGGTGGGCTGTGCGATTGTGGTTTGCATAAGGGAAGTATAGCATAGTTCAGCAGAAATTGGCAAAATCCGAGCCGATATGTTAAAATTTGGTTGATGTGCCTACTGCTTTGTTATCGGGAGTTCAAAATGGGTTTGATGGATGAACTGCGTAAAATATCGGCGAGGATAAATCAGCAGCGCCCCATGATGACAAATGAGGTGGCGACAGAGCTTGTTTCCATTCACCCATTTATCCGAGCTCTCGGCTACGATATCGGCAATCTCAATGAAGTCCAGCCGCAATATACCGCCGACGCCAGAGCAAGTGGCAGCGAGCGGGTCGATTATGCGATCAAGCAGCAGGGAAAACCGATTATCTTAATCGAGGCCAAATCCGCGGACAAAGTTTTATCCGAAAATCACTGGCGGCAGCTGTACGATTATTTTGGCGCCGAAGACGTTCGATTCGGCATTCTGACGAACGGCATCGAATATCGTTTTTATGCTGATCTAGATAAAGATAACATCATGGACAGTCAACCCTTCCTCATCATTGATATGCTGAATATCGATGAACTGCTGGTGAATGAACTGGAAGGATTTACAAAGGCTGGCTTTGACCCAGAACGTATTTTGTCAAGTGCCCGCAAACTAGCAATTCTTCCCATATTGGACAAAGAATTCAGGCAGCCGTCAAAGGAATTTGTTAGATATTTCGCCAAGCAGGTTAATCCCAATCGATTGGAAGAATCAGACCTTGAAGCGTTTCGCCCCATCTTTAAGCAAGCATGGCAAGAATTTGTAGAGCAGAAGATTGCCAGTCGCTTGCCAACTGTGAGTGAATCAGAGGCGGTGATCCAAGATCCCCTGACTACTGCGAATCCGACTATAAGGCCCATCTCGGGAGATAAGGTGGAAGTCCCGATATTTGCTTATTACATGAGACAACGGTTCGAAGCAGTGTTTCTACTCACCGCCAATCTCACATCTCGCCATAACATCAGGTTTGAGGGTGAAATGCTTACCCCGTCGGCTGCTGGGAAAAAAGCGAAACGCTCTATAAATCCTGCTGGATCAGGAGGTACTGACGGATGGAGGTTTTGGAAGTTCCAACACCCTGATACAGGACAAACACATATCATTGAAGATTTGCGCGACGACGAAGCGCTCCGCCGCCGGTTGCTAGGCACAGACTAGACGATAAAGACTCTGTGTCCTTTGTGGTCAAATCAAACACCATGACCGCCGATTGACCAAAAAACCAGCTTCCATTATGATTATAATAAACCTTGACAATTATCATTGCGACGTTGGGAGCAATTATGTCAGCCAGAACAGAAGGGGAGCGGATTGCCGCGTTGGGAGCCGCTTACGCACACTTGGCGACAAAGGCAGATATTGCCGATTTGCGAGCTGACTTTGAGAGTTTTCGCGCCGAAATCAGGTCGGGATTAAAAACAACACAATGGCTCTTGGGCATTGGCATGGCATTTGTGAGCATACTTGTCGCTATTGCAGCGATTGTTGTTCCCTTATTGAGTCAAGCTGCCTGATAACATCACAAAATCAAATCATCTGCACAGTCAGGAACGCAGTTTATCCAGTACATTCTGCAATGACGGCGGCAAGGGCGCGGCAAATCGCAGCCGTTCGCCAGTCGCCGGATGGTCAAATGCCAGTTCGTGGGCATGAAGAAACTGCCGCTTGAGCTTGAGTCGCTGCTTGCGAAAGCCATAGACCGCATCCCCCACCACCGGACAGCCGATAAAAGCCATGTGAACGCGGATTTGGTGCGTGCGCCCGGTCAGCAGGCGCAGTTCCACCAAGGCGCGGCCGCCTTGAAAATGGTCGTCCAGCAGCGTGAATTCGGTTTGCGCCGGCTTGCCATCCCGATGGACCCACATCCGTTTGCGCTGACGGGGGTCGCGGGCAATCGGCGCATCCACGCGCCCGCGATTGGATTGCGGCCGTTTTTCCAGCAGCGCCAGATAACCCTTGTCGACGCTGCGCTCGCGGAATTGGCGCATCAAGTCCAGCAAGGCCGCTTTGCTGCGGGCAGCAGCCATCAGGCCGCTGGTGCCTTTGTCGAGGCGATGCGCGATGCCAAGCCGTTCCCTCGTTTGCGGGTCGTCCATCATCGCCGCCAGCTGCGGATACCGCGCCAGCAGCGCATTCACCAATGTGCCGGCAGGGCTGCCAGCCCCAGGATGCGCCACCATGCCAGCCTCTTTGTTGATCACTGCCAGGTGTTCATCTTCATAGACGACATTCAGGTCAATCGCCTGCGGTTCAATCAAACTCTTCACTTGAGTCGGCACGATCACATTCACCGTTTCGCCGCCTTTGCATTTATAGCCCGCCTTTTTCACTTTGCCGTTCACCTTGACCCGCCCGTCTCGAATCAGGCTTTGCACTTGCGCGCGCGACCAGCCCTCCAGATATTCCAGCACAAATTTATCAAGGCGCTGTCTGGGCGCGGCGGCAATGAGGTTCAGCCTTTGGTCTTCCATTGAATGATAGGCCTTCTTCATTAAGGCGCGGCCATCGGGCTACAGTGTGCCCAGAGCCGAGCTTAGCAGCGCGGCGATGACGCCGGCGATCACAATGGCCAAAAACAATATCAAGCCCATCCGCAGCAGCCCGCGAAAAGCCGCGCGTTCGGCTTGAGTCCAGCCCGACTTGCTGTTGCGCTTGTCCGCCATCAATGCCCATCCGACTGACCGCTTGAACATGATTAAACCACAGGCTGGCGGCATGTCAACGCCGGCGGGCAAGATGCTGCATTTGCCCCTTGCCCGCGCAAGATTATAATGACAGCGCGGCATCCATGGAAGAAAAGGGCAAAGCATGATGAAGGTATTGGTGACGGGCGGGGCAGGCTATATCGGCAGTCACGTCGTGCAAATGCTGATTGAACGCGGCGATGAGGTCGTGGTCTATGACAATCTGGTGAACGGGCATCGGCAGGCAGTGCATCCGGACGCGACCCTCGTTGTCGGCGATTTGCATGATGCGGCGGCGCTGCAAGCCACCTTCGCAGCCCATTCATTTGAGGGCATCCTGCATTTCGCCTCGCGAATTCTGGTGGGCGAAAGCATGCGAAAGCCTTTCAAATACTTCCGCGACAACCTCTACACCATCATCAACCTGCTCGAACAGGCAAGCCGCCATGATGTCAAGCGTTTCATCCTGTCCTCGACCGCCAACCTGTTTGACCAACCCACACGCATGCCGATTGACGAAGACGAAATCCTGGCTCCTGGCAGCGTGTATGGCGAAACCAAGTACGCGGCCGAACGTTGGCTGGCCTGGATGGATCGCATCTATGGCATCAAATACTGCTGTCTGCGTTATTTCAATGCCTGCGGCGCACACCCCCGAGGACATATCGGTGAGGCGCATGAGCCCGAATCGCATTTGATCCCCCTGGTCTTGCAGGTGGCTTTGGGGCAGCGCGGCGCCATCAGCATATTTGGCGCCGATTATGATACGCCCGACGGCACCTGCATCCGCGATTATGTGCATGTGCTTGACCTGGCGACGGCGCATATCCTGGCTCTCGAAGCGCTGGCGGACGGCAAAAGCCGCGTCTACAATCTGGGCAGCGGCGCGGGCTATTCGGTGCGCGAGGTCATCGAAACGGCGCGGAAAGTCACCGGTCATCCGATACCGGCTGTCGAAGCGCCGCGCCGCGCCGGCGACCTGCCGGTGCTGATTGCCGACAGCGGCAAAATCGGGCGCGAACTGGGCTGGCAGGCGCAGTACAACAGCCTGGAGCGCATCATCCAAACTGCCTGGAACTGGCATCAGCGTCATCCGCGTGGATATCGGCGCGGCGGCGGCGAATAGCGATCCCGCTTGCCGGCGCAGCCCGGAGTTTGCCAAAGCCGCGATGAAAAATGAAGATCGGGCTGTATCATGGACAAGCGTCTTCACCGCGGCCGAAGCGGCTGACAGATGACCGACAAGGAGCATGACCATGTGCAGAAATATCCGCACTCTCTATAATTATGATCCGCCCGGCAGTGAAACCGAGATTCGGGAAGCGGAAATCGCCAAAGCGCAAGCCGGCAATGTCGGACGATTTGGCCGGCGATAAACCGCGGCGGCTGTTTACAGCGCCCCTGTCTTGATTTAGACTGAAAGCCGCTAAGCATGATGAGGGAAACTTATGGCCGAAGCGCCGCAGATGATGCGCGCCATCGCTATCGAAAAAATAGGCAAACCCAAAGTCCTGAAATATATGCAGCTGCCGCTTCCCCAGCCGGCCGCCGGTGAAGCGCTGGTGAAAGTTCATGCCGCGTCGGTGAATCCGGCGGACTTGCTTTATCGCAGCGGCCAATTGATCATCCGCAAGCCGATGCCACACATACTCGGGGCCGATGTCGCCGGCGAAATCGTGCAAACCGCGGCCGGCTGGCAGCCTGGCGACCGCGTTACAGCCGCCTTTAACGAACTTGGGCGCGGGCGCGACGGCGGTTATGCCGAATACTGCGCCATACCGGCCGGGCGATTGGTCAGGCTGCCGGACGAGCTTGACTATCAGACCGCGGTCGCGGCTGGCGCTTCCTTTGTGAATGCCTGGATTGCGCTGGTCGGCAATGGCGGCATCAAACAGTCGGACCGCGCCGTCATTCATGCGGCCGCCAGCGGCATCGGCACAGCCGCGGTGCAAATCGCCGGCGCCAAAGGGGCGCAGGTCATCGCCATTGGCAGCGGCGAACACGCGGCATCCTTGCGCGAGATTGGCGCCGATGTGGTTTTGGATGATGCCAGCGGCGATCTGGTGCGGCAGGTCAAGGTGGCGACCGATGAGCGCGGCGCCACGTTGGTCATGCACAGCCCCGACAGCAGCAAATTGCAGCAGTCCATCGACATGCTGGGGTACAAAGGGCGGCTCGTGATCCCCCATGCCGGGCAGCGCCGGGAGGTCTGCCTGAATGTTATGGATGTTTATCTGAAAAACCTTAGCATCCTTGGCTCTTGCGACCAGCTTGAAGCCCAGGAATTCGAGGATATCCTGCGCGGCTTGGAACAAGGCGGCTATCGGGCGGTTGTGGATGAGGTCATGCCCTTGAGCCAGACGCGAAAAGCGCATGAGAAACTGGAGAAACATACCGGCTTTGGCAAAATCGTGCTGGTGCCAGATGCCATCCTGAAAGCCGCCAAAAAACCGGCGAACTGGATTCCAATCGAGTAGCGCGCTGGCGGCTGACGCGAGCCTAATCGAGCCCCGGATAATCCAGAAACAGCACATCCAGCGCCAGGCGCAAGTTGGCATTGGTCGCCAGGACGTTGAGGGTGCGGCGGGTCGCGTTCATGGCGCGGCTGGCGCCGGCGGCATCCATCCGCATCACCAGCGCGCGGATCTCATCTTTGCGGTCACTGTTGCAGGGCTTGACCGGGCTGCCACAGCTTTCGAGCAGGACATCGCGCCAGTAGGTCTGCCAGATTTCCAGGATATAGCGCAGGCGAGATTTGTCTTGCCCCACCTTGCGGCTGATCTGTTCGGCTATTTTGATGCGCTCCAGCCGGCTGCCTGCCAGAATATCGCGCAGCATATCGAGCATGCTGCGGCGAAAAGCCAGCGCCTCCTCATCCTCCAGCGCGGCGATCGCCCAGCCAATCCGCCCGCTGCTCAAACGGGCAATCCAATCGGCGCGCGCTTCGTCGCCGCCGCGGGCGATCAGCTGCGCCTTGATGACTTGCAATGGCAGCGGCCGCAAGGAGATTAGCTGGGCGCGGCTCCGTATGGTGGGCAGGATGCGGTCGACGGACCGCGCCAGCAGAATCAGCACAGCGTACGATGCCGGCTCTTCCAGCGTTTTTAGCAGGGCATCCTGTGCCTGGGGCGCAGCCAGATCAAAGTCATCAAAGACAGCGATTCGATAGCGCGCGGCATAGGGTTTGAGCGCCAGCAGACGGGCGACATTGCGGATGGCATCAATTTTCAGCCGGCCAGAATCATCCGCCGGCGGCAGAATGAGGTCAGGATTATTGCCGCTGCGGCTGCTCTTGCAGCTTCGGCATTGATGACAGGGGCGCCGCTGGATGTCCTCACGCTCGCAGTTGAGCGCCATGGCGAAGGTCTGCGCCAACGTCATCTTGCCCAGCGATGAGGCGCCCGCAATCAGATAGGCATGTCGAGTGCGTCCGTTCAGCAGGCCGCGCCGCAGGAAATCAACCGCCCAATCATGCCCAATCACGCCCCAGCGGGCTGTGCTGTCTTGTGTCATCGTCATGCGCTTATTATACAGCGGCAGAAGCGGTTTTTCCTGTGTCCTTTTCCGGGAGTGGTGAATATAGGCCGTTCCTCTTTTATGGGAGAGGGATTTAGGGTGGCGGTATGACCTTGCCCGGGGACATCAAGGAGCAGCGCTTGACAGCCGCGCCAAAATAGGTTAATCATTAACTAGACTATAATCCAGTCGAACAGGGCGCGCTGTTCCGCCGCGCTCGCCGGTCAAACTTATCCAAAGGCAAGCCAAATGAATAAGCCCTTATCCGACCTGCTTCAGCAGCAAATCGCATATTACCGCGCCCGCGCCCAGGAATATGACCAGTGGTTTTATCGTCAGGGATACTATGACTGGGGCGCCGCATTCAAGCAGCGATGGCAGCGGGAAGCCCAAATCGTTCGGGAACAGCTGCACAGTTCGGCCGGCAAGGCGCATATTTTGGAAATGGCTTGCGGCACCGGCATTTGGACGCAGGAACTGATTCAAATTGGCGCTCATGTCACCGCGCTGGATGCGTCGCCGGAGATGATCGCCATCAACCAGGCGAAACTGCAATCGAAACAAGTCACTTATCAGCAAGCCAACCTGTTCCAGTGGCAGCCGCCGCGACAATATGACATGGTGTTCTTTGGCTTTTGGCTGTCGCATGTCCCGGCAGAACAGCTGTCGCCGTTTTTGCAAACGGTCTATCGCACTCTGAAACCCGCGGGCCGTTTGTTTTTTGTCGATTCACAGCAGGCTGAAACAGCCAGCCCCCACAGGCGAACGATACAGCTAAACGACAGCCGGCAAAGCCGCGCCCTCAATGACGGCCGCCGATTTGAAATCGTCAAAATCTATTATGACCCGCGGCAGCTTAGCGAAACGCTGCGTCAGCATGGCTTCGCTATTCGCGTGCAGGCCACGCCGACTTATTTTATCTATGCCGATGGCAGGAAAACTGGCTAGGCATCCGCCGGGCGATTAAACAGAATTCGCCGATTGGGGCGCTGCTTTTTGAGGCAAATCAAACCTCTAATTCCATCTGTTTCATGGACGCACGGCTTCTCCGCAGCCTTTCTCTGGCGGTTTCGCAGTAATTCGCATTGATCTCACTGCCAAGATAACGCCGTCCATTCAACTCCGCCATGAGCGCGACGGTGCCGCTGCCCATAAATGGATCATACACTAAATCGCCCTCGTTACTCCAGGAAAGGATATGGTCTCGCGCCAGCTGCTCCGGGAAGATGGCCGGATGCTGATGCGCGATTCGATCCGATGCTGAATGTCCCTTTCCAATCTTATATTCCCAGACATTCGTTCTCCGGCCATAATGTGCATAGCCCGCCCGATTCAATTTCAATAAAGACCCATTAGGCAAACGTTTTGTGCCGATATCCCCCTTGCGCGCCTCTTTGTTTCTTCTGTCTCTAATCAGATTGATTGTTTTAGGCTGTCCCTTGCTAAACACGAACATATACTCAAATGACTGCCAGTACGTTTTGTTATTGCCGACCGCCCCCCTAGGCGGTTTCAAGTAGATCATCGTATCAAACAAGTTAAATCCGATTGCTTTGAAATAAAGCGCCTGGCGAAACGAAGTGCCGGACTCGTCGCCGTTGACTGTCTGGTCGCCAATGACCCATACGACTACGCCGCCAGCCTTAACCACCCGATGCAAAGCGGCAGCAATCCGCTCAAATCCTTCCAGCTTGTATCCTTCATACTCGCGCATCTCATCATAAGGGGGCGAAGTCACCACAAGGTCAACGAATCCATCGCTCATCATGTCCATCGTGTCAATGCAGTTTTCGTTCCTTATGGCATTCAATTCCATCTCGAACTCATTCCCTTGCGGCCGTGCGTCCATTATGATGATATCCTTTCCCTTGCGCCGAAAATATATCACTGTTCCCGCCGGCGCGCAACTTATGCGGAGCCGCCCGGCATCAAGTCGGCGGCGGCATGATGAGGTCATTTTATGACAGCGCTTGCTGATACAGCGCCGCCACCCGCCGCGCGACCGCCGCCCAGCTTTGTCCGCGGGCGCGGCGACGGCCAGCCATGCCCATTTGCGCCGCCCTTTGCGGATTCGACAGCAGCTTGATCAAGGCGCGCGGAAGCTCGGCGGCAACCTGGTCCTGCGACACAATCAAGCCGCTGACGCCATGTTCAATCGCATCGGCGACCCCGCAGCCGTCGGTGCCTATGACCGCCGTTCCAGCCGCGCCAGCCTCATACAGCGCCAGCCCAAAGCCTTCAAACCACCAGCCGTCATTCATCGCCGGCAATGCCAGCACATCGGCGGCCGCCAGCCAGGCGCGCATCAGGCGGTCATCCACCGCGCCCAATAAATGCACGTTGTCTTCCAAGCTGAAGCGGGCAATCGCAGCCTGCACCTGCGCCGTGTATGCGCTCCCATACTGCGGATTGCCCATAATCAGGCATTGCGCCTGCGGTATCCGCTCGCGCACCCGCGCCATCGCCCTCACCAGCTGCAAGGTGCCCTTGCGCGGCTTGACCTCGCCGACTGTGATGACCGTTGGCGCTGTTTTGGCGGCGCTTAGCGGGGGCGGATCCAAAAAGCGGGCCGCATCGACGCCGTTGTTGATGACATGAACGCGGATATCGGGCATCTGCCGCCGGGCGACTTCGGCTGTGTAGCGACTCACGCAAATCAGCTGCGACCGCTGGAAAGCCGCCCTGTAGCATTGACCGACCGGAAATGGACGCATGCGCGGCAGATTGACATAGCTGCCATGTGCGGTCACGAAGAGCGGGCGCTGACCGGCGACCGCAGCCGCCAACACAGCGAATGGCTCAATCGTGGCATGGATGATATCGCAATGCTTCAGCAGCCGCCGCGCGGTGAAGACCTGGCGCATGGATTTAACCAAGGTCAATCGCTCTGGGGGACTCACCGTCGGCAGCAAAGGGTGAATGTCAAAATCAATCCTTGGGCTGTTGCGCGCCGTGATCGCCGTCGCCGTGATTCCCTGCGCCCGAAGCTGACGAATCAGGTTCAGACTGTATGCTGACCAGCCATTCCTGGCGCCAAGCTCGGCGGCAATCAATCCAAGGCGCATGGCATCAGCCCGGCCTCGCCTGAACGTCGTCCTCGGCGGCAATCGGCTCATCGGCTTGGGCAGCGGCGGCCCTGTCCAGTCGGGTCCGCAAGGCCGCCACCGCGCTTGACTGCTCGGCGGCGAATTGGTCGTGAAAATCTTCCCGCGTGCCGATACGCATCACCGCCAGCAGCAGCAGGATATTCAGGATGATAATAATCAACATAACTGCAATCGCCATCGCTTGCCCTCCCAAGTCGGTCGAATCTTGAATGGTATTATGACTGATTATCGGCTTTTCGTCCAGATACCGAGCATCAAAGATTGCCTTATGGACAAGCCGCGCTAGAATAGGATCGCATAATGGTTTCGCAAGCGGCAAAGAGAGATGAATGAGCCATTCACCGGCGCAGACGTTCGAACCGATTCAGGGTGTGTTGACCGTGCCGCTGACCGCCTTTGGCGATGCGCGCGGCCGCTTTATGGAGACCTTTCGCAAAGAGTGGTTTCCGCAGGTCAACTGGGAGCGCCTCCAGATCAACCGCAGTGACAGCCAGGCGGGGGTCTTGCGCGGCCTGCACTATCACTTCAATCAAGTGGATTACTGGTATGCCCTCCATGGCAGCATCCGCGCCGCCCTGGTTGATTTGCGCCGTTCATCCCCGACCTGGCTGCAATCGGCATCCATCGACATGGGCGGCGACAATCATCTTGGTCTGCTTATCCCCGTCGGAGTGGCGCATGGCTTCGCTGCCCAGACCGACTGCACGTTGATGTATATGGTCAATAATTATTATGATGGCGGCAAGGACGAATTTGGCATCGCCTGGAACGACCCCCAAGTCAATATCGACTGGGGCATCCAAGCCCCCTTTCTGTCAGAACGCGACCGCCGCAATCCCCTGATTGCCGATATTCCCGCCGCCGCTTGGCCGCCATAGCCGGCGCCGATCTATACACCGCGCCCGGCTTTCACCAGCCATTCGCCGGCGCTCAAGGCATCATGCTGACGGAATTGATGCCGCATGCGCCCAAAGACATCAACGCCCATCTGCAATAAAATATGCGGCACGTCCATCGGCACCCAGTTTTCAACAATCGTCGCATCATCGCAGCGATAAAAATCCATCACCCGCATTTTGATGCGTTTGCCGGTCGGCGGCACGCCAAACAACTCGCCGCCGCTATGCGTCGCCTGCAAATATCCCCAGCCGCCGGTGACGGCGAAACAGCCATCCCCAATCCGAATAAAATGCCCCTGCTCCGAACCGCCGCGGTCGGGAAAAGCGACCAAAAACGGAATCTGATGATAATTTTCAAAGCCTTTCAGACCGCGGGTAGCGCCGATGCCAGCCGGGCCATACCACATAAAATTCGGATGCCAGTGCTTGACCATCTCCATCTCATCCAGCACGGCGCGGGTCGGCGCCTGACCGCGGTAACGACCCAAGGCGGCGTGCATCTTGAGGATCGTCTCGATGGTTCGTTTGGAGCGGTCTTCATCCTGCGCGGTCAGAATCACGCCGTCACGGGTCAGCGGCGGCATCCAGCGCATCTCGGCGCCCAAGCTCGCCGCAATCGGAAAATAACCCGCCTGCCGCATCAAATCAAGAAAATCAATAAACACATAACTGACTGCGATTTTGCCCTGGCGCAGTTCGTGTCCTTCGCAATAGCGCAGGCTGACCACTCCGCGCGTCGCCGGAATGCCGAGCCAGTCGCGTTCAAATGTGCCCATGAAATGCCCCATGCAGCCAATCCAGTTCGCATCCCGATAGCGGCCGCCGGCGACAAAGTTATCGCGGCGTTCAACATCCGGCAGCGCCCGCCGCAGCGGCTTCCACAGCCGCGCCAGCGCCGCCTCAACCCCCCGCATCTCATTGATGGGATGCGTGACATTCAGGGCGATATCAGCCGCGAAACCCGCCCGCGCCGCCTCGTCCAGGCGGTCAAGCGGCTCATTGGTCATCGCCTGCATGATCTCAATCACGCGGCGCTTGCTGGCAATGTTCCGCTCTTGATCCACCGGCGTGTACTGGAAGGCGGTTTTGAAGTATCTGTCATCCTGCGCGGTCATCGGCGCGCCTTTCGCCTTTAGCTGCAATCACAATGTGTTTCGGGGGCGCGCTAGGCGTAAATTTGCTTTAACAGGGCAAATTCGTCAAACAAAGTCCACTCGTTTTGAACGCGCCGATCTTTAATCAGATGATGGCTGATCCCCATAATCCGAATCGGATTGCCGGTCGGCTCGCCATAGATGCCATAGCCGCTATGGGCGCCGCGCATCGTCCAGCGGGTCGCCGTGCGATATCCCGCCGCCGCATCGCCCACATAGCAGAAATGATCCACCGCCAGCGCCAAATCGGGGAAAGGGGACAACAGCGAAAGCACATAAGCCTGATAGTCGTTGATGCCCTGCAATCGGCGCCGGGTAGGCCCTTCAAAAACCGACGACTCATGATAATACTCGCGGGCTTTATTGAGCAGACGCCAATTCCAGATCTCGTGAATCATCCGCCGGACAAAATCCTCGGGATCAAAGCGATCCGATTTGGCTTCGGGCATCTTCGGCGGCGGCAGCTGGCCAATTCCGCGTTCAACGTCGCCGGCGATTTGCAGCTTCAGCCCCTTGTCGCGCTCTTTCTTAGCCATTTTTTTGGCAGTCGCAATCGGGTCAAGCCCCAGCTGAATCACCAGCGAAAGCTCATCGCGCACCAGCCATTCTTCGACCACCATGTTCTTTTTGCAGAAGCAGTCGGCGACCGCGCCATAGCTCACCCGTTTGCCGGTCGGCGGGCCATACTGCGACCAGCCGCGGTTGGTGCCCTCATGCCGCAGACGATGCGACGAATAAAAACCATCGGCGTCGTTCCCGCCCCAAATCACCTCTTCGCCATACAGACGCCGATCTGGATACGCCGCCATCGCCTCAATCGTACCGGCGAAAACAGCCTGCCGGCCATGAATCGTGCCGCTTGAGGTGTGCATCTTGACCGCATTGGCATAATAGTCATAGAGCTTGCCAATCGCCTTTTCTTCCCAAATCTCGTGGGTGACGCCAATAATGTAATCCACGAAGTCCCTGTAGCGCGGGTCAAAGCCGGTCATTGAATGGGCGCGTTCGCCATTCGCATTTTCCATAAACTGAATATCGACCTTGTTCGCCAGGGTGATGCTTGATTTTTCATCATCAAGCGCGGCCGCCGGCTTGACCTTGCGGGCAGCTTGCCGATTCTCTGTCATGGCAGCCTCCAAAACAGCTTTGCCGGCTGGCGGCAAATTGGATAAACTAGATATCGAAAACGATTTCGATAACATTGCCAGATTAACATTCGCGCTTGAAAAAAGCAAATCCGGCGCCTGGACAGGCATAGCTGATGACAAACCATGATGAGGTCGCCGCGGGCTGAATGGGCGCTGGGGGAATAAATGGAGTCACTCAAACAAGTCCGGCGGCACCGTTCCCCAAGAAGCGCAGTCAGCGAAGGATGCCGGCGCTAATTCATGGAAGTCTTTTTGCAAGACTTTTACATAGCGCCATTCTTGGCCGGTAAGCGCGGTCGCCCCTTCAGCCCAGAGCGCCGCCGAGCGGTCTTTGCTGGCTACCTCAATATCTTCCAGCCCTTTTGTCTCCGCCAAATAGGAAACCCCGTCTTGGTCAACAACCACGAAATCAGGATAGTAATTGCGCGAGTTGCCGCGGGTGTCAATATAGTCAATCGCAAAACCAAACTGGATTGGCAGCTTGCTGAACAGCGCGACATCGGCGGCCTGATCCAGAAACCGCGCAAAATCGGCTTCAAACGCATTGTCACAAGGAACTTGATTGAAAATCGTTTTGCGGCAGGCCGGGGCGATTTGCGACCAGGTGAATGGCTTGACTTCCGAAAGCCGCCGGCCGGGGCCCTCCAGCTTCGGCCGCTGGGGCTGAACCAGCTTTTCCTGAAGCGCATCCGAAAATACCCTTACTGTCAACGCTTGAGCGAGCGGCTGGCTGACGGCCGCCCGTATCTGCGGGCTGTCCAGATCAACCTCGCGCCCGAAAGCGACGCGCTTGAGAAAATCGCGCACCTTGGGCGCCAGCGCGGCGAACTGACTCGGCAGTTTTAACCTTTTGGCGATCATCTGGGTATAGTAAGCGACAGCCTCCTGCGATGTTTGCGGCATCGGCAGCGTATAAACGCGCTCAATTAGCTCTTCGGCAGTGATGAGATCTTCGCCCCGATATGAAAAAGTTCGCTCATCGCCTTCGCTGATTCTGACCGGCAGCGGCTTGCCCTGGTATAAATCAGCGACATCAAGCGCTTCGATTTCATCCCGCAGGGCGACGACGCGGGCGATGATGGGGCCAAGCATCGGCAGCGCGGCATCATACTCGGCCTTGTCCGGGTCAGGCTGAATGACCGTGATGGCCAGCTTGTCTTTGCCGACCTGCCAAGTGTCAAATTCGTAGTCTTCGTCGGCTTCCAGCTGTTCAACGAAGTCGATAAATCCCCGATTGCCAATGATGTCGACATGCTCTTCATACGAGGTTCGCGCGCTGCGGAACATCAGCCGCAGGCCGCGGCCAATCGTCTGCTCTGGCAGGATATTGGCTTTGGCCGTATAAGGGCGCAGGCCGACAATCACCGTCACATTCTGCACATCCCAGCCTTCGCGCAGCATCAGCACGCTGACGATGGCATTGATGGGGCTTTCTTCGCGGTCTACCTCTTTCGCCGCCCGCCGCGCCCTGTTTTCATCCTTTTTGGCAACGTCGCCAACGCGGTTCGTATGAATAACCAGGGTTCGGTCGCCGCCGAATTCATCGGGATATTTCGTCTGCAAATAAGCCCCAATCGCATCCGCCTCTTTGGTCTTGTTCATCATAATAAACAGCAGCGGCTTTTTGCCCACCGGCGCCAGCTGATCGCGGTATTCGCGCCAGCGTTCAATGCCGGCGACAATAAACGGCTCATACTGGACTTCAGGCCGTTCACTGCTTATTTCGCCAATGTCGGTGATTCCCTTGATTGGCCGTTTGACAATCCGGTCAACAATCGCCTGCTTGAGGGTGTAATCGCTGATGGTCCATTCAAACAGCTGCCCTTTTTGATAGCGCGGCGTCGCCGAAAAATCCAGCTGCGCCGACAGACCGACGGCATGGCCCTCGTGCAGATGACGTATCGTCTCGTTCCAGGCGCTCTTGGGATCGTGCGTATGATGGCCCTCGTCATTGATGACCATGACTGGCGATTGGCCGCGTTTCAAAATCCGTTCGCGGAAATCAGGCGGCTCATCGATGCGGGCGGGCGGCCGACTGCCAAGAACCGCCGTCATCATCTCTGGCTCGCTGTCCCGCTTTTTGTCTTCGCGGTCATAAAGCTGCTGGATATTGGTCAAATACAGCGCGCCTTCCGAAGACGTCGGTTCGGCATCGCCGCGCATGTAAAACTGCATATCCCAGTAAATCAGAAGTTCTTTGGGAATCACCGCGCCCTGCCGGAAGATGCGACCGCCGTCAAAATCGCCGCGCAGCCGCTCAAACACAATCACATTGGGCGCGGTCAGCAGG
The DNA here is from genome assembly GCA_965203755.1 of Phototrophicaceae bacterium. Classification (GTDB taxonomy): domain Bacteria; phylum Chloroflexota; class Anaerolineae; order Aggregatilineales; family Phototrophicaceae; genus UBA6055. Next base: position 1,843,693 of record OZ241910.1, on the reverse strand, counting down.
AAGGTTTTGGCATAATCCGAACGACCTTCGACGACGGCGTTCAAATACTGCCAAGCGACCGCCAGCGCCATCACCATGGTCTTGCCGCTGCCGGTGGCCATCTTGGTGCAGTAACGGGCAAAAGGAAGCAGCTCTGGCGGGCGAATTTCACTGGCCAAATCGGCCGGGATAAAACGGCGATAAAGCGACGGCAGATCGCGGATCTTGGCGATTTCAAAGACATAAATCAAGGTCTCGATGGCTCGCTGCTGGGCGGCGTAATAGGCAAATTTTTCGCCATTGGGCAGCTTATGGTCGGTATGAAACCAGTAATTCAGCAGGATGCGCGAGGTTTCGGTCGCGCCTTTATAATGGCTGTCGCGCCAATCCAATACTTCAGCGCGGATGGCAGGGACGGCCGGCGCGGTTTTGCCATAATCTTCCAGAAAGCTGGTTTGCGCCGGGTCGCGTTTCGGTCGTCGTCGGGGCATGCTCACCTCACCTTGACAGGAATCGCTTTGGTGGTGTCATTGCCCAAAATATCAATCACCTTCACCAACACAACATAATCGCCGGCTTGGGGATAATCATGGCTGGCGCGCAGCAGCAGCCTTCGGTCTTTGCGCGTGCGATAACTCTGCCATTGATTGTGAAAGGCATCGGCGCGGTAATCAAAATCGACCGCCCAATAATCAATCCATTCCGACCAATGATGCACCGCTTTGATCACATCGGCCGGCACATCATCCGGCGGCACCATGAAATCAGTCAGTTCGATGCCGATCTGGCGCCCTTTGACGTCGGTTTCGACCGACAGCGCCGCCAGTTCAAAGAATTGGATATCGCCCTGGTCGACGGCCTTCTTTTCCAGGACTTCGCGCGGAATCCGCACAAAGCGAACCTGCAGGCCGGCGTCCTGGGCGATCTGGCGCGCGGTTTCGTTCATATCCAAGGCAAAATCCCAGCCCAGCACATCCACACCAGCCACGCGCGACGGATTCTTGCCAACTGTCTTCTTAAACTCAATGGCGATCTGCTGAACATCGCCCAGCGCAATCGGGCTGTCGACCGAACCGACATGCACCATCCGCCGGCTCTTGACGCCATGCAGCCAGCTGCAGCCCTCGACCGTTTCGGCGTGGTACAAATCCAAAATGAACTGGCGATAGGCGCGAAGCACGAAACCCATACTGTCGCCAAACTCGGCTTTCTGCCAGACCTGCCGTTCATATTTGCCAAGATTCTGCACGACGAAAGGACGGACGTTCTCGATGCCCAGCAGTCGCTTGCGGGCGGTGTGAATGGCGAAACGGCCCAAATCACAGGCGATCCAGCGCCGATTCAGCTTTTCGGCGACGGCGGCGGTGGTGCCAGAGCCGCAGAAGCAGTCGAGGACGAGGTCGCCTTCGTTGGATGAGGCGCGGATTATTCGTTCTAAAAGCGCTTCGGGCTTTTGCGTGGGATAACCTGTGCGCTCATGTTTCCTGCGCCCGACCGGAGTCATGCCATCACGATCTTCAAGCCAATAATCCTCTGGATTTTTTCCTTTTTCACTCAATATCGCTCTTGACTTGAATATCCCGGATGTCTTGCCAGTGTCCCGCTTGATATAAGGAATTTTCACATCATCTCCATTGAATGTCCAACTATTGCTCTTAGTGTAAAAAAGAATGATGTCATGTTTGCGCGGAAACCATCTCTTAGTGTTGGATGGCCCCGTATAGCACCACACAATTTCATTACGAAAATTCTCATATCCGAATATAGTATCTAACATCATTTTTATGTAATGGCTGGCGGTCGAGTCACAATGAACATAAATGCTCCCTTCCTCGCTCAATAATTCATATAGCAATGAAGCTGTTTCATAGAACCAAGCCAAATATCCATCAAGTCCTTTTCCCCACGTATCACGATAAGCCTTTTCCTCGATCATATTCGCTTCTTTGATAAATTCATCATCGCCAACTTTAGTCTTGATACGAAAATTTTGTCCGGTGGCAAAGGGCGGGTCAATGTAAATCAAGTCGACTTTGCCGGCCAATTCGGGCAATAGCGACGGCAGCACATATTTTTTGTCGCCCCAAATCAGCCGATTGCGCCATTCGGGGTCGCGGCCAGCCGCGAATATATCCAGCATCCTCTGACGCTGCTGGGCGCTTTCATTGACCGTCTCGACGGTCTGGAAAGGCAGGGCGATTCTTAACGGCGCGGCGCGTTTGCCGTCTTTGTCATATTTTCCATCCCAAGTCAGTTCAACCAAAGCCGTACCCCCTTTTCTGATAAGGCTATTTTAGCCGCAGCCGCCCGACAAATCCACCCACCATAAGCCGCCGTCGGTGCCCTTGGCGGCCAGGGCCAGCCGCGTTCCGCCCGGCGAAAGCCATGACCAAGCCCGCGTTTCCGGCCCCAGATACAGCGGCAGCGCGCTGATGGTCGTCAGTTCGCGCGTCGGCCGATGAAAGCACTGCAAGGTCGGGATGCCCTCAAGCGGCCGTATCAAGTAGATGAGACCGTCCTCAAGCGCAATCGGCGCCGGATAATGATTGCCGGGCAGTTCGGCTTCGAAGAGCAGCTGGCGGCCGCCATAAGCCGACTGCCAATAATAGCCGCTGACGCCGTCCACCCGCATGCCGGCCACCGCATGCAGCCCATCGGCCGCCGGGCCGGGCACGGTCAGCGAAGGCGGCACGGCCGCCAAAGGGCCCATAAGCATCTGCCCGTCCACATGCCCGGTGAAATAACGCACCGGCTCGCCATAGGCGCCAAAATAATAAGCCAAAAAGACGCCCGGCCGCCGCGCCCACAGAAATCCGCGCCGGCTGTGCTGATGCAGGCCGTCGTGGATGAGCCGCTTGAATGAGCCGTCGGGTTCGGCCGACAGGATGGTATGCAGATCATTCTGATACAGGACTCGCCGCGCATGGGGCGCGAAGACCATCCCCGAACTGTAGAACAGGTCCGGGTTCTGTTCGCCGGACTGCGTGATCATCGCCGCGCCGCTGCGCGCAATCATTTCGGCCGTCAGATGATGGGCGGCGGGATGCTCTATGGGCTTGATGGCCTGATCCGCCAGGCTGTACCGCCGCCAGTCCAGTTCGGTGAAGACCGCGCCGTCGCAGCCGACGCCATAGCGCAGGGTGTCCTCGTCGATCCATTCCAGCATGACGACTTCGCCGCTGGCGATCTGATGAACTATTGCGGTTTCCAGCGCCGGGCGCGGCTGATAGTCGGTCGGCTCGGCGGCGGCGATACGCACCTTGACGGTCGCCGCCTCATCCTCGACGAACAATTCAAAGGGCGCATGAAAGCTCTGCGAACGTCCCGGCGGCAGGGCATAATCGAGCAGAGCCGTGCCGCATGCATCGACCAAAAAGCCGAAGCCTTCGCCAATCCGCTCCTCGGCGGCATTGTAAGCGTCCACCTCAATATGGATCCGGCGGTAGGCTTGGCTGCCAAGGTTATGCACATCGCCGAACACCGCCGGCGTTTCGCCGCCGAAGCCGTCTGACTGCGCGCCGATCCGCGTATTCGACAGACTTAGGGCCGGTTTGTCCTGGGCCGCCAGCCAAGCGCCCGGGATCCACAGCAAAATCATCCACAGCATCAGCAGCCGGCGCATCGTCTCTTCCCGCGTCTATTCGCCCTTCCAATGATAAAGACTCGGCCAGCAGATGACCAGTGCAGGCCGCGGCGAAAGTGATATAATGAACTTAGCCGCGCACAAGGAGCGACAGCATGACCCCCGAATTCAGCGAAAAACTGACAGCCTACATTGAAAACATCGCCAAGGCGCACACAACCCAGCAGCCGGAAAGGCAAGTCAGTCATCTGTTTCTTGGCTTCATCAGCGACGCGTTTGGCGTTAAATATGAAGACATTGAGCTTGAGCATCATGTCACCATGACCAAAGTGCAGAAGCATGGCTATGTGGATGCGCTGCTTGGCGATCTGCTGATTGAGTTCAAACGGAGCATTAAGGACGTTCCTGAATCGGCTGTGCATCAACTCCGCGATTATATGCGCGATATGCCAGAGCTTCATCGCTATGTCGGCATGCTGACTGATGGCGTTCGCTTTCATACCTATGTGCTGGATGATGTCGAAGAAGCCAAAGAAGTCGACCGATTCGATATCACCAAGGCCTCGGCCGAGACCGCCTGGCTGTGGCTGGATTCGTATCTTTTCAGCCGCCAGAATATCCAGCCGACGGCCGCCGATATTGTCCAGCGCTTCGGCATCAGCAGTCCTACCTTTCAGCTTGTCAGCCAGACCTTGAGACGGCAGTTAAGCAAAGTCGACGACCGCAGCGAGCTTGATGTTTGGCGCGGGCAGTGGCGGGCGCTGTTGAGCAAAGTCTATGGTTCGGATATCGCCGATGATGAGTTGTTCATACGGCATACTTATCTGTCGCAGTTCGCCAAGCTGCTGGCCTTCGCCGCGCTTCAGGGACGTCCCGACAGAAATATGATCCATCTTGTTGTCAACGGCGAGGCTTTTCATCAGCATGGGGTCAGCAACATCGGCGAGAATGATTTTTTCTCGTGGGCGCTGATGGACGGCATCCGCAAAGAATCGCTTGACCTGCTCTATGGCCTGTCGATAGAGTTGCAGGTTTATGACCTAAGCGCGGTTCGGCAGGATTTATTGAAGCAGCTTTATCAAAATCTGGTCGACCCCGAAACGCGGCATGACCTGGGCGAATACTATACCCCCGATTGGCTGGCGCAGCTGACGCTGCAAGAGATCGACTATCGGGCGCCGCAAAGCCTGCTTGACCCGGCCTGTGGTTCGGGGACTTTCCTGTTCAGCGCCATTCGGCGGTTGGCTGACCATGGCCTGACGGGCCCCAAGCTGGTCGAGTTCGCCTTGAACAATATCATGGGAACGGACGTCCATCCGCTGGCGGTCACGATTGCGCGGGTCAATGTTCTGCTGGCGCTGACCGAGCATTTTGAGACCAGCAATGGCGAAAACGAGGCGATGCCGCTGCCGGTGTTTATGGCCGATTCACTCATGCGCCCCTTGGAAAATCAAAATGAAGCATCCATCACCATCGCGGTTGATTGGGACAAGGATGAACTGTTTCGCATCCCGCTTGAATCGGCATCAGACGCCAGCAAACTGACCAAAACAATCGAGTACATGGATCAATTCGCCAAAATCGCCAGCGACCCCCAGCAAATGAACGAAATTGTGAAACTCTTCAAAAGCGTTATACAGGATGTGGTATATGATGGGCTGACCAACCCGACCTTTATCAAGCTGTGGGAGAGCAACTTCAAGCTGCTGGTCGGCTTAATCCGCGAAGGGCGCAACAGCATTTGGGCGTATATCCTCAAGAATCTCTCGCGGCCGCTGGTGCTGGCCGAACGGGGTTTTGACGTGGTTGCCGGCAACCCGCCCTGGCTGGCTTATCGCTATATCAGCAGCGCCGTTTATCAGGACGAGGTGAAAGACCTGTGTCTCTATTATCAGCTTATTGACCCTGGCGATGTGAAGCTCTTTACCCAGATGGATTTAAGCGCCTTGTTTTTCGCCCATGCCCGCGGCTGCTATTTGAAAGACGACGGCGTTTTGGCTTTTGTCATGCCGCGCAGCGTCATCACCGGCGCCAAGCAGCATCGACCCTTTCAAGGCCAGGGCATGAGCCGCATCCTGGACGTGCAGGACGTCAAGCCGCTATTCAATGTGCCGGCGGCCGTTTTGATTCTTTCAAAGGATGATGTCAGGCCGCAGCATATCCCCACCAAAACCTACCATGCCCGGTTTGACAAACATGAACTGCCGCTGGCCGAAGCCGCGCCGCAGCTGCGAATTGAGGAAACCGTCACCGATTTTGTTGAGTCGGGGGTTCGCAGTCTTTATCATAGTCATTTTGTGACGGGAGCGTCACTCTTCCCGCGCAATTTGTGCTTTGTCCATTCGGTCGGCAAGGTAGGCCCGGTCATCAAGACCGATCCAGAGCTTGACCGCGATGCCAAGTCGCCGTGGAAAGGCATCCAGCTGCAAGGCTCGGTCAGCAATATGTATCTCTATGCGACTTTGCTTAGCAAGCATCTGCTGCCCTTCGGTTTTCAGAAATTGAATATGGTTGCCCTGCCGGCCAAGCTGGATGAAGAGGACCGACTCCAAATGCTGTATAATATGTGGGGTTTCGCCGCCAACGGCAATATGCGGGATTTTGAGACTTGGTTTGAGAAAGCAAATGAAATGTGGGAAAAGCTGAAAAAAGATACAGTAACGCAAGTTCTCCCCGACTGGATAAATTATCGGAATAAACTGACCGCGCAGAACGTAAAAGACGGCTTTCGGGTAATGTACAATGCAAATGGTGCAAATCTGGCGAGTTGTGTATTAGAAATTGACGCCGACAATTTGAGAGTGGATCGGCGCAGGGTAACAGGGTTTGTGGCCGACACGAAAACATACTATTATTCGCCGTCAACAGTAGACGAAGCTCATTATCTTTGCGCCCTGCTGAATACCCCTTGCGTCAATGAGGCCATTAAGAAATATAAAGCGCCCCGCGATATTCACCGCACGCCATTTGAAGCCTGCGCTATTCCTATGTTCAAAGCGGATGATGCCGATCATCAGGCATTGGCGCGGTTAAGCCTACAGGCGCATCAGAAAATCGCAGAGAACAAGCTAATGGAAGAAAGCGAGCTGCTTAATGGCGGCCTTGGGCGTTCGCGCCGTCTTGCCCGCGAGCACACCGCCGCCGAAATCGCCGCCATCGACGAGATCGCCCGCCGCGTCATCACTGAATGAAAGATACAAAAACAAAAAGGACGCGCCCGGCGGCGCGCCCCTCTTGATATTGCCGTTCTTGCGCTTTGCTTATTCGCTGGCGCCGGTCATGCCTTCCAGCAGCTGCGGAATAAACCAGATATCCAGCAGACTCACCGGCTCGCCTTCAGCGGCCAGCGGCGTGCCGTCTTGCAGGTTCAGCGGCCCTTCCCACAGGAAAATCTCGTCGGCGCGCATCGGGTCAGTTTGGAAGGCCTCGATTTCAGCGGCGAAGGCGTTCAGGCTCTCGATGGTCGCCATGCTTAGCGCATCGCCCAGCTTGAAGCCAATCACGCTGGCGTCGCTGTCGGTATAATAGCCGTCCTCGTTGATCTCATCCCACTTCGGCTCCAGCCAGCGCCATTCCTGCGACCAGCTGCCGTCCAGCACGCGCTGAACCACATCGAGATAAGCGGGGCCCCAATTATAATAAGCGGCGCCAATGCAGGCATCGGGCGCTTCTGAACAGCCATTGACGTTGCCGTAGGGAATGCCATAGCTGGTATCGCCTTCAGCCATATACTGCCCGGCGACTGTGATCGCTTCGGTGGTGTCAATGCCAGAGATAATCACATCGGCGTCGCCGTCCAGAAAGCTGGTGGCGACTTCGGTCGGGTCAAGCGTCACGCCGGGGATATTGAACCAGAAGCCAATCCAGACCACCTCGAAGCTGATGTCATCGGCGGTCATGTCATCGCGGTAATTTTCGGCGCAGTAACGGGCTCCAAGATAGCTCGAAGCCGCCAGCCGGCGGGTCTCCGGGTTGATCAAAGCGCCCAGATAGCCGATGCCGCCGGATTCACTGGTCAAAGCGGCGGCGCAGCCGGCGATCATGCGCGGCAGTTCCATGTAGCCGTTGAAGTTGCCGACGTTCGCCGGCGGCAGTTCCGGCAGGTCGTGCATGATGGCATGGTCGCCTTCGACGATTTCGTTGGCGCGGATGGCGTTGCTGCCGGTGATGTTGATAAAGGTCACGTCGGGGAAGGCGGCCGCGACCACGTTGGTATCTTCTTCAAAACTGTCCGACGTGGTGAAGATGACGGACGCGCCTTCATCGACCATCAACTCAACCACATCCATCAAGGTCGTTTCGGGCGAATCGGCTGGATTGAGGCTCTCGAACTCAAGCATCTCGGCGCCGGGCAGGTTCGCCACGACATACTCGCCGGCTTCATGATGCGAGGTGCTCCAGCCGCGGTCATCATTCGGCCCCACCAGAACAACACCAAAAACGACATTTTCTTGGGCAGCCGCGGGAACAATGGCAAGCGCGGCGAGGATAAGCGCCAGAAACAGCAGTGGCAATTTGCGGGACATAATTTCCTCCAAAACAATATGATCGAATTATGAAAATGTGACAGCCTTGCATTATTTAGTTTAACAAATTCCTGAAACGCGGCAAGCGATAAATCGCACAAAAAGGGAATGGATATTTTTGGCGATGCGGCTTGGCTGCTTCTTGATACCGCCTGCCCGGATGCCGTCCATGCTAGTCGGGGGCAACGTGGAGGACGCGGAAAGAGGCGTGGTTGTCAGTGTTATTCAGTGTCAAAATCTTCGTCAATGCTGTCGATAATAGAAGCTAAATCGGAAATTCGCTTCTCCGCATTCAAGTATTCTTGATAGCTGTTGAGCGCATTATCAATCAATTCATCATAAGTCATATACCTAGCGCTGTAAGCTGCAAGATGGTTTTTCACTGTGTCCTCGTCTCCACCAGATGGTCGAGAACCCATGATACAGAAAATTTCAATTATTCTAGGTTTATTAGGGAACTTTTTGTCTAAACATTTCTGTAATGCGTCCTTATATTTGCTAATCTGTTTCGTAAGATCATGAACATTAACTGTTACGCTATAACGTTTCAATTCAATAATGACGTTTCTTCCTGAAACGGTCTGAAAACGTATGTCGATTCGTGCTGCTCGCTCTGCGTCGGTGAGACCAGCATCTATTTTCTCAAATTCTCCTCTAACAGTCTCTTCCATCCTCTCATTAGTCGTAGCCCGTTCCCATGATGGGTCCAGCAGCCAAAGCGCTTTAAAGATGTGCTCTTGTATTACCCTTTCTTTCTTATTCTTATCAACGGTTTCCTTGAATTTCTTGATTATCCCAACACGGACCTTTGCAATCTCGTAATAGTGAACTCTTGCCAAGTCTGTTAGATCCCCAAAAATTTTTGAAATGAGTTCAAAGTCCTTTTCAGTCTCTAATCTGTTCAAAATACTAAGCTGCTGGGTTATTGACAGCTTTTCAAATGCGAACATTGATGCTTTGTACAGTTCTTTTTTGTCCGCCTCACCTATTCCATCAAGCGCTTCAATTTTGCCAAACAATTTTTTGGCAGAGTCTTTTTGGTCCCCTTTTAATCGATCATACCAGCGCTTGATATTTTTCCGCTCGCGCAACACTTTCTCACTACCGGACTCGTTGCGCCACTTCTGCCAGTTTGCTGCAATCTGTCTTATTACTCCATTTTGGAGAAATCCTTTAAGCTGAGTATATCGTTGGTCATCTTCTTTCAGGCTTTGGCGAGCGCTTGTAATAATGTCTTCTTTATTGCTGTCATCCATAAAGTCGGCATCAATCTCGCCCATAATGTATTTAGTCCAAACTCCACCTTCTTTCATATCTTTAAATATGTCTTCGTGCACTAATTTGCCGTTGGCAAAAATCACGATACTGTTGGTGCCTTCATCAATTTGCTTTCGTTTCTTTACAGTGCTCTCTACAGTGCCTATCCAACCTGATATTTGATAGTCCTTCTCTTGGTCTACAATTTCACAAATGGACTCAGACTGCTTGGCATTGCTGCACAACTTTTTTAGCTCTTCATTCTTATTTTCTTCGCCAAAATACCAAAGAAATTGAATATGCTTGTAGTAATCTCTATCCTTTCGCGATATAGAATTACCATCAATGCTGACGTTAAAATCTTTTCCAATTATGCTGAAGCGTCTAGCCAATCGTTTTCTTAAAAATTCATCTGCTCTATCAATCCGTTTCTTCAAATTAGTCAGCTTTATGCTTGTCCCCTGTTCAATCTGCACTAGCTCGCTTCCTAAAGGCTTTGGATGGTAATCTTCGCGCGCTTGACTCGCAATTTTTTGAATATCCTGACTGCTCATTCTAAAAGCGTTCTTTTCGCCATCCTTGACGGTGTGAATCTCGATTTTTTCAGCAATAGAAAACAACGACAGCTTCCCGATCCCTTTTCGCCCCATCGGCTGTCGGCCGAACTTAGGCGTGATACCTTGGTTTGGCTCGCTCTCGCGTTTCTTGTAACCGACTTTTAAGTATTTCTCATTGATATCGCTGACCGTCATTCCGCTGCCATCGTCGAAAATAACAATTTCGCGTTGATCTGGATCAATGCGAATGCAGACGTTTTCGGCATCCGCATCCCAAGCATTTGCCACAACTTCCGATAGAACAGCAGGAACATTACTGTAGAGACCAATCCCCAAATGCTCCAGGACGCTCAAACCAATTGTCATCTTATATTTTGGTTCGTTATTTTGATTGTCCATGCTCTTCAAGATGCCTTTCAATACTTTTAGCAATGCCTTTTGCCAGCGCAACAGGAACCGCGTTGCCTATCATTTTACCGATACGGGTAAATGAATAATTTGGATTGCTAGAGTCAACGAATTGATAGTCAGGTGGGAAAGTCTGGAGCAACGCCATCTCACGCAGCGACAATGCTCGGTCTTGATCTGGATGTCCGAAACGCCCGGTGCCAAAACTGTAAGCCTGGGTAGTGACAGTTGGAGCGGGGAGCGTAGGACGCATGCGTCCATACACATTGCGATATGTTTTCCCGCTCTCTTTTCTGTGGCATGGAGCACGCAAATCTTCATCCCAATCGTGCCACGTACCACCAGGCCTTGACTGACGGATTCGCTTCATGTTGATCGGTGACAACCCCTGTGATCTATGCAGTAAATCGCTTTCGCAAACCTCGCCGGCATTGATTGGCGGCAAGGAACCTATTGCTTCTTGAACACTGATATGGTCTTCCGCTTGATGCGTCTTGTCAATGAGCCTGATTTCTCCAAGTGTTGAACCTAATACGACAAGCCTTCTACGAGTTTGAGGCACACCAAAATCAGGGGTGTATACTATTTTACTCATAATACTATAGTGTGGCTCAAGCATCTCTATGAAACGTCGAAATATCTCTCCCTTTTTATGCGATTTTAGAGATGGGACGTTCTCCATTGATAAAATCTCAGGTCGTATCTCTAAAATCAATTCAGCAAACTTTCCAACTAACCGCCACTTATCAGTGTAAGTATGTTTACGTGTATATGTAGAGAATGGTTGACACGGAGCACAGCCCACTAAAACTTTTGGTTGGTTTGGGACAAACAGCGATCTAATTTCTTCAGATGCTATGTCAAGTATGGATCTGTGAATGAATTGAGTATTGTTGTTGTACTCATAGGCAAACTTGCAATCAATGTCATTGTCAACACCTGCAACAACATTAAAGCCTTGTTGCACAAATCCATGAGTAAGTCCACCTGCACCACAGAATATGTCAATCACGGACGCCATAAGGTTTTTCCGTACATTCACCCAAATTGATTTGGATATACATATACTTACATTCAGAACACATTTTACCACTTATGCACATATCCTGCCCTCTGCGGCAAAAACACCTTACAATAAAGAGTGGTTGCCCGCAATCAAGTCCTGGCATTCTTCGGTGTCAAAACAGCCGCGCACCCATTCCGCCTTGTCGGTGGCATAGCTTTGCGCCATCTTGGCCATGTCTTCATCTTTCATCCACTTGGCCTTCTTGTTGGCGCGCAGCAGGCCGCGCAGAGTCAGATTGTCGCGCTTGCGGCGGTTGCAGGGACGGCACAGCAGTATCCGATTGAGGATGTGATTGGCGCCGCGGTCGGATTTTGGCGTGATATGGTCAAGTTCCATAAACTCTTTTTCCAGCACGCGCCCACAGCCGCCGCAGATGACGCCGCCTTCTGTGCCTTGCGCCTGCATCAAAATGTTCACCATCCCCTTGTGCGCGATCTTCTCCCAAGCCTCTATTGGCCGCTGGATTTTCAATCGGAAGCTGGGCGCCGCCATCGCGTTGTCGTCGGTGCGGGCCGGCGGCTTGGTTGTATAGTGGACATCGTGAGGAAACATCAAGCCATGCTCGCTGTCGGGCCTTGCCATTCCCTCTTTTTCCAAGCGCATAAGGACAATATCCTTAGCGCCGTCCCAGATGTCCATCCCAATCCATTGGCGGCCCAGACGTTCGGCGGCGACCGGCGTTGTGGCGCAGCCGCAGAAAGGATCAAGCACAAAATCACCTTCATTGCTGGACGCTTTGATAATCCGTTCATACAGAGCCAGCGGCTTTTGCGTCGGGTAGCCCATTGCTTCTGGCTGGTTGCCTCGCAATGCGGGAATATCCCAAACATCACGCATGCCAACCATTGTATAGTAACCTTGTTTATCTTCGTATATTTTGATATTTGAAAACCCGTATTTGTGTGAAAGGTACGATTTCTCTTTTTGCGGACTGTAGGTGTAATTATCTGACTTGGTATAGAATAGAATCGTATCGTGCTTCCTGCCGAACCACCGTTTGCTAGTGCCACCTGTCTTATAAAACCACACAATCTCATTTCTAAAATTCTTATGCCCGAAAATCGCGTCCATCAGGCCCTTCACATAAGCATGAGCAGTATGGTCGATATGCAGATACAAACTGCCGTCCTGTCGCAAAACGCGGCGCATTTCCATGACGCGCACGCCAAGCCAGCACAGGAAGGCGGCCATATCATCGCCATAAGCGGCCCGCGCCGCCTCAATCATCGACCAAACCGCCGGCCAATCGTCTTTGATGCTGTCGACCCATTCCTCATGCACATCGCGTTCCCATGACCAGCGGTCTTTGAACCTTGCGCCCGCCGAAAGGCTGTCCGGCGTCGCGTGGAAGTCGCGGTTTTTGTTGAAGGGCGGGTCGGTGGCGATCAAATGCACGGTTTCGCTGTTCATCCCGCGCAGGAAGTCTAAATTGTCGCCGTGATAAAGTGTGCGGTTCTGGAAGTTCGGCTCCGCCATTGCGCTGCTCCTCTATCTAATATCAGCCTGCATTTTACCGCTTGCGCTCTTATCCTGTGTAATCCTCTGCGATAAAATCACCGCCGGAACAGCAGGTTCATCACCCCCATGCCCGCCAGCAGCGCGTCGGTCCGCCGCCGCACCTCGGCGGCGTCATCGGTCCAGTCCCGCAGCGAGCCATCGGGCTCAATCGCCTGCATCCGCCCAAAGCCCAGCGCCAGCACCTCCCGCAGCGCGTCAATCGGCTCATAACCGAAGGCTTGCAGCGCGTGTGGATTGTATTCCATAATCAGATACAGCTTGGGAGAATGGGCGATAGTCCGCTTCATGCCGCGCAGGGCGTTCATTTCCGCCCCTTCAATGTCCATCTTCACCAAGTCAGCCCGCTCGATGCCCATCTCCAGCAGGCACTGGTCAATCGTCACGGTCTCGACGCGGTACTTCTGCATCTCGAAGCTGCCCTGGCGGCGCGGCGCGACATCGGATTCGTTCATCTGCGCCTGTTGCAGCGCGGCCATGGATGCGTCGTAATGCAATGAGCCGCTGGCCGACATCATCAGATAATCATAGAGTTCGGCTGCGCCGGCTGTCTCGGCGACGGCGACTTGCAGGGCGGTCACGTTGGGCAGGCGGCGCAGGTTGCCTTGCAGCGCCTGGTGCGTGCGCGGATGCGGCTCAAAGGCAATCACACGCCCGCCGGCGCCGGTCAAAGCGGCGAACAGGCGCGTATAATAGCCGACATGCGCGCCCACATCGAGAATCACCATGCCCGGCTGAATCAGTTGGCGCAGCTGCCGGGCTGTGCCGATTTCGTGCCGCTTCGTCAGCAGTTCCAGCCGAAACCAGAAAGGATCCTCGGGGATGGTTTTGAAGTCATTGGCGCGTTCCAAAAGCGGAATGACGAGCCGGTTCATCAGGCGGTGCATGGCGAGATGAGCCGGTCGAAAACGTTTCATCGTTTTGCGATAGAGCTTCAGACTGGAGTCAAACACGCGCATGAGACTTTCGGATGGATGAGTGCGGCTTGGGTTAGCCTAGCCCAGCCGACTGTGATGGTCAATCCTGAAACGAGCGAGCATCAACGGCGCATTGCGGGTCGCTGGCTATCGCCGCCAGGCCTTGCTGGATATTGTCCATCGCGCTGGCGCTGTCTTCCCGCGCTTGGGCGATGATCAGCGATTCCTGCAACAGCTCGCGGCCGGCATCGCAGTCGCCGGTGTAATAGCGCGACAAAGCCAGCCGATAAAGGCAGGACAGCCCATAAGCGCCGCTGTCATGTTCGACGCACTGCTGGAAAGCATCGCGCGATTCCTCGAAGCGGCGCTCCCGATAATAAAGCTGACCCAGCTGAAACAGGGTTTCGGGGTCGCTGCCGTCGCTGGCGGCGGAATCTTCACAGAAACCGAGCGCACGGGCAAACTGACCTACTTTGCGGTAGGCAAGGCACTGGCGCAGCAGCGCGCGGGCATGACGCGGTTCTATCGACAGAATGCGGTCATAAAGGTCAATGGCATCCTGGTCGCGGTCGCGCGACAGATACAAGCCCGCCAGTTCAAACTGGGTCGGCAGATAGGTCGGACGCAGTTCCATGCTTCGCTCAAGATAGGACATGGCGTCTTCATAAGCGCCGACAGATTGCAGGGCATAGGCATAGGCGCGGGCCAGATTGGCGTCATTCGGGTTCATCGACATGCCGCGTTCGCCCATATCCAGCCCTTCATCCCAGCGACTCGTATCCACATAAGCGCGGGTCAAGGCGGCGTGCAGGGACGCGAAACGGGGGTCAAGCTCCAAGCCGGACAAGGCAATCGGGATCGCGGCCGCGGCCTGCCCCTGCCAAACGAGTGAACTGGCTTCCAAAGCGAAGCCGCGGGCGTCGCGCGGGTTCAGATCAATGATTTGCGTTCCCACATCGAAAGCCGCGTCATAACGTTCCAATTCGATGAGGAGAGAACCATATTCATAGAGATAGGCGATGTTTTCGGGCCGTTGGGCGACCGCGGCCGCCAGCAGGGGTTCGGCTGCGGCCAGGTCGCCGGCTTGGACAAGCCGGCCCGCCCGCATCGCCAGTTCAGACGGCAAAGGGGTTGGTGTTGGTCGGGCGCCGGTCAGGGCATCGACAGTCTGCTCGACGATGGGCCACTGCGACAGGATGCCCAGCCCCAGCAGCGCCCCCAGCAGGGCGGCAATCAGCATATTGCGGACGGGATGGCCCTTGGAGTCGCGGAAAAAGGGCCGCGAATAGTCGCGTTTGATTCGCATCCACTAAATCCCCCCAATCGGCGTCAGGGGGATGGGAGTAGGTGGAATAGGAGTCGGCAAGGAGCGGTTTTCGTATCCGGGACAGTTGATGGTTACGTTGGTGAGGCCGGTGTTGATGGTCTCGATAATGGGTTCCTGCGCGGTATAGCTGAACGAATCGTTCAGGACCGCCCAGGCATCGTCGCATTGCCCCAGGAAATAATGCGCCAGGCCGCGAATATAGTAACACTCCACTTCGGTTGAACCGAACTGGACGCAGCTGTTAAAGGATTCAATCGAGCTTTCGTAGTTGCGGCGGTTGTATTGCAGCTGTCCCAGCATGCGCCAAGCCGAAGCATAAGCCGGGTCGATGTCCAGCGCGGTCTCGCAAAAGCCGGTGGCGGTGATGAATTCACCGATAGAGGCATAAGTTTCGCAGAGGCGGAGGTAGGCTTTGGCATTGCCGTCATCCATGCTCAAGATGCGCTGATAGACCCCGACAGCCATTTCGGGGACGTTGATGGCGCGGTATTGGGCGGCAAGCTCAAAGTAGGGCCCCGTCAGGTTCGGGTTAATCGCCACGGCCGCTTCCAGCTGTTCAATCGCCTGCGAACTGCGCCCGGTATAAATAAGCGGAATCGAATAGGCGCGGTGGGCAAAGGAATCCAGCGGGTCAAGCTCGATGGCGCGAATGCCCCGCTGCAAGCCTTCGGCATAGCGTCCGATGCGGGTGTAGGCGATGGCCAGGGCGGCGTGAAGCGGGGCAAAGCCGGGGTCAATTTCCAAGCCGGACACCGCTATCGGGATCGCCGTGCCGGGGTCGCTCCACATCAGGGCGCGCGCCTTGAGGGCATAGCCGCGGACATCATCGGGCGCAGCGTCGATGGCGCGGTCGCCAATGAGGACGGCTTCGTCATATTGGTCAAGCTCAATCAAAACGCGGCCATATTCGTAAAGGTAGTTGATGTCATCAGGCCGCTGCTCCACCGCCAACTCAAATTCGGCGCGCGCCGCCTCCACCTGTCCGGCATTGTACTGGGTGATTCCCTGCCAGGCGCGTTCGCTGGCGAGCAGCGTGGGTGTGGGCGCAATGCCCAGCGCATTCTGCACCATGTATTGCATCTGGTCATAATTCTGCCAGGTCAGCAGGATGAGCCCGGTGATCATGCTGATCATCAAAAGCGCAAAGAGAACCAGGGGCAGGCCGCTCAAGCCGCGCCGCCGGCGGCTGAAAAAAGGTTTGCTGTAGCTGCGTTTGATTTTCTGGTTGGGTTTCATAATCGGATGATGGCATCAGGCAAGGCGGTTCGACGCCGACCGCCGGATTATGCCTGATTCTGCCTTGCCATACTTGGTTTGGAGCAAGCGCCTCCATTCGTCAATGCTTAATGCTCGTCATCGGGCCGGATTTTGCGAGGATGGGAATGACGGATATAAACCGGCTGATACTGTTTTTGCGGTTTGGGCTGACCATAGATGGCGCGGTCAAGGGTTTCGCTGAACCCGGCGATCAGGCCGCGCAGATGCCCGCGGGCATACTGCAAGCGCTTTTTGACGGTCGCCAGGGGGATGTCGAGCCGTTCCGAGATTTCGCGCTGGGATTCGCCCTTGATGTAATAGTCGCGGGTGATGTCTCGTTCTTTTTCGGGCAGCGCCGAGATGGCGATCCGAACGCGCCGACGGAGTTCGGTCTCTTCCAGCAGCGCTTCGGGCGAGGGATTTGAAGATGCCAGATGATGCTGCGATTCGATAGACTCCAGCCAAGGCTGACGGCGGCGGGCGATGCGGTCAGCCTGTGTCATCACAATTCGCTTGAGCCAAGCTGGAAAGGCGGTCACATCGCGCAGCTGACCGATGCGCTTGTAAGCGATTAAGAAGGCATCCTGGGTAACATCCTCGGCCAGCTGGCGGTCATTTAGTTTGCCATAGGCGATATTATAAGCCATGCCTTGAAAATCGCGCACCAACTGGTCAAAGGCATCGTTTTTTTCGCTTATGCTGTTTGACTGCGCCAGCAGCGCCTGGTCCATATAAGTCGTCATTGGCTTCGCACCTGCCCCGCCACCCCATACCGCGCTATTGTATCACGATTGCGATAGATGCACAGGGCAATCGGCATCAGCATCAAATCAGCGCCGCCGGCGAATCAAAGCGAATGAGGCTGCCCCGATAATCCCGACTTGAATAAGGGCCGCCACAGTCAAAATGGCTGGCGTGGACAGCATTTCACCGGCGGCTGATGCCACGGCGGCTGGCGGCCTTGGCGTCAGAGTTTGGGTTGGAATAGAGCGAATGACAAGGCCGCGGGTCGGGATTGGCGCGGGCGGCGCCAGTATCGCGGCGGTCGCGGTTGGCGGCGGCGATGGAGTCGGTGTTTGGGATAGCGGCGCGGCGGTCGGCGTGAACGTGCCGTCTTGCGGCGGAACAAGAAAAACGCTGCCAATCTCAAGCTGCCGAATGTCATCGCCGGTCATGTTATTGATTTCCAGCATGTATGGGATATCTTCCCAGGTATAGCCATAAATCAGGGCAATATCGCCCATGGTATCTCCGGGGCGGACCTGGTGCATGATATTGCCGCCGGCATCAATCCCAAGCACATAGGCAGGCGGCGCCGCTGGCTGGCTGGCGGCGCTGCTGTTCGGCGCATTTGCGCTGGATGGCGGCCGGCGGCCGAGCGAGTTGCCAAAGACAAGCACAAAGGCATGACGACCGGCGCCGCTGGCAGTCCCGATGCCGATGTGATTGTAGTATGGGCTGACCAAGCCGGCGTAATGGATGGGTGAATTCAACCAGAAGGTCCAGGCAGCCTGCGCGCTTGGTCCCATGTAGATGTTTTCGCTGACCCAACTTGAAGGATAGCCATGATTTTGCGCGCGTTCACGCGGCCCAGAGCCATTGTCCTGCTTGTGGCTGATGCTGCCGGCAGCGACCATCCAGGCGGCATGGCCGCTGGCGGCGGCCGTCAAGGCGCTGTGGAGGGCATAGGCCGGCAAACCTTTTTCTTGGCGCAGGCTGTTGGCGCGCGCAAGCAGGTAGCTGATGGCATCCTGTGCGCTGGCGAGGCTGACCGCAAACAGCATCAAGCCGATGAATGGCATGAATCGTCGCATCATATTTGACATTGTAACAGCCACTCATGCTATTGCCATTTGACGATCTTCCTGTGCCTGGCGGGTTGGATGGCGCTAGTCGGCCGGCTGATGAGGGCGGCAGGATTGGCAGACGCCGTAAAACTCCAGCAGATGTCCGCTGATTTTGATGTCCAGGCTTTGTTCCAGGTTTTGCGTCAGCGTCTCCAGCCCGCAGTTGTCGAACTCGATGAAGCGGTTGCAGTGCGTGCAGATGACGTGGTGATGATGGCCGCCGTGCATCATCACATAGGTCGGTGTCAGACTGGTGTCGATATAGGTTGGGCGCACAATCCCCAGCTGCGTGAATAAATCCAGCGTCCGAAAAATACTCGCGCGGCCAATCGCTGGATTGATCTGCCCGACTTTTGCCAGGAGGTCGGCCGATGTGATATGCCCGCGTTCGGCTTCAAGGATACCCAGGATCGTGAGCCGCGCCTGCGTTAATTTATAGCCGGACTGTTTCAAACGCTGGATATGCAGGTTTTGCTTGTGCATGGCAGTCCTTATTTTGCATCGTGTATCAAAGCTATTATACTCTCAAAATCGTCTTTGACTTAGTGGATAAATGATTTATCCAGGCGGCAGATATGCGCGACGTGGTTGTTATCGGCGGTGGTTTGAGCGGGCTTGCGGCCGGTTATGAACTGGAAAAGCATCATATTCCCTATACGGTGATTGAAGTCAAACCGCGTTTTGGCGGCGGCATCGCCTCGGTATCGGAAAAGGGCTTTGTCATGGACGGGAGCGCCTTTGCCAGCGAAAGGACAGCGGATTGGGCGCTGCTTGAGGAGCTTGGGCTGGAAGCGCAGCGCTTTGATTTTGGAGCCGGTTGGGTCGGTTTTCGCGGCGGGACGGAATCCCTGATACGGGCATTCGCCAGCCGGCTGAAAGGCGGTCGGCTGATGCGGATGGCGGTAAGCACGGTGGGTCGCTGGCGGCGCCGTTTTGCGATTTGTATGGAGAATGGCATGATGTTTGATGCCGGCGCCCTGATTGTGGCTGTGCCGGCGCGGTTTGCCGAGCGAATGTTTCACAGCTTTGCGCCGGAAATCTCCGAACGTCTGCGCGATTATCGCTATGATACGATTTATCGCGTATCGCTGGGTTATCACAAGCGCGATTTGCCCGCCAAATTGGAGCCGTCAGATGACAGCGCCTTCCCGTTTCTGCTGTCGACGGATCAGCCCGGCCGCGTGCCGGACAGCAGGCGCCGCCTGATTCAAGTCGGGGTGCGTATGGCGGCGGATATATGCCCGGCGGTCATCATTCAGACGGTCATTCAACATTATGGCTGGAGCGCGAATCCGCTTGTGAAGCGAGTACACTATTGGCCGGAAGCGGATCCACTGTCCGGTTATGATCCAGGACATCGCGCCCGGATGGCGGCTATAAAAGGCCGGCTGCCGGCCGGTGTCTGCCTGATTGGCAGCGACTACAGCGACGTTTATCCGCAGAACAAAGGCGCGGCGCGGCTGGACGACCGAATCCGACAGGGACAGCTGGCGGCCCAGGCGGCGATGGCGTATCGGCAAGCGAGAAGGCGCAGATGACGGGCTTTGAATCCATGCTGGAGAGGGCGCGTCATTAAGAAGCGGCAAGGGTCTGATTCGCCGTCGATGGCGAGCGCCGAACAGCGCAAAGGCTGCTGGCTGTGCGCGCCATTGTCGGCTATAATAAGGTGATAAGGTTATCCGCCGCCGAACACTATGAAGGTCAGTGATGTCATTCCTAGCCCCGGCCGCCTTTGCCGGACTCGCCATTGCCATCCCGGTTTTACTGCTGTACATGCTGCGGCTGCGCCGCCGGGAACAGATGATTTCCAGCACATTCCTCTGGCGGCAGGTTGTCCAGGACACCGAAGCGAATACGCCTTGGCAGCGGCTTCGCCGTAATCTGCTGCTATTCTTGCAATTATTGATTCTGCTCTTGATGGCGCTGGCGCTGGCTCGGCCTTTTATCACGGTTCCCACCGCGAGCGCCGGCAAGATCGCCTTATTGGTGGACGCATCGGCGAGCATGACCGCTAATGACATAAACGGACAAACTCGATTTGAGGCGGCCGTCGGGCAAGCGCTCGGCATCGTCGATAATATGAATCCACAGGATAGAATCTCGCTGATTCGAGTTGGCGAAGCCGCCGAACCCCTGACATCCTATACCGATGACAAAACCGAGCTTAGGCTGGCGCTGAACAGCATGCGCGCCGGCCATGGCCGCGCCGATTGGGACACGGCTTTAACGCTGGCGGCGGCCGGCGCCGCTGGCGCCGAAAACTTCAGTATGGTTATGATTTCCGACGGGGGGATTGGGCAGGCGACCAGTTTGCCAGCCAATATCCCGCCGCCTATTTATGTGCCGGTGGGCGAATCGGGGGATAATGTCGCCATCACCGCGCTGGCGGTCCGCGCGCTGGCGGGTCAGGCGCCGCAGCTGTTTGCCCAGGTGACGAATTATGGGGATGCTGCGGTCGATATCTCGCTGGTGATACGGCTGGATGATGTGCTGCGTTTGTCGCGCAGCGGCGCCATTCCGCCCCGCAGCCAGCTGCCGATTCCATTTGACGAGCCGATCACCGAAGCCTTCAATACCTTGTCGGCTTCCTTGACATTTGACAGCGATGTCCAGGATTTTCTGGCTTTGGACAACCGCGCCTGGACGGTTCGCAGCGAGGTCAACGCACGGCGGATATTTTATGTGTCGGCAGACAGCAATCTCTTTGTTGAACAGGTCTTGCGAAGCCTGCCGGGCGTGCAAACTTTCCGCGGCAATGCCAATAACAAGCAGCTGCCGGGCGAACAATTCGATCTGTATGTGTTCAACGGCTGGCTGCCGAACCGCCTGCCGGACGGGGATATGCTCATTATTAACCCGCCGAACAGTACGTCATTGTTTGCGGTCGGGCGGATGATTGAAACGGTTTCCGATATTGAAATCGTCGGCGAATCCCCGATTACGGACTTTGTTGACCTTGATGAGATGAGCCTGCTTCAATTTCGGGAGGTCACAGCCGATTGGGCGGCGCCTCTGATTCGGGCGGCCGGCGGCGATATTTTGCTGGTTGGCGAGGTGAATGCCCGACAAATCGTCATTTTGCCCTTTGATGTCCGTGATTCCAATCTGCCCCTGCTGATTGCCTATCCGATTTTAATGGCTAATCTGCTGGATTGGTTTTCGCCGGCCGATATTGTCGCTTTGCCGGATGGCTTGAGCGTGGGCGATTCACTTGTGATCCAGCCGCCTCTGCTGGCAGATGGCATCCGGATTACATTGCCAACGGGCGAGGTGAGAGATTTGCCGGTCAACGACAGCGCGCTGGTATTCACCGATACCGGTCAGTTGGGGCTCTATCGGCTGGAGATTCTTCAGGCGGGCGAAGTAACGCAGTCGCAGCGCTTTGCCGTCAACCTGTTCGCCACCGGCGAAAGCGATATTGAGCCGGTTGCCGAAGGCGCCCTGGCGCTGGGCGGCGGGCTTGTCGAGGTGGAAACCGATGGGCAGTTGGGTTTGCAGGAGTTCTGGGTCATCTTGGTGATTTTGGCATTGCTGGCGCTTTTGATGGAATGGTTTGTCTATCATCAGCGCCGGCGGCTGCCACGGCATCCGAACAGGATCGAAGGCCGGCCTCGGGCGAAGACGCCGCGCTGAAGCTCGGCTGGTCTGTCAGGCAAAATGTTTTTGAAGCGTTCGCTTGAGGCGCGCCGCTTGACATTGGCGCAGTTCAAAGGTCTCGCATTGATGAAATGTCATGAACTCCTGAATGGCGGCGATGAGCCCTTGAGTCAGTTCTGACGTGACCTGGGCTCTGTCTTCAAGATGCAGGGCATGAAAAACTAGGCGCTTTTTCTTGCGCTCCACTTTGGGGTCAATGCGCCCGACCAATTCGCCGCCATGCAGAATCGGCATCACATAATAACCATAGACGCGCTTTGGCTTGGGGGTGTAGACCTCGATGCGGTAGTGGAAATCCCAGAGCATTTCATCGCGGTCTCGATGCCAGAACAGATTGTCAAAAGGAGACAGAAACACCGTCATTCGCGGCCTATGCTGACCGGCTTTGATTTCATTCAGCAAGGGGATATCGTCCTGGTGAATCCAGGCGGAGTCTTCCCAGCCAATGACCTTGACTGGCTTAACGATGCCTTGGTCGCGCATCGATTTGATGATGGCGGCGGCCGTCCGTTTGGGCTGGCGGTAATAATCGGCGATCTGGTCGATGGCAGCGATGCCGATATGCCGCAGGCCCTGCTCAATCGCCCAGCGCTGATAATCGGCCAGGGTTTTGTCCAGTTTCAGGTTTTTGCCGGCGAGTACCCGTTCGCTTAGGTCATAGTAGCGCTGGAATTGGCGGCGGTAAGCGACCATCAATTCGCCGCGGTCAAAGAGGTATTCCAGCGCCACTTTGGCCGGTTTCCAGTTCCACCAGCCGCCGGCGGCGCGGCCTTCGCTTTGGAAGTCCTTGGAGGCCATGGGGCCTTGGTCGCGGATGGCTGCCAGCACCTGTTCGATGATGGCTTGGGATTCGCCGCCAAGTTTTTGGATGTGCCAACGGGTTTCCTTGAGTCGCTTCTGTTGGATATAAGCATGAAAATAAGGGTAATGGGCGGCGGGGATTTGGCAGGCGGCATGAGCCCAGCTTTCAAAGAGGAAGCCGCTGGTCAGCAGATCATCCAAATCAGCCCGATGATACAAGCCGGCGCGCGCCAGCATGACCAGATAATGACTGCGGGCGACGACGCTGATTGAATCCAGCTGCAACAAACCGATGCGTTCTATAATCCGCTTGAGTTCGGCTTGGCTGTTGGCTGCTGGGCGCTGATGCAAACCCTGTTTATAGACTGCCAGCCGTTTGACATCTTCGCGTGTGACCTGGACGGAATTTGACATGGCTTGCATGGTAGCATGGAAGAGGTGGCGGCCTGTAGCGTGGATTCCTTCCCTTATATGCGATTGCCCCAATAGAACATTTGACGTACAAACAAATGTTCGCTACACTGTAAAGTAGCTGCATCAGATGTCCTATTTGCAGCCGGAATTGAAGTGTAGCCTGGCAGACGAAAAGGAATGACCTATGAAAAGTTTTAGGAAGCTGTCGCAGCGGCAGCAGAACATGATGAAGTTTATGTTGCGTTATATGCAGGAGCAGGGCTATCCGCCAAGCATCCGCGAGATTGGCGAAGCCTGTGGCATCGCTTCGACATCGGTGGTCAATTATAACCTGAACAAGCTGGTTGCCGCCGGCTATCTGGAACGTTCGGGCAAGGTGTCACGCGGCTTGCGTATTATTGGCGCGATTCCTGGCATGTCGGCGACCAAGCGCGTGGCTGCCCAAGCCGATATGAACCGCATCGCGCTGGTTGGGCGGATTGCCGCTGGCGAGCCCATCTCTCTGCCAGACGACAGCGGTCATCACATTGATGAAGATGATTATATGCCGGTGCCGACGATGCTGCTTCATGGCTATGACGAAGCCGAGGTCTTCGCGCTGACGGTACGCGGCGATTCTATGGTCGATTCGATGATTCAGGATGGCGATATTGTCATCCTGCGTCGGCAAAGCACGGCGAACAATGGTGAAATGGTGGCGGCCTGGCTGCTGGAAGATAATGAGACCACACTCAAGCATTTTTATCGGGAATCGGACTCGATTCGTCTGGAGCCGGCAAATCCATCTTATGACCCGATTTATGTCCATCCCGCCAACTGCGAGATTAAGGGCAAGGTGCTTTCCGTGATTCGCAGCATCCATTGATTCAGGATGAGGCCGGCGGCGCATAGCTGTGCAGTTCGTTGAGCGCGCTGGCGCACAGACGGCTGCCGCCGGCGTTCATCCATTGATTGAAGGTATCGCTTTCGGCCTGGTTCGTGATCGCATCGTTGTAGATGCCCACCCCCCAGCGATAATAGCGCTGTATTTCCGCATGCCAGCTATGCGCCGGCTGGCTGATCGCCGAGGGCCCGCCGTTATAACAGGCGAGGGTCAAACCAATGACGCCATCGGCCGCCTGATAGCAGTGATTCAGGAACGAACCGCCGCGCATGGCATTGGTATCAGGGTCGAGCATATCCTCATCATCGGCAAAATGAAACGGCATCACCTGGAACAGGCCGCGGGCGCCGGCGCTGCTGATGACCTTGGGATGTCCGCAGGATTCAATCTGCATCACAGTCGCCAGCAGGTGCGGATCGACCTCATACATCTCGGCCCACTGGCTGATCTTGCCTGACCAATAATGAATCGATGGCGCGAAGAAATCCGCAAGCTCGCTTTCTGGCGGCGGATGGGCAGTCAATGAGACGCGCCCTGCCAGTTGAGCGGCGCCGCCCCAAATGGCTGCCAGCGCCAGCGCGATGGCAATCAGCAGCCACAGCGGGATATAATAAACGTCTCCCCGTTTGACCAGGACGCGTCCGCCGCCAATCTGTTTTCGCATCATGGTGAAGCCGCGCGTCAACTGGCTAAGAAAAAAATTGAGGCATCTGCGAATCCATTGACAGAATGTATGAATCATAAAATCTGCCGCCTGTGAACGATGCTGCACGGTCTTTATGGTAGAATATCTATTCGCCGGCTGTCAATGGCTCTGTGTATAAAAATGCAGGCCGGCTGTTTTGATGCGCTTGCGGTGACGTTCAGCCAAACAGCGTCACCGCGCCGCGCATCTCCATCGGCATGGTGAAAATTTGCCAGGCGAAGAGCATCATCATCAGGAACACCAAGGCCCAGGGCAGCAGGCCCGCCAATCCTTTGCGGCGATAGAGCCGCAGGGCTGTCTTTTGCGCCAGGCGCAGACTCCAGAGGAAACCGCCAACCAGCGCCGTCAGTTGGATGATGCCGATGATGCTGGCGTCAACGGCGAAGCTCCAATTTTGCCAATCGCCGCCGGCGCCTAGGAACTCCTGAATGACCGGCACAATCAAGCCAGGCGCCGCCAAAAAGTGAAAGCTGTAATGTGCGAACCAGATGCCAAATCCAATCGGCGCGAAAGCCGGCGCAAAGGCGGCCAAGGTATCCCGAATGGAATCGCGCCTGTGCATGCCGGTCAGCCGCAATCCTAAACCGGCGGCCGCCGCCGCGGCCGCCATTGGCAGAACAAGGCTGCACAGCCCAAAAATCAGCAGCAGCGCCAGAAACTCGCTGGCGATGCCCAAATTCAGCGCCAGCCATGCTTGCAGTTCATAATAGGGCGGCGCCATGCCAAAGGCGTTCGAGATGCCCATGAACGCCAGCGCGATCACCAACATCGACAGATCCAAGCGCCGCGGCCAGCTGCCGGCTGGGCTTAATTCGCGTCCGGGCTGGCGGGTGAACAGGCTGACATTATCGTGCGGGCAGGCGCGAACACAGTCCAAACACATTGTGCAGTCCATATTGCTGCGGATCTGCGGCGCAAACAGCAGCGTGCCGCAGCCGAGCGCGCCCTGCGGCCCATGTTTGACCTCAACCGTCCGTTTTTCACCGCGGCCGCCGGCAGCCGCGATCTCATCCAGGCGAATCACCGGCTGGCGGGCATAGCTGCCGTTGACGCATTCCTTACCGACGCAGTTGGCGCAAACAGCCGGCGATCTGACAGCGATTTGGGTCGGCGACAAGGTTGAATAGACAAAGTTGAATGAGCCGAGCGGACAGACATATTTGCAAAATGCCGATTCGACAAAGACCGCTTCCAGCACAAAGGAGGCGCCGAAATAGAACAGAATCACCCAAGCGGTCAGCCAGGGACTCGCCCACAGATCAAGAAACTCATACAGAAAGAAAAGGACAAACAGGCTGAAAATCGCCAGCCATTTATTTCGCAATCGCTTGGGGAAGCGGCGCCCGCTTAGTGACAGACGTTTTGCCAGGCTGCGCGGCAGGGTAAAAGGGCAGCCCATGCAAAACAGATTGCCCGCCAGCAGCAGCGCAACCACCACAATGCCTCGATAATGCACCCAGGCGGTGACCGTCGCCAGATTGCGGGCCGCCGACTGCGGACCAATAAAGCCGTCAATCATCAGAGCGGCGGCAATGACGGTCAGGAGCAGCTGCAAGGCTGCTCGGCCGTATCGCTGGCGCAAAAGCCAGCCGATAAGCGGCAGCTTGAGGACATCCCGACCGCCATATTCTGGCTGCAAAATGCGCTGCTTCATCGCTAGACAGCCGCTCCTGAAACGAGGGTATAAATGACAAATGCCAGGTACAGGAGCAGCAAAATCAAGCCCTCCATCCGGCTAAGTGTCCGCTTGGTTTCCAAAAAGACATACAAGACCAGCGTGGTCGCCACCAGAATGCCGATAGAAACCCACAGCCCGTCTGTGCCGACGTGGATGGAGCTTGCTCCCTGAAAGACGATGGCGACAAACCAGGGCAGCCCCAAGCCGATGAAAACGTCAAAGATATCGGAGCCAATGGCATTCGCCACCGCCATGCCGCCGCGTCCGTCGCGGGCGACGTCAATCGAAGCGATCAGGTCGGGCGCCGATGTTCCGGCCGCCAGCAGCGTTAAAGCCACAATCACCGGTGAAATACCCAGGCCGGCGGCGAAGACAATGGTCGATTGAATCAGAACATAGCTTAGCGTCACAATCAAGCCGATAGCCACCAGAAAGGCCCGCAGGCAGTTCTTTTGGGGCGCGCCGGCAATCATCCTGACAAGCCGAACAATGACCGAATCGAGATGATGCAAAACGCTGCGGCGCGGCGCTGGCTGCGGCCGCGGCTTGCTAACCTCATTTGCCTGTGGGGCTTCGGCGGCTGGCGGCGCTTTGAGAAAGACAAGCAGCAGCACATAAACGGCATAGGCTGCCAACCCCAATACCGCCTCCCACAGCAGAACTTCGCCATCTCGGAAGACGAGCGCCAGATAGCCAATGGACACCAGATAACAAAAAGTATCGCGGCGGATGGCAAAGACATGAATGTGCAAACCGCCGGCGACAAGGGCGGACACCCCGGTAATCACCAGGATATTGAAGACCGCCGAGCCGACAATCGTCCCGATGCCAACATCGCTGTGGGCGCCGTCATTGGTGAACAGCGCCATGAGCGCAATCGCCAGTTCCGGCGCCGAAGAGCCCACAGCCATCAACGACGCGCCGGCTACCTCATCCGACAAGTTCAGTCGACGCGATATTTGATCCAGGCTGACAATAAAAAAACGATCCGTAATGACCGCCAGCAAATACACCGCCGCGATGATCACCGCCAAGCTCACAAGAACATCCAGCATCCAAAACTTCTCCCACTGCCCCGCGAGGCGATTCGCAGCAAGCGCTCTACAACAGCAAGGCTGCAACCATTATACTATCATAAATGGCGATGCAGCGAGATGGCATGTACCGGCTTGTAAAGGAACGACCATGCTGACCGACTTCGGTCATTCGCCCGGCGACATGGACTTGGCTGTGTTCCTGTGGGAAGAAGCTCAAGCGCAATAGTCATGTACGATTACTGAACCAAGCCCATCAGGGAATAACAGTCAGATTTAAGCGAGGAATCTTCCAGGATATCTTCGATTGTAAACCAGTAGTCAATGCTGTCCTGATTAGACAAAATATCTCTTTCAGCCTGCTGTGACATGGATACAGCCTGCATAAGCAGTATGGTTATCGCTTTTGGATTTTCTTCTTTGACTCGCCGAAGACTTTTTATTGCCGCTCCTACCCGTTCAAGCACACCGGCAACATCAATTCCGCCTTTAATTTCGACCGCAACTTTAATTTCACCGTTGGCATAAATGGCAAGGTCAGGCTCATCGCCCATTCTTAACAGCCTGCCATCATGCAAGGCCAGTTCGATAACTCGGCGATTCGCGTCAACCAAAAAGTCACTGTCGATCAAATTCGATTGCTGCAATTTTAATATCAAGTCATTTCTAATTGCGTTTTCTGCACGATTCCCTTTGGCATTTTGCCATGAGCCTTGCGCTTGTGACCCGGCCGCCATGCCGCGCCACATATCAAATTCACGTCTGTCCACTTGATGTTCGGTTTCAATGAGACTGCTGATGATTCGGTTAAGACGTTGTGCAATCCGTACTGCCAAATCGGAATCCGGCAAGCTGCCTGTCTGCTCAAGCCGCGTTGTCCGAAGCCCGATTTGATTCATTGATTTTTGCGAAACCATCGCCAGCATTCGATAGTAACTGACTGATTTCACTATGGCTGTCAGCACATCCGGATGAGCGAATACAATAACAGGCTTTATCCCGCTGTGGATGATTTTATTCCATGCTTTTGAAGATATGTTTAGTTTATCGAGTCTCCAATCCAGATTCTCTCCAGTTATGGTTTCGATTTGTTCGGCAACCTCAACCAATCCCCATGCGTGGAGTTTCTGATGGAAAAATATACTCTTGGCAAATTGATCCAAGCGCCATGTCTCGTGTTTGGAAGGCATCATCAATCTTTCATTGCTTTTTCCAAATCAAGATACTCTTTCGCAGCGCTTCCCGTCCGTATTTGCCCATTTGCTGACTGCTGTTGCCTTTGCGTTGCGAGAGAACATAAATCGTTTCGGGAGTGAAGCCAAATTCGACGGCAATGTCTGTCATCAGCAAGTCTACAGGGATAATTTCGCCGCTGTATCGTACATTGTCATTGACGATTGCAACGGATGCCCCGGCTTTGCAAACCCGAAAGAGCTCGTATGTTACAAACGCCAGCTCGGTAAAATAGCCCTCGACCATGGAAATAATTCCCTTGTTATTGACTTCACCGCGTTTATTCCGCAGTCGAAGTGCGCCCAATATCTCCTGAAAGGCCTCGTGATTTTCGAGCATGTTTATAATTTTCGTGAAATCGTCAAGCCGACCCATTTGTGAATAAAGGATCCGCAACTGTTGAATTTTGGACTTGTTTTCAACGGTACAGCTTAATAGTGTCTGGCGCAGATCGAGAAATGCCTGATGGCCAAGCCCCAGGAAAGCTAGCTCCAAAGCATAAGTCCGGGTGTAATCATAACGATTGCAATAGGGTGGGGACGTAATCACTGCATCAAAATGATTATCCGGCTGCATGGGCAAGGCATCAAGCGCCGTTCCAAGAATGAGCTTCTGCTCGCCGCATATAGATGGTCGATTCATCATCGAGACATCGAGGATAATAAGATCGAGCGCTTCTATAATTACGGAGCGAACATCCAGGATTTCGCCTTTGTGGAATGCCTTGGATGGCTTCTTCCCTTGTGCGATTCGTTTGGCATTTCGCTGTTGAACTTTCTCGGCGCGGCTGTCCCATCGCAGATATTGCCCATCCTTGCTGGTATAGCTGATGTCTTCAAGCGTAGACAGCAGGACAAACTTCAGCAAGACCTGCATATTATCCTCGACATGCCATGCTTGAAACTGTTCATCGTACCACATTAAATGCGCTTCCTGTGCAGCATCAAAGGCGTGACAGGTTATCGGAACATGCGGGAAAACCCGCTCGGATTTTTGGGGTGGTGTTGATTTGACCCATTCGCGCACCGCTTGTAACGACGAGACATCATATTGCCAAGCCCTTGATTTTGCCTGCCAAACAACCTCACCTATTGGCATGACTTCAATGCCGGTTGCATGAAGTCCAAATTCCTGCGCCACAAGCAAAGTCGTCGATACACCTGCAAACGGATCAAGGACATGCTGCCGGTGCTTTAGATCAAACTCCTGTATCAGTTTGTGCACAAGCCTCGCCGAAAAGCCCTCTTTATACTTAAACCAACGGTGCATTTTGGCAGATTTGTTGGCTTGATAGCTCACAAGCTGGCGATTGAACCGATTTGTTGGCTGCAATACCGATTGATATTTTCGCTCGAGATTGACCCGTGCAGCCGAAGATGTCACACTGTCGGTTTCATACATCATCGACAAATAATCGTTGGATGCGGTCACAGGATCGTCGGAAAACAAGGATAACTGTTTGATGATAAACCAACCTTTATCTATGTTAAGAATAGATAACTCATTATACTCGAGACTGTCTGAACACAGCAGCGACTTATTCGTCAGACTCATGGCGGCGTTTCTTGCGCCTTTGCAGCAGCCGCGATCCTAGATTATCCGCGGCTGGCGGGCTAGGCGGCGGGGCGCTTGCCGGCGGCGCTGGCGGCAGGTCGTCGTCTTTGGGTTCGGCATCAAAGGAGACGGGCTGGCGCCGCCCCACCGCATCCATCAAGCCGGCTTCGCCATAACCGGTCGATTCGCGGCTGCGCTGGCGGACATTGAGCAGGGTTTCCAGCCGTGGCGACCGCGCTTCGGCCTCGGACGGCTGACCAGACAGCCAGGCGCGCAGGCGATTCAGGTCACTGCGGGTAATGATCAGCCGCCGAACCCCAATATCGAAGGGCAGCAAAATCAGCGCAATCCACACCAGACTCTCCCAGATAGCCGTCTTGGCTTGACGTTCGCCAAGGTTATGCAAAAAGACATCGGTCGGCGTTCCCCCAAGATTGCTCCCGCCGGTGATATCGGCAATCTGCGCCAGCAGCCGGGCATCCTGTTCGCGCGGGATATATTCCGGTGAATAGGACATGACCCAGCCATTGAGATCAGTCAGCGCCATTTCCTGATCCTCAAGCTGCGCGCTGCCATGGATATTCAGAAAGTAGGCGCCCTCGGTTTGGGGGTTAAAGGTGGTTTCATAACGTCCAGGGGCGGTCTGCTGGAGCGGGATCCGGCGGCTGTCTCCGCTTGGGTCTAAGACCGCGCTGTTCAGCAGCAGACCATTGAGGAACTCGCCTTCGCTATCGCGGGCATCCACCACAATTCGCGCCCGTTCATTTTCCATCATAACGCGGGTTTCAAGATTGCTGCTGGCGCCGGCGTTGATGCTCCAGGTGACCGCCTGCCCCCAAAAGCGCGAGAAACCATCCCAGGTCACCCATTCATTTGCCCAACGCGCGCTTGCATCCGATGTCCAGGCGACCACCCGGCCCAAGCCATACTGCCAGGACGCCAGAATTGGGTCCGAGAAGGGTTCGGGGCCGCTAAGGATGCGCTGGGCGGCGGTCTTGGGCGTGGCGGCTACATAGCCGCGCAGGGGTGGCAAACTGTCAATCCCGTCAAGAATAGCGCTATTGCCGGTCACGCGGGCGATAAAAGATTCTTCCACAATATAGGAGCGCGATGCCAATACCGTTTCTTGGGCAAAGATAAGCGGGATCTGTTCGACATCCCCGACGCGGTAATAATTGCCGGCGCCGGCTTCTGCCATCCGCTCGAGGAAATTAGCGGGATTGCGCCCAATCGCAATCGTGGACAAGGTGACATCAAAGACATCATGAAGCAGTTCCGTCAATTCGACCAGCCCGGTCGGGTTGGCGCCGCCATCGGTCAGCAGAATCAAATGTTTGATGGCTGAGGGTTCCTGAATAATATCGCGCTCAACCAAACGCAGGCCGGCAAGAATATCGGTGCCGCCCCCAGAACGAATCGTGTTGGCCATGGCGATGAGCGCCTGCGAATCGTTCACCGGCTGAAAAGGCACGACCCACGCGCCGCCGGTATCAAAAGTGCCGATGGCGGCGCGGTCGGTCGGCTGCAGCAGTTCCAGCGAAAGCACAATCGCCCGCTTCGCCAATTCCAGGTTCGGCACGCCGCTTCGTCCAGTCTGCCCCATGCTGCCCGAACGGTCAATGAGGTAGGCGATAGTCAGCTGCGGCAGACGCTGCTGGTCTTTAATCTGCATTTCGAGCGGCAGGGTTCGTTCCAGCGGCGTCTGAAAATAACCGCCGGGCGCATAGGCTTGCGGGCCGCCAATCACCACCAGCCCGCCGCCGATATCGCTGACATATTGATCCAGGAGTGTCATTTGCGCCTTGGCAAGCTCGGTCGCCGGCGTGTTCGCCAGAATGACGGACTTGTAATTCGCCAAGCCGGCCATATTGACGGGCAGATTGGCAGGCGCAATGACATCGACCAGGATACCGGCCTGTTCTAAAGCCGGCAGCAAAAACCGCGTTTCGGATTCAGCGGCGGTCACAAGTAAAATCCGCGCCGGGCCCACCACCTGGCTAAACGCCGCCAGTTGATTGTTCTGACTGAAATTGTCATTTTCGCCGGGTACGATGATCTGCGCCAAAAAATCGAGAAAGCCGCTGAACTGGCTGGTCTGCGTCAAGGTATAACGAGTATCGCCGCGCTGCAAGTCGAGCGTCTCTTCATGGATCAGGCTGCCGCCAGAAAAAATCAGCAAAGCTGCCGGGGTTGATGCTTGGGCATGAATACTGACGGAAATATCAAAGCTCTGGTTCTCGGCAACCCGCCCGGGGGCATCCAGGGCGGTGATGCGGACGTCGGGCGCGGCCTGGCGGAAGAGGGGCACGAAGCTGATTTCGACATTAGAGGCCGAAGCCCGTTGGGCGCGGGCGATGGCATCCCCCTGCGTTGCCTGCCCATCACTCAAAATCACGATTCGGCGCGAAGCATCAGGCGGAAACATCGACAAGGCAGTTTGGATCGCATTGGCAATATCGGTATGCGTCGTCACAGGTATGGAGGCAAAAGCCTCAATTTTCTGCACGATGCTGAAATCACTTTCGGGGACGGCATTGTCGCCAAACAAGACCGCCGCCCATTCATCGTCCGGCGCTTTGCCGGCAAGAGCTGCCCGGATGTATGCCAGCTGCCGGTCTTGTGCGGCGGCGCCCATACTGTCGGATACATCGACCAAAAAAACAACCGCCAGTCGATCCACCGCCTGCACATTTTGCAATCCAGCCAATGCCAGCACCAGCAGCACGACCATCACCGTCCGCAGCATCAGGCTGATGCTGTCGCGCCGGCGGCGAAAGGCATGGCGCGGAAAGCCAATATACCAAACGAGCGGCAAAAAAATGAACAGTAACAGCCCGGCAGATGGTGTCGCAAGTTGCATAACGTATCCGGATGAGACTAATTGGCAGCCTGGCGCTTCAGCCTGGCGCGAAACCCATCTCGCCGGCTCGCCGCCAGCCGATGGACCGGTTATTCTGGTTATGCTGATTGTAGCGATAACCAGCTTTGGTTCATAGTCCCAGTGGCTGGGCAAGCGCCGGCCAAGCGATGAAGCCGGGCATATCCATAGAATCAGATGCCGCGGTTACACTCTTGATATCTGGTTGCGGAGGCGCTGCACCCGCGAGGCTAAGGCGGTATCCATCTCGATCTCTTCTTTGATTTTGTTGCAGCCGTGCAGAACGGTCGTATGGCTGCGTCCAAAGACATCGCCGATCTGTGGCAAAGAGGCTTCGGTCATTTCCCGCGCCAAAAACATCGCCAGCTGACGGGCATGATTGATGCGGGCGATGCGTTTCTTGCTTTTGATGGTATCGCTCTCCAGGTTAAAAGCGGCCGCGATCACCTCGATAATATAAGCGACTGTGATATGTTCGCGGGGTTTTTCATAGTAGTTGAGCGTGGCTTCGGCGCGGCGCATGGTCAGATCTTCACCGTTCAGCCGCAGACGCGCCGCAATCTGATTAAACAAACCATTCAGCTCGCGGATACAGCCCGATGACCGCTCGGCGACCATACGGAGCATATTCTTTGGCATCTCCAGGCGCCGTTCCCGCGCCCACAGTTCCATGATGGCGATGCGCGTTTCGAGTTCGGGTGGGGCGATATCGGTCACCAGACCGCCCTGAAAACGCGACCGCAGGCGGTCTTCCAGGGTCTCCAGTTCACGGGGATGGCGGTCGGACGCCAGCACAATCTGTTTGTTGAAGTTCACCAGCGTATTGAAGGTATGGAAGAATTCCTCTTGGGTGGTGTCTTTGCCGCGGATAAACTGAATGTCATCCACCAGCAAGACATCCACCGAACGGTATTTTTGACGGAACTGCGCCGTGGCGCGGTCGCGGATGGCTTTGACGAGATCATTGGTAAACGCTTCGGAAGGCACATACAAGACATGCAATCCGCGCTGCTGGCATGAGTTGGCGATGGACTGAAGCAGATGGGTTTTGCCGATGCCGACGCTGCCATAAACTAAAAAGGGATTGTAGACGGACGCCGGATGCTCGGCGATAATCTGCGCCGCTTTGGCTGCAATATGATTGGAATCGTTGACAATAAAACGTTCAAACACCATATTCGGATTAATCGTGCTTGCCGGCAGATCCGATGCCGGCGGCCCGGCGCTTGACGCGGCTTTATCGTTTTCGTCTTGCTGTGATAAAAGCCGAAACAGCGGCATCTCCTCATTGATGTCTTCGATATTGGGCTTGGAGCGATGCACTCGAAATTCGATCTCAACCTTGATATCGAGCACCTCGCACAGTGCGGCCTTGATATCTGCACGCAAGCGGTGTCTTAACATATCGCAGATGTAGCTGTTTGGAACGCCGATGATAAAGGTGTTCGCCTCGAATGTTAAAAACTCGGTCGGGCGTATCCAGGTTTCATAGACCGCGCGGTCCCACCGCAATTCAAGCAGGTCGGTCGCTAGTTTCCATGCTTTCCGGGCATCGCTCACCATCTGCAATCTCCATTCACTATCACGCAAGCCTTGCTGACAAACAGGTGCATTAAACGCTCAGGGCTAAAATCCTGCTTCGCATCCGACGAAAATTGAATTGAGTATGTCTAAATCTAGTGATGCAGCCAGTCGGGGCGCTTGCCGACTGCATAATGTCCCCAGTTCCGAAAAACCACCTGCCGAAGCGTACTTTCTGATGCAGGTGACCACAGTATAGCCGATTGCCACCCATGACTCAAGCAGATATGAAATCAAACGCGAAATTTTAAGGTTGGGATATTTTGCGGGGTTTTTTTGGGATAATTCGCCCTATCATCGCGGCGGCGGCTAGCTTCGGTTATCGCAAATCAGGTTGGGAAAAAATGGAATATGCCAGCCAAAGCAGGTCAAATTGACGCCGATATCCCAAAAACAGGCGGCGAAGGTCTGTACCGCCAGCCGCGCGGTGAAAAAATTCACAGCTTAACATTACCGCCATTGTTCCATAATCACCCCAAATTGCGGCAAAATTTGGGATAAGTCGCTGTTTTCAATTTTTCGAACGCCTTGTCGTTTCGCAATAAGTCGATGCCCGCTTCCGCTTTGGGCTTCTATCAGCCTTATTATGACGTTATGCCGGACGGGAAAGCGATGATTCTCGATGAAAGGCGCGGACATTCAAGAGAAATCGCTTGCGTTTTGTGGACTTACGGCCAATTAGAAGGTAAAATCCTTATCGTAATCTAATCGTTTGACTTAAATTGTTTTTAGATTGACAGGGGGGAAAATGTTTGAGCATGACAGCCAGGTACCCTCAACCGATTCTGCTGCAGAAGACGTTGGTGCATATACAGAAAACAAACCCGATATTATTAAAGTCTCGTCACGCTCGCGTTCGACGGCTGTCGCCGGCGCCATTGCCGGCGTCATCCGCCAGCATCATCTGGCTGAAGTGCAGGCGATTGGCGCCGGCGCCGTCAACCAGGCGGTCAAGGCTTTGGCGATTGCCCGCGGGTATCTTGAAGGGGATGAGATTGATATCGTGACGATCCCCTACTTCACCGAAGTCGATATTGACGGGCAGGAACGGACGGCGGTTCGCTTTCGGGTGGAGCCGCGCCCAGAATAAGACCCATTGATACGGCATGGCGCTGTGGGTGGATAGACGATATTCGCCTTTTTATGTTTGCCATAATCAAGCTGCCTTGGCCCTATGTTCCAAAGTTCCAATCACAAAACCGCCAATTCGCAAAAGTGGCTGGACGATGTGCAAACATCCAGTATGATAATGCGCGATGCGATGAACAGTGTCCAGAATATGGGAGTGAACCGGTGTCTGAATTATCGAACCTTGCTATCAATACCATCCGCACCTTGTCAATGGATGCGGTGCAGAAAGCCAACAGCGGGCATCCGGGCCTGCCGATGGGCGCGGCGCCGATGGCTTATGCCCTGTGGATGAAACAGATGCGCTACAACCCCAAAAATCCCAAGTGGGCAAACCGCGACCGCTTTGTCCTTAGCGCCGGGCATGGGTCGATGCTCTTGTATGCCCTGTTGCATCTGACCGGTTTCGATGTCTCGCTGGATGACCTCAAAAACTTCCGCCAATG
Organism: Phototrophicaceae bacterium; assembly: GCA_965203755.1. Taxonomy (GTDB): domain Bacteria; phylum Chloroflexota; class Anaerolineae; order Aggregatilineales; family Phototrophicaceae; genus UBA6055. The sequence continues at coordinate 1,807,461 of OZ241910.1, read as the reverse complement.
GGGCAGCAATACCCCCGGGCACCCTGAATATGGCGACACCGCCGGCGTCGAAACCACCACCGGCCCACTCGGACAGGGCGCGGCGACGGCGGTCGGTCTGGCGCTGGCAGAGGCTTATCTGGCAAGTTATTTCAACCGCGCCGGGCATGATGTCGTCAATCACCACACCTATGCGCTGGTCAGCGACGGCGACCTGATGGAAGGCGTCTGCATCGAGGCATCGGCGCTCGCCGGCCACTGGGGGCTGGGCAAGCTGATTTTCCTCTATGATGACAATCAGGTTACCTTGGATGGCGAGACCGCGATGACCTTTACCGAAGACATCCCGCAGCGATACCGGGCGATGGGCTGGCAGGTCATCAGCCTGGCTGACGGCAACGACATCGACGCCATCAGTCGGGCGATTGAAGCGGCGCAGTCGGTGAAAGATCAGCCCAGCCTGATAGCCATTCGCACCATCATCGGCTACGGCAGCCCCAACAAACAGGGCACCAGCCAAGCGCATGGCAGCCCGCTCGGTGAAGATGAAGTGAGATTGGCAAAGAAAACGCTGGGGTGGCAAACTGAAGACAGCTTTTTTATCCCCGGCGATGCGCTGGCGCACTTCCGCCGCGCGATTGACCGCGGCGGCGCCGCCGAAGCCGAATGGAACGCGGTCTATGAGGCTTGGCGCAGCGCATATCCCGAACTCGCTGTGGAATGGGACCGGGCGATGGCCGGCAGGTTCGCCGCCGGCTGGCGCGAAAGCCTGCCGCGCTGGCAGCATGAACAGCAAATCGCAACCCGCAGCGCCGGCGGCGATGCGCTCAATGCGCTGGCGCAGTTTGCTCCAACCATGATTGGCGGCGATGCCGACCTCGCCGGCAGCACCAAGACCCTCATCAAAGGCGCGAACCACACCGGCCACAAGCTGGCGGCCAAACGCAACCTGCGCTTTGGCGTGCGCGAACATGGCATGGGCGCGATTGTCAATGGGCTGGCGCTGCATGGCGGCATCGTCAAACCCTACAGCGCGACCTTCTTCACCTTTAGCGATTACATGCGCCCGGCGATCCGTCTCGGCGCCCTGATGGATATCCCGACCGTCTATGTCTTCACGCATGACAGCATTGGGCTGGGCGAAGACGGACCCACTCACCAGCCGGTTGAACATCTGATGGCTTTGCGGGCTATGCCCAATCTTTATGTCTTCCGTCCGGCTGATGCCACCGAAACCGCCGGCGCCTGGGCGGCGATCGCCGAACTCAACCATCCGGCGGCCATCGTCCTTAGCCGCCAGAATTTGCCGGTTTTGGTCGGCAATGACGACGGCATCCATGAAGGCGTAGCGCGCGGCGCCTATGTCTTGTCCGAGCATGAATCTGGCGATATCGACGCGATTATTATCGCCAGCGGCAGCGAAGTCGCCATTGCGCTGGATGCCGCCGGCCTGCTCGAAGAAGAGGACATTCGGGTGCGGGTGGTGTCTATGCCCTGTTGGGAATGCTTTGAAGACCAGAGCGCGGCTTACCGGGAAACCGTCCTGCCAGCCAGCGCGGCAAAGCGGGTCAGCATTGAAGCCGGCGTCACCCTCGGCTGGACCAAATATATCGGCGCCGACGGGATCGCGCTCGGCGTGGATCGATTTGGCGCCAGCGCCCCCTATGCCAAAATCTATGAAGCGTACGGACTCACTCCCGGGCATGTCGCCGAAGCCGTCAACTCCCTGCTGGACGATTAGGCGCGGCGCCTGAATACCGGCCGCCAGAAGGGGCATCCTACAAGCGCCGCGGCTGCGATATGACAGGCGGCGCGATGCCAGGAGGTATTTATGTCCGCCGCTCCCGCCAAAGTGATGGTCGTCCTGCCAACCTATAACGAAAAGGAAAACATCCGCGAAATCGCCGCTGCGCTCTTTGACTTGGACATCCCTGATTTTCATTTGCTGATTGTGGATGACAACTCGCCGGACGGCACCGGGAACATCGCTGAAGCCTTGACGCGGCAAGCCCGCTATCAAGGGAAAATGTATGTCCTGCATCGTCCGGAAAAACAGGGCTTGGGGCCGGCATACAAACAGGGCTTCAAGCAGGCTTTGTCGCTTGGCGCTGAAATCATCATTCAAATGGATGCCGACTTTTCTCACCAGCCCAAATATATCCCGCAAATGCTGGAACAGGCGCGCCGCCATGACATCGTTCTTGGGTCGCGTTATGTCAAGGGCGGCAGCGTCGATGAACAATGGGGATTCTTGCGGCAATGGCTTAGCCGGTGGGCAAATCGCATCTATACGCCGGGCATCCTCAACATACCGATTAACGATGCCACCGGCGGCTTTCGGCTCTTTCATCGAGCGAGTCTGATGGGGATGAACATCGATCAAGTCAAAGCCAACGGCTATGTGTTTCAGGTCGAGATGATTTTTGTGGCTCATCGGCTCGGCTTCAACATCAAAGAGATTCCGATACACTTCCCCGACAGGATTCGCGGGACATCCAAAATGTCCATCTCGATTGCCTTGGAAGCGGCGCTGCGCGTATGGCAAATCAGATTCCGCCACCGCAGCCTCTCTCGCAGCCGCGACAGATAAAGCCCGGCATTACAGGCGGTCCACCGCCCACAGCAGCCCGCGCCGAACGATTTCGCGGGCCTGCGGCACATCGAAATCGCCAATGACATGCCCCAGCGAACTATAGAACACTTTCCCCTTGCCATAAGCGCGCGTCCAGACCACCGGCATCACCGCGCCATCAATCCAAGCGGCATGGTCGCCATTAAAGGTAGTGGTCGCCAAGACCTGATTGGAAGGGTCGGTGTGCATATAATACTGCTCCGAGTGCATATTGAAGTCTTCAATGCCGGCGGTGATCGGGTGATGGCTGTCGCGGATATTGACGCGGTAATCAATGATGTCGCCGGGATGCGCCACCCATTGCCCGCCGACCATAAACTGATACTCGGTATTGCTGCGGAAGGCATCCGCCATACCGCCGTGCCAGCCGCCGACGCTCACCCCGCCTTCGCGCACAGCATCCAGCAGCGCGCGCTCCTGCTCGCGGGTGATGGCGCTCATGGTATAGACCGGGATCACCATATCGACCGAAGCCATCAGGTCGGCATCCAGGAAACTGTCCAGCGATTCGGACAAGACAACCTCCAAGCCAGCCGCTTGCAGCAAGCCGGCGAATAAATGCGATGTCTCTTTGGGATCATGACCGCGCCAGCCGCCATAAACAATCAGCGCTTTCTGATTCATTGAATATCCTGCCTTCTATAATCAATCATTCACTCTGGATAAATATAACCGCAAACCTGTCGAATACCAAAGTGGCGGCAAACATGTCGGTTTTGGCAGCAAATGGCAGCACAAGACCTTATAGAGCGCAGAGTCTCGGCAAAGTTTGGCAGCTGAAAATGAAGCAAGAGACACTTACTGAACTCCTTTGAATCATAGAAGTGCCTTATGACTGAAGAAACCGCGGTGGACGCGCCAATTATCTGAAAAAGCCCTGGCGCGCGCCGCCTTGACGCCGAACATTATCCTCGCCTCATTGCCCGCTCCCGGCGTCCGATGCCGTTCAAAAGGGCATCACAGAACAAGCGGCGAAAGGCGGTCAAAAGGACGCGGCTTGGATGCGATTGCCCTGGGCGGCCGCTCATCTCTTTTGAAGCGTGAAGATGGAATTGCCGGAGGCGACATAGAGGATATTTTGCGCCGGATAGGCGACAATCGACGAAAGCAGCGCCAGCTTGTCCTGCTCAAAAACCTGATAGCTGTCGATAAACGTACCTGCCAGCGTGGTTTCAAATATCGTCCGCGCCGGGCGGCTGATAATAAAGAAGGCCGGCTGAAAAGGGCTGTCGTTCAAGACAAAGCCCTGCGTGGTCACCACATCGGGTTCGCTGCCGACATTGAAGCCGCTAAAGGCAAAAGGCTGTTCATAGCCGCCGACATAGCTTTTCATCACGCCATCGTTATACAAGATATACACTGTGCCGCGCTGACTGATGGTGAAGTCGACCACATTACGCAGATTCCGCCGCGATTCGCCGGCAAAGTATTCGCGCGGGGCGCTGACATAACTGCCGCCCGAAGGGTCATAACGCCAGATTTGTCCGCCCTCGCTGTCCAGAATATACAGACGGCGGCCCCATATCGTCAGCGCAATCGGTTTTTGCCACTGGTCAACCGCCAGTATGCGCTGTGCATTGCAGTCCATGATGAATTGCGGCGAGCAGCGCACCAAGGTGCCCTTCTCGTCAATCAGCGCCAGTTCGCCAGACAAATCATCAAAGGCAATGTCCACAATCTGTCCGATGCTCAATCCTTGAACCGTGGCGCCCAAGCGCATATTCGGGACTGGCTCCTGCTGAACCACGCCGGCGCCTTCATCATCAAGTTTGATGCGATACACCAGATTGCTGCCGGCATCCAGGGCGTACATATCCAATCCCTGCAAGCGCAGACGCGTAATGCTGGCATTGGGAAAGGCGGTCAAGGCAGTCGCCGCCCGCCGCTGGATATTGTTTAGCAAATCAATGACATTCTGCGCCTCCTCGCGCAAAGCATGAACTGTCGGATCGGCTGGCCGCAAGCCCTCGCATCCTTCGACCACCAGCAAGGTCGCATTCCAGGCCGACAGCACGCCGCGGCGGTCATTGCTGTCGATGGTCCGCGCCAGATCAGCCGCTTCTTCCAAGCGGGTCAGGCATTGATCAAAATCCGTCTCACCGATATTAGGCACCCAAGAGAGCACCACAATCACGACGATGACAATCGGGATCAGCAGCACCGCCATCGTAATCGCGCCTGATGCAAGACCGCGCTCCGATTCTGGATCGGGCAGCGGCAAAAAACGTTCAAGCAGCCGGCTCAACAGCCGCAGGCCGCCGGCAGCCCGCCTGGCGGCTTTGGCTTGGGCCCGTTTGACAAGTTCGCCCCGGTTCACCTGTCGCTGGCTTTGCCGCGGCTGCTGTTCCGCTTCGATTTGAGTGCGGGCTTCAGCCAGTCTGGCGTTCACCTCGGTCGATGATTCGCCGGGCGCGGCGGATACCGGACTCTCAAACTCGGGCGGAACCAATTCCACCAGCATCAGCTGTCCCTGCACTCTGATGGACTTACGCAGGCCGTCGAGCGCTTTTTCAATATCGCTTTCAATCAGGATGCCGTCCAGTTCGGCGCTGGGAATATCGGCGATGTTGGCATCCGACAGCAGCAGGCGGGTGCCCGCATTGACCGCATAGCGCACCATACTGACATCGGGCTCTGGCAGGACGCCCAAAGGCGCGCTGAACAGCGGTTCATCATCAGAAAAGTCTTCGGGAAAGGTCAAGGTCAAGCTGTTCGTATGCAGCGCCGACACCACCGGCCCAACCCGCCCGACATACACATCCTCGCCGTGGAGGATGGCGACAATAATGCTGGCTTCGTAGGACTGCTGGCCGGCGCGGTTATGTTCATACAGGCTGCGATTGAGGGCTTGAAACATGGTGCGAAGCGCAATGGTGACGCTGCCGCCGGCGTTAAAATACCGTTCGGCGGCCAGTTTCGCCATCTGTTCATAGAAAGCGGTCGGAGCGATATAGCCTGATGGCGCCACCAAGGCAAAGAAGGTATCGCCTTCGCGGGCGCGGGCGGACGAACGCGGCGCGACTTCTACCCGCGCGCCCGGCGGGTTGACGCGAATCGCGCGGCCGCCAAAAATATACAGATGCCCCACCAACGCTTCCAATTCAAATGCCATACCGCACCATCGCCGCTGAATCCATACCTGCACCTGATTTTACATCAAGCTGTGAATAGAACGCTACATAGGGTATTGCTGTGGGGAGGGAGACATTGGTCTAGGTTTCGGGACCTTGCCTGTGCTATATTGATGCCGCCGCCGACTGGATAAATGGACCGCAGGACAAATGAAAATCAAGCCGCTCCAATCCATCTTATGCTTCGCCCTGCTGCTGACGCTGGGAACCGCCTGCCGTCAGCAAAGGCTGTCGGACGCGAACATCCGGCTGGAACTTTCCGTCAGCGACCGCCTAGTGGGCGAAACCGTCCTGCTGGTCAAGGTCACCGACGCCGACGGCGGCCCAATCGAAAATCCAGGCGCCATCAGCATCCGCGGCGATATGAGCCATGCCGGCATGGTCCCGGTCTTTTCGGCGGCTTCCGAGTCGGTCAATGGCGTCTTCACCCTGCCCTTTGAATGGACGATGAGCGGCAGCTGGATTCTTGAGGCCAGCCTGACGCTTGACAATGGGGATGTCTATCGCCAGAGCTTCCCCTATGAAATCCTGAACGAAGCCAAAGCGCAGAGCGGCATGTCCGGCGAGACGAGCGCCTTGTACATGCACATCACCAACCGCAGCGATGATGCCGTCATCATCCGGGCTGCCGAGACTTCCGCCGCCAGTCAGGTCGAATTCCACGAAACCATGGTCGAAAACCATGTCGCGCGCATGCGAACTTTGGACAGCCTGGTCATCGCCGGCGGCGAAACCCTTGAACTGCGTCCGGGCGGCAAGCACATCATGCTGCGCCAGCTAACCGCAGACATCATGCCCGGCAGTCAGCTGGCATTTCGGCTCATCTTGGACTCTGGCGAGTCGATTGATTTGCAGGCTGCTGTTCGCGATCAGGCGATGGACATGTGGGAAGACGAAACGGAAGTCGGCGGGCTTGCGTTCAGTCAAATTTGGCTGCGGCCGGCGGGCGCGGGCAGTATGGCAGAGATGAATCACGGCGATATGGAAATGGATGCCGGCGAGGGCGGTTAGGATTTTCGCAAGCCGCTTCAGGCATTTTTGCGTTTGCCGACCAGCAGGCGCATCAGCAGCGCCGAGCCCTTGAGGCGGTCGGGCAACAGCTGTTCCAGTTCGGCGGCATCCAGCGGCCGCAAGGCGACCAGCGCCGCGCTGTATAAGAGGCCGCCGACCAGCAGCGCCGGAATCGCTGGCGCATCCCACAGCAGCAGAACCAGCAGCATGACGCTTAGGGCCGCCAGCGGCCGCCAAAGCAGGCGCAGGATGTTGAAGGGGGCCAGTCGGCCGCGCAGCAGATAGATAAAGGGCAGGAAAAGCGCGATTTCCGAAGCGATGGTGGCGATTGCCGCCGCCTGAAAATTGAACTGCGGGATAAACAGGAGGTTGGCGATGACATTAAAACTCACGGCGGCAATGAAGGCGCGGGTGATCATGCGCTGAAGTCCAAGCGCAATCAGGACATACTGCGTCAGGCTGTTCATCCAGCCAAAGGGGATGCTCCAAATCATCAGCTGCAAGGCGATAACCCCCTGCGGCACATAAGGCGACCCGCCGAGGATGCGCGTCAGGGGTTCTGCCAGGACGGTGAAGGCGACCGCAACCGGCAGCGTGACGGCAAACAGCAGTTTGATGCCGAAGGCAAAGCTGCGGGTCAGGGCCGGCACATCATGCTTGGCCTGCCGTGACATCACCGGGAACAATGCCTGCGTGAAAAATGACGGAATGATATTGATCGCCAGCAGCCATTTGTAAGCCGTGCTGTACTGCGCCACAATAAGCGCGCCTTTGATCGCCTGTAAAATCACGATGTCGATTTGGAAAAAGATGGTCGCCAGAAAGTGATTGAGCATCAAAGGGAAACTTTCGCCAGCCATCGCGCGGATAAGTTTGCGGTTGGGCCGCCGTCTGCCGATGCTGCCGATAAACTTGTGTCCCGCCCAAACCAGCAGAGCAAAGGTCAGGATATTGTTGAAGATGCTGACCACAGCCAAGCCGATAATCCCATAGCCCAGCGCCAGCGCCAGCACCCCAAACAGCGCTTTGCTCATCGTCGTGATGGTGGCGACCGCCGCTGGTTTTTCCGCTTGTTCATTGACATAAAACAGCGAGGTCATGCCTTTGGACAGGCTGGCGGGGAACAGACCGAGATAGAGCAGGCCAATCGCGATCAAGCCGTCGCCGCTAATCGCCTGGGCGCCGGAGCCTTGCCACAGGAGCAGGCAGCCAGCCAGCAGCGGCGCCCCCGCCAGACTCAAGAACAAACGAAAGAGCGCGGTATGGTAGAAATAGTGGCCGGCGCGGTGTTTCTTCCGCGCGGCTTCCCGAATCAAAAACAGGTCAAGCCCAAAGTTGGTGAAGATATCGAACCAGACAAACAGCACAATGGCAAAGTTGTAAATCCCGATGTCCAACGGCGCCAGCAGGCGGTACATCACAATCGCGAACACAAAGTCGATGCCGCGGTTAAACAGGTTCAGGAGTATTGGCGCCAGGCTGTTGCGGGCAATTTTGGCAAAGCCCGATGACCGTTCGGTATTGATCCCGACAGTCGTCCGCCAAAACCATGCCCCCGACAGGAACGCAATCAAGGCAAAGCCCATCATGGAACCGAACAAGCCCACCTGAACACTGGCGGGGCTGTAGACCAGGCGCACCGTCCAATCACCGGCGGGCAGTTCAACCGCCTGAAAGTTCGCCAGCGCCAGGCGGACGCCCAGCCCAAATTCGGCATCTTCGCTGCGGCCGCGCGGCCGGGCAAAGGCGCGCCAGCCGGGCATGTAGGTTTCGCTGATGACCAGCCATCCCTTGTCCTCCAAACGCAAATCAATGAACTTTTCCCGGCCGCTGTCGCGGGTGATGGCGGCCGGCTGATAGCGGTCGACCCGCAAAGCCGCCGAAGGCGTCTGAAAACGGCGGTAATCCAGCCAGTTGTCATTCCAATCATCCTGGTCCACCGTGAAAGCCCGCGGCATGACCGAACCGTTTTCCCAGATGGCCACCGCCGCGTCAACGTACACCTTTTCCCACTTGGGCAAGGGGATGCTGATGTGATGATGGGTGATGACATATTTGATGTTCAGCAGGTCAAAAAGCGGGGCATCCAGCACGGCGAGATAGCCGCCTTCATGATTCCATTCGTCAGACGCGAAGAGCGGCGATATGCGATTGAACTTCAGTTCATGCTGCGGCTGAAGCGCGCGCATCGCCGCCACATAACCCTTGGGGATGATGCTGTCATAGCCGCGCACATCATCCAGCCCGGCGCTCATGCCGGTGTTGGGGTTGAGGATTTTGGCTTGAGACGGATCCTGCAAGACCGTGATCCGAAAGTCGCCGGCCTGCCCCTGCAAAAATTCGATGGCCGGCGGCGTAAAATCCAGCAGCAGCGGGTCGCTGGCTGGATTGAAACCATAAGTGGCGAGCAGCAGATCAAGCGCCGTCGCCGCCAGCGCCAAGAACGACCAGCGTCTTGACTTGCCTGCCGATGCCCACCAGAAAACGGCGCCGCTCGCCAAGAGCATGACCGCCAGGATGAGCAGGTTGGGGATTTGATAGCTGTAGAACATCCGGCCGTCGGCAAAGGCTTCGCTCGCCTTCGCCATATCCTGCACAATACGATTGAAGAAGGCTTCAAAATGTTCAAATCCGACATAGGTCAGGGCGATGCCAGCCAGAAGCGCAAGCCCGCCCATAACGAGGAAACAGGCAAACAGCTTGGGCAGCCGCGCCGAGAAATTGGCCGGCCGCCGCCGCGCCGCCAGCAGATGGACGCCAATCCCCGCCAAAGCCGACACCGCCAGAGTCATGGCGAAGACCCAGCGAAAGGGTGAATTGAGTTGATTGATGCCGGGCAGGCGATACACCAGCGCATAAGTCGGCGCGCCGAACATAAAGGACAGCGCCAGCAGCAATAATATGCCAAACAGGATAATGTACTGTGCATGTTCCGCGCCGGCGAAGCGCCGCCTGAACAAGGCAAACAAGGCATAAACTGACAGCGCCAGCGGCAAAATGCCGACATACAAAGCGCCCTCAACATAATTTTTGATGCCCCAGTCAATAAAGTGGATCGATTCGCCGGCGGCATTGTGCAGGTTGGTGATTCGCTGCCCGCTAAAGACGTCGACATAGCTGTGATGCGCCGGATTGCCATAAAAGTTGGGCAGCAGAAATTGCAGAAGACCGCGGCCGGGATGGGCAAAACCCAGCGCCGTCTCCAGGCTTGAACGTTCGGCGCGCCAGTTGCCAGCCACCAATTCGTAGAGCGGGATTAGCTGAATCGCTGCCAGAGCCAGACCGAGCGCCAGCATGAGCAGCAGCCACATCAAAGTCATGCCGCCCCAGCGCAGGGGAAACTTCCCTGTCTGGCGCCGCCGGCGGACAAACTGCCACAAAAGGCGGAAAGCGGCATACCAAGCCGCGATCAAGAGGGTATACACAGTAAGTTCAATGTGTCCCGCCAGGATGTTGCAGCCGATGGCGATGGCGCCGATGATGATCCAGGGAATCGCCGTGCCGCGAAAGATCCAAAAATCGCGTCCGCGCAGGATATTTTCAATCATCCATAGAATGAGCGGCATCCAGACAGCCGCCGCCGCCATCATCGGGAAGACGGCGCTGGCAATCATAAAGCCCGAAAGTTGATAAACGGCGCCGGACAGGCAGGCGCCGGCGCGATGGATGCCCAGGCCGCGCATCAGCCCAGCCATGAACCAGCCCGCCAGCCACAAATTGAGAACAATGAACCAGCCGTATGCCGCCGTCAAGGGGAGCGCATAATACACTAGGCTAAGCGGATACAGAGCCGAATGCTGCCCGGCTGCCAGGAAGGGGATGCCGGCGAACAGATGCGGATTCCACAAAGGGATTTCGCCTTGAGCAAGCTGCTGGCGGATGAAGGACTTCCATTGATAATTCTGCAAGATCATATCCGACAGCAGATGATTATGCGGGATGTCAGGCGCTTGAACCACTTGGCGGTAGGCGGAATGAGGCAGATATTGATAAAGGTTCTCGGTCGGCAGCAGGGTGCGGCCGCCAAGAGTTTGCTGATGAAAGAGCGCCAGCGGCAAGAGCGCCAGAAAAAGAATCAGGGTTAGGTCAGGCAAAATCCGGCGGCGAAGTCGCACAAGCATTGTTCTGATCCGGGCTTTCGTTAATTTTCCCATGCCGCCAAGCCAAACGGACAAAGGTCTCCAGCCGAAGAGCTGTGACTGTTATACACAGCCGGCGGCGTTTTTTCTAGGCAAGGCGGCGCGGATATCCCAAGTCCAGGCTTGTATATCCCAAAAAAACACCGCCATATCCCTTGCATGAGCCTCGATTCGGGTTACAATGTTAGCTGTCTGCATGGCATCATTGAAGCGGCATCCTGAACTCATGGACAGCCGGCATACCGCGCCGATGATGACCGCCGGCTGCGACCATTCACAAGTGATGCTCGCTCGCCGGGCACGGCACAGAACCATCGCCGCCGGCTGTGCTTGATTTCAAAGCGATGTTGGGAAATCAAGCCCGGGGCTTGTTTCGCCTAGCAAACCCATTTGGATGATTTTTATGGCGGACAGTTTATTTGACAACCGCTACCGATATGACTATATCTATCCCCGCGGCCGCTCTGGCGAAACTCTGCGCGCGGTAGATACCGCATCGGATGATCGGCCGGTGGTCATCAAGCGGCCGGCGCCCAACGATGCTCCGCCTATCCGCGCCGGGCAAGAGGTCAGCATCATCAACGAACGCGAAGCCCTGACCCGTTTGGCTGGGCATCCGGTGTTGACGGAACTGCTGGGCATGGGACAGTTTTTTGTCGGTGGCATCCCCCATCAATATATTGTCATGGAACGCGCCGAAGGCATCATTGTCGCTGATGAAGTGGCTGAACTGACGGCAAAACATCAACGTCTGCCTGAACTGGAAATGCTGGAGATCGTCGGCGGGCTGATCCACCTGCTGCAATCGGCGCATGACAAGGATATCGTGTATAACGATGTCGATGCCAAGCACTTGTTTTGGAACCGCGATGATTATACGTTGAAAGTGATTGACTGGGGCAATGCCGTTTTTCTGGAGGGCGATGAAGTCACCTCGCAGGGCATCAGCCGGCAGACTGATGTTTATCAAGTGGGCGAGCTTTTGTATTTTATCCTGTCCGGGGGCTACCGCGTCGAGGCGCCGCGCGATGCCGGCGCGGACTTCAAGGTGGATTTTCACAAGGATGCCGAACAGATTCATCCGCGTTTGCAGGATATTGTTAGCAAAGCGGTGCATCCCAATATACGGCATCGCTATTCGTCGCTCACCGCGCTCAATGCCGACCTGTCGCGCTATCGGCTGCCGCTGGAGCAGGCGCGCAACCAGATTATCGCGCGCAGCATGGAAAGGCTCAAGAATCCCAACCTAAGCCGCAATGAACTCATCGCCTTGCAGGCGCGGGTTGAATCGGCGCTGAAGCAGAATCCAGCCTATCCGGTCGCCCGGGACACCTACAAAGAGACGGTCAACCGGCTGCGAGACCTGGAGGTATCCGCTGATCTGGATGCGGTGCGGATTTATATGGAAAATAACAATTGGCCGCGGGCGGCGGATTTGCTCAACGAACTGCGCGAACGCGCCGGCACCAAAACCAGCGGCACGGTTCATCTGCTACTAGACTGGTGCATCCTGCTGATGGATGCCCGGCTTGAGGCCTTTCCGCCGGTTATTGCCGAAAGCAGAGGGCTGCTGTTCGAGTACAAACCCGACAAAGCCGCCAATATACTCTTGCTGCGGCCGCCGGATGATGATCGAATCGGCGCCGTCCAATGGCGGATGGCAGAGCGCATCTCGTCTCATTTCCCCGATGTACTCTTGCTGCGCCCCAATTTGCGCCGGCTCGACAGCGCCGTCCAGCAGTTGGAAGCCGAAGGGATTCCGGTGGACGAGGCGCGTACCATCCTGCAAGGGATTAACCGGTCGCTCGATGAAACCGCCCAGACAGATCAACCGCAGGCTGGACTTTTGCGGGACATCTACCGCCAGGTGGTGGACAGCATCACCACGCTGAATGCGATTTTGCAAACCCTTAGCTTGCAGCATGAATTTTCCGAGCGCCGCTTGCCCCTCAACGCGCTGATACGCGCCTTGAACGCGGCCATGGCGCTGGCGGACAATATGCACGTCATTGGCAAACAGGCCGCCAATAACCCGCGCGATGCGCTGTCCGCCCTGGATGCCAGCCGCGCCATTGATCCGCCCAACCCCGTTTGGGATCAAATCGAGGATTTCCTGAGTCATCTGTACGAGATTTTACAAACCAGCCAGACCTATGTCCCGGCTGTAGATGGCTCTGACCTGGCAAATTGGCTGAAGGCAAAACAGGGCGAACTCCTGCCCTTCTCCGAGCAGCTGTTTGATGAGATGTTAAGCGAAATGCTGGATGGCATCCACATCGCCGACCGCGCCTGGCAGCGTTACCGCGAGGTCATCGTCGCCGGCAATAAAACGGCCGCCATCCAGGCGCTGGGCAAGGCGGCGCAAACCGTCACCACCATCAGCCCAACCCTTTCCAGTTGGTTCAAGCAGCTGCGGACTGTCGTTGAGGCCGCGCCGTATGTGGAAAGGCATTCGGTGCCGGGACATTTGGGCCGGACCTTGGCGGATGGCTGGGCCGCCTTTGACCGCGGCCAGCTGGGGGACGCCGAACGTCTGGGGCAGCAGGCGCTTGAAATCGCCCGCAGTGAAAACGAGCGCGGCATTGCCGAGCGGCTTTGGCAGGTATCGCGTCTGCTGCGCGAATGGGTCGAGCGCAATGGGGTAGAAAGCGAAAGCCGCACCCAAGACACCCTGTCGAAGATCGAAGATCTGTTTTCCCAAGCCGAAACCGATACGATAGCGTCTTTCGCCATCCAAATGCCCAGCACCGATACTTATCTGAAGGCAATGGGGCAGGGGCTGGTGCAGGTCTTTGGCAGCGGCAGCACCGCGGCATTGCGGATTCTCTTTTCGCAGTATATTTTGTCGGGTGTGCTGGACACCTACGACGGGGCGCTGGACGATGCCGGATTCTGGCGCGCGGCCGCCATCCGCGCCCTGCCTGGCGCCGGCGAAGGTCATGCCGCCATGCGTACCATGGATGAGTTTGTTGACCGCCGGCGCAATCTGCTCGCCGCCCAGGCCATCTTCGCCACCGTAGACGGCCGGCACAGCCTCGGCGCCATTGATGAACTCTACCGTCAACTGGACAACAATCCGCAAGCCCGTCTGCTGACGCCAGGCATACAGAGTCTGCTGACCCTCGAATCGGCGGTGAAAGATTGGGCAGATGGCGAATTTCGGGCTGCCGGCGGCAAAATCGAACAGGTCATCCGCGCCATTGCCGAAACCGAATCCAGCGCCCAAATCACGCTTGCCAGCTATCGCGCCTGGATGATGGAATTGCAGGCGGCCGTTGCCGAACTTAGCGTCAAGCGGCGCAGTATGCTGCAAGAGATTGACCGCCAGCTTGATGAGCCGCAGGCATTGATCCGCGATGTGATTCATACGCAAGCCAAGGTAACTGAAGAGCTTCTGGGGCCGGCGCCGGCTAAAATGATGCTTGGCTGGCGCGATACTTATGAGCGGTTCCTGGAAATCTACATCAGCGAACTGCGCCGCAGCCACAAGCTGGAAAGGATGAATGAACTGTTCAAGGCGCTGTTCATTGATCGGAATCCGGCTTATCCACTGCTGCGCCATTGGTATCGCGTCATTGACAGTTCGCCCGAATTTCCATTGATTGACGATGACCTTCCGGCGGAATCCGACGATGAAGAACCGGCGGAAGTTCAGGAACCGACGGCGGCAAAACAGCCGCTCGAATCGGATGCCGGCCGTCGATCCGGTTTTAGCCGTGCGCTGCTCATCGGCGCCGGTTTAATCGGGCTGCTCATCATCATCGGCGGCCTGATCGCCTTGAACGCCGGCGACGACCTTGGCAATCGCTTGGCTGAGCTTGGGCTGGTTCCAATGCCGACAGAATCGCCGGCCGCCAGCAGCAGCCCAACCATGACCGCCAAGCCATTCACTCGGACACCGACTGGCGAGCCGGGCTTGAGTGACGCTCAAATGACAGCCAAAGTCGACGCATCAGCGGCGCCTTTAGAGAAACCCACCGAAGCAGCCGCGGCCGCGCCAACCGCAGCCGATACGGACAGGCCAACGGCGGCGCATACCGATATCCCGATGGCGACCCATACCGACATCCCGACGGCAGCCCATACCCCCAGCGCGACGCCAAAGCCATCGGATACGCCAACAGCCACTCACACCCCGACGGCGACGCTGCCGGCCGCCGGGCTGCAAGGTTCGCAGGATTTGCTGGCTCTGTACCGCAGCGCGCGGTCCGATCCCTTCTGGAATGACAGCCGCTTTAGCCTGCAAGATGGATCATGGCGTTTGGGGATAGACAGCCAGACCCGCGGCGAGACCCTTTTCTTCTATCCGCCAGCCGAACTGCTGAATCAACAGTTTGGCAACGATGCCCCGCGCCGAATCAGCCGCATTGAAGCCAATCTGACGCTTCGCAGCTTCAACCCGGCCGTCGTCTCCGATGAAGAAGTCTACTTCGGCATCCTGTTTCAAAGCACATCCAGCGCCGACAATGCCGGGATTAAAATCTTGGCGGTCCAGGCTAATGCGATCAATCTGGCTTTGTATGAGAACAGCGAAACCGATTTCATCAGCCAACGTTCGGTCAACGCCCTGATTGCCCGCCTGCGCCTGGACCGCGACCCGACCAACGGCCGTGTGACCGCCTTCTTCAATGATTCGCAAATCGGCGAGCCGATGCGCGCCATCGCCGCCAATGATGCCGTGGTGCCGGTCATCTTTGTCAAGGACGGCGGCGTCACGGTGGGGGTAACAGCCTGGCAGATTACCCTGGATTAGCCCCGCGCGCGTTCCCACCGCGTCAGCAGGCTCCTCAAGGGGTGAGAGATTGGCTTTCGGCGGTTTCTTTGACCGCATCCGCCTGATGCGCAGCGCCGCCATTGCTATGGGTTTCGGTCGGCAAGGGCATCGCGGCGCCCATGTTCATCGTGCTAATGAAATTCTGCACCATGCCAGTCAGTTCCATCGGCAGGACAAACTTGGTCGACGGGCTGCTGCCAACCTTTTCCAGCATATCCATGTATTGCAGCGCCATGGTCTTGGTGTCAATGTCACGCGCCTGCACATAAATCGCTTTCAGCGCGGCGGCATAGCCTTCGGCTTTCAGTAATTGCGCCTGACGCTGGCCTTCGGCTTCCAGAATTTGCGATTCTTTATAGCCCTCGGCTTCCAGGATGGCAGAACGTTTCTGCCCTTCGGCGCGGGCAATCGCCGCCTGCTTTTCGCCTTCGGCGCGGATGACTTCGGCGCGGCGGTCGCGTTCGGCGCTCATCTGACGGTTCATGGATTCCTGAATCGCCCGGGGCGGGTCAATTTCACGAATTTCGACGGTGGTGATTTTCATGCCCCAACGTTCGGTGGTCTCATCCAGTTTGACGCGCAGGACATCATTGATCTGTTCACGGTTGGATAAAACATCGTCCAGCACAATATCGCCAATCACCGCCCGCAGGGTGGTCGTGGCGATACTGGCGGTGGCGCCGCGCCGATCTTCCACCTTGGTGGTCGCCAATTCGGGATTGACGACGCGGTAGTACACCAGAAAATCAATGCCAATCGAGGCGTTGTCCTTGGTAATGGCGGTCTGCTTTTCGATATCCAAAAAACGTTCGCGCAGGTCGATCTTCTCCGCCTGTTCGATGAAGGGGATGACAAAGGTCAGCCCAGGACCGCGAACGGTGCTGAACCGTCCAATGAAGAAAATGACCAGCCGTTCATATTCCTTGACGGCGCGAATAGTATGGCGCACGAGCCAGAAACCCATCAAAATCACAATGACCAGGAGAATTCCCGCCCCGCCTACGTTAATAGCCTGTCCGATTCCATTCATGTTATGACTCCTTCAAATGATTTAACCTGTCCATTCTTGCTTGCCAGCCGACTGACCGGGCGCATCGCGCTTCGCTTTTTCGACGTGCAGTTCCAGCCCGTCCTGCTGTGTGACCACAATCTCGGTGCCGCTTTCCAATCGGGAGCGGCTCCGCGCCGTCCAAAGCTCGCCATTGACCTGTACCGTTCCGCGGTCTTGGATGGACGCCATCACGCGCCCGCGCGCCCCAACCAGAAATTCATCTTTTTGGGTCGAGGATAATTCCCGCTGCTGCTTGAGGACTGACCGCAGAATGGTGCGATGATAGCCCCATGCCAGCAAAACAGCCAGCGCGATCAGCAGCGGCGACACCGCCGCATGGGTAAAGAGAAAGAAACTGGCAAACGCCTGCAAAGCCAAGCCGGCTTCGGCAAAGCGCACCCATTCCGGCTTGAGCAGCGGCAGCAGGAAGAACAGCGATGCGCCAATAACCAGCGCAATCAGCGCCGCCCAGTTCACCGTCAGCAGGCTCATCAGATACAGCGTCGCCAGTATCAGGCCGGCGCCGCCGATTTCTGCGATGCCGGTTCCGGGGATATACGTCCCGGTGGCGCTTATCCATAATCCAGCCATCAGTAGCAGATAGATGACATTCGGGTCTTGCAGCAACTCCATAATCCCCTCCTTGATTCAGCATTGCCATGAAGGTTCTATTCTAGTTTAACAGAAAATTGACATATTTACCTAAAATTGGAAGAAATGCCGCTTACGGCGCTGGAATATCCGAAGTCGGCGGCAGCAGGCGATAGACCCTAAAGCGGCGGCTCTGATAATCGGCGAACACTGAAAATCCGGCCGCCTCCAGAGCATCCAGCCACAAATCAAGAGCCTGTCCGACCGGAGCGACCAGATAGCGGGGTTCGATTTCATCCAATGCCCTCGCGCCCTCTGCCAGCGCAGTCGGACTTGGATAATGGACGCGCCGCTTGTCATGCCACTGCCCCAGGTAATATCCCAATTCCCATCCCAGCCACGGATCATAAATCACCGCCGCCACCGGCTTGCTGTTGAGATAATCGGCAAGCTCGTCAATGCCATCATATTCGCCCTGGTCGCCGCCAATGGGCAGACCGCTGCTTACAGACCAAAGCGATGACAGGATGAACACCGCGCCCAAAGCAGCCGCGATTCGAGAGCTATGGGGCCTGATGCGGATGAATCGCGCCAGCCGACCAGCCATCAGCAAGACCAGCGCCGGCAAAACCGGCAATAGATAGCGGTCATACTGATTGAACGCGGCCACGGTATGCAATGCGATGTAAACGAGGATGTACAGCAGCAGCGACGTTTCATCTTTCGCCGCGCCGTCACCGCGGCCGCGTTTCATCCAGCCCGGCGCGGCCACAGCCGCCATGATCAGCGTCAGCCAGGGCGGCGCGATGAGCCATGATGCCAAACGAAGCCACTCTGCCAGCCGATCAAGCCAGCTGGATGGCTCTGCGATCAGAGAAGTCGGGACGTTGTAGACCGCGCCAAGCAGAAAGACACTCGTTTCCGGACGAGCCGCGTCCCACAGAAACAATAAGGACAAGGAAAACAGCAGCAAGAAGAGCCATCGCCGCAGTTCCGCCGGGCGGCGATGAGGCATCAGCAAAGCAATCAGCGGCACAGCCCACAAAGCCTGCTGTTTGCTCCAGAATGCCAGCCCAAGCGCAATGCCTGCCATGCCAAAACGCCGCCTGATGGACAGCCAAAGCGCCAGCGTCGACCAAAACAGCAGGCTTATATCGGTAAAGGCGGTGGCGGCAAACGCCAGCATATAAGGCGATGCCGCCATCAGCAGCCCGGCATAAAGCGCTGTCGTTTCGTCGCCGTAGATATCCTGCGCCAGCCGCATCATCAAAGCGGCGAGCGCGATTGCCAGCAGGGCATTCGGCAGCCGCGCGGCGAATTCGCCCCGATGGACATCAAGCTGCAAGACGCCGTTGGCATCGGCGGTGCTGCCGACTCCGACCATGCCCAGGGCGCTGGCATAAAGCGACAGCGGCGGTTTGTCCAGTGGGCCCGACAGCATCCAGTCGCCATTGACGGCCGCATTGCGGGCAAAGCTCATAAAGAAGGCTTCATCGGGATGAAAGCGAACATCGCGCGCGAGTTGGTGGAATTGCAGCCAGCCTGCCAGCAGGATGACAAGAAGACGAAAGCACATGGCTCACTGCCAGCGATGGGCGCCTAGCCGAGCCGTCCTCGCAGATAATCTAAAGCCACCCGGTCAATGGAATGGCGATTCTTTTCCAGTGACCAGCGCATTTCCAGGTTTTCATTGGCGATCAGCAGCCAAAAGACCTGCTGGCAGACCTCATCCCAAACCCCGTTGATTTCACCGGTCATATAACCGCGTTTAATCATCATCGCCTGCAATTCACGGGCGATTTCGTCATCAATCGCGAGGGCATCTTCGGGTTTGGGCGGCTGGAAATAGAGATGATGCAGTTCAACCAACTCCATCAGACGCTTGACCGGCTCATCGAGGTCATCGACGCGCAAATCGAGGTAACGGTCGTTGTCATTGCCGTATCCACCCTGGGGGCGCGCCACCTGCACCGCCGCCGATTGTTTGCCGCGCCGATCACCGCCAGCGATTTCGCCGGCGCGCAAGGCGGCCACCAAGCGGTCAGCCAATTCGCCCGCGGCCGTCAGGTAAGCCGCCGCCATGGCGTCGATGACGGCTTCGCCGACGAGCAGATTGCCCTGCACCGAAAATCCATCGCCGATTCGGTGCCCGGCCCAATCATGGCAATCGCTGCCGGTATGGGCGGCGGCCTGCCCGCGCGCATCAATCAAGCCGACCTGACGGCTGGCGCGCAGTTCATCATCCTCTAGCAAAACGCTCAACGTTTCGTCTGCCGATTTGCCGGCGCCCATCAGCCGCAAGCCATCGGGCCCATAAGCCAGCTTGGCATAAGCCTGGGTGGCCACGGCTCCAGCTTCCGCCTTTGCCCACGGCACCACCGCGCCAACGGCCGGAAACTTGCTGGCGGCGGCGGCCCCCCAGGCGGTTTCGTCCGCGGAATAAGCCACAATCGAGAAGGTATTGATATCCATGATGTTCCTGTTCTGTCAGCCGGATTTGGATTATAGCGAATTGTGGCAGTCTGCCAATCCGCAGCGCCGAACAAGCATGAAGCCGCAAGGGCAATAGAAACAAAAAGGACAGGTCCTTTGACCTGCCCTCTTTTGAAGTTCGTATCTGGCTGGCTTTAGCGGCCGTTGCCGCGGCAACCGCCATGACCGTAGACCGACATACTGGCGGCCGGGTCTTCTAGGTCCAAATCAACGCTGACTGTGCCATTGGAGCCGCCTTCGGCATGGCTGACAATCAGGGTATATTGGCCGTCGGCTGGCAGTTCAAACCCGTCAATGCTGGCATCGTATTCGTTGCGCGAGATGTCATCATCACCGATGAGCGGTTGATTTTCAGGGCCGAACAGGATAATCAAGGGGTCGACGAATCCGGGCGCGACCGTCTCGACATCAATGTCGACGGTCTGGCCGGCGGTGGCGCGGAAGGGGATGCTGTAGACCCAGCCATCGCGCATCGGCAGTTCAAATTGGCTGTCGCCTTCCAGTTCGCTGTGATAGAGACTGCGACTGCGGTTGCGGAATACATAGCGATAATAATCGGTGGCGCTGGCGGCGGCTTCGCCCATCATTTCGTAGGTAATGCCACGCGAAAGATAGGGCAGCGCATAGTCGCCGTCGAGCCTCATCGCCATGCTGATGTGGCTGAGCGCCGCATCGTATTCACCCATATAACGATGGGCAACGCCAGCCCAGTTCATAGCTTCGGCATCCCGACTGTTGAGGCTTAGCGCCTGACGGAAGAAGTCGTGCGCCGCCTGATAATCGCCTGACATCAGGGCTGTGAAGGCTTCGCGCTTGTAGCGGGCAATGTCGCTGCCGATGGTGATGTCGCCAGCGATATCGAGAGCAACCTCAACCTGACCAACCGCGCTGCCGCCGGCATGGGTCATCACAGCCGTGTATTGACCGCTCGTCGGCGCCTGGAAGCTCACATAGCTGTCCCACCATTGCCCGGTGTCGTCGTTGGCGGTCAGCGGCTGCCCGTCGGAGTCAAGGATAAACAGCAGCGGGTCGGCATCGACATCGCGCTGGACGCTGGTCGCCGTCACAACCACATCTTGACCGGCGCTGGCATGGAAGGGGAAGAAGTAGACATAGCCGTCATCCATCGGGACTTCTATGCTGCCCATCCAGGCAAGGTTTTCGCGGGTCATCGCCTGGCTGCCATGACGAATAATCCATTGCGCGTAATCGTTCAGGGCGGCGTCCATCGCGCCTATTTTCTCGTTGACGATGCCGCGGTTCAGGAAGGGAAAATCGGCTTCGGGGAGCAGCGACATCAACCGATTGCAGTCAGCGAGCGCCAGGTCATATTCACCAATTTCACTGTAGGCCCAGCAGCGATTGTTCAATGCGCCCGGGTTGTCCGGATCCAGTTCAAGGAAGCGGGTGTAATCCTGGACGGCGAGAGCATGCTCATCAAGCTGGCTGTAAGCGAGTCCGCGGGCTGCATAGACGTCCGCGTCGGCTTGGCCTTCGGCGATTAGAATGCTGTACATGGCGGCTGCGGAACGATATTCGGCGTTCGACAGGTTCGACCATGCCAGATCTTTAATGGCTGACGCGCTCAACAGGCCGGCCGCGGCGGTGGCATCCGCCAAAGCGGCTTCTTGAGCGGCGACGATGGCTTCAAGCTCGGCAATCACCTCGTCGCGGTTATCATCGACGGGCGCTGCCGGAGACAGAAATCCGACAGTAACAACAATGGCGACCAGCACTAGCAATCCCTCGATAACAAGAGCGCTTGGACGCTGGCTGAAAATACGGTCTTTAATGGACTGCTTTGGAATGTCATATTCCGGGTATGGTTTGGTCATAACGCACCTCGCACTATCAGCTTACAACAAAACACAGTATGGAACCGCTCGAACTAAGTATAGCACATCTGACAACGCAGCGCTGCCAGTTCATTGCCCAATCCTTCTATTCGCCGCCCAAAACACACTCCACTGTGACTGTACCACAGGATTCGCATTTTCGCCAGCAAGTTCAAGATATTTCTCATAATTCGCTTTCGCCGCGGCCGGATAACCAAGTATACCGTAGATCATGGCGATATCAAAATACTTATCGGCATACTGCCCCCGGCGGATGCGCTTCAGGCCGTCGGCTTGGATGACATCCGGCGAGATATCGGCAGCAGCCTGTTCCGGCGGCGGGTTTTCTGCGGGCGCATCTAGCGGCCCAAAAAAGTCAAACGCGCGCCCGGCAGCCACCGAAATAACAATCGCCAGCGCAATTTCAATGACAATCGCACTCCAGCGCTGGGCGAAGAACATCTGGACAAGGTTTTGCTGCGGCACATCATATTCAGGATATTGGTCGTACATTGCTTATCCTCAAAACCTCCTGCCAGCATTATAACCCAAACAGCTGCAATTTGTCTACAAATTGGTCGGTCCGATTTTTTCGATCCCACTCCATTATACCTCATGCTGTCAAGTTTTTGGTATAATCGCATCATCTAGCGATGTGAGGACAGACATGGTAGCGAATCCCGCTATGTCTACCCCGACTTGAGCGCAGTCTGCGGCCAAGCGCGGTTATTATCATGCTGTGCCAAGCATACAGGGCTATCTCATCATTGACCAGCGCCGCATTTTCGCCGAGCTTTACACCCGCGCTTCAATCGGCTGGCTCTTGCGGCAATTTTCCGATTTGGATGCCGCGGCGCCCCTTGAGATACTGGCTTGCGCCCTGTCGCTGGCGCAAGTGTACCGGGGGATATCATTTGAGGACGCTTAACAGGAGGAGCAAAGCCGCCTGGACGCTGGCGATTTTGTTTTCGATGCGGCTGCCCTGCCATTCATGCCGCTGAACCGCCGCCAGATGATCCCGACCAGCCAAGCCGATGTACGTCAATCCAACCGGCTTTTCATCCGTGCCGCCGCCTGGGCCGGCGACGCCGGTGACGCTTAGGGCATAATCCGTATCAAACAGCTTCCGTACCCCGTCTGCCATCGCAGCGGCGGTGGCTTCACTGACAGCGCCATGCTGCGCGAGGGTCGCCGCTGGCACATGGAGCAGCCGCCGCTTGGCTTCGTTGGAATAGGTCACCAAGCCGCCTTCAACATAAGCGGAACTGCCGGCGATATCCGTCAACGTGCTTAGGACAAGCCCGCCGGTGCACGATTCGGCGGCGCTAACCCGCCATCCGTTTTGGCTTAGCGCCGCCCCGACCTGCCGCGCCAGCATCAGCCTGTCCATCGCACATCCCCCAAACCGCGCTCAAGGCTTGAGGTCGAAACATCGGCATCATGTTTTCGATGGTTGGTCATGCGGGCTTATTTGTTTTCAACATTTTCGCTCAAGAAGACGCTGTACCCGTTTTCGGGGTCATTGCGTACAACCAGCATCCGCTTGCCGCCGACATGGGAAATGCCAGGGACTTGATAGGCTTTGGCTGGATTCCCCTGGCTGTCGAGACGGTTGCACCAAAAGATGTGGTCATCGCGCTGCCAAAGATAAATCACAGCGATGCCATCAACCACAATCTCCATCCGCTTTTTATTAAAGGGCGCGAAGCGCGGCGGATGAAACCAGGGCACCCAGGCGCCGGAAGTGTTGTCTGTTTTGAGAGAGACCGCGCTCTGCGGCAAAACTTCTTTGCCATCGCGCGGCGATTCCTGATTGATAAATTTGATTGCCTCGTCGGTGGTGTTAAACACCGAGGTCACTTCTGTCACTGGCATGGCTGTCCTCACTGCAACTGAACCATCACTAATCGCTTTGCCCGTCAAACCAATGCCCTTGCCTACCACTTCAATGGTCTTGACAATGCCTTTGCCGATTTGACCGAGTATCTTGAAACCATCCATCGTAGCCGATCCATGGGTTTGCGTTTTGTACACAGCCTTATTGTACACCAGATTATCCTTCTTTCGGCTGCTTTTGTCAGTGAATACGGAATATCAAGGCAATCGGTTGCAAACCCCCAAGCAAGAAGCCATAGCCGCCGCTATTCACCAGCGTCCGGCGAAGCGCGGCGCATCGTTTCGACTGATGCGGCAATCAATTCTTTCAGCGCCTCCATATTCACATCATCCAGCTTATTGACATACAAACAGGATTTGCCGGTTTTGCACTTGCCCAGTTTCGCCAGCAAGGCCGCATATCGGTCAAAGCCGGGCATGATGTAGAGCGTGAGCGCCTGTTTACGCGGCGCAAACCCGGTGAGAAACCAATCGCCCTCGCGCCCGCTCGCGTATCGATAACGATAGCTGCCAAAGCCGACGATGCCGCTGCCCCACATTGCGGGCGGCTCGCCGGTGATTTCACTCATAAGCTCCAGCATGACCAGCGAATCTTCCCGCCGCCGCTGGTTCGCCACAGCCTCAAGATAACCGCGTGCATCGCCATCATTGCGCTGCGTCTTCAAGTCAGACATGCCTCACTCCTTTGCGTCATCATGGGAAAAGCGCTGCGATTATTCGTCTTCCAACGCGATAAAATCGGCATCTTCGATATGATCCATATCATCCAATCCGGCCGCCGCCGCGGGTTCAGCAATGACCGTTCTAGCATCCTCAAACTTCAGGTCGGCGCCTGAAGAGCCGGTCGCCGCCTGCATCAGCAGAGTCAGGCGGTCAGCCATGCTTGAGGGGTCGGGATGAATGCCATCCTGCAAGAGCGCGGTTTCAAAGACCTGCTCGACCACCGCATCAATCAAGCCATCATCGCCATCATCGGCAATCAAATGACTCAGATTGTGCATGAGCGGGTGGCGCGGATTGAGTTCCAGCGCCTTGACCGGCAGTTCATAATTTTTATCCAGCAGGCGATTGAGGCGAAACATATAGCGGTTGGCGCTGTCGTCTTCGCTAACCAGGCGCGCCGGGCTTGCCACCAGAGTTTTGCTTGCGCGCACATCGCTTACCCGACTGCCGAGGGTTTCCTTGATGCGATTTTGGAGCGCGGCAAAGGCGCCCGCCGCCAGCGCTTCAGCCGCGCTCGCCGCGCCCGCATCCTCCAGGTCGAGTTCAGCTGAATCGACGCTGACCAGCTTGTGTCCCTTGAAGTCAGTCATGCCCATCGGCAGCATGGCATCGACCGGATGGGTAAAATACAGCACTTCAATTCCGCGTTGCCGGAAGGCATCCAGGTGCGGACTGCGCGCGCCGCTGCGGTAATCATCGGCGACCACATAATAGATATCGTCCTGACTGTCCGGCATCCGTTCCGCATACTCATCCAGCGAATGATAACGCTGTGGATCGTCGTCATGGGTGGTCTGAAAGAACAAAAGCGGTTCAAGATCGCTGCGGTCATCGGTCTGGATGACCAAACCCTGCTTGAGGTAGCTGCCAAATTCCTGGTAAATTTTGAGGTAGGCGCGGCGGTCCTGCTTCGCCATTCGCTTGAGTTCGGAAAGAACCCGGCGCGTGAGGGTCTTCTTCAGCGACGTCATCACGCGCGTCGCCTGAACGCTTTCGCGGCTGACGCTCAAGGGCAGGTCTTCGCTATCGACGACGCCCTGCACAAAACCCAGATATTCCGGCAGCAGGCTGCGGTTGTATTCCTCGATGAGGACTTTGCGGGCATATAATTTCAGCCCCGGCTCCTTGCGCGGGCTGAACATATTGTTTTGGGCGCTGGCGGGGATAAAGAGCAGCGCATAAAACTGCATCGGCACATCGGCGCGGATATGAATGTGATGACTGGCGCCGTTGAAATCCATCGTCAGCATCTTGTAGAAACTGTCATAGTCAGCCTGCTCGATTTCGGTCGGGCTGCGCCGCCAGACCGCCTGCTGCTTGTTGGTCGGCTCTTCATCCTCATCGACATAAATCGGAAAGGCGACATAATCCGAGTGGCGGCGGATGATGTCCTTAATCACATAGCTGCGGGTGAAGTCTTTTTCATCGTCTTTGAGATGGATGACAATTTCGGTGCCGCGGACGTCTTTTTCGGCGCTTGCCAAGGTATAGCTGGCGCCGCCGGACGCCGACCATTTGACGGCTTCTTCCTCCGGGCGATAAGAGCGCGAAATCACATCAACCCGTTTGGCAACCATAAAAGCCGAATAAAAGCCGACCCCAAACTGCCCGATGATATCGGCGGCCGAGCCATGCGCCGGCTGCGCCTGCATCGCTTCGATAAAGGCTTTGGCGCCGGATTTGGCAATCGTGCCAAGCCCGGCGGTGATTTCATCCCGGCTCATGCCGATGCCGGTATCGCTGATGGTCAGGGCGCTGCTGGCTTCATCCAGCCGAATATGAATCTCAAGGTCAGCCTGCGGGTCTTGGATGCGGTCATTGGTCAGCATCTCGAATTGCAGGCGATGCAGCGCATCCGAGGCATTGGAAATCAATTCGCGCAGGAAAATCTCTTTTTCCGTATACAGGGAATGAATCAAAATGTTAAGAAGCTGCTGGGTCTCGGCCTGGAATGTGAATTGTTCGCTCATCGTCTGTCCTTTCTACTGCTTGATCAATTAACGTCCCGATATTTTACCATAGACAAAACGGTTGCAAAGAAGGCGAAGATGGTATATTGTAAATCTCCTCTTGACTTTTGAGAGGGCGGCGTTTATCCTGCGATCTGCTTAAAGTGCCTGTAGCTCAGTGGATAGAGCACTGGTCTACGGAACCAGGTGTCGGGAGTTCGAATCTCTCCAGGCACGTATCGCAGAACACCGCGCGGACTTAGACCAGCGAACCGGCTGGTCTTTGTTTTTCCTGTCAGGGCTGTTTATGGCGGCGCTCTGTGGTATTCTGCTTTATTGTTAACCATACGGTGTATCTCCATGAACATGGATTATCGGACAGTACAAGCACAGGCGCAGACGCTTCGTCATCTTCCGCCAAATACCCCACTGACCACAGACCAGGAAGCGGATGAACAATTACTGAACGAACTGCTGGCTATCGATCCGGATTTGAACCCCATCCAATGGCTGATGAATGCTCACAGTGAACTTTGTGTGAGACTGCTGCTGTGGAAACACTTGGACATTCTGCGAGCCAGTCTCATCAGCAAGCAGCGCCATATCGACACCAAGAAGATGAGCATGATCGGCAATGCAAATCAGCAATCCACATTAAACATTGGCTACACATTCAACAAACACGACCTGTCACTGCTAAGACCACTCGTTTACACCCATCCGCTGACTATTGAGGGTGAGCGATTGTTACGGGTATTTTCCCGTTTGCGCCGCCGGGAAATGGTCGCGGCATCCAATGATCGCTTCAATGATTATGGATGGGATTTGCGAAACAAACTGCTGTCGCTGCCCGACGATGTTAATCCGCTGGTCTGGCTTCGAGAAAACCATCTCCAATATGCGGCGATGTCCACCTTGCAATACCTCATCAAACAGATCATACCAAGACGCATCAGCGTTTTTTCATCTAGTCCTAATGCGTCTCGCTATGAATCCTTTTCACCAAAAGCTGTTTGCCGCTTGAAGGGCATCGCGTTCGTCTTGGAGAAGATCACTTATATTCACGATGTCTTTTCGATTCGCCTGACCTTCACAATCACCGGCAGCCATTTGAAGACGCTTGAAAAGAGACGCGTTTCTATGCAACGCGGTCATATTGAATGGAGCGGCGCTGGAAACTTATCCGACAATCTGGGAAACCGTTATTTGATTTGTTATTCCCTCTTAAACAGTTCAAAAGATTTTTCCAAGCCGGAACATATCTATGATTATGATTTGCACCTAGCCTGTTATCCTGGCATCGTGCGAAAAGCCAAACAGCTTATTTTGTCCTATGATAATGTCACGCTCATTGCAGAAGAAATACTATTAGGAACAACCTATATCGATACTCTCCTTTATTCCGTATCGCTTGAGAAGCTAAAATGGACAGTTGATATTCCTCCGTTCCGATAACACTATGCGCGCTTTTTCTGGTAAAATGATGATCCAGTCGATGGTTCACGCGGCCTCTCGTCATTGCAACCGCCAGACTAATCCACATCCAGATGATAACGTTCATCTTGGAGTTCCGCTTGCAGGCGATGCAATTCGGCTTTGAGTTCGACCAGGGTCTCGGCATAATCGGGATCATCGGCGGCGTTGTTTAATTCATAGGGGTCGTTTTCGAGGTCAAACAGTTCCCATTCGGGCTCATAGCTTTCGTCAACCGCGCCAGCCTGCCCCAGCGCGTCGGCATAATAATAGATCAGCTTGTGACGGCGGGTGCGGATGCCATAATGCGCGTAGACATTATGGTGCGTCTTGTGCATCCAATAGCGGTAGTACATGGAAGTCCGCCAGTCAGACGGGGTTTCCCCCATCAGCAGCGGCGCAAAACTCCGCCCCTGATAGTGTTTGGGGATGTCCAAGCCAGCCATCTCTAGGAAGGCAGGGGCAAAATCCACATTCAAAATCATATCATCGCTGACGCCGCCGGCTTCAATGACGCCGGGCCAGCGCATGATATAGGGCATCTTCAGCGATTCTTCATACATAAACCGCTTGTCGTACCAGCCATGATCGCCCAGAAAAAATCCCTGATCCGAAGTATAGACCACCACCGTGTTTTCAGTCAGCCCTTCATCATCCAGATAATCGAGCAGGCGGCCGACGTTGTCGTCAATGCTGGCGACCACCCGCAGATAATCTTTGATATAACGTTGATAAGCCCATTTACGCAGTTCCTTTTCGGGCAGATCGCGCGGGATTTCGGTCTTGGTATCCAAAGGCATCATGTGGACTCCCATCCGCATCTCGGCGGCTGCGGCGGCCGAAGCGCGGTTGGCATAATCATCATAAAGGGTTTCAGGTTCGGGAATATCCTCATTCAGATAGAGATGGGCATGTTTCTCATCCGGCTCCCAATGGCGATGCGGCGCCTTGTGATGACACATCAAAAGAAACGGACGGTCGCTTTCCCGCTGCCGCAGCCAATCCAAACTTAAATCAGTGATAATATCAGTCACATAGCCTTGGACAGTCCGCCGCTCGCCGCCATCCCCCTCTTTGAAGATCAAGGTCGGATTATGATAAAGCCCCTGGCCAGGCAGCGCCGCCCAATCATCGAAACCGGTCGGCTGATGAGCCGGCCCCGTCCCCAAATGCCACTTGCCAAACATGCCGGTTTGATAGCCGCTGGCTTGCAGGTCTTTGACAAAGGTAGGCAGCCGATTGTCCATCGGCGTACTCAAGGTCGTCACCTGATTGATATGGTTATAGGTGCCGGTCAGAATGGCGGCGCGGCTGGGCGTGCAGATGGCGTTGGTGCAAAAGCAGCTGTCAAAGCGCATACCGCCTTCGGCGATGCGGTCGAGGTTGGGCGTGGCATTGATGCGGCTGCCGTAACAGCCTATGGCATGAGAAGCATGGTCGTCGGACATGATAAACAGGATATTCGGTCGTTCTTGGGGCATCACATCGCCTTTCCGCAGCCGACCTTACATCTGCGCCAGATTGGCAGCCAGATTATAGGTGAACCAGCCATCGCCGGTGCGGAATGACTGCGGCTTCGCCGTTTGAGCGTCTCTTTGCAGGCCAATTCCATCGGAAAAGGTCTCGAACGCAACGATCTTGCTGTAGTTAATGCGGAACCGCTTGGACTGCCCGGCAAAATAAATATGTTTGGTGGTGAGGCCCATCAAGCCGGTATCGGCGTGAACTGTATCGGATTCCTCCACGCGGCGGCCCTTGAATCCGCCCACCCGATAATAGACGCCTTTGGTCACTCGGAGACTCACGCCTTGGGAGCCGCCAACATAACGGGTTCTGGTCCGCACCTCATAATAATCGACATCCCGAAACACCCACACCAGCCGCTCCGACTTTTGCAGATTAAAGGGAAGCGGCCCCTCTACTTCCATTCTTTCTGGCACGACGCCATTCATAACATCCCGAATCACAGCGCCCTTCACCAGCCGCGTGAGCGCGCCGTTCCGGTCTAGCTCATGCCGAGACAGCGCCAGATGACTTTGCAATGCCGACAGCCGCGCTTCCTCTGCTTCGGTAATCACATGGTCATCCAAAGCCTTCTCGACAGCATGTTCATACCCGCTCACGATGCACTCGCTGACGGCGCTGCGGTTCATGTAGCTGGAAGCGGCGATTTCCTTTATGGCTGATTTCAAGCGATTGTAATCCGCGTCTTGTGAACTCACTCGGCTAACCAGCGCGGCAATCTCGGATTTGCCGCGTTCATGGCGCTGTTTGCATGCTTTATGCGCGCTTTTCAGAAAGCCAGCCGATCCGCCGCAGTAGATGCAGTTGCCCATAATTCTCTCCCTGTATTGGCTGTATTAATCCGCCAGACGATAGAAACGGACTGCATTGTCCATCAGGAGCCGGCCCATTTCCCCGTCATCCAGCCCGGCCGTCGCCGCTTCCAGCGCCGCCGCCCAGCCGCCAAACGATGCCGCCAGGTTCACCACCGGCCAATCGCTGCCAAACATCACCCGCTCAATGCCAAAAGCCTCAATCGCGGTGAGGATGTAGGGCGCGATCTGCGGCCGCGTCCAGTGATTATGGTCAGCTTCGGTGACGACCCCCGATATTTTGCAGACGATGTTATCCAATTCAGCCAGTTTCTTCATTGCGGCGGCCCAGCTTTGGCGTTCGCCGCCGGCAATATCCGGCTTGGCGATGTGGTCAAGGATGAACCGCACATTCGGGCAGGCTTTCACCAGGTCAATCGTCTCCTCAAGCTGATGGGCTTTGATGCAGATATCAAAGCTCAAGTTATGCTTGGGCAATGCCTGCGCGCCGGCGATAAAAGCCGCCTGACGCGCCCAGCCCGGCGCCTCGTCCTGATAATTGCGGCGAACCCCCTTGACAAGCGGCCGCGCCGCCAGCGATTCCAAGGTGGCTTCGCGGCCGGCTTCGTTTTCCAGCGCGGCATGCGCGACAATGCCCTTGATGGGCGCCTGGAGCGTCTCGACCCATTCGACCTCGCGGACATTCTCTTCGCTGGCGCAGCCAGCCTCGACAAACACAATCCCGGCGACCGTATGCGCGCTGACGGCGGCGGCGTAATCAGTCGGCAGATACGAACGGCTTAGGGTCTCATTGCCCTCAATCCAGCGATACGTCAGATGATTCGGATCCCAAAAATGCACATGGCTGTCAATCAGTTTCATCGGACGTCCCCGCTAATGACCAAGATATGGATGTTCGTCCAGCAGCCGCGCGGCTTTGAGCGCTTGCCAGAAAGCCGCCGGCGCCTTAGCCGACATAGCCGCCACGTTCTGTTTCACCCGTTCCGGTCTGCTGGTGCTAAGCGCCAGAGCAGCGATGCCAGGATGAGATTTGCCAAACTGAATGCAGACCTCGGCCGGAATCTGCTGATGCTCTTCGCAAAGCGCAAAGAAACGTTTGCGCCATTCAAATTTGCCCTTGTCAGCCGGATTATTGGGATCCAGCTTGACATAGTTGAAAAATTCGCCGCCGGTCAAAAAGCCGGCATTGAACACCGCCGAATTGATGATAGCAATATCCCTTTGATAGAGCGAATCCATAAACGCAAGCAGATCAGCCGGATGCGAATACAGGGTATAGCTGTTGGCGAACATCACCCAATCCAGCTTAACCCGCTGGTCGATGGCTTGAATCGACCGCCAGTTTTTGGCGCCGACGCCGACCGCCAAGACCTGCCCGCGCGCCTTGAGTTCGTTGAGCGCGGCATAAGCGCCCAGAATATCATCAAAGCGCCGCCGGCGGTCGTCGGCGGATGCGGCGGCATCCAGATATTCATCGGGGTCATGCACCGAGACAATAGGCGTGCTGTAGCCGCCGCCCAGCAATTCGAGGCCCTGCTCAAAGCATTTGAGGATGCCATCATAACTGATGTCCTGCACGGCGTCATGCTCCAAGCCAAACCAGGCGCCGGGCTCGAAAGTCGGCTCGGCTGCGGTTAAGGGTGTTCGCAGCCAAGCCAGCTTGTTGCTGATGATGACTTCATCGTCTCTGATACCCAGCTCGCGCAGGCACCGGCCCAAAACCTCCAGCGAAAGCCCGGCGCCATATTTCCCAGCCGAGTCAATCACAACCGGTTTTGGAATGTGCTCAAATATCTGGCGCATTGTCTCCAGCTTCGATTCATAAGAAAAGACGCGGAAGAGATTGCCCAAAGCCGTAGAGCCAAACACCACCGGCGGCGTTGTGATGCCGGTTTTGCCAAATGCGACATGCTTCATATCAGCGCTCCTGACCGCCCAATTCAATTATCCGCGATGATTCCAGGCCAATGACGCGACCGACCGCCAACTGGCATGACGACACATTCAGATGATGGCATGGCTCTTCTTGAATCGGAGAAGGTGGGATTCGAACCCACGTACGGTTTCCCGTATCCGCTTTCCAAGCGGACGCACTAGGCCTCTATGCGACTTCTCCATAATGAACCGCCAGGCTGAATTGATATTATAACCGTCGATTGGCTCTTTTCCAAGATGAAAAAAATCAAGCCGCCTCGGCGCCTCTTTCACAGCCGATTCAAAAACTTCTTTCAATCAGCAGGCTCGGTGTCTGGTGCGATGCCTGAATTGTTAATCTGCGCTGGAACAGCGGCGTATCACAGAACGATTGGCAAAAGGAGACTAAGGGGCGCGGTTTTAGGGCGGAAGCTCTGGATAATTGGCCGATGATCCCAGCAAACAGAGGATGCCGTTGCTAAGCGCCTGTGCAAGCAAGTCAGGCTCTTCCGTCAGAATGCGGCGGTCAGCCAGCATATATCCCATCTCAATCAGGACTCCGGGCGTCAGCGGGTGAATCTTGTGCCAAACATGATAATCGGTCATATCAACCGTCAAGTTATAGCTCCGCTGGAGCGGGATAAGCTCTTCATAATGAAATGCGGCGCACTCCACAAAATAGGCGTCAATCCCCCCATCGGGGCGGGACGCGGCTTTGGCGACCAAATAGCCCGATACGTACTCGCCATAATCCTGGCAGGTATTGGCATGGATCGAAAGCAGCGCCGCCGCCCGATAATTATCCAGCCGCGCATCAAATTCATCCAGCAAATCAACGGTGTAATTGCGCGCCCTCAAGTTCTCCACCACCCGCCGCGCGACTTCAAAGTTAATCTGCGCTTCCTCAAGACCATCCGGACAAACAGCGCCAGGATCATCCCCGATCCCCTGACGGCTTAGCCCCCGATGTCCTGAAATAATCCCGATCCGATGAAGCCAGTTCGGCGTGGCGACCGCCGGCGGCGCCTCGCTGGCGGCCGCGGCGGCGATCAGCGCGGCTTCGCTGTTCGCCTGCAAGCCCCGAACCACCGTCGGATTCAGGAACTTTGGATCAGTCAGCCAGGTCAGCAGGGTCGCCGCCAGCCCGGCGCTGACTAAAACCACAAACAAGGTACGCAGAAAGACGCCGCCGGCCGGGGATGCGCGCCGGCGATGTTCCCGGCGGCGCTTGACGCGGCGGACGCGCGCCGCCGCTGGCTTGCCCGGCCCATCCGGCAAGCGCGCTTCATCAGCCACCAGCGGATTCGTTTGCGACGCAGCTTGACGTTCCGCCGCCTGCTGCATCATTTCGGCGAATATGGTTGAGGCCGGCGAGTCGCGGCGGTCGGCTTGAACGTCAGACAATTCGTCGGCCATGGCTGGGCACCCTCGCCGGACAAAGCGGCGGCTTTGACTTCAGTCCTAGGCTATGGCTATGACTCGCATTCCAAGCGATACGACTGACGCTCGGCGCATTCCAGTTCGCGAATGTAACGATTGTCCCGCGCCCAGGCCACCAGTTCCTCTGCGGTTCTGGCAATCTGCCACTGACGCAGCGAATTATCCTGCCCGGCCGAAATGGCGAAGGTCTCGTCGGGACTGAACACCACCTCTTGTATCCAATCCGTATGCTGCTCAAAGCGATTAAGCTCTTCGCCAGTGGCGATATCCCACATCCGCACGGTGGTGTCCGATGATGTCGTCAGCAGAATGCCGCTGTCCCGCGTGATGGCGACCCCGAAGGTGTTGCCGGTATGCCCGACGAATTGACGTATCTCTTCGCCAGTCTCAAGATCCCACATCCGCACCGTATCATCCCAGGAAGTGCTGATGATGAACTCCATATTGGGCGCGAAACGAGCATAATTGACCGCCCCGGTATGCCCGACGAACTGGCGAAGCTCCTCGCCGCTGGCGATGTCCCACAGCCGAATGGTGTTGCCGCCGCCCCAAGAGCCGGCGCTCACCATCTGGCTGCCGTCAGGACTGATATGCACGCCGGCGACCTCGCCCTCGTGACCGCTGTAGGTTCGAATGACCGCGCCGCTGGCGATGTCCCACAGCTTCAACGTGCCATCCCCCGAAGCCGAAACGAACTGCTCGCCATTGGGCATCAGGTCAATCATATACACCCGCCCATCATGCCCTTCATAAACTTGCAGCTGCTCGCCGGTGTTCACATCCCAGCGGCGAATGGTGGCATCCCAAGCCGCCGAAAGCAGATAGCCGCCATCCAAAGCGAAGTGCACCGAATCGACCGTATCGGTATGCCCGGTCAGCTTGCGCGTTTCGGCGCCGCTGGCGATATCCCAGATGCGAACCGACGTATCCGTCCCCGCCGGCGAAGACAAAGGCCCCGACCCAGAGGCGGCCAAAGCCCCATCCGGACTGATGTCGGCGGTCCAGGTCCAAATCTCATGCCCTAAAAAGGCTTTGACTTGGGTGCGATTCTGCAAATCCCACAGATAGGCGGCGCTTTCGGCTGGATTATCGCTGCCATCAGGCAGGAAATCGCTGTTCAGATTGCCCGCCAGCCCAACCAGCATATATTCGCCGTCGGCTGTATATTCAATATCGCGGACGCGGTCGCCAAAGTTGCGATAGCTGCGTATCTCGACCGCTTTATCCAAGTCCCAGAACTTGATGCTGCTGTCGCGCGAGGCTGTCACCAGCACGCGGCCATCGGGAGAGAATTCGATATCGGATATGGTGTCGCGGTGAGCGTACAAAATCCGCAGTTCCGCGCCGAGCGCGGTATCATAAATCCGCGCCGTGCCGCCATTGGCTCCATCCCAGGTGCCAAGCGCCAGACTGCGGCCGTCGGGGCTGAATTCGACATCGCGGATATAGCCGGACTGCGGGTCAATCGTCAGCGCCGTCTCGCCGCTGGCCACATCCCAAATCCGCACCTTGCGGTCCTGCACATCGTCATTCGTGTCCCTAGGCTGTTCATCGGCGGCCGCGCTGGCAAGCCGGGCGCCGTCGGGGCTGAAATCGATCTTCATAATATAGCCGATATGCCCCTCCAGCACGCGCAGCGGCGAGCCGTCTGCCATATCCCACAGCCGAACGGTCTTGTCGCCGCTGGACGAGGCCAGCATCTGGCCGTCGGGGCTGAATTCAACATCGCTGACGACCAGTTCATGTCCGCGCAGCCGATACCGCTCTTCTCCAGTGGCCGCCACCCAAACGCCAATGCTGTCATCCATCAGGCCGGCCGCCAGCAGCGTCCCGTCGGGACTAAACGACAGGGCCATAATCGGCACGCCGATATCTATCGTGCGGACTGTTTCGCCGGTCTTGTTATCCACCAGATAGATCGCCCCATCAGTCCCGGCATAGGCGCCGGTCGTTCCGGCCGGGCTGCTGGCGACCGCCAGAATCGAACGGGTTGAATCGGTATAGCGGAAGCGCGGCCCCGGTGAAAAAGACGCCAGCCCAAGAATGCGAAGCACCTCGGCCTCCGGCGGCTGAAAGGCTTTCTTGGCTTCAATCGCCACCGGCAGCGCCAGCGCCGGCTCATCCTCGCTCAAGGCAGTCCGCGCATTGGCGGCCAGCGCCAGACTCAAGTTCTTGCGCTCGTTGATTTCCGCGATCTCAAGCGCATCTTCAGCTATTCCGCGCTGCTCTTCAGCGACGACGCGGGCTTCTTCAGCTATCCCGCGCTGCTCTTCGGCAATGACGCGCTGCGCTTCAGCCCGGTTGGACTGGTCAAAGGCGAACAGACTCAAAACCACGGCGACGACCGCCGCCACTGCAAAGATGCCGGCGGCGATTCTCAAGTTTCTTGCCTTCTGACGTTCAAGCGCCGCCTCGCGCTCCTGACGCGCCCGCTCAATGGCTCGGCGCTCTTCCCGCGCCTCAAGGCTGGCAGCCAAAAAGTTCAGTTCGGTCATGTTAAGCTGGAGCGTGGTTGCCTCCGACCATTCCTGGAACTGCTGAAGCCGCGTGCCCTGCATCAGATAGCTGGAATCCTTGTCGGCCGATTCCCATTCTTCAGCGGCATGCAGCAACTGACGTTCAAGGCGGACATCTTCGCGGCTTTCATCCAGCCATTCGCGCAGGCGGTCCCATTGACGGATCAGCGCCTCATGCGCCACTTCAACCGTCGCGCCGCGGGTGGCTTCGTCGCGGTCAAAGGTAAGCAGACGATAGCGGCCAAAGCGGTCAACCACATCTTCAGCGACCCCGGCCGCGCCCAGCGTGGTCAGTTCCGACTGCAAGATGCGGCGGCGGGTGTCCTCTTGCCCTTCGCCCAAAGTCACCAGACGCAGAAACATCTGCCGCGCCATGTCCCGCCCGGCTTCATCAAATTCCTGATAAACTTCCTCGGCGCGGCGCGCCAAAGCCCCCAAGGTGCCGCCGATGTCCTGATAAGCGGCCTTGGTCAGCAGCGCGCCGTCGCGGCGCTCGAACAGTTCTGTGAGCGCATATTGCAGCAGCGGCAGGGCGCCTGGCTGTTCGCGGACATCCTGAAGAATGTTTTCAATCAAGCCCTCTTCCAGCACCGCCCCGACTCGATAGGCAGGCCCCGTGATCGATTCCGCCAGTTCATCATCGGACAGCGGCAAAACAAGCTCGGTGCGCTTGCGGATAAGTTCGCCAAAATTTTGATACAGCAGCGGCCGGTCATAAAAATCAGCCCGCAGCGTGACAATAATGACAATCGGGCTGTCCTCCATGCTCACGGCAGCCTGAACCAGATCAAGAAACTGCTGCCGTTCGCTTTCGACCTCAATCTGGGTGAAGACCTCCTCGAACTGGTCAATCATCAAAACCAGCTTGCTGTCTTCAGCCGGCAAAGCCTGTCTGACTCCAGCCGCCAGCCCAGAAGCGTCTTGACGCAGCAAATCAATCATCCCCGGCAAAGGCGAGGTCGAAACGCTCAGCAGCGCCGCCGACAGTTCTTCCAGCGGATCATAGCCCGGCACCATTTCGGCATAGAACCAGTCCTCGGAGCCCTCGATTCGTCCCTGACGCAAGGCCGGCAGCACGCCCGCTTTGACCAAGCTCGATTTCCCGCTGCCGCTGGGGCCAATCACAGCCAGGAAGTTATTCTCGACGACCGGCTCTTCCAGCCGTTCCAAGACGCGCTCAATCATAGCCGAACGACCAAAGAAATCAGCCGCATCCGCCTGTTGGAACGCGCGCAGGCCCTTGTAGGGATTCTTGGTCTCGAGCAGGTCAAAGGCGGCAAAATCCAATTCCGTCAGCGAAAGCTCCACCGTCGAGCTTTCCTGCTGCAAGATCTCGCGGAAATCCTGCACCAAAGACAAGGCGTCGGGATAACGTTCGCTGGGGTCTTTCGCCGTCGCCCGCTGAATAATCGAATTGAAAGCCGACGGCAGACTAAGCTCTTCAGGGTCAATCATCGGCAGCGGTTCGTTGAGATGCTTGTACACCAAGGTCGCCAGGGTCAGTTCGGCGAAGGGCCGGCGGCCGGTGAGCATTTCGTAAAGCATGATGCCAAAGGCATAAACATCGCTTTGCGGCCCGACTTCACCGCCGCGTATCTGCTCTGGCGCCAGATAGGCTGGCGTGCCGACGATGTCGCCTTGGGCGATGCTGCCTTCGTTGCCGACTTCCTTGGCGATGCCAAAGTCGCCCAGATAAGCGTTGCCATCCTCATCCAGCAGGATGTTGTCGGCTTTGACATCCCGATGCACGACGCCATTGCGATGAGCAAAGGTCAAAGCCGAGCCGACCTGCTCCAAAACCTTGCCGGCCGCTTCGGTGTCCAATATGCCATGCCGGTCAATTCGATCCCGCAGGCTGCCGCCGCGCAAA
This sequence comes from Phototrophicaceae bacterium, assembly GCA_965203755.1. GTDB lineage: Bacteria > Chloroflexota > Anaerolineae > Aggregatilineales > Phototrophicaceae > UBA6055. Next base: position 1,769,708 of record OZ241910.1, on the reverse strand, counting down.
TACCGCATCACCAAAAACGCGCTGTCAGGCTCGCGCCAATAGTCATACAGCGGCACAATATGAGGATGCTCCAAACGAGCGACAACTTGGGCTTCGCTTTCAAAACGGCGGATGAATTCAGGCGAATTGGCGTATTTCGGCAAAATAACCTTGATCGCCACTTCGCGCAAGACCGCGCTTTGATGGGCGCGGTAGACAACACCATACCCGCCTTGGCCCAACAAGTCTCCAATTTCGTACGATTTGACTGCCGTTCCAGTTAACTGTAAGACATCCATAGGTTTTCCCGTTAGATATACTATGACCAATGTTTTATTAGACTATAGAGTATAAAACACATTCGTCTTTTATGCACGGTCGCGATGGAAAATTCGACAATTCCTTTATAATTTAACCGATGCCGGTTGAATCTTTATCATCATATCCCAATATATCCCAAATTTGGGATATATGAAGGCGCATTTGAGATAAAATCCCCCAAGTCGGTCAAGCATATCTCCCAGTGGAGGAAACGATCCCAAAATGAAAGCGAGGCTTTGGCGACTTTATATCATCTCTGCCGCTTTGACCACTCCCAGCCTAAAAGCCGCTTGCGGCCTTGACCGCGATTTGACACAATACGCAGGCATTGCTTTGAATCGAGAACCAAAGGTCTCCGCGTGACGACAGCGCTGGAACACGTGATACTGGGATATGCCGGCGGCGGGCAAAACAACCGGCGGCTTGACCTGCTCGCATGCAGCCGCGATGCGCCATCGCAAGACCCGGCGCACTATCGGCGGCGCATTGAACTCGAGCCGATGCCCGTCAGCCATGCCCAAGCCTCGCAGTCCCTTGCCATGCTCGCTTATGATGAGACGCGGGCGATGCTGGCGCGGGCGCATTTTCAGGACAGTCAGCAGACGCTTCCGGCTTATCAATACATTCTGGTCCCCTACGGCGCTTGGTCAGAACTTGGCGCCAGGCTTGACCCGCTCTTGAGTCTGGTCACCGATCCCATACCCCGCGAACAGTCCAATCATGCCGCCGCGCTGAAGCTGCCGCCGATGAACGCGAAGCGCCTCGACCGCCGCCGGGCGCAGCTGCGACGGCTTATCGAGCGGATGCCCGCCGGCCGCTTTGACTTCGCCATGACCTTGCTGGGCGCGGCGGTTGATGAACGCCGTCTGCTGGTGCGGAACTTCCCGCTGGATTTCCGGCGGCGCATTGAACTGATACAAGGCATACAGGCGCTCCTGCCGGCGGCGGCCGCCATGCGGATGACTTTTTCAAGCCACAGCGTCCCATCAAGCGCCGCTGACCCGCGGATCGCCTTCGCCGACGGCGGCGATGAAACGTGGGTCTATGACTGGCGGCAGCCGCATATCATCGCCGCCGTGCTGGAACACCCCTATATTCAGCTGCTCCGTTCCTTGTGGAAGGGCGATGTCCAGGCTTTTGCGGCCGCCATCGAGGACATGGACCGGCTGGACTTGAACTTCGCCGCCGACAGCGATTGGGCTGGTCATCTGATTTTGCTGGCCGAACGATTTTCGCTGGACATGCAGGTCGAGGCCGGCGATGCCGTCGAAACCGGCGCCATGATCGATGCGCTTGCCGGCGATGCTCCGCCGCGCGGCCGCCTGCGGGTTCAATACATCGAAAGGCTGCTGGCAAACGCGCTCGACAACCGCGACGCCGTCGCCGGGCTGCGGGTCGCCGAAGAGCTTGAGCGCGACGCCGAGCTTGAGCCGGCTTTGGCGGGACTGTTTGATGACATGCTGGAAACCCAGCCGGATACGGTTTATGTTTTCATCCGCAACCGCCTGAATCATCTAGGGATGGACGAAGAGTGGATTCCGCGTTTGCAGCTGGCGGCCGCCAATTCGCTGGAAGTCGCCATCCAGGACAGCGACACCCCAACGCTTGTGAGTTGGCTGGAACTGATTGCCCGCGAACCGCAGGCTTATCAACTCCTGGATGTGCTGCGGCAGGGGATTTTATCGGCGCAGGCGCGCGCCGCCGCCGACGGTGAACTGGGCATCCACCTTATCCTCATCGCCGCCCGGCGAATGCCCGAACTCGCTGATGTTCTGCGCCAGGATGACCGGCTCATCCATGCTGTGGCGGTCAATGCGAGCCAGGCTTTGCCGGCGGCATCGAATCAATCGCTCAAAGCCCTGACAGACGAAGCGCCGGAATACTTTCTGCTGGCTCTGTTTCATGGCATTCAGGCTTCCGACGGCGCGCTGGTCACGGCCGCGGCGGTCAAAAACCTGTGGAAACTCTATCAGTCCGAAGCGGCCTTCAATCTGCCGCCGGGCTGTCAGCCGGCGGCGCTCATCCGCCTTTTGGCGGCGCAGGCAAGCCATCAAATGACCGAACATGCGACCGACAGGCTGCTACAGCGCATCATCGCCGCCAGCGACGCCGACCTGTTGATTGAAACCGCGCATCATCTGGCCGGCCGCAATATGCTGTTCCCGCGCCTCGGCACCGTCCTGGAGGCCGACAGCTTCGCGTTGGATACCATCCTTTCGGTTATGAATGCCGTGACCGGGATAGACGGCGTGTCATCGCAGGAGATCATCGATACCTATTTTACGCTGCTGGATTATTATGAATGGGCGCCGGAAACGCAGCCGATGATAGAGGCGCTGGTACGGCTTATGGGCAGCCAGCCGGCGCTCAGCGCATCCTATCGCCATTTATGGAAACTTTGCGAAACCTGCAATGCCCTGCAAATCGAAACCGCCGCGCGCGCGGCCATCAATCAGCTTTTGCGGCAGTTCGCCGAAGAGGACGATACGGCGGCGGTGGTGGCCGGCATCGCCCGCATCGACCGGCAAATTCACTGGAGCCGAACCCTGCCGGCGGCCCTGAACGGCTGGTGGCGCGGCTATGCCCGCACGCGCACCTTGATGCAGCTGCAGCGGATCGAGCGCGAAATGGATGCCCAGCGGCATTTAGAGACCCAAAAGCAGATTCTCAAAACCGTCCTGGCGATGCGCCGTCTGATGCACGACCGCGATCCAGTCGAGTTCGCGGCCGCGCTCAACACCGCCTGCGCCCTTATCGAAAACATCGCCGACGCTTTTGACGCCGCCCGGCTGACAGAAATCGACCCGCCTGCCATTCGCCGCGAACTGGAGGCCGTGAGCGCCGAACTGTCAACCGATGAGCGGCATGTGCTGGCCAACAACCTGCGCGACCTCGCCTACCGCATCACATTCATGGCGAACAACCGCAGCAAGCCCTCCCTCATGCGGAGCGATGACAGCATCGACCGCCACCTGATGCTGGGCGAGGCTAATCCGCACGGGTCGATTGACATGATGAAATGGATAGCCGGTTATCTTGGCGGGACGCACCGCGGCGCCGATGACTAGGCTCTGCCCCGGCGACAGCATAAGCGAGGAGGTTAAAACGCATGGAGAAACTATTCACCTACGGCACATTGCAAGACCCGGACACGCAAAACCGTCTGCTGGGCCGCCGCCTTGGCAAAGGAAGGGCAGATACACTGCGCGGCTATCGCTTGGCAAAACTGGTTGGCATTCATGCGACTTACAGCATCATCCAGCCGAAATCGGGCGCCAAGGTGGACGGCGTCGTTTATGAGGTCAGCGCCGACGAACTGAAGCGGCTGGACATCTATGAGGGCAATGCCTATCTGCGCGTCAGCGTCACCCTCGTCAGCAATACCCGCGCTTGGACATACAGCGACCATCCCAAATCGAGGTACAAGCAGCATATTGAAGCGGCGGAGGCTGATGAATGATGACCGCATTCGGCATTGGCGTCATCGGCATGGGCTGGATGGGGCAGGTGCACAGCCGCGCTTACAGCCTGGCGCCGCAGCGCTTTCCCGAAAGCCGGCTGCGGCCGCGCCTGATTGTCTGCTCCGATAATGTCGCCGCCCGCGCCGCGCAGGCGCAAAAGATGTTCGGCTTCCAGTCGTCCTCGCCGCACTGGCAGGCTGTCGTCGAACATCCAGAGGTGCAAATCGTCAATATCGCGGCGCCCAATCATCTTCATCTGGAGATAGTTCAAGCCGCCGCCGCCGCCGGCAAACACATCTTCTGCGAAAAGCCGGTCGGTCGGACGCCAGCGGAAACCGCCGAAATCGAAAACGCGGCGCGTCGGGCGGGCATCTTGAGTTTCGTCGGCTTTAACTATCGCTGGGCGCCGCTGGTCATGCACGCCAAAAAGCTGATTGACGACGGCATGCTGGGCGATTTGACCCAATACCGCGGGCGATTCTTCAGCATGTATGGCAGCAATCCGATGGGACTGCTGTCCTGGCGCTTTGATAAAAGGCAGGCTGGCTATGGCGTCCTGGGGGACATTATGGCGCATGTGGTGGATATGGCGCTGATGATGAGCGGGCCGGTCCAGCGCGTGGTCAGCAATTCGCATACCTTTATCCCCCAGCGCCCCAAGCCGGCCGCCGGCAAAAGCGCTCACTATTCAACCGGCGCGCCCGACGACCCCAAAGGGCCGGTCACCAACGAGGATTATGTCGGCGCCCTGCTTGAATTTGAAAACGGCGCCCGCGGCTCGCTGGAGGCCTCCCGCACCATCTTTGGCCCCAAAAACCAGTTCGGATTTGAAATCAACGGCACGCAAGGGGCCGTCGGCTGGGACTTTGAGCGCATGAACGAACTCCAGCTTTATCTGCCGGGCGCCGACGGCCTGCATGACGGCTTTGTGCGGCTCGTCGGCGGCGACCAATATCCTTATCATGGCAGCTTCAACCCCGGCGAGGGCAACGGCCTCGGCTATGAAGACATGAAAGTGATCGAAGCCTATCGTTTCTTAAAATCCGTCGCCGAAGGACGGCAGGCCGCGCCCGGATTCGCCGAAGCGCTGGCGGTCGCCGATGTTCACGCCGCCATGATTCGCTCCTGGGAGAGCCAGGCATGGGAAGAAGTGACCACGCTGCGCCGCGAATGATGCCGCCCGGCTGATTTTGTGGCATAATCGCTTCAGAATCACACGATGAATCGCAAAGGCATCCCCATGACCTACTCGGCTCTGCGCGGCGCGCTGTGCTGTCTTAGCCAGGATCCTTTTCTGAACCCGCCCGATGCCTGCGTGTCTTATGAATCGGACGGCATCATTCTGATAGAGGATGGGCGCATCAGGGCTTTCGGGCCGGCCCGCGAAATCCGCGCCCGCCTGCCGGCCGGCACGCCGATGCGGCATTATCCGCATTCGATCCTGATGCCTGGCTTTATCGACGCGCATATCCATTATCCACAGGTCGAAATCATCGGCTCTTATGGCGCGCAGCTGCTGGAATGGCTCGACAAATACACCTTCCCGACCGAAGCCAAATTCAATGACGCCAGCCATGCGCGGGCAATCGCCCAATTTTTCATCGCCGAACTCCAGCGCAACGGCACCACGGCCGCCGCGGTGTTCTGCACTTCGGCGCCGGCCTCGGTCGACGCCATTTTCCAGGCGGCGCAGCCCGACAATATGCTGATTCTGGCGGGCAAGATGATGATGGACAGCCATGCGCCGGCCGCCATCCTCGATACCGCCCAATCCAGCTATGACGATTCCAAAGCTCTCATCAAACGCTGGCACCGGCAAGGCCGCTGCCTTTATGCCCTGTCGCCGCGCTTCGCCTTGACCAGCAGCCCGCGGCAGTTGGAGTTGGCTGGCGCCCTGATGCGCGAGCATGAGGATATACGGCTGCAATCGCATATTTCCGAAAACCAGGCCGAGATCGCCCGCGCCGGCGAATTGTATCCGCGCCGCAAGCATTACACTGATATTTATGATGAATACGGGCTGCTCAATCGGCGAGCGGTTTATGGGCATGGCATTCATCTGTCCGAAAGCGAACTCGACCGTTTTTATGAAGCCGGCGCCAATATCGCGCACTGCCCAACCTCAAACTTCTTCATCGGCAGCGGCCTGTTCAATATCGCCCGCGCCAAAGCCAGCGCGCGTCCGATCACGGTCGGGCTGGGCACCGACGTCGGCGGCGGCACCAGCTTTTCCATGCTGCGGACCATGAGCGCCGCCTACAAAATGGCGCAGATGAACGGCGTCTCGCTGACGGCCGCGCAGGGATTTTATCTGGCGACCTTGGGCAGCGCCCAGGCCTTGGGGATCGCGGAACGCGTGGGGACATTCAAGGTCGGGCATGAGGCCGATATTATTGTGCTTGACCCGCGGGCGACGCCGCTGCTGAAGCTGCGCGCCGATGTCGCCGATTCGCTGGATGAACTGCTCTTCGCGCTGATGATCTGCGCCGACGACCGCGCCATTGAAGCGACTTACATCGCCGGCGAAGCCGTGTACGCGCGCGGCGGCTGAATGGCTTTACTCTGGCTCCACTCGAATCGGCGCCAACTCAACATAACTGGCGTCATTCACCGGCAAACGGGCGGCCGGGTCATTGATGTCATAGAGGCCGGCGATCAAGGTATAATCGCCGGCCGGCAAATCCGCCGGCAGCATCAAGGCGTGATTGTCAAGCGCCGGCCGATTCGCCGGCCATGTCGTCGTCAGCGAAAGCCCGCCGCCGGGTTCGCTGTCGCGCTGCGCCGCCAGCCGGCCATCGGCATCCAATAATTGCAAAAAGACCTTGTAGCGGACAGCCGGGCGCTCATCCGCCGACCAGATGAACCGCACTGGCAGGACATCGCCCGGCCGTACCGTCCCTGAACCCAGCGCATAGGATTGCAAGGCGATTCGGTCGCCAAAACGCAGGTCAAGGCGCTGCGGCGCATCCAGGCGGGCGGTGGCATAACTCACAAAGCGCATATCGCCGACCCAAGCCTCGTGAATTTCATAGGCATGGCGGTTGAGCGTCGATTCGACGACTCGATTGGGGTCCTGCTCTTCGGCGCCATAAAAGACGGCATAAACGCGGTCATGTTCGGCGAGGATATCCAATACCTGCCGGCGGGTTTGATCATCATCGGCTGAAGTCGGCAAGCCATAAAGCGGCGCCGCGGCGCCATAATAATAGCCTAGCGCTTCGGTCACTCCGGCCGCGCTCGCCAGCACAGCATCGCCCGGGCGCAGGCTGGTTTCAATCCGCCGCGCCAGGCCGCGCACATCATCGCGCTGAAAATCGGGATGCCGATAAAGGATGTCCAATCCATTCGCCAGCGTCAGCAGGAAGCCCGCGCCGGCGGCCAGAGCCGCCCATCTTGGCAGCCGCCGCAGCCAGGCATGCCCGCCGTCGACTTGGTATGTCCACAAAACCCAAAAGCCGCGCCCCATCCACAGGGCAAAGGCAAGCTGCGCCGGCAGTAAAAAGCGGATGTAACGGGTCGTCAGTTCCAGATAAAGATAAACCAATGCCGAAACCAGCGTCCATGCCACCGGCAAAAGCATCCGCCACCGGCCCCGCGCGCCCCGCTGTCCGATCAAGCCAAACAGCAAAAAGAAATAAACTGCGAAACCCATACTGCCCATGCTGAATTCAAAGGCGCTGCCAAAGGCGAGCCAGCCCTGCAAGATCCACAGCATTTGGTCAAGGGAAACCGCAGCAGATAGATTCGGCTGGGCAGCGACTTGTGAAAGGGCCGGCGACAGCCAGGGCGAAAACAAAGCCAGGCTGAAGAGGCCGGCGGCGATGCAAGCGAGCAGCGCCCGCCAGGCCGCCGGCCGCCAAAGCAAAGCCATCATCCCCTGCGTCAGCATGACCAGGGCATAAGCCAGATGAGTGTACATGCCGATGCCATTGAGCAGACCAAGCGCAATGATGCCGCCAATCAGGGCGCGGCGGCGCAAACGGCGCGAAACCTGGCGCAAAAAGCCGACGTAAACCCACATACTGCCGCCGGCCACCGCCGCCAGCATGGCGTACATTCGGGCTTCTTGGGCATAATAAACACTGAAGGTGTTGAAGGCCGCCAGCGCCGCCGCCGCCAAGCCGGCAATCGGATGAAACAGACGGCGGCCAAGGGCGTAAGTCCAGGCGACGCTCAAGATGCTAAAGAAGGCCGACAAAGCCCTTAGCGAAAATTCCGACGCCCCGGCGATGTCTTCCCATACGCCCAGCAAGGCGAAATAAGCCGGCGCATGAACGTTGCGCTGCAATAAAGGAATGAGTTCGGGGAGGCTGCGCCGGGCGTGGGCATAGGCGACCCCTTCATCATACCACAAAGACTGCTCGCCAAGCTGATGAAAACGGACGCCCGCCGCCAGCAGAAGAACCGCCAGCGTCAGCGGCGCAAACAGACGCTTGCGGCTCATCGCAGCCGTTCTCGGAACGCCAGCGCGGCTGTTCCCAGCAGCAGGACGGCGGCGGCAAGCCCCAGCGCCAGCGGCGGCGCCAGTCGATTCAGGCTAAGGTCATAGACAGCCACTTCGTCGACGATGATGGGACCGGCGCCAAACTCAATCCGCTTCGTTTCCGCCAGCCCCATGGAAAGATTGAACCGCGCCGTCAGCCAAGCCGAAGCGGCGCTCTCGGCGAGACGCCAGCGAATTTCAGCCGATGTGCCATGCGCCTTGAACGCCAAGCCGGATTCAAAGCGCGCCGCGCGCCCAAAACGAGCCGAATCATCGGCGATCACCTCGCGGTCGCTTTGGATTTGCCAGGTTTCGGCTTGATGAAGCCCGCGGCGCAGGGTCGGGGCTTGACGGCGAATGTAATCGCGCATGCTGTGATACACCGGCAAAGCCGTGAAGCGCGGCTTTTGCGGCTGATAATCGGGCTCGACCATGCGGAAATAATAAAAGGACTGATCGGCTTCAAAAGGGTCTTTGCGGGTGAAAAACCAGTACATGACATTCCCGACCCAAGGCCATTCCTGCTGCGCCCGCTCATACAAAAGCGGCATATAATCGGCCGCCTGCTCCTGCGTGACATTGCCGAAGCGCGCATAGGCGTCGATCTGCCCGCGCGGCAGTTCGGCGTCCAGGGTCGCATTCCAGGCGGCTTCGCTTAGCCAGATGGGTTTATGGGCGTCGCCATTCCGCACCATGATATCCCGATAATAGGTATGGCGACCGACATTCACGCTGGTCGCCCGCAGACGGCGGTCGGTTGGCCCGCTGAACAGGCCATAACCCTGCGCCGACATCACATCAAAGCAGCCGCCGCCGCCATAGTCATAAATCTTTTGCAGGAAAATCAAATCGCTGAAGCCATCGTAACCGTCCAGCGAGACGGTCTGGGCAATGGCGGCATGCACGACGACGATGTCGGGATCGACGCGCTTGAGGGCGGCATAGGTGCGGCACAGCAGTTCCACATACCGCGCCGGGTTCACGAAATCGTTGCCCCATTCGGGGAAGATATTGGGCTCATTCCAGACTTGATAATGCGTGATTCGCCCCTGATAGCGTTCAGCCACCGCCGCCGCATAATTCACAAAGTCCTGAAGGTCATCGGGCGGCGCGAAGTCGCCGGCATCGGGGTTTGCCCGCGACCAGGCCGGCGGGTTGCTCAAGCGCACCAGCAGCCGCAGCCCATGCGCGGCGGTCGATTCGACGATGCGGTCATATTTCGCCCAGGCAAACTGGCCGCGCCCGGTCACTTCCAGGTCTTCCCATGGAAATTCCTGCCGCAGCCAGACAAACCCGGCGGCGCGTATCATCCGCAGCATGGCATCAATTTTTTCGGCTTCGACCTCCTGCTGCAAAAAGGTATTGATGCCATAAGGAATATCGGCTTTGTGATCGATGGCCGCCATGGGTTCAGTGGCAAGCGGCTGCCTGATAAAATTGCCGCCCAACTCAAGCAAGCCGCGGATCTGCGCCAGCGGCTTCTCTTCGCCGGTTTGTGACCAAGCGAACTGCCAAAGCAGGCCGCGCCGGCTTAGGTCCAAGCCGGCCGCCGTCAGGATAATCAGCAGCGCCGTCCCCATAAGCGCCAGGCGGCGCCAGGCTTTGCGCGCCGTGGGCGATAGTCTGGTCATAAGGCGGCATTATAGCAGTCAAGCGGCTGAATGGCATGGCTCGATCCGGCTGCCAAACTGTGATTGGCCAGGGTATGGCTTGATAAGCGCGGTCGATGCGCCTTGGCTAAAAATGTTTCGTCTTGGGGCATTTCGCGGTTACACTTGAGCAAAGGAACTGGAAAGGTTTGCCATGCTTATCCGCTTCGCCGGCTGCTGGCTGTCGCTCTTGCTGGCGGTTTCATTGACTGGCGCTCAAGGCACTGTCAAATCCGCCGACTGTCCTGAAGCGCCGGCCGACTTCGTTTCAAGCTGCGGCTATGTCATCCTGCCCCAGGATTATGATGAGCCGGCCGGCAGCCGCGTCGAGCTCTTTTATGCGTTGATACAAAGCGCGAACCCGCAGCCAAAGCCAGATCCACTGGTCTATCTGGTTGGCGGCCCCGGCAGCAGCGGGTCGCGACTCCTGCCCAGTTCCTTCCGGCGCTATCTGCGCGCTTTCGCCGCCGACCGCGACATCATCGTTGTCGATCAGCGCGGCACCGGGCTTTCCAAGCCGCCGCTCTACTGCGACGAAGCGCGGTCTCGGATCAATGAGATTTTGCAAAGCAGCCATCAAGAGCATGCCGAACTGATGCTCGACGTGCTGCGGCAGTGCCATCGGCGGCTGTCCCAAAATGACATCCGCTTCGATGCCTTTCACAGCGAAAACATCGCCCGCGATATGGTCAATGTCCTGCTGTCGCTGGGCTATGAGCGCTGGAATCTGGTCGGCGTGTCGTATGGCTCGCGGCTGGCGCTGGCGATGATGCGCGATTATCCGCAGCATCTCCGCAGCGTCATCCTCGATTCGGTTTATCCGCCCCAAGCCGATATCTACCTTGATTCCTACTATAACGGCGAGCGCGCGCTGCGCGTCTTGTTTGACGCCTGTTTGACATCAGACAGCTGCAATGAACGCTACCCGAATCTTGACCGTGTTTTTTATGCCCTGTATCACCGCCTGAACGCCTCGCCGATGACTGTCGGCTATCCCCTGTCGCAGCGTCAAACCCTGACAATCGAAATCAGCGGCTATCGGCTTTATGACTGGACCTTCAGCTGGCTCTATGCAGTCGACTCGATCCAGGCTGTCCCCGGCCTGATTTACGATCTGCACCAGGGCCGTTTGCGGGATGCTGTGCGGATGGGCGTCAATTATGAGGCGCTGCTGACCGCGCTTAGTCTGGGAATGCATTACACAGTGCAATGCCAGGAGGAGTATATGCTGCCGCTTGAGCGCGACTATGCCAGCGTCATCGCCGCTCATCCGCATTTGAGCGGCTATCTGGGCTATGCGGTCGAAGGGATCAGCACGATTCAGGAGCTTTGCGGCCTGTGGCAGGCGAAAGCCCGCCCGGCAATCGCCAACAGCCCGGTGGAAAGCGACATCCCGACCCTGCTGCTCTCCGGCGATTTTGACCCGATCACGCCGCCGGCTTACGCCGATATGACCGCTGATACCCTGGCCACATCGTACAGCTTTGTTTTGCCGCAGGTCGGGCATGGCGTCCTGCGCTCGGACAGCTGCGCCGTCGACATCGCGCTGGACTTCATCGCAAGCCCTTGGACTGAACCCGACGGCGGCTGCATTGATGAAACCCCGCCGATTGTGTTTGACTAAAGCGCCGCCTGTGATTTATGCGCCCATCCGTGTTATAGTCGGGGCAGATCGACAAACGCAAACGGAAACAGCCCATGATCACCCTCGCCGATGTGCATGAAGCCGCCGACAATGTGAAGCGGTATGTTCGGCGCACGCCGCAATGGACTTCGGCCGCCTTGAGTCAGCGGCTCGACACCAACGTCCATCTCAAGCTGGAACTGTTTCAGCACAGCGGCTCCTTCAAGACGCGCGGCGCTTTTCATCAGATGCTCTCGCTGGCGCCGGCGGCGCGGCGGCAGGGAGTGGTCGCCGTCAGCGGCGGCAATTTCGCCCGCGCCGTCGCCTATTGCAGTCAAATCCTGGCGGTCGATGCGATGATCTGCATGCCCGCCAACGCGCCGCCAGGCTCGATTGAGGCCACCCGCGGCTATGGCGCCCAAGTTGAACTGCTTGACGATGCCGCGAGCGCATTCGCCCGCGCCGACGAATGGGCGGCGCAGGGACGCACTCCCCTGCATCCCTTTGACAGCCGCCGTCAGATGGCCGGCAATGGCATGGTCGCGCTCGAAATCATGGCCGACTGCCAGCGAATGACCGACATCATCGTCAGCATCGGCGGCGGCGGTCTCATCGCCGGCGTCATCGCCGCCATCAAGGCGCAAAAGCCATCGGCACGCATCTGGGGCGTCGAGCCTGAAGCGGCGGCGACCATGAAGCGGTCCATGGATGCCGGCAAAATAATCAGCATCGCGCCGGCTTCGCTCTCCAAAACATTAGGCGCGCCCTTCGTCGGCGGCGATGCGCTCCGCCTGTGCCGCCAGCACCTTGAAGAGGTCATCATCGTGAGCGACGGCGACATGATCGCGGCGCAGCGAGTCCTGATTGAGCAGGCCAAGATCTTCCCCGAGCTTGCCGCCGCCAGCGTCTTGGCGGCCGCCGAGCGCATCAGCGACCGATTCACCGCCGACCATCATCTGGCGCTGCTGATATGCGGCGGCAATGATTCGCTTGATGACGCCGCTCGATATGCACGGCTGATCTAGCCTGAAACCCGCTGGTCTTATTCCTAGGCGCGGTAAAGCCGCTGATAAAGCTCAACCTGTCTGGCGCGGGCCGCCTGGAAAAGCCTGACATGCTTTGGATTGGGCTGGACGGCGCGCCGCACCTTGGCCGGGGTCGCATCCAGCGCGGCGCCATCAAGCCGATGCCGCAGCATCAGCGCCACCCCGCGGGCTGTGATCTCGGCTTCTGCCAGCAGGTGAATCGGCGCGTTAAAGGCGTTGGCGATCATCTGCGCCCAAGCCGCCGAAGCCTGCAAAGCGCCGCCGGCGGCCATCACGACGGCGGCTTCGTCTTTGAGCATCTCAAACACCAGCGACAGCCGTATCGCGACCGCCTCCAGCTGCGCCTGCAAAATATCGAGGCGGCTGGTATGGCGGCGAATCCCATGAATCGTGCCTGAAGCATCGGGATGCCAGCCGGGGCTGCGTTCGCCGGCCAGCAGCGGCAGCGCCGTCAAGCCATGCCCGTCGGGCGCGCGGCGGCGAAGCTGCGCTTCAAGCCCATCATCATCCAAGCCAAGTTCTTCCAGCGCCCACTGATAAACATTGCCGCCCTCGCTGGTCGCGCCGCCCACCAGCGGCATGTCGGCGCACAGCAGATAACGCCACAGGCCATCGGGCATCGTTTCGACTTCCCTGACCGCCCGCAGCGCCGATGTCGTGCCGATGGTCAAGGCGATATGCCGCCGGTCAACCGCCCCAGAACCCACATTGGCGGCGGCGCCGTCGCCCAAAGCCAGGAAAAACGGCGCATCCCGCAGCGCCTTCCATCGCTTGGCATAACATCCCGCAAGACCGCACTGAAGCTCATCATAGTCAGCCAGCGGCGGCAGCTTCGCCGACAGGCTGGAGCAGCCAAACCGGCGCAGGTAGCCGTGATGCCACTGCCGGCGGCAAGTGTCCAGCAGACCCAGCCAACTGGCGGCCGAGTAACTCATCGGCACATCGCGGCCAAACCACTGCCGATACAGCCAGCCGCCGATATCGGCTATGCGCTGGATTCGCTCAAGGGCTTGGGGGCGGGTTCGCTGCAAATAAGCATACTGCGCCGGCAGATAAGCCGGGTGCAGCATGCAGCCGGTCGCCTGATGATAGGCATCGGGATGGTTGTCCAGCTTTTCCAGCAGCGTCGGTATGACGCGGCGGCTGCGGGTATCGGCATAGGTCATCACCGCGGTGCCGGCTGCGCCCTGTGCATCCAGCCCCAGCCAATTCCCGACAAAAGTCGCCATGCCGACCGCCCGTATCGACCCGGCGGCCGGGCGCTGAAGGATTTCATCAATGCAGGATTCAACCAGCCTTTGGATCTGAACCGCATCAGCCACCGCCCGACCATCGCTGTCGGTGAGAAAATCATGGCGGCGGCTGCATATCGAATCATCAATCAGGCTGGCGTCATCCGCAAACAGCAGGCTGCGAACCGATGAGCTTCCAATATCAATCACCAGAAAAGTCATCGATGCTCACCTTTTATCGCTCAAGCGCCGATTTGATTCTAGCCGTTCAGGATGGCATCGATCCGCGTCAGTTCGTCTTGGCTGAATTCAAGCTGATTCAACGCGCCGACGGCATCTTCAATCTGCGCTGGTCTGCTGGCGCCGATCAGGGCTGAAGTCATGCCGGGATGACGCAGCGTCCAGGCGATGGCCATCTGCGCCATAGTCTGACCCCGTTCGCCGGCAATCGCATTGAGTTTCGCGATTTTGGCAAGCCGCTGCGCGGTCAGCCGACTGCCCCAGTCGCCGTCGGACTTTTTGGCGCGGGAATCATCCGGCACCGCGTCAATATATTTATCCGTCAGCATGCCTTGGTCAAGCGGCGAAAAGCAAATGCAGCCGATTCCCTCATCAGCCAGGGTGTCTATCAAGCCGTCCTCAATCCAGCGGTCAAACATGTTGTAGCGCGGCTGATGAATCAGGCAGGGGGTGCCCATCTCGCGCAGGATGCGCGCCGCTTCCCGCGTCTGCGGCCGCCGATAGCTCGAAATCCCGGCATACAGCGCGCGGCCGCTGCGGACAATCGCATCCAGCGCCGCCATCGTCTCTTCCAGCGGTGTGTTTGGATCGGGTCGATGACTGTAAAAAATGTCAAAATAATCCAGCCCGGTGCGCTTCAAGCTCTGGTCGCAGCTGGCGATGAGATACTTGCGCGACCCCCATTCGCCATAAGGCCCCGGCCACATTCGATAGCCGGCTTTGTTGGAGACAATCAACTCGTCGCGGTAAGGCGCCAGGTCCTGTCGGAAAATCTGTGCAAAGGTCTCTTCCGCCGCGCCCGGCGGCGGGCCATAGTTATTGGCGATGTCAATATGCGTGATGCCCAAATCAAAGGCGGTATGCAGCATCCGGCGGGCATTCTCGAGCCTGTCCACCCCGCCAAAGTTATACCAGATGCCCAGCGATATCGCCGGCAGCAGCAAGCCGCTTCGGCCGCTGCGGCGATAGTTCATGGAATCATAGCGCGCGCCAGCCGCATCATAAACCATCATCCAAACTCCTCAACAGTCAAACCATAATCCAGCTTTTAACTATAGCGCATTTCCCCAGAAAACAAAGTCGGAAATTGGACGGCTGACAAGCCGCAGCGGCATGATACAATAAGCGGCAGGTTCGGCATCCAAGCTCACAGGATTTGCGATGGCAACACGGCCGGCAAAGGTTTTATCGCTTCTCATCATACTGTTTCTCGGCTTGAGGTCAGCGCCTGTCCAAGCGCAGGGAGGTTTTCAGGACCTGATCGACATGTCGATTGAAGTCGGCTTCGATTCGTTTTTCCGCCCTGGCCAATGGACGCCGGTGCGCGCTGCGCTTAAAAACAATGGCGAATCCGTTTCGGGCCGTTTGGTGATTCGGCCGGAAACATCGGGGACTGTGGTTGGCAATGCCTTCAGCGCCCCGATTGATTTGCCCAGCGGCGCCGAAAAATCAGCCACGATTTACATTCAGGCGCGTTCGTTCCCAGATACCCTGCGCGTTGAATTGATCGATGATGCCGGCTTGGTGCAGACCTCGCAGGAAGCTGGCTTGATTGACCTTCAGCCGCAAGACCAGCTTTACGCTGTGGTCGCGGGGCCCAACACCGCCGCGCCCAGCCTGGCTGGCGTCCATATCGGCGGCTATGAAGCCGAGCAGGCTTTATGGGACCCAAGCAGCATCCCAGACAGCGGAAACGGCCTGCAGTCGCTGGACATGATGATGCTCATCAACATCGACAGCGAAAACCTTTCCAGCGCCCAGCGCCGCGCCATTCGCCACTGGCTGCAAGGGGGCGGTCATCTGATTGTCACCGGCGGCCCATCGGCGCAAAGAACCGCCCATGCCTTGATGGACAGCCTGCCGCTCGCGCCGCGGGGCAGCCGCTCGGTCGCCGACCTGACCGCCCTCGCCCGCTTCAGCGGCGACAGTCAAACGACGCTGCGCGAACGGACGGTCATCGCCACCGGCGCCCTCCATGAACGCGCGGCGGTCTTGGCAGAGCATGAAGGCATCCCGCTTCTGATTCGACGGCATATCGGCGCCGGCGTGGTCGATTATCTGGCAGCCGATCCATCGCTCGAGCCTTTGGCAAGCTGGAGCGGCATAACCGGCCTGTGGCTGAAGCTGCTGGCGGCGCGGGCGCCGCATCCGGTCTGGGTGGAAGGATTCACCCGTCCGGAATGGGGCGCCGAAGCCGTCGCCAATCTGCCCGGCGTCGATCTGCTGCCGCCGGTTCAAACCTTGTGTCTGTTCCTGACGCTGTACATCGCGCTGATTGGGCCGGTCAATTATTTGATTCTGGCGCGCATCAATCGCAATGGCTGGGGCTGGTTCACAGTCCCCGCGGTCATCATCGCCTTTACCGGCATCGCCTGGACCGTCGGCTTTAACCTGCGCGGCAGCGAGATTATAGTCAGCCGAACCAGCCTGGTGCAGTCTTGGGCCGCTGGCGATGAGGCGCAGGTGAATCAGTTTGTCGGTTTGCTGTCGCCGCGCCGCGCCGCCTATTCGCTGGCGGCGCCGGAAGGTTATTTTCTGGCTGTGGCCGGCGCCGCGACGCCCAGCAGCATCTTCGCCAGCAATACCATACAAACGGCAACCGAAATCGAACAGGGCGCCGTTTTCAGCGCCGGCGGCTTTACCATCGACGGCGGCATCTTCGCCAATTTCGCGCTTGGCGGCCACATCCCCCGACCCGATATCCAAGGCCGCTTCACCTTGGATTTTGAGATTGTGGAGAGCGGGCGGATGGTGGCTGGCTTTCAGGGCATTGTCAGCAACCGCAGCGAAATCACCCTGCGCGATGCGGTCATCCTGGGCGAGCAGCTTGTCTATCGGCTGAACCGGGATTTCGCCCCCGGCGACATCCTGACATTGGACCGCGATGACTTGAGCGCCGGCATGGTCGATGCCCCGACTCAGCCCAACCCGCTTGAATATCAGCCGCCAGCCATCGGCTCGGCGCCCTTTTCCGGGAACAGCCGCAGCATGTCAATGAAAAACATTCAGGGAGACCGCTTTCTGCGTTCGCGGGCATTTCTGGGCGCGCAGTCCGTTGACGACAAACAAGCCGCCCGCGAACAGGCCTTTCTCGCCAGCTTCATGGTCGACCAGTTCAAATCGACCGCCCGCGGCACGAGCCTGTATCTGGTCGGCTGGAGCGACGAATGGCCGCGCGACCTGGACATCGGCGGCGCCGGCTGGAGCGCAATTGATACCAGCCTGTACGTCATCGAACTGGGGCTGGACATTGAACTGCCGACCGAAACCGCCACCCTCGCTTCCGAACATTTTACCTGGATGACGCTGGAGCGAAACGGCATCCGCGGCAATGGCGCCGATGATTTCAGCCTGTTTGAAACGCAGAGCGCGGCATTCCTCTTCAATCCGCTGCCAGGCTTGGCGATGGACGAAGTCGACCGCATGGTCGTCGAAGTTGACCGCGGCGGCGGCTATGCCCAATCCTTGGACGTCGAGTTGTTCAACTGGGCGGCGAATGAATACGACGTCTATACCTTCCGCGATGGCGATACGCTGGAATTCGCCGCCCCGCATTCTTATCTGGGCGCCGGCAATATGGTGCGAATTCGACTCCGCTATGAGCAGGGCATCGGGACCGCCCGCGTGCGAAAAATACGAATCGAGCAAACCGGACGTTACAGTTCAGGGAGCGGCGCTTGATGGAATTTATGATCGAAACGCGGGATCTGCATAAATCATTCGGCGCATTCCATGCCCTGCGCGGCATCTCGCTGGAAGTGCCGGCTGGCTCTATTTATGGATTTGTCGGCCCCAACGGCGCCGGCAAAACCACGACCATGCGAATCCTGACCACATTAACCCGACCGACGCAGGGGCAGGCATGGGTCGCCGGGCATTCGGCGCTGGCGGACCGCCGCGCCGTGCGCCGTTCCATCGGTTATATGCCCGATGAGTTCGGCGTCTATGAAGACCTGCGGGTTTGGGAATATCTGGACTTTTTCGCAGCCTGTTATGATATCCCGGAAAATGAACGGAAACGGCTGGTCGGCGACCTGCTTGAACTGGTGGATTTAAGCCATCGGCGCGAGGATATGGTGGACAAGCTCAGCAAAGGCATGAAGCAGCGCCTTTCGCTGGCGCGCACCCTGGCGCATGACCCGCAGGTATTGATCTTGGATGAGCCGGCCTCCGGGCTTGATCCGCGCGCCCGCGTCGAAATCCGCGAACTGCTGGGGGAACTCGCCAATATGGGCAAAACGATCTTCTTCTCGTCGCATATCCTGGCCGATGTCGAAGACATCTGCTCGCATATTGGCATTGTCGAGGCTGGCGAACTGATTATGCAGGGCAGCATGGATGACCTGAAATCGCAGTTAATGGCGCACCGCGAGATTATCGTCACGGTGATGGACGGTCAGTCTGCCGAAAAAGCGCTGACCGTGGCCAAGCGGCGGCCCCAGGTGGTGGCGGCCGAGGTGATCGCCCCCAAAAACGGGCGGGCGCGGATACGGGTTGACTTGGCTGGCAATGACGGCGACCTGGCGGCGCTAAGCCAAGAACTGTTCACCGGCGGCATCATGATTCTTGGATTTCACGAAGAAGAAAAAGACCTGGAGCACATGTTCATGCGCGTGACGCGCGGTTTGGTCACATAATGAATCCGATCAAAGCAGCCCTCAGCCACGGCGCCCTTGCGTCGGCCGGCGATTTCGCCAGAAATGGAGCTTGACAATGACCAGCTACACCCCCGACAGGCTGCACTACCCTTCCACCGACACCGGCAAGGCTGGCGCCTTCGCCGCCCTCAACGCCCAAAAAGCCGGCTGGGACACCATGAACTTCGCCGCCGTGCGCCTAAGCCAAGGCCGAACATTTGAAATCGCGATTGATGCCTTTGAATATGTCGCCGTGATCTTGAGCGGACAATGCCATATCAGAACCAACAAGGGCGACTTTGAGCAGGTTGGACGGCGCCAGAATGTATTCATGGGCATGCCTTATGCGCTGTATCTGCCGCCGCAGACCGAGTTTGAGATCGAAGCCTGTTCCGATAATTTTGAATTCGCCTCTTGCTGGGCGCCGGCCGAAAAAGAACATCCACCGCAACTCATCACACCTCAAGAAGTCGAGCTTCAGCTATTGGGCGCCGGCAATGCGTCTTATCAGATGTGCCGTTTGATCGCCAGCGATTTTCCAGCCGAGCGCATCATGGCTTACGAGCTTTATACACCCGGCGGAAACTGGTCAAGTTATCCGCCCAAAAAACACGACACCCACCAAACCGACGACCAAGGCAAGGTCTTGGAAGCCCGGCTGAACCGCTTCAGCTTCTACAAGTTTGACCGCCCCACCGGTTACGCCTACCAGCGCGTGTACAATGCCGACAAGAGTTCGGACATAACGATGATGGCCCGTCAGCATGACCTTATCCTGATGCCGTCGGGCTACTATACGATGGTGAGCGCGCCGGGCACGGCAACCTACACCTTGAATTTTCTCGCCGGCTCAACCCGACAGTACGCCGCCGTCGCCGACCCGGATTACAGCTGGGCGGCCGATACCCTCGCCGGCATGGATCCGCGCCTGCCGATGATCGACCGCGGGATGGAGGTGGGGCGCTGAACTTCCTCCGTCCCGCCATCCCAAAACCTGCTGGCAATTCACAGCGTTTTCGGTAAACTTGTGCTAGAATGCGATTCGTGAAACTGTATTGGGATAATAAGGGGTAAGGAGCAGACATGCGCCGTTTCATCATACTTGCAGCTATCATGGTCATTTTGGCGACGGCTGGAATGGCTTCGGTTACAGCGCAGGCGGTTCACACCGTGCAGCAAGGGGAAAACCTGTATCGCATCGCCAGGGAATATGGCGTCACCGTCGATGCGATTGTACAGGCGAACAGCCTCACTTCCTACAGCATCCATCCCGGAAACCAGCTTGTGATTCCTGGCGCCGGCGGCGCCGCTGCCCCGGCCGCAAGCGCGCCAGCGCCCACCATCGGCGCCTATACCGTCCGCCCCGGCGACTCGCTGGCTTCGATTGCCGCCGCCCACAACACCAATTACCTAACCTTGGCCGAAATGAACAACCTCATCAACCCAGATGTGCTTTTCGTCGGTCAGACGCTTATCGTGCCCGGCGCGCCGGCGCCAAGCGCCGCGCCCGCCGCCCCGGCCGCAAGCGCGCCAGCGCCCACCATCGGCGCCTATACCGTCCGCCCCGGCGACTCGCTGGCTTCGATTGCCGCCGCCCACAACACCAATTACCTAACCTTGGCCGAAATGAATAACATCATCAACCCAGATGTGCTCATCGTTGGCCAGGTGCTTCGGGTGCCAGCGCCGCCGCCCCCGGCCGCGCCCGCCGCCCCGGCCGCAAGCGCGCCGGCTCCAGCGCCAGCGCCATCCAACACGGCATCCACCGGCGGCTTTGAATTGGGCGGCCAGGCATTGAGCTTCTCTCATCCCAGTCACATGAAAAACGCGCGCATGACCTGGGTAAAACGTCAGGTCAAGTGGCATGGCACCGAATCGGCAGGCGACTTCCAGCACGTTATCAACAGCGCAAAAGGCAATGGCTTCAAAGTCCTCTTGAGCGTCATTGGCGAACCCAGTCAAATCGCCGGCAATCCGGGTCAGTATTATCAAAATTATGCCAATTTCCTTGCCGGGCTGGCTGCCGGCGGCGCCGACGGCATCGAAGTCTGGAATGAGATGAACATCGACCGCGAATGGCCTTCGGGCTTGATCAGCGGCGCCAATTATACCCAAATGTTAAGCGCGGCCTTCCGCGCCATCAAATCGGCCAATCCGAGCACGCTGGTGGTGAGCGGCGCCCCGGCGCCAACCGGCTTCTTCCAAGGCTGTTCCACCCGCGGCGGCGATGATGACTGTTTCATTCGTCAGATGGCGGCCGCCGGCGCCGCCCAATTCATGGACTGCGTGGGCATACATTACAACGCCGGCATCGTACCGCCGAACGCAAGCAGCGGCGCGCAGGTTGGCAGTTCGGGGCACTACTCATGGTATTATCCGCGGATGGTCAGCCTGTACCGCAGCGTCTTCCCCAGCAAACCGCTTTGCTTCACCGAATTGGGCTATCTCACCGGCGAAGGCATCGGACCGCTGCCGGGCGGCTTTGCCTGGGCTTCTGGGAATACCTTGGGCGAACAGGCGGCATGGCTGGCCGAGGTCACAACCCGCGCCCGCAGTTCCGGCAGCGTGCGTTTGCTGATCGTCTGGAATGTGGACGCGACTCAATATGGCGCTGACCCGCAAGCCGGTTACGCCATCGTGCGACCAGGAAACAGCTGTCCGGCATGCAACTCGCTCCGTCTGGCGATGGGCGGCTAGAGTTCGCGGCTTGGCAGGGGTGAGGCGGCATCGTCTCACCCTTTTTGTTTTTATCATGCGGCCGCGTTTCGATATTAAATCAAGCGGGCTGGCATAAAGCCATTCGGACACGGCTGTCGGCGCGGTCTACAGTTGATAATCCCCGGTGACGCGGACGATCTTTTGACTGTAGTTTTCGACGTACTCCATGAGCTTGTCCTGCAAATCAGCCCAGTCATCGCTGGTGATGATCTCTCGCATCGATTCTTCGTCTTCGGCAATCGCGCCAGCCATAATCCTTGGAATCTCTGAATCGGCATAGACACTGTACCAGGCTTCCGTTGGCGTCAGCCCCAGCTTGGTCGTGTTGGGGACCCATTCGCGCATGACAAACTCAAAATACTCTTGATCCAGCCCCGGTTTGATGTCCCAATTCATCAGAATCTTGATGCTTCCGTTTCGCATTGGCTTTTCTCGCGTCGCTCAAAGATCAGGCTGCGCTTATACTATACATCAAAAATCAGCGCCTAGCGCTGGCATGACGTCATTTTTGGCCGCGGTGCGCCCGCAATAACACAATCTGGGTTTGTTCGGGCAGGCTGGAGGCTGTGACCCTAAGCGTATCCTTCTCTTCCGGCTGGCTCACGCCCATGGCTTTGAGGAAACGCTCAATCGAGTCCGGCTCCGCCGCCGCGCCATCCATCGCACAGCGCATCGGCGCCACATAATTAGGTTCGACCAAGGCAATCACATCCATCACCTGATCGCCGCGCCGGCCCTGCCCGCCATCCACCGGCGCCAGCAGAACATGGACTTCGCCAAGCTGTTCAATCGTGGATTGATCGGGCATCTGATGCAGATTGCCCAAATGCAAAACCGTCAGATGATTGGGGTATTCAAACAGATAGGCGACATTTTCCCGCACGCGCGCCTGCTCCTCATCATAAACGTGCATGGGAATGCCAGTGACAAACAGTTCACCGATTTCATATTCGCCCGCGCCGGCAATCACATAATCATGCCCGCGGATCAGATTGACGGCCTGATGATCAGGCTGCCCGTGACTGACCGTGACCAAATCGGCTTTCAGTTTGAGTTCTGGCAAGCCGGGCGCCGGTTCATAAGGGTCGGTGACAACAGATGTATGCCCGCGTTCAGTGATTCGGAAGCAGCTGTGACCATACCACATGATTTCCAAGATGATTTTCCTTCAGGCTGCATTCGTCAATAGACTCTGATTATAAACGGATTTGGATGTCACAGAAGGTGGATCGCATTTGCCGTTAGGCTTCCAAATCATCCGTTCATCCCCAGCCACACCCATTCCAGTATAACCGATGTTCAAATAGATGGTCGGCGGCCGCCATGATGGATATGACCCTGCATCAATCGAAAAACTCCCCCCACTCTGTCAGCGCAGCTTCCAGTTCGGCTTCAGTCTGGGCATAGGCTGCGCCCAAAGCCGCCACTTTGACTGCATCGCCGGCAAAACCGGCGGCATCCAGCTGCCGGCCGGCCGCGCTCAAGCTGGATTCAAGCTCGTCGATTTTGGCTTCCAACTGCGTTATCTTCTTTTTGGCTTCAAAGGGATTCAAGCCATGTTTTTTCTTGGCATGGCGGGCGGCTTTTTTGCCTTTGGCCATGCCCCGCCGGCCGGCTTGGTCTTTAGCCTGCTTTTCTTCGAGGCGGCGCTTGCGTACTCGGACAAACTCTTGATAGGCGCCTTCAAATACAGTCAGCCGCCCCGGCGCCATATCCCAGACCTGCGTCGCTAGGGCATCAATCAGATAGCGGTCATGGCTCACCAGCAAAATCGTCCCCTCGAATGCCGCCAAAACCGCCTGCAAAATCTCCTGACTGTCCATATCGAGGTGATTGGTCGGCTCATCAAGCAGCAGCAGGTTCGCGCCTTGCAATGTCAGCTTCGCCAGAGCAACCCGCCCGCGCTCGCCGCCTGACAAGGTCGCTATCGGCCGGAAAACATCTTCATCGCTGAACATAAACCGCCCAAGGAGCTGGCGGGCCGCCGACATCGGCATCGCTTTCGCAGCCAGGATCTCCTCAAGAATCGAGTGGCTGGCATTGAGCGTCTCGTGCGCCTGGGCAAGATAACCCGGTTTGACATTCGCTCCCAGCCGCGCCCGCCCGGCCAATGGCGCCAGATCGCCGCCGAAGGTCTTGAGCAGGGTCGATTTGCCGACTCCGTTGGGCCCAATAACCGCCACCGTCTCCCCGCGGAGCACCAAGACATCGGGTATATGCGCCAATGGCTTGCCCGGCGGATAGCCAACAGCCAGATCCTCGGTGACAATCACCTGGTCGCCGCTGCGTGAATCGCTGTGCATATCGAGCTTCATCGCGCCGCGCCGCCGCGGCACCGCCAGGATTTTGCCGCGCTTTTTCAGGGTCGCCAGCTTTTTGAGACGTCCCTTTGCCTGCGCCGTCCAGCGGCTTCCCATGTGCCGGCGGATATAATCCATCTCTTTGGCGATCAATTCCTGCTGGGCATCGAACTCTTTCCGCAAACGCTGGCGGCGTTCTGCTCTCTGTCGCAGATAATGGGTATAATCACCGCGGTAAACTTGCACGCGCTTGGATTCCATCTCCCACACGACGGCGGCGAAACCGTCAATAAAATAACGGTCATGGCTCACCGCCAAGACCGCTCCCGGGAACGACTTGAGGAAGTTCTCCAGCCATTCCACCCCATCAATGTCCAGATGACTGGTCGGCTCATCAAGAATCAGCAAGTCGGGTTCTTCCAGCAGCAGCCGACACAGCAGGGCCCGCGTTTTCTGGCCGCCAGAGAGACGCGGCAATGGCATGTCACAGTCATCCAGCGCAAAGCCGACGCCAGTCAGCGCCCGCTTAATGCGGGTCTCATACGTATAACCGCCGCGGCGCTCGAACTCGGCCTGCAAGGGACCATAAGCCGCCAGAGCCGCATCATACTCTTCCGCATCAGCCATCCCCTGCTCCAGTTCGGCAAGCCGGGTTTCCATCGCCCGCAAGTCATCAAACGGCTTAAGCTGCTCTGCCCAAAGGCTGTGCGTTCCAGCCAATTCCGGGCGCTGCGGCAGGCAGGCGACACGGGCGTTTCTGGCGGTTGTCACCTGTCCCTCTGTCGGGATATCGATGGCGGCCAAGATGTTCGCCAAGGTGGTCTTGCCGGCGCCATTGGGCCCAACCAGCGCAATGCGCGCGCGGGCCGGAATCTCCAGATTAACATTGCTGAAAACCTCATCCGCGCCATAAAATTTGCTTAGACCGCTGGTGGCAAGAAGGGGCATGCGCTGTTTGAATCGACCTGTTGACAGAACGTTTCGCATTATAGCACAGGCGGCTTCAAGGTTTAACCGCTGCTTGCATGACAAAACGGCGTCGGTATAGAATAAAATAAAATTGAATCAGGATGATGAAAATGGGCAGGCAATCGGCAAAATCAAAAAATCGCCCGCGCCGCGCGCCGCTTCAAAGAGTGACAGGCTTATTCATCAGCCTGCTGCTGGCGGCAGCCTGCACCCTTACCTTGACCATTGATTTGGGTCAATCCGCCAAACCAGCCAAACCCGCGCCTACCGATACCCGCATGCCATCGCCGCCGCCGGTCATTGGCGAGCTTGCATTGGGCGCGGGGCGCGGATTCATTGGCGGCTGGTGGCAGGTCTACTTCAATGAGCCGGGCCGAGGCGGTGACGACGGGATTGACGGCCCGCTCGTCAATGCGATTGCGGCGGTGCGGCATACCTTGGACATCGCCGCCTTTGAAATGAACAGCGAATCCATCTATCAGGCGATCCTCGCCGCCCATCAGCGCGGCGTCCAGGTGCGGATCGTGACCGACGACGAACATGGGCTGGGCGATAAAAAAGACGATGCTTTGCGCCGCTTGAAGGACGCCGGCATTCCGATTGTTGATGACAGTCGCAGCGCATTGATGCACAACAAGTTTATGATTATGGACCGGGCAGCCGTCTGGACCGGCTCATGGAATTACACGGTCAACGGCGCTTACCGCAACAACAACAATGTATTGGTTATGGAAAGCGCGACGGCGGCGGCCGCCTATCAAGCCGAATGGGATGAGATGTTCATCCGCCGCGAATTTGGCCCGCGCTCAACCGACGACGGCATCATCAGCTTCACTGAAAACGGAACCGATATCAGCATCATTTTCGCTCCCGAAGCCGACGCCATCCCGGCGCTCATCGCCGAAATCCAACAGGCTGAACACAGCATACGTTTTATGGTTTTTACCTTTTCCATAGATGAACTGGCGCACGCGGTCTTGGAAGCGGCGGCGAATCCCGATATTCGCGTACAGGGCATTTTCGAGAAACGCAACAGCGGCGCCAGCTGGAGCCAACTGCCGCCGCTTCACTGCGCCGGCGTTCAAGTGCGGCAGGATGGCAACCGCTACACATTGCATCACAAGGTCTTCATCATCGACGACACCGTGATTACCGGCTCCTTCAACTTTTCCAACAGCGCCGCCAACCGCAATGACGAAAACATCGTGATCATTCGCAATCCAGACATCACCCGCCAGTACATTGATGAATGGCAGGGGCTGTGGGACAGCGCCATAACCCCCCGCCCCGATGAAATCGAGTGCGATTAACCGCCGCGACGCTGCCGTTTACGCCGACGCCGCGGCAATGCGGATGATTGACGTTCCGCGCTTGGCTGGACATGCCGTCAACTCCGCTGCTGAACTGCCGCTGCCTTTTGCAGCCGGTTAAGACGCTGCCGCAATCTGCTCATAAAGCCGCGCGGCATCTTCGCGGCGGCAAAGCTCGGTGCCGGCGGTCATCACGGCGGCGCTGCCGGCCGCAATGCCGAAACGCACCGCATCCAGGAGCGAGCGCCCGGCCGCCAGCCCCATCACCAGGCCGCCTACCATGCTGTCGCCCGCGCCCACCTTGCTTTGGATTTTGACGATGGGCGCATGCAGATGAACATAGTCGCTGCTGGTGATCAGTGAAGCGCCGGCCGCCCCCATAGACACCACCATGATTTCCGCCAGCCCTTCGGCGATCAGGCGCCGGGCTATATGCCGAATATGATTTTCATCCCGCACTTTTTCGCCGGAAAACAGTTCGAGCTCATGCAGATTCGGCTTCATCAAATAAACGCCCTTGCCAAAGGCTTTATTCAGCGCCTCGCCAGCCGTGTCCACAATCACGCGAATGCCGTACTGACGGGCATAGCGGGTGATTTCGCCATAAAATTCAACCGGGACGCCGCCTGGCAGGCTGCCGCTGGCGACGATGTAAGCCGGATTCAAGTCGAAGACCGCTTCCAGACAGGCAATCCACTCATCGGCGCTCAATTCTGGGCCGGGCATAGTGAAGCGATATTGCAATTTGGAGCTTTCCTCATAGACGGCAAAACTTTCGCGGGTGATCGCCGCAATCGGAATCGGATAATTGGCGATGCCCTCATCAGCCAGCAGCTGCGTCAGCATGATGCCGATATGTCCGCCGGCGGTGAAGACGGCGGTGGATTCGCCGCCCAAAAAGCGAATGGCGCGCGAAACATTGATGCCGCCGCCGCCAGGATGAAAGCGCGGCGAGGCGCAGCGCAGCTTGATCTCCGGCGCGACGGATTGAATGCGGGTGCCGACATCCAGCGCCGGGTTCATCGTGAGCGTAACGACTTTTTCCATCCTTAATGACCGCTCCCGGTGTTTTGATAAGTGGCTCATCCCAGTTTAACAGCCGATTTCGCCATCATCCAGCGTCCAGAAAATCATCGGGTTACTTTCCGGCGAATCTATTTTATAATTCGGCGGTGAATTGATTTCGACAATGATGAAAAGGCAAGATGAATGCGCGTTTATCTCATTCGGCACGCACAATCCGAAAACAATGTTTTGACCCACGAAACCATGCACCGCCGCAAGGCAGACCCTGATCTGACTGAACTCGGCTATCGGCAGCGGCGGCAGCTGGCGGATTTTCTGGCGAACGCGCCGGAGTCCGATGAGCGCGGTTTTGAGATCACTCATCTGTACACCAGCCCGATGTACCGTTCGATGCTGACTGCCGGGCCGGTCGCCAAAGCCCTTGGCCGCCAGCCGGAGATATGGATCGACCTCTACGAAAAGGGCGGCATGTTCCAGCGTCAGAATGGGCATATCCAAGGCTTTGATGGCATGGCGCGTTCGGCTATCTTAAAGGCCTTTCCCGATTATCAGCTGCCGGATGCGGTTTCGGACCGCGGTTGGTATGACGCCGACATGGGCATGGAGCCCGAAACCCACAGCTTCTTCCGCGCCATCAAGGTCGCCAAAGCCCTGCGCGAACGCAGCCACAGCCGCGAAGTCTTAGGGCTGGTTTCTCATGCCGGCTTTCTTGATGTGCTGCTCAAAGCTGTCTTTGACCAGCTGCCTTCTCGCCCTTATACCATGCGTTATTATCATTACAATACCGCCATCACGCGCATCGACTATCAGGGACCGCGCCCGATTTTGCATTATATGAACCGCGTTGACCATCTGCCGGCTGCTATGCGCTCGGCATAAAACACCTATACTATTGGCAAACAGCGGCGGACAGGGACGAGCAGATGACAGCGTTAAGGGGACGGGTCGCAGTGGTGACCGGGGGCGGCGGCGGTATCGGCAGCGCCATTTGCCGGCGACTGGCTGTGGCCGGCGCGCGGCTCATCATTACCTATCACCGCGATCAGGCGAAGGCCGAGGCGGCGGCGGCCTCTTTGTCCGGCGGCGGGCATCTGGTCATCCAATCGGCGGTGGATGACAGCCGCGCCCAAGCGCAGCTGGCGCAGTCCATACGCGAAAGCTGCGGGCGGCTGGATATTCTGGTGAACAACGCCGGCATCACCCAGCCAGTGCCGCACGCGGATTTGGATGGGCTTGACGATGCGCTGATCGACCGGATATTCCGCGTCAACTGGCGGGGCGCATTCGCATCCATCCGCGCCCTCAAACCGCTGTTGATGGCCGATGACGGCGGCGTCGTCATCAACATCTCCTCGATTGCCGGGCGCACCGGCGTCGGCAGCAATGTCGCCTACTGCGCCAGCAAAGCCGCGCTGGACAGCATGACGCGGTCGCTGGCGCGCGCGCTGGCGCCGCGAATTCGAGCGCTGTCGGTGTCGCCGGGCTGGGTCAATGGCGAATACGCCCAGCGGATGCCGCCCGAAGTCATCGCCGAACAGGAAGCCAAAACGCCGCTCGGTCGGATTGCCGAAGCCGAAGATGTCGCCGATGCTGTTTACGCCGCCATTGTCCATCTCAACTTCAGCACCGGGGACATTATCCCCGTCGATGGCGGCCGGCCCCTCGGCGAATGACCGGCGCCGATTTGGAGTCAGGGTTTGTCGGCGATGTTCAGGCTGGCCACGATGACAAGCTCTTCGCCGGTCTCCGTCCGCAGATTGACCAGACCGCCGGCGTCGACATAATAAACTTGCAGCGCCGCTTGATACCTTCCGGGTGGCAGGGCATTGACCTCATCCGTCAGCTGCATTTCATGCGGCGAATAGATGACATCGCCAATCCGCCAGTCCCGCGTCGGGCGCTGATTTAACTGCGGCTGGCTGTCCAACTGGGCGGCAACCGCGCCGGCCTGATTCAGCAGTTTCGCTGAAATGACATAATCCCGATGCAGCTGCGCCTGCGTCTGCCAAAGCGAATCCAGCCGCAGATCATGCCGGTCCAGCGCCGCCGACCGCAAGACCATGCCGTTCTCAAAGCGCGCCGCGACCGCGCTTTCATCCACGCGGTCAAAGCGGAAAATGTGCATCGGGACTTCCCCCGCCAAACCGCCGTCATGCCGATAGACGAAATCGGCCGTCGGCCGAAAATCCAGCTTGTCCAGCCAGCCAAAGACCGAATCGTCATTTGACCAATACATCAGCCAAACCGTTTGATGCTCGGCCAGCAGCGGCGGCAGCCAAGCATGATAGGTCTGCGGATAGAAGTCGCGCTGCATTTTAAGCGATTCGTATCGAACATCCGCATCAAGCCGGCGGTCATCCGGCAGCTGCCGCCGCAGATAATACGCCATCTGATAATCGCCGCCGGCAATATCCGTCAGCACCAGATCGCCGCGCACGGCATACCGCGATGTCCAATGCGCCACCGTGCGCCAATCCGGCTTGACGCGGTAAAAATCGACTTGAAAGACGCCATAGACAACCAGTACCCCAATCAAAAAGGCGCGCGCTGGCTGGCGGATGTTTCCCAGTCCCAAGGCCACCAGCAGGGCAATCGCCGGCGTCCATTGGGTCAGGCGGCGCGGCTGCAAAAAAGGCAGAAACTCATTCGCCAGCGCCGTGAGCGCCAGGGGGACAGTCAGCCAGAACAGCAAGAGCCAGCCCGCCCGATGCCAAATCAGGCGAAAGCGCCCGTTCGCCTGATATAAAAGCGTCACAAAGCCGAGCAGCATCAGCCCGATGACAAGCGCCCACTGTTCGGTGAAATACTTGACCTGAATATCGCGCATCACCGCCGCCGACAGGCTGACTGACCAGTTGGCGCCGCGATTGTCCAGCTGGCGCCGGCCGACGAATATCAGCCAGGGCGACAATGCCGCTGCGCTCATCAACAGTCCAAAGAGGACTTGCCTTCGGCGCCGGCCGCCCAGCGCCAGCAGAGCATACAATCCCTGTGCGACGGCGGCGAAGGCGGCGATGTAATGCGTGTGCATCATCGCGACCGCGCAGAGCAGCCACAAGCCATAATCGCGGCGCTTTGCCCGCCGAATCCAGCGCAGCAGCAGCCACATCCCGCCGGATACCGCCAACACCAGCCAGGTATAATGCCGGGCTTCCTGCGCCAGAAAGTTTTCGGCGTCCGCCAGCGCCAGCATCAGCATAGCCAGCAGCGGCGTCTCATCGCTTGGGCGGGCATCATCACGGCGCCTTTGCCACAAAACTTCCCGCGCCAGCTGAAACATCACCGCCAGGCTAAGCATAGACGGCAATATGGAGAACCATCTCAATGCCAGTTCGCTTTGACCTGTCAGATGACTCCACAGGCGGAGGGCGCCGAAATAGAGCGGCGGATGGGTATCACGCGCCAAAGACGCCGCCAGATCAGGGGAATGGGCATGATAAAAGGCATAGCCTTCATCAACCCACAAACTCTGGTCGGCAACGTGCAGAATGCGCGAAGCCGCCCCCAGCAGCAATATCAGGATAACCAGGATCCAACGTATGTTCGACATAAGTCGCTTGTTAGCGTCTAATTCTGAAACAGGCTCATCATGTAATCCATCGAGATGCCCTGCGCTTCCAATTCGGCTTTGAGCTTGCGGCGGGCGTCGTGGATGAGCTTGTAGAGCGCGTTGCGGTTGCTGCCCATCCGCTCGGCCAGCACATCCATCGGGATGCCTTTGAGCGCAACAGCGACCAAAGCCTGATACTGCCGTTCGGTCAGGGACTCCTTCAAAGCCAGTTCGATTTTCTCCATCACATCATCCCGCTCGGCCGCTTTTTCTGGCGTGGGGGCGGCCGATGATGCCATTTGGCTTGAAGTCGGCAAGAGGTCGCCGTCGGCCGTCAATTCATCCAGGCTGAAATCTTTGTAACGCGCCCGGCGCAGATCGCTGATCGCCAGACGAATGGCGATTTTGTTAGCCCAGGTAGTAAAGCGGCTTTCGCCGCGGAAGCTGTCGAGGTTGTCAATCACCCGCAAGGTCGCGTCTTGAGCCAGGTCCTGCGCCATCTGCTGGAGTTCAATGGCTGCCAGGCGGCGCAGATCGCTGCGGTCTTGACTCAGGTAAAAATAGATGACGCGCTGGAGCCGCTGGCGAAGCTCTTCCAGCGCGTCGGTTTGAACCGTTTCCGTTTCATTGCGGAGTTCTGCCAGCCATTGTTCATTGCTGCGGTCTGTCATGGGGCATACATCAATCAGATTGGTAAACATCAAGTACATTGCCCTAATGATACCGAATGATTCGGGAAAATTCACCCGCAGAACGCGCCAACTCATCGTCCGGCGGCATTTTATCACCTTATGCCGAATAGGTGGGTCATTAGGTATAATGAGGTTTTCCTGTGACAGTCAAATTGGGAATGGAGCCGCAAAGATGAGCAACCGACCAAAATCGCCAAATCATGTGACCGAAGGCGGCGGGGATGGCAAAAAGAGCGAAGACGGCAACAAATCGCCATTTGGCAATCCAAATGCCCAGCGGATGTGGATCATCCTCGGCATTATTGTCCTGGTGATGTTTTTGCTGGTCTTCAATGGGCGAACAAGCATGGGCCTTGCCAACAGCCTGGCGACAAACCAGTTGGCAGCCGACATTCGTCAGGGACGGGTGGAGCAGGTTGTCGTGCGCGGCGGCGCCGATGTATTTGTTACATATACGGACGGCGCCGTAGAAACCGCCTATAAAGACCCGGCCGTCAATTTCCATGAACAAATGCGCGCCTTGGGCGTATCTGACGCGACCTTGGCCAACTTGACTCATTATGACCAGCCCGGCGACAATTCACAGGCGCTTATCTTTCAGATTATCATCGGCGTCGTGCCTATTCTGATTATTGTCTGGTTTTTGTGGCGGATGATGCGCTCGATGCGCGCCGGGCAAGATCAGGCGATGAGCTTCGGCCGCAGCAAGCCGCGGGTCGCGCGCGATATGGAACGGCCGCAAGTGACCTTCACCGATGTAGCCGGCGCCGAAGAGGCCAAAGAAGACCTCAAAGAGATTGTTGAATTTCTGAAAGAGCCGGAAAAATTTATCCGCCTGGGGGCGCGGGTGCCCAAGGGCGTTTTGATGGTCGGCCCGCCCGGCACCGGCAAAACCCTGATGGCGCGGGCGGTCGCTGGCGAGGCCGGCGTGCCCTTCTTTAGCATCTCCGGTTCGGAATTTGTGGAAATGTTTGTCGGTGTTGGCGCCAGCCGCGTCCGCGACCTGTTTGAACGCGCCAAGGCCGAAGCGCCGGCTATTGTCTTCGTCGACGAGATCGATGCCGTCGGCCGGCACCGCGGCGCCGGGCTCGGCGGCGGGCATGACGAACGCGAGCAGACTCTCAACCAGATCCTGGTCGAGATGGATGGCTTTGACAACGATACCAACATCATCATTATCGCCGCCACCAATCGCCCCGATATCCTTGACCCGGCTTTGCTGCGTCCGGGTCGCTTTGACCGCAAGGTCATCATGGACAACCCCGATGTCAAGGGGCGGCAGGATATCCTCAAGGTGCATTCGCGCGGCAAGCCTTTGGCGGCCGACGTCGATGCCGAAGCCATCGCCAAAATCACGGCCGGCTTTTCGGGCGCTGATCTCGAGAACCTGGTCAACGAGGCGGCGATCTTGGCGGCGCGGCGCAACAAGAAGTCCATCGGCATGGGCGAAATGCAAGAATCGATGGAGCGGGTTGTGATGGGGCCGGAACGCCGCAGTCGGGTGATTTCGCCAGAAGAGAAGAAAAAGGTCGCTTATCACGAAGCCGGGCACGCTCTCTTGTTTCATCTGCTGGAAAACACCAGCCCGGTTCACAAAATCACCATCGTTTCGCGCGGGCGCGCCGGCGGTTATGTGATGCCCCTGCCTTCGGGCGATGATATGCTGGTCACCCGCGAAAAATTTGAGGATGACCTTGTCGCCGCTATGGGAGGGCGGGCTGCTGAAGAGATTATATTCAATCAGTTCAGCACCGGCGCCAGCAATGATTTGCAACAGGCGACGCGGATGGCGCGGGCGATGGTAACTCAATTTGGCATGAGTGACCTGCTTGGTCCACGGTCTTATGGCAACGGGCAAGGGGCTGTCTTTTTGGGCCGGGAGATTTCTGAACAGCGCGATTACAGCGAATTTTATGCCCAGCAGATTGACGATGAGGTCAAACGCATCCTTCAGGGCGCCTATCAGCGCGCCAAGGGTCTCTTGACGGAGCAGCGCGGCAAGATGGAAGAACTGGTCGCGATTCTGATTGAACGCGAGACGCTGAATGCGGAAGAATTTGTTCAGATTGTCGATGGCGCCGCGCCGGCGATGTTCACGCCGGCCGAGGATTAAGTGATGATTGCGCCGAATTACAAATTAGAGGAGTGATCTTGTGAACCACACCAAGAAAGACCGTTCCTACGATGTCTTTATCACCAAGAAAGACCGTTCCATATACGATGTCTTTCTTTCCCATGCCTCTGAAGACAAGGACGAAGTGGCCCGACCACTGGCAGAGATGCTCCAAAAGCGAGAGCTTAAAGTCTGGTATGATGAAACAGAACTTAAGATCGGTAACAATCTAGTGGGAGAAATAAACGCAGGAATCAGGGACAGCCGCTTTGGAATCCTAATTTTATCTAGCTCTTTTTTTAACAAACGTTGGACAAAATACGAACTTGACATATTAGAAAACTTGATGGTGACGGAGGACCGGGTGCTTTTCTCGATTTTGCATAATATCACCCCTAAGAAAGTCAAGTCTTACCGTGTTTCGTTAGCAAATATCTTTGCCAGAAGCACGGCAACATACACTATCGAGGAAATCGCAGACGAAATTTATGAAGTGATTGTGATGTTTAATGCACAGGAAAAGAACATTGACGAAGCGTAATGTATAATGTATTTCATTTGACGTTAGAAGCTATTAGAGAAGTTGAGCTATAATTGTTATTGAAGATTGCAGAGAGGGAGGTAACTTTAATGCAGTTCATTAAGCACGATTTAGGGCAAAGAACCAGTGGCGAGATGGTTGAAGTCACCCTGTCAAGAGCCGCTAATGTTCGGCTCATGGACAGTTCAAATTTCCAGAACTATCGCAATGGGCGGCGGCACAGATATTACGGCGGCCATGTCAAGCACTCTCCGTTCCGATTGAAGATACCCACCTCCGGGCGTTGGTACGTGGCTGTAGACTTGGGTGGGTATAGTGGACGAGTCGGTTCGTCCGTTCGTGTGCTGCCGGGCAGACTGCGCCCTGTTCAAGAGATGCCTCTGTCATCAGTTCCTACGTTGGTTAGAAAAGGGAACAACGTCGAGTATGATGTTTTTATCTCGCATGCCGCCGAAGACAAGGATGAAGTCGTCCGACCGCTCGCTCAAGCTCTTCAAGATGGCGGGCTTTCAGTTTGGTATGATGAAATTGAACTCAAGATTGGTAACAGCCTTCGTCAAAGTATTGACAAAGGAATCAGCGCCAGCCGATTCGGAATCGTTGTTCTGTCAAAAGCCTTTTTTGATAAAGGATGGACCAACTATGAGCTTGATGGATTGGTAACGAGGGTGGTAAATGGAGAGCAGGCATTGCTTCCCATTTGGCACAATATCACGAAGGACGAGGTTATCTCTTACAGCGCATCTTTGGCAGACAAAGTCGCTAGGAACACCACATCACATACAGTGGAAGAGATGGCCGCAGAGATTATCGATGTGGTTACGGGTATGCCTGTCGAGGGATAACGCCGCAAAGAACAAACCCAAGTCGGACGGTTCAAATGATTGCATAAAAATCCCCTGCTCTATTCGCAGTTCAGGGGATTTTCGTTCTTTGCAGATTGGCATCAAGTCACGCGGTGACAGGCGACGTAGTGATCTGGACGCACTTCGATCAAGGGCGGGTCGGGCTCCTCATGGCACAGGTCAAAGACCACCGGACAGCGGGTATTGAAGTTGCAGCCGGTCGGCGGATTGGCCGGGCTGGGCAAGTCGCCGGAAATAATAATGCGCTGGCGATTCTCCTCGATTATCGGGTCGGGCACCGGCACGGCTGAAAGCAGGGCTTGGGTATAGGGATGCTGTGGGTTGTCATAGACTTCATCCACCGGGCCCAACTCGACGATTTTGCCGAGGTACATGACCGCCACCCGGTCGCAAATATGGCGCACCATGCTCAAATCATGGGCGATAAACAGGTAGGTCAAGCCAAGCTCTTGCTGAAGCTCTTCCATCAAGTTCACCACCTGCGCCTGAATCGACACATCCAGCGCCGAAATCGGCTCGTCGGCGACGATGAAGCTCGGCTGCAAAGCCAAGGCGCGGGCGATGCCAATGCGCTGACGCTGACCGCCGGAGAACTCATGTGGATAGCGATTGATGAAGTAGGGGTTCAAGCCGACGCGCTCCATCAACTGCTCCACATACTGCTGCCGTTCTTTTTTGCTGGCATACATTTTGTGGATTTGCAGCGGCTCGCTGACAATGCTGCCGACCGTCATGCGCGGATTCAAGGAGGCAAAGGGATCTTGAAAGATAATCTGCATCTTGCGGCGCATCTGACGCAGCTGATTGCCGGACATCGTGGATAATTCCTGCCCCTCAAATTTGACGCTGCCTTCGGTCGGACGGTAAAGCTGTAAGATCGTCCGCCCGGTGGTGCTCTTGCCACAGCCGGATTCACCGACAAGCCCCAAGGTCTCGCCGCGGACCACATGAAAGCTAATCCCGTCGACGGCGCGGACCGCCCCGACCTGACGTTGAAACACTATGCCGGCCGAAATCGGGAAATATTTCTTCAAATCCGTGACTTCCAGGATATGGTCATCCGGATTCAGCTGCTTGTCTTTTTCTTTTGTTATCGCTTCACTAAACATTTTGCGCTGCCTCCTCGCGGATGTCGGCCCAGCAGGACATGACGTGGCCATCCTCTTTGGCATAGGGAACGGCCTCCAGCGGCGGCCGTTCCGTCCAGCATTTTTCCAGGTTCAGCTGCTCGCGCATATCACAGCGCGGCGCAAAGGGGCAGCCGGTTGGCTCATTACGCATATCGGGCGGCGAGCCTTCGATTTGAATCAGTTTTTCCTCGCCGCTGGAATCCAAACGCGGCAAAGAGCCCAGCAAGCCGACCGTATAGGGATGGCGGCTGTCGCCGAACACTTCGTGAGATGTGCCGGATTCCATGATTCGCCCGCCATACATGACCTGAATGCGGTCAGCGATGCCGGCGACCACGCCCAGGTCATGGGTAATCCAGATCATCGCCATGTTAAATTCATCTTTAAGCTGCTTGACCAGTTCTATAATCTGCGCCTGAATGGTGACGTCCAAGGCGGTTGTCGGCTCATCAGCAATCAGCAGCTTGGGGTTGCAGGACAGCCCCATGGCAATCATCACGCGCTGGCGCATCCCGCCGGAAAACTGATGCGGATAATCATCCAGCCGGCGGTAAGCGTCGGGGATGCCGACCATATCGAGCAGGTCGGCCGCCCGTTTCCGCGACTGCGATGTGTTCATGCCTTCGTGCAGTTTCAGCGATTCGGTAATCTGCGTGCCAATCGTCAGCACCGGATTCAATGAGGTCATCGGGTCTTGGAAAATCATGGCGATTTCCTTGCCGCGAATCAGCCGCATCTGGTCTGGCTTCAAGGTCAGCAGATTACGGCCTTCAAAGCTGACGCGGCCGGCTTCGACTTTGCCGGGCGGGCTGGGGATCAGGCCCATCACGGCTAAGGAACTCACGCTTTTGCCGCTGCCGCTTTCGCCGACGATACCCAAAGTCTCGCCTTCTTCAAGTTCATAAGAGACGCCATTGACGGCGTAGACTGTGCCTTCCTGTGTATAGAATCGAACAATGAGGTCTTCAACCTCAAGTAATATGCTCAAAGCATTGCCCTCCTCACCGAATAAACCTCTATTTCAAACAATAGAAGCAGTTACTATGTTTTACTTAACAGCAAAAGAAGCCTGGCCATATTTGGAAAAATAATAATAGACGCTGGATTGCGCGATTATATCAGATTTTCTGGACATTACCTCTTCTCCAATAGGAACAGGTATTCTTTTACATATCGGGGACGCTGCGAAAGATTGTGGCCCGCTCGATAGGCATTGTAGCGAGTCTCAAAAAACGAGAGTTCGCCTCTGCTTTGCAGTTCCGATATAAAACGCTCCTTTTTGATGAAGCCTTCACTATTATACGAGATAAGAAAGAAGCGGGCATCAAGGCTGTCCAGCGTCTTAAAGAATGCGCCGCTGGCTTTTTGGGGCTTGTTGAAAGGGCTTCTTTGCCAGTCTGTCGGGATGCCGCTGACCTTGCTGGCCGCCGGCGGCGGTTTATAGCGCAGAATTAAGTTTAGCATAAAATAATTCGAGCCGTAAGGATGCTGATTGTATGGCGGGTCAAGATAAACGACATCGTATGAACCGCCGATAGATGACGCGAATTGGACGGCATCGCACTTGGTAACTTTGACTTCGCATTCAGCATCAGAAAATATCGGTTCAGGCACATCAATTTCGCCTTTTATCCGCTTCAAGGCGTGTCGCCCCTCGCCGCCAAAAGCTCCAATGCCTTGTCGATTTTTATAAAAGCCTTTGAATACGCCGCCGGTATTGTTGTGGATCGAGGCGCGGACCAGCAGCGGCGCCAGGAAAAAGACTTGCATCGAATCTTCAATGTCGTCAATATGCTGGCGCGCGGTATCGATAAACTCGGCATTGCGGCGAGTAAAGAACACCCGTTCGCCGGGCTGGATGTGATTATCATCAACTGGCGCATAATTTTCAGCAATAAACCCTCGGCGCCAATCTTGAGCGATTTTATCCATCAGCGTCATTCTCGCTTCATGGTAAGCCGCCTCATCAAAATCAGAGCGATTGGCAAGATAGCATTGATTGATGACCTGTGTATAATCCTCAAAGTCGTTGCTGACCAGGCAGCTGGCATGGGATTTCATAAGGCGGGACACGGCGCCGCTGCCCGAAAACAGATCGAGGCATGACAGATAAGGCTTGCCAAGACGGGCCTTGATTTGATTCAGCCCGCTTGAAATCAGCGTCAGCAAGGCCCGCTTGCTGCCGATATAAGTCGGCAAATCATCGGCAAGATAATTTTTACTTTTTATCGGCGATGCGATTGGTTTCACGGCTGCCTGCATGTCAGGTTTCCCGGCGATGCGCTTTTAGCTGGCGAACAAATGCCGCCGCGTCAGATGAACGACTGGCCGCAATCATACCAGATAGGCCAAACATTTGCCAATTTCGCTTATGAAAGCGGCTGACTCCGCATCTTTTGCCGTTCGGCTTGATACCAAGCGATGGTCTCGCGCAGTCCAGCCCGAAAATCCGTTTGCGAGACAAAGCCAAATTCGCGTTCAGCCCGCGAGACATCCAGCCGGCGGCGCGGCTGTCCATTTGGCTTGCTGGTGTCCCAATGCAGTTCGCCGTCGAAACCGACCTCTTCGGCGATCATCTCAACTAGGTCGCGAATGCTGATTTCAAAGGCGCTGCCCAGATTGACCGGCTCGCCGCGGTTGTAACGTTCGGCAGCGAGGACAATGCCATGCGCCGCATCGCGCACAAACAAAAATTCACGGGTTGGCGAACCATCGCCAAACAAGCTGACAAAGCCGGCGCCCTGATCTTTGGCATCCATCATCTTGCGAACCACATCAGGAATCACATGGGCTGATTTGGGGTCAAAGCTGTCATGGGGCCCATACAGGTTGACCGGCAGCAGATGAATGGCGTTATAGCCAAATTCCTGACGATAAGCCTGGCTTTGCACCAGCAGCATCTTCTTCGCCAGTCCATAGGGCGCATTGGTTTCTTCGGGATAGCCCTGCCACAGATCATCTTCCCGGAAGGGAATCGGGGTGAACTTAGGGTAACTGCAAATCGTGCCAATGCCGACGAATTTGCGTATCCCGGCGCGGCGGGCATGTTCGAGCAGCAAGGCGCCCATCATCATATTGTCATAAAAGAAAAGCCCGGGATGCTTGCGGTTGATGCCGATTCCGCCGACCGTCGCCGCCAGATGAATGACCATGCTGGCCGCTGGATGATCGGCGAACAGGCGCGCCGCCGCCGAGCTTTCGCGCAGGTCATAATCGGCGCTGCGCGGGACAATGATTTCGGCAGTTCCTTTCGCTTTCAATTCTTCGACCACATAACGGCCCAGGAAGCCGGCGCCGCCGGTCACAATCACGATTTGTTCATTCCAGAAATCACCACTCATTGACAGCCCCTGTCAAAATATCGCCGATGTATGATGACATACACAGATAACGCGGCATTATCCTTAATATGCCATCACCTGCCCGGTGTTCCGCATACACATTTCAGGCCGGCGACTGTATGATAGCTTCCGTTCTCAATATCATCATATCAGAAAGGCAATCTCTTGGAACGGACACTGATTATTATAAAGCCAGATGCGGTGCAGCGCGGCTTAACCGGCGAAATCATTCAACGTTTTGAACAGCGCGGTTTGAAGCTGATTGGCATGAAGCTGCTTCAGGTCAGCCAGGACTTGGCCGAAAGGCATTATGATGTTCATCGCCAACGGCCTTTCTTCAAGGGTTTGGTCGCCTACATCACTTCGGCGCCGGTGGTGGCGGTGGCATTGGAAGGCCGCGATGCGGTCGCGGCGGCGCGCAGGACCATCGGCGCCACCAAACCGACCGAAGCCGCCGCCGGCACTATCCGCGGCGATTATGGCCTCGAAATCGGACGCAATCTGGCGCATGGCTCGGACAGCCCGGAAAATGGCCAGATCGAAGTCGCCAACTTCTTCAGCGACGCCGAACTCATTAGCGGCTGGGAACGCAGCGCCGACCCGTGGATTTTTGAATAGGGCAAACTTGACACTTGCTTGGTCAAGCATTACATTAGATTGATATTAAAAAGGGCAAAGTGAAGCATGGCCACTGAACGGATGCCCATCACGCCCAAGGTTCTCACTTGGGCGCGAGAACATGCCGGGTTCAAGTTGGATGATGCCAAGAAAAAATTTCCCAAAATCGCAGAATGGGAAAGCGGTACAGCCGCGCCTACGTATGGTCAGCTTGAAGGCTTGTCCGACAAATTCAAAGTACCTGTCGCGGTGTTCTTTTTCCCAGAGCCGCCGAAACTGCCGCCGGTTGAAGAAACATTCCGCACCCTAGAACCGGCACAGCTTGACGAAATCCCGCCGCGTATCCGGCTTCTGCTGCGGAAGGCGCGGGCTTTTCAGATCGGGCTGGATGAGCTAAATCAGGGCCGCAACCCGGCCGAACGGCTGATCACGCGCGGCTTGAGCTTCCGACTGACCGATCCTGTCGAAAGCATCGCCGTTCAAGCGCGCGGGTATCTTGGCGTATCGTTTGAAGAGCAGTTCAAATGGCAAGACACCGATTATGCCCTAAAAGCGTGGCGCAAAGCATTGCTTGATGTCGGCGTTTATGTTTTTAAGGATGCGTTTGGAAAGGAACAGAGCGATTACTCTGGTTTTAGCCTGTATGACAGCGAATTCCCTATCATCTATGTGAATAACTCGACAGCAAAGACGCGTCAGATCTTCACGCTTTTCC
The DNA here is from genome assembly GCA_965203755.1 of Phototrophicaceae bacterium. Classification (GTDB taxonomy): domain Bacteria; phylum Chloroflexota; class Anaerolineae; order Aggregatilineales; family Phototrophicaceae; genus UBA6055. The sequence continues at coordinate 1,729,147 of OZ241910.1, read as the reverse complement.
ATGAGCTTGCCCATCTGCTGTTCCATACAAGCGGCGTGGATACCCTCCAAGACGATTTCATTGACAGCCTTGCACATGACAAGCGACAGATTGAGATCATCTGCAATCGGCTGGCGGCCTGCATTTTGATGCCCGAGGATATATTTGACCAAGAGCTTGCCAAACGGCCTCATTCCGAATCATCAGAGGATAAAGCGGCTAAACTGGCGCAGCGGTTCAATGTCAGTCGGGAAGCCATATACCGCCGATTCCTCGAACGGGGATTAATTACTGACATAGAATATCAACATAAGGCGAATAAATGGGCTGAACAAGGGAAGGCAGGCGGCGGTGGCGGCGATTACTATAATACCCAGATCGCCTATCGAGGAAGGGAATACATCACATTGGCATTTCAACGCTATTACCAGAACTGGATTAGCTATGACCAACTGGGAGATTATCTGGATATCAAGCCAAAGAATCTGACGCGGCTGGAAGAAACTCTGCTGGAGAGTAATTCGTGACTAAGACAAATTATGTATTCGATACAAACGTCTTCATTCTATTTTTCAGCAGCTATTATCCTGACTCATTCCCCAGTCTTTGGAAGCAGTTTGATCAATTGGTTATCAATGATCAGATTACCTCTACCCGCGAAGTCAGGCGCGAACTTGAAGTCCAGGGGAATGAAACACTGCAAAATTGGCTGAAGACAGCGAAAGAACTGTTTCCCGCGCCTACAGCGAATGAGGCGCAGTTTGTTACGGCAATCTACGCCATGACACATTTCCAGCAAAATATCGAACGAAAGAAGCTCCTCAAAGGCGGAAACGCCGCCGATCCATTTGTTATCGCCCGTGCGAAAATACTAAGCGCGACTGTAGTTACATTGGAACGCGAACGGCCGAACAGCGCTAAAATCCCAAACATCTGCAAGCATTTTTCGATACCCTGCGTCTCGCTTGAAAGGTTTATGAAACTAGAGAACTGGTCTTTCTAAATGCCTGACGCGAAACGAGACGGCCATGAATCAAGCAGCTGACCGCAAATCGGCCCCTTCAACGGCGCTGCTGATCTTCCTGATTTTGCCGTTGCTGGGCATCTTTGGGGCCTTGCTGATGATCGCGCTGGAGGGCCGGGAGCCGCCGCCGCCGACCTTTGTTCCGGCGCCGGCGCGAACGCTGATCCAATTTGAAGCGCCGGACTTTGAACTGCCGCTGCTGGATGGCGCGGCCCTGGTATCGCCGGCCGATTTCGCCGGCCGGCCGCTCTTCCTCAACTTTTGGACGACCTGGTGTCCGCCCTGTGTCCGCGAACTGCCGGCGCTGGAAGAGTTTGCCGCCACTCATGCCGGGGATGACAATGGGCCGGCTTTGCTGGCCGTCAATCTGGGCGAGACGGCCGAAGAAATAAGCGCGTTTCTGGCGGAAATCGGGGTGCGGAATCTGCCGGTGGCGCTGGATATCAATCAAGTCGTCAAGGACGATTATGGCGTGCAGAACCTGCCAACAACCTTCATCATCGACGAAAAGGGCGTGGTGCGCTTTATGAAACTGGGCGAAATGCAGTTTGAGGAAATGGGACTTTATCTTCAGGAACTGGCGGGAAGCCAAGGTGAATCCTGAACCTGGATCAGCGGCCCTATTTTGATTCATGCCCAAACTCGGCTATGATGTTCAAGGTGTACAGTATGCGGGAGAACCATGGATGCGTACCGATTTGAGAGACAAAATCGCCTTGGTGACCGGTTCAGCCCATCGCGTCGGGCGGGCTGTCGCGCTTGAGCTTGCCAAACACGGCGTCCATATCCTGGTGCATTATCATCGTTCCGGCCCATCACAAGTGCGCGATACCATGCAAGACATCAAGTCTTATGGCGTCGACGCCTTCAGCGTCCAAGCCGACATCAGCCAGGCTGAAGGCGTGGATACCCTGTTCAATGGGCTGCAAGAGCGATTTGACCGTCTGGATATCCTTGTCAACAGCGCCGCCGTCTTCCAGAAGCGGCGCCTGCTGGCGGTGTCTTTGGAAGATTGGAATCTCACGATGAATGTCAACCTGCGGGCGCCCTTTCTGGCCACGCAGCAGGCGGCCAAAATCATGGCCGGCAACCCGGTTCCCGGCGGAGTCATTGTCAACATCTGCGACGCCGGGGTGGATGGCCCCTGGAAAGCGTATCCCCATCATGGCATCAGCAAATCGGCGCTGTGGATGCTGACGCAGGTCAGCGCCCTGTCGCTTGGGCCTTCGATTCGGGTCAATGCGATTGTGCCGGGGCCGGTTATGAAAACGGCGGGGCTTCAGATTTCCGACGACGACTGGGCGAAAGTCGGCGAACGCAATCCCCTCAAGCGCACCGGCGCGGCCGAAGACGTCGCGCGGGCCGCTTTGTATCTTTGTCAGGAAGACTTCCTGACTGGTTCGCTCATCCATGTCAACGCCGGCGAACATCTCCACTAAGTCCTCATCAGCAAACTGTGCTATACTGACGCGTCCAAACTCAACACAGCATTTACTCGGCAGCGCTGGAGTCGACCTATATGCCATTAGTCGCCCATACTCCCTTGCCCAGCTTTGAGCGGCTGAAACAGCGTGGTCAGGAAGTCCTGACGCTGGACCGCGCCATCACGCAAGACATCCGCGAGCTTCATATCGGCTTGCTGAATATGATGCCCGATGCCGCCCTGAAGATCACCGAAAGGCAGTTTATGCGCCTGGTCGGCAACTGCAATCAAATCGCGCAGTTTTATGTCCATGTTTTTTCGGTGCCGGGTTTGGCGCGCAGCCCCGAAACCAAGGGCTATATCGACCGATACTACACCACTTTCGAGCAAATCAAGCGAGATGGACTGGACGCCCTGATTATCACCGGCGCCAATGTCGCCAATCCGAGCCTGGACCAGGAAAACTTCTGGCGGCCCTTGACGGAAGTCATCGAATGGGCGCGGGAAAACGTCACCTCAACCCTGTGTTCCTGCCTTTCTACCCATGCCCTGATGAAGTATTTCTATCAAATTGACCGCGTCAAGCGCGACGCCAAAAAATGGGGCGTCTTTGAGCATCGGGTCACCCAGCCGGCGCATCCGCTGCTGCGAGAGATCAACACCCGCTTTGATGTCCCTCATTCGCGCTGGAATTCGATTACCCGCGAACACTTTGAACAGGCTGGTTTGACCGTTTTGATTCAAAGTTTTGACGGGGAAGTTCACATGGCTGTCAGCCCCGATCAGCTGCGGATCGTTTATTTTCAGGGGCATCCTGAATATGACACCAACAGTCTGCTGAAAGAATACAAGCGCGATTTGATGCGCTATTTTGAAGGTCAGAATGACCAGCCGCCCTATCCGGAAAACTATTTTCCGTTTGAAGCCCGCGAAGTCGTCGAGCGATACGCGCAAAGGGCGCGGCTGGCTTTGGAAAAAGGCGCGCGCATCCCGCCTTTTCCCGAAGACAAGGCGCTGCCTTATCTGGACAATACCTGGGGCGATACGGCTAAGGCGATCTTCAATAACTGGCTGGGGGCTGTCTATCAGGTCACCAGCGTCGTGCGTCATATTCCCTTTGACCGCGGCATTGACCCCGACAACCCGCTCGGCGTATTATGAGGCGCGCCATGCCACTGCTCACAGCCGAAGACTACCAGCGATTTCCGCAAACGCCGCCCGATCACAGCTATGCCTATGGCGGTCATCCGCAGCAGTTTGGCGAACTTTATCTGCCGCCGCTGGCCGCCCGGCATCCGGTCATCGTCCTGATCCATGGCGGCGGCTACCAGGCCATTTACAATCTGAAGCCCATCGGCTCGGTCGCCAAGGCGCTTGCCGGCCAAGGCTTCGCGGTTTGGAACATTGAATATCGGCGCAAAGACGCCGGCGGCGATTATCCACGGATGTTTCTTGATGTGGCGCGGGCCGCCGATTATCTGTATCAAATCGCCGATTCGCATCATCTCGATCTGGATCGGGTTATCGCCGTGGGCCATTCGGCTGGCGGTCATCTGGCATTATGGCTGGCGGCGCGGCGCAGGCTGCCCCAATCGAGCCGTCTGCGTCTTGAAGGGGCTTTGCCCATCCAGGGCGTGGCGGCTTTGGCGGCCGTGGCTGACCCGACACTGGCTTTTGAGCAGGGGCTGTGCAGCGACGCTCTGCCGGCCGTCATGGGCGGGCGGCCGCAAGACGTTCCCATCCATTATCAGCATGGCTCGCCGGCGGCGCTTTTGCCGCTGGCGGCGCCGCAAACGCATATTATCGGCGGCGAAGACGCGAAAATGCTGGACAATGTCCGGCCCTACACCGCGGCGGCGCGGGCGCTGGGCGACGAGGTCGAGTTGATTGTCCTGCCGCAAGTCGGGCATTTTGAAATCGTAGCGCCGACATCAGCGGCTTGGCAGACGGTCCAGGCCGCCATTCATCGCCTGCTGATTTGAGGCCGGTAAAAAATCAAAGCACGCGCCGCAGCACATCATTATCGACGTTGCCGCCGCTGACAATCACCGCCGTCGGCCGGCCGTCGCGCGGGATGACATCATGCAGGAGCGCCGCCACGCCGACCGCGCCGCCGCCTTCCGCCACTCGGCCGGGCGTCTCAATCATCCAGCGCATGGCGGCCGCGATCTGCGCTTCGGAAACCAGCGCGACATCATCCAGATAGCTGCGGGCGAGGGGAATGGTCATCGAACCCGCTTCAATATCGCCCGAAAGCGCGTCCGCCAGCGTGTCCCAAACCTGCGGCAGACCGCAGTGATGGAAGCTGTTGTACATGCCGGGCGCCGCGGCCGCCGTCACGCCGATGACTTCGACATTCGGCTGGAGCTCCTTGACCGTCATGGCGACCCCGGCGCATAAACCGCCGCCGCTGGCCGGCACAGCCACCCGTTCCAGATTCGGCAGCTGCGCTAGGATCTCCAAGCCAATCGTTCCCGCGCCAGCGATGACCTGTCGGTCATTATAAGGCGAGATCCAGGTTCGCCCGGCTTGGGCGCGGCGCAGGGCTTCGGCTTCGGCTTCGTCATAATTGCCGCCAAAGAGCAGCGCCTCGCCGCCATAGCGCCGCACGCCGCTGATTTTTTTCTGCGGCGTTGTTTTGGGCATCAGGATTTGCGCGCGGGCACCGGTCAAATGGGCGGCATAGGCTACCGCCTGGGCGTGATTCCCCGACGAGACGGCGATGATTCCCCGCTCGCGGGCGGCTTCATCCATCGACAAGATGGCGTTCAAGGCGCCGCGAACCTTAAACGAGCCGGTTTTGTTGGCATTTTCCAGCTTGAGCCAGATATTTTCGCCCAATTCAGGCGCAGGCTCCAGCGGCGTCGGCTGTAAGACCGGCGTCAAACGATGCTGCGCCCGAATCATATCTTCCAGCGCGATGCTGTCTGTCATGGTCATAATCCAATTCGCCGCAGATAATCACGGTTGCGCCGGGCGCTTTCCAGCGGTGTGCCCATGCCCGGCAAGACATCCTGCTCGACCACAATCCAGCCGTCATAATGGATGGCATCAAGCGCCCGCAGCACGCCCGGAAAATCAACATCGCCTTGACCCAGCTCCGGGAAGATGCCTTGGCCGACCGCGCCAGGCCCGTCCCAGCCTCGCAGCCGCGACTGACGCGCCACTTCGGGGTCATGGTCTTTGAAATGCACATGCCAGATGCGGTCGGCGAACTGATGGATTCCGGCCAGCGGGTCGCCGCCGCCAAAAGCCCAGTGGCCGGTGTCGAACACCAGCCCAAGATGGTCGCCGTCGGTCATGGCCATCAGCCGTTCGGTTTCCGCCGGCGTTTCAATCCAGGTGCCGATATGATGATGGAAAACCGTCCGCAGGCCGGTTTCGTCCATCACGCGGCGGGCAAGATCATCGGCGGCGGCGGCGAAAACCCGCCACTGCGCCTCGTCCATCCCCATCGCCGCCGTGATTCGGCCCGAATTTTGAGTGCGTATCGGATCGGCGTAGGGGTCGTTCCCCAGCACAATCAAACAGTCTGTCCCGCCGACGGCCGCCAGCAGTTTGGCGGTGCGGACACAATCGGCGGCGCTTTGCTCATGTCTTTTTTCATCATGGAGCCAGACGCTGACCCACGAAGCCAGCAGCGTCAGCTTTCGGCGGTCAAGCTCGTCCCGCAGCTTTGCCGGGTCAGTCGGCATAAAGCCCCAGTCACCCAATTCAGCGCCGCGATAGCCGCTGCCCGCAAGCTCGTCGAGAACCCGCGCATAATCATAACGTTCGCCGGCGATATTTTCGATCACGCCCCAAGAACAGGGCGCATTGGCTACCCGCAGCATTTTTGTCCCTTATCCTTCCATGCCAATCCGCGCTTGAGTATAACAGGTTTTGACTGTCGGACAAACAGCCTGGATCGCCGCGCGCGACAGCGAAAACCAGCCCGCGTTTCGCCCTGTGCAGGCACAGCTGCTCAAGCTATAATGTTTTTGTCGGCGCTATTGACCGCAAAGCAGGCGGCAAGATGAATTTTGACAGGAGGACGAGGCAGCGATGAGTCATTTTGACCACCAGCGTCTGTTTCTGCCTGGGCCGGTTGAAGTCCGCAAGGAGATCCTGGCGGCGCAGACCCAATGGATGATTGGACATCGCTCAACCGAATTCGCAGAACTGTTTGAACGGCTTCAGGGCAAGCTCAAGCGGGCTTTCTTTACCGACAGCCGCGTGTTTGTCACTGGGTCTTCGGGCACGGGCCTGTGGGAAGGCGCATCCCGCAATGGCATCCGCGACGGTCAAAAAGCGCTTCATTTGACCGGCGGCGCCTTTAGCGAGCGCTGGGCGCAGATCAGCCGCGCCAATGGCAAGCAAGTCGATTGCATTGAGGTCGCCTGGGGGCAGGCGCACACCGCCGAACAGGTCGCGGCGGCGCTTGAACGGCAAGCCTATGACGCTGTTTGCGTCGTCCACAACGAAACCAGCACCGGCGTCACTAATCCGGTGCCGGCGATTGGCGAGGTGGTCAATCAGCATCCGGACACGTTCTTTTTTGTCGATAGCGTCAGCGGATTCCTGGGCACGGAACTGCGGGTTGACGATTGGGGCATCGACATCGCGCTGACCTCTGGGCAGAAAGCCTTTGCGCTGCCGCCGGGCATCGCCTTTGCCGCCGTGAGTGACCGCGTTCTGGAACGCGCCAAAACCATCGCGCGCCGCGGCTATTATTTTGATTTTCTGGCGCTGGAAAAATCCCTGCACAAGCACAACACCCCGGCTACGCCGCCGATTTCGCTGATGTACGCCGCCGATCTGCAGCTGGATGATATCCTGACCGAAGGGATTGAGGCGCGTTGGGCGCGGCATCGGCGGCTGCGCGACATCACCCACGAATGGGCATTGCGTCAGGGCTTCGGGCTGTATGCCCAGGAAGGCTATCGCAGCGATACCGTGACCGCCGTCGAAAATCGGCCGGGCATTGACGTCGCCGAAATGGATCGGTTCATGCGAAACGCGAAGGGATTCGCTATGGACCAGGGCTATGGCAAAATCAAAGGGCTGACCTTCCGCCTGCCGCACATGGGCGATATGGCGGCGGAAACGCTGGCGGAAGCGCTGGCCGGCATCGAGGCGTTCATGGCGCAGGCATAAAGACAAAGAGAACTCACCATGACCTTTCATGTGCTGGTGCCGGACAATGTGCATCAGAAAGCGATTGACCTGCTTGAACAGCGCGCAGAGATGCGCGTGACCGCGCCCGGCAAAATAGAACGGGCGGCCCTGCTGGATTGCCTGTCGGATGTCGATGCGCTGGTCATCCGCAGCGCTGTGACCGCCGATGCCGAACTCATCAGCCAGGCGCCGCGGCTCAAAGCGATTGCCCGCGCCGGCGCCGGCGTCGATAATGTGGATTTGTCCACCGCCGCCCAAAGCGGCATCGTCGTGATGAACACCCCTGGCGGCAACGCGATTTCGACCGCCGAACATGTCTTCGGGCTGATGCTGGCTCTGGCACGGCATATTCCACAGGGTCATCAATCGCTGGCAGAAGGCCGTTGGGAACGGAAGCGATTGGTCGGCCTTGAACTCAAGGGCAAGACGCTGGGGATTATCGGCTTGGGGCGCATCGGGCAGGCGGTCGCCGTCCGCGCCCAGGCCTTTGGCATGACTGTTATCGCCCACGATCCTTATCTGCCGCCGGCGGCGGCCGCCGCCATCAATGTGACGCTTATCGGGCTGGAGGAAGTCTGCGCCGGTTCAGATTATCTGTCGCTGCACACCGCGGTCACTGATGAGACCCGCAATATGATTCACGCTGGCTCTATCGCCTTGATGAAGGACGGGATTCGGATCATCAATGCCGCGCGCGGGGCGCTCATCCACTCATCCGATCTGGCGGCGGCGCTTCACAGCGGCAAAGTGGCTGGCGCGGCGCTGGATGTCTATGAGGTTGAACCGCCGCCGGCAAATCACCCGCTTATTGGCCGGCCGAATGTGATTCATACGCCGCATCTGGCCGCCAGCACAGTCGACGCGCAGGCTGCTGTCGCCGTTGAAGCCGCGCATCTCATCATCGACTGGCTGCTGCATGGCAAAGCCACCAATGTCTGCAATCCAGCGGCATTGACGCGCGGGGCGCGGGCATAACAAGCCAGGGACGCGCCGGGCGGGGTTAGAATGACCTTGGCATCTTGAATCGCGATTGGATTTGTCAACATCCTCTATTCAGGCCGTCTGCCAGCGTCACAGCACGCGGCAGCGATTGGTGATTTTGCCGATTCCTTTGATTTCAACGGTGACCACGCTGCCGTCGCCAAGAAATTGGGGCGGATTTTGCGCTTTGCCCACGCCGGCGGGCGTTCCCGTCAAGATCATATCGCCGGGGCGCAGCGTGAAGGCGTGGGACAGATATTCAATCAAAAAGCGAAGATCAAAGATCATGTCGGCGGTTGAGCCGTTCTGTTTTTCGATGCCGTCGACTGTGGTGATGATGTTCAGATTTTGCGGATCTGGAATTGCATCGGCGGTGACAATGCCGGGGCCTATCGGGCAGAAGGTATCGAGCCCTTTGGCGCGGGTCCACTGTTTGTCTTTCGCTTGCAGGTCGCGCGCCGAAACATCATTGGCGGCGGTATAGCCAAACACATAATCCAGCGCATTCAGCCGCGAGACTTTGCGGGCTGTTTTGCCGATGACAGCCGCCAGTTCGCCCTCCCAATCCACCTGTGACGTCAAGCCGCTTTCCCATTCGATGACGTCGCCGCTGCCGATGACCGCGCTTGGCATCACCGCGAACACCAATGGCTGGTCGGGAACGGGGCTGTTCAGTTCTTTGGCATGGGCGAGGTAATTGCGGCCAATGGCTAGAATTTTGCCTGGCATGAGCGGCGGCAAAAGCCGCGCTTCGTCCAGCCGGTCGCGATGGCGGCCGGCCGCCGGTCGGCCGCCGGCGGTGATTATGTCGATCATGCTGTTCGCATCCACCCGTTGGATCGACCCCGCCTCCAAAATGCCGATATGATTTTCGCCATCTATTTCGTAGCCAAGCAGCTTCATCCGGTCTCCATTCTGTCATGCCATTCCGTTCAGCCAGTTTAACAAATTATCATGCCGAACACCATCGGCGCCGCGCCGATAAAAGGCCAATTCAATTAAAAACGAGCCGCACAGCCGGGCAAAGTCTGATAGAATAATGGTGAGACAGTCATTTTCAAAGCAGGAGGATGACCTTGAAGACTTTAGAACTCGCTGGCCTGCTGGGCTTGATGATGCTTGCGGCGGTCGCCTGCGGCGCGACGGGCAATCTTTCGGGCGATGCCCAATCGGCGCAGCGTCTGCTGCCGAACCTGGCGGCCTACACCGTCACCGATGTGGACGCTGCCATTGACGGCGCCTTCGCGGCTGCGGGCGGCGCCGCTTTGGTCAGCGGGCAGGTCGCCATCACGGCCGCCATCGCCAAAATCGAGCAGGTGCTGCAATGCTTCCAGGACCGCGGCGCCATCGCGTCCAGGTTCTACACCGAAACCAATCCGGCCGGCATGGCGCCGCTGGCTGGCGCTGTCCTGGTCATCAATCAGTCGCGCATCAATCAGGAGCTTATTAATTGCGCTTTGGGCGGGCAGGAAGAACGTCCCAGCGCCCAGATCATCGCTTTTGAGCCTTGCGCCAACGCTGGGACATTCAACTATCAAGGCGATACCGTCAGTTTTGTTTATGTCGGCTCGCACGCGTCTGTTTGCAGTCTTTATAAACAGCACTTTGACAATTTGAGCGGCGGTCAGAATTAGTGACGCCTGACCACATCGAAGGGATGCAGCATGGCTGAATTCAACGGTTTAGGAATGCACCTCGGCAATTTGTCCCGTCTGTCGCCGGCGCGGAGCCGCTCCATCAGCGCGGAGAATTTTCATGGCGAAAAGGGCAAAGGGGGCATGGCGACCGAAGGCACCGGCGCCCATGCCGCGCGCGAGCTTGGCAAAGGCTGGAAGGTATCGCCGTCGGTGGTCATCCAGGCCGGCGAGACCTTTACCCTAGCCGCCATCGATGGCCCTGGCGCCATTCAGCAGATTTGGATGACGCCGACGGGAAATTGGCGCTTCTCTATTTTGCGAATCTACTGGGATGATGCGGCATATCCGTCGGTAGAATGTCCGCTTGGCGATTTTTTCACTGTTGGCTGGGGCGAATATGCCCAAGTCACATCCCTGCCGATCTGCGTCAATCCCGGCAGCGGTTTCAATTCTTACTGGGAGATGCCTTTCCGCAAAAGGTGCCGCATGACCATCAGCAACATCGCCGAAGAAGACATGCGGCTCTATTATCAAATCAATTACACCTTGACTGAAGTTCCCGAAGCCGCGGCTTATTTTCATGCCCGGTTTCGCCGCGTCAATCCGCTGCCCTATAAAGAGGTCTACACGATTCTCGATGGCGTTCGGGGGCGCGGGCAGTATGTCGGCACGTATGTCGCTTGGGGGACGAACAATAACGGCTGGTGGGGCGAGGGCGAGCTCAAGTTCTATCTGGATGGCGATGAATATCCGACCATTTGCGGCACAGGCACGGAGGATTATTTCTGCGGCGCGTACAATTTTGATCCCAGCCCGAAGCACAATCAGGGTTATGTCACCTACACCACCCCTTACGCTGGCTTTCATCAGGTTATCCGCCCGGCCGGCGATTATCAATCCCAGCTGCGGATGGGCATGTATCGCTGGCATATCGTCGACCCGATTCGCTTTGATGAGGACATCAAGGTGACGATGCAGGCGCTTGGCTGGGGCTACAACCGCCGTTACCTGCCGCTGCAAGACGACATCGCGTCGGTCGCCTATTGGTATCAGACTCTGCCTCATGCGCCCTTCCCGCCATTGCCGGCGCGCGAGCGGCTGCTAGTGATTTAGGCGCGGACGTTCGCTAAAGTATTCAGCCATCAATTCATTTTCCAACTTGGAAGCCTGTTTTCTCAAGCCCAAAACGGTCTTTTGCTTTTCAGTGAATAGATCAAGTTCATCTTGATCAGGCAGATATAACTTGATGCGTTTTAACTGATCCCAAGTTAAATTAGCCCTGACTGCGCCGTTCTTTGAATCGTAGGCTTGAATAATGTCAAGATAAGCTGGTGATTTCAGCAAATACAGGAGATAATACAGGGGTATTGTGGTGGTGTTTCTTAACCTAAACACCACGTATATTCCGCTGACGATTCCCCCAGCAAATTGTTCCGGCACCACACCTATTGACCCAACATTTACACGATGTGGATTGTATACAAAATCACCGGAGCTCACTCTAATATACCGTTGTTTAATGTCCCTGCCGTATTTTACTTCGTTCAAGAAGATTCCCGCTTTATTGCTGACGCCAAGAATACGAAACGCTTCATTTTCCGCATCCGATGGCTTAAACCTTTCTCCACTCGATTCGATGTAAGTTTCCAGACTATGAAGCTCACCGCCACGCCGCCGTGGCGGTAATACTTCCTTGTAATCATATATCCATAATGATTGTTTATTTTCCGCTATACTTGATCTCTCTTCTAAATGATGATCGATCTCTAATTCGTCGATATTTCCAAAGTCTCTCATCGCACTTAGAACATTTGGCAGATCATTATTAGTCGTTGATCTTCTTCTTGCGCCAAATGTATGACCTACATGTTTTACAACAAAGAAGGATGCGGCATGTCTGCTTCTGCCTTTTTCGAAATATAATACACTCGTCTTCGTAGGAGTATATGGTTCAAATAATCTGCGCGGAAGAGAAACAACGCTAATATCACTGACTGATCTAAGCAGTATGTCCCTTACTTTGCCTATGTCTCCTCCTTCGGTTAGAAAATCTTCCTTCATCAGTATCGCTGCGCGCCCGCCATTCTTTAATGATTTCAAGCAATGCTGCATGGCGATTGCGTCACCGTTTTTGGTCGGCACATCATATAAATTACCGTACCTTGTTGATTGTGAATAAGGGGGATTCGTTAAGACTACATCATATTCCCCATAAATTGGATGAGCAAAACTGTCTCTTTCGGTGACATTACTATGTCCGTCCCCGTACAAGATCATATTCATTCTCGCTACTCGTGAAGTGGCTGAGATTTCTGAACCATAGACAGTTTTGTACTTCAAGATTTCAGACACTTCTGGCGTCAGCCTTGATCGTAAAGATACATATCGGAACGCTTCTATCAGAAAGCCGCCCGTGCCACAGAATGGATCATATATTTTTTCTCCAATTTTTGGATTAGCCATACTGACCATCGTGCGTACAATATTGCGAGGTGTAAAATATTCTCCTAAATCCTTTATCTTAATTCCTTGATAGGCATTTTTGAGAAAATACTCAAAAGCATCCCCCTTTACATCAGCATCTGCAACTGTAAAGTTAAGTTTAGATAAGTCACTTACCATATCATCGAATATCTCAGCTGATCGTATGGGGAATGTATGCCCAAAAATGTTGTCGTATCTCTTATTCATTTCTTTCCAAACGACATCTCGTACATACTCCAGTCGATGATTAGGTGATTTGTTTTGAAATTCCGCCCACCTCAAATGAGGCGGAATAGGAACATCTTCACCAGCGTGTTCGCGCGTCTGACATATTTCGTCCATAAGTTTAAGGAATAAAACATCAGAAAACGCACCGAATCTTTGCAACCCGGCTTGCAGTCCGGCTTCGCGTAAAAGATTTGCCTGGCGTTTGAATACCTTTATTAGTTCGTCGCGTGACAGCTGAATTGTTTGCGGCGCTGAGAGAATTTCCGAACCCTCATTAACAAAGCGACAGGATGTATAATGATCAATAAACTGCCTTATGTCTTCTCCATCAATCTTTAGCGAACGGCTATTGTGCAGATAGCGTGTTGCTACAAAAGTATCGTTATAAGCAAATATAAGAGGAGCGTTTAACGGAGCGGCGTAACGTTCTTCTGCTTGTCGAAGAGCATTTTCCAGCGATTCTCCGGGACGTTTGGCTTCAATAACCCCGATGGCATTGTTGGTCCCGCTTTCGTAAAGGACGAAATCAGGAAATCGCAACCTGCCACTATTGGCATTTTTCAACCTTTCTTGCTGTGCCGGTGTTTTTACCCTTTGCTGTGTGACATTGTTTCGTGGATCCTTTTCATCAACAACCCAACCTAAATTTTCAAGTTGAGTGCATATCGAATGAACTACAGACGCTTCCAAACGATAAATCGACACTATTTATCCTCCTAATCAAGCGTTTTGTCAGGCTCTTAAACAGCCATCAACCTGATGCCACAGGAAGGCTCACGGTCAAGATACCCCATTTTCACTTTCTTTGCAAATGGAAAATGGATGGTTTGGGGGATTATCCGACCACCTCATCATACAATCGCTCATAACGGGAAGCCGTCCGCGCCCAGCTGTATTCGGCTTCGATCAGGGCGCGGCCATGGACCGAGAGGCGATGGCGCAGCCGCTTGTCCCGCAAAAGCCGCACCACGCCGGCGGCCATCTTGTCCACAGCGGCGATCCAGGCTGATTCGCCGTGTTTGACATGAATGCCATCGACGCTCAAGGGCGTCGCCGCCACCGGAATACCCATCGACAAGGCCTCCAAAACTTTGTTCTTCAAACCGGCGCCGATTCGCAAGGGACACACAAACACCGTCCCCTGCGCCAGATAGGGCTTAACATCAGCGACATGCCCGCTGACTTCAATATCATCATTCGCCAAGGCGCGCATCCAATCTGGCGGGCTGCTGCCCACCAGCTGCAGTCTTGCCTGCGGGATCTGCCGACGAACCGCCGGCAGTATCCGCCGCGCCAGCAGCTTGGCCGCATCCTGATTGGGCAGATAATCGTAATTGCCCACAAACAGCAAGGTATGCGGCGCCCGTTCTGATGCCTGTAATTGAAACCGCTCCAGGTCGATCCCGTTGGGAATCACGGCGATGTTGAGTCGGGGCTGAAGCGAAAGCAGCGCCGCTTTATCCGGCTCGGCGATCACGACTGTGCGGTCATAGGGCGTGAACATCCAGGACTCAAAGCGGCGCGCCAATGGCAGTGACAGCCTGGCTCGCAGATGCCCTTGCCGGGCAGCCCGCCGCAAAAAGAGGGTGTACGATTCATAGGGCGTAATCACCGTCGGCTTGTCGGCGAAACAGGGGTGGAGCTCATAGACACTCACCCCCCCAAAGCAATGCACAAGGTCATAATGGCGGCGGCGCAGACAATCGGCGGCGGCCTGCCACAGCTGTGGGGTAAAGCTCATATCGGGCGAGCGGGCAAAGCGCGCCGATGGCGTCAGCAAACGCCGCAGATAAGCCCGGCCGCTGCGCCGCGCTTCGGGAATCAGTTCAATTTCGCGGAAGAAGGCTTGATATTCAGCCGTGAACATGGGGTCATCGGCGCGGCTGTACAAAGCCAGCAGGTCAATCACATAACCCCGATGGGCAAGCTGGCGCATCAGATGCCAGACAATCAGACGGGCTCCAAGATGAATCGGATAGGGCGGACAGCGCGAAATCAGGAGGATTGTTTTCATAGGCAAATCATTCCAAGTCGGCCGGGTAAAACCAAAAAGCTCATCCTGGCGATGAGCTTTGCAGTGCCGAGACCCAGACTTGAACTGGGGACACCCGCATTTTCAGTGCGATGCTCTACCAACTGAGCTATCTCGGCCTCTTATTATGGAATAAGCGCCGCGAGTTTACCGCGGTGACAATGAACTGTCAAGGATAAAATGGCCGCTGTCTATAGGTTGGAGGGCGGATTTATTCAAACGCAGACTCCAGCCAAGCCTGGACCGCCTGACTGGTGGCCGGCGGCGCCGACTGCGGGAACAGGTGCCCCTGCGCGGCCATCTCGTGATACGCCGCTGACGGAAGCATCAGCTTGACCATGTCGAGAGCTTGCCGGGCAAAGGCATCGCTGGCTGCGCCGCGCACAATCAAGGTCGGGACCAAGCCGTTCAGTCGGGGCAGCGTCTCCCAGATTTTGAGATACACCGTTGAAAAATACCAGGCTTCCCATTCGGGCGACCATGCCAATTCGATGCCGGCTTGACTGGCGCGGGCCTGCAGGCCGTATTCAACATACAGACGAAGCGCTTCATCCGACCAATCGGCGAATAATGGTTTGGCTCGAAAGTGCGCCAAGGCATCATTCCGATTGTCAAAGAACCGCCGGCGGCGTTTTGCTCCCGCCACCAGCGGCAGGCGGTCAATGGTCTGCCGCTGCCAGGCTATGCCGATCTCGTCTAGGGCTTTTGGCAGGAGGAAGACTGGATCCAACAGGATCAAAGCCTTGAATCGCTGCGGCTCTTTGATGACCGCCAATAATGAGACGATAGCGCCAAGCGAATGTCCCAGCGCGACAATACCGCGCATATTCTGCGCCGCAAAGGCCGCCAGCAGGTCATCCGCCAGCGCGCGCCAATCCTGATAGTCGGTCGGCGGCGGCTGAGGGCCCCACAAGGCGCGCGGCGGAAAACAGATCACCCGACAATCCGCCAGCCAGGCGCGCAGCATGGGCAGATAGGTTTGCGGTGGAAACCCGTTGGCGGTGGCGATGTGCATGATTGGCGCATCAACGGCAGCGCCAAGCTCAACAAGGGTTTGGGGCATGATTTTTCCGGTGCGTATCGGCGCTGATTTCAGCCGCAGGATGTTTGCGCCTTCGCATTCGGCTGACTTTGCGCTACATTTTCAGCTGTCCATTCACCCATCCCGGAGACAAGACATGATTGACAGCAATCGGTCGATAGTCCTGGCCATCGGCGCCGCGGTGATCGCCCTGCTTGTGATTTTGGAACTTGTACGCCGCCGCCGCTTGGGCGAAGAATACTCGCTTCTGTGGCTGGCTACGGCCGTCGTTATGCTGGTCGTTGGCGTATGGCGCGAGCTTCTGCACAGTCTGGCGGCGGCGGTCGGCATCTTCCATCCGCCCAATCTGTTATTCCTGCTGGCGGCTTTGTTCCTGCTCTTCATTCAGCTTTATCTTTCCACCGTCATCACCAGGCTCACGCAGGAGAACAAAGACATCGCCCAGCAAGTCGCCCTGCTGCGCTATGAAGTTGAACGGCTACGGGGCGAGCAGGATCATGGCGAGGGCGAGAGCCGCGGCTAGGGCAAAGGCATAGATGACAAGCTCTGGCAAGCGAAGCCTAAGCGGGTTGGCATCCCATTTTCTGCCAAGCTCATTCATGCTCCTGACTGGCGCCGTCGGCGGCCGCAGGCGCGGGGCGATGCGCCAAGCCAGCGCGAAACCGCCCAGCATCCCGCCGATATGCCCCCAGCTGTCGATGCGCGACCCGGGCAAAAATCCAATAAACAGGTTGACAGCGATCAGGAAGGCCATGTGCCGCAGCCGGTTTTGAACATCGGCATAAAGCCAGCGATGCTGATACAGATGCACGGCTTCGGCGGCGAAAATCGCAAATACCGCGCCCGATGCGCCCACCGACAGCACCGCATAATCGCCCAGGGCCAGGCTCAAGACCGATCCAGCCAAGCCGCCCAAAAGATAGATCAAGGCAAAGCGAAGCCGCCCGAAAACAGGCTCCAGCGCGCTGCCGACGATATACAGCGCGTACATATTAAAGAAGATATGCCCAAGGCCGGCATGCAGGAACATCGCTGTCAGCAGGCGATAGATCTCACCGCCCGCGACGACTGCGGACGGGTACAATGCGCCGGCGGCGAAGAGTTGAATGCCGGTCGCCGACGGCAGGTACCGCGCCAAAAAAATCAGCGCGTTGACGGCGATGAGGGCATAAGTCAAAGCGGGTCGGTCTGCTGGCGGACGCTGCCGGCCGGCGGGCGGGCGGGCGGATTCGCCGGGCGGCCTGGGGTTTTGATATAAGGGGTGGCTGTTTTTGGGTGTTGATGCCATTGAAATCGTCTCGCTGTTTATCTGTGTTCCTAATCATAAAGCCATAAGCATAAAACGCACATTGGAAATTCCGCATTCATCGGCAGCTGCCCGGGCGCGCGGCGGCGCGTCTATTGCGCGACCCACTGCGGCAGATAGGCATCGGCGGCGATTTTGAAGCTCGTCTCGGTTTCAAAGTCGTGAACCCAGATTTCGGGGCGGGCGTTCTGATCGCGCGTTCCGTCTTGATGAAGCAGCGGGAAACGCTGCATCACCAGGCGGCTTCCAGAGGGATTCCAGCGAAAATACGAGGTGCTGTAACGTTCGCTGTAGGCAATCGGCGCGAGGTCGTCGGCGGCGGTCAGCGGTCGGACATAAAGCTGATAGCCATTCGTCCAGCGCTGGTCAGTATAGCGCCGGGCGAAGGCAATCGTTTCGCCATCGGGGCTCCATTGGGCCGAGACGTCATCCGTCGGCGCCTGCGGGTCGGTGAAGGCGGCGAATTGCTTGTCCAGCAGGTCGGCAAGCCGCAGATGGCTGAAGAACTGTCCGTCGCGGCGGACAATTTCGGGGAAGATGACCGCTTGGCCATTGGGCGCGACCGTGCCCATGGCGCCGTGAGACGAGGGGATAAACCGCAGCTGGACCGCATCATCCGCGGGCGGCGCGAAGTTAAAGATGAGGATGCCGGGCTGGCGGGCGTCGGCGCTGTAAAAGGCGACGGCGCGGCTGTCCCGCGACCAAACAGCCGTATGCCCGACCACCTGGGTATCGGCGATGAGCGGGATGGTTTCGTAGGTCGGACTGGTCATATCGACCAGCCAGATGCGCGACAGGCCATAACGGCCATTGTCGGATTCAGCGCGCTGGTAAGCCAGTTTGGCGCCATCGGGGCTGAAGACCGGCGTCGTGCAGTAGGCATTCAAGGCGACGCAATCGACCAAGTCAATCACGCGGCGGTTGGGAACATCCAGCAGGCGCAGCGTCACGGCTGCCGGCGGCGTCCGTTCGGCGTATGCCAGCCAGCGGCCATCGGGGCTGAAGTCAAAGTCGTAGACGCCGGACTCGCTGAAGGTCAGCTGCCGCTGGGCGGCGGGCTGGTCTATTTCGGCCAGCCATACATTCTGCACGGCGTCCATCGCCGGGGCGAGGTAAGCGACGCGCGGCGACTGGCGGGCGGGGTCGCTGACAAAGCCGATGACGGCGACGGCGGTGAGGCAGGACAGGACGATAAGCATGGCGGCGGCATCCAGTTTGGACAGCTTCATCATGGCGGCTCGGGCTAGGGATACAGATAGGCTTGGGCGGGTTCTTCGACGATTTCGATCTGGCTGGCGTGAACAATCGGCATAAAATCGGCTTCGAAATGGCCGGCCTTGAGCCTGCCCCGCACCCGCACCCAAGCGCCGGCGGGGAATTCGCTGGCGGTGTCGGCGCGCACCGGCAAGCCAATCGGGTAGGCATCGGCGACGCAGCAACTCATGGTAAAGCGCGACGCCATGAACTCATTTTCGGCAAAGCTGGGCTGCCGATAGACAAAGCCAATCACGTCCACTGCCTGACCGTTGAGCTCGGCCGCGGTTTGAGCGCGGTTGAATTCGCGCAGCCAATCCAGGATATTGCGGTCGAGGGGACTGCGGGCAAAGGCGGCGCTGGCGACGCCTACCGGGCTCAAGCTGATGCCGCCATTGACCGCTTCGATGCCCAGCGGCCGCGAGGGGATCAGCGCCGCCAGCGCCAAGGGGAAGGCGACGACCGCCAGCATGCCCCAGGTGATGTGGCCGCTATGGGGGGCGCCGGACTCGTCTGGCGGCGGATAGAGCATCTGATACAGGCTGACCAAACCCAGCAGGAAAAAGACGGCGGCGGCCAAATAAGCCAGCCAGGCGAAGCGCAGGTTGATGTAGTTGGTCAAATGACCCGTCACAATCAAAGCGGACAGGTAGATGCCCATACCCAGCAAAAGCGCGGACTTCGCCCAAGCGCGCCAGTCTATTCGCGGTTGGAATTTGTCTTTGGATTTTGGCATGGCGGTCATATCAATACGCTCACTCTAATTCTTGTCATCAGTAGGACAGGGCGGCATTGATGAAAACTCCCGCCAGCAGGTTCATCGCGAAGGGCAGCAGGATTAGATAGATCACGATTCGGCGCCGAAAGACACCGCCAAACATCAGCGTGCTTTTAATATCGACCATGGGGCCGAAGCTCAAGAAGCTGACAATGGCGCCGGTGGTGAAGGTATTGACAAACGCGAGCGCCAGGAAGCTGTCGACAGTTGAGCAGACGCTAAGGATAAAAGCCAAGATCTGCAAAAAGATGACCGAGAATACCGGGCCCGTACCCAGCGCCAGCAGGCTTTCCTGTGGGATGAGGGTTTGCATCAGGGCCGCCAAAGCCGAACCGGCGATTAGAAAACGGCCCATCTCAAAGAATTCGTCGCCGGCGATATGGAGCGCGCGCAGGAGCCGGCGCGCAAGCGGCAGCGGCGGCGGTTTGGGCTGGCGGCTGACGGGTGTCTGCATGGATTGGGGTTTGAGCACAGCTTCGGGGCGGGCAAAGCCGCCGATCACCATGCCGACGGCGACGGCCACCAGCGCCGTGATGACAAAGCGTCCGACCAGCACGGGGCCGAATCCAAAGGCGATATAGGTGCTGGCGAACACAATCGGGTTCATAAAAGGCGCCGCCAGCAAAAAAGCCACGCCCATTGAAATCGGCATCCCTTTGGTGAACAAGCGGCGGGCAACCGGCACGACGCCGCATTCGCAGACGGGAAAGGCGAGCCCAAGAAAGGCGCCGCCAAAGGCCGCGCCCAGTCGGTTTTTGGGCAGCCAGCGCAGGATGTCTTCGGTTTTGATGAAAATCTCGATCAGGCCCGAGGTGATAGAGCCCAGCAGAAGAAAGGGCGCCGCTTCGACAAAGATGCCAAGAAAGCGGGTGGCGAAGACACTGGCGGCCAGCGGCATATCGATGCCCGAGCGAATCGCCTGAAAAGCGACGGCCGCCGGCATCAGAATGGCGATCAGAGCCAAGCCCGGCATTTTGACGGCATTCAATGACTGTCGGGATGCTTGCATGTCAAACCGCATGGCTTACCTCCCCTTTTCTCTTGATGGGCGGGATGGGGCAGAAATCACTGCTGGTCACCGCCGGATTTCGTCATCAGCAAACCGACGACCACGCCGAGCAGCGCGCCGGCCGGCATGCCAAAGGCGACGCTGCCCATGCTGATGCCCAGCACCACGCCGACTGTCAGTCCGATAATGATGCCGATGACAAATAATGGACTGGGCTGCATGAGTCTCTCTCCCCCGCGCCGGCGGATCGCGAACCGGCTTGAGTCGGTCAGTCGCGCGGTTTGCCGTTCATATTCTGATTCGAGTCTTTGCGGCCGCCGACCTTGTAGACCTGCATATAACGTTCATAGCCGGGGCGCATTTTTTTGGGAGTCATCGCTTCGGCTTCGAAGTGATCTTTGACTCGTTCATAGGTTGCGGCGCTGATGATGATTTCGCCGGGTTCGGCATTTTCCTGCAAGAATTTGCAGTCGTCGGGCGCTTCGCCCAGGGCGGCGAATTCGATTCGGCTGGCGCCGCCCACCATGCCGAGGACGGCGGGGCCGGTATGAATGCCGATGCCGAAATACAGCTGCTGATCGGTTTCGAGCACTTCGTGCAGCCCATAGACGGCGGCGATAATCGCCTGCGCCGCTCTGACCGCCTGCACCGCGTGATCGGCTTCTTGGTTGAGTTGGGTGTTCCACAGCCCGGTGATGGCATCTCCCAGATACTTGTCGACGATACCGCCGCACGAGGTGATGGCATCGCTGGCCGCGCCCAGATAGCGATTGACGATTTTCATCAATTCTTCTGGCGGCAGCTGTTCGCTAAAGGCGGTGAAATCGCGCAGATCGGCGAACATGGCCGAGATCGAGCGTTCCGTCGGGCTGGTGTCTATTTCGCTGATGTTGTCGATATTCTCCAGCAAGGCTTCGAGGACAAAAGTCCCCAGCAGCCGGCGCTGCTCTTCCTGTTCTTTGCGTTCGGTCAGATCATCAATGACCAGCGCGATGCCGCGGTTGACCTGATCTTCGCTGCGTAAGGGACTGGCGACCACCTGCCAGTGATTTTGGCGTCCGTTGTGCACAAATTTCTCCATCCAGATATGCTGCACCCGCTCGGCGCGCACCTGTTCGATATAGTCATAGAAGCTGTCGGTCACCTTGGGCAGCACCGTCTGCAAGGGGCGTTCGAGCGGATTTTCATTGCCGATGATGGCTTCGGCGGCGTCGTTGCAGACGATCACATCATTATCGCCGTTGATGGTGATGACGCCGGATCCAATCGAGGCGAAGATGTTGGACAGCCGTATTTGCATTTCTTCAATCAGCGCCAGCTGCGCGCGGATATCCTCGAACAGGCGGGCGTTTTCAATCGCGACGGCGGCCTGCTGGGCAAAGCTGGTGAGCAGCTCGAGTTCGTTCTCTTTGAACAGGCCGGCCATGACGCGGTTATCGCAATAGGCGACGCCGATCACTTCATTGCGGACAATCAATGGCACCGCCAGGATGCTTAGCAAGGCGAAGCCGACGATGCTTTCGCTGTGGCTGATGTTGTCATCGGCGCCGGCGTTGACCGTCAGCAGCGGCTCGCCGCTTTCCGCCACGCGGTTGATGATTGACCAGCTGACGATTCGGCCGCCGATGGCGCTTTCTTCGGCGCTCAAGCCGCGGGCGACCATGAATTCCAGTTCGCCGCGGTCGCGGTTCTTGAGCACAATATAACCGCGTTCGGCTTGGGTCAGCTGGATCACCGTTTCCATGACTTGGTTAAGCACTTGGCTGGTCTCCTGCGCCGAGTTGATGAGGGCGGTGGTCTCTGCCAGGCGGCGAAGCTGCTGGAGCCGCATTTGGGAATCGACCAGCCCAAGTGACAGCTTGTCGATGCTGGAGCGCATTGGCCACAGTTTGTCGGCGGCGCTGGACGGCAGGCTGATGCCGCGCTGACGGAGGAGCCGCTGCTGTTGGTCCAGCAAGGTTTTCATTTCTTCCGCGCGCTGCTTCAGCCCCTTCAGCTGCGCCTGAATGGTGGAAAAATCGCTGCGCCTGCTGTCTTGGCTCATTAGCTTCTGTATACCTCGTATGCCCGCATTCCCTGCGAAAGCCCTTTGCCGAAGATGGGTTTGCGGCGGCGGAATTCGTAGGGGATGCTGCCGTTATTGTTTTCGCGGATATGGTTCAAGGTGTGCTGTGCGACGGTGACTGTGCCGGGGGCGGCGTTTTCCTGCACGCGCTTGGAGATGTTGATGGTATGGCCAAGGGCGGTGAATTCGCGCCGATTAAAGCTGCCGACATTGCCCAGCGTCGCTTCGCCGGTGAACATTCCGATGATATAATAATGCGGGTCGGGGTCAATATCCAATTCTTGATAGAGTTCAATAAAGCGGTCGCGCATTAACAGGCTGCATGCCACCGCCTGCTGGGCGTGGTTTGGCTCGGGGTTGAGCTGGGTATTGAAGAGCGCCATGACCTCGTTGCCCATGTATTTATCAACAATGCCGCCGCATTCATGGATGCAGGCGGTGGCAATCGCCTGATACTGGTTGATCATCTTGAGTTTTTCGCTTGGCGCGACATCGGGCAGCGTCGCCAGCGGGCGCACATCGGCGAAGATGCAGGTCACTTCACGGCGCATTCCGCCCATTTCGATATTGGCGATTTCATTGATTTGGTCGACCATGCTTTCGGGCAGGATGCGCTTCATGGCGTTGATGGTGGTTTCGTGTTCATGCAAATGGGTCACATCGTCCATCACGACGGCGACGCCTTGGGTCACATCGTTGCTGTCTTTCAGCGGCGACAGGGAGAGGTTCAGCGCGACCTGCCCGCGCCCTGGCAGTTCGGCGCTAAGCTCGATGGTATGGTCCATATCTTTTTCCTTGACCAGATCCAGGTGGTCGGGGAGTCGCAGCACGGCGCTTTGGAACACCTGGCCGACGGTGTTGCCGACCACGGTATCGGGGTCAACGCTCAAAATTTCGCTGGCGGCGCGGTTAAAGGTTTGCACCAGGTCATTGGAATCGGTGGCGATGATGCCGCTGCCCAGCGATGAGAAGATGTTGTCCATCAACTCTTTGACGTGGGTGATTTCCACAAGAATCTGCTCGGCATGGGTGTACATGCGGGCATTGGCAATCGCTACGGCGGCCGTATTGGCGAAGGCCATCAGCAGCGTCTCTTCGCGTTCGGTGAAGATGCCGGAAAACAGGCGGTTATCGACATAAACGACGCCGATGGTTTCATCTTTGTATTGGAGCGGCACGCAAAGCACCGAACGCAGGGTAAAGTTAATGATGCTCTGGTTGCCTGCCAGCCGCTCATCCTGATAGGCATTGTCCGCCAGCAGCGGCTGGCCGGTGTTCATCACTTCGGTAACGACCGACATGCTGATCTGCGGCCGTTCGCCGCTGGTTACGCTGGTGCCCAAAACACCACTCTCGCTGCTTATCCGAAATTCCAGTTCCGCTGTATCGACGTTCTTCAGGATGATATAGCCGCGTTCGGCCTGGGTCAGCACGATGACGAGTTCCATGGTTTCCTGCAATACCGTGTCAATGTCCAGCGAGTTGGTGATCCTGATGGACATATCGGCCAGCGCCCTTAGCTGCTGGAGTTCGGTTTGGTCGGCCAGTATGGTCTTTTCCAGCTGCTTGAAATCCTGTTTGAGGATGTTCATGCCGCTGGTGATCTTCGCCGGCATAGCCAGGCGGCGGCGGCGAAGCTGTTCCTGCTGGGCGGCCAGCGATGCCGACGTCTGCTCGATGAGGTCTTCAAGCTGCCGCAGTTCACTGACGGGATTAAATGCGGGGATTTCGGCGTCGTACATGCAGTTCACTCACTCCATTTATTTGTCATACAGCAGCCTTGTCGAAAAACAATCGGGCTGACATCGGATTTTATCATACAACAGATTGGAAATAACTTTTAGCCGCTAATCATTCACAGTATACTGTAAAATATCGTTTCCGTCACTTCAGAAACCGGCGAAAATCGGGCAATCACATCCAAAGCGCGGCCTAAGAGTCGCCTTTTGCCCATCATGCTGTGATATACTTATTGAACGCGATTGGGCAAGGATGATGTTTTTATCATCAAAACGGCGCGAAAAGGACGGCTTTCAGATGACTGGCGCAGCCGATGCGGCTTTTTCAATCAGAAAGGGTTTTTATGGGTCAAAGCGGTTCATTCAGGGCATTCGGCTTCATCTTGAATTGCCGTCATTGCGCGGTATCCAGCGCTTTTCGCGCACTGGACCGCCACGTGCTGCCAAAAACGGCAGGTCTATTGCCACCGAATTGGCGCGATTACCTTGAAAATTCAGAAAATCCTTGACAAAATCGGATTTCAGATCATATACTTGGGAGAGTTTCAGACAAAAAGGAGTACGCTAGAATGAAACCGATGAATAATAAAGTCGCGATGAATACAATAGAAGCCAGCCCCAAGCGGGGGACGGCGGCGCCTGCTAATCTGCCCCCCCCCCCCCCCCCCGAATTTTCTTGGAGCTCGCCGCATGGTAAAGAAAACTCTGCTTCTTTGCACATTCCTGTTCTGCATCCTCGCCCTGCCGGTTCAAAGCCAAGCGCCGACGCAGGCGACCGATCCAACCACGCTGGCGCCCTGCGGCCTGCCAGTGGCCTCATCCCAGTTCACTTCGTCATCCAGCATCACCACCTTCGACATGACCGCCGACTGCGCTTATACCACCCTGTCAGCCCAGACTGGCAACGCCATCCTGTATATCACATCCGGCGCCTTCATCATCAACGGCAACGGACACAGCATCAGCGGACCGCCTCATGTCTCTCTCATCTATGCAACCGGCTCCAACACCACCGTCACTCTGAACGATGTCATCATTCAAGACCACGCCGGGAACTTTGACACCATTAGCGTGCGGAATGGAGCGACATTTAACGGCAACAACCTCGTCTTCCGCAACAATCGTAGCACCGAGATAATATGGGTCGTGAACACCAACTCGCGAGCCGTTTTGCAGAATGTGCAGTTCCTGAACAACACCCAGCAAACCCGCACCGGGACATCCGGACTGGTTTTCATCGGCGCCGGAGCCGGGGTGACCATAACCAACGGCATCTTCCGCGCAAACACGCTCTCCACTGGCGAGACTACCGTAATCACAGCTGTAGGGAATGGAGCATCGGTCACATTCAATGGCTGCATGACCTTCGAGAACAATGTCCAGGCAGACGGCAGCACGGCGGCAGCTGACAGCGCGGGCCTCACTGGCGGCGGCGCTACCGGGACAGTCACCGACAGCAGCACCGGCAGCTGTCCGGGAAATTTCAGCTATTGGCTGGCGCTCACGCCGAAAAAGAAGTCCAAGAAAACAGCGACGCCATCGCCCACGGCGCGGCCGCTGGGCACGACCTGCATCGACTTGAACCAGGCGACCGGCATCGCCGTTCGCGCCACTTACGGGCTGGCGAGCGGCGTGCAATGTCAGCGGCTTGACGGCGGCGGCATCGGCGTGCAGGCGATTGTGGACGGCGGCTTTATTGACGCCGTGGATATCTGGGGCTATGTCGAGCAGGGGGTTGAGGTTTGCTTCCCGCAGGCGGGCGAGCTTCTGTTTTTGGATGCGCGCATGATGCCGCGCGCCGCCGCGCCCTTGGCGGCGACCGTCGTCAATGGCATGACCTGCGGCGCGATTGAGACGCCGGGATCGATTGTGCTGATGCCGCTGCCATAAGACGCGGCGGCGGCTCATCTTTCCAGGGCTTGTCTGGCGGCCCGGCGGCCCAGTTCGACGGCGTAATTGGTGCCGCGGTCCCAAGGATAAACCTGTGACATGCTTGCCCAGTAGACGTTCTGGAGCGGGGTTGCCAAATCAGGAATGCGGCGGCTGTGGTTGAGTTCTGGCACTGGCTGGGCATAAGGCGCCCGCCATACCCACCATCGGCGAACCCAGCCCGGCTCGAAATCGGGGTTGATTTTCCGCAGCGCCGGCAGGAATCGCTGCACCAGCGCGGCTTCGTCCAGTTGGAAGTACTCGTGGTCGGGCGGCGCATAATCGCCGCAGTAGATAATATGGTCGCCGCCATAATGCTGGCGCGGGATATAGTTGGTATGCTCGACCAAGGCCAAAAACGGGAAGGCGCTTTTGGACTTGTCGGCTGTGGTCGCCGGCAGGTTGAGCCAATAGGTGTCATCGGGCATCAGCGGCTTTTTGAGCGCCAGCACGACGCACAGGCCGCCGATGCTCTTGAGCGCGGCAAGCTGTCTGCCATAGGGCGTCGGCGCCAGACCATCGGTCAGTCGCAGCATCAGGCGCGGGGAGGTGGTGCTAAGGAGGCGGTCAAACCATCGGATTTGCCCTTTGACGCCGAGCGCCGGTTTGCCGTCCCGCAAGCAGATGCGTTCAGCCCGGGCACGCAGCTGGATCGTCACCCCTTTGGCTTGCAGCTGCCGCGCCAGTTCATCAAGAAAAGCCTGAAAGCCGCCGATATAGGCGCCCAATTTAAGCGTGCGTTTGGCGATCCGCGCCCACATAAAGGACATCGGCACAGTGGCATACTGTTCGGCGAACTTGCCAATCAGCAGCGGCTGGAAGAATTTTTCGTAGGCTTCGGCGCCCATCCAGCGGCGCATCCAGGCATCGGCGGTCACTTTTTCGAAAGGCCGCCACCAGGGCGACAGCTTGACGTACATGCCCGCCAGCCCCATGCGAACAGTCGAGATGAAAGACAGCGGCAGCAAGATGGCCGCGGGTGAGATTTCACTGCGGACAGGTTTGCCATCCAGCCAGTAACTTGTTTTTGGCCGTGGGAAGATGATCTTGCCGCGCACGCCCATTTCTTCAGCCAGGCGGAGGATGTCATGGTCGGTCGCAAACCAGTGATGATAGAATTTCTCCAGTGTCCAGTCCCAGCGTTCATCTTTGAAGCCGGCCGCCAGGCCGCCAACGCGGTCGCCGGCCTCATAGATGGTGACCTCATGGCCAGCATTGGCGAAATCCCAGGCCGCCGCCAGGCCGGTCGCGCCGGCGCCGATGATTCCGATGGTCATTCCGCTCATGCTGTTCCTTTAATTTACGGGCGGGTCATTGCATCCGATTGTACACAGAATCAAGCGCTTTGGCGCCGCGGATGAACATCAGTCGGCATAAGTCCGCTTGGACAAAGGCCAGGCGGGGCGCGCTTCAAGGTCAAGCGGGCTGCGGTGTCCCCTTAGATAACGGAAGTGCGCTGCCGCTGCGATCATAGCTGCATTGTCGGTGCACAGGGGCAAAGGAGGATAATGCAGCGGCAGTTTGGTTTGGCTGTGCATCTTTCGCTGCAGCATCCGATTGGCGCTGACACCGCCGCACAGGAAGATCGCGGCGGCTCCATATTCATCCGCCGCCCGCGCCGTTTTTTCGACCAGCACATCGGTCACCGCCTGCTGAAAGGAGGCCGCAACATCGTTAATCCAAACATCCGACCGCAGCTGCGCCCGTTTTTCGGTGCCGCGCTGACGGTGGCGGCGGTTTTTCCCCAATGGCTGAACCATGACCTCGCGCATGACCGCGGTCTTGAGGCCGCTAAAGCTGAAATCATAGCTGTCGTCGCGTTTGGCGCGCGGGAAGCGATAGGCATTGACGTTGCCGGTTTGCGCCGCCCGTTCAATCGCCGGTCCGCCGGGGAAGGGCAAGCCAAGCAAGCGCCCGACTTTATCAAATGCCTCGCCGGCGGCATCGTCGATGGCGCCGCCCAGCCGCCGATACTTGCCATGACCGGTCATCAGCGCCAGTTCGCTGTGTCCGCCAGAGACAATCAGCGCAATAACAGGGAACGTCACTTCGCTGAAAGACGGCGTCAGCCAAAGGGAATAGATATGCCCTTCCAGATGGTTAATCCCAAGCAGGGGTTTGCCGCTCGCCAGCGCCAGCCCTTTTGCATAATTCATCCCCACCAGCAAAGAACCCACCAGACCAGGTCCCTGGGTCACGGCGATGGCGTCCAGCTGACTGTACTGCAAGCCGGCATCATGCATCGCCTGATTGACCACAGCGCTGATCGCTTCGGCATGAGCCCGCGATGCCACTTCGGGGAAGACGCCGCCGTATTGGGCGTGGAGGTCAATTTGAGAGGCGATGATATTGGAGTTGATGATTCTGCCTTGGGTCACCACCGCCGCCGCCGTTTCGTCGCAGGAGCTTTCGATTGCCAGAATGACGGTCATCGATGCCTGTTTCCACTTTGAGCTTCAATCTGCCGTTATTGTACCCGATTTATCGACGACGCCGGCGACCGGATTGAATCGATGAATCGCTCATTTTGCTTCTCGTTCTGGTATCATGGTATGCTATGATGGATTGAATGGCACTTGTTTATCGAGGTTGATGTCCTATGGTATCGCTGACTGAACGAATCGGTGGCCGTTGGCAATGGGGCTTGGTCGCATTCGCCAGCCTGCTTCTGTTCGCTGCCTTCACGATTTGGGGCGGTATCCCAAGCGGCGCCCGCGCGTTGTCCTTCTGGATACAGATTGTGATTCTGTTCGCGGTGACCTGCGCCTATATTCTCATGGTCTGGCACTTGCTTATCAGACCATTAAAAGTGCCGCCGCGCCCCGCCGCGCTGCCGCTGAAGCTCCGACAAAACATTGCCCTGCTGCTGGCGGGCGGAGGCATGGCGCTTGTGGTTGGCGCCTTTTGGGATGAATTATGGCATCGGCGATATGGCATCCCCTTGGGGGAAGACTTCTTTTGGCGGCCGCACCTGCTGATGTACTTTGGATTCGCTGTCGGCATCCTGACCGGATTCTGGGGGCTGTCTTACCTCAATCGGCGTCTGAAAGGCACTTTCCAGCAGCGCTTTCGTTCCAATGCCATCGTCGGCCTGCTTATCCTCCTGGCCGCTTTTTTGGCTTACGCCGTCCCGGCAGACCCCATCTGGCACGGCATTTATGGGGATGACCTGTCAGCCTGGAGCGTGCCGCACCTGCTGCTGCTGCTCGGCGTCGCCATGCACATGCTGCTGGCAGTGTTTGTGCATCTGTCCACTGTCCGCATCGGCAAATGGCGCAGCATCCTGAACATTCAGCTTGCCGATGCGCTGCCCTTGCTCATGTTTGCTGTGATCCTGCTGTCCTGGCTGCAAGTGCTGATGATTGACTGGGATCAGGTTCTAGCGGGCAACGTGCGGGAATCCTTGGGTCTCTTTCGCCCGGAATGGCTGATGGCGGCGAATCTGCTGGGAACGGTCATCTTCGTCGGCGTATTGGCGACCCGCGTCTTGCGCTGCGCTGGCGCGGCCACTCTGGTTGGGCTGATTGCCTTGGGATTTCGCTATGGCTTGATTGAATGGTTTGCGGCATCGGAATTGCAGTTTGTGGCCTGGGTTATCGCCCTGGCGCCCTTGATTGCGATTGATGGCTGGACTTTCTTCTGTGTCTCTGTTCGACAGCAGGCGCCGGGCTGGCTGGGCGCCGCGCTGGCCGCTGCGCTGGCGATGGCAGTCAATTTGCCTCTGATTCGCCGTCTGTATGACATTGAGCCTTCGCCGGTCCTGGTCTATGCTCTCGCTGTGGTTATAACGGGCATTGGCATGAGTTGGCTAAGCCATCAGATTGCCGATTGGATGACGCTGAAACAAGAGACCGGCGCTTTGGCGGAAAGCCCGCGAATCCGCCGCGCTTTGGGCGTGCTGGGCGGCTTTGCTGTTTTTATGATGGTCTTTATTCTGACGGCGACGCCACCCGCCTGATGCCTGTCCGATGTTCAACCAGGCCTTTGCGGGAAATAGCAATGGCGGTTATGCTGGCGGCAGGATTGGCGGGTTGCAGCGCCATTGAACTGAATCAGCGCAATGCACAGGCGACCGCCCGCACTCAAGCGAACATTGCCGCCACAGTCGATAGCCGCGCTGCCGCTTTCCAAACCGAACAAGCCCAAGCCGCCGCCATCACAGCAAGTCCCGAAGTCACCGATGAGGCGATGCCGACCCGTGAAGCCAGGCCATTCATCGCGGCGGCGGCCGATATGATGGTGTATGGCATGGTGCCGATTGACAGCGACCGTCTCAATAGCATTACCGCATTGGCGTTCGACGCCGAGGGACAGCTGCTGGTGAGTTTGCGCGCTGCTGAAATCTATCGGCTGGAAGATGGCGATGGCGATGGCGAGGTTGATGCAGTCCGCTTGATATTCGAGGACCAGGATGGAGATATTGGGCAGGTCGCCGGCTTGTTTGCGCGCGGCGAAGCGCTGATCGTCATCAACGGCGAGCAGCTTAGTCAACTGCAGGACCGCGACGCCGACGGCATTTACGAGACCGTGACGCAGCTGTCGGCCGAGTTGCCCGCCAATCAAAGCCTGCTGCATGCCAGCAACAGCATCATACAGGCGCCGGATGGCCGCTACTTCACAGCCAATGTCAATACAGGCGAGATTCTGCAAATTGCGCTGCGCGAGTGAGGGGGAATGCCGGGTTGAAGAATCATCCACAGCAGCGGATGCAGGCAGTGGCTCGGCGACATGCTGAATCAGCGCCAGCAGGATGCCGCGCCGACTTTCAGAATGCGGGTGGCCTGCTGATATGTGCGTTTGGGGATGTCATCTGTCAAATGCGCTTGTCCACGGATTTGGGTTGGAGAAAGAGAGACGCGGATGTTTAAGCAAATCAGGATGATCCATTTTAAGTCATGGCGCGAGACCGGTGAGATTCGTCTAGCGCCGCTGACGGGATTTTTCGGCGCCAATAGCTCGGGCAAAAGCAGCTTGCTTCAGATGCTGCTCCTGCTCAAGCAGACAGCGGAGTCCAATGATCGCAATCTGGTACTGAAAACTGGCAGCATCCAAGAGGGCTATATCAATTTAGGCACTCCACATGAGATTACTTATGGCGCTGAAACCGAAATGTCCCTGGGTATGGTCTGGGAAATCCCTTCAGAACCCGCGCTAACCATCCCGGTTCCAGAAGCAAAAGAAACCCTGACTATACGCGAACTGGCTTTTGAGACAAAGATCCATGCCGAAGCCCAAAAAGTCCATGTGAAATCTTTGCGCTATTGGCAAGATGAGGACTTTTCGGTGGCATTGCAACGAGCGGGCAGTAACCATTATAGCATTCGCGTTTATGTCAAAGGGGGGCAGCCGCGCCGTCCACAGAGTCGCCCGCGAGTTTATATAAAACCGGAAAAGTGTTACGGTTTCTCGGACGAGGCATTGCGTTATTATCAAGATACTAACTATCTAAGATACCTTGAATTTGAATTTGAACGTCAACTCCAGCAATTGCATTATCTGGGGCCACTGCGGGACTATCCACAGCGCTATTA
The DNA here is from genome assembly GCA_965203755.1 of Phototrophicaceae bacterium. GTDB lineage: Bacteria > Chloroflexota > Anaerolineae > Aggregatilineales > Phototrophicaceae > UBA6055. The sequence goes on along the minus strand of OZ241910.1, from coordinate 1,697,549 downwards.
TGCTTGGGGTGGAGAACGTCCGAGCAATGTTGGCTTGAAGGGCGAATGGGCAGTGCCAGCGCTGTTAGCCGGCAAAAATCAAAAAGTCTACCGTGATGGAAGAAAACGCTTTAGCAAGTTGGAAGTACGGATAGCGCAGTGGCTCGTAGACTTGGGTTTGGCATACTCTTTTCATACCCATCCGCTTTTCAAGGGCAGCAATCAATATGCCGCTTGGCTAAAACGACATAAACAAAGTCCGGAGGTATTGATTGCTGATCTAGGTATTGGGGTTTCGCAAATCCTGCCAGTGTTGGTACTTTGCTATTATGTGCCAGAAGGCTCGACCATCATCCTTGAACAGCCGGAATTGCACCTGCACCCTTCGGTACAAGCCGGGCTGGCGGATGTGTTTATTGATGTCATCAAGAACCGGAAGGTGCAGATTATCCTCGAAAGCCACAGCGAGCATCTGCTGCGGCGTTTGCAGCGGCGGCTGGCTGAGGAAAAAATCAAGCCGGATGACATCGCCCTGTATTTCTGCAAGCTGCAGGATGGGGTATCTCGGCTGGAACTGCTGGATATTGATATATTTGGAGCTATTCGCAACTGGCCCAATGATTTTTTTGGTGATCTTGCGGGTGATGCAGTAGCGACCTTTGATGCCGGTTTGAATCGAAAAATCAAGCAAGCCGATGCCTCATAAAATTATAGATACCAATGTGCCCCTAACCGCAGCAGGCGATAATGATGCGGCGACTGACATCTGCCAGCTTGCTTGCGTTCAAATCGTTCGTCGCGTTCTCAAAGGCGAGATTGTGGCTGTCATTGATGAAGGTAATGAAGCATTGGCAGAGTATCGCAGTAATATGTATCCTGACCCCAACCCGTCAGCAGGTCTTGCCAGTCAATTCCTGATGTACCTTTTGACTCATTATAATATGGACCGTGTTCATCGCGTAAAGCTAGAGACGAACGAAGACGGTCAGTATGAAGACTATCCGGATAAGGATGATGAATGGGTGAATTCGGACAGGAATGATAAAAAATGCAAGCAATTTGATGCGGATGACAAGAAATGGGTAGCGATGGCGGCCCGCTTTAAGAAAGACACGCAAAAAGATGCCCCGATTGTGAATGCCGCTGACCGGTGCTGGCGTGTTTTTGAATCGGTACTGTCAGCCGTTGACATCCGATTGGAATCGCTATGCTAGGACAGGTGAAGCCAAATCCCTACTCCAGCGCCAACTGATGCGCTGGCGTGAAGAACTGGCGATAGGTCAGCCAGGCGGCGATGAGACCCGTGAAGGTGGCGGCGCCGACCAGCATATACATAACGATTATCTGCAGCTGCACCGCTTCCAAAGGCGATGCGCCAGCCAGAATCATGCCGGTCATCGCGCCCGGCAGCTTGATTAAGCCGACTGTTTTGGTGGTGTCGATGATGGGGATCATGGCGCTTTTGATGGTTCGCTGAAATTGAAACCGCGAGGCTTGGCGGCTGGTGGCGCCAAGGGCGAGCTTGCTTTCAATCATGCCGCGCTGGTCGTGAAAGTCGGCGCTAAGGCGGGTGATGACGAGCGTGGCGGTGGTCATGGAATTGCCGACAACCATGCCGCCGATGGGAATGATGTCTTTAGGCACAAATTGAAAGACGCCCAAGACGACCAGCAGGGACACAGTCAGCGCCGCGCCAATCCCAATCGACAGGAGCGCGATGGACTGTGCCTTGGGGGTGTCTTGGGCGCGTTTGGCGGTGACGCTGCTGGCGATCAAGGTCATAACCATCAGGATGACGACTGTAAAAAGCGGACTGTCGATTTCAAAGACCAGTTCCAGTACGTAACCGATGGCAATCAATTGGATGAAACTGCGAAAGGTGGCGATAACGAGGTCTTTTTCGAGATCGGAGCTTTGCCACCGCGATACGGCGGCCGCCATCAGGATAAAGGCGGCCGACATGACCACTCGTTCAATGCCTTGCAAACCTGCTAAAAAGTCGGGCATAAAAGCTCTCCTGCCGGCCGGCTCGCAGCGGGACGCTTACCAAGTGAAGGCCGGATTTTTGAAGGGGACGAGCGCCATAATGACCGCATGGGCATAATAGCTTTGGCGGTCGATGGCATTATCGGTAAGCAAGCCAATGGCGCCCCGCTCCTGTTTGGAATTTTCGCGCTGGAAAACCTGGTCGTCGGCATGACCCAATTCCATGCCGGCGCGGACTAATTCGGCGACTTCGCGCGGCAGATAGAACACCGCCGTCTGCCCGCGGCCGATGCGCTCATCGGCTCCCAGCGCCAGCACGCAGGCAAAGCACTGCATGCCAAGGTCGGTATCTTCAATGCCGCCCTCAATGCCAATCCAAAAGTCACTTTCGGGCTGCGATTGACGGGCGCTGACGGCGCGGCTGCGGGCGCCTTGAAACGTTTCGATGCGGGTCATGGGCTGTTCGGATACGCCCGAAGGGACCGATAAGCCGCTGACCCGGAAACGTTGGTTCGGGAACATCTGCTGGAATCCAGCCCGCGCGGCCTTGATCTTGACCGGATTTTGGGAAGCCACGATGATGCTTGGCATTTGGCTTTTCGCGTTCGCTTCTGATAACGCTACTATAGCAAAAATGGCGCCGTGCCGCAGGTTCCCGCGGACTTATGCCATAAAAGGCTGCGTGGAATGCTGACCTGTTTTTCTTTTTTGGAGCTTGGGATTGCTTCACGCAAACCAATGGCGGGCGCGCCGCTTGACCTGCCGACTTACGGCCGCAAGCGAAAAGGCGCGCTGCTCAATCTGTGAGCCGTCCCTCGCGTTATCACTGTCAGACTTCACAGCTTGCCAAATCGAAAGGACCTGATATACTGTGGCGATAAGTGCATTTTGGAGGGGCTGTATGTCGGGCGACACCTTGACTGCCGTAACCATCCGCAAAGCCGCCAGCGCCGACCTGATTGAACTGTCTGATTTCATCAAGCCCTTTGTCGCCGAGGGGGATTTGCTGCCGCGCACCTTTGACGAGTTGGAAGATTTGCTCGGCACTTCCTTTATAGCCCGTTATGACGGCCGCATCGTCGGCTGCGCGGCGCTTGAAATCTATAATAAAAAACTCTGCGAAATCCGCAGTCTGGCGGTTGATCCTCATGCGCGCGGTTTGGGCATCGGCAGCCGGCTGGTCGCCGCCTGTGTTGAACTGGCGCGGCAAGAAGGCATTTATGAGATTATGGCCATCAGCGTGGCCGAGGATTTCTTCAAAGCCTGCGGCTTCGACTTTACGCTTCCCAGCCTGAAAAAAGCGTTCTTTATGCAAACCCGCGATTCGATGTAAATGAACATCTGTCGAAACAGCCATCCTGCGTACACATAAAATAACCTGCTTTGCCTGCCGGCGCAGACAGGAGCCTGCCGAAGTGGCAATGAAAATCGAGGTTTTGAGCCTGTTCCCGAATATGTTTGAAGCGGTCATGTCCGAAAGCATGATGTGGAAGGCGCGCCAAAACCATCTGCTGGAGTTCCGCGTCTATGACATCCGCGATTATGCCCGCGACAAGCGCCGCAAGGTTGACGACAGCCCTTATGGCGGCGGCGGCGGCATGATCCTCAAGCCGGATGTCCTGGTCGATGCGATTGAGTCGATCAGGCCAAATGCGAATACGCCGGTGATCTTGATGTCGCCGCAGGGGCGGCTGCTGACCCATCAGGTGGCTTGGGAGCTTTCGCGGCAGGAGCATCTCATCCTGGTCTGCGGCCGTTATGAAGGCTTTGATGAACGGATTCGCCAGTTGGCGGCCAGCGACGAGATTAGCATTGGCGATTATGTCCTGACCGGCGGCGAACTGGCGGCGATGGTGGTGATGGATGCGGTGGTTCGTCAGATTTCGGGCGTACTCGGCGCCGCCGGGGCGTCAGCCCGCGACAGCCATGCCGATGGCCTGCTGGAAGGGCCGCATTATACCCGCCCGGTCGAGTTTCGCGGCTTGACGGTGCCGGCGGCGCTGCGGAGCGGTCATCACGCCCAAGTGGCGCGCTGGCGGCGGCAGGCGGCGCTCAAACGCACCTGGCAGAATCGTCCGGAGCTATTGTCAAGCGCCGATCTTAGCGAGGAAGATCAATCCTACCTGGCGCAGCTGACGCGGGAACATCAGGCCTAGCCGCGCCGGCTGTGCAGTCCTTCTTTATCGCCCTCGGCAAAAGCCAGCGCGCGTTGGTCACCTGTTTGCGGGTCAAGCATGGCGGCGGCTGTATCTTCGCGCAGGATTCGCCCTTGATCGAGCAGCAGGACGCGGCTTCCAATTCGGCGCGCCTGCTCGATGGAATGCGAGACCCATATCATCGTCAGGCTGGTTTGGCGGCGGAGTCGCAGCAGCGAATCTTCGACATGACTGGTAGCAATCGGGTCTAGGGCGGATGTGGGTTCATCAAGCAGCATCAGCGAGGGCTTGAGCGCCAGGGCGCGGGCGATGCCCAGCCGCTGTTCCTGACCGCCGGATAAAGCCTGCGCCGGCTCGTCCATCAGTTGAGTTTCCAGCGATGCCAGCTGCATGAGTTCGCCGATTCGCTGACGGGAGACCGTTTCGTTATGCACGGCGGCGCCAAAGGCGATGTTTTCGGCCACGGTGCCCTCGAATGCGGCCGTTTTTTGGAATATCATGCCTGCTTTGCGCCGCAGCGCGGTCGCGGGAAGGTCATAGATGGATTGACCGTCCAGGAAGATCGCGCCAGAATCGATATCGTTCAGGCGGTTGATGCACCGGAGCAGCGAGCTTTTCCCACCGCCGCTGGGACCAATGACAACCAGCAGTTCACCCGCGGCGACATCAAGCGAAACCGCGCGCAAGACTCTGCTGCCGCGGCGGGTGAGGCTGATATTTTGGATGGAGAGCTTGGTCATGGCTTGGTCCTTGGCCGAGACATCATGTATTTTAGCGGCCAATTGGCAGATTGGAAATCGACTGTGTCGAATCTGGACAGCCGCATGGTAGACTTTGAGGCACAGCTGTTCAAGCATTAGGGAGGACAATTCATGCCGGAGACATTGACTTGCGCGGGCGAATCGCGCCGACTGAAAGAAGCGCTTGCCGGCACTTTCAAGCCGGCCGATGCCTTTTTCCTGATTGAAAGCAAGGCTGCGGAATATGGGGGATGGCAAAACGGGATTGTCAAGCAAGCCCAGCAGTCAGGTGATTTCGCGCCTTATATCCGACATTTGCTGGCGGCGCCGCGGGCAAAAGCCTTATTTATCCGCCGCCCGCAAGCCGAAGCAAAGAACTTCTATATCGCGATGACCCAGCAGCCGCAGCCGAAGATCTATCACCGCGCCCTTTCTGATTATGATGACCTGATGCGGCTTGATATCGCCAGCGTCGTCGCCGGCGGCGCGCCGCGGATTGGGGGGCGCGACATGGACGAAGTCGATGAGCTTTATGCCGTCTGCGCCAACGGCCGGCATGATCCCTGCTGCGCCGCCTACGGGCTGCCGTTCTATCAGGCGATGGTCGCTCAAGTCGGGGCGGACAAAGTATGGCAGACCACGCATATTGGCGGGCATCGCATGGCGGCGACGATGATCGCTTTTCCGCACGGGATTGCCTATGGTCATCTTGACCCCTCGCATGCCGAAGAGGTTGTCGCCAGCTATCGTTCGGGTGATTTGCTGCTGCGTAAATACCGCGGCCGCAGCGCCTATGCCCATCACAGACTGGATGTTGATGCCCACTGCGCGGCGGCGGCCGCCGAGAGCTATGTGCGCCAGGCAGCCGCGAAATACGCTATTGATGAACTCAAGTTATCCCAGGCGGCGCCGCTGGCGGACAGACAATGGCAGGTGACCTTTGTCGATCAAGATGGCAAGTTTCATCAGGCTCAAGTGAGGGCCGCGATGTCATCGCCAAGGCAGGTCTCGTGTCAGGAAGCGCCAAAACCGATGCCGCTGCATCAGGTCACAGCCTATGCTGTGGCATGACCGGCGGCTGTCAAAGCGCCGGTTCGACGCGGGCGGGCTGGACAAAGCCTTTCAGGATTTTTTCGAGCGCCATCGTGTGGCTGCATACGCCGCGCTGGGCAAAGAACGATGCGGTGCTGGTCCACTTGCCGCTGCGGTAGGTGATGTGATGCGTTTTGCTGTAACCCTCAAAGGCGCAGTCGAAAGAGACGATGCGAATGCGGTCGGTTTCTTTGGAGTAGCGCTTTGCCTTTTCCACGTCGCTGACGATATTCTGACCGGGCGCATAGGGGACCGGGCGGCGTTTGAGCAAGGGCTTGAACAGTGTTTCGAGCGCCATGATATGCGGGCAAATAGCGTACTTTTGGAAGCCGGGGCAGCTGCAAGCCCAACCGCCCTTGTCAAGATTGATTGTGTAGGCGCTGTTGTTCCCGTGAAATTCGACGGTCAGACTGTTGAAGGTGGCTCGTTTTGGCTGGCTGGCATATTCACTGGCTTTTTGAATTTTGTTAATCATGCTTGCGTCCATCGTTTGCCTCTCTATCTAAAAGAACTCATCAGTTGAATGAAAAAACGCGGCGCAAGATCTTCATCGCCGCCGCGCATCGCTTGGTATCAAACTGCTGAAACCCCATTGATCGGTCATCCACGCATGCCGCCTCTGTGTATTTCAGTTTAAGACAAGGTTAAGTGAATGTCAAATCAACATCGCTGTTTTTTAGGCTTGGTCGGGCTTGAAAAAGGCTTCGGCGGCAGTGTCATCGGGAAGCAGGCCGCGCGTCATGGATTCTACATAGATGCACTGGCGCCATGGGATGGACACATCGTCCACAGATGAGCGGGCATCGGTCAGTTCAACTTCTGCGCCGCGCACCAAGGCAAAAGGCGTCGCCTGGTTGCGTTCGCCCATGACGACCTGGGCGCAGACCGCCAGTGAATCGGCAATGCCGACCTGTGTGACCGTCATCGGGCTGCCAAACAAATCCATCTTGCCGCGCTCGTCCTTAATCGGCTTGAAGCCAGCCACAGCGAGGGCGATTCCGGTGGTGCCGTAACGACCGGGAACCAGCCAGCTATCGGTCAGGATGATGCCAATGCGGCAATTCAAACGTTGGTGAAGCCGCTGACGAATCGTTTCGGCAGTGTCATAAGGGCGCTTTGGCAAAAGCACGACCTGCCCACTGGGGATATTCGACCGATCCAAGCCGGCATTGGGTGAAATGATGCCGAGCCTGGCGGTCAAGAGAAACCCCATCTTGATGCCGCCGAAGATATGGCCGGCTTCTTCAATCACCAGTTGGGCAACGGCGGCATCCATGCGATAGCGTTTTGCCAGCGTTTTGGCGCGGGCTGTTGGTCTGACCTCATCCAAGCTGAAAATACGCCCTTCGGCAATAGCGGCGTATTTGCTCGACACGGCGACGACGTCGCCATCCTGCAAGGCGATTTCGGCTTGATTGAGGCTGTCGATGAGGGCTTGCATCAGGTCAAAGGGACGATTTTGTATCGGCGCCTGAACCGGATAAACGGTCAAAGGAGGCGGCATTCATTGGGCTTTCTGTTCAGTCGATTGCAACGAGCGTCATCGTATCATATTTGAAGCCTCCCGTCAGCGGAAATTGGCTGGCGCTATTCATCGGTCACGCCCAGGATCAGCACGCGCCCTTTGTCAGCTTCAGCGGCGGCGATCACTCGGCCATCGGGGCTAAAAGCAATATCGCTTGGATTGAGCCGCCGGGAGGCGGTTGGCGCGGCGCTGTTGAGGACGTTGACAAAACGGACTGTTCCTGAATCGGCCGCCGCGCCCGGGTCGGTGACGGCAAGGGCAAACAGAACTTCAGCGTCTTGAATGACTTGGCTGCGAAAGACAAGCTGCTTGAAGAGGGCCGCCGGCTGCTGATAGAAGCGAATATCTTCGGCCGACTCGACGCTGATGCGATAGACGCTGTCGCCATGGTTATAGGCGAAATCGCCTAGGCTTGGGTCGGGCAGGCGGGTCACGAAGCTGTTCCCCTGCGAGTAGATCAGCGCTTTTGAGAAACGCAGTTCGGCATCGGCGGCGCTGTAAATCCAGATGGCGGCCTGCTGGCGGGCTGATGATGCGCCGGTGACCGCCAGCCAGGCATCGTCGGCGCTGAAAGCCAGGTCGGCGAGCGGATAGGGAAAGACGTAATGGATAAACAGGCGCGGATGCGCCGGCGGCGAGAAGTCATTCAGATGCCAGACTCTCAATGTCCAGGCGCTTCCAGCGGCCGGGCTTTGGTCAAAGCCGCTGGCCGATGCCAGTTGATAGCCCTGCCGCGACCATGCCAGCGCCCGCACCGGGCTGGTGTGGCTTTGCGGCAGCCAGGCGCCGGCGCCGTCAAGTTCGGCAATGTAAACGCGCCCGTCCCGATTGCCAACCGCCAGAAAACGGTCGGCGGCGCTGAAGGCGATGGCGGTCGCGTCCAAGGTGTCCGGCAGATGATAGCCGCCCTGGAGTTTATCGAAGTTCGGATAGCTGTAGATATCGATGTCCCCAGCGGCGCTGATGAGGGCGAGCCTGGATTGCGCTGGCGACCATGCCAAAGCCAGCGGCGATGCCGCCGGCAGTGTGTGAATGACGCTGACCTTGAGGGCGCTGGCGCTGGTAATCATTTGGAAGGCGGCGGGCGATGCCGGTCGCCGGGCTGTGGCCGGCCGGCTGGATTCAATGGCGCTGCCAACCGCGGCGACCGGCTCAATGTAATAGACATTCGCCATGACGTCGCTCTCGGCTGTCCAGCCGACGCTGCCATCCACCTGAACCTGCCACCACACAAAATGCTCCTTGCAGGCGGGACCATCAAGAACCGCATCCAGCGTCCGTCCGGGCGGTATTTCGCCAATTTGAGCCGCGCTGATGCTCGGCTGGGCGCGGAGACGGCTGGGGATGCCGCCGGCGGCGATGCGGGCATTTGCCTTGCCGATGGCGATGCGCGGCGGCAGCCAGCCGGTGAATTCCGGCGGGCAGAAGAAGACCGCGCCGCTGCCGGCGAGTTCGGGGTCAAGGATGGGCAGACTGCTGCAATCTCCCAAGAGTTCCAGCGCAGTCCGGCTGACCCAGCCCTGATTAAAAAACAGCCAGTCATCGCCGAAACCGCGCCCCAGCGCAGCATAAATCTGATCGGGATAGATTTTGGCGACTGCCCGGCTGTCGGCGGCGGGTCCGTTGCGGACATTGGCGAAAGCCGCGCGCGGCCGCAAGAAACAGCCGGTCGCTGAACCGACGGCGGCCTTGACCAGCGGGATGTTGTAGCAGGCGCCGCGAAGCTGAAGCGAACCGGCGGCCGCCCATCCGTCCTTGAGTTGATACCAAGCGGCGGCGGCGTCGCGCCCGATGACGTCGCCGGCGCCGGGGGCCGCCGACGAATGTTCATATATGCCGATGACGCTGGCATTCAGCATAGCGCGGTCAAACAGGCGGATCCTATCGCCAAGGACGCGGCAGACGTCGCTTGACGCGCGGCGATGCGGCGAGCTTCCACTCCCGTTTTTGGGACAGCCGAGCGCAAAATCGCTGCGGATGACACCGGCATCGCGCGGGCAGACGTCGTCGATATTCGGCACGCCATCGGCATCGGCATCCGGCAGGATTGCACAGCCATCGGCGGCGGCCGAACCAGCCTGGTTGGGGCAGAGGTCAATGCGGTCAGGCTGACCGTCGCCGTCGCGGTCGCCGGCGCTGGCATGCGGGCAGCCCGGCTGGGGGGCGGCGGCGATGCCGGCGATGGTTGGGCAGAGGTCGGCGCGGTTTATGACCGCATCGCCGTCGCCGTCGCCCGGCGCCGCGGCCGCCAGGCCGCCGCGCAGCCCGGGAAAACGTTCGTCGCAAAGCCGCACCAGGGTGGCATCGGCGGATACATGGACGCGGTACGTTGAATCGCCGTAGCGCAGTTCGAGGCGATAGACCTCAATAGGCGCCGGCAGATTCAGCCCCTTGATGAGCCGACAGCCGAGCGCGGTCGTCTTGATGTCCTCTAAAACGGCGTGCGACCAGCCGTCCAGCGCATCCAGCGGCGGCAGGTCAGCTTGGACGGCGCGGCGGGCGGCATCCAGGATATAAGCGGGCGCGGGGTTATCGGTCTGCGCCGACGCGAGGCCGCTCCAAAGCAGACTCAAGACAAGGGACAAGGCTGTCAAACGGCGCACAAGATTTTCTCCGCAGCGGCGATAGAAGCGCATTGTAACAAAAGCCGGGCTGGCTGTTCTATAGGGAAGGCGCGGCGCCTTCACAGAACGACCCTGTATCCAATCAGCCAAAACTGGTATATTGCCTATTCATCTCACAGTCCCCGACAACTGGCCGCAAGCGATGAGCAGATGGAACATACGATGACGCAGCTAAATGAAGTGTATCGAATCGACAACTTTAACGACACCTTTGCGCTGGGGCATTATGCCCGCGTCCTGGATGCGCTGGACCGACGCCGTGACCATCGGGTGGCGTTTAAGGTGATGCGGCCGGAACATCTGGTCGCCGACGGCGGCATGCGCTGGGAGTGCCGCGCCTTTGGCAATGAAGCCGAGATACTGACGCGCCTGGCATCCAGCGGCAGCGTCGTCAAGCTGCATGACTGCGGTTATATCTCCGACCTTGAAGAAGCGCCGCGCGCGGGTGAGATCGCATCTTTTCAGGATGACGCCGCCGGCTTTGTGGAAGCTATGTCGGACTATGCCGCCAAAGGCTGGCGGCCGTATCTTTCGCTGGACAATCTGCCGCGCCATCACAGCCTGTTTTATCTGATGAAACCGAACCGCCCGGGGAATCGCCGGCGTCTGCCCAGTGAAGAGGGCCTGTCGCTGGCGGTTCAGTTCAGCGGTCTGCTGGCGCTGGCGCATGCACATCGGATTGTCTATTTGGATCACAAGCTGGAGCATGTGTATTGGGACGGGCTTCATCTTAAAGTGATTGACTTTAACAGTTCGCGTCAGTTGGACAATGACAAGGCCGCGGCGCAGCAGCAGTACGCCAAGGATGTGCATAATATGTGCGTTGGGGTGCTGTACCCCATCTTCACCGGCATGTCGCCGCAGAAGACTTCGCTGCGGCCGCAGCCCGGCGGCCGGGAAGCGGTGGAGGCGCGTTACACCGATATCGACCGGCTGGATTTCAGCATGGAGACCGGGCTAAGCGAGAGCCTGTGCGAGCTTTTGCAGCGCGGCGCATCGCAGCGCATTGAGACGGTGCAGGAATTTGTCAATGGCCTGCAGCGGGCGGCGGCGCGGCATGGCTGGGATTTTCCTGATTATTACACCAATCCGGCCAGCCGCGATGCCCGCGGGCAGATGCGCGAAGGTTTATCGCGTCTGCGCGAAGGGCAGGAGAACATTCGGCAGGCGCGCGACCTCTTCCGCGAGGCGGTGATTCAGGACGGCATCAGCCGCGATCTGGAAGCCGAACTGCGGCGGATGGTGGTGGTTATCAACGATATGCTGACGCATCGGGTCGTGCCGTAGAGGCGATTATGCCGGCGGCAGTCGGTTAAGGATATAGAGCAGCAGCGGGACAAGGATGGTCAAGGTCGCAAGCCACGTGCCAATGAACCATTTAATGATCGTGCTTTGCAGATTGGCGATGTCGGCTTTGGTGGCGAGATGCGGAATGGTCGCTTCAAGCGCCGCCAGACGTTCGCCATCGCTTTTCAGGGCGGGTACAGCTGCCACGATGATTTTCCTTTACATGCCGCCAACATAGGTGTACGGTGAGTATAGCATACTGTAGCGCAATACAAGTTCGCAACACTATTTTTGCCGCAGAGGAAACCGAATATGAACAGCGCAATGACCCCGCCGGAATTTGTCGACAAATGGGCGAACTCCGCATTGGGCGAACGGCAGATTTATCAGCGGCATTTCCTCGACCTGTGCAAGCTGGTCGGGCATGATGACAAAGGTATTGTCTTTGAGTATTCGCTGAAAAAAGACAGCGGCGGGCGCGGTTTCGCCGACGTGTATTATGAAGGGCATTTCGCGGTTGAATACAAAGCGCCGGGCAAATACAAAGACCTGAACGCCGCCTATCAGCAGCTTTTGCAATACCGCGAAAACCTGAACAATCCGCCGCTGCTGGTCGTGACCGATATCGACAACTGGGAAATCCACACCAACTTTCCCAATACCGAAAAGCGCGTCTACAAGTTCGCGCATGAAGAGATCGCCAGCGATTCGAATGCGCTGAAGGCTTTGCGGGCGATGTTCGACGCGCCCGAACGTCTGCATCCGCGCCGCCATGCCGAGCAGGTCACCGAAGAGGCGGCCGAGGTCTTTCGGCTGATCGCCGACAACATGCGCCAATGGGAAGAGAAGCCGAAACCGCAGCGCATTGCCCATTTTTTGACCAAGCTGGTCTTTTGCCTGTTTGCCGAAGACGTCGGCCTGCTGCCGATGACCGCCGAAACGCAGGAAGGGATTGTCACCCGCACCATTCAGCAGACGCGCCGCAAGCCCGAACTGTTTGTCAAATATATGCGAGATCTGTTCCAGGCGATGGCCGACGGCGGCGATTTTCTGATGCACGACATCCGCTGGTTTAACGGCGCCCTCTTTGATGATATTTCCGTCGAGGAGCTTCATACCGAAGCCCTAGTCGAACTGGAGAAAGCGGCCAAGCTGAATTGGGAAGCGATAGAGCCGTCGATCTTCGGCACGCTGTTCGAGCGCAGTCTCGACCCGCGCAAACGGTCACAGCTGGGCGCGCATTATACTTCGCGCGACGACATTCTCTTAATTGTCGAGCCAGTCCTGATGCGGCCATTGCGCCATGAATGGGATACGACGACTCAACTCAAGGCCAAGCCACTGCGCGAAAAATACGAAAAGGCAAAGACCAAACGCGCCCGCGCCAATGCCCTGAATCAACTGCTGAAACTGCGCGAGGATATGCTGGAGCGCATCCGCACGGTCACAGTTTTAGACCCAGCCTGTGGCAGCGGCAATTTTTTGTATGTGTCGCTTCAGCTGCTGATGGACTTGGAAAAGGAGGTCATCAGCCATCCGCTTTGGACAGGCTTGCCGCGGCCGCTGCCGCTGGTTCATCCGCGCCAGATGCACGGCATTGAGATTAACCCGATTGCCCACGCGCTGGCGAGCATTGTCGTTTGGATTGGCTATATTCAGTGGCGTTTTAACAATGGCTATGTGCATACCATTGGCGAGCCGATTTTGGAAGAGCTGCGCGGCAATATCGTCTGCAAAGATGCGGTTTTGGCATTTGATGATGAAGGCAATCCTGCCGAACCCGAATGGCCCGAAGTAGATGTGATTGTGGGCAACCCGCCTTTCTTGGGTGGAAAGAAAATGCGCGGCGAATTGGGCGATGAGTATGTTGACAGGCTGCGCGATTATTATAAAGGCAGGCTGCCCGCATTTACTGATTTGGTAGCGTATTGGTTTGAAAAGGCGCGCGAAGAAATCGAAAAGGGCAAGGTCAAACGGGTCGGATTGCTGGCGACCAATTCTATCGGCATGGGAACGAATCTGCCTGTTATGAAACGGATTAAAGATACGGGCGATATATTCATGGCTTGGTCAGACCGCGAATGGGTTTTGGATGGCGCGGCTGTGCGAGTGGCAATGGTCGGATTTGACAATGGCGGCGAAGGTAGAAAAGTATTGGATGGCTTACCTGTCAAAACAATAAATTCTAATCTAACCGCAACAGTTGACATCACTAAGGCAGTGCCGCTTGGAGAAAGTCAAAATATCGCGTTTATTGGTACGCAGAAAAGTGGGCCATTCGATTTTGACAGCGACACAGCTAATAAATTATTGCAAGCAGAGAACGAGTCTGGCTTAGATAATGCAGATATTGTAAGGCCGTGGGTGAACGGTTCTGATATTGTGCGCCGACCGCGAGGGATGTATATCATTGATTTCCCCGCAGAAATGACGGAAGAAGAAGCTAGTCAATATGAAAAACCGTTCAAATATGTACAAGACAATGTACGTCCCAAGCGTACTGCAAAACATTTCAAAGATTATCCATATTGGATTCATTGGAATACACGTCCTGGTATGCGTAAGGCAATGATAGGTAAAGTTCGTTATTTAATTACTTCAAGGGTTTCAAAGCATCGAATTTTCGTATGGATGAGCATAGAAACAAATCCCGATTCAGCAACAGTTGCCATTGCCCGCGACGACGATTATTTCTTTGGTGTCTTGCATTCCAAACCGCATGAAGTCTGGTCACTGCGGAAGGGAACATCGCTTGAAGACCGCCCACGTTACACACCGACGACTACATTTGAGACCTTTCCTTTCCCGTGGCCGCCGGGCAGCGAAGACACCGAAAGCCGCGCCTATCAAGCCATCAGCCAAGCGGCCAAACAGCTGCACGCGGAACGCGATGCCTGGCTTAATCCCGCCGGCGCGGCCGGCAATGCGCTCAAGGAACGGACGCTGACCAATCTTTACAATGCCTTGCAGGTGTTTCGCGGGCGGGACAATATGAAAATCAAATCTTCGGCTGGGAATTTCGCGCCGCGGCTGGATGAACTGCATCGGACGCTGGACGCGGCCGTCGGCGGCGCTTATGGCTGGGATGATAAGGTTCTGGCTGATGATGATGAGATTCTGCGGCGTCTGCTGGCTTTGAATCTGGCGCGGGCTTAGGGTTTTTGCGATTGTTGAAGGCTGATTCTTTATCGCAGAGATTGGATTTAGGGCTTGACAAGCCGAACGGGTGCTTTTATTATGATTATATTGGATTATAATTTCAGTGATGGGGATGGATCATGCAAAACAAATTGAACATATTCGTAATCATGCCTTTTGATAGCGAGTTTGACTCAGTTTATCAAGAACTCATCAAGAAACCTTTAGAAGACAGAGGTTATACTGTGAATCGAGCAGATGATGTATCCTCTGATCAAAACATTATCAAATTAATCGTCCAAAATATAAAGGATGCTGACTTGATAATTGCCGACCTCACTACACAGAATGCCAATGTGTATTATGAATTGGGGATTGCCCATACTTTCTTCAAACGCACTATTCAAATTACCCAAAGCATTGATGATGTTCCGTTTGACTTACGTCCTTACAATGTAATTTTATATTCGGTACACTTTATGGTAGCATCGCAATTGACCGAACGTATTCTCGATATTCTTGAACGGGAAAGAGGCGATGAATATAAATTTTCTAGTCCAGTTAGTGACACATTAGGCAGAGAGGTGGAAATCATCAGCACAATTCCGCCTTTGAGCAGCTTAGATAATAATGGAGAAGAAATGTCAAATGATGACGGGGAAGCAATATCGGATGACGGCGATATGGGTATCCTTGACGCAATTGTTGCGGCTGAAGATTCGACTGATGAGATAAAGGAAATTGCTTTAGAAATTGCCAAGCAATTTACCACCCTATCAGGAAAAGCCCAAAATCACACGGGCAAGATTAATCAACTTAATTCGAATCCAGAACAAAAAGGCCTAAATAGCAAAAGACTTCAGATAGCACGGCAGTTTGCAAAAGACCTGAATGAATTTTCTGATGGCATTAAAGAAACAACGCCTAGACTGACTAAATCATGGGCTAATTTGGATCAGGGATTAGGGTATTTTATCTCAAATAGTGAGATTAAGAGGCCAGATGAACTCCAAGCGGTTCACACTTTTATCGAGAATATGAGAGATCTCCAAAATGGCGTGAACAAGAATAGTAATATGTTCAAAAACTTCCGTGAATCGCAAATGGGAGTTAGGGGGCTATCGAGAGCCACTGATCGCGCATTAAACAACTCCGACAAAACTCTTGGCAAGCTAAGTGATGAATTCAAACTTGGCGATTCAGTATTAACAAGGTTAATCAACCTCGCTGACGACATGATAGACCGCTACAATGCTAATATGCTTAACAATGGCGATGATGTCTACTTAACCCCCTCTGCGTCCTCTGTGGCAAGAAAATCGCTCAACACCTGCGCGGCGGCTTCATTGCCATAAGGCGTCACGATCTCATAAACGGCGCCTGGTATGAAACCGAGAGCTTCTTCAGCGGCCAAATCATCAGCCAGCAGTCGGATAACGCGCAGTTTGTCGGCCCGATTCATACGGTGAAGCTCTTTAAGCATTTCATTTGAAATCAACTCAACACCTCATTTCAAGATTGACTGTTTCTCTGCGCCCTCTGTGCCCTCTGTGGCAAGGATAAAAAATTATCGCTTCTTTTGCAAATAACGGGCTTCGCTTTCCACAAACTCGACCGTCGCCGCCAGGCTGGGATTGGGCAGCGTATCGGGCGGCATATCATGGACGCCGCTGGCGGTGATGCGCGGCGCCGAACGCAGGTCAAGACAGACGCGGCCAACTTGCCCGCCGCGTACATCGCCCAAATACAGAATGTTATCCTGAACCGCGGTCTCATCGGCCGGCGAAAGACAAATTTGCAGGCGCGCCGTCGAATCAGTCAGCCCTACAGCCGCGGTGATGCTGCGGTCGATAACCGGCGGAATATGATAATGCCAATCGCGGGCATCATCGACCAGCGCCATCGTCATCTGCGCTTCAACTTGGCGGCGGCTGATGGGGTCAAGCGCGGCGGCGGCATTGGCGGCATGGTAGCCCATGCCATCCAGCGCGATCAGCATAGACCGTCCCTGCGTCAGCCGACAGTGCCAGACCTCATCGGCGCAGGCATGCCCTAAATCAAACAGCAGAAGGCCCGGCCGCCGCGCCGGCTTCAATCGCTGAATAAAGGTATAGAGGCGCGGCAATAAGTGGATGTCGCCGCCGAGATTGGATGTATAGAGCAGGGTCAGGCTTAGCGGTTTTTCCATTCCGCTTTCCGTTTTTCGATAAAGGCGCGCATCCCTTCCGCCTTGTCTTCGGAGCTAAAGGCGATGTAAAAACTGCGCCTTTCAAATTCCAGCCCTTGGCGCAAACTCATCTCATCGGCTTTGCTGATGGCTTCTTTGGTCAGCTTGACGGCGACTTGGGACTTGCCGGCGACTTTGCTGGCGATTTGGATGGCGGCATCCATATATTCATCAAGCGGCGCCACGCGGCTGACCAGGCCGTACCGCAGGGCTTCCGCCGCCGAAAGCCGGCGGTCGGTCAGCATAACTTCCATCGCCAGCGACTTGCCGAGCGCGCGGGTCATGCGCTGGGTGGCGCCGCCGCCGGGGATGATGCCCAGGTTGATCTCTGGCTGGCCGAACACCGCCGTTTCCGAAGCGACGATCATATCACAGCACAGGGCGATTTCGCAGCCGCCGCCAAGCGCATAGCCGGACACGGCGGCGACAATCGGTTTGCTGACGGGCGTAAAATCAAAGCGGTCAGCCAGCGCGGCGTCCATGACCATATCCATGTGCGTTTTGGCGGCCATCTCCTTGATGTCGGCGCCGGCGGCGAAGGCTTTGTCGCCGCCGGTGAGTATCATGGCGCCGATGCGCTCGTCGGCGTTGAATGCCAGCATGGCGTCCATGACCTCATCCAGCATAGGCGCGCTAAGGGCATTCAGGACTTGCGGCCGGTTGAATTGGACCCGTCCAATGCCCTCTGCCGGCCGGTCGGCCAGAATCCATTCATAGCTCATCGTTGAAGCTCCCTTTCCCGCGGCGAATAAAATCTATGGTAGCACAGGCGCCATGGCAATGCACATTCCCAAGAAACTCACCCTAGCAATACAAACAGAATCAGTTAGCATAGACGGCTGACTTCTGTAAGGGCAAATATAAAGAAGGTTCGTCATTTATGGCTTCTTATCATGGACCCAAAGCAAAACCACAGCGGCGCTTCGGCGAACTGCTGGTGCCGCGGCCCAAGTATTCGCGCATTTTAGAAGACCGCGCCTATCCTCCCGGTGAACACGGGCGCGACAAATCATTCCGCTCTGGCCGCCGCAGCAACTATGCGCTCCAGTTGGACGAGAAGCAAAAGCTGGCATTCATCTACAACGTGCGCGAACGGCAGATGCGGAACTATTATAAAAAAGCCGCGCTGATGACGGGCCCGACCGGCAGCAACCTCTTAACGCTGCTGGAACGGCGGCTGGACAACATCGTCTACAAATCGGGTTTGGGGGCGACGATTTGGGCGGCGCGTCAGATTGTCGGGCATGGTCACATCAAGGTCAATGGCCGGCGCTTGGATCTGCCTTCGTATCAGGTCATGCCAGGCGATGTCATTGAAGTCACCGACAAGATGAAAAAGAACGCGCATCTTCAGGAATGGATTCAGCAGTCGGCTTATTATCCGCCGTATTTGACCGTGGACAAGGAAAATCACCGCGTCGCCTTTGACCGCCTGCCGGAAGAAGGCGAAGTGCAGACGCCGGTGGACATTCAGATGGTGGTCGAGTTCTACAACCGCTTGACCTAAATCAGCCCGTTTTTCGCTTTTAGGGCAAGCCGCGGATTTTCTTAATCAGGCGGGTCGTGCTGTGATTGGGCATATAGTCAATCAACTCGATGCGCCCGCCATAAGCCGCGACGGTCCCGCGTTCGGGCAGCGGCTTGTCGGCGTAATCGCCCCCCTTGACGTAAATATCGGGCTCAAGCGCCTTGAGCAGGACATCGGCGGTATCCTCGTCAAAGATGATGACAGCCGTGACCGGTGCCAGGGCCGCCAGCAGCCGGGCGCGTTCCATCGCCGGCACAATCGGGCGGCCACGGCCTTTCAGCCGCGCCGATGAGCGGTCGCCGTTCAGCCCGAGGAACAGGGCATCGCCCAGGCTGCGAGCCTGTTCCAGATAATCGAGATGCCCGACATGCAGCAGGTCAAAATGCCCATTGGCAAAGACCAGGGTTTTGCCCTGCCGCCGCAGCCGCCGCCGCCGCTTGACGGCCTGTTCTAAGCTGATGCGCTGTCCCATGATGGCTTAGGCAAATTTTTCGGGATAAAGCGATTTCGCCAGCGCTTCCGCCTGCATGACCCATTCCTCAATCACGTCAATGCCCTTTTGCCAGAAGCCGGGGTCGTTGATGTCCACGCCCGCTTTTGCCAGCAGCCGGTCGGGATAGTCGGAATCGCCGGCCGCCAGCAGGTTAATATATTTGGGAACGAAGGTTTCACCCTCTTCCTGATAGAGCCGATAGAGCGCCAGCGCCAGCAGTTCACCGAAGGCATAGGCATAGACATAGCCGGGGGTATGCAGGAAATGCGGTACATAACTCCACCACAAGCCATACTCGTCGGTGATGGTCACGCTGTCCTGGAACATATCGCGCTGGGTTTCCAGCCAGAGTTGGCTGAAACGTTCGGTGGTTAATTCGCCTTCGCGGCGGCGGGCGCGGTGCATCTTGTCTTCAAAGCGGTTCATTGAGATTTGGCGAAAGACGGTGGCAAAGGTGTCTTCGATTTTCTCGACCAGCATCGAAAGCCGCGCTTCGCTTTCAGCTTCGGCGGCCATGAGGTCTTGGAAGACCAGCATTTCGGCAAAAGTGGAGGCCATTTCGGCAGTGGTGAGCGGGGTGTACAGCGCGAACAGGCCGCTTTCGCGCCCAGCGAGGACCATGTGGATGCCATGTCCCAATTCATGCGCCAGCGTCGTCACATCGCGGGCGCTGCCCATATAATTCAGAAAAACATAGGGGTTGGCCGAGGCGACCGTCGGGCTGGCAAAGGCGCCGCCGCGTTTGTTTTGCATGACCGGGGCATGAATCCAGCGGCTGTCGAAGAATTCCTGCGCGATGGACTTCATTTTGACGCTAAAGCCGTCAAAGGCCCGCAGGACGATGCGCCGGGCTTCATCCCAGCGATAGAAGGCGCCGCTGGCTTTAAGCTGGAGCGGGGCATAGCGGTCATAATCATAGAGTTCGTCATAAGCCAGCAAGGCTTTCTTGAGGCGGTACTGGCGGGCAACCAGGGCATAATTGCCGGTCACGGTTTCGATTAGGGCATTGACCACTTCGCCGCTGGCTTTGTTGCTAAGGTTGCGCGAGGAAACCCAGGATGGATAACCGCGGCGGCGGTCGCTGTTGGCTTTGTCCAGCGCCAGCGTATTAAAGATAAAGGTCAGTTCCATTGACCTTTGTTCAAGTTTGTCGGTCAGCTTGCGCCAGGCCATTTCGCGCATATCGCGGTCGACATGGCGCAATTTATCCAGCACGAAGGTCATGTTGACCTCTTCGCCCATCCAGTCAAAGGCGAAGGCGCTGGTCAGCTGGGTGAAAAACCGCGTCCAGGCGCTCCCGCCGGTAACGTCTTTTTCGATGATGATCTGCTCTTCGGCTTCAGTCAGCCGATAGGGTTTGTAACGCCGGTCGGCTTCCATGAAATAGCGCGCCTTCGCCAGCGCCGGGTCATCAAGGATCGCCTGCGCTTGGTCATCATCGAGCGCATTCCATTCCAAATCAAAGAACACCATTTTCTGGCTCAATGCCGAGCCCAGGTCTTGCATCTTGGCGACCAAAGCCTGATAGGCGCTGTTGGCGGTGTCGGCGGCGAAGTTCAAAAAGGCATAGGATTCGAGCCGGCCGCGGCGGTCATAAACAGCTTCCATCGCTTCGTGGGCGGCGGCGAATTCGGCGGCGCTCAAGCTGGCGACCCGCCCGCGGTAGCTCTGCTGGAAATCATCGGCCTGCTGGTTGAGCTTTTCGATATCAGCTTCAATGGCCGGGTCGTCCGGGCTGTGATAAAAGACGGATAAATCCCAAATGACGTTCTCGGCGCCGGTGGGACGGTCTTGCGCTGCGGCGGTCATTGCATCCTCTTTCGCATTCGATTCAACAAAAATCTAAACAGTTCCAATCGTATCAGATGACGGGTCAGCTTGATACTTGGAATCCGATAAGAAAAGGACAAAAGAGACGCGGTTTCGATGCGATTGCCCTGTATTCGCCCCATGCCATCGTCAAGGCAGAGTTCACCGCGAGCCTTGGCGATAGGCATATTCGGATGCTTGCAGCCGGCGGCCATAGCTGCCAATCAAATAGCCATGCGCCGGGAAATACAGCGCCAGTCCAAGCAGGGCAACGGGCATCAAGACGACCAGCGCGATATTGGCGGCAGCGCAATACAGCAGCCATTGCAAAGTCAGCCCGGCGTCGGTCTGCAAACGGCGGAACAGTTTGCCGAAGCGATAAAACTCGCCCTTGTCGCCGGTTTCGGCATAGCGCATCAGCCCGACTGCCAGCATAGACCAAGCCACAGCGGCATAGATGAGCAGAAGCGGCAGCAGTCCAGCCACAATCCCGACAAAAGCGATGCCGCCAAAGAGACTGACCGCAATCATCGGGTTAAAGACGCACAGCAGACCGGCTAAAATCACCGGCGGCAGATTATAGACCAAGACTGCCAGCAAAACAGCAAAGCCGGCGCCGACTTTGCTGCCGAAACGTTCCCAATTCGGGAGCGGGCGCGGATGACTTTGGCTTACATTGCGGACAATTTCGGTCAGATAACCCAGCAGGCCGCAGAGCGGGATGAGACCAATCAGCGGAATGCCGCAGAGGACCATCAGCAGGGCGGTTCGCGCCAGCTTGTTCAGCCAGTGCTTGTCGTCGAAGGAATAGAACAGAGCGCGTCCAAACTGCATCAACTGCGGTCCCGTCCTTGAGCGATGCTCCAAGTTTAGCATGATGGCGGCCCGGCTTCAAATGCCGCTGTACGCCCTCTTGAGCATGGGTTACATTCTGCACAGACGCCGGTTGATTCAAGATAAAGAAACGGTTGGATGGTGTATTCGATTTTGGCGCGTCTGCTGCCCGCAAAGCCCGTCAGGATGAAGCCGCGGCGGATTGTCTTCATTCGTCCCTGCTGCATCGGCGATGCCGTGATGGCCACGGCGGCGCTGTCGGCCTTGCGCGAAACGTTTCCCCAAGCGCACATCACCTGGGCCATCGGGTCATGGTCAGCCCGCGCCATCGAGCATCATCCGGCTTTTGACGCCATTCTCGATACCGGCGCCGCCGATATGCCGCTGCGGTCGGCGGCGGGGATGCTGCGCTTTGTGCGCCAGCTGCGGGCTGGGCATTATGATATGGCAGTGTCGCTGCTGCGCTCGCCCTTGATGAGCCTGGCGGTCTATTGCGCGGGCATTCCGATTCGCGCCGGCCTGGACAGCTTAGGCCGCGGCTTTGGCTATAACCTGCGGCTGCCGGTTGACCCGGCTGACCGCGTGCATGAAAGCGAGATTTACCTCAAGCTCATCAGCGCGATTGCCGGGCGCGAGGTTCGCGCCTGGGCCAATCTGCCAGTCACCGCGGCGGCGAAAGCGGCTGTCAAAAGGCGGCTTGCGGCAGCGCAGCTTGCCCGCCCTTATATTGTGGCGCATCCGGGCGGCGGCGGCAATCCGGGCATGCGGATGGACAGCAAACGTTATCCGCCGGCGCAGCTTGCCGAACTGCTGAATCATGTGGCGGGGGCGGCATCAGCGCCGGTGATCCTCATTGGCGGGCCCAAGGACGCGCATCGGGTTGAAGCGGTGGCAGAACGTCTGGCGGCGCCGTCAGCTGCTTGGGTGGACAAACTGTCCTTTCAGGAAATCGCCGCGCTGGCGGCCGACGCCTGGTTTTACATCGGCAACGACAGCGGCTTGACGCATCTGGCGGCCGCCAGCGGCGCGCGCGCCGTGATGATGATGGGCCCCACCGACCCCCGCCGCTATGCGCCCTATACCCCGAATCATCTTGTGCTTCGGAAACCGACGAAATGGATGGAGGAAAGGCCCTGGGACTGGACGCGGGATGGATTCAGCGTCGAGGATGGGGCGGCGGAAATTATGGCATTTTTGACTTGATAAACTTTTACCACAGCGGCGCAAAGGTCACAGAGAAAGCCCTTCGCTATTCCTTTCACCGCACATCGAGTTGGCCTTGTCAATCCGTCTTTGCGCGCGGCGCGCCATATTTCGATCAATCTCATAGCCAACAAAGTTTCGGCCTTCCAGTTTGGCGGCCACGCCAGTCGAGCCTGACCCAGCAAACGAATCCAGCGCCAATGCGCCCGGCGCGCTGAAAATGCGAATCAGATGCCGCAGCAAATCAACCGGCTTGGCGGTTATATGTCCATAGCGCCGCCTTGGCTTTTTGGCTGGAATGACCGTGCCAGGAAATTTGTCCGCATCGATAAGCGGATTCTGTACGTCGATTAAACCGGTTTCCCATTTGTCCCAATTATCGACGAAAGTGCCGTCTCTTGGGGCTTGCGCCAGAATAATCATTTCGCCCTGCGGCTTCAGCTGCGGCGTTTTGCGGCCGCCTAACTTGCGGATGAGCCGCTTTTTCTCCGCTTCGGGCAGATTGCGCTTGCGTATAAAATGATCTTGGGTAAATGCCTTCGCCTGCCCCTCATAGCGCCACAGCAGCACATCCCTAATCTCAAAATCGGCATCTTCCAAAGCCACCGCAGTTCGGTGCGCCAGACGATTTTGACTGAAAACGAGACAAAATCCGCCGGGACGAAGCACCCGCATCCATTCCTTGGCAATCGGCATCAGAAATTTTTGCAAGTCCCGCCCCTGCTTAACGGAAAATTTCATGCCCGCCGGCAGCGAACCGACGACGCCTGGCTTTACCCGGCCATTCAGCTTGGCCGTGTTCCAGTCGGCGTCCATGCCATCGATGAAATAGGGCGGGTCAGTCAACACCAGCGAGACAGAATTGTCAGCCAAGCTCTTCATGCCGATGCGGCAATCCACGCCATGCACCGTGGCTGTCAAATGGCTAACCGACCGCGACGGCGTCTGGATAGGGCTTCCAAGCGCCTTATCATCCACTGTATCTCCCTCAACTTCAGGCCGGCATATTCTCCAGCCGCGTCAGCCAATAATGGACGTCAAAAGTTTCATCGCCGGTCAGGAAGCGCCACAGCTTGATGCGATTGACGATCTCAAGCCGCCCGGAAGCGGCTTCAAACCAGGGTTCGCGCTGGCTAAGGATATCCTGGATGCTGTTTTGGCCGCGCTTTTCGGTGAAGATCTCCTGGTGGGCGCGGTAGCTTTCGTCCAGGTCGTCGGTGTTCCACAGACGCAGCTGCCGTTCGGCCGGATTCAGGCGCAGCTTGAACATGTAACGGCGGCGGTCGGTTTTGTTTTGGCGGCCGCAGTGCCAGATGCCATGATGCAGTATCAGAACCGCGCCCGCTTTGCAAACCATCGGGATTTGACCGCGCATATTCTGATAGCCGGCGATGTCAGCCTCGTTGATGCGGCGGAAGTGACTGCCGGGCAGCAGCAGCGTCCCGCCCATTTCCAAGGGGACATCATGCGGGAAGTACATGATCTGGATGTCAAAATGGGTTCGCAGGTCGATAATCGAATCAGCGTGCAGACCTTGCGCCCGCCCCTGGTTCGGTTCGCGGACATGAATGGCATCATGGTCAAACAGCGGGTCGGCGCCGACGAGGCTGTGGATCAGCCCTTGAATCGGCGGCAGGTCAAGCATATCGCGAATGGCCGTGCCGGCATAGCATTGTGACAGCGGCGTGCCGGCCGGCGCGCCTTGGATGGCATTGCGGTCAATGTCTCGCATGACAGCCTGATTGATTGCATCGGGGACAAGCTCGTCAAAGCGCAGGAAGCCGCGCGCCACGAATTCGGCCATTTGATAGGAATTGAGCAAATACTGTTTGTCGATCATTGCTTGACAGCCTCCAGTTTTTCAAAAACAAACCCATATTTCATAAATGATGTGCTGTATTCTTCGCCGGGATAAGGCGGAATCAGTATCGGGTGCTGGATCAGCCGCCATCCATCCAGCAGCGCGTCCAGGCCGGTTTCATAGGGCGGCTCATTGCTGTCGCCAGTGGTAAAGGCTGCTTTGCCGGTGCCGTCATAGACGGCCCAGCCCATGACCCGACTGTCCAGCGCCGACGTGTCAAGATAAAGCGTTAAGACTTTTTGTCGCAGTGTATCGTTCATCTAATCCTCTCTATGCTGTGATTGCCTTAATAAATTTTACCCCGAAACGGGCTGGACGGCAAATTATGGGGAACATGGGCATGGTAAATAGATAGGACATTCCCCCATTCCCCGATACACACTGAAATTGAATTCTGCCGAAAAATCGGTATAATGATGTGATTATCTGTTGCCAGACAGGGAATGTCTTATGCGAAAATCGCTAAGCTGGCTGGTCGGACTGGGCATTGGCGTTTTGTTCGGCGCTGTGCTGGCTGTACTCTTTTCGCCGGTGTCTTCTGACGAATTGCGCGCCAATTTGCAGGCGCGTTATCAACGGGCGCTGGCTGCCGGCCGCCAGGCGAGCGCCGAACGCCGCGCCGAATTGGAAAAAGAACTGCGCGAATTGCGCGGCGCCTGATTCGCCTTTTATTTTATGCAATATGATATGCTTGTTGGAATGAAGCGGAAGCCGGCCGTATTCAAGGAGACTCTATGACCACTTCAGGCAATGCAGCCAGCAAGCGCCGCGCTGGCTGGTGGATTCTGCTGGCGACGATTTTGGCGGCCAGCATGGCATTCGTCGGCAGCACGGCGCTGAATGTCTCGCTGCCGGCGATTCAGCGCGATCTGGCGGCGCGCGGCGCCGATCTGCTGTGGATTTCCAATTCATACACCATTGTGCAAGCCTCATTGATTGTTGTCGGCGGCTCGCTAAGCGATTATTACGGGCGCAACCGCATTTGTCTGCTGGGCATTCTGATATTTGGGGCGGCGTCAATGATCTGCGGCTTGACCGTCTCGACCGAAGCCTTGATTGCTGGGCGTTTCGCGCAGGGCGTCGGCAGCGCCATGATTATACCGAGCAGCCTGGCGATTGTTTCGGCCAATTTTGATTACAGTCGGCAGGGCTGGGCGATTGGCATTTGGTCGGCATTTACCCTGCTGGCGAGCGGGGTCGGGCCGATTGTCGGCGGAATCCTGACGGAAATGGGGCTGTGGCGTTCGGTGTTCTTCATCCATATCCCCTTCGGCATCGTGGCGGCGCTGGTTCTGCTGTTTCATGTCGCTGAAAGCTATGACACCGAATCGCCGCAAAAAGTGAGCATCATCGGCGGGGTTTTGGTCACGCTGGGGCTGGTTGGGATTACCTTTGGCTTTACCGAAGGTCCGCAGCACAGCTTTAACAATCCGCTGATTTGGCTGTCGATTGCCGCTGGGGTCGGCGCGCTGGCTATCTTTATTTGGAACGAACAGCGCCGCGAATACTCGCTGATACCCTTGGATTTGTTTAAGTCGCGCACCTTAAGCGGGGCGAATCTGGTGACGGCGCTGCTGTATGGCGCGTTGGGGCCGGCGACTTTGTATCTGCCGCTCAATATGATTCAAATCCAGGGTTACAGCGAAACGTTTACCGGGCTTTCGTTATTGCCGATGACGATCTTGCCGGCGATTTTGTCGTATGTGATTGGCGGCGTGGTTGACCGCCATGGGCCGCGGCTGCCGCTGGCGGTGGGTCAGCTGCTGCTTGGCGCCGGGTTTGTTTTGTTCGCTTTGATTGGCGCGACTGGCGGGCAGGATGTCTATTGGACGACTTTCTTTTTGCCGATTTGTCTGTTCGGCGTTGGGATGGGGATTGCGCTGGCGCCGCTGACGGCGGCCGCGGTTGGTTCGGTGACGCATGACCATGCCGGCATCGCTTCTGGCGTCAACAACACGATATCGCGTTCGGCGCAGGTGCTGGCGGTTGCGATTATGGGCGGATTCACGCTGTCGCTGTTCAGTCAGTCGCTGATGAGCAGCCCGATTGTCCGGGCGCTGCCGGCGGATGCCCAAAGCCAACTGGCAGTTGAATCAGCCAACCTGGCGGAAGCATCCCCGCCGGACACCTTGACCGATGCCGAGCGGGATGATGTCAGGCAGGTCATTCGCGAGGCTTTTACCGAAGCCTTTAATATGCTGATGTGGGTCGGGGCGGTTCTGTGCGTTGTCGGCGCGGTTTTGTCGGCGCTTTTGATTGAGGAAGACTGGCATCTGGTCCAAGATGAGGATGACAGCGAAAATGAATATGTGTAAGATAATATTCGCCGTATGGATCTTTGCGACGCGATTGCCCGGGACTTCTTGTCAGCATCGTATTCTTACAGTACAATTATTTGTACAGTAACGGGCAAAAGGAAAAATGAACGTGGATGTGCCAGAACGTCTCACACAGCATGAACGCAGCATAGGAATTATCGAAGGCAAACTGGAAGCGCTCGCTACAAAAGAGTTTGTCAAAGATGAGATCCAAAAACAGACCAAAGAGCTTAGTGACAAGATAGACGAGCTCACGAAAATGCTGGAAAGAAAGCGCAGCTGGAGAATGAAAATAACAGGCGGCGCGAGCGTGCGGCCTTAATAGTCGCCGCTCTTTCCACGCTGGCTTCGGCCCTTGTCAATGCTGGCCTTATTCACATCGCGCAATAGCGCAAAAACGACCGCATTCACTCAATCAAATTCTCATATCGCCGTCGGCGAAGGCAAATCGCAAAAGGGCTTGTTCGAGGGCTAAACCTTCCTCCCATTCGCCGCATCGCCGCCGTACAGAAATCCCAATCGCGGTTACAATAGGATGGCTTTCTGCGTAAAGACCATTGACATGACCAGCCAGGGACGCACGCGCACACCATGCAAACCCTTGTCGAGCCAAAACAGCAGCCGGCGCCGCCCATCACCGGGCTAAGCCAGCGCGAAGTCCAGGCGCGCCTGAAACGCGGCGAAAGCAATGACTTCGACGCCCGCGTCGGCCGCAGCTATTGGGATATCTTCCGCGACAATGTATTGAACCTGTTTAATATCGTGCTGGGCAGTCTGCTGATTGTCGTGGTGCTGCTGCAAGACTATGCGACGGCCTTTTTTGCCGGCTTCAGCGTGGTGTCGAATACCTTCTTCGGCATGATTCAGGAATTCCATGCCAAGCGCAAGCTGGACAAACTGGCGGCGCTGTCCGAACAGATCGTGCCTTGTCTCCGCGACGGCGACTGGGTGAATGTGCCGATGCGACAGGTCGTCAAAGATGAGATTATCCGCATCGAACCCGGCGACCGGCTGGTGGTGGACGGCGAGATTGTCCGCAGCGACTCGCTGGAGATGGATGAATCGCTGCTGACCGGCGAATCGGACGCGATTGCGAAAGCGGCGGCGGACGAGGTTTTTTCGGGGTCATTCTGCACGGCTGGCGCCGGCGTCATGCGCGCCACGCGGGTCGGCGCCGAAAGCGGCATCAATCGGCTGGCCGCGATTGCCAAGCAATACAAGATAGTCAAAACACCGACGCAGGTCAAAATTGACATCATCGTTGAAGTGACGGCGCTGCTGATGTTTGTATTTGTGCCGCTGATCTTCATCACCGGCTTTTTCCTCAATAACGTTTTTCTGGAGACTGTACGCAATGCGGTCGTCTTTACCACCAGCTTGGTGCCGCAGGGTTTGGTGCTGGTGGCGATTTTGTCGCTGACGATTGGCGCCATCAAAATCAGTCGGCGGCAGACGCTCATTCAGCGCGTCAATGCGGTCGAATCGCTGGCGAACGCGACGGTGCTGTGCTTCGATAAAACCGGCACCCTCACCCAAAACAAACTTGCCGTTCAGGATGTCATCAAAATCGCCGATGTGGACAGCCGGGATATCGACTATGACCTGTTTGTGTATCTCAAAAATCTGGCGCACCTGAACCATACCGCCAAAGCGGTTGAGGCTTACGTCGACCATATCGGCGGCGGCGATTGGCCGCGCAAGCTGAAAGAAATCCCGTTTTCATCGGGACGCAAATGGGCTGCGGTTTGTCTGGCGGATAAAGCGCTGCTGATGGGCGCGCCCGAACGTCTGCTCGCCGCCGACAGTCCGCTTTTGGCGCAGGCGCAGGCGCTTTCGAGAGATGGGATGCGGGTGCTGGCATTTGCGATGATGGCGGGCGAACCAGATCCTGCGGACAGCAATGTTTCAGCCCAGGCGCAGCCGCTCGCCCTGATTGTGATGAGCGACCGGATTCGAGATGATATTCAGCAGACCTTGCAGGCTTTCCGCAATGAGGGGCTGAAGCTCAAGGTCATCTCCGGCGACAATATCGAGACAGTCCGCGCGATTGCCGCCCAGGCGGGGATGGAGGTCGGCAGCCAAGCCTGGCAGGGGCATGAGCTTGATGCGATGGGAGAGGGTGAATTTGCGGCCGCCGTGCGCGAATCGAATGTATTCGCCCGCATCGAGCCCAGCGCCAAGCAGCGCATCGTGGCGGCGCTTCGCCAGCAGGGTGAATATGTATCGATGGTCGGGGATGGCGTCAATGATGTCCCGGCGCTGAAAGCCGCCAATCTGGCGATTGTGATGAACGACGGCACGCAAATCAGCAAGGATGTGGCTGATATTGTGCTGCTGAACAACGCCATGTCCACGCTGCCGCGGGCTTTCGGTGAAGGCAAGGCAACCACGCAGACCATCTTCGGCACGATGAAGATGTTTCTCGTTCGCAATTTTTATACCATTGCGCTGTTTGTTTTTGTGCCGTTTATGGCGCTGCCCTTCCCGATTACGCCAGTGCAGATTAGCTGGGCGACCTTCGGCACGGTGAATTTGCCGGCGACTTTGATCGCTTTGGGCTGGCTGCGGCCGCAGTATATGGCGCGGTTTCGGCGCGATGTGATGGATTATATCTTTACAATGGGCTTTATCGGCGCGGTGTGTTTGACCCTGCTGTATCTGATGGCTTATTTTGGCAGCGGCGGCAATTTAGGCATGACTCGTTCTGCCATTACCATTCTGGTCGCGCTTTATGGCATGCTGATTACCTGGCATATCCAAGGCATTGATTTTTATCAGCCCAAGTCCTTTCTGAAACACTGGCGCATCCTCCTCTTGAGCAGCCTGCTTACGGCACTGACCATTATTGGGATGTATCTTAGTCCTGCTCTGTTTGAGTTTGACCCGCCGACTTGGGACGGCGGCACGGGAACGCTGCTGATTATTGCGATTACGGCGCTGTTTCTGCTGACGATGGTGTTGCTCTCGCATGGACTGAAATATCGCTATCTGCTGAACCGCTTCTGGGATTTGCTGGCGCCGGATGGGGATTAGGATGTGTTTTTTAGAAAACTTGTGCTATCATCTAAACTCAAGTGAAAGGATGGAGCATTGTCAGGCAACGAAGACTGCTCTAATATGCCGATAACAAGACCGGCGCGGGAAACCCATCCCGCCATTCCCCCCATTCCAGATTGCCCTTAAAAAATATCGGGATATTCTGGCTGTCTAACAGATCAACTAAAGAAGCAGTCCATTCAATTTTGGGTTGGAATATCCTACTGCCGTTGGAAGCCGCGCCAATAATCACCCACTCAAAGGGCAGCTTCCCCGCTTGTTCCAGCCAACCCTCAAACACCGGCGCGGCATCAAACCACAGCGGCTCAATGCTCATAAAACGAACTTCGGCTTCAATTTTTTGCATGTGCCGCAAGTATGCGCCCAGCGCCCTTGCCCCGCCGGTCTGACTCATAAGATGTCCAGCCGGAACGCTGACGCCTACCCAAACGTTGGGCGGAAAAGGATTGAACTGCGGCAGGCGAATCGGGAATTTGCTAAGGGTCTGGAAGATATGCCATTCGGCTGTGTGCATGACATCAATCACCTGCCGAATCTGCTCTTCGGGCACCCAATGTCCGAACAAATCGGCCATGCTGCCGACAAAAATGCCGGCGGGGTCTTTAACTTTGAGCGGCGCCTCCAGATTGTGCGGCCGCCAGTAATGATGCTCGAAGCCGCGATCATAAGCGCCAGTAAAACGTTCGGCAATCGTCTTGGCGTAACATTCGGTGATAGAGCCATCCGGCATCTGCCAGGTGCAGCCATGAAAACAGCCGCCGGTGGGATTCCATGTATAGCCGGGCAGTTCAACATCCTGACCATCAATCGTCCGCTTGATGCGCGTCCATTCAATCCCTTTTGGCGGTTTCTGCTTGTTCATGGCACAATCCATCCGCTTTTAAGATAAAGTGTAGAACAAATGTATGAACATTGCAACAGCGAATCACGATGGCATCTTCCCCCGCTGATTCCGCCACCAGGCGACTCCCCAAACCAGCGCATAAGCCGAGAAAACGAACAGAAGCGGGTCGGTCGGCGAGCGGTAGCGGGTCGAGGGATGAAAGATGAGGTAGATGGCGGTCTGGCTTAGCTGTACGAAAAAGAGCAGGGAAACCAGCCGCCATTCGCGGCGGCACAGCCAGGCGCCGATAACCGCCAGCAGCCACAGCCCGCCGAAGTATAGAATATGAACGCTGCGCCCGATGACATTGAAGAGGCTGTTATCCTGATATGCCGCGTTCGCCGCCGTAACGCCGGTCTGCGAGCCTTCATCCCTAATCAGCAGCGCCTCGCCGTTTTCAAGGCGCAGGCTTTCACCCTGACGCAGATTGTTTCGCGGCGTGACCTGCACATTCCAGTAGACTTGGAATTTGACCAGCAGGAGTTCGGGTATTTGATGCGGATTGCCGCGCAGATAACGCCAGCCGGCCTGCATCAGCGCCTGATTGATGACATAGCGGTCCTGGGTTGGCGGCAGATTTTGCGGCGGGCTTGACCATTGCACATCGTAGCCGGCGCGGAAGAAGGGAATCGTCTGCGGATTATTGCCCTGATAAAAATTCTCGCCGCTGTTGAGCGCGACCGCCACGAATCCGCCATGAATTTGATCGCCGCGCATCAGCCAGGGCAGCAGCGCCAGCAGGCTGACAAGCGCCGCCGGCAGCAGCCGCAGCAGGGTTTGCCATAAGCCGAGCCGCAGCAGAAACCACAGCGCGATCAAAAGCGCCAAGGGCGGCAGCAGGGGGCGCGTCAATGTCGCCATGCCCAGCGCAAGCCCTCCAGCCAAGGCGATCCAAACCGTTCGGCGGTCAAATGCTTCGCGTTCGCGCAGCCGAATCATCAGCCAAAGGAACAGATGCAAAAGCAGGATCCACAGGGGGGTATCAACGACCGTCAGATTTTGGAAAATGAGGTAGGGATAAAGCGCGAAGAACAAAGCCGCCAACGTTCCAACCCATTCACCTGCCGGCCGCGGAAAGAGCCGCCGCGAAATATCATGCAAAAGCGCGATGGACAGCGCGTCAAAGCATGCGTGCAGCAGACCAACGGCGATATAATGGCGTCCGAAAAGACGGTACACGGCGGCTAAAACATAGCTGTAGAGCGGCGGCAGAATCGAATCAGGCATGCCGCTTTCCCGCCCATAGACGCCAGTTTCCAGCAGATTGAGCGCATATTCATCATAGGCGGCCGAGCCGTGGATATCACCATCGCCGCCGCTGAAGTCGAACACGGAAGGAAACGCGAACAAGACCGCCATCCGCAGGGCCATGGCAATCACCATTACCATGGCCAGTTTATGACGATTCAGATGATGCCGCATCAACCTTTGTCAACCTCATTCGCTGGCGCCGACAAAGCCCCATCAGCAAAAAGAGCGCTTAGGCCTTGGTTTGCTGACCGTAGCGCGAAATGGATTCAATATCGTCCATCAGTTGATTGAACTGTGGCAGGCTTAGCTGCTGTTTGGCATCTGACAGGGCGACATCCGGGTTGGGATGCACTTCGACCATCAGCCCGTCGGCGCCGCTGACGCGGGCTACACGGCCGAGCGGATTGGCGATGTCGCGGCGGCCGGCCGAATGCGAGATGTCCACAATCACCGGCAGGTGCGTCTCT
The DNA here is from genome assembly GCA_965203755.1 of Phototrophicaceae bacterium. Classification (GTDB taxonomy): domain Bacteria; phylum Chloroflexota; class Anaerolineae; order Aggregatilineales; family Phototrophicaceae; genus UBA6055. The sequence continues at coordinate 1,665,091 of OZ241910.1, read as the reverse complement.
TGTTTGAGCAGGGGCACCGCGCTGATATCGAGGGTGTTGCGCGTCCATTCGCTGAAGGTGCGGATGCCGCGTTCCATCAGGATGACATTGGAATTGCCGCCGCTCATAATGTATTCGGCGGCATAGACGAATTCTTTCAAGGTGGCGCCAAAACTGCGTTTGAGCAGGACCGGTTTGTCCTGTTTGCCGAGCGCCCGCAGCAGGAAGCTGTTTTGCATATTACGCGCGCCCACCCAGAAAATATCCACATAGTCATCCATCATCGGAATCAGCGACAGATCAAGGACTTCGCTGATGAGCGCCAGATTGTATTTATCGGCTATCTGGCGGGCGATCTTCAGCCCCGCTTCACCCAGGCCTTGGAAATCATAAGGCGAGGTGCGCGGTTTGTAGCCCATGCCGCGGATGATTTTCAGGCCGCGGCCGGCAAGCACAGCCGCCACTTCGTCCATCTGCTGGTAGCTTTCGATGGCGCAGGGGCCGGCAATGATTTCAAAGGCGCCGCCGCCAATACGCAAGCCGTTGTCCAATTCAATCATCGTGTGCTGGTCTGGCTTTTTCCTTTGCGCCAGAATCGTCTGGCGGGCATCGCGTTCTTCAAGGTTCAAGGTGGCGTGGAAAATTTCGTTAAACAGCTTCTTGATGGTTTCGCTGCTGAAGGGGCCTTCGTTGGCCTGCTGGAGCGCCGTCAGCATTTCTGATTCGCGCTGCGGGTCATAAAATCCCGTGCCTAACTCCTGTTGAACCTTGCCGATTTCCAGCGCGATTTCCGCCCGCCGGTTGAGCAGTTCAAGGATTTGCATATTGATCGGGTCAATCTGCCCCCGCAGCTCCTGTAGACGATTTGTTGGTGACACGACTCGTACTCCCAATGCTTCAGATACATGGCTGATACGAGGTTATTATACACCGGTATTGTCAAATGGCATGGTCAGGTTGGCAGAATTCCGCCAATCATTCGAAAGGCGCCGGTTTGCTGACAGCGAAACGGACGGCTGGACTCAAGGAGGGCGCTTTTAGCCGCCATCATCAATTACAAGCGACGAACTCAAACGATAATATCTGCCTGGACAGCCGCGCGCCTCACTTTGGGGCTAAATCTTAATCCACAGCAAGCTGCCGCAAGAATGCCTTTGCATCATTAAAACTATCATGCTCCCAGAGTTCATTATCCCACCAACCCATGCCAACTGCTTCCCGCAAAAATTTCCGACTTACGTCGCGTCTCGTGGACTGCCTGCTGTCAACAATTTTGCCAGAGATAAAGACGCTGAGCTTGCTTTTGGAGGCGCGATTTTTAGATATTCGCAATCCGACTTTCGTTAAACATGCAAAATAGTCATCCACACAAGGCATTATTGGGTCCGCTTGCAAAGCAGCCAGAACAAGGTCTTCCAAGCTGCCTTCCGTATCTACCGGCAGGGGCAAAACGGACACATAGGGTAATCCAGCGGATCGCACAAGGGGTTCTGGAGGAATTGAAAATTTATTTTTCGAGTTGGCATTTCTATTTGTATTTTTGAGTGCGCTAATGACGCTATGAAATGCGTTGGTGTTATAATCTGAATCACGGACAATTCCGATATGCCTTCGTTTGGCAAAGCAGCCGTCAGTCAGGATAGCCAGGAGATAGTTTTTGAGGTTATCTTTGCCTTCATAACTAACCAAGTGGATTTGACTGCTTATGTCAAGGTACTCGGCAAGTTTGCGAAAAAATTCTCTATCATCCGCGCCTTCAACCAACAGCAGGCGCGGTTCATCAGCTGGAATCTTTATGGTCACCCGCGCACCTCATAATCAATGCTCACAACCGCTTCCATACCAAATTGATTGTAGGTCACAGCTTCAATGTCGCCGGTGATGGAGTCCCGGTCCAGTCGATGATAGCGAAAATCGTAAGGGGCATCGTCTTTGAAGGCTTCATGGGCGGCGCGTATCATCTCCAAGCTGTGCGTCGTGGCGAATACCTGGATATCCAAATCCCGCGCGATTTGACCGATGACTTTCCATACATCTTTTTGAATTGTGTAGTGCAGGCCGTTTTCGATTTCGTCGATAAAAAGGCAACTCTTGGGATTTGTCATCATGGTCAAAATGAAATGGCTTACCTGGTTGATGCCTTCTCCCATCAGTCGCAAAGGCATCCGACTTCCGTTGATTCGCGCCCATATAATGATTTCGCTGTCAGGCGACAGCAAGCGCAAGTCGTTTAATTGCGGTTCAAAAATTCGCAATGCCTTGATGAGCTTGGGCAATTCCCCGCTCATTTCAAGCTGGCTGAATTGATCAGCTACCGTCCGTTTATCAGGTCTTCCGTGTACCGGGATAAAACTGGAACGCTGCTCTGCATCCTTGTTTGGGTACATCGGCAGGTTTGGGGCAACATAGACATTTCTCTCTTCATCATCTATAAGAGTAAGTTCAAGAATGGTATCGCCGTTCTCTGGCAATTTGATTCTTCCATGAGCTATCAGGTTTCGGAAGTATGTAGAAAAAGATTTGGCGTTATCCTCCGAGTAAGGTAATTCAGTGATGCGGAGTTTTGTGCATTGTGAGGAGAGTGCGCCCTTGATGATGATGGGATTTGTCGAATCCATGCCATAAAAGAATTGTTTCCAATAGATCGCCATGCTGCCGTCAGGCACATTGAGGCCGCGTGTCTGCTGTAAATCGAACAAGACCTGCGGTGATAAGGGTCTAGTATGCAGGTAAATCGCTTCCAGCAGCGCCGTTTTTCCTGAATTATTCCTGCCGGCAATCAAGTTGACCCGTCCCAGATCATCCAGCCGCAGGTCACGGAAGCAGCGGAAATTCTGTACCCGAAATGATGTGTACATATCGCACCTTCGCGAGTTAAGGGATGCACTAAAGTTATTATACGGCAAAATAAAAACGCGGTTCAATCCGCAGTTTGCGCCGGCTGGATGTGCGCCCGGATTTTTTCGGCGCGGGCGGCCCAAGTGTAATGCGCCATGACGCGCCTGCGGGCGGCCTTTGCCAAGCGCTGACGCAAAGCCGGGTCGCGGCGCAGACGGTCAATCGCCTGTGCCAGAGCGGCGCTGTCGGCCGGCGGCGCCAGCAAAGCTGATTCTTCATGGCGGACGACATCCGACCAGGCCGGCAAATCAGAGGCGACAATCGGACTGTGCGACGCCATATATTCAAACAGCTTGAGGGGAGAGGTATAATAGGCGAATTGGGTGGTGTGCGGGTGCGGCATGGCGCAGACATCAAAGGCGCTCATATAGCGCGGGACGTCATCAGGCGGAACATGCCCGACATACAGAAACCTTTCGTCAGGCAAGCCTAGTTCTCGCCATTGCCGGCGCAGACTTTCAGCCATATCGTCAGGCCCGCCGACCAGCGCCAGATGCGCGCCCTTCACCTGTGACAAAGCCGCCGCCAGCGTTCTAAGGCCTTTGTCCATGCCTATCATCTGCAAACGGCCGACATAGCCGACGATAAAAGCGCTCTCATTCCAGCCGATTTGCCGCCGGGCCGTTGACTGATCAGGCAGACTGGCGAAACGGGCCCGGCGGATGCCATCGTGGGCGGCCAGCGTGCGTTCGGGCCGGGCGCCGCGCTGATGAATCAAATCCTGACGAAGCTGCGGCGTGATGGCGATGACACTGCCGACTCTGGCGATGACATAACGGGTCAGCGCGGCGCCGCGCCTGGATAACGGCAGCAGGTGCGCCTCATAAGCCAGCGAGGGCTTTGGCTTCAGCCAACTCAACAGAGCGAGCAGAGCCTCTTCCCGACTGTAATAGACATCGGCGCGGGTCATTAAAAGCAGCGCGGTCATCACCAGCGCATACGACAGCAGCAGCAGATAAAATGCCAGCCGGGCGCCGCGGCTGTCGGGCGGAAACAAGGGAAACAGGTCAAGGCAGGGGAGATAGCGAATGGTAAAATTAGGATTTACGCCATAATAGGCGAAAGGGTCTTTTATCTGGCGCATCTGCCGGGTATTCCAGCGCCGCGACACCCACAAGGTCAGTTCATAGCCAGCATCGGCAAACGCTTCGCAGTTCTGCATGATTTGCAGCCCGTGCGCTTTTTCAGTTGGGATTCGCATCATTGAGATATAGAGCAGTTTGGGCATAGGATCGCGTTTTTACTGAAGTTCATTCGCTGGTCTGGCGGGGCAGAAACAGGCTTAGGATACCGGCGGCGGCGATCAGAAAAGCCACCATCTGGAAGGTCGCTGTCAGGCCAATCTGGTCCGAGACGGCGCCGATCATCAGGCTGCCGACCGCGCCGGTGCCAAAAATAAAGCCCAGAATCGCACCCGATGCAAAGCCTTTTCGCATCGGAATCAAATCCTGCGCCAGGACAACAATGATGCTGTGCGCTCCGCCCGACAGGCCGCCGGCCGCAATCGCCAGCGCGAAAGCAAGCGCCCCGTCAAACCAAGGCAGCAGGAAAAAGGCCGGCGCCGAGCTTAGCATACTGAACATCATCACCTTGCGGCGGTCAAATTGGTCAGCCAGACGGCCGAATACCAGCCCGGAAATGGCGGAGGCGATCCAGAATGAACTGGTGATCGTGCCGTATGCCGATGGATCCCAGCCCTTTCGCTCAAACAGCACCGGTATAAACGCCACTGATCCCGGCTGCCCCAGCCCGCGCAGAATCACCATCAGCCCCAAGACTATGAATGCCCGCACCGGGAAATGCTGGCGGCGGGTGTCTGCTTGGTCGATTTTGCGTTTGTCTGGCTCGGGGCGCTGGCGATGACGCGCTGGAATGCTGGTCGCCATCAGCAGAATGCCGGGGATCGACACCAGCGCGAAGACAAGTATCGGGGTTACATTGCCCTGTCTGCCGAAGTGAGCCGCGCCGACGGCCGGCGCCATATTCCCCAGTATGTTCGGATTGGCCGCATCCAGCAGAATGCCGGCGACGGCTGGGCCCAGCGCCAGCCCAATCTGCCCCATCATAAAAAAGAGCGCCATGTTGGTGCCGGCGCGTCTTGGGTCGGCTTCGGCGGCATGGAGCGCTCCTACTGGATGCAAGGCGCCGCTGCCGACTGATGAAATCACAAAAGGAAAGAACATGAGCCAATAGTGTCGGGTGAGCGCCGCCAGCGTCACCGCCAGCGCGAACATTCCGACATGAAATGCCAAGCCCAGCGAGCCGATCCAGCGCCCGCCGCTGCGGTCGGCGCGGATGCCGAAAAAAGGTTGGGTCAAGGCGCCGGCCAGCTGTGCCAGGCTAACCGCCAAACCGATTTGGATATTGCTCATGGGCAAGATGCCGGCCGCCAAAAACGCCAGCAGCACCGGCCCCATCGAGGCAAAGATGTCGTTCGTCAGATGGCCGATGCCGACCGACCAGAACAGGCGAGAATTGCGCGGCATAGCTTGCAGTCCCGGCTCATTGAATGGCAATAGTCAATCATATACCCGGCATGGAAAGATAGGAATGCGGATTATCGCAATTTTAAGCAAGGGATGGTTTGGGCAACAGTTTATGCGATATAGTACAGTTTAGCAAGCGGCTGACTTCGTAAGAAACCCCGCCAGCCAGCGCGTCAAACAGTTTGTGTTTCATCCAAAACAGAGCGAGGACAACCCATGGCTGTTGATACTGCCCAACTGCAAGCGATACCGCGACGCGGCGCGCCTTATCATATTGTCGTCAGCGCCGCCCATCACGATGACATCGAATTTGGCGTCGCCGGCAGCGTCGCCAAGTGGATTCGGGACGAAGGCGCCACGGTAACCTACGTCATCGTCACCGATGGCGGCGCCGGCAGCAACGACCCGAGTTTAAGCCGCCGGCAGATTATCGCCATGCGCCGCGACGAGCAGCTGGCGGCGGCGGCCAAAGTCGGCGTGAGCGATGTCCGTTTCCTTGATTATCCGGACGGCACGCTGCAAGCCTCGCTTGAACTGCGGCGCGACATCACCCGCATCATCCGCGAAACGAAGGCTTACCGCGTGGTCTGCCAGGACCCAAGCACCTATTTTGTTCGCAATCAGTACATCAACCATCCCGATCACCGCGCCGCCGGCGAAGCGACCCTGTACGCCGCGTTCCCCAGCGCCGAAACCCGCCCGATTTTCCCCGAACTGCTGGCGGCCGGCTATGAACCGCATCAGATAGGCGAGTTGTACCTGAACCTGTCGCTTGAACCGACGCACTACCGCGACATCAGCGGCGCGATAGACCTGAAGCTGGCCGCCTTGAGCGCCCATGTTTCGCAGTTGGGCGCCGGCGAAGCCTTTGAGAACGGCGCCAAAAAGTCGGTCATGCAATGGAGCCGCGAGAACGGCCGGCTGGTCGGCGTCGACTATGCCGAATTTTTCCGCGTGCTGAAATTCGATGAGGAGCGCCCTGGCTGGCATGAGGAAGCAAAAGAAGGCCTTGAGATGAAAGCGGGGGCGGATTAGCGCCGCCGGGGGAACGGGTTTTGCCATTCCCCGCGAAATAGCGGTAAAATCAAGGTATGCGGATTGAACCGAAAAAGGACAGCCATGATTCTTACAGCTTATTATTCAGACGACAGCGTTCAACTGGGCATCAAGACCGAGCGCGGTATTTTGGATGTGGCCAAAGCCGCCGCGGCAAGCGGCGCCAACTGTCCGGCGACGCCAGATGCGGTGTATGCCCAGGGGCTTGAGGCGCTGCCGACCTTGGCCGACTTGGCGGACAAAGCCGATGACGATGCCCTGTATCTCGACGAAGCCGATTTGAGGTATGCGCCAGTGGCGCCGAACCCGGGCAAGATACTGTGCGTCGGCTTGAATTATCGCAAGCACGCGGCCGAATCCGGCATGGACGCGCCCGAATATCCGGTGCTGTTCAGCAAGTTCAGCAACGCCATCGCCGCCCCGAACGAAGACATCCCGCTGCAAGCCGACTGGCGCGCGGTCGATTATGAATCGGAACTGGGCGCGGTGATGGGCAGAACCGCGCGGAACGTCACAGCGGATGAGGCGCTTGATTATGTCTTGGGGTACTGCAATATGAACGACCTTAGCGAACGCGATTTGCAGATGCGAAGCGGTCAATGGCTGCTGGGCAAAACCATCGACAAATTTCTGCCGCTGGGGCCGTATGTCGTGACTGCTGATGACATCCCCGACCCGCAAAATCTGTCCATCAAAGGCTGGATGAATGGCGAACTGCGTCAGGACAGCAGCACTGCTGACATGATTTTCACCGTTGCCGAGATCATCGCTTATGCCAGTCAGGTTATGACCCTCAACCCCGGCGATGTCATCAGCACCGGCACTCCTGAAGGCGTGATTCTAGGGATGAAGCCGCGGCAGTGGATGAAGCCCGGCGATGAATATGCAGTGGAAGTGGAAGGTTTGGGCCGGTTGGTCAACCGGATGATTGAGGCTTAATCATGGGGAATACTTATCTTGTGACCGGCGGCATGGGCTGCATTGGCGCCTGGGCGCTGTATTACCTGACGCAAAGCGGCAAAAAGGCCGTCAATTTTGACCAGAGCGGCGACCGTCATCGCCTCGACTGGCTGATGTCGGCTGAAGAGCAGCGGCAGATTGTCTTTGCGCCGGGCGATCTGCGCGACACGGCGGCGGTCAAAGCCGTCTTTGCCGAACACGGCATCACGCACGTCATTCATCTGGCGGCCTTGCAGGTGCCGATGTGCCGCGCCAACCCGGCGCTGGGCGCCGAGGTCAACGTGACCGGCACGGTCAACGTGTTTGAAGCCGCCCGCGGGCATGGCATCCAGCATATCGCCTATGCCTCGTCGATTGGCGTCTATGGCCCGCCGCAGGATTATCCGCCTGGCTTGATCGCCAATGACGCGCCGCAAGCCCCGCGCACCCTGTACGGCGCTTACAAGGTGTGCAATGAGCAGACAGCGCGGGTTTATTTCGACGACTGCGGCATTTCCAGCACATGCCTGCGTCCCTATACGGTGTACGGGGTCGGGCGCGACCAGGGCATGACCAGCGAACCGACTCATGCGCTGGTGGCGGCCGTCAAAGGGCAGCCCTATACGATTGGCTTTAGTGGTGTGATGCAGTTTCATTTTGCGCCCGATGCAGCGCGGCAGTTTATTCTGGCGGCCGAAGAGCCGCTGGGCGGCGCTTACGGCTTCAACATGGGACAGCCGCCGGCCGCCGTGTCGCATTTTGTGGACACCGCCAAGGCGATCCTGCCCGATGCCCAAATCACTGTGGCCGACAATCCTCTGCCCTTCCCGGCCGGCTTTGATGACCGCGCGCTCAAGGCGAACTTCGATACGGTCTATGAGACGCCTCTGGCTGATGGCATCGCGCAGACGATTGTGCATATTCAGCGGCTCGGCGACCGGATTTGACTATTTTGACTTTTGTACGCCATGTCCGATTATCAGGAGCTTGGCATGAAAGCGTTCATTACTTTGTTCATATCTATTTCGACTGCATTGGCCCTGTTTCTGCTGGCATCGCCGGTTGATGCCGCCGACATCGCCGTCGGCGGGGCTTGCAGTCTGGCGGATGCCATCACTGCCGCCAACCGGGACCAAGCTGTGGGAGGGTGCCCGGCCGGCGAGGGCGCCGATACGATTACATTGTCAGCGAACACCGGGCTTCAATGGGATCTTCCCAAAATCACCTCCGATATGACCATTAATGGCAAGGGATATACGATAAACGGGAACAATCGCTATCGTATCTTCTACATAGAAAAAGGCAGCGCGGTCGCAATCCATAATTTGACCCTGACCAGGAGCATGGGGAGATACATAGGTTCTCATCTCATCATGGAAGGGGATGATGCTCTCGGCGGCGCGATCTATAATGAGGGAAGGCTAACCATCAGCAGCAGCAGCTTCAGTCATAACGTGTCCGACGAATATGGCGGCGCGATCTACAACATTGGAGACATCACCATCAGCAATAGCAGCTTCAGCGACAACCGGGCCGCTACTCTTGGCGGCGCGATCAGCAACTATGATGGAACGCTTCTCATCATCGACAGCGGCTTCAGCGACAACACGGCTGAGGATGGCGGCGCTATCCTCAATAACTGGGGCGGGAGGATCACTATCAGCAACAGCAGCTTCAGTCGCAACGCGGCCGGCGAATATGGCGGCGCGATCAGCATCAAGACAGGAACGGTGACCATCAGCGACAGCAGTTTCAATGACAACTCGGCCGGGCAGAATGGCGGCGCGATCCACGACTGGTTTGGGAAGACAAGCATCAGCAATAGCAGCTTCAGCGACAACACGGCTGGTTGGAATGGCGGCGCAGTCTATGTGGATGGGGATGATCCAGCTGCCCTCACTCACGTTACCCTGACGAATAATATAGCCAACCAGGGTGGCGGGATTTATATGAGCGCCAGCGCCGAGGTCAATCTGTACAACAGCATCATCGCCGGCGGCGGCTGCTTCGGCCGACTTGCTGAAAATATCGGCAATCTCATTGAAGACGGCTCTTGTTCACCGGCATTCAGCGGCGACCCGATGCTCGGTGCGCTGGTTGAGCCAAAGGACGGCTCGACGGCGCATTATCCGCTCATGGCAGGCAGCCCGGCGGTTGATGTCGCTGATGACAAATACTGCCCAGATGCCGATCAGGTGGGTACGGCAAGACCGCAAGGCGCCGGCTGTGACATCGGCGCGGTTGAGTATATGCCCGGCGAGCAGCGCAACCCTTGAATGTCTTGAGTCGTATGCAGAATAAATGAGGAGAACAGCATTATGTCCAAAACCAAGCGACTGTTCCAGCAGGTCAGCGTCAGCCTGCACAATATGCAGCGGCAGCGGCACAAGGCGATTGATTATGTGATGATCAAGGTCCCTTCTCAATTTCCGCCCGTACCCGCCGAGCGCAGCTTTATTCAGCGACAGGTCTTGGGGCCGCCGCCGATGAGTCTGCTGGAGTTTGTCGATGCCCTGGAGCGAATTGGCGCCGACCCGCGGCCGATTGGGGCCGTCCTGTATTTTCGGGGCATATCCGCCAGCATGGCCGACTTGCAAACGATGCGCGACGCCATCGCCCGCCTGCGCGAAAAAGGCAAACGCGTCTTGAGCTATGCGCCCGGCTATCGCACGTTGGATTATTATGTCGCCAGCGCCGGCGACGAGATCCTGCTGCCGCCCGGCGGCATGCTGGAAACATCGGGCTTGTTCAGTCAGCAGGTGTTCTTGAAAGCCGGGCTGGAAGCGGTCGGACTGCAATTTGACGCGGTCGCCATTTCGCCCTACAAAGGCGCCGCCGACGCGCTCACCCGCACCGAACCCTCCCCGGAAGGGCGCGAACAGATCAACTGGCTGCTCGATTCGACCTTTGACATGATTGTGGACGGCATTGCCGCTACCCGCAAGATGAAAGCGGACGCGGTCAAGACCATGATTGACCAGGCGGTTCATCTGGGCGAGGAGGCCCTCGACAAAGGCTATATCGACGGGATTATGAACGAGGAGCGCCTGGTTGAATATCTCGGCATCACCAAGATGACGATGTGGGAAGAAGCCAATCAGCAGATTTATCTGCCGGCGCGTGATTTCACCCAAAAGTATGTCGGCGTGATTTACGCCGGCGGCATGATTGTGGATGGCGAAAGCGCCAGCCCGCCGAACGATTTGCCGATTCCAGTTCCCTTTGCCGGCGGCGAGCGGCTGGGAGATGTCACCCTCAATCAGCAGGTACGCAGCCTGATGCAGGACCCGGACTGCGGCGCTTTGGCGCTTTATATTGACAGCGGCGGCGGGTCGGCGACGGCTTCTGAATCTATGGCGTCGGCATTGGAGGAATTTGCCCAATCGCGGCCGCTGGTGGTGTTTATGGGCGGTGTGGCCGCCTCTGGCGGGTATTACATCGCCACCCCGGCAAGCTGGATTGTGGCTCAAGCGGGCACCATCACCGGCTCGATTGGGGTGATTATGGGCAAATTGGTCAACAGTGATTTGCTCAAGAAGCTGCGCTTTAACGCTGTTTCCTATCTGCGCGGCGACAACGCTGACATTGTCGCTGGCGAGAGCCAATTCAGCGACGCCCAGCGCGAGATGCTCCGCAGCGGCATTGAACATATCTATGATCGGTTTCTGGCGCGGGTGGCTGAAAGCCGCGGCCAAACCAAAGCCGACATTGACGCCATCGGCGGCGGGCGGGTCTTTACTGGCGAGCAGGCGCTGAACAACGGTCTGGTGGATGAAATCGGCAGTTTGCACAGCGCCCTCGGCAAAGCCCGCGAACTGGCGAATCTGCCGCCGACAGCCCCGTCGGCGCTCATCCGCGGCAAGGGGAAGCCCATCGGCGTCCAGCTGGCGGAAAAGAATCCGGCTACCCTGGCAAAGTATGTGGTGGACAATATCGAGATGATGACCGGGCGGGCGCAGTTTATCATCCCCTTTGACTGGCGGATTCGCTAGGAGTCATTGATGAGCGAAATTTTCACGATTGGCTATGGCGGGCGCACCATAGCGGAATTCGCCGCGCTGCTGAAGCAATACCAGATCGAGATTCTGGTAGATGTTCGCTCGTCGCCCTATTCGTCGTACTATACGGATTTTGACAGACCCAATTTATCTGAAATGCTAAAGAACGACGATATACGTTATGTATTCATGGGCGATACCTTGGGCGGTCGACCTGATGATCCCGACTGTTACAGTTACAGTCCCGCCAGAAAGAAAGACTTGTTAGACCCCAAAAAATGCGAGACCAAAGATTTTTATAAGGCGGGCGTTTCGCGTTTGCAGAACGGGCTGTTGGAGGGGTATCGAGTTGTGCTTATGTGCAGTGAGCTTGAACCGCAAAACTGTCATCGAAGCTATGTTATCGGCAAGACGCTTGCCGATGATGGCATCTCGGTCGTTCATATTGATAAGGACGGGAAAGGGAAGCCGCAGGCGGAACTGCCCGATATGATGTATCAAGAGTCCTTGTTTTGATGAACAAACACCTAACGATATTTACCATCGGCGTCTATGGATTCACCGAAGCCGCGTTTTTTACGGCGCTCAAAGACCATGAGATTGACCTCTTTATCGACATTCGGGCGCGGCGCGGCATGCGCGGCCCCAAATATAAATTCGTGAACAGCAGTTACCTGCAAGCGAAGCTGAAGGAAATGGGCATCGGCTACGCGCATTTGAAGGAGCTTGCGCCCACGCCGCGGATTCGCGGCTTGCAAGAGCAAGCTGATCAGCAGCAGCATTTAGCGCGGCGCAGTGACCGACAGCTTCTCTGCAAGGAATATGTACGGGAGTACAAGCGCGATATTTTGCGCTTATACAAACGCAAGCCAGAGCGCAAATTTTATGCCGCGGCCGCATTAGCGCAGGCGCGGGGGTTGGCCGGCTGTCCAGAAGGGCGATTTTTGGCGCGGCCGGCGCTGTTTTGCGTCGAAGGCGAGCCTCTCGCTTGTCATCGCAGTCTGGCAGCCGCCGAGATGAAGCGCCAGCTGGGGGTGAAAGTAGAGCATATTCTCGCCAAACAGGAGCTTTTGCTATGACGCATGTTTTAGTTGTATGCAAGACGCGGATGTACACCGGGCTTTGCCTGGGCGGCTTGACGCTGGGCGGCAATGACAAGATACGTCTGTTAACGCCCGCAGGAAACAATCAGCCGGATAACACGCCATTTGCTGTTGGAGACATTTGGGAGTGTTCCCTCGTGCCCAAGTCTGAAATGAGAAAGCCGCACACCGAAGATATGCAGGTTATGCGCCAGAATCGCTTGGGCAGTTTGCCGAATGCGCGCCGCTTTCTCCTAGACAGCCTTCAAATTCAGCCGACGCACAAGTCGCGGCTCTTTGCTGGGCTCCCGCGCTATACCGAAGCAGGCAGCGCCTATATCAGCGAATGGACAGGCTTGCCTGATTACGCGCACGAGTTCTGGCGGCCGATGTATGGACTGCGCTTGCAGCAAAGGGAGAAATCAGCCTACTATTACTATGAAGACCCCGACTCGCGCAGAAAATTTCGACTGCGTTATGTTGGATTGGACAAGCCTGTCCCATGGCTGGCGCCCGGCAGCCTGCTGCACCTGTCACTGGCGCGCTGGTGGCGTCAGCCAGGCATAAAAGAAGAACGCTGTTACTTGCAGCTTTCCGGCTGGTTTCTGTAATCTGGGGGGCAATTTATGTTATGCTGCCTTTACAGCAAAAGGAGAATAGCCAACTATGGCAACAGCAGACATGACGCGCACCACCGGAGAGCGGCTGGCCGCGCTGGAAGCCAGCTATCAGCATGTCGCCACCAAAGCGGATATCGCAGAACTGCGGGCTGATAATGCAGAACTGCGGTCGGACATTAAGAACATCAAGTGGCTTATCGGGTTGGCGGTGATCGGCTCCGGCGCGCTCGCCTCGATCATCACGCTTGCCCTGCAAGTCGCCGCGCAGTCATAGCATACTTTAGCGCGTCATCTGGCGCTGTTTTGCGTTGAAGAGCATCCGCAAGTCTGCCATCGATCTCTCGTCGCCGTCGCATTGAAAGAACAGTTGGGAGTGAAAATTAAGCATTTTGATGATGATGACATAGCGATATTAGACGTCAAACATAAAGGATTCGACGAACCGCTGGAAACCATCCCGCCTGGGGCCCTATTGCGCTTTTCCTTAGCGCGCGGGTTTTCTGACGCCCAAGAGCGACGTTACCATTTGCAACTCTCCGGCTGGTTTTTGTAATATGGGGGGCAATTTATGTTAGGCTGTCTTTACAGCAAAAGGAGAACAATCAACTATGGCAGCAGCAGACATGACGCGCACCACCGGAGAGCGGCTGGCCGCGCTGGAAGCCAGCTATCAGCATGTCGCCACCAAAGCGGACATTGCAGAACTGCGGGCGGACATTAAGAACATCAAGTGGCTTATCGGGTTGGCGGTGATCGGCTCCGGCGCGCTCGCCTCGATCATCACGCTTGCTCTGCAAGTCGCCGCGCAATCGTAGCATACTTTAGCGCGTTATTTCGCACAAAAAGGAAAATCCATGACATCCGTACCCTCCCGCCAAGAAGTTCCTGTCGAATCGACCTGGGACCATGAATCGGTGTTCCCTTCTTTTGATGCCTGGCGCGAGGAATATCAGGCAACAGCCGCCGCGCTCAAGGATATTGAAAGCTACAAAGACACCTTATCCACGGGCCCGGCGCGCCTGGCGGAATGGTTTGAGTTTTCCTCTAGTTTGGCGCGGCGCGTCTGGAAAGTGTATATGTACCCGGCGCTGTGGCAGGAATGCGACGGCAATCACGAAGCCATCAAGGGCATGGTCGGGCAGGCGCAGGGCTTGGTCGGGCAATATATGGCGGCGGCCGCCTTTGCCGATCCCGAACTGCTGGCAATGGATCGCGGTACGCTCTTGCAGTGGGTCACCGAAGAAGAGGAGCTCAAGCTCTATCATCATTATGTCAGCAACCTGCTCCGCACTCAAAAACACGTGCTGTCGGCCGAAGTTGAAGCTGCGCTGGGGATGTTATCCGAGCCGCTGGGGCGCGTCGAGAGCATTCGCAACGCGCTGACCAACATGGATATGCGCTTTGCGCCCGCCCGCAGCAGCGCCGGCGAAACCCGGCCGCTGGTGCAAAGCGCCCGCGACAAGCTGCTTTCGGACAGCGACCGACAAATCCGCAAAACAACCTGGGAGAATTATGCCGACCGCTTCCTGGAAATGAACAATACCTTGGCGGCGGCCTATCTGGCATCGGTCAAGCGCAATGTGGTGATGGCGCGCCTGCGCGGTTATGACAGCGTGCTGCATGCCAAACTTGCGCCCAACAGCATTCCAGTCGAGGTTTTCCATAATCTGATTGACACTTACAGACAGCATATCCCGACCTGGCATCGCTACTGGGATGTGCGGCGGCGGGCGCTGGGCTATGAGACGATTCACCCTTACGATTTATGGGCGCCGCTGACAGCCGATGAACCGCAGCTTTCGTTTGAAGAAGCCGTCGATATGATTGCCAGCGGCATGGCGCCGTTAGGGGAGGAGTATGTCCATCGGCTCCGCAAGGGCTGCCTGGAGGAGCGCTGGGTGGACTATGCCATTAACGAAGGCAAATCCGAAGGCGCTTTCTCGGACGGGTCTTATGACACTCATCCTTTTATTATGATGAGCTTTGATGGCAGCTTGAGTTCAATGGGCACGCTGGCGCATGAATTGGGGCATTCGATGCACAGCCATTATACGCGCCGGCATCAGCCCTTCATCTACAGCGGCTATTCCATGTTCGTGGCCGAAGTCGCCTCGAACTTCAATCAGGCGATGGTGCGGGCGCGTCTGTTTGCCGGCAGCGATGACCGCGGCTTCCAGCTGGCGCTGATTCAGGAAGCGATGGACAACATCCATCGGTATTTCTTCATTATGCCGACGCTGGCGCGTTTTGAATATGAAGTGCATACGCGGATGGAAAACGACGCGCCGCTCACCCCCGATATGCTCAATGACATCATGGCCGGCTTTTATGCCGAAGGTTACGGCGACGCGATGAGCGATGACCCGCGCCGCACCGGCAGCGCATGGGCGCAGTTTGGGCATTTATACGAGCCGTATTACACCTTCCAATACGCCACCGGCATTTCGGCGGCGCATGCCTTGGCGAACGCGATCCTAGCGGGTGACGATGCCGCCGTCGAACGTTATCTCGGCTTCCTGGCGGCTGGCAGCGCCGATTATCCGCTCGATGCGCTGAAGGCGGCCGGCGTGGATATGTCGACGCCGCAGGCCGTTGAAGAGACCTTCAAGGTACTGGAAAATCTGGTTGACCGCCTGGAAGCCTTGATTGCATAGAGGCTCCTCTAGTATTCACCATTCCCCCTTTTTTATTTACGCGGTTTTGAGGAAAAGTGGAAAAATGAATCTCGAAAATCTCATGCGGCAACTGTACGAATTTGATGCCTTGCGTAATGATGATGAAATACAGCAAGGCATTGTCGAACGCATTCGGCCGCGCTCGGCTGACGGCTGGCCAGCCGCCCTTCATCCTCGCGTTTGTGATGCGCTTATGGATTCTGGAATCCCCAAGCCTTATCAGCATCAGGCAGATGCCATTGAGCTTTCGCTGCGGGGACATGACGTCGTGCTGGAATCACCAACAGCCAGCGGCAAGACCCTCGCCTTCACCGCCCCCATGCTTCATATACTGCTGGAAGACCCGAACGCGCACGCATTGATGATTTACCCGATGAAAGCGCTGGCTTTTGACCAGCGCATGCAGATCCGCGGATTGTGTGAACCACTTGGCATTGAGTCTTGGCCCTACGATGGCGATACTGATAAGGAACATAAGGACGTGATGAGACTCAATCCACCACAAATCCTCCTGACCAACCCGGAGTATTTGAACATGTCTTTTCTAGGCTGGAAGGACAAGTGGGCAGGCCTTCTATCCAAACTGATGTTTGTTGTCATCGACGAGATGCACGAATACCGCGGCTTCTTTGGCAGCAACATGGCGCTCCTGCTGCGCCGCTTTTTCCTGCAACTGGAACGGCTTGGCGCATCGCCGCGGATTTTCCTGTCAACAGCAACCTGCGCCAATCCAGAAGAACATGCCAAGAACCTCACCGGGCGACACGCCAAAGTCATATCCGCCAGAAATATACTGCGTCCGCAAAGACACTTTCACTTTATCAAACCCGAAATTCCCGACCATATCTATTGGCAAATTTTACAGTTGCGTATTGAACAAGCAGCGCTTGCTATCCTAAACGAGGACATGCAGGCGCTGATATTCTGCCCGACCAAGCGCTTTCTTGAAGATGCCTTTCGCAAATGTCAGGCAAGAGCGAACGAACTTGGATTTGACCCTGATTTGCTTTCTGCCTTTCATGCCGACCTGAAGAACGAAAAACGGCAGGAAATTCAGCAAAAAATTAAATCGCGTGACATCCGCGTCATCTTTACAACCAATGCACTGGAATTGGGGCTGGACGTCGGCGGGCTGGATGGCGTGGTTCTGGCAGGCTTCCCCTCCAACATCATGTCCGCCTGGCAGCAGGTCGGGCGCGCCGGCCGCGGCTGGGACAGGGATGCTTTCGTGCTTTTCTACGCCATGAACGACCCCATTGACCGCTTCTTTGTCAGCAACGTCAAAGACTTCCTTAACCGCCCCTTTGACCATCTCGTCGTCGATCCTAACAACAGCAAACTTATTGACAACCACCTTGCCTCACTCATCGCTGAAACCAGCGGGCAGCTGCATGAGAGCGACCGGGCTATCCTGGGTGAGCCATTCTATAATGCGGCCATTGAGGACGGCGGGCAGCCCGTCAAAGGATGGCAGCCACAGCACCGCCTAAATCTGCGCGGCAACATTGGACGTTCCTATAAACTGAAACGAGGCAATGAAGAATTGGGACAGATTTCGGAAATGCGCCGCTTCCGCGAAGCCTACCTTGGCGCTATTTTCACCTTCTTCGGACGAAAGTACCGCGTGCATGCCCACGAAGCCGATGCGGTTGTGCTTAAGGACGCAGAGCCGAATCTGAGAACTGATGCCAGCTTTTATACAGCGCTGCATCAAAATCAAATTCACGACGGACTCGCTTACGGAGAACTGCAAATCTTTTATGGCACGCTGAACCTTCAGATAAATTTTAACGGTTACAAATTGGTAGAGGAAGGCAGCGAAGAAGTGCGGGATGTTGTTAAATCCCACGACGCGCTTTACCAAAACAACCTGCACGCCGTCTGGTTCAATATCCCGACGCATGCCGACAATATGGAGGGAATCGGCGCATTGGAAAATCTTTTCCGCGTTGGCGCCATGTTCGTCATTCCAGCCGACCGTTTTGATACCAGCACCAGCGCAAAACTCAAAGACGGCCTCACGGTCTACTACTACGAAAATTACGAGGGTGGTATTGGTGTTGCCCGCAAATTTTATGAAGTGTGGCCCGACGTACTAAGAAAAGGCATCAAAATCGCCGCCGACTGCCCCTGTGCGAGCGGCTGTCAGAACTGCATTGAGCCAGCTAAATCCTGGAGCACCAGCAATCTGGATATTGACAAGTGGGCCGGCATTGAACTGGGGAAAAAGCTGCTGGACAGCTACAACAAGGGGCCAGACCACCAATTCCGCAACGGACGCATGATCCCACTGTAATAGACAGGCACCCAGCGGCGCAGCGCGAACTACTCCCGCCGCGAAGCCCGCGCTTTTATTTCGGACGTATCGGGTTACAATCCAGCAAATCCGATTATGCCTATCTGGAGAAGATATCATGCTCAAAATTGCCTTTATCGGCGCCGGGAGCTTTGGCTTTACCCGCAAACTCGTCCAGGATATTTTGACCTTCCCCACCCTTGAAGGCGCCGAGATCGCGCTGATGGATATTGACGCCGAACGGCTCGATTTTGCCAAACGCGCCGTCGAGCGCATCATCGCCGCCGGGGGCTATCCAGCTGCCGTGACGGCGACGATGGACCGCATTGAGGCGCTGAAAGACGCTGATTATGTCGTGGTGACGATTCTAGTTGGCTCAACGGACGTCTGGCGGCACGACATCGAAATCCCGATGAAATACGGCGTTAACATGAACGTCGGGGACACGCGCGGGGTTTCGGGGATTTTCCGGGCTTTACGCACCATTCCGGTGATGGTCGACATTGCCCGTGACATGGAACGGGTTTGTCCCGATGCGCTCATGCTCAATTATACCAATCCGATGGCGATGCTTTGCCGCGCGATTGACATCAAGACCGACATCCGGGTGACCGGCCTTTGCCACAGCGTTCAGGGCACCTCCAAAATGCTGGCAGACTGGATTGGCGCCCCTTATGAGGAAATCCATTATACCTGCGCCGGCATCAATCATACCGCCTGGTTTGTCGAATACAGCTGGAAAGGCGAGGATGCCTATCCACTGATTCGCGAAGCCATCACCGCCAGCAAGGAGATTTACAATGCCGAACAGGTCCGCAACGAGATGTATCTGGCGCTTGATTATTACGTCACCGAATCCAGCGGCCACAACTCCGAATACAACTGGTGGTTTCGCAAACGTCCCGACCTGATCGAAAAGTACGCCACGCATGGCACAAACTGGAATCCCGGACACCATGCCTATACCCTGAAAGAGTACCAGCGGCGCGAACATGACTGGCGCGATGACATTCATGCCTGGCTTGAACAGGACGAGATTGACCTTGGACGGGGGCACGAGTATGCGGCTTATATCATCAATGCGATGGAAGGCGGCGCGCCCTTCAAGTTCAACGGCAACGTCCCCAACCTAGGCTTGGTCGATAATCTGCCTCATCAGGCCTGCGTCGAGGCGCCGGTGTGGGCTTCGCGCGATGGGCTGGAAGCGGTTGCGGTCGGGCCGCTGCCGGCATCGGTTGCCCCGCTCACCAATTTTTATTCGCAGATTGAAGCGATGGCGGTCGAGGGCATCCTCACCGGCAATCGGCGGCTGATTTATCAAGCGGCGGCTTATTCGCCCCTGTCGGCGGCCGTCTGCTCGCTGGCGGAGATTCAGTCGATGGTGGATGATCTGTTCGCGGTCAACGAGCCGTATCTGGCGCCGGCCTTTGCCTGAACGGCCTTTAATCACTGTGCATCGCGCCGGCGGTTGATTCGAGCCGAATCGCGGCCGGAAAATACGGCCGCGAAAGCTGGGCAAACACGCCTAAGCGCCTCTTAGCCGTTCCCTGGCATTCAGAGCCGGCGCGAAGTTGGGATTGAAATTGAGCGCTGTGGTGTAATTTTGGAGCGCGAGTTCAATTTCGCCGCGGCCTTCGCGCGCCATGCCCAGATAATACCAGGTCTCTTCGACGAAATGCCCGCCGCCGTCATTTTGATTCTGGCGGACGATAGCAATCATATCATCATAGCGTTCGGTATAATAATAGGCTTCATAGGGTCCAAACTGATACCACATCATGCGCCAGGGCAAACCCAGCGAGATCGCCTGATCGTAAGCCTGCGCCGCGGCATCAAACATACCCAGCTGGACAAAACCGCTCCCCATATTAAACCAGGCATGAGCATCGCTTGGGTCGGCGACGGCTTCGGCGCGGGCCCGTTCCAGCGCGATGATGTGATTCTGCCATTCGTCGGCGCTGTCGCCCAGCAGCGCCATCAGTTCAGCCTCGCGATTGGCTGTGTACAGCACGATGTAGGTATAGTTGAAGTGCTGCCATTTGCCGTTGATTTCGTCATAGCTGTAGCGCGTATTGGGGCCGCGGAAGCTGTCCATGGCGACGAACTCGCTGGCGTTATTGTCATAGCCGGTCATCAGCAGGTAATGCCCCATCCAGTCATAGCCTTCGGGGGCATAGCCTTTTTCAATAATCACCGGAAAATCATGGAACATCAGGGTTTGCAGCGTTTCGACAGCGCCGCCGGAACGCACGAGGCCATACACCGGGATTTCGGGTATCTGCGTGTTGACAAATTCGACCATTTGCCACGGGCTGACGTTTTTATCTTCGTAGTCGGGTTTAAGCCAGTCGGCGGCGCGCTTTTGGTCATTGGCATAGCCAAAGTGAACCAGCGCATTGGTGAGGGTGGCGGGGCCGCAGTTGTTCCAGCCTTGCAGTTCATCGCCAAAGCTATTCATGCGATAGGCTTTAGGCAGCGGGATGTCCTGCTCTTGCGCCCGCGCACCGCCGCCAGCCGCCAGAAGCAGCAGCGCGATCAGCAGCAGATTCATTGTTTTCACTGTGAGCAGCCTCAATGTATGACTTCGGACAGGTACGTCATTATACACCTATTCGTCTAGTTTGAATGCCCCGCCAGCCATGCGTTTTTCGCATGCGACAGCGAAACGTCTACAGCCAGCCGGCTTCGGCGCTGACCTTGAGTTGCCCTGAACTCGGCCGCATCGGCGCCGGTTCAATGACCGGTTCGGCTTCCTGCGCCCGAATCATCTGCCGAATCAGGCGGCCGCGCAGGATATCGCTGACGGCGCGGTGCGACTCACAGCCCGCCAGATTGTGCAATTCGTAAGGATCGGCAAACAGATCATACAGTTCGGATTCAATATAGGCATCGCTGGCGGCATCATCCCAGCCATGTTTGTCAGGCGCATCGACCGCATATTTCCAGCGCCGGGTGCGGATGGCGCGCCCGACCTGCGATTCGCTGATTTGAATGAAAGCCTCGTCCGGCCAGTCGGCCCGGCCGCGGTTGACCAGCGGCAAAATCGAGCGCCCCGGCATATCTTCCGGCGCGGGAATGCCAGCCGCATCCAGGAGCGTCGGCGGCAGGTCAATCAGGCTGACCATCTGGCGCAGGCGGCCGCCGCCTTGAAAGGGGCCGCCATGCAAAGCCGTCGGCAGCCGAACCGAGCTTTCGTGACAGGAACGCTTATATTCCGCATTGCGGGTTTTGAAGTGACAGCCATGATCGGATGTGAACAGGATGACTGTGCTGTCAAGCAGGTCGAGGCTTGTCAGGGCGTCCAGCAAACGTCCCAGCGCTTCGTCCAGACGTTTAATCATGCCCAGATACCCAGCCAGATGCCGATGGCTCGAGCCGCCCAAGGCCGCCAAATCCGGCGGCATCCACCGACCGCGGAGGGCTTGGGCATAGCCCGCCGGCGCCGGATAATCATCGCGGTGATTCTGATGATGCGGCTCGATATAGGACAGAAACAGAAAGAAGGGCTGCTGCTGATGTTCATTGATATAGCGAATGGCGGCGTCAGTCTGTGCATCGACGCGGTAGCCGGGAAGTTTGACGGCCAGGCCGTCGTTGTCATACAAGACCAAATCATAGGCATCCGACACGAATTCGAGCAGATTCGCCGCCAGCCAATACTCATATCCGCCGCGCTGTTCCGGCGGGACCGGGCCGCGAATGCGCGTATCAGCAAGATGCCACTTGCCGATGTAGGCGGTATCATAATCCGCTTCGCGGAAGTAATGCGCCAGGGTTTTGCTTTCGGGCGGCAAAGGGATCCCGTTGCGGTAACAGCCGGTTTGCGTGGCATAGCAGCCCGTTTGCAGACAAGCCCGCGCCGGGCCGCAGACTGGCTGGCAGGTGAAGGCATAATGCACATCCGTGCCCGCGCGCGCCAGGCGGTCAAAATTCGGGCTTAGGTCAAGCGGATTGCCATGAACGCCGGTCGTGTCCCAGCGCTGCTGGTCGGTAAAAAACACGATGACATTGGGCCGTTCCGAACGTTCTGTCATCATCAAGCCTGCCTTCTCTGAATTGGATTCGGGCGTCATTATGACTGATGCGGCGAATTTTCACAAATTGGCGGGGGCAAGCAGGGCGGTCAACTTATTCGCAGCGCGAGACCGATTTCGATCTGTTTGCGGACGATTGGCATCGCCGCGATTTGAGATGATTGATGGGCAATTCCTTATTTTGGCAGGCGGCTATATGCCGACCGTATTTCATCTGCCAATTTGTTTGGTTTGACTTCGTACTTGTCAAAAGCCAGTATGTTATCGTTTTTTATATGAAGCTGCCCTTCGCCTGTATTGCCGCGATGCTGTCCCTTGGAATAATACTGATTTGTTTCAACTTCATAAGAGGATAAAACCCAATATCGGATGACATCCCGCCATACAGCAACCCATATAAATACATCACAGCAAGCAGGCTTTATTTGCTGAAAATTCATCCAAAAGCTCTTTTCAGAATCCGATGCCAATGCTTTTACATATAGCGGTTCATCTGAATCTGCATCAACCGCCCGTGATGCTTTGACTTCGATACGAATCCCCCTAAAGAAAAAATCATATTGTCCAGAATACTCCGGATCGGTCTTCTTTGATGGTTTTTGCAACTCGGGGACTAATCCCTTCAAATGTCCTTGAGCCCATGTTTCTCCAAATTTACGCGGCGAACCGATTTCAAAAATGTAAAGATAATAATTTCTTTCCATATAGCTGTCACGAAGATTGTAATATCCATCCAATGTCAAAATATCCAATCCCAGTAATGTCGAAATAATAAATTCATAATCATTAAAGGGATAAACCGACACAAGCGAATCCAGGCGGTCTTTGAATTTGTGTTCATCTGGTAATTGCGATAACAGTACATTGAGTTCTCGTTCAAGATGTTCCATTTTAGTATGGTCTCAACAATTCACAGCAAAGACTTCTGCACCGGCGAAATTGCTGTCGCCGGCTTCTTGTCCGATTTGAAATCAAGCCGTTCGCGTTCAAATGGATTGCCATTCTGCCAGCCGGCGCGTCCAGTTTCTCGATAATGTTCGAGGCGGCGAATGGTAATTTCGGCAAATACAGGATCAATATCGACTGTAAAACATTTTCGATTCAATATCTCGGCTGCCAGCAGGGTCGTTCCTGAATGAGCGAAGCAGTCAATAACCAAATCTCCTGGATCAGAACTCGCGCTGATAATGCGTTCAATACATTTCAAGGGTTTTTGGGCATAGCATCCGGAAACATTTTCTTCCATGCGATAAAAGACTTGCTGAATATCGACCCAGACATTGCTGGCGCGAATGGTTTCGGACCGACTGCGCTGAAGGTTATCCGTCACTTTCCCATTGACTGTTTTATAATATCCTTGGAGAACCTTGGGGATGTCGGTGTATTCGACATGGAACGGCGGCGAGCCCTTCGTGTAATAGAGCAGTTCCTGTCGAACTGCCATCCAGTTTTTTTGCGTCCCGTAGCCGCGCTGATTCCGCATGGTTATGAAACTTCTGGGCTTAAAGGGCTTCTCGCGCATCATCATCATAAAGTCTGGCAACGGCTGAAACCCGTTATTCTGATCCGCGCCCAGCCAGACATACAGCGCGGCATCGGAAGACAAAACATCATACGTCAACGAAACCCATTGGTCGCACCAATCAATAAAATCAGAGGCCGGCTGAACCTTAAAGGCTGTTAAATTGTAGGGCGGGTCATGGACTGCCAGCCTGGCCCGCTCGCCGTTCATTAATGCTTGAATGGCTTTGTCATCGGCGGCATCAAAACACCCGACTCGATGGCCGCTGATTTTGTCTTGCCATATTTCACCCGGACGAAGCCGACAATAAGGAAGCAGCCGCGCTTTAACTTCAGGCGATGCATCCAATCTGGGGAGCGGATTGTTTCTCATTGTGTTTTCCGGCGGCATTTTTACACTATGGAGCAGTATCTAGCCATCCGCCAGCAGATGGTCAACCGCATCGGCAAGCTGGCGCAGGCTGCTGACCCTGAACACATGATCGGCAACCAGGCTGTAGTCCCACATGTCACTGTCGCCGGTACCCCATTGGGCGCGGGGTTCGGGGCAGAACCAGATCAGGCGGCGCCCTTTGCGCTGCATCTCCTGCGCGATGTCCAGCCGCGGATCGTTGTAATTGTTGCGCCCGTCGCCGAAGAACAGAATCGTTGCGCGGCTGTCGATCAGAACCATGTGGTTTTGCTTGAAGGTATTGAGGCTGCCGCCAAGGTCGGTGCTGTAATAGCCGGGCGGATTTTCGGTCATAATGCGAGCGACCGCTTCTTTGGGCGGCAGTTCGGTCAGGATGGCGCTGACATCCACCAGGTCGCTGATGAAGATAAAGCTGTGGGTGCGCCGCACCTGGTCGGATAGCTCATAGACCATCGTCAGCAGGAACTCGACCGCGTAACGCATCGAGGCGCTTAAATCGCAAATCAGAATCAGACTGGGTTTTTTATGCTTTTTGCGGAATTGGACTTGCATCGGCACGCCGCCGTAACGCATGCTGCCGCGGATGGTTCTGCGCGGGTCAAACTGGCCGGATTTGGCGCGTTTTTGGCGCAGGGCAGCGCGGGTACGCAGCCGCGCCGCCAAACGGCGTATTTCATCGCGAATATCGTCGATGTCGCCGTGGTTCAGCCCTTGCAACGGCACATCCAGCAGATCAGGACGTTCGCGGGGCTCCTGCTGCGCCATCTGTTCTGCCAGCGAACTGCCGACATAACCCGATATCCGCTCGGACAAGCCCGCCAGATTGCCGCGCAGCATCGCTTCCAGCTGCGCCAGCGTCTCTTCGCTCATGCCCATCGCCGCCAGTTCATCAAGCAGGTCTTCCAGCATGCGCTCCATCTGGGTCAAACCCGCCTGACGATTCATGCGGCGCTCAAACCATTGCCGCATATACATTTCGTCACCCTGCGGCAGGCCGGACAACTCTCCCATTCGGTTTATTTCTTCATCGCTGAAATGCCGTCCCTCCAGCAAGCGCCGCAGCAGGCCGCGCAAGGGCGACATCAGCGAGGCCATCGCCGCTTGCAGCATCGCCTGCTGTTCCGGATTTAGCCGCGCGATGATATTTTCGAGCGGCGGTTTGCTGTTCGAGAAAAACAGCGGGAAAAAATACTCAAAGGTCGGCTGGTCTTTGCGGTTTTTTATCAGCGTCGCTTTCATCGTGTTTTTGAAGGCGGCCGCGTCCTTGACGCCGGCGTAATCGACGCCAAACATCGCGTCCTGACTTTCCGCCAGCGAAATCCGCAGGCCGGCGGCGCGCAGGGCGCGGATAAACTCAATCATTCGTTTTTGCATAAGCGCAAGCCTTGCATCCAGTTGGCGGCGGTCTTGTCTTGTCTAATGGTAGACTATTTTGACGGACATGGCAAACAAGACGTTTCGGGCCCAGCGAAAATCGGCAATGAGGTTATAATCAAGTCAGGCTGGCGGCGGCGCTTTTATCTTTGACGGCAGCCTGTAGATTAAAATCAAAAGGAAGCGGGATGAAACGCAAACATCGCAAGCTGTTCTTTGCCAGTCTGATATGGCTGATGCTCATCGGCTGGCAGGCGGCCGAGGCGGATGCCCAAGCCGGGCTGAACCCGGCCGGGGCGCCGCGTTATGGCAAACAGGTCCTCGCGCCCGGCTTTGAACCGGCGCCCTTTCGCTTTACAGTGGTCAGCGGCGGCGAACATGACGTCAGCGCCTTGAATCTGGGCGATAACTGTCTGGGCTTTGTGATGCCCGACCCTGATTTTGCGGTGCATCTGGAGAAGGGCTTCGGCCAAATCACCTTTCTGGTGGACAGCGCCGAGGATACCACGCTCATTGTCAATCTGCCAGACGGCAGCTGGCTGTGCAGCGACGACGCCAACGGATTAAATCCAGCCCTCGAGTTCAGGGATGCCGCCGGCGGCTCTTATCGCATCTGGATTGGCAGTTACTCGAAGGAGGTCTACAGCAGCGGCAGCCTGTGGATATCGGAAGGCGGCCGCGAAACGCTGCCGACCACCGCCACGGGGCCAGATCCGTCCCGCGAGCCGCTCTATGGGCAAGCCGACCTTGAGCCGGGCTTCTTTCCGTCGCCGCGCACAGTTCAGCTTGTCGGCGGCGGGCGCAATCGGATCGCCGAGTTTGTCACCACGGTGGACTGCCGGGGCTATGTCGCCGAAGCGCCCGATTACAGTCTTTATCTGCTGGAAGACTTTGACAGCCTGCGGGTCGCCGTCCACAGCCCGGCGAATATGACCCTGCTCATCAATGCCCCTGACGGAAGCTGGCGCTGCGATAAGGATTTGATCGGCGCAGACCCAAGCATCGGCTTCTATGATGCGCCGCCAGGCCTCTATGACATCTGGGTCGGCAGCCATGACGAAGGCAATTATGCCGCCGGCATCCTCTACGTCACCGAATCCGAGACCCGCGAATCATCGGGGTTCGTCATTGATACCGGCTGTCCGGGCATGTTATCGACCGAACTGCGGGTCGGCGCTTATGCTGAAGTATCGCGGGCGGGAGACCATGCCCTGCATGCCGCGCCGGAAAGGGCCGCCGGTGTTCTTTTCCAAGCCGAACCCGGCGCGGGAATGTCCCTTATCGGCGGGCCAATCTGCCAAAGCGGCTGGCGCTGGTGGCGGGTTTCGCTGGCCAGCGGGCATCGCGGCTGGATGGCTGACGGCGACGGCGCCGAACACTGGCTGGTCCCGCGGGCTTGACCACTGAACTCGTCAGGGCATTCCAGCTGTGTTACTCTATCTTCATCATCCGATGCAGCTTGCGGCGTCATCATGGAAATGGACTGGACGCAGATCTCCTATTTCACCAACCTGTCCTCTGTGGCTATCCAGCGGATTCAAGGGCAGGCGCATCGCCGCGCCTATCAGGCCGGCGCCATGATTTTCCGCGAGGATGAGGCCTGCGCCGGTTTTAACATCGTGGCGAAGGGCTTGGTGCGGATTTACCGCATCAGCGCCGAGGGACGTCTGCATACCTTGAGTTTACTGCGGCCGGTGGCTACCTTTAACGAGGTGGCGGCCGTGGACGGCGGCCTCAACCCCTGCAACGCGATGGCCATCACCCAATCCATCATCCTGACCCTTAGCCATGACCGGCTGATGAATCTGCTGGCGACCGAGCCGGCCCTGCTCAACAACTATGTGCAGTCTTTGGCGCATGTCAATCGAGAGTATATTGAGCGGCTGGAGGATATGACCTTTCGCACGATTCCATCGCGGCTGGCGAAATTATTCCTCCACGAGACGACTTACGCCGAACATATCGCCGAAGCTCCGACTCGCCTGACCCAGGAAGAGATCGCCTCGATTTTGGGGACAACCCGCGAAGTCGTCGGGCGGGCGCTGCGGGGTCTGCTCAATGCCGGCCTGCTCCGCAAAGAAGGGCGCAAGGTCTACATCGCTGACCGCATGGGGCTGGAGATCCTGGCGGCCACCAACATGATGCCGGCGCGCGATCCGCTCACCCGCAGCGAACATTAACCGGCGGGACACAGTTCGACGACTAGGCCGTCGCTCCAGTTGTATTTGGCTTCCATTTTCGCTTTGACGGCCTGGATGAGGGCGGCATCATCGGGCATTGAGGCGCGGCCGGCGATAGTGGTTCCGCCAACGCGAAAGCTGACCGATGGATCGGCGCCGATATTCCGCACCCAATGGGCGGCGGCGCGCTTTTCCGATACCAGATAGTAACAGCCTTGATGCTGCACATACCAGATTTCGATTTCATGCGGCCGGCCGCTTTTGTGCCCGGCTGTGGTCAAATAGAGGTATTGCCGCGTATTCATTGACTGCCTTTCCGCCTTTTCAAAATGAATGGATAATTTTAGGATTTTACGTTATCATAGCGTTGAACCTGTCAAACGATGATTGCTATCTAAGCGACAGTGCCCTATACTGTTAGAGAAATGAGATGCACACCGTTGTAGAGACACCCGCCTTCATCCGCCATGCAAAAAAGGCTAGTGTGACGGACGAAGAGTTGGTTGCTATCATAACGTTTCTGGCGTGGCATCCTGCCGCAGGGGATGAAATACGCGGAACAGGCGGCGCCCGAAAAGTCCGCTTCCCTGCCAGAGGCAAAGGTAAAAGTGGTGGGTATCGCGTCATTACTTTTTATAGTGGCAGGGATATTCCGATATTCCTGCTTGATGTGTATGCTAAAGGTGAGAAAATCAGTTTAACGCCGGCAGAAAAGGCAGAGCTTAGAAATATCTTAGGAAAAATTGCAGCAGCCTACAGGAGTGCATCATCATTATGAGCGAAGCAGGGAAAAGGCTTATCAAGAGCGCATTGCAGGCTTTAGACTTTGCCGAAGGAAGAGCCGAAACAGGCAGCTATCGCGTCCACTTTCCTGAAACCGCCGGCGAAACCCGCAGGCAAGACTTGAAGCAGGAACACGAAAGAGTTGCCAAAAGGCCTCTCAAGCGCGGCGGCGCGGTCACGAAATCAAAGGCTTAAAACGCAAGCCTTTACATCAGAGCCGCGTGGTGCGTTTCAGATTATTAGCGCATCAAGTTTACCCTCGCCCTAAGTCCACTCTTCTTGATGGGGCAGGCTGCGCTTGACCTTTTCAAATGTGCAGATTTTACGTTATCATAGCGTTTGCATTATGGGCGCGGTGAGCTTCAGCCAAACAGCCGGCTCGAGTCGCTGACCGCAGAATGCACCGAAGACACAGGAATTGAATGGAAAGGATCCGAGGTATGAAAGCGAAAAAGCCACTTCATGGCAGTCAATGGGTATGGAATAAGGTCTTCGCGCTGCTTGTCGGGCTGGGCATGCTGACCGCCCTGGCCGGCATTGGGATAGAATTGCTTCCCGGCGCTCACCCCGGTTTGAATTCGCCGCAGGCGCTGCTGATCGCTGGCAGTCTGCTTCTGGCCCTGGTCGCTTTTCGCCTGCGGCATGCTGACGGCCGGCGCCGGGCTTGGGGAAATATGAGGAGATATTGGGCGCTGGGATTGGTGATTGCGGTAGTTACGGTAATTGCGCTTGAGTTCGTTTTGGCGGCCACGGACAGAGCGCCGCTGTATTTCCCGCCGGCTCCGCCCGAAGAGCTTCTCGAGCCGCTGTCGCGGTGGACCTGTGACGAAGTCGGCTGTCATTTTATCTATGATGCTGTGGTCGACTTCTGTGAGAGACATGAGCTTGACATTCGGCACTGCATAGTAAACCGTCAGGGTTTTGGCGATACGCAGGACTTTGTGGCCGGCGATGACTTTGACGAACGCCTGCGGATTCTGATGCTGGGCGATTCATTTACCTTTGGCGTGGAAGCCGATATCGGAAAATCGTATGTCGAGACCATCGAATCAAACTTCCCGCAAAGCGTCGTCTGGAACACCGGGCTTCCCGCCAGCGGGACCAATCAGGCCTTGGCGACGTTTCAGACGTATGCGCCCATTCTTCAGCCTCACTTGACCATTCTCGGCTTCTTTAGCAATAATGATTTTGGCGACAATGTGATGCCGATAGACATTCGGCTTTGGATAGGGAAAAAGGAGGGGCGAATTTTCTTGCGGCAGCCGGCTGAGGGCGACGAAAACGCAATGACCTTAGACGAACAAAAAGCCTTATATTATCGCTTGCATGGCGTTGAGCCGCCTGGCAGCGAAATCGAGCGGCTCATCGGCAGAACCCGCATTGGGTCGCTGCTGTCAAGGGCAATCGCGGTAGCGCGGGGGGAGGTTCCGTTTCGAGAGGTCAGCCAAGAGATAGAGGCCACGCGCGAATATCTAAGCGCCTTGCGCGATGCGGCCGCCGCGCAGGACACCGTTTTGCTGGCGCTGCTGATTCCAGATCGGTACGCGATTCCTTCCCCCGACCGCCCGCCATTTGTTCTAGGCGAGTTTGAGCGCCTTTTGAGAATGCCGCTCCCGATGGCCGGCGAACGCTATCAAAACGCACTGCGGTTAATGGAGGAACTAGGGATACCGTATCTCAATCCAATCCAGGCGCTTGACGTCGAGCTTGATTATACAAACTACGACATGCATTGGAACACCGCCGGCCATCAGAAAATTGGCGCTATCTTGAGCGACTGCATTGAAGCCTTCCAAATCAGCCAGGATCTGTCGGACTGCGAACAGGTCAAGATGCCAGAATGATGCCGCGCGCCATCGCGCCCTTGGCGGCGACCGTCGTCAACGGCATGACCTGCGGCGCGGTTGAAACGCCGGGATCGATTGTGCTGATGCCGGCCGGCTAGGGCGGTCGAAAAGCGATCAATCTGAAATGGTCGCCTAAAACCCTATTGTCACTTTCGGATTTTAGGTCTATAGTGTAAGGTAACTTGGATGCCCTGTCCTTTTGGCGGGGTTTTATTTTGGAGTCATGATGACAAGCGCTTTTGAGGCTCTTGGGTTAGCCCCAATCCTGCTGAAGACACTCGAAGAGATTGG
The DNA here is from genome assembly GCA_965203755.1 of Phototrophicaceae bacterium. Classification (GTDB taxonomy): domain Bacteria; phylum Chloroflexota; class Anaerolineae; order Aggregatilineales; family Phototrophicaceae; genus UBA6055. The sequence goes on along the minus strand of OZ241910.1, from coordinate 1,634,620 downwards.
CTACCGGCAGCCGACGCCGATCCAGCGGGAAGCCATTCCGCATCTGCTGGTCGGGCGGGATGTGATGGGACAGGCGCAGACCGGCACCGGCAAAACCGCGGCTTTCACCCTGCCGACTTTGCAGCAGCTTGATCACAAGGGTTTGCAGGTTTTGATTTTGGCGCCCACGCGCGAACTGGCGATCCAGAACGCCCATGCTGTTTATCAGTATGGCAGCCAAATGGGACTGCGGGCGCTGCCGATTTATGGCGGGCAGTCTTATGAGCGGCAGATTCGCCGACTGAAAAAAGGGGCGCAGGCGGTGGTCGGCACGCCTGGGCGCACCCTTGACCTGATTCGACAAGGGGCGCTTGACCTCGGTCAGGTTCGTTTTCTGATCCTCGATGAAGGCGACGAGATGCTCAAGATGGGATTCATTGAAGATATTGAGCAGATTATCGCCGCCACCGATGCCAGCCGGCGCCAGACGATTCTGTTTTCGGCCACCGTGTCCAAAGTCATCCGCGACCTGGCTAAGAAGTACATGCGCGACCCGATTTACATTCACATCGAATCGGAGCAGCTGACGGCTGACAATGTTCGGCAGCGGCATTATGTGGTCAAACAGCAAGACAAAATCGCGGCGCTTAGCCGCGTGCTTGAAGTCGAGATGCCCCAGAGCGCGCTGATCTTCGCCCGAACCAAAATCGGCACCGCGGAATTGGCCGAGCAGCTTATCGCCCAAGGTCATCCGGCGGTGGCTATTCATGGCGATTTATCACAGCAGGAGCGCGAGCGAATCGTCGGCCGTTTTCGGCAGGAGCGGTCAAGGATGCTGGTGGCCACTGATGTGATGGCGCGCGGCGTTGATATTCCGGCGGTGTCTCATGTGGTCAATTATGACATCCCCCAGCTTGCCATCGAGTATGTGCATCGGATTGGGCGCACCGGGCGGGCGGGCCGCACTGGCGAAGCCATCACCCTGATTACACCGCGGCAGCGCCGCGCCTTGAAGATCATCGAGAATTACGTCGGTCATCCCATCAAGCGGGCGCAGCTGCCCAGCCGCGAGCAAGTGCTGGCGATTCGGCGGCGGCAGTTCAAAGACCGCCTGGTCGAGCAAATCCAGGCCGCCGATGACCGCTATGACGAGATGCTGGCGGAACTGGGCGAGATGGGCTATTCAATGGAGCAGGTGGCGAATGCGCTTATCGGCATCCTGCGCGCCGAGGAAGCCGCTGAATCTTTGGCTGACATCAGCGATATCCGCGCCGAGCGCGCCCCGCGGCCGCGCAAAGCGCGCGGCCAAGGCGCCGGGCAGGATGGGCGCCAGGAACGGGGGCGCAGACGGCGGCGCGACCGCCAGGAAGCCGGCATGGTGCGGCTGATTATCCCCGTCGGCAAAACCAATGGCCTGCGCCCGGGCGAGGTGGTCTACAAAATCGCCAGCACAGCCCGGATCCCCGGGCACGTCATCGGTCACATTGACATTCGGCAAAACAAAACCTTTGTCGATGTGCCTGAAGAGCATGTCGAAGCTGTCTTAGCCAAGGGCAAAAAAGTCACCATCCGCGGGCGAATCACCCAGCTAAAACTGGCATAGCCGGCGGCCGCGGCGCGCTTGTCAGGAGGCGCTTTGTGCCGATACTGCGTCAAGGTGAATTAGACATCATCAGCAGCCATCCGCGGCGGACCGAAGAGTTCGGCGCGGCGCTGGGGAAGCTGCTGCGGCCGGGGGACCGGATTTGTCTTTCGGGTGATATCGGCGCCGGCAAGACGGTCTTCAGCCGCGGCATCGGCCAAGGCTGGGGGGCGACGGTTCCGCTGACGAGCCCAAGCTATAATCTGGCGCATGAACATCAGCGTCAGGCGGATGCCGCTTGTCTTTATCATCTTGATTTTTATCGCATCGGCGGCGCCGACGAAGCCGAGTCGATGGGGATCGATGATATTTTGGACAGCGAGGCTGTGGCTATTTTTGAATGGCCCGAACGGATTGAGGCCATTTTGCCGCCGTGTCATCTTTGGATTGACATCAAAGCCATCGAGACTTTACGGCGCAATTTTGTTTTTGAAGCCCGCGGCCGGCGCTATGAAACGATGATTGACGAATACAGGCGGCTGCTATTCGGCGCGCGCTAGACAGGGACAGCCATGCTGCTGGCAATCGACACCGCCACCCAAATTATGAGCCTTGCCCTCCACGACGGCGAGGTTCTGCTGGCGGAATGCGCGTTGACTGTCGGCAGAAACCACAGCGCCTGCCTGGCGCCGATGATACAGCGAATCATGGCGCAGTCCGATGTCGGCGCCGCGGACTTAAAGGCGCTGGCTGTATCCGTCGGCCCGGGGTCATACACCGGGCTGCGTATCGGGGTGGCGCTGGCGAAGGGCATGGCCGCCGTCCGCGGTCTGCCGCTGGCGCCGGTTTCGACGCTGGACACCATCGCCGCCGGGCAAACCTTCTATGACCGGCGGGCAAGGCTGGTCGCGCTTGTGCCCGCCGGCCGCGGCCGGGTGATATCGGCTGAATACCGCGCCAGGAATGGACGCTGGACAGCGCAAGGCGCGGCCTCACTGCAAAGCTGGGAAGACCTGCTGGCTTCGTATGAGGGCTTGTCGGTCTGGCTGACCGGCGAAATCACCCGCCAGGGTTTGCAGAAGGCGCGGGCGGCGGCGGCGGGCGGGCAGGACATCCGCTTAATCCCGGCGGCCGAACGGTGGCGGCGCGCCGGCTATCTGGCTGAAATCGCTTGGCGGCGCCTGCGGGCGGCGGGCGCGGAACAGGATTTTTCCGCTGCGCGGGTGATGCCCATTTACCTCAAATCGCCGGGTTAAGGCGGCGGGTCTGATATCGATTAGCGGCCGCATCATCCTGGCAGCCGCAGGTCCCAAGCCTCAAGGTTCGCCATGAACTGATGCGCGGTCATATCCAGATGCACCGGCGTCACGCTCACATAATCTCGATGCACCGCCCATACATCCGTGCCGATTTCATCGGTATGGCCGGCGGGCGGCGAGCCTTCGACGCGCACCACGCCAGCCTTGACCGATCTTAAACTGTCGCAGTAAATCCGCACTCCTTGACGGGTGAGGCGAATCCCCCGCAAGTCTTCAATCCGCGCCGCTTTGGGCACATTCACATTCAAAATAGTGAAAGGCGGAAGCCCCTGCCGCAGCACCTGTTTGACAATCGGAACCGCGATTTGGGCCGCCACGCGATAGTCCTCAAGACGGTTGGCATTATGGTGGGACAATGAAACGGCGATGGCCGGCAGCCCGTGAATGGCGGCTTCCAAGGCGGCCGTGACGGTGCCGCTGTAGGTTAGGTCTTGGCCCATGTTTTCCCCGCGGTTGATGCCTGAAACGACCATGTCGGGCCGGCGCGCCACCAGCCCCAGCATGGCGGCCGCAATGCAGTCGGCCGGCGACCCATACACCACCAGGGTTGGGATGTCATCGCCGATACTCATCCGATTGTAAGGAATATCCTGATAGAGGGTTTTTTTGTGTCCGCCGGCGCTTTGATTGACGCCCGGCGCCGCCACCTGCACATCGCCAAGTTCGCGCATCGCCAATGCCAGCGCCAGGATCCCCGGCGCGTCATAGCCATCGTCATTGGTCACCATGATTGAAGTCACAGTTGATTGCCTTCCTGTTCGCTGTTAGCGCTAGGGACAGCCGCCCCGCTGCAGAACGTACTCTTCCGCATAGGCGACGTTGTCGTCTTCATTGGCTTCGGCGACATGATCGGCGGTGTCAATCGCCACACGGATTATTTGCGTCTCGTTGTAATAGAGATCGACCGCGAGCTTGACCGAGGCGGTGTATGCTTCGCCGGCGGCGATGCCGGGGAAAGCCGTTTCGGTGGCGGCCAAGGTTTCGCTGGAGCTCTTCAAGATCACCTCTACCTTAATCCAGCCGCCAAAGGCGGTATCGGCTGTGCCTTCATTGCGGACCATCACGTCAATCTGTCCAGCTTCCCGACAGACCAAAGGGTGCGGCACAATCACAATGTCGGCAATGACCAGGTTGACCGGCAGCGAGATGCCCGCATCCAGCGGCAGACTGGCGATATCCCCGGTCGCATTCACCAACTCGGCGTAAATCCAGGCATCGCCGCCGTCATAGCGGATTTTGTACCAGTCGCGTTCCGGGCTGGCGGCCACAATCTCGACTTCCTGATTGGCGGCGATGCTGCCTAGCGGCGGGTCAAACTGGGCGCTGGGGCCGGCGCGCAGGTTGGCGGCGGTGATGACCTTGGCGGTCAGTGAAGTCGGAGTCGATGAAGGCGGGGATGCTGTTGGCGGCGGCGTGGCGGCGGCTTCGGATGCGGGCGGCTGGCTGTTTTCAGCGCGGCTGTCGGCGGCCGCCCGGCTAATCACGGAGACGGTCACCGTTTCGCGGGTTACCGCGCCATCGCCGCGTTCGGCAGTGACCGCGATTTCATATTGCCCGGGATTGGCGGTCGGCCAATCAATCGCAAGCGAAACGGCGGCCGCGCCGCTTTCATTCGGATTCACCTCCGCGCCCACCGTCTCGCCGTCAAGCAGCACACTGACCCGCGCCAGATCGGGGCCGGCATTTTCGATCCGCGCTTGCACAATCACCGTCGCGCCGGCCAGGAAGGTTTGGTTGGGCTGCGGTGAAACGATGCGAATCACCGGCGGGCCTTCAAATGCGGCCGCGCTGTCTGGCGATGGCGATGCCAGGCTGCATCCGGAAAAGATCATCAAAGCCCAGAACCCCATCAGGCAGAACAAGTGCGGCTGACCTGATTTCATACCCCGTCTCCTGCTGCGAACGCGCTTGCATCAAGAGCCAACTTTATCAGAAACCGGGTCGCATTGCGAGTTGGATTACCCGGCTGGCAGGACAATCGCATCCAAAGCGCGGCCTAAGGGTCGCCTTTAGCTGCCGTCATTGTGCAGTATCCGGTCATTTGCGCGCCATGGACCGCCATTTATTGCCAAAAACGGCAGCTCTGCCGCCGTCCGATTTGGCGCGGTCGCCTGCTGTTATTTGGCTGTGTCGCGGGCTTTTGTTTCTGCGCGCGATTGGGTAACATAATCGCAGCAGGAGTTGAGGGCGAGCTATGGATACCATCGCGCTGCTGCGGGACAAGCGCATCATACTGGCTGTATGCGGCAGCATCGCCGTCTACAAGGCGGTTGACCTTGCCAGCAAGCTGACGCAGGCGGGCGCGCGGGTCGATGTGATGATGACGGCGGCGGCGCGGCGCTTTGTCACTCCGCTCGCCTTTCAGGCCGTGACCGGGCGCCCGGCGCATACCGACCTTTGGCAGGCCGACCACCATAGCGAACTGACGACGCCTATCGTTCATGTTGGGCTGGCTGAAAGCGCCGAACTTATGCTGATCGCCCCGGCGACCGCTCATACCCTAGCCAAGCTGGCGAACGGGCTGGCGGATGACCTGCTGTCGGTCACCGCGCTGGCCGCCAGCTGCCCGCTGATGATCGCGCCGGCGATGGACGGCGGCATGTATGAACATCCGGCGACTCAATCCAACCTTGAGACTTTGCGGCGGCGCGGCATCCACTTGATTGAACCCGAAGTCGGACGCTTTGCCAGCGGTCTGCGCGGCCAGGGACGTTTCCCCGAAACCGCCACCCTCATCGGTCATATCCGCCGCATCCTCGGCCGGGACGGCGAGCTTGCCGGGCACAAGCTGGTGGTCACCGCCGGCGGCACGCGGGAGGCGCTGGATCCGGTGCGTTACATCACCAACCGCTCCTCTGGCAAGCAAGGGTATGCCATCGCCCAGGCCGGGCTGGACGCCGGCGCCGAAGTCGTTTTGATTTCTGCCGCCAGCCACCTTCCGCCCCCGGTGGGCTTGACTCTGCTGGCGGTGGATTCGGCCGAGTCGATGCGCGATGCCGTGCTGGAGCATGTCGCTGAATCGACGGCGCTGATTATGGCGGCGGCGGTCGCCGATTATAAACCGCGGGCGGTCGCCGATGAAAAAATCAAGAAATCGGCGGCCGATTTGAGCCTGGCGCTGGCGCGGACCCCCGATATTCTGATGGCGGTCAAGGCACAGCGGGCGGAAACCGGCTATCCGATGATTGTCGTCGGCTTCGCCGCCGAAAGCCAAAACCTGATCGAAAACGCCGCCGACAAGCTCCAGCGCAAGGGCCTCGACCTCTTGATCGCCAATGACATCACCGCCGCCGACGCCGGTTTTGCCGTGGACAGCAACCGCGGGCTGGCGCTGGATATGGACGGCGGGCTGCACCCGATTGAACATACCAGCAAAGCCAATATCGGCGCCTACATCATTGAGCGGATCGAGGGCTTGCTGGACTGACTGCCTTAGCCAAAACGCAAGCCTTTTTCCCGCAGTTCATGCACGGCGCGGCAATGGGCGCGGTAAGCCGCCAAAGTTTGCCGGCTGCCAATCTGATAATAAGGAATGAGTTCGGCGGCGCCGGCGGCGGCAAAGCCATCCTGCTGATGGGTGATGCGCGTGCCTTGTTCGACGGCGGCGAACTCTAGCTGAATCGCTGTTTCGCCGCGCCAGTCGGGGCCGCGCCAGGTATAGCGCAAGGCGGTCGGCGGCTCCCAGGCGATGATGCGGCCGATGGTGTATTCGCTGTCATCGGCAAAGGTTTCATAATAGCGGCCGCCCAATTTCGGCTCAAAGCGAATGCGGCGCGGATGGGTTGTTTTGGGCGCGAAGCTGTAGGGGAAAACACCCTGCCGCGGCCACCAAACATCCATTTGATCCACATAAATCTCAAAAGCCTCGGCCGGCGCGAGCGGGATAACGGCTTGAAGATAGGTATCTGGCATGACGGGATCCTTTTATTATTGATAACTATGTGATACATTTGACCTGTGACGCGCTTTTAAGGATACATGGTAATAGACAGGGTTTGGCGCCGCCAGCGCAACGCGCTTGGCAAAACGCAGTTGCTTTAGTATTGTAGCCGCGGTATGATGATGTGGTTTCTGTATGATCCGCCAAATATGAAAGGCTGTCAAAATGAATAGTAAATATCATAGAAAGTCCCCGCATATTCTGAACGAGGGGGGGGGGGAAGGCGTCCCGATGAAATTCGCTGCTTTCAAGAACGTTCTGCTTGGCTGCTTATTCCTGCTCGTCTTCCTCGCCGCGCCCGTCCAAAGCCAGACGCCAACGCCATTCCCATGCGGCCAGACCGCCACGCTCACTGCGGGGACAACCTACGCCTTGGCCGCAGATTGCGACAGCGCCGCCACCATCATAAGGGTTGATTCGGGCACGGTGACCCTCAACGGCAACGGCTTCGCCATCCGCGGGGCGCCCAACGACCCGGTCATCGACATCAGAGGCGCCAGCACTGTGTTCAATCTGAATGACATCACCTTTAGCGGCAGCGGCTCGACCGACGGAAGAATTGTCACAGTTCATTTCGGCGCGACGCTTAACGCCCGCAACGTGATCTTCAGCGGCAATGCGGGCATGTCATTAGCCATCCACCACGGCAATGTAGACGTCACGCTTACCAATGTGCAGTTCCTGAACAACGGCCCCGCATCTAGCGCAGCTAGAGAAGGTTCTGCTATGTATGTATGGGGCGCCGCCACCAGCACTACTGTGACCATCAATGGCGCCACCTTCATCGGCAACAGCGGCGAAAGACCGAGCCCGATCAGGGTCAATATTGGCATACTCAATCTCAACGGCTGCATCCGAGCGAGCGGCAATACCGGTGTCGGCGGCGCGGCGGCGCCTCTCATCACCACCGACGAGACCGGCAACACCGTCAACGACAACCGCGGCAGCTGTCCCTCCAAGAAGAAAAAAGAAAAAACGCCGACGCCGACGGCAACACCGCGGCCGCAGGCAGTGACCTGCCCGGCCTTGTCCCAAGCCACCGGCATTGTCATCCATGCCGCTTATGGTCTCGACAGCGGCATTCAGTGCCAGCGGCTTGACGGCGGCGGCATCGGCGTCCAGGCTCTGGCTGAAAACTACATCGCCGCCGTGGATATCTGGGGTTACGTTGAGCAGGACGTCGAGGTCTGCTTCCCGCAGGCGGGACGGATTATATTCTTGGATGCGGCGATGATCCCCCGCTCTATGACGCTTATGCAGACGCACATCGCCGGCGACAACATGACCTGCGCCTTGATTGAGACGGCGGGTTCGCTGGTGCTGCTGCCCCCGGAATAACAAGTTCTGCCAAAATTAACAGTCAGTCTGCGGTCATCTTGGGCTATCTCAAGGTGGCCGCTTTGACGTTGGCTCTCTTCCTCGTCCCCGGTCGCCAAAGAACTTCCTTGCCGAAGTCCAAGGATGTCAGGTACACTGTGTTTTGATGCCCGCCGCCGATGAAGCCGAAGGGATCGCTTTCCTATGTTTGAGGATGTCAAGCAAGTCACCCGCTCCCTGCGCCAGCAGCAGTACATCGCCACTGACGAGATTTCGACGGTGGTCTTCCTCGCCGATCAACTGGGCAAACCGCTGCTGGTTGAAGGCCCGGCCGGCGTCGGCAAGACCGAGCTGGCGAAAGCCTGGTCAGACGCAGCCGACAAGCCCCTGATTCGCCTGCAATGTTATGAAGGGCTGGACGAAAACAAGGCTTTGTATGAATGGGAATATGCCAAGCAGATGCTCTATACCCAGCTGCTGCGCGACAAATTAAGCGATCTGCTGGCGGCCGCCGAGACCCTGCATCAAGCGGCCGACCGCCTTGGCGAAGAGGATGATGTGTTCTTCAGCGAACGTTTTCTGCTGGCGCGGCCTTTGCTGGCAGCCTTGCTAAGCGCCGAGCCGGCGACGCTTTTGATCGACGAGATCGACCGCGCCGATGCCGAATTCGAAGCCTTTCTGCTTGAAATTTTGAGTGATTTCCAGGTCTCGATTCCCGAATTGGGGACGATTCGAGCGACGCATCATCCCAGCGTCGTCTTGACCAGCAACAACACCCGCGAACTGTCCGAAGCCTTAAAGCGCCGCTGCCTCTATCTGTTTGTGGATTATCCTGACCGCGAAGCTGAACTTAGCATCGTCAAGATGCGCGTCCCCGAAATGAATGACCGACTCGCCAGCCAGGCGGTGGAGGTGGCACAGGGTTTGCGGCGGCTGGACTTGAAGAAGAGCCCAAGCGTTTCCGAAACGATTGACTGGGCAAGAGCGCTGATGATGCTCAATGCCGACAGCATCGATCAGAAAACGCTGGAGACCACCCTGACGGTGCTGCTCAAGCACGAAAGCGATGTGCAGAAAGCCCGGCGGCGGATGATGCGCGGCGGCGATGATGATTGGGACCGGCAGCGATACGAGCCATGACCTTATCCAACGGATCCACGCCAAGCCCGCGCGGTGTCGTTCAATTTATTTTCCGTCTGCCGCTCTACATCTACAAATTGGGCTGGAGTCGGGCGATGAATTGGCTTCCGCTGCTCATTCTCACCACCAAAGGGCGCGAAAGCGGCAGCGCGCGGCACGTTGTCATCGAATATCGGCGGCATGGCAGCCGATATTATGTCATTTCCGGCTGGGGCGAGCACGCCGATTGGTTTCAGAACGCGCGGCGATATCCGCGCGTCACCATTCAGCACGGCCCGCATATCTATGATGCGACCGCGCAGCCGGTATCCAATCCAGCCGAGGCTTTGGGCGCGCTGTATATGTTCAGCCGCAATTCATGGATTTATGAACGGCTTTTCGCCCGCATGAATTCGGCGCATGCAGCCGACCTGAACACCTTGGCCGAAGTCGTCGGCGAGTTCACGGTGGTGCGGCTTGAACCGAGCGCCGGCAGCCCCGAACTGCCGCCCGTGCCGCCCTTCAGCCGGCCGGTGCGGCGGCTTGCGATGGTTTTTGTTCTGCTCATCGGCTTGCGGCTGCTGCTGTCTTTGCTGCGCCGAAAATAAGAAAGGCGGGATGGTGAATTTTCTCAAAAACTTATTCGGCGGCCGTTCCAGTGACCGCGGCCTTTATTTTTATGTCCAGCCCAAGATGTGCGCCGAAATTCTGCGGATTCGAGTCGACCCGATGAATGATTTGTCGCGCACCGACGAGGGCCGCGGCTATTGGGTGCGTAAAGTCGCCAGTGGCTGGCGCTGTCCATTCCAAGCCGAAGTCGAAATCTATTTTGACAAGAACAAGCGCGTCATCAGCGCCGAAGTCACCAAGGGACGGCTGGTCAGCGAAGATGACTGGCTGGCCGGCCAAACCGGCAAGCGCGAATAGCGGCGCCGTCGCTCTATTCCTATGTTTCCCCGCTTTCAATGCCGTGTTCAGCTTCGCTGCTGGGGCTAAAATCCATAAGATAGGTCTCGTCTTCAATCTTGATGAACGTCACATCGGTTCGTCCATAATCTAAAAGGTGCTGTTTGGTGATGAATTCTCCAGAGGGCAGTCTCATCCGCGTTCTTATGTACTTGCCAAGCAAAGCGTTGTTCTGTGTTGTGTGCAAAGCCTTGCCGCGTTCCTGCGCCCGTACAAAGACAAAGGGAAAGCCGTCATCTGTCAGAACTGCAAACTGCTCGCCGATATCTGGAAAGAAATCATAGTGCTGTGAAGGAATGGGGATGTAAACCTGATTTGGGTCCCGTCCGGGACGCTGTCCCCAGTTTAGCCCTGCCTTCTTATGTGTTTCGCCTGTCCTGCTGTCCAGAAGAGTTAGTGTCACCGCATCTTTGTTCACATCGTCATCAGTGCGTCTGGTCTCCGTCAGCGTCACACAGTTTGGCACTGTTTCATCCAAGCAGTCTATGGTGTATGGCAGACGCTCATCATAGAACTTGGCAGCAAGAACGGGGTCGGCCTGTGTCACAGCTTCTATCTGTCGTCGAATGAAACCAGTTATGGTGTAGTTGGCTGAACCACAGAAAGCCATGAATGGACCCGAATCATCCAGCCATACGTAGGCCTTCGCGTGAACAGGACTGCTTTGTGCAATATACCGGCAACTGAAATCTATGCCGTAAGATCGGCTTTGCGCCAGATCGAAAAAAGCCAAGTGCTGGGCAAGCTCAATCCCCGAATAGCCTGTCATGCCCACAATAAGCTCAATGGAAGCATTGGCTTTATTTTCCTTCAACTCCTCCATCAACTTCTCCAAATGACGATGAGCCATGCTTGCCGTTGCATAGCCGCTTACGATTTGCAGACGAGTCTTTTTATGCCGCAGGGCTGGTTCAATCAGCACCTGTGAAAACAGATTATCGGTTAGCATACACTTGGCACTCCTTTTTCGATAAGTGTTTTTAGAATAGCGGAAAAGATTATCTTCGCGCCTTCTGGAGGGACAGCCATTCCGATTTGCTTCCTTACTGATTCTTTGCTCCCCAAAAACACAAAGTCATCCGGAAATGACTGAAGCCTTGCCCGTTCCCGATTCGTCAGCGCTCTGGGTTCATCCCAATGATACAGATGTGTTCCGCCGCCGCCAGAACCTGTTACCGTGTATGAAGGTCTGTCGGGAATCAGCCGCCTGTAAATCTGACTGATTTTCGCACCGCTTCTCATGTTGAGCCGAAGATGGTCAGGCATATCGGCTGTGAAAGCGTTTTCCCCGGGCTTGATGTGTTTGAGCCGTTCAATGACGCGTTCTGACTGCTTGGCGCGCTCATGGTTCGGCGCGCCGTCAGGAATGTCTGCCAGAGCCTGTTCGCAGGTGATGGGCCTGTCAGGGGTTGTTGGGGAAGGATGCTCAAAGCCCTGAATGCCCAAATCCGTTCTAAAGCCAATGATGACGATTCGATGCCGCGCCTGGGGGACTCCGTACTGCTCAAAGCGATAGGTATGCGTCGATAGGTCATAGCCTGATGAGCGCATTGCAGAAAGTATAATCTCCAAGCCACTTGAGCGAAGCCCGCCAACATTTTCAGCGACAAAGAATGACGGCCGCAGCGTTTGCAGTCCTTTTATCCCCCACTGATACAGCCCCCCATACTTGCCGGCGATGCCATTTCGCTCTCCAACCACACTGAAATCATTGCAGGGAAATCCGAAAACCAGCCCGTCAATCTTTGCCAGATTCTCAAAACGCATATTTTCAACACGCGAGCAGATTACTTCATCAACCGGCACATTTTGTCTCAAAGTTTCGCAGGCGTCTTGGTCTATGTCATTCACCCATACATGGCGAAACCCGCATCCATCCACCTGTGCTTGATGCGCTCCAAGCGCCATGCCGCCAGCCCCGGCAAAGAGTTCGCCCAGCCGATAAATCTGTTTTCCATCTTCAAAAAGTTCGAGCTGCTTCATCTGCGCCATTGCCATGATCACGCCGCTCCTTAACCAAATCGTTTCCTTTTATTTCCAGATGACCTGTTTCGGACAGTAACCACTGTGAAGCCATTTCGATAACATTTTCAATCGGCAAACGAGTTCTGCCTCTAAACGCGCATTCCCAGATTATCAAAATGCGCCATCCTTCATCTTCCAGAGATTTGAAGTTTCTGCGATCCCGTTCAATGGTCCTGGTGATTTTCGGTTTCCAGTATTCTGCACGGGAAGCCGGCCACCTGAACAGCGGACACGAATGGCCATGCCAAAAACAGCCATTCACAAAAATAATGGACTTGTAACGCGGGAACACCATATCAGGTTTGCCGGGCAGTTTTCGGTCATGAAGGCGATATCGGAAACCCTTTGCATGAAGTCCTTTTCTTATCAAGAGTTCGGGTTTGGTGTTCTTGCTCCCGATTCTCGACATAACCTGACTGCGTTTTGAGGGAGTAAAGGTATCAGCCAACTGTGACGCCCCTGAGACATTTACTGTCATTATGTCACAAAATGTTCTTGACTGCAAATAGCCCTCAAGCGAACCACCGCCTCTAGCCCTCCCCGACTTCAGCGGCCGGCGCCAGTGAGGGCAAGCCAAATTCAAGGCGAATGCGGTCTTCAATTTGGTTGGACAGCCCGCTGTTTTGACGCAGGAAATGCTTGGCGTTTTCGCGCCCCTGCCCCAGCAGTTCATCATTGTAACGATAAAAAGCGCCGCGCTTGTCGATGATGTCGAGTTCAGTGCCAATATCGATGATCTCGCCGGTTTTGCTGATGCCCTGATTGAACATGATGTCAAATTCACATTCCTTGAAGGGCGCCGCGACCTTGTTCTTCTTGATTTTGACGCGGGTGCGGTTGCCAACAATGTCGCCGGCATGCTTGATTTGCTGAATGCGGCGGATGTCAATCCGCACACTGGCATAGAACTTGAGCGCCCGCCCGCCGGGCGTGGTCTCTGGACTGCCGAACATCACCCCCACCTTCTCGCGCAGCTGATTGGTGAAGATCACGCTGACGTTGGACTGCTTGATGGCGCCTGCCAGCTTCCGCAAAGCCTGGCTCATCAGACGCGCCTGCAAGCCCACATGAGAATCGCCCATCTCGCCTTCGATTTCGGCGCGCGGCACCAAAGCCGCCACGCTATCGACGACGATGACATCCAACGCGCCCGAACGCACCAGATGCTCGGTGATCTCCAGCGCCTGCTCGCCGGTGTCCGGCTGGGAGACATAAAGCTGCTGGATATCGACGCCGATTTTCTCGGCATAGAGCGGGTCGAGGGCATGCTCCATATCGATAAAAGCGCAGATGCCACCGGCCTTTTGCGCTTCGGCGGCGATATGCAGGCACACCGTGGTTTTGCCCGAGCTTTCGGGGCCATAAATCTCGGTGATGCGCCCGCGCGGCACCCCGCCGACGCCCAGCGAAATGTCGACGCCCAGCGAACCGGTTGGGATCGCATCGACCTGCAAATGGCGGCCGGCGCCCAGATTAAAAATCGTGCCATCGCCATAACGTTTGGTAATGTCGGTCAGGGTGGCGTCCAAGGCTTTTTGCTTGGCTGCGATATCCGAGTTATCGAAGCTATGGGTTTCTTTGCTTACTTTCCTTCGTTTTGCCATCGCTTTGGTCTCTCCGCTATGGATTGCTTTCATATAAGTGTAATGGCTTTGCCGTTTTCGCGCTACATCAATATAGGATAGCACTTTTGTTCTAATCTGGCAAGGGCGAATTTTGACAGCCCGGCAAAAAGGTGCAATGCTGTTAAAAATGTTTTATAATCAAGTTGGATAGTTTTGTATCGAATTGTGCATAAATAGATTGTTAAGGAGAAACTTCCATGAGAGCATTCAAGTTATTCATCATTCTGCTGCTGGCGCTTTCGGCCATGGCGGCCGCGGCGCAGGATGACGAAACGGTTGTCATCCGCGGCTTTGGCAACATCAGCACCTTCAATCCGGCCTTGGCCAGCGACGGCGCCTCGTTCCAGGCCTACAGCCTTTTGTGGCCCAAGCCCTACGAAATCGACGCCGCCTCTTCCGCGCCCATCCCCGGCCTGACGACTTGGGAAGTTTCGGAAGATGGGCTGACCTACACTTTCACCATCCGCGACGATGCCAACTGGAGCGATGGCATGCCCATCAGTTCCCATGACATGAAGTTCGTCATCGACGCCATCAAGTCGGACGATATCGCTTCTGGACAGGAATCAGCCGTCGCCAGCGTCGAAGCCGTCAACATCGTCGACGACAAAACCTATGAGGTGGTCTTGAACAAGCTGGACTGCGCGGCTTTCAGCGATTTGGGCGGTATCCGCTTCCTGCCCTCGCATTTGTTCGCCGCCGACTTCAGCGACTTCGAAACCAATGACGTCACCATCAACCCCATCAACATCAGCGGCGGCCCCTACATCATGGACGAATGGGCGCCCGATGCCTTCCAGCGTTTCCATGCCAACCCGGATTGGTGGGGGGGGGCAGTTGGCATCCCCAATCTCATTAACCGCAACATCAAAGAACAAGCGGTGGCTTTGCAGTCGATCCAAGCCGGCGAAGTCGACTATACCTATCTGCATGGCGACCTGTTCACGCAGATCGCCGACACCAGCAATTTGCAATGGGAGATTTTCCCGCAGATGTCGGTCAAGTTCATGGCGCTGAACTGGGTTGACCCCGACCAGCCTTCGGCGGCCCATGATGAAGATGGCAATCCTATTGAACAGACGCCGCATCCGATCTTCAGCGACGTCAACGTCCGCAAGGCTGTGGCGATGGGCTACAACAAAGGCGACATCCTGGCGACGATGGGCGGCGACCAGGGCGGAACACCGCTGATTGGCGCGGTCAATCCGGCGATTGGCTGGGCTTACAACAGCGATCTCCAGCCCTATCCCTATGACCCCGAAGCCGCCATGTCGCTGCTGGAAGCGGCTGGCTGGGTCGATGAAGATGGCGATGGCGTCCGCGAAAAAGACGGCGTCCGCCTGGAATTCACCATTTCTTACAGCGATATCCTGCTGATGTTCGAGACGACTGCCCTGGTGGCGCAGGACCAGCTAGGCGACATCGGCTTTGATGTGAAGCTGGAAAAAGTGGAATGGGCGAATTACATCAGCGACATCTATCTCGGTCAGAAGTATGACGCCACGCCGATGAGCAACAGCGGCGGCACCGGCGGCGCGCCCGACCCGAATAACTTTATGACCCTGCTCTATGGGCCGGAGGACGTCCCCGGCAGCGGCAACAATCTGGCTTCGTACATCAATCCCGAAATTGACGCGCTGATTGATGCCGGCCGCGCCGTGCAGGGCTGTGATATCGAGACCCGCGGCGAGATCTACCGCGAAATCCAGCGGATCGCCCATGAAGATGCGGCTTATGACTGGACCTTCGTTCCCAACATCTGGCAGACGGCCAATCAGCGCATCGCCGGTTTTGAGCCCGCCGCCTTCTGGGTCTTCTATGGCTATACGGCTGACATTCACAACTGGACGCTTGAGGAGTAATTTCGCTCATCTTCCGCCGGCGCAACGCAGACGAATCTCCCCTCACTAAAGAGGGGAGATTTTCATTTAGCGCGGAGTATGGCAGGGGCTGTTATGCGCTTTGGCTTTCGCCGCTCGGCAGCCTGCCCGTCAATGCCAAGCCTTCCAGCAAGCCAGCCATCCGCGCCTGTTCGTGTTCTACTTGCCGCAGTCGGTCATCCACCGTCAGAAAGCCGGCATCCATCTTGTCTTCAAGGCGCTCAATATCGCTTTTGAACGCGTCCTCAAAGCGTCTCATGTCGCTTGAGACCTTGTCTTCAAGATGTTTGATGTCGCTTTCCAGCTTAGCTTCGAGACGACCGATATCGCTTGAGACCTTGTCTTCGAGACGACCAATGTCGCTTGAGATCTTGTCTTCAAGATGTTTGATGTCGCTTTCCAGCTTAGCTTCTAACCGGTCTTCAAGACGCTTCATGTCGCTTGAGACCCTGTCTTCGAGACGACCAATATCGCTTTCCAGCTTAGCTTCCAACCGGTCTTCAAGACGCTTCATGTCGCTTTTGACCTCATCTCTAAGGCGCTTGATGTCCGTCCGCAGCCATACAAACAAGCCAATCATAACTGTGATGACCGGCGCATTCATGGCGAGGATTTGCTCCCAGTTCATTTCTCACTGTCCTTTGCGTCGCTGTCTTGAACTGTAATCAGTATATCACACACCAGCCACAGTCCAAAAGCCGGAAGACGCTACTGCTGATAGCGGCGCGGATCCAGCGCATCTCGCAGGCCATCGCCCACCAGATAAAAGCACAGCACCGTGACCATAATCAAGATGCCCGGCCAGACCACCAGATGGACGCCCGTCACAAAATAGCTGCGCGAATCGGTGAGCATATTGCCCCAGGTCGGCGTCGGCGGCTGAATCCCGACTCCCAGATAGCTCAAGCCAGATTCAAGCAGAATCAGATTGCCGGCGATAATCGTCATCGTGACCATGACAATCGAAAAAACATTTGGCAGGATATGCGAGACCAAAATGCGGACATCAGATGCCCCCAAAGCCCGCGCCGCCAGCACATAATCGCGTTCCTTGAGCGAAAGCGTTTCGCCGCGCACCAGCCGCGTCGTGCCGACCCAGCCCAGCGCCGCCATGATCACAATCAAGGCCTCTGGAGATGGCTCCCAGATGGCCGAGGCAATCAAAAACAGATACAGCGGGGGAATCGAGCTTAGGGTGTTGATCATCCACGAAATCAGGTCGTCCATCCGCCGGCCATAATAGCCGGCCAGCAAGCCCAGGCTAGCGCCAATCAGGATAATCAAGACACTGGCCAGATAGGCAATCGTAAGCGAAACCCGCCCGCCATAAATCAGGCGCAGGAATTGGTCGCGGCCCAGTTGGTCGGCGCCCAGCAGGTAGCCGTCCTGTCCGGGCTGTTTGAAGCGGACGATGACCCGCGTATTGTTGACGTCAATCTCAAACACATTTTCGATAATCGGCGGCCCGGCGACGCCAATCAGCGTGAAAATGACCAGCGCAGTGATGGCCAGCATCGTCAATCGGTCGCGCAGGATAAAAGCGGCCGCATCGCGCCAGAACGAGCGCGCCGGACGTCTCGACTCACCATCAATGATTTTGGAGACCTTGGACTTTCTTGCCATAACGCACCTATTCCAAACGGATGCGGGGGTCAAGGATGACGTACAGCGCATCGGAAATCAGCACGCCAATAATGAACATCACCGAAGCGACCACCACCGAACCCATTATCAACGGATAATCGCGCTGGAACACAGCGTCGAAAACCAGCTTGCCGATCCCCGGCCACTGAAAGACCCGCTCGATAATCACCGCGCCGGCCAGCAGCGTTCCGATGGACGGCCCCAGAAAAGTCGCCACCGGCAGCAGGCTGTTTCGCAGGGCATGACGCATCCAGACCAGCCGCGTCTGCAAGCCCTTGGCGTAGGCAGCGCGGATGTAATCCTGCTGAAGCGTCTCCAGCATTTGCGTGCGCGTGAAACGCGAGATGAAGGCGATGGTGTTCAGCGACAGCACAAACACCGGCAGAATCATGTGCGACAGCGCATCGCCTAAATCAAATTCGTCGGCGCGCCGCGTGATGTCTTCCATGCCGCTCATGGGCAGCCATTTCAGCTGCACGCCGAAGACGATAATCAACAGCAAACCGAGCCAAAAGGCCGGCACGGCATTGCCGACTACCGAAATAATCCGAATCAGCTGGTCGAGCCAGGTTCGGTGGAAGACGGCCGCCAGCATCCCCAAAATCACACCCGCCAGATAACCCAGAATGAGCGCCGTCACACCCAAACGCAGGGTCGCCGGAATCCGCTGCGCGATCAAGCTCATCACCGGTTTTTTCTGTTTAATCGAATCGCCGAGGTCACCGCGCAGCAGACCGTAGCGTTTGCGGGTTTTAACGTCGCCGTCCTCATCATCCAGCTGCGCCCAGTCATTGCCAATCATCCAGTAGAGGTACTGCTCCAGCGGCGGCCGGTCAAGGCCAAGCTGACGGCGCATTGTTTCCTTTGTTTCTTTGGCCGTCTTCTGGTCGGCGTTCAAACCCCAGGTGATCATGTCAATCGGGTCGCCGGGGGCAGCTAGAATAATGATGAAGACAATGAAGGTCACGCCAAAAAAGGTCGGGACCGCTTGCAGCAGCCGCCGTTGAAAATACTTAAACATCAGTCATCTTGCCCATCATTTTGGGTTTCCCTTTCATTGTATCGCCAGAGCCGAAAATCACAAATGGATGCGGTTTATTGAATGAATGTCAAAACAGTTAAATCAAATTTAACATAACAATCATATCCATTTAACATAACGCGGGCTGTATATTAACAGACTGTGCCTAAGCTCCAGTCGATGTGGAAAATCCACTCATTTTATCCGACAGGCATTCAGGAGAAAAAGTCACCCATGCACAAGGTGCGTTTGGCTTCACTGCTTATCGTGCTCATCTTGGCCGCGGCTGGCGCGTTTGCCCAGCAGGATGAACCCGCGCTGCCAGAGGTTGACCCGCTGGAATACACCGAAGGTGAAATCATCACCGCCGGCAGTTCAACCGTCTTTCCATTAAGCGAGCGCATGGCTGAACTGTGGACCGAGGCTGGCGGCGTCGCCCCTTCCATCGCATCGATTGGCTCTGGCGCCGGCTTTGAACGTTTCTGCGTTGAAGGCGAAACCGACATCAGCAACGCCTCGCGCCCCATCAAAGACAGCGAAGTCGAATCCTGCGCTGCTGTCGGGCGCACGCCGATTGAGTTCCGCGTCGGCACGGATGCGCTCGCGGTCACCGTATCGGTCGAAAACGACTTTGTCACTGATGTGACCCTGGAAGAACTGGCGGCCATCTTCAGCACGGCCGAGACATGGGCCGATGTCCGCGCCGAATGGCCGCCAGAAGCGATCCAGCGTTTTATCCCCGGCACCGACAGCGGCACCTTTGATTACTTTGTCGAAGAAGTGTTTGACAAAGACAAAGAGCCGATCCTAAGCGCCGGCCCGCAGCTTTCCGAAGACGACAACGTACTGGTGCAGGGCATCGCCGGCAGTCCCTACGCCATCGGCTTCTTTGGCTATGCCTATTATGTCGAAAATCAGGATGCGCTGAACATCATCAACATTGAAGGCATTGAAGCCAATGCCGAAACCACCGATGACGGCAGCTATCCACTGGCGCGGCCGCTCTTCATTTACAGCGACGCCGGCATCATGGGCGAAAAGCCGCCGGTCAACGCCTTTATCAACTTCTACCTGCGGCATGTCAATGATGAGGTGGTTGATGTGGGCTACTTCCCGGCATCGGAATACGCCTTTGCCGGCGCTATCGACTACTGGCGCATCGCTAATGGACTGATACCGATTGGCGATGCCGCGCTGGATTTGCAAGATGAGGAGCCATCCACCGCCGCGGAAGCAGAAAATTAGTCCGCCGACAGACCGATTTTCGCGCCTTGCGCCAGGCAAGAGAAAGGACTGCATGAACCCAAAGAACCGCGCTATCCCGAAAGAGCATCTCGTGCAGAAAAACACGGGACTTTTGAACTTAAAGCATCAATTCAAGCTCCACGAATTCGTGATTCAAATAAGTTTGTTTGCCTGCGGGCTGCTGTCTATTTTTACCACGCTTGGCATTATCCTGGTTTTGGGCAACGAATCGATTTCGTTTTTCACCCGCGATCAATGGGTGGACACCAACCGCGCCATCCTTAGCGACATGGACGATTCCGCCACAGCCTTCGCGGTCCAGCCGGGCAACGCGCTGGATGATATTCAGGAAGGCGATTCGATTCGCATCGGGCAGGAAGTCATGGAAGTCGCCGCATTTCAGAACAACCGGCTTACAATGGCGGTGTCGGGAACCGGCGGCGGCTTTGCGCGCTGGTGCGCGGCGGATGAGACGCTGGCGGCGGAAGCGCCGCGCCCGATGATTGTCAATGCCAGCCGCCCGATTAAACCGCATGAAATCGCCGCCTGCGCCGCCGTTGGCATCACCCCCATCCCATTCCAAATCGGCGCCGATGCCCTGGCGATTGCCGTCAGCCGCGACAATGACTTCCTCAAGGCCGTTTCGTTCGCAGAACTGCGTCAGATTTTCGGTGAAGCCGAAAAGTGGTCGGATGTGCGCGCCGAATGGCCGCCGGAGCCGATCCAGTTGATTGTTCCAGACGAAGACAGCGGCACGTTTGATTTCTTTGTCGAGGAAGCGCTGGATAACAATCCCGACGCGCTGCTTGCCAAGAACCCGATTTCATCGGCGCACGACCATAAACTGGCCGGCAGCATCAGCCGCGATCCTTTTAGCATTGGTTTTTTTGGTTATGCCTACTATCTCGCCCATGCCGACCGGCTTCGGATTTTGGCAGTGGACGGCGTGCTTCCGGCGGCCGAAACCGCCGCCAGCGGCTATGCGCTGTCGCGGCCGCTCTTCATCTACAGCGATGCCGACATCATGCGCGCCCATCCCCAGGCGGCTGATTTCATCAGCTATTATCTGGCGAACGTCAGCGATGTGATTATGGAGGTCGGTTATTTTCGGGCATCCGCCGCCGCGCTTGAACAAGCCGGCAAGAACTGGCGCATGGCAGCTGGCGCCGGCGAGCTTTCGCCAGTGAATCCGGCCGAGGCGCGCGGGCATCTCATTTTGACCGGCAGCTCGACCGTCTTTCCCTTGACCGAGCGGCTTGGCGAGATGTTCGTCGAAGCTGGTTATGTCCCGCGCTTCGAGGTTTTGCGCGGCGCCCGCGGCGAGCATACCATTGCGCCGCACAAGCAGGGGGCCGCGGTTGAATACAACGACCGCCCGACGATCCTTGAATTTTTCAGCCATACCAGCTGGATTCCGGCGATTGGCGAATTTGGCGTCATTCCGCTCATCAATGCCACTTTGATGACCAGCGCCATCGCCATCCTGGTGGCATTGCCGCTGGGCATCGGCGCGGCTGTCTACCTTAGCGAATACGCCGCCCCAAACATCCGCAATACGCTCAAGCCGATGCTCGAAATTCTGGCCGGCATCCCGACCGTGGTCTACGGTTACTTCGCGCTGACCTTTATGACGCCGCTGCTGCGGTCGGTCTTTGGCGCCGATGTGGTCAACATTTACAATACCGGTTCGGCTGGCGTCGTGGTCGGGATATTGATTATCCCGCTCATTAGCTCGATGAGCGAGGACGCCCTCCACGCCGTGCCGCGCGCGCTGCGGGAAGCGTCTTATGGGCTGGGCGCAACCAAGCTGGAAACGGTGGTCAAAGTGGTTATTCCGGCGGCTTTGTCCGGTATTTTGGCCGCCTTTATCGTGGCGGTGTCGCGCGCCATCGGCGAGACGATGATCGTCGCCATCGCCGCCGGCGCCGGGCCCAACTTCACCTTCAATCCCTTTGACTCGGCTGAAACCATGACCGGACACATTGCGCGCATCAGCGGCGGCGATTTGAGCTATGATTCGATTGATTACAACAGCATCTTTGCGATTGGCTTGACCCTCTTCCTGATGACCTTCCTGCTCAATGTCCTAAGCCGCGTCATCATCAGCCGCTTCCGGGAGACGTACTAATGGCGAAAGACAAAGCGAAAAACAAAAACAAGCTCCGCTACATGCCGGCGGAAGCGGAGTTCTTCCAACGTCTGCAAGCCCGTCGGCGCCGCGGCAATCTGGGCAAAGCCTTCAACTATTTTTCGGTCGGCGTGGCTACACTGGCGCTGATTGCCTTGTTTTTGAACGTTGTCAATGAGGCCTTTGGCGCTATCGGCGTTGTGAATACGGTTGAACCAGAGACACTTGCCGGCGGCCGGCGATTGGAAGAGCTTGACAGTCAGGAGCTGGCGCTGATTTTGGCTGACCATGCCGGCAGACGGCTGCGGGCGCTGATTCGCGATGCCATCAGCCAGGTGGATGTGGATGACTTCACCCGCTCCACTGTCGCCGAGATCGTCGCCGACCCCAATGTCGATGCCGCGATCGCCGACCAGCTGCTAAAGCATATCAGCGCCGAAGAGCAGGCGGGCTTATTGGCAAGCTATGCCAGCGCCGCCGCGCTGCGGCGATTGGTGCGGGATAACGTGGTCAAACCGCAGGTTATTGCCAGCTTCACATTTGTCGAAGCCATCTTTAACTTTGACGCCATCCAAGCGGAAATCGAAGGCCGGCTGCTGGAAGCCTATAAAAAAAACAAACGGCTTGACGAAGCCAAGGTCACGGTGATTCGCTTTCACAGCTGGCTGAACAGCGAGTTCATCACGACGCCGATGTCGAGTACCCCGGCTTTGGCTGGGGTCCGCACCGCGCTGATTGGCTCGGCAGGATTGATGGCGGTAGTGGCGCTGGTGGCGCTGCCGATTGGCGTCGGCGCCGCCATTTATCTCGAAGAATACGCCGCGCAAGGCTTTATCAACCGCCTGATCGAAACCAATGTACGCAATCTGGCGGGTGTGCCTTCCATCATTTATGGCATGCTGGGGCTGGCTGTATTTGTGCGGGCATTAGCGCCTTTTTCCAGTGGGCTTGTGTTTCACTTTAACTTTGATGCGCCGACTGCCGCCAGTGTCATCGACCGCATAGCGCCCGTCTTTGATAACCAAATCCACTTTGACGGCGCGCGAATCCACAGCGACTCCGCCCTGATTGATGTACCGGCGGCGCAGCGCTTGGTGGATGTTTTCCTGCATTACGGCACGCCGAGCCTGACGATGCAGGGCAACTCCAATGTCCATGCTATGGCCAATTCGCTGTCGGATGCGCTTGATGCGACGGTGGATGTGATCGCCGTCGATGCGGCCGGCGAGCATGACATCGAGATCCGCGGCGGCTATTATCGTTTTGACGTCGCCGAGGATGCCGGCATTCCTGACCCAGTCTATGATCAGCTGATGGCGAATCTGGCGCGAATCAACAGCTTTGCCCCCAACGGACGAACGCTGGTGTCGGCCGGACTAACGCTGACGCTGTTAATCCTGCCGATTATCATCATCAACGCCCAGGAGGCGATCCGCGCTGTGCCGGCGACGATTCGCGAAGCCTCTTATGGTTTGGGAGCGACGCGCTGGCAAACTATTTGGCATCAAGTCTTGCCGGCTGCCCTGCCCGGCATTATGACCGGGATGATCCTATCGGTTTCGCGGGCCGTCGGCGAAACGGCGCCGTTGATTGTGGTAGGGGCGGCAACCTTCCTGCTGACCGACCCAACCAGCCCTTTTTCACAGTTCACCGCTATGCCCATTCAAATTTTCCAATGGACGGCGCGGCCGCAGGGTCAGTTTGGCGACATCGCCGCCGCCGCCATTATTGTGCTGCTGGCGCTGATGCTGACGCTGAACGCCGCCGCGATTATCCTCCGCAATCGTTATTCGATAAGGCATTGACGATGATCCTGTGGGAAACCGATACGCAGCCGGTGATCGAGCTAAGGGATTGCAGCTTCTATTATGGCAGTCACCGCGCCGTTGCCGATGTCAGCCTGCCCATCTACAAGAACAGAATCACAGCGTTTATCGGGCCTTCCGGCTGCGGCAAAAGCACCGTGCTGCGCGGCATCAACCGTATGCTTGACCTGGCGCCGGGCGCGAGGGTGGAAGGCGAGATTATCTATCGCGGCCAGAACCTGTACCGCGGTCATGTGGATCCGGTGGAGGTGCGCCGGCGCATCGGCATGGTGTTCCAAAAGCCCAACCCCTTCCCCAAGAGCATCTATGACAATGTGGCTTATGGCCCGCGTCTGCTGGGCGTCCGCAAGAAGCCTATCTTGGACGAAATCGTCGAGCGCAGCCTGCGCGGGGCATCGCTTTGGGATGAGGTCAGCGGCGACCTGAACAAATCCGGGCTGGCTTTGTCCGGCGGGCAGCAGCAGCGCCTGTGCATCGCCCGCGCCATCGCCGTCGAACCCGATGTGATTTTGATGGACGAACCCTGTTCGGCGCTTGACCCGATTGCCACCCAGCACATCGAAGAATTGATTCGGGAACTGCATGAGGCATACACCATCATCATTGTGACTCACAATATGCAGCAGGCGCAGCGCGCATCCGATTACACCGCCTTCTACAACATCCGCAAGACGGTCGAAAACGGCATTGAAACCCGCTGGGGCGAACTGGTGGAATACAATTATACCCACCAAGTCTTTGAAAGCTCGGCCCAGCAGGAGACCGCCGATTATATCGCTGGCCGCTTTGGTTAAGCCGGCCGTTTTGATATGGGATTGTTGGAACATTTGCGCCATAATGTGGCGAGACAGGCTGGCTATACTAAGGAGATTCGACATTGACCCCCATCAGCCGCATTGGCATTCTGGCGCATCCATCCCGTCCTGATACCCATCCGGTGGCGACAGACATCGCCAGCGCCTTGAACAAACGGGGCATCCAAACTTGGGTCTACACCGTCTGGGATGAAGCGGCGGTTCGTCATGACGTGGCGCAGGCTGATATCGTCATGGCGATTGGCGGGGACGGCGCCATGCTGCGCGCCGGACGGGTCTGCGCCGAACATCAGGTGCCGGTATTGGGCATCAACATGGGCTGGCTGGGTTTTCTGACCGAAATCAAGCAGCCGGAAGATTGGCGGCTGGGGATAGAACGGGTGCTTTCGGGGGATTACTGGATCGAAAATCGCATGATGCTGCGGGCGGCGCTGATGCAAAATCAGCACAATGCGCTGGACTGTTACAATGCGCTCAATGATGTCGTGATCAGCGGCAGCGTCTTCGGACGGATGATTCAGATTAACGCCTATATCGACAAGCACTGGACAACCACCTACAATGCCGACGCGCTGATACTGTCCACGCCGACTGGCTCGACAGCCTATGCGCTGGCGACCGGCGGGCCAATTCTGCCGCCGGAGCTACGCAATATCCTGATGGTGCCGATGGCGCCGCATCTTAGCATGGACCGGCCGATTGTCTTGGCTAAGGGCGCCGTCGTGGACATTGAACCCATACCGGAAAACCGACATTCGATTGTGCTGACGGTGGATGGCAAAGTTGTGGCGGAACTGGGAGCCAATCAGCATATTCGCATCAAGTCGGCCCAGCCGGCGAGTCAATTTGTGCGTTTGGGCGAACGCAACTATTTCTACCGCTCCCTGCTGGACCGCCTGGAGCCGCGCATTAACCGCCATGGCCCGCGGCGCATGACCTTTAATAGCTCGGCAACGGAAAATGAACATGGATGAAAATCACCCCAGCCCGCTCATCGAGGGCGAGATTCACTACTGCCAGGCGCACCGCGACCGCGATACCGAACTGCGCTGCAATCGCTGCAATCGTTATATGTGCGTCCAGTGCGCCGTCCGAACATCGGTGGGCTATACCTGCCGCGAATGCGTGCGGGGGCATGAGGATCGATTCTTTGAGAGCACGATGGTGGATTATGCGGTGGTGGCGGCGGTTTCGGCGGTCGGCGGCGTCATGGCAGTCCTGGGCGGCGCCCTGATTGGCGGATTTTTCCTGCTGGCGGTCATCGCCGCGCCGGCTCTGGGCGGCATCATCGGGCAAATCGCCTTGACGCTAACCGGTCGGCGGCGAGGACGGCAAAGCGGGTACGTTTGCGCTGGCGGCGTGCTGGCGGGCGGCCTCGCGGCTGGGCTGCTGACGTCTGGCTTGGGCATCGCCAGCCTGCTTCTTCTGACGCTGGCGGCATCGACGGCATACGCCAGCTTCAAAGTGTCGATTTAATGACCAGGCAGCGATGTTAGAAGAATTGCGGATCCAAAATTTCGCGGTGATTGACCGGCTTGATTTGTCGTTTGGCAAGGGCTTCAATGTTATCACCGGCGAGACCGGCGCCGGCAAATCCATCCTGATTGATGCGGTGGAATTGATGCTTGGCGGCAAAGCCGACCCCGCCTTTGTCCGCGCCGGCAGCGACCGCAGCCTGATTGAAGGCGTGATTTCGATTGATTCGATCAATCGAGCCGCCGTCATGGCGGTCTTGGAACGCGAAGACCTGGTGGATGCCGAAAATCCCGATTATGTGACCATCGTGCGCGAGATACGGCGCCGCGGACGTTCCAGCGGCCGCATCAATGGCATCGCCGTCAAAGCCGATATCCTGAATGAAGTCGGGGATATGCTATTTGACATTCATGGGCAAAGCGCTCATCTGTCGCTGTTTCGCCGGCGCTATCATATCGACTTGCTGGACCGCTATGCCGATTTGCTGGAAGCGCGCGGCGGGCTTGCCGATCTGGTCAATGCGCTGGGCGAGGCGCAGCGGGAAATGCGCCGCCTGCAAGAGGATAAGGAAGCGCTTTCGCGCCGCGCCGATTTACTGCGTTATGAAGCCGAAGAAATCAAAGCGGCCGCCCTCCAGCCCGATGAAGAGCGGGGCATGCTTGCCGAACGCAGCCGACTGGCGAACAGCGAGCAGCTGGCGGCGCTGGCGCAGGAAACGGCGCGGCTGCTCAACGGCGATGACCGGGACAATCACCCGTCCATCGTCGATGGCTTGATGCAGGTTGCGGCGGCGACAGCCAAGCTGGCGGCCATTGACCCTGACCTGGGGGCCGATGATGAACTGGCGGAAGGGCTGGCGCAGCAGGCGCAGGAGCTCGCGCTTATGATGGCGCGGTATGCCGACGAAGTCGAATATGACCCGCAGCGGCTTGACGAACTGGAGGAGCGGCTCGAACTCATTCGGACGCTGAAGCGCCGTTATCAGGCGGCCAGCATTGAAGATATCATCGCTTACGGCGCTGGCGCGGCTGAAGAGCTTGAACGTCTTGACCACAGCGACGCGCGGCTTGAAGGCCTGCGCCGGCAGGAAGCCCGTCTTTTGGGTCATATTGGCGAGATCAGCCAGCATTTGAGCCAGGCGCGGCAGTCTGCCGGCCGGGCATTGGGCGCGGCGGTGGTGCGCGAACTCAATGACTTGCGGATGGAGCGCGCCCGTTTTGATGTTTTGCTGGCGCAGGCAGAGCATCCCGGCGGCTGCATCGTCGGCGGCCGACGTTATAAATTTGATGCCAAAGGGATGGACGATGTGGAGTTTATGATGAGCGCCAACCCGGGCGAACCATTGCGGCCGCTTGCCAAAGTCGCCTCTGGCGGTGAAGCCGCGCGGATTATGCTGGCGCTCAAAGGGGCGCTTAGCGCCGCCGACCCAACCCCGATTTTGATTTTTGATGAGGTTGACCAAGGCATTGGCGGGCGCATCGGCGCGGTCGTCGGCGAGAAGCTCTGGTCGCTGTCCACCGCGCATCAGGTCTTGTGCGTGACTCATCTGCCGCAGCTGGCAAGCTATGGCGACCGCCATTTTCATGTCCGCAAGGACATCGCCCGGGCCCATGCCGCCG
This sequence comes from Phototrophicaceae bacterium, assembly GCA_965203755.1. Taxonomy (GTDB): domain Bacteria; phylum Chloroflexota; class Anaerolineae; order Aggregatilineales; family Phototrophicaceae; genus UBA6055. The sequence continues at coordinate 1,607,094 of OZ241910.1, read as the reverse complement.
CCCAGGTGCGCGTGCTGGAAGCTGAAGACGAGCGCATTGCCGAAATCGCTGATATGCTGGGTACGGCCGGGGCATCGGGATGGCAGTCGGCGCATGATATTTTGCAAGCGGCGCGGCGGCGCAAGCTAGGATTTCAATAAGAATAGTGGAGGACGATGATGAAACTCAATACCATACTGGATCAGATTGACATGGGCAGCGTCGCTTTGCCGAAGTTTCAGCGCGGTTATGTATGGAATCGCGCACAGGTTCGCAAATTAATGCGTTCGCTTTATCTTGGTTATCCAGTGGGCAGCCTGCTCATGTGGGAAACGCAAACCGAAAAGGCAGAGGTCAAGGGTGATGGTTCGCTGGCAAGCGGGACGGTTCGACTATTGCTGGACGGTCAGCAGCGCGTCACCTCGCTTTATGGCATCATCAGGGGCAAGCCGCCGGACTTCTTTGACGGCAATGAGAAGGCCTTCCTCAATCTGTATTTCAACCTCGACGACGAAGAGTTTGAATTCTATGGCCCAGTCAAAATGAGAGATGATCCGCGTTGGATCAGCGTCACGGAATTGATGCAGTCAGGGGCCGGCAATTTCATTTCGAAGATAATGGGGATTCCAACTATCAGTGAAAATGGACACCAGTTGGAAGCGTATATCAATCGGCTGAATGCCATCGGCAATATCAGAGAGCGCGAGTTTCATATTGAAGAGGTTAGCGGCGCGGACAAGGAGATGGATGATATTGTCGATATCTTCAACGAAGTGAACAGCGGCGGCACCAAACTTTCCAAAGGCGATTTGGCGCTCGCCAAAATCTGCGGCTCATGGCCCGAAGCCCGCGAAGCAATGCAGGCGCGGCTGCGAAAATGGGGAAACGCCGGCTACTACTTCAGTCTTGACTGGCTGCTGCGGTGCATCACCGCCATACTGACCGGCCATGCCGACTTTGCCGTGCTGTTTCCCAAAGACGAGCATGGCAATGACCTCTTTTCTGTTCCAGCATTTCAGGATGGTTTGCGCCGCGCCGAAAAGCATATCGACTATTTGCTGGAACTCATCGCCTCGCGTTTGGGACTTGACCACGACCGCGTGCTCGGCAGTCCTTTTTCCTTTCCCCTGCTGGCGCGTTACATCGACCAACAGGGTGAATCCGTCAAATATCAGGATGTGCAGGACAAGCTGCTGTACTGGTATGCCCACACCATCTTATGGGGACATTATTCGGCATCGATGGAAACGACGCTGCGCCGCGATCTGGTGGCGATAGACGGCAGTGAAGACACTCTGGAAGCCTTGATTCATCAACTCTACCAGAGTCGCGGCGACCTCATGCTGTATCCGCGGGATTTTGAAGGCGCAACGCGGCGCAGTCGGTTCTATCCGATGCTGTATATGATGACCCGCGTCTGTCATTCGCGCGATTTTGGAAGCGGCATCGAACTGAAGCACAATCTGCTCGGCGGCATGAGTCGGCTGGAACTGCATCATATCTTTCCCAAAGCGCGGCTGCGAGAGTATGGATACCATCGGAACGAGGTCAATGCGCTGGCGAACTTCACCTTTCTGACCAAAGCGACCAATCTGAAAATCTCGGCGAAGCTGGCCGAAGAATACTTCGCCGTCTATGAGGACAAGCATCCCGGCGTCTTGGCATCGCATTGGATTCCGATGGATCGGGAATTGTGGAAGATCGAGAATTACCGCGATTTTCTGGCAGAACGGCGCAAGCTGCTGGCACAGGCCGCCAACGACTTTTTATCTCATTTGTGGGACGGGACGATGCCCGAAACGGCAGCTGTCGAGTCGGTTCTGAAGCGCGAAGCCGTCTCCATTCCCGGTCAAATCGCCAGCGAGGCTGAAGAAGCCCTGCTGCTGGAAGCCATGAGTTGGATGAAACAGAAGGAACTGCCAACCGGCGAGATCGGATTTGAATTGGTCGAAGACGAAAGCGGCGATGTTCTGGCGGTCTTGGACCTGGCTTGGCCCGACGGCATTCAGGTTGGTCGCACCGATCCCGCCGCCCTGTTGATTGATGAGGGCGAAGAAACCCTGTCTATCGCCAGCGGCAAAGGCTATCGCTGCTTCACCAGCCTGGAGCAGCTTCAGCGCTATGTGGAAAAAGAAATCCTTGCCTGACCTGCCTGATGTAAGATTCCCGACAAGCCCCTCGTCATAGAATGTAAAGGGGAAATCAGGAGCACCCGCCATGTCCAAACCGCATGATGGAGATCCGCTTGAGAAACTGCTTGATTTTATTGCGAACGCGCCTACCGATGAAGACCTCATCAAGATGGACTGCAATGACTGCTGCGAGAAAATCGCACAGCTGGCAGAACAGGTTGCCCATGGCGCCGAACTCAACGATATCCTGCCGGCATTACAGAAGTTCATGGTCTACTGGGACGATTGCCGCGAAGAGTTTGAGGCCTTGGTGGCTGTGATTCGGACTGAAAAGACGATGGCGGGGTTTGACTTTTCCGAGCTTGAGATACCGGCAAACAACAGCTAAGCGCCGCCCGCGAACAAACGAGGCGAGACAGATGAAAAAGGAACGCGTTGTTATCATTGGCTCCGGCCCAGCCGGCTTGACCGCCGCTTTGTACACCGCCCGCGCGCAACTGGCGCCGGTCGTCATCGCCGGCAGTCAGTTAGGCGGGCAGGTCGCCATCACACACGAAATCGAAAATTACCCGGGGTTCCCTGATGGTTTGAGCGGGCCCGAACTGGTTGAACGGATGAAAACGCATGCCGAAAACTTCGGCGCCAAAGTCGAGTTTGATATGGTCGAAAACGTTGACTTCAGCCGAGGTTCACCGTTTCTGGTCAAGACGATGGGGGGCGAATATCTGGCGGATGCCGTCATCGTGACCATCGGCGCCGACCCGCGCCGGCTGGGTATCCCCGGCGAGGAAGAGCATATCGGCGCCGGCGTGAGCTACTGTGGCACCTGTGATGGCTTTTTCTTCCGCGGCAAAGACATTGTCGTCGTTGGCGGCGGCGATTCAGCTGTCGAAGAAGCGATCTTCCTGACCCGCTTCGCCAGCAGCGTGAACATCATCCACCGCCGCGACCAGCTTCGCGCCGGGGTGCAGCTGCAGCAGCGGGCCTTCAGCAGCGAGAAAATCAGCTTCACTTGGAACTCGGTTGTGGAGGAAATCATCGGCGGCGATGGCGGCGTCCATGCGGTTCGCTTGAAAAATCGGGAAACGGGCGCGGTGTGGGTCAAACCAATCGAAGGGGTCTTCATCTTCATCGGGCATGATCCGAACAACGCGCCCTTTGGCGGTCAGATCGCGCTGAACGAAAACGGCTACATCATTACCGATCAGCGTTATCGCACCAATGTGGACGGTGTTTTTGCGGCTGGCGAAATTCAAGATGAACTCTGGCGGCAGGTGGCGACTTCCGTCGGCCAGGGAACTTCGGCCGCGATGTCGGCAATTCAATGGCTGGAAGCGCGCGAAGGCCGCCTGCAAACGCTGGACAGCTTGCCCGCGGCCGGCGGCTAGGCATTGTACCGCCATGCCGAATTGACTATACTGTTAAGCACGGGCGCCGGGCCGAAACATGGCGTTGTCGGGCTGGTGACTGACTGTTTTCATTTAGCATTAGGAGAACGAACCATGCAGTATATCGTCCGCAAGTATAGGAATGCCGCGGCTGCCGCTTGGCTGATGGCTTTTATGCTGCTCCTGTCGCTGCCAATGACGGCGCAGGCCCAAGACATGATGGAAGCGGAAAACGCCTTCGCCAGCGTTCGCCGGTATGAGGGCCTTGACCCGGCCGATATGGACGAGCTCAATCAGTATGTGATTGAAGGCTTTTTGCCGCTTATCCGGGAAACCCCCGGCTATCTCGGCTATTATCTGCTGCCCGCCGACGACGGCGTACTGGTAGCGGTCAGTCTGTTTGAGACACAAGAACAGGCATCATCCTCGAATGAACTGGCGCGCGATTTCGTGGCTGAAAATCTGTCGCCGCTGCTGCCGAACCCACCGCAGATTATAGAAGGTCGGGTTGAGCTAGAATTCGTGGAACCGCTGGCTGACATGGACATGGATATGGACATGGCGGCGGAAAGCGCCGACGAAGCCCAGCCGGACGATGTGATGGCGGATGAAGAGGGCATCAGCGCCTTGTTCGCAAGCGTCCGCATCTACGACGATTATAACCTAGAGCATTTGGATGAAACGAACGCGCGCGCGCGGGAAATATTTTTACCCCAACTGCGCGAAGCGCCGGGATTCTTTGGCTACTATACCATGACCGACGGAGTCGATATGGTGGTTGCCATGAATATCTTTGAATCCGAGGCGGCTTCCTTGGCATCCAACGATATGGCGCGTGATTTCGTGGCGGAGCATCTGGCGGAATTTGACTTGGGCGCCCCGGCGGTCACCAGCGGCTATGTTTCGGTAGCCTCTTTGATGGCATTGCACGCGGGCGAAAACCTCGTCGGCATGGATATGGATGATCAGATGGACTCTGATATGGACATGGATGCCGAAGAGGAACACGAGGACGAAGACTAGGGCGGACGCCGTCATTCAGGCTTTGCGGGAGCGCGGCCGGCGGCCGCGCTCTTTTTGGTTTGGGCGCTTAGCCTGATTCCAGCCTGGACTTCGCAAAGAAAGCGAACAGGATATCTGTATTGGGTTTGTAACCTGCCGCCTCGCGCTTTAGCAGTTCCATTTTGACTAATTCGTTTAAGTCTCGCTGTATTGTGCGCTTGGTTTTCTGTGAATAGGCCCGAGAAACAGCTGGGGTTAAGTCTCTTATTTCCTCTTTTTTGATCGGCTGCTCAAAGCGGTCAGTTAGATCCAAGATCAGTCTCTTTTGCCGTTGTCGCGATTTCGTCAAGTTTTCAGAGAATCGCTTGCGAAACGCCGTATGAATTGAATCATGCCATATAGTCCGAATTTGCATGCCATGAATTATCGAGAATTGGTCATCTAGTTCATCCTTCACACCTTGCAGGGCATACTCGATAAAACCATGCAGGTTACCTTCATCTGGATACGACCCGCCTCGAAATTCGCCGTGTGAATCCTGCAAGCGCCTGTAGTATTGATCGCGCGTCTTGTTGTAGAAGCTGCTAAGCAAATGCGCCGCCACATCCGGCACGCCTGCCTTTAGAAGCACGATAAACTCAATCAGCCTTGCCATCCGTCCGTTGCCGTCGCCATAGGGATGAATCCAGGCGAAATAGACATGGGCGACCAAGGCTTTGACAATTTGCGCCGCCAATTCATAGCCGGCAAGCGTCGGCATTTCCTGGTTCAGCCAGTCGCAATAATGATTTATCAGCCGCGCGCAGTCTTCTGGCGGCGCTACGAGATAGCGTCCCACCTCGACGCGATGAGTGCGAAGACCGCCAATGACAACACCTTCCGCAAGGCTGTCATCTAAATTATTCAAGACAATCTTGTGATAACTGTTGAGAAGATCCCGCGAGAACATTTTATTTATGCCCTGAATTTCATCCCGGGCGATGGTGTTGAACGCATTTACCATATTGTCGATTTGCTGCTGCTGATATTGCCGGGATGGTCGCGCTTTCATTTCTCTATTTATGATTTTCTCGACTTCTGCTTCGGAAAACGAATTGCCTTCAATAGCCGTGGTGCTATGCACCCCCTTCGTGAGATACATGCGACGCAGCAGGCTGCTATCGTCTCTCGGTATTGGAAGTCTCTTAATATGTTCAATCTTCGCTTGTATTTCGCCTAGCAAAAGCCAGGTTTTTGGCGAAAATTCTCCCAGGTTTGGCGGGAATTTGATGAAATCATGCGAACCCATTTGACCGCGTCCCTGTCATGCTTTTTGTCAAGAAATATGTCATCATTATAAGGGCTGTTTACGCGCAAAGACAAGCCTGATACATAACAAAACAAAAAAACGGAGGGACATTGCCATCCGTTTCTGTCATCTTGGCTGTCTATGGCGCTGTCGCTAGACAATGGCGTTCAAGCCAGTGAGTTCACGGCCCGCTAGCAGCAGGTTAATCTCGTTGGTGCCTTCATAGGTATAAATGACTTCGGCATCCAGCATCAGGCGAGGGATATGCTCATCAATGACAATGCCGTTGCCGCCGAGGCACTCCCGCGCCAGCTGCGTGACATAACGCGCTTTGCGGGCGTTGTTATACTTCGCCATCGCCGCCATGCCTTCACTTAGCTGGCCGCGATTGATCAGATGCGAAAGCTGCAAACACAAGGTCTGCATCAAGGTGACTTCGGTGGCCATCTCGACCAACTTTTGCTGGATCAACTGAAAGGCGGCAATCGGTTTGCCAAACTGTTCGCGCGCTTTGGCATACGTCAGCGCCAGTTCAAAGGCGCCGGCGGCGACGCCAGCGGCTTCCCAGGCGACGCCGTAACGGCCCATGCCCAGCACGCGGGCGGTGTCTTTGAAGCCGCGGACATAAGCCAGCTTGTTTTCTTTGGGAATGTACACATTGTCCAGCCTGATGTCGGCGTTCAGCACCGCCCGCTTGCCAACCTTGCCCCAGATGTCATTGATCGTCAGCCCGGCGGTTTGCTGTGGATTTTCAATCACATAGCCGCCAAAATCGCCGCTGCCCTCATCACGCGCCCAGATGATCAGCAAATCAGCGATGGACGCATTGCCAATCCAACGTTTGGCGCCATTGAGCAGATATCCCCCGCCTTCTTTGCGGGCGCGGGTCTTGACCTGCGCCGCATTGGAGCCAACCTGCGGTTCGGTCAAGCCAAAAGCGCCGATTTTTTCCAGCTTGACCATAGCCGGCAGCCAACGGGCTTTCTGTTCGGCATCCCCCAAGAGGCCAATCGACCCCATCGCCAGCCCGGAATGCACGCCAAAGAAGGTGCTGATGCTGCCGTCCCCTTTAGCCAGTTCATACATGACCAGCCCCACCTCGACAAAATCCAGCCCGGCGGCGCCATGTTCAAACAGCGCGCCGCCCATAATCGGCAGCTTGACCAGCTTGCGGGCGATCTGCCAGGGGAACTCGGCTTTTTCCCAATACGGATTGATCTTGGGCATCACCTCAACTTCGACAAAATGACGCACCTGCTGGCGCAATGCCTTTTGCTTGTCGCTGAAGTGCATATCGACCTGATAAAAGTCAAAGCCATCAAAAAGGGTTTGCCGCTTTTGTTCCAGCGCCATTAGGATTTCCGCTCTCGCTCATTGCAATTCGGCTGATGGTAACATGAAACCGAGGGCGAATCAATCAAGTTTTGACGAAAGTCCAAAGTAGGAAATCGCACAGTCGATGCGTCTAATGAAGATGCGCCGCATTGGCGCGCGTATGCAGATTGGGGACAAGCGATTGCCATGACCAAACTTCTGGCTGTTCGACAGCATTCATCCTCGATTCGTCTGGTACTCCTGCAATTTCTTAGCTTTAGCGCGGTCGGCATGATTGCGCCCTATGTCAACCTGTATCTGACCGAGCTTGAATTTTCGGGCGTCTTGATTGGCACTCTGGCAAGCATCGGCGCCATCCTGTCACTGATACTCACGCCTCTGCTCAACCAGATCGCCGACCGCCTCATGCTGCATCGGCGCTTATTCATGCTTTATCTGGGTGGATTTGCCCTGGCGAACATCATCTTCGCCACCTCCCGCGTTCAAATTCTGGTGATTTTCGCCGTCCTGCTCATCAAGGTCACGGTGAGTCCCAGCATGACCTTGGGCATGCAGCTGACCATGTCGCAGCTTGTCGGCCGCGGCAAGGCGATACTTGGTCAAATCCGTTCGTTCACCGCCTTGGGATTCGCCGTTGCCAGTTTGCTTGCCGGGCAGCTTTTTTTACTCGGTGGCTATCCACTGCTCTTCGGGGCGGGGGCTGTCTTTGCCCTGCTAAGCATTCAGATGTCGACGATTTTCCCCGCCGCGCCCAAGCACAAGGTCAAACGAAGCCAAGCGTCTAAGCGGCCGCGCAACCGCGGATTTTATGTGCTGGTCGCCAGCCAGTTCTTCCTGATGATGGGCATCTACAACGGCTTCTATTTTATGTTCATCCATTTCAGCCAAAATCTCGACGTCGCCACAGCCGAAATTGGCTTGTGGGCGGCGTTGATGGGCGCGGTTGAGATTCCCTTTTTCATTATGATGGATTCCATCCTGCCCAAAGTTCGGACGCGGAGCGCCTATCTGGTCGGCATTATCGGCATAGCGGTCTTCACCTTCCTGCTGGGCGTGGCGCAAACTCTGCCGGCGCTGGCGCTGCTGATCCTGTTTCGCGGCATCGTCTGGCCCGGATTCCATCTGTCATCCTATACCCTCGTGTCGCAGATCAGCCATCCGCACAACGTCGCCACCAATCAAGCCATCCTGCAAGTGACCATGCCCAGCATCGCCCTGCTGCTGACCGGCTCCTTCTTTGGCTGGGTGTTTGACAGCCTCGGCGCCGGGGCGTTTTTTGGCTTGTGCGCGCTGGCATGCATCATCGCCGCCCTCATCGTGACGGCCGGCTATCGCTGGTTTGAAAGCCAGCCGGCGCCAGGATAAGGGCAGGTTAGGGCGGGGGCGAGACCATCTGGTACACCTGCGCCGCCCCCTGTTGATAAACCAGCTTCAGCGGCAGACCAAAAGGAACCGGCGCCGGCGCGCGCTGAAACAGGTAATCAAAGGTCGCATTGGGGTTGGATGGCTCGATATCATCCCACTCGAAATAACGCACGGCGCGAAAATCGAGGGCTTGACGCTGGGCATAAATCGGCAGCCAGGCATCGCCGTCGGCCGCCATGAGGACGGCATCGCTGGCTGTATTTTGGCGCAGCCAGGTCATCGCGGCGATATCATCCGAACTGATGGCCTGCGCCGGCAAATCAAGCCGCGGCCGCAGGATATCCAAAATCGGATGAAAGGCAAGCCCCAGCAGCAGCGCCAGCGCAGCCGTCGCCGCCATCAGGGGATAAGCGGCCGCCCGCAGACGCCGGCGCCATTGGCTTGACAGGCGCGCATCCCACAGGCGCAAAAGCGCGATGCCACCGAGCCAGCTAAAGGGCAGAATGACCCCGTGCCGCGCCAGATTAGGCGCGTTCACCAAATCGGACAAGGGGGGCAGGAGCTTTCCAATCAAGCCCAAGAGCGAAAATTCGACCACCAGCAGCAGCCAGAAGAGCATCAGCATCGTCACCAGCCGGCTGTGCCTTTGGCGGCGCAAGCCGATCCAGGCGCCCCAGGCTGCCAAGAGGACAATCACAATGCCCTGGTCCAAGGTCATGGCGCCGAGCAGGGCGATGTCGGCTGAAAACGGGGACGGGCTTGGCGGCAGCATCAAGGGCAGGCTGCTGGCGAGCCAGGGCGCAGTCCCCAGCAGCGCCACCAAGGGAAAGCCGAAGGTCAATCCCAGCCGCGGCTTGAGCGAGACGCGGGGGCGCGGGCTGATCCACGCCAGCGCGCACAGGGGAACAAAGCCAAGCAGCAAAACAAGACTCATCGTCAGACTGGTATAGACAACCGCCCCCATCATCAATCCGCCGGCGACCATATCCGCCAAGTTAAACTTTCGCAGAAAGCGCAGGGCATACAGCAGGAAAGCCTGCATAAACAGCAAAGCCATCAGTTCGGCAAAATGTCCATCGAGATAGCTCAAGTGCAAGCCGCCGCAGAGCAGGCTGGCAATCGCCATCGCCCGCCCCAGCCGCTTGCCGCGCAGTTCAGCGCCAAAATCATAAGCCAGCCAGATGAACAGGTAGAGCAGAATCGCCGCCGCGCTTAGCTGAATCATAGGGATGGGCTGGTCAAGCTGCTGACTAAGATAAGCGGAAAAGGCATGAAAGCCGGGCGCGACGATGACCTGCGTTTGGGGATAAAAGGGCGCCAGCGAGCTAAAGGATTCGCCGAAGCGCGCCGTCAGGCTGTGCAAGCCGAGTATCTGCGCTTGGGCGCCCAGGGCCGCCGGCAGATTGAAGAGCGGAATCAAAATCACCAGCGCCGCAATGGCAAAGAACGCCAGGTCTTGCGGGCCGGGCCAGCCCTGTTCACTGTCCGGCAGTCTTTCGCCTTTGGCTTCGGCGCGGGCTTGGGTGGTCGAAAGGGCGCCGCCGAGGATGGCGCCGGAAAGCAGGGCAAACAGCAGATAATCCACCGCCAGCGTATCCCAAGCAAAGGCTTCGGCATAGAACACGGCGCCGCCGACAATCAGCGCCAGGCACAGCGCCGCGCTCAATGCCACGCGGGGCTGGGCGGTGCGCCAGGCCGGGGACAGCATAGCGCCGGCGCCCAGCAGGACAGCGCCTAGCAGGAAGACGACAAACAGGCTCATTGGATATCTTTATCCGGCGTCCGCGGGCGCTGATTTCGGGTCAAATGTCGCATCGGGACGGGCATAGAGCCACCAGAAGGGATCGCGCGGGTAGACCGCTTCCAGTTTGGGCGACCAGATGAACGCGCCAACCCGCACATAGCGGCGCAGGGCGCGGTCGCTCTGATGAACCGCCGGCATGAGATCGCCTTTGTCATAACCCAAGTCGTCCATCGCGATAAGGATTTCCTGCGCCAGCGTTCGGCGCATCGCTTCGGCTGGATAGGCGGCGGCGCAGCCGCGCATGCTTTCAGCGCATTCGTCGAAGAACGCGCGCATCGCCCGCAGCCGCGACCCAACCTCGCGCTTCAGCTTCTTTTCGTAATGCAGACTCCACTCCCGCCGCCGGGCATCGTGTTGGGCCCGCGCCTTGTCCAGCGCCGCCTGCTGGGATAAGTTCATCCGGGCGCGGAAGTGTCCGAGTCGGCGCAGGCGCAGCAAAAAAGCGCCGGCTGTTAATGGGGGCATATTGCCCGCGCCGACGCGCATATAGAGCGCATTGCCGGGGAGATAAGCGCCCAAGCCGTCGCCCATGCAGGCAAGCTCATGCAGATCGCTCGCCAGCGAATAGTTGGCGGCCATAATCTGTCTTTCGATTAAGCCATCAGGCTGATGCAATCGCTTCCCAGATTTTGCGCGCGGTCAGCGGCATATCCAGATGACGGATTCCATAAGGCTTCAGCGCATCCATGACGGCGTTGACGACCGCCGGCGTCGAGCCAATGGTCGCTGCCTCGCCGATGCCTTTGGCGCCCAAGGGATTCAGCGATGTCGGCGTGACTGTCTGGCCAAGGGTGAACTGTGGGAAGTCATCGGCGCGCGGCATGGCGTAATCCATCATCGAGCCGGTCAGCAGCTGCCCTTCAGCGTCAAAGACGACCTCTTCCAGCAAAGCCTGCCCGATGCCCTGCGCCAGGCCGCCGTGTATCTGCCCGGCGACCAAAAGCGGGCTGATGCGCGGGCCGCAGTCATCCACGGCATAGTATCCGCGCAAGGCGACGACGCCCGTTTGACGGTCAATTTCGACCAGGGCGATGTGCGTCCCAAAGGGATAGATGAAATCGGGCGGGCGGAAGAAGTCGGTCGCTTCCAAGCCAGTTTCGATGTCATCCGGCAGCCTGTCGGTATAGGCGCGTTCGGCGATCTCGGTCAAACCCAGACTGCGGCTTGGCAGGCCTTTGACGCGGTACTGCCCGTCAGCGAACTCAATATCACTGGGCGCGGCTTCCAGCATGTGGGCGGCGATTTCGACAGCTTTGCGGCGCACTTTCTCGGCGGCGCGAACGATAGCCGAGCCGCCGACGGCCAGCCCGCGGCTGCCGAAGGTGCCTATCCCCATCGGCGCCGAGCCGGTGTCGCCGTGACGCACGATGATTTTGTCATAGTCGGCGCCAATTTCATCAGCCACAATTTGGGCAAAGGTGGTTTCGCCGCCCTGACCATGGGGCGAAGAGCCGGTATACACCGTCACCGCGCCGCCCGGCTCAACGCGCACCACCCCGCTTTCATAAGGGCCGAAACCGCACATTTCGACATAGGAGGCGATGCCGATGCCGATTAAGGCATCTGAATCCTGGGCGCGAAGCCGCGCCTGTTCCCCGCGCAGCGCTTCATAATTGGCAAGTTCAAGCGCGGTCGCCAAATTGCCCTCATAATCTCCAGTATCATAGGTTGAGCCGGTGGGCGTTTTATAGGGAAACTGTTCTGGTTTCAGATAGTTTCTGCGCCGCACTTCAACCGAATCCAGCCCCAGTTCGGCGGCGATCAGTTCAATCGCCCGCTCGATATAATAGATGGCTTCGGGTCGTCCGGCGCCGCGATAGGCAGCGACGGCGATCGTGTTGGTGAAGACGCTGCTGGCCTTAAAGTCGACGGCCGGGATATGATAATTGCCGGTCGCCATCAAGCCGGTCAGGTGGGCGATATCATAAAAAGGCGGATAAGCGCCCAGTTCAGCGATGACATGCAGCCGCAGTCCGAGGATCCGGCCGCCCTCATCAAAGGCGACTTCAACATCGGCCACCTGCGCCCGGCCTTGGGTGGTGGTCTGAAAATGCTCGACGCGCGTCCCGGTCCATTTGAGCGGCATCTGATAAAGCTGCGCCAGCTTCGCCAGCGCGATTTCTTCTGGATAGAGCGCGTTTTTGACGCCAAAGCCGCCGCCGACATTGGGGGCGATCACCCGCAGCATATTTTCGGGCAGGCGCAGCGCCGCCGCCAAGGCGGAACGGACGCCATGCGGAATCTGCGTGCTGGTCCAGACGGTGACGCCGCCGGTCACGGCATCGGGCGCGGCGGCAACCGCCCGCACTTCCATCGGCACGCCGGCAACCCGCTGGCTGTGCATTCGCTGGCTAAGCCGGTGGGGCGCGTTGGCAAACACCTCATCCACATCGGCTGTTTTCTTGGCGCCGCGGTCGGCGATATTGTCGTCCATCCCGGCGAAAATCGGCGGTGCCTCGCCGGCATAGGCGCTTAGCAAATCGGCGGCCGGCGGCAGCTCTTCCCATTCAACGAGGACATCATCGAGCGCATCTTCGCCGGCTTCGGGCGCGGCGGCGATGATGGCGGCAACAGCTTCGCCAATATGCCGAACCCGACCGACCGACAGGGCATAATGACTGCGCTGCCGCTGAACAGCATCGCCGCCCGCCACTGGAACCAGTTCGTACTGGTCAAGCAAATCCTGCCCGGTGATGACCGCCAGCACACCGTCGCGTTCCAATGCCGCGGAGGTATCGATACGCAGAATGCTGGCATGGGCATAGGGGCTGCGGACAAAGGCAACATAGCGCATGCCCGGCAGTTTTATATCGCCAGCATATTTGCCGGCGCCGGTAATCAGGCCGGGGTCTTCCTTGCGCTTGACGTTTGCGCCTATCATGGAACGTAAAACCATCGCTGTCATCTCCTTGTAAAAACTCGGTTTGCCAAAAACGCGTTCAGGAATTGGGCTTGCCGGCGCCGGTTATTCGGGCAGCCGGCGCTCGACGGCATAGCCTTTTTTTATCCAGCCGCGCGTGCCTTCTTCAAGGTTGTACAATTCATCATAGCCCATGCCTGCCATGAACATGGCCGCCTGCGCTGAACGGACTCCGGTGCGGCAGACCAGCAGCACCGGCGCGTCGTCGCTGATTTCATCCATCCGCCGCTGAAATTCGCTCAAGGGGATATTGACGGCGCCGGGGATATGCGCTTGGGCATATTCATCGGCTTCGCGCACGTCAATAAACTGGTATTCGCCATGCTCCCCGCTTGCGAACCGCAGGCGATAGTCTTCGCTGCTGATGTCAATGTACATCGTCTTTTCATCCTGGCTTTGCTTTTGCGATATGGACAGATTATAGCCAAGTCAGCCGGGATATGCCACTGGCGCGGCGGAAGCGACTCTTTGCATTTCAATTTCTTGACAGTTGATAGGCAATGTGTTATATTTGTATTTGTAAATGGAAAAGAGGCATCGACATGGAACTGAAAGCATCACCAGAGCCCGTTAATCACCAGCAAACACCGCCGCCCCCAGTCGCAGCTGAAAATTTGGACAGCGATTACCGCGAACCCACCAAAGCCGAAATTCTGGCATCCCTCGAAATAGGCTTGCGGCAAGCGCTGGCCGGGGAAGGAAGACCGGCGCGGGAATGGCTGGATGAGCTACTGAATGAGTAGACAGTGGTCATGCCACTTGCTGTAATATCCATACCTGAATTTGACAAGAACGCGGGGAAACCGGGCTGGCTGTGTACAAGGCGCGGTTTCGAGCCTAATTAAGCAGGAAACCTAATCCGGCTGCTGATACCAGGCGACAGTGCGGCGCAGCCCCTCATCAAAATCGACAATCGGCTTATAGCCCAGCAATGCGCCCGCTTTGGCGATGTCAGCCCGCGAATGTTTAATATCGCCCGACCGTTCCTCAAGGTATCTCGGCGACAAACGCGTATCAAGGATGACGTTCAGCTTGGCGACCAAATCATTCAGAACAACTTGGCCGCCAGCCGCCAGATTGATGGTCTCGCCGGCGGCGTCTTTGGCGGCGCAGGCTAATAAGCTGCCATGCACCACATTGTCGATATAGGTAAAATCGCGGCTTTGGCTGCCATCGCCATACATCGGCGGCGGTTCGCCTTGGAGCATCAGCCTGATGAACTTGGGGATGACGGCGGCATAGGCTGAATGCGGGTCCTGCCGCGCGCCAAAGACATTGAAATAGCGCAGGGCGACCGTCTCCAAGCCATAAGCATGATAAAATGACTGGAAATAATACTCGCCGGCCAGCTTGGCGGCGCCATAGGGCGAAATCGGCGCCGGCGGCATGGACTCGACCTTAAAGTCGCCTTCCTGGTCGCCATAAGCCGAGGAAGAGGCGGCATACACTACCCGCTTGACGGCATTGTCGCGGGCGGCAATCAAGACATTCAGGCTGCCAGTGACGCAATGCAGATGGGTTTCTAGGGGGGCGGCGACACTGCGCGGGACTGAAGCCAGCGCCGCCTGATGAAACACATAATCGGCGCCCTTGAACAAGGTCTGCAAGGCATCAAGATCGGTGATGCTCGTCTTGGCAATCGACAGATCGCCGTCAAGCGACTTCAGGAATGCGAGATGGGCGGGATCGCCGGTCAATAAATTGTCGATGACCCGCACGCGCTGCCCATTGCGGAGCAGATGCTCGGCGATATGCGAACCGACAAAGCCGGCGGCGCCGGTCACCACATAGGTTTGGGGCATGTCTCACCTGCTGATGCAAGGATTCAGTCAAGCCGTCATCATACTGGGGAAACGCCAAAATCGCAAGCCTGGCGGGCAGGCGCCTCTGTTCTTCAGTTTAACGAATTCACTCTAGAAGAGTATAATGAACAAGTGGTAGGCTGTCAGCTACAAATTCATAAGGATTTGATTGGAGGATAGGCGAAATGGCAGATAAGCGAATACGCAAATTGTATAGGGGCGACTGTCTGGACATCCTTGAGGATTACATAGAGCCGCATTCAATAGACCTGATCTATCTTGACCCGCCCTTCAATTCTAAATCCATTTACAATCTTCCGTTTAAGAATAAGGATAGAAGCTACAAATCTGTTGAAGCCTTTGTGGATACTTGGACTTGGACGACTGATGATGATATGCGACTGGCAGAGATGGGAAGGGGCTTTGATCCTACCCTAAGCATCCTGGCGGACATTGTAAAGCTGGTTAGAAAAATAGAAGATGTTCGGCGATCTAGCTCGGCGTCTTATCTGCTCAACATGGGGCTGCGCCTGCGGGCAATGCACGCCGTACTCAAGGACACCGGCAGCATCTACCTGCATTGCGACCCCGCTGAAAGTCATCCCTTGAAGCTGGTTATGGATGTCATTTTTGGAAAGAAGAATTTTCGCAATGAGATTGTGTGGGCTTATCCTGCCAGTCCATCAGCCGTTCGTCGTGATTTTCCGCGGAAGCATGATACCCTGCTTCGATATTCCAAGACCCAAAAATGGACGTTCAATGCTGACTCGGTACGAATACCGTACGCTGAGTCCAGTATGGCGCGAATTAAGTATCCTGCCAATGCCTCGACGGTAATGGCAGGATCCGAGATAAAATTGCAAAACAAAGGGAAAATTCCCCCGACAGTATGGTCAGATATTCAACAGGTTTATCGTTATCGGAACGAGCGACTCGGCTATCCCACGCAGAAGCCGCTCGCTCTTTTGGAACGGATCATCAAGGCATCCAGCAATCCGAACGACGTCGTGCTTGACACCTTTTGTGGCTGTGGCACAACCGTTCACGCCGCCGAGAAACTAGGCCGGCAGTGGATCGGCATCGACATATCGCGCTTCTCCACAGAGTTGATGCGGGAACGGATTCTCGACAATTTCTCCCATCAGGTGCAAAGCGCTGACATTAAAACTTTCGGTCTGCCGGATTCCGTTGATGAGGCGCGGTCACTTGCAAGGGAAAATCCGTTTGAGTTTGAGAAATGGGTATGCGGGAGGATTGGAGCGAATGGCATGGGTATACGAAAGAAGCCCGGCGACAGAGGCGCGGATGGCGGTATAGATGGCGTGATTGAGCTATCGCTTATAAGGAACATGAAGGTCGATAAGTCTTATGCCATTGTTCAAGTTAAGGGCGGGAAAGTAACTCCCGATTCCGTCAAAGCCCTTAGCGAGACTGTCCGCAGGCTGGATGCCGCTGCTGGTATCATAGTGTGTTTTGAAGATCAGATGGGTACAGTTGAGAATCAGCGAGATCGTGAAGTGTGGTCAGATGACGCCGGGACTTATCCGCGCATACAAGGATACAGTGTACAAGACCTCTTGCAAGACAAGCGGCTTAAACTTCCGTCGCGGTATGGCAGGAAGCGCAGCGGGCGAATAACAGCGCTGATTTAGGGGATATGCAGTTCATCTTCATCATTCAGAACATCCAAGCAGTCGGCGGCATACAGGGTTCGATTCATGCGTCGCGGCCTCGCGGCAGTCATAAAAAACAGGCCGGCAAGGTTCATTGTGATTCGTCGGTCTGGCGATAGGATTCCCGTTCTGTTCCTGATACACTGACTGGCAGCGACAGCTTATCAGCGGGTTAGGTCATGGCAAGTCAGTCATTCGCATACCAAAGCCAAAGCGCTGAACTTGAGGCTATTCTCGCCGGCTGGGAAAGCCGCTATCAACGGCGGGCGCTATCGAAGACTTGGCCGCGGACGATGATTGGCGCTTTGTTCATCAGCCTGACCGCTGGCATTATCGCTTATGCGCGGTTTCGATGGCCGGCAGGGGATTTGGCGCTGATGACCGTGGCGATTTGCGGCATCGGCGGTTTCGCCAGCCTGCTGCATGCTGTGCTGTTCAGTCGTTCGCGGCTGACGCGCGCGCGTTACTTTGACCTTGAATTTGGCTTGAAGGAGCGGGTGTCGACGGCGCTTGAACTGCTTGAGGGGCGCATCCAAACACCGCCGGAAATCGAGTCGGCGCAAATCGCCGATGCGCTGGCGCAGGCGCGTCAGGTTGATGCGGGCGGCAAAATCGGGCTGGACTTTCGGCGGCGCGAGTGGATGGCTTTGCTGGTCTTGCTGGTCGCTGTGCTGATGATGATCCTCGTCCCTTTGCTGGTCGGGCAGGACCTTGCCCCCGCCGGCCCTTCGCCGGCTGTGCAGGCGGCGCGGGAAGACGTTCGGGAAATCATCGAAACCGCCGCCACTGACACCAGCCTTGAGGACATTGACCGCAAAACGCTTTTGAATGCGCTGGAAATGACGCTGGAACGGCTGCAAGCGGAAGACATCAGCGCCGAAGAAGCCTTTGCCGCCATGAGCCAGTTGGAATCGCGAATTGAGGATATCGCCAATGCCCTGCAAGACGGGATTGATTTGGATCAATCTTCGCTGGAAGCCGCCGCTCAAGCCATAGAAGCCTTTATGCCGCTGGCAGACCGCCAGGAAAACGCAAGCGGCGCTGAATCGGAGCAGGCGGCGCGCATGAGTCTCGAAGCGGCGCGGGAACTGGCGCAGACGAACCCTGAATTGTCGGAGCGGCTGCAAAATATGGCCGCGGCGCTGCAAAGCGGCGACCGCCAGAGCTTGCAAGAGCAGCTTGATCAGGCGCAGGAGCAGCTGCGGCAGGCGCGGCAGGCCGTCCAGGAGGCGCAAAGCGGGCAGCAAATGCTGCAAGACCAAGCCGAACGGGCTGAACAGGCTGCCAGCGAGATCGCCCAGCAGCAGGCCGCCGCACAGCAAGGCGAAGCCGAAACTTCGGATGCTGGTCGGCCGCGGGGAGCGCAGCCCGGCGGCGAACAGGCCGACGCTGCCCGGGCGGGCGCCAGTCAAGGGGATCAGCCGGCTTTGCAAAATATGCCCGGCGGCGGCGAAAACCCAGCCAGCCAGCAGGACAGCGATAGCGCCGGCCAGGGCGCCGGCGAAGGCCGGCCAAGCAACACCAGCCTGCCCGGCAGCGGCGGCGAAGATCAGGGCGCGGAAACCGACAATCGCAGCACCGGCGCTGGCGAAATTGATTACGCCGCCATCTATAATCCGACCGGCATCGACGGCGGCGGCGCTGACGAAATCCGGCTGGCGACCGGCGCCAGCGACCAGACGTTTGCCGAAGGGAACTTCGACGACAATCCGCTCGGTGAATCACGCGTGAGTTATGATACGGTGTTCAGCGATTATCAGCATGCGGCCAACCGCGCCCTCGAAAGCGATTATGTGCCTTTGGGGCTGCGCGATGTCGTGCGCGATTATTTCACTTCGCTGGAGCCTTAGACCGGTTTCGCCAGCCGCAGCAGTCCCCATCGTTCGCCTTGATGCTGTATTTTCTTTGACTCGTCGATCTGCACAAAGCCGGCGCGGTGATAGGCGGCGATGGCGATCTGGTTGCGTTCATCCACATCCAGCGCCAGCCGCGAAGAGCCGCGCTGGACGGCGAGGCGGCCGGCATGGTTGAGGATGGCTTGGCTGTGTCCGCGCCGGCGGAAGCGCGGATAAATGGCCACCATGGCAATATAGAAATCATCCGCTTCCAGATTGCCGCCCAGAAAACCCAGTATGTCGCCGAGCAGGACGCTGACCGCCAGAAAGCGCAGCGACTGCAGGCCGGCATACCGCAGCATCAGCCACATCGTCCGATTGGCATGGGAACGGGCTTCTTCGGCGGTATAAGCCGTAAGCATTCCGGCAATCTCGCCCTCCACCGGCAAGAAACTGGTATAGCTGTAGCTGTTGTCGTTATTCGTTTGCATAAACATGGATTCCAGCACGGCATTCGCTTTTTTGCCAAACAGTTCCAGGAAGATATCATCGGCGGCGATCTGCGCCAGTTGGACGAAATGCCGGGCATGGTCGGGTGTGGCTTGGGCTGGGATCAGGGTCATGTCAGGATGTCTTGCACGCTGGATTTGGATAGCCTGTTCATTGCATTCATCGTTTCATTATAACATCGGAAGCCGATTTGTCGAACAGGATCATGGGGCGTCTTCGGTCGCCGCTGAAAGATATCCCATGAAGTCTCACCGGGTTGATTTGTCAAATCGCCCCAATTTCGGTAACATTAATGGACGCGGCGCACTGCATGACGCCGCGATGGAAGATTTCATGGTCTTGTTTTAGCCCGACAGGCGAGCCTCAATGTTCACAGCCGATCATGCCGTCCAAGTGATTTTATGTATGGTCACCAGTTATCTCATCGGTTCGTTTCCGACTGCTTATCTGGTCGCCAAAACCCAAAACATCAATATCTTCGAGGTCGGCAGCGGCAATATGGGCGGGACCAATGTCGCCCGGGCGGTCGGCAGCGGCTGGGCTGTGTTCACCGGGCTGATGGATGCGGCCAAAGGGGTCTTGGCGGTCTGGCTGGCGCGCGATGTGATTCTGGCGCAGCAGGTCGGCGTGGCGACGGCGGTCGCGGCCAGCGGCGCTGTGGCCGGGCATAACTGGTCGCTGTTCGCGACCCTGCTGACAGCCTCGTTCAAGCCGGGGCGGCGGCGGCTTGTCGTTCGCGGCGGCAAAGGGGCGGCCACCGCATTTGGCGCCATGATGATGATCCAGCCCGTGCAAAGTCTGGCGGCGGCCGCGGTTGCCGCGGCCGTCATTGCCCGCACCCGTTACGTCTCGCTCGGTGTCCTGACCGGCTTTGCGGTCGCGAACATCTGGCTGACCGCGCTGGTCGGCGCCGACTTGCAGCCGCCGATTCTCCTGCTTTACGCGGTGTCTTCGAGCCTGATGCTGACGCTGCGTCATCGGGGCAATGTGCGCCGTTTGCTGGCTGGCACCGAACGGCGGCTGGGGGAGCGAGTGGAGGGATAGCGGCGCGTGAAGCTGGCAAGTGACAAGGACCTGCGCGGGATGCGGCGCATCGGGGAGATCTGCGGTTTGACGCTCAAATGGATGCTGGACTGCGTCGAACCTGGCATGAGCACCAAAGCGCTGGATGACATTGGGGGTCGCTTTCTGCGAAAAATGGGGGCGGTCTCGGCGCCAATCAGCGCCTACCAGTTCCCCGGTCACACCTGCATCAGCCTGAACGACGAAGCCGCCCACGGCATCCCGCGGGCTGACCGCATCATCCAGGCCGGCGATCTGCTCAATGTGGATGTGTCGGCGGCTCTGGAAAATTATTGGGGCGATACCGGCGCGACGATTATCATGCCGCCGGCGCGGCCGGCGCTGGAAAGCCTCTGCGACGCGACCCGCCAGGCGTTGTACCTGTCGATTGATATGGCGCGTCCCGGCCAAAAGGCGAATGCGATTGGCCGGGCGGTGGAAAAGTTCGCCAAACGGCGCGGCTATCGCACTTTGCGCGAACTGGGCGGGCATGGCGTCGGGCGGCACATCCATGAAAAGCCCTCCATCCCCAATTATTACAACAAGCGCAACCGCGATGTCTTGCAGGATGGGATGGTCATCACGCTTGAGCCGTTCCTCAACACCGGGCGCGGGCGCATCAAAACCGGCGCCGACGGCTGGACATTACGCACGGTCGATGGCAGCGTCTCGGCGCAGTATGAACATACAGTCATCATCAACGGCGATGACCCTATTCTCGTGACCCAGGTTGAGGGCGGTTATGTATGAGCCTGTTTTCCGTCAGCCATTGAAAAGGAGTTGCCCATGATCCTCGGCATTGACCATATTGTGATTGCTGTCCCGGCGCTCAAGGCGGCGGCGGCCTACCGCAGGCTCGGATTCACGGTGGTTGAAGGCGGCCGGCATCCCGTCGGCTCGCATAATGCGCTGATCGCTTTTCAGGACGGCGCGTATATTGAACTGCTGGCATTCTATGAAGACAGCCGCGCGCATATCTGGTGGGATCTGCTGCATGAACGCGGCGGCGGCTTGATTGATTTCTGCATGGCCACCGACGACATTGACGCTGACTATCAAGCCTTTCGCCGTCAAGGCGTCGAGATGAGCGGCTTGGATGAACTTAGCCGCCAGCGTCTCGATGGTTATGAACTGGCTTGGGTCAACAACAAGGTCTACGGCAAATATCAGGGGCTTATTCCCTTTATCATCGCTGACAAAACGGCGCGCAGCGAACGCGTCCCCAAAGCGACCCGCCATGCCAACGGCGTCACCGGCATCGACTGCCTAAGTCTCGCCAGCGACAGCCACGAACCGCCGGCTGGCATCATGGCGGCTGTATTGGCGGTGGCCGGGCAGCCGATACGGGACGATGAACTGCAAGCGGCGGGGGTGCGCTTTGAAGTCGGGCCGCATCGGCTGGAATATCTTGAGCCCGACAGCGAAGCCAGCCCGCTTGGGGCGCATCTCGCCGCCCGCGCGCCCATGCCCTACCGCGTCAGCTTCAAGACAAGCGGCGCCAAGCAAACCTTCAGTCGACAGCAAAGCGAAGGGGTTCGCATCGCTTTGGTTTAGCGTTTCAGCCGCTGAAGCAAGCCGCTGTGACGTTCGGCGACGCGGTTATTGCGGACGGCAATGCCCACAGCCTGGCGCGTCCCCACCAGCACGACCAGCCGCTTGGCGCGGGTAATCGCGGTGTAGAGCAGGTTGCGCTGGAGCATCATATAATGCTGGGTCAGGACCGGCATCACCACGACCGGATATTCGGAGCCTTGCGAGCGGTGGGTGCTGATGCAATAGGCGTGCATCAAGTCATCGGTTTCGGAAAAGTCATAATGGACATAGAGGCCGTCCATCGCGATTTTCAGCGAATTGTCATCGCTGTCGATGCTGTTGATGAAGCCGATGTCGCCGTTGAAGACATCTTTTTCGTAGCTGTTGCGGGTTTGCATCACTTTGTCGCCGGCGCGGAAAAGGCGGCCGCCGATTTTGACCTCCGCCAGCCGTTCGCTGCCATTCAGTTCGCTTTGAAGCCGGGCGTTGAGGTTATTGACGCCGGCGGCGCCGCGGTACATGGGGGCGATCACCTGAATATCGCGCACGGGGTCAAAGCCCCAGCGCCGCGGCACTCTGGTCTTGACGATCTCGACGACCATCGCCGCCACATCTTCGGGGTCGCTGATGTTGAAGAAGAAGAAATCTTTGCTGTCATTGTCGGTATAAGGCCGCTGGCCTCGGTTGATGCGATGGGCGTTGCTGATGATGTGGCTGCTGTCGTCCTGGCGGAAGATTTGGTCAAGGCGGGTCACGGCGGCGATGCCGCTGGCGATGACATCGCGCAGGACATTGCCGGCGCCCACCGATGGCAGTTGATCGACATCGCCCAC
Source organism: Phototrophicaceae bacterium (assembly GCA_965203755.1). Classification (GTDB taxonomy): domain Bacteria; phylum Chloroflexota; class Anaerolineae; order Aggregatilineales; family Phototrophicaceae; genus UBA6055. The sequence continues at coordinate 1,584,633 of OZ241910.1, read as the reverse complement.
CAAAAGCAGATGAGCCGCGGGCCGCAAAGCCTTGAGCAGGCTGTGGAAGAGCTGCAGGTCAAGCATGGACGCCTCGTCGATGATGAGCATGTCCACCGGCAGCGGATGGTTTTCATCGTGTTCAAAGCCGCCATGCTCGGCCGAATATCCCAGCAGCCGATGAATGGTGCTGGCGGCTTCGCCGGTGGCTTCGCCAAGCCGTTTGGCGGCGCGGCCGGTGGGCGACGCCAGCGCGAACCGATACTTGCCGCGGCGCAGCGCGTTAATCAGCATTTGCAGGGTGGTGGTTTTGCCGGTGCCGGGGCCGCCGGTCAGGACGTTGAGCTTGCTGGCGAGCGCCGCCCGAACCGCGCTTTGCTGCTGATGTGACAGATTGACGCTGTTCTGTTCGCTTAACTGTTTGAGGAAGGCATGCCAATCGGTATCCTGATGATCATTGACCATTTCGCTGAAGCTGGCGGCGATGATGCGGAGTTTTCTGGCGGCGGCGGTTTCGGCGCGGAAGAAGCGCGGCAGATAAACGGCGCGGACGGGTTCCAACCGCCGCTCAATATGCAGGGTGTCTTCTGTCAGTTTGCCGGCCAGCAGCTGCTCTGCCAGCGCCGCCTCTAAAGCCCGCCCATCATCCACCGCCAGCAGTTCGCCGGCTTTGTCAAGCAGCGCGGCGCGGGGGGCGTAGGCATGTCCTTCCCGCGCCAGTTCATTGAGGGCGTAATGCAGCCCGGCTTGCAGGCGGTGGCTGTCATTTGGCGCGACGCCCATACTGCGGGCGATCTGGTCGGCTTTCTTGAAGCCAATCAGGAAGACATCCTCGGCCAGTTGATAGGGGTTGTTTTCGATGATTTGTCGGGTCTGGGCGCCGTATTCCTTATCAATTCGCAAAGCCAGGCGGGCGCTAATGCCCAAGCCTTGCAGATAAATCAGGACGCTGCGCTTGACGCGGTCGGCGGCCCAGACCTTGATCAGCCGCTCTGCCAATGCCGGCTTCAAGCCGGGCACTTTGTACAGGCGATTGGGTTCGGCATCGAGAATGTCGATGGTTTCGGCGCCCAGATAATTCACGATTTTTTCGGCGGTGCGCGGGCCGATGCCTTTGACAATCCCGCTGCTTAGATAATGGATAATCCCTTTTTCGGTCTGCGGCATGACTGGAATCGTCTGCTGCGCCCGAAACTGACGGCCGTAGCGCGGGTCATCGACCCATTCGCCGATGAACTGCGCTGTTTCGCCTTCTTGAAGCTCGGGCATCACGCCGACCACCGTCACGGCGCCGTCGCGCGCCTGCGCTTTTGGATAGCGTTCGTTCGGCTGAACTTTCAGCACGCTCCAGCCGTTATCCTCGTTATAATAGGTGATGCGTTCAACCGCGCCCTGCATCTGTTCCTGCATCAAGGGCTTGCCTCCAGCTATTTGATTGTATTATGGATTTTGGATTTCGCTAAGGCGGGGTTCGAGAGTTTGTCGGAAGCTCGCTGCGGTTCGCCGGCCCAGGCGCGGGTTCATTAAATAAGGAATAAGGTGTATAAAGATGTATATGGGTACACCGCTTCTAGGCGGTCGATTGCCAGCGCGAAAGCTCCATCTATGACCACAGACAGTCTGAATGCCCAAAGCGGCGAGCAGGAACGCACCAATGCCCGCGTGGCCGGCGCCGGCGGGATTTTGGCGCTGGGGAATGTGTTCAGCCGCATCCTGGGCTTAACCCGCGAGATTGTCCTTAGCTTTCTGTTTGGGGCCAGCGGCGCGGTCGACGCCTTTCAGGTGGCGATTATTGTGCCGAAAGCCATTTATGACCTGCTGATTGGCGGGCATATCAACGGCGCGGTTGTGCCGACGCTAAGCGAAATCATCGCCCGGCGCGGCCAAGGCGAATTATGGCGGGCTGTATCGATTTTGTTCAGCCTGGTGACCGTCGCGCTGGCGCTGCTGGTCTTGCTGATTGAATGGTTCGCGCCCCAGATTGTGCTGGCGGTCGCCGGCGGCGCCGATGATCACACCCTGACTTTGGCGACGGATCTGCTGCGGCTGACGGCGCCGGCCCTGATTTTCATGGGCTTGTTCGCCGTGTTCAGCGGGGCGCTGTTCGCCTTGCGCTCATTTTCGCTGCCGGCCTTTGCCGGCGTGGTCTTCAACGCTTGCATCGTTTTGGTGACGATTGCGCTGGCGCCGCCTCTGACGCTTATGCCCAATCTGCAAAACGGCGCGGCCGCAGCGCCATTTGTGACCGCGCGGCCGGCCAGCGGCATTTTCGCGGCGGCCTTGGGCTGGCTGGCGGGCGCCATTGCCCAGATGATACTACAGCTGCCCGGATTGCAGCTGCGGCGGCTGCGGCTGAGCTTTCGCTGGACGCATCCGGCAGTCAAAAGCATCGCCGTTTTGTACGCGCCGGTGCTGCTTTCGCTCATCATGGACATACTGATTATCCGCCCCTTCAGCTATAACATCGCCAGCCAAACCGGCGTCGGCGGCATCGCCTATATGAACTGGGCAACCGCGCTGATCCAATTCCCGCAGGGTTTGGTGGCGACGGCTATCAGCGTGGCGATTTTGCCGACTCTGGCGCGTCAATCGGCCGAAACGACCGCCTTGGCCCAACGCGCCTTCAAGGATACTTTGGGGCTGGGGCTGCGCTTGACCACCGTGCTTATTTTGCCGGCCGCCATCGGGCTTTTTGTCCTGGCGGTTCCCATCATTGTCCTGCTGTTCGAGCATGGCGCTTTTGGTTCAGCCGATACCGAAATCACGGCGCAGGCGCTGCGGCTGTATCTGATTGGCCTGCCCTTCGCCGCGCTTGACCTGCTGCTGGTCTATGCTTTTTATGCCCGCAAGGACACCCTGCGGCCGGCTTTCATCGGGCTTATCAGCCTGGTGGTTTATATGCTGGTCGCCTTGGCTTTGTTCGAGACCTGGGGCTTGTTCAGTCTGATGGCCGCCGACAGCATCAAACACTGCGTCCACGCTTTGACCGCGGGCATCCTGCTGGCAAGGCGGCTGGGCGGTTTCGGCTCGCAGCGCCTGGCCATAACCGCCGTCAAGACCTTGAGCGCATCTCTGATCATGGCGGCGGCGGCCGTGGTCACCCTGCCGCTTCTGACCGGGCTGATTGGCGCATCAAGCATCATCCACGAGGCGATTCTGGTCATCGTCAGCGCGGCGCTTTATGGCGGCATCTTCCTGCTGGCGGGCATGACGCTTAAAATCGAGGAGCTGCGATGGCTGATGGCTTTGATGCGTCAAAGGCTTTGGCGCCAAGCCGACGGTCCGGCGCGCCGGCTTTCATAAATCCTTCATATCCATCCTCGCAGCCGGGCTTAAACTTGGTTAAACTCCCGCATTAAACGCAAACGTTTTCATCACCCTGCCCATCACGGCGCGCTTCACCCGAACTTGGCAAACAGTCGGCTGCCAGGGTTATCGAATGCGAAATGACTCGCTCAAGCTGTTCATTTTATCCTGCGTCGTATTTGGCGTCGGCGGCTTGTCCGGCGGCGCGCTGGGCGTGGTCTGGATTTATATCGAGCGCGACTTTGACCTTAGCTTGAGCGCCTTGGGCACCCTGGTTTCGATAGCCACTATTGGCCGTTTGATGACCAGCGCCGCCAGCGGCCCGCTTATCAACCGCTTTGGAACCGCTTGGGTCATGATTGTCGGGACAAGCCTGGCGGCGGTCAGTATGCTCGGTTTCGCCCTGACGCCGATATGGGCGGCCGGCCTCTTCGCCGGCTTCATCAACGGGATCGGCAGCGGCATGCTGGCGACCGGCCTCAACGTCTTCGCGGCCGTCAACTTTTCGGCGCGGCGGATGAACTGGCTGCACGGCAGTTTTGGCATTGGCTCGACCTTGGGGCCTTTCGTTGTGACGACGCTGGTGATTGATTGGGGGGCGGCTTGGCAGTGGGCTTATGTACTGTTCGCAGCCATGCGATTCCTGCTGATCGGGCTGTTTGTCATCACCCGCCATGAGTGGCGCATCGCCGAAACACCGCCAAAACGGCGCCGGGAATCAAGCTCCAGCCTTAGCCAAACCCTGCGGCTGCCGATTGTCTGGCTGATGGTCACGACCTTCATAGTGGCAACCGGCGCTGAACTGGTCACCGGGCAGTTCGCCAACAGCTTGTTGATTGAATCCCGCGCGATTGACCCCAAAGTCGCTGGGACATGGGTCAGCCTGTATTGGGGCAGCCTGACGATGAGCCGTTTTCTGGTCGGATTTGCGATAAACCGCATCAGCAGCGGGATGTTTTTGCGCTTGAACATGATTGGGACGATGACAGGCGCCGGGCTGCTCTGGTCGAATCTTGGGCCGGCGAGCAGTCTGCTGGGGCTGATGCTGATTGGCTTTTCAATCGCCCCTTTCGCGCCCATCATGTTCTCGGACACACCCGTCCGCGTCGGTCAGGCGCATACTGCCAACGCGGTTGGTTTTCAATTCACCGGGGCCAGTTTGGGCATGGCTTTCCTGCCTTGGCTGGCTGGCGCGCTGGCGGAAACGCAAGGCTTGGAAACCATCCCGCTGCTGCTCTTTATCATCGCGCTGCTGACTTTCCTGCTGCATGAAGCCATCCTGCGCCGCGAAGTCCGCCATCCCGCCGTTCATGCTTCACATCCGTGAATCTGGCGCCGCCCGGCTAGGCGGGTCAAAAAGCGGTGAATCTATGGCTGTCTTGGATCATCAAGGCGGCCATATTATATTGCGGCTGTGCGCCGATACCCGATTTCAGCCTGAACTTGCCACATTTCAAATCTCTGTGGTACACTGGGCATATCTTGTCAGCCGAGTTGTAGCAACCTTGTGACCGACGCAGCCGAACCGCCCCCACAAAGTCCGAAGCACATAGCGAAGCGAGTCCGCGCCGATCATGCCGAGTCATGTTCGGCTTGTTTGCGCGTCCGACTGGTGAATCAATGAGAGGGAATTGATGACAGCGCTGCTGTTCTTGTTATTGCTATTCATCAGCATTCACGGCGCGGTCAGCCTGATGAACGCCGCCTTGCAAAACGCCGGGCGCGCCGCCATCCGCGACCGCGCCGACGAAGGCGACCAAGCCGCCCTGGAGTTTATGACGCTGACCAACAAAACGCTCCGCCTTAGCATGACCGTGAGCATTGCCCACATCCTGACCCGCTTTGCGATTGCGACCGCGCTGGTCATGCTGATGATGGACCCGATTGCCAATGGCGATACCATCACCCGCCTTGTGATCGCCGCCCTGACCATTCTGCTGGGCGCGGGCTTGACGTTGATATTGGGCGATCTGCTGCCAGAAGCCCTGGGCTCAAGCTATGCCGAGCAGCTGGTTTGGATCGCGGTTGGAACGATGCGCGGTCTGCTGCTGGTGATGTCGCCTTTGACGGCGCTGGTTCTGCTGACCAGCCGCCTTGTTTCGCGCCTGTTTGGCAGCCAGCCGCTGGTCAATCTTGTCACTGAAGAGGAAATCATGTCTCTGGTGAATGCCGGGCATACCGGCGGCGCCATAGAAGCAGAGGAAAAAGACATGATTGTTTCGGTTTTGCAGCTGGGAAACAGCCATGCCCGCGAGCTTATGACGCCGCGGATTGACATTGTGGCGCTGGATGTCCAAAGCAAGATGACGGCGGCGCTGGCGGCTTTTGTGGAATCAGGCTTTTCGCGGATCCCGGTCTATGAGGACAGCATCGACAAGGTGATTGGCCTGCTCTATGCCAAAGACATCCTGATGACGCTCAAAAATCGGGACGGGCTGGAAAGCCAGGCGATCAGCGATTTAATCCGCCCGGCTTATTTTGTGCCCGAAACCAAACGGGCGGATGCGCTGTTAAAAGAACTGCAAGAGAAGAATGTCCACTTGGCGATGGTGGTTGACGAATACGGCGGGACTTCGGGCTTAATCACAATCGAAAACCTGATTGAAGAGATTATCGGCGATATCCGCGATGAGCATGACTTTGACGAAGAGGAAGATTACATTGAGGCTGGCGATGGCTCTTACTTGATTGACGCCAGTATGGACTTGGATGATCTCAACGACCTGCTCGGATGTTCGATTGATACCGAAGATGCCGATACCCTGGGCGGTTATATCTATCTGACTTTGGGTCGGGTGCCCAAAGCCAAAGAGACCATCGCCACCGACATTCTTAGCATGACCGTTAAATCCATCGACGGCCACCGCATCCGCAAGGTCCAGGTGCGAAAAACCCGGCCCCAATCGGCGGACAGCGCGGGCCAGGCAAACACAAGCCCGCTCGGCGGGAGCGAAAAGGTCTCCCATGCACATACAAAATAATGTTTTTTGTTTTGCAAGCTCTTCATTGGACTGGAAAGGAGCCGCGTAACCATTATGACTCATCAACAGGATCATGATCTTATCCAAGCCGCCATTGCCGCCAGCCGCCAGGCTTATATTCCCTACAGCCATTATGCGGTTGGGGCAGCGATTCGCACAGCCGGCGGCGAGGTGTTCACCGGCTGCAATGTTGAAAACGCCGCCTATTCGGCCGCCATCTGCGCCGAACGCACGGCGCTGGTCAAAGCTGTCAGCGAAGGTCATCGGGATTTCGCCGCCGTTGCGGTCGTCACGCGGAATGGCGGCTCGCCCTGCGGCCTGTGCCGTCAGACGCTATACGAGTTTGCGCCGGCGATGCAGGTGATTCTGGCTGATCTGGACGGGACGGTGCATCATCGGCTGACGCTGTCGGATTTGCTGGCGCAGGGGTTTGGACCAAGCCATTTGCAGCCGCCGGCTTGATATCGGCGAAAAATCACCCGCCTATAGTCAGAAAAGACGCTCTATTCTATAATCACTTTATCTTTAGATGTGAACATGGAGAGCTTATGCGATCTGCAACCCTGCTCCTGCTGATGATCTTCGGGCTGGCGGCCGCATCCAGCGCGCAATCGACTGATTTAACGCTGAATTGGGATCCAATGCAAACGACCGTCAGCGCGGCGGTCGAATTAACCGGCACCGCCAATATCCCTGACCAACAGATTTTCTTTGTCGAAGCCGCGCCCTTTGCGGCCGCCAATGCAAAGGTCCAATGGATACCGGTCGTGCTGCCGCAGTCGGCGCCAGTCGTGGACGGCGCGATTGGCAGCTGGGACACCACCCGTTTTTCCGACGGTTTTTATCAGCTTCGGCTTCGCGCCGTCAACAGCCAGCGAGAGAGTTTCTTTCATGTTGTGGCGCCGCTGGAGATTCGAAATGAGGGCGTTGAAGCGGCGGCCGCGGCGGCCGCCAGCCGCGGAGACGGCATGACGCCTTCGCCGCCGGTGGACAGCCGCCTGCCGATTCCAGTGGGCGGCCATGTGCTGCACTTTGATGATGCCGCCCAAAGCGCGATGAAATCGGCCGGCATGACATGGGTCAAGTGGCAGATTCCCTACCATGAAGGCAGTGACATGACCGTTGCCCGTCATCGCATCAATGTGTCGCATGGCGCCGGTTTCCTCGTTCTGTTGAGCATCACCGGCGAAAAAGATGCCCTGGCCGCCGGCGGCGATGCCTACCTCGATGACTATGCGGCCTTCCTGGGTGAGGTCGCCGCCCTCGGCGCTGATGCGATTGAAGTCTGGAATGAGATGAATCTTGACCGTGAATGGCCGACCGGGCAAATCGACCCGAAAGCCTATGTCAATATGCTGGAAAAAGCCTATCGCGCCATCAAAGCCGCCAATCCTGATACCCTGGTCATTACCGGCGCATTAGCGCCGACTGGCGCCGAGAGCGCCTTTGGGCTGGCAAGAGTCTGGAACGATGACCGCTATTATCGGGGCATGGCCAACGCTGGGGCCGCTAATTTCGCCGATTGCATCGGCGTGCATTACAACGAAGGCATCCTGCCGCCAAGCTCACAGGGCGGGGATCCGCGCGACGAGTACCCGACCCGCTATCTGCCGCTGATGCTGCGGCGGGTGGAATTTCCTTTTCGCCATGCCGATGTTCCGATGTGCATGACCGAAATGGGCTATCTTTCGCCCGAAGGCTATGGACCTTTGCCGTCGGCTTTTGGCTGGGCGGCCAACACCTCGGCGCTGGAACAGTCGGAATGGCTGGCGCAGGCGATCCAAATCGCAGCCAACTTCGACGCGATGCCGCTTGAATTGATTATCATCTGGAACATTGATTTTGATAATTATGGGGATGACCCGCAGGCCGGCTATGCCATCATCCGTCCCGACGGCAGCTGCCCGGCCTGCGATACGATTGCGGCATTGCAGCAGTGATCGGCTGGCTGTGAAATACAGACCATGAGACCATTTCTGCGGGCTTTGATTCTCGGTTTGCTCATCGGCGCCGCCTTTGGGCTGTACTTTGGCTGGCTGCGCTTTCCGTCCGAATATCGCAGCGGCGCGATGCCCGAATTGGAACCGCGCTACAAAGATGACTACACCATGATGATCGCCGCCGGCTATGCTTTTGACCGCGACGCGGCTGGAGCGGCTGAACGTTTGGGCCGATTGGGAGTCGAAGATGCGGCCGCGCATGCGCAGCAGGCTGCCGAGCGCGTGATTATGGCTTCATCGCGTAGCTTGAGCGATATTCGCCTGCTGATTGATCTGGCGGATGGCTTGGGGCGGCTTACGCCCATGATGAAACCCTTCCTTAGCTTGGGCGGCGATCCATGATGCCGATGGATTCGCCGCCGGCCGCCGCGCCAGACAGCGGCGATCATTCTCCGCCGGCTTATCTTTCCAACTGGGGATTCGCGTTTGGCATCATCTTAGGGCTGCTGCTGGGACTTGGCTGTGCTTGGCTGCTGGGGCCAATCAAGGAATCCAGCATCGAGCCTTATCAGCTGCGGCTTGAAGACCGCCATCATTATATGGCGGCGATTGCCCTCGAATATATGCAGCGGGGCGACCTCGGCCGGGCGGTAAGCAAACTGACGGAACTGCGTTCGTCGCCGGACCCGATTCAAGGCATGGCGGCGGCCGCCTGTGAACTTGGCCGCAGCGGCTATCTGGAAAGCGGCGGGGGGGCAGCCGCCGTCCGCGCCATGACCGCTTTCTATCAATCACAGGGGCGCCGCGGCTGTGCTGACCGGCTGCCGGCGGCGCCTGAAATCACCCGCGCAAAGGGCGCCCAGGCGACCCAGCCAGCAAATGCGGCCATGCCAGCGCCGCCGCCCAGCAAAACGCCGCCCCCCAGCATCGGACTGGCGCCGCCGATGATTGGCATCGCGCCAACCCAGCCGGTCGGGCGCAGCTTTGCCGGCCGCCTTGCCAGCGTCTTCTGTGACCCGGCGCGGCCTGGAATCATTGAGGCATCTGTGGTGGACCGGCGCGGGGAGGGCATCCCCGGCGAGCGGATTCGCGTCTATTGGGGAGACAAAGAGAGTATCTTCGTCAGCGGGCTCAAAGCCGAACGGGGCGATGCTTACGCCGATTTCGAGATGGAAACCGGCATCGACTATGCGATTGACATGCCGGGCGCATCCGACCCGCTTGATGCCAGCTTGAGCGCCGAGTCATGTCTGGCGGACGGCGGTTACGAATCGCTTGAGTCTTACCGCGTGGTCTTCCGTCAAATCGGTTGAGGCCGCCGGCAAAGCAATGCCGCGAATCGCCGCAACTTTTTATTGGTGGATTCGTATGGAGAATTAGACGGCAAAGCAATCAAGCGAAAGCGAACATCATGGGTATTGATGAAAGAAACGGCAAAGCGGCGCAAATTGGAAATGGCGTATTTTTTATCGGACTGGGGCTGCTGTTCCTGACCGGCTGGTGGTGGCCGGGCATCATCGCGGTCATTGCCGCCTCTATTTTGGGGCGCAGCCTGGCTGGCGGTCAATGTTTGAAAAACGTCAGCGGCATCTTTTGGCTGATTGGCATCGCTTTGGTCTTTAGCATCCCCGGGCTGATTGGCAGCATTTCGGGCGCGCTTTGGCGATGGCTGCCGCTGATTTTGGTCGGCGTCGGCTTGTATATGCTCTTCGGCGGCCGCTCTTGGCCGCGCGCCGGACATCGCGATGATGAAAAGCCCAAGCACAAGCGCAAGAATGATGAAGACGGGGACATCCATCAGGTTTAACCTGGACGGCGCGGAATCCAAAGGGCGCATTTCAGATTACTGACGCAGCCGATGCGGTTTATCCAGTCAGAAAGGGTTTTTATGGGTCAAAGCGGTTCATTCAGGGCATTCGGCTTCACCTTGAATTGTCGTCATTGCGCGGTATCCAGCGCTTTTCGCGCCCTGGACCGCCACGTGCTGCCATCTATTGCCAAAAACGGCAGGTCTATTGCCACCGATTTGGCGCGATTACCTTGAAAATTCAAAAAATCCTTGACAAAATCGGATTTCAGAGCATATACTTGGGAAGTTTTAGATAAAATTGGAGTGTGATGAAATGAACATCTTGAATAATAAGGCCGTGATGAATATAGAAAAATGCCAGCCCAAGCGGGGGCCGGCGGCGCCTGTTAATTCGCCCCCCCCCCCCCCCCCGAATTTTCTTGAGGCTCGCCGCGCGGTAAAGAAAACTCTGCTGCTTTGTGTATTCCTGTTCTGCATCCTCGCCCTGCCGGTTCAAAGCCAAAGCGCAACCGCAACGCCAGTCGCGCCGACGCAGGTGGCCAATCCAACCATGCTGGCGGACTGCGGCCTGCCAGCGGCTTGGGCGCAGTTCACTTCGGCATCCAACATCACCACCTTCAACATGACCGCCGACTGCAATTATGACCGATGGTCAGGCGTGTTTCCGACTGCCATTCTGAGTTTTACATCGGGAAGATTCACCATCAACGGCAACGGACACACCATCAGCGGACCGCCTCATACCAGTCTCATCTATGCAGCCGGCGCAAACACCGTCCTCAATCTGAACAATATCGCCTTTCGCGACAGCGGTACCGCGAACTTCCCACCCATTAGCTTAGCCACTGGAGTAACTCTTAACGGCCAAAACCTCATCTTCAGAAACACTCGAGCCGCTGGGGTCAGATCGACGCTATGGGTTAACGGCACCAACGGCGGCGCACGAGCCAATCTTCGGAATGTGCAGTTCCTGAACAACATCCAGACAAGCACCGGCACGGCAAGCGCGAGCGCTATTACCGCCTTCTCCGGCGCCACGGTGACCATCACCAACGGCATCTTCCGCGGCAACCAAAACAGCGACTCCTATACTGCCGTGATCGGATCCATAGGGGGTGGAACCTCGGTCACACTCAATGGCTGCATGACTTTCGATAGCAATGTCCGGGCAGACGGCAGCACAGCGGCAATCGACGCCGCGGCGTTGATCGGCTCTGGTGGCGCCGGGACAGTCACCGACAGCAGAACCGGCCTCTGTCCGGCGGCAGGTTTCGTATTCCCGCAATTCCCGAAAAAGAAGTCCAAGAAAACAGCAACCCCGCGGCCATCGCCCACGGCGCGGCCGCTGGCCACGACCTGCATCGACCTGAACCAGGCGACCGGCATTGTTGTCCATGCCACTTACGGGCTGGCGAGCGGCGTCCAATGTCAGCGGCTTGGCGGCGGCGGCATCGGCGTACAGGCCATCGTGGACGGCGGCTTCATTGACGCCGTCGATATCTGGGGCTATGTCGAGCAGGGCGTCGAGGTTTGCTTCCCGCAGGCGGGCAATCTGCTGTTCTTGGATGCGCGCACTATGCCGCGCGCCATCGCGCCCTTGGCATCGACCGTCGTCAACGGCATGACCTGCGGCGCGATTGAAACGCCGGGATCGATTGTGCTGATGCCGCCCGGCTAGGCCGGTCAAAAAGCGGTGAATCTATGGCTGTCTTGAATCATCAAGGCGGCCATATTGATATTGTGGCTGTGCGCCAATTATCTGAAATGACAGCCCGGCCTTCCTGAAACGCCAAACAGCCGCTATACTGTTTGGCACGATAAAATGTTCACCGAGAGAGGATGATGATGAACACGCGCGCCGATTGGATCGATGCCATCCGCAAACTGCCGAGCCAACTGCGGCAAAAAGTCAGTGGCTTGTCCGCCGAAGAGCTGACAACGCCCTATCACCCTGGCGAATGGACGATTGCCCAGAATATCCATCACCTGGCAGACACTCACATGGTCTGCATCCGCCGTTACAAGCTCATTTTGACCAGCCCGGAGTTTCACTTCAGATCTTACGACGTCGATGCCATCGCCCAATATCCCGACGCCAAAGATGCCGATATTGAACATTCGCTGAAAATTCTGGAAGGCTTGCATGCCCGCTGGGCGATCCTGCTGGAGAACCTAAGCGAGGATGAATGGGGCAAAAGCGGTGTCTTCGCGCCGGACACTGGCCGGCCGCCGGCTTCCCTTGAAGACTTAGCCCGCGTTTATGCCGGGCACGGCATCGCTCATCTACAGCAGATTCAGGGTGTGCTGGACCTTATGCCATAAAGGCGGCGACATCGGCTTTCAGCTTCGCCAGTGAAGCCAGATGCAGATACATCATGTGGCCGGCTTCATATTCGGCAATGGTGATGCTGCCGCGCAGGCTCTTGTCCAGCCCCATGTGATCCAGTGAATAATAAGCCGCCTGGAAAGGGGTCGCCAGGTCATAATAGCCTTGCGCCACAAACACTTTCATATAGGGGTTCTTGGCAAAGGCGGCCCGCAGGCCTTCGCTGGTATCCGGGAATTTGCCGCCCTCATATTTCCAGTTTTGATTGACCTTAAAGCTCAAGATTTCATAGTTGAGGTCAGTTTTGTAAGCCAATTCCTGGCGCACATACTGGTTGAAAACGGCATTATAGGGCGGCACAATGGCGTGCATGGACGGGTCAAAGTCAAAGGACTGCCCTTCGGCCGATGCCATAATGCCGACAAAGCGCGAATCCAAGCGTCCGACCGCCCGTTTGTCATCCCGAAAGAGTTCCTTGCAAAAGCTCATGATGTTAATCCGCAGGTCAGCCCCAAGAATAAAGCGCTTCGACAGGCCGGTATAACGCGCCAGCTGCTCGGCAACCGCATCCCTTTCATCATCGTCCAGCCGGTCTCCCTTCGCCAAAGCGAGTGTATAGCTTGTCTCCGCCCAATCGGCGACCTCATGCAGCAGTTGACGCAAGCCGCGGCTTTGCAGTTCATCATCAAGCCGGCTGTGATAATGCGCCGCCGCGCAATAGCTGGGCAGGTAGAGCGCGTAAGGCAAATCATTCGCTTTGGTAAAGCGCAGGGTCTGGAAATTCATCACCGTCGAAAGCAGCATGATGCCATTAAAGGCAATGCCGCGGTCAATCAGATGTCCAGCCAAACCGGCGGCGCGGGTCGTGCCATAGCTTTCGCCAGCCAGATATAAAGGCGAGGTCCAACGTTCATTGCGCGACAGGTACAGACGGATAAATTCGCCAACGGCTTCCAGGTCCTCATCCAGCCCCCAATACTTCTGATTGTCTTCGGGGTCGCTGGCGCGCGAATAGCCGGTGCCAACCGGGTCAATAAACACGAGGTCGCCAAGGTCAAGCCAGGTATAGGGGTTATCCAGCAGCCGATAGGGCGGCGGCGGCATAAATCCTTCGGCGCCCATATCGACGCGCTTGGGCCCCAAAGCCCCCAGATGCAGCCAGATGGATGCCGACCCTGGCCCGCCGTTAAACACAAAAATCAGCGGTCGTTCGCCGCCGTCATCATCGGCGTCAAGGGTATAGGCGATGTAGAAAATTTGGGCGGCAAGCTCGTCTTTTTCATTTTTGAGCGGCATTTTGCCGGCCGTGGCTGTATAAGACAGCGTTTTACCATTCAGCTTGAGATGATGCGAAGTGATGATTGGCGGCTCGTCTTTGATTTCCTCTTGCTGCGGTTTCTCATGCTCGCTTTTGTCGGTCATGCTGTGTTCCTTTGGTCGTTTATTAGGTTCATCAAGTAATAATTCATAGTTCCCGCAAGCTGGGCGGTGCAAGTTCTGTAAAAAAATTCGATGTGTCGCAAGCAGATATCTTCTTATATCGGTGTCTTTTATCTATACAGCATTTTTTGATTTTCTCCACCCATCCTTCATAACGCGCTATCTCACCTTCGTACTTTTCATCCTTGTCATAATCTTTGAGTTGAGAGTAACCGCGCAGAATATAACAAATGAGGTCTGCGATTTGTATCAAAGGAACATGATGTGAGTCGGCATAGAACGGGACATCTATGATTTGATCAAGACGGTCTTTTTTCTTTTGCCGATTATAGTAAGTATCCGACCAACTTGGGGGTTCAGTTAGTAGATCAATCAATTTGTCGGGTTCTCTACCCTTGTCGAAAATTAACAAGGTATTACCTTTGTTCTTTTGTTCTTTCTGATGATCTTTTTGCAAAGAGAGTGCAATATGAAATGCAGCCGCGATCCACGTATCTTTAAGAGCTTGTTTTCGTTCATCATCGTCCGGCATGCTACGAAAACGTTTCTTATCAACCGCCGCAAATGTAATTTTATGTCTTCGTCTAGCAAACCAGTCAAGAATTTCAGTAACATCATTGACTCTCGTTTTAGGGTCTACACCGCGCCATGCCTTGTTACCGGATATTAAATCTTTTGCATGAATTTCAGCAATAGAGATCTTAGTATGATCTCCGATTTTGCTGAATAGATCGCTGTATTCTTTTTTAGTTCGGTGCATTCTTATCGCATCAACGACAACTCCTACCATGATAAAAACAGTATCTTGACCTTTTCCTGACTCATCCAAATAGCAAAACTTCAACAGAACACCTCCTCCAATAACCAGGTTATGATAACTAAGCACTATTCAACTGTCTCAAAAACCCGTGTAATAATTTTAAGAAGATTTTTCTACTTTCGCGCTTTCGGGGACAATCCTTGCGCTAGGAAATTCAATATGCCATGATAATTGTAAAGGTATTATACTATAAGAATGCTCCATGTCCAAGTCTACCCGTCAAGGGAGAATCCAGCATGAAAAAATTGATCCTGCTCTTTACAGCCATATTGACTGTGTTTCTATTGGTGTCGCCAGTCTACGCCGCTGATATTACGCTAAGCTCAAGCTGTTCGCTGGCGGATGCCATCATCGCCGCCAACAATGACCGCGCCGAAGGCGATTGTCCAGCCGGCCGCGGCGCCGATACGATTATCCTAAGTCAAGATATTACGCTTAGAGCCGAGCTTCCCGCCATTACCTCCAAGATTACTATTGAGGGGAATGGCTATACCATCAGCGGCAATAATCGCTATCGGATTTTTTACAACGACGGCGGCACGCTGACCATCAAGGATTTGACGATGACTAATGGGTATGTTGAAGGCGACCTCATCACCAACGCCGATAGAAGTCTTAAAAATGCCACCGCCAATCCCATCGGCGGCGTGATTGTCAACTGGCAGGGGACGCTTACCGTCAGCGACAGCATTTTCAGTGACAACCTGGCTGAATACTTTGGCGGTGCGATCTACAACAATGACAAGCTAAGCATCAGCGACAGCACTTTTAGTCGCAACTTGGCTGACGAGGATGGTGGCGCAATATACGACTCTAATGGCAAGCTAAGCATCAACAACAGCACTTTCAGCAATAACTCAGCTGACGATGGCGGCGCGATCTACAACAATGGCAAGCTAAGCATCAGCGACAGCGCCTTCAGCGGCAACTCGGCTTCAGACGATGGCGGCGCGATCAGCAACTACTGGGGAGAGCTAAGCATTGTCAACAGCACTTTCAGTCGCAACTCGGCTAAATTCGGTGGCGGCGCGATCAGCAACACGGGAGAGTTAAGTATCAGCGACAGCACTTTCATCGGCAACTCGGATGAATTCGGTGGCGGCGCGATTGAGAACTGGGGAGATCTAAGCATCACCAACAGCACTTTCAGCGGCAATTCGGCTGACAGGGGCAACAACTTTTATGTTTCACGGGGCGGCGCGATTGAGAACGCGGACAAGCTAAGCATCATCAACAGCACATTCAGCGGCAACTCGGCTGACAAGGGCGGTGCGATCTTCAACGGAGAAGACGGAAAGCTGCGTATCATCAACAGTATCATCGCTGGCCGCGGCCGAAACGCCTGTTACTCTGATGGCAGGCTAAGACATAATATCAGCAATTTCATTCAGGATGGCTCCTGTTCGTCGGACCTCAGCGGCGATCCCAAGCTGGGCGAACTTGTTGTACCCGAAGATGGCTCGCCAGCTTATTTCCCGCTCTTGGCCGGCAGTCCAGCCATTGACGCCGCTGATGATGGTTACTGCCCGGAAACCGACCAAATCGGCACCGCCAGACCGCAAGGCGTCGGCTGTGATATTGGCTCGATTGAATACGCCGCGCCCTAATCGAAAATCGGCGCAGTAATTGATCTAAGCAAAGCGGACTTGTTGCTCGTCTTGCTATTATTGGGGAGTGGGAAAATGTCCTCTATATTTACCACGCCCCGTCAGTTCCGCACACAGGCGATTGTTTTAAGCCGCCGCGATTTTGGCGAATCCGACCGTCTGCTTAAGCTCTTCACGCCTGATTACGGCAAGATCAGCGCGGTTGCCAAAGGCGCCCGCAAGCCCAAATCCAAAGTCGGCGGACACATTGAACTCTTTGCCCGCAGCGACGTCCTGATCCACAAAGGGCGCAGTCTCGATATTCTGGTCCAAGCCGAACTAATTGATCCCTATCTTGGCCTGCGCCAAGACCTTAAACGCGCCGCCTATGCCAATTATGTCGCCGAACTGCTGGACCGCTTCACCGCCGACGAGGATGTCGCCCAAGCCGAACTTTTTGCCCTGCTTCATCACAGCCTGCGGCGCATCGCCGAGGCCGCTGACCCGCGTTTGGCGGCCCGCTTTTATGAACTGCATCTGCTGGATTTGACCGGCTTCCGCCCCGAGCTTATGGAATGCGTGGCCACGCGTCAGCCGCTGCGGCCTGAAGACCAATTCTTCAGCAGCGACGAAGGTGGGGTCGTCAGTCAATCGGCGGCCGCCCATATCGGCTCGCCGTTGGTCTCGCTGGATTTTCACACCTTAAAACTGCTGCGTCATCTGCTGCGGAACGCCCAACATTATGAACGGGTGCAAAGCCTGCGCGTCACCCCGCAGCAGCACGCCCAAGCTGAACGAATCATGCTGGGCTATATTTCACATCTGCTGGAAAGCAGGCTGCAAAGCATCGACTTTATCCGCCGCCTGCGCCAGTTTTCACCTGTCCATCATTCTTGACCGGCCAGCATCGTCCGATAGACTTCGACTGTGGCTTTGGCAATCCGCTCATGCGTGAAATGCGCCAGAAATCGCTTTCGGCCGCGCCGCGCCAATGTTTCGCGCAGCTGCGGCTGGTTCATCAGCCTTTGCATCGCCTGCGTCAAGCGGTCGACATCCCCCTCTGGCACAATCAAGCCCGCCGTCCCGATCACGCCTGGAATCGCGCCGCTGTCACTGCCAATCACTGGCACGCCGCTTGCCATCGCCTCGACCAGCGCCCGCCCAAACTGCTCTTTCCAGTTGGAAGCTGTCAGCGAAGGCAAAACCAGCGCATCCATGCGGTGATATTCGGCCGGCAGCGCCGGTGATGGCAACTGTCCCAAAAACTCAACCTTGTCCCGAATGCCCAGCGACTGAACCCGCGATTCCATGTCATGGCGCGCCGGCCCGCCGCCGACCAGCCGCAGCCGCCAATCGCCCTGAAGCCGCGTGGCCGCCCGCAGCAGGATGTCGATCCCTTTTTGCGGCACGATCCGCCCGACAAATCCAATCGTAAACGGACGCCGCCGCCGCGGACTCGCCGGCTGGAACAAGCCGCCGTCGGCGCCAAACTGCGGAATCACCGCCATCGGTCCCTTGTAGCCTTTGGCGCGGATTACCTCGGCGGCATCTTCCGTCCCCGCCAGCGCATAATCGACCTGGCGAAAGACCCATGCTTCCCCCCAGCTGAAAGGCGGCGGATAACTGCGCTTGATGTTCTGCCAGCTAAAAAACAGGGTTTTGGCATTCAGACGCCGCGCCTGATAAAGCGCCTGCCAGGTCGCCAGATTATAGGGCTCTTCGTCGATGTGAACGATGTCCGGCCGCGCCGGCCGCAGCTGCGCGCCCAAAGTGGGATAATGATGCAGATGATAATTGCCATTGAAGCGAATCGGAATCACCCGCAGGCGATAGCCTTCGGTATGGCTGCGCTCAAGGGCTTGCTCGCCGCGTTCGTCTTTCCATGAGGGCGGCGCCAGCGCCGTCAGCGTCACTCCCTGCCGCGCGATGGCTTCAAGTTTGCGCTGATAGATGCCGACAATGCAGGCTTTGGAGAGCATGAAGACGCGCATATCGCCTGCCTGAAAAGATTGGCTGTGCGCTGATTACTTATAGATGTCCGGCGCTGTTTTGGCCAATTTGTAGGTAAAAGGAAGCAATGCCACCGGCACCAGCTTGAAATGCTGGAGCGCAAAGGGAATGCCGATGATGGTCACTCCTAGCAGCAGCCCGAAAAAAAGGTGCAGCAGCGCAATCTCCCAGCCAAAGACAATCAGCCAGATGATATTAAAGACCATCGGCAAACAGCCGTCGCCGGACGATGTATTGATGACCTCTTTGCCAAAGGGCAGCATCACCATAAAGCCAAACTCAATCGCCTTGATGCCAAAGGGAATGCCGATAATCGTCAGACACAGGAGCAAGCCGCCAATGATATAGCCGGCCGCGGCGAAAAGACCTCCAAAAATCAACCAGATGATATTCCCGATCAGACTCATGACTGTCCTGTCCTTTGCTCTTTCATTTCGTTCATTATACACTCAATGTCAATCGCATCCGTTCAGCTGCTCATCAGAGGATGTCCTCCACAGCCCAGACTGGCATCATAGACCTTGAAGCTCAAATCGGGCAAGGACAAGATGCCATAGCTGTGCGACGAGGCGCGTGAACTCTTGAAGGTGTACAGCGATCCCGGGTTGACCAGGCAGCCTCGTTTGGTCCTCAAATGAAGCGGCGTATGAGTATGGCCGGTAATCAGCACATCCGCTTTGAGCGACCGCAGCACCATTTTAAGATAGGTCTTGGACAGATGATCTTTGTACATGCCCCATATATTGTTGCCGGGCTTGCCATGGCACATATACAACGCGATCCCCGCCAACTCCCCCTGCCAATCCAGCGGCAGACTTTGGAGGTATCGGGTGTTTTCATCCCGCAGCCCATAAACCCATTCATCATGATTGCCGCGCGCCACCGGGATATTCCAGGTGCGGATCAACTCCACCACCCGGTCGGGTTCGGGCCCGCGGCCGACTAAATCGCCAGCGCACAAAATCCGGTCTACGCGATGGTGTTGATCAAGCCGATTGAGTACATCCTTTAGCGCATCATAATCCGCATGTATATCTGATATGATTCCAATTCGCATCCACAACAGACCTTAACCGTTCGCTATAATATCTATTATACGACAGCTTGGAGCATATTCAGAGACGCGATATGAAATTGGATTCATACAGCCCCTAGAGGAAATTCGTCGAGCCGCAGGCAGGGCATTCCTGGTCGGCGGCGCTGACCATGGATTTGCAGTCATCGCAAATCCTGATGCTGCCTTTTTGCAAACAATGGTCTAGCGTAACCCGCTCATCAAACACAAAGCACTCGCCTTGCCACAGCGAGTCGGCTGGGTCAACCCGCTCAAGATAGCGCAAAATGCCGCCCTTGAGATGAAAGACTTCCTCGAAGCCCTGCCGCAGCATCAATGCCGTCGCCTTCTCACACCGTATCCCGCCGGTGCAGAACATGGCGATTCGCTTGTGTTTGCTCGGATCCAGCTGCTCGGCGATATAGCGCGGCAGTTCGTTAAAGGCTTTGGTCTTGGGATTACGCGCATGCCTGAAGCTGCCCATCTGCACTTCATAATCATTGCGGGCGTCGATGAGAATCACATCATCCTGCATGATAAGCCGATTCCATTCCTCGGCTTCTACATAAGTTCCCATCCGTTCATTCGGGTTCGCGCCGGCGACTTTTAGCGCCGCGATCTCGGGCTTCAGACGCACCTTCAGCCGCCGAAAGGGTATCTGGTCGTGTCGGGATTCTTTGCATGTCAAATCAGCAAAACGCGGCTCGGCGCGCAAAAAACCCATCACCTGGTCAATGCCGGCGCGCGGGCCGGCAATCGTGGCGTTGATGCCTTCTTCCGCCAGCAAAATCGTCCCTCTGACTTCCGCCTCCCGGCACACATTCAGCAAGGGCCCTCGCAGCGCCGCGCCGTCTGACAGACGCACGAACTTATAGAAGGTCGCCACAACAATCGCCTTTTCCATGCACAAAAACGCTCCTCGTTTTGGCTGTTCATGCCGCTTACTGCAACCCCGCAGTTTCGCAGACAGTCCTGTACTTAATATAAGCTATTCTTAATTTCAGCCAGATCGCTCCGCACTGCTTCCAGTTTCACGGGCCTCACTCCTTATTAAAAATCACGATGAACTCTTTAGACATCGTTTCCGATGTTTTGCCGCGAATGTTGCTTGGCGAGTTTCTGGATGGCATGACCTTGTTATGGATATTTCTAGCAAAGATGGCATTGAACTTCATCCCCATACTGTCGAGGAAGGCGGCCGTGATTTGGTCTAATGGCGCCTGTATGCCCCTCACCCTCCGGTTGCCAACAACTAGGCAAATGGTTCCATGCTCTCTAAGATGCCCTGCTGTATTTCTCAAGGCTTTATAATAGCCATTAAAGAAATGCAGCACATCCCGCGCCCGCTTGCTGTCTATGCGGCTTATGCCTTCAACCAATTCGGACAGGATGCGAAAGTCCTGCAATTCGGCGTTCAGTTCTCCCGCCCTGCCGAGACAAGCCCCATCTATGTTGGTCTCTTGCTTTGCCGTTCCTATGCCACTTATCCAATCCAGCCCAAAACTGGAAAACTGCCCATAAGCAACTGTTGTTCGGCTGTCGCCATAAGGCGGCGAGCTTATGACAACATCATATTCAAGCTGTTCAGGGAAAGGGTCTTCGGAATTGGCATAAATCGGATGACTCTTCGCTGTGGGGGCGGCTTCGTTCGCGAATACCTCAATCATGGCACGCGCATGAGACAGAAACGCTGAAAAAACTTTGTTCTGTTTTTTGTCCATATCGGCTTGCTTCAGGCGGTATCTTTTGAATTCACCTTTGCGGGTAAGCGATTGGTCGCGGCAGACAAAGGCAAACAGCGCCAAGAAAAAGTCGCTGTGCTGATAATTTCCATTTTTAAGGATGTATCTGATTCGTCCTAGGTCGCGTATCACATCGTCTCGGTACCAATAGTCCATGTTCCGTATCGCCGGGACTTCTGTTTCATTCTCACCGTCTGCATCTGTTGAAATTTTAGCCTGAATGTCCTCATATTCAAACCACAGCCGTTCTTTGTCATAACATTTCGTTTTCGCTCTGGCTATCGTTAGCGCCAAGGGGTTAATATCAAAACCGATGGAATGACGGCCTTTCAGCGCCGCTTGCAGCAGCGTTACGCCACTGCCGCAAAATGGATCGAATATAACATCATTTTCCTTTGTGTATCGGTCGATAAGCCAGTCTACCAGCAAAGGGTGCAGCATCGCTGGATATGAATGCAGCCTGTGCCGCCCGCGCCGAAGCCGTTCACCCTTAAACGACAGCTTTTGATTCTCTGTCACGCGATAGGCGCTTTCAGTTTCACGGTCTTTTTTCGCCGCCAGCAGCGGCAGCGCCATTTGCCGCATTGAATGCCCTCCCTTCCAGCATCGCGATATCCTTATTTACTGTAGCGAATCTAGGCTTATGTGTCGAGTATTATCCAGTTTCTCAAAGCCATCGCGCCAGCAGAGACATCCTATGCCAAAGATGAAATATGCTATAATCCAATGTATGCAAATTGGATTGAACGCACATTTATTATCGCATCAGGCCGGCTATCGCGCGGCCGGCATCCACGGCTATATTTACAATCTGCTGCGGCATCTGCCGGCTTTCGCTCCCGCCAACTGGCGCTTTCGGGCAATGGTCGGCGGCGCCAATCCAGCCGCATTCGACGGGATAACGATGTGCCGCGCCCGCTTTGACACCCAGTCTCCCGCCCGCCGCATCCTGTGGGAACAAACCTGTCAAGCAGCGCAGCTGAAGCAGTTTGACCTGTATCATGCGCTGGCATTCGCCGCGCCGCTGTGGCTGACGGCGCCGATGATCGTCACCGTCTACGACTTGAGCTTCATCCGCTATCCCGCTGGGCTGACCCGCGCCCGCCGCCTTTATCTGCGGATGCTGACCGCCTTGACCTGCCGCCGCGCCAAACGGGTGCTGGCCATCAGCCAAAGCGCCGCCGCCGACCTGAACCGCCTGCTCGATATCCCCGCCGACAAAATTGATGTCACGCCGCTCGGATATGACCAGGAGACCTTTCGTCCCTTGCCCGCCGCCGAAATCGACGCCTTTCGGCGGCGGCGCAGCCTGCCACCGCGCTTCTGGCTCTTTGTCGGCACGCTGGAGCCGCGCAAGAATCTGCCCATGCTGCTCAATGCCTATGCGCGGCTGCCATCATCGGCGCGGCTGCCTTTGATTTTAGGCGGCGGCAAGGGCTGGCGGGCGGACAGTATCTTCGCCGCCATTGAACAGCAGGGCTTGGGCGATGATGTCCGGCATATTGGATTCATCCCCGCCGCCGACCTGCCGCGCTGGTACAATAGCGCCGAAGCCTTCCTGTACCCGTCGGTGTTTGAAGGCTTTGGGCTGCCGGCGCTGGAAGCGATGGCCTGCGGCACGCCGGTATTAACATCCAATGTATCGTCCCTGCCCGAAGTCGTCGGCGCCGCCGGCCTGACCCTGCCGCCGGATGACAGCGTCGTCTGGGCTGATGCGCTCCAGGATATTATGACTAACCGCGGCTGGCGCACGGCAGCCCGTGAACAAGGATTAGAACGCGCCCGGCTGTTTAGCTGGCAGCGCACCGCCGAACTGACGGTCGCCAGCTATCGCCATGCCATCGCTGATATAAAAACGCCATGAACGCCAATCAAGCCTTGTCTGAACGCCCGACCATAGAACCCCGCTGGCTGTTTCCAGCCATCGACGGGGTCTTGGCATTCCTGGTTTTCGGCATGGCTTACATACTGCGCTACGAACTGGAAATCATCCGCCCGGCTTTGGATCCAGGACAGCGCGCTTTTGTCCCCTATCTCCCTTTTGCCGGGGTTTATGTCATCCTCATCTGGCTCAATTATCAGCGCAACGGCCTGTATCGCAATATCGTCGGCCGCACCTGGATAGAAGAAGTGTATCTGATTGGCAGCAGCCTCACCGTCTCGATTGTCATTGTGCTGGCTATGTTCTATATCCTGCAACCCTGGGTGACCAGCCGTTTGATGCTGCTGTATGTGGCTGCGCTGACCCTCTTGTTTGGCGCGCTGTCCCGCTTGATTCGCCGCTGGGCGCTTGCCTATCTCCGCAATCACGGCATCGGGATCCGGCGAGCGCTGATTGTCGGCATGGGCGAGGTCGGCCAGGCGGTGCTTGGCATCATACTGGCGCGGCCGGAGTTGGGCTATAAGCCGGTCGGTTTTCTGGATGATCATCCCGCCCGGGGCAACGCCAGCCTGGGGCGCGTGACCGCGCTGGGCGGCACATCACAATTGGAAGCGGCGATTAAGGCGCAGGCGGTCGATGCCGTCATCCTCACCTTCCGATGGAAGCACTATGACCGCATCCAGGAACTTGCCGATATCTGCCATGCAACCGGCACCGATTTACGCATCGTGCCCGACATCATGCAACTCAATATGCGTCAGGTGCAAGTCGAAAATCTGGATGGGATTCCACTGCTGGGTTTTGCCGTGCACGATCCCTTCAGCAGCGCCGACCGTCTGCTTAAACGCGCGCTGGATATGGCGCTGGTGGTGGTTTGCTTTCCCTTGTGGGCGCCGATTTGCCTGCTGGTTATTCTGGCGCTCAAGCTGGAAGGCAAGGGGCCGATCCTGTTTCGGCAAGAGCGGGTCGGCCAGGATGGTCACAAGTTTGAGATGCTCAAGTTCCGCAGCATGATCCCCGATGCCGAACAAATGTATGCCGAACTGCTCAAAGCCTCCGACGAAGACCCGCGTCATCCCAAGTTTGTCGACGACCCCCGCATCACCCGCGTCGGCAAGTTTTTGCGCCGCACCAGCCTTGATGAACTGCCCAACCTGGTCAATGTCCTGCGCGGACAGATGAGCCTGGTCGGACCGCGCCCGCCGACGCCCGCCGAAGTTGAGCTTTATGAAGCCTGGCAGATGCGCCGACTCCAAATCACCCCCGGCATGACCGGCCTGTGGCAGGTGAGCGGCCGCAGCCATGTGCCTTTTGATGAAATGTGCCTGATGGACATCTATTACATCGAGAATTGGTCGATCACCCTGGACATCCGCATTCTGATGATGACCATTCCGCGCGTGGTCTTCCGCAGCGGCGCCTATTGAGCTTGTGCAATATCATGTCCCTATAACCCTGTTCGCGGAGCCCGTCATTTCTGTTTATCTGCCGGCGGCAAGTTTTCTCCTTCATCTGCCAGGCGGCGCGTAAATTCAGCTTCAGACAGCGCTTCTTCATCGATTAACCGATTTTTATACGCTTCGTACTCCTGCCTTACTCTGGCTTCCATATTCGCGCGTGACACAGCGCCGGCATTGGTTAAGACTGGTTTCTCATTTAATTCACCGATGAATTGATCCAGTTTCCTCACCCAATCAGCCATACGCATGGGATTCTGCTCTACAACTTGCAGCTGGGCATAGGATAAAAACTGCTCTACCAGTAAATCCAAACGTTTCAATTCGATAGCCTCAAGATAATTTTTGGCGACAAAAGCATCCTGCAATGTCATATTGTCACGGCGCCAGGTGGTCAAACCCATGTTGAGCTTGTCACTTCCTACACGTTCCAAAATTAATTCAGCAGCAGTATGTCCGTGAATTGCATAGTGGAACTTGTTCTGCACAGTGGCAAAGAACGTTCTCGCTTGCGGCGCATTGTTATGATAGTCGATACTCGTGGCAAAAACCCCGCGAACTTTCCGGTAAAAGTTGAGTTCAGAATTGCGGATGCGCCGTATGCGCTCTTCAAGCTCTTCAAAGTAGTTTGACCCACCATGCGCCAGGCGGTCATCGTCCATTACAAAGCCTTTAACCACAAACTCCTTGAGTTTTTGAGTCGCCCAGATGCGGAACTGTGTACCGCGATAGGAATTGACTCGATAGCCAACCGATATAATCATGTCGAGGCTGTAATGCACAATGTTTCTCGATACCTCGCGCCTGCCCTCTTTTTGAACTATCAGGAATTTCCTGATAGTTGAATCACGTTGCAATTCCCCCGTTGCATAGATGTTTATAATATGCTCGCTAATTGTTTGTACCGTTACCTGAAACAGTTGCGCCATATCTCTTTGGCTAAGCCATACTGTCTCGTCTTCATGCAGCACTTCCAGCCGCGTTTCACCATCTTCAGTTTGATACAGCAACACTTGATTTTCAGTCGCCATGTATGTGCAGCCTCGTATATCGGATACAGCCAAGATTAGCACAAACGTACAGCGCATTCAAGGAACAATCCCCATTGATGGCATCCGCCCATCCTTGCGCTTCCATTCGCCGCCGTGCATAATGCCAAGAGATTCAGCGTCCAGGCGCGTATCTTATACATCCATGTGATCAGCGAACCGCAGCCTATGACCAAAGCGCCCCTGTCATTTTTATTCCTGTTGAGCTTGATCATCCTCACCGCTTGCGACGCGGCGCGCTTCAATCCAGGCGCCGACCGACCGTCGGATACGCCACCGCCGGCGACGCCAATCACCAGCGCCGAACCCGCCGATGTCCTGCGAAGTTTTATCGATGCCTGGAATAGCGAAGACTACGAGGGCATGTACCGCCTGATTGCCAGCCGCAGCCGCGAACTGTATCCACGGCAGACCTTTGAGAATCGCTATGCGGTGGCGCACAATGTCATCCGTTTTGGCGGCCTTGCCCATACGTTAAACCAGATCGAATTTCAAGGCGCTACAGCCGTGGCCGATTATGATGTGGCGATAGAGTCCGCCTTCGGCACGATTGAAGATGCCAACAGAACCCTGCGGATGATTCAGGAAGGCGGCTGGAAGATCGCCTGGTCGCCGATGGATATTTTCGATGGGCTGTCATCGCAGGCGCGGCTGGATGTCGATAGCTATTTTCTGCCCCGAGCCAATATCTATGACCGTTCTGGCAAGGCGCTGGCTGAAGAGGACGGTTCGGTTGCCAGCCTGTATGCCGTCCAGCAGGATATGGCTGATGTCGATGACTGCCTGGAGACCCTCGCCGCCGTCACCCGCCAGCAGGTCAATACATTGCGCTCGATCTTCGCCGGCTACCTGCCCGAAACCCGCTTCCACATTGCCGAAGTTGACCCAGAGCGTTATCTTGCATTCCGCGAAGACCTGGAACTGGACTGCGGCATCCTTGGCGACGATACCGCCTTCAGCAAGGTCTTGCAGTACAGTGCCCGCCGCTATTACGGTCATGGCATCGCATCCCATCTGGTCGGCTATATCGGGCATGTGCCAAACGATAGAATCGATATCTGGGAGGCGCGCGGATACAGCAGTACCGATACCGTCGGCATAGCCGGCATCGAAAATGCCTATGAAGCGACGCTTGCCGGGCGCCCCGAACGTTTTCTGCGGATTATTGAACCCGGCGGCATTGTCATCCGCGAATTGGGCCGCACCGCCGGACAGGCGCCGCGCCCGGTCACCCTGACGATTGACCGTGATTTGCAGGAAATCACAGCCCAGGCCCTGGCCAATGCGGTCAGCTATGCCCTGGCCAACTGGGGCGGAGTCGCGCTGGGGGGCGCTGTGGTCGCTATAGACATCCACACCGGCGCGATTCTGGCGCTGGCAAGCTATCCCAGTTTTGACCCTCACATATTCAATCCCGATACCTACTATAATGTCGGCAGCGTCTTCCAGCGCATCAACCGCGACCTGCGCTCGCCCCTGCAAAACAAGGCGCTTGTTGAACAGTACACGCCTGGATCAGTCTACAAAATTGTTACCCTGCTGGCGGCGGCATCAGAAAAAATCTGGGAGCCCCATAAAGAGTTTCACTGCACCCTTGAATGGAGCGGTCAGGAGCGTTTCGGCGATGCGCCGGCAATCCGCACCGACTGGCGCATCATCAACGGACTCGGGGAAACCGGTCAAATCACCATGAGGCAAGCGCTGGCATCGTCCTGCAACCCCTTCTTTTGGGAGATGGGCGCGCTCATGTTCCAGCAAGACAGTCAGCTACAGACGAATTATGCTGATTCGCTGGGCTTTGGCCGGCCGACCGGCTTAGGCTTGGAAATCTCGGAGCTTGAAGCCGGCGGCAGCCTAGCTATTCTGGACCCCGCGTCTCCGGACGCGGCCACGCAAGCCATCAATAACGCCATTGGACAGGGGGATGTCGCGGTTACAGCCGTGCAGATGGCGCAGGCAACCGCCCTGATTGCCAATGGCGGCCGGCTCTATCAGCCTTATGCCGTCAGCCATCTGGGGAATGACCCGCCCAAACAGCCGACCCTGCTGAACGATCTGAAACTGGATCCGGCGGCGCTTGATATTGTGCGGCAAGGCATGTGCGATGTCATCACCGACACCGAACTCGGCACCGCCTCATTTGTATTCGAGGATGCGGGCTATTCGCTCTGCGGCAAAACCGGCACCGCCCAAACCGGTCTGTATCCGAATGCCTGGTTTATCGCCTATCAGCCGGCAGACGAGCCGCAAATCGCCCTCGCCGGCGTCATGGCGAACTCGCGCGAAGGCTCGGAAGTCGTCGCGCCCATCATCCGCCGTATTCTCGATGATTATCTGGGCTATGACCGCGCGCCCTTTCCGTCCTGGTGGCAAACCCCATACGTCCCGCTTGAGATTCAAACAGAGGCATTTGCCAATTCACAGGACGAGTAGGCCGAAGCATACCGCATTCAACATAGAGCGCATTTTGACGTTTGACAAACGCAGATGATTTGAATAGATTTATCTATGCGGATATCGCTTGCCTTGGGGATATCGGTCAGTCTGCCAAAAGGAAAGGTCAATGCCCATGCTGTTCAGCATCAGCCGAAAGTCACTGATTCTGCTTGTTTTGCTGCTGACATCTGTTCCGGCGCTGGCGCAGGAAAGAACCGTTGGCGTCATGGTGAACGCCGACGGCGCTTATGATGGATATGTTCTACTTACACCGATGACCGATGAATCAGTCTACTTGATGGACAATGACGGGCGGATCATACGTACCTGGCATATTGAAGGAACGACTGGTGTCACCGAGGCGCATCTGCTTGAAAATGGCAATCTGATGGTCGTCGCCGGCGCCAGAGACGCCGTGGATACATCCCTTATACCGGGGGCTAATCGTTTTAATGGGAGCATACGGGAATATACATGGGACGGTGAATTGGTCTGGGAATACCAGTTCATCGGCGCCGAAACTCATCAGCATCATGGGATTGATATCATGCCGGACGGCAGCATCCTTGTGATTGCCTGGGATTATCATTCGCTGGATGAAGCGGTGGCGATGGGGCTGGATACTCACTTTGTCAATACCGAGTTTAGAGACCATAGGTATCTGCTTCCCGACATCATCATCGAGATTGACCCTTCGACCGATGAAGTTGTCTGGCAGTGGGATGCTTGGGATCATCTGGCGCAGGATTTTGACTCTGAACTGCCCAATTACGGCGCCATTGATGAGCCTCGGCGCCGCATCGACATCAACTATCAGTCGTATTTTCTAAAGGGGGTGCCAGCTACAAACGTTAGAGGCCCCGGCGATTGGATGCACAGCAATTCGGTCAACTATCATCCTGAACTGGATCAAATTGTGCTAAGCGTGCGGTCATTTGATGAATTTTGGATCATCGATCACAGCCTGTCTACGGAAGCGGCGGCTGGTTCGGCTGGCGATCTGCTGTATCGCTGGGGCAATCCATTCGCATATATGCGGGGGGGGGGGGGGGGGGGGAATCCGTCTGGAGGACCGTCAGCTGTTCGCCCAGCATGACGTTCACTGGATTGATGCTGGTCTGCCGGGCGCGGGCAATATCCTCCTCTTTAACAATCGAAACCAGATCTATACGGATGAAGAGCATTCTTCCATTATGGAATTGAAGCTCCCGCTGCGGTCTGACGGCAGCTATGATTGGAGTCAGGAAGCGGAGATTGTTTGGTCTTATGCCGCCGATGGGTTTTACTCTCGCGTTCTATCGGGTGTCCAACGGCTGCCGAACGGCAATACGTTGATTACCGAAGGGTTTCATGGGCGGCTGATTGAAGTTCGGCCGGATGGCGAGGTGGTCTGGGAATTTGTGAATCCCAAAACCAGAAATGGCTTGATTAGACAGGGCGAGCCGCCTAATCCTGAAGGCATTGATTTTGGCGACCGGAATCTCTTGTTCCGCGTTCGCAAGTACCCGCCGGACTTCCCTGGTTTTGAAGGCAAGGACATGAGGCCCGGCGAACGTCTGGTTGATTAGGGCTTGCAGATTTGGAAAAAAACAGATGCCGGCTTGGAGTTCAGTTGTCCGGCCTGTTCCGCAGCGGCGTCCACGTTGGCAGCAGGTAGTTGATTTTGGCGGGGGGCGGCGCCAGCAAATACACATCAACATACCAATGCCATGCCACCTTGCCATCAGCCACGTCCTCATCGCTGTAACCAAGGTCAATCCAATAGGGCGAGCTCCGCGGCCCGCCAGTGTCCGCCATCTGCCCATGCCCATACCCCGGCACAAAGACATTGGCCCGATATGGAATGATTTTGGGGTCGGCCGCGACGATGCCTTTTTCAAGTTTCGCCCCAATCGCCGTGATATTGTCGCCGCCGAGCGCCGCCGGGTGATAATATGTGGCATACATCCGCAGCTTGCGCCAGTATTTAAGCGCACTCCCCGGCGCGGTATGCAGGACCACCTTGGTGCCATACCCAATCACCTGATCCACCGGCGCTTTGACCATAACGGTTTCAGCAGCGATTCGACTAACCTCAAAGCCATTTTCATAGCGAACTCGACTGCGTATTTCCCGGGTGCCGTTCTGCCCGACCTGAATGACTGCCCTTTCGTCGAGATTCATGTCGGCATCGGCCTGATAGCGCACTTGATAGGGAATGGTTTCGGTCTGCGCCACCGCTTCTTCGGTGACGCGCACAATCTCGATGGTCATATTTTCGCTGATGGCGGTGTCTCCCGCCGGTATCACATAATCCAATCCAAACAGAGGCGAGTTCAGTTCAGCCAGCGCCGCATTTACTGTTTCCGCATTGGCGCGGGCTTCAATCCGAACGCCATCCACCACAAGCGCGACCGGGATCGCTCGCTTAATCGCGATGGTCATCTCCCCGTCAATGACCGTCTCCAGCGGCGGCGCGACCTCATCGGTCAAATACAGATTGAGACCAGCTTCAAACAGAGCCTCGCCAACGGTATCGGCCGCCGTGACAAGGCTGGACTGTCGGCCATCATCCAGGATCGTCAGCCGAACGGCTTTTCGGATTTCGATGCGTTCCGCCGGGACCGTCCAGTCAGGCAGCGCCGCCAGGCTGGCGAGCGCCCCATTGACCCGGATTATGTCGCCGGCGGCGGCATCAATCTTCGCGCTTTGCAAAATTTCCAGCGGATTGTCAAGCGCCGTATTCACTGTCCGCCGGCTGCCATTCACCACTATCGAGACCTCGCGCGTCCGCTTGGCGCCGCCGGGAAGAGAATCGAACCGATCAGGCGAAAACGCATCGCTATCGGCTGTGATTGGCTCGCCGGACTGGACGCCGGCGGCGCTTCGGCTTAGCCGCGAAGTGAACAGCAGCGCCAACGTCAAAACCAACGTGCATGAGGTCAATGCGATGACCGCCATCAACAGCCAGCGGCCTTGCCCGCGATGCCGCAAGGTCGGGTTTGGCTGTGTGTCTTCAAGCAGAGCGGGCGGTCGAATCATAAATATGCCAGCCTAGTTTGCATCGCCGAGCCAAGTTTATCCGCAAGTCCCTCATCTGAAAAGTCCGCAGCGATCAGAGCTTGACAGCGGCGCCTGTCTCTGGTTATAATGAGACTTCGTATCAATAATCCACGAAAGGTTTCCAAAATGTTTATCCCTCTCCTGATTGTACTCGGAATCATCGTCTCATCCATGCCGCTGGCCGCACAGCATGATCGTATGCAGGTGGCTGCCTCGCACAGCATCCTGGCAGACGTCGTCCATCATGTCGCCGGCGACCAAGCCGACATCACCCTGCTGATGCCAGCAGGCGCCGACCCGCACAACTTCCAGCCAACCCCCAAAGATCTGACGGCGATTGCCGACGCCCAGCTTGTTTTTGTCAACGGCGCTCGCTTTGAAGAGCAGCTGCTTGAAGCCATCGAAAACGCAGCCGACGACGTCAGCATCATTGCCGCTTCCGCCTGCGTCGAAATCATCGCCATCGGTTCATCGGCGCCGGACGAGCATGATGATGAAGACCACGACGAGCATGATGATGAAGACCACGACGAGCATGATGATGAAGACCGCGACGAACATGGCGATGAAGACCATGACGAGCATGATGATGAAGACCGCGACGAACATAATGATGAAGACCATGACGAACATGGCGATGAAGACCACGACGAACATGGCGATGAAGACCACGACGAACATGATGATGAAGACCACGACGAGCATGAGATGGAAACCAGCGCCGACTGTGAACAGCACGACCGCGAACTGGCTATGCTTTCGGATGATGAACATACGCATGACGACGCTGCCGCGCTGGGCCGCCTGGAAGAGATTGACTGCGGCGCCGACCATCATGATGACGACGACGATCACGACAGCCACAGCCATGGCGTTTGTGACCCGCATGTCTGGATGAACCCGCGCAATGTCATGTACTGGACGCTGATGATCCGCGACAGCCTTTCCCAAGCTGACCCCGACAGCGCCGCCGTCTACGCCGCAAATGCCGCCGCTTACCTCAATGAACTGCTTGCCTTGAGCGAAGAGTTTATCGAGCCGGCGCTGGATGCCCTGCCACAGCAAAGACGCATCTTGATTACCAGCCACGATTCATTGGGATACCTGGCCGCCAGCTATGATTTCAAAATCATCGACACGGTGATACCCGGCGGCTCAACCACATCAGAACCCAGCGCCCGCGATGTCGCCGCCTTGATTGACCTCATCAAGGCTGAAGACGTGCCGGCCATCTTCGGCGAAACCTTCGTCAACGAAAACATCATGCGGACGATTGCCCGCGAAACCGCCGCCGAGCTTGTCGTTCTCTATAGCGGTACGCTTAGCGCCAGCGACGGGCCGGCCGCGACTTACCTGGATTATATGCGCTACAACTTGACTGCTATCATTGACGCGCTGAACGGCGATGAATAGTTTGAAACATCAGGCATAAGCCAAAAGGGAAGCGAAGCATGGTCAGATTCGGATTATCTCTCGCCAAGCAAAAAGGCATCAGCCTCAGCCAGCCGGCTTTGGCGGTGAACAATCTGAAAACCGGATATCCCAGCGACCGCCATGTGATCTCAAACATCAGTTTCAACGTGGCGGCGGGCGAACGGGTCGCGGTGATCGGAGCCAACGGCGCCGGCAAAAGCACTCTCTTCAAAGCTATTGTCGGCCTGCTTCCGATTATCGCCGGGCATATCTCCATCTATGGGGAAGACGGTCACAGCCGGCACAGCCAGGTCGGTTATGTACCCCAGCAAAACGACATTGACTGGTCATTCCCAGTCTCCGTTCTCGATGTCGTTATGATGGGCCGCAGCCGTCATATTGGCTGGTTTCGGCTGCCCGGCAAAAAAGACGGCGCCGTCGTGCGCCGCATTCTCGATCATCTTAGCCTGAACGATTTTGCTGCCCGGCAAATCAGCGAACTTAGCGGCGGGCAGCGGCGGCGGGTTTTTATTGCGCGGGCGCTGGCGCAGGAAGCCCGCGTCCTGCTGCTGGATGAGCCTTTTACCGGCGTCGACCGCGCATCGGAGCGCGAAATCACAGAAACCCTAGACAGCTTAACGCGGCAGGGCATTACTGTCCTGCTGTCCACCCATCACATGGAAAAAGCATCCCAGCGTTTCGACAAAACCATCATCCTGAAAAATGGGACGCTGCTGGACTTCGGCAAGCCGCAGATTGTGTTGAGTTCGAAGAATCTAGTAACGGCCTTTAGCGATTGCTGCGCCGGTGTTTCAGCACAACGACAAGCTGCTGATATTTAGTCAGCATCCCGGCCGGGGGGAGGGTAATATGGACATCGCTGGCTTCTTGGCTGAACCTCTGAACTATGCCTTTATTCAACGCGGTATGCTGGCGCTGATTCTGGTTGGCGGCATCAATGCGGTCGTGGGCTGTTTTGTGGTGGTCCGCGGCATGGCTTTCCTTGGCGATGCGCTGACCCATACCATTTTGCCCGGCATCGCTTTATCCTATACCGCCAGTGGCAGCATCGGCAGCAGCCTCTTTGTCGGTGGATTGGGCGCCGGCATTGTCTCGGCGCTGGTCATCGCCTGGCTGACCCGCAGCGACCGCCTGAAAGAAGACAGCGCCGTTGCCATTGTCTTCGTGACCATGTTTGCGCTCGGCATCGCCATTGTCAGCACTCAATCCAGCTACGCCATTGACCTGACGCACATCCTCTTTGGCAGCATTAACGGCATCGCCCAAAACGACCTCGCTTTGATGGCCGCAATGGGGGCGGCTGTGCTGGCCATCATCGCCCTGCTATACAAGGAGTTCCTCGTCATCAGCTTTGATTTGAGCCTGGCGCACAGCCTCAAGCTGCCGGTGGAATCGCTCCGTATCCTGCTCCTGATTCTCATCGCCGTGACCATTGTCGCCAGCCTGCAGGCCGTCGGCATTTCGCTGATGCTGGCCTTGCTGATTACGCCGGCCGCCACCGCCCGCTTATTGGTCAAACGTCTGCATCAGATGATCGCGGTCGCCAGCCTGATTGGCATCATCAGCGGCATAATCGGATTTTACTTCTCTTACTATCTCGATATTCCATCCGGCGCCTGTATCGTGCTGACCTTGAGCGCCTTGTTTGCGCTGGTATTTATCCTGCAATCGCTGCGGAAAGCTCGGTAAACTTCAATTATCAGGGTTTGCATCATGCCTGTCCTTTCCGCTCCAGGATTTCATACAGCCGGCGGCGCTTGCGGCAGATGTCCGCTCATTGAATCCGCAGCATGACTTTTGAAGCCGCATCCCACAATGCTTCCAGATCATAAAAATCGCGTTTTTCCGGCGAGAAAAAATGCGCGACGACATCGCCATAGTCCATCACAACCCAGCCATTCTCAGCCGTTCCTTCGTTGGTAAAAGGCATCTGCCGGTAATTCGCTTTCACATCCTGGCGGACAAGTTCGGTCAAGGCGCGCAGGTGACGCTCATTGCCGCCGGAACAGATGACAAAAAAATCGGCGATGATATTATCGGGCCGCAAGTCCAGCAAGAGGATGTCCTCTGCCTTGCGGTCTTCGACAAGGTCAACAATATGATGTGCAAGTTCTAATGATTGCAAATAACAGGTCTCCATCGTATTCTTTTCAAAGGGTATCCCTATTTTAACACAGAATATCGAAGCGGAACAATCACATTCCAGAGCGCGAAGCCGTGCCAAGGCGCGAACTCCTCGACAAAATCATCAGTTGGGCGAACCAAGAAGAACCTATTCGGGCGGCGGTCATCACCGGGTCATTCGCGCGCAGCGATGGCTCGACCGATGAATGGTCGGATTTAGACCTGCAAATCATCGCCAGCGACTTTGCCCAATATCTGTATGACGACAGTTGGCTGGATGCGCTGGGCGAGGTCTGGATCCGCTTTCCGCTGAAACCCGATGCGCCCTATCGTCTGGTCTGGTTCGCCGGCGGCAAAAAGGTCGATTTTCAATTCGTCGGCGCGGCTGCGATTCAGGCAATGGCGGCAAGCGGCGCATTATCCGAGGAATATCAGCGCGGTTACATCGTCGCCCTCGACAAAGACAAACTCTGCCAAAATCTGCCCCCCTCACCGCGTATTTTCCCGCAGCCCGAACTGCCGAATGCCGCGGCGCTGCGCGCGGTGATCGACGAATTTTGGTTCGAGGCGCTCCATGTGGCGCAGTTTATCCGCCGCCGCGACTTCTGGGTGGTCAAATTCCGCGATTGGACGATGAAAAGCAATCTGCTGCAACTGCTGGAATGGCGCGCCCGCGCCGGCCACAGTCCAGCCACCAATACCTGGCTGTTGGGCCGACGCATACGCGATTGGGTTGATGATGAAACGTACGGCGCCCTTGAGGGCATCTGGTCAAGCTGGGATACGGCTGAACTCTGGCACAGCCTGCTGATGCAGCTTGAACTCTTTCGCCGCCTGTCGCTGGAACTGACGCAGCAGCTTAATTATCCCTATCCTGCCGAAACTTATAGTAAAATCGAGCGTTATATCCGTGAACTGCGCGACAAAGACCGCGCTTCGCCTAATCCAACGTAAATTCGCCATCCGGATTGAGGATAATCGCCCGGGCGTCGGTCTCTTGATGCACCCTTTCGCCCCATTGCGCCACATCCTGCTCTATCGGCGGGAAGGTATTATAGTGCATTGGCGATACATATTTAGGCTTTAGCCATCGAATCGCCTTGAGCGAATCCTCAATCCCCATAGTAAAGACATCTCCAATCGGCAAGAACGCCAGATCCAAGCCTTCTTCGCCAATCAGACGCATATCGCCAAACAAACTGGTATCCCCAGCATGATACAGGGCAATGCCGCCGCCGCGGACGATAAAGCCGTTCGGCTGCCCGCCATAGGCGCCATCGGGAAAGGATGAACTGTGAAAGGCAGCTGTCCACTTAGCCGTCATCCAGTCATTGCGATATGACCCGCCCGGGTTGCCCTGAAAGACATGCTCGACCCCTTGGGCGCTGTACCAGTCGCCCATCTCAAAATTGCATACCACCATCGCCCCGGTGCGCTTGGCGATCTCAACCGAATCGCCTACATGGTCGCCGTGAGCGTGCGTCATAAGAATAATTTCGGCGTCAAGCTCTTCCGCTTTGGATACCGCCGCCGGATTGCCGGTTAGAAAGGGATCAATCAATACCTTGTGTCCGTCAATATCCAATGAATATGCCGAATGTCCCAGCCATTTGAACGAAACAGCCATCTGTGTCTCCTATCGTGTGTATCTGGTACACCATCTAAATGCTTCAGGTTATTTTGATTGTATCACTGTCCTTGGATTTTCGCTAAGGATTGGAGAGCGGATGTGTGTAATAAAGGATTTTGTGAATGGAAGTTTGTTTATATTAGTAGTATTAATAATAGAGCCTGTTCAAAATGTTCAAAACTTTTCAATAAGAAACAGAATCGAGTCCGCATATCCCAAACATATCCCAAAATTGACCGATATATGGCAAATATATCCCTAAAAATAGATGTCAACCTGCGATATTGACAGCAAAAGTTTTGAACAGGCAGATGTTCAAAAACAGCGGCTTATGAACAGTCTGAACAGGACAATCTGAAGTTTTGCACAAGCGCAGCGACAGATGTGGAGTTTTGAACAACCTTAGCGTTTTTGAGCCCAGCCTGTTCATAGATTTCAACAAAAATTTTAACATCCTGTCCAAAGTTTTGAACAGACGGACTTGTTCAGTGCCTTACTGTATCATTTGGGATATTGGGATATATTTGAATATGTTTGGGATATACCACATCAGCCTGCCATCGGTATAATAAATGAATAACGAGAGCTAAAAGGATTGACATAATGAACATCCGCAATCGGGAATTATCCTGTCGAGCGGTCACTTCGCTGGCTTTGCTGATATTCGCTGTCGGTATCGCGGCGGGGGTCTTTGGCTGGATTTGGATAACGGGCGGCGCCGGCGAGCCCAGTCGTACGATGGCAGAAGCGCTTGCCGAGTTTGAAGCTACGAACGATGCAGCCAATACGGCGCTTTCAGAAGAGGTTGCCGTAATAATTCCGCCGGCGATAGGCACGGCGGTTTCGCAGGCAGTCGCTACAGCCATCCCGCAGGCAATCAATGCAGCGTTTCCAGGCGCGGCCGTCGTCCTGGATGCCGATGATGCGGTTGAGGCGAGCGAGGCAGAAAGCAATATCATCGAATTTCAGATCGTGCCGGCAGAAAGCCAGGCGACCTTTACGCTTGAAGAAGATTTACGCGGCGCCCGCACCACCGTGATCGGCTCAACCCGTGAAGTCGGCGGCGCTGTTATGGTTAATCTGGATAATCCGGCCGCTTCATCCATCGGCGCGATTGTGATCAATGCCCGCACCCTCGAAACTGACAACAGCTTCCGCAACCGCGCCCTGCGAAGCAGCATCCTCAAGTCGGCGGAGGATGCCTATGAGTTCATCACCTTTGAGCCGCAGTCGCTGACCAATTTTTCGGCAGAGTCCGTCAGCGTCGGTGATACCCTTGCTTTTGACGTCATCGGAGACTTGACTGTTGCTGGTGTGACCCGAACCCTCACCTTTCATGCCAGCGTCACCCTCGACAGTCGAACACAGATCAGCGGCCGCGCCAGCGCCAATGTCCTGCATGCCGATTACAATCTGACCATTCCGGAAGTGCCGTCAGTCACTAATGTGACTGATGATGTAGATCTTGCCATTGAGTTTGTCGCTATCGCCGGCGATTAAGCCGGATGCGAAAGGCGGGGGATGGATGCTATCTCTCGTCGAACGCTGTACTGAAAATCAAGGCTCTGTTATAATCTGTTCATCGCGCGGTGACAGACATTGGAAGAGAAAATGCCCAGAGAACTCTATATGACCAAGCCGCGGGTGATTAATGCCGTGGATTCTCGTCGCAGTTCGCTGCCGTATATTGAAATCGCCACCACCAACCACAGCAAATTGGAAGAGTTTCGCCGCATTTTGCGGGATTACGAGGTCGTCGGCAGAAAACTCGATATTGAGGAAATCCAGAGTCTGGACCCCTATAAAGTCGTTAGGCACAAAGCCATTGAAGCCTATAAAGCTAATGATTACAACCCGATTCTGGTAGAAGAAACTTCGCTGTTCATACGCGGCCTGGGCGGGCGGCCGGGAACTTACATTAAAGATTTTTCTGAAGATATTGAAATGCGCCGTATGATTGTCGAAACCTGGCTGCGGGGGCGGGACCGCACTGCTTTGGCAAAAGTTCTAATTGCGATTTTTGATGGCAGCGAGGCGCATATCCACGAAGGCAATACCGAAGGCGTAATCGCCGACTGCCTGCGCGGAACAAATGGCTTCGGCTGGGATGATATGTTTGTGCCGAAAGGCAGCGCGCGCACCTTTGCCGAAATGTCCAGCGAAGAAAAAGACCACTATTCTATGCGCCGCAAAGCCTTGCTGGCGCTGTGTCAGCAGCGACCAGGAACTCATCCGCATCGTTAGCTCACAAGCCAGCGCCGTCGGGCAGGCTTATCGCAATCGGATGAACTGACAAACGACCTAAAAGACAATCACACCGCGGGCGACTTCGCCGCCCAGCATAGCCGCATAAGCCTCGTTAATCTGATCAAGGCGGTATCTGTGGGTCACCAATTCGTCCAGCTTGAGCTTGCCGGCTAAATATAAATCAGCAAATCGGGGGAAATCGCGGTGAGGGTTGACCGTGCCATAATAACTGCCGCGGATAGTTTTTTCGCTGCGGGTGATGATGGCGCCGGGCAGGTTGGTGGCGCTGCCCATCGGCGGCAGTCCGACCAGCGTCAGCATCCCGCCGGGGCGGGTCGCGTCAAGCGCCTGTTCCTGCAAAGCCGGCAGGCCGACCGATTCAAAGACATGATCCGCCCCCCGTCCCGCCGTGAGCTTGCGGATGGCGCCGGCGGCACCTTTATCCGACATCAAGCTGTGGCTGGCGCCAAATTGACGGGCGATGTCCATTTTGGTCGGATGAGCATCCACGGCGATAATCGGGTCGGCGCCGCAGAGCTTCGCCCCTTGAATGATGTTCAAGCCGACGCCGCCGGCGCCATAAACGGCGACGCTTTGCCCAGGGCGCACATCGGCGGTGTACATAGCCGCGCCGACGCCGGTTGCCACGGCGCAGCCCAGCAGCGCCGCCGCCGCCAGCGAAACATCCGCCGGCATCGGCACGCAGCTTTGCTGCGGCGCCACCACATATTCGGCAAAGCAGCCCAAGCCGCTAAAGATATGCACCGCCTGACCCGCCCATGAAATGCGGCTGGTGCCATCCAGCTGCAAGCCAGCCCGCAGCGCGGGTGTATAGGTTTGGCAGAGGTTGACCTGGCTGTGCTGGCAGTAAAAACATTCGCCGCAGGAAGGCCGCCAGCTTAGCGTGACATGGTCGCCCGGCTTCACCCGCGCGACGTCTGCGCCAACTGCCGCAACGATGCCGGCGCCCTCGTGCCCGACGATAATCGGCATCGGGTAACGGGTGGCGCCCTCGACCACATGCCAATCGCTGTGGCAGACCCCGCTTGCCCCGATTTTAACCAGGACTTCGCCGGCTTTTGGCGCCGCAATCGTTACCGTTTCGATGCGGAAAGGGGTATTGGATTCGGTCAGGAGGGCGGCTTGCATCTGCATGGCGGCTGGCTTTCTGCTGGACGCGGGTTTGGGCTTGCTAAGGTATGAAACGCACCCATATTTCGTGACATTATAGCAGCGATGCGCTATAATATACGATATAAGGACTCTGTGTGCATGTAACAAAGGGCGAAAATGTACCAAATGACGTTACCCAAAATGATAACACAGCGGCTTGAGGGCGATATCCCGGTTGATTTGTATCTGGGCAGCGGCGGACGGCGGTTTTTATTCATCAGCCGCGACCAGCGCAGCTACACTCACGGGATCCATAAATATCCAGCCAAATTCTTCCCGGAACTGCCGCGCTGGATCATTCAAAGGCACAGCCAAGTCGGCGACTTGGTTCTTGATCCCTTTATGGGCAGCGGCACGACCAATCTGGAGGCATTGCTTTTGCAGCGTCCCAGCGTCGGCGTCGATATTGATCCCTTTTCAAGAATGCTGGCGCGGGTCAAGACGACGCCGCTGAACAAGGATGATTTGCTGAATGCCCGCGAGCGGCTGTTGCGTCGGTTTGATGAGTTTGATGGCGGTCAAAACCATGATGAAGTTCCGCAGTTCCCTTACCGCGACAAGTGGTTTCGTCCCTATGTCCTCAAGGAATTGGCGTTTATCAAGGGCTGCATCCATCGCATAGACTGCGCCCAGCAAATGCGTGATTTTCTGATGATTGTATTTTCGTCCATCATTCGGCGGGTTTCGCAGGCTGACAACAACTGCACCCGCACCGTCATACGGCAAAAGCTCAACAAGCAGGTTGCGCCAAACTATTCATTTCAGCTTTTCCTGCGCCGTCTGGACAAAAACATACAAGGCATGGTTGATTTGGCGCATACCGGAAAATCAACATCGGTCGAGATACCGACCGAAGCCAGCGCGACCGATTTGAGCTTGTATCCCGCCGATACTTTTGACCTTGCTTTGACGTCGCCGCCTTACCTGAACGCGGTCGATTATCCACGAACACATCAGCTGGAACTGTACTGGCTTGGATTTGTCAATGGTTCGCTGCGCGACCTCAAGAGCGAACATGTCGGCACCGAAGTGGTCAGCGCTAAGGAATACAAGTCGCTTCACCTGACCGGCATTGACAGCGCCGATGCGGTGATTCAGTCTGTGTACAAGATCGAGCCGCGCCGAGCCTACATCGCTTATAAGTTCATTCAAGATATGATGCTGAATCTGCGCGAGGTGAATCGCGTCTTAAAACGCGGCGGCCGTTATGTTGTTGTCATTGGCTCAAACATGGTGCGCGGGCATGTGTTTGAAAGCTGGCGTTATTTGCGGGATGCCGCCCCAAGTTTGGGTTATAAAATTGACACGTGGTTCGTGTCCGAAATCATCAATCACTTCATCAAAGTCCCGCGCGCGGAACGGATCGAGGATGATTATGTACTTGTGCTGGAGAAGGAATAATGACAAACGAACGAGAAAAAAGCGGCAGGATGGCAGCTGCGAAGGGATTTGCAAATGAATCAAGGCTTCTCGGCGCGTTGCTTGCCAGAGGTTATAACGCGTCTCGTGTCGATTTACCGCACTCTACCTACGATATTGTGGTTGAAACTGATTCAGAGTTGATCAGAGTTCAGGTAAAGACCGCTTCAAAATCCATCTCTTTTACTGGCGGGATCAGAGGAGGTGTAGATCGAGAATATAAATCAGGGGTAAAAGAGTACGTGCAAAGTACAGAAACATCTGACATAGTGGTAGGTGTATGGTCTGATGAATCAAAGGCGAATGGCGAACGCGAAATTAACTTCTACTTTGTTCCCACATTGTACATTGAAACCTTGAAACGCAATGGCAAACAGCAGAAAAGTTTGTCTATAAACAAACTACGGGCTGCTAAAAACAACTGGAAACTACTTGAAAAGTGTAAAGACAGGGATTTTGTCTTAAACTTTGACTATAATCTCAAACCCTTCTGATACGTATCGGCTTAAAAACCGCGCCGCCGATTAAAACGTTCTTCTTTGAAAGGGTCGCCCTCATTGTGATAGCCGCCCTGTTCCCAAAAGCCGGGTTTGTCCACTGGGCTGAATTCCAAAGCCCGCAGGAACTTGGCGCTCTTCCAAAAATAACGTTTGGGCACCAAAGTGCGGAGCGGCCCGCCATGCTCCATTAACTCTGGCTCGTGCAGCCAGCGGCCTTCGTATTTGTAAGCCAGCATCACATCATCGTCCAGCATGGTTTCCAGCGGCAAATTGGTGGTGTAACCATAATCGCAATGCGCGATGACATAACGCGCCTCATCAGTCAGCGCAAGCTCGCGCCGAAAATCGCGGAACATCACACCTTCCCACGCGGTGTCAAATTTACTCCAGCGCGTGACACAGTGGATATCGACCGTGATTTGTCGGCTCGGCAAAGCCAGCAGTTCATCCCATCGCCAGCGTTTTTCGGCTTCAACAGCGCCAAAAACGCGCAAATCCCAAGTGTCCCGATTAAACTTTGGCGTTGGCCCATAAGTCAGCACTGGAAATTTTTCCGTGAGCGACTGACCATCGGGCAGGCGGCCGGCCGCACGCATCGCTTTTTCTTTCTCTCGACGGCTCAAAAAGCTCATTTTGTCTTCCTGTCTGTTTTTATACAAATTATAGCGGCAAAACCAAATGCGACAACGATGATCTTATGGGCTAAGACCGAGCCTGCCCCTTGTTATCGCCCGCCTTTTCGTTACCATACCTCAAACCGTCCGATTTTATGCCGCCGAAATCCATGATGCAAACCCTGCTCACCCAAAGCGAACGCCAAAGCTCCTCCTATCGCTGGGTGATGCTGACATTGGTTACGATTTCCGGCTTTGCTATGATGGGCTTCCCCACGACCGGCCTGTCGGCCTTGTTTAGCGAGATTGCCGATTCGCTGGGTTTGGACCTGGTTCAAATCGGTCTGGTATGGGGCGTCGGCACCGTGATGGGCATCTTCACAACCCTGATGGGCGGCGCCTTTATTGATTATTTTGGCACGCGGCGCTCCTTGGTGGCGCTTTGTCTGGCGACCGGCATCACCGGCGCCCTGCGCGGCTTTGCCTTTGATTTTTGGTCGCTGTTCCTGTTTTCTTTTTTGTTTGGCATGGTGCAGCCGGTCTTGCCCATGAATTTCATCAAGCTCAATCGGCAATGGTTCGCCTCTGGACAGCTGGGTTTTGCCAGCGGCGTGATGTCGGCCGGTTTCGCGACCGGTTTGATGCTTGGCTCGCGCTTGAGCGCAACTGTGCTGTCGCCGATGCTGGGCGGCTGGCGGGCGGTCCTGATTTTTATCGGCCTCGGCGCGGTTGCGCTGGGCATAGTCTGGGGGCTCCTGCATCCCCCGATGGAAAAAAGCAAAGCCAGCCGCCCCGATATGAAGCAGTTTTTCGCCAATTTGCGTCATGTCACCCGTTACCGCGAACTCTGGGTGATTGCGCTCGCCGGCTTTGGCGTCGCCGGCTTGATGCGCGGGCTTGTCGGTTATGTACCGACTTATCTCCGCGAAATTGGCTGGGATGCGGTCAGCGCCGATACCGCCATCACTTTGTTTTTTTTCGCCAGCCTCATTGGCGTCGTGCCGATTTCGCATATCTCGGACCGCATCGGCAATCGCCGCCTGGTGATGGCATTTGGCGTCGCGATGATGTCGCTCGGCACCGGCTTGATGTTCCTGGCCGGCGATGCCTTCTGGTCGGTGATGCTTTCGATGGTGATCGCCGGCTGCTGCTTTGACAGCTTCATGGCGCTCAAAGGCGCGTCCATCACCGAAATTGAGGGGCTGGAAGTCGCCATGATGGGCAGTGCGCTGGGATTTGGCGG
Source organism: Phototrophicaceae bacterium (assembly GCA_965203755.1). Lineage (GTDB taxonomy): Bacteria > Chloroflexota > Anaerolineae > Aggregatilineales > Phototrophicaceae > UBA6055. Next base: position 1,541,389 of record OZ241910.1, on the reverse strand, counting down.
GATGCTTCAGAATCTTGGCTCGACCATCACACCCCCCTTCGGCAATGCCCTGTCCACCATGGCCTTGCATGCGCCGTTTCTGCTGTGGGCCTGCTCCGGGCTGCTGGCGGCGCTTGTCCTGCTGGGTTTCCGCAAGCGCAAGGAACGTTAAGCTCGGCCGCCGTTAGTCGCGGCCGCCAAACAGCCGCAGCAGGAACAGGAACAGATTGATGAAATCCAGATACAGCGTCAGCGCGCCTAGGATGCTGAACTTGAGTGTTTCATCGGCGTTGACCGCGAAGCGCGGGTCAGCCGCCATCCTGGCGATGCGCTGTGTATCCCAAGCCGTCAAACCGGTGAACAAAAGCACGCCAAAGATGCTGATAGCAAAGTCCAGCGCCGAACTGCCCAGAAAGATATTGACGATCATGGCAATGAACAGCCCAATCAGCCCCATGATAAAGTAGGCGCTGTACTTGCTCAAATCCGTTTGGGTCGTGAGGCCGACTATGGTCATGGCCGCGAAAACGCCAGCCGTGGTGAGAAAGGCGGCGGTAATCGATCCAATCGGATAAACCAGAAAAATGATTGAGAAAGTGACGCCGGTCATCGCCGAATAAGCGAAAAACAGCAGCCCGGCCAAAGTGGCCGAAATGCGATGAATAGCCCAGCTTAGCCCAATGACAATCCCCAACTGCCCGAAGACCGCCAGCAGCATCACCGTCCCCGAAGGCGCCAGCCCGCTGGCGTTTAGCAGCGCCGACACGAAGGCGGTAATCAGCAAGCCCATGGTCATCCATGCGTAAACATTACGCATCACCGCATTAAGCTGGATGCCTTGCAGGGGCGTGCCGGTCAAAACGTCATTTTTACGAATGTCTATCATTTTTGCCTCCAGTATTTTATAGTCTCTATGATAGAAACCATTATAGCAAAAAATCATCAAATGACCAAAACCGCCGCCCCTCTCGTTGGCCGCGATGGTCGGTTATAATCAACCGCAGTGGATTCAGCAGAAAGCGAAAGCCATGCGCCTGATACTGGCTTCATCTTCCCCGCGCCGCCAGCGTCTCTTGCAGCAGATAGGGATCAACTTCGAGGTGATGAAACCGCAGATTGACGAATCCCGGCGACCGGGCGAAGCATTGACCGCGTATGTCGAACGTTTGAGCCGTCAGAAAGCCGCCGCCGTCATCGCCATGTTAGCCGATGAACCCGCTATTGTCATTGCAGCCGATACGATGGTTGCACTGCAAGCCGAACCCGCCGCCACGAATGGCGATGACGAACTGCTGGGCAAGCCCGTCGATGCCGATGATGCCCGCCGGATGCTGAAACAACTGCGAAATCGCCGGCATCAAGTATACACTGCCTTCACGGTCTATAAAACCGCGCCGCCGCAGACCGTCACAGCCCATGTTCGCACCGATGTTTATATGCGCGATTATGCCGATGCCGAAATTGAAGCCTACATCGTCAGCCGCGGTCCCTTCGACAAAGCTGGCGGTTACGCCATCCAAAACCAGACCTTTCGTCCGGTCGCCCGCATCGAGGGCAGCTATACCAATGTGATCGGCCTGCCGCTGGATGAACTCAAGGCGGCTTTGACCGAGCTTGGGCTTGCCTTGCCGCTGACCGCCGGGCAGGGATGATTATGATTTGATGAAAGCTCGCGGCTGGACTTGCGCGAACTGCCCGAACCTGCCAAAATCACGCGTGAACTGACTGTATTCATACACGGAGATGCCATGACAGCGATGACTTTGAAAGAAACCGCCAGCCAATTAGTAACCGCCGGCAAAGGGATTATGGCTGCCGACCGACCGGCCTGGCGTTTGATGGAGCAGCTTCGGCAGCAGGGCAGCGCCGCCGACGAGAACAGCTACCGCGCCTGGTGTGAACTGCTTTTTACTGCGCCGCGGCTAAGCGATGAGGTCAGCGGCGTGATCATAGCGGAAGACGCCGCCCATCTCGCTAATGACGATGGCAAGCCGCTGGTGGAGCTTGTCAGAGAACGCGGCATGATGCCCGGGATATCACCCAGCGCCGGGCTGGCGCCGCTGGCTGGCGCCAAGGGCGAGGTTATCGGGAGCGGTCTGGATGGCTTGCGCGAACGTTTTGCCGATTATGCCAAAATGGGGTTCGGCTTCTCCAAGTGGCGCGCCGCCATCCGCATCGGCGACCATATCCCCAGCGAATATGCCATGACCGCCAATGCTTGGGTGCTGGCGCAGTTTGCGGCGCTGTCGCAAGAAGCCGGCATCGTCCCGATTATCGAACCGGAAGTTGAACTTGTCGGCAGCCATACGATTGAGCGCTGCTTTGAAGTGACCGAAGCGCTGCTCAAACACAGCTTCGATGCGCTTTATTTGCATCGGGTTGAACTGGAAGGCACGTTGGTCAAAGCCAGCATGGTGGTCGCCGGCGCCGATTGCCCGACGCCGGCCGATGTCGATACGGTCGCTGAACTCACGGTGCAGGCGCTGCGGCGGACGGTCCCGCCGGCCATTCCGGGGATTGTCTTCCTCTCTGGCGGCCAAAGCGATCTCAAGGCGACCGCCCATCTCAATGCGATGAATGCCGGCTATGAGACGCCCTGGGCTTTGAGCTTTTCGTATGCCCGCGCGTTGCAGCGGCGGCCTCTGGCGCTGTGGCGCAGTCGAGCCGACAATGTCGCGGCTGCCCAGGCCGCCCTCAAACACCGCGCCAAAATGAACGCGCTGGCATCCATCGGGAAATGGTCGCCGACCTTGGAAACACAGATGAGGGCGGGCTGACCGCCAGCGGTTTCAGGTTTCGTCATCTTCTTGCAGCCGCGCTTAACAGGCGGGACAGGGCATGTTGGTCGGAGCCTGCCGACAGCTAGGATGGCGGCAGCAGCACCAGCGAACCCGCCGTCTCAATCAAGGCGCAGGTCATGTTGTCGCCGGCGATGTACGTCTGCATAAGCGCCATAGAGCGGGGGATCATCGCCGCATCCAAGAATATAATCCGTCCCGCCCGCGGGAAGCAGACCTCGACGCCTTGGTCAACCCAACCCCATATATCCACGGCGGCGATATAGCTGTCAGCCAAAGCCTGGATGCCGATGCCGCCGCCGTCAAGCCGCTGGCACTGGACGCCGCTCGCCAGCCCATGAGTCGCATGGACGACAATGCCGGTGACTTGGGACAAGGCTGGGCAGGTCACTGCCTGCGGGCGCGGTGTCGGTGTTGGCGTCGGCGCTGCTTCTTTTTTCTTCTTGGGACGGGGACAAAGGCTGTCGTCGCGGTTGTCGTTGACGGTGCCGTCGGCCTCGGTGGCGGTTAAAAGCGCCGCTTCGCCAGCGGCATTGAGGTTGCCGCTCACTCGGATGCAGCCGTTGAGATTGAGTATGCCCCGATTGACCCTGATCACCTGCGGTCGGCCGCTGTTCCCCGAGAAGGTGGCGCTATTGATGGTCACTATGGTCGAGGCGGGGTCGCCCCACACAAGCAGAGCAGAGCCTAGTCGAGCGTTATCAGTCACGGGTCCGTTGTTCACGAACTGCGCATTGGTAAGCGTGGCTGTTGAACTGGCGTCGTTCACCTGTAATGGAACGCCTGCATTGCCGCTGAAGACCACGTTGCGGGCGTTAAGCGTCGAGCCTCCATTCATCTGGACAACCCTTCCGTTGGCCGTGCTGCTTCCGCTAATGGTGATGTTATTCAGATTGAGTGTGGCCGCGCTCGTGATGGTGATGACCGGGTTGCCGGTTGCCCCGCTGATGCTGTAGCCGTTGCCGTTGATGGTCGCCTCGACTGAGTTAACAGTTATCGTGGTGGCGGTGTTATCGCAATCTGCGGTCAGGATGTAGGTCCCTGCAGCGAGCGTGTTGGCAGAGCCGCATGTGATTGCCGTTTGGCTTTGGACGGGCATGGCGAGGATGCAGAACAGGAATGCACAAAGCAGCAGCGTTTTCTTTACCGCGCGGCGAGCCTCAAGAAAATTCGGGGGGGGGGGGGGGGGCGAATTAACAGGCGCCGCCGTCCCTCGCTTGGGGATGGCCTCTTCTCTATTCACTGCTGCCTTGCTGTTCATGGTATTCATTTCAGCACGCCTCCAATTTTATCTAAAACTTCCCAAGTATATGCTCTGCAATCCGATTTTGTCAAGGATTTTTTGAATTTTCAAGGCGACCGCGCCAAATCGGTGGCAATAGACCTGCCATTTTCGGCAATAGATGGCGGTCCAGGGCGCGAAAAGCGCTGGATACTGCACAATGACGGCAATTCAAGGTGAAGCCGAATGCCCTGAATGAATCGCTTTGACCCATAAAAACCCTTTATGACTGGATAAACCGCATCGGCGGCGCCAGTCATCTGAAAGCCGTCCTTTTCGCGCCGTTTTGATGATGAAAACATCATCCTTCCCTCGCCGCCTCCGCCGCCATTCAATAAGGTATATCATAGCATGATGGGCAAAAGGCGACTCTTAGGCCGCGCTTTGGATTTGCCGCCTAAACCGTTTATAGAGGGATATTATCTGAAAGCCGGTCTTTGTGCAAGTCTTTCTGTGAATTCGGACGCATTTCCATGTTTTGTATCTTGGAGGAGCGCGAAAGGAGGCATTGCCGGGCAGCCCGGCGCACCGTCCAGCGCTCGCGCAGACTCCAGCCGGCGACGGCGGCGAAGGACAGCGCATAAATCATCAGATAGAGGCTTAGTTCGCGCTGAATATGCCATGCCAGCCCGGCGCCCCAGAGCGCATAAGCCATCAAAGCCATCTCTAGCAAAACAGACAGATCGCCCGGCAATGCGTAGGGATGACCAGCCCAGCCGCCGGTGAACTTGGGCGTTCGCCGGAAACCGACCTTGATGCCGAGCATGGCCGCCAAGACCGCCCGGGTATTGCCGAGCGAAATTCCAGTGCCAATCAAGAGCAGCGCCGGGAAGGCTTTCAAACCGCCGCGCCAGTTGTCATACAGATGAATTTGGCTGGCAAGGTACATCAGCGGCGGCGCCAATCCGACCAGCCCCAAGGGCGCCAGCGGCAAATCCGCCAATGTATTCGCCAGCAGCAGCGGCGGGGTCAGCAGCAGCAAAATCAGCATCAGGGGATGCGGCAGATATTGACATAGATGCTGTATCGCCATGATTTTCTGCGCGGCGGTCAGCTTTGCCTGGATGATGGGGCGCGCCAGCTTGATGAGGCATTGCGTGCTGCCCATCGCCCAGCGCGCCTGCTGCTGCTTGTAAGCCGCCAGCTGCGGCGGGATTTCTCCCGGGACTTCAATATCGTTTAGAAACAGCGAGCGCCAGCCTTGGATCTGCGCCCGATAGCTCAAATCCAGATCTTCAGTCAACGTATCGTCAGACCAGCCGCCGGCGGCATCAATGCAGCTTCGCCGCCAGACGCCGCCGGCGCCGTTGAAAGGAATCAGCCATCCACTGCGATTCCGCGCCGTCTGCTCAACCACAAAATGGGTGTCAATCGAGAGCCGCTGGGCGCGGGTCAAGTGATTGTCATCCGCGTTCAGATGCCCCCAGCGGCTTTGCACGATGCCAATCGCCGGATTGGCGGCCAGATGCGGGATGGTCGCGCGGAGAAAATCAGGCGGCGGCACAAAATCAGCGTCAAAGATGGCGACATATTCGCTGCCGCTCCGCGTCAAGCCATAATCCAGCGCCCCCGCTTTGTAACCGCTGCGCCCGCCGCGGCGGACATGCTGCACCCGACAGCCCTGCGCTTCCAGCCGCGACAGCCGCCCCGCCACCGCCGCTGATGTGCCATCGGTCGAATCATCCAACACTTGAATCAGGAGTTTGTCCCGCGGATAATCCAACCGCGCCGCCGCGTCGATCAGGCGCGCGGCTACGTACTGCTCATTATAGAGCGGAAGCTGCACCGTGACCTCTGGCAGATCATCCATCGGCGGGGTCGATGCAGCCGCGCGGCGGGTACGCCAATAACGGAACAGCAAAATCGTCTGCCCACCGGTGTAAAACGCAAGCAAGAGCGCGCAAAGAGCATAAAATGCTGTCAGCAAGGTGATCATCGCCGGCATTCTAATGCGCCTGCCTGCGCCTGACAAGGTGTATATGGATGATCGGGTTCATTTGCGCGGTCATGTCTTTCCCCTGTTGCGCTGGAAACGATGGCGATATAATAACCGCAGGCGGTCAGACCTCTAAGGAAGGGCGAAGCATGTCGGATCGACGGGTGGCGGTGTTTGAAATCAAGAAGTATATGGTGATTTGGCGCCAGTTGGAAGAACGCGAATTTGAAGGCGTCACCGCCCGCATTCGAGGGCTGGTGCGCTGCTCTGGCGTGGGAACCGCGAACCGCGAAGACTATCGCCTGGATGTGTATTTCCTGGCCGAAGACAGCGACATACCGGCGCCGCAGGTGGATATTGACGGCAAATTGGGCGCCATTTTCATGTCCATCAGCGACATCCATGCCTTTGTGGACATCCTTCGTAATGAAAAGCCGATTTTCGGGCATCTGCGCGGCGATAATCCACAGTGGACGAGCGTCACCACCACCCATGAACCGGTCGGCACCGGCGACGAAGACCATCGCTACGGCGATTAGCATTGTCCTTTGAGCGAAGGCGAGGCTAAGCCCATGACAGAACCGATTCGCGTTTTGCATTTTGCCGATGTGCATATCGGCATCGAAAACTATGGCAAAACCGACCCCAATTCCGGCGTGAGCAGCCGCGTGGTTGATTTTTTGCATCGCATGGACGATATGATCGAGTATGCCCGTGACGGCGAGGTCGATCTGGTCATCTTTGCCGGCGATGCCTTTAAGACCCGCAGCCCCAATCCGACCTATCAGCGAGAATTTGCCCATCGCATCCGCGATCTGTCGCAGATGGCGCCGACGGTCTTGCTGGTTGGCAACCATGACCTGCCGATTAACGCCGTCAAAGCCGCCGCCATCGAGATTTATGCCACGCTGGATGTGCCTGATGTCTGGGTCGCGCAGAATTATGAAGTCAAGCGGCTTGCGACCAAGCGCGGCGATGTGGTGGTCGCGGCCGCGCCCTATCCGATTCGGGCTCGCATCATGGAGACCGTCCGCACCGCCGCGATGACGATTGCCGAACAGGATGCCGAATTGCAGCGCATCCTGCATCAACTGCTGGATAACTTAGGCGAACAGGCTGATGCGCTGGCGCCGGCTGATACGCCGCGTTTGCTGACCGGCCACTTTACTGTCGCCGGCTCGGTCTGGGGCAGTGAACGCAGCGTGATGCTGGGGCGCGATGTGCAGGTAGACCTCGGTTCGCTGGCGGACCCGCGCTGGGATTATGTCGCGCTGGGGCATATACACAAGCATCAAAACCTGACCCGCAGCCGCGATGACGCCCCGGCTGTGGTGTACAGCGGCAGCCTTGAACGGATTGACTTTGGCGAAGAGGGCGATACCAAGGGCTTCTGCTGGGTTGAACTCGGCCGCGGCCAAACCGAATGGCGGTTTGTCAAGGTCGATGCCCGCCCGATGCTGACGCTGCGGGTGGACTGCCGCGAGGCTGACAGCCCCACCCAGAAAGTCCTTGATGTGATGAAGCGCTATCGCTTGCGCGATGCTATCGTCCGCCTGGTGATTCAACTGACACCAGAGACCGAAACCCTGCTCAAGGACGGCGCCGTCTTTGAGCAGCTGAAACGCGCCGGTGTCTTTCATATTGCCGGCATCCGCAAGGAAGTCGAACGGCGCGACCGTTCGCGGCTGGATGTCAGCCCCGAAGGCTTAACCCCGTTGGAATTGCTGGAACGCTATTTCACGAGCCGCGGCATCGAGGCTGCCCGCCGCGAGGAACTGCTGGAACGCGCCAAGGATATTATTGAGGTGGGGTAATTGTTTGTAAGTATTTTGTATAATCTTGCCAAATAGCGTCTAAATGGTCTCCTTTTTATATGTTATTCTTGTATAAATTAAAGTACATTTGAGTCGGGTTATGGATACAGAAAGAATTTGCTGACATGCCATTTCCAAAAACGGAACGGGTGATCTACAGGAAAAATCCGTTGAAACTGGTGCTTTGCCAGCTAAGATTTCCTGCCATCCTGCGGATAGGCAAAGAGGCGCCGGCGGATTTCCAGGAGAAGCTGCGGCATGATTTCCCACTATTTCAAAATGATACAGCGAACTTACTGCCTGAAAACCTTGCACAGATCATTCCTCGAGAGATGCTGGATTTACTGCCTGCCAGAAGCAGTAGCCGGTTTCAATTTATGAGCAAAGACAAAGGCTGGATCATCAGCCTGACAAGAGAGTTTGTCGCCGTCGAGACTAGCAAATACACCTGCTGGGAAGAGTTCCGCGGCTATCTGGAACTGCTGCTGAACGCGCTTGTCGAAGTCTATAACCCTGCGTTCCTGACAAGAATCGGCCTGCGATATCAAAATGCGATTGACCGCAGAGCATTGGGGCTGGAAGATGTGGCCTGGCGCGATTTGCTGGCGGATTTTGTGTTGGGGCCGCTTGCTGTTAATGAGACGATGAATAAAGCGACAGAACATCATGGCAATGCCCTGATTCGATTGGACAATGAAGAAGATTTTGTCCGTATGCAGCATGGCCTGGTTATGGATAAGGCAGTGGATTCGCCTCATATTATGTATTTGCTGGACTATGATTTTCATAGCGGTAAGGAGATGAAAACTGAAGATGTTATCAGCAAACTTAACGAATACAACACGCTTAACAGAAGGCTTTTCCGTTGGTGCATTCAAGACAGGTTACATAGCGCAATGGGACCGGAATCGACCTGAAGTTACGATAGTGTCCGGCGATATCGGCATTAATTTGGAACAATTTAATACACGTATCAACGATACCGCAGAGTCGCTAGAGGAGGTACTTTGGGGTTTTTTGCGGATATTAAACAAGCTGCATAATCTGCCAGGTTCAAATCCAGCAATAGAACCGCTTCTAAAACGCATTTCTTTGGCTGTCATTGCGATGTGCTATGTATCAGAAGAAAACCTTGATAAGACCCTTGAGATCAATTTACATTTGCCGACACTGCCGCCGGATGGAATAGACGAGCTAATAGATACAATCTCGGATATTCGAGGCTTCTATTCCTATGCTGCTGATGAAGCTACAGCAACGACACAAACCCAAACCGTTAGTGGCAGGCTAACGCATACCTTTGTCAGACCAGAATTTCCGATCATTCCTGATGATGAGGACTAAGGTTTGGCATAGCGGTTATGAAATATGAGAAATCATCTCCGGATACTGCATTGAGGCAGGGCGAGTTGCTGTCTAATGTCATTGAATTGACGATAGACTTGGATACCATGTTTTCTCAATCACCAAATTTCGCACAAAAGACACATCCTTTTGCAGTTATTATGTCACAAGATTGCGATTTGGACTGGGATTTTGCCGCGCGCAATAATCAATCACGAGAACATAAAAAAATTCCCAACGCGCTGCTGTGTGAGGTAATGTTAGCCAGCGATCTTGCCCGAGTAATAGTGACTCAGATTGATAATGTCAAAGACACAAGGAAATCCAGAACTTGGACTAGGGTTAAACAGAACAAAGATGAAAGATATCACTTTTTCGAGAAAATTGATGAGTCTGAAGACTTACAGAATAAAGGCATACAAGAATTAGGAAGCGACTTCAAACGCTATTTTACAGTTCCAGCAGATGAACTTTATAAACGAATTTTGCATGGCGATACACTGAGGCGATGCAGGCTTTTAAGCCCGTACATGGAACACTTGAGCAGTCGATTCGCATATTTCCAAAGCCGAATTGCCTTGCCCGAAGACCACTTTAGCGAACCAGGTGTAATCAGGCGCGATACAGATGCCTAATCCAATCCCCCGCCGCACAGGACAATGACAAGGAGCGCTGATGAGGGCGCGCTTCACGTCAATTTAGGCAAGTCAGCCAGGCGCGCCATTGTTGTTTTGCCGTCATCCCCCCTGACCGGCGTGTAAAGTTCCTGCGGGTCTCGCAGGCGGTCGAGGAACAAGACCCCATCCAAATGATCGATTTCGTGATGAATCACCCGCGCATCCATGCCCTCAACGCGCCGGTCAATGTTTGCGCCGTCTTCGCCCAATGCCTGGAATTGAATCCATGAAGGCCGCAAGGTGTCCCAAGTATAGATGTCGGGGATGCTCAAGCAGCCGTCAAAGCCCGCTTCCAGTTTGCCGGCAGCGATGATTTCGGGGTTTATCAAGGTCAGCATAGCCTGTTCATCATCATCATCGTTCTGCCCGAACTTCACCACTGCCACGCGCTTGAGCGCGCCGATTTGCGGCGCGGCGATGGCAGCCCCGGGGTGAGCTTCCAGCGTGTCTTTCAGATCTTGGATCAGCCGCTTGAGCTTTTTGTTTTTCAAGCTGTGTATCGGCTTGGACAACTGCCGCAGCCGCGCTTCATCCTGCGGATAATAGACCAGTTTTTTCACTGCCATAGGCGGATTTACTTTCCAGCCAGACGCTGTCGTTTAGCGCGTTTGCGAACCGTCGTTGAAAATGCCGCTTGGATGACAGCCGCGCTGCGCCTGCGCCGCGGCCTGCTCCAGCCGGCGGAAGTCCTCATAAAAGGCATCGTCGGGCTGGTAGACAACCGCCTCGGCATAGCCGGCTTCAACCAGGGCGCGGTTGACAAAGACACCCGCGGCATAAACATAACGCAGCCGCCGCCCATAGCGGTCTGTTTCGCTGATATCGCGCGCCAAATGCACATCCTTGCCGTCAACCAGACGGCGGTTTGCCGCCGTCGCCTCATCGTGGCAGGGTTCGCCGCGTTCGGGTGTGTTCATGCCAATATAGCGAACGCGATAGATGCCATCCGCAAGCTGGACATCAATCGTATCGCCATCGATCACGCGGGTGACTTGCCCGACTTCACCGACAGCCGCGCCGCTAAAATTGGCGATTGCATCACAGGCAGCCAAATTCAGGATGGTCATCAGCCACAGAAAAAGTCGCATGGTCATGGTTCATCGTCAAGGGCGGGATTGACGGATGCCGTCGTGGATTAGAGTGACGGGAGAGGGGCTCGAACCCTCACGCCCCTTCGGGCAGGTGCTTTTAAGGCACCCGTGTCTGCCATTCCACCATCCCGCCAAACTTTGTGAGTCTGCCGTCAAGTATACCGACAGCGCCGCTTTTGTCAATGCCCGCGCCTCGGTTTTACAATGACGGGACGGGGACAGGACAGGGTATCACAAAGCGGTTCGCCAGCGGCGGCTGATAAGACCGCCGTTTTTTACTTGTGGGAGGATTGCGGGAAATGAGGCTGACTGTGATGCGGCCGCCAAGCCAAGACAGCCGCATCACAGCAAAACTTGCTAATAGCTATGAATGCGGCATCAGCGCAATGGATGTCAAATCTTTTTAAGTTTTAGATTCCCTGTCAGATTAACCTGGGGCATCATCGAATTGCAAAATTGGGCCGCCGGCGTTAAAAAAGGGGCATCGAATAGACAGCTTGAGAGAGTCGGTTGGATGACATCTTATCCTGATATTGTCGGCATTGGCACTTGCACGGTGGATCATTTGATGCCGGTGCCGCACATGCCTGTGAATAATGAAACCATGCGAGTGACGAATTATATGCGCCAGACGGGCGGCTTGGCGTCATCGTCGCTGGTGGCGGCGGCGCGTTTGGGCGCCAGAACCAAAATTATCGGGCGCGTCGGCGATGACGAGAATGGCGCGTTCATTCGCCAGGTCTTTGCCGATGAAGGGGTAGATGCTTCGCACCTGCTGGTTGAGCCGGGAACGGATTCGCATGTTTCGGTGATTCTGGTCAATGTGCAGACCGGCGACCGCAGCATTGTGTCGCGCATGGCCACCGGCGGTTCGATTATGCCGCGCGACATCACCCGCGAAATCATCACGGCGGCGAAAGTTCTGTTTATTGATGATGTCACCCCAGCCACCATGCAGGCGGCCGCCTGGGCGCAGGCAGCCGGGATGTGGGTGGTGATGGACCCCTTCTGCCCCTATCAAGTCGCCAAAGAGATACTGCCTTATGTCAATGCGCCGATTGTGCCGGAGCAGTGGGCGCGCGACTGGATGCCGAATCAGCCGGCTGAAGCCGTCGCTGAAGCCCTGTATAACGAGGGCGCCAAAATTGCGATTGTCACCTTGGGCGCGCGCGGCGGCGTGGTTTATTCGGATGAGGGGCTTCGGTCATTCCCAGCTTATGCGGTCGAAGTGGTGGATACGACCGGCGCCGGCGATGCCTATCACGGCGCGTTTATGTACGCGCTGCTGCAAAATTGGGACCTGGAACGGCGGGTGCGGTTTGCCGCGGCCGTGGGATCCATGAACTGCCGCGCGCTGGGCGGGCGAACGGCGCTGCCGACCCGCGCCGAGGTGGATGCCTTTCTGGCTGAACATGGATGACCGGCGCAAAGCCCCGAATTGGCTGGATTCGAGTCTATGCAGTCGGCAAGATGTGCTATAATAGCGGAAACTTGTACTTTTTAAGGAGTGTTACCATGAACAAAGCTGAATTGATTGATTCCATTGCCGGGAAATCCGGGTTGAGCAAAGCCGATGCCGCCAAGGCCCTGGATGCTGTGGTTGAATCGATTACGGAAGGGCTGTCAAATGGCGACCGCATTGCGCTGGTTGGTTTTGGCTCGTGGTCGGTAGAACAGCGCGGCGCTCGTACCGGCCGCAACCCGCGTACCGGGGATGCGATTCAGATTCCAGCCAAAAAGGTGGTCAAGTTCAAGGCGGGCGCCGGTCTTTCGGACGCGGTCAACTAAGCGGATGATTCAAAGAAGATGCTGATCTGCCGCATCCTCTTGATACGATAATGGCAAGGGCAGCCGGCTGAAGATTCGGCCGGCTGTTTGTCTAGGTGAAGGGCTTGGGTATGGCTTTGAGGACCTCGGCGATGAGCTCATCGCTGCGGATGCCTTCCGCCATGCCCTCGAAGTTCAGCAGGATGCGGTGGCGCAGAGCGGATGGGGCGACCGCCTCTACATCATCAAAGGACACATTGTAACGGCCTTCCAGCAGGGCATTGATTTTTGCGCCGATGATCAAGGCTTGAGCGCCGCGCGGGCTGGCGCCATAACGGGCATAATTCCGCAGCATCGGCGTCGATTCCTGGCGGTCGGGATGGGTGGCGACAATGATGCCGGCCACGTATTGGCTGACATGCGACGGAATAGGCGCGCCAAGCGCCAGCTGCCCCATGCCGATGACCTGCCGGCCATCAGCGACTTTGCCGGCGGCCGGCGCGGCGATGCCGGTGGTGCGGTCCAAAATCGCGACCAGTTCATCCACGCTGGGGAATTGGACATCTACCTTGAAGAGGAAACGGTCAAGCTGGGCTTCGGGCAGGGGATACGTCCCTTCCATTTCGAGCGGGTTTTGGGTTGCCAGCACGAAAAAGGGCAAGTCCAGGTCATAGCGCCGGCCGGCGACGGTGACCGTCTTTTCCTGCATGGCTTCCAGCATGGCGGACTGCGTTTTGGGGGTGGCGCGGTTGATTTCGTCCGCCAGCACCAAGTTGGCGAAAATGGGGCCGGCCTGAAAGCGAAATTCGCGCCGCCCATCTTCGGTCTCTTCGAGAATGTCGGTGCCAACGATGTCGGCCGGCATCAGATCAGGGGTGAATTGAATGCGCGAAAACTTGAGGTCAAGCACATCGCCCAAGGTGCGGATAAGCATGGTTTTGCCCAAGCCCGGCACGCCTTCCAGCAAAGCATGCCCGCCCGCCAGCACGCAGATAATAACACTGCGAACCACTTCCTGCTGACCGACGATGACCTTGCCGACTTCGGCTTCGATATCGCGGGCGATTTCGCTAAATTGATCCAGTCCAATTTCTGCTGCGGTTGCGGCGTTCATAAGCGGTTTGCCTTATATTATAACCCGAAAACTTGGGCTAATTGTCCAGGTTCAAAAGCGCCATGGCGACAGTCGGGTCGGCGGCGTAGGTGATGCGCGTTTCGGTCTCGCTGATTGGCTTGAAGCAGTGCGTCTCGGCGGCCGTCCAGCAAGGCCCGTCCTCGCCCAGCGTGGCATAGCGCTGATTAAGGAATACGCGGTATCTGCGGTTAAATCGATTGGCATCTCTGGCGCTGTCCCAAGCCAGCTGCCAAACCCAGAGCAGATCGCCGCTGGCGTCGTCGGTGAAAAGCTGCATACGGTCGCCGCCCCAGCCGTGGGTCACGAGGGGCGCCGCAAGCTGTGTTTCGAGATGATGGCGCAGATAAAATTCGCCGACGGAACTGTCATACACCAGCCGCCAGCCGTCGCCGATGACCGCGCCGGGGTCAAGCGGGCTGACCTCTAGCGGGCCGTCGCCGTCCAGATAGCGCCAAGGATGGTAGATATGCTCGGTCGTTTGCGGCGGATTTTCCCGAAAAGCGCGGTCGACACCCGACCAGCCCAGTTCTTTGACAAGATAGGCGACAAATTTCTGCCCCTCTTCATAGGGGAACATAAACGTTGCTTCGATGATGTCCGGGACATTTTCGGCGGGCCGCCGACTGCCCATCTCGGCTTCAGCCTGGTCAGCCATCTCTTCAAGGGCCCGCGGGTCTATGTCCTGCGCCAGCCCGTCGAAATACTCGAAAGTGACCTTGGTGGCATCGCCTTCGATCAGCGCGTCCATCGCCAGCTGAAAATCATAATTGTCCGCTTCAATGACTTGATCATGCAGCGCCTCGAGGTCATAATGCTGGTCTTGCAGGGCATGGGCGAATTCGTGGGCATAGGTTAGGCTGTCCCACAGCGGCAGTTCATCGCCAGCCCCCTGCTCGCCGTCCAGAATGACGGTCATCTCATCGGTTTCAGGGTCATAATAGCCGCCGACGTTTGCCGTCAGGAAGTTAAAGTAGGCCGCCTCCAAGTCCACATCCGGCTCGACCAAATCCAGCGCGCGGTAAAACAAAAGGCCGTCGGCGGCGTCTTCATCGGAAAAGTCCTCCTCAAACCGCTCGGCAAGCTCGGCTTCATATTCGGCGCGGGTCTGAATGTTCAACGCCGCGTCTTCCAGCGGCTCCAGCTGGCGGATTGCGATGACGGCGGTTTCGATGTCTTCGATTTCGATCAGGCAGGATGTGCATCGGCTAAGCACCGCGACGGCGGCCGCCGCCAGCAGCGCGAAGATCAGAATCAAAGCGGCTTTTTTGTGCATGACGCATCTCATTTTGCTGTCAATGCCTGTGATTATACCCCATATTCCCGACTTTTACAATTTGGGTATAATGAAGCCGATAGAACCAGCCATCGAAAGCAGGTGAACGATGCCGTCCGAACTTCTGTCGGCCCAGCGGCGCGAAAACGCGTCGGTTTTAATGCCGCCCGAACCAAGCAAAGACCAAAAATCGCGCTTGGGGTTTTTCATTGACTGGCTGACGCGCACCCGGCGAACCTGGTATCATCCCGATTTAGCCGCCTACCGCGATTATCTGCTGAAAGAACGAGAGCGGATTGATAAACAGGGGCAGAAAGTTCAGGCGCCGCTGGCGCCACAGACGGCGCTGGCGCATCTGGCGACCATTCGCGGCCGTTACAATGATCTGTTCCATAGCAACGAAGTCCGCGACCGCTTGTATGACTTGACTAATCCGGATGATTCCGAAGCGGAACAACGAGCTATGGTTGATGAGTATTTTGCCCGCATGATGAACGATGTCCATCCAGCGGCGGCGCCGGTCAGGATGATTGAGAAGCAGGACCTGGCCGACAGCGAGCATCTGCGGCTGAAACCCTATCAGGTCAAGACGCTGGTGCAGGCGCCGGGCATTTCCAGCCTGCGCGGCCGGCGCGATACCGCTTTGATGACGCTGATGGTTTGCACCGGCATTCGCGCCGCCGAGGCCGCCGATCTGCGCGTGGACGATCTGCGGCAGCGTCTTAGCGATGAGCTTTCGCTGCGGGTGCGCGAAGGCAAAGGCGGCAAACAGCGCTTGATTCCCTATGGCCCGCTGGATTGGTGTCTGGTGTATGTGGAAGGCTGGATGCAGTCGGCGGAAATCAGGAGCGGACGCGTCTTCCGCGGGATTCGGCGCGGCGGCAAAACGGTGCGGCAAAACGGCATTGGCGTCTGGACGGTGAATGACATAATGAACAGCTATCCGATTATGATTGACGGCGACCTGCGCCCGGTCAAGCCGCATGATTTGCGCCGCACCTATGCCCGCCGCGCCTATGATTTTGGCATGGATTTGGAGCGCATTCGGCAAAATCTGGGGCATGCCAGCCTGCAAACCACGCAAACCTACATCGGCGAACTCGATGGCAAAGACCGTCATCCGCCCAATATGTTCGCGCCGCCCCATGACCCTCATACCCTAAGCCGGCTGATGGGCAACTCAATTGAATAGGCGATGAAGGACGAAAACATACTCCGAATAGCCGATTTTGCGGCCGCATCTTCGCCCAAAATGCGCCTCAATGGCCGCGCCTTGTCTACCTGGCCGCCGCCGCTTCGTCGGCCGGAATCTCAAGGTCGATAGCCTGTTGAATCAGACTGCGGAAGGCGGGTTCTGTCAGGGCGCCGGGCTGCATGAAAATCAGTTTGCCGGCCTTAAAAGCGGCGATGGTCGGGATGCTGCGGATTTGGAAGGCTTGGCTAAGCCCCGGATTCTTGTCGGTATCCACTTTGACGATGCGGATTTGACCGGCGAATTCAGCCGCCAGCGTTTCTAAAATCGGGGCGACCATGCGGCAGGGGCCGCACCATTCAGCCCAAAAATCAACCAAAACCGGTATCTCATGGGAGGCCGCCAGCGCCTCGTGCTCAAAAGTGCGGTCAGTCGCGTCCAGCGGCTTGTCCAGCGCGGCGATGGAACGTTTCTTTTTGGCTTCAGCCGCTGCGGCCGGCGCTTCCGCTGCCGTCGGCGACGCGGCGGCGACGGCCTCTTGCAGGCTGCCTATCGCCCCCGGCAAATCACTCGACCAGGGACGGGAACGGCGGAAGATGACTTCGCGGTCGCAAACGCCAATCAGCAGCGCCGTGTTCTGGTAGCTGAAGACCTGCCTCAAGCGGCCGTTTGCCGCCGGATCCACTTGCGCGAAAACAATCCGATCTTCTTCTTCGGCCGCCTTGTCGAAGGCTGTTTTGAAGTCGCTCCGCAGTTTGTCGCCGCCGGTCGTGATGAGTATCAGCGCGCCGCCCCTGCCGACAGTTTGGGCAAAGTTGGCATCGGTGAGGGTTGCAATCGCCATGGAAGCTCCTTATCCTCTATCCAGCCCGTCTGGGCGCAGTTCATGCTGTCAAGACGCGCCGCCCTGAACGAACCTTACTATCCAGCCAGACTCTCGATGTATTCCAGACTTTGATGACGGAAATAAGAATTGTACAGATTAGCGTAATGGCCGCCAGCGGCCATCAATTGATCATGCGCGCCGGCTTCAATGATCTCGCCATGATCCAGGACGATGATGCGGTCGGCGTGCTGAATGGTCGACAGCCGATGCGCGATGACAATCGAAGTGCGGCTGCCGAGCAAAGTGTCCAAGCCCTCTTGAATCAAGGTTTCAGTCAGTGGATCAACACTGGCGGTGGCTTCATCGAGGATGAAGATCGCCGGGTCTTGCAGCAGCGTCCGCGCAATCGCCACCAGCTGCCGCTGGCCCATCGACAGGCTGCCGCCGCGTTCGCCCGCCGGCGTGTCCAAGCCCTCCTGCAAACTCCCCAGCCAATCACCGCGCCCGACTCGATGAGCGATGTCGATAACCTCCGCATCGCTGGCATCCGGACGCCCATAGCGGATATTGTCCATGACGGTGCCATCAAACAGGAAGGGCGTCTGCGTGACAACGCCCAGCTTGGAGCGGTAGGACGACAGATTGAAGCGGCGGATATCCTTGCCGTCAATCAGCAGCCGGCCGCGCTGATATTCATAGAAGCGGTTGATCAGCTTGGCGATGCTGGATTTGCCCGCGCCGGTATGCCCGACCAGCGCCAGAGTTTCGCCAGGATGGATTTTGAGGTTGAACCGCTGAAGCACCGGCTCGCCTTCTTTATACCAAAAATCCATGTCTTCAAATTGGATCGCCCCCCGAACCTCCGCCGCGTGCTCATCGGCTTCCTGATTCACCATCGCTTGGGCATCAAGCAGGGCAAACACCCGTTCGCCCGCCGCCAGACCAAGCTGAAACTGACTCCAGAAAGAAGCGATGCTGGTCAAAGGAAACCAGACCATGCCCATGCCTTGAATAAAAAGAAACCATTCGCCGGCGGTCAAAACCCCCTGCTGCGCCAGATCAATGCCAAACCAAACCACCGCCGCCACGCCAATCCCGGCAATCGTGACCAGAATCGGAAAGATGCTGCCAAAGACGAAGCTGTTGACCCGCTCAACCTGATACAGCTGCCAATTGACAGCCTTGAACTCATCATAAATCATCTGCTCGCGGCGAAAGGATTTGGCGACGCCGATGCCGCTGATGGATTCTTGGATGTGAGCGTTGACGGTGGCAAGCTGACGGCGCGAGTTAGTGACGGTGCGGCGGGCAACCGTCCGAAACTTGAGCGCGGTATACATGATGAAGGGCATAATCGCCAGTACGATGAATGCCATCTGGACGTTGACCGTGAAGAGATAAATGATGAGCAGAACGACCAGCAGCAGCTGACTCATCAGATTGATGGCCAAGCGCACAGTCTCCGAAAAAGCCTGGCTGTCAGACAAAACGCGGCTGACGATCTTGCCGGTCGGATATTGATCATAAAAGGACATATCGCGTTCGGTGACCGCATGGAAGGCATCCTCGCGCAAATCCAGCGTCACATCGCCGACGGCCTGCGCCGCCAGCCACTGCCGCGCCAGGTTGGCGACCCAGCCGATGCTGGCAATCGCCGCCAGCAGCAACGCGGCGCTGATGGGCGCGAAGCTGTCGGGCGAAAACTGGAGTCGGTCTATGGCTGCCGAAACGACAATCGGCAAAGCCAGGTTCGCCAGTGAACTAAGGAAAACCACCGCCGACACCAGCAGCATTTTCATAAGATGCGGGCGGAAGTATCCCAAAATCCGCTTGACCAGTTCCAAGTCAGAATAGCTGCGGTCATAATCTTCGGACTCCAATCCATCCATAATAAAACCCATGCTGGTTCCCCCTTAGCCGGTGAACGTTTTGACGGCCGGCTCATAGCGGGCGAAGATGCGCCGATAATGAGGCGAGGAAGCCAGCAGTTCCTCATGCGAGCCCTTGGCCCTCAGCCGCCCGTTTTCCAATACGATGATGTGGTCTGCCCAGCGAATTTGCGACAGACGATGCGTGATTAGAATGGTGGTGCGCCCTTCCTGCGCGCGGCGCATCGCCTGCTGGATGTCGTCTTCGGTGGCGCTGTCGATGGCGCTGGTCGAATCGTCCAGAATAAGGATGCGCGGCTGAGTCAGAAAAGCCCGCGCCAAGGCCAAACGCTGCCGCTGACCGCCGGAAAGGGTCACGCCGCGTTCGCCAATCACGCTGTCATAGCCATCGTTGAACGCGAGAATGAAGTCGTGCGCCTGCGCCTCTTTGGCGGCATGTTCAATCGCCGCCCGGCTGGCATCCTGAACGCCAAAGGCGATGTTGTCGGCCACCGAACGCGAAAACAGAAAGATATCCTGCTCGATCTTGCCCATCTGCGAACGCAGACGGTCGAGATTCCAGTCGCGCACGTCGATGCCGTCGATAAGCACGCGCCCCGCATCCACATCATAGGTGCGCGTGACCAGCTGCGTCAGCGTCGATTTGCCCGAACCAGTTTGACCGACAATGGCGACGGTTTGGCCCGGCGCCGCCTTGAAGGAGATATCTTCCAAAATCACCTTGCCGCCAAACTTGAAAGTCACCTTGTCAAACTCAATCTCGCCAGCGACAGCCGCCCGGTGGCCAGACGGATTCTCATCAATATCCGACTGCTGCTCGATGAGTTCAAGGATGCGGCCGGCGCCGGCGATGCCCAGTTGAATCAGGCTGATGGAAAAGAGCGAGATGAACACCGGAAACCGCAGGACGGCCATCAAACCGGTCACGGCGATGATGTCGGCTAGGGTCAGGATGCCGCGGTCATACAGATTGACCGTGTGCAGAAACATCAAGCCAAAGGCGATGCCATACATCAGCAGCGGCAGATAAGCGGCTTCGATTTGTCCCTGCCGCACGAAATAATCGCGGAACTTTTTGGCATTGCGGCGGAACTTCTGCCGCTCTTCGATCTCCTGCGCCGCCACTTTGACGATCTCGATGCCGCTGATGGTCTCTTCCAAGCGCGTATTGAGGATGCCATACTGACGGCGCTGGTTGATCACCACCGGCTGCAATCGGCCGACATAACGTTTGACGGCGATGACATAACTCAATACAAACAGCGCCGGCACCAGCAGCAGTTCCAAATGCACGGCGGCGATGAACAAGATCGGCACGGCGAAACCCAGCGCCATGTCAAAGATGAACATCAAGCCCGGCCAAACGACCGCATTCAGCTGGCGCACGTCATCGGTGGCCCGCGCCATAATATCGCCGACCCGCTGCTGGTCGTGGAAGGTTTGGCTCTTGCCCAGCAGGCTGACATACAGTTCATGCCGCGCATCGCGTTCAATGCGGGTGCCGAGGACGACCATCGACAGCGAGCCGATCAAAGAGCCGATGCCATCCCAGACCGAAGTGACCAGCACCGCCAGGCTGAGGCCAAGGACGGCGGCCGCATCGCCGCCCTGGATAATCAGATCGGCGCCGCGGCCAAAAAACACCCGCGCCAGTGAAAACGCGATGTAAGCCGTCAGAACTCCCAGCAGGCCGCTGAAGAAATAAAATCGATGCTCCCAGCAGTGCGAGACAATCCAGCGAACCGCCGTCGAGCGATTGTACTGGCGCAGACCGGCGATGGTGAATTCACTTTTATGAACCAATGTGGACTCCTGCGATGTTTTTGGATAGAACAAAAGTTCAATTAAGGCATTATACACAGCTTCGATTTTGTGCAAAGGGTGAGTCTGGAAAACTGGGCGGGAGTCCGAATTGGCTTGACAGCCGCTTAAAGAATCCCTTAAAATAACAGCCGTCGATTTCCGCGCGCTTCTCAAGGCGATACGGTCAGGGAATGATAAAAGCAAGCGTGGCTGAAACGCGCCATATTCAAATCGCCCTGATCGGATTATCATCAGAGCCCCAAGCGGCATACACACATAAAGGACAGTTCATGGATGCCATACTGGCTGCCGTGCGCGATGCGGTCAAGCTGTGCCGGCGGGTGCAGCGGCATCATCTGATTGCCAATGCCAAAGGCGGCGAGCCGGTCACGATTGCCGATTATGGCGCGCAGGCGCTCATCGGCCGCGCCTTGCAGACGCATTATCCCGATGACGCCGTCGTCGCCGAAGAATCGGGCGCGCAGTTTGTGGAACTGGTCGCCGCCGAACAGCGCGCCGATGCGCTGCGGATTTTGTCCGAGATTTTGGAGCAGTCGGTCAGCGAAGCGCAAGTCGTCGCCTGGCTGGATTTTGGCAGGGGCAAATCAAGCCGCCGCGCTTGGGCGATTGACCCGATTGACGGCACGCGCGGCTTTATCGCCCGGCGGCATTATGCGATTGCCTGCGGCCTGCTGGTGGACGGGGAAGCAGCCGAAGGGATTGTCGCCGCCCCCGGCTACAATGAAAACGGCGCCCTGTTTTATACCCGCGATGGCGCGGTCTGGCGGGCGCCGATTGACGGCGGCGCCGGTGAACGCGTCGCCGTCTCGCAACGGCGCGGCGCGCATGAACTGGTGGCGGCGCAGAGCTTTGAAAAACGTCATGCCAGCAAGTCGCGCATGCGGCGGGCGCGTGAACTCGCCGGCTTGGGAAGCGCGCGCGTCAGGGAACTGGACAGCATGGAAAAATACGCGCTGGTGGCCTGCGGCGACGCCGATTTGTATATGCGGTTGCCGCCG
Source organism: Phototrophicaceae bacterium (assembly GCA_965203755.1). Lineage (GTDB taxonomy): Bacteria > Chloroflexota > Anaerolineae > Aggregatilineales > Phototrophicaceae > UBA6055. Next base: position 1,519,564 of record OZ241910.1, on the reverse strand, counting down.
GCGGGGTCGCATTATGCCCATAAAATCTGGGATCATGCGGCTGGGACGGCGCTGGTCATTCAGGCCGGCGGCCAAGTGACCGACCTGGATGGCGGCCCGCTCGATTTTTCGCAGGGCGATACCCTGCCGAACGTCGGCATGGTCATCAGCAGCGGCCAGTATCACGACCGCATCATCGCCGCCGTTCAGCAAGTGATGGCTGAATAAGCCGCCGGCGCTAAACGGCGATGGGCTTGCGGCGGCTGGCGATCAGAGCGCCGTAAAGCTCAATCACTTCGTCCATCACGGCATCCCATGACTGCGTTTGGGCATAGGCGCGCGCCTGCCGCCCCATCCGCCGCCTGCGGTCGCGGCTGCCGGCGATTTTACGCACGCCCGCCGCCAGCATGTCGGTGTCGCCGCTGTCAAAGGTATAGCCGGTTTCGCCGTCGCTGACCATATCAGTCACGCCGCCGACGCGGGCGGCCACCACCGGCAGCCCCGCCGCCATCGCCTCAATCACCACCAAGCCGAAGGTCTCCAGCCGCGACGGAAAAACAAAAATATCGGCGCTGGCATAGGCTTGCGACAAACGTTCGCCGCCCAGATAGCCCATGAATTTGACCGGCAGCCCGGCGAAGCGCGCCTCAAGCCCGGCGCGCGCCGGCCCGTCGCCGACGAGGGCCAGACGCGTCTGCGGCAGCTGTTCAAGGACCGGGCGGATATGGTCAATCTGCTTCTCGGCCGACAGACGCCCAACATAAATCAGGAGAATATCATCGGCGCGCCCCGCCGTCATTTCGCGGCGCATCGCCTTAGAGCGAAAACGAGGATGAAAACTTTGAGCATCGACGCCGCGGCGCCACAGCCCGACATTTTCAATGCCCAGTTCGCGCATCTGTGACTGCACCAGCCGCGACGGCGCCAGGCTGCGATCCGACCAGTTGAAGATGCTCCGCGTCAGTTCATCCAGCAGCGGCCGGGTGAAGCCAAAGTCAATCAGCCCAAGTTTGAACTGGTTCGCCAGCCGCGCATAATCAAGATGAAACGAGGTCACGGTCGGAACTTCCATCCATTTGAGCATCGCCATCGCCGGGATGCCGGTCATCATCGGATGCAGCAAATGAGCGACATCGGGGTTAAAGGCGGCCAAATCGCGGTACAAATCCAAAGTGGCGAAACCCATACGCGCCTCTGGATAAAGCGGAAAAGCGAGGCTCGGCAGACTCCGCACCGGCACGCCGCGATAGCTTTGACCGGCCCCATAGCGCGGCGCGATGACCATCGCCTCAATGCCGCGCCGCGACAGATGATCCAGCAGCAGGCAGATCACTTTGACGATGCCATCGACCTTGGGCAGAAAAGTTTCGGTGATAATGGCGACTCGCATAATGCGCCAATTATACCACAGAGGCGCAGAGGACACCGAGTCATGATGCGGCGCCCTCTGCGGTCAAGTTGGTCAGTTCGGCATTAGCGCCAGCGAACCTGGGCTCGAAATTGAAGCGCAGGTCATGCCATTGACGATGGTCGATTCCAGCGGCGTAATCGCCCGCGGCATCGTCCGCGCATCCAAGAACAGGACTCGGCCAATCTGCGGGAAACAGACCTCAACGCCCTGCTCGACATAACCATAAACATCCAAGGCCGCCAGATAACCAGCGTCAATGATCGACTGAACCCCGATGCCGGCGCCGTCAAGCTGACGGAAATGAACCCCGCTGTCCAGGCCATAAGTGGCTTCAAAAGTCATGCCGGTTGCGGTCTGCAAAGCGACATAGGCGGCGCCGTAAGCCGGCCTTGGCGTCGGGGTTGGACTTGCTTCCGCCCTCTTCTTGCGCTTGGGCTGGGGACAGCGGCTTCGGTTGCCTTGGTTGATGGTTCCGTCGTCAACCATTCCTCCTTGGGTACTGCCCCAATTAGCTGCTGGCTGGTTTGCGCTGTCGACATTGGCGCGGAAGATAATGCAGCCCCGAAGCTGGATAGTGGCGCGGTTGGCTATGAGAATGTTAGGCGCGCCAGTGTTCCCTTCGAAGCGCGCGTTGGTGATGACCAGCAGGGTATTGGAGATCTGCGCTGCGCTGAGCCCAGTGGCTCTAATGTGCATGGTTAACCCGTTGCTGTGATTGTTGAGGAACTGTATATCAGTGAGATAGGCGGTTGAGTTGTTTCTGACCTCCATGTTGAATTCGCCGCCGTTGCCGCTGAAGGTGACGTTGTCAACGTTAAAACGGCCCCCGGTATGCACGAGAATGGGCGTGTTGTTTTGGTAAGGGGCTGTATCCGCCACTGCCGATATGGTGACATCGTTGAGATTGAGGGTGGCGCGCGGCCTTGTGACCGCGCCTATTTCTGCCAGGTTGTACTCGCCGACGATAAAGAGCGTGGCATTGGACGGGCCAGTGATGGTGTAACCGTTGCCGTTGATGGTGAACTCGCCGGAGTTGTTTCGAAAATACAGGTATTGGCCGTGATTACTGACCATAGACGCGGTGATGTCGCAGTCGGCGGTCAGTTCAAAGGTTCTGTAGGTGGCCGCTGTGGTGAACTCTGAATTGGCCGTCGGCAGCCCGCAGGCGAGCAGGTTGGCCGCGCCAGGATTTTGTATCACCGACTGGCTTTGGACGGGAACGGCGAGAAAGGCGATCAAGAATAAGACGCAGAGCAGAACCTTCGCGCCATGGAGAGATAGCTTCATTGTGGTCACCCACTCCAAAGATTCCCGCAAAGATGCGGGGGGGGGGATATTTCTCTGATATTTCATATTCATTTTGATGCGCTCTTTACTAAGCCCTTAATCGCTAAAGCAAGTGTATGTGAAGCCGCGGCCTTTGTCAAACAGAAAATGGCTGAATATCGCGCATCCATGAAATTTCACCGCATCCGCGGGGCATCGCGCTTGTGAAGCCGCCCGTTCCGCCTCTATAATTAAGGTATCCCTGCTGGCATAAAAACCTTGAGATGTGCATGACCGCAAAAGATATGCGCCTTGACGATATTGACATTGATGACCGCTCGCCAATGGAGACCCTGCCCTATTGGGCGCGGGCGACCAACCCCATCGTCCGCCGTCATCTCGGCCTGTACTGGCGCACCCTGCCGCCCGAATTCGAGCCGATCCTGTATATCACAGGCTTTTGGGTCGCCGTCCTGCTGCTGGGGATCGTCCTGCCCTTTATTACCGATTTGGCGACCGCCGTGATTGTGGTTTCGGTCCTGGTGATTCCAGTCGGGATGCTGTTTTATCTGCGGGCGCTGCTTTCGATTGCCGCCAATTCGGCGGCGGCGATGTCCGATGAAATCCGCAGCAACACCATGCAGCTGCTTATGTCGACGCCGATGTCGCTGGATCAGATTTTTTTGGGCAAAGCCGCCGCCGCCATCTGGCGCAAGATGGATGATCTGATTATGATCGTCCACGGCGCGGCGCTGTTTGGCCCGCCGCTGATCATCATGCACTACGCCAGCCTGCTCCCCCTGCGCGATTCAGGCATATTGACCTATATCCTGATCATCGCCATGTCGCTGACGTCCCTGGCGCGGCTGATTCTAGAGCCGGTGATGTTCGGCATCATCGGCATCGGCATCGGCGCTTTCGTCCCCTATCGCAGCGCCGCCATGACGTCGGCGGCGGCGATGGTCGGCTTTTATTTTCTGCTGATGGTCATGCTCCAGCGATTGAGTTTGGGTGTTTTGCAGGCGGCGCTGGAAATCGATTCAGCCGAAATGACGGCGCGGCTGCTGGCAAGTCTGTCGCTGACGGCGCTGACTGAACTGCTGCTGCCGGTCGCGCTGCCCTGTCTGCTGATACGATTCATCATGCGCGCCGTCGGCCGCCAGATGCAGGCGAATTGAGAGGCCAAAAATGAAGAACAAACTCTATTACGGCGACAATCTCGACATCCTGCGCCGCCGCGAATACTTTCCCGATGAATCGGTTGACCTGATTTACCTTGACCCGCCCTTCAACAGCAATCGCAGTTACAACGTGCTCTTCAAGTCGGAAAGCGGCGCCGACAGCCAAGCCCAGATCACCGCCTTTGAAGATACCTGGCATTGGGGCGAAACCGCCGAATCGACCTATGACGATTTGATTGTCGATGCGCCGGCCAAGGTTTCGACCGCCGTTGAGGCCTTGATGAACTTGATCGACCGCAACCAGATGATGGCGTATCTGGTGATGATGACGGCGCGGCTGGTCGAACTGCATCGGGTTTTGAAGCCGACCGGCAGCCTCTATCTGCATTGTGACCCGACCGCCAGCCATTATCTCAAAATCGTGCTCGATGCGATTTTCGGCGCTGAAAATTATAGGAATGAGATTATTTGGCATTATGACGGGCCGCAAAGACCAAGCCGGCGAAACTTTGGCGCTAAGCATGACGTGATCTTTCGATATTCCAAAACCGAGAAATTTTTCGCGGCTGAGGAAAACATCATTCCCGAAAGTATGCTGACCGCATCGGAATTGAAAAAGTATAAACAGGACGATGAAGGTCGCTATTTTTATGACACGCCCCCTGGTGACTATACAGACCAAAGCATTGAACGGCTTGACCAAGAGGGACGCATTCGCCGGACGCAGTCAGGCAAGCCGCGCGTCAAACATTTTTTGCGTTCCGATTCTCAAGGTCGAGTGTACCGCCGCAAACAGTTGCATGATGTTTGGCATGATATACCATCAATCGGACATGCCGGCGGGAAAGAGCGGCTTAGCTATCCGACGCAAAAGCCAGAGGCATTGCTGGAACGGATCATCGGCGCTTCCTCAAACGAAGGCGATATCGTGCTGGATCCTTTCTGCGGCTGTGGCACGACGATTGCCGCCGCCCACAAGCTGCGCCGCCGCTGGCTTGGCATTGACATTACGCACTTGGCAATTTCCCTGCAAAAGTATCGCCTGGCGGATGCGTTTGAACTGGTTTCGGGGAAAGATTATGAGGTCATCGGCGAGCCGACCACAGTCGAGGGCGCGCGCAGCTTGGCGCGGGATTCAGCCAACGACGGCCGCTATCAGTTTGAATGGTGGGCATTGTCGCTGCTGCAGGCCAAGCCGGTCGGCGGCCGGCCCGGTTCGCGCAAGGGCAGAAAAGGCGCCGACAAGGGCATCGACGGCATCATCAGCTTCTTGGACGAAGATGACCGCGGGCGCAAAAAGCCGCGAAAAGTGATTGTGCAGGTCAAGTCGGGGGCGGTCAAATCGGGCGACATCCGCGACTTAAAAGGCGCCGCCGAACGCGAACAGGCCGCCATCGGCGTTTTCATTACCTTGGCAAAGCCGACGGCGGATATGCTTAAAGAAGCGCTGTCGGGCGGCTATTATGAGTCGCCGCTTTGGCGCCGAAAATACCGGCGGCTGCAAATCCTGACGATTGGCGATTTGTTCGGCGGCGCGGCGGTCGATATGCCGCCGCATGGCGCGCGCCGCCAGGCTGAACGTTACAGGCCGACCCAAGTCAGTCAAGACGGCAAAGCGCAGAAGGGCTTGATGTGAGCTAGGGTTCACCGTAGAGCCGCTAAGGACGGAGAGAAAAGATATGAAGCTGGCGAAGGATGTACTGCAATCAAGGAAAAGTTTGGCTACGAAGACAGACTTGCATGCCCTGCAATTTTTCGACCGGGTGCCCTGAACGTCCCTCTGCGGTAAAAACCTACCCCTTCACCGCCCCCAAGGTCAGCCCCTTGATAAAATAACGCTGGAAAAAAATAAAAATGAACAGAGTCGGCAGCGAAGCGATCAGCGATGCCGCCGCCTGCCCGCCCCAATCGACGCTGTACTGCCCGGTCAGGTTCAGGATGCCGACCATGACGGTTTGGCTTTCGGCGCGCTGCGTCAGAATAGAAGGCCACAGAAAATCATTCCAAATCCAGGTGAACTGCAAGGTCGCCAGCACCGCCAGCGCCGGACGGGTCAGCGGCAGCATAATGCGAAAGAAAATACCATATTCGCCGGCGCCGTCGATCAGCGCGGCTTCGCGCAAAGCCTTGGGGACAATCTGAAAAAAGTTCCGCATCACCAAGGTGCAAATCGGAATGCCAAAAGCGGTATGGACAATGATAACCGCCCAAATCGTATCGTACAGACCGATGTCATTCATCAGGCGAAAGACCGGAATCAGAGCTATCTGCGGCGGCAGAAACATGCCCGCCACGATAAAGATGAATAGCATGGCATCGCCCTTGAAGGCATATTTGCCCAGCCCATAGCCAGCCAAAGTGCCCAAGCCAATCGAAAAGATGGCAGCCGGGACGGTCAGCAGCAGCGAATTTTTGAGATACAGCCCCAGACCGCCGCCTTCAGGGTCCATGACCTTGATGAAATTCGCCGGATTCAAACCGGCCGGCGGATTCCAATAGCCATGCGCGGCGACTTCAGCGACCGACTTGAACGCCGTGACGACGACGCCATATACCGGGAGCATGAAAGCCATCAGCAAAAGGGTCAGGATGAGATACCGCGCCGCCGCGCCAAGCCGCCGCGTCCAATTCATCGGCTTCGCCGTCATCCTAGTCATAGAGTTCATCAGCCGCCGCCGCCTGACGGAAGTACAAAACGATAATCACCGCCGTCATCAGGAACAAAATCACCGCCGCCGAACTGCCATACCCCATTTTATATTTGCGGAAGGATTCGCTGTACATAAAGACAGCCAAGGTGTCCGAGCGGTTGAAAGGGCCGCCTTTGGTCATCACCCAGATAACCTCAAAGCTCTTGAGGGCGTTAATCGCCGTCAGCGCCAGCGCGACCACAGTCGCCGGGCGCAGCATCGGGATGATCACTTTTCGCAGGGTTTGGAAATAATTGGCGCCATCGACCCGCGCCGCTTCAATCAATGGCATCGGCACCGAAGTCAAGCCCGCCAGGAAGATGACCATGTTCAAGCCGGTCTGCTGCCAAGCCCAAGCAGCGAAGACCGCAATCAATGCGGTGTCCGGGCTGGCGAGCCAGGCTTTGGCGAGATGGCCCTGCCCAATCGCTTTCAGGACGATATTCACAATCCCCAGCTGCGGGCTGTACATCCAAATCCAGATGATGCCGATAATAATCGGCGACAGCGCAATCGGCAGATAAAACAGCGATTTATAGAGGGTGTTGATCAGCGACTTGCCCTGTAAAGCCAAAGCCAAACACAAGCCGCTCAAGGTCGGCGCCGTCATCGCCAGCGCCAGCCAAAGCGCCGTGTTTTTAATGGCATTGCCAAACAGGCGGTCGGTGAAGACTTTTTTGAAATTGTCCAGCCCGACGAAATTGAAATCGGACCCAAAACCAGCCCAATCGGTAAATGAGTAAACCAGCGAATTCAGCGTCGGGAAGATGACGAAAGCCAGATAAACCAGCAGCGGCAAAATGAGGAAGCTGGCGGGTACAATCCATGGATGGCGCCGTTGCATAAGACTTCTCGCTTGGCGACGGCAACCACAGGGACACCATGGCGGCATCCCTGTAGTGACTGTCGGGAAAATTATTCTGCCAAAGCGGCGAATTCGGCGGCGGCGTCTTCCTGCGCCCGCGCCAGCATGGCTTCATAATCCCCTGGATTCGCCATGAATTCCGAAAAGGCATTCAAACCGACTTCGGCCACCGGCGGCGGCGTCGCCAAATCATAGTTGAAGGCAAAGACGGGGTCGGCGGCGATTTCAGCGGCGATGCGGGCGACGACATCGTTGTAATTGCTGGTGTCGACCATCAGGCTCGGCGCCAGATTGCCGGCGCCTTCGGCGAATGCCAACTGGATCTCCGGATCGGTGAGATGAACGAGGAAGGCCTTGGCGGCATCAGCGTTGGCGGCCTCGGCCGAAACGACAAAGGTGTCAATCGGCCCCAGTGAAGCCCGCGGCGTGTCTTCGTCGATGGTCGGGAATGAGAAGTAATCAAAGTCTTCCCCCGCCGCCATGTCCAAAGAAGCATAATGCCCGCCAATCCAAGTGCCCATCAACGTCATGGCCGCCTCGCCGTTAGCGACCAGGTTGGCGGCTTCGTCCCAGTCGTAGGCATTGGCATCGGGATAGAAATGGCCGCCGTCAACCAGGTCCTTCCACAAGCCGAATGCCCGCGCCACTTCGGGGTCAGTGTAAGCGGCCTCGCCGCTCATCAGCCGACTGCGATAGTCATTGCCGGCCGTGCGGAGCAGAATCATGTCAAACCAGAACTGCCCCGGCCAGCGGTTAATCGAACCCAAAGCGAAGGCCGGGATGCCGGCTTCCTTGAAAGATTCAGCCACCGCGACCAGTTCATCCCAGTTCGTTGGCGTTTCGGCGCCGACCTGCTCAAACAGCGCCGTGTTGTAGAACATGCCGACCCAATGCAAGGTCAGCGGGACGGCGTATTTGGCGCCGTCATACGTCACGGCGGTATCAATGACGGCTTGGGGGAACATAGCGTCCATGCCGTTGGCGGCCCAGGCGTCGTCAATCGATTGCAGACGGCCGCCGTCCACGATGAACTGAATCCGCGCGCCGGCCCAATAGCTGAAGGCATCCGGCGGGTTGCCGCCGGCCAGCTGCACCAAGATCGAAGTCTTGAACTGCTCATGGTCGACGGGGCTGGCTTCGCGGTTGAGGCCCGGATTTTCGGCGATGAAGCTGTCGATGATGTCTTCAATGAATTCGCCGCCAAATCCACCGAAGTAATGCGAAACGGTGAAGTCGCCGGCTAATTCGGCATCCTGCGAAAAAGCGGTTGTGACAGCAAGCAGCGCCACCAGAATAAGCAGTAAAGCCATAATCAAACGTTTGTTTAACATATTGTGTTCTCCTAAATACTCTGATGAAAATACAAGGGCATGCAGTCAGTTTATCGAATAGGCGCCTCCTGAAAAATCAAGCGAAAACGGCAATGATCCAAAAATCATGCGAATTGTCTTGACTGTATATTGCTTAATATACAACAAGGTTGCACAATGCACAACAAAACGCGGGTTGATCTGAATGCGGGGACATCAATGACAAAGATATCGATTAGCTTGGGGCAGATGAATGTCAAACATGGGCGGGCAAAAGACAACTTAGGCACAGCCGAACGATTGATTGAGGAAGCATCGCGCCGCCGGTCACAGCTTGTGGCGCTGCCGGAATTATGGTCGAGCGGATATGACCTGGAAAACGCCGCCGCGCACGCCGACGAATTGGGCGCCGGCATGTTCAAGGCGCTGTCCAGGCTGGCGGCGCGGCATCGCATCGCCGTGGTCGGCTCCGCATTGGAGCGGCGCGGTGAAACCGTCGCCAACAGCGCCGCCTGGTATTCAGCAGACGGCTGTATGCTGGGGGTCTATCGCAAAATTCACCTGTTCCGCCTGTTTGATGAAGACAAGTGGCTCGTCCAAGGTCATGCGCCAGCCGTCCTGGACTTGCCTTGGGGGCCGACGGCATTGACGATCTGCTATGATCTGCGCTTTCCGGAGTTATATCGTCATTATGCCGTCAAGCATGGGGCGAAAATGATTGTCGTTTGCGCCGAATGGCCTCTGATTCGGCTTGTGCATTGGCGCGCTTTGCTGATGGCGCGCGCGATTGAGAATCAGTGCTTTATGGTGGCGGTCAATGCCTGCGGCGAAACCGGCGGCGTCGTTTTCGCCGGCCATTCAATGATCCTTGACCCTTGGGGGAAAGTGGTTGTCGAAGCCGGCGAAGGCGAGCAGCTGCTGACTGCCGATATTGACCTGGATGAGGCTGACCGCGTGCGAAAGACGATTCCAGTATTTGAAGACCGCCGCCCAGATGCCTATTAGCTCAAGCGCGGTTCAATTCATCCAAGAACCGCGCCCGACAGTCTTGAATGATCATCTTGAGCATGGTACAATGAGACTGTGAACATTTACCCAGCGAAGTCCAACTGTCCGTCTCTTCCCCATAGAGCCATTTCCCGCGGATCTTTGCCCGACCAGTTGACTGTGGATTGGACCCGTCCTGGTCAGTCGTATCGCTGGCGCAGCTAAATTTCCAGGAGGAGCATTGAGTACCCAAGAAGTTGAAACGCAGGATGCCGACTTTGTCGATTTGCTCGACGAATACAGCTACCAGATGCCGGAACGCGGTCAAATACTGGAAGCGACGGTGATTAATGTAGACGCCAATGAGATTTTACTGGATGTCGGACTCAAGCGCGATGCGGTGGTCACGCGCAAAGACCTGATTCATCTCGACGACCAGGTGTTGGAAAAACTGACGCCCGGCGAGCCAATCCTGGCTTATGTGCTTCAGCCCTTTAGCCACCGCGGCGAACTGGTGGTGTCTATCAACAAGGCGCTGGAGCTCGAAGATTGGCAGCGGGCCCAAGCCTTGATGGACAGGCAGGAGACGGTCAGCGTCACCTGCGCCGGCAGCAACCGCGGCGGCCTCCTGGCGCGCTTTGGCCGCCTGCAAGGCTTTATCCCCAACTCGCATGTCTATGCCAATAAAGGCGGTCTCGAAGGCGAAACGCTGCAAGTCAAAGTCATCGAGATCGAACGGCAGCGGAATCGGCTGGTGCTTTCCGAACGCGAGGCCGTCTTCGCCGAAAAACGGAGCCGCATGCAGCAGATGACGGTCGGCGATGAGGTCGTCGGCAAGGTGGTGCATCTGACAGACTTTGGCGCGTTTGTGGATTTGAATGGCGCCGATGGGCTGGTGCATATCTCCAATATCGTGCATCAGCATATCAAACACCCGGCGGAAGCGCTGGAAATCGGGCAGGAGATTGAGGTGCGGATTGACAGCATTGATATTGAACGCGAGCGCATCGGGCTGAATCGCAAGGCGCTGCTGCCCGACCCCTGGGAAACCTTCACCGCGCGCTGTCAGGTGGGCGACTTGATTGGCGGCCGCGTCACCAATGTGGTGGATTATGGCATCTTTGTCGCCACGCCAGCCGGCATGGAGGGCTTGGTGCATACCAGCAAGATGCGAAGCCTGGAAATGTCGAACCCCCGCGACCAGTTCCAGGCCGGCGATGAGGCGCTGGTGCGCGTGTTGGATATTGATTATCCGCGGCGGCGCATCCAGTTGGATATTGACAGCATCTCGCTGGAAGACCGCATTGCCTGGATGCAGGCGCAGGGACGCGATGTGACTGACCTGACGGCCGCGGCCGAGTCGGCGGCGGACATCCTGGAAGCGGCGGCGGATGAGTTGAAGGAGTAGGCAGACGCTTGTCCATTATGTCGGAACAGTAATGAAAGAACAGGTGATTCCAATGACAGGGAAACACAGAAAACAGCTTATGTATGAAAGAGGCGACCAGATCATCCATCCGCGCTATGGCGCCGGGACAGTCATTGGTGAAAAAGAACTAACGCTTCAGGGCAAGACGCGCGCCTATCATATTATTGAATTGGTGGGCGAACGCGGCGAGGTGATGATACCGGTGGAAGCGGCGACGGATATGAACATCCGCCCGGCAATCGAGAATCTTTCGATTATTGAAGACGTTTTCGCCAGCCCGCCATCAGTGCTGTCCGATGACTACCGCGCCCGCCAAGCCAAAATCCAAAAGCAGATTCAAACGCGCGACCCGCAGGCGATGGCGCAGGCTTTGCGCGACCTCTTTTGGCGCGAGCACAACGACAAGCTGACGGCGGTCGAAATGAAGATGAAAAGCCGGCTGATACAGATGCTTAGCCGCGAGATGGCAGTCATTGACCCGAATATGAATGTCGAGAAAGCCACCAGCCACCTCACCCAAATGCTGCATGAGATGGTGCAGAGCGGCGCGGATCAGCCCGACGATGAAGCGGAAGCCGCCTCGCTGTAAATGCCGAAACCGCCTCGGCCGCCGATTGCAAAAGCGTCGGCGGCGCTTACAGGACGTCAAAACGCTTCAGGTGAAAGCTGCCGACTCCGCCGTTATAGTCAATCACGGTCTGTTTTTTAGCATCGGCGAAGTCGGGGCTTTCCCAAATGCCGCCGGCGCCGGGAAAGTCGCCGCCGCCACTGACGCGGGCAAAGGCTGGCGGAAGGTTGATTCGACCTAATCCCGAACTCGCCTTGATCCGCACCGCCGCATTGGGCGCGACCAAGACCTTGACTTCACCCACGCCGCCGTCGATTTTCAAATCGCCGCTGGCGCCCGCCGGAACCGTCACGTCGGTTTTGCCCACGCCGCCGCTGATGCTGGCATGAAAACGCCGGTCCTGCGAGGACAGGGTCAATGCGACTTTGCCGACGCCGGTGTCCAGCTTGATGGCATCCACCGCGAGCTGGGTCAGGTCGATGTCGGTTTCGCCAAGACCGCCTTTCAAGCTCAAGCTGCAGGGGATGTTTTGGGCGAGGGCGATATGCCATTCCAGGCTTTTGGCATGGCTGAAGCGGCGCCCGATGCCGCTGGGCAAACGACCCTTTTGGCGCAGCGCAATGTGACGTTCAGCCCCGCCGCTGACTTCAAATTCATATTCGCCCGCATACGTAATCTGCGCCTCGAAGAGATTGTCAGAATCGGCTGCCAAGGCCGCCACGGCCGCCCGACCGACCGAAAAGTCGATCTCGACCTGGGCCGATGCCGCGCCGTCAAGCGCCGCCGCCAAATCGGCTGTTTCCAGTTCGACATCGCCGCCTGCCGTCATATTCTTGAAGAATTGACCAAACTGTTTCCCCATATTCTCAAAGTCAAATGACCATTCTACCTTGCGATTTTGCTTGCTCACTGTATGTTCGCCTCGATATTTTTCCTTGCCCTATTATACGCGCCATCATGTCAGCGGGTGTGCAAGAATCGCGTTAATATAATGCTTGAAGGCGCGGCCTTGGCTTAGGCGGTCATCGGCGCAAAAATGCTGCGCCCGACTCGCACTTGTCGCCGCGCGGCGAGTCAGGCTATACTGTGCTTGAGTAACGAGTGTAAGGAATTTTGAGATTATGGAAAACATTCCTGGCATGCAATGGGTATTAAGACATCCGCGCCTTGCGGCTTGGGTGGCGCTGGCGGTTGGCATGGTGGCTTTGCTGGTCCATGAAGCCCGCAATGTGGGTTTGCTGCCTTCCCAATGGGTTGCGCTTATCGTCGCCACGGTGCTGGTCGCCGGCGCCTGCATCTGGATTATCAGTTGGGAAGACAAAGACAATCCCGCCGAAGTCGCCGAAGCCAGCGCCGCCAGCAGCGAAGCCGCCAAAGAAGCCGAAACCGGGGCTTAGATTGCCCGCCTTTCTTGTGCGGCCTTCGGCGCGCTATCAAGCAAGCTATATCGACGGCGTCTGCGAATACATCCGCGAAAATGAGGGTTTTTCCTGGAAGCCCGAGATCCTCAAAGAGCGCTTTGATGAATATCTGCAAACGTTGCGGCAGGCCGAAACCGAGCCCTTGGCCGGGCGCGTGCCGGCGACCCGCTTTTGGCTGATTGTGGATGGCGCCGCCTATGCCGGCGAACTTGAGCTTAGGCACAGCCTCAATGATGCCCTGCGCCGTTATGGCGGGCATATCGGCTATAAAATTCGCCCGTCGCAGCGGCGCAAAGGCTATGGGACGCGGCTGTGCCGGCTTGGGATTGAAGAAGCTCGCCGGCGGGGGATTATGGATATTCTGATTACCTGCGACGATAACAATATCGGCTCGCGGAAAATTATCGAAGCCAACGGCGGCCTGCTTGCCGACAAGGTGGACAACCATCGCGCGGCGCTGACGCGGCGCTACTGGATTCGCAGCCAAGCCTGATTCGATAGCGGTTGCCGGCGATGAATCGATAAACGCGCCGCCCGATCCAATCCAAGCCGGGAAGGCGCAGCAGCAGCCAGACGGGCATGCCCAAAGGAACTTCTTTCAGCAGCCGGCGGATGCCATCATAACCGACGCAGCGGCGGCCGTCGCTGTCCAGCACATGGATTTCGCCCATGAGTTGGTCATCATCGAGCTTGGAAAAGCATGAGGGCAAGGTTTCGGACTCATGCAATTCATGCAAATCAAGAAATTCGATCCGATTCATCCAATCCAGCGATTTGATGATGCTGCCGGCAGCGCGGCAGATGAAACAAGAGCCATCGAATAATGCGGTTGGCATCGCGCTGTCCTTTGCTGCATGATACGATGAAGTATATCAGAATTTGCGTACGCTTTGAAATCGCGCCGCCAAACCGTGTATACTCCGGGATGCCGATTGAACTGTCAAAACGGATGAGACCATGATCCCAACCCGCCTGGAACTGCATAACTTCCTTGCTTACCGCGCCCCGGCGCCGATTGTCTTTGAGGGCATTGAGCTTGCCTGCCTGACGGGCCAGAACGGGGCCGGCAAATCGTCGATTTTGGATGCGATGACTTGGGCGCTGTGGGGGAAAGCGCGCGCCAAACGCGACAATGAACTGATTCATCTGGGACAGACCGACATGCGCGTTCAGATTGATTTTGAACAGGAAGGCGCAAGGTATCGGGTGCTGCGGCGGCGAACCCGCTCCGGCCGCAGCGGCCGCGGTACCCTTGATTTAATGGTCTGGGGCGATAATGACAGTCCGCGGGTGATCAACGAGGTCAGTATGCGCGGCACGCAGGACAAAATCAACCGGATTTTGCGGCTTGATTATGAGACCTTTGTCCATTCGGCTTTCTTGCAGCAGGGACGCGCCGATGCCTTTACGGTCAAAACCCCGGCCGAGCGCAAAGGGATTTTATCGGACATATTGGGCTTGGATCAATGGTCGGTGTATGAAGAGCGGGTGAAGACCATCTTGAATGACATTGCCCGCCAGATTGATATTATTCGGCATGACATCGGCAAAATTGATGCCGAAATCGCCCGCGAACCGCAGCTTCAGCTGGAACTGGCGGATGTGCAGCAGGCTTATGATGCCGCGCAGGTGAAGCTCAAGCGGGCTGACGAACAGCTGGGTCAGGTGGCGAACTCGGACGCGGCTTTGCGCCGCGAGCAGGAGAGTCTGCTCCAGCAAGAGGGGCTGATACAGGGGCGCCGCGATGATATGAAGGCGGCGCAGGCGGAAATCGCCCGACAGGATGACCGCATGGCTGGCTTTCAAGCCATCATTGACCAGGGCGAGCGGATTGAAGCCGGTTATCAGCAGCTGCTGGCGGCGCGGGAAAATCAGTCGGCGATTGCCGAACAGCTGGCGCAGATCAAAGAGCTTGACGGGCAGCACAGCCGGCTGGAACGGCAGCTGGCGCAGCAGCAGGCCGCGCTGGCGGCTGAACGCGGTGTGGCGCTGGAGCGGATCGCCGGCCTGGAAAAGCTGATGGCGGCCGCCGCTGATGCCGATTTGGAAGCGGTTCAAGCGGATGCCGCCGCCTTGAAAGCGATAGACGAAGAGCGCGAAACAGCGACCCGGTCGATTCAAAAGATGAAAGAGCGGCGTTCAGGCCTGCGGACGCGGCTGGAGACGCTGACGTCCGAGGGACTGGCGCTGAATGAAAGGCTGGCGCGCTTGCAGGCGGCCAATGGCGCCGACTGCCCGCTTTGCGGTCAAGCGCTGACAGGACTGCATCGCAATGAGATCGTGGCGCAGCTTATAGATGAACGCGATGCGAAACGAGAGCAGTATCGTCATTGCAGCGCCCAAATCGATGAAATCAACACCTTGAGCAAAGCGCAGCAGCAGGAAGTCGACGGCTGGGGATTGAAACTCAAGAATTTGCCGGCTTTGCAGCAGCGCTTGGGCGCATTGGAAGAACAGGCCGCCCAAGCCCGCGAAGCCGAGGCCGCCCTGCATATTGCACAGAGTCATCTGCGTCAGCTTGAAACGCGGCTCAATAATAAAAGCTATGGCGAAGAACTGCGGCGCCAGCTAGGACAAATTGAGGCCCAGCGCAGTCAGATCGGCTATGACCCCGGCTCGCATCAGGATGTCAAAGCGCAGCTTGAGACCTACCGCGAATTTGACCGCCAGCATACGCAGCTTGAATTCGCACAGATGAATTTGCCCGAAGCGCAGAAAATCCGCGCCGGCGCGCAGGCGCGGCTGGACATGCTGACGGCTGCGCTGGAAGGAGATGAAATCAAACGGGAAGGGATAAAAGACGCTATTGCCGTGCTGGAGGTCAAGGTCGAGCAGGAGCGGGAACTGCGCCAGGAAGTCGAGCGTTTTCGCACCGAAGCGCAGAACTTGTATGAGCGCAAAACCATCCGACAGCAGGAGTTGAATGCGATTGCCGCCGGGCGGGAAAGCAAAAAGCGCCTGGAAAAACGTCTGGACGAAACCCTGCATGAACAGGGCTTGTACCGCCAGCTGCGGGTGGCTTTGGGCAAAAACGGGGCGCCGGCGATGATCATCGAAACCGCCATTCCAGAATTGGAGGCTGAAGCCAATGAACTGCTGGCGCGGATGACGGACGGACGGATGGCGCTGCGCTTGACGACGCAGCGAGAGAAGGTGTCGGGCGGGGTGACCGAAACCTTGGATATTGAAATCGCCGATGAATTGGGGACGCGCGGCTATGAGATGTACAGCGGCGGCGAGGCTTTTCGCATCAATTTTGCCATTCGGATCGCGCTGTCGAAGATGCTGGCGCGCCGCGCCGGCGCTCATCTGCGGACGCTCTTTATTGATGAGGGCTTTGGCTCGCAGGATGATGACGGCCGCGGCAAGCTGGTCGAGGCCATCAATAAAATCCAGGCCGACTTCGATATGGTCCTGGTGAT
Source organism: Phototrophicaceae bacterium (assembly GCA_965203755.1). Lineage (GTDB taxonomy): Bacteria > Chloroflexota > Anaerolineae > Aggregatilineales > Phototrophicaceae > UBA6055. The sequence goes on along the minus strand of OZ241910.1, from coordinate 1,503,035 downwards.
TACCCATATCGAGGAACTGCGCGATTCGTTTCCAGTGCATGTGGTGGTGGAAAAGACGGCAAACGGCAGCCGCGTATCGGTGCGTTAATCCCGCCGGCGCCGGCATAAAATCATCAGCCGCCCGCGGGCGCGCATGCAATCCGTCAGGACAGCTTGCGGCGCAGTTCATCCATGACAGCGTGTGACCGCCGGCGGAGCTTGGCGCGGAACAGGGCGGCTTCGATGGCGCTGTGCTTGCTTTTGATGATGCTGATGATTTCCTCGGTGCAATTTTTGCAGAAGATGCTGTCAGAACGGTCAAATGCCGCCGGCGGCAGTTCTGATTCACAGCGTACGCAAGGTTTGAGTTTCGTCAAGGTGTTCAGTTCCTTTCTGCTAAACCTCTATTGTACGCGATTCCGATGCAAATAGGAATAAGGGCGGAATGACCATGCCCTATTCGACAAAGGTCCCTGAATATGCGACAATACGGCGAACACAAAAGTCAATGGCTTGAGCGCAGGCAGTGAATATGCGGTTGTTGAAATACATTTTTCAGATGCTTTCTATCTGTTCGAGTGTGGTTAGGATAACGAGTACACCGTATTGAGGAGAAGCTGCTGTGAAATTGTGTGTGATTGAAGGCGATGGCATTGGCCGCGAAGTGGTGCCGGCGGCGGTGCGGGTCTTGCGGCAGGTTCTGCCCGAACTTGAGGTGACGGCGGCTGATGCCGGCTGGGATACATTCCAGGACACCGGCGATGCGCTCCCGCAAGCCACTGTTGATTTGGCAAAAGAATCGAAAGCGGTCCTGTTTGGAGCTTGCAGTTCGCCTTCTTATCCGGTGACAGGCTATTCATCGCCGATTGTCAAGCTGCGGCGCTTGATGGAAACCTATGCCAACCTGCGTCCGACCTGTTATCTGCCGGTGCCGACAGCCCGCGAGGGGGTTGATTTGGTCGTGGTGCGGGAAAATACCGAAGACTTGTATATTGGCGATGAGCAAACGGCTGAAGGCGGTGATATGGGTACGGCGACCAAACGGATCACCCGCTATGCGACCGAGCGCATCGCCCATACGGCTTTCAGACTGGCGCAGATTGAAGGCCGGCGGCGGGTCACGATTGTCCATAAGGGCAACGTCATGCCCCAGACGGATGGCTTGTTCCGGCGGGTGGCTTATGAAATCTCCAGCGTCTATGAAAACATCGAAACCGATGAATTGCTGGTGGATACAGCCGCCTATTGGATGGTCAAGGAGCCGACCCGCTTTGATATTGTGCTGACGCCCAATCTTTACGGCGACATTTTGTCGGATATGGCGGCCGCCTGGGGCGGCGGCCTAGGGCTTGCGCCGGCGATTAACTTGGGTGAGTCCGTGGCGATTGCCGAACCAGTTCACGGATCGGCGCCGGATATCGCCGGCAAAGGGCTGGCCAACCCAACCGCGGCCATCCTTAGCGCGGCGATGCTGGTGCGGCATCACTGGAAGCTGCCCGAGATCGCCGACCGCATCGTCGAAGCGGTCTATGCGGCGCTGAATGAGGGCGACTATACCGTCGACATTATGGGGGGCAAGGGCATGAGCACCGCTGACTTCGCTGATGCGATCTGCCGCAAGCTGCCCTGATTCAAACTCCGTCCCCATGGTCAGGTGAATGCCGCGCCGGTTTGGTCAATGCGCCTGATCTGGCTCTGGCATCATCGATTCAATTTGGATACTTATGAATGAGGAGGCGGTCAAGATGGCATCGTTTACCAGACAGGAAGCGCTTGATTATCATCGCAAGGGGCGCCCGGGCAAAATTCAGATCGCGCCGACCAAACCCCTCGACAGTCAGCTGCACCTTTCGCTGGCCTATTCTCCCGGCGTGGCTGAAGCCGTTCTCGAAATTGACAAAGATCCGCTAAGCGTGTTCGAGATGACCGCGCGCGCCAACCTGGTTGCGGTGATATCGAATGGCAGCGCGATCCTTGGCCTTGGGGATCGAGGCCCGCTGGCATCCAAGCCGGTGATGGAAGGCAAGGGCGTGCTCTTCAAGAAGTTCGCCGATGTGGATGTCTTTGATATTGAGATCGCCTCCCAAAGCGCCGACGAGATTGTTGAGGTGTGCAAGGCCTTGGCGCCCACCTTCGGCGGCATCAATCTGGAAGATATTAAAGCGCCGGAATGTTTTGAGATTGAAGAACGGCTCAAGCAGGAGTTGGATATTCCAGTGTTCCATGATGACCAGCACGGGACAGCGATTATTTCGGGCGCGGCCTTGCTGAATGCTTTGGAAATCACCGGCAAGGCGATTGAAAAAATCAAAGTGGTAATTAATGGCGCCGGCGCCAGCGCGATTGCCACCGGCAAGTTCTTCAAGTCGCTGGGGGTGGCCGCCGAAAACCTGCTCATGCTGGATTCGCGCGGGGTCATCCATCATCAGCGCGAAGCAGGCATGAACCCCTACAAATCCGAATTCGCCATCCCGACTCATGCGCGCACGCTGGGCGAGGCGCTGCAAGGCGCCGATGTGCTGGTCGGCCTGTCAATCGCCGGCTCGGTCACGCAGGAGATGATTATGGGCATGGCATCCGATCCGATGCTGTTTGTGCTGGCGAATCCGACGCCAGAGATTATGCCAGAACTGGCGCTGGAAGTTCGCCCCGATGCGATTATCGGCACCGGGCGCAGTGATTATGTCAATCAGGTGAATAACGTGCTGGGCTTCCCTTTCATCTTTCGCGGCGCGCTGGATGTGTATGCGACCGGGATTAACGAAGCGATGAAGCTGGCGGCGGCGCGGGCGCTGGCGGCCTTGGCGCATGAAGATGTGCCCGACAGCGTGCTGGTCGCCTATGGACAAAGCTCAATCAAGTTCGGCAAGGATTATCTGATCCCCAAGCCGCTGGATCCGCGCGTGCTGCTGTGGGTGGCGCCGGCTGTGGCCGAAGCGGCGATGGCGTCGGGAGTGGCGCGGCGGCAGATTGACATTGACGAATATAAGCAGGTGTTGATTGGGCGGCAGGGCAGCGGGCGGCAGGTGCGGCAGAACATCATCAACCGCGCCCGTTTGGGCAAGCTCAAGCGCATCGTCTTTCCAGAAGGCGAAGAGCCCAAAATTATCCGCGCCGCCGTGCAAGTCAAGGATGAGGGCATTGGCGAACCGATTCTAATGGGACGGCCACAGAAAATCCATGAAACGATTGACCATCTCGGGCTGAATTTTGAGCCGAATGTCTTTGACCATTATGCCGCCGACAATGCCTATGAATACCGCGATCTGCTGTATGGACTGCGTCGGCGCAAAGGCGTGACCTTGAGCAAAGCGCGGTCACTGGTGCGGCAGCGCAACTACTATGCCTCGCTGATGGTCAAAAACGGCGATGCCGATGCGATGGTCAGCGGCGTGACCTATGAATATCCGGATGTGATACGGCCGGCATTGCAGGTCTTCGGCACGCGCGCCGGGGCGACGCGGGTGGCCGGCGTCTATCTGATGGTGATTGAAGGGCGCAGCTATCTTTTCACTGACGCCACGGTCAATATCGACCCCGATGCCGCCACGCTTTCGGAGATTGCGATTTTGGCGAATGATTTTGCCCGCACGCTGGGGATTGAGGCGCGGGTAGCCATGCTGTCCTTCTCCAACTTTGGCGCCACGCCGCATCCCTTGAGCAACAAAGTTCGTCAAGCGGTCGAACTGGTGCGCGCCCGGCGGCCAGACATCGCCGTCGATGGCGAAATGCAGGCCGATACAGCCGTGGTGATGGATATTATCGACGACCGCTATCCCTTCAGCGAGGTCAAAGATGCCAATGTGCTGGTGTTCCCGAATCTGGATGCCGCCAACATCTCCTACAAGCTGCTTTCGCGCTTGAGCAATGCCGAGGCGATTGGGCCGATTCTGCTGGGGATGGGCGCGCCGGTGCATGTCTTGCAGGCCGGCGATGACGTCGAGGATATTGTGGCGATTGCGGCCGTCGCGGCGATGGACGCCCATGAGCGGGAGGGGTAGGGCTTGGCTGTAGGCTAGCTAAGAGCAGCAGCTATCTCGCTGATGCGTTCCCGAAATTCAGCGACCGGGCGCAGGTCAGTTCGCTTTTTGGTCAGCTTGAAAGTAGCCGATGAACCCCTGTCCATCGTTACCAGGCGCCCCGCCTTTCCCTCGGCTACATCGCCTTTTCGCCAGGCATCAAACAAAACGGCATTCGGAGCTATACCCAAACATAATATCGCCTGATACTGCCGATGATGCCGAATGTGATTAAACTGAAAATTGCCATTCACATCCTCGGTAGCTGTTTTAATTTCAAAGGTGATGCCCGCAATGCGAGCGTCCCAGGCGCTGTGACGGCTGCCAGAACTTTCCCAAGCCAAACCCAAGTGGCGGCACCATTCCTCCACGAAGTTTTGACCGATGTCGCCAATGTGCGTGTTGCTAAGCGACTTAACAGCCCCCAAGGGCGCATTTGTCCATTTGCTGGCATTGGCATACCCGGCAATCACAGCCTGCATCAGCTGAACCGCGTCAGCCATCTGTGAAGCCCCCGTGTATCACAGCCTGCCGTATATGATACATGGATATGTGGCGGCAGTTGTGCATAGCCAGATTGGAATACTTTCGCCAGTCCGTTTCGTTCAGAAGCTGCGCGATAGCTTCCGGCTCCCTTTTTAATACGATGCCATAGCCGCAGCCATAACGAACTTCGGAAAAATCCGTAACCAGTTTAGGCGGCTCGCCGTAGTATGTTCTTTGCAAAAAGTAGTCCGCTTCGTTTAACCGAGTTTGACCGCAAAGCCGTTCTTTGCGAATGTCTACGGTGAACAAGTCGATCCAGTCATTGCAGGTTCGCGGCGGCGGAATGTTATTGACACCGCGGCGCCATATCTGCCAAAGCGCATTGATTTTAACCGAGCTGCCGTTCTGATCCACGAAAGCCCCCGGCGGTAACGGGCTGGAGTGAATAAGCTCCGCTCCCTGAACGCGATGTTTGGGACTGCCTTTTCCGTCGCTCTGGAAAGACATTGGCAGCACGAGGCCCATATAATTGGCAAAACGCGCTGAATGATTGACGAAAGCAAGCGCCAGCCAGGCTCGATAGCCAAAAGGCGGATTGCCCAAGACGGCGTATTTTTGACCGCTAATAGGCGTCCATGTCAAATAATCATGGGCTATGAATTCTGAACGAGCAGGCAGTATATCTATTCCGATGCGACGACCAGCTGGCATGAAATCATAAAATACGCCCGTCCCCGCGCCTGGATCAATAAAATGATAACGGTTAATATCTGCGAAGTCTGTCCGCATCACGGCATACAGATTATTAGCGCATTCCTCTGCTACTTCAGGCTGTGTGTAAAAGCGGTCAAGTCCCACAGTCTCGCGGTCAACCCAGGCAGGGATCAATGGACAGTTCTCCCACGCGCGGTTGCGGCTCGCTTTGGCCTGTTCAATTTCCTGGTTAGGATGAGGATTAACGCGAGGATTAGCCTTGGAGGTATTCGCCTTTTCCATTACCAGCGGCATTCTCATTTGATTCATTGGCAACCCCTGCTTTTGACCCCTAGCTGCTGCGTCAGTTTAACAATTTGCTTCGCTCATTATAATAATATAGCATAAAGTATAGCAAATTTGTACGTATGTGCGAAGCATATCATCAGGCAAGCTGAACCTCAACGCGCGGAGACAGAACTGATGCCGCATTCACATGACCATCATCATCACAGCGATAACATCCTGGTCAAGATCGCTATGGCGCTGCATCTGCCGGGCTTTGGGCATGACCATCACCATCATACGGCCGATTCGGCGATGCTGGACAATCAGCTGGCAGTCCGCACCGTTTGGATCGCCCTGTTTGCGCTGGGCATCACGACCGCGTTGCAAATTGTCATTTATGCCGCCAGCGGCAGCGTCGCCCTCTTAGCCGATACCGTCCACAATCTGGGCGATGCCCTCAACTCGGCGCCGCTGCTCATCGCGTTTTACTTCGCGCGCCGCGCCGCCAATCGCCGCTATACCTATGGCTTTGGGCGGCTGGAAGACATCGCCGGCGTCTTTATCGTCATGTCCATCGGCTTCAGCGGCGCCTATATCCTGGTCGAATCGTTCCGCAAGCTGGTCAACCCGCAGCCCTTGCACAACCTGGAATGGATCGCGCTGGCATCTTTGATTGGCTTTGCCGGCAATGAACTGGTTGCGATGATGCAAATTCGGGTCGGGCGGCGAATCGGCTCCGACGCCATGGTCGCCGATGGACAGCATGCGCGGATTGACGGCTTGACTTCGCTGGCGGTGTTAATCGCGGTGCTGGGCGCGTTGATTGGCGTCCCGATTCTGGACCCGATTGTGGGGATTGTGATTGCCTTGGCGATTGTGGGGATTACCTGGAACGCCATCAAAGCCATCTGGTATCGCCTGATGGACGCGGTCGACCCCCATCTCGTGGAGCATGTCGAAGCCCATGTGCGCGGGATAGAGGCGGTGCAGGCGATTCAAACCCTGCGGCTGCGCTGGGTCGGCCATCGAATGTATGGCGTCATCACCGTGCAGGTCGCCGCCGAAACCACCTTTGAACAGAGCCAGGCGACAGCGCGCCAGATTCAGCATGAGGCGCGCCATGTCATTCCGCAGCTGGATGAAATGACGGTGCAGGTGGTGACCAAAAGGGCAGAAGGGGATGATGAATAACCCCCGTTGAAACCTGCCCTCTTGCTGAAAAGTCGGCGCTATTCAAGCGGCAGCAGCACCAGCGAACCCGGACCGTCAATCGAAACGCAGGTCTGCCCATTAACCGCGATGGAATCCAGCGGCACAATCGCCCGCGGAATAGTGTTGGCATCCAAGAATATGACGCGGCCAATCTGCGGGAAACAGACCTCAACCCCCTGCTCGACATAGCCATAGACGTCAAAGGCATCCAGCCAGCCAGCGTCGATGATCGACTGCACCCCGATGCCGGCGCCGTCAAGCTGACGGAAATGGACGCCGCTGTCCAAGCCGTAAGTGGTGCGGAAAGTCGCGCCGGTCTCGGCTTGCAGAGCGATGTGGGTGGCGGCGATCTGTGGCCGCGCCGTCGGCGTTAACGTCGGCCGCGCCTCTTCTTTCTTCTTTTTCTTCGGACAGGCGCTGCTGGTTCTCTGGTCGTCAAGGGTGCTGTCTATGCCCTGCCGGCCCCACACGACGATGTCGGTCGCTGGATTGCCGTCGGCGTCATAGTTGCCTTCAAATCCAACGTAGCCGCGCAAACGGAGCGTGGCTCGCTGCAGCTGGATGACTCGGTTGTGGTTTCTGTTCCCTCTGAAGCAGACGTTTGTTAGGATGACTTCGCCGGCGTCCCAGATCGTCAGCGCGCTTCCAGGGTCGCGCCCAGCCTGCTGGTTGGTGATGGCCCCGGGGCGGTTGTTGATGAACTGAACATTTGTGAAATACGCGTTTCCGCCGCTGTTAAAGTTGCCGTCGTCTATCCAGGCCGGGGAATGGCCACGGCCCTGAAGCTGCGTTGGCTGCTGGTTTTTGATGATGACGTTGTTGAGGTGCATTGTCCCGCCTTTCACGCGCACCGGCACCGCGTGCGAAGAGCCGTCGGCGCTAATGGTGAGATTGTTCAGGCGCAGGACAGCGGTCTCGCCGGAGTTTTGAACGACGCTGACGATGAAGTTTTCGCCCGGCGCCCTTGCGATGATGCTGTAGCCGTTGCCGTTGATGGTGAAATCGCCCGACCGAACCCGTATAAATGGATTCCCGCCCGGCCATGTCGGCATCACGCAGTCGCGGGTCATATTCCAGACCGTTTGGGTCACGGCCGTCGTCCAATCGGTTGGAAGATTCGGCAGACCGCAGGATTGCGCGATGGGCTCTGGGGTGCGGGTTGCCGTTGGCGGCACCTGACCCTGCGCTGGCAGGGCGAGGATGAAGACCAAGAATAAACAGGCGAGCAAGAGGATTTTATGCTTTTGCATTTTGCCCCCCCCCCCCGCATTTGTCGATGAGGCGAAGAACTGCCATGGCGGCATCTCCTTTTCTATAAAGTATTGTTGAAAAGCATATTACCCCAGATGATTTCGTTTGGCAAGTGATTGGCTGGAACAGTTTTTATGACCCCGCAAGTTAGAAAAGACCAACCTGCGACCTTTTAGTCGCCTGGATGTAAAACATTTGCGCTAGTTTGCAGTCAAGATAATTTGACGGCGGCGGCTGTCAGATGCTTAACAGCGCATGGGTTTCTGTGACTGCGGTTTCACTTACGGGTGGTGGCGGCGCAGGTCTTGTGCTTTATGGCTGTCCGCCCCTGCGCCGCTTCAATACCGCGCGCGGCGGGACCGAGGCAGCCGCTAGACAGACGAATGAACGGATGAGGGAAGGGAGAGATATGGGCGCGAACGCGGTCAAGATGATGGATGCGCCGGCGGGTCGGATTGGCGGTTATCTGCTGGTCTGGGGCAAACCCGCGCGGCGCGATTTGCAAGGCGAATACTTTACACCGCAGACCGATATGGGACTGGATTGGTATGACCAGCGGCCAGTCCTGTATCATCACGGGCTGGATGGCGCCCTGAAAGCGGCCGTGATTGGCGTTATGGATACGCTGCGGCCGGATGAAATCGGCCTCTGGGCCGAAGCGCAGCTGGATCTGCGCCAACGCTATGTCAGGGCGGTGCAGCGGCTGATAAACCAAGGGATTTTAAGCTGGTCATCGGGAAGTCTGCCGCATCTGGTGGAAGTTGCCGCCAGCGGTCAAATCAAACGTTGGCCGATTGTTGAAGGCAGCCTGACACCAGCGCCGGCAGAGCCGCGGCGCACAGATGTCCAAACCTTGAAGAGCGCCTATAAGTCACTGGGCTTGGATCTGTCGCGGCTGGAATTGGATGCGGCCGCCCCAAAGACAAATTCAGGAGCAAAGAAAGGATATGAAATGACAGAAGAAACACGGACAGCGCCTAAACGTCTGCCGCTGGCGGACGCCGGCGATGCCTTCAAAATGGCGCGGATTGAAGTCGGCAGCGAATTCGACGCGCTGGATGCGATGGATATGCTGCATGGTTACATGCTGCTGCGCTCGGCAAAAAGTTTTCATGGCGTGAGCGAACGCTATTCAAAGGCGCTGGCGCATAAGATCGGCAAAGCCAAATGGAAAGCGGCGAAAGCCAATGAATTGTCATACAGCGCGCAGACCGGCTTTGGCGATGAGTGGGCGCCAGATTTATGGAGTCAGCAGATATGGAGCAAAGCGCGGCATGACAACACCATCCTGCCGCTCTTTCAGTCCATCGAAATGCCGAGCAATCCCTTTGAACTGCCGATAGAAGGGGCTGACCCAACGGTCTACTTCGTGCCGGAATCAAGCGACGAAGCGCATTTGTCGCTAGGATCGGGCAATCCGATTCCGGACAGCAAAATCGGCTCGGGCAAGGTCACGCTGAATGCCAGGAAATTGGCGCTGCGGGTTGGGTTCAGCAGCGAACTGGTGGAAGATGCCGTGATTCCGGTCTTGAACATTTATCGGCAGCAGGCGGTCCGCGCGATTGCCGATGCCATCGACAGCGTTTTGCTGAATGGGGATGCCACGGCGGCTTCCACCGGCAATATCAACAGCGACCATGCCCAGCCGGCGGCCACGGCGAAATACTTGGCGCTCGATGGCTTGCGTCATCTGCCACTGGTTGATACGACTGAAAACGCCGTCGATATGGGCAATGCGGCGCCGACCTTGGCGAAAATGCGCGCCAGCCGCTTTGCGATGGCTGGCAGGTATGCCGCCCGCCCTTCGGATCTGGCCTGGGTGGTCGATAGCGGCACCTATGCGGCGCTGCTGAACATCAATGAGTTCCTGACGATGGACAAAGCCGGTCCGCTGGCAACGGCTCAAACCGGGCAAATTGGCTTTGTGGATGGGATTCCGGTGTATGTTTCGACCGAGATGCCCTTGACCGAAGCGGACGGCAAGGTGGGCGGCGGCAGCAATGACCGCGGGCAGGCGGTGTGTGTCTATCGACCGGGCTGGTACGCAGGCTATCGGCGTAAAATCGCAGTCAGCGTCGATTATCTGCCATATTACGACAGCTATCAGCTAACCGCGACGGTGCGGCTGGCGTTTGTGCGCTTTGATGCGGATGTGGCAAGCTGCCTGTATAACATCGCGCTGTAGGCAGGCTCGGAGAGGGTATCCTTATTGCCCTCTCCGGTCTTCGTCGCTGATTCAAAGCGTCCGGCGGCATCGCCGACGATGTTCAGCTTGAACCCATCAGAAAGGAATTTTATGTACACCATAGCCACCTTGCACGACCTGCGCCGGCATCTCAACCTGGCGCCGACCGATACCAGTTCCGATGCCGACCTGCTGCGCTGCTTGCAGCAGGCCAGCCATATCATCGAGTCGCTAACCCGGCGGCAGTATTGCCCGACTGTCGAAAGTCGGCGCGCATCCATTCAGCCGGCGAATCCTGAAGAGCTTGTCTTGGCGAACGATTTGCTTGCGCTGACCGCCTTGAGCAATGGCGATGGCAGTCCCATCAGCCTGGATGATGTCCGCCGGACGCCGAGCCATCCCGATATCCCCGCGAGTGTATTGCATCTGGTCAATGGCGCTCGTTTTGTCTATCGCCAAACGTCAATCCACGCCATCGGCATCACCGGCGTTTGGGGCTGGCATGACCGCTGGTCGCGCGCCTGGCTTGACAGCGGCGACACCATCCAAGACGATCCGCTTCCCGCCAGCGCGGCAGCCCTAAGCGTCGCCGATGCCGACGGAACCGACCGCGATGGCATCAGCCCGCGTTTTCAGGTCGGGATGATGCTGCGTATCGAATCCGAATATCTGCGAGTGACCGCGATAGACCGCGCCGGCAATCGCTTAACGGCGCTGCGCGGCGTTCAAGGGACGCCGACGGCGGCGCATCCCTTGGGGACGCCGATTGAAACCTACCAAGCCGCGCCGGCGGTGCGCGATTTGTGCGTGCGCTATGCGGCCATGCTCCTCAATTCAGTTGGTGCGCTAGGCAGCGAATCCGAGCCGCTGCTGGAACATCTGCGCCGTCTTTCCGCCTGACTCAATATCCCCGCATTTGACGCTGTCGGGTATTATCGGCTAAAATACAAACTGCGCCGACTGGTGGAGCGGTTTCATGGGCAAGAAAAAGCGCGGTCTGGAGCGGCACAGCCCCGAACAGCAAAAACAATACGCGCGCGAAGCCCGGCTGCAATATGGGCCCGACCGCGTCAACCCGACTGTTCAGCGCTGGAACAGCTACAGCAAAGACCAGCAGGATGCCATTATCGAAGAGGGCCGTCAGATTTATGCGGCGCTGGCAGATGCCATGCAGGCCGGCAAACGTTCCGGCGACCGCGAGGTTCAGCAGCTTCTGGCGCGCTGGCAAAATCACCTGCGGCATTTTTATGAGCCGGATCTCGATACCCTGCGCGGCTTGGGGCAGATGTATAATTCGCATCCCGATTTCATCGCCGCTTTCCAAAACATTCATGCCGACCTGCCCGCTTATCTGGAACGGGTGATTGATGAGTATGTCGATGACCTGGAAACCGCCGAAATTGAACGGATGCTGGCGGAAGATGAGGATATGGAAAATCGGCTGAACAATCTGTCGCTGTAATCACCCCGACTGCATTCAAAATCCTGTATTTCACCTATTGCATAGCCAAAAGAAGGAGAACGCTATGGCGACATTTCGCGCCGCCTTATCCAATTTGTCAGCTTTGCGCGTGGCGGGCGTACAGAACAGCTACGACATTGATGAACTGCCGCGGGCACTGGCTGCGCCGCAGCTGCCGGCGCTGCTGGTCATGCCGATAGAGCCGGCTGCCAATCGCCTGTTCAAAGAACCAGCTGCCGGCTTGCAGACGGTTTCCTTTAGTGGAAGCGCCAGGACGGCGCAGTACACTGTGACGCATCTGCTGCTGGCTGCCCCGACCGACAGCGGCCTGGGAATCCGAAGCCATCTGCCGCAGCTGATCGCCTTGATTGACAGTTATATGGCTGCGGCTGGCGCCGATGTCACGCTGGGGCAGGCTTTGCTTGCTCCAGCCCGCGTCGGCGTCGAGCCGGGCGCCTTCCAATTTGATGAGCGCGAGTTCTATGGCTGTGCCTTTCGCCATACCTGGCTGATGGAAATCTAACCATTTTGCAAAGGAAATCATCATGTCGATAAGCTATATCATCGCCATTGACCGAAACCACGATGGCGATTTCAAGGATTCGGCCGAGGACATCACGGGCGAGGTGCTTGACCTGCAATGGCGCTTGGGGCTGCGGCAGCCTTATGACAGCATTGCCGATTACAGCCAGGCGCAGATCACTGTACACAATCTGCGCGCCGGCTTTTCGCCGGAACGTCATCGGCTGGACAGCGGCGCGCGCCTGCGTATCCAAAGCAGCGCCGGCGATGTCACCCGCACCCATTTCACCGGCTATATCCGTTCTGTTGAGCCCGATGCCGGCGATTGGGGCCAAAAACAGGCGGTCATCCATTTGCAGGACGTTCAGCCCTGGCTGGATGACAGCCTGGTCAGGCTGGCGCCGCAGGTCAATGTGACCGCCGATGCTGTGATTGACCGCCTGCTGAATCAAGCGATGATACGCCGCGCCGCGCTTGCCGGTTACTGTATCATTGATGTCGCTGGCTATAATCGGATTGATTCGGTCAGGGTGTTCCCACAGCAAACCCTAGCGCGCCGTTTGGCTGGCGGTAAAACGCGGTTTGCCTATATTGGCGATTGGTGGCGGGAATCAACCCCGATTCGGCAGGCGGTCCGCGAACTGGCTGAAAGTGAACGCGGGCGATTTTATGTGGATCGCGAAGGGCGGGCGGTGTTTCTCAATCGGCATTACACACTCGTTCACAAGGCGGTTTCAGCCAGTTTTGACAATGACATGACCGGACTGGAATATCGTTATGGCGATGTCGGTCTGAACCGCCTTGTTCTGGCGATGACTCCGCGCGAGGTCGGCGGCGGCGGGACGGCGCTGTGGCGATTGGGCCAGGCGCAAAGAATCAGGCAGCATACGCAAGTGATGATGAATCTGCGCTTTGTCGATGAGCGCAATGAGCCGCTGGGGCTGCTTGAACTGGAGCGGCTGGATGCCAGTTTTCACAGCCGGCCGGATGGAAGCGGGCCCGCCATCCGAGAACAGGCAGCGGTCGAAATTGTCGATATTGGGCTGACATCGGCGCAGCTGCGCGTCCACAACATGACGCCGCAGGATGTTTATCTCACCAGACTGCGGGTCATCGGCAAGCCGCTTTATCGCTGCGCCCCACTGGAAATCGTCGTCTCGGATGGCGAGAGCATAGCCCTTTATGGCCCCAAGCAGATGTCGCTTGACCTGCCGGCGCTGTCGGACATCGAAACCGCGCAGGCTTTCGCCACTTACGAGGTTGCCCGGCGCCGACATCCTTCAGGCACAGTCCGCACGCTGACGCTTAATGCCCGTGATCATCAGAACGCGGCGCTGGGCTTGAGCTTGTTCAACCGGATTCGCATCACCGAATCGCAGACCGGACACCGCGCGGCCGAGTATTTTATTATTGCCGAAGCGCATCATGTGAGTTTGGGCGGCAGCCGGCACGAGGTCACCTGGACGCTTGAACCCGCCGATTCGACGCGCTTCGTCATCGTTGACAACAGCCGGATTGACAATCCTCAAGCGGTGATTGCGCCCTATTAGCGCATTGGAGATTATCCAATAGCTCAAAGTCAGGTTTCACTGCGCCGATGAATGAGGTAAATACTAGCGCCATTTAAGAGTACGAAAAAAGCCGCCAGCAGCATGATGTTTGGGTAGCCAAGCGCCGCGCGCAGATAGCCAAAGCTCATCGCGGCGCCAAACCATCCTATGTTCCACAGCACCAAGCCAACGCTGCTGGCGATGTTATGGAACTGAACCGGGAGTGAAGCCATGAGCAGGGGTTGAAACAAGGGCTGCATGGTGTTACGCAGTCCAATCGCCAGCGCATAGAAAACGACGGCGATAATAATGGTCTGCGACATCCCCAAGCCAACAAAGGCGATGGAACTCACAGCCATCAGCGCGGTCAATGCTGTTGCCCTGCCCATCCGCGTCTCCCAGAATGGATTCATCAAGGGCGCTATGCCCATAATGAACCATCCCAGCCCGATAACCCCGCCGACGGCGCTGTCCATCATCCCGAATCGGTCTCTAAAAAACAGATTAAAAAACGGAAAGGTTAAGCCGCCGGAGATTCCAAAAACGAACAAAGGGAATGCCAGCCGCAGAATACGCAGCCAGGGTATGGCCGCCAGCCGACGCGATTTCGCCGGCGCGGAACCATCGTCTTTGGCCGAACTGTCTTGCAGCCAGAACAGTGGCAGGACGCTAAGGAGAACCGCGAATGCCGCCGTCAGAATAGCGGCTTGATAGGCGGCCGGCGTTTCCCCCGGGCTTAGGCTGCCGCCGGCTTGGATGGCGAAAGCCCGACCGACAAGCGCCGGGATGAAGCCGCCCAGGGCGCTTCCAATGGATACAGCAATCATGCTGACCAGATTGTGATAGGAAAACTGCGCCGTGTGCTCGCTTGGCGGAGTCAATGTGACCATAAAAGGCGGTTTCACCACTTGACCGGCGCCAAAGCAGGCGCCCCAAAAAAATCGGCTGGCGGCAATAAGAAACGGCGTTGGCGCCAGCACGGTCAAAGCGATGCAAACGGCAATGCCACCGGTCGAAATAATAATGACCCGCCGATTGCCGGCGCGGTTGGCGGTCAAACCAATCGGCAGTCCAATCAGAAATCCGCCAAAGCGCGGTAAAGCCTGAAACAGTCCGATTGTCTCGGCGTCATAACCGATACTGACAAGATAAAAGTTGAACAGAACATCAGCGATGCCCAGCGAACCGACATGAAAAAGCAGGCTGTGAAACAGAAACAGCAGGACTTGCCGATTCAGTCCGGGCAAGTTCTTTATGCCGGTCATTGCTAACAGCGCCGCTCCCGCTTTCCAGACCATGCTATCGTCCGCAGCTGCCGGTTTTGAATAACACATTGCGCCAAAATATCATGGCATCAAGCGATTCGACCAATTGCTTGACAATTCATTTTTGGCGGCATATAATCTGCCTTGTTCGCAAGAAACAAGGGTCGACATTCGCGATATAGTATAAAAACAGCCGGTTAATTGTACAAATCATGCAGGAGACAATCGATTGACATCGCATACGAAAGCAAAAATTCTCAAACAGCATCAAGCCAACGCGCGGTTGAAGACCCCGCTTCTGCCGCAAGTCATGCAAAACAGCCAAGACCTTCGCGCCGATGAAATGTCCAGCCCTTTGGATGAGCAGATTATCGCCGGCGCTTGGGAAGCGCTGGCATCGGGACAGACGCATTACGTCGACGTGCCGGGCATCGCCCCCTTGCGCCAAGCCGTCGCCGAGCATCTAAACAGCTTGACCGACACGCAGTATCAGCCAGCCAACATCCTCGTCACGGCGGGCGTGCAAGAGGCGCGTTTTCTAACCATTCAAAAAATCAGCGAGTTGTATGACAGCGTTGCTGTTCCGGAGATCGTTCATCCGGGCGTATGCAAGGCATTAGGCCTTCGGGCTCGCCATGTGACGCCGCTGGCGGTGGACTTGGCGAAAGGCTGCCTGCCTTCAGTTGACAGCATCGCCCAGGCCGTCGGCGCCGGCGGCCGCCTGCTTTATTTAGAATCACCGTCGCGGTTGAGCGGCGCCATGTATTCGGCTGATGAAGCTGGCGCGATCCATAAGCTGGCGGTCGAAAATGATGCCGCCGTCATTTGGGACCAGGGTTTGGCGGTATGGGCTGACAGCGACCGCTGTGTTTCGCTGGCCGCCTTGGACAGCGAGACCGCTCGAACGGCGGTTCTAGGCGAAGCCTGGCCGGGTATGGGCTTAGCGGGCTGGTTTATTGGATACATTGCCGCGCCGACGGCATGGATCGCGCCCATGCAGTCCCAAAAACAGATTATGGCGATCTGCACCAGCACCGCGGCGCAGTACGCGGCGCTTGAAGCCAGCAGACTGTATGCAGAAGCTCATCGGAAACATCGGCGGCAGCTGGACGGCTTCAAAAGCGCGCTGCTTGAATTGGCCAATGAAGCCAAACTTGATGTTGTCGCCGGGGATGCGGTGAACATACTCGCGCTAAGACTGCCAGGACAGCCGGCCGCCGCTGTTATTGCACAAATGCGCCGCGCCGGATTTGAAGCGGCGGATGGCGGTTTGTTTGGCGCGCCAGACGTCATTCGCTTGAATGTGGGCAGTTCGACAGCGCAGGCCATCCACAAATTAGTTGATGTGGTTAGAGGGTGAAACAGCATGAGTAATCGAAAAAAACAGGGCACCAGTCTGCTTTATCAGTTGATTGGCGAAGCGCGGACTTACGATGATGTCATCATTATGGGGCGCGGCGATCCCGATTTTGACACGCCCGAACATATCGTTGCCGCCGCAAAAGAAGCCATGATCCATCATCATGCCGACTATGCGCCGCCGCAGGGGCTTTTGGCTTTGCGGCAGGCGATTGCCGAACGGGTCAAACGGGTGAATGGCATTGATGCCGACCCGCAAACCGAGGTCGTGGTCACCAACGGCGGCCAGGAAGCGCTGTTCCTGATGGTGCTGGCGGTGATCGCGCCCGGCGACGAAATGATTGTGCCAGAACCCAATTACAATACCTATGCCGATTCGCTTGCCTTTGCCGGCGGCCTCAAGGTCGATGTTCCAACCTATCCCGACACCGATTTCCGCGCCGACCCGCAAGCCGTGCGCCAGGCTGTGACCGATAAAACCCGCGCGCTGCTGCTGGTTTCACCGAACAATCCGGCGGCGAATGTGATCGCTCCTGATGATATGCAAGCCATGCTGAACATCGCCCAAGAACGCGACCTGATGATCCTGGCTGACGACATTTATGACTTGTTTGTCTATGACGATTTTCAGCATGTAAGCCCGGCTTCGCTGCCGGGCGGCAAGGAGCGCACCCTGACCCTCAACGCGTTATCCAAAGCCTATTCAATGACCGGCTGGCGTTTGGGCTGGATTGTGGGGCCGGCCGATTTGATGGCGCGGGTGACCGAACTCAAAGCGGCAGTCAGCGGCGGCACGTCGATTATCTCGCAGTATGCCGGGATCGCAGCCCTGACCGGCCCGCAGGAGCCGGTTGCTATGATGGCGGCCGCCTACCGCCGCCGGCGGCGGCTGGTTTTGGAGGCCCTGGATGCGATGGGGATGGAATATGGCATGCCGCAGGGCGGGCAGTTTGTCTTTGCCGACATCGGATTCACCGGCATGGACAGCGCCGAAGTCGCCCAGAGAATGCTGACCGACCAGCATGTCCTCGCTTATCCCGGCGCCGCGTTTTCCAAAGACCGGAAAAATTATCTGCGTATGACCTTCTTGCAGCCGGAAGACAAATTGAAAGAAGGCTTAGAGCGCATGAAGACCGCCATGCAGAATATGATGGCTGAAAAACAGTGAGGAAGCGGCATGGACCAACGTTTAGACAATAAGATCGCCGTCATTACCGGCGCCAGCCACGGCTTGGGTCAGGCGACAGCAGAACACTTGGCTTCGTTAGGCGCTCATGTTATGCTCATCGCGCGTCGGCCGGTGCCCTTGCAGCGGGTCGCCGACAAAATCAAAGCGGCCGGCGGTCAGGCGCGGGCTTTCTCCTGTGATGTCGCTGATGTGACACAGGTGCGGGCGACGGCTGCCAAGATCAGCGATGTCTGCGGTCAGGTGGATATTCTGGTCAACAACGCCGGCATCCCGGCGCCGCGCGCGTTTTTGGAAACTGATTATTCTGATTGGGACGAGGTCATCGGCGTCAATTTATCCGGTGTCTTTTATATGACCCGCGCCCTGTGGGCGGCATTGACAGCCAGCGAAGCCGGCTATGTGGTCAATATCTCGGGCACAGCCGGTTTGAGGGGCGGCGGCAGCCCGGCTTATGGCAGCGCGAAATTCGGCTTGACCGGCTTGAATCATGCCATTGCCCAAGCCGGCAAAGCGCATAACCTGCGTTCAACTATATTGTATCCGGGCAGCATGGACACCGGCTGGCGGGGAGCGCCGATTGGCATCCAGCCGCGCGCCGAGACGATGGACCCGCGGGTCATTGCCCAGATGATCGCCCACCTTGTCGCCAGTCCATTTGAATTTGTGGTCAGTGAAGCGGTGTTAAGCCCCTTGGCACAGCCGTATATGTAAAGTTGCGCGATGGAAAATCACAGCGATGGCTTATGAAGTAAAAGATACAAGGCTCGTCAGTCATTATCCGCTTTCGACCTTGCATGAGTTCACAGTCGATTTCATGCGGGCGCTTGGCGCGGCCGCCGAAGAAGCCGCCATCATCAGCGATGGATTGATGACGGCTTCCCAATGGTGGCATCCTGGCCAGGGGCAGGGATTGGAAAAACTGTTCCGCTATCATCGGCGGGTCAAAAATGGCGGGATTGCGCCGAATGCGCCGATGAAATGGCTGAAGGATGGGCCTTCGTATGCGCTGCTGGACGCGGCCAAGGGCTTTGGCTATGTCGCCGCGCACCGCGCCATGTCCCGCGCCGTCGAAAAAGCCAGCGCCGCCGGCATCGCCATGGTCGGAGTGCGGCGCAGCAATCACTTTGGCATCGCCGGTTATCATGCCATGACGGCGGCCAAACAGGGATTGATTGGCTGGTCATTCACCAATGCCAAAGCCGAAATGGCGCCTTGGGGTTCAGCGCAGGCGGTGTTGGGGACGAACCCCTGGGGCATTGCGATTCCGCGCAAAAATCATCATGCCATTGTGCTGGATATGGCTCTAACCATGTCCGGCAAAGGGATGATGCGCTGGTACGAACGCGAAAACCGCCAGATGCCGGCTAACTGGGCATTGACCCCCGATGGCCAGGCCGCGACCGACCCGGCGGCGGCGATGGATGGGCCGCTGCTGCCGATTGGCGAATACAAAGGCTATGGCTTGAGTCTCATCACCGACATATTCGCCGGCGTGATGACCGGCGCTCTGTTTGGCTTGAGCGTGTTTCAGGATGACCGCAATTTTGATGTCGGCCATCTAATGATCGCCATGGATCCGGCGGCGCTGATGACGAAGGATGATTTTGAGCGCCGGCTCGAGCGGCTGGTGGCTGAAGTGAAAAACGCCGACCCGATTGATAAGGCGCGGCCGGTGATGCTGCCGGGCGAAGTTGAATTTCAACGGATGGAACAGCGGCGGCAAAGCGATATTCCGGTCTCGTCCGAGACGGTGGCCGGCTTGCGCGCGCTGGCAGAGGATATCGGAGCGGCCTTCACCTTATGATGTTCCCGATTGGCGGCCAAAGCGCATATAAAATCGTTTGAGGATGATAAAATGGATGAAAGCCTTCAAAGTTCGGGCGGTCGGCGGCGCGGGTTAATCCCCGAAGACTTGATGAAGTTCCGCTGGCTGGATGAAATCGCGCTCTCGCCCGCCGGGACTCACATCGCCTATACCATCCGCCAGCCGGATGCCGCTTCCAACGGTTATATCGCCCATCTCTATCTGCGCGACCTGGCTGCCGCTGCCGCTGTCCGTCTGACAGCCGGCGATGGACAGGCATCTTCGATTGCCTGGAGCCGCGACGGCGCGCGGCTGGCTTACAGCTATCGCGACGGCGATGCCGATTCGGTGCGCGTCATCAGCCTGGCTGACCGGGCTGAAGCTGTTTATCCGACCGACGGCATGCCGCTCGCCAGCCTGGATTGGTCAGCCGATGGCGCCAAGCTGGCGGGGGTGCGCTGGACAGCGATGCGCTCGCCCGATGACCGCGGACCGGTCGCCGGCATCCCCAAGCCGACGGTCAAAGTGATTCGCCGGCTGCGCTATAAACAGGACGGCGTCGGCTGGGTGCATAACCGCTTCGCCCAAATATGGGCGCTGGAACTGGCGGCGGGTGATTTCGTTCAGGTGACCGACAGCGAATGCGATTATTCATCGCCCAAATGGAGCGGGAAAGGCGCGCGGCTGGCTTTCGTCGGCATGGCGCGGGAGCAGAATGTGCCGCTGGGCTATGGTCAAATCCTGGTCTGTGATTTCCCGGACGGCGAAGCGCGGCCGCTTCTGCCCGATTGGCAAGGCACCGCCTTCAGCCCGGCATGGGGCGCGGATGACCGCTTGATCGCCTTTGCCGGACACAACCGCCCCCCGCCCGTCAATCGGCGCAATTTCTGGCAGCCGCATCTTGCCGATGTCGAAGCCGGCACAGCCATCAAATTGGGCGCCGACATTGATGAGGAGGTCGGCAATTATGCGGTCGCTGATCAACGCACCGGCCTGTCCAATGTGACCATGAAGTGGGCTGCCGATGATGAGTGGATTTACTTTTTGCTGACCGAACAGGGCGCCGCCAGCCTCTATCGCATCAATACCGGCGGCGAATATGAAAAACTGGTCGGCGGCGACAGCGTGACCTTTGAATACAGCCCGGCCGCCGGCGGCGCAGTCGCTTATGGGCAGGCTGATCCGACCAATCCCGGCGAGCTGCATGTCTGGCAGAATGGACACAGCCGGAAGCTGACCCATCTCAATCCGTGGCTGCGCGACCACCGGCTGGCGGCGCCCGAAAGCTACTGGTATGAGGGCGTCGAGGATGCCAAGGTGCATGCCTGGCTGATGAAGCCGCTGAACTTTGACAGCGGCAGGAGATATCCCTTGGTCTTGTATGTGCACTGCTCGATGTTCTCCTGGGATTTCAACCATGAATTTCAGGTGTATGCCAATGCGGGCTATGCCGTCGCCTATTTCAACCAGCGCGGCACCACCGCCGGCTATGGTCAGGCTTGGACAAAAGCCAGCGAGGGCGACCAAGGCGGCAAAGACTTTGAGGAGATTATGCTGGGCGTGGATGAGTTGACTGCGCGCCCCTATATCGACGGCGACCGCATGGGTGTGACCGGCGGAAGCTGCGGCGGTTTTATGACCAACTGGGTAGTTGGGCATACCGACCGGTTTGCCGCCGCCGTGACCCAACGTTCGATTACCAATCAAATCAGTTTCTTCGGCACATCCGACATCGGGCCGGAATGCACCGGCGGCGAGACCCGCACCGACCCCTGGCGCGACTTGCGAAGCAGCTGGCGGCAGTCGCCGATAGCTTATATTGACCATATCCATACGCCGCTGCTGATTATTCACAGCGACGAGGATTATCGCTGTGCGCTGGAGCAGGCCGAGCAGATGTTCGCGGCCTTGCGCTGGCGCGGCAAACCGGTCGAACTGGTCATCTTTGAAGGCGAGAATCACGGCCTTTCGCGCGGCGGCCGGCCCGGCAATCGCATCGAACGTCAGCATCGCATCCTCGGCTGGTTCAAAAAATATCTGGGCGTCGCCCCGGCGGCGGAGTTAAAGGAGATGAATGAATGTTAAAAGCAGGCAATTTACAGGCGCAGGCCGGAGAGCATGTCTTCGGCTATTTGGAGACGGCGGCATCGCGTTCGGGGCTCCGCTTGGATATCCCGGTGCATCTCTTCGCTGGCGCCGCGCCCGGTCCCACCTTGCTGGTGCAGGGCGCTATTCATGGCGCCGAGGTGATTGGGTCTATCGCGGCGCTGAACCTGATCGACCGCCTTGACCCGACCGCCATGAAGGGCAGCGTCATCGCCGTGCCGGTGGTCAATCGGGCTGGCTTTGAGCTTGGCGAGCGCGGCTCGCGGGTGGACAGTAAAGACATCAGCCGCCTCTTCCCCGGCAAAAAAGACGGCAGTGTATCTGACCAGATCGCGTATGCTTACTTCCATGAAGTCATCAAACAGGCTGATGTGTTCATCGACTTTCATGCCGGCGCCCGAACCGCCTATGAACGCTATGTCTTGTTTGGCGCCGAAAAAGACCCCAATAACTTAACCGAGATCGAGAAGCAGCGGCGCAAACTGGTCGTCGCCTTCGGGCTTGACCAAGCGGCCTTCTTCCCGCCCGGCACCTTTGGCGCCAATCAGTCCAAAATGGCGATTGAAGCGGCGAATACGGTGCAAATCACCCTTGAATTCGGCGGCGGCACCGGCTGGTTCAAAAATGGCGATGACAACGTCCGCGATGCTGAACGCGGCATCTGGAACATTATGAAAGCGATGGGCATGATTGAGGGCGAACTCGAATCCGATGGGCCGCTGTGTACGGTGTACAACGCCGGCGTCGTTATCTGGAAGCCGGCCGTCGATGGGCTGTTCATCCGTATGCGTCAATTCGGCGATGAACTCAAAGCCGGCGATGTCTATGGCAAGCTGGTTGACCCTTATACCGGGGAACTGTTAGCCGAAATGCCAACGCCTGAAGACGGAATCGTGATTCCAAGCGGGCAGGAGTGGCCGACGGTGGGCGCGACATCCATCGGCATTCTGGGCGCCATTGACCGCGTGGATGACCGGCGCACGATGGACTTATCCCTTTCGTTTGATTAATCCCGATGGGAGCATGGGCTGATGAAAATAGGCACAATAGAAGCCAAACAAGGCGAAAAAACTTATGGATTCTTCAAAACCGGCGAGACACACGGCCGTTTTCCAGTACACATTCCAATGCACCTCGTCGTCGGGGTCCAAGCTGGCCCTATGCTGGTGGTGCAGTCGGGCACCAGCGGGCTTGAAATTGAGCCCGCGCTGATTCTGCCCCATATCGTCGGTGAGCTTGACCCATCGCAGATGAAGGGGACGTTGGTGGTCGCGCCGCTGATGAACACCTCCGGCTTTGAGTTCGCACAGATTAACTCGGCCTGGGACGACAAACATCTGAATCAGCTGGGGCGCGGCCGCGCCGATGGCACCGTGAGCGAGCAGATGATTCATCAGTATTATCAAGCTGTCATTGCTCAAGCGGATGCGCTGCTCGATATTCGCACCGGCGCACAGTGGAGCTATCATCATTTTGCTGGCGTGTACGCCGCCGGCGATGCCGATCAATCCAAAGCGCTGGCGATTGCGCTCGGTTTGCCGCAGGTGGTGCTGGGACACGAGGACGGCGCATCTATCGCGCAGGAAGCCGCAAGGGATGGCAAAACGGTGACGTCGGCTTATATTGGCGGCGGGCCGGGCTTGCGCGATTACCGCGACCAGGACCTCGGCCGTGTTCGTCAGGCTGTTCTGAACGCCATGCGGCGCCTTGGCATGCTGGACAGCGCCATTGAAGCTGATGTGGACCAAGTGGCCGTCATTGAAAGGCACACCGTGATTATGCCGGCCGGCGAACGCGGATTTACGTTCATCGACAAAGCGAAGCGCGGCGCGCAAGTCAAAGCCGGCGAGCAGCTGGGTTATGTGCGCCATCCGTTTTCGGGCGAGGTCCTATCGAAAATCACGGCGCCTCGAGATGGGATAATGGTTCATGCCGGCGCGTCGTGGCCGGTGCCGCTGGAGGATACCGTGCTGGCTGTTTTGGGCGATCTGGTTGAGATGGTGGATGTTGGCTGATGCGCGCGGCGGAGCCGCCGAAATAGAAAGTCGATAACATGACTCTGACCGCATGGAGCAGACGGCTGGGCGGCTGAATACTGGGGTCTCGATTGCACTGGCTGCGGGAGCTTGCGCCGCCGCGGCCGGTGTTTTTATGCAGGCAAGAGGCTCTCAACTGCTGGCGTTATAAGTATCGGGAATGTGATTGACAGATGGTGCTGTTATTACGCAATGATGAAATTCGGGGGCTGATGGACTTGTCGGAGTACATCGCCGCTGTGGAAGCCGGCTATCGTGAAGTTGGGCTGGGCACAGGCGCCGGATTCCCGCGTGAAAATCTGTGGATTCAAGGGACAGAAGCCGAAGCTCATCACGGCGGTCATCGGCCGGCCGGCAGCAAGGCATCGTTTAAGTTCAAAGCGGCGCTGCTGCCGGCGCTGGGCGGCGCCGGTGTCCAAGCCTACACCGCCGGATTGCCCCAAGGTTTGGAAACTTATATGTTTCTGTTTGACGCCAACGATGGCGCACTGGCGGCTGTTATGGAAGTTCTTTATTATGACTGGCTCAAAACGGCGGCTGTATCGGCGCTGGCGACGCGCTGGCTGGCGCCGCCGACCAGTTCGACATTGGCATTGTTCGGCGCCGGACGCCATGCGCGTTCGCAGCTTTATGCGCTGACGTCCGTTTGTCCCATCAAGCGGGTCTATGTTTACAGCCGCACCGCCGCCGCGCGAAAGGCCTTCTGCGAGAGGATGTCAGCCGAGTTGGGCATTGAGGTCATATCCGTCGATTCGCCGGCTGCGGCTTTGCATGATGCCGATATTGTGACGACCATCACCACATCGCCGACGCCGGTGTTCAACGGGCGGTCTTTGCCGGACAAGCCGCTTCACATCAACGCGCTGGGCGCTCATTATCCCTGGGTGCGCGAAGTGGATGACCATGTGGTGCTTAACAGCCGCGTGTTTGTCGATGAATGGCGGCAGGGCTTGCAGGAAAACGGGGAAATCCTGATCCCGATGCAGGCTGGGCTGATTGACGAATCGCATATCATCGGTGATTTAGGGGGACTGGCGGCGGGCAAGGTCATCGGGCGCGAAGCCGATACCGCCTGGACGCTGTTTTTATCCGGCGGAACGGGCATTGAAGATGTGGCGGTTGCGACTCGACTGTACCAAAAAGCGATGGAACGCGGCTTGGGGACCGAATACGAATTTAATCAGCCTTATTTATTTGAATTATAAGGAGCGAAGATCGATGCTGACACATGATGCACTTAAACGAGATGTGGCGCGGCGCATCAAACGCCTGCAAGCCATGATGAAAGAGAATGGCCTCGATGCCCTGATTATCACCGGGCAGGCGTCGCCGGGCGGGATGGGCGGCATTCGTTATATCACGCATGCCCATCTTTGGGGCGGCGCCGCCTATGCCATCCTTGGCGCCAATGATCCGCATCCCTGGCTGCAAGTCTGGAGTTCCTATCAGGCAGTCTGGAGCCGCAACGAAACCACGACTCTGCCCGAACGAGTCCAGTCGCCCGCCGGCGATATTGTGGAACGCACGGCTGAAATCGCCAAAGAATATGCCACCGGCGGCAAACGCATCGGCATGGTGAATATGAACAAGCTGATGAGCATTGCCACCTATCATCAGTTTGTCGAGGCGCTTGCCGGTTATGAAATGGTGGAGGTGACTGACGCCTACAATGCCATCCGCCAGATTAAATCGCCCTTCGAGTTGGAAGCCATCCAGCAGAATGGCGCGATTCTCGATTCAGCGATGGATGTATTCAAGGACAATGCCTTTGTCGGCGCCCGCTATTGGGATGCCTGCGCCGCCGTCGAAGGCTATATCAAGTCATTTGGGGCTTTTTGGGGCCGGACGAAGCTGTCGCTGGATTTGACGCCGTATACCGTGCCGACGCCCAAAGACCTGCGGATGCAACGCGAGGATATCATCAACTTTGAGATTGTCTATGAATCCCCCTATGGCTACTGGCTGGAGATGACGGCGGTGTTTTCGTTCGAGCCGCTGCCAGATGATGTGCGGGCGCTGCTGGACGGTTATCTGCTGGCGGTCGAGTCATCGGCGGCGGTCGCCAAAGCTGGGAATACCTTCGCCATGATTTCCGATGCCAATGACCAAACCCTGCGCGGGCTGGGCTTCTCGGTGGCCGGCAAACACACTCCCGACTGCCACAGCACTGGATTGGATGGCAGCGACGGGCCTAATTCCTTTGGCGCGCCTGATTTCGTTTTGCAGCCCAATATGGCGCTGTCCTATCATCCCGGCACGGTGCTGGAGAACGACCGCGGCTTTTTGATTTCCGATAATTTTCTAGTCACGCCAGAGGGCGCGGTGCGGCTTTCGCCCCATCACGCCGCCCGTTATTATATGCAGCTGGATGCGTGACCGGCGGCGAGATGAAAAGGAAGGAGCTTATGGACAAGACCACAGCCGTTTCCACCATTGCGAACTATGCCGCGGCGCGTCGATTTGATGACCTGGACGATCTCACCGTCCTTCGCGCGCAGCAGGTCATGCTGGACTTCATCGGCGCGATGCTGGGCGGGTATCAGACGCGGCTTGGCAAACTGGCGGCCGACTATGCCGCCGAGATGCTTGGCGGCGATGATGCCGCGATTGCTGGCGACGGCCGCCGCAGTTCCTTAGAAGGCGCCGCTTGGGCTAATGCGGTGATGGGAAAGTATCTTGGCATGGATGACTCGCACCGCACCGCCGGTCATGTTGCCGCCGAGTTAGTCCCGGTGGCGCTGGCGATTGGCGAACAGCTTCATTTAAGCGGGCCTCAGGTTATGACGGCGATGGCGGTCGGCTATGATGTGATGGATCTCGTGCATCCGGTCGTGGAAGCCTGGCAGCGCGAGCGCGGCCTCGACCATAAAGGACAGGCTGGCACGTTGGCAAGCGCGGTCACGGCGGCGGCCGCCATGCGGCTGCCGGCGGATAAAATCGCTCATGCGCTGGCGCTGTCGATGGATATGGCCTGCGGCACCGAACAGTATGTCTATGATGCCGGCGTCTGTGATACCAAAGACCTGCTGGCTGGCTATGCCGCCCGCAATGGCATCTATGCCGCCAAGCTGGCTGACTTTGGCTTTCGCGGGCCGCCGGGGGCGCTTGATGGCCCTTATGGCTATTTCCATGCCTTTGGGCCCGGCTATGACCCTTCGTGTCTGGACTTTCTCGACAATCGGGCTTTGGCGCGGACCGGCTTCAAGCCGCATGCCGGCTGCCGCCATGTGCATGCCTGCGTCGATGCGACCCATGCACTGCTTCAAAGCGGCCGGCCCGATTTGAATGAAATCACAGCCATAGAAGTCGATACCTACCTTGAGGCCATCACCCCGTCATTCCGCGTCAATTATGAACCCGAAACAGTCGGGCAGGCCGGCTTCAGCCTGCCGGTCACCGTCGCGGTGGTCTTGACTCGCGGCAGCTGGTTCAAGGAGGACATCGAAACCTACAATCATCCCGAAGCCCGCCGTTTGCGCCATCTGGTCAAGGTCGGGCTGGATGAAGCGATTCAGGCGGAGCATCCGAAAAAGAACGGCTGCGAAGTCAGGATTGCCACCAGCAGCGGCAAACAGTACCAAGGCCGCGTCGAATATGCCAAGGGCGAGCCGGAGAATATGCTCACCGATGAGGAATTTGAGGCTAAGTTCCGTTATCTGGCTGGCGGTTTGCTGTCTGAAGGGCAGATTGTCCAACTGATGGACTGTGTTCGCCGGCTGGAGCGGCTTGATGACATCAATGAACTGATGCAATGCGCCGTTCCAGCCAGAGTAGCGTTGTGACGATTGATGAAAATAACAAAAGTCAAAGCGGCGACGGTCAGTATCCAGCGCAGCAAACCGCTGGCGACCGCCTATGGCGTCTCGCCGGCGACTAACACAGTCGTGGCGCAGGTGATGACGGATGAGGGCATCCAGGGCATCGGTCAGACCGTCGCCCCCGCGCCCTGGGGCGGCCAAACGGCTGAAGCGATTCAAATCAGCATTGAGAAGTATATTCAGCCGGCGCTGCTTGGCGAGGATCCCTTTAATATCGAGCATCTGTTCCAGCGCATGATTCTGGCGCTGCGCGGCGCCCGCTGCGCTATCACGGCGGTAGACATGGCTTTGTGGGATATCAAGGGCAAAGCGCTGGGCGTGCCGGTTTATCAGCTGCTGGGAGGGGCTTGCCGGCCGGGCGCGGAACTGCATGCCTTTGTTGAACGCGAGGCGGCCGCGCGCACTGCCGAGCGAGTGCAGGAGCTTGCCGAAAAGGGCTGGACTTGGTTCAAAACCAAAATCGGCTTTGGCGTCGATGAGGATTTGGCATGGTATGGCAAGCTGCGGGCCGCGGTCAGCCAAGATCTGCGATTTCAGTTGGACGGGAATACGGGTTATACTCTAGGCGAGGCGGTTCACGGTTTGACACAGTTGGAAAAATTGGGCGGCGTCGGCTTGTTTGAGCAGCCGGTGCGGCATCTGGATGAAATGGCGGCCTTGGCGGCGCGGCTGACGACGCCCTTGCAGGCGGATGAGGCTTTGACGAGCCCCCGAAGCGTCTACGAAATCGCCCGGCATGGCGCCGCCCATGTGCTGCACTTCAAAATCCATAAATACGGCGGGCTGCTGCAAGCGAAGCGGATGGCGGCGATTGCCGAAGCCGCTGGCATCGAAATATCGGTCGCGCCCTATTTTGACATTATGGCGGCCGCCGTGGCTCATTTTGCGGCCGCGACGCCGATTGCCAGATGGCCGGCCGGCTTTTCCGACATGACCGACACCATCCTTGCCGAGCCGTATGAACCGAGCGGGCAAACCCTAAAGCCGCCCCCGGGCATCGGACTTGGGGTCTTGATTGATGAGGACAAGCTGGCGTATTATGATGCGGCATGAGACTCTATCCGAGTCTTTCGCTGATGCGCCGGCATATAACTGTAAAATACAGGGAGGTGACATTGATTGAAAATAATAAGTCAAGTATCTGATTCACCTTATGCTGAAATGAAGCTGTCTATCAAGGAGAACAACATGAAAACAGGAAGACTTTTTATCCTACTTAGCCTGGTCATGCTCATCGGCGCCCTGGCTTTTGCGCCGACGGCGGCCCAGGACGATATGTCCGAGTTTGTCTTCGCGCACAGCGGGCCGATTCGCCCGATGGATGCCCATTCGCACTGGTACGGCTCGACCCACTGGATGCTCAACCTGTACTATGACTGCCTGATCTGGCGCGCCGCCGACGGCAGCGGCTATGTCCCGCAGGCCGCCCACAGCTGGGAAAATGTCGACGACACCACCTGGCGCTTCCACCTGCGCGAAGGCGCCACCTTCCACAACGGCGAGCCGCTGGATGCCGAAGCCGTCAAATGGAATATCGACCGCGTCCGCCATCCCATCGGCGACATCCCGCTCTATCAGCAATGGGCATTCGTCAAAGAAGTCATCGTGGTTGATGACCTGACCGTCGATATCATCAGCAATTCACCCCACGCCTACTTCGAGAATGACGTCAGCTACAACGGCTGTGCCCTGCTGCCGCCCGATTACTTTGAGGAAGTCGGCCAAGCAGAGTTTAATCGCAATCCGGTTGGTTCAGGGCCCTACAAGCTGGTCGAATTGAGCGAGAATGACCGCTACGTCTTTGAGGCTTGGGACGACTATCACAGCGGCCGCCCCGAAGTCGACCGCGTGGTCTATCAGGTTATCCCCGAACCGTCGGTGCAGGTCGCCGCGCTGCTGGCTGGACAGGTGGACATGATCACCGGCGTTCCCGTGCCTGACCGCGACCGGCTCGAAATGACCGAAGGCATCACCTTGCTCACCGAAACCGCTAACATCATGCACCACTACTACGCCCGCATCGATACCGAGAGCGGCGCCTTCCCAGAGACCTTCCCCGATTACCAGCCAGCCACGCTGGACGCCAATGTCCGCAAGGCCATCACCCACGCGCTTGACCGTCACCTGCTGGCGGAAGTGCATGGCGCGGCCGAAGCGCGCCTGGCCCGCGTCTGCTCCTATCATCCCGAAGGCTTTGCCGACAAATACGCCGATCCCGATGTCATTTCTGATTGGTACGATCCCGATCTGGCGCGTGAATATCTGGCGGCCGCCGGTTATGCCGAGGGCGAAGGGCCCACCCTCTATCTGGATACGCCGGTTGTTGGGCGCGGCGGCGGCGCCAAAGAAGTCGCTGAAGTCGCTGAAGTCATGCTCGAAGAGGTCGGCTTCAATGTCGATCTGACCGTCCGCGACGCCTCGTCCTTTGCTACCGAAGTGCAGCGCGCCGGCAACAACCGCGAGCTGATGCTGGCCACTCTTGGCTGCGGCCCAGCGCTGCTGCCGCTCTTCTACCAGTGTGACTGGTCGGCAGTCGCGTACAGCATTTGCGACGAAGAGTGGGATGCCATAGCCGAGCAGATCACGGTAACGATAGACGGCGATGCCCGCATCGACCTTTGGGAACAGTGGTGGGAATACTACATCGACTTGACCCAGACCATCACGCTCTTTGAAGTCACGAATGTGATGGCGCTGAATACGGCCGAGTTCGATTTCACGCCGCGCAAAGACGGCTGGATGACCTTCCGCGACGTCAAGCCCGCGGGCATGTAATCCATCTTCCGCAAGCAATGTCTATATGAACAACTCCCCTTCCCTCATTTTGGGGGGAGGGGCCGGTAACGGGGCCGCCCATGCCAGGATTCATCAGTTTCTTCATCTCCCGCTGCTTGCAAATCGTCGTGACCCTGTTCATCGTCTCGCTCTTGGTTTTCTTTATCCTGCGTTTGAGCGGCGATCCAGTTCAGGTCACAACGCCTGATTTTATGCCCGATGAGCAAATCGAGCAGATACGCAAGTTTTGGGGCTTTGACCGGCCTATTGGCGAGCAGTACGTCACCTTCATCACCAAAGCCGTCACCGGCGATTTCGGCACGTCCTATCTCGCCAAACGTCCGGCGATGGAATTGGTCATTGAGCGTCTGGGCTATACCCTGATACTGGCGGCCGCATCAGCCGCGATTGGAGTGACGATTGCCATCCCGCTGGGCATCCTATCGGCCCTCAAACGCAACAGCCAGCTCGACTTCATAAGCACCGCGCTGGCTTCGCTAGGCACAGCCATGCCCAGCTTTTGGCTTGGCTTGATGCTGATTATCATCTTTTCAGTCAATCTCCGCATCCTGCCGGCCTTTGGCGCCCTGGAACTGAAAGCCATCATTATGCCTTCCGCGACTTTAGGCGTCGGCATGGCGGCGCGGCTTTCGCGCATGACCCGCTCGGCCATGCTGGAAGTGCTGAACCAGGATTATGTCCGCACCGCCCGCAGCAAGGGATTGAAGCAGAATACCGTCGTCATTCGACATACCCTGCGGAATGCGCTCATCCCCATCGTAACGGTCTTTGGCTTGCAGCTGGGCTGGCTGATAGGCAGCTCGGTTATCGTCGAGAGCGTTTTCTCCTGGCCTGGCCTGGGCCGGCTGATGATTGAATCGATTTACGTCCGCGACAATACAGTCGTGCAAGCCGGGCTTCTCTGGATTGCACTGTCTTTCATGCTGATTAACTTTGCGATAGATGTCTTCTATATCCTCATTGATCCCCGCGTTCAGTTCAACTAGGGCAAACGGATGGAAAAACAGACAAGCCGGCCCACCGTCGATTCGCTAATGGAAAACGTCTCGGTTCTGCCGCCGCCGCGCAAATGGCCCCTACGCGTCGCATCCACCCTGGCGAAAAGTCCGGTCGGGCTGGCAGGAACGCTGATTGTCACCCTGGTGGTTATCCTGGCGATTATTGGCCCCCTCATCTCCCCCCATGATCCAGTTGGACACAATCTGCGCGCGCGCTTCCAGCCACCGGGCTATGCGGACAGCAAAGGCGCCTACGTCTTGGGAACTGACCAGCTTGGCCGCGACATCCTAAGCCGCATCATCGCCGGCGCTAGCGTGTCGGTGCTGGTCGGCATTGTTTCGGTGTTCATCGCCGGAACGATAGGCGTCATCTATGGTTTATTGAGCGGCTTCATCGGCGGCTGGCTCGATATCATCTTGATGCGGATCGTCGACGCCATCTTGAGCATCCCCTTTATCGTCAGGGTTATCGCTATTTCGGGAATAGTAGGTATTGCCGGCGGCGACGGCGGCGGCCTGCCCACGCTCATCCTCATCCTCGGCCTCACTGGCTGGGTGACTTCTGCCCGCGTCATCCGCGGCGAAGTCCTCAAAGTTCGTGAAATGGAATACGTGACGGCTGCCTACGCGCTCGGCCAAAATCGCCGCAAGGTCATGTTTCTTCATATCCTGCCCAACGTCATCTCCTCCGGTATCGTCCTGGCAGCCATACAGGTCGGCGTGACCATCCTGGCCGAATCCTCTTTATCTTTCCTCGGCCTGGGCGTCAAACCGCCTACAGTGACCTGGGGCTTGATGCTGGCAGACGGGAAAACCTATATCAACAGCGCTTGGTGGATGACGACCTTTCCCGGCATCGCCATTACCATTACGGTCTTGGGCGTCGTGTTTTTGGGGGATTGGCTGCGCGACTTCCTTGACCCCAACGTCCGCGGCCGCGCCTAGGAGATGCCGATGTCAGAAGCCCCCTTTCGCGTCCCGCGCTCGCGCGGCACAGAAACCCATCAAAGCCTGCGCGGCGAAATCATGGCGGCGCTTGAATCGATCCTTTTCGATTCGTATCACCATGCCTATGCCGTTCGCGAAGAACTTGAAAGGGCATTTGCCGCCGAAGTTGAACAGCGTTTTGCCGTCGCCGCGCATTCTGGCACCGTCGGCTTGTTTCTGGCTTTGCGCGCCGCCGGGGTCGGCCGCGGCGACGAGGTGATTACCATCGGCAACTCCGATATTTCGACCACCGGCGCCATCAGCCAATGCGGCGCCGTCGCGGCGCTGTGTGATGTGCTGGCAAGCGATTACACCATCAATCCAGCGCTTGTTGAAGGCCTCATCACCAAGAATACGCGCGCCCTGCTGCCGGTTGACCTCCATGGCCATCCCGCCAATGTCAAGCGGTTAAGACTGATTGCCGACCACTATGATTTGAAAATCGTCGAGGATGCCGCTTTGGCATCGGGCGCATTTGATTATGGCCGGCCAGTTGGCGCATTCGCTGATGTGACCATGTTCAGCTTTTCGGCTTTCAAACCGCTGGGCGGCGCCAGCAACGGCGCTATGCTGGTCACCAGCGACGAAGAAATCCACGAAAAACTGCGCCTGCTGGTCGGCTATGGACACGACCCCATCCGCGCCGATATCCAAGCGGGATACCAGAACTATGTCGCCGAAGGCTACAATGTCCCGCTTGACGGCCTGGAAGCCGCGCTGCTTTTGGTCAAACTGCCCTATCTGAAAGAGTGGACGCGCAAACGGCGGGCGATTGCGGCCGCCTTGCAAGCCGGACTAGCCGATACCTCGGCGCGAACCCCAAGTTTCCGCGCCGAATCGGCGCCGACCTTTCGCTCCTATGCCATTCGCGTCGACCGACAGCTTGAAATCTATCAGCGACTCCGACAAGCCGGCATCGAAGCGGTTGTCAGCTATGCGCCGCCGATCTATCAATACTCGGTATATGACGGGATTTTTCCTTATGCTGACCAGTTGAAGGTGACCGACCGCTTGGCCTCTGAAATCGTCAACCTGCCAGTCACGCCCGAACTCACGGCTGAAGATACGGAGTATATGATTGACACATTGCGAAAATTTTTGAACAACTAGCGATTTGAGAGATGAATGATGAACAGCCAAACAGCCCTGATTGAGAAAATTGCGGCCTACACAGTCCAGCTAAGATATGAAGATATCCCCGATGAAGCGATTGAATTGGCAAAAGCCCTTGTTTTTGATTCCATCGGCGTCGGCCTGGGCGGATATCAGTATCCTTTAGGGCAAAAAGCGGTGCGCTATGCCGCCGAAGTGATGGGCGGCAGCCAAGCGACTCTGCTGGGCGCGGGGCACCGTTCTTCGCTGGAAGGGGCGGCCTTTGCCAATGGGGTCATGGTCAAAATTCTCGGCATGGATGATTCGCACCGCTCGGCCGGACACATTGCTTCGCAGGTGGTGCCGGCCGTGCTGGCTGCCAGTGAAGCGCATAGCACCGCCGGTATGGAAATGATTGCGGCGGTCGTGGCCGCCTACGACGCCGCCGTTCGGATAGGCAAACAGGCGCGGACGGCGCAACGGGCGCGCGGGCTGGACTTGAAAGGCACGGTCGGCGCGATGGCGGCGGCGCTGGCAGCCTCTCGATGCGCCGGCTTGGATGTCGAAAAGACCATCCAGGCTGCGGCGATAGCGGCCGATTTGTCTTCGGGAACCGAGCAGTATGTCTACGAAGGCGGCCCCTGTGACACCAAAGACCTGATCGCCGGATTTGGCGCCCGAAACGGTGTGTTTGCCATGCAGCTGGCTGATGCTGGCTTTTATGGGCCGCGCGGCGCGCTGGATGGGGAGTACGGCTTTTTCCGCGCCTTTGGGGATGGCTATGATGCCGAACTGTTTGATGATTTGGGTGACCATTTTGCCATCCTCGGCACGGCATTCAAGCCGCATGGAGGCTGCCGCCACACGCATCAGGCGATTGATGCCGTTCAGGCGATTTTGCAGCAAGGCCCGCTGGATGTGTCTGCCATTGAGGCGATTCAGCTGGAAACCTACGGTTATGCTACCCGGCCGATTTTCCGCGTTGACCCCAACCCGCCGGCGCGTGAAGTCGCCGGATTGAGCATACGGGTATCGACGGCGGTTGCCTTGACCCAAGGCAGCGCGTGGCCTAAAGACTTTGCCGCCTGGGATGACCCTGAAGCGCGCCGTCTGCGCCAGTTAATCGCCGTCAGCATCGCCCCCGAAATCGAAAGCCGCTATCCACAGTGGAACGGATGCCGCCTGCACATCGCGCTGGACACCGGCGAGGCGCGGCAGGTCTTTCTGCCGAATATGAAAGGCGAGCCGGAGTTTCGCATGACCGACTTGGAACTGCGAGAGAAGTTCCGCGTTTTAACCCAGGCGATATTGACCGACGACCAGGTGGAGCAAATCTATACCCTTTGCCGCGGGTTGGAATCGGCAGAGCATATCGGGGAGTTGATGCAATGCTGCACCGCCAGCGACCTTGTGTCGGTCTGATGGATTTTTATCACAAAAGCAGTTCCAAGAAAATAATGTGAAAATATGGACTTGTGGCTGTCTTAGGCAATCAAGCGGCCGCAGATTCATCATAGATCGCTTTTCGCATTGCTAAATTGGATCGAGTCTGCTCGCAGATCGTGCATTGACGTTGGGGAGATGTCCTGTCGATCACCAGCGCTTGCGCCGCAAGATGAACAGGTATGCCAGAGCGATGATCCACAAGAAGATGCCGCCATAAAGCGCCGCTTGCCACAAGCGCGGCTCAAAGCTGAATACCAGGGCGCTTGCGCCGGCCGGCACCGGCACCGCGCGGAACATGACATTCGCCCGAAAAATCGGCACCGGCTCACCGTTGAGAGTCGCCTGCCAGCCCGGATAATAAGCATCTTTGAGGATTAGATAGGCATCAGCCGGCGATTGCACTTGCAGCACAGCCCGCGTATCGCTGTATTCCGTAAATTCAACCTGCCCCGCCGATCCCATCTCGAAACTGCGGCTTGCGGCATCCCCGTGAATCACTGCATCCGCGCCATTCGCCATCACTAGCAGGGCATCTTCGCGCCCTTGCCAGTCATCGGGCAGGATCTGCGCCGTCGGCGCCAGGTGCGCCCGTGACTGGCTAGACGAGAGGCGATAGATTTTGATGGCGCTCGACAGAATGCGCTCCAGCGGCGGCGGTTGGACTTGCAGAAAGTCCTGCCGCCGGCGGCTGTTGACCACGGTCACGGCCAAGATGCTGTGATCAGTGGCAAGCATGGATTCCAACGTTTGCCAGTCGGTGATGGTGATGTGCAAGCCGCCCGGAATGCGGCGCGCCGGGATGTCGCTGACAAGCGGGCCCGTATGCAAAATGCGGACTTCATCATAGCCGCCGGCGGGGATGTCCAAGCGCTTGACCTGCTGCCACTGCTTGGCTAAGGCGGTATCATAAACGATGTCCTCGTGCCATATATCGTAGACCTTATCGATGATGAGATAGCGCGTGTCAGTCAGTCGCAGCCCTTCCAGATTTGGAATGCAGGCGCCGCGGCAGTCGGGCAGCGCCATACGTTCGCCCAGCCGGCCGTCTACTGCCCGCAAAGCCTTGTCCGGCAGCAGCAATGAGCTAAACTGCGAATAATACATCGTCGGCAAAATCCCGCCGCCAAAGCCGTCAATGCTTGGGATTCCCCAAGTCAGCGACAGATTGGGCATCAGCATTTCCTGTTTTTTAACCGCATCCAAGGCGTGGAATTGGGAAGCCGCGTCCATGCCCAGTTGATGGTAACGTTCGCGCAAGGCGGCAATGTCACTCGGATCAAAGAAGATCTGGCTAATGGACAGCGTTCGGCCGGGGACAGCCTCTTCAGCTTGATAAGCCAGCAGCTGACTGATGGTGAAGCGCTGTCCCAGATACACTTCGGGCGGGCTTAGGTCATTATAGGGCAAAATCAATGATGCCAAAAAGAGTTCCAAAATCACCAGCGCGGCGGCGATGGGGGGCATCCAGCGATGACGAAGCTGGAGCAGAGCCAATAGAACCAGTCCGGTCAGCGTCCACAATGCCAGCGATGAATCCTGGATGGCGGCGTCGCCAAAAATGTGACGCGGGTCAGGCGCCAGAACAAAGCGCGTCAGCAAAATGATGCCGCCGATGAACATGACGACCAGCCCAGCCCGGCGCATCCGCCGGCCGGATGAACCGAGATGCGGCGGATTGAGCGCCTGCACCCCCAGACCTGCCAGCAGCGCCATCGCCAAGGTGAACAGCGACAGCCAGCGGGCTGGGACGCGAAACAGATTAAAGCCCGGCAGTTCCGCCAGGACGAGATAGATGGGATTGAAACGTCCGAATGCCAGCCCCAAACCAACCGCCGCCAGTACGATCCAAGCCCATTTTCCGCTCTTTGGCGGCGCCGCCGGCTGCGCTGCCATCCCCCATAAAGCCAGCCCCAGCCCCAGGATGCCGAGATAGGCAACATATTCACCGAACAGCTGCCCGTCATAACTTGGCAGGACAGCCCGTCCAATCAGGTTGGGCGGCAGAGAAAAGGCGGTCGCCTGCACATCCAAGCCGGCGCTTCGATTAGACATGCCGACGAGCTCCAGGCTGGGCAAAATCTGCGGCAGCGCCAGCGCCGCCGCCGCCAGGGCACAGCCCCCCAAGATCATCAGCCCGCGTCCAATTCGCTGCCGCCTGACGCGGGCTTGTCCCGGCGCCAAGCCGATGACCAGTCCATAACATCCCAGACCCACGCCGGTGATAAACACCGTTTGGGTGTGTCCGCTGAAAATTTGCAGCGCCCATGTCAGCGCCAGCAGCAAACCATCCCGCCGCGGCGATTCCGCAGTCAGGCTGCGGTGATAGAGCGCAAACAAAATCGGCATCCAGGCTAAGCCTTGAAACTGATTGATCTGCTCGACATGGGCGCCCAGATAACCGCCAAAAGTGAAGATCGCCGCCGCCGCCAGCCCCGGAATCCATTGCGCGCCGATGACCTGGCGATACAAAAACAGCATACCCGCGCCAGCCAGGACAGCATGGAGCAGGATGCTGATTTTAATGGCCATGGGCGCGTGGAATGGGGCTGTCAGCCAATTGGGCGGATAATAAGCGCCTAACTGCGGGTTCGCCAGCAAGGGGGCGCCCATGAAAATGCTGTTTGTCCACAGGGGGAGTTCGGCGGCGCGGAAGGCAGCGTTACGCAGGTCCCAATAAGGGTAGAAATAATTGTAGGTGTCGCCCCGCGCCAGGATTTTGTCGGTCAGCATCATCTGATGAAAGAAGAGCAGCGTCAGAATAATGATGAGGATGAGCGGTATGAGTCGTTTGTGCATAGTCAAAATCGCCGTTCAAGGCTGCGTTCCGCAAGCGACCATTCAACGCTGCGAATCAGTCCGCGTGATGCCAGCGCCAGCCGTAGCCGCCGCAGCATTGGCGCTTGTGTTCGCTCTTTCTGGTATTGCCGCCATCGCTGTTCGGCTGATGCGCCCCACAGGAAATCGGCGGCTTCATCGGGCAGGGAGATGCCGCCCGGGTTTCCCCAATCATCCCAAGCCGCCCGTTGAGCCTTTGGATTGGCTGGTCGGAGTTGATGCCAGTCGCCGCGGCGCATAAAAATGATGTTGACTTCAATGTCTTCGCGGTCGCTGCCGATATTGCTCAAATTGCCGCCGTGAATCAGGAATTGTCCGCCGATTTGCCGTGCTGGATAAAAATTGGCATGCGCCAAAGCGCGCCCAGCCCATTCCATATCGCCGGCAATGCGAAAATTGCCGTCAAATCTGCCAGCCTGCCGGTACAGTGATTGGCTTGCCATGAAGAAGGGGCCGATGCCATTTTTGCGGGTGAATTGGCAAGGCTGAAATAATATCGGGCTGTCGACGCGCCGCGCGCTGGGAAAGATGCCAAAGCGCCGGTAAGCCGATGAGATGGTGAAAGCAAAATCGACCAGCGCCGCGCCGCCTTGCAAGGCGCGATAGCCTTCGATAAATGCGCCCGGCGAGCGAATGTCATCGACATTCCAAAAGGTGAAAAAAGACGTTTCAGCCAGCGCGATGCCGCGGTTCCATGAGGCATACAGGCTTTCGCGCCCGACATAAGCCGGGCTCATGCGTCCCAAGCGACTGCTGTTGATGCTGTCAGCCAATTTATCGATTTGCTCGCGTTCGCGGGGGGTGGCATCGTTGACAATCGGCAGATAATGAACCTCAATGCCGCTTTGGTGGAGCTTGTTGGCAAAGTCCAAGACCGCCGCGGTAAAGGCCGGCAGGTGATTTTCGGCGCGGTGCAAGGACGAGATGACGGCAATGGACATCGGGTTAGCTGTTCAGCAGTTGATCGGTATTCAGGATGGCGGCGAATTCTTGGTGGAGGTTTGCCAGCGCGAGGGCATGGACAGTTTCGGCCGGATAGTGGGCGCCGTCATAGCTCCGGGTTTCGTGCGCTGCGGTCGCATCAGCCACGACGACCGTCTCAAACCCCAGATCGCCGGCCATCCGTGCGCTGGTGGAGACACAATGGTCGGTGGTTAATCCGATGATGACCAGCGAACGAATATCGGCGCGGCGCAGGCGCGCTTCCAAATCGGTGCCAACAAAGGCATTGTTGACCTGCTTTTGGATGACCGGCTCGTCGGCTTGAGGCGCCACGACAGCTTTGATGGCATTGCCCGGCAGTTCGGGGCGCAGGGGCGAGTTGGCTTCGGTGGACATGTGCTGAATGTGAAAGATCGGCCGGCGGTTACGCCGCCATTCGGCTAGCAGCCGCGCCATATTG
The DNA here is from genome assembly GCA_965203755.1 of Phototrophicaceae bacterium. Taxonomy (GTDB): domain Bacteria; phylum Chloroflexota; class Anaerolineae; order Aggregatilineales; family Phototrophicaceae; genus UBA6055. The sequence continues at coordinate 1,464,255 of OZ241910.1, read as the reverse complement.
CTTTCGGCATCGGGATTGCTGCGCTTGCCCAAGGCGGGGTCATCCAGGCCCGCTTGCACATCAATGATGATCAAAGCCATCCGGTCGCCGAGTGATATCATCGCGCTTTGCCTTTCCTGGTGAGCCTGCCCGGTCTTTTTTATCAAAAAATGGTGTTCGGGGCAAGCTGGGGTTTATTGTCCGCGTGGCGATTGGGCTGTGATATAATGCCGGCGACAGGCTGATGGTCAGGTACGGGCGATGCTTCAGGTCGTGAGCTTTAATATCGGCGGCGCGCGCAAGATGCGTCCGGCGCCGCACAGCCATGATAAACTGGCGGCCGATGTTTGCAGCGCCTTGCGGCAAATCATCAAGCCAGCCCAGCCGACCCTGATAGCGCTTCAGGAGACGGGCTTGGCGGTCGTTGATGGGGAGGAAAAAGACGTCGGGCAAAAAATCGCGCGCGGATTGGGCGCGGCTTACCGGAACGCATTCGCCGCTGAAGTGACCATGCGCCGCCATCCCCATCCCAAGCTGTGGGATCGCCCGGTTTACCAAGGGATAACGCAGGCGGCGGAAGGCAACGCCATTCTCACCAACCTGCCGCCGGAAAACTGGCCCCAAGGCAGCTATCAAGCCCAAGGCTCGCCGCCGTCCAGCTTGTGGGCGCGTCATACGACAATCAGCCGGGCGACGCTTTACAGCAGCGGCAATCGCGATACCCAGCCGCGCAGCCTGATGGCGGCGTCGCTGAATTATCGGGGCATCCCTTTCTATTTTCTCAACACTCATCTCGGTGTTTTGACCAATGAAGACCGCCATGACCTCACCAGCGCAAGATCGCAGGCGGCATCGCAAATGCGGCAGGCGCAGGTGAGCGAAATTCTGCACGTGATGGAAGAACTCAAACAGACCGACCAGGCGAAAGGCAAGCCGGAGCGGGCTGTCCTGCTGGCTGGCGATTTGAACGCCCGGCCAGGCGCGCCCGAAATGAAAATGCTGCAAGGATATTTTCGGCTGCTGATGCCGGCGAACGACTGCGGCGACCGATGGACGCATCAAAAACATCGGATTCTGATTGACCATCTGCTCTTGCATGACCCCGCCGGGCGATTTGCGGTCGTCTCCTGCCATATTCAAAGCCGCCTTCCCTTCAATGACTTGAGCGACCACCGCCCGATAATAGGCATCCTTGACCAAGCCTGATGGCATTCGGTTCACTGCTTAAGCTGCGCCATCCGTTTGCGGGCGCGTTCCTGGCGCAAACGTTTGCTGCGCCGCACGAAATGCGCTTGCATCTCAAGGAAATAAGCGAAGGTCTGCTGAACTTGCGTTTCGTCCGGCTGATACCTTGCAAGCCCTTTAGCGCGCCGCTGGCGGGTGACCTCGTAGATAAACACGGCAGCCGAGACCGAGACATTCATGCTCTGGGCGATCCCCTGCATCGGAATGGTCACTTGTCGGTCTGCCAGCGCAATGGCTGTTGGTGACAATCCGGTTTTTTCGTTGCCCAGCAAGAGGGCAATCTGCGGGTGGCTAAGGTCGGCTTCAAAGATTGAATCGGCGGCGGCGTCAATGACCGCGGCGACCACCAGCCAGCCTTCAGCTTGGAGTGTCCGGAGCGCGGTTTCGGTATGGTGATGAATGCGATAATTGAGCCATTTGTTGGTGGCGGTTGAGCTATTTTTGCCGACTTGCTTCGGGTCAAATTCGGGATGGGTCTCGAAGATGACATGAAGCTCTTGAATGCCAAAGGCGTCGCAGCTGCGCGTGACTGCGCCGAGGTTATGCGGGTCAAAGACATCCTCAAGCGCCAGGGTCAAGCCTGCCTGTCGATTGCGGGCGACGCGCTTCAGCTTTTGCATGCGCTGCTTGGTTGGCATTCGTCCCCGCTTGCCTTAATCCAATCCGGCGCGCATCGTTTGAATGATATCCGTTGCGGCGGCGCCAAGAATGGTGGTGTCGGTCATCACCGTGATGAACTGATAGCCGCGCTGCGCCATTTCGAGGGCATGGACGGTATCGGCGGCGAAGAGCCCGGCTTGAAGCCCATGCCGCTGCGCCGATTCGAGTATGGCATCCAGCGCATCGCCGACGGTCGCATCGGATGAATCGAAGCCGGCTTGGCCGGTCATGCTCAAGCGCAGGTCGCCAATGCCGACAAATACCCCGTCCAGCCCAGCCACGCTCATAATCTCGTCGCGGCGGTCAAAGCCGGCCTGCGTTTCAATCATGGCGAAGGTGATGATGGCGTCATTGGCATGGTCGGCATAATCGGCGCCGCCATAAACCCGCGCCCGCGTCGGGCCCAAACTGCGATAGCCCAATGGCGGATAACGGCAGGCGCCGACAAAGGCTTCGCATTGCTCGCGGCTGTCAATCATCGGGCAGATGATGCCATAAGCGCCAGCGTCCAGCAGCCGCATCATATCCCCCGGCGCGTTCCAGCTGACGCGCGCCATCGGCACAGTATCGGTAGTCGAGATGGCTTGCAGCATTTGAATCGCCGTCCCCATCCCCATCATGCCATGCTGCATATCGACCACCAAGCTGTCCCAGCCCTGATTCGCCATCACCTCGGCTGACCAGGTGCTGGAGATGTGCAGCCAGCCGTTTAATACCGGTTTTCCCGCTGCCCACAGGCTGCGGACTCGATTTTCGCGCATGAGCGACTCTTTCTATCGTATTCAATAAAGTATCTGAATTATAACGTTGGCGCCCCCATTTTCCCAAGACCGATAAGCGAGTCGCTCGCTTTGGCTGGCAATCATCACCATAATGCCGACTAATCAAGCCTGTCTGCTGATTTTGCTGCCGGGCGCATCGCTTGACCCGCGCAAGGTTTTATGATTCAGCTGTCGGGCGCAGGTCATAAACCTGCCGCTGGGTATAGACTGCCCCGCCGGCGGTCAACTCGCTTTCGTACAGGACAAACTGCGTTACCGACAGGACTTCGGCATCAAAGTCGATATGCCGCTTGATCCAAGCGCTGGCAAGGCCGCGCCGCAAGGGTTTGCGAAAGCGCATCAAGGTGATGTGCGGATGATAGCGCCGCGGCTCGCGCTTGAAACCCTCCGCTGCCAATGCCTGACCGACGGCTTCGTGCAGGGCGCGTAACGCCGGTGTGTTTTCGACCCCGGCCCAGATGATTTTCGGCCGCGCTTCTATTGGGAACTGCCCGACGCCGGCAAGCCGCAATGCAAAGGCGGGCGCATCTACCTGGCGCAGGATTTTTTCATAGGCATTGGCCACGGCTTCGGGAACGCCGCCGATGAAGTGCAGCGTTAGATGCAGCGCCTCTCGCCGCGACCAGCGCGCCGGCGGCAAATCGTCCCGCCGCAGGCGAAGAAGCTGGTCTTTGGCGCTGGCGGGCAAATCAATGGCGACAAATAAACGCGGCATGGTCTTCTGCTTGCTCGGAACTTTATCCATAGTATACTGGAAACGGTGAGCGCCTGTCAGGCTTGAAGGCAGATCCAAACTTCGTTTTTGTATGGCAGCTGTTCTTAATTTGTGTTAGACTGGATGACATCGGATAAATAGCTTTAGAGAGGGACAACGTGAGAGAGAAATCACTGGTTCTAATCGTGTTTGTTTTTGTACTGATGGGGCTTATGTCGGCGAGCGTTATCCAAGCCGATGGTCATTGCGAGTTCGCCGACGAGACGATTCTCCTAGGCGGCCTTGCGCCCTTGTCACCGCCCGGCTCGACGGCGGCTGGCGTCGTCATAGATTGGGCTTTTGGTCAGGCGGCGGCTGATGTCAATGCCGAATGCGGCGTCGAAATCGACGGCGTCAATCACCGTCTGGATGTGATTACCGGCGATTCCGAAGGGACTTCAGAACGAGGGCAGGCGGTTGTGGAACGGCTGATTTTGGAAAATGGGGTTCATGGCGTGGTCGGCATGTATCACAGCGCGGTTGGCTTGGCGACGATGGGCGTCCTGCAAGAGCATCGCATCCCGACCATTGTCGCCGGTCCCTGGAACGACAATATCACTGCCAACGGCATTCAGGAATTTGAGGGCGCGCCGCCGCGGATCGAGGATGGAGTCGATTATATCTTCCGCATCTCGCCGTCTACCTCGATGGTGAATTCGGTTGCCTCTGACTGGCTGCTCGCGCTCGGCGTCAAAGATGTCATCCTGATTGTCGAGAATACCGACTATGGTCAGCCGGCGGCAGCCGACATGCGCGGGCGTCTGGAAGCGGAAGGCGTAAGCATTGAACAATTCGATGTGGAACTGGGCACGGAAGATTTTGTTCCTATCCTAAGCCGGATTCTGGCGCGGCCGCAAGCGCCGGATGCCATTCGGCTGGTGGTCACCGGCGAAACATCCCTCAACCTCAATCAGCAGATGGCTGAACTTGGCATTGCGCCGAATGAAGACACGATTTGCATTGCCGGCTACCTGGCATTGCAGTCGGAACAGTTCTGGGCGAACACCCCCGATGGCAATTACTGCGCCTTTGAGCGCGTGGGCATCATCCCCTCGCTCTTCAATGACATCGGCGCCGCGCTAAACGCCAAGCATGAAGAGGCATTTGGCGATGTTGCGCCCAGTTTCGCCATGGAACCCTATGATGCCGTTCGCTTGATGGCGGATGCCATGGAACGCGCCGGCACTTATACCGACCCGGATGCCATCGCCGCCGCCATTGAGGTCAGCGATGTCGAATTTTCACAGGGGCGTTACTACTTTGCCTATGGCAGCCACAATCCCGAACTGCCAGAGGGCACGCCCGCTTATATGTGGCATCAGTGGCCCAATCCGATTGTGACCGTGATGCAGTACTTCGATCCAGGGCAAAGCTCGCTGGATGCCGCCGTCATCTATCCCGAAACCTATCAGACGCACGGCACATCCTATATCATGCCAGGGACATCGCCCTGATTGATTTATGCCAATGACAGCATTTCCCAAATTGAGCCAGCAGACGCGCCTCGACCGCTTGCAGCACCCCGGTCGCAGGCTGCGTCTGGTCTTGGATACGGATACGTACAACGAGATTGATGACCAGTTTGCCGTGACCTATGCCTTGCTTTCGCCGGAACAGCTTTCGGTCGAGGCGGTCTACGCCGCGCCCTTCCACAACAGCCGTTCGGCAAGCCCGGGCGAGGGCATGGAGCTTAGCTATCAGGAAATTTTGCGGCTGCTGGCGTTTCTTGGGCTGTCGGCGGATGGCTTTGCCTATCGCGGTTCAAGCGATTATCTTTCGGCGCAGCGTCAGCCGCAGGACAATGAAGCCGTCCGCGATTTGATTGACAAGGCCTTGGCCAGCCCCGATGATGACCCGCTGTATGTGGTTGCGATTGGGGCGATTACCAATGTGGCTTCAGCCATGCTGCTGGCGCCGGAAATCATCCGAAAAATCGTGGTGGTCTGGCTGGGCGGGCATCACCTGAACTGGCCTCATACTCGAGAATTTAATTTGCAGCAGGATGTGCCGGCGGCGCAGGTTGTGCTTGACAGCGGGGCGCCCTTTGTGATTGTCCCCTGTCTGGGCGTCACATCGCATCTGCTGACGACCCTGGCGGAACTGACCGCCTGTATCGGCGGCATTAGCCCGGTCGGCGATTATCTCTGTGCGATATTCAAGGACTATCGCCCCAATTCCTTTGCCGCCTCAAGCGTCATCTGGGACATCTCGACCATCGCCTGGCTGATTAACCCCGACTGGGTGCCGAGCTATTTGACGCACAGTCCGCTGCTGACCGATCAGGTCACCTGGAGCGTTGACCCATCGCGCCATCTGGTGCGGGTGGCGAACTATGTCCATCGCGATCCAATCTTCCGCGATCTGTTCACCAAAATCAGGCAGACCCAAGAACGCTAAACAGTGGCTTGCGCGGATAAACGCAGAAAGCAAACCCATGTCCAGCGACAAATTATTGCAATGGCGCGGCGAGTTCCCGATTTTGGAGCGCTGCAATTATCTGATCAGCAACTCCTTGGGGGCTATGCCGCGCAAAGTCTATGACAGCCTCCAGTTTTATGCCGACACTTGGGGCGAGCATGGGGTGTCGGCTTGGGGTATGGGCTGGTTTGAACTGCCGCAGACGGTCGGCGGCAAAATCGCTCCCTTGATGGGCGCCGCCAAAGATACGGTGCTGGTGCATCAAAACGCCAGCATCGCCAACAGCATCCTCTTCGGCGGCATGGACTTCAGCGACAGCCGGCGGAATAAGGTCGTCATCACCGACATGGATTTCCCCAGCGACATTTATGTCCTGCGCCGCTGGCTGCCCGATGATATGCGGGTTCACTGCGTCAAATCACCGGACGGCATCGCGATTGACACCGATGAACTGCTGGATGCCATCGACGAACGGACGCGCCTGGTGAGCGTATCGCATGTTTTGTTCCGCAGCGCCTATATCATGCCAGCCAAAGCCATCGTCGACAAAGCGCAAAGCGTCGGCGCCCAGGTGGTCTTCAACGGCTATCACAGCGTTGGCGTGATTCCGGTCGATGTGGGCGCGATGAACGCCGATTATTATATCGGCGGCACGCTCAAGTGGCTCTGCGGCGGGCCGGGCGGCGTGTTTATGTATGTGCGTCCTGACCTGCTGCCATCGTTGGAACCCAAGGTAACCGGCTGGTTTGCCCATCAGTCGCCTTTTGCCTTTGATGTCGAAAACCTGGAACTGCGTACCGACGCTTATCGCCTGATGAACGGCACGCCGGGCATTGCCTCGCTCCATGCGGTTCAGCCGGGCGTCGATATTGTGGCTGAAATCGGCGTGGCTGCCATTCGCCAAAAGTCGATGCGCCAGACCAGTCTGATTGTTGATCTAGCTGACGCGGCCGGCTATGAGGTGGCGTCGCCGCGCGACCCGGCGGCGCGGGCGGGAACGGTAACGGTCAATCCGCCCCATGCTTATGAGGTCTCGTGCGAGATGCTGGCGCGCGGCATCAAAATTGACTATCGCCCCAATGCCGGCATTCGGATGGCGCCCCATTTCTATAACACCGATGAGGAAATTGTGCAGGCAATGGCAGCTATTGGCGAGATTCTGGCCGATGGCGGCTGGCAGCGGCTGGATTAGCGTTTTGTGCCGCAAGGACGCAGAGGAAAACGTCAATCAATCTTATCTTTTCGCTCGTCATCAGGCAGTTCAAGGCTTCGTGTTTTTCTTGCAGGTCGCAGTGAATCTCTTCAGTAATACTGCCATTTGGGGACACAACCATATTGGCAGAAAACTGAAAATAAGGCAGCGTTAGACTTAGGAACAATCTGTGATGACGGGGATGAAACAAAAACGGATGGCCGCGCTCGGCATCGCGCTGGTCATCCTGGCGTTGTTTGCGCCGCTCATTTGCGTTTCTGTTCTGGCGGTCCCGCTGCTCTATGACGAGGACATTTCAAGGTCAGTCATTGAAGGGCCAGAGTTATGGCAAGCTACTTCTGCTTCGGCCGAAAAGCGGCGATTTTGCGCTCGTCCGTCGTCAGATACGCGCCTTCAATCAGGTCAATGCAATAGGGAATCGCCGGCATAACCGCATCCATGCAGTCGCGGATGGCGCTGGGCTTGCCGGGCAGGTTCACAATCAGCCCCTGGCCGCGAATCCCGGCCGTCTGGCGCGACAGAATGGCTGTGGGGACGACTTCCAGCGAGACCGCCCGCATGAGTTCGCCAAAGCCGGGCATCATCTTCTGGCAGACGGCGGCGGTGACATCGGGCGTAATATCCCGAAGCGCTGGGCCGGTGCCGCCAGTGGTCACGACCAGACTGCATCCCTGGCGGTCAATCATGTCAATCAAAGCCTGTTCAATCTGGTCAAACTCATCCGGCGTCACCCTGGCGATGGCTTGCCACGGGCTGGTGAGAACTTCCGTCAGGTACTCGTGAATCGCCGGCCCGCCCCGATCTTCATAGATGCCGCGAAAGGCGCGGTCGGATACGGTCAGAATGCCGATTTTGGCGCTCATCTTAGCCCCCTTATGGATTGGCTGTTGGCCTTATGTTAGCTATACTCTGGCAAAATAGTAAGCGGGAGAATTGGATAATGGGCGAGCAAGTGGACTTGAAACTGCTGGTCGAGGGCGATGATGGCATCAGTGTTTTGCGCGGCGGCGGACGACGGCGCGATTGGAATGGCATCCATTACAAAACCGGACTGTCCGGCAAAAATGTCAATGCCAAAGGGCTGTCCATCAATATCGCCACGATTCCACCGGGCGGCGTCGCCTATGCCCATATTCATGTCGATTTTGAGGTCATGCTGTATATCCTTGAAGGCAAAGTGCGGCATGAATATGGCGACGGCTGCAAACAAGCGGTCAACAACGAGGCTGGCGATTTCATCTTCATTGAACCCGGGGTGCCGCATGAAGTCTTTAACATGAGCGATACCGCGCCGGTGGTGGCTTTTGTCGCCCGTTCGACGGCCGATGAATGGGACCAAATCATCCCCTACGAACGCGGCTAAGCGCTCCAGAAGGCTTCGCTAAGATATTTGTAGGCATTGTCGGGGAAGAGGGTTACGATGGTGGCGGAATGACCTTGCCGCGCCAGTTCTTCGGCAATGTCGAGGCAGCCGACCATCGCCGCCGCCGCGCTGATCCCGACCAGATACCCCTCTTCCCGCGCCAGCCGCCGCGCCATCGCGTGGGCGGTTTCGGTGCGAATGCCCAGCCTGCGGTCAGCGAAATCAGGGTCATAGATGCCTGGCTGAATCGCGGTTTGCATGTGCTTCAAGCCCTCCAGACCGTGAAAGGGCGAATCGGGCTCAATCGAGACGATTTCGACAGCCGGATTGCATTGCTTCAAGCGCCGGCCGGCGCCCATCAAGGTGCCGCTTGTCCCCAGCCCAGCTGCAAAATGCGTCACTTGTCCTTCGGTCTGCTCCCAGATTTCGCCGCCGGTGCTGTGATAATGCGCTTGCCAGTTGGCTGGATTGTTATATTGGTCGGCATAGAAATAGCGCTGCGGTTCTTTCGCCGCCAGTTCGCGCGCTGCTTTTAACGCGCCGTCAGAGCCTTCCAGCGGGTCGGTAAATGCCAAATCGACGTCATAGGCGCGCAAAATGGCGATGCGCTCCGGGCTGACGTTGGCAGGCAGAAACAGCTTGACGCGATAGCCTTTGGCGGCGGCGATCATGGCGTAGGCGATGCCGGTGTTGCCGCTGGTGCTGTCCATAATGATCTTGCCCGGCGCCAGGCGGCCATCGTCTTCGGCAGTGCGGATGATGCGCGCGGCGGCGCGGTCTTTGACGCTGCCACCAGGATTCTGCCACTCGGCTTTGGCGAAAATTCTGATATCGCCCGGCAGATGCCGCGTGATGCGGCGGAAGCCCAAGAGCGCGGTATTGCCGATCTGCCCCTCGATATCGGTTGATGTTAATGCTTTGTATTCGGCTTCAGCCAGTGCAGTCATTGCGTCCTCTGTATTTGCCATGCCGGCATGATTCAACAAAAAAGTCAACTGACATCACAGCGCCGCGGCGGCTCCCGAAATCAGGCGCCTAAGCTCGCTTGCATGCCAGTTGACTTGAGATTGTCCAGTCGATGCGCTGTGTGGCTGTTATCCTAAGCGGCTAAGGTCTCCCATCCCATCTTATGACAGCAGCAACAGCAAAACAGGTCAAACATTTAGGTCTCCAGAGTCCTGTTACGCTAACAGAAGCATACTGGTATTCGCTGAATTTGTCAATCGCTCGTTTTTAGGATGTGCTTCGCGGCCGGTTTCTTACGCATATTATCCAGAAAAAGTGATATCCTCTAGCGGGAGCATACTGGCGGGATAGGGCACTGCTAGACGTTCGCCAACTTCGTTATTATACCAACCGATATAAACGCCATGGCCGCCGGAAAAACCGTCCGGCACAACAAAGTTATGGGTCGTGTGCAGTATTTCCCCAACCTTTAAGTAACCAACAGGAACAGCGGGGGCAGCATCTTTTTGCAGAAGCACCTTGAATGTATCATTGTTTTGATAGGGTTCGGACAGCACAAAGGCGAAGACGCGCCAATCGCCGGAGAATGGCCGCAAAACTTCCCACTCCAATTCCAGCTTGCTGCCTTCGGTAAACCGAAACGCATTCAGTCGAATGGCATCGCCAAACACAGTTCCATTCAATACAGAATCAGAGAGGAGAGTTTGATCGGTATTGGAATTCACATAAGCGCCGATTGGAATAGTATAGGCTAGGGCTTTTTCACCATTTTCCAGGATTGGCAGAATATCTGACCCATCGGGATAATCATACCAGCCGATGTGCAGCTGCACTGTGGAGAAGCCTGCCGCATCATGGGGAATTTGTAAGATGTAGTCATCGCGATAAATGGTGTCTGCCTGCCACCAGGTTGTCGGCAAGGCGCCCCAACCCGGGAATGAATCCAGCGTGGCAAGAGCATTTCCTTGCGAATCAATCAGGCTGATGAAGAGGGCTTGCAGCGTGTCCGATGCCGCTAATGGACGCCAATAGAGTGTAATCGGAATCTCATCGCCGCCGCTCCAGCGCCGCGATGGCGGAACTTCATAGCCAATCAGCGTGATGTCTTCCCATTGTGCAAAGGCATGAACGGCGGTCTCGGGCAGTCGGGCAGCCTGCGGCGGATGATCATAGTTGGGCATGATATAGACGAATGGCGCAATCAAGCTGAATCCCATCATCGGCAGGGTAATCAGCAAGACCGGAATCCGCAGAGCGGATAAACCCATGGCCATCAGTATGCTGATGGATGCGATGTAGGGGAACAGCAGACGCCCAGTGCTAGCGGTCGTTTGCAGAGTCCACCAGAGTAGCATTGCAATACCCGTCGTTAGCAAGATACCGAGAAAACTGAATGCTGTAAGCACAAATCGCTTTCTGCGGTTCTTTGCCAAATAGATGAGCAGACCGGCAACGCTCATCAAGCTCAATGCATCCATCGCATAATAGTGGATCTTGTGACTAAGAATGCTGAACCCGCCAAACAGCCCCCAATAACTAATACGGAATCCCTCAAACTCCTCTAAAAGGAGTCTTTTTAACGTGGTGTGCCGTCTACCGTAAAAATCAAGCATTGCTGTAGTGCCGAAGAGATCGTCGTAGAGCAGGAGGTTACGCGAATACCACCAGCCGGCAATCACAAGCCAAAAGCCGAGCATTGACCCGACCAGCATCATCAATCCGCGTATATTGCGCGTTCGCCAGGCAAGCCAAATGCCGGCCAGCGCGACCATCGGCAGCATGACCAAGCCATTTAGCTTTGCCAATGCCGTCAGCGCGACAAGTATAGCCAAGAACAGACTGCGTTTTGTTTGAAAACCATCTCGCAGCATAACCAGCGTTTGCCACACAATCAATGATACCAGCATGGCCACGAGATTATCATTGCTGACAGAAGAGCTAATAAACAGAAATTGCGGGTTAAACGCTGCCAGCGAGGTTGCCAGCGCCGCGAATCCGACCGATTCTGGCATGATCGTTCGCGCCGTTTGATAAACGACGGCGACTGTAACTGCGCTCATCCCCAAGGTGAACAGCCGAATAGCGTACAGCGTCAAGGATGTGCCGGTCAGATTGGGTGGATATGGCTGTTGGTAGAATATATGATTGCGATTCCCCAGGCGTAAGGGATGACCAGCAATCACCAGAGGGTTGAGACGATAGAAATCATCAAAATCAGAGGTGTCAAGCAAAGACCAGATCGGTGCCATCAAGAGATAATAGAGTGGTGGTTGACTGCCTTCCTGACCATAAATATGCTCGTGATTTGCGGACTGCTCCGGCAACGTCCCATGATCCGCGATCCATTTGATCACCCCCACATGTCCGCTGGTATCGGATGCTTCAAAATGAGGTGAAGCATACACGTAGCTCAAGCCGATGCCGAAAAATAACAGCGGCAGCAACCAGTGAAAGGGCAGGCTGGTCCAATTTTTGAGTTGGTTCATCGCGGTCGCGCCAGGTTGATGGTCAAAGGCGTTCAATACCATAGCGCCGCCACAAGAAATTTAGAATGGATAAGAAGAATCCCCCATCATGCGGCGCATTCATGTTATACTTGGTTCATATTTGACGGCAGTTCTACAGGATGAGTTGCTCTTATGCGCTTTGCAGTCTTTGCGGACATTCATGGCAATCTGCCGGCTTTTGAAGCGGCGCTGAAGGATATGGAGCAGCAGGGCGAATTTGACCAAATCTGGTGTTTGGGCGATATTGCGGCGCTCGGCGGCCAGCCGCATGAGTGCATCCAAAAGCTGGCGGAACTGCGCGGCAGCTATGGCAAGGAAAAAGTCAAGGTCATCGGCGGCAATACTGACCGCTATCTGGTGACCGGCGAACGTTTTCCATTTTCGCCGCCCGCCGCGGCCGCCGATTTTGATGCCTACCGCGGCAATATCATCAGCATGAGCGCCATTTATGAATGGAACATGGGCTTCTTGACTTGGGACGACTTCGCCTGGCTGCAAAAGATACTCGGGCTCGAGTTGCATCAGCAAGTCAAAGGCTATGGTCAGGTGATTGGCTTCCATGCCATTCCCGGCGATGATGAATCGATGTCCCTGCGTCCCGACAGCGCCGACGAAGAGGCGCTCGATGCCCTGCTGGACCGCGCTGGCCGCCTGGCGCTCTGCGGTCATACCCATCTGGCGATGCAGCGGCGGCTGGGCGCGTGGCGGGTGGTGAATCCTGGCAGCGTCGGTCTGTCATTTTCCAATCCGGGGCAGGCTGAATGGGCTTGTATCGATTGGCATGATGCCGCGCTTGAGGTCGATTTGCGCTCGGTCGCCTATGATGTCGATGCGACCCTGCGCCAATGGGAAGCGCTGGCTTATCCCAAGCTGGATTGGATACGAAAACGTTTGACCGCGCCGAACTAACCGGGGTTTTGCGATCAATCGGCGGTTCTTCTTTGGTTTTGCGGTCTGGCTGCTGCTGGCTTATGCCAGCGCGCTGATTGCCGCACTCCTGCCAATGCCCGCGGAAAATCAGCGCGCCTAGCTTTCGACTGCGTGGATCTTCGGGCGGCGGACGCAAAATCCAAGCGCATAAATGAGGATGCCGGCGGCGACAGCCAGCAGGCAAATAATCCAAATCAGGGTGAGCGGCAGCATCAGCCCGGCAGCGGCGGCGGCTTCCAGGGCAAAGACATCGCGCAGGTAAATCTCCACAACGCCGCGGCAAACTTGCAGAACAGTCGCCGATCCGACCCCAAATGCGACCAGCCAGAAAGGGACATAGCCAGTCACCCGCCGATTGTCGCCGCGCAGTTCGGTCGCGCTGACGTTGACGAATGCCAGCACAATCGCCAGCATCACCCAGGTGATTAGCCCTTGCTGTGCGTCAGCCAGATGGCCGGCCGGCATCCGCAAATGAATGCCAAGGGCGCCCAGCAAGCCGCCGCCGATCAGCCAGTAGAGCGCCGCCAGAGCCGTCCAGTGAGGCGAAAGAGACGCGTTGGCGGTGCGTTCGCTTAGCGCGCGGTAACTGTGTCCAGCCAGAATCATATAACAGAGCGGAATCAGCGCGGTGGCGATGGCGGCAATAAGCGGCGGCATGCCAAACGGCGCGATGCTGATGAGGCTGCCAGCCAATGCGACCAGAACAGCCGCAATGCGAACCCCATCCTGTGCCCATTCAATCGGCGCCCGACTCCAACGGGTCATCAGCCAGAAAAAAACGCTGATTCCGCAAACCCCGTAAGCGGCATGAACCCGAAACCGACTGATAACACCCGCCCAGTTAGGGGCTGCCCAATGTTCCGCCGGCAGGCTGATGGCGATCAGCAGGATGCCGATTTGCCACACCCGCAGGAATGCCGACTGCCGCCGCGCGGACCGGCTCAATCCCAGCACAGCCAGCAAGAGGATGGCTGTGGCGGTGTCCAGCATCAGGCTTGTCTCGAAGGGACTCAGCAGCGCCGCCGCAATAATCAGCGCTGTCCAGGCCCGCCGCAGCCTTATCAGCGCCGTTGCGGACAGCTTAGGCTGCATGGCGATGCCGGCGGTGACAAAGCCGCTTAGAATCACCAGTTTCAACAGCGCGGCGGTGAATGCGCTGATGGATGATTCGGTGAGGATATGCGCCAAGGGCGGCGCCGGAAGCTGATGCAGGGCCGTCAGCAAAAATCCGACCGCGTACAGCAGCAGCATCATCACAATCTGATTCAGCATCTCATACATCATTTTGCCTTGAAGCGAAAGCTGAATCATAAACTCATGCCCGATTTCAAATCATTATGACTCCAGGCGATAAACATCGGCGCGCCCGTGCGAAAAGATGTCCGGCGCCGTAAATGCCAGCCGATACCGCCGCGCCACGATGTCGAGCAGCGTTTGAATGCCCGGCTGCCCGGATGGAATCAAATCGGGGAAGACGGCAATCCAGGTCGGCGGGTTTGATGTCCATTCGCGCGTTAAGGTCAGCAAAACATCGTCCGGCCGGAAATACCAGCGCCAGCCTTTGACCCAGGTGCCGGGCGGCATCATGCCGGTCAGCGGATGAAGCTGCGGCGTGCTGTCGGTTTCGGGCAGGACAAACAGCGTGTCCTCTTCCTGAATGTTATGGCGCCGCCATTCCGCAGCAAGCTCCTGGAACTCATCATAAGCCAATACCGCGCCCGGCCCCAGGGACGTCGGGATATAGCTGACGGCGCCGGTCCATAGCCAGCCCAGCCCGATGCCAAGCGCCAGCCCAGCCAGGACGCAGCGCGGGGTATCCCACATCCGCCAGTTGGACATTGACGGCCGCAGCCATGCCAGCGTCATCCCCGACATGACGGCGGTAAAGGGCAGGTGCCCCATCCCGTGAATCTCGCCAAAGCGCGGATAAAGCACGGTGAGCGCCGCCAGCCACATCCAGACCAGCGCGAGGCAGCGGCGATGCCCGCGCTTGAGGGCGAGGATGATAAACGGAAACACCAGCAGATTGCTCAACAGCAGCTTGCGGAAGAGGTCGCCATCAAGCGGCACGCCATCCATCAAGCCGGACAGGTTAAATTCCCAGTTCCAAAAAAGATAGCTTGACAGCAAACCCTGTGAAGCCAGCGCGATCCATTGAATGAGCGGAATCACCAGCGCCGCCAAGCCATAAACCAGCCCAGCCTGCCAGCGGCGGCGCGGGATGAACAGCCACAGCCCCAGTATGACGACCGCCAGCCAAGCCTGCTGCTTGAACAGGGTCGCCAAGCCCATCAGCAGGCCGGTCAAGATGATTTGCCGCCGGGCGGGCTGCCCGCGGCGGCGCGCCTGAACCAGCAGCGCCGCCAAAACACACAGCGCCAGCAGGGTATCGAAGTACAGCATCACATTGCCATAGACCGGCGCCCACCATGCCCAGACCCCAGCCGCCAGCAGCCCGGCTGATGTCTTGGCGGTCAGCTGCGCCGCCAGCTGATGCACCAGGACGGTCATCGCCAGCACCGCCAGCGCGTTGAGCAGCTTGATGAGCAGCGCGGGATTCATTTGCGGCGCGAGGGATTGCGCCAAGGCGCCAAGCAGGGAACTGCCGGGCGCGTGCTGTTCCCAAATGCTGCCAAAGAGCGTCATGCCGCGGTTCATCATCCAGGGGATCGCCAGCTGCCCCGAATGCGCCGACGGCGACAGCCAGAAAAGATGGGTCAGGGCTTGTATGCCGAGCAGCAGAAACAGCAAAAGACGTCCCAAGCCAAGCCTCCGCTTCCAGATGGGCATCAACTGTATCATAGCAGACGCGGGATACAGTGTCTATGCAAGCCCGCAGCGCGGCGGCGGGAGGTTTATTAAAAAAGCGATTTGGGTTAAAGTAATGAAAAAACGCGGCCGACGAGGGTTGAGCCGATGGTTGAACACCTTGATGATTACTTTGAACAGGGCTTGAGGCTGATGGAGGCGGGGGATTTCGAGCCGGCGGTCGCTATGTTCGACAGCGCCATCAAGCTCGGCTTGGGCGATACTGCCGAAATGTATGTCTGCCGCGGCGAGGCGCTGGCCTATCTTGGTCAATGGCAGGCGGCCGAAAACAGCATCAACGAAGCCTTGCGGCTGCGGCCTTATATGGCGACGGCTTACAATGAACGCGGCAATGTGCGCCGTTTTCAGCGGCATTATGAGAATGCCATTGCCGATTATACGGCGGCAATCCACATTGAGCCGACCTACCACGAGGCTTATTACAATCGAGCGCTGGCTTATGAGGAACGGCATCGCTTTGCCGAAGCCGAAGCCGATTTGACGCGCACGCTGGAACTCAACCCGGACATCCTGCAGGCCTATGAAGCGCGCGGGCGGGTGCGGGCGTCGCAGCATAAGTTTGATGCCGCGATTGACGATTTGGCGCACTATCTGCGGGTCGGCGGCGGACGTCAATATGACAACCACAGCGAAATCCAAGGACATCTGCTGTCGCTGCGCCTGCAGCGATTGTTTTGGAGCTTGTTTTCGCGGCGGCGGGGATAGGCTATTCTGTTGGGATGCAGTCCTGCCAGGCGTGAATGAATGCTGCTTTTAATCGTTCGAATCGCTGACGCAGGAAACTTTCGAATGCGCTTTGGGTAAGTTCGGATGGCAGGTCATCGGCTTTGCAAATCAACAGTTTTTCATATTTGCGTAATTCATCGCGATATTGTCCGACGCTGAATGTGCCGTTGCTTCGTCTGCGGTTCAGTTCTTCAACGAAAGTTCGGTCGCCCTGCGCGATGTCGTCAGCTTGTTCAAGCAATGCCAAATTGCCGATTGTATTGATAGGTCCGTAAAATTCGCTGTAGAAACTCGGCGGTGCCAGCAGCTGGACAATCGGCATAATATGATATAAATGATAGGTTTGCGTGTTTGCTTTGCTGAATCGGCGGGCATAAATGTATCGAAGCAGGAGATATTCCGGATAGTCATCTTTCACATATCTTATCGCGTGATGGCGGTTGTTGATATGGCTGTTGAACCACACGCTCAAAGCCTGCAACCATAATGCTTTTGTAAGCGGCGGCTTCAAATAGCGTTCATTGCTGACCATATCATAGAGTCTGTTTCGTCCCGATCCAACCCAATTATTACGTAGAATATCGTACAGATAATACATCGGGATGTGTTTTCTTAGTTCGCCGCGCTTGTCTTCCCAGTCCTTGCTGACCGATAAATCGTTTTTGTTGTAGCGAGTCTGAAAAGCTGTGGCGATCATCGAAATGATTTGCAGTTCGGTATGATAATAGGAAATCTTGGTCTGTTCGTAGGGATGCAGTGAAAGCGCTGGCTGCATCGTGTTGTTGACAAACCCGACCGATTCCAGCAGATAAGCCTCTAAAGTCGTTAGATTCAGTCCATGAATGGCGTCTGGCAGTTTTTCCATTTCGCTAGCGGTATGAAGCCCAAGACAAGCCGCCATCAGATTGAAGCCGGCCGAACTCGGCTGGTCAACTTGAACCGCCCTAAACAGATGCGGATATTTTTGAGATAGATATTGACCCAGCCCAAAAAGATATTCAAACAAGGTATAGTGGCGTTCGAGGCGCGACTGTTCGTCAGGGGCTTTCTGTGCCACATCCAAAGTAAAGCCGTGCTTTTCCAATGCCGCGTACTTTTTCCAGATGGCGTCGATAATCTCTTCATTCTTTATCGGCCGGCGATGATCGAGCCACTGCGCGGCGAAAATCTCATAACGGGTCAGCTTGGCGCCTTGCGTGTTAAGCAACTCAAACACAGTCGGCAGTTCACGAGCCGGGCCGGTGAAGATGATAATCGGCACTTCCGCCTTGCCAATATCCGATTCTTTGCGGAGACTGTTGAGAAAGTCTGTAACCCAAATCTGAAACGGTCTATTCTCGGAAAGAAGCTCGCGGTTTGCCGTATAAAATTCATAGGTGTCTTCTTCAAGCTCAAGGATTTCCTTGATAAGCGCATTGACCAGCCCGGTTATTACCCAGCCGTCGGCTTCGCTGAAACCCTGACTGCCCCAAATCCATTTAAGCATCACACCTTGCACTTTTGGCTTGAGTTTTTTGGGCAGACTGTCCGGCTCCGCCAACCGCTCTAATTCCTGCGCGGCAAGCTCAATAAGCTCATCCGATAAATCGGCTTTGGTAAAAGAACTGTTTGGGCTGCTGGCATAGTGCCTTAATGCCTGCGTCCGCTGCAGGCCGTCGATAAGTTTGTAATGCTCCATCTCTCCCGTTTCATCGGTCTCTTTGTACATCAAAAGCGAACCGAATGGATAACCCTTCTTAATCGAGTCGATGAGCATCTCGCGCTTTTTCCGATTCCATACCAGACGGCGCTGAAATTCGGGAATGGTGACTTTCCTGCCACGCTGCGGGTTTGCAGAAGTGGCGTCAATCAGTTCATTCACAGTCCAGCGTTCAATTATGGTTTTTGACATTTTGCTTTCCTTTGCTTTGCCGCGCGCCCTTCATCACCATTAAATCAGTTTCGCGGCTGTTCGTCAACTTAATGCGCGGCTATTCCTTCGGCAGCTGAAGCTGGCGCGGCGCGGCGCCGTCGATCAAAGGCTGCTGCTGTGGCAAACCCCAGACATCGGACTGCCGTTGGCGCATCTCGATTCGGTGCGCTTCAGCTATCGCGCCGTTCTTTGCCAGCCGTTCGGCAATCATCTGATGATAGGCTGGATGAATTTCGCACGACAGGAAATGCCGCTTCGCCTGTTCGGTGTGAACGATTTCCGAGCCGCTGCCGCCAAAGAGGATAAACACGGTGTCACCCTCGACTGTGCTGGCTTTCAGCAGCATATCGTAAAGCGGTATGGGTATCTGGCAGGCGTGAAAAGTTTTGTCTTTGGAGACGTTTTTGACCAGGTTGAACTCAAACCATGAATAGGGCATTCGTCCGCGGCTGCCCTGCGCCAGTCTTCCGCGTATGCGCCGATCATCGGGATTCTTGTATGGCAATGCGACTTGATCTTTGTAAAAGACGTTGTTTTTGCTCTTGACGGCGTGCAGCACCGAACGGTGCGCGGTGGTGAAGCGGCGCGGCGAATGGCCGACATTGGTCGGATAGACCCAGACATAATCAAAAACCTCATAAGCCAGTTCATCCAAGCACTGCACCCGCAAATAAGCGTTCTGACGCGGGTAATTGATGAAAAACAGGTTGCCGTCATCCCGCAGCACGCGCATACATTCCCGCGCCAGTTCTACGTACCATGTTATGTATTCATGCCAGCGCTGGGTGTATTTCTTGCCGGCGTAATTGATGCCGACGCCATAGTCGGGGTCGCCATAGATCATATTCAAACAGGAATCGGGCAGGGCGCGTAACGTTTCCATCACATCGCCAAGCACAACCGCATTCTGATAGGGTTCGGGCAGTTGGCTCATAATGGGTCTCTTCTCTCTAACACATATTCTCGCTTGCGTACCAGTTCAATTGATGAAAGCTCGCGCTCATAAAAGCGATACAAATGCAAACGCAAGGCGCTTATGCCTTTTCGCTTGCGCCGCTGCAAGTAACAGCACTGTATCGTCTTGATGTTCAGTCTAGCGCTGCGGCGAAAATGATCAAAATAAAGATAGGGATGGAAAAGCTGGTAGACGGCAAAATCATTATGGAATCCGTTCTTGGCCTCCATGATGGCAACATTGCCATTCCATTCCAAAGCCATATCCATTTCCAGCTGGACTTGCGTTACGGAGATGGGCTGGGAATCGATGGTATATTCGCCGGCGAACTTTGTACGCCGCGCTAGGTAGACTTGGGGGTTGGCTCGGCGGTTGCCATAGAGGAAATCATGCAGGATAAGCTGATTGTAGGCGACAGACAAAATGTTGGCTTCGCTGCTGTCAAAGTCGTTCAGTATGCTCGGCACATACTCCCAAACGCCCGTCTCAGCCTGGTCAATGGCCTCAAAGGGATGATAGGCCAAGGACTGATTCGGCACGAATTGATGGTTGCCCTTGCCCAGATGAATGATGAAATATCCCGCCCCTTGTTTCATCACGTCTGGATACAGCGCTGATCTATCAATTTTGGTCACATCAAAAGGATTTTTGAAATCCACTTCCTGACATATTTCCTTGACAAGATCGTTATCAAAAACAAAATCGCCGCGCTGCTGACAATGCCTGAAAATCTTTGCCAGAACATCCTGTTTCTTGCCCATTTGAGATCCTCTGCGGTCAAACCTGCGGGAGTGCATGGGAGTCGAACCCACCATCGCCTGCGCGGCGCAGCCGATCACCAGTTTTGAAGACTGGGGCATCCACCGGGACACATCCACTCCCCTTTGCCGTCTGATTATAACCGCCGACAAACTTGCAGTCTATGTTGGCCATGACTTTGCTGGTATCATAACCTTGACGAAATCGGCGAATCCAGCGAGAGGAAAATAAAATGCCGGCTTATTTGATGGTGCGGGCCAAGGTGACCGATATGGAGCAGTATCAGGAATACATGAAGCTGACGCCGGCGATTCTGGAAAAATACGGCGGCCGGTTTATCATCCGCGGCGGCGAGAAAGTCATCCTGGAAGGCCCCGAAGTGGACGAGCGGATGGTGATGGTCAAGTTCGACAGCGTCGATGCTGCCCGGCGGATGTACGACTCGGATGAATATCAAGCGGCCGTCAAAGTGCGTCAAGGGGCGGCTGAAGCCTCCTTTATCGTGATGGAAGGATTGGAATGAAGGGCAAGGGCAAAGAGCGATGGCGCGGCTGATTCTGTTTGATATTGATGGCACGCTCTTGATCAGCCGCGGCATCGGCCGCGAGGCAAAACGCCGCGCCATGCAAGAGCATTTTGGCGCTGTGGGCGATCTCGACCGCCATGTCTTCGGCGGCAAGACCGATTGGCGCATTCTGGCGGATTTGCTGGCGCCCTTTGGCAAGTCGCTGGACGACGTCGGGCGCGAAATGGATGTGTATGAGCGGGTGATGGCGCGGCACATGCGCGCTATCCGCCATGACTATCAAGCCGATGCGCTGCCTTATGCAAAGGAATTGGTGCATACTCTGCGCCATCGCCGCGATGTCATCGTCGGCCTGGTGACCGGCAATACTTCCAAAACCGCCGCCATCAAACTGGAGATGGCCGGCTATGACCCGGACTGGTTTGTCATCGGCGCCTTTGGCAACGAATCAGCCGAGCGCGGGCAGCTGACGCGGCTGGCGCGGGCGCGGGCGCAGACGTATGCCGGGCGCGTCTTTGACGGGCAGGATGTGGTCGTCATTGGCGATACCCTGGCCGATATTCGCGCCGCCCGCGCCATCAATGCCGTCGCTGTGGCTGTTTGCACCGGCTATGTCCCCCGCGGCCAACTCATCGGCGGCGAGCCTGATTTCCTGCTGACTGACCTACGCGCCTTTGTCGATGTGGTCATGGCTTAAAAGCAGCGATGCCGCCCGCCAAACCATTCGGGAATCGGATTGATGCAGATTCGCACCCCCAAGAAATATCAAGGCGCTCAACGGCGCAGCATCATTAGCTGCCGCCGGCTGGTCTTTTATGCGCTGATGCTGTTTCTGATTGCCCTTGGCCTTGGCATTTATCAGAATCAGCAGGTCTTCGCCCCCATTGTTCAAGACGCGCTTGACCGGGTTATCGTCGATTTGGAAGGCCGGGCGGCGACCCTGACCGCGCCCGAACCCACCCCAACCCATGACCCGACCAACAAATTGATTGAGGGAAATAATTATTGGATGCAGGGCGCCCTCAACGAAGCGCTGGATACCTATCTCGAAGCGCTTGATGCCCTGCCCAATGCCGCCGCGGTTTTTGACCGCATCGCCATCAGCCTGATCGGCCTCGGCCGCGCCGGCGAGGCTTTGGCTTATGCCGAAGGCGCCATCAATGCCGATCCTTATTCGGCTGATGCCTGGGCCGTCCGCGCCTGGGCCTTGGATTGGGCGGGCCGCGCCGGCGAGGCTTTGTCGAGCGCCTTCCATGCGCTGGAGCTTGACCCGGAAAGCAGCCGCGCCCAAGCCTACCTGGCGGAAGCCTATCACAGTTTGGGGCAAAGCGACCGCGCCGCCGCGCTGGTGGAAGATATCCTTGAAGCCGACCCCAACAGCTTTGAAGCCTGGCGGGCCCGCGGGCTAATCAAAGAGAGCGGCTATGATTATGAGGGGGCAGTGCAAGACTATCAGACCGCCTTTGGCATTGCCGACCACATGAACTTTATCGCTATCGACATCGCCCGGATCGAAGCCGCCCTAGGCAATTATGATACGGCGCTGGAGATGCTTGAGGCGGTGGTTGAGGTCAATCCCCAAAATACGCGGGCGCTGTTCCGGCTGGGAGAGATTTATAACGGACAGTTTGGCGACCCATCGCAGGCGCTCGTCTATCTGCAAGACTGCGTCGATTTCGCCCCCGCCAATATCAACTGCCATTACCTGCTGGGACGGGTGCGGTTCCGGCTGGAATTGTATCAGGATGCCGCTGACAGCTTTGAACAGGTGATAGAATTGGGCAGCGAAAGACCGCGTCATTATTATTGGGCTGGCTGGTCGCAGATCAACATTGGCAACTGCGCCCGCGCCATGGCCTATCTTGTCCCCGGCTATCAAACCGCGCTAGAGCAGGATGACCCTGACGCCGAAGCCTTCGAGACGGTGATGCCGCAATGCCGGCAAAGCCTGGACGGCTTTGGCGCCGCCGCCACCGCCACGACTTCCGCGGCGGAAACCTGATGCGCCGCTAAGCCGGTCCGCCCAACTGGAAATAGCGCAGGCTTTGTTTGATATCCTCAAGCCGATCCATCTCCAGGGTCATAAGCGGCCGGTTGGACAAATGGCGCAGCTTGAGCAGCAGATGCTCATAATTCAGGACGCCATGTTCCCAGTCAAAGCCATGATGCTCGTCCATGATGCCGTCGTGGTTGTTCATGTGGACTTGAATCACCCACTCATCCATGGTCTCCAGCCAAGTGTCAAAGCTGAAATCCGCATCGGAAAACAGATGGGCATGGCCGACGTCAAGACAGGATTTCAGATGCGGATGATTGAGTTCAGCCAGCAGGCTGCCGATGATGTTTGGATCGTATTCCCACATATTTTCGATGGCGACCATCACGCCATAGGCTTGGGCATAATCGCCCAGCGGGCCCCAAAAATCGACGTTGCGCTGATGCCAGCCGCGCCGATACGACTCATTGTGGAGCAAGCCGATATAATTGGCATGAAAAGTCACCATCCCGATGTCCAGACCGGCGGCGATGCGAATGGCGTGTTCATAACGCTCATAAGTTATCGCATTGATGCGCTCATCGGGGCTGCCAGAGACCAAATCCATAAACGGCCCGTGCATCGTCACCGGGCCAGGGACTTCCGCCAGGGCGGCTTTGTAGTCTGTCATCAGCCTGCGCCAGTTTCCGTCAAGAATCTGCGGCAGGGCGAATGCCATCAAGTCAACCCCCAGGCTGCGCTCAACCGCCAGCGCGATACAGGCAGCGAAATTATCCAAGCCGGCTCTGATTGATACCTGGTCTCTCATGCTCGTCCTCAAGGTCAATCGTCTTGACAAATACAAGTTTATAACAAACCGGGCGCATTCACAAATCCCTGCCATTATCAAGCCCTCATCGTTTCTGTCAGCCGTCCGCAAGCCAGCCTTTGCAGCGCCGCCGTTCTCGATTACCATGCAGTGGACAGGAGGCTTGCCAGATGAATTCCGCCCGTATCCTTGTGATTTTGCCGGCGCTGAATGAAGGCCCCAACATCGCCGCGGTGGTGCAGGGCATAAGGGCGCAGCTTCCGGCGGCCGATGTGCTGGTGATTAACGACGGCTCGCTGGATAACACCGTCCAGCAGGCGCGGGCGGCGGCGGCGATGGTCTTGAGCCTGCCCTACAACGTCGGCATCGGCGCCGCGGTTCAGACGGGCTTTAAGTTCGCCGCCGCCCATAATTACGACGTTGTGGTCCGCAGCGACGGCGACGGCCAGCATGCGCCGGCAAGCATTCGGCGTTTGCTGGAGTCCTTGCAGGCGGATGAAGCCGATGTGGTCATCGGTTCGCGGTTTCTTGATGAGCAGGGCGACTATGGCACGCCGGCGGCGCGCCGACTTGGCATCAGCATCCTGGCGAAACTGCTGTCGGTCATCACCAGCCAGCGAATCACCGACCCGACCTCCGGCTTTGCCGCCTTCAACCGCCCGGCGATCCGGCTCTTTGCCCAAGTCTATCCCCATGATTATCCCGAACCGGAAGCGATTGTCATCCTGCACCGCAGCCGACTGCGGCAGGTGGAAATCCCAGTGACAATGACTCCGCGTCAGCATGGCAACTCATCGATCACGCCGCTGCGTTCGGTGTATTATATGATTAAGGTCACCCTGGCGATCCTGATTCATCTGCTGCGGCGCCGGCCAAAGCCATGCCAAACGAACTTGAATGTTGAACCATAGCGCATCGGGCTTAAATCGCCGCGTTTCATGCCGATGCCATGGCAGCCAAACTAATCCTACCGCAAAACCGCTTTGGCTTTTATCATAGTTCGTCGTCAAAAACCGATGGTGAGTCCGAGAATTTCATCCGCTTATGCCTGCCGCGCGACTGCTTGTCCTTTGCCTTGCCGGCCTGCTTTGCATGCTGTCGGCGCAATCGCAGGACGATATGGATGCCATCCCCCAGCCGCGCCCGCGTCCGATGCCGGCGGCGGTGATGGTCGCAGCCGATTTGAGGCTGGAATTCTATTTTCCATCCCTCATCCAGGGAGAGGTGGGGCTGGTTCGTTTGGAAGCTGAAAAGATTGAGCGGGCGCAGGTCTTTTTTCTGGGCGCGGAACATCCCTTTTTCCAGGTTGAAGGCGATGCCTGGTATGCGTTCGCCGTCGCCAGGATGGATGCGCGGATTCGCGATTATTCGCTCATGGTCATCGTCGAGCGGGGCGCCGACAGCATCACCTTCAATCGGACGGTCAGGGTTGAATCGGCCGGTTACATCACTCAAGATTTCAACATCCCCGGCGACCGTTCATATCTGGCGAACCCGGAGGTGGAACGGACCGAGTTCGCCCAACTGGACGTCATCACCGCCGACATCACACCGGCGGCGCTCTGGGGCGCCCGCGGCTTTGCCCGGCCGCTGGAATCCGAAACAAGCTCGCCCTTTGGTGCCTACCGCGTCTTGAACCAAGCGATGCAAACCCGGCACACCGGCTGGGACCAGCGGGCGCCGGTGGGGACGCCCATTCAAGCCGCCGCCGCTGGAAGGGTTGCCTTTGCCGGGCGGCTCGATATACGCGGTAATTATGTCGTTATTGATCATGGTCATGGCGTCTATTCCGGCTATGCCCACTTTTCGCAGACGCACGTGACCCGCGGGCAAGCCGTCGCCGCCGGGCAGATTATCGGCATGAGCGGGAATACCGGGCGCAGCAGCGGCCCGCATTTGCATTGGGAAATGGTCGTCAACGGCGAATGGGTCGACGGCTTGGCGTTTATCGAGATGTGGCTGCCTTCTTGATGTCTGCGCGGCAAGGGCAAAAACCTGCCGCCGCCGTTCTCATAAAATGACAAAACGCGGTATAATGCCAAAGTGAGTCTTGAAGGCTGTCTTGACGTTTCCCGCTCAAGATGCCTTGACACGCGCACAGGAGGACACGATGCAGCGAAAAGTCAGCTTCCGCTTGGCTGTGAGACGCGGGCCGCAGCCCCATCAAAGTTATGACATCACCCAGGAGACAACGACCCTGGGGCGCGATATCGACAGCGATATCGCGATTAACGACCGCGAAACCAGCCGCCATCATCTGCGTCTGCTGCGTTCCGGCGACAGCATAGCGGTAGAAGATCTTGGCTCTACCAATGGCACCTTTGTCAACGGCAAACGAATATCGGGCGTCACGCCGCTGCAAAACGGCGACATGATTGGGCTGGGCGAGACCGTGATCTTGGAGTTTGAAATCCATCGCGCGCCGCAGCCAGCCGCCGAACCCCTGCCGCCGCCTGACGAGCCGACGCCCCAGACGCCGGCGCCGGCCGAAGCGCCGGCGGCCGAAAGCGTCTATGCGCCCCCGCCAGTCCAGCCGCCGCCGACTCCGACCGATCCTTATGCGCCGCCCGCCAGCGATTCGCCGCCCCAGCGGCAGCCGAACTATCCGGTTTATGCCGAACAGCAGCCAGCCGACTACAGCATACCGCCGGCGCCGCCGTATGCCGGTTATGATTATGACCCCTACGCCGTGCGCGAAGAGGAAAGCCGCTCATCGCAATGGATGATTTTGGGCTGCTTTGTCTTTGCTGTGCTGGCTTGCATCTGTTTTAGCATTGTTGGCTTGGTCTTGATCGATACCCTCAACCTGTGGTGCGACGCGCCGATTGTCACCCAGATTGTCAGCGCGCTTGGCTACTGCGCTTAATCGGGCGCTGTCCCCGGGACGAAATAAGACGTTCCGTGCGTTTGATAGACTTCCGGATAAACGACCGCCGCATCCAGGCCGCTTTGACCCTGCTCGAAGTATTGCAGCACGGTGACCACCGGCACCGGCCACTGATGCCACATATAAGCCGGCGTGCCTTCGGGAAGTTCTGGGTTGTGACTGCCATAAGTGAAATAATAGCGTCCCTGCGTCAATTCAATGTCGGTGGCTTCCAGCGCGGCGACAATGGCGCTGGGGTCAGTGAATGTCCCGGCGCGCGCTATCGCATCCGCCATCAGCCAAACGCTGTCATAAGCCTCCATGGCATAAGCGGCGAGGATATCCCCAAAGTCGGCTTCATACTTGAGGTTCAACTCCAATGCCAGGTCGTTGAACAGACTTGGGATGCTGCCCACGCGGTCAAAGGCGCAGTAATTGCCATCGGGAGCGTTGGTCCAAAATTGCCCTGACTGAAAGGCGAGATGATTGGTCACGCAGATGGTCTCGGCGGTCGGCGCAATGCCAAGTTCCGCCATTTGCTGGGTGAGGTTGTACGATGTTTCGCCAGTGACATGGAGGCGGATGGCATCGGGCGCTTCTGGCCGCGCCTGAATCCGACTCAGTATCGGGACAAAATCTTCAGTCCCCAGTTCGATGTCCAGCTTCGAGACGCTGACGCCGGCCGCTTCCAGCTGCGCCGCTTCGGCGGCCGCCGCCGGATGCCCATAATCGGTATTCTCAACAATTAGAATGACCTCTTTGACGCCGAGCGAAATAAGCCAGTCGGTGACGATGCTGCCCACAATCGAGCTAGGCGGCGAGATGCGGAAGATATAATCGACGCCGCTGGCGATGCGCGGCGGCGCGCCCTCATATTCGACGATGCCGCTGGCGCTGATGCTGTCGTTTCGAGGGTGTGAATACAGGGTCGGGATTTGATGCTCCTGCATGATGCCCATCGTCGCCAGCCCCACGGCGCTGTGATAAACGCCAACGATGCCAACCACATTGTCTTGCAGAATCAAACGTTCAGCAACCGTCTGACCGCGCTCCGAAATGCCTTCCGAATCGCCGGTGATGACATCCAGCCGATGATTCAGCCCGTCGATTTCGATGCCGCAGTCGGCGTTGATATCAGCCGCCGCCTGATCGAATCCCCAATCCATGGCGATGCCGCCCACCGTGGCGCCCGGCGCCGACAAAGGCACAATGCCGCCCAGAACAATCGTCTCGGCGGCGAATTCACAGTGCTCATCCGCCTGAATCGCGCTCATTGGCATAAGCGCCATCATCACCAGCGCCGCCGCGGCGATGACCCGTGCCGATTTCCTCATCATACTGCTTATCCTCTCATATCCTAGCTTCAGCTTGCGATGATGATACACCAATGAGATGAAATTGCAAGATGTGCAAAATCGGCTGTTGATCTTCGCCGCCGTATGCACATCGTTATAAAAATCCAACCTGTGAACAGAGGGTCGCCTCTTGCCCCAGCATTGATGTTAGCCTGCCCTAAAACAGAACGGAGGAGCATCCATGTTCAACTGGCTAAGCGATTGGTTCCGCACCCGACGCCGCCGGCTGCGGCTTGATGCGCCGCATATCGCGAGCGCCGCGGCGCACAGCCGTTTTCATCTCGCGCCGCCGGCCGCTGTCGACTCAGCGCGGGTGTATGAGGATTCGCCTTGGGTTTATATCGCCATCAATCGCATTGCCGAAGCCGGCGCCCTGGTGCCGCTTCATGTGTTTCGGCTGGAAGGCGAAGCGCGGGTCGGCATCGAGAATCATCCCCTGGAGCGCCTGTTCAGCAGCCCCAATCCGCTGACCAGCCGCTTTGAACTGTTCGAGCAGACCTTGGGGTCGCTGGAATTGAACGGCAATGCCTACTGGTTTCTCGTCGGCGATGCGCTGGGGAAGCCGCGTGAAATCTGGGCGCTGCGCCCCGACCGCGTGACGATTGTGCCTGACGAGGCGCGGATAGTGGGCGGTTATCTGTATCAGATCGACGGCCAGTTCATGCCACTGGATGCGATTGAGGTCATCCATTTTCGGCGCTGGCATCCTGCCAATGATTATTATGGCTTGTCACCGCTTGCCGCCGCCCGCAGCGCTGTCCTTAGCGACCGGCACATGTCCGATTGGAATCGCAATGCCTTTGGCAAAGACCATGGCGTGCCGGCCGGCATCGTCAGCGTCCCCGAGTCTATCACGGATACCGACTTTGAGCGCATCAAACGCGAATGGCGCAGCAATTATGGCGGCACCGAACGCAAAACCGCCTTTCTGCGCGGCGGGACAGTCGCCTGGCAGAACATTGGCTTGAATCACAGCGACCTTGATTTCTTGCAGGGGCGCAAGGCGCAGCGCGACGAAATCCTGAATATCTTTGGCATTCCGGTCGGGCTGGTCAGCGAGAACGCCACCGAAGCCAACGCCAAAGTGGCTGAACGGCTGTTTGTCGAGCGCACCCTCTATCCCAAGCTGGTGCGGATCGCCCAGAAAATCAGCCAAGAACTGCTGCCTTTTTACGGCGATGATCTGATTGCCGAATACGATGATATTCGCCCGACCGATACGCGGGCGCGGCTGGATGAAATCCGCACCGCCTATCCGCTGTTGAGCATCAACGAACTGCGGGCGAACTATTATCAGCTGCCGCCGGTGGCTTGGGGCGATGTGGCTGTGGGCATGGCGCAGGCGGGGGTAGGCGAGGGAGTTCCCCCTTGAATAGATGAGTATAATATGCGAAAGTTCCAACCCCCTGACATTTAGGGGAGACGCTATTGAAGAAATTGACAAATCTACTGAAGTTGGCAACAATATAGATATAGAGGAAAGGAGCGAAGTCAATGAGCAAAAAGCGGCTACTCCGAATAGATGCTTTGCTGGATGGCATAACGGGGACGGTAAGTGTTCCTGCGGCTGCGGCAGTTTCGTACCGCCTTCCATCTAAATACCGGCGACGGCAGTCTGATGTGGAAAGGTCATGGACGTTTGTTGGGAAGTATCTCGAAGTAGCAATGCAGGAATACGAAAACAGCGCTGAAATCGAGAAAGCCGAGCGCCGTGCCTGAAGACCAAGATAAGAAGCGTGAGATAAAGCTAAGTCGAGAAGTCACAGAAGTTAGGTATTCGGGACCAGTCCCGCCAGCGGAAGAGTTCGCCCGCTACGAAGAGGTTCTGCCAGGGAGCGCTGACCGCCTGATTTCAATGGCCGAGCGAGAGCAAACAGCCATCGTATCGTTCCGCAGCAAAGCGCTCGTTGCGACAACGATTATTACCCTCTTCACGATTGCTGCCATCGCGTTTATCTTAACGCTGGAGGCGTATGCGTTTGTGGTTGCAGCATTGGCGGTAGCTCAAGCTCTGCCACCTATTACCGATTTTATCAAGGGGATTTCGGACAATAGAATGGCAAGGAAAGAACAAGAACTAGACATTCAAATCAGGAAAGATCGCCACGAACTTGAGATGAAAGCAGCTAGGCAGCAGTTGAGCTTAACGCCTGGTTCGGATGACGATAGCAGCCGAATACCGCAGCGACTGGCATCGGAGAATGTGCAGTCAAATGACAAACAAGACAGCAGCAAAGACTGAATCCCCTAAGCAAAGCGAAAAACCGAAGCAGTAATAATCTTCCCGCGGCTGGAAAGCGCGGCGGCCACGCGGGGATTAACCACAGAGGCACAGAGGGGACTGTAGCTGCCAGATTTTGATATGCTTTCGAGTGAGGGTTGATTGATTCGCCAATAATCTGAAATGCACCCGGCATTAAGCGTAGACGATAAATAAAATATAGGCTATACTGTAATCGAAGCTGCAAAAACATCGGCTGTTGTCATTGACAGTATTTGCAGATTAACTGAAAGCTGCCTTTATACGGATGAAATACAGGATATGTAAATGACAGTTTGTATCGCGGCCTTGTACGAGAATGGGAAGGGGGCTGTGCTTGCTTCCGACCACATGATCACAGCAAACATACCAATCGGATATGAGTTTGAGAATGATGAGACCAGCAAGATTTACGCGCTAAACGACGATACGTATGTGTTGTCGGCTGGAAATGTGCTGTTCGGAGACCAGATTGTTCAGTCATCCAGAATAACTATTGCTGAAGAAAGTCTCGGACACGTTAGGGATATGGCGGATATAGTCAAGACTAAATACCAAACTTTCCGTTTGGCATATATTGGAGATAATTACCTGGTGCCACGAGGATTGACACTTGAAGAATACTATGGTCGCCATGCGACGCTAAATTCTGGCATGGTTCAAATGATTGATGAAACCCTGCTGAATATGGATATGGGTGTACAGCTTATCGTCGTAGGGCCAACAGGGACAGGATACGGCATCTACCTAATTACCAATCCAGGTACGTCTCACTGTTTGGATGCTATTGGCTTTTGTGCAATCGGATCTGGCGCTCCCCATGTTACCTATTCCTTATTGGGCGCTACATATAAGAAATCACTTGGAAAATCAGAAGTGAGAGATTTGGTGATACGTGCAAAAGAAATCAGCGAAGTCGCTCCCGGAGTGGGAAAAGAGACGTCGGTCGAAGTTTTGCCGAAGGAGGAGAAGTAATGTTGCGGCCAGCAACGAAGAAAACTCACAAACAGCAATGGGAAGAAGCACAGCGTAAAATGACTGCTAGGGATTGGGCGAGTTCAAATCCTTACAGGATAACGCAGCGTGAAACTCATCCTTATGACCCAAACAATCCCAACAACCCCTACGCCTCGCCGAGAACGCGGCCGGCGAAGACGCGCGAAAAACCAAAGTAGCGATCATCCGCGCGTCGGCTAGGGCGAATGCTCATATCAAACCTTTCTGCGACTTGCCCTCTTCACTGACTTGAGTCGGTTTGTAGCGCGTTGCCCGGCGATGCGCGCCATACGCCGGCGGCATATCGACCGCCGCGCCGCCAAACAAATCGCCAATCGTCAGGATTTGCAGCCGGCGATAGGACTTGCCCCAGCGCGGCGACTTATAATAACCGCCCGACAGCGCCTCCTTGGTCATCGCCGCCGTCGGCTTTTCCAAGGTGATAAAGACGCCGAGGGCCGCCTTCTCGCGCTCAACCGCGCCTTTCAAATCGCGGATATCGCCCGACTTCACCGCCCCCGACTTGACCTGCACAATCACCGTTTGCGGTTTCTTGCGCCCTTTATCATCTTCATCAAAGAAGCTGATGATGCCGTCGATGCCCTCGTCGGCGCCTTTTCTGCCCTTGCGCGAACCCGCCTTTCCTCCGACCGGCTTGGCTCGCAGCAGCGACAATGCCCACCATTCAAACTGATAGCGGCCATCGTTAGCCGAATCCTGCGCTAAAGCCCGCGCGCCCTCGACCGTCGTCGGTTCGCCGATGACCTCATAATCTTTCCCCGAAACCAACTCAAACATATCCGCCAGGCGATACTTTTGCAGGGAAGTTGCCAAGTGCGTAATGTCAATCCCAATCCAGCGGCGGCCCAGCTTGTGAGCGGCGGCATTCGCGGTGCCGCAGCCGCAGAATGGATCCAGCACAAGGTCGCCTTTGTTTGATGATGCCAGGATGATCCGTTCCAGCAGCGCCAGTGGCTTTTGCGTGGGATAGCTAAGCCGCTCTTTTGCCCGTGCGCCAAGCGGAGGTATATCAGCGATTATATCTTGTATGAGGACTCCTTTCGCTTCGTCAAGATAACGTTTTTGCATTGGAACTTTCCCTTGAGGAGGCCAATATACCAGACCCGCTTCGTCCAATAAATCAAGCCTTTTTTGAACAGATAGAACCGACAAATCACGTTTAGGATAAGCTGCTTGCAGTGAAATCATTGGCGCTGCCCAATGTCGCCCTGAAGCTGTTGGGTCAACCCCGCGCCAAGGCTTTCCTGATTCGCCTTGGGACGTTCCAGGTCCGGTTAAAAGGACCAGCCCATAAGAGCCGCGCTCATCTTCATAGCGGAAAAAACTCTTGACATATTCTTGGTCATATTTTCGATATACTTTGTTCCATACATAATCATCGCTTTTCGTATAGAACAGGATATTGTCGGAAATTGGCCCCCATTTTTTGGCGCCGCTGTGCGCGCCTGTCCTTTTCCAGGTGATATGGTTTCTAAAGTTTTCAGCGCCGAAGATCGTATCGAGTACGATTTTGAGATAGTGGCTGGCGGTCGGGTCGCAGTGCAGATACAGGCTGCCGGTCGGCTTCAGCACGCGGTGCAGTTCGACCAGCCGCGCCGTCATCATCACCAGATAAGCCATCATCTGATTGCGCTGAATGAGGTTCATCAGCGCGTTAACCGCGTTCGAAACCTGGCTGGGCGCGTGGATAATCAAATCGTCATAAGTCGCCTCGGCCGTTTCGCCCCAATGCCAGGTGTCCTCAAAGGCGGTGATCTGCGCTTGGCTGTCGGCGCCTTCCGATTTGAAGAGCACGTTGTAACTGCGATTGCTGTTGAAAGGCGGGTCAAGGTAGATCAGGTCAACGCATTCATCGGGAAAGTATTCGCGGCGGCGAAGAACGTCGAGATTGTCGCCATAATAGAGTCGGTTTTTCATGCAGCTGCGCCCCCTAAATAATCCGATTGATGCCGTCGAAGGCGGCCGTTTTATAGCATTCCGCCAGCGTCGGATAATTAAAGACGGTGTTAATGAAATAATCGACCGTGCTGCCGAAAGCCATCACTGCCTGCCCGATATGAATCAGTTCGCTGGCGCCTTCGCCGATGATGTGCACTCCCAGCAGCTTGTGATTCTCGCGGTGAAAAATCAGCTTGAGCATACCGATAGTGTCGCCCAGGATTTGACCGCGCGCGATTTCCTTGTAATAGGCTTTGCCGACTTCGTAAGGGATGCCTTGATGCGTCAGTTCCTCTTCATTGGCGCCCACGGTTGAAATTTCGGGAATGGCATAGATGCCATAGGGAAACAGTTCGGGGAAGCTCTGATGTTCCATCCCGAAGGCATGGGTCGCCGCCATCCGCCCCTGTTCCATTGAGGCAGATGCCAGGCTGGGGAAGCCGATGACATCGCCGACGGCATAGATGTTTGGGATATCCGTCTGATAATCCTCATTGACCTTGATGCGCCCGCGCCCGTCCGGCTTGATGCCGACATTTTCCAGCCCCAATCTCGCCGTCGCGCCCTGCCGCCCAATCGCATACAGCGCCATTTCGGTGACAATCTCTTTGCCGCTTGCCAGGCAGGTTTTGACGCCGTTGCCATACAGCGTCTCACAAGGCCCGATGCTTTCGACCTGTTCCGCCAAACGCAGCGTCACCCGCTGCTGCCGCATGTGATAAATCAGCGCATCTATAATTTCATGGTCGATAAAAGGCAGCAGACGCTCCTGCATTTCGACGATGGTCACGCGCACGCCGAGGGTCGCGAACATACAGGCATATTCACAGCCAATCACGCCGCCGCCGACGACGGTCAGGGTTTTGGGCAGATGATCGAGCTTGAGCAGGCCGTCGCTGGTGAAGATCGTCCGATCATCAAAAGGGATGCGGTCAGGTCTGACCACGGTGGTCCCGACCGCAATCATAATATACCGCGCCGTAAGTTCGTCTTCGCCATGTTTGTCAGTAAAGCTAAGATGCACCGTGTGCTGATTGACGATGGTGGCGATGCCGGAGAAAAGCTCAACGCCATTCCGATGGAGTTGATGCTTGTTGATTTCAATCTCATGGCGGATGACATGATCCGCCCGCATCAGCAGGTCATTCATGGTGATGTGCTCTTTGACCTGATACGACGCGCCATAGATTGACCGCTGGCGGAAGCCCGACAGATGCAGGACAGCTTCGCGCAGGGTTTTGGAGGGAATCGTCCCGGTGTTGACCGAGACGCCGCCGATGAGGGTCTTCTTTTCGATGACCGCGACCCGTTTGCCGAGCTTGGCCGATTGGATGGCGGCGCGGTGCCCGGCCGGCCCCGAGCCAATGATGACGATATCATAATCATAGCGGCGCGGCTTGTCTGCCAGCTTGGGCTTCTTTTCGGTTTTGGGTTTCACTGGAGACGTTTTTTCGGACATGACGCACCTTATCCATTGTCAGACGATTCTCCACAAGCATAACGCAAAAAACGCCGCCGCCGCAAGCTGCGCGCGGTGCGGCGCAGGTTACAAGACTTCGCTTGGGTTGATGTCGATCTGCCAGCCGGGCTCGGTTTTAAGCGCGCGCAGTGCCGCCGCCGGGTTGGGGCCGCGCAGCAGCAGATGCCAGCGATAATGGCGGTCAATCCGGGTGAAAAAGCAGGGCGCCGGCCCAATCAGGCTGGTGCCCGATAAATCGCGCTGCCGCAAAAGCTGCCGCACGCGGCGGGCGCCAGTCTCTGCTTGCCGCCGCGTCTTATGGGGATCGGTGTAGCTAAACAGGATCCGCGCCAGCCGCCGAAACGGCGGATACCCCATCTCGCGGCGCCAGGCGCTTTCTTTTTCGATGAAACCGTCGTAATCATGTCGGGCGGCGGCTTGGACCACATAATGCTCGGGCTGATAGGTCTGTAAAATGACCTTCCCGCCCAGCACACCCCGTCCCGCGCGCCCGGCGACCTGTGTCAGCAGCTGGAATACCCGTTCGCCGGCGCGGTAATCGGGCAGCGCCAAACCCAAATCGGCGCAGACGACGCCGACCAGCGTCACCAGCGGCAAATCCAGCCCCTTCGCAATCATTTGCGTGCCGATCAGAATATCGGCCTGACGGTCAATAAACTGCTGCAAAATTTTATAGTGCATCGCTGGCCGGCTGGCCGTATCGCCATCCCATCGCAGCCTTCGAGACTGTGGAAACAGCCTTCCAAGCGCCTCATCAACCTGCTGGGTGCCGGCGCCAAAGTATTTGATGCGCCGGGATTGACAGGCGGGACATTTTCGCGGCGCGGCTTGGCTGGCGCCGCAGTGATGGCAGCGCATCCGCTCGCCATGCCGATGATAGGTCATCGGGCTGTCACAGCGCCGGCAGTTCACCACATAACCGCAGTCGCGGCAAAAGACATAGCTCGCCTGGCCGCGCCGATTGAGCAGGAGCATAGCCTGTTCGCCGCGTTCAAGAACCGCCTTCAATCCCTGCTTGAGCTCGCGGCTGAACATGCCGATATTGCCCTGGCGCAGCTCGCGGCGCATATCAACCACGCTGACCGGCGGCAGGTCAATATGCACAGCAGCCTCACTATTCTTTTCGTACCGCGCCGTCACACCCACCCGCTCGGCCTGCTCCTGGATGCGCTGGTGATGCCCCATAATCCGATTGGGCAGACGCAAATAGGTGAAATGTCCTTTTTGGGCGCGGCGATAGCTTTGCAAATCAGGCGTGGCGCTGCCCAAAATAAGCGTCCCCCGATTCCGCGTCATCAGGTATTCAGCCGCTTCCCGCGCATGATAATAAGGCTCGGTCATCGGCGGCGCCTGCTTGTAACTGGAGTCATGCTCTTCGTCCAGGATGATCAGCCCCGGATTCGGCAGCGGGGTGAACAAAGCCGAACGCGTGCCGACAATGACCGCCATCTCCCCGCCGCGGGCTCGCTGCCAGGTGTCATAACGTTCGCCCAAGGGCAGGCCGCCGTGAACAATCGCCACCTGTCCCGGGAACCGCTCGGATACTCGGCGGATGGTCTGCGGCGTCAAGGCGATCTCTGGCACCAGAAAAATCGCCTGCCGCCCCTGCGCCAGCGTCGCGGCGATCGCCCGCAGATAGATTTCGGTTTTGCCGCTGCCGGTGACGCCATGCAAAAGGAAGCGCGCTTTTTCTGCCCGGCTGTCCGCCGCCGGCTTCAGCGCCGGCTGGATGACATCCCAAACCGCCTGCTGGTCTGCTGTGAGCCGCGGCGGGCTGCTTGGCGCAAAGTCAAAGTCTCGCAGTGAATCGCGCCAGATCCGTTCGCCGCGCCGTTCAATCAAGCCCTTGTCCATCAGCTTGTCGAGCGGCGAGCGGCTTTTTACCCCTGCCAGGTCCAGCGCCGCCGCTATGCCGAGCGGCTCTTCGGCATGCTGAACAATGACCGCCAGCAAATCAGCCTGCTGGCGGCTGGTGACCTGCCGCATGCGCGCCGCCAGTTCATCAGCCGCAAACCTTGGATAAACGCGCGCCGATGTTTTTTGCCTGGCGGCCGGCGGCGACAAGACCGATTCCCATCCGACCAAGCCATCCGCTTCCATTCGCGGCAGCTCGCGCTTGACCGACTGTTTGGGGAAGGCCGCTTTAAGCTGCTGTGAGCTTTGGGGCCCCTTGTCGCGCAGACGCTTGATGATCTGCCCGCGCAGGCTGTCATCCGATGGCGCGGCTTGATTTTCGAGGCGGTAGCGGCGGTCGGATTTGCCGGTGAAGCCCGGCGGCAGCATCAGCCAAATACAGACGCCGATGGGCGCGAGGCAGGTTTCGCTAAGCCAGCGCGCCAGGTCAATGTGTTCCGCCGGCATAACCGGTTTGGGGTCAAGCAGCCCAAGAATGGGTTTTGTTTCGGGGATATCGGTTGAATCATGCCCGGCGACAACCACCCCCGGCTGCATCGCCACGCCAAATTCCACCCGCACCAGCGACCCCAGTCCGAGCTTGGGCGCAAGCGCCGGCGGAATATGATACGTGAAGGTCTTGCTGACCGGAACATGAACCGCAACCTCTGCATAGCGCATAGGATGATGCCCTGCTCTGATTCGCCGGATATTTTGTTTTAGGCAATCGTAATATCGCCGTTCAGGTAGACATCCTGAATCGCGTTCAGCAGCCGGACACCCGCGCGCATGGGGCGCTGGAATGCCTTGCGGCCGCTGATCAAACCCATGCCGCCGGCGCGTTTGTTAATCACGGCTGTTTTGACCGCATCGGCGAAATCATTGGCGCCGCTGGCGCCGCCAGAGCTAATCAGACCGACTTTGCCCATGTAACCGTTGGCGACTTGATAGCGGGTCAGGTCAATCGGATGGTCGCTGGTCAGCTGGCTGTAAATCCGTTCATCCAGCTTGCCATAAGAAGAATCGCCGCTGTTCAGCGCTTTATAGCCGCCATTGCCGGTCGGCAGCTTTTGCTTCACGATGTCGGCCCCCAGCGTCGCGCCGAGGTGGTTCGCCTGCCCGGTGAGGTCGGCGCTGGTTTCGTGGTTGATGCCCGCCACTGTGAAAGCCGCGTTTCGCATATAGCACCAGAGAATGGTCGCCATACCCAGTTCATGGGCATGGGCAAAGGCTTGGGCGACTTCAATCATCTGCCGATTGGAATCAGCCGAGCCGAAGTAGACCGTCGCGCCGACAGCCACCGCCCCCATATCCCAAGCCTGCTTGATGACGCCGAACATAATCTGCTGATGCGCGTTGGGGAAGGTGACCAGTTCGTTGTGGTTGACCTTGACGATATAAGGGATGCGATGGGCATAACGGCGGGCGGTCATGCCAAGCGCGCCAAAGGTGGATGCCACCGCATTGCAGCCGCCTTCCAGCGCCAGTTCAATAATTTTGGCCGGGTCAAAATAAGCGGGATTGGGCGCGAATGAAGCCCCGGCCGAATGCTCGACCCCTTGGTCAACCGGCAAAATCGACACGTACCCGGTGCCAGCCAGACGGCCATGGTCATAAATTTGCTGTAGACTTCGCATCACCTGCGGGCTGCGGTCGGCATCCATCCAGATTCGCTCGGCAAAATCGGGTCCAGGCAGCGCCAGATTTTCCTTCGGTATCGCGGCTGAATTGTGATTCAGCAAATAATCGGCGTCGGCGCCAAGATATTCGACAATTTGATCGACTTGCATGGCCGGGCTTGCTGTCAACATCATGCTGTCCTTTGCTTCATCGACTTCATCGCGATAGATTATAACAGTAAAAGCTGTCCTTCCCCGCCCTTTATGCTATGATTCGGATATTGATGATTCCCATACATCAAAACAAGGATGCGAATGTCCACTCAAGCGAGGCTTGAACAGCTGCGGCGGGCAGCCGAAGCGCGCGACCCCGAACAATGCCAGTTTCTATTGAAGTCGCTGTTGATGAACATGGAGTTTTTCCTGGCTTTGGCGGTCGTCATAGAACGGGCGCAGTCTTTTTTGGAGACCTTTGAGCATTATTACCCGCAGGCCCAATTCGCCCGGCAAATCCTGATGCAGATGGTCAATACCGGCACGGCGCCGGCGCGGCTGCCGCCCGAAGCGCAGCGCGGCTTTGATTGTCCCGGCGCCGCCAATTACATGAAGGCGCTGGCGGATCTGGCGCATGCCCTGCAAAAAGGCCCCCGACCGCCTCGCATCGGCTTCCTGGTGAGCGCAGCGGTCAATTCAATCATGGCAGAATTGGTGGAGCATTATTATGGCCGGCGTATTGAAGACTGGATATTCCAGCGCGAAAATCCCGCCGACCCCAAATCGCGGGAAATCGCCTATGCCTTTTGGACCGATGCCGAGATCGCCTTGCTCGACACCGACCATTGGCTGCAAGTCGCTGACAGCATTGAAAAGCATCTGGCGCGGCAGCGGTGATGAAATGAGGGCCGGCTCACTCCGGCCGCATCGGCTTGGCATACTCATGGATGTCGTGCAGTTTCCTGAAGCCAACCGCGGCATACAGCGCGGCGGCGGCCGCATTTTTCGGCGGCGGCTGATGGCAGACATAAGCATACTTGAGATCATGTTCGGCTTGCATCCGCTTGAGCGCATACACCATCAGCGCCTTGCCAATCCCGCGCCGCCGAAAATCGGCATGCGTGCCCACCGGTTCAAACAGCATTGACTGATTGAGCTTGTCCACCCAGACATTGACAAAGGCGGCAAAGCGATGATCCGGCGCCGCCGCCACGATCTCGCGTTCCATGTGCGGCGCCCGAAAAACCTCGCCATAAGATTCGGCGGTCCACTTATTGCTAAAGCTGTGATTGTGTACATCAGCCAGCTTTGCGGCATCGGCGGCGCCGGCATCATGAAATCGAAAGCCGGCCGGCAAGCCCGCCGCCGGCAGCCGGTCATAGTCATGCCGGGTCATCGTGAGCGAATGCGCCTTATGAACGTAGCCGCGGGTTTCGATAAAGGCGATATAACGCCGGTCACAGTCAAAGGCTTCAATCACCAGTTCGTCAATTTTTTTATCAATCCGCCCGGCAAAATCAACCGTCGCCTGCTCGCACCATTCAAACAGCGCATCATGCAGATCGGTGAACAGGAAAGCCGGCGCGACCTGCAAATCAAAGGATTCCCACTGCGGATACAGGCTGGCGAAAGCGATAATGCCGCCGCCGGCATCCGTCCAATAATGGAGCATGTCCTGCGGCCGCTGTCCGTATCCGCCATTAAACAGCCGATGGCCAATATCGCCCGTGTGCAGGTAATTGCAATGCCCGGCCTGCCGCACCCAGTGCATCAAGGCCGCCTGCACGCGCTGTAAATCTTCCGCCTGCTGATACGATTGCGCTTGCATTCTCTCCCCCTGGCGCGAAATCAGCCAACCGCCCGCGCATACAATGCCGTCATCCGCCGCCGCTGCCGCGCCAGCGAAAACCGCCGCCGAACGCGCGCCTGCCCCTTGCGCCCCATTTCCCGCCGCAAAGCCGGATTGTCAAGCAGACGCCGCAAGGCATCGACCAAGGCTTCGGTATCCAAAGGATTGACAATAAAGCCGGTCTCGCCATCGACGACGGCTTCCGGCGAACCGCCAAAACAGCTCGCGATGACCGGTTTGCCGGCCGCCATCGCCTCCAGATTCACGGTCGGAAAGGTATCAAAAGCGATGGTTGGCACAGCCACCACATCCGCCAGATGATAGGCCGCCCGCAGTTCATCGCCGTCCAGCCAGCCGCCGCCGCGAATCAGCGGCTTCAAATGCCGACAGCCGGCCGGAATCTGCTTCTCAATGTCCCCGGCCGTCAATGCCAGCAGGCGCATCTTCGGCAGGGCATCGCCAAGCCGATCCATCGCCGCCAGTAACTGCGCCGCGCCTTTGTGCGAACTCAAGCGCCCCGCCAGCAAAATCACCTGCTTTCCCGCTAGGTCAAGCCGCCGGCGCAGCATATCGACCCGCGCGGCGTCCACCGATGACCATTCCTCAACGTCAATGCCATTATGCACCACCTCAAAGGCTGGCAGTCGGTTGGCGGCCAAAGCATCCGCCAAAGCCTGACTCGGCGCCGTCCGAATGCTGGCGCAGGTGTTCAGATAATGCCGTATAAGCGGGTTGCGAAAAGGGTTGTAGCGAAACCGATTCTGCCGCCGATTGAATCCGGCCGGCAAACGGTAATCCGCCGGCAGCTGAATCCTGCGCCCGTCAGACCGAACGAAATGCCGCAGCTTGCCATAGGCGAAGGGCATGACGTCATGGGCGCTGAAAACCGTGCCGATGCCAGCCGCGCGGGCGACTTTCAGGCTGTGCCAGGACAGATAGAAATGGATATTATGAGCGTTGACCACATCAGGCCGCAAGCGCCGCAGCAACCGCCGAAAAGCCCCGACAGTTTGCGGATTCCATAAGGACAGCCAAGCGCGGAACCGCTCTGGATACCCGGCATGGATATGGTGAGTCGGGATGCCATCGCGGACTTCTTCAAAGGCGTCCTTCGGCGTCGCCGCAATCAGATGCACATCATGCCCGCTCGCCCGCAAGCCGGCCGCCAAACGCCAGACAACAGCCTCGGCGCCGCCGCGGCCTTCTGGCGGAATCCGATCACTCAAAAGAGCGATTCTCATTTGACCGACTGACCGGCCGCCGCGTCTTATGGCAGCGGCATCAGCACAATCGATCCCGGCGTCTCAATCGCGCCGCAGGTCATGCCATTGACGACGGTCGCCGCCAAGGGCGCGGCGGCGCGCGGCATCATGCGCGCATCCAAAAACAGCAGATTGCCCGCCTGCGGGAAGCAAACCTCGACCCCCTGCTCGGCATAACCCCAGATATCGACGGCGTCAATGAAACCGCCGTCCACAATCGCCTGCACGCCGATGCCGCCGCCGTCAAGCCGCTGACATTGGACGCCGCTCGCCAGCCCGTAAGTGGCGCGAACGACAATGCCGGTGGCTTGGTTCAAGTCGATGCAGGTCGTGCCCAGCGGCCGCGCCGTAGCTGATGGCCGTGGCGTCGCTGTTTCCTTGGACTTCTTTTTCGGGTATTGCGGGAATACGAAACCTGCCGCCGGGCAAAGCCCGCTTCTGCGGTCGTTGAGTGTCCCGAAACCATCGGCAGAAATGTTCGCCACGTCGAGCGCCGCCGTGCTGCCGTCTGACTGGACATTGCTATCGAAGGTCATGCAGCCATTGAGCGTGAGCGTGGTTCCAGTCCTTAAAATTGTGATCACGCCAGTATGGGAGTTGCCGGTACCAGTGTGGATGCTGTTTTGGTTGCCGCGGAAGATGCCGTTGGTGATGGTCACCACGCCGCCGGCGAAGACGGTAATAGCGCTCCCGACGTTCGTGCCGGTGCTTGTCTGGATGTTGTTCAGGATCTGCACATTCCGAAGATTGGCGTTGGCGCCGTTAATCCATAGCTTCGTTCTGGACGAAGGGTTTCGATTTTCTCTGAAGATGAGGTTTTGGCCGTTAAGGGTCGCTCCACCGGCTAAGTTAATGGCTGCGAAGTTCCTGACTCCGCTGTTGCTAAAGGCGATATTGTTCAGATTGAGGACGGTGTTGGCGCCGGTTACATAGAAGACAGTGACATTAGGCGGTCCGCTGATGGTGTGTCCGTTGCCGTTGATGGTGAATCTTCCCGATGTAAAAGCCATCAGGGCATTCGGAGGCGCGACTGCCCATTCATTATAAGTGCAGTCGGCGGTCATGTTGAAGGTGGTGATGGACGATGCCGAAGTGAACTCGGATGAGGCCGCTGGCAGGCCGCAGTCCGCCAGCATGGTTGGATTGGCCACCTGCGTCGGCGCGACTGGCGTTGAGGTTGCGCTTTGGCTTTGAACCGGCAGGGCGATGATGCCGAGCAGGAACAGCAGGCAAAGAAGCCAAGTTTTCTTCACCGCGCGGCGAGCCTCAAGAAAATTCGCTGCCTTATTATTCAGGGTATTCATTTCAGCACACTCCTATTTTGTCTAAAACTTCCCAAGTATATGCTCTGAAATCCGATTTTGTCAAGGATTTTTTGAATTTCCAAGGCGACCGCGCCAAATCGGTGGCAATAGACCTGCCGTTTTTGGCAATAGATGGCAGCACGTGGCGGTCCAAGGCGCGAAAAGCGCTGGATACCGCGCAATGACGACAATTCAAGATGAAGCCGAATGCCCTGAATGTATCGCTTTGACCCATAAAAACCCTTTATGACTGGATAAACCGCATCGGCGGCGCCAATTATCTGAAAGCCGTCCTTTACAGATATTATACATGGTATAACGGGCATTGCAAAGGGCAGGCGCGGACAATAAAATGCCATCTTTGCGCCAGATAAAATCGGCGCCGACCGCAGCTGATTGAATCATCCCGGACGGCTCAAAATCAAGCCGACCAACCCGATAACAGCAGTCAGCCACAGCAGAGCGACCCATCGGGTTTGTGCATTGATTTTGTCGCCCAGTTCC
The DNA here is from genome assembly GCA_965203755.1 of Phototrophicaceae bacterium. Lineage (GTDB taxonomy): Bacteria > Chloroflexota > Anaerolineae > Aggregatilineales > Phototrophicaceae > UBA6055. The sequence goes on along the minus strand of OZ241910.1, from coordinate 1,421,586 downwards.
TTGCTCAACCGTTCCAGGTCAGTCCGCACAGCCTCAACATCGGCTTTCGTGGCCAGGCGCTGATATGACGCTTCAAGCGCCGATATTCTGCGTTCATGCTGCATCGATTCAGCTGCCATTGCCATCCCCCCTTCGTTTTCCCGTCCGGGCGCAGTTCTCATTCAAGGCATCTTTGACGCGGTCCACGCGCCCGGCCATCCGATGGCGCGCCCTGTGGATCGCCTGTATCTGGCTCCGCCGCCCTTCAATAAGCATATCATAGCATGATGGACAAAAGTCGACTCTTAGGCCGCGCTTTGGATTTGCCGCCGAAACCGTTTATGAAGGATATTTTATCTGAAAGCCGCTCTTTTCGCAAGCCTTTTTTGAGTTCAAGCTCGCCGCGCCATAGCCAGGCATTGCCCCAAGCATTGCCTTCAAGTATGCTCTGCGATGCGGCCGTCAGTGAACCAGCGCGCCGCGCCGCGAATGAAGATCATCCTAGGAGAAAATGCGATGACGCAGTATGCTTTTCTATATTACGGCGAACCTCAATTCGACAGTCCAGAAGCCGACAGCCTGGAAGCGGCCGCAGCCATGGCAAAAGCCAGCCCCTATGTGGAAGTCGGCGGCGCGGTTCATGTCGCTGAAGTCTTCCCGATGTAGACGCGCCGCCGCACGCCGCGCCATGCCCCTGACCCTGCGCTATATGCGGGCGGACGACATCCAGCCTGTGACCGCCATCGACCGACTGTCCTTTACACCGCCCTGGTCAAAGGATTCCTACGCTTTCGAGATTAACCAGTCGCAGATCAGCCACATGGCGGTGCTGGAAGAGCAGCCCGGCGATTCAATCAGGGCCGCCGATGGCGGCTGGCGGCATCGATTAAGCGGCTGGCTCAAGCGGGAAAGGCCAGCCCTCCCCGGCAAGCCGTGCATCGTCGGTTATGGCGGCTTGTGGAAGATCGACATCGAGGCGCACATCAGCGCGATTGCCATCCACCCAGATTATCGCCGCCGCGGCTTCGGCGAGATTCTGCTGGCGGGCATGTTCGGCAAAGCCTTGCGGCTGAACGCCCGCTATATCGTCCTTGAGGTGCGGGTCAGCAATCAGGTCGCCCAGCGGCTTTATCGCAAATATGGCTTTATCCAGCACGGCCGCAAGAAAAACTATTATCGCCGCCGCCGCGAAGATGCCTATGACATGCGCGTCGGCTTTGACGCCGCCATCCAGCGCCGCTTTGCCCAGCTTTACCAGCAGCTGTGGGAAACGCATCGTTTCCGCGACGAGTACAGCCGCGCATCGCATCCGCGGCGGTGATGATGCGGTTATGCTGTATCATAAGAAGGCGCATTGACAAAGTGAAAGGGGCAGCGATGGGCAACCTCAAAAATATCAATGACGCGCCGTTTATGTATTATGAAAACCTTGAAACGCGCCTGCTGGATTTGCACGGCCGCGTTCAGGACATGCGAAAAGTCGGCAAGCTAGATCCGCCGGCATTAAAGCGCATTCAGCAGTATTTCCGAATCAAGGACATCTATCATTCCAACGCCATTGAGGGCAACGCGCTCACCATTGGCGAAACGCGCTTGGTGGTCGAAATGGGCATGACGCTTACCGGCAAAACTCTGCGCGACCAGGCTGAAGCCAAAAATCTGTCCCATGCGCTCGACTTTATGGAAAGCATTGCCGTTTCCAAAGACCGACCGATTGCCTTGAGTGACCTGCGCCAGATTCACGCGCTGATTCTCAAAGACATACACGCCGAATACGCCGGCAGGTACCGCGGCCGCGAAGTGAAAATTTCGGGCTCGGAATACAAACCGCCCGAAGCGCACTTGATTAGCCAGCAGATGGACGAATTGGGAACGTATATCAAGAAAGCTGCTTCGCCCGACAGCCCCGATGCGGATTCGCCCATCTTGTGCGCCGCCGCCGCCCATGCCTGGCTGGCGCAGATTCACCCCTTCATGGATGGCAATGGCCGCACGGCTCGCATTCTAATGAACTTGATTTTGATGAGGCGCGGTTATCCAATTTGCATCATCGCGCGCGACGACCGACTGCGCTATTATGACGCCCTGGAAGAATCGCAGGCAGGGGATTTAACGCCGCTGATTGAATTGGTCTATGAAAATGTGGCAGAAAGCCTGGCAGAATGGGAAAAAGCGGCGCAGGAACAGCGCGCGGAACAGGAATGGCTGACGTCCATTGCCGCCCGTCTTGAAGGCCCGGCCTTAAGCCAGGCGCGGAATGAATATGAAGTTTGGCTGCGGGCGATGGAACTGCTCAAGAGTTACTTCAAGCAGACGGTTGACAATGTGAACGAGATGAAAACGGCTGGCGGCGCGCGTTTGAACTTCAAGGATTACGGCCGGCTTGACTTTGAAAAATACTTGAGCCTGCGCGATGGCGGCTCGGCCAAGCGCGCCTGGTTTTTTGGCATTGAGTTCAGACAAAGCGGCAAACGCGCCCGATACCTTTTCTTCTTTGGCTGCCCGGACTATCGATTAAGACCGCGGGCGCCAGCCGTCCTCATCCTTGCCAAAAATACAGATTACGCCGGCTATGTGCCGCTTAGGAATATCACCCAGTCAAACAAGCCCGATCTAGTTCAGGTCGGCTTTGACATGAAAAAACAGACCTTCGTCGCCCTAACCATAAGCGGCGTGCAGGAGGGCAAGGTCGAAGATTTCGCCCGGCGATTCTTTGAGCAGGCTGTCCAGCGCGGCTTTGACGCCTAGCGCGGCGGCTTCATCGCCCGGGCGCAGGTCATATCGCCGATTTGACAGCGTCGCGGCCTGGCTTGCCTCGAGATCTCATTCCTTTAGGCAAAATCGCGCTGGATAAGAAATCTATATTCTTTTAGCCCAATCTTTTGCATCATCCTATCCTTCCCATCTGCAATCATTTCTGCGCGTCCTTGCGGCGAATGACAATGCGGGCATATTTTCTTTTGCCGTTGACATAGAATCGGCCTAGCTTGCCTGTGAACCAAGTATCTGCCCCGACAATCTCAAATTGCTCTGGGTTGTGCTTATCCAGGAAAGTGATCGGGACTCCCATCTCGCCTTCATAGTCCATTGGAATCTCGGCGGTCTTATCTACGCTGATCGCATCATAGTTGTCATACTTTGGATATTCCTCTGGCGAATATCGCTTCCATAAAATCAGTTCTTCGTGCCTTTTCTTATGATCCAGGTTGGTGAACCAGATGCCCTGCGACCTGCCCTTGACAACTCCATCCACTAACTTATATGCGCTGCCTTCTTTTCTGGTTTCAACCAATTCCTGCGCGTAGTCTTTCGGCACATCAAACAGCAATTCTCGACCCATTGGGGTATTCCCGACCCACAATCGGTTGTCTTTGATAAGCGGAAATAACTCTTTATATCCAATGGCGTTCTTGTTTCCAATAATGATAAACTTCTTCTCATATTCCATCAGCTGCGCCACATATTCCCGAAACAGCGAAAAAGGCGGATTGGTGACGACAACATCGGCGCGCTTGAGCAGGTCAATACATTCCTGACTGCGAAAATCCCCATCGCCTTTAAGGTGATGCACGCCAATATCCTCGACTGACGGAATGCCGGTCTTATTCGGCGTGCCATCATATTCCAGCCAAATCGCCTTCTCGGCGTCATTGCGGCTGAACATATCCATCTGCTGATTTTTATAGCAGGCCGTGATCAGCTTCTTTAACCCCAAGCCGCGAAATTTCAGTGAGAAATAGTGAAAGAATTTGCTCACCCGCGGGTCATCGCAGTTGCAGTAGATGACCTTGCCGCGAAAATGATCGCGGTAATGCCAAAGCTCATTCTCAATATCCGCTAACTGCGTATAAAACTCGTCTTTCTTGTTTGACTTCGCTTGATGCAAGTTGCGATTGGCCGCCATATTGACATCACCCGCTGCGATTGTTTGATTCTAGAAAGGGGCAGAACGCGTCTGCCCCCCGTTTAAGCTGAATGCCGCCGCCGTCTAGCTGCCGGGGACAAGCTCGCAGGCGCCTTGGATCATGCAAGTCCAGGTCATGTCGCCGCCGTCCAGATGCAGCGCTTGCCCCATGCCTTCCAGAACCGCCGCCATCGCCGATACATAGGGCGCCGAGAAGCTGGTGCCGTTGAGCGCCTTATAGCTGTTGTTGAGGTAAATGGTGTGGACATCGCGGCCGGGCGCCCAGATATCGCCGCCCTTGTTGCTGAAGCTGCTGCGCGAGCCGTCAGGGTCGACCGCGCCGACGGCGACCACATTTTCATAACGCGCCGGATAGCCAGGCAAGGCGCCGCCGCTGTTGCCGGCCGAAGCGATCACGGTCGCGCCTTTGCCGACGGCATAATCGACCGCGTCTTTTTCGGTCTGCGAGCCGACGAAGCTGCCCAGCGACAGGTTGATGATGTCAGCCCCGTTGTCGGCGGCGTAGACGATGCCGGCGGCCACGTCGGCCATGGAGCCGCTGCCATTGGGGCCCAGCACGCGAATCGGCAGAATGGATGCGTTGGGCGCGAAGCCGGCGATGCCCAGGCCGTTGTCGATGTTGGCGGCGATGATGCCGGCGACCGAACAGCCATGCCCAAAGACATCTTCCGGGTCGTCGTCGTTGTCAACAAAATCATAGCCGTTGTCCAAAACGCGGCCAGCCAGGTCTTCATGGCGCATGCAAACCCCGGTGTCAATGACGGCGACCGTGATTGGCTGGAGCGTCCCCATTTCATCCCAAGCCCTCTCCGCCTGAATATGCGGCAGCGCCCATTGACGCTTGTAATCGGGGTCGTTGGGTGGAATGTTGAAGTGGACGCTGACGAAATAATCCTGCTCGATCAATTCGACATCGCTGTCAAAGCTGAAGTTCATGCCGACGTATTCAGGGACGGCCACCACCCAGATTTCCAATTCGTCAATCCGCTCCACAATGGCGCCGCCGATACGGTTGACATATTCCAGCTTCTCGCTTTCGGGCGTGCCGCGGTCATAATGGATCACCCAGTTGCCGGTCGGTCGGGCGTCGTCATGCGCCGGCGCAACCCTCATGCTGTCGCTTTCGTTATTTGGGTTATCCCTATTCATGCCGGGAAATTCACTGGCGAATGCGGCCGGCAAGGCCAGCGCGGGAATGAAAAGCATAAGGATAAAGAGAGTAAAACGTTTGACGGGTTTCATAAGACTTCCCCTTGCGCTGATGAACGAGAACGAAATGACGTTTCAAGCTATTATACATTGAATTACGTTAAAATCGCAATCAAAGTCGCGGTCGCGGCTTATCCCATATCCAGCGCCGCCGGCGCCCGAAACTGCCCGCCATCGCTGTCAGGGGCATTGGCAAGGGCCTCGGCGACCGGCAGCGGCGCTTGTGCATCATCCGGGCGCATGACATTGGTCAAGGGCCGGACGGAGGATGTGGGATCAATATGAGTGGTGTCCAATTCTTCCAATTTCTGAAAATAACCTAGGACATCGGACATCTGTTTTTGATAGCGCGCCACATCGGCCTCATCAAGCTCCAGCCGCGCCAGGTCGGCAATCGCGCCGACATCCTCGGCTGATAAAATCGTTTCTTTCATGCTGCGCCTTTCATCGTATCGGCCACAGTATAGCGTCGAATTTTGATTCTTGAAAGCGTCCGCTGTGCGTCTTGGCTAAGCCGCCCCCTGCCATTCGCTGATGCTGTGCTATAATTCGCGCCGGTTATCAGCAGAGCCGGCAAAGGCGGCAATCCATGCGCGTATCGAGATGGTTACTGGGATGTGTCGGGCTGGGCGTCTTGCTCGCGGCAACGGGCATCTGCTCCCTGACGGCATTTTTCCTGACGCGCCAGGCCGTCGTTGACTTGCAGGGGAACGGCATCTTGCTGGATGATCCGCTGGCGGCGCTGCGCTGCGTCGCTTCTGGGCAATGCGAAGCCGACCCGAGCCGACTGGCGCCGGCCGCCGAAGCGGCGCCGCTGCTGGCGCTGACGCCCCTGTTCACCGCCATCCCCACCGAAGTCTCGCCAATGGCGAATGCGACCGCTGTTTTGGCGCCGCCGGCCACTGTGATGCAAGTTCCCGCAGCCCCGACCCCCACCCTCGATCCAGGCCGCAGCCTGCCGCGGATCACCGACCCGCGCCAGATTCGGATTTTGCTGCTGGGGGTTGACCAGCGCAGCGCCGCCGAGGAGTCGGGGCCATTCCGAACCGATACCATGATCCTGATGAATATCGACCCGGTCCGCAAGACCGTCGGCGTCTTGTCCCTCCCGCGCGATCTGTGGGTGAACATCCCCGATTTTGGGCCTGGACGCATCAATACCGCCAATTTTATCGGCGATGTCAATGCTTATCCCGGCGGTGGCGGGCCGGCCCTGGCCATGGAAACCGTGTCGGCGAATTTCGGCATGCGGGTCGATAACTATCTGCTGATTAACTTTGATGTCTTCACAGCGATTGTGGATGCCCTGGCGCCAGATGGCCTTCCCTTGACCGTGACCGAGTTCATCGACGACCCCAATTATCCCGACGACCGCTATGGCACGGTTCATGTGCGTTTCAATCCGGGCGACCAGCGCATGGATGCCGAGACCCTGCTCCAATATGCCCGCACCCGCGCCACCGAAGGCGGCGATTTTGACCGCGCGCGGCGGCAGCAGGAAGCGCTGGATGCGGTCCGGGCCGAAGTGTTAAGCGCCGGCGGCATCCTGAATTTTATCTCGCAGGCGCCGCGCCTGTGGGAAGAACTGTCGAATAATTACCGCACCAACCTAAGCTATAGCGAGATTATCGCCCTCGGCGCCCTGATGGGTGAAATCGAAAGAGAAAATATCCATTATGAGGTGATCGACAACCTGTACGTGTCCACCGGGACAAACCAGCAAGGCGAAATGCTGCTGTATCCCAATTATGCGGCCATCAGCGATTTGATTCAGCGCGTCTTTTTCCCGCAGCTGCAGCTGCCGCCGGCCGAAATCAAGGCGCGCGCCGAGGCCGAAAATGCCGCCATTTATGTCTTCAACGGAACGAATCGCGGCGGCTTGGCAAGCGTCACCCGCGAATGGCTCATTGACCAGGGCATCGCCGTCGCCGGCATCGGCAACGACACCGTCAATAACCGTGAATTAACAGAAATCCGCGATTATGGCGGCGGGCATACCTGGACGGTTCGCTACCTGGCGCGGCTGATGGGCCTGCCGCCCGACCGCATTCGCCGCAGCGGCGATGGCCTGATCGCCCAAGGGGTCATGGTGGCTTTGGGCGAAGATGCTTTGGCCATCATAGGCGGGTAAGTCAGCCCCTCTTAAATCTGCTATACTGGGGGCCGACCAACGCGGGAGAAACCCTCATGCTCCACAAAATAGGATTGGAAAATTTCAAAGGCTGGCGGCAGCTCGATATTGACCTGGCGCCGATTACGTTCTTGTTTGGCGGCAGCAGTTCGGGCAAAACGGCTCTCTTGCAGGCTTTGCTGCTGCTCAAGCAGACCGCCAGCGGCTTTGACCCCAAACAGCATATCAATTTTGGCGGCGGCCGGCGGGATTATGTCGATTTTGGCAGCTATCAAGACTTGGTTTATGGACATGATACAAGTCGGCGTATCGGATTAAGGCTTTCGTGGGATCCTTTAACAGCCTTTTATGAACAAGTACAGAATTCAATCGATTATGCTGTTTCCTGGCGCTTGAACAGTGATATTTTCATTGAAACGTTGGATTACTTTATCCATTCCGCAGATTCTGAAAATTATCATGCCAAAGTCAAACATAATGAAGGCGGTAAATATCTATTGGAAGTGTCCACACCTATCGCAGTTGAAGATATGCCGGTTAGTTCCCCCGAAAGCTGTTATATTTTACCCGACGAGACTCTTCCTAAGCTGGCAGCGGATTATCTATTTTTGAATCGATTCGTTAATCGAGAATTTGAAAGTTTAATGGATCAACTTTTGTATTTGGGCCCCTTGAGACAATATCCCAAACGTTATTATCAATGGACCGGCGAGAGGAAATCACAGGTCATTGAACCCGACGGCGCCGATGCGGTTGCAGCTTTGATTTCCGCCGCGCGCGATAACGAGTCTCTGCAAGAAGATGTGGCGAATTGGCTGAAACAATTAGGGCTTGTCGATGGCTTCAGCATCAAATCAACCGATGCCAGAGAACGATTCTACGAAGTCACCGTAAAAATTGGCGATGCCGAAAGCGCGCTGATGGACGTAGGATTTGGGGTGTCGCAGGTCTTGCCGGTGATGGCGATGCTGCTGTCAGCGCCGGCCGGTTCGATCATCCTGCTGGAACAGCCGGAACTGCATCTGCATCCCAATGCCCAGAGCGCGCTGGCGGATTTGATGCTGCACGCTGCCGAAAAACGGGGCTTGCAGCTTATTGTCGAGAGTCACAGTGAACACCTGCTGCGGCGCTTGCAGCGGCGCATTGCCGAAGTGGAACAAGAATTTGCCCGCCCCGAAAATATCAAGATGTATTTCTGCGCGCCAGGGAAGACGGGTTCGACGATTTGTGAGGTTAAGCTAGACAAGTATGGGCAAATCGCCAATTGGCCGCCGAACTTTATGGGAGACATCAGCGGCGATGTGCATGAAATGCTCAAAGCGGCGCTTGACCAGCGTCAGCGGGAGTTAGTCGGTGTCTGATATTGTCGTCGATACCAATGTATGGGTGATGGTTGACAGGCCGATTGATGAAGTGAATACAGCAGAAGAGAAAAACTGTATCCAAGCCTGTGCGAATTGGCTCCAGCGATTTATCGATAGCGAAGACCGGCTGATTGTTGACTCGCTGACGACTTACAAAATCATCGCGGAATATCGGAATAACGTCAAAAAAGGCGGAATAGCCGAGGGTCTGCTGAACCAACTGACAGGACGCCTTTTCCATCGGCTTGTAGAGATACAGATTGAATTTGATGACCATGGCCATGCCATTTTGCCGCCGTGGATTGCTTTTCATGATCCCACAGATCGAAAGTTTATCGCCCTGGCAATGCAGTTCAATCCTTATGCGCCGATCTATAATGCCACCGATACAGATTGGACAAAGGAAAAATTAGCGGAACGCGGATTTGCGATTTATGAATTGTGTCCCGATTATATTCAGTCAAAACTGGCGGGCGCTTAGCCATTCAATCCCTGCCGCCCATTTCATGCTATGGTATAATCCATGCAGATGAAGCACAGTGCGAAGCGGGGATCCCTTTGATGAACAATGAACAGAACAGTCCACTTGCCAAACTGGTATGGTCAGACCCGCAGACCGACGCCGTCCGCGAGTTTGCCTTGCCGACAGGCGGCCGCGCGACCATTGGCCGTTCGGCGGCTAACGACGTCCATATTCCCGAAAGGCGGATATCGCGGCGCCATGCGGTCGTCAACTGCGAGGATGGCCGCTTCAGCATCAATGACCTGGGCAGCACCAATGGAACCGCCGTCAACAGTCAGCCGCTGCTTGAGGACCAAGCCCATCTGCTCCAGGATGGCGATGCCATTGTCTTTGGCGTCACCGAAGCTCGGTTTTGGCTGGTCAATTCGCTGGCGCAGCAGGACGAGGAAGACCAGGCATGACGCCGCCGCCAAACATTATTTTGGTGATTGCCGATGATATGGGCTATGGCGACTTTGGCATCTTTAACAATCAAATTTCCTGTACGCCGACGCTGGATGCGCTGGCGGCCGAAGGCATCTGCCTGACCCAGCATTATTCCGCTTCGCCGGTGTGCGCGCCGGCGCGGGCGGCGCTGATGACGGGACGTTATCCGCATCGAACCGGCAGCATCGATACACTGGAAGCCCGCGGTCTTGATCGGCTGCGGCTGGATGAAATCACCTTGGCCGATGTCTTGGGGAACGCCGGCTATGCCACCGGCCTGATCGGCAAATGGCACAATGGCAATCTGGGGCCGGCCTATCATCCGACGGCGCGCGGCTATCAGGAATTTGTTGGCTTTCAGGGCGGCTGGAATCCCTATTATCGCTATCGCTTGGAGCGCAGCGGCAACATTGAATACGGCAGCCAAGACCGCTATCTGACCGATGTCTTTACAGAGGCAGCGACTGCCTTTATCGACCGCCATCGCCACGCAGCCTTTTTCCTGCAATTGGCTTATAACGCGCCCCATTTCCCCCTCGAGGCGCCGGACGCGGTCGCCCAAAAATACAGCGCCCGCGGCTTTAGCCTGGGGGTGAGCCTGATTTATGCCATGATTGAGATCATGGACGCCGGCATTCAGCGCATTCTGGACAAGCTGCGCCAGCGCGGCATCGCCGACAATACGATTGTGATTTTCACCAGCGACAACGGCCCGGCCTTGGGCGATTGGAACGGCTTTTCGCAGGCGCGCTGCAATCATGGCTGGAACGGGCAGAAGGGCAATACCTATGAGGGCGGCATCCGCGTCCCGCTGATTATCCGTTGGCCCGACGGGCTGGATGGCGGCATCCGCAGCGGCGAGATGGTGCATTATACCGACTGGTTTCCAACCCTGCTGAACATGGTCGGGCTGGATGCGCCGCCGCAGCTTGAACTGGATGGGGTCAATGCGCTGCCGGCGCTGCGGGGCGAGTCGGGCAAGGTCAATCCCCGCCGCTTTTGGCAGTGGAACCGCTATACACCGATGATGTCCTGCAATGCCGCCATGCGCGACGGCGATTGGAAACTGCTGCGGCCGCGCATCCCGGCGGCGATGCGGGTCAGCCCGGTTGATACGGCTCTTGACCATGCCATCAAATACTTCCCAGAGGACTTTGATGATATTATCACCGATGCCGAGCCGGCGCGGACTGTCCCGGCGCCACCGCCGCCTCTGCTCTTTAATATCGCCGCCGACCCCTTTGAACAGCAGGATTTAGCCGAACAGTATCCCGGCAAAGCCGCGGCGATGCTTTCGGATTTAGAAGCCTGGTTCCGCGATGTTGAGCAGGACCGCCGCCGTCCGCTGGACTGAAACCAACCGCTTTGCAAGCATCGGCCGGGACGGATTATCGTCTACGGTTGTCCGGCAGTTTTCCATTAAAATAATATCTTTTTACCTTCCTGCAAAGCCTTACACTCTGGGATGTCATAATAGTCTCGTACCCATTCAGCCTTATCTCTTGCATGTTCTTGAGCTATCTTTGCCATGTTCTCGTCTTTCATCCAATTGACTGCCTTCTTTTTATTCTCGCGCAGTAGCCCACGCAATGTTAAATTATCTCGTTTTCTGCTGTTGCATGGGCGACACAGTAAGATGCGATTGAGGATGTGATTCGCGCCTCTGTCCGATTTCGGAGTGATATGGTCAAGCTCCATGAACTCTCTTTCAAGCACACGACCACAGCCCCCGCAAATTACACCTCCATCAGTGCTTTGTGCGTATACCAGAACATTCACCATTTGCTTGTGTGTCATTTTTTCCCAATTAGCCACTGGACGCTGTATTTTCAGCCTGAAACTGGGGGCTGCCATTTCATTGTCATCTGTTCGTATCGGAGGTGTGGTCAAGTAAAGAACATCCCCAAAGGTCATGAGATGCGGTTGTTCGGCGGCTTTGCTTTTTACTGCCAGTCCCTCGGATTCTAGCCGCGCGAGTATGGTTTGATAAGCATCATCCCATATATCTATCCCAACCCATTGACGTCCCAGTCGCTCGGTAGCAATTGGCGTTGTTGCACAACCGCAGAAAGGGTCAAGAACAACGTCGTTGGGGTTACTGCCTGCTTTGATAATACGTTCATAAAGTGCAAGCGGCTTTTGAGTTGGATAGCCTGTATTCTCTTTAGAAACATTTCTTAATGGAGGAATTTGCCAAACTGAGTAAGGCAATCTCCCTTTTGGGTTCATCTTTGCTTTATATCCACCCGGAAAAATCACATCATTTTTATATCTCTGAATTGTTTTTTCATCATATTGTTCACGAACGTCATCTCCGTTAAATGTCCAATTTTTACTCTTTGTATAAAACAAAATAGAATCATGTTTTTTGGGAAATTGCTTACGGGCAGCAGACATAGATGGGTAAAACCATACAATTTCATTCCTGAAGTTTTTATATTCAAAGATAGCATCCATCAATGCTTTAACATAAGCATGTGCTGTATGGTCTATATGCAAATAAATACTCCCATCTTGCCGTAATACCCGGTGCATCTCCATCAATCGAACACCAAGCCAGCATAGGAATGCGCCCATGCCGTCGTTATAGGATGCCCGTGCGGCCTCTATCACCGACCAAACTGCGGGCCAATCATCTTTAATGCTATCCACCCACTCACCCTGTACGTCTCGCTCCCAAGACCAGCGATCTTGAAACCTTGCGCCTTTAGCAAGACTGTCGGGTGTGGCATGGAAGTCTTTATTCTTGTTGAAGGGTGGATCGGTCGCAATCAGGTGAACGGTTTCGCTGTTCATCCCGCGCAGAAACTCTAGGTTGTCGCCATGAAAAAGTGTACGGTTCTTGAAGTTAGGTTGTGCCACGTTGACTTCGTATATTCCCATTTAAGTAAATAAGCAAGCGTTTCATGGAGCTTCTAAATGGGATATACTCAAACTGAAAGCCGCAAGGTTTTCAAAGTTTAGAGGTTTCCTGTGGCAGATTCATGGACTGGAACCCACTGCCACAGGAAACACCGTATAGAAGCCATGAAGAACTCATCGCCAAATAAAGTATAACGCTTTTTTATGTTCTTTGCAATAGAATTAGGCGATTCATTTTGCAAGCATCCGCCTTTGGGTTACATTGATTACAATACTGTAACAGGCTACAAAAATTGGCCGACAGGATTAGGTTTTCAAAGACGTTACAGTAACATTTGATTCTCCAATAAAACTATTACACTGATTGGTTTCAATCAAGGTAGTTCCTTTAATTCAATGAGGATAATCAAGTGGATGAAATTCTTAAAGAATTGCTTAATCTGTTTCGCGGTGATGAGCCGCGTCTTTGGAAAATCTTGAAAATTGTATTTACACTCGCAGTCGTATTCATTGTAGTAGTTGCACTCGAAAGCGCAATGGGTCTAATAACAATCGGGCGGCTTGAAAGACAGGTCAATCTATTGAAAGAGCTCAATACACTGACTGAAACTGGTTTAGGGAGTCAAAATCAGCTTGAGGATATTTTCAACAAGACGGTGAGCAATTTAGAACAGTATAACCCTGATTTAAGGTACACGATATCAAACATGTTGCCAGAAAATAATCAACCGAAAGTAATTGAGGAACTCCTTCCTGCGGCATCTATTTGGATACTAATAGCAATATATTCGCTAGTAACTACTAAAGGGCTATTATCAAAACTGATGGTTGCTGGTTTTTTCACAATAGTGGGATTAGTGATGGGTTATATTGCAAGCCGCATAATCGAGACCCCATATTTTTTTGAGTCTGCAATCTTGGGCTTTTGCATTGGAATCAGTCCACTTATTCTAATTATCATCCTTATGCACAAACCGAATCCACAAAAGCAATCCCAATCAAAATCTGACCAGCTAGAAGATTCAAAAAGTTAAAAAATCCAAAAAGCTGATTTCGCATTATCTAACAGAAAGGAAATCGAATGCCGATCATACAAGCGGATGCCTTAACGGCCATAACAAGGAGTATTCTGGCGGCGGCCGGGGCGGCGGCCGATTATGCCGACATCGTTGCCCGTCATCTGGTGGACGCCAATCTCGCCGGCCATGATTCGCACGGTGTCCTGCGGGCGCCGCATTATGTCCGCCAGATCGATGATGCCCAACTCGCGCCGCAGGCGCAGCCTCAGGTGGTCGAAGAGACGGCGGCGATGGCGCAGATTGATGGCTGCTGGACCTTTGGCCAGGTGATTGTCAAGCTCGGCGCCGAGTTAGCGATTGAGAAGGCGCGTTCGGCCGGCATCGCCGTGGTCTCGATGTATCACGCCGGGCACACTGGACGGCTTGGCAGCTATGCGGAAACCGCCGCCCGCGCCGGGATGGCTTCGATGATGTGGGATGGCTGCATTGGCGGCCCAAAGTCGATTGTGGCGCCGCTGAACGGCGCCGGGCGCAAGATCGGCGCCAATCCGATTGCGATGGGGCTGCCCAGCCAGCGCTATGGGCCGGTCATCCTTGACTTTGCCAGTTCCATGTCGGCGGCCGGGAAAGTCATGTTCGCCCAGGCAAAGGGCGAATCCCTGCCGGCTGAATGGATTGTGGATGCCGAAGGGCGGCCGACGACTGATCCCAATCAGCTGCAGGCTGGCGGCGCCTTGCGGCCGATGGGACTGCCGTCGGTGGGACACAAAGGTTATGCGCTGGCGATGATGGTCGGTTTGTTCGGCATGATGGCGTCCATGCGCTCCGATGCTCAAGCGCCGCATGAGAATCGCTGGGGGACGGTCTTGCTGGTCATGGACATTTCGCGCTTTGGCCCGCTTGAACTCTTCAGCGAGCAGGTCGACCAGGCGATTGAATATGTCAAAGCCAGCCCGCTGGAGGGAGAGGTCTTGTATCCAGGCGAGGTCGAGGCTCGTCAGCGGCAGCGCCGTTTGGCGGCGGGAATTGAACTGCCCGAGCCAACCTGGCAGGAGCTTCTTGGCTGTGTGCGCCGCTTTAAGCTGACTGACCAGCTGTCGGCTTATCTTCATTGATGAAAACGGGGTTCGGGTTTCATTGGACAGCAGATGGCGGTATAATAATCTCATAAGGATACAGAGGAGAACAGAATGGGACTCGAAGCATTGTCGTTAGAGGTTGTCGTTACCATTCTTGCAGTGGTGGGCTCGGTGTGGTTTCTAAATAGGCAGATCGCGGAGACGCGTACCGAGCTTAAAACGGATATCGCTGGAGTGCGCCAGGAGCTTAAAACGGATATCGCTGGAGTGCGCCAGGAGCTTAAAACGGATATCGCTGAAGTGCACAAGGAGCTTAAAACCGATATTGTTGAAGTACGCCAGGAGCTTGTGGAAACACGCAAGGAGCTTAAAACCGATATCGCTGAAGTGCGCCAGGAACTTAAAACCGATATCGTTGAAGTGCGCCAGGAGCTTGTGGAAACACGCAAGGAGCTTAAAACCGATATCGTTGAAGTACGCACGGAGCTTGTGGAAACACGCAAGGAGCTTAAAACCGATATCGCTGAAGTACGCACGGGGCTTGTGGAAACACGCAAGGAGCTTAAAACTGATATTGTCGGCGTACGCCAGGAATTGAAAGCCGATGTTCAGCGCGTTCAGGAGCAGGCGGATAAAGCGAATGACTTCCACATACAAATCATTGACCGCCTGGCAAGCCTTGAGGGCAAGGTTGACTGCATTGTCACGCGAGAGCAGGAATGAATGGGGAGCTTGTCACCGCGCCATAAAAACATAGCGCGAAGCCAAATTGCCAGTCGTCTTGTGCCTAGCGGATTTCGCTGGCATAGACGGAAGCGAAGGCCATTTCAATCTGGTTGGCAAGACTGCCCAGCAAGTCGACTGGCGTCACTGACTCCAAGACCGACGCGCCCGCCAGCGCTTCGACTGTTGCCAGATAGCGGCCGCGTGTGTGCAGCGATGCGATGCGGAAGCCATCTTCACCGGCGCAGGTCGGCATCGCTTGAATAAACACTGTCGCCGCTTCCATTGGCTCAAAGCCCTGACTCATCATCAGATCCGCCATGAAACCAGCGTTCAAAGCGTCCGATGCGGCTTCGCGGCTGGCAAAAACATCCACCTGGTATCCCAATGACGAGAAAAACAGCGCCGAATCGCATTCAGCATTCAGTATTTGCACGCCATAACGATACTCATGACCATAATCCTCGGCAAAGGCCGCAAAACTCTCCTGCAAATCGGCCGGCATTGCCCGGCGGATTTCTTCGGTCGTGGACAAGCCGGAGCCTGGTGGATGAAGCGGCAGTTCGGCCGGCAGGCTGTCGGTAAAAGCCGCAAAGGCGGCGATGACATCTTCCTGCGTCGCCGCTTCCAACTCGACAATGCCGCTATGATCAACCGAAGCCGGGTCGGTGACAATCACGACGGTTTGCAGTGTTTCGCCCGGTTCGACGGCGGTTTGCGGGTCGCGCGCGCGGATGGCAAGCACATGCTCCTGTCCGAGCAGCACATCGCCAAAAATCGTATGACGATAATTCAGATGCGGCGCGGCGGCGGTGGTGATGAAGAATTGGCTGCCGTTGGTGCCTGGACCCGCGTTAGCCATAGCCAGCAGGCCGGGTCGATCAAAGGTGAGGAAGCCAATCGGCTCATCTTGAAATTGATAGCCAGGGCCGCCGCGGCCGGTTCCAGTCGGGTCGCCGGCCTGTGCCATGAAATCGGGAATCACTCGATGAAAAGTGGTGCTGTCGTAATATCCCTGCTGTGCCAAAAATACAAAATTGTTCACGGTGACCGGAGTCAGGGTTTCATAAAGATCGACGTAAACGGCGCCGGCGGTGGTGCATAAAATCGCACGGTAGTCGATGCCCGCCTCAAGCGCTTCGTCAGGCGCCTGAAACTGCGCGGCGGTGAGTTCGGCCGGCTGCGCCGCATCGCAGATGGCTTGCATGCTGCGGGGATTTTGCGCCGTGGCGGATGAGGGCAGCCACACAAACAGGAACAAAGCCACAACTGTGCGTATCCAATTCATTTAGATTATCCTTTGCGCGTTTATCAGCAGGATATCGGATGCAGCGAGAAAATCCGATGCCTGCATTGTGCCTGAACGACGGCGGCCTGCATAGGCGAAATACGGCTGTCAGCGCAGTGACATCGGACCAGCCTTCATTCGCCAAGCCCGGCTGAAATACACGTGTTCAGCCTTTCCAGCTATTATTTCATGCCGAATTCATTATAATCTCGATGTTTTGTTCGGAAATAATGACAAATTTTTAGAAGTGGGTTACATTTAGCGAATGCGATGTATTTTTTGCTGCGCACACTGGAGAGGCTCAACGTGAAGCGATTTGGATGGAAAGCGATGGCGGCGCTGATACTGCTGCTGCCTTTTAGCTTGGTGTGGATGCAGGATGAAGCCGGCATTGCGGTTGATATCATCGGCGTGGATGCGACTGACCTGTCCGCGGTGGTCATCAATGCCAGCATACTGGATTCCAGTGGCCAGCTTGTTTCCGGGCTGGACGCGGGCAATTTTGATATTGGCGGTGATTTGGCCGGGATCGCCAGTGTCAGGCGGGTAGAAAATATCACCGATGACAACCTGGCATTCGCCAGTGCGCTGGTGATTGATACCAGCAGCAGTATGAGCGGTCTCCCGCTGGAGCAAACCAAAGCGGCCGCGCGCAGTTATGTTGAGGCCTTGGGCCCTAATGATCAGATCGCGCTTGCCATTTTTGACTCATCCTTTGAACTGCTTGTCGATTACACCACCGACAAAACTGAACTGCTTCGCGTCATTGACCAGCTTTACGCCGGTGGACAAACCGCCCTGTACGACGCCAACCGAGAGGGCATTGAGCTTGCGCTTCAAGCGCCGCTGCCGCGCAAAGCCGTCATTATTTTGAGCGATGGCGGCGAATATGGCAATGTCAGTCGCTATACCCGCGAGGAGAGCATTCGCGCGGCGACCATTCATGGCGTGCCAGTCTATACTGTCGGATTAGGCTGGCACATCGACCAGCGTTTCCTGGAAGCGGTCTCCAGCGAATCGAACGCTATTTTTTATAACCTGCCGCGGCCAGAGGAACTGGTCACCATTTACAGCAGCCTTGCCTATTTGTTCCGCACGCAATACATCATCACAATAGATGCGCCCGTCCCGGCTGACGGCCGCCGCTACAATTTCACGCTGAACGTTACCACAGCAGACGGGCGAAGCGCATCCAGCGGCGCCGTCCTGCGCGCGCCGATTCCAGTCCCCCTGCTGTCCCTGCCTGCCGACCTGTTCACAGCGGCGCTGACGGAAACCACCGAGGTGATGGTGGACATCCAAGCCGATCAAGACATCGCCAGCATCGAATATGCGCTTGATGGAGAGCTTGTTTCGACCGATGACCGTTATGTCATTGAACCCGCAAGCATGACGCCGGGAACGCATACCCTCGATATTGCGGTGAGCGATGTGGATGGCGATGCCACCGCCTTTCAGGTTGATTTTGAGGTGGCGGCGCTGCCACCGACCCTATCCACCGATTTTGAGCCGCTTGAGGGGATTGCATTGACCGAAGCGGAACTGATTTCGGTCAGCGCCGGCGGCCAAACCGACATCACCGCCGTCGAGTTTATCATTGACGGGGAAATCGTCAAAACCGACCGCGAAGCGCCCTATGATTTCAGCTTAGACCCATTTGCATGGAGCCCCGGCGAACACACCTTGACCCTTCGCGCCAGCAATGCCGGCGGCCAAAGCGCCGCCATAGACCGGACTTTTACTGTTGACATATTGCCGCCCCGCATTCAGGTCGATGGTCTCACATCCGAGACGGTATTAGAGGCCAGCCTTAGCGGCAGCGTTTTGGCTGTGGGACAATCGCCCATTGCGAGTTTGAGCCTGAATACCGACCCGCCCATCCACAGCGACAGCGGCCGGCTTGAATTTACACTGAATGCGGCCGATTTCGCACCCGGCCGCGCCACGGTCGATATTACCGCGGCGGATGTTATGGGCGGCGAAAAAACCGAAACCATCAGCTTTGAGGTCGCTGCGCTGGCGCCCACAGTTGAACTTAGTGACTTGATCGCCGACGAGATTGTGACTGGCGACCGAGAGGTCAGGGTGCTTGCCGGCGGCCAGACTGAAATTACCCGTATCGAAGCGGCTTTTAATGGCGCCGCGGCGCCGGTCCGCGATGGAGTCTTGACCGTTCCGGCAGAACTTCTTGGCAGCGGCCAGCATGAGCTTGCTCTGACCGTTACCAACGCCAGTGGACAAAGCACGACTCTCACCTTGCCTTTCATGGTTGATTTGCCACCGCCGCCGACCTTCACCCCGACGTCAACGGATACTGATGTGCCAACGGCGACCGATACGCTAACCCCGACGTCAACGGATACCGATGTGCCAACTGCGACCGATACGCTAACGCCGACGTCAACGGATACTGATGTGCCAACGGCGACCGATACGCTAACCCCGACGTCAACGGATACTGATGTGCCAACGGCGACCGATACGCTAGCGCCGACGTCAACGGATACCGATGTGCCAACGGCGACCGATACGCTAACGCCGACGTCAACGGATACCGATGTGCCAACGGCGACCGATACACTAACCCCGACGTCAACTGATACCGATGTGCCAACGGCGACCGATACGCTAACCCCGACGTCAACGGATACCGATGTGCCAACGGCTACAAATACACCATCACCGACGTCAACGGATACCGATGTGCCAACTGCGACCGATACGCCATCACCGACGTCAACGGATACTGATGTGCCAACAGCGACCGATACGCCATCACCGACGGCGACCGATACTGATGTGCCAACAGCGACCGATACGCCATCGCCGACGTCGACTGATACCGATGTGCCAACTGCGACCGATACGCCAACCCCGACGTCAACTGATACTGATGTGCCAACTGCGACCAATACGCTAACGCCGACGTCAACTGATACGTTGACACCAACGGCTACAAATACGCCATCACCGACGTCAACGGATACCGATGTGCCAACTGCGACCGATACGCTAACCCCGACGTCAACTGATACCGATGTGCCAACTGCGACCAATACACCATCGCCGACGTCAACTGATACTGATATTCCAACGGCAACCGATACGCCAACATCGACTGCGACTGATACAATGACACCAACGGCTACAAATACGCCAACGTCGACTGCGACTGATACGTTGACACCAACGGCAACTAATACGCCATCGCCGACTGCAACTGATACGTTGATACCAACGGTTACAAATACACCATCGCCGACGGTGACTGATACGTTGACCCCGACGATGACCGACACGCCATCACCGACGTCAACTGATACGTTGACACCAACGGTTACAAATACACCATCGCCGACGATGACCGACACGCCGACGCCAACTGAAGACGTTACAGGAACGGCGATTGCGGCGGCGCGGAGCGAGCCAACCGAGGCGCCTGCCGAAGCAGAAATTGTCGACCCGACGGCGCAGCCTTCGCTGACACCAGTGACCATCACCGAAGTTGATGCGCCCAGCGCCGACGAGCCAGAAACCAGAGACAGCGCGGCGGTGATCGCCGCGGTGGTCATTGGGCTGTTTCTGCTGCTGATTCTGTTTCTGCTGTCTCGCCGCAATCGGCGATAGTGTTCGCAACCGGCTGGATTGGAACAGCGTATAATGGATATACATTGACCTTCGGTCGGTGTCCATTATGTTGAATGAGAGGGCGGCAAAATGAGAAACTTTGTGATTCGCGTGATTATCAACGCGGTGGCGATTGCCGTGACGGCGATGCTGATCCCCAATATCCAGGTTGCCAACAGCGACATCGGCGCCCTGCTCGTCATTGGGCTGATCTTCGGCATAGTCAATTCGCTGCTGAAGCCGATCCTGATCCTCCTGACCTGTCCGGCCGTCATCCTGTCACTGGGCTTGTTTATCCTGGTCATTAACGGCTTGATGCTGCTGATAACCGATTCGCTGGTCGGTGACCGTCTGATTATTGAGGGCGGGATCTGGACGGCTGTTCTTGGCGGCATCGTGATGGCGCTGGTGTCCATGATGCTTGAAGGCATATTGCAGCTTGACAGCAGCCCCGACAAAAACGGGGATATCATCTTTCAGGACAAGGGTTAAGCGGCGGCCAGCGGATGCGAAAACGCGGCTATGCTGGTATATTCACAGTATCGACTCATGGCTGTTTTATGATATGACCCAGTGGATGGACAAGCAAAACCGGTATGACCAAAATCACTGTATGCTGGATTAGCAGCGCGCGTTACAGCGATCCGCTGGACGCCGCGATTGCCCGCAAATGGGAGATGATGGCACAGTTGCCGGGTTATGACATTCGCATCATCGGCTTTTCGAGTTCTTGGCGGCCGCGGCGATTTACCGAACAGGTGAACTTCTATCTCATCCCACAGCCCCCAGGCTCCATCCTGCGCTATTTGACGATGTTCACGCTGGCGCCCCTGCTGCTCTTGTATCTGGTTTTTCGATACGATGGCAAAGCGCTGGTGGCGCAAAGCCCATTTGAAGGCGCGGTTGGCGCTTGGGTAAAGAGCATCGCCAAACTGTTCGGCAAAAAACCATGCTTGATTATCGAAAATCACAACAATTTTGAAGAAGACGTCTTTTTGCAGCGCGGCATTCCCTTTAAGCCGCTGTACCGGTCGCTGATGTCGGAATTGGCCGGCTATGCTTTTCGACATGGCGATGCCATGCGCGTCATCTCGACCTCAACCGCCAGACGCGCCCGCCATTATGCGCCCCATCTGCCGCAGGTGCGCTTTATGACCTGGAGCGATACCGATATTTTCCAGCAGGCGAAACGCACGGTGCCAGTCGAAGAATCGGAAGATATTGTCTATGCCGGCCTGCTGATTCCGCGCAAGGGACTGCATCACCTGCTGAATGCCTTTGCCCAGCTAAAGCATCCGACCGCGCATCTTTACCTGGTGGGCCATCCGGAAAATGCCGACTATGCCGCGGACTTGCGGCGGCAGGCAGCCCAACTCGATATTGCGAGTCGGGTGCATTTTATCGGGAAAGTGTCACAGCAAGGCTTAGCCGATTATTTTGGCAGATCGCGGGCGCTGGCGCTGCCTTCCCTTTCGGAGGGGCTGGGGCGCGTCGTGGTGGAGGCGATGCTGCTCGGCATGCCGGTCATTGGCAGCCGCACAGGCGGGATTCCCGATATGATCATTGAGGGCGAAAATGGCTATTTGATTGAGCCCGATGACGCAAGCTCGCTGACGGATGCGCTTAGACGGGTTTATCGGGCGGATGTCAAAATCATGGGGGCGAAAGCGCGGGACTTCGCCCAAGATTTCTACTCGCCCGAAAAATATCTGAACGGCTACCGCCAGCTGTTCAAGATCGCGCTGGCCGGCATCCACCGCGACCGCGCCGCAAAGACAGACAAGACGCGCCGATAAAAAAGACCCAGCCCGCCGGAAAATGCTAGGGGCGCACATAAAGCGTCGTCAAATAAAAGAGAGAATCGCCCGTCGGGTTCACCGGCAGATTCTCGACCGTCTGGATGTCATACACGCCAAGCAGCAGCAGGTATTCGCCCGCTTCGATATCGCCGGGAATAGTGAGATGACGTTCGTCGAAGTAGAGTCGCCCCGGCTGCCAAATCGAGGTCATGTAGATGCCGCCAGGCACATGGTCAGCCTGGCTGATGCCCTGCCCGTTTTGGCTGGCAATGACCAGGGTTGAGCTATACAGGGCATCCAATGGAGCGTCCGTCGCCCACCAGGTATCCACGGAAATCGTCTGCCCGGGTGAAACCTCCACCGAATCATTGAGCCGCCAGTCTGTCAGGCTGATGTCATCTCCAAAACGCGCCGGCGCGTTCGCATCGTCAGGATGGCGGCGGTATTCAAGCGTTTCCAGGGCGCGGTAATAGCCTTCGCCGGGAAAATTGACCGCTTGATAGAGGGTGTAGTTGGCATCAATCCATTTAATGAGATGTTCGCCGCCCGGTTCAGAATCATGGCTGGCTTTGATCACCCACAGCTTGTCGCGCGCGCCCAGATAGGCCTGCAGGCGCTGCAAATGGCTGTCCCGACCGTCAAACGCGACCAGGCTGTCATCCGGATTGTGCGGCACGGCGCCATGCTGAACTTGGGGCGTCACATAAAAAATATCGCTGTCGGACAATCCCAGCCGGGTGCGCTCATCCAGAAAATACTTGATGGGAATCCATTGCCAAAGCTGCGGCGCCACGACCACCAGACGGTCTTTGCCCGGGTCATAGTTCGTCTCCATATAATCCGCGAGTTCCCAATAACCGGCATTGCCGTTATGCGGATGGAATTGGATGACAAAGGGCAGGCAGAAGAAGAGCAGGGCGAGGAGCTGCGCCTGCCAGTGCATACGGCGCAGGGCAATCGCGGCGATCAAAGCCAGGTACGGCGCGGCTGTCAGCAGGTTGCGCGGCGTGAGACTCGGCACAGCCAGGTTCACCAGCAGCGCCAGCCCGACCATCGCCATCGGCGCTGTAATGATCCAGCCTTCGCGCCAAACCCAGCCAAAGCGCATCAGAGGATCAGAGGAAAACGGGCGGGATGCGACCATTTCAGCTGTTTTGCCCAGAAAAATAGCCAGTCCGCCTAATATAAGGAACAGACCGAGCGCTTCGGGATTGAACTTGAAACGGTCATACAGTTCAGTCAGACCTCGCCACGAGGTTTCTGTGTTGTAAAGGATGACACCCGAACGTTCGGAAAAATTGAAGTAGGCGCGCAGGGCGGTCAGCAGGCACAGCGCCCCGAACAAGACGGCGCCGCGCCGATAAAGCTCGCGGTTCCAGCGTACAAAAATCAGGATGCAAATCAACTGTGCCGCATAGACATAGAGCATGAAAGGATGCTGATAAAAGGGAATGACCGCCAGCAGGAGCGTCAGCAGGCCGCGGCTGCGGCTGGGTCGGCGGATAAAACGCAGCAGCGCCCATTGAAATCCAACCGCGCCAAAAGCCAGCGCGGCGTAAGGTCGGGCTTCGTGCGTATAATACGCAAACACACTGAACGTACCCAATAAAATCAGCGCCAGGCGGGCGGTTTGTCGGTCAAAGAGATCAGATGCCAGCCGATAAAACATGGCCAAGGTGATGACCGTGGTCAGAGTGGAAAGCCAGCGCACGATGTTTTCGATATGACCAAAGCAATACACCCATATATCCTGCAAGATGTTTTCCGGCGGCAGCCTGATAAAAATTTGCAGGATATAGTTGCCCAGCCCGACCCGTTCAATGTGTTCCAGCGCATAATGCACCACCCAAGCCTCATCCTGACGATAAGGGCGGGCATGAAAGTGATGCGCCTGGATCACCATTAGGAACAGGATAGCCAGCGCCGGCATCAAGAGGGTCAGCGGTTTCGATGGCAGGTTGACGTTCATGCGCTATTTTGAGTCTTGTTCATATCAAAGCTGCATTATAACCGCGATTGTCCAGGACAATAGACTCGTTTCGGCCGGCGGAACGGATACAATAGGATTGAAAACCGCAAGCGGGGAGCCCAAGATGAAAATTGCGCGATGCGTCTCTTGCGACGGATTTGGCTGGTTCGAGGATGAATTTTCAGGACAGGCTGAAAATTGCGACTGGTGCGCCGGCGTCGGTTATGTCTATCGCGATGACCAGGAGCGGGATAAGCCGATCCCAAAAAGCGACTTTGACGCGGTTGCGGCCAAATTGGAAAGCCTGGAAGTGGAACGGCTGCGGCAGATGGGCTATCGGGGAACTGCCCGGAAACCCTGGCGGCAGGCTGTTCGCAAAGGCAGCCGGCTCGGGCGGAATCCCTATGCCGCCGATGAGGTGGAATAGCTTAGGGGACTGCCATATCGCACAGCCCCCAAGCGATAGATTATGAATCCGGCGGGTCGGTTCTGCTCTGGCGCAGTTCATTGAGCGCCTGCGCGATTTCGACCAGCAAATCATCCAAATGGGTTTCGGTTTGCCGGCTGGCCTCGCTTAACTTCTGGAGAAGTTCGGCAGTCTGCTGCGGCGGGAAGCTGCGATGCGACCACCAGTAGACCAATACCGCCACGGCCAGGATTAAAAGCTGGAAAATCTGTTCAAATGCCATTGTCGCTACTCCTCATCTTCCAAACGTCCAAGACGCCACAATTCGATACGGTGCAGGTCGATCAGCGCATCGGCAAAAAGCGCATCTCGCTGCGCCGCGTTGAATGCGCCCGCCTGCCTCAACTGCCGCAAATTCTTTTTCAAACGTTTCC
Source organism: Phototrophicaceae bacterium (assembly GCA_965203755.1). Taxonomy (GTDB): domain Bacteria; phylum Chloroflexota; class Anaerolineae; order Aggregatilineales; family Phototrophicaceae; genus UBA6055. Next base: position 1,396,823 of record OZ241910.1, on the reverse strand, counting down.
GCGCTTGCTGGACTTTGCCTTGAGTGTTCGCTTGTATCGCCGCCATCGCTAGCCCTCGTTCACCATAATCTGAATATGACCACTGGCATAATTGCCGCGGCGGCGATACAGATAGATGGCATAAGCGCCCGCCAATGGGCTGCCAAGCGTCAAGGACAGCCGCCCGTCCACAACCTGGTCGCGGCCCTGGGCATAGATTTCGTCATCCAGCAAGACCAGGTATCCAAGCTCGGTGTCCGCTGCTATCGCCGCATCCTGACAGGATATGACCGGGTCGGCTTCGCCTTCTGTCATGGTCGTCTTATCCGCCGTCACCCGCAATGCGCCAAAATAATTCAAGACATCGCTGGCGCGCCGCTGATTCGCCGGGCTTGCGTCCACAAGGTGAATCCGCGATGCGCCGCCTCCTGCCGACACACCGCTCGTTCCTTTCCCAAGCGCTTGCCGGGCAGCCAAATCAAGAAACCGCGCCGGCACAGCCGATTGAATCGCAATATCCATAGCCTAAATCTCCTGTACCCAAAACTGCGGACGCAGGCTGGCCGCCTCGATAACGGCGGTGTTGTGATTTGAAGTTTTCCAGCGCAAGGCGAACGTGTGGCTGCCGGCGCTCAAGCCGGGGATCAGAACCACCAGACACAGGGGTTTGTGCCGCCGTACATCGCCAGAGTTGAGAATGGTCAGCTGGGTGATGCCGTTGCCGGCAAAATAATCAACCGAATCCACCGCCACATTGAAATAAACATGGGCGCCGTTTACTTGACTGTATACCGCCGCCGTAAAGCCAAGCAGCACATCGCCGCCATGAGCGCTTAATGTCAGCGACAGGTTGACCGCGTCCACATCCACAAACGCCGTCGATGTCGTTGTATAATTGCTGCGACCCTGGGCAATAAAGCTGCCGCCGCTGTCCATCCGATCTTTCAGGTAATTTTGATTGTCGCGCAGCTGAACGTTCAAATCACCGGACGTTAGCGGTTCGCTGGTCCAGGTTTTGGGTGTTGTCCATGCCATTGCAAATCCTCGCCTCTAATTTAACGTTCTTGTCATGCTAGAACACTTGTTCCATCAAGAGGCGACTAAATGGTCGCGGTTTAGGATGATTTTTCAATAGAAAACCGTTTGATATAGGTTTGCATGCCTCACAAACTCACCGCGCTTTGGCAAATTGGCGGGATTCATCGATTCGCCTCATTTTCACAGCGCATTTATTTTGAACCGGTTATAATGGTTAAAATGCAGAGATATAAGCCATGCGTCCCGAAATTTTGCTTCTGTTATCTTTCCTGGCGGTGATTGCTGCTTTGATTGCCTGTCGCCCGCCTCGCAACCCGACGCCAACCCTTTCGCCGACTCTATTCCCGGCCGTAACGCTCACAGCCTATCATCCACAGTTTGTCATGCGGCCAAGCCCGGCTTCTTTACCGGTCGCCGCCATCCTGCCGCCGGCTTCCCGTTTGGACCAAATCCGAATATCACCGCCCCGATGCTACGCGCTGGGATCACAGCGCATAACCTGCCTCGGCCGCCTTAGCAATCAGACCGATGGCAATGTTGGCGATATCACCTTGCAAGCGCGGTATATGGATGTGAACGGGGCATTGCAGGGGCAGGAACTGTTCACGCTGGAACAGCGCCGCGTCAACCGCAATGATGTCGCCGCCTATCGCATCAACGTGCCGAATGCGCGGCTGGAAACTCGTTATCTGGAAATCCAAGTGGCGGCCGCCCGATTATCAGCCCAGCCAAGCCTGGCTTTAGACATGACTGACATGCAGGGCAGCTATCGTCAGGATGACAACCGCTATCTGTTCACCGCGCAGCTGGAGAATGCGACCGCTTTTGATGCGACCGATGCGCGGCTGATTGTCACGCTCGAAAACAACGAAGGCGTCATCATCGGCTATCGCGCTTTCGACCTGCCCGGCGATATCCCCAGCGGCGCCAGACTGCCGATACGGCTGTCGATTGTCCCCTTGGAAGCCACAGCCAATATCCGCTATCGGGCTGTACTGCATGCCTTGCCATCATCAAGCCGACCCATTGCGGCCGATTAAGCCGCTGGCTTTGCCTGAATTTTCGCCGCCCGCGCCCGGCGTCTCAAGCGGTGGCTCAATCAATCTGGCCATTGACGACCCTGAAGACCCGCGCGCGATTCAAAAAGGCGGGGGCGAAGATATCGAGGCCGGTCGCCGTCACCAGCGTCTGCGCCTGTCCATCCAGCCGTTCCAGCAGAAAGGCGCGCCGTTTGCTGTCCAATTCGGCAGCGACCTCATCAAGCAAAAAAAGCGGATATTCGCCAATCTGGTCTCGCATCCACTGCAATTCAGCGAATTTAAGCGCCATCACAGCCGTCCGCGCCTGGCCCCGACTGCCATATAAGCCACAGTCGCGCTCATTGATGAACAGGCGCAGTTCATCGCGGTGGGGCCCGGACAGGGTAAGTCCCCGTTGAATGTCTTCGCGCTGTTTTTCCATCAGGCGCTGCAAAAACTGCGGCTTAACCTGCTCGGGCTCCAGTTGACGGTTCAAGTCCAGTCCAATGACATCAAAGGAAAGCTGCCGGTTATCGACCGCGGCGGTTGGCATAATGCTCGGCAGATACTTCAGGCTAAGCGTTTCGCGCCCGCCCGTGAGCGCATGATGAGTATCCTGGGCTTTGGTTTCAAGCTCGCGCAGGAATTTTTGCCGGCCAGCAATAATCACCGCGCCGCTGCTCGCCAGCTCTTCGTCCCAAAATTCCAATTCAGCCGGGTTGGATCGCCTTTCAATGATGCGCTTTAAGAGGGCGTTGCGCTGTGGCAAGAGTTTTTCATACTCGTTCAGCGCCAGCGAATAATCGAGATCGACCTGGGTCAGCGTGGTGTTCATAAAGCGGCGGCGGTCGTTGGGCGAACCTTCGACCAGCGACAGGTCCTGTGGCACAAACAAGACCACATTGAGCAGGCCGGTCACATCCATCACCCGCTTGTCGACGTTGTTCAGCTTGACAGATTTTCTGAAACGGGGCGAGCCGCTGGTTATATCCAGCATAAGGGTCACGTCGAGCTTGTGATAGCGGCTGGTCTTATTGCCAAGTTCGGCTGACAGGCGGGCAAAGGGGATCGGGTCGCCTTGGGTGCGCCAGTGGATTAACTGGCGGTCGCTGGTGGTATAGGGCGAAGTGGAAGTCGCCAGATAATAAATGGCTTCCAGTGCGCTGGTTTTGCCTTGAGCATTGTCGCCGCACAAGACAATCGGCTTGTCGGCTGGCAGGCTGACTTCCAGCCGCGCATAATTGCGAAAGTTGGTCAATGAGAGATGGTCAATCTGCATGGGTCATCCGATTGAATGAAGCGATTTTTATTGTAGCGCGAAGGTCGGGCCGTCAACAGGACAGGGTTTTGGCGCAGCTGCCTGGGATTTATTGTGATTGATTTGTAAAAAATAGCGCGATTTATGATATGCTTATTCTAAAGCGGTGTTTTTGTGCATATAATGGATGAGGCAATGTAAAATTGGTATTAGGATATGGACACTGATGTTTGACAGCCTAATTGCGGACCTGATGATGGTCCCGGATAAAATTCTGTGCGAAATACACGAAGAGGGCGACGCCTGCGATGTGATTGTCCGGATGGAAAACGGGGCGGTCTATACGGCGCTCTTCGCTACCATTCCCTATATCTGCCGTCAGATGGCGCTCACCCTGATGGTCACAGAATCCATCCCCGAAGCGCCGCCGGCCCGTTATGCTGTTCTGGATACGCCCCATGTCATCGTCGAAGCGCTGGAACGTTCCATCATCGAGGATGCCATTGACAACCTGGTCGCCCAGGATGTATTCGAAAGCCTGTTCACCCGAGTCACCGACGATGAGCAAGCCCATCATCAGCGAACCGCCAGCGACGGCAAACGCGCCACACAAGCGGTTGCGACTGTCGTGATTGAAGATGTGCTGGTGGTTGTCGGCGAAGAATAAAGCCCGCAAGACGCGGTCGCATAACAATCCCCCGCCGCCCCTCGCGCTGAATGCGGGCTTTCGGTTTTGATTTTCCATATTCTTGGCTATAATCCGCCGCGGCTTGCCGCCATAAAACCATGACTTTTCCAATAGTCTGCCGATATCCTGTAAAAGCGAATTGGCATTTGATATCAAATTGCCCATCAGCGGCAAACGAAACCAACCCGACGAGGAAAGACCATGCCCGATAAACCATACCAGGAGAGTCAACTCTATAAAATCCGCCATTCCGCCGCCCACGTGATGGCCGAAGCGATGCTCGAACGGTTCCCCGACGCCAAAATCGCGATTGGGCCGCCGGTTGAAGATGGCTTCTATTATGATTTTGAGCTTCCGCAAGCCATCAGCGAAGCCGATATCAAGTGGGTCGAGAAAAGGATGAAAAAAATCCTGTCCCAAAAACATGAATTCACCGTCCGCGAGGTCACGGCGGCCGAAGCGCGCCAGATTTTCCGCGACCAGCCCTATAAGCTCGAACTCATTGATGATTTGGTCCATGGCCGCATCGATGACCACGGCCGCCAAATCGCAGAACCGGCGGAAACGCTGACCCTGTACACGCAAGGCGGCTTTACCGATCTGTGCCGCGGCCCGCACGTCGCCAGCACGCGCGACATCAACCCAAAGGCCGTCAGCATATCGCTGCGGCCGCCGGCCGGCGCCTATTGGCGCGGTGATGAACACCGCCAGCAGCTTACCCGCATTTATGGCACCGCTTGGGAAACGCCGCAGGAACTGCGCGGCTATCAAGCCGCCCTGGAGGAGGCTGCCAAACGCGACCACCGCATCCTCGGTGAAAAACTTGACCTGTTTATTATCGACCCCATGGTTGGCAAGGGGCTGCCGCTGTGGCTGCCTGGCGGCGCGGTCCTGCGCGATACCCTGGAACGCTGGCTGCGCGGCATTCAAATCGAGCGGGGCTATCTGCCGGTGGTCACGCCGCATCTGGGAAGCATTGAACTTTACAAGACATCGGGACATTATCCCTATTACGCCGACAGTCAATACACGCCCATTGACGTCGATGGCGACGAATTTATGCTGCGGCCGATGAACTGCCCCCATCATTGCCGCATCTACAAGAGCCAGCCGCGCTCCTACCGCGATCTGCCGCTCCGCTATGCCGAGTTCGGCGCGGTCTATCGTTATGAGCAGTCTGGCGAACTGCGCGGCCTGACGCGGGTGCGCGGCTTTACTGTCGACGATGCCCATCTCTTTGTCCGCCCCGATCAACTGCTTGCCGAATTCAAATCGGTTGTCAAGCTCATTCAGCTTGTCTTTGGTTCGCTGGGCATGACCGATTTTCGCGCCCGCATCGGCACGCGCGACCCGAACAGCGACAAATATGTCGGCGCCCCGCAGCAATGGGAACAAGCCACCGACGCCATCATCCAAGCCTGTGAAGAACTGCGTCTGGATTTTCATATTGAAGCCGGCGAAGCCGCCTTTTATGGTCCCAAGCTGGACTTTATTGTGCGCGATGTGCTGAAACGCGAGTGGCAGCTGGGAACGGTGCAGGTCGATTACAGCCTGCCGCAGCGCTTTGGTTTGGAATATATGGATCGGGACAATCAGCGCAAGCGGCCGGTCATGATTCACCGCGCGCCCTTTGGCAGCCTGGAACGTTTCATTGGCATTCTCATTGAGCATTTCGCCGGTGCCTTTCCGCCCTGGCTGGCGCCGACGCAGGCGGTCATCATTCCCATCCGCGAAAATCACAATGAATACGCCATTGAAGTCGAAAGTCGGCTTAAAGCGCAGGGAATGCGCGTCAAGGCCGACCTGCAAGACCGCAATATGCGCTCAAAAATCAAGGCGCATCGCCGTATGAATATCCCCTGGCTGCTGATTGTCGGCCAGCGCGACATCGAGAATCGCACTGTCAGCGTTCGGCTGCGGAGCGATGAAGACCTGGGCGCGATGCCACTGGCGGACTTTGCCCAATTCGCCGCCGAAACCATCCGCTCGCATTCACCGGAGATTCGTCCGCAGCTTGAACAACGTTAAATCAGCGCCGTCCTGTCCAGCCATTCAATGGCCCTCCGCTCATCCTGTTCGATGGCGGTTTCTACGGCCCGCTTGGCGCATTCCAATAAGCGCTTGGATTGTCTTTTTAAGTTAAAGGATTCAAGCGCTTTTTGCTGGATTTCGGTTTGAATTCCTTCCTTGATTTTAGGAAGTGCAATTTTAGTGAATTCATCTTTGTTGATTGCAGTAAGAATCGTACCGCTACATCCTTTTTTGAGTTGTAATTGCCCTATCATACTTTTTAGGATCACGAGTAAAGTTTCCGAATTAAGCACTAATGAATTAACAACATGAAAACCTGTAGAGCAAAGAGCCTGGTCGTATTCTTTATCTATCAAGGCAACGCTATCCAAAGAACCTTCTATAGACGAAACAATTACATCTCCTGTAGAAACCCGGCACCTCGCTCTTGTCGGGAGGTTTTGCCCTTCTTCTGACATGCAATCGACTACTTCGCCGTTGCCCCTAACGTTGGCAAGTTCAATATATTTATATTCTTGTTCGCTTTTAGGTCGGTAATTCTTAGCTTTCAGATTTACTAGATTCCCCAACGTGTCCCAACCCCCGGAACAGTCTTGAACCGCATTGACAATCTCATCATATTTAGGCTGATGGTATTCGGCGTCAATGCGATTGGATTGCTTTGTATTTGAATAATTTTTTATAAAGGTCGGTTGGTGTTTTGGCCGCCAGTCGGTTAAACCAAGTTCAGCGAGGAGAAGGGATTGGGCCGAGTCGAAAGACGCGTTGGCCTTTTGGTTCTCATAAAGTGCTCCTTTAACCAACAGCGCAATACCTGACCTGAAATTATCTGATGCAGCAAAAAACGGCGTTTCTAAAACATCTTTTTTTGAAACCGCCGGGTACATACTGGCTTTATTCGCCCTCATCAAGCATTTGACAAAATAATCGGTTTTGCAAAAAGCGAAAAGATATTCTGGCTCTACCTTTTTTGTTCTTAAAACAGCTAAACCGCTGCTGCCAACAATCCCGTCCTTTTGAATGAATGCAACCGCATTCCGGTTAGGTCTGACTGTGGAAACGGCTACATCCCCTTTTTGCAGTATATGATGCGCCCTGTCCGGTTCATTGCCCGGCTCAACTCTTGTTGATTGATATTCACAGCCATTCAAAGAAATCCCGGAAATCTCCAAGTATTCAAACGTTCTGTTTATTGGGGATGACTTGATATTTTGAACATTATGATCAACAAGGTCGCCGATCTTCTGCTGACTGGAAAACAGCAGAGCATTTTGAATAAATGCGGGATGCCAATAATCGCTGTCAATTCTTAAATCAGGTGAATTCTTAACTTGAGAATAATTAACAATGGAATACCGCATCACCTGTCCCTATGACCAAAAGCTCAAATTCTCGCTCCTTGCCCACTCGATAAAGGCTTCGGCTATTCCATCCGACAGTTCCCCGCCGTGATTGTGCAGGTCATGGTCAACAATCAGATGACCGTTTTTATCCAGCCTGAATTGCCCATTGTCGTTTTTGGCATAGGTATAATCGCCGGAATTATCCTTGCCGCCTTTTTCGGAGACTGCGAAAAAGATGGGGTAATCCTCCACATACGGGCAAAGCGCATCGTCCCATTTCTGCACAAACAAGACGCCGGTTTTCGTGCCGGTGTGCGGCTTGAAAGTGTTGTCATGCAAATCTACGACCGCTAAAAATCGCGCCCGTTCAGCGATAAACTCGCGAATGTACTTGTCGGAAGTATTGTTGAATCGGCCTTGCGGCAGCACGATAGCCATACGTCCGCCGGGCTTGAGGAAATCTAAATTCCTCTCAATAAACAAAATGTCTCGCCCGACTTGCGCTTTTGGCTTGCCCTTAGCATTAAACCCCAGTTCATATTCATGCAAGAGGCGGCTTTCTTTGATATCCCCGGCAAAAGGCGGGTTAGCCATCAGAAGGTCAAAATTGAATCGTCTGTTTTCATTCTTTTCGGCTCTTAACTTTTCCAGCCGTCTGAATCCTTTGCCATAGACATCTCGCCATTCTGTGTTTTCAGTTCGTTCATTCCATCGTTTGAAATCCAGCGTGTTCAGGTGCAGCACATTGGACTCGCCATCCCCGGCAATCAGGTTTAATGTTCTGGCGACTCTGACTACTCTTTTGTCAAAGTCAATCCCAAAGACATTGAGCGCATCCTTTTTGCCTTGTTCTGAAATTTCCGCGTTGGTAAATAAATGACCGGTGAGCTTGAAGATGGTATGCACTGGAAATCCGCAGCTGCCGGCGGCAGTGTCTATCATGTACTCGCCTCGCTGTGGGTTAAGCATCTGCACGCACATGTCAATCACATGGCGCGGTGTAAAATACTGCCCCTTTTCGCCTTTGGCCGATTTGCTGACCAGATATTCAAAGGCTTCATCTACAACCAGCAGATTGGAATTGAACAGCTTGACATCTTGCAGGCTCGATATGCAGACGGACAAATGACTGTCGGCAAGCTCAAAGGCGGCGCCTTCAGGAAACACGCCTTCCCATCTTTGTTTTGCCCGATCAAAAAGCGCTTGCATTTTGTTTTTTAGTTCGGCGTCGGTCTGGCCGGTGTTTCTGAATTCCAGGAGGCGAAACTCATTTTGATCATCAAGTCCCAGAAGGCATTCTTTGAGCTTGTCATAATCGGCTTTGTCATCATCATCCAATTCTCGACCAAGATAAAAATCTATCCTTACCTTGTCGTTCCTGCTCTCAAATTCGTCGTAAAGTTTGGTGAATATCAGCTTGAAAACCTCCTCAAATACGTCTACCCCAGCATTGGCTAGAACTTCATCTTCCATTTCGAGGATGATGTCTTTGAGGGATTTTCTCTCATTGGAGATTTTGTCCTTGATGATCAAGTCTTTCAGGGTAAAACGTTCGCTCAATATATCGTTAAGTGTTTGCCGCGCTTGAGGAATATCCGTTATGTCTTCAAAATAATTTGGGTCTTTGCGATGATAATGAGAAATCTGTTCCCCATTCGTCCATATTCCAATAGGCGCGCCAGTGGCATTGCAATATGAGCGAAGCTGATCTTTGCCATCCTTTAGCTTCGGCTTTTTTAACTCGACAATAATATACGGGACGTTGGGACGGTCTTTATCAAAGATAACAATATCGGCTTTTTTCTTTGCCCGACCAAAGCTGACCGAGTATTCAAAAGCCAATCGATTTTTGGGATAGCCATATTGCTCAATTAACCTTTTTATATATAGTTGACGGACAATTTCTTCTGGCCTTAACCGAATATCCTTATCTCGAACGATACAGGTCACATAAGGAATTTCCTTTCCTCCAGCCTCTTTGGTGAACACAGCTTGCCGCAAAGACTCGATTTCATCCTGCGTGAACAAGGCGAAGTGATAATTGGTATCCTTGAGTATGTCTTGGATAACATCCGACTCCAGCATATCTTCTCCATTTTTCCAGCTAATTCCTTATTTTCTGTGACGCTCCAGACAGGATTCGAACCTGTGACAACCCAACTTAGGAGGTTGGCGCTCTATCCTCTGAGCTACTGGAGCTGCAAGGTGATTATAGCAGAGAAACCATCTGCCTCAAGCCGAAGGAATCCTGAAATCTCGGCTTAAAATCCAACAAAAGTAGTAGAAAGCCCTAGTAGAATGCGATACCATAACATCAAACTGCCGATGTTCGGTGAAACTGTCGCTTTATCTGAATCCAGACTCAATCAAGGAGAACTCACATGACTCATATCATCACCAGCCTGTGCCTGCGGGACGGCGCCTGCGTTGAAGTATGCCCGGTGGAATGTATCATCGCCGGCAAGCCGGAAAACGAATGGCCTTGGTACTTTATCGACCCGGATACCTGCATCGACTGCGGCGCCTGTATTCCCGAATGCCCCTACGAAGCCATTTTCATCGAAGAAGAAGTCCCTTCTGAATACGAAATGATGGAAGGACAGGAGCGGCTGCCCTTCGATACCAAAGTCATCCAGGAACACGAGGAAGGCGATATCGTTGATCTCACCCCCGATATTCAGCCCAACTACGATTTCTTCAGCAGCGGTCCTGGTTACGACGCATTGAGCATGTGACAGTCTGGCGCGCCGGTGCGAATGCCAGCTGGAAATTTTCGCACCGGCCGGGCCGTCGCGACGACATTACGCCCCGCAGCCCGCGCTAAGCAAAACCAGCGCAAGCCCTCCCCGAACTTATGCCTTCATCCAGCCAATCCTGTCTGAACGGCTAGGATGAACCTCGCCATTGGTTGAATGTCGCTGGCTGCTGGCTGCTGGCATAATCAGGCTAAGACAAGCGAAAAGGAGAACGCAATGACAGAACTGATGCGGCAGTTATCTGAGGCCATGGCCGACCGAGTCGAATCGGCCGCCGCCAGCGTCGTTCGAGTTGAAGCCCGCCGCCGCTTGCCGGCGACCGGCATCGTCTGGGCAGACAATCTGGTCGTCACCGCGCATCATGTGGTTGAGTATGAAGATGATATAGCGGTTGGGCTGGCTGATGGGTCGCGCGCCGGCGCATCGCTCATCGGGCGCGACCCTCACAATGACCTCGCCCTTCTGCAAACCGAAGCCGCACTGACGGCGGCGAACTGGACCGAGGATGGCGGCCTGCGCGTCGGCCATCTCGTCCTGGCGCTTGGCCGCCCGACTCAAAATATACAGGCGGCGCTCGGCGTCGTCAGCGGCCTGGCTAACCCGACTGATGTCAAAAAACTGCGGGAAAAAGCCAAAGCCATGCGCCGGCATGGACGGCGCGGACGCGGGCGGCGCGGCGGCTGGGGACGGTCGCTGGCGGCCGGCTATATCCAGACCGACGTCATCATGTACCCGGGGTTTTCTGGCGGCCCGCTCCTCGGCGGCGATGGCAAAATCCACGGGCTGAACACCTCGGGCTTCTCGCGCGGGGTCAGCATCGCCGTGCCGGCGGCGACCATCCGCAAATCCGTCGCCGCTCTGCTGACGGATGGCAAAATCCAGCCGGGCTATCTGGGCATCGGCGTTCAGCCCGCCCGCCTGCCTGACGGCGCTGCCGAGTCGCTTGACCAGGATACCGGCCTGCTGATTGTCTCGGTCGAGGCCGACAGCCCGGCCGCAAAAGCCGGCTTGATGGTCGGCGATATAGTCACCGCCCTGGACGATGAAGCGGTCGAGGCTGTCGATGAATTGCACATTCTGCTGGCAAACACCAAGGTGGACAGCGAAGTCGCGGTCATGCTGGTGCGCGGCGGCGCCGTTCAAACAGCCAGCGCAACCGTCGGCGCCCGCGGTTAATGAGCGCGCATCGCCGCGCCCGGCGGCTGCTTCAGCTAAAATCCGTCCGGCGCGGCGATCTCGCGCGTCAAAGCGATTTCGGACAGATTGTGATCTGCCGCTGCCCGGAAAGGCACAATATAGTCGACTGTCTCAATGAAGCACAGCGCCGCTTCGCCTTCGCGGCAATAATAGAGCGTCAGCGCCGCCTTCAGTTCACCCTGACCGGCGGCGAAAGTCACCGGGACGCGGACTTCGTTTTCATTGACCGTCACGACAAGCCCGCCGGCTTCATCTGCATCCTCAATTCGCAGCGCGTCGGCCTGGGATGATAATTCCAGGCGGCTGTCAATCAGTGGATTGATTTTGAAACCGCTTGGGAAACCAAGCCGCAGCGCGATTTTGCCGGCGCCAGTCGCCAGGTCTTGCGTCTCAAGCGCGACCATCGCGCTGTCGCTGCCAAGAATGGTCAGGGCTTCGGCGTCAATCACCAGCGCTTCGGGATTGCGAAACGTCAAAGTATCGACCAGTCCCGAAGCAAGGTCAATCGTGCGAATGACATGATTGTTGGTATCAGCCACATAGAGCAGCCCATTGGCATAGCTCAATCCGCCGGGTTCGTCGAACTGCGCCACGGCAGCATCGCCGTCGGCGTAGCCGCCCGACCCGCCAAGCCCAAAGACCGTGCGGACAGCCGTCTCGCCGGCCGGGATGACCTTGATGCGGCTGTTGTAGGTGTCGGCAATATACAAGTCGCCGCCGGGAACGCCCTGCACCCCCAAGGCGTGCTGCAAGCGATTTTCGCCCAACTCGCCGTCAATGTCGCCAAAATCGAACAGGTTGTTTGCGGTCGTTCCAGCCACGACGGTCACGCGGTCATTTTCAAAATCCGCCAGCCGTATCGTGCTCGATTCGCTGTCGGCGAAGTACAGCTTGCCGCCGCCGGCGAAGAACAGGCCGCTCGGCTGCGCCAATTCGCTTTCGGCAAGGCGAACATCGTTCAAATTGGCTTCGCGCCCATTGCCAACCGATGGATACAGCAGATTGCTCGTCGGCTCAAAAATATAAAGCTGATGCGTCCCAGCCATAGCGATGTGCAGCCAGCCATCCTCATCAAGCTCAACATCCCATGGGCTGCGGATAGCCGCCTCCAGCGGCGCGGTGATCTGTGCGCCAAAGCGGATATAACCCCGCCCCATCTCGCCGCTGCCAGCCACAGTCCGCACCGTCCGCTCGGTCAGATTGGCTTCGCGAATCGCATGATTGTTGACATCAGCGATATACAGCCGGTCGCCATCCAGCGCCATGCCCTGCGGTTTATCGAAACGGGCGCTGTCGAACCCGCCATTATCAAAGCCGCGCGCCGCCGCGCCGATGATATCGAGGACTTCATGCGTCATCAAATCGACAACGACAATCCGATTGTGATTGCTGTCGGCGATAAACAAACGCTGGCTGGCTTCATCAGCCAAGACTTTTCCGGGGAAGAGCAAGGGGGTGCCTGGATCCCCGGCGCCTTCCAGGGTCACTTCCAGCGGTGTGCGGTCAATGATGGTCTCATCGAGGCCGTCATAATAGGCCGCCATGCCCGAAAGATAGGCATCAAAGGCGGCAAAGGGGATTTCGCCGGACTCGCGCACCACTACGTTGCCGCGCGGGTCAATGATGACAGCCGTCGGCCAAGCGCGGGCGCCATAGGTCCGCCAAACCATAAAGGCATTGTCGTTGATGACCGGATGACGCAGGTCATAGCGCTGAACAATCTGGCGCAGATTATCCGTCTGCCCTTCGGTCTCGAACTTTGCCGAATGCACGCCAATCACCACCACCTCATCAGCATATTTTTCTTCAATCCGCTCCAATACCGGAATCATGTGGATGCAGTTGATGCAGCCATAGGTCCAGAAGTCCAGGATAACGATTTTGCCGCGCAGACCTTGCATCGTCAGCGGGCGGTCAACGTTGAGCCAATCCAGCCCCGGTGGAAACTCTGGCGCCGCCGCCCGTCCCTCGTACAGGTCTTGCGGGGCGGGCTGACTTTCTTGAGCGAGGACAGCCCCGCTCCATGCCAATACAAACAGAACAACTAAAAAAGCCGCTTTTTTCATCGTGACCGTTCTCCTCGTGTGAATAAAAGGGACATCGCGAACAAAACACCGCCGCGTTCAGCCTAAGCGGAAAAAATAAAGCCGGTCTAACGTTTTCCTTGCCATTGGCTAACAGCAGATGGCTTGGGCGCCGGCGCCGGCAATGACAGGAAAGTGTCTGACAACGGCGGCCGCGGGCGGTTGTTGACGTCAACGATGCCATAACCATTGTGCATCCCCTCGGCCCAAGCATACCAGATTATCGCCGCGATTTTGCCCGCATAGTTCGCCTTCAAATGACGTATAAATGAACTGGCGTATTCGGCGACGTCATGCACGCTGTCATGGCCGCGGTCGAGAACCCCCCATTCGGTAATCCAGAGCGGCTTGCGAGGGAGCACCGCGTTGTATGCCCAGACCAACTCATCAATATGACCAAAGGGCGCGTAAATTGGATGACCGTTGACGCCGCGCCCATAGGGATGAAAGGCGATGCCGTCCGGTTCGATATCGGCAGGCAGGTCTTGCGCCAGCTGGCGGGCATATCTTGAACCCCAGCCGGGGCCGCTGGCGAAGCCGCCGGTTAGAATCTGAACCTGGCTGTCGGCGCTGCGGATCGCCCGATGGACCTGGGCGAACATGCGGGTGTAATTGCGCGCCGACATGGGCACCGCCGATTTGGAGCCAAGCGGCACATCCTGCTCATTCCAAATCTGCCAGGCGGAAACCAGATCGCGGCCAGCCCACTGCCGGGCGATATCGTGCATCATCGCGGCAAAGCGCTTAATCAGTTTGTCCCACTTGGCATCCGTCATCTGCGGCCAGGGCCAAAACTGACTGCGCCCTTCGCCATAGGTCTGATGGCTGGTCGTGAACACAATCCGATAGCCGGCGCGGCGATAGGCTTCCATCAGCGGCAAATAGCGCTGCAAGGCAGCCTCAATGTCCTGCGAACCCTTAAAGTTGGAGACATTGTAACCAAAACGCAGCCAGCCCAAATCACCCAAATGGGACGGATTCGGCCGCCCCCGTGGATGATAGACATCGAGATTGACGCCGACCGGATTGACGCCGGGGAAGACAGCCGCGCCTTTGCTTTCGGTAATGGCTTCGAGATGACGCGCCGCCGCATACCCCTTGAACCCGGCCGGCGCCTGCACTTTCAGCCATTTGCCCGCCAGTCCGATTTTCTCGATGGCGCGCCCGTGATGCTCCAGCGGCTCCGCCAGCTCCCAGCTGTGAATCACACCGAGGATATCGCTTTGCAGGCTTGGCAATGCCCGCACCCGCAGACCATGAACCGTCGGCCGGACGCGAAAGCCAGGGATATAGATGTAATCGCGTGGATTGACCGCGTTCTTGAGTTGGAAGAGACTGACGCCATGATGCGGCGGATTCTGCACAATCAGCCGCAAACGGACATGCTGCGACTGCGCCATCACCTGCCCAAGCGACACCTGATCGCCTTGCTTGACCTGAACCTTCTCGACGCCTTCGTAGGTCGTGATGAAGCGTTCCCCTTCCACCGTCGTTTCGACCTGTATCAAAGCGCGGTAGCCGAGGTCGTTGGCATCGCCGCGAATCGAAATCACCTTGCCGGCGGCGGCGCAGAGAACATCGGCGCCGGGGGCGGTTTGCAGGTCAAGGCTTTCGTGGAGGTCGCCTTTTTTCAGCCGGTCGTTATATCGATCAAGCGCCGTCATCAGCCGCGAATCCACAGCCCATCCCAAGGCGAAGCGGTCGAAGATGTGCTTGGGCGCGGTATCCTCTTGCCCATAGCGGTCATCAAGGCGGATGCGCCGCTGCACAATCGGCTCAAGCTGCGGCGGCGTTTCGGCTTCAATCACATCCACCATCACCACCTGCGGATAGATGCGGCGGATATGAGTCAATGCCGAATCCTGCCACCAGGTCAAGGGGGCCTGCACCGCCGTTACATTGCGGTAGCGGTTGAGGTCTTTGCCGGCTGGCGAGCGCAGCGCTGTCACCCCTTCAAACTTTTCCAGATAAGGGCGCAAAACGGCAAGCCACTCGTGAAAGTTCCTGTCGGGCAGTACAAAAGCATGAGACACAAATGAGTCCGACATAAGTGAATCTCTTTGGCTAATCAACCGGCGAATCGCTGGCTTTGACAATGATGTTATATCACAAAACGCAAGCCAAAAGACGGCTGTTTGGATAAATCGCACGCCGCCGCCGCGTCCTTGGCCGTCGAGTCATGGGCTGGATTTCTGACAAATCGCGGTATAATAAACAAGAGACGGCATCCGAACCGTGCAAGAATCCGAAATGGATGAATTTCTGCGGCCCATTCAGCGAGTTTGACGCATTCAGGAGCAGGATCCATGGAAATCGACCGCGATAAAGCCATCAAACTGGTCATTGTAGTGATTGGCACCCTGGCGGCGCTGGCGGTTATGAGTACCCTGGTGCAGTTAATCCAGACGGTGCTGCCTTTCCTGATTGTGGCCGCCGGCGTCTATGTTGGTTATCGCTGGGCATTAAGCGATTCAGCCGCCCCGACAGCCGACGAGGTTGAAGAGCAGGCGCGCGGCATCTTCAGCCGCTTCCGCAAGACTCGGCAGGCTGTCGAAACCACCATGAAAGTCGGCGCGGCGCTTAATAGCAAATCCGACATCAAGCCCGACAAAAAAGAGCGGCGCGCAAAACCGGCTGACGCCGCGGCGGCGGCCCAAGCGGCAAAAGTTTCGCCCGCAAAAGCCTCAAGATCAGCCGCCCGCGCCAGACGCAGAGCCGATGCAAAAGCAGCCGAAGCCGCGGCCGGCGCCCAAGAAGATGCCGTCAATGAAATGAAGCAGGCCCTGGCGAACAACCCGGAAGGCAAAGTCGAATTTCAAGACCGCGATGTGGTCATCAGCAAGGATGATGTGGTTCAGCCCGATATTTCGCGGTTGGAAGAGAAAGAAAAAGAAGCCCCCCAAGTCAATAATAATGTGCTGGCCCAAATCGAAGAGCGCCGGCGCCGGCTGCGGGGCGGTGAATAGGCTTACTGCGCGGCGCGGATGTCGTTCATCGAATCATAGAGCGGCCGAAGCGCGGCGTATAAATCCGCATAAGCCGTCAGCTGTTTTTGATAATGCCGGGCATAATCTGCGCGCGGGTAAAATGTTTTGCGGATTCGGATTGACTTCTGCGCTGTTTCCAGCAGGTCTTGGTATATTCCGGTTGCCCAGCCAGCCAGCGTCGCCGCGCCCAAACTGGCGGCTTCGGCGGTATGAATGGCTTGTATGGGCAGATTGGTAATGTCCGCTTTGATCTGAAGCCAGATATCGGAGTCGGCGCCGCCGCCGACGGCGGTCAGCTGATTGATTTCAATCCCGATCTCACGCAGGCAGCGCAAGCTAAGCGCCTGCTCATAGGTGATGCCCTCCAAAATGGCTTTGACAATGTCTTTTCGCCGGGTGTCGAAGGTGAGACCGATGACGGCGCCAGTCGCCGACAGGTCATTATGCAGCATGCCGCTGCCGGCGAAGTAGGGCAGCAGCAGCAGCCGCCCGGGCGCATCATCCACCTGCCCGACAATCACATCATAGACGTCCTGTTTTAGTTGCGCGGCTGCGGCGCGTTCGGCGGCCGCCAGTTCGTCCCGATACCAGCGCAGGAGTCGGCCGCCGGTTTGGCTGCCGCTCAATGCGACGAATGTATCGGGGGCGACATGGGGATAGCAGGAGATATAATGCTGGCGCAAGTCGGGATTGCTTTGGCGCATGACAGCTACAATCGCTTCGGTTGTGCCAATCGAGTACAGCGCCGTTCCCGGGCGAAGCACGCCGGCGCCAAGAGCCGCGCAGGGTTGGTCGTGGCCGCCGGTCACCACCTGGACTTGCTTGGCAAAGCCCAGTTTTCGGGCGAGTGAAGCGGGAATCTCGCCGATGACAGACCCGCTTGGCAAGGGTTTCGCCAGCCGATTTTTGTCTATTTCGGCCGCTGCCAGCAACTCATCCGACCAATCCAGCGACCGAATGTCAAAGACCAGGGTACGGGCTGCCATGCTATGGTCAATGACCGGCTCCAAGCCCAGCCGCAGGGCGACAAAATCACTATAACACAGAAATTTCCACGTTTGCCGAAAGAGGGCTGGCTCATGCTCTTTCCACCATAGAACTTTGGGCAGGGTAAACAAAGCGCCCGCCGGCTGCCCGGTGATCTCATAAATCCGTTCAAAGCCCAACTCTTCCACCAGATGAGCCGCCGGCGGCGCGGCGCGGCTGTCCGAACTGATGGGACTGTTTGCCAGCGCGCTTCCGTCTTGCGCGACGGGTATGACCGCTTCGCCTTGGGAGGAAATGGCCAGGGCCGAAACCGGGTCATGGGGAATTTGCGCGTTGACTTCCAGCAGGCATTGGCATATATCCGACCACACCCGATTGGGGTCCAGTTCATACCATCCCGCTGCCGGATTCAATAAAGGATACTCGCGGCTGGCTTTTGCCAGAACCGACCCCGACTCGTTAAACGCAACCGCCTTGCAGCCGGTTGTGCCCACATCCAATCCAAGTAAGCTCATCGCTGCTCCTAACCTCGAACGGCGCCCGCGGTCAGTCCCGAGACCATAAAACGCTGCATCAAATAATAAACCACAATCACCGGAATTGTAATCAGGGTCAGTATAGCGAACATAGGCCCGGGGCGCATCATAAACTGGCCGCTATAGACCAAGGGGACTAGCGTCAATGGCTTGACCTGGTTTGAACTCATGGTAACCAGAGCCAAAATAAACTCGTTCCACGATATCATAAACTGCCAGATGATGACGACGGCTATCGACGGCCAACTCACCGGCATCATAATGCGCCAGTAAATGCCAAAGGGGGTGCAGCCATCCAAGACAGCCGCTTCTTCAATCTCTTTAAGAAATCCAGCGAAAAAACTGCGTAAGATCACAATCGCGAAAGGCACGCCCAGGGCGGTGTAGGGCAGTATTAAACCAAGATAGGTATCATTGAGACCGAGGGCTTTATTGATTTGAACAATCGGTATCACCAAGGTCGGAATAGGCAGCATCAGGGTCATAATAAGTAGATAAAACCAAATATCCCGGGCAAAAAACTCCAAACGCGCCAGAGCGAAAGCAGCCAGCGAACTGATGGCGACCACCAGGATCACCGACGGGATCGTCACGGCAAGACTGTTGAGGAAATGCTGTGCCAAAGGCGCGTCGTTAAAGACCGTCACATAATTATCAAGGCTGATGCCGCTGATGAGCAGGCCGCCGAAGCGCGGCGCCCGCTGGTCAGGCGGCATCAATGACACCACCAGCATCATGATAATCGGTATCAGCCATATTATCGCTAGCGCGGTTACCAGCAAAAAACCCAATGCTTTCATCGGATCGCGCGGCCGGCTTGGCTTGGATAACATCCGTTTTTCCCGAAAATCGTATCGATTCTAGCTGCCCAGCGTGAAGCGCGCCCCCAATACCCGCACCTGGAAAATGCTTGCGCTCAAGGCGATCACCAGCAAGACCACCGCCAGCGCCGAAGCATAGCCCATGCTCTGAAGCGTGAAAGCCTGCTGAAAGATATAGGTCGGCAGCATTTCGGTGGCATGATTGGGACCGCCTTTGGTCAGTATGTAGACCAGCGCGAAGGTTTGCAGCGTGCCAATGACCCCCAATAAAATCAGGGTCAGGTGAACATGGCGCAGCATCGGCCAAATCACAAAGCGAATCCGCTGCGATGCGCCGGCGCCATCCACTTCAGCCGCGCTCAAAATCTCCGGCGACAAGCCCTTTAATCCGGCGACATACATTAACATCGAAAATCCAGTCCATTGCCAGACATTGACGGCGATGGTGGAGTAGATGGCGATTTTGGGGTCTGCCAGATAGGGCTGCTGCAAGAATCTGGCGCCGGTTTCCAGACCGACATCAGCCAGCAGCCCGCCGAAGGGATTATAGATGCGCTGCCAGATGATGCCCAGCACCACGGGCGAGATAATCGCCGGCGTGAAAAAAATAATGCGAAAGACATTTTGAAACGGTATCCCCGAAGTCAGGATGCAGGCAAGCAGGAAGCCCAGCAGCATCTGCGGAAAAATAGTTAGAAATGTCCACAGGAAAGAATTTCGCATCGCCAGCCCAAAGGCGCGGTCATCGGTGAAGAGTTCAGCATAATTTCGGAGGCCAACAAACAAAGCCTCATTGATGCCATCCCATTCATACAGGCTGGCTCCAAGGATGTAGAAAATGGGATACAGCACAAAGATGACAAACAGAAGCATTGCCGGCGCCATGAAAAACAAGCCCTGATTGTCATCAAGCCACTTGCCCAACATCTGTCTGCCCCTTTTGCCGGCCCACTGCGGCGATAACAGGTTCAGCATTTGGCTTGGCGGCGGAATCCACTTGAGCCCGGAGAGTCCCAGGCTCAAATGGAAAATGAATGGCAAAACCGCTTTATTCCGGCGGCGACCAGGCATCCTGAACCAGCTGCATGCCTTCCGCCGGGGTCATCTCACCGGCGGCGACTCCAGCCAGCGCGTTTTCCAAAGCCTGTTTCACGTCCGGGCTGCGTAACTGCCGCGCATAGGTAACAGTCGGCAGCCATTCGTCGGTGAACAGTTCCCAAACTGCCTGCTGGTTGTCCGAGCCGAAGGATTCTGGCACCAGTCCGATATAGGCTGGCAGATCGTTGTAGGTGTTAATCAAAGCCTGCGCGCCGGCGCCGCTGATCCAATCGGTGATGACGCGGCAGGCGGCCTCTGGGTTCTGTGCATTGCGGGTGACGCCCAGCATCACATCAATGCCGCCCAGCAAATCTTCCGGCGCGCCTTCGCCAGTGACATCCGGGAACTTGAAGGGGGCGTATCCAGCCAGATTCTGATCCAGCGGCGGCGGGTTTGGATTGGCGGCCTGCTGCTGCCACCAGGCTCCCATCGGGAACATGGCGGCGCGTCCGCCCTGAATCTGTTCCACCGCGCCGGGATAGTGGGTCATGCCCAAAGCGCCTATTTGAAAAATGCCATCATCAAAAAGCCGCTTCCACCAGGTCATGGCTTCGACAAATGGCTCATCGGTAAAATTGGCATCGCCCAGTTCAGCCGCATAGATCAGCCCCGGCGCGATATTATGGATCAGCTGCATATAGACATCACGGCGAATCCAGCCATCGCCGGCGCCGATCATGACCGGCGCGATGCCCTGTCCATTGAATAATTGGGCAAGCTCCAGCAGTTCATCGTAGGTTGTCGGCGGTTCGACCCCAGCTTCTTCAAAAATCGGCACGGTGTACCACATATTGATGGTTTGAACCAGAACCGGCAGCCCGTAGATATTCTCGTCGCCCGCCGGGTTGCCCAGACGCGCCTGCTCGATTCCGACTGGATAAAATTGATCTTGCCAATTTTCCCCCCAAGTCTGGGCGGCGCAGTCTTGAAGCGGCATCAGGTGATCGCGGTACTGCTGGGTCAAGGCGCCCGGTTCCAGACCAATCAAGTCGGGCAAGGCGCCGCTGGCGGCCATCGTCTGCAAATCAACCAGATATTCAGGGTAGTTGGTGATGTCCGGCTCAATCCGAATGTCAGGATAGTTGATATTGAAGGCTTCAATCATCTGCTCGGTGGTCGCGATGACCGGACTCCAGGAGCGGAAGGTCACCACAGCGTCTTCATCCTGTGCGGCAAGCGGCAGACTAACTGCGAGCAGTAATGCAAAAAGCAGGGCAAGCACGATTTTTCTATACACGATGTTTCTCCTTCTTTAACTAATGTTTTCCATGCGTTGAGTATAAACCGTCATTTGTCGGGGCGGCATCCTCCTTTCTGTTGTGAAACCAGCCTTATCCAATCAACTGATCGCGCATGTCGGCAGGAATGAGGTGCGGCTGACCATGCTGCAATGCCATGTGATACATCTGCGCCGCGATCTCGACCATCACGGTGCAGTGAATCGCCTTGCTTAATGTGTCACCGACAGCCAGCATGCCATGATTCGCCCAGACGACCGCGTTCCTGTCGCCCATGACTTCCAGCATGTCATAACCAAACTGCCGCGAGCCGCTGGGCGCAAAGGGCATCACCGGCACCTCACCGCCGACATCTATTAGCGCGCCGACATGCAGCGGCGCAATCGGTCGGTGCAGAACGCCAAAGACATTCGTATAAATCGGCTCGGCATGAACAATCGCCTGAACTTGGGGCCGTTTTTCATAAACCGCCAGATGAACCGGCGATTCGGACGAAGGCTCGCGCTTGCCTTCAATCACATTGCCATCCAAATCAACCGCCACCACATCTTCAGCCGTCAGTTGATCATAGGGATAATCATGCGGCGTGACCAGAATGATCCCGCTTATCGGATCGCGCAGACTCAAGTTGCCTTGTGTCAGCGGCACCAAACCAATCTGCGCCACCTGGCCGGCGCCCTTGACAAGCTGCTGTTTAAGGGAGATGAGATGCTGCCGATTCGATAAAGGTTCGCTCATCATGGCTCCTAAAAGGGGTTTCACTTTCTGATATACTGGCAGTATAACCAGGACAGGTCATTGGGATTGTACAGTGATTAGGCGCTCCTGTCAAAACAACGATTGGCTCTCTGTATCTGCGATCTTGTGATGCGATGAATGATTTGCGTTGCAGCCGATTTTAACGCGTTCCCTGAATATAAACCAGCCTGGTCGTATTTCACCAATCTGTTAAAGTATCGACCCGTCATTATTCAGCAAACTTATGACCGACTCGACAGACAGTTCGCCAACTCCGCTCGATATGCGGCGAGTCATCCCGATTTTCCTGCTTGTCTTTGTCGATATGCTTGGGTTAACGGTCATCCTGCCACTCCTGCATATCTACGCCGCCGCTTTTGGCGCGACACCTTTGCAAATCGGTATGGTAATGGCGGTTTTTCCACTGGCGCAGCTGCTGGGCGCGCCGATAATGGGCGCATTGTCCGACCGCTTGGGGCGCAAACCGCTCCTGCTTGTCAGCCAGCTGACCACCTGCATCAGCTTTATCATGCTCGGTCTGGCGGCTTCGCTCGAAATGGTCATCCTGTCGCGCCTGTTTGACGGATTGTTCGGCGCCAATATATCCACTGCCCAAGCCGCGCTCAGTGATATTACCGACCATTCGAATCGCACCCGCGGCTTGGGCATCACCGGCGCCGCCTTCGGGCTCGGTTTTATCTTCGGGCCCATCATCGCCATCCTCTCCTTTGAATTCACCGACTCCCTGGCGGTGCCCGCATTCACAGCCGCCGTTTATTCTTTCGTTTCCCTGATGATTACATCGTTTATATTCAAGGAAACCCACCCGCCCGAAAAACGCGGTCAAGGCGGCTCGGCGGCAGCCAGTCCCTTGATCATCACCCGCTATATCCTGCGCCCGGCTTTAGGCTGGCTGCTCTTGCTCATGTTCGCCCAGCAGGTGATCTTCTTCGGCTATGAGAGCCTGCTGGGGCTCTTCACACTGACCCAACTGGGATTGCTGGGGCAAGGCAACGCCGTCCTTTTTTTGCTGATTGGCATCATCCTGGTCACGGTACAGGCGCGGTACATCGGTCGCTGGAGCGCAAAATATGGCGAAAGGCGGCTTGTGATGGCGGCGCTGGCGCTCTTGACGGTCGGGCTGGCGCTGACCGGAACCACACCGGCGCAGCCGCACCCCTTCTATGTGCGGGAAATCGCACAGCGCGACCTGCTTTCGCAAAATCCATCCAGCGCCGAAGCGGTCATCGGCAGCCTGGGGGTTAGCCTGCCGCCAAATGGCAATCACGGTCTCGGCGGCGTGGTTTGGCTGCTGTTTGCCATTGTGCCTATCTCGGTCGGCGCCGGGCTGATGCGGCCAGCCATCAACAGCCTGCTTACCCGGCGCGTATCCGAACAGGAATATGGCAAAGTCCTTGGGGTGAGTTCAGCATTGGTCAGCGCCGCCAATGCGCTGGCGCCATTAGCCGCCGGGCTGATTTTTCAATCCTTTGGCGCGACCGCGCCTTTCCTGATTGGAGCCGGGTTGATGGGAGGACTGTTGGTCTTGGGGATGATATATTTAAGCCATGACAATTTTAAGCTGGCAGGCAGCTAACGCTCGCGCTCATTTTCCGCTGAACGGCGCGGCAATTACATCGCTCTGGCAGCTATCGCTATGTTCAGAGCGCCGATAATCAAAGAAAGCGCGAAACCTATCGCCGTCAGCCCTCCCAGGAACTTTGCCTGCCGGTTTTTAACGCCTTCCACTTTCTCGTTAATACTTTCAATGGCTTCCTGTAGTTCTTTTGTTTGCTGTGCAATTTGTCGGCTAAGTTCCGCGTTCTGCTCGCGCACAAAATCTTTTGTCGCCAGCGATTCCATTTTGCCTTCCAGTTTGCCCAACGTGCGGTCGCGCTCGTTTATCGGCTGCTCGCTCATAACCCATCCCCCCATCATCGGCGCAGCCTGCGCCAATCATATACACTGTATGAATATGATATCATACTTATCGCGCAATTTCCAACTTCATGGACAAATAGGGATACCTAGGCGTGAACCCAGCCTTCCCATGCGCGGGCGCCCCAGGCTGAATAGAGCGCCACCGCGCCGGCGGTAGCCACATTCAAGCTGCCCACTTTGCCGCGCATGGGAAGGGTCAGCAGCAAATCACAGGTATCCCGCACCAGCCGGCGCAGTCCCTCGCCCTCGCTCCCCATAACCAAGCCCAGCGCCATGCTGAGGTCGGTTTTGTCGAGCGCCGGGATATTGGGCCCCACGTCGAGCCCCACCAGCCAGATGTCCTGGCTTTTCAGTTCTCTCATCGCATTGACCAGATTGGTCACTTGCGCCACATGAATATGCTCAACCGCCCCGGACGAGGCCTTGACCACCGACGGAGTCACGGCAACGCTGCGCCGCTCTTGAATCACAATGCCATGGACGCCAACGGCATCACTGACCCGAATCAAGGCGCCGACATTTTGCGGGTCTTTTAACAAATCCAGCAGCAGGATGAAGGGCTTTTCGCGGCGCTTGGCGGCCGTGTCAAGAATATCCTCCAGATGGCAATAAGGATAGGGGCCCACGCGCATGACCAAACCCTGATGATTCCCGCGGTTCGCCAGGTCATCGAGAATACGCCGCTGCACCCGTTGAATCGGAACGTTCAATTCTTCAGCCATGCTCATAGTCTCGCCAACCGAGCCGCGTCTTTCGGCGCGTTCGTGAACCATAAGCGCATCCAGCCGCCGGCGACCCGAACGCATCGCCTCAATGACCGCCCAGTGTCCGTACAAAAATTCCGGCATACGAGGCCTACCCCCCGTTGGCAGGGAAAATAAGGTGCGCGCGCAAAAACGCCGCCGGCGCGGTTTGCCCCATATTTGTGAGGACAAACACAATTTAACCCACCTTACCCCAATTTCCAAATCGTTCCATCGGCGCGGTCTTCCAAGGCAATCCCCAGCCCAGCCAGTTGGTCGCGAATGTGATCGCTGCGGGCATAATCCTTGTCCGCCCGCGCCTGCGCCCGCAGTTCGATCAAAATCTGAATCAGCCCGGCTTCGCGCTGCCCGTTATCCCTTTCGGCGGCTTCAACCGCCGGCACCAAACCCAAGACATCGCCGCCGATGTCGGTATAAGTCTCGTTAATCGCCGCCAGCGTCGACAGACCAAGCTCGGCGTCGCTGTTCAGCAGCGTATTGACATCGCGGGTCAAATCCTGCAAGACGGCAATCGCCCGCGGCGAATTGAAGTCATCGTCCATCACTTCGCCGAAGGCGGTTTTCGCTTTTTCCAGCCGTTGGCGGAAGCCGCTGCCAGCGTCGCTTTCGACGGCATAGTTCATCTGCTGTCGGGTCAGACGAACCGCATTCATCAGCCGCTCCCAGCCCGATTTGGCAGAAGCCAGTGAATCTTCACTGTAGACCACCGCGCTGCTGTAATGAGATGTCAGGAGGAAGTAACGCAGTTCCTGCGGGCGATAGGCTTGCAGGGCATCCTTGACCGTAACGAAGTTTCCCAGCGACTTGCTCATCTTGACCGGGACCCCTTCCAGAGGATCAAGTACATTCAGGCTGCCGGTCAGCATCCAGTAATTGGCAAAGGGCTCGCCGTTGGCGCATTCACTTTGAGCGATTTCATTTTCATTATGCGGATAGATGTTGTCGATGCCGCCGCCGTGAATGTCAAAGTTGGCGCCCAGGTACTTGCGCGCCATCGCCGAGCATTCAATATGCCAGCCGGGGAATCCCGCGCCCCAAGGGCTGTTCCAGCGCAGGATGTGCTTGGGGTCTGCCTTTTTCCAGAGCGCGAAATCGGCTGGATGACGTTTGCCGCTGCCGACAAGCTCGCGGGATTCATCCTGCTGGTCTTGAAGCCGCCGATTGGACAGCTTGCCATAGTCAGGATGACGGGTCACATCAAAATAGACATTGCCATCGGCCGCATAGGCGTTTTCGCTGGCGATCAGCGTCGCGATCATTTCGATTTGTTCCGGCACATGCGCGCTGGCGCGGGGCGAAATGTCCGGCCGAACCACCCCCAGCGCGTCCATATCTTCAAAATAACTGCGGGCATAGGTTTCCACAATCTGCATCGGCCGAGCATTCAGCTGCGCCGCCCGGACCAGCACCTTATCCTCTTCATCCGCCTGGAGATGACCGACATCGGTGATATTCTGAACATAAAGCACATCCAGGCCGCGGTAACGCAGATAGCGCACAATCACATCAAAGGACACATAGGTTTTGGCATGCCCCAAATGCGAATGGTCATACACCGTTGGGCCACAGACATACATGCCGACGCGCCCTTCATCAATGGCTTTGAACTCCTGTTTTTCGCGCCCAAGCACGTTGAATATCTGCAAAGTCATGCTCCTCGCGGTCTCCTTTTTTCCTTTTCCTCGCGGCTAACGATTATTGTAGCAGAAAGTCGCCTGATGGTGAATGAAACCGTCGTCCAATGATCATAATGAAGCGCGCTGCGCTGGCAAGACGTTCACCAAATTATGATACGATGTTCATTGTAGCCGCCTGATGGTTATTGGATATAATGGAGGGCAGAGATAAACATTGATTCCTTTGGCAGCGAAGGCAAGGACGCAGTCTGCCCGGCATCATCCAGCGCGGGAGGACGCAGATGGACATCCTGTTATTCATCAGTTGCAATCTTTTGATGATGAGCGCCTTTTTTCTGGTTGGCATGCATCAATTTATGCAGGTGGATGACAAACGCAAAGTCCGTTCTGCCGGCCGTCTGCGCCGGCCGTTGTCGCTCATGGACCCGCGACTGGATACCGCCGAATTGCGGGAGCTTGTCCGCGCCGAACGATATGACGAGGCGCTGCAAAGGCTGATGAATGCGGCTGATGTAGACCGCTTCACGGCTGAATCGGCCATTGAAGGTCTCAAGAAGCAGGAATACCGCCCGTATCAAACCTCGAAACCTTGACAGCCTTGGCTTTGGGAGCAATCGGGAACATTGTGATCTGGCTGCAATATGTTTCCCGCTTATTCTATATTATACTGTAAGCGCCTGTTTTTATTTAGGAGTAGAAGATCATGGAAAATATCAAAAAACCCTCTATGTGGCTGGGCGCCGCCGTCGGCGCTTTGCTCACCCCGGCGCTGATGGCGCTCTTGTTCGCAGCTGACCAAATCGCGGGTCTGCCGTTTATCCCCTTTGATGTCTTTGACTTTGTATCGCGGAATCTGCCCGGGGCGCTCTTGACCTTCGGCATCGATATCATGGTGGACATTATTATTGCCTTTGACCTGGGCGAAACCTCCACCGCCGCCAAAACCGCCGAGCAGCTGATGGGGCTGGGGGGCTTCCTGGTTTTGGGCTTGGTCGCGACCGCGCTCTTTTATGGGCTGTTGAACCGCCGTCGGGCCCGCGCCGGCAATCTGTATCCCGGCATCGCGCTGGGATTGGGCTTCGGCGTATTCATGCTGCTGATTTCGAGCCAAGTCAATGTGACAGCGACCGCGCCTTTTGCCGTGCAGTCGGCCTGGGTCTTGCTGGTCTTCATCGGCTGGGGCGCAGCGGCAAATTGGATCTACGGCCAGCTGGCGCACAGCGAAGCGCAGACCCAAGTCGATGAGAAAACCGATAAAGCCATGACCGTGACCGCGCTCAACCGCCGTCAGTTTATGGTGCGCGTTGGCGGGGCAAGCGCCACTCTGACCGTGGCTGGCGCCGGTCTGGGCGCTTTGCTTGGCAATCGTCCAGAGGAAAGCCAGCCAGCCGCCGCCGGTGCGCCTGAAGCGGCTGCTGCCGATGATTTGCCCAATATGGACGATAACTTGCAGCCGGCGCCGGGAACCCGGCCCGAATACACCCCGCTCGATGACCATTACCGCATTGATATTAGCTCGCGCCCGCCGGTGATTAACTCCAGCGAATGGCGGCTTGATGTCACCGGTTTGGTGGATAATCCGGTGAGCCTGTCGCTGCAAGACCTCTACGACCAATTTGAGCGGGTGGACCGCTTCGTTACCCTGTCCTGCATCAGCAACCGCATCGGCGGCTCGCTTATCAGCACCACCAAGTGGTCCGGTTTCCGCATGAGTGATTTCCTGGACCTGGTTCAGCCCCAGGCCGACGCTGTTGCCCTCAAAATCACCGGCGCTGACAACTTCGACGAGTATGTCATGATGGATGTGATTGCGGCCGATGAGCGCATTATGTTCGCCTATGAGTGGGATGATCAGCCGCTCAAGCAGAAACACGGTTTCCCGCTGCGGATTTACATTCCAGACCGCTATGGCATGAAGCAGCCCAAGTGGATTGAGAGCATCGAATTTGTCGATGCCTGGCAAGAAGGCTATTGGGTGCGCCGTGGCTGGAGCGTGGAAGCGATGGTGAACACGGTCTCTGTGGTGGATGTGGCTGCCGTTGATTCCATCGCGGCGGACGGCGATGAGTACATCGTGCCGATTGGCGGCATTGCTTACGCCGGCGCCAAGCAGATTGCCGGCGTCGAAGTCAGCGTCGATGACGGCGACTGGCAGGCGGCGCAGCTGCGTCAGCCTCTGTCCGAACTGACCTGGGTCATCTGGCGTTATGACTGGCGCTTTGCCGAAGGCGATCATAAGTTTGCCGTCCGCGCCTATGATGGCAATGGCAGCCTGCAAAGCCTGGAAAGCCGCGGCACCCGTCCCGATGGGGCGACCGGCGTGCATTCCTTGAGGGCGTCCATGCCCGCGTTTGCCGATCTCGAAGCCGCGGATGCCGAGGCTTAATCTGCGGCGGGAACTTGGCATGGCGCGTGGGTCGCGCTGCACTTGAAGCGGTATCGCAAACATGGTTGGAGAAGCTGGATAAAAGATGGACTGGCTGCAAGTTGGCGCGTTTTTTGTTGCGGCGCTGGGTCTGGGTTTGGCTGGGATGGTTTATGTGACTCGCCAGTTTAACCGCATGGGCGACCGCATTAACGACCGTTTTGACCGTATGGATGACCGCATGACGCGCCTTGAGGAGCGCATGGGCCGGCTGGAACAGCGGCAAGCCCGTGTCGAGGAGCGCCTGGATCGCGTGGATGAACGTCTGGATCGCATGGACGGACGCTTGGATCAGTTGCAGGTTGAGGTTAAGAGTCTTGGTGAAGGCTTGCAAAATGTGGAGAAGGAACAGGCGCGTATGCTGGGCTTTTTGGAAGGCAGAGGGGTCATGGGCAAAGCGCCCGCCGATGTGGAAACCGTATCGTAAGCGGTTTCAGTAGATGCCAACGGGCGGGAAACTTGGCATGGCGCGCGGGCCGCGCTGCACTTGAAGCAGTATCGCGAACATAATTGGAGAAGCTGGATAAGAGATGGACTGGCTGCAAGTTGGCGCGTTTTTTGTTGCGGCGCTGGGTCTGGGTTTGGCTGGGATGGTTTATGTGACTCGCCAGTTTAACCGCATGGGCGACCGCATTAACGACCGTTTTGACCGTATGGATGACCGCATGACGCGCCTTGAGGAGCGCATAGACGTCCGTATGACGCGCCTTGAGGAGCGCATGGGCCGGCTGGAACAGCGGCAAACCCGTGTCGAGGAGCGCCTGGATCGCGTGGATGAACGTCTGGATCGCATGGATGGACGCTTGGATCAGTTGCAGGTCGAGGTTAAGAGTCTCGGTGAAGGCTTGCAAAATGTGGAGAAGGAACAGGCGCGTATGCTGGGCTTTTTGGAAGGCAGAGGGGTCATGGGCAAAGCGCCCGCCGATGTGGAAACCGTATCGTAAGCGGTTCCAGTAGATGCCAACGGGCGGGAAACTTGGCATGGCGCGCGGATCGCGCTGCACTTGAAGCAGTATCGCGAACATGGTTGGAGAAGCTGGATAAGAGATGGACTGGCTGCAAGTTGGCGCGTTTTTTGTTGCGGCGCTGGGTCTGGGTTTGGCTGGGATGGTTTATGTGACTCGCCAGTTTAACCGCATGGGCGACCGCATGAACGACCGTTTTGACCGCATGGATGACCTCATCACGCGCCTTGATGAGCGCATGGGCCGGCTGGAACAGCGGCAAGCCCGTGTCGAGGAGCGCCTGGATCGCATGGACGGGCGCTTGGATCAGTTGCAGGTCGAGGTTAAGAGTCTCGGTGAAGGCTTGCAAAATGTGGAGAAGGAACAGGCGCGTATGCTGGGCTTTTTGGAAGGCAGAGGGGTCATGGGCAAAGCGCCTGCCGATGTGGAAACCGTATCGTAAGCGGTTCCAGTAGATGCCAACGGGCGGGAAACTTGGCATGGCGCGCGGATCGCGCTGCGCTTGAAGCAGTATCGCGAACATGATTGGAGAAGCTGGATAAGAGATGGACTGGCTGCAAGTTGGCGCGTTTTTTGTTGCGGCGCTGGGTCTGGGTTTGGCTGGGATGGTTTATGTGACTCGCCAGTTTAACCGCATGGGCGACCGCATTAACGACCGTTTTGACCGCATGGGCGACCGCATGAACGACCGTTTTGACCGCATGGATGACCGCATCACGCGCCTTGATGAGCGCATGGGCCGGCTGGAACAGCGGCAAGCCCGTGTTGAGGAGCGCCTGGATCGCATGGACGGACGCTTGGATCAGTTGCAGGTCGAGGTTAAGAGTCTTGGTGAAGGCTTGCAAAATGTGGAGAAGGAACAGGCGCGGATGCTGGGCTTTTTGGAAGGCAGAGGGGTCATGGGCAAAGCGCCCGCCGATGTGGAAACCGTATCGTAAGCGGTTCCAACAATATCATGGAGCGGTTTCTGTCTGGAGAGGGGTACAATTCAATGACATGCGAAGTGGATAAGGCGAGCATAGCAAGATGGAACGTTGGCCACGGTTTGACAAAAATCGCCAGTTCGCTCATAGCAGCCTCACCGATTCAAAGCCGCCCATGCGCCGCTGGCTTACTCGCGGGTCGGCACCATGGAAATCAGGTTAATGTTCACGCGCGGCGCCAGGCTGACGTTCTTGTCCTTTAGTCTTCCCATGATCGTCCTCCGGTCAGGTTAAGCCATCGTCTCAAGCATAGCGCGGGCAGCTTCACAGCGCAATGAGCCGTCCCTGAAAAAAGCGGCAAGCTCATCGGCGCTGATCTGTCTCTGACGCGGCGACCGCTCACGGCAGCAATGGCTGATTTATACATCGCGTTCCTCCCAAGGCTTCAAAATCACTTTGGCGCATTGACCCGAAAGCTGGGTTTCCCAGGCTTGCTGAATATCATCCATCGAAAAACGGTGGCTGATAAACTGGTCCAGTTGATTGCCGATATCGGCAATCATGGCCATCATTCGCAGCGAATCGGCCAGGTTATAATGCCAGGAGCCAATCAAGGTCAAACCTTTGCGAATCATATCGGGGCTAATGCGTAAGACGGTGTCGTCGCTGCATTCACCCACAAAAGCAGCCTGCCCCTTGCGCCGAGTGGCATCAATGCACAGACGATGCGCCGCCGCCGCGCCAGCGCAATCAACCGACTTGTCGCCGCCGCGCCGAGTTCTTTGGCTTTGGGGATTTTGCCGCTGACGATGCCGGCCTGCTGTTTATCCTTGACAATAACCCGTTTCATCCTGGATCCAAAATCATGCCGCTCCGCTGGACTTATATCAGGGAATGGGAATATAGCATAAGCGAATCCAGCCGGCAACTGAGGTGATATCGCCCAGCTTGCGGTATAATTCGCATGGGCATCCACACTGCCAGCGGGTTTTGTCAGTCGGTGTGATAGGATGGAGGAGAATATCTGGTGAAGGCAATCGTATTAGAACAGCCCGGACAACTCAAACTTAGACAAGTGGATTGGCCCGGCTCGGTCGGGCGCGATGAGGCGCTGGTGCGGGTCAGGCGGGTCGGCATCTGCGGCACAGATTTGCATGCCTTTGGCGGCCATCAGAATTTCTTCAGCTATCCGCGCATCATGGGACACGAACTGGCGGTTGAAGTCCTGTCCATCGGCGAGACCAGCCACAGCCTGGCATGCACAGTCGGCGACCTGTGCTGCGTTATCCCGTATCTGCACTGTGGAACGTGCATCGCCTGTCGGCGCGGCAAAACCAACTGCTGCGCCCAGATGCAGGTCTTGGGCGTGCATGTCGATGGCGGCCTGCGCGAACAGTTCATCCTGCCGGCGGATAAACTCTTGAAAGCCGATGGCATCCCGCTGGAGCAGCTGGCGCTGGTCGAAATGCTGTGCATCGGCGCTCATGCCGCCAAACGCGCCGACATCGCCGCCGGCGAAAACGCGCTGGTGATTGGCGCTGGTCCGATTGGCATGGCGACCGCCCAGTTTGCCAAAGCCGCCGGCGCCGATGTGATCGTCATGGAAGTCAATGAAAATCGGCTTGCGTTTTGCGCTGACGCCCTTGGCATGGACCGGCTGGTTGATGCCCGAAAGGACCCGCAGGGGCAAATCGACCGCTTGCTGGCCGGCGAATTGCCAACGCTCGTGTTTGACTGCACCGGCAACGCGCTGTCGATGCACGCCGCTTTTGACTATGTAGCCCACGGCGGTTCATTGGTGCTGGTCGGGCATATCAAAGGGGCGCTCAAATTTCGGGATCCGCATTTCCATTCGCGCGAGATGTCACTGATTGCCAGCCGCAACGCCACCGCCGAAGACTTTAGCCAGGTCATCAGCGCTTTGGGCGCCGGCGCCATCAACCTGGATCCCTGGATTACCCATCGCGCATCGCCCGAAAGCATCGCCGCCGATTTCCCCACCTGGCTTGACCCGGCCGAGGCCGTCATCAAAGCCATATTGAGCTTTGACTAGCCGCGATGCCATAGAGGGCAAACTGGCGGATTTTGCAGTCTGTTAGCTGGGAAGGCTAAACGGGAGCTTGGCTGCCAATTTGCGTCTGAACTGCCCGCAGGCCGCGGCTAGGCATGGTAGCTGCCGGCGGTGACATCGCCGCCGGTCCCGGTCCAGTTGGTATGAAAATACTCCCCTCGTTCGCGGTCCACGCGCTCGTAGGTATGGGCGCCAAAATAATCGCGCTGCGCCTGCAACAGGTTGGCCGGCAGGGTCGCGGAACGATAGCCGTCATAAAATGCCAGGGCGCTGCACATAATCGGCAGGGGGATGCCGTGGGCGATGCCAGTAACGGCGGTGTGCCGCCAGGCGGCTTGCGCCTTGACGACGGCATCTTGGAAATAAGCGTCCAGCAGCAAATTCTCCAAATCGGGCTTGCGAGCATAAGCCTGCTGAATTTTGTCCAGAAAGACCGACCGAATGATGCAGCCCTCGCGCCACATCAAGGCGACGCCGCCATAGTTGAGATTCCAGGCATAGGTTTGGGCGGCGGCGCGCATCAGCATATAGCCTTGGGTATAGCTGATGATTTTGGCGGCATAGACCGCCTGCTCCAAAGCGCGGATGAACGGCTCCCGGTCGCCGACAAACGGCGCCGTCGGCCCCGGCAGCGCCTTGGCGGCGGCAACGCGCTGTTCCTTGAGGGATGATAAGCAGCGCGCGAACACCGCTTCGCCAATCAAGGTCAGCGGCGCGCCTTCCTCCAGCGCGGTCACAGCCGTCCACTTGCCGGTGCCTTTTTGGCTGGCGGCATCGAGGATTTTTGGCAGCAGCGCCGTTCCATCCTCATCCCTAAACGCCAGGATATTGCCCGTGATTTCAATCAGGAAGGATTCAAGGAGGCCGCCGTTCCAGTCCTGGAAGACCGCGCTGATTTCAAGCTCGTCCATCTTCAGAACTTGCGACATCAGATGGTAGGCTTCACATATCAGCTGCATGTCGCCATATTCAATGCCGTTGTGCACCATCTTGACAAAATGGCCGGCGCCATCTTCGCCCACCCAATCACAGCAGGGCGCGCCATCTTCGACTTTGGCGGCGACCGACTGCAAGATCGGCTTGACCTCTGCCCAGGCCGCCGGCGAGCCGCCCGGCATGATCGACGGCCCGAAACGCGCGCCTTCTTCACCGCCGCTGATGCCGGCGCCAATGTACAGCTTGCCCCGCGCTTCAACCGCCCGGGCGCGGCGGATGGTGTCATGGAAGTTGGAGTTGCCGCCGTCAATGATGATATCGCCCTCATCAAGCAAAGGCTCAAGCTGGGCAATGAGTTTGTCAACCGCCCCGCCGGCCTGTATCATCAGAATCACCTTGCGCGGACGCTTCAATGCCCTCACCAGCGCTTCAACCGAATAGACGCCAATAATGTCCGTGCCTTGCGCCTCGTTGGCGATAAAGCGCTCAACCTTTGCCGTCGTTCGGTTGAATACCGCCGCTCTGAAACCGTGATCGTTGATGTTCAGCGCCAGGTTCTGTCCCATCACTGCCAAGCCGATGAGCCCAATGTCCGCTTGATTTTCCATAGCTGTTTCCTTCTTTCGCCGTGTGTCCTGCTGTGCATTGTAGCAGAATACATGGTGGATAGGATACTGAAAACCAAGGGGGGCGAGACATGCCCCTCAAGCAGATGATTCAGATGATGATGCCATCGCCCTCATCCAAGCAGATTCCAGCGCAGCATCGGCTTTGCCCTTCGGGGTTTAACTGACGCGGGGATGGGGCGGCGGCCGCCAGCCGGTCACGTTCTGCATTTCATAATCCCGCGCCGGGAAGTCGGTAAGGACGGCGCCATTTTTCATCACCCACTTGTAGCCCACGTCCAAGCCCAGCCCGTTTTCGACAATCTGCGGGCTGCTGTAGACGCCGGCGATGGCGATCCGCCCCTTCTCGCTCCGATTGGGCGGGCTGTAATGCCAAGCGCTGCTTTGCCAGCAGACAATGCCGCCCGGTTTGACTTCAATATGCTCAAGGCCATAAGTGTCAAGCATCTCTTCCACCCGTTCGCGCGGCAGTTCGCCATGGATGCTGTCCTCATACAGCACATGCGGCACAATCTCGGTTTTATAGCTGCCGGGGATCATCTGCAAACAGCCATTTTCAATCGTTGCCGGATCAAGCGCCATCCAGAAGTTGAAGGGGGCAGTGTCACCGTCGCGCCAGAGGCCATTGTCCTGATGCCAGGGGGTGGCGCTCCCCGACCGCGCCGGCTTGAGGAAACAGCTGTCGTACTTCAAGAGGATGTCGGCGCCCAAAAAATACCGCGCGATTTCCAGCACCGCCGCGCCGCCATGCACATTATGCCAGATAAGCGGCGCGCGCTGGTTAAAGCGGTTGAGCTTGCGAAAACGCGCCGCCCGCGCGTCGGGCGTGTCATCGTTCATCGGATCCATGGGGTCGGCATCGGTGTGGACATCGCCGGTTTCCGGCATCATGATGGCGTTTTTGATGACTCCAAGCATCTCGGCGGCCACCTGACGCGGGACCACATTTTCGACCACAAAATAGCCGCGCTCTTCCCACTGCTGCAACTGTTCTGCGCTGGGCTTCCAACTCATTATGACGCTCCTTTTCTTGAATAAGTCTTGGATAAGCTGATTGACGATAAGGCAGTTAAGCTGAAGGCGATGATGATGCTAGACCATCCGGGTTCATTGCCAGCGGCGGATTCACTCGATGAATAATGACATCAACAGTCAGCGCCAGCGCCGCGCCGCCGATGCCATGGCGAACCGCCGCCATCAAGGCCGCGGCCGAATCGACGGCGCCGGCCTGCTCCATATCCACAAACTGACGCGTCTGCAAATCATATCCCAGCCCGTTGTGACTGGCTTGAATGTCATTGACAATGGCGCCCGGCGCCTCATGCCCGGCGTTGACAAGCAATGTCTTGCAAGGCGCCGCGGCCGCCGTCATCAGTATCCGGCCGGCGGCGCGTTCATGGATGTCGCTGCTGGCATCATAACCGGCTTGCAGCTGCCTTAGACAACGGAGCAGGGCTGTCCCGCCGCCGGGCAGGCATCCTTCCAGCAAAGCCGAGCGGATGGCGGCAGTCGTCCGCGTGACCAATTCCATTTGACAGCGCATTTCGCTTTCGGCGCTGCCGCCGCACCAAATCACCGCCGAGCCGCCCCGCAGCCGACCAATGCGAATACGGCTAAGCGCCGCTTGACGTTCATCCATGCTGTTCATGCCGCTGGCAAAGCGGCGCTCCAAAGCCGCGGTTTCTCGCTGGATGGCAGCGCGGTCGCCCTTGCCGGCAATAATGCCGAAGCGATTGCTGTCCACCCACGCCAGTTCAGTTTGTCCCCACAGTTCCGCCGGGATCCGGTTGGGCTGATGTCCGGTGATCTGCCGCAAGACCTGCCCGCCGGTCATCAGCGCCAGGTCCTCCAGCGCCGCCGTCTGTTCATCCAGCAGCCCGGTCGGCTCCAGATAGACCAGCTTAAAATCCGCCAGGCGGCTGTTGGCTCCCTGCGCCGCAATGATTTGCTGTGAAAATGACTTGGCGACAATGACCAGCGATGAGAATCCGGCGCGGTAAACAGCAGTCACCAGCCTGACCAGCGCCGCCAAATCCTCCAAGTCGAAGTCGCTGATGACCCAGGCGGTATGCTGAAGCTCAAGCCGCCCCTCAAAGGCAGTCGCCGATGGGATTTTGGCATCCCAATAAGAGCCGATGAAAAATTCATGCCGGAGTTCGCGCCCGCCCGCGCGGACTTCAATCGGATGGTGAGGGCCCAGAACTTCAAAGATGTCGGCCAGCTGTTTGGCGATGTCGCTGTCGCCGCAAATTGAATAGGCGAGGCGCTCGATCTCTGCTGGTTCGGCAATCATCCTGACTTGCCGCTTCAGGGCTTCCAGCATCGCTTTCATGCCGCGTTCAAGGCGCTTCCGCAGCAGCATGGCATTGCCGCCGGCGGCGATAAAGCGGCAGCCCTCTTCAAAAACGGTTTGATACAAGACGGCGGCGGTCGCCGCGCCATCGCCATAAGCCGCCCTTTGCCTCCACAAGGTCTCGCGCAGCAGCATCGCGCCCACATCGGCGCTTCGATGCGGCAGCTGAAGCAGCCGGCGGGCGATCACCCCGCCATCATCCAGCAGTTCCGGTGAACGGGTTCGTATCGCGTCTTCCATGGCGACATGCCGCGCCGTTGGCCCCAACGTTGGAGCTACCGCGCCGGCAACCGCGTCGATGCCGCGTTTGAGGGCTTGCCGCGCCTGCGGCTGGAACACCAGGCGGCTCATGCGGCTAGCCTTTCAGCCCGGTCAGGGTGATGCCTTCGATGAAGGCGCGTTGGGCGAGGAAAAAGAAGATCACCATCGGTATGGTGAACATGGCGGCGGCCGCCATTAGCAAGCCCCATTCGGCGCCGTACTGCGTGAAATACAGCCTCAAGCCGATTGACAGCGTATACTTGGTGGGATGCCGCAGGTAGACCAGCGGGCCGATGAAGTCGTGCCAGGTGTGGATAATCTCAAAAATGGCCACCGTCAGGATCGCCGGCTTGGACAAGGGAACGGCAATCCGCCAAAAGATGCCCCATTCGCTGGCGCCGTCGATGCGGGCGGCGTCGTCCAGTTCGCGCGGCAGGGTCATCATAAACTGCCGCATCAAAAAGATATAAAAGGCGTTGCCAAAGAAGTTGGGGACGATCAGAGGCAGGAAGGTATTGAGCCAGCCGAGCTTGGAAAACAGGATAAAGAGCGGAATCATGCGGACCTGAAACGGCAGCATCATGGTGGCGATAACGATAATGAAGAGCGCGTTGCGCCCGCGCCAGCGCACGCGGGCAAAGCCGTAGGCGATGAAAGTGTTGGAAAGCACAGAGCCTATGGTCGCAAAGACCGTGTAATAGGCTGAATTGTACAGATAGCGCCAGAAGGGGATGGCGTTGGTGGCGTCAATGTAATTTTCGAGGCGAAAGGTCTTGGGTATCAAACGCACCGGCAGCTCGAAGATATCAACATTCGGCTTCAGCGAACTGCTGACCATCCAGATAAAGGGCAGCATGAAGATGATGCCAAAAACAATCAAGGCGGCGTGTGTGACAATGGATTTCAGTCGCCGCTTGAGCAGATAATTGCGCTCTTCAGGGCTGATTGTGCGGCGATTGGCGGTGGTGGGTTGCAAGACTCCAGCCATTTTCGCGCCTTTCCTAACGTTCATAAATGACTCGCCCGCTCAAAAACTTGAAGATGATCAGGGTCAAGCCCAAGATCAGCAGGAACATGATCCATGCCAGGGCGGAGGCATACCCCATGGCGTAATCGCGGAAAGCGCGGTCATACAAATTAACGGCGTAGAGCAGGGTTGAATTGGCCGGACCGCCTTGTGTCATGATGTAGACTTCGGAGAAAGACTGCAAAGAAAAGATGATGAGGGTAACGACATTAAAAAAGATCTGCGGCGACAGCAAAGGCAGGGTGATGGCGCGAAACTTCTGCAAGCCAGAGGCGCCGTCGATATCGGCTGCTTCATACAGCTGGCGCGGAATGTCATTGAAGCCGGAAAGATAAACGATCACCTGGCGGCCGCTGCCCCAGACGGCGATGAATATCAGCGAAAGCATCGCCGTCTGCGGGGATGCCAGCCAGTTGGGCCCCTTGATGCCAATCCCATCCAGCAAGCCATTCATCAGCCCGAAGCGCGGATTAAGAATCCAGATCCAGGTCAAGCTGGCCGCCACCACCGGCACCAGCACCGGAAAGAAGAAAATCGTGCGATAAATCGACAGGAATCTAACATTCAAGCTCAATAGATAGGCGATGAAGATATCAAATATAGTGGCGGCGACAAGGAGCAAGGCCGCGTATTTTATGGAGTTGCCAATCGAAATCCAAAACAGCGGATCGGCGGTGAAGAGCTCGATATAATTGTCCAGGCCCACCCAGCGCGGGCTGAAGTTGATGATGTTGAAGTTAGTGAAGCTAAAATAGAGCGAGGCGAAAAAGGGATAAACGGTGAATGCCAGGAAGCCGATGATCCACGGCATCACAAAGAACAAGCCCCAAACAGGCAAATTGTCCGTGCGCCAACTGTTTGCAGGCTTATCGCTCTTGCGCTTGATGCTCATCTTGAACCACTAACGAGGTCGGCCGCTAAATTTTGACTTGCGACGCCGCCAGCTTGAGGCCTTTCCTGGCGGTCCGCCGCGCAAAAGGGATGCCACGCCAGCCATTTTGACCGGCATGGCAAACTTGAATGCGATACTGGCTTTAGCCCCGCAGGCGCTCAACCTCGCGGCGTGAGCGCTCAATCGCATCCGCCAGCACGGTCGCTGGGTCAGCATTGTTGAACATCACTTCATCAACGGCGTCGTTCAACGCCTCGCCCAAGAAGCCGTTGCCGGGGAAGCTCGGTCTTTCCAACGTATTGGGCAGAATCTCGTCGCGCGCCAGGATTGTCCAGCCGCCTTCGCGCTCTTCCACCTCCGGCAAGCTCGCCAGGCTCTTGCGCGATGGCATCACGCTGTCCACCAGCGCCTTGTTGACAGCCACCCAGGGCGATTCGCTCATAAAGTTGGCGAAGGCGAAGCCGCCGTCGGGGTTGGCGCAATTGGCCGGCACGAAGTACATATTGGCGATTGATGTGCCCGGCGTGGCATCGTCGGCGCTTGCCAGCGTCGGGATCGGCACGACGTCGAAATCGACATCCGGTCCGTATTCGCCCATGTCGTTGAACAGCCAGCTGCCAATAACCCAGAAGCTGATCAAGCCGGTATAGTAGATGCCTTGCGGCGTGTTGCGCCCAAAGCCGTTGCCGCCGTAGGTGTTGGCATAGGCTGCCAGGTTTTCGACGCCAAATTTGTCGGCGTAATCCTTGTACCAGTTCAGCAGCGCGATCATCGCTTCTTCGTCGACGGCGATATTGCCCTCGGCCTCGTCCCAGTATTGACTGCCGTGTGCAGCGCCCCACTCCCAGATTTGCTTGCTCGGCAATGTCGGCGAAAAGCCCAGGCGCAGGATTTCGCCATCGTCGCCGATATCATTGAGCGCCGCGCCCTGCTCATCCAGATCGGCGATGGTCGTCGGCGGGCTGTCCGGATCCAAGCCGGCCTCTCTCATGCGGTCTTTGTTGTAGAACAAAAACTGCACGATGGTCGAGATGCTCATGGCGTGCACATCGCCTTGGTATTTCATTTGATTGAGCGTCGCCGGCCAGAAGTCCATCAGGTCAACATTCTCGGCGTCGACATAGGGCTGTAAGTTGGTCAGCGCGCCGATGGCGGCGTCGCCGACGATCCAAGCCCAGCCGCGATATGCGTCCGGCGGTGAACCGGCGGCGGTGGCGGCGATCACGCGGTCGTGAATCTCGCCCCATGGCACAATGATATGCTCAGGGACATAGTCGGAATTCGCCGCCGCGAATTGCTCGATAGCCCCGGTCATCGCATCAGCCATGCGTCCTTGCCCGAAGCCGGTCCAGATTTCGACGCGGCTTTGGGCGGCGGCCGGCATCCCCCGCAGCAAAACCGAGGCCGCCCCGCCAATGCCAGCCAGCTTTGTCAGGCTTATGCCGGCCGCGCCGCCGCCAAGCATCTTCAATAATTCACGGCGGCTGATTGGATTCCTTGTGCGTCCTGCTTCTTTATGTTCCGTCATTTTTCTCTCCTTAACAGACCAACAAGCTGCTTATTCAAAAACAGTTTCAAGATTCGCCTTGAACACCTCCTTAATTTCATTGCCAAACAAGCCGTTTGCCGACTGGATAAACTGATTCACCATTATGATATATTGGATGGCGTTTGTCAACAAACTTCGCCACTTTGCCAAGTTTGCCAAAAAAGGGCTTGTCAAAGGGATGCCCATTGTTTATGCTATGCGATATATGCGGGTATAGTTCAGCGGTAGAACATTTCCTTGCCAAGGAAAAGGTCACGAGTTCGAATCTCGTTACCCGCTTCTCTCAAACTATCGCTGTCGGTGATTCAAGCGACGGTTGGGCTTCAGAAGTGGGCTGGCGATCTCTACATTGGGATTAACTTCAGGCTGGAATGTTATGTCGCTTAGGTTTGACTGTTATCTAGACGTCAATGAAGACAATTTCGCTGAATACAATGTTTCGGCTTCGATGCAGTCGTTCAACGTGGTTCGCTCGATGGATATGGTCGGTCGGATACAGACGGTTGGTCGGCTGGAGGCGGTATTTGAAAGCTATGACGACGAATTTCTTAAGCTGTTCAAGCATGGTCGGCGGATTGCGCTTCGCGGACGGCTGGCAAGGGTGCGGACACCTACATTTGACGATCCTTATTTGTACACTGGTTACATCCGGGAGGTGGCGCGTCTGCCGGCTGGCAAGCTGTCGGTGACGGCGGATTACGCGCTGGCGTGGCTGCATCATGATGATGATACGGCGACGTATATCAATTTTCTGGCGTCGGATATGATTATTGATGCGCTGACGCGAGGGTCAGTTTCGGCGCCGTGGCATCAAGTTCGGGTGAATCCGCATGGGCTGGCGCCGGGAACGTATCGTTACGGTGTGCTGGGCGATTCTGCGCTTGGCGCCATGACGCTGTTAGGGGCGTATTATCCACGCGGACATTTTGAAGCCAGCTATCAGCGGTTGGGGCGGGTGGATGCGATTATGCTGGACGTTGACAGCGCGGACCGGTCGGGCAGCGTATTCAGCCTCTTATCCAAGGCAATTTTGAGCGAAGCGGGTTATTTGTTTGTCGAGGCGGGCGGGCGTTACAATCACAATATCGCTTTCCGCGGTCGCTATGG
Organism: Phototrophicaceae bacterium; assembly: GCA_965203755.1. Classification (GTDB taxonomy): domain Bacteria; phylum Chloroflexota; class Anaerolineae; order Aggregatilineales; family Phototrophicaceae; genus UBA6055. The sequence continues at coordinate 1,355,548 of OZ241910.1, read as the reverse complement.
CAAGACGTTCGTTCGGACTGCGGGTTACAGTGAAACGCTGACGTCTTGGAACGGGGTTGATTATGCGTCTTGGCATGAGCGGGTTTCTGAACTGGCGGCGCTTTCGCCGGCCAGCGTTGAGCGAAGTGATATGCTGTTCAAGACGCTGCGGAACTTTCATCTGCCGCCGGGCGGGTCGTTTTTTGAGTTCGAGAGTTATGTCAATGGGTATCCGGTTGAGATTACCGGCGGCATTCGTCTTGAAGGGCTGCCGGATGGCGTGCAGTGCTTCCCTTCGTTTAATGGCTTTCATCTGTACCTGCGATTTGAGAACGCGGGGCGAGAACGGGTTATTATCGAGGAACTGGCGATTTATGCAGACACGGTTCAGATTGAATCGGTTTCGCGGCAGGTGGTGCGGACAGGCAATCGCGGCGGGCGTCAAGCCATGCTGGAATTGGCCAACTTGGGCGGCGAGGAGGAGGAGCTGCTTGAGCATTACATCCAAGGTTTCCAAAGTCAAAATGAGCTTGGCGCGATTTATCTGATGGGGGCGGCGCTTCAGGATGCGCGGGCTTATGATCTAATGGATATTGTTGATTTGAAGAAGGGCGATATCGACGAGGCGGCGTATATTCAGTCGATGGAATGGTCTTATGCGGCGGGGATATCAAAGCTAAAAATTGGCTTGTGGCCGTTTACGGAATACAATTATGGCTTGGTCGGCGTGACCGGGCATGAAGAAGTTGGTGAAGTAGTGGTAGGGATATGATATGGCGTGGACGAATCCAAAGACGTGGGCAAGAAATGACCCGCTGAACGCGGCGAATCTAAATACATACGTGCGTGACAATCAGGAGTATTTGAAAGCTCAAGCGGATGGTCAGGCTTCGAATCTGGTATCGCGGGTGCGGTCGGTGTCGAGTTCGGCGGTGTCAATGTCGACTGGCAATGATGTGTTTGGCTCACCGGCGCTGGTTTTGACGGTGGCAAAATCATCGGCCAACATTATGGCGGGGTGCCAGGTAGCTTTCCAGACAACGTCGTCTGGAACGGTGGGCTTTGAGCTACGTCTGCGCTGTTATCAGGCTAACCCGGCAAAGACGGTTGATGTGTATCTGGACAGCTTTATGCAGGGCAACAGCTGGGTATCGCTGATGCCGTCGACGGTTTTTCTGGGCTTTGCGGCCGGCGAGGTGACCTTCACGGTGACCTTCACGGCTGGCGGACCGATGAGTCTGGGTGTGGCAGATCATCTGATTTGGGCCATGGAACTGTAGTCTACGTAAACGTAGTATGATATTTTTAGATTAGAACGTGTGGCCAGGAAGGAGTTTTAAGCATGGCGTGGACGAATCCGAAGACGTGGGTGACGAATGACCCGCTTATCGCCAGCGATTACAACACGCAGTTTCGGGACAATTTGAATGCTCTGCGCGCCCAGACGCAGGACATGCAGCCGAAAGTCAATGCGCTGTATCCAGGCGTGTATCAAGCTAGCAAGCTGTTTAAGGCGGTGATTGGCATCAACAGCACAGTTACTCTGACCAATCCGCAGTCACTGACGGCCTGGCATGCCAACTGCAAGCTCACTTTCACCCCGCAAACTGATGAAGTGCTGTTTGCTGTGCAGTTTATCGCGTATAGCATTCACGGTGAACGGTTTATCTTAGGACTGAAAAAAGGTTCGACTGATATTTCTTTGCAACAGACGGCAATGATATCTGGCAATGCGGGGCAAACTTCAGATATTGTTTTTCGCGGATTGCCGGCTCGTGAGAATACACTAATCACTTATCAGACGCCGTTGCCGGTAACCCGCGATACTGAAATAACCATCTCGCCAACAATTCGTTTCCATGATAATGAACCGACTAAAAGTGTTCAGCTTGTCAATCCAAGTCTGATGATCCTAACGGCTTTGGAAGTGGGCGTTTATGGATGAGTGGCTTGATACCGATCCGTTCTCTAATCCGTTATGTGAACCTTTCATTGTCGTACTTGACAATGTATGTGATGATCTTTTTGCTTGCCTTGATACAGTCTGTTATCATCTTGTGAAGGAAATCCTTCCGCTCTATGAAAGCACAACCGTACAGCGGACAGTCGAGATCAATTTTGTCTTGGTGGCGCTGTTATTAACTGTATTCGGTGTGTCGTATCTGATAAGGGAACTGCGTTATCGGAATTGAAACTTTAGGAGGCTTGGCATGCAGGATTTTATCAAAGAGCATGGGAAAGAATTCATTCGGACTTTGACGGCGGTTGTGGTGGCTTTGGCGATAGCGGCGCCGCCAGCGGCCCAGTTCATCGACAACGTCTGTGTTTCGGTCGAGGAGGTGATTGAGCATACGCAGGCAATGCGCGATGAGTGATGGCTAATGTGCATATTGAGCCGCGCAAGTTATGAAGTTCGGTCTGGTGACACGCTGTGGAGTATTGCGGCAAGCAATCACATTTTATCAAATTTTCCTATTTCCTTTGTAAGATTTTTCGCTGTGAGTGTATCCAAACTGTGGCGCTCATTAGCAAATAAACGCACTGCAAGGTTTTTACGTCCGAAAACCGATTTTCTGCATATCACGCCCGAAGTCTATCTATCTTAAAGAGGAGTATGTCTCTTGAATACCGCGGCAAAAGCATCTGAACTGCATGAAGACGCGCAGTTGGTCATTGAGGTCATCAGCGACAAAGAAGATGTTCGGCTGGATTTTTCGGCTGATTCGATTTTATGGCTGGATACTTACATTGACCGGCATCGCGCCAAGTTAAATGAAGGCGACAAAACCGTGCTTAGGGAAAAATTCGGCGCCTTCCTGGGCGAGACCATCCGCCGTCATTATGGGGGCCAGTGGGTCAAGGGAAACGGAAATCACTGGATGATCGCCTTCGGCGAGCAAAACCTGACTTCGCCCTTTGACATGATTAGCGATCACCTGGACAATCAGACCTCGCTGACGCAGTTCTTCCAGCATATCCCCGACCACATCAACCGCCGGGCATCGCAGAATTAGCCGCCGGCTCCAGGTTTGAACTTTTGCCGGGCGACGCTTCATAGCTCGCCCGGTCGCTTTTCACTTCCGCATCAACTCAAGCGGTAGGCGTTGGCGGCGTAATCTCGGGCGGTGCCGGCCACTTCGGCCAAGGCGGCGCTGTTTTCTTGTGCCTGTTTTTTCGCCAAAGCGATTTCGTCCCGCAGCCGCAGCACATCCCGATTGTCGGCGCCGTAGCTCATGGCATCATCAATCAATAATTCAGCAATCGATGCCAGGAACGCGTTCCTCATCATCAACGTGACCAGTTCCACAATCACGGCGACGATATCTTCTGCCGCTTCTGCTTGGTAAGCCATGTGAAGCGCCTGACGATAGCGCGTCAGGGCTTCGGGCAGACGATTGGCTTCGATTAAAAGCTGACCAAGCTGCCGCAGCTGCCGCGCCTCTTGGTCGTCATTGCCAATTTCACGGGCGATATGCAGCGCCGATGTATGAAAGTTGACCGCTTCGCTCCAACGTTCCAAGGCGGCATGGGCGGAGCCCAAGCCGCGCAGCGCTTGACCTTCCATCGCCCGTCTGGACTGCTGCTTGAAGAGATCGTTCGCCTGTTCCAATGCCTGAATGGCGCGGGCGGCATCCCCGGCGTCCAGATGCGCCAGCCCCAGCTTATGTAAAATCAGCGCTTCATTCTGCTTGTCGTCGCGGTCGCGGGCAACAGACAAAGCCAGTTCATAAGCCTCGACCGCCGACACGGATTCACCCAATTCCTGATGAGCATCCCCGCGCGTGGTTTGCAGGTGCATTTCGGTGTCCTCATCGCCAAGCTCTTCCGCCAGGTGCAGCCCGCGCTGGATATGCGTAAAAGCCGTCAGGATAGCTTCGGTGCGAATCAGCAGCCCCGCCAGCATATCCAGGGTGTCCAGGATGCCTTGCCGGTCTTCGTCGGCTTCATAGATGTTCAGTATTTCGCTGTACGTGGCCACGGCTTCGCTTTCGTCTCCCTGACTGATTTGCGCCTTGCCAATGGCTTGCAAAATATGCAGCCGGCGCGTGGTGTCCTGATGCTGGCGGGCAAGACTCAGCGCGGTACGCAGCCTGACCTGTTCTATGGCCGCCGGCGCCGCTTCGGAATTGATCAATAATCCAGCCAGCGCATCCAACGTTTCCAGAACGCCTTCCTTATCCTCGCCGCTTTCATAAATCTCCAGCGCTTCGCCATAGGCTGCCAGGGCTTCGCTTTCGTCTCCCTGACTGATTTGCAGCCCGGCAATGGCTTTCAGGATCTCAAGCTGGCGGTCTGTCTCATCATTCTGACGGGCAAGGTCGAGCGCTGTGCGAAGCTGGTCGATATTCATCGACTGGAGACTGACATCGCCGGCCGGGACAAGCGCCGAGTCACCGGCGGCGGCTTCTTCAGCGTCCACCGTGTCTTCAGCGGCCTCAAGTTCCGATTCGTCTTCGGCGTCATGCGCCAGGTCTTCCGCCGCCGTATCATCTGCCGCGGCTTCGGCGGCGGGGACTTCCTCATTGCTGTCCGCCAGAAACTCGGCGGCTGTCCCGGCGCTGATGGCCTGCAAGAACGAAAGTTCATAGCTGTAACCCGCCGACTGCACAAAGTCATCCTGCTGTGATAAAACGGCGCCAATGGCCGCCGCCAGACCGCGGTCGCCATGCTCGGCTGCCCAATACGCCGTGGCGATGAAATTATCCATCTCGGCCGCCAGACGCCTATTGGCATCGGGGCTTTGGCTGTAGGTCGCCAAATAGCCGCGGATGGCGTCTTTGATGTCGGAACGTATCAGATCGATGCTGTTGACATTTTGCGACCAGGTTTTGAGGAAATCATGCACCAGCGGATGCAGACGGTAGTAGGGTTCGCCATAACGTTGGAATCGGTCGACAAGGAACAGGCGCGATAAAATAGTCATCGCCTGGTCAAAACTTGCCGCGGTCACGCCGCTCACCTGGCTTAGGAATGCGGCTGACCCCTCGCCGCGCAGGGTGCCGCCCACGGCCAGCAGTAAATCGCGCAGTCTTTGGTTCAAGGAGCGATAGCTGGCTGTCAAGGCGGCGATGGTGCCGCGGTTGTCCAGACTGTCAAGCAGTTCGTGCAGGGTTTCGTTGAAATCGTGGGGAGACTGGCGGGAGATAATCATCGACCGGGCGGCTAATGCCAGGGGGAAGGCTTCAAAATTGACGCGCTCGGCAATTGAGTACACAATGGTGTCAAATTGATTTTTTTGAATGCCGGCTTTCTGTTTGAACAGCCGGACCGCATCCGAATCGGCTAATCTGCCAATCAAGCGATTGCGCCAGCTGCCGCCGTCAAGCGCCGCGGTCGTCGTGACCAGGACGGGAATATCAGCCGCGCAGCGCTCGATCAGCGCGGATAAAACCGATGCTTGGATCTCACCGTCGAGGACAAGCAGGGGTTTGTGCTGATTGAAGCGGCTGGCAAGGGCCGGGGCTTTGCCGAGCGGGTTTTGGCTGGCGCTCATGTCAGGCACGCGGTAGGCGCGTCCGATCCGCACCATCAATTCTGACAGCGGCGGGTTATGGCTGTTCAGCCACAAAACCGACTGATTGGCTTGCTGTGCATAGACACTGGCAATCGTCGCCGCAATCGTTGTTTTGCCAATACCCGATGCGCCATGCAGCGCCACCTTTTGATTTTGCTGCAACTCCGAAAGAACCGTCTTGAGGATGCTGTCGCGCCCAAAGGGCCGCCCGGGACGGCGCAAGGGCAAATCAGCTACCGCAGTGACCGGCGCTTCAAGGGGTTTAAGCTCTGCCATAGTTCCCCCAACCATGAATGATCGACTTAATCAGTATATTATAACCAATCAAGTATAACATTGTCATTCAGATTACGGCAATTTAACTTAGCTGTTTTTCCATATTGAACCATCTGTATGCCGCTGATGCGGCCCCGCGCAAGTTCGCCGCTTCAACTGCGGCTTGATTCCGGCGATGCGTTTCGATATACTTCTTGGCGATACGGGCACGTGGCGCAATGGCAGCGCAGTTGACTTTTAATCAATTGGTTGCAGGTTCGAATCCTGCCGTGCTCACAAGACCGCGTTTCCTCGCATTCCAACTCGCTCGGCGCCGCTGTCTAGCCCGGCTTTAAGTTCGCGTCCGACTGTTCAGCGCCAGTCAATGAATTGATCAACAAGTCCCATCAACTCGGGATTCACTGACAAAACGCCAGTTAGTGGGTGCTGACCAGGCGCTCATACCATTGCATATTCTTCTATGCCAGTCCCGCGCCTCATCCTGTCCCGCAAGCGCGAAATTAGGATTAGGACTTTCGCTGAAACATAAAGAGTATATCATTTTCTCAAAAATAGGATTTGCGGATAATTCCTTTTGTTAGTATATTATTAATGCTGTACTATCGTAATCTGTTCAATCTATTAGCGAGGAATGTTATGAAAACTAAACTAACTCTTTTATTGGTCGTCGTTATGGTGCTGTCGTCGTTTGGCGGCATCGCTGTGGCGCAAAGCGCCGACACCGTCAACATCCTGTTCTGGCAGGCGGCGTCGCAGATGAACCCCTATTTGGCTTCTGGCACTAAAGAATTCGAGGCGGCGGCTTCGGTGCTCGAGCCACTGGCGCGGTATGACCCCGCCGGTGAGATGGTGCCATGGCTGGCGGCCGAGATCCCGACTCTCGAAAATGGCGGAGTAGCGGAAGATCTGACTTCTGTCACCTGGACGCTGCAAGAGGGCATCCTCTGGTCGGATGGCTCGCCATTGACGGCCGATGATGTCGTCTTCAGCGGCGAATTTTGCATGCACCCAGACACTGGCTGCTCTGTATTGAACCAGTTTGACGGCGTGGAATCCTTCGAGGCTTTGGATGATCTTACCGTCAAGATCAACTTCACTGTTCCTAAAGCATTTGTCTATGGACCTTTCGTCGGCTACCTGACGCCGATTATCCAAAAAGCGCAGTTTGAGGACTGCATCGGCGCCGCGTCGCTCGAATGCTCGGAAGACAACTTCGCGCCGATTGGCACTGGTCCCTTCGTCGTTGATGAATTCCGCGTCAATGATGTGGTCACCTACACCGCCAATCCGAATTACCGCGTCGAAGGGCAGCCGTACTTTGACCGCATGGTCTTCAAGGGCGGCGGCGATGCCGAATCGGCGGCCCGCGCCGTGCTGGAAACCGGCGAAGCCGACTATGCCTGGAACTTGCAGATTTCGCCGGCGGTGCTGAATGCTATGGAAGCGGCTGGGCTTGGCACCGTTGTCGCCGAATATGCGAACAACGTCGAGCGCCTGCTTGTCAACCAGACCAATCCCGATCCGATGCTGGATGAAGATACCCGCTCGGTCTGGATGGAGGATGGCTCTAACGCGCACCCCTTCTTGACCGAACCGGCCGTTTGGCAGGCGATGTCGATGGCGATTGACCGCAATATCATTGCTGAACAGCTATATGGCAAGGGCGGTGTAGCGACCTGCAACGTTGTTTCTGGACCTGCATGGTATGCTTCACCCAACAATGATGCTTGCTTGACGCAGGATATTGATGGCGCCAATGCTATGCTGGACGAAGCCGGCATCGTCGACAGCGACGGCGACGGCGTGCGCGAGTTCAACGGCGTTCCGCTAAGCGTTACCTATCAGACCTCGACCAATGCCGTTCGTCAAAGCACGCAGGCATTGATCAAGCAGTGGTGGGGAGAGATCGGCATCGAAACCGAACTCCGCAACATCAGCGCGTCGGTGTTTTTTGGCGGCGATGTCGCCAGCCCGGATACCTACAACAAGTTCTACACCGATATCGAAATGTACACCAACGGTTCTAATGGCCCTGATCCAGAGCCTTATTTGGGCAGCTGGCGCACGACCGAAATCACCGGTCCCTGGAACAAGTGGTCAGGTTCAAACAATCCGCGCTTCTACAGCGAAGAGTATGACGCGCTGCTGGACGAAATGGCAACGACATTCCCGCTGGAAGACCGCATTGCTCTGGCGGTTCAGATGAATGATCTGATGGTTCAGAACGGCGCGTTTATCCCGCTGGTCTTCCGCGCCAGTGTCTCGGCTATTTCAAATTCGCTGTCCGGCGCTGCTATAAATGCCTGGGATTCCGAACTTTGGAATATCGCTGAATGGACGCGTAACTAGCGCGGCCTTCCAATCTATAAAATGCAAGCAAGAGGGCGGCCGGTCGCCGCCCTCTTTTGAACGCCAGCCAAGTCATTGATAAGGTGAGGCTATGGGCAAATACATTATTAGACGTTTGTTGACCGCCATACCGACCATCCTTGTTATGAGTTTTATTATTTTTGTGATTGTGGAGTTGTCGCCGGCCGACCCGACTAGCGGCCTGCCAATGACCATCCCGCAGGAAACGCGGCAAAGAATCCGCGATGCCCTGGGCGCCGACGATCCCTTCGCCGTCAAATACCTCAAATGGATCAGACAGTTCTTTATTTCCGAACCCATGAATTTGTTTGAAACCGCGACCGGCGTCACCCTGCCCGGCTCCGAAGACCGAACCCGCATCATCTCTTATCAGACGCGCGGGCCGATTATGGACATCATTGCCGAACGTCTGCCGCAAACCCTGTGGGTGGTCGGCTCGGCCTATATTCTGGGCACCTTGATTGCTGTGCCCATCGCCGTGTTTTCCGCCTACAAGCAGTATTCGCTGTTTGACCAGGTGGGCACCTTCACGATGATGCTCGGCTTTTCAGTGCCGACCTTCTTCACCGGCTTGATGTTCATCATCATCTTCAGCGTCAATCTCAAGTGGTTTCCCTCGCTCTATGACACCACCCACGTAGTCACCGATATCGAATCGCTGCAAGTGCAGCTGCGGCAGATGTTTATGCCGGTGGCGGTGCTGACCCTGTTTTATACTGCCCAGCTAGGCCGCTATACCCGCGCCTCGACCCTCGATAATCTCCAGCAGGATTACATCCGCACGGCGCGCTCCAAAGGCTTGAGCGAGCGCACGGTGGTGACCCGCCATGCGGTCCGCAACAGTTTAATCCCGGTGGTGACGCTGCTGGCGCTGGGCGTCCCCGGCGTCTTTTCCGGCGCGCTGATCACCGAGCAGATTTTCCGCGTCAACGGCATCGGACACTATCTCATCATCGCCATTGAGGGCGGCGACGATCCGACGGTGGTGACAGTGCTTTTTATCTATGGGGTGCTGGTGGTGCTATTCAACATCGTCGCCGATGTGATTTACGGCCTGCTTGACCCGCGCATCAGCTACAGTTGAATGTGACAGATTATGACTTCAACAGTGAAAATCAAGCGAATGGACGTCGACGCGGCGCAGATGCAGAAGCCCCGCACCTTTGTGGGCGATACCTGGCGCCAGTTCCGCCGTCATCGGCTGGCGATCATCGCTGTCGGCGTGCTGGCCGTCATCGTGCTTGGCGTCCTCATCGGACCGGCCTTCTGGACGCTTGACCCAACCTATATTGACATCATCGACGACTATCAGGTTTCCTCGCCGGAGCATCCCTGGGGGACAGACAACCTCGGCCGCGACACCCTGGCACGCGCCTTGCAGGGCGGGCGAGTCTCGCTGGCGATTGGCGTATCGGCGATGATGCTATCGATTTCCATCGGCACAGTGATTGGCCTGCTTTCAGGATACTTTGCCCGGCTTGATGATCCCCTGATGCGGATGACCGACATTTTTCTCTCGCTGCCGCAGCTGCCGCTTCTGCTGGTCTTGTCGACGCTCTTCCGCGAGACGCTGAGAGCCGCCTTTGGGCCTGAAGGCGGCGTCTTCATTCTGATGATGATCATCATCGGCGGGCTGCAATGGATGCCGACGGCGCGTTTGGTGCGCGGCGAGGTGCTGACGGTCAAATCGCGCGAGTTCATCACCGCCGCCAACGCCCTGGGCGCGCAAAACCGCCGCATCGTCCGCTACCATATCCTGCCGAATGTGCTGAGTCCGGTGATTGTGGCGGCGACATTCAGCATCGCCAGCGCCATCATTACCGAATCGGCGCTGTCGTTTCTGGGGCTGGGCTTCCCGCCCGATTTTCCAACTTGGGGGCGTCTGCTCTTTGATGGCAAAGATTATCTGACCATTACCTGGACGCTGGTGTTCTGGCCTGGTATGCTGATTTCGCTGACGGTGTTATGCGTCAACTTCATTGGCGACGGTCTGCGGGACGCGCTTGATCCGCGCCTGCATAAATCATAAATAAGGCTGCATTCAAGCCCCTGTATTATTTTAGCGCGGCGGTCTTATGCCCTATATCCAACAGGTACCGATTGACAAGACGACCGGGATGCTTAAAAAAAGCGCGAAGATTTTCTATAGCGTTCGCCCCTGTCCGCTGGGACAGCTGCTGGTGGCCGTGACCGAACGCGGCATCTGCAAAGTCAGCCTGGGGGCCAGCGCCGAAACGCTGACGGCGGAGATGGCAGCCGAATTCGCAAAGGCTGAACGGATTCGGGATGATGAGAGGCTGGGCTGTTGGGTCGAGCAGATCATCGCTTATCTGGAAGCCGGGCAGCCGCCGCTTGATTTGCCGCTGGATATTCAGGCAACCGCTTTCCAAATCAAGGTCTGGCGGCAGCTGCGGCAGATACCCGTTGGCGAAACGCGCAGCTACAGCGAGGTTGCCGCCGCCATTGGCCAGCCGAAGGCCAGCCGCGCCGTCGCCCGCGCCTGCGCCAGCAATCCGGCCGCGCTGGTGATTCCCTGCCATCGCGTTATTCGCCAGGATCAAGGCCTGGGCGGGTATCGCTGGGGGATCGACCGCAAGCAAGCTCTCCTTGACCGCGAGCGGAACGGCAAGAATCCCTGACTAGACTCGCCGGCGTTTTGTTATAATGCGGGTGTCTGTTTATCGGGGGCGAACCATGAGAATCCGAAACTTGCATGTGCTGATTGTTGTCTGCGTGATGTATGTTGCGGCGCAGATGCTTGCCGATATCACCAGCCTGCGCGGTTTGGCGATTGCCGGCTTGAGCTTTAATGCCTTCACGCTGGTTTATCCGCTCACGTTCACCCTGCGCGATATGGCGCACAAGCTGGCTGGCCCGAATGTGGCGCGGACGATTATCATCACCTCGGCCCTCATCTATCTGCTGACGCAGGGCTTTTTCTGGCTGATTTCACAGCTGCCGCCCGAAATGACGGCTGAAGAGCAGACGGTTTTGGGCGAACTGCTGCAAACCGACTGGCGTTTTCTGCTGGCGGCGGTTGCGGCGACGGTTGTCTCTCAACTGTTGGATACCGAGTTGTACACTTGGTGGAAGAAACGCTATGGACAGCGGAAGCAGTGGGGGCGGGCGCTGTTGAGCAATGTCATCAGCATCCCGGCCGACCGGCTTCTGTTTTTGCTTTTGGCTTTCGCCGGTCTGATGTCGCTGGAGGAGATGGCGCCGCTGTTTGCGACGGCGACGGTGGCGCGGCTTGCCGTCGGGCTTATCTCGGTTCCAGGCATTTATCTGGTCGAAGAACACTCGAAAGACTGGCATTTCATGGAAGAGGTCAAACATCGGGACTGATTGACGGCGTTTCAGTCGGATAGTCCGATACTAACCCGACGCTCGACAGTAAATTGCAAAATCAGCTGTTGGTCTGTATGCTGCTAAATTAGCGGGATAGTCTGAAAGAAAAGTCAGAGTGTATCAGCCTATGATGACATACGAACTGCACAACAAGGATTTCTTGTCCCATGCCCATCTGATACCCGATGAATCAGTTGACCTTGTGATTGCCGATCCGCCATACGGATTGGGGAAAGATTATGGCAATGATTCGGATATGAAAAGCGCTGAAGAACTGGTGGACTGGACAATCGAATGGGTCGATCTGGTTATCCCCAAGTTAAAGAAAACCGGCAGCCTGTACATCTTCGCGACCTGGCGGCGCTCGCCGGAGATATTCTATTTTATGAAGAAAAAGTTAATGATGATCAATGAAATTATTTGGGACCGGCGCGTCCCCAGCATGGGCGGGTCGACCCGACGGTTTTCGTCGGTGCATGACACCATCGGCTATTTTGCCCTAAGCAAAAATTACTATTTTGACATTGACGCGGTGCGAATCCCGTATGACGAGCAGACAAAAAAGGCAAGAACGCGGGCTGTCTTTGTCGGCAGCAAGTGGCTGGAGAAGGGCTGCAATCCAAAAGATGTGTGGAGTGTTTCGCGCCTGCACCGTCAGCATAAAGAGCGCGAAGATCATCCGACGCAAAAGCCCTTGGAGATTATCGAAAGAATGGTCAAGGCAAGCTGTCCGCCGAATGGCATGGTGTTAGACCCATTTTGCGGTTCGGGAACAACCATAGCGGCTTGCTTGGGTTCTGATAGAAAATGTATTGGCTTTGAGTTGAATCCCGTCTATTGCGATATCATCGATAAGCGAATTGATAAATTGAACTATGCGCTGTGGGGGATAAAACAAAGGGCAAATCAGCCCTGATGTCCTAATCGCCCATCGCCGCATCCACAGCAACGCCGACATATTGCCGCCGGGCAAGCTGCTCGGTGATTTGTTCGGCGGCGATGGCGGCTTCAACGGTCATATTATAAAACGCGCCGCGCCCCTTGTAAAAAACCCCAACCAGATACAAACCCTCATGCCCCAGCGCTTGCCGACCATTCGGATGCCGGCTGACATCGCGCAAAGGCCAGCCGCGCACGCCGTTTGGGCCGATGTCCCAATCACAGCCGGCGGCGGGATAAGCCATCTCACGGCTGAACTGCATGTCAATATCAAGGTACTGATGCAAGACCGGCAGGAATCCAGTCGCCATAATCACCGCATCTAGTTCCAGATAGCTGCCGTCCGCCAGTTCGGCGCCTTTCGTATCAAAACGGATCGGATGCGGCATGGCTTTGACCTGCCCCGCGCGCAAGGCATTCAAGAGTTCGGGGCCGCGATAGGCGACGGCGCTGCCGGTGTTGGGCGGCGCTTCCCAGACGTCAAGGTCGGCTGTATTGTATTTGATGGATTCCGTCTGCCGCTGAATCCATTGACAAATTTTATCTGGCAGATAACTTCCCAGCAGCATCCAGGCGTGACGGGGCAGCCCATAAGGATAGCGCGGGCGCAAATCGACCCCGGTTCGTATCGCCAGATAAGCGAATCCATCGGCCGCCACTGGCCCGACGGCGACGGAAATGTCGGCGCCGCTGGGGCCATTGCCGACGACCATGACCCGCTTGCCCTTGACTTGATGGGGATGGCGGAAGTCGCTGGAGTGCATCATATCGCCGGCGAAGCTCTCCATCCCTTCAATCGCGGGCATTTGGGGGTTATTGAACACGCCGGTCGCCGGTATGACCGCCCGATAGCTTTCCATGCCGGCGCTGGTTTCGACCTGCCACAGGCCATCCGCACGCGGCGCCACTCGATAGACATCCAGACCAAAGTCAATCTGCAAATCCTGGTCATGGACCCACTTCACCAGATAGCTGTGATACTGCTTCGCCGATGGGAACAGTCCATAATGCAGCGGGAATCTGCGTTCGGGAAAGTGGCTGAAGAAGCGCGATGTATTCAAACGGAGCGATGGATACAGGCTGCTCCAGGTTGGCGCCAGTGTCGCTGCGCGGTCAATGACGCGGTATTCCAGCCCGGCTTGCCGCAGCGCATAGGCAGCGTTGATGCCGGCTGGTCCAGCGCCGATGACAAGCACGTCTGCGGTGGGCATTATTCCTCCTGCATGCTGGGCATCGCGGTGGCCGTCTCGCGAATATAGAGGAGCAGGCGGGTCGGCGCGGCTTGCAGGGTCGCCTCGAAATGGATGGCGTCATCGGCGCTGCGCGGCTGCGCGAAGGCTAGGGTTTCCCCAATCATGCCGTGGATCCACTGCGCCTGAAAGGTGGCTTCCTCGTTGTATTCATCCACTGGGAAGGCGACCTGGCCGCTCATCAGGCCGATAATCGCCAGCCCAAACATCAACAAGGCGATGCCGCCGATCACCATCAGGGCGCGGCGGTTTGCCTGGCGGACATCGGCCGAGGTCATCGCCGCCTGCGACAAACGCCGCCACAGACGCTCGCGGCTGTAGCCGGCGGCAAAATTGAGCGCTTTGCAGCCATCCAGCGACTCTGGCAGCGCGGTGGGTTCTGCCAGAATCGGGATGATGTGGATGCGCGTTTGCCGCGCGCGCCTGATTTCCGCCTGTACCGCCGGATCGCTGTTGGATTGCGGCGAGACCAGCACCAGCAAGACCGGCGGCGCGGCTTGGTTAGCCAAATCATCGCGGATTCGCTCGGCGAGCCGCCGCTGCGCTGTCGAATAGGTGATGCGAATCATGCTGATTGCCAATTCTCCCTATTGTGAAAAATAGTACAAGCCCATTGTCGCATATCTGCCCGGCGCTTCCAAGCCTTGTCCATGCAGCTTGGTTTATGGTTCGCGTTCGGGAATCCAGCGGCGGATGTCCACCGACTGCGCCTCATGCAGGGCGGCGGGATTGCCAATCGGCAGCCAAAAAGGAGAATCAATCACCGCGACGGCTTGATGCTGGGCTGCCTGACTCACATAATCGCTAATCTCATATTCACCGCGCGGCGATTTTTCCAAGGTGTAATCAAACACCGCGGCCGTCAGCTTGTAAGCGCCGGTATTGCAGGCGGCCGGCGGGCGGAATCGGTCTTGGGGCGGCTTTTCGTCGATGCCGATGAAATGCCCCTGTTCGCTGCGCCGGATGACGCCATAGCCGCCATAGCTGTCTTTGAGCATCGACAGGATGCCCAATTTCTGCTGGCTAAGCTGACGCAGGGCGGCATGACTGTAGAGGTCATCGCCGTTCACGACCAGAAAATCGTCGCTTTGGAGATGATCCTGACAGCATTGCAGCGCGTGCCCGGTGCCCAAGGGCTGGGGCAGCTGCTCGACCAATGTATAAGCTGCAAACAGGGTTTGACGCGCCATAAAGGCTTCGATTTGGGCTTTCAGATAGCTGACGGCGACCAGCAGCCGGTCAACGATCCCGTGCAGGCTCATCAATGACCAGGCGAGGATAGGACGGCCTTGCAGGCTTAGCAGGGGTTTGGGGGTATTCAATGTCAGCGGGCGCATTCGGCGGCCCTTGCCCGCCGCCATAATTATGCCATCCATGCCGGCTGCTCCGAATTAGCGCAGGTCGTCATAAAACGCGACGGCGCCTTCATCATCGTTATCCAAATCCTCGTCGCGGAATGAGGGAATGATGCTGTCATCGGCGCCATAGAGCGCATGATAGTCGTCGATATCATCGGCTTCGTCCAGATCATAGCCCTCATCATTGAGTTCTTCGCTGTCAATATCCATATAATTGCCGGCCGCCACCTGGTCAATGAAGTCGTCCACGTCAGCAAGCTGCTCATCGTCCATCTCATCGAGCTCATCGAGCTCATCAAGCTCGTCAAGCTCATTGATGTCATCAAGGCCTTCCAGCGAGACCAACTCTGGCTCTTCAAACGCCGGCAGCAATGCCAGCGGCGCTTCGGCCTCAAGCTCAAACTCGTCGTCCAGTTTGGCAAGGTCTTCGGGGGATGGCTCTTCAATGTCATCGAGGCCCGACAGGGCATCCCCAAGATCGTTCATCATCAAATCCATCAATGCCGATGCCGTGTCTTCCTTATCGTCATCAGGCTGCTCGGCGTCCCAATGGATATCCTGGCTGAATGCCATAGCGGCGTCTCCCGGTCTCACTTAGCTTGCGGTCTTTGTTACTATATCGCAAAAATAGGCATGAAGCCTTAAATCGGCGGTTAATTCCGGGTGAAATGCGGTTGCCAGCAAATGACCCTGCTGAACGGCGGCGATGCGCCCGTCCGCCAGGCGCGCCAGGACGTTGACATGCACATCGGCTTGGGTGACGACCGGCGCGCGGATAAACACCGCATGAAAGGGCTCGCCGGGCAGCCCCTTGACGCTCAAGTCGGTTTCAAAGCTGTCGATCTGCCGCCCGAAGGCATTGCGATTGACTTGAATATCCATCGCCGCCAGGATGGGCTGTTCATCGCTGCCGATGTCCTTTGCCAAAAAGATCATGCCGGCGCAGGTGCCCCAAGCGGGCTTCGCTTTGACGAATTGGCGCAAGGGTTCAATCAGGCCATAAGAGACCGCCAGCTTGCCGATGGTGGTGCTTTCGCCGCCAGGGATAATCAAGCCATGCAGGCCCTCCAAATGCGGCGGCAGGCGCACCTCGGCCGTCTCCATGCCAAGCTGCTCCAGCATTTGAATGTGTTCAATAAATGCGCCTTGCAGGGCGAGTACGCCGATTTTCATGGTTTTGCCTCGGGCCGCCGATGATATTCGCCGCATATTATGAAGGCAAAGGGCATCGGGCTCAAGATGCCATTGCGTCCATTTCCTGTACCCGAATCAAGCGCGCCAGGCTGTTGCCGATAATGCGGTATTCTCGATCCAGCTTGATTTGCATCGGGCCATTAAATGGCGCCACATGAATGACGGCGCAGATGCTGCTGGGGGTTAAGCCCAGGGCGCCGATGTACTGCAAACGGTCCAATTCGCGGGTAATCAAGCGGCTGATGCGGACGGTCTGCCCGGCTTTGACCTGTGCCAATAACCGGTCTTGCATCGGCTTGACGAAGCCGTGCTCATTCGGGATGGGTTCGCCATGCGGGCAGAAGGCTGGTTTGCCGCTCATCGCATACATGCGTTTGGCGACCCGTTCGCTGAGGCCGCCGCTAAGGCGCTGTGCCTCGCCGTAGACATGAAGCCAGCTAATGCCCATGACCCGCACCAAAAAAACTTCGGCGATTCGCTGACGGCGGATGTGTTTCAGGGCTTCAATGCGCCCTTTGTCGGTCATGGCGATGCCTTGATACGGCACATGATTCAGCAGCCCCAGCTGATTGAGTTTGCTGACCATGCGGTTGACCGCCGGCTGGCTGACAAACAGCAGGTCAGCAAGTTTCGAGGTGCCGACATAAGCCACTGATTCCGGCTGACGGTCCACCAGCCGATAGATTTCTGCCAGATAGGCGCGCATCTTGCTGCTAAGTTCGCTTGACATGGCTTTGCTTATGCCTGTTCTGTGTGCATGAGGGCAATTATAATCCGTGCTCCAAACGGCTGATGAGCCGCTTGGGCAAGCTGTGCGCCTGCATTCGGCTTTGGACGTCTTTGATGTCGTATGGGATGCGGCGATGCTCAAAGACGCCGCTGGTCATATCGAGGATGCCATAGGCGGCATCTGGATTCTGGTCGCGCGGCTGCCCGATGCTGCCGGGATTGATAATCTGCCGCTTGCTATTGAGGGAATGCGGCTGGCTGTATCGCGGCGGGGAAGCCTGCGCCTCGCCGTCTTCATCCATCAGGGTATAAATCACGGGCTGGTGGGTATGACCAACAAAGCAGTACGGCGTTTCAAAGTGCGGGAAGTTCAACGCCGCCACCAAAGGCTCTAGGATGTATTCCCAAATCGGCTCGCGCGGGCTGGCATGAACTAGGGTATAGTCCCCGATGACAAAGGTTACCGGCAAGTCCTCCAGAAATTTTGTGTTTTGCGCGGTCAGGGTTTTCCGCGTCCATTCAACCGCATGGCGGGCGTCGGGGTTAAAGGTGCGCGTGTCCAGCCGGTCCAGCGCCGCCCAGTCATGGTTGCCGGCCAAACACAGCTGCGGCAGGGTTTTCAGCCGCTCGACGCATTCATTGGGGTCGGGTCCATAGCCGACCACATCCCCCAAACACCAGACAAAATCCCAATCGCCGCCGCTGTGCCGCAAGACGGCTTCGAAAGCTGTGTAATTGGCATGAATATCCGAGATGATTAGAATTCGCATATTGATTTTTCTCGCCGGCTGGCTGGACGCATTATGTCAAATCTTACCATGTTTTGCCGCCTTGTGCGACTATGTTGGTCTTGGAATATGGCTGGCGGCGGCTTGCCGGT
Organism: Phototrophicaceae bacterium; assembly: GCA_965203755.1. Classification (GTDB taxonomy): domain Bacteria; phylum Chloroflexota; class Anaerolineae; order Aggregatilineales; family Phototrophicaceae; genus UBA6055. The sequence continues at coordinate 1,337,710 of OZ241910.1, read as the reverse complement.
TTTTCAGCCACATCGCCCAATACACCGGCCGGCTCAAGCACCACAGCAGCAGCATGGGCAAGATGCCGTACCGCTTGCGGCAGTAGACCGACATATCGCGGAAGAATACAGTCGTGGCGAGCCGCGTTCGAGTGGAGGATTTTTCATGGTGTTCAACTTTGGCATCCGCCAGAAAATACGCCGGCCGCCGATGGCTTTGCGCCAGCGCGTCTTCGGGAAAATAAAGCAGCAGGTCATCGTCCAGCCGAATGTCCTGGCGGCGCATCAGCATGCAAGAGCCGGGAATCACCTCGACGCCGCGGCTGCTGCGGCGGTCCCAATCGGCATAGAACAAGTCGGCGTGGATGCGGTTTTTCGCTGTCGGGAACAGGCAGCCAAGCACAGTATAATCCAGCATCAGGCTGCGATAGCCGGGGATTTTGGAACAGGTATGCTGAATGCGGCCATCGGGATAGCGCATCTGTGCGGTGACGCCCGCAAAATCAGGCCTGTTCATCAGGAAGCGCCGCATCCGCGCCAAAGCCGGCGGCGCGACGACGGTATCGGGATTTAACAGCAGCACATAATCGGCGCTGGCGCGGCTGATGCCAATGTTGTTCCCGCCGCAGTACCAGGTGTTTTGGGGCTGCGCCAGCAAAAGCGCTTCGGGAAATTCGTCCCGAACCATGTCGGCGCTCTGGTCAGATGAGGCGTTATCGACCACGATGACCTCAAGCGCGAGTCCGACGCTGGCGCGCAGCGAACGCAGACAGTTCCGCAGCAGGTCGCGCGTGTTGTAATTGACAATCACCACCGACAAATCCGGCATCGCCGCGTCTTGTCCTTGGGCTGGCTGACTTGGGGAAACTTAGCACAAAGCAGGGCAGATGCAAGGGGTGTCCTCTGGCATAATCGGCTGGTCTTGGTTAGCATGGGCAGCATTGGCGGATGAAGGGAGGGCGATGATGAAATTTGGCGTGGTGTTTCCGCAAAATCAACTGGACGCTGACCCGGTCGCGATTCGCGATTTTGCACAGGCGGCCGAAGGCATGGGCTATCATCATTTGCTGGCTTATGACCATGTGCTGGGCGCTAATCCTGAACGCGAAGGCTGGCGCGCCGGCAATCCATACACCTATAAAGACAGGTTCCACGAGCCATTTACCCTGTTCGCGTATCTGGCGGGCTTGACCGAAACCATTGGCTTGATGACCGGCGTCTTGATTTTGCCGCAGCGTCAAACGGCGCTGGTCGCCAAGCAGGCGGCGCAGGTGGATCTGCTTTCCGGCGGCCGGCTGCGGCTGGGGGCGGGCGTCGGCTGGAATGCGGTTGAATACAACTCGCTTGGCTGTGACTTTCGGACGCGCGGCGCCCGGATTGAAGAGCAGATTGAGGTTTTGCGGAAATTATGGACGCGGGATTTGGTCAAGCTCGACGGACAATTTGACCAAATCGACGATGCCGGCATCAATCCGCTGCCGCCCCAACAGCCGATTCCGATTTGGATTGGAGGAACCGCGGATGTGGTTTTGCAGCGGGCGGCGCAGCGGAGCGATGGCTGGGTGGCGCATGCCGGGCCGCCGCCGCAGGCGCAAAGGCTCACCGACAAATACTGGGCATTTGCCGAAGCATGCGGTCGAGCCGACCGCGTTGGTCTGCATACCCGCCTGATTACCGAAGGTCTGCCCGAACGCGAGTGGGAGGCCTATGTCGCTGGCTGGGACCGGCTGGGCGCGACTGAACTGGCGGTGTATCCGCACGGCGACCGACTTGATGATTACCTGGAACGTCTGCGAACCTTCAAGCGGCGCTTCGGGCTTTAGACAAAAATCGACCGAAAGGGCAAGCTGTGCAGCCGGTCATAATCCGTCTTGGCTGGCGTTATATCAGCCGCCGTCTTTTCCAAAGCGCGATGTTTGTCCTCGGCGTCGCGCTGGGCGTCGCCGTGGTCATCGCCATCGATATCGCCAACGGTTCTGCCAGCCGCGCCTTTGCCTTGAGCGCTGAAAGCATCAGCGGCCGGGCGACTCATCAGATTGTCGGCGGCCCCAATGGACTGGATTCGGCGCTGTATGCCTCGCTGCGGATTGATTTGGGCATCAAGTCCAGCGCGCCGGTCATATCCGAGCTTGTCCGCATAGCCGCAAGCGGCCGTCCCTTGCGCCTGCTGGGGATTGACCCCTTTGTCGAAGCGCCGTTTCGTCCTTATCTGGCGGCGGATCCCGACGGGGATGACCGCGCTGATTTTGCCGCCCTCCATCGTCTGATCGCCGAGCCGGGCGCGGTCGTCATCAGCGATTCGCTGGCACAGGCATTCAGCCTCAAGCTGAACGACGCGCTCGATATCAGCGCCGGCGGCCGATTCACTTCGGGGCGGGTTGTCGGCATCATGCAGCCGCAAAACGATGCCAGCCGCCAGGCGCTTGATGACCTGATGATCGCCGACATCGCCACAGCCCAAGAGATCGCCGGCTTGGCTGGACGCATCCATCGCATTGACCTTATCTTGGATGCCGATGACATCCAGCGGATTATCGAGGTCTTGCCGGCTGGGGTTTCGCTGGTGGATGTCAGCCGCGAAAGCGCCTTGGACCAGATGATCGCCGCCTTCGAGATCAACTTGCAGGCTTTGAGTCTGCTGGCATTGGTAGTTGGGCTTTTTCTGATTTACAACACGGTGACCTTTAGCGTGGCGCAGCGGCGCCATGTGATCGGGATTCTGCGTTCTTTAGGGGCGACCAAAGTCCAGATATTCGCGCTGGTCCTGGGCGAGGCTTTTATGCTTGGCCTGCTTGGGACGGCGCTGGGCATCGGGCTGGGGGCTGTCTTTGGCCGCGGGGCGGTGACGCTGGTGTCACAGACCATCAGCGATTTGTATTTTGCGGTCAATGTGCAGAGCATCGCCATTGCCCCTCTGACGCTGGTCAAAGGCGCCGCGATTGGCTTGACAGCGAGTGTTGGCGCCGCCGTTTTACCCTCGTATGATGCCACCCGCACGCCGCCGGCCGGCGCGATGAAACGTTCCAGCGAAGAAGCGCAAACCCGCCGCCGCCTTCCCGCGCTCACGGCGCTGGCGGCTGGCATGAACCTGCTGGGCTTGGCTCTCTTGCAGCTGCCGACCAAGGACGTGTCGGTGAGTTTTGCGGCGCTGTTCTTTATTATTGCCGGCAGCGCCCTGTTCACGCCGGCGGCGCTCCTGCTGGCGATGCGCCTGCTGCTGCCACTGACCAGCCGGCTCTTTGGCGCGCTGGGACGGATGGCGCCGCGGGCTGTCACGCGGTCATTGAGCCGAACTTCGGTGGCGGTCGCCGCGCTGACGATTGCCGTCAGCGTCATTGTCGGCGTCAGCGGCATGATCGCCAGTTTTCGGACGACGGTCTCCGATTGGCTGGACAGTTCGCTGGGCGCGCAGATTTTTGTCTCGCCGCCTTTGTTCACCTCAAACCTCGCCAGCGTGGATGTCGATTCAGCCGTCCTTGAGCTTGCCGGCCGCGTCGCGGGAGTCCGGGCGGTTTCATCGGCGCGGCATGTCAGCGTCGCCGCGCCCGATTATCCGGATATGCCGCCGGTCAACCTCTTAGCCAGCGATTTTGACATTGCCGGCGGCAACCGGCGTTTCAAATGGACGCAGGCGCCGCCCCAAGAACATCAAGCCGCATTGGATGGCGGCCAGGTCATGGTCAGCGAGCCTTTTGCTTTTCGGCGTGGCATCACGCCAGCGAACAGCCGCATCACGCTGACGACCGACCGCGGCGACCAAACCTTTGAGGTCTTTGGCGTCTACTTCGATTACAGCACCGACCAGGGCGCGGTGTATATGTCGCGGGCGGTGTATGACCGATTTTTCGATGATCCGTTTATCACTTCCCTAGGTGTTTTTATTGAGCCGAATGCCCGCCCGAATGCGGTCATCGGGGATTTGCGCGCTGCGCTGGCGGATTTTGATTTGGTGGCGCAGGATAACGAGAGCCTGCGTCGGGGGGCGCTGGAAGTGTTTGACCGCACCTTTGCCATTACGATTGCCCTGCGCCTGCTAACGACTGTGGTCGCGTTTATTGGGATCCTGTCAGCGTTGATGGCGCTGCAGCTGGAACATACCCGCGAATATGGCTTGATGCGCGCCAATGGCATGACCGCCGGTCAACTAACCCAATTCACCTTGATTCAGACCGGGCTGATGGGCTTGACGGCTGGCGTTCTGGCGCTGCCGATTGGCGTGGCGCTGTCGCTGGCGCTGATTGATGTCATCAATGTGCGCTCCTTTGGCTGGACGATGCGGTTCGCGCCTTTGCCGGGCGAGTTTGTCGAGGCATTTTTGGTGGCGGTCGCGGCGGCCTTGCTGGCCGGCCTGTATCCAGCGCTGAAGCTCGGCCGCCTCAAACCGGCGGCGGCGCTGCGCGGCGAATAAGGATGCCGCCGAACATTTTGCCGCCGCCGCCCAAGCGCCTGGCCGGCGACTTGCCTCTCGTCATCAGGGGCGATGCCCTCTACAATTCAGCCCATGCCAACACCATTCACCCATCTCAAGATCGCGCAAGACCTGCTTGGGGACAGCCGTCTGGCGCCGATATACCGCGGTCTGCTGTTCAGTCATCGCCCGGCGTTTCAGTTGGGCAGCATTGCCGCGGACGCGCGGGTGGCAAGCGGGGTCGGGCGCGAAGTGACCCACTTTTATGCTTATGACCGCTATATCACCGAACGTCCCTGGCGTCGGCTGCTCAATGAACATCCGACTTTGGCCTGCGCGCGCGACCAGGCGCATCTGGCTTTTTTGGCTGGTTATGCAGCCCATTTGGCGGCTGACGAAGCCTGGGCGCTCAAGATGGTGCGCCCGCATTTCGCCGGCCGCGAATGGCCGGCGGTTGAACGGCGGGACCAATTCTTCGCCTTGCATCTGATTCTGACGGCGATGGACGAACGCGACCAAGCCGAACTTGAGGGCTGGCAGGCGGAAACGCTGGGCAGCTGTCAGCCGGGCGAATGGCTGCCGTTTATGTCGGTTGAGGCGCTGTGCGCCTGGCGCGACTTGATTGTTGGACAGCTGATGCCGGATGGCAAAAGCCGCACCCTTGAAATTTTTGGCAAACGGCTGGGGCTGACGCCGGCTTTGATCCGCTCGGCGCTGGATGATCCGACCGAGATGAATCAGCGTTTGTGGCGGCATATCCCCAAAGCATTGCTTGAAGCTGTCGAAAGACAGATTTATGTCTTCACCCGCGACCAGCTGGCATGGTATCTGACGCGGTTTATGCCGGCGCTGGAATCCGGGATGTGATGCTGCGGCCGCGCTGAACCGGCTACGATTCCGGCATAAGAATGACCGAACCGGCGCGGTCAATCTGGGTGCATATCATCTCCGAGATGTCGTCCTCGATGCGGTAGGACAATGACAGTTCGCTGGCGGTGCGCGGTATGTCCGCTGCATCCAGGAAGAGGAACGAGCCGCCGCTCTGTCGGAAGCAGACTTGTATCCCGGGCGTGACATAGCTCCAAATATCCACCGCATCAATAAAGCCGGCGTCAATGATCGCTGGAACCCCGATGCCGCCGGCGTCAAGCCGCTGGCACTGCGTCGAGTTGTTGAAACCCGCGACCACAATGCTTTCGGGAAGCGACAGGCAGGTTGATGGCATCAGTGTTGGAGTTGGTGTTGGCGTCAGTGTTGGTGTTGGTACGGGCGTCCCTGGCTCTTCGGTTGTCTCGACCTGCTGCTCTGCCTGCTGCAGCTGCTGCGCCTGCGCCTCTATCGGTTTGACATATTCAAAAGCGCCAATATCGCAGGCGGCCTCTTGAGGCCGCGGTGTTCCAATCTGGTCGGCGGTGGTGCATAAGGTCGAATCGGCGGCGTCAAATGCCGGGCTGTCATCGTCTATTGGGTAGTAGGCCGGCGAGCCGGTCAGGCCGCCGAGCTTGGGATCGCTGGTGATTGCGGTCGCGCTGCAATCACCGCTCCCGATAAGATTGCTGACGTCCTGTGTCAATACGCCCACACAGTCATTGCCGGCGGCGCTTTCATCGCCGTCTGCGCTTTCACTGCTTGCGATGCTTCCATACAGGATGCTGTTCCGCAGATGAACGGTGGCTTCATTGACCTGCACGGCGCCGCCGGCGGCCGCCGCCGCGCTGTTGCCAAAGAAGGTCAGATGGGTCAGAGAGGCTATGCCGCTGGCGGTGGCGGCATAGAGCCCGCCGCCACGGCCATTGGGCGCGCCGTTTTCGGAAACGGTGCTGTTGGTGAGGGTCAGGTTGCCGCTGCTGTATATTGCGCCGCCGTCTCGTTCTGTTGAATTGTTGGAAATGTTACTGTTTTCGATGGTCACGATGCCCGAATTGACGGCGATGCCGCCGCCGTCCACGGTGGCTGAATTGGCAGAAAGATTGCTGCTTGTGATGATGGCGACGCCCGAATTGACAGCAAGTCCACCACCATTGCGGCTGGCTGAATTAGCGAAGAAGGTGCTGCCGGTGATGATGGCGACGCCCGAATTAATGGCGATGCCGCCGCCGTCCACGGTGGCTGAATTGGTAGAAAAGGCGCTGCCGATGATGGTCAGGCTGCCTGAACTTGCGATGGCGCCGCCGGAGTTAGCGGATCCGAGGGTCATCGCCAGATTAACAATCATAAGATCGCCAGCCGCGGCTACATCAAAAATTCGATGGGCATCATCCCCGCTGATGGCATAGTTGCCGCCCTCGATTTTAATCTCGGATGTAATGGATGGAAGCGCTTCGGACAGTGTGACGTCTGCCGACAGGGTAATGGTATCGGCGCCGCTGCCGGCTGTGCAGGATGAACCATCAGCGGCGGTGTCAGTATTGGCGGAGGTGATCGCCTGTGCCAGGGTGCAGTTCGCATCGACGGCGATATCGGCGGCAAGGACCGGCGACAGAGACAATAACAAGAGACTCATAATGAGGACAAAAACCATTTTTCCTGATGGTTTAGTTGATTTGAACATGCTTTTCCTCCAGCCTACTCGCGAAATAAATTGAACTGTCTGAATAATAACAAATCAATATGCCTTTGCCAAACGATTATTCAAGCAAAATCGATGAAATTGGATTTCATTGTCCGGGAACGGACAGGAATTGAGATGGGCGTTATTTGTGGTATGCTTATAGGCAAACGGAACCGGCAGGATGATTAGGTATGGGACAGCCAAGCCGGCAGATCATCGCCGCCAGCGAGAATGACCTGAAAAACAACCGTCTCGGCTTGATGAGCCAGACGCAGATACGCGCGCTTGAACAGCATATCAGCCTGTTTCAGGCGCGGATGGCGCGGTTTGTCCGGCGCAGCGTCGCGGTGGCGGCGATGATCACGGCGGTGGTGGTCATCTTGTCCTTTGTTCGGGTCGTGCTGCTGCCGGTGGCGATGATGATTGAAATCGCGGTCATAAGCCTTATGATTTACGCCGCCGCTGACTTCAATCGATTTGTCCAGCAATTAGCGCTTGACCGCGAATCAGAAACGGTGCGGATTGTCAAAGGGCGCACAAGCCGCTATGCCATGCGAACTCACCCGCTTTACACGACGCTGCGCGTCGAAGTGCAGAATTATAAATTGCTGGATGCGGCGCTGCCAAAGCAATTCGCCGCCGGCGAATTGTATCAGCTGTATGTCTTGCCGCAGTCGGGCGTGGTTATCGCCGCCGAGAAGATAAGCGAGAAGCGGGCTTATTACCTCGCCTGACATGGCTTGTCCTCGCCGGTGAATCGCATTGCCGCAGGATGCGGATGGTGCGGGCGCGACCATGAAAACGTTCGATCCAACCCCATTTTTCCAGCTTGTCCAGATGACGGATCACACCGGAATTGGACTTGAAACCCTCATATCGGGCAATCTCGCCCAAGGTCGGCGGAAAGCCCTGCCGCCGGACATACTGACAAATAAACTCAAAGATGCGTTTGGTGCGGTTATCGCGGTATTTCATTGATGCTCGCCTCTCATTGACGTCACAATGGTTTTATCATAGCACAGTTTTAGAACATTTGTTCTAGATATATCGAAAGGCGGTCAACGCCGCGTCCGTCCTGGTGAAGACTTGCCCTTTCCGCAGCTTGGGATTTTGAGGTATACTGATATTATGGTGATGGCTTGAGCCGGTGGAGAAACTGAACGATGGCAACCACATCGCGCAAATGGTTTTATTCAACTCCTGAACCCCGTCCGTATTACATTGAAGAGCGCGTCAACCATACGTTGTGGAACAATCGGCTGCAAAATGTTTTTATGAGCTGCATGCAGGCCGAGGCGCCGGTGAAGATGGAGGGCAGCCTTGATGGGATGCCGATGTTTTTTGAATTTGTCGCCGGACAATACTTCACTTTGCGGATGGGTGAGGAGCGCAAAGAGATTATCGGCACCATGCGTCAAATTCTGCTCGGCTTGAAGCCCAGCTTCACTTATCAGGACAGCCAGGGCTTGTTTGTTGTCGAATGGCATACCGATGGCGGCGAAGCCCGCTGGAAGGCTATTCAGGGCAATCCAGCCTATCAAGGGCTGCGCCGTATGAAAGTCAGATAAAGTTTTGGCAAGGGATGGAGAATTCGCGCGATGGCAAAACGCAGACGCAAAAAACCCAATATCTCGAAGGCGGCGCTGGAGCAGGCCCGCCAGGATGCGGGCGGCAGCCGCGCAGAATCCCAAAGCGCGGCCGACAGGCCGCCAAAGCCGGAAGCGGCTCTCGCCAATGCCGTGACGAAACCTCGCCGGCGCCGGCGCGACCTGCAATCGACGCAGCTGGAAAAACGCAAAAGCGAAGGCGCGCTTGACGCCGACTATGTCGCCGAAATGCTGGCGAACCCAAGCAAGGCGGTCAGCGAGGAAGACTTGCGCGCCGATTACAGCTTTGTGATTCAAGACCTCCGCAATATGGGGATGCTGGCGGCGGCGCTCTTTGCGGCCTTGGTTGCGGTCTCGCTGCTGGCGCTGTGATTTGGCGTCCTCGCCGTCATCGACTTCGCTTGCCCTCTTTCAGCTTGGGATGTTCCATTTTATACTGAAGCTATGGATCCGAGCCTGCAATTCATACCGATGATGATTGTCGGGTTTGCCGCGGCCTTGGGCTTAACGCCCATCACCCGTCAGATTGCGATGCGTCTGGGGGTTATGGCTGCGCCGAGCAAACGGAATATCCATACCCAGCGCATGCCGTTGATGGGCGGCGTGGCGATTTATCTGGCCTTTGCGCTGTCGACGCTGCTTTTTAGTCCGCCGGGGTATCTGGAGGAACTGGGCGCGATTGTAGCCGGCGCGACCTTGCTGGCGTGGATTGGCTATCTGGATGACCGCCGGGACCTCAGCCCGCGCATTCGACTGCTGGCGATGACTTTGGCGGCTTTGGTCGCCGCCTTGGCCGGCGTCCAAATTCAGCTGTTTGGCAGCGCGCTGGTTGATATTCCCCTGACCCTGTTCTGGATTGTCGCCCTCATCAATGCCATCAACTGGATTGATAATATGGACGGGCTGGCGGCCGGCAGTTCGGCGATTGCATCCGGTTTCTTCCTGCTGATTGCGGTGACACAGGGGCAAATCCTCGTCAGTATGCTGGCGGCGGCTATTTTTGGCGGCGTCATCGGCTTCCTGACCTACAATTTCAATCCCTCCAGCACTTTCATGGGGGACATGGGCGCTTATACCTTGGGATTTATCTTAGCTGTCCTGGCGATTAAGCTCAAGTTTGAGACACAGCCGCTCAATGTAACCTGGATGGTGCCGATTTTCGCTTTGGCTTTGCCGATTATGGATATCAACCTGGCTGTCCTAACCCGCCTTGTCGAGCGGCGCCCCCTGATGCAGGGCGGTAAGGATCATGTGTCGCACCGTATTATGTCCATTGGCTTTACGCAGCGGCAAACGCTTTTGATTCTCTATGGATTTTCGTTCCTGTTTGGCTTGACTGCGGTTGCCATCAGCCAGCTTGAACCCTCGCCGGCGCGCGGCGTTGGCACCTTGGCTCTGGGGCTGATGGGGCTGCTTTTCTGCCTGCTGATCCTCATCCGCCGCCGCTATCAAAAATCGATTAAGGAAAAACGCTGAACTGTGGCTGTCGGCTTGGCGAAAACGGCGGAAATCCCGCCTGCTTTTTTTGGATAAAGTCTGTCATAATAAACAGTTATTGCCGATACACATCTTGAGTCGCTGGCAGGTTATGACAAAAATCAAAATATCCAATAATTTTGCTGTTGAGTACGGCAGCCTGCGATGGCGCTTGATTCGCATCAGCGACCGCGGGGAACAGGCCGCGAAGGTCACGGTCGATGCTGGCGGCGGCTTTTGCTATAACAGTCTTTTTGCCAACATGCGCGGCTTGCCGGATGAAGGCGAAATCGCCGCCGATGATATTACCGCGGTGACTCTGGGCTGGTCATATAAGACTGACGCTTGGCAGTTAAACATCCTCTTGTCCCCCGATTTGGCGGCGGCGCGGTCGAGCCGCCGCTGTGAAGCGCTGCGGTTTTGGGACCCTGACCGGTCGGTTTATAAGCGGGACGCTAAAAATGTCGGGCTGGCATTGGCGCGGGCGCTGGGCAACAAGCCCTTTGTGACCAAGCCGCCGGAAGAAGCTCCGCCGCCCGAACCGATTCCCCTGATTGACTTGCCGCTTGAGGTCGGCATCTGGCGTTTGCAGCCCGGCGCGGCGGCGGGTGAACTGTGGTTCTTGCGTTCCAAAAGCTGGATGCGGGCGAAAATGCGTCAAATCGCCTGGTATGTCCTGCTGGCTGCGCTTTATGCCTGGGTCGCGACCGCTTCAATAATCAGCGAACTGGCTTTGCCCAATACCGGCACCCTGATTCCCGACCCGCGGATTTTGCCGTATCTGGGGATTGGCGCGGCCATCCTGCTGATTTTGCTGATTGGGCAGCGGATTTGGCATATTCTGCGCCAGCCGGACACGATTCTCATAAGCTCATACGAACGAAGCATTATCGCCCGCCGCGGTCACAAAGTATGCTGGAAGGTCAATGCCAATGGCGTTCAGTCGGTGTATGCCAGCGAGTTGGTGAAGAAGCGCGGGCGGCGCCCGACTGTCCATCACAGTGAGATCAATCTGCATCTCATCAACGGCCGGTTCCAGCGCGTGATTGTGGAGGACGGGAAGCTCACCGACGCGCTCTTGCCCGGCCTTGACCGGTACGCCGAAAAGAACCGCGCGGTCGGCGTGACCGCGCTGGCGCCGGCGGAGGTCTCAACCGCCCTGCAGGCGGCCGCCATTCATATTGCGGCTTGCTTGGACGGGCTGCCGGTTCGCTATGACCGCCGTTATAAATAGGGCTTATCGCATGAAAAGCGAAGCTGCGGCGGCGCTAATGCGTCGTGCCCAGCATGGTTTCTTGGCGCAGGTGTTCCACCACGGCTTTTAGCGCTTCTTCATTATCGGCGCCGTCGGCTTTGCATCGGCGGTAGATATCCAGCTGACGGTCGGAGCTTGTGCCTTTTTCCAGGATGGTGTGGATGTAATTGATTTCCTCGCGCGAGCCAAGGTCATCAACGCAGTCATCGACCAACTCCAGCAGTTCGCGCGTCAGGAAGCGCATGGGGATCGCTTCTCGCTGGCCATAATCAATCAGCTTGCCATCCAAGCCATAGCGCACCGCGCGCCATTTGTTTTCGGCAATGAGTTCGTTGCGATAAATCCGCCAGCTAAGGTTTTGATTGCGGAGCTCAATGAGCTTGGCGCAAAGCGCTTGCACCAAGGCGGCGATGGCGACGGCTTCATCAATGGTCGTGCAGATATCGCAGACGCGGATTTCAAGGGTGCCGAAATCTTCCTGCGGGCGGCAGTCCCACCAGATTTTTGTATAGTCGGGTTTGCCGTCTTTGCGCCCCTTGCCAAGCGCGCCGGTGCGCCCAAAGGTATCGACGAGGGCATGATAATCACTGAAGGACGAAAAAATAGGCGGGATGCCGGTGCGCGGCAGGTTTTCGAATATGATGCTGCGATAGCTCTTCAGCCCGGTTGGATGCCCATGCCAGAAGGGCGAACTGGTGGTGAAGGTCAGGATATGGGGCAGGAAATAGCGCAGTTGATTTTGAATGTCAATCATCAGGTCCAGCTGCGGGGCATCGGTGCCAAAGCCGACGTGAATGTGCATCCCGAAGATAAGCAGCTGCCGCCCGACCTCTTGCGTATAATCTTTGAGGTCATCATAACGTTCGCCCTCGTTGGCGATCTGATCTTCCCAACGGGCGAAGGGATGCGTGCTGGCGGCGATGATGCAGTAGCCGTGCCGTTCGGCTACCTCGTTCACTTCGCGGCGCAGGCGCACCAACTCCATGCGCGCCTCTTGCACATTGCGGCAGATGTTGCTGCCAATCTCAATCTGCGACTGCATAAATTCCGGTTTGACCTGCTCGCCGATATCCATAATGCGCTCATCATGGAGCAGCTGCTGCACGACGGTCGCCAAATCGCCAGTGGTTGGATCGACCAGTTGGTATTCTTCTTCAATTCCGATTGTCAGTGGCGCTGAATACATCTTAATCTCCTCCCCAACAGCCCTCGTTTATAAGGATAGATAGATTTTAGCGAAAGGCTGCTGGAATAGCTTCGGACAATAACAGTCAACGGTATAATTAAGCAGTAAGGCGGGGGCTTGCGCCGCCTTTAATCAGCGCCTGACACTCGGCGCTGTCAAAATGATCGCGCACCCATTCCGCTTTTTCGCGGGCATGTTCCTGTATCAGCTTCGCCATGTCTTCGTCCTTCATCCAGCCGACTGTCTTCTTCCTGTTTTCGCGCAGCAGACCGCGCAGGGTCAAATTGTCGCGCTTGCGGCGATTGCAGGGGCCGCAGAGCAGGATGCGATTGAGGATGTGATTTTCGCCGCGGTCGGCTTTGGGCGTGATGTGGTCAAGCTGCATGAACTCGACTTCCAGCACGCGCCCGCAGCCGGCGCAGATGACGCCGCCGTTTGACTGCTGCGCGAAGGCTAGCACGCGCACCATTTGCTTGTGCGTCAGTCGCTGCCAAGGTTCCACCGGGCGCTGGATTCTTAGCTCAAGGGTCGGCGCGGCCATCTCATTGTCATCTGTGCGTACGGGCGGCGCGGTTTCGTAATGGACGATATGCGGGAACATCTGCTTGTGTTCGCTGTCGGCGGTCACCATGCCCTCTTCCGCCAGCCGCTTCAGCGTGACGGGATGCGCTTCGTTCCAGATGTCCATGCCCACCCACTGTCGCCCCAGCCTTTCGGCGGCAATCGTTGTGGTGGCGCAGCCGCAGAAGGGGTCAAGCACGAGGTCGCCTTCGTTCGAGGATGCCTTGATGATGCGTTCATAGAGAGCGAGCGGCTTTTGCGTCGGGTAGCCGGTGCGTTCGGCATCTCCAGCCGCCAAGTATTTTATATCAGTCCAGATGTTGCCTAATGGCGTCCCTGCATATTCATCAGCATATTTCTTATATCGCGGTCTGCCATTTTTTGTCCAGTAAATCAAAAGTGGATTATGAGACAATCTTTCGTCAAATGTCTCTTGTGTCCATCTCCACCCTATTTTACTAATCACCGTTCTACCTTGTATGGAACGGATTTCACCTGCACTTGATTGGTTTGATGACTGTTCCAACGCAATGTGCTGAAATCTCCTGCCGGTTTCAGGTTCAATGTGGGGAAAACGCGACGACAGCGTGTCTTCATCTACTTCTCCGTAAATTTTTCTGAAACTCACTTTTTTATAGTCTTTGGCATAGAAAAAAACATGGTCAACAACATTGTCAAAACCGTTCTCACTCAAACTATGAACAGCATAACGTTTCCAAGTAATCTCATTGAAAAAGTTTTTCCAGCCGAAAATCGCATCCATCATCGCCTTGATGTAATGGCTCGCCGTCGAGTCGCAGTGCAGATAGATACTCCCGTCTGGCCGCAAGACGCGGTGCATTTCCATCAGGCGCACGCCCAGCCAGCACAAAAACGCGCCCATATCGTCGCCATAAGCCGCCCGCGCCGCCGTAATCACTTCCCAAACGTCGGGCCAGTCGTCGATGATGCTGTCGGTCCATTCCTCATGCACATCGCGTTCCCATGACCAGCGGTCTTTGAAACTGGCGCCTTTCGCCAGGCTGTCGGGCGTGGCGTGGAAATCGCGGTTCTTGTTGAAAGGCGGGTCGGTGGCGATGAGATGCACGGTTTCGCTGTTCATGCCGCGCAGGAAGTCGAGGTTGTCGCCGTGATAGAGCGTGCGGTTCTTGAAGTTGAGTTCGGCCATGCTATTTTCTCGCTCACTGTCAATTAAATAGTAGCATAACTTTTGGGCGATGCAAGCAAAACGCCCAGCCTAATCCAGCGGCCATGGTTAGCATAAGCATATCACAGCATGCAAAATAAAGCGCGAATCGGGGGCGGACATGACTTGCAGCGGAGATCAAAACAGGCTATGCTTAATGCTACGATGAATTCTTCCATGTGGAATGTTTGGAGATGATGTGAAGCGCGCGTTATACACCGGGGATTGCCTGGACATTATGAACGAGTATATCTCTGACCAGTCCATCGACTTGATTTATCTTGACCCGCCGTTCAATTCCAACAGCCATTACAGCTTGCCCTTCAAAAACAAGGACAGGTCGCTGCGCCCGGCCGAAGCATTCAATGATACGTGGGAATGGACGGCCCAAGATGCGGATAATTTGCGAAGATTAGAAAAAAATCCGCTTACCCGTTCGCTGGCGGCCATTGTCAAATTTGCACAAGAGGTCGAACAAACAGGCCGGGCAAAGGGCAGATCGAGTTTGGCGGCCTATCTGATGAATATGATACTGCGACTGCGGGCGATGCGCCGCGTGCTGAAAGAGACGGGCAGCATTTATCTGCATTGTGACCCGACTGCTGGGCATTATCTCAAGCTGGCTATGGATGCTGTGTTTGGATATAAAAACTTCAGGAATGAAATTGTGTGGGGGTATCGAACAGGAGGAGTAAGCAAAAAGAGGTGGCCGCGTAAACATGATGTTATTCTTTGTTATGGGAAATCTAACAATACGCTGCATAATCCTTTAACTGAAAGAATTTACTATGACAAGCCATTTTTTACTACAAATGAGGATGAGGATGGCAGATATTATGCTGATGTGTATGTGCGCGATGTTTGGACTGACATTAAAGCGGTTATCAATGTTTCAAAAGAACGGCTTGGCTATCCGACGCAAAAACCACTCGCGCTTTTAGAACGCGTCATCAAAGCATCCAGCAATCCGGGCGACTTGGTGCTTGACACATTCTGCGGCTGTGGCACAACTGTTCACGCGGCGGAATCGCTGAACCGGCAATGGATTGGGATCGATATATCGCCCTTCAGCGCTGGTTTAATACGCGAGCGCATTCGCCATAACTTCCAATATCTGAAACCCGACGACATCTATATGTGGGGCGCGCCGGCCACGGTCGAGGAAGCCCGACAGCTTGCCAGCGATAAGCCGTTTGAATTTGAAAAGTGGGTTTGCGGCGCTATCGGCGCTAATGGGATGTACAAGAATCCTGGCGAACGAGGCGCGGATGGCGGCGTTGATGGCGTCATGGAAATGGATGTTATTCGCAAGGGGAAAGTCCACGAGGAATACGTCATCATTCAAGTCAAAGGCGGAAATGTAACCCCCGACTCGGTTAAAGCGCTTAGCGAAACGGTACGCCGGCTGGAAGCGGTCGCCGGGATTATGGTTTGCTTTGACCGGCAAATGGGCACTGTCGAAAATCAGCGAAGCCAGGAAACATGGTCGGATGACTACGAAACCTATCCGGTCATTCAAGGCTACAGCATTGAAGATCTGCTGCAAGACAAGCCGCTGAAGCTGCCGCCAAGATACGGGAAGCGGCGCGGGGCAAGAATGTCTGGATAAGGACAGGGTTTGCCTCTTCAAGGTTGGCGGGCGCATACGAATTGGGGCGGACATGACTTGCAAAGAAGATAAAAACAGGGTATGCTTTATGCGGCGATGAATTTTTTCATGGCTTTTGTGCAGGAGTTTCCTGTGGCAGTTGAGATTGGCAGTCCAGTCTGCCACAGGAAACCGCAAAAATATTGAAAACCCCGAGGGCTTTCCATATCAGTATACGCTGTTCAAGCGTTTACTGGAATGCTTGGGCGTTTGATTGGGTAAAAGATGAAACAGCTGGCATTGGACCCAATATGCGAAGGGGCAGTCCGAATTGAATGCGCCGATTATCGAGATTTTTTAAGCGGGTTTGACAGTGATGCGGTTGATTTGATCCTTACCGATCCGCCTTATGCGATAAGCCGCGCCACGGGTTTTCAATCCGTTGGGAAACGCAGTGTGAAGCGATTCGCGGTTTCGATGGATTTTGGCAAGTGGGATCACTGCGAAATTGATTTATCGGCCTTAGCCGTCCAAGGTCACCGCGTCCTCCGCCAAGGCGGCACAGTCATTGTGTTTTATGATCTGTGGAAGATCGAACGGCTGAAGTCCGCTTTGGAAGCCGCCGGATTTTCTATGATGCGGCTGATTGTATGGCAGAAAACCAATCCGGTGCCGCTCAACTCCAAGCGAACTTACTTATCGAACAGCCGTGAAATCGCTGTCGCTGGCGTTAAGGGCGGCAAACCAACTTTCAATGCGAAATATCATAACGGCGTCTATCGCCATCCGATACCAAGGCATAACGGAAATCGAATACACCCGACGCAGAAGCCAGACAAACTGTTTGCCGAATTGGTGCGAATTCACAGCAACCCTGGTGATTTAATCGTTGATCCCTTCTTGGGAGGAGGTACCACGGCGGCTGTATCGCAGGCGCTTGAAAGGAGATTCGCTGGCTGTGATATTAACCAAGCCTATATCGACAACGTGCTGGAGCGGCTGCGATGAGCCGCTGGACACCGAAAAAAGGCAGCAAGGCTGATTTGTTCCTGGAACTGGCTCAACCGGACAATGAGGGATTTAGCCGCATCGTGCCTGTCAAAGAATTTACGGGGCGATATGAAAAATTGCGTTTTGGAAACGGCGGGGATTGGGTTCGCCGAGATGGCTCGCTTGCGCGTGCATATAACATACGAAAACATAAAGATGGCAATGCGATATCAGCCGTCGAGTTGCAAGGGTATAAGAAAGTAGAGATCAGAAAGCCGATCCCGGCGCGGATCAGAAAACAGTTCAAAGAGAAGCGATGCGCTGTGCTGGACATCAGTGGAATTGAGATTGACCATAAGGATGGCAGGTTGGACGACCCAAGGCTAAGCGACCCGAACCGCGTCGAATTAGAAGATTTTCAAGCGTTTTCCAAACCGGTCAATAACGCCAAACGCGCGCACTGCAAAAGGTGCCGTGAAACGGATCGGCGTTATGATGCCCGCCGGCTTGGATTTCCCATCGCGCAATATGCTGGCGACGAGATTTATAATGGGACTTGTATTGGCTGCTATTGGCACGACCCCAGAAGATTTATTGAAACGGTATGTACGAAACTGCTTTATCAGCAGGCGCCGGCCGGTGATTGACAGGAGCGATTCAACCGCCCTATGAATTGCTCTGTGTCCTCTGTGGTCAATTCCAGTTCAATGCTGCACGACAAACCCCTGTAAAATTTCAGCCGTCTCCAATATAATGGTAACATCACAGTGTGAAATCATAAGGAAAGAATGCACATGGCGACTATCGACATACGTTTCGACCGCATTGACCAAGAGTATCTTAGCTTGCGCCATACGCAAGACAAACTGATGACCAGCATGGATCAGGTCTTGCCGACGATGGCAAAGAACATTCAGGAGAATCGTGCGCTGATTCAAGAGAATCGGAAGTTGATTCAAGAGAATCGCGTGCTGATTCAAGAGAATCGCGTGCTGATTCAAGAGAATCGTTCAATGCTTCAGGAAAACCGCACGATGCTGCTAGCCATCATCAAACATTTAGAAGTGCCGTATCAGCCCAAGCCGCCGATGGGGTTCAATCCCGAGCCTGACCCGACAAGCTAGGGCTGGCGTTCAACCGCGGCGTTCCGCCAAAAAGGCCCGCGCCTCGGCCATCGTTGGCAGTGAGGGAATCGCGCCTTCTTTGATGCAGGTCAATGCGCCGACAGCATTGGCGAAATCGAGAATCGCGGGCAAGCGCGCCTGATAATCATCGCCATAATCCAGAATGCCAATCAGCATCGCCGCCGCGAAAGCATCGCCGGCGCCGGTCGTATCCCGCGCTGACACCGCATAACCACTATGTTTGATTGCGGTCTCATCTTTCAAATGGACGGCGGCGCCGCGCTGGCCATAAGTGACGCAGATTATCTCCGTGCGGTCGCGCCACAGGGGGCGGACATCTTCGCCGCCGGTCAGGAACTCCAATTCTTCGGCGCTGATTTTCAGCAGGTTGGCATACTCAAGCCCGGCGAGCATACCGGCTTTGGCGGCGGCCGCGCTTTCCCACAGCGGCAAGCGCAGGTTGGGGTCGTAAGAGATGAATGTATCGCTGTCGATAGCATGCGCCAGCGCTTTGAGCAGCGCCGATTTGGCTGGTTCGTGAATCAGGGTGATGCTGCCGAAGTGGAGTATGGCGCTTTGGTCAATCAGCTGGGTATTGACATCGGCGGGTTTCATCAGCATATCGGCTGATGGATGGCGATAAAACATAAAGCTGCGGTCGCCGTCGGCGGTGTTGGCGACAAAGGCCAGCGCGGTGCGCGCGTTCTGTGAGAATAACAAGCCGTCGATATTGACCGCTTCGGCAGCGAGGATATCAGCCAAATATCTGCCGAAGGGGTCGGCGCCCACCTGGCCCATAAACGCGCTTTGATACCCTAGTCTGGCGGCGGCGACGGCGACATTGGCTGGGGCGCCGCCGGGCGCTTTGATAAATCCAGAAGCATCGCCGACCGCGACGCCCATTTCCAGCGCCACAAAGTCAATCAGAAGTTCGCCAAAGGACAGCAGGTGCATGGTTTTAACCTTTGAAGGAGCAGCTTGTAGCGGGTTTTACGCATCGGGATATTTCCATATCAGCAGTTCATGCGATTTCTTGATGTGACTGCCGCCATTGCTGTCCCGTCTGTTTATGCCTATCCGCGTATCCCCTTGTCCAAAGGTATATTGCCATTCAGGAGTTGAGATATGACAGTCGGCGTACCAGTCCCGAATAATCTCGCAGTCGTTGTAAGATAAAATGAAGCCGCCCTTGTGGGACAGCAGCAGGTCTCTTAGCAAGTCATGGCGAAACCCTTGATGGTGGATTGGAAAATTCCGGTGTGGGTACATGCCCGCAAACGTTTTCCCCTGTTCAAGACAGTAAGGCGGGTCACAATACAAAAAGTCATTTTGATGCAGCGGTATGGATTCCTCAAAGCCGGCGCATCGAACAGACAAAGTCGGCGCTTTGAATGTCCTCACTTTTTCAAGCGTTTTCTCGTAGCGCCTTCTGTTCAAATAGACATCAGATGGCCAGCCCAGAAAATGGGGGCCATAGGATGTATTCGAATTAAAATAGTAATGCGCCGCCAAATCATAACGATCCAAAACGGTTTCCCCGTTCCAGTGCGCTTTAAGCCGCTGCTTGACCGAAGCGAAGGCTGCCCGCGTGGGAGAGAATTGTTCTAAGCGATGGCATAAGGCTTGTGCATGGTTAATCTGCACATCCCAATAATTCACCAAGATGTCAAACACATCATAACCGATTACCTTGACTCCCAATTCCTTTGCTAAAGCGATCTCGACCGACCCGCCGCCTATAAATGGCGAAACAAGCTGATTCACCATGGGCTCTGGCAGCAGTTCAATGACAAAACCGACGGCTAGGCTTTTCCCGCCAGCGTAACGGAGGGGCGACCCCAGATAACGTTTGTAGGCGAGTTTGCCGCGGCTGCGTAATTGATTGAGAAATTCATCGCGGCGCGTTTGGCCTGAAGGCAGCTTGAGTCGAAGCTGCTTGCTGTTCGCCGTCGCTGTGACCGTCGCCATGGCGCTCCTCAATGAACTGGATATGAATGTTACTGATTCTGACCGCGTTCGACAAATTCCTGGATAAACCCGCCGCGGTCACTGGCGATCAGCATACCCGACATCTGGCTGATTTCCAGTTTGCCCATAAGCTGTATCAGCTGGGCGATCTGCTGGCGCATAATCAGCATCATGTTGTCCCATTCAACGTCGTCTGGCAGGCTTTGCTGGCGCAGCCCGCGCATACTTTCCAGATAGGCTATGGCGGGTTCAATCTCGGTGAACACCAGTTGGCTGGGCAGATCATGGCGAACCACGGCAAAGAAATGGCGGGCAAGCATGCGCGTGCCATTTTCGAGGGCGAAGGCATCGCTGGGCAGGCCGGGCGGATGCGCCTGCGCCGCGCCATTGCTGCTAAGCAGCACAATAGCCCGCCGTATCAGCACTTGCAGTTCGGGCATGGTATGGATGCTGTTGGTGGCGGCCAGCATCTTGCCGCCGGGTTTTAGAACGCGCTTGATTTCTTCCAGGCCGCCGTCGATATCCTCAAGATGATAGAGGACATGATTAGCCATGACGACATCAAAGGCCTGGTCGGCATAGGGGAGTTTCATGGCGTCGCTTAGCGTCAGGCAGGCGGCGGCCGGATGGTTGACCAGCATATATTGAGAAAGGTCAAGCGCGTAATAGCTGATGCCCGGCGCCAGGTCGATCAGGCGCGTAAAGTAGCCGCCCCGCCCGGCGCCGATGTCCAGCACGGCTTCATTTCCCTGCCAATCCAGGGTTTCCAATGCCCAACGGGCGAAGTCGCGTTTGGGGACGGCGTATTTCTCGTGTGTTTCATCATGTATTCGCAGATTTTCGTCTGTTGCATAGTAACGGCGTATGGCGTCGGCGTATTTTGATGAGGGCATGGTTTATCCGAACAGGTCAAGGACCCACATGAATGCGTCTTTATTAACTATACTATTGATTGGGCGATGTGCAAACCGCTTCTGCCTTGGGTAATGTATTGAAGCTGGCGGAAACTCGAATCATTGATTTCATCAGCGGGCAAAGCCATGCCGCCAGATTACGCGCGGTGGCAAAGTCCGTCGGTTTCAACCAGACTGTATTATTGAACAGTATGGGTCAAATAGAAAGGATCGGCCGCATGCAAGCCGCTTCATCATGCCGTCCAGTCATGTTCAATGCAGCCTTCGCGCTGCTCGGCGGGCTGGGCATTCTGATCGCCCTGTTCGGCATTGGGATGGATTATCTTTTGGGGACTTACCCCGGCTTGAATCTGCCGCAGCTTTTGCTGATTGCCGCCGGTTTGCTCTTGTCCCTGATTGCCTTTCGCCTGCGGCGGGCGGAAGCGCGCCGGCGGGTTTTGGCAAATGTGAGGCAACATGCGGCGCCAGGACTGCTCATCGCCGCTATAGCGCTGATGGTTCTTGAGTTCGCTTTGGCCGCCGCCGGCATCCCTACGTATTTCCCGCCCGCTATTCCAGAAACACCTCCCGAAGAAGCGCCCTGGTGGATCTGCAATGAATTCGGCTGCCGCCATGCTTATGCGCATACCGTCGCCGCCTGCGAGAGCGGGGAGCTTTCTGGGCGGCACTGTATTGTGAACCGGCAGGGCTTTAGCGATACGCAGGATTTTGCTGTCGGCGATGACTTTGATGAGCGAATGCGGGTTTTGATGCTGGGTGATTCATTTGCCTATGGCATGCGCGCCGAGATCGGGAAATCGTATGTGGAGACCGTCGAATCGAACTTGCCGCGGAGCATTGTCTGGAATACCGCGCTGCCGGGTGTGGGGACCAATCACGCCTTGGCCTCGTTTCAGATTTATGCGCCTGTTCTTCAGCCTCAAATCACCATTCTTAACTTCTCCCGGAATGATTTTAGGGACAATATGATGCCGATGGATGCTTGGCTTTGGGTCAAGGGCATGGAGTATTTTGTACGGCGGTATCAAGTGGACCGCTTGGGGAATGCGATCAAGACCGACGACCGCGCGCTCCATTATCTCGCGCATGATGTTGAGCCGCCGGCCAGCGAAATCGAGCGGCTGATCGGAATCACCCGCCTTGGATCGCTGGCGCTGAAAATTGTGAAGCCAAGAATCATCCGGCAGCGCGTTTATTGGCAGGCGGATGTTACGGGCGGCTATCTGCGGGCTTTGCGCGATGCGGCGGCGGCGCAGGATACGGCGCTGCTGGTTTTGTTAGTTCCGGGTCAAGAAGATGTTTCGCAAGCGCGCGGAGCAGCGGATGCCAGCATGGATCCATCGCCGCCGCGCGCTGGGGAGGGACGTTATCAGATTGCGGCGCAATTCATGGAGTCCCTTGGGATACCCTGGATCAATCCGCTTCATCTGCTTGACGCCGAGCTTGATTATGCAGACGACGGCCATTGGAATACCGCCGGCCATCAGAAAATTGGAACGCTGTTAAGCGTCTGCCTGGCGGCCTTTCAAATCAGCCAGGACCTGTCGGACTGTGAATCGGTCGAGATGCCATAGCCGCGCGGCATGCCGTCAGGGAATGTTTAACTGCCCCCACGATTCGCGGTACGCGAGTTGACTGGCTGGGATGCGCTTGGCTTTTTTGAAGGTCTTGCCGGTGAAATAAGCGACCGGCAGCAAGGCGGCTGTGGTTACATCGTCGGGAATCCCCAGTATTTCGCTGCATTCCTTTTCATAGTTCAGATGCAGCGTTGTCCAGGCGGCGCCGATGCCGCGCGCCCGCAAAGCCAGCATCAGCGACCAGGCCGCCGGCAGGATCGAGCCGTATAAGCCGGCGTTCGCCGCCGGGCTGGGGCTGGCGGCGCGCCCGTGGATGCAGGGGAAGATCATCATGGGCACCTCGCCCATGCGGTCGGCCAGATATCGCGCTGAACTGATGACCCGTTTCATCTGCGCCGAAGGTTCGCTGCCAGGCGCCGAGCGGGGGACGGTTTTGGCATAGCTGTACCAGGCCTCTTTGTAATAGGCGCCGATTTTCGCTTTTTTGTCGGCGTCGGTGAGGATCAGCCACTTCCAGCCCTGCCGGTTGCTGCCGGTGGGGGCTTGCAGGGCGATGTCCAGGCAGCGCATGACCACATCAAAATCCACCGCGCGGCTTAAATCCAGCCGATGGCGGACGCTGCGAGTCGTCTCCAAAATATAATCGACCGAGCTTAAATCGTATTCCATCGTTCGTTCCTTTCTTCATCCATGCTGCGGGTATGATAAACGTTCTGCCCGATTCAATGAACGGGCTATTCGTCCCTAAACCGCTCTGCCAGCCACGACAAAATCAAGCGGCTAAGGCTGTCATAATCCGAATCAAAGAGGCGCGTGCCATGGGCGCGGCCGCGGTACAGGCGGGCGGTGACATCGCCTTGGGCATTCATAAACATCTGCCGAATGGTTTGGGCGCTGTAAGCGTCGTCATGGGCGGCGACCAGCAGCGCCGAACGTTCCGCCAGGCCGGCCACCAGGGCCGCTTCAGGCTGGAGGCCGCGGTAATCCAGCCCCGGCGAAAGCGCGATGGCGCCGCGGCAGACGTCGCTTTCGGCACAGCCAATCAAGGCGACATTGGCGCCGATGCTGGCGCCCATGATGACCAGACCGCGCGCGCTGATATGTCCATTCGCCGCCAGCCAGTCGATCCACAGCCGCAGATCGTCAACCGCCAAATCCCAATCCCGAACCCCGCCAGAAGCCCCGTGACCGCGCATATCGACATTGAGAAGCGCATAGCCGCCGGCCCGCAAATCGGGGATGACGGCGTCGTAGGCGGCGCGGCTGCTGTTGAGCATGTGCAGGGCGATGATGAGCGGCGCCGGCTGCTCAAGCGGCGGATAGAAGTCGCCGGCAAGATGGACGTCATCATCGGTCGGGAGCGCGATGGTGTCCGATTCGCCTTGGGCAGTCATTACAAGGCTGATGGGGAACAAGACGAGCAGGATGAAGGTTTGGGTCAAGCGCATGGAATGGATGCTCCTTGTCACTATCTTATTTTGAGAACGTTAGAAAAACAGCCGCTGCTGGCGGTGTTTCAATTTCGCTTCGATGGCTTTCACGTATTCGGGCACCATTTCGATGCCTATCGCTTTGCGGCGCATCTCACAGGCAGCGAACAAAGTCGTTCCTGAACCGGCGAAAGGGTCAAGGACGGTGTCGCCGGGCAAGGTGAACAGCTTGATGAACCATGCCGGCAGCGGCCGCGGGAAGACGGCGCTGTGGCCGCGGTTGGCGGTTTCGGTCGCCATGTGGATGACGTTGGTGGGATAAACCATGCCGCGACCGACCCAATTCGATATATTCTTGCCAAAGCCGCTTCCCGCTCTGGATTCGTCGCGGATGCGGTCGGTTTCGCTAAGATTTCGCAGCCGCGTTTGCGCCCAGTCGCCGACGGGAATCATCACCTCTTCCTGATACATATCGAATCGCTTCTCGTTATTGAACTGAAGCAGCCGTTCCCATGAATCGCGGAAGCGGTTGGGCCACTTGCCGGGATAAGCATTTTTCTTGTGCCAGATGAATTCTTCCGTCCACAGCCATCCCTGCCGGCGCAAAGCCTTGATCAAGTCAAGCACATAGGTATGCCGTTCGCCGTTCACCGCTTTTTCTTTGATGTTCAGGATAAACGTGCCGCGCGGTTTTAGAACTCGTTTCAATTCACTTGATATCGGCAAAAACCAGGCCACATAGTGGTCAGGGTGAACGCCGCCGTAGGTTTTCTTGCGCTGGTCGGCGTAGGGCGGCGAGGTGAAAATCAACTGCGCCGAGTCGGACTCCAGCTGCGCGAGCTCTTGGGCGCAGTCGCCAAGTAAAATGCTGACGTCGTTTAACATGGTTAGATTTCTAATCCGCTATGGTTTCTTCTTGCCGATGCGCCCCAGCAGGAAGAGCGCGAACAGCATCACGGCGCCGATAATCGCCAGCCGGCCATAGGGCGAAAGTTCGGGCGGGGGCGGCGCGTTTGAGATGATGCGAATCATGTGCGGGACGTCTTTGTCGCTGTGGCGATACAGCACCCGCTGCCGCTCGCGCTGGATTTCGCATTCGCCATCGCTGACCTCGACGCGGTAGCCGTCGGGAAACTGTGAGTTTGGGACGTAGATTTCGGTGGGTTCGGCGACGGCGCGGTCGTGTCGGAAGCTGAAGGTGAAGAGGCCGCGCGCCGGGTCAAAACGCATATTGAGCGGCTCGCCGGCGACTTTTTTGGCATAGGGGCGGACGACTGCGGACAAGGCTCTTCCTCCAGAATTGATGTCGGACGGGTCGGCTTGCTGGTCGCGGCTAAAAATGGACAGGTCTTCGCCGTTCCATAAATCGCCGCGTTCGTTGCTGTTGTCGGGCGTGTAATTCCACTGTGTATAATTCAGCAGATGATCGTCCATCGCCTGATAATTATACTCCAAAGCGGTCGCCTGGCGGGAGAAATCGCCGCTTTGATAAGCGGCTTTGCCGTTCATATCAAAGGGAATGCCAAACTCCCCTATCAGGACAGGGACATCGCCCATTCGCTCGTCGGCAAAGCCGCGGAACTGTCCGATTTGCCGCGTCATATAATTTTCGATAGCGCGTTTGCCGAACAATGGGCGGAAAGCCTTCAGGTCGAAATTAACCTGTGGATGAAAACGTTTGGTAAAGAGGGTGATGCCATCATAGAAATGGGGCGCAAAGACCATGCTGGCGCTGTTGTCATAGCGGGGCGGCGGCGCGAAGGGCTGGGCTTCGACAAAAATATGCGCCGCCGGCATAGCCTCGTGGATGGCGGCGGCGAAGCGGCGGGTAAAGGGCTTGAGAAAATCCTGGCTGAAATCGGCGTCGGCAAAGTGCCCCGGACGCAGCAGGCGCGGGCTGCCGCCGCGGTCAATATCCCAGATGCCCTGCGCGCGCCAGATATCCTCACAGCCGGCTTTCCAAACCCGCCGTCCTTGCGGATCGAGGGTGACTTTGGTGTGGCCGGGCAGAAAATCAGCGAACATGGTGCCAAAGTCAGCGCATTTTTGCGGGAAGCCATTCGCCAGGAAGATGGCTTCAGCCGGCGTCGGCGTGACGCCATATTTCAGCGGCACGTGGTCATAGCCGCGCAAATCTGACAGGCCAATCAGCCCTGGATGCGGTTCGTTCATGGCGCCGAAACCGATGACATTGGGCAGATGCGCGATCCGTTTCGCCAAATGCTGAAAGGCATGGACATAATGCGTTTGCAGAAAGTCCTGCATGCTTTGGCCGTCATGGGTCAGCTGGGGCGCGAAGACGCTGCCGCCAAAAAACAGGGTGAACATGGTCATGGCGGCGAACTTGCTGTAATTGGTCGCCCAGAGCAGGTTGGGGAAGTCGTCGGGCTGTTTTTGATGCAGGGCGGCGGCGCCGGTTTGATGGAAGGCGTCGATGTCCAGCCCGGCGACGTCAAATGTCCAGGCGGGCGCGCCGTCGCCGCCTGAAAAACGACTCCAGACATCCTGATGCGGGTCAATCAACAGGCTGATATCGCGTTCAGCGGCTTTTTCGAGGACGGCGGCGATATAGTCGATGCAGGCTTCGTCATAGATGCCGGGCCCTTCGTGTTCCAGCGCTTCCCAAGTCACGACAAAGCGCAGGAAATCCAATCCCCAATGCTTGAGGCGGCTGAAATGCTCGTCGGCTTCTTCCAATGGAAAGGGCCGGCCGACAAAAGAGACGTCTTTGCGTTCATCCAGGCTGTCGGGCAGGTGGGTCGCGCCGGGCGGACAAACGGGCACTTTGCTGCTGCCGCCCAAGTTGACGCCGCGCAGGATAACGATGCGCCCGGCTTCGTCCTTAAACCAGCGTCCTTCGGCTTTTAATCGCATTATGGTCACCTGTTCTTGTTTGGAGCATTGCGCTGATTATAACACAGGCCTGGCTGTTTATTCTGGCGGCGCGGCTACACTGGCGGCCAAGGATGGCTGGGCTCTGAACCAGGATGCGGAAAGACGCGGCTGTGAACCAGGCGCTCCACCCGCACCTTGAGCATCCGCATCTCCGCCCGGGAAAGCAGCTTCGTCATGCTTTGGGTATAGTCGTCGCGGTCATCAGCCAGACGCTGCCGAAGCGTTTCCAGGTCAGCCAGGATGGCCGCGGGAATCGGCTGGCCGGAATAATCCCAAATCACAGTCCGCAGTTTTTCGCTGGCGTTGAAGGTCAGGCCGTGGTCGATGCCCCAAAGATGCTCATCATCATCCAGCAGGCAATGGCCGCTTTTGCGGTCGGCATTGTTGGCGATGACGTCAAAGACAGCCATGCGCTCCAGCTGTGTATGGTGACGCAGTCGGTCAAAGGTAAAATAGTGTTCTTCGGGGTTATGGTCGATGAAGAGCTGCACCGAGCCGATGCCGCGCGTGCCTTCGCGCAGGACAGTCGGCGGCACGATGGCCCAACCCAGCGCTTTCGAGGTCAAATAGGCGGCGGTTTCGCGGTTGCAAAGCGTGCCATCGGGAAAATCCCACAGCGGCCGTTCGCCTCGACGGGGTTTGTAAATTGCCATCAGTCGGATGCTGCCGTGGACGATATTCACCAGAAAGGTATAGTTCGAGCCCCAGCGCATCAGCCCCACCTCGTCGTCGACGGCGCCATGTTCGATAATGCGGCGGGCGTCGTCCAAGGGCATGCAGATGGGTTGATCCAATGCCTGGGCGGTGTGTACGCGGGTGACCTTCATCTTGGGCTCGCTTGACAGGCTGCATGGCGGCGCGGCAGACAGCGTCCTAAGTCCAGTAAAAGATGATGCGCCCATTCTGCTTGGCGTCGGGGCGGCCGGATTTGACGGTATCCATGGCGCGCAAACCAAGCGCGCGCATCTGTTCGCGGCTGCACCACATACGGACAATTTTGGGGTCGCCGTCATCAGCGTCAAAAAAGCCGAAGTCGGCTGTGTCCCCATCATCCTCTTCCTCATGCTCATCCTCGGACTGCGGCACGAATTCCTGTGCAATCAGGACAATTTTGTCTTCGCTGGCTTCGTATGCCAGTCCCATCTGCGCGATCCGAAACAGCGGCTCGATAGGCTCGCGCAGGTCCATATCCAACTGGCTGAAATCGGCTTCGGTTTTGGCATTGCCGCGGTGTTCAATATCCTCCAGCAGTTCAGCGATAGCCGATGAGAGCGCCTGCGCCTGTTCCTTTTCGATGGTGAATGAGACGATGCGGTTATCCTGTCCGGCTTGCAGGTGGAAGGTGCGCTGTCCTTTGGGGCCGATGGCGCCGACGGTAACAAAATCGACTGGATTGAGTTCAATTACATTAGCCATGGCCGTCTCCATCCACTTGCGTTTTCGCTGCGCTTTCCTGCTGGCGCCGCTGCTTTAATTCCTGGACATGGGCGGTGTCATTCATGGCGATGACCAGGGGGCGGCTGTGTCCAAGCCGCAAGATGCTGATGGAGGCCGGCGAAACGGCGATGCGCTGAAAAACATCCAGGTGCATCCCCAAGTAATGCGCCAAGGTCATCTTGATCAGGTCGGCATGAAAGACCAGGGCGATCATCTGGCTGGGGTGTTTTTGCGCCAATTCTTCAATCGCATTCACAGTCCGCGTCTGCGCGCCGCGCATTGTTTCGCCATTGGGGAAGCGGGCGCGCGATGGATATTCCTGAACCAGCGCCCACATTTTACGCTGCCGCAGGTCTTGGATGCGTTTGCCTTCCCAATCGCCGTACCGCACTTCGCCTATGTCGGCGTTTGCCTCGATCCGAAGCTGGGGGTGATGCTGGGCAATCGCCTTCGCCGTTTCCATGGTGCGGTCAATCGGACTGGCGTAGAGGTGATGAATGGGCGCCGCCGCCAAGCGCCGACCGAGCGCCGCCGCCTGCGCTTGGCCGGCTTGATTGAGATGCACGCCGGGCGTCCAGCCGGCAAGTTTGCCGGTGTTCACGAAGTCGTTGACCGCGTGTCGAATAAGCAAGATAGTCGTCATAAGTCTCTGATGATGGCATGACTGTTTATCCTTTATCATAACACAGTCACGCGCTTATCGCATACCCAAGCCGCGATTCAAGGCGGCGAATGCGCCCTATTCAGCATGGAGCGCATTTTGACGTTTGACAAATGCAAATGATTTGAATAGATTTATCGGTGCGGATATCCGCTTGCCTTGGGGTATCGGCGCGCAAAAGAAACACCGGTTAATCTGCTGAAAGGTCAATGCCCATGCTGTTCCGCATCAGCCGAAAGTCACTGGCTCTGCTTGTCTTGCTGCTAACATCTGTTTCGGCGCTGGCGCAGGAAAGAACCGTCGGCGTCATGGTGAACGCGGACGGCGCTTATGATGGCTATGCGCTGTTTGTGACTCTGGGCGATAATGTGGTCTATTTGATGGACAATGACGGGCGGATCATCCATGCCTGGAACATCAAGGAGACGTTTGGCGTCGGAGAGGCGCATCTGCTTGAAAACGGCAATCTGATGGTCGTCGCCGGCGCCAGAGACGCGGTTGATGCATCGCTTATGCCGCGCAATAATCGTTCTGACGGGAGCGTTCGGGAATATACATGGGACGGTGAATTGGTCTGGGAATACCAGTTCATCGGCGCCGAAACCCATCAGCATCATGGGATTGACATCATGCCGGACGGCAACATCCTTGTGACGGCCTGGGATTATCATTCGATAGATGAAGCGGTTGAGATGGGGCTGGACACGCAATTTGTCGATACCGAGTTTAAGGACCATCCCTATCTGCTTCCCGACATCATCATTGAAATCGACCCTTCGACGGATGAATTTGTCTGGCAGTGGGATCCTTGGGATCATCTGGCGCAGGATTTTGACCCTGAACTGCCCAACTATGGCGTCATCGCGGAACATCGGCGGCGGATTGACATCAACTATCAGTCGTTTTTTCTAAAGGGGAGAACAGCCGGGAACGCGTACGGCGCCGGCGATTGGATGCATTCTAATTCGGTCAACTATCATCCTGAACTGGATCAGATTGCGCTAAGCGTGCGGAACTTTGATGAATTCTGGATCATCGACCACGGCTTGTCGGCGGCGGCGGCGGCTGGTTCGGCTGGCGATTTGCTGTATCGCTGGGGCAATCCATTTACGTATATGCGGAAGATGGGGGTCGGGCTGGAGGAGCGTCAGCTGTTTGCCCATCATGATGTTCATTGGATTGATGCTGGTCTGCCGGGCGCGGGCAATATCCTCCTCTTTAACAATCGAAACCAGATCTATACGGATGAAGAGCATTCTTCTGTTATGGAATTGAAGCTCCCGCTGCGGTCTGACGGCAGCTATGATTGGAGTCAGGAAGCGGAGATCGTTTGGTCTTATGCCGCTGATGGCTTCCACTCTCGTTTTCTTTCTGGTGTCCAACGGCTGCCGAACGGCAATACGTTGATTACCGAAGGGATGCACGGGCGGCTGATTGAAGTTCGGCCGGATGGCGAGGTGGTCTGGGAATTTGTGAATCCCAAAACCAGACTTGGCTTGATTAGACAGGGCGGTCCGCCTAATCCTGAAGGCATTGATTTTGGCGACCGGAATCTCTTGTTCCGCGTGCACAAGTATCCGCCGGACTATCCTGGTTTTGAGGGCCGGGACATGAGGCCTAGTGAGCGCTTGGTGGATTAGGGTTTGCCGGCGGTGAGTTTGATTTGGATGTGATTCCCCGCGGGCTAAGATGCAAGCCCGATGCCTTTAGCCTTGTTGAGAGATTTGCCTGCTGGCGGTGTATGATAAGCAGGCTCATTATATCATAAAGGACAAAGGGATGAAGTTCGCCATCAACTACTCGCCGCAGGCGGCGAAGCTCTTG
Organism: Phototrophicaceae bacterium; assembly: GCA_965203755.1. Lineage (GTDB taxonomy): Bacteria > Chloroflexota > Anaerolineae > Aggregatilineales > Phototrophicaceae > UBA6055. Next base: position 1,307,093 of record OZ241910.1, on the reverse strand, counting down.
CAGGATGGAATCATTCAGGTTGATCTGTTCAAATGCCCGCCTTGGCGCTGCTTGGTTTCGCAGGCGCGTCGGTCTCATGCGGTTTATGTGCATTTCGACTTGATGGCGGGGCGCAGGCAGCTGGATGATGTTGATCTGGATGAGTTGGAGCATTGGCTGGAGACGACCGATGCTGTTGTGGTCAATACTCATCTGGCGGCGCTGGCTTCGGATTTTGAAGATGGCGAGGCTATGGATGCCGAAGCGGTTATCCAAAGGGCGGTGCGCGATGTCGAATATCTTGGGCGGCGCTTTGGCAATGACCGCATTGTCGTCGAGAATGTCCCCTATCCGGTTGGATGGGATCAGGGCTTGCTGGCCGAAGTGGCTGACCCGGCCGTTGTTTCTGAAGTTGTCAGGCGGAGCGGCTGCGGTCTGCTGCTGGATGTGGCGCATGCGATTCGAGCCTGCGAAGGCACCGGGCGCGGGGATGTCAAGGGCTATTTGAATGCGATGCCGACGCAGGCTTTGCGCGAACTCCATGTAGTGGGCATCTTGCCGGATAAAGACGAAAACGGCGTGCGCCGCGATCACTATCCGCTGACCGATGATGACTGGGCGATGGTGGATTGGTCGGTCGGGCAGATTCGGGAGGGGCGCTGGCGGCAGCCTGATACGATGGCGTTTGAATATGGCGGTGTGGGGCCGGTGTTTGCCGAACGCAGTCAGGCGGAGGTGATCGCCGAACAGACGCCGCGGCTTTACCGCCTGGCGCGGTCGTGCGCCGCGAATGACTGAATGAAAGAGATTTTCAAATCACTCTGGCATATCGGCGTCCAAGGTGTTATACTTGTTTTGCAACGTGGCGAAAAGGAAGACATGTTCGTTTTATCCACATTGGTGCAGTGGGTATGCACCCATACGTCCCTTAGAGAGGATGCGGTTCGTTCGATAGCTGTCGCTGATGAAGGCTGGCGGCGCGGATGGCATGTCCTCTCGAATCGTACTGTCTGCGACATCCTGAAATAATTGGATATGCGTGTGTACAAAAGGCTATGGCAAAACCCAGTTATCCGATTTTCTATTCAGGAGTCAATGCAATGTCAGAACAACGTATGCAAGGCACTGTCAAATGGTTCAACGCTGAAAAGGGTTATGGCTTCATTTCCCAGGAAGACGGCGATGACCTCTTCGTACACTATTCGGAAATTCAAGGAACTGGCTATCGCTCGCTGGACGAAGGGGCGCGGGTCGAATTCTTGATTACAGAAGGCCGCAAAGGCAAACAAGCCAGCGCGGTCACCGTGATTGATTATTAGTTAAGCTCAAGGCGGCTGCTGCGCGATGGCCGCCGGACTGACCTGTCTTGTTTCAAGGCGGGTCTTTTCGCTTTGGACCGCCGCTGGATGGGTTGATTATCGCCGGCGGGCATCAACGAAGTCAATCGCCGCCAGCAGCATTCGCAGCCCAAGGCGCCGGTCGCCGGTCAGCTGCAAACGCATCGCCCGCCGCTGGTGGGCATAAAGCGCCTGCAGATCGCCGCCGGCCTGGGCGGCGAACAGCGTCCCGAAGCTGTAGTCGCTGGCGGGGATGTCGATATCGGGCGCATCGTCGGCCGTCAGCTGCCAGAAGATGCCGTTGTCGCCGCCGCCTTTGTGATACTGCCCGGTGCTGTGCAGGTAGCGCGGCCCATAACCAATCGTGACCGCTCGTTTGGTGACATGACGCAGGCGGCGCTGGATGTCGCGGATCAGCCGCGCTTCGGCGGCATTGGGTGTGAAGTAGATCAAAAAGGCGAAATAATCTCCAGCCTGCGTGCCGGCCATCTGGGCGGCGATGACCTGGATCATGTCACTGCCATCATAGCCATGCTGGCGGCAGAGCGCGCGGAGCGGGTCGAGGGTAGCTTGGCTGGCGTACATTCGCAGCCCGGCCCGCGTCATCACGGGCTCGGCGGCTGGCAGGCGGCCGTTTCGCTGATAGAAGTCCAGCTGGGCTTGGGTGGCGCTTTTGGCTTCGGCGACGTTCGGCTCATCAAATGGATTCAGGCCTAAGATGGCGCCGGCGATGGCGGTGGCGTATTCCCAGCGGACAAATTCGCCGCCAAGGGCAAGTTTGTCGGGCACGCGGATGGTCACGCGGGGATGCGCCGCCTCGCGCAGCGCCTTGATGGCCTCGTCTTTGGCGGCGGCATCGCGGTCGTTATCGACGCGCAGATAGATAAACAGGCGGTCGGTTACGTAATCATGCGGGCGGCCGATCGTCGTTCCCACCACCGGCAGCGCGCCTTTGCCCTCTTTGCCCAGACTTTCGGCAAGCAGCTGTTCGGCCCAGCTGCCAAAGCCAGCCATCGATTCGGTGGTATGGAGGGTCACTTTGTCGCGGCCTTGTTTGGCGAGCGCGCCGATCACCGCGCCGAGCAGCAGCCCGGGGTGATAGGCTGAAGGTATGCTGGCGCCGTTGGCTTGCAGCATGGCATCGGCGCTGTCCCATAATCCATCCAGGTCAAGCCCCATCAAGGCGGCTGGCACCATGCCAAAATAACTAAGCGCGCTGTAGCGGCCGCCGATATCGGCTGGATTCAGGAAAATATCGCTGACGCCGGCCTGGGCTGCGATCCGCTCCAGCCGTGATCCAGCGTCGGTGATGACAATGAATTGATCGCCGGCGGCGCCGGTCTGCTCCCAGAAATAGTGGTCGAGCGCCAAGGTCTCAATCGTGCCGCCTGACTTGCTGGCGACGATGAACAAGGCATCATCGAGCTCGATTTCCGCCTCGACCTGTCGGATGCGCGCCGGGTCGGTGCTGTCGAGCACGATGAGCGCCGGGAATCCATCTTGGGGCCCAAAGGTGTCCGCCAGGACTTCAGCCGCCAGCGAGCTTCCGCCCATGCCCAATAAAACCAGATGCTTGAAGCGGCGGCCGCGGGTGCGGTCCTGCAAAGCCTGCAGGCGGCGGCGGTCAATGGTCTTGTCAATATCGAGCCAGCCGAGTCGATTGACGATTTTTTCCATAGTCGGGCCGTGATGTTTCCACAGGCTGCCGTCTTTATCCCACAGGCGCGGGTTGGCGAGGTCTTGGTCCAGGCGGGCGACCGTCTGGTCGACATCGCTGGAGTAGATGCCCAAGGCCAGCCGCGTTCGCTCCATGATGCCGGTTTGCAGGATGGTGCGTTTCGCCGCCACCTGCGACACCAGTTTTTCAAAGGCGTCAATGAAGGCGTCGACGCCGTCGTCTTGCAGCCGCGAGGTCACCTGGCCGAGGTCGATGCCGACTTCAGCCAGGCGGTCGATCACCTCTTCGGGCGCCAGAAAATGGCCGCCGTCTTGGGTAATTGTTTCGGCGACGACGCCGTGGTCTTTGAAGGCGGCTAAGGTTTTGGGCGGCAGGGTGTTGACGGTGTTGGGGCCGATCAGATTGTCGACATAAATCGTATCGGGATAAGCTGGATTTTTGGCGCCGGTGGAAGCCCACAGCGGCCGTTGAACTTGGGCGCCGGCCGCCCGCAGCTGGGCGAAGCGGTCGCCTTCAAAGATGCGCTGGAACGAGCGATAGGCCAACTTGGCGCTGGCGATGGCGGTCTGCCCCAATAATTTGCGGTTGGATGCGATGCGCGCCGTATCCTGACGAACTTGGGCGGCGCGCATATTGTTTTCCAGGATATGATCGACCATGACATCGATGCGGCTTAGGAAAAAACTGGCGACCGAAGCGACTTGGGCGAGGTCTTCGCCGGCCGCCAGCCGCCGCTCCAGCCCGCGGATAAAGGCTTCGGCGACCTGTTCATAATTGTCGACGGCGAAGATCAGCGTCACATTGACATTGATGCCGGCGGCAATCGCGGCTTCAATCGCCGGGATGCCGGGCGGCGTCGCCGGGATTTTAATCATCAGGTTGGGTCGGTCGACGGTTTGGAACAGCCGCTTGGCTTCGTCAATCGTGCGCTGTGTATCGCGCGCCAGCAGGGGCGACACTTCCAGGCTGACATAGCCGTCGATACGCTTGGTCTGCTCATAAATGGGGCGGAACAGGTCGGTTGCGTTTTGGATGTCTTCAATCGCCAGCGATTCATAAATCGCTTCGGCATCCAAATCCAGCATCGCCATGACAGCCTGGTCATAGGTGTCTGAATCGCCAATCGCTTTTTGGAAGATGGCTGGATTGGATGTCACGCCCATGATGGCTTCTTCATCGATCCGCCGCTGGAGACCGCCATTGTCGAGGTCTTTGCGATGGATGTAATCCAGCCAGGCGCTTTGGCCATATTTTTGGATGTCCATCAGGGGATTGCTCATCGGGCTCTCCTGTTGCTGTTTATCTTCGCATGATGCCATTATTGTAACCGCGATGGCCGCCGGCGGCTAGCAGGAGATGGGGCAGTTCACAGGTTGAGCAGGCCGCCCTGGCGGCGGCGGCCATAGGTCGGCAGGTCCAGCGGCGCGTCCGCCAGCAGATTCTCGATGCTGTAGCCTTGAATGACGGGATAGCTGCCAAACATGTCGGCGAAGGTATCGCGGCTGCGCTGATTTTCGACTGTCCGCATATACTGTTTGAAGCAGACCATCACGCCGGCTGTCACGCCCAGTCGGTCGACGGTTTCGCGCAGGGCGCGCACGGAATCTGGCGTCACCTTGCCGCCCTTGACCTGCACCACCGCGTATTCGGCTTTGGCGATTTTCTTGGGACGAAAGCGATAGAACTTGAGCAGGCCGTCGACGCCGCCGTCGGCGCCGCGTTCGCCCGGCTGACGGAACATGCCTTCGGCGCCGATAAAGCCGCAGACCCATTTTTCGAACTCGAACTTGTCGCGCTGGGCGAGGGCGCGGGCGTCTTCAATGGTATGGGGGATGCCGCGGATGGTGATGTCGGGCTTGTCGAGTTGGGGGAAGCTATCGACCATACGTTCGCGGATGAGGCCGGTTGAGAAGGGGGATATGTCGATGCCGATCCAGCGGCGGCCGAGGGTTTCGGCGGCGTGAACGGTGGTGCCGCAGCCGCAGAAGGGATCGAGGACAAGGTCGCCGGGGCTGGAGGAGGCTTTGATGATTCGCTCTAGGAGGGCGAGTGGCTTTTGCGTTGGATAGCCGAGGATTTCAGCCCTGTTGCCCGGAAACCATCCTGACGATCCATATAATTGCTTAATATCTGACCAAGTGTTAGACAAAGGCACTCCAGGACTCTCATCAAGATATTGCCGAATAATCTTGCCTTTGCGCGATCTAGTTCTATACTTTCTGCCATCGTCATCCGTGTGGCGAAACCAATTCGTCATATAACTTTCAGAGTATGGCGTGTATTGTTTGTTGTATAAGTGCGAGCCATACTGTTTAGCATAAGCGAATATCGTTTCATGTGATTTTACAGGTTTCTTTCCGCTTACTCTACCGCCTGACGGCGTTCCATAATTCCATATTATTTCTGTTATGAAATTCTTTTTCCCAAAACCCGCGTCCAGCAACAATTTCAAATAATGCCCGGCGGTTGGGTCGCAGTGCAGATAGATGCTTCCCGTTGGTTTCAGCACGCGGCGCATGGCCAAGAGGCGCAGTGACATATTGATGAGATAGGCGGCGAGGCTGGGCTTGGCGCGGCGGCCGCGCCCTTCGACTTCTTGGGCGAATCTGACGATAGTCGCCAATGAACGGGTGCGCGGGTCGCTTTCCATTTCTTCCAGCCGACCGCCGTCATCGGTCGTCCATTCCCATGTGTCCTTGAAAGCCTCGACTGGCTTGAGGCTTTTGTCGCGGCCCTTGAAGGGCAGGTTGTAGCTGCTGTTGGAATTGAAAGGCGGGTCGAGATAAATCAGGTCAATCGATTCGGACGGCAGTTCATCGGCGTCGTTGAGGACGTTCAAGCAGTCGGCGGCATACAGGGTTCGATTCATAATCATAACCTAACACAGTCGGCGCGGCGGCGCAAGTACCCCCACTCTGTCGGCTAGCCGCGTTGACGTTCCATGCGGCGCACTGCGAACCGAACCAGCAGGGCGGCGGTCGAAAGATAGCAGAGGGTCAGGATGACCCAAGGCGAAAGCACTGGAATCGAGGCGCCGCTGCTGGAGAGGGTGACGCGCATGGCGATAAGCCGCTGATGGTCGATCAAGATCTGCTGCGAATAGACGGCGGCGGTGATGGGATTGAGGCTGGCGGCGATCATATCGAGGTAGATATAGGCGGCTTCAATGGTCGGGTTGACGCTGACGCTGGCGGCGGTGCTGTTGATGACATTGGCATAAGCGCCCTGAAACAGCGCTAGGGCGATGACCGGCAGCCCGATGGTGACTGCCAGCGCCACGGTGTAGGCGCGCACGGTGGCTGACAGGGTGCGTTCGGTAATCGACGAGAAGAACATGCCAAAAGCGCCCAGCGCGATGGCTGATACCGCCAAGACCAGCAGCGCCAGCATCATTTCGGATTCGCTGACTCCGCCAAAGAGAAAGGCGATGCTTTGCAGCGGGATCGCCGACAGCAGCAGCAGCATGACATACCCCAGCGCCGACTGCATTTTGCCGACGACAAACGCGGCTTTGGTTATCAGCGTTGTTTGCAGCAGGTCGTAGGTCTTGCGTTCGCGTTCGCTGGTGATGGCGCCGGCGGTCAAAGCCGGCACGATAAGAATAATCAGCATCAGTTCAATAAACAGCACGCCAATAAACAGCAGCCGCCCCAATTCGCCGGTGACGACCACGCCGCCCGGCGGCACGCGCAGCAGATAGAGCAGCAGCGTAAAAAAGCTCATCAAGCCTAAAAAGATGGTGATGATGGCAAAGCCGCGCAGGCCGCGCATACGGCCGCGCAGTTCCTTGACCATGACGGGATTGAGGCGAAAGGCGCGCAGATCGCCCAGGGTCATCAAGCCGACCGCGGCCAAGGGCAGGACCGCCAGCAGCGCGGGGGTAAAACCGAAGGCGAAGAGCGCCGCCAGATTGAGCGCGGTTAGAATCCAGGCGGTGAAGACCGTCCAGAGTTCCTGCGCCAGAATCACGACCGAAAGCAGCAGCAGCAAAGCCATATTGGCGAGGATGGCGGTGATGGCCAGCAGCGCCGCCGTGTCATCGCTGATGGCGAAGCCGCTTAGCAAAAGCCGGCGAATGGCGGTGAACAGGGTCTGGTCGCTGAGGGCGGCAAACACAGTCAATCCAATGACGATGAGGGCGGCGGCAAGATGGACGGCGGCGGCGGCGAACATCATCCGCGAGGCGCGCCGCAGCCGGGCTTGGCGGCGGGTAAGCCGTTCAGTCGGGATGCGGTCCCAATGCTGTTCTTCGGGCACATTTTCCCCGAACAGGCTGGCGATGATGGCGCGCAGTTTTTTCAGGAAATCGAGCATGAGCCTTGCTTCCGTTCATGGGGCTTTCTGGTCCCAATGCACAGGATAATATGCCGGCCGCGGCGGTTTAACCAGCCCTAAAACAGCATATCCTGGCGGCGCGCCAAGGCGGCGATGACTTGACGGTCGGCTTTGCCAAAGCTGTAGCCGGCGAGTTCGGCTTCGCTGACCCAAGCCCAGCGGCGGACTTGCAAAGCCTGCGGTTCGGCATAGGGCGGCGCGGCGCCGAGATAGCGGCAGTCAAAGGCATGGAGCGTGATCTTAAAGTGCGTGAAGGCATGGTTCACTATCTGAAACAGTTCACCGACCTCGACTCGAATCGCAAGCTCTTGCCGCAGCTGGCGCGCCAGACATTCGGTCAGCGGTTCGCCGGCTTCCGGCTGGCCGCCGGGAAATTTCCACAAGCCGCCAAGCAGTCCGTCCAAGGGGCGCTGGGCGATGAGCAGGCGGCCGGCGCGGTCTCGGATAAGCCCGGCGGCGACGTGGCGGCGCGGGATCGCCGCCGGCTTCTTTTTGACGGGCCGTTCGGCTTGGACGCCGTTGGCAAAGGCGCGGCAATGCGCTTGGATCGGACATTGGGCGCAGTTCGGATTTTTTGGGCGGCAGATGGTCTGTCCCAGTTCCATCAAGGCCTGATTGTAATCGCCGGCCGCCTGCGCCGGCACCCAGTCGGCGGCTTTTCGCCACAGTTTTTTGCGGGTGGCGGCTTGGCTGATGTCGGCGTCCATGTCCAGCAGGCGCGTGAACACGCGGATGATATTGCCATCCAGCGCCGGCGCTGATGCGCCAAAGGCAATGCTGGCGATGGCGGCGGCGGTATAGGCGCCGATGCCGGGCAGCTGGCGCAAAGTCTCGACGTCGCTGGGGAAAGCGCCGCCGTATTCGTCAAGGATGATGGCGGCGGTTTGGCGCAGGCTGCGGGCGCGGCGATAATATCCCAAGCCCTCCCACAGTTTCAGCACATCCTCAATCGGGGCGGCGGCAAGCGTCTGAATCGTGGGATAACGCTGGATAAATCGCTGGTAATAGGGTATGACGGTTTTAATCTGCGTCTGCTGGAGCATGATTTCAGCCAGCCAGACATGATAGGCGGTCGGACGGCGGCGCCAAGGCAAATCGGCGCGGCGGCGGGCGAACCAAGCGAGCAGCGGCGGCGCGAAATCGGCTGACATCTAAGGACCTGGTCATTATCCAGATGATGCGCGCCCGGCTTTTTTATCCGGGTCGCTAAAGTCGAAGTCATCAGCGTCCAAGTCCAAGTCATCATACTCAAGCCATTCGGATTGGTCATCGCTGTCGGCTGGCGGCGGCGCGTCCAGTTCGTCGAAGTCGATTTCATCGGCCGCGGCGGCGGCGTTTATGACGGTGATTTTTTCTGTCGGGGCATCAAAGTCAAAGTCTTCATCCTCCAGCCCCAGTTCTTCAAAGTCGATTTCATCGGCCGCGGCGGCGTTTATGGCGGTGATTTTTTCTGTCGGGGCATCAAAGTCGAAATAATCGTCGAAGTCAAGCTCATCAAAGCGGACATCCGCTGATGCCGCTGCGGCGCCAATCGGGATGATTTTTTCTGTGGGGGCATCAAAGTCAAAATCGCTCATGCCCAGTTCCAGGTCAAGCGCGTCAAAGTTGAGTTCATCCACAGCCGCGGCGGCCGGCAGCGGCGAAGCGGCGGCGGCCGGGGTGTCTTTGCGCGGCGATGGCGTCAGCAGTTCCGTCAGCCAACGCGGCGGCTGGCTAAAGTCAAAACGGCGGGCGGTCGGCGGCGGCGCGACGGGCTCCATTTCGCTCGTCTCTTCGGCGACAATATCGTTCACCCAATCGAAATCCTTTGCCGATGATGCGGCTGATTGACTGGCAGCCAAGCCTTCATCAGGCGCCGCATCCTCGTCGATATCGCCGTCCAGCCCCGGCACCATCGCATTCAGCCAATCGGGCGCGGCTTCGCCGACGGTCAGTTCAACCTCGTCTTCAACAAAATCGGACAGTTCTTCGGTATCCGCCAATCCCCATGCCCGCGCTGTTTCGTCGGCGAAGCGGGACGGGGGATCATCTGGCTGCTGGCTGGCGCCGTCATCGGCTTTGGCGCTTAAACGGCTGCTGGGTGCGCCATGCTCGCCGGCGGCTTCCAGCCAGGAGGAGTCGGCTTCATCTTCGCTTAGCCAGTCGATATCGCCGTCGTCATCGCCGCTATCGTCAAGCTCTGACTGCCAGTCATCAATTAAATCGAGGGTGTCGCCGCCGAATCCAAGGTCATCTTCGAGGTCATCATCCAGCCACGACCGGTCGGTGAGGTCATCAGCGTCAAAGAAATCGTCATCCTCGCGGCCGCGTTCATCCACCGGCGCCGCGTCCGCTTCATCCAAGTCGATATCGCTTGAGTTCAGCCAGAACTCGATATCGTCGGGATGGATCGGCTGGGTTTCATTCACTTTGCCCAAGAGGGTTCGCAGCTGTTCGTCGTCGGCGAATAGATCAAAGCCGGCGTCCTGTTCGGCGGTCATGCCGCGCATGGCGGCCGATATCCACTCTTCTTCGGGCGAGCTTTCGGCCGCTTCCGGTTCTGAAAGCGGCGGCTTTTCGCCGCGGTGAAGATGTTCGGCCGCATCGGCGGCGGTTTCGGGGCCGCCCTGCTGAATGTCCGTCAGCCATGCTGGGTCGCCGTCGTCTGAATCCAGCCGTTCCAGCAGCTTGGTTAGATTGGGCTCGGACTCATCGGCGGCGCTTTGGGCGGCTTCAACCCGCGGCGGCGGCTGGGCTTCGCTGATGCCATCGCCGCCGGCTTCAAGCTGGGGCGCGTCATCGGGGCTGGCGGCGGCCGGCTCGTCAAAGAGGCTTTCAAGCGCGCGGTCGTCAAGCAGGCCTTCCAGGTCGGCGGTGGCTGTCGGCGGCGCGGCCGCGGTTTCGTCCATGCCGAAGAGCGCTTCCAAGCCGCTGGCGTCGATGCCGCCGCTGTCCAATTCCTGATCTTCGGCGGCATCCTCCAGGCTGTTGAGCCAATCGAGGTCGACGATGGTCTCTGGCTGTGAAATGGCGCCGTCATCGAGCGGTTCAATCGCCGCCAGCGAGTCGTCCGGCGTCTGGCCGCCTGCCAGTTGATAGGCAAGATAGGGGTCAAGGGCTTCGATGCGGCCAAGGTACAGCTGGGCGTCGGATGGCCGCTGTTCCGACAGCCACAACTCGGCCATAATCCGGTTGGCGGTTTTGGAATAGGGCAGGTGAGTGAGGATTTCGAGCGCGGCTTCGGCGGCTTCGGCGCGGCGACCGGCCAGCCATAGCGCGCGCGCCTGCAGCAGCCGCAGGTCGATCCGATTGGGATGACGCTGGCGGGCGGTGTTCAGCGCCTTGAGGGCTTCTGGCAGCAGACCGCCGCGGATATGCTGCTGCGCCAGGGCGCTGGCGGTGAGTTGCAGCCGTTCGATCTCTTCGCCGCGATGCTGGCGGTAGAGGCTGCGGATCAGGCTGATGCTGTCTTGATGATTGGGCTGGCGGTCAAAAGCCCGTTCGGCATGCCAGATGGCTTTGTCATACTGCTCAAGCCGCTGATAAACCTGCGCCAGCAGCGAATGCGCCTGGAAGCTCTGCGGCAGCGCGCCCAGCAGCCGGCGCAGCACTTCGGCGGCTTCTTCCCAGCGGTCGGCGGCGAAGAGGGCCGCGCCCAACTGCTGATAGGCGCGCAAGTTTTTGGGCCAGGTCTTGAGGATGTGCCGCGCATGGGCGATCACTTCGTCAAACCGATTTGCTTCCAGCAGGCTTTCAAGTTTATCTTGGTAGGTGTTTAAGCTGATCTTCGCCATAGACAATCCTGTTTGGTGTTCTGAACGCGCGAAAAATTATAACACATTTGAACTAACACGGCAGGACGCAGGATTCAATTTTTGTGCTTTCGCTGTCCTTTGTGGTAAGATCGCGGCGCAAAGCCAAGCGAAAATCAGGAGCCGCCGTTATGTACAACCCCAAAGACCATCTCAAAAAACTGGTGGAGACCGATGCCCCCAGCGGCTATGAAGCGCCGGTGGCCGCGATTCTGCGCCAGGATTGGGCTGAACTGGTCGATGAATTCGAGGGCGACCGGCTCGGCAGCCTCATCGGCATCAAACGCGCCACGCGTCCAGGCGCGCGGGTTCGCAAGATCATGCTGGCGGCGCACATGGACGAAATCGGTCTGATGGCGCGCCAGATCGAAGCGGGCTTTATCTATGCCCATCGCCTCAACGGCATCGACAGCCGGGTGATGATGGCGCAGCCGGTGATGGTGCATGGCAAACGCGCCTTGCCGGGCGTGGTCGCCACTATGCCGCCGCACATGCTAAGCGCCGCTGAACGCAAAACATATCCGGCCATCGGCGACCTGGTGATTGATGTCGGGCTGCCGCCGGATGAAGTCGCGGCGCTGGTGCGGGTTGGGGATTTGGTGACTGTGGATGCGCCGCTGATTGAACTCAAGGGGCGCAGGGTGGCGGCCAAGGCGATGGACGACCGCGCCTGCATTGCGGCGATGACCACCTGCCTGCAAGCTCTGCGCGGCATGCGCCACAGCTGGGATGTCTATGCCGCCGCGACGGCGCAGGAGGAAGTTGGCCTGCGGGGGGCGGCGACCGCCGCCGATGCGATTGATCCCGACTGCGCCATTGCGCTGGATGTGGGCTTTGCCGAACAGCCGGGCGTCGCTCTGGGCGGGAAGCTGGGCGGCGGGCCGCAGCTGGGCATCGGCGCCAACTTTCATCCCAAAATGGTCGCTCGTTTGCAGGAAGTCGCCAGCTATTATGACATCCCATGGCAGTCGGATATCGTGCCGGCCCGCAGCGGCACCGATGCCTGGGCGATCCAGGTCGCGCGCGGCGGCGTCCCGACGGCTTTATTGAGTCTGCCGCTGCGTAATATGCACTCGCCGGTCGAGACCTTGGATCTGAAGGATATCGAGCGCTGCGGACGCTGGCTGGCGCACTTCATCAGCCAGCTGGATGAGCGTTTTATGGATGTTCTGGCGCTGGACTGTGCCTGACGGCGCCGGCCGACAGCTAGGATGGCGGCATCAGCACAATCGAGCCTGGCGTTTCGATGGCGCCGCAGGTCATGCCGTTGACGACGGTCGATGCCAAGGGCGCGATGGCGCGCGGCATGGTGCGCGCATCCAAAAACAGAAGCTCGCCGGCCTGCGGGAAGCAGACCTCGACGCCCTGCTCGACATAACCCCAGATATCGACGGCATCAATAAAGCCGCCGTCCACGATGGCCTGCACGCCAATGCCGCCGCCGCCAAGCCGCTGACACTGGACGCCACTCGCCAGCCCGTAAGTGGCGCGAACGACAATGCCGGTCGACTGGTTCAAGTCGATGCAGGTCGTCGCCAGCGGCCGCGCCGTAGCTGATGGCCATGGCGTCGCTGTTTTCTTGGACCTCTTTGGCGGGAATTGCGGGAATACGAAACCTTCCGCCGGGCAGAGGCCGGTTCTGCGGTCATTGACTGTCCCGGCAACACCGCTGCCAGTGAGTTCCGCGGCGTCGATTGCCGCTGTGCTGCCGTCTGCCTGGACATTGCTATCGAAGGTCATGCAGCCATTGAGTGTGACCGAGGTTCCAGACCCTATGGATCCGATCACGCTAGTTTGGGAGACGCTGGTACTAGTCTCGATGCCGTTTTGGTTGCCGCGGAAGATGCCGTTGGTGATGGTCACCGTGGCGCCGCCGTAGGCGGTAATAACGCTCGCGGCGTTCGTGCCGGTGTTTGTCTGGATGTTGTTCAGGAACTGCACATTCCGAAGATTGACTCGTGTGCCGCCGGCGCCGTTAACCCATAGCGTCGATCTGACCGCAGGGTTTCGAGTTTCTCTGAAGATGAGGTTTTGGCCGTTAAGGGTCGCTCCATTGATTAAGCTAATGGGTGGGAAGTTCGCGGTTCCGCTATTGCTAAAGGCGATATTGTTCAGATTGAGGACGGTGTTTGCGCCGGCTGCATAGAAGAAACCGGTATGAGGCGGTCCGCTGATGGTGTGTCCGTTGCCGTTGATGGTGAATCTTCCCGAGAAAAAATGCATAATGGCATTAGGAAACACGCCTGACCATCGGTCATAATCGCAGTCGGCGGTCATGTTGAAGGTGGTGATGCTGGATGCCGAAGTGAAACTGGATGAGGCCGCTGGCAGGCCGCAGTCCGCCAGCATGGTTGGATTGGGCTGCTGCGTCGGCGCGACTGGCGTTGCGGTTGCGCTTTGGCTTTGGACGGGAATGGCGAGGATGCAGAACAGGAATAAACAGAGGAGCAGCGTTTTCTTTACCGCGCGGCGAGTTTCAAGAAAATTCGGGGGGGGGGGGGGGGGGGCGAATTAACAGGCGCCGCCGGCCCCCGCTTGGGGCTGGCCTCTCTTACATTCGCCACTGCCTTATTATTCAAGATGTTCATTTCATCACACTCCAATTTTATCTAAAACTGTCTAAGGCTATATTATCTGAAATCTGATCGCTGTCAAGTCTTTTTGTGAATTCGGGCGCATTTCCATGTTTTGGCGGTATGCGGCTGGTCTTGACTGGGGCCGGGTCAGCCCCATTGACGGTGCCATTCTTCGAGCGTCAATAATGCCCACAGCTGGCGGCTGTGGTCGCGCTTGCCGCTGGCATGGTCATTGATGAGGCTTTCCACCGCCGCCATATTGAACAGGCCGCGCTGGCGCGCCGACTGACTAAGCAGCATATCCCGCACTGGCGTTATGTCGCGGCGCAGCCAGGCGCCTAAAGGGACGCCGAAGCCGTGTTTCTGGCGGTGGATGATGTCATCGGGCAGGAGGCCGGCGGCCGCCTGTTTCAGAATGACCTTGCCGCGCCGGCCGGCGAGTTTGAGATTGAAGGGGATGGCGGCGGCGTGTTCCACCAGCTTATGGTCGAGGAAGGGGGCGCGGGCTTCCAGCGAGGCTTGCATGCTGCATCGGTCGGTTTTGACGAGCAGGTCATCGGGCAGATAGGAGCGCATATTGGCTTCGACCAGCCCGATGACGGCATCGCCGCGCTGTCCGGCGGCATAATCGGACAGGTCGGTCGGCACTTTGCCGGGCTGGATGCTGATGCGGCGCGTCAGTTCATCGCTGAAGAGCCGCGCGAGGTCAAAATAAGCCGCGCCGACTGGCTTGCCGGCGGCTTGCGCGAAGCGCCGGGCGCGTTTGACTCGGCTGTAATAGGCCGTGCCTTCGGGCAGGAGGCTCATCAGCTTGGCCAGGCCGGCCCACAGCGGCCGCGGCACCGCTGACCATTGCTGGAACAGCCGGGCGGCGGCGAAACGCTCATAGCCGGCGAAGAGTTCGTCGCCGCCGTCGCCGGTCAAGGCGACTGTGACCTGTTCGCGGGTTAGCCTGCTGACGAGGTAGGTCGGGATGGCGCTGCTGTCGGCGAAGGGCTGGTCGTGATGCCAGACCAGATCCGAAAGCAGCCGCATCGCATCGGGGCGGACGCGAAAGGCGCGGTGTTCCGTTTCCAAGAACCGCGCCACCTGAAGGGCATAGGGGGTTTCGTCGAAGCTGTCGTCGCCTTCAAAGCCGATGCTGAAGGTCTTGACGGCGGCGTTGCTGTGGCGCCGCATCAGCGCGGCGATGAGGCTGCTGTCGAGGCCGCCGCTCAAGAACGCTCCCAGCGGCACGTCGCTCATCAAGCGCAGTTTGACGGCCTCGTCCAGATGTTCCCTTAGCTGGGGGACATAGGCTTCGGGTTTGGCTTTGGGGTCGGCGGCCGCCAGCGGCGCCTGCTGGCTGATATCCCAATAGAGGCGCGTCTTTGCCTGGCCGGCGGCATCCAGCTGAAGCGTCGTCGCCGGCGGCAGCATAAAGATGTTTTGAAAGGCGGTGCGGCCGGCTGGCAGCCAGCCAAAGCTCAAATACTCTCCCAGCAGGCTGTTTGGGCCGGCGCTGAAATTGGATATGCGCGGCACATCGGGATGCGCCAGGATGGCTTTGATTTCGCTGGCGAAGACGAAAGTCCTGTGGTCGTGATAATAATAGAGCGGCTTTTGTCCCATGCGGTCGCGCGCCAGCAGGAGGCGCCGCTGGCGTCGGTCCCACAGGGCAAAGGCATACATCCCGCGCAGATGCTCGCAGCAGGCGGCGCCATATTCCTCGTACAGATGGACAATCGCTTCGCCGTCGCCGTCGGTGCGGAAGCGGTGGCCGCGCTTGACCAGGCGGCGGCGCAGATCGCGGCAGCTGTAGATTTCGCCATTGAACACCAGCGCCAGCGATTGGTCTTCGCTGTAAAGCGGCTGGTCGCTGCCGGCGAGGTCGATGATGCCCAGGCGGCGCATCGCCAGCCCAAGGCTGCCGTCGATCAGATAACCGGCGCCGTCTGGGCCGCGATGGCGCAGGCGGCGGTTCATGGCCGGCAACAGCTTGGGCGCCGCCGGCCGGCCGTCGAGATGGATGAAGCCGCATATTCCGCACATGGACGTTTCCTATTTTATCATCTATAATGCTAATATCACAAGCAGCGTCAATGTGGTATTATGATAAACGAACTTGTCTCTGTAACTCCATTATGATGATCATGGGTGGATGCGATGGATATCAATATGTCGGCAATTGATATACCAACAATAGGGATTATTATCGCGATTCTTGGCACTTTCCTCCGATTAGACCGCAAAATCGGCAAGACTACAGACAAGCTGGACGATCTTCGCACCGAATTAAAGCGCGACATCCAACGGGTTGAGGACAAATCCGAGACGGCGCATCAATCAATCAACACCAAGCTGGATAACCTGTCTAACAAGCTGTCTGACACCGACAAGCAACTCACTAAACAACTGGCCGCATTGACCGAGCGGGTTAAATGCGTTGAAAGCAAGATAGACGGCAGAAGAGCGGAAAACTAAGAGATCAAGTTCTGACACCGCCGCTGTTTTCCGTCGGCGCCGATGATGACGACGCGGCCGGCGATTGCCGATGCCAGTCGGTGGCCTGCTGATAGGCATGTCCCAGCTTCAGCACGGTGGCTTCGCGGCCGGGCGCGGCCAGGATTTGCATGCCAATCGGCAGCCCCTTATCGTCAAAGCCGCAGGGCAGGGCTAAGCCGGTCAGGCCGGCCAGATTCGCCGAGATGGTGAGGACATCGGCCAAGATCATTCGCAGGGGGTCGGCGATGATCTCGCCAAGTTTGAAGGCGGTTGTGGGCGCGACTGGCGAAATCAAGGCATCCACCTGCTTGAAGATGGCGTCGAAGTCCTGGCGGATCAAGGCGCGGACCGCCTGCGCCTTGCCATAATAGGCGTCATAATAGCCAGCCGACAGCGCATAAGTCCCCAGCATGATGCGCCGTTTGACCTCATCGCCAAAGCCGCGGCCGCGCGTGGCTTTATAGGTCTCGATCAGATTTTTGCCCTCGATCCGGGCGCCAAAGCGGATGCCATCATAACGCGCCAGGTTGGCGCTGGCTTCGGCCATGGCGATGATGTAATAGGCCGGCAGACAGTATTCGGCATGGCGGATGCTGGTTTCCTGCACGGCCGCGCCCATGCTTTCCAGCTTCGCCGCGGCCGTCTGCGCCGCCCGCTTCACCTCTGGCTGCAAGCCTTCGGCGAAGTATTCTTTTGGCAGGCCGATTTTCAGCTGGCTGATATCGCCGCCCAATGCTGAAACATAATCTGGCGGCGCGGCTGGCAGCGCGGTTGAATCGCGCCGGTCATGGCCGGCGATCACCGCCAGCACCCGCGCCGCGTCCTCGACCGTCCGCGCGAAGGGCCCGGCTTGGTCAAAGGACGAGCCGTAAGCGATGAGCCCATAGCGCGACACGCGCCCATAGCTGGGCTTGATAGCCGTCACGCCGCAGAAGGCGGCCGGCTGACGGATGCTGCCGCCGGTGTCCGAGCCGAGCGCGGCCATCGCCATTTTGGCCGCCACGGCGGCGGCGCTGCCGCCACTGCTGCCGCCGGGCACATGATCCAGGCTCCAGGGATTGCGGGTGGCGAAGAAGCCGCTGTTTTCGGTGGATGAGCCCATGGCGAACTCATCCATATTGAGCTTGCCCAGCATGACGGCGCCAGCCTGATAGAGTTTGGCGACGGCGGTGGCGTCGAATGGCGGGCGGTAGCCTTTGAGAATCTTGGAGCCGCAGGTTGTTTCGATGCCTTTGGTCGACAGCACGTCTTTCAGCGCGATGGGGATGCCAAGCAAGGGGCGGTCATCGCCGCCGGCGCGGGCTTCATCGGCGGCTTGGGCCTGCTGGCGCGCAAGCTGGGGCGTGACGTTGAGGAAGGCGCGGATTTTTGGATCCAGCCGTTCGATGCGGTCAAGGTGGGCGGCGGTCAGTTCCTGCGCGGTGATGTCGCCGGCGCGCAGTTTGGTCAGCGCTTGGGAGATGGTCAGCTGGGTGAGTTCGGTCATGCCGATGAGTATAGCACAGCCAGCCAAGGTCAAAAGGCTTGAAAGCCGGCGGGATCATCGGCGGGGCGATTGTTCATGCGAATTCGCGACCAGTGATGCTCGACCTGCTTCAAGGCGGCGGCGGCGCTGCCGTTGTTTTGGATGACGACATCCGCCTGTCTGATTTTGTCGGCTTGGCTGTTTTGGGCGCTGATGCGCTGCCAGGCGTCGGCTTGGGACAGGCCGCGCGCCGAAATCAAACGGCGATATTGGGTTTGCGGCGCGGCATGGACGACCCAAACGGCGTCCACGGCGTCTTTCAGGCGGCCTTCCAGCAGTTTGATGGCTTCGATGACCACGATGCCGCGCTTGGAATCTTGGACCAGGCGGTCAATCGTTTGGTGGACGGCGGGGTGGATGATGGCTTCCAGCCGCTTCAGCGCCGCTGGGTCTGAAAAAACGATTTTGCCCAGCGCGGCGCGATTGATGTGTCCATTACTGCCGATAACCGCGGCGCCAAAGGCTTTGACAATGGCTTGCCAGGCGGGCTGGCCGGGCCTCATCGCCTGATGCGCGATTTGGTCGGCATCAATCGCATCGGCGCCTAGATCATGCAAGCACCGCCGCACAAGGCTTTTGCCGACGGCGATGTTTCCCGTGAGGCCAATCAGATACTTGTTCGGATAGCGGCTGCTCAATGCTTTGTCTCCGATGATGCGCGCCGTATTGGCTATTATAGCGCCGAATCGGTGATGACGGCGGCGGCTGGGCTGATGTTATAAAAAGCCAACCTGTGAACAAACAGTCGCCAGTGGATAGAAAATATGTGCTAGTTTCGGTTTGTGACCGGAGATTCCCATGCGCGGACGGACTGTTTCGCCGTTGCCGTTACAAGCCGGAGGGTGAGTTGTGGGGGTCTTCGCGTCTTTTGGCGGCGCTGATTGAAAAGGAGGTTTTTGGATAATGCGGAAACACCGATTGGAAGTGCAGATCGATGCGCTTAATCAGCTTAACCGGCATGAAGGCGATGTGATGCTGACGAGCAAATTGGCGGGCATCCCGGCGCGGACTTTGCGCGAATGGCGGCGGGACGAAGCGAAGCTGCGGGACGTTTATCGCCAGCAGCAAAAACAAAGGCTGAGGTGGCTCAAATTCGACTTGTCGGTGGAGATGCTGGAGCGCGGTAAAGATATTCTGGCGCGGATGGATGCTGAAACGCTGGACAAGGCGCCCTTGAGTCAGCTGGCTTCGGCATTGAGCGCATTGATCAGTCATGCGTTGAAGTTAGAGGAGGCGATAGATGAGCAGCTTGATGGGGATGAAGAGCAGGTCATCCGACTCGAATACTATTATGACGGTGAGGTTCAGAGTGCTCCACCGTGGGCAGGCGCAAGTGAGGGACGCCCCCGTGCGGTTCAAGGTGGTCGCTTGCGGGAGACGCTGGGGCAAGACGGAGTTGGGCAAGTCGCTGCTGCTGGAGAGCGCCATGGAGCGGAAGATGCGGGGGTGGTGGCTGGCGCCGACTCGGCAGATGGCGAGCCAGGTTTGGCGTGATTTGAAGGCGAGCGTCGGGAATGTGGCTGGCGTGATGATTAACGAGGGCGAGCGGCGCATTGATATTCCGAAGCGCGGCGTGATTGCGGTTCGCAGCACGCATCATCCTGACAGTCTGCGCGGCGAGGGGCTGGATTTGGCGGTTTTGGATGAGGCGGCTTTTATGGAGGCGCGGGTTTGGCCCGAGGTGGTGCGTCCGATGCTGGTCACGGACCGCGGCGCGGCTGTTTTTTTAAGCACGCCGCGCGGCCGCAACTGGTTTTGGGATTTGTACCGCGCTGGCAGGGATGGTGGAGGATCGGAATGGCGGTCTTTTCGTTTTTCGACCGCTGACAATCCGTTGATTGCGCTGGAGGAGTTGGAGAATATCCGCCGCATGACGGCCGCCCGCGTTTGGCGGAGCGAATATGAAGCCAGCTTCAGCGATGAAAGCGGGCAGGTCTTCCGTCGGATTCGCGAAGCGGTGCATGATGCCCGGCCTGAAGGGCCGCAGGCTGGGCATCGGTATGTCGCCGGCGTGGATTGGGGCCGCGATTATGATTACACCGTCATAGTGATGATGGATGCGACTCGGCGGCGGATTGTGGCTATGGACCGCTTTAATCAGATTGGCTGGCATTTGCAGCGCGGCCGTTTGCAGGCGATGGTCGAACGCTGGCGGCCGCGGGTGATTTGGGCGGAGTCCAACGGCATCGGCGAGCCGAATATCGAGGCGCTCATCCGGGAAGGGCTGCCGATGCGGCGCTTTATGACCACTGCCAAGAGCAAACCGCCTTTGATTGAGTCGCTGGCGCTGGCGATTGAGCGCGGTTTGGTGGGCTTGCTGGACGATCCAGCGCTGCTGGGCGAACTGGCAAGCTATTCGCTGGAACGTTTGCCCGGCGGCGGTCATCGCTATGGCGCCCCTTCTGGCTTGCATGATGATGCGGTCATGGCGGCCGCGCTGGCCTGGCATGCGGCGCAGAACAGCGGGCCGCTGGTGGAGTTTGTCTGAATCGGCGGGCTAGTTTTTTGGTGTCCTTTCAATATGAAAATCGGGGGTGAGACCATGCAGGATCAGTTTTCGCGCCCTTGGCGGCGCCTCTCACTGGCTTTACCAGCCGATGCCTGGTGTTTGGCGCGGGTCTTGCGGCTGGTTGCGGTAGCGGATTTCAAAATGCAGGTGCGGCCCAGAAGAATTGCCGGTGCTGCCGACGTAGCCGATGACTTGTCCGGCGGCGACGCGATGGCCGCAGCGCACTGCCAGGCTGCTCATGTGTCCATAAAGCGTCGAGAAAGGGCCATGCCCAATCACCGCGGTGTTGCCGTAACCCCAACTATTCCAGCCGGCATAGAGCACGGGACCGCCATTTGCTGCCAAAATCGGGGTACCTGTTGCCGCCGAAATGTCGATGCCGCTGTGGCCGGCGTAGAATCCACGGACAAAAGCGCCGTTCGGCAGCGGATTGGTCCAGAATGTGCCGCCGCCGGCGACGGCGCCGCAGCTGCCGGCTTGCCCGGGGGCGAAGGCGATGACATTGCCGGCGGCGTCCTGCTCGACCGGCGCGTCCCAAGTGATAATCGGACCTTGACCGCCGGGGATAAACAGGAAGGTGGCGCTGGGCAAGAACGTTTCCGGCGAAATAGCGGGCAGGCCGTTGGCGGCGCTGTCGATAATGACATAGGGATCATCGACATGGTACTGCGCCGCGATGGCGCGGATATCCTTGCCTTGGGTCGCCAGCACGGTGTGGCAGGCGCCATCCGAAGGCGGAATCGCGACTTGGTCGCCGGGATGCAGAACGAGCGCCAGCCGATAATCGTTGCACCAGGCAAGCGTTTCGCGGCTAAGTCCGAATCGTTCGGCGATGGCGTCCATTGTGTCGCCGCGGGCGACGGTATAGCTGGTCATCTGCGACCGCGTGCGGTGGGGAATGATGGTGAAGGGGTCAAAACCGGCGCCGGTGGTTTCCAGCAGGCGGCTTTCATCAATCGGCGCGGGCGGCATCGCCAGCAGCTTGGCGATTTGCGCGGCGCTCAAGGTCGGCAGTTCGGCGGCTGGTTCGGGGCTTTGGCTGGCTGTGAGGGGCGGCGCATCGCTTGGGGATGGCTTTGGGGTCTCGATGGCAAGGGCGGCGGCGGCTTCATCAGCTTCATTCGCCTCTGGCGATGGCGGCGGCGCGGTGGCAATGAGCAGAACGGCGGCGACGGTCAAGCCGGCCGCGCCCAGCAGGCTTAGCCAGCCAAGCAGGCGCCGCCATGCCGGCAGCGTTTCCTGCCGCCGAGGGTAAGGCGAAATGAGTTCCGGCTGGCTGTCATTTGGGTCAAAGAATTGGTTCATCATGCTGATACAGTCTTACACATTGATGCCGCGCAAGCAAGTATGTCCGGCGCCGGGCTTGTTAATCGGCGGCGGGCGACAAATCGACCGCATCCAGGGCAAAGGGCAGCTGCGGGCGCGTGCCAAAGCCCAAACTGAACTGATTCCAGTTGGTCACAAACAGGATGTCTTGGCTGGCGTCATAGACCAGGTCGCTGGCGCCGCGGAAGCCGCCGGCCAGCATCACCAGTCGGCCGCGGTCAAGCCGCGCCACTCGATTCCATGCCAGCAGCGCCACATAGACGTCCCCGGCCGGCGATGCGGCGATGCCGTCCAGCCCGTAGCCGGGTTCGCTTTCGGCGCGGTACAGGATTTCGGTCTGGCGGCGCGCTTGGCTCAAATCGGCGGCAGCCGCCGATACTCGATAAATGACATCCTGCTGGCTGTCGGTAATGAGAATGGCGTTGCCGGCGGCATCATAAGCGAGGCCGGTCGGCGCCGATTCGCCGTCGGGCGCCTGCCACCAGACCCCTTGGTTCTGCCCCGTCAACGCATAACGCCAGACGCGGGGCGGGTCGCGGTCGCTGATATACATGAAGCCGGCTTGGTCGACGGCGATGTCGTCCGGCAAAACCAGCCCGACGGTTTTGTCGTTGGGGATTCGCACGACAGCGTTAAGCTCGCCGGCGGCATAGCGCCAAATGACCGCGCCTTGGGCGTCCAGCGCGGTGAGGCGGTCAAGGATGATCAAGGCGCCGTCGGGCGCGATGTCGAGGCCGGACACCGATCCGATGCGGTCGCGGGTGGCTTCAAGTTCGCGGACAAAGCCGTCGGCGCTGATTGTCCAGACGGCGCCGGTTTGGTAGCTGCCGGTGTACAGGGCGCCATCATCCGCCAGCGCCAGGGCCGCTGGATACGAATCATCGTCCGGCAGCGCAGCATACTCGGAAACAGCCACGCTGTCGTCTATAGCCACGGCTTGCGCGCGCGGCGCCGAGCCGATGACCCACCAGGTCATCAGCGCCATGACAATCACCGCGGCCGCCAGCGCGGCGACCAGAAAGAGCAGGGCGCGGGCGCGGGTGAAGCGGGAGGATTTCGCTGGCGCGGGTGCAAGGTCTGTGGTCATCGGGCGCTCGAAATAAAACGGCCGCCCTATTGTAATCGACCTGCCGCGCCTTGCCTACATTGGCTTGGCCGCCAGTTCGGTGTCGGGGACGGTGACGGGTGTATGCCCGCGCGGCGCGATGCGTCCCAGCAGGATGTCGGCGGCGGCTTGGGCCGCGCTGGCGCGAAAGCTGTAACTGCAAACATAGGTGGCGATCTCGGGGAAGTTCGCCAGTTCATAAGGGTCTCGCAGCGCGATCACAATCAGGCGGTCAGCAGCCAAGCGGTGCAGATGTTTCACCAGCTTGACCTGCGTGGATTGGTCGAAGTCGATGCCGGGCAGGGTGTAATTTTCGGTCACAGCGATAATGATGCCGCTTGCGGGGATTTTTGCTTCGGTAAAATCTTCGGCGCCGATGATTTCAAGCTGGGGGCAGGCTTGCTGAAGCGCGGCGGCGAAGACATCAAAAGCCGGCGTCGCTTGATTGGGGCCAATGCCGCGGGTGCGGGTAAGCGCCGTATAGGCGCGGCGCCGAGTGGCATTGACCAGCAAAAGCGGCGCGGTGGATTGGATGGGAACGAGGCGGTTTCGATTCCGCAGCACAGTGACCGCGCGGCGGGCGACATCGAGTTCGACGGCGCGGTGGCTGTCCTGCCCGACTATGGCGGCTTGGTCCGCCAGCGGCGCGGTGGAAAAGCCGGCTTCCCGCTTCAGCCGCAGGATGCGCCCAACCGCATCATCGACGCGCTGCTGGCTGATGATGCCGGCCTCAACCGCCTGAATGACGGCGCGTATCAAGGCGCGCTGATTTTCAAGATACTGGCTGACATCATGGTCATAATGCTCTTCGGCCAGCATCATCAAATCGACGCCGGCATTGAATCCTTGAATCACGGCATCAGTCGGGTCATAGCTGCGTTTTATCGCCTGCATGTTCATGCTGTCGGACACGATCACCCCCTCAAATCCCAGCTGGCCGCGCAGGACATCGCCAAGAATGACGGGCGAAAGCGTTGCCGGACGTTTGGGATCCAATGCCGAAAAGATGATATGGGCGGTCATCACGATTTGGGCGCCGGCTTTGATGCCTTCAGCGAAGGGATGCAGGTCAATGCGGAAGAGTTCCTCGCGGCTGCGGTCGACAGTCGGCAGGCCGCGGTGGCTGTCCATGCGGGCATCGCCATGACCGGGAAAGTGCTTGAGCGCGGCGGCCGCCCCGTTGTCCCGCAAGCCGCGCACGGCGGCGGCCGTCATGGCAGCGACAAGCTCGGGCGGTTCGCCAAAGGAGCGCATGCCGATAATCGAATTGCGCGGATTGGAATTGCAGTCGGCGGCCGGCCCCAAGACGGTATTCAGCCCGACCGCGGTCATCTCTTTGGCGATGACGCTGTACATGCGATAAGCCTGCTGCGGGTCATAAGCGGCGCCGATGGCCATGTTCCCGGGGCCCATGGCGCTGGCGGATGTCATCACCGACCACGTTCCTTCTTGGTCGGCGCCCAGCAGCAGGGGGATCCGCAAGCGGGTGCTGCGGGCGAAAAATTGCAGCGCATTGGTCAGCGCGATGGCTGCGTTTGGGTGCGGCGCATTGTCATTGCTGATATAGGCGCCGCCGACCCGATGCTCTGCCATCAGGATACGGGCGGCGTTCATCTGCCCGCCGGCGAAAGCCAGCATAAACATCTGCCCGACTTTTTCGGCGGTGGTCATGGTTTGGACGGTGGATTCGATATTCATATTCCAACTCCTCTCAAGCGCGTCTATCTAACCGCGCCCATCGTCAGGCCGCGCACGAGATACCGCTGGAAGAACAAAGCCATCACAAAGGGCGGCAGCATCGTCACCACGGCCGCCGCCGACATATCCTCCCAGGCGACCTCATACTGCCCGATAAACTGGGTTAATGCGACCGTCAAGGGCTGCGAATCGGCTGACCGCGTGAAAATGAGCGGTATCAGGAAATTGTTCCAAGTCGAAAGCAAAGCCACCAAAAACACAGCCACCATGCCGGGGCGCGCCAAGGGCAGGATGATACTGAAAACCAGACGCCAGCGGCCGGCGCCATCGACGCGGGCGGCATCCTGGATCTCTTCGGGGATGTCGCGGATGAAGGTGGTCATCATCCATACCGAAAGCGGCAGGAGCAGCGTCACAAAAATCAGAATCAAACCCGGCAGCGTGTCCAGCAGCCCGAACTGCGTTATCAGGAAGAACAGGGCGATCAGCGACACCCAAATGGGCAGCGGCAGCATAAACATGATAAAGAAAAAGACAATCCGCTTGCCCATGAACCGCATTCGGGCAAAAACATAACCGGCGCCGACGGCCAGCGAAGTGACAATCGCCGCCGAAGCCACGCTGATGATCACGCTGTTTCGCAGTCCCGCCGTCATCAGTTCCGCAGTCGGCGAAGCGCCGCCGCGGAATTCGGCGCCGGTGGTGAAAATCGTGACGTAATGCTCCAGCGTGGGCTGGCTGGGAAACCATACCTTGTATGGCTGGGCATAAAGCTCGGAGCGGGTCGAGATGCTGGAGACCGCCACCCAGTAAATCGGCCCCAAAACCCAAAGCAGCACGATGGCGCACATGGCATAAATGAAGACCAGGCGCAGTCTTTTTCGGCGGTTCATGCTTCCGACACTCCCTGACTGTAGACGCGCCAGGTGAAAATCAAGCCGACAGCCAATGACATGACGAGGATGATGTAGGAAAGCGCCGCGCCCAAGCCGATGCGTAAATCGCGGAAGACCAATTCATAATTGTACAGCATCAGGGTTTTGGTGAACGGATTGATGGCGCCGCCCGCCGAACCGCCGGCGGTTAAAGTGTAGACGACGTCGAATATCTGGAAGGCGGCGATGAACTCGACCACCAGCGCGATGCCAAACGAAGGCAGCAGCAGTGGAAAGGTGATAAAACGCACGCGGGCGATGCTGCTGGCGCCGTCCACTTTGGCGGCATGGTACAGGTCATCGGGGATGCTTTGCAGGCCAGCCAGCAGGATAATCGTCGGGAAGGCGAAGCGCGTCCAGGTTTGGACGATGACCACCCATATAATCTGGCTTTCGGGCGCTTTGAGCCAATACTGATATTCCCGAATCAAGCCAAGCTGATACAAAAACCCGTTCAGCGCGCCGTATTCGCCATTCAAGAGCCAGCCCCACAAAAAGCCATTCACCACCGGCGGCATCATCCACGGCAAAATGGTCAGCACCCGCATCAGCCCGCGGCCGGGGAAACGTTCATTGAGCAGCAGGGCAATCCCAAAGGCGACCGCCATTTCCAGGGGCAGTGTCAAAACGACCACCTGGAAACTCCGCAGGGTGACTTCCTGGAACTCCTCATCAGCCAGCAGACGCGTATAGTTGCCTATGCCCAGATATTTCGGCGGGCGGCGAATACGCAGGTTTTCGGAGGTGAGGCTGGTCTGGAAGGTATCGACCGCCGGATAATAAATGAATACGGCAGTCAGCAGGACAATCGGCAGCAGGACAATGAAAATAAAACGCGAATCTGATGAGAAAACCCGTTGGCGCACCACTGTCTCTCCAAAATAACTCTGGGGCCAGGACGGCCCCAGAGCATGGATTTGCAGATTTTATTCGTATTCGGTTTTGAGTTCGTTCCACTCATCAGCCAGCCGATTGATGGCATCATCGGCCGCCATGCCGGTCTGGGCGGCTTCCAGAATCGTCTCGCTGACGGTGTTGGCGAAGGGCCCCCACCACAGCGCATAGCGCGGCAGTTCGTTGACGCGCATGCTTTGCTCGACGATGGCATCGTAACCTTGGATGACGCCGGCCTCGTTCAGGCTGCCGGCGACTGAAAGGCGCGATGGATAAAGCCCGAAGGCATTGTAGATATCGGTCATGTTGCCGGCGCCGGCGTACCACTTGATGAATTCCCAAGCCGCTTCCTGGTTTTCCGAATCGACTGAAATGCCGATGCCGGCCGGGAAGCTCCAGGTATTGCCGACTTCGGGCAGCACCATGTATTCGACGTCGGGCGCCTGCTGTGAACGTTCCGGATTGTTGGCGACAGCGACCGAACCCTGCCAAGCCTGATGGAAGACGCCGACGCCACTCCAGAAGAGCGTATGCTGGCTGATGGAGCCAGCCAAAATTTCGGGGCTGATGAGTTCATCTTCAAAGAAGCTCAACAGCAGCGTCATCGCCTCGCGTCCCTTTGAGCCTTCATCGGCGAAGACCGGGTTGAGGTCATCGTCGAACATCGGGTCGCCCATGGACAGAGCCATCAGCCACCATGACCAGGATATCGCGCCCATAGCGATGGGATGCTCATCAATGCCGGCTTCGCGGATAGCGAATGCCATCGCTTGCAGTTCAGCCCAGGTGGTCGGCGGCGCGTCAAAGCCGGCTTCCGCCAAGCGGGCGCGGTTGTAATCCATCATCACCAACTGAAGATAGGTGGGAATGGCATACACATCGCCGTCAATCGACCAGAAGTCCATCTTTTCAAAATCGTCCAAATCCAGTTCGCCGCGTTCCAAGAAGGCATTCAACGGCAGCATATTGCCGGTGGCGACGACATTGGACGGCGCTTCTTCGGTCAGGAAAATCACATCCGCCGGCGCGGTCCCGGTGGCGGCCGCCACCTGAACCCGACTGAAGAGGTCGGCCGTCTGCACCGATTGAATCTCGACGGCGATGCCAGTCTCGTCGGTGAATGCCTGCAATGCCGCTTCGCTTGGCGGGACGCCCCAGGGCGGCGTCAGAAATGAGATGGTCGTATCCTGCGCCTGAACCGCAAAGCCCATGCTCAAAAGTGCCAGCAGCAAAACGGTCATTCCACATTTGAAAAACTTCATCGTCTGTTTCTCCCAAAATAAATTAACCCGGTCAAATAAACGGATGCCGCAACCTGTCTATAATCAACTCCTCTCACATCGCACAGTAATCGATATTACTCGAAATTATAAGCCAAAGACGCCGATATGGCAATCTTGTCTGTCTGGCGGAAAAGCGCTTGCATTATGTTTCAAACTATGTATACTATGGATTATATTCTGCGGGCCGTTAGCTCAACTGGCAGAGCGCCTCGTTGACGTCGAGGAGGTTACAGGTTCGAGTCCTGTACAGCCCAAACAAATGCCGAACACGGGCATTCCACTGCGCTGATATAGAGCCAAGCGGCTGACAAGCTCACAACTCAAGCTCCGCCACTCCTCTTCGCGCCTGTTCGAATCGCTTGTTCCATTCCATTTCACGCTGCGGCGGGATGTCGGCGACGCCGACGGTTTCCAGGGCGAAGGAAGCCGCGGCGGCGGCATAACAGCCGGCCGTCGCCAAATCCCGCTGGAGACACCAGCCGACGATGAAGCCGCCGCAGTAGGTGTTGCCGGCGCCGGTTTGGTCAACGATGGCTTCAACTGGCAGCGGCGGGATGAGATAAGCGCGGCCGCGGCCTCGCGCGGCAAGCAGCGAACCCCGCGCGCCCATACGGAGCGCCGCGGCGCCGACGCCATCCGCCAGCATCCGCCGCAGGATTTCCAGTTCGTCTTCTATGCCATAGACAGTCTGCGCTTCCAGCAGATTGGGTGATACAATATCGGCGTGGGGGATGCCTTCAAGAAAACTCTCGTAATCGCCGGACATCATCAAGGAACGTATCGGCTCCCACAGCAGAGCCGCCTGCGGGAAACGGCGGCGCCAGCCGGCGACGTAAGACGGCTCGCGCAGCAGCGTGATTCCCTTTGCCGCCGTGAACGGAATGTCGGGGCTGTCGGCAAGGGGTTCAAACTGAAACGGCGCGGCGACATCGACGCGGAAGATCTCGCTCCGTTTGCCATCCCATTCAAAAATCTGCCAGCCGCGCAGCTGCTCATGCGCCGACCAAACCAGTCCCGAGACGTCAAAGTCGCGTTCAAGCCGCGCGCGGATATCTGGCGGCAGGTCTTTGCCGACCAGCGCGATCAGCCCCGGCCTTTCGCCGGCGAGCGCCATGCCGCAGGCCGCATGGGTGCCGCCGCCGCCAAGCGCCCCCATGCTGGTGCGGCCATCGGGATAGACAATATCGTCGATGATCACGCTGCCGACGGCGATGAAGTCGGCCATCATCGCCGCAATTCGGTGATCATGCGGCTGGAGCGGATGCGGCTGGCGCCGTCGGCCCAATCCACAGTGCGCCCGCCTTCAAAGCTGCGGAAATAGCTGGCGGCGATGGATTTCGCGCGGGCGGCCGCCAGCAGTTCGCCCGGAATGCTGTAGACAATGGACGCGTAACGTTCGGGGACTGGGCGCGGAATGGGCAAGACCGCATCCACATACTGGCTGATTTCGGTGGCATCCGCGGTAGAGACCAGGGCAGTCGGGCGGCCAATGCTTTTGGCGGCGCGGGCGATCTCTGCCATGCGGTCGGCATCAAATTGATTGGCAGACAGCAAAATCAAAGGGATATCGGCATTTTCGACGAAGTATTGCAGATGCGACCATTCTTCCGTCTCCTGCGCCATCGCCGCGTCGCCGCTGGCTTCCAGCAATTTTGCCGCGCTGAACATCGCCGCGCCATAGAGCGGGCCGGCGCCGACAAACTCGAATTGAGTCGCCTGGCGCCAGGTCTCAACCAGTTCATTGACGACCGGCTCACAGCTTTGGATGGTCGCTTCAATGATATCCGCCAGTTCCGCAACCTGTTTCCGTTCGGCATCGGCGGCGGCCGTGGTCAGCGCGCCGCGCACCTCCCCAATCCGCAGCGCCGCCATCACCAGAGCGATCTGCGATGCCAGATACGAACGTATCCCCGGCACCACCAAGCCGCGCATCTCGTCGGGCAGGGGCGGAACCAAGGTTTCGAATACCTTGGCGGCGGTTTGACCAAGGGGGGCGGTCGGGCTGCCGGTGAGCGCCACAGTGACGGCGCCGGCCTGCCGGGCCATATCCAGCGCTTCTATCGTTCGGCTGACGACGCCCGATACCGATACACCGATGACGAGGTTGGTGTTTGGGCCGGTGTCGGGCAGGAAACCGGCGGTGTAACGGCTGAATGTCAGCGAACTTAGGGCCTGCGTCGGCGCTTTTGCCATCTGATGAAAAGCCAGTTCAGCGCCCACCGGCGCATGATGGCTGTCGCCGCAGCCGACCAGATAGATGCGCTTGACCGAAGCACAGGTCGCAAAGTCAAAGGCATGTCGAGCGGCGGCATCAAAAGGCTGTGCAATCGCGCCGAGCAGCACCGGCAAGGTGTCAATCTGCTGGTGCATGGGCGAACGTTCGGTCATTGGTCCCTTCCTTATGCGTTTCTCTCAAGTATATGCGATGCAAAGGCGGTTATCCAGCGAAGCGCCGATGCCATATCGTCCAGCGCCAAGGTCTCTTCTGTGGTATGGGCATGGGCAAGCGGGACGCCAATCAAAGCCAGACAGCGAGACCAGGTGCTAAGCAGCATATCGTCGCTGCGGGATACATAACCATAATTGAGCCGAACTGTGCCCGGCCGCCGCCGGTTGACCGCTTGCGCCAGCGACTCGGCGAGCGCCTGATATTCCAGCGGCGCGACTGAACCGCGGCCGTAGCCAGAGACGAAAGCATGCGATGCGCCAATGCCGGGAATATGACCGCCGGCGCGGTCCACATTGTGAGCGTCGATGTTGATAAATCCCAATCGGGGCGGCGGTATGGCGTGAGCCAGACGGGCGGCGCCCTGTCCGAACAGACCGATGGGGGGACCCTCTTCCTGGTCGGTCAGCGCGATCAGGATTTTTTGTCGCTGTTTGGCGAAGTTATCGGCGAATGAAGCCAGCGCGCGGGCGGATAATAAAGCCAGCAGGACACCGGCGGCATTGTCCAGACCCGTGCCGATGACATGATTGCCCTGCCGCTGTGGAACTGCATCCATCAAAACCGTGTCGCCCCAACCCAAGCCGCCGCTTTCAGCCTGGAAGCGGATGTGATGCCCGCCGTCAATCGCCTTGATGTGCATTTTGCCCCGCGCCGTGACGGCCATCGTCTCATTTTGATAGCGGACGGCTTGGGCATGGGTGATATATTCATCGCCGGGGATGCGGATGGCGCACAGTGGATAGAGCGCGCCATCCTCCAGCGACAGCACGCGGAACGAGGGGCGGTCCATGTGCGCGGTAATGACCAGATCGCTTGCCGGTTGGTCGGCGCCGATCTCAATCGCCAGGCTGCCGGTTGCGCTGATGCGAGGGTCGGATGACAGCGAGAGACCCAATTCATCAGCCATCAGCCGGATGCGGTCACCGACGGCGCCAGGCAGATGACAGCCGCTTGACGGCGCCAGCGACGTCAGCAGGCGCGACAGCCGCCCGAATATGTCATCGGCGTCCGTGCGGTCAATCTGCGTCAGCATCGCCTGCGTCACTGCCGAAATCATCAAGCCCTCTCTCCATATCCCGGCAAAGACTTTCTCGCCAGTTTATGATTGTCCAGCTTAGTATAACACAGGAAATCCATCCACCGCCTATAGCAGGCGCATCAAAATCAGAGCAAAGCAAATCTAAAAACGTGAAATTAGATAATTTATGAAATTTTGCAAACTCATTTGTATAAAATATGCGAATTTGCTTGACCCGCCGCGAAAGAATCGCTAAAATGATGAAACGCATGATTATTCTATGATTGACCCCTATGAACGCTGTTTGGTCATTGAGGAGATGGTCATCGTGGACATGATGGTGATATTAACAAATTGCTGGATTGTCGGCCTGACAGTCGTCGCGATCATTAGCGTAGCCATGGTTCTGCGAAGTCAATTAGAACCCCTGCCGGCGCTGCTGTGGCTGGCTTGGAGTGTACTGGTTCCCTTTGGCGGACTTTGCACAATGATCTATCTTAGACGCCGGTCAAGGCATGCCGCCGGAAGGTAAAACGCGCTTCGCACACCATGAACAATAAGGACGCGGCTTGCTTGGCAGTTTGAATTGAGTAAGTCTCGTTACCGAACAGCGGCTAATGTGCTAAAATGCTGATCAGCGCGGTATCGGTATCGAGAGGTCAGCGACTTGCAGCGACTGGTTTCATTGGCGCGGCTGCCACTGCATTGGCTTATGCCCTTGGCGTTCGTTCTCGTTGGCTTGGTCTACTGGTATGCCGTGCCGAACTTCGAGGCCTCGGACACCGTTCAGCATATAGGCATGATCAAGTGGATCGCTGAACATGGAGCGCTGCCGCTGCAATCAGCCGACCACGAGAACTTGTACGGGCAGGAAGCGAGCCAGCCGCCGCTCTATTATTTGCTGATGGCGGCGGTCTGGAATGCTTTTGACACAACGGACTTCGAGGCGCGTTATCTGCCGTCCCCTTTCACGGTGGTCGGGGTCCCATCGCAGCTGGGCAATCGTAATGTGGTCATCTACAAGCAGGTCTATCCGCCGGATTTAAGCGGCTCGTCGCTAGCGCTTTATGTCATTCGTCTGCTGGGTTTGGGCATGGGCGCGGTGACGGTTGGGGCGGGTGTTCAGGCGGCGCGGACGGTCTTGCCCGGCAGCCGCGGCTTGGCGCTGCTGGCGGCATCGCTGACCGCTTTTAATCCCCAGTTCCTTTTCATCAGCGCATCGGTGAGCAATGACAATCTGGTGAATATGCTGACGGCGCTGATCACCTGGCAAATGCTGCTGATGCTGCGCGATGGCTTTCAAAAGCGGCGCAGCCTGATGCTGGGGCTGCTCTTCGCGCTGGCGGCGTTGACCAAACTAAGCGGCTTGGTCCTGGGATTGCTGGTGACGCTGGCCGGCGCCTGGCTGATGTTTCGACAGGGTGGCCGGCGCGGATTCACGTTCCTGGTCGGCGCGATGCTGGCTTTTGGGCTGATTATAGCAGGCTGGTGGTATGGCCGCAATTTGCTGCTCTACGGCGAGCTTTTGGGCACGGCGACTATGCTGGATTATTTCGGGCGGCGTTCAATTTCCTTGCCGCGGCTCTTTCTCGAGGAATTCGAGGGCTTGCGCGTCAGTTACTGGGCCGTCTTTGGCGCTTTTAATATCGCGGTGCATGATGCCTTCTATCGGATAATGGATGGGCTGGCGTTGATTGCGGCTGGCGGTGTTGCGGTCTTTGCGTCGCGGAACAGGCGGTCGAGGGACCTGATGGCCACAACCGTATTTCTCGCTATGCCGCTGGCGCTGGGCGCGGCGATGCTGATGTGGTGGAGCACGCAGACCTGGGCGAGCACGGGAAGGCTGCTCTTTCCTTATATCACATCGGCGAGCTTCCTGCTGGCGCTGGGTTTGAGCGTCTGGCGGATTCCACCATTCGCAGTTGTTTTGCCGCTGCTGGCGTTCAGTGTGCTTGCGCCCTTCATTTATATCATGCCTAAGTACGATCATTCGCCCGCGGTGGCGCGGCTTCCTGAAACTGCGGCGCCCGTCAATGTGCAGTGGGAAGACATTCGCCTAACCGCCTATGAAATTCCGTCGCGGCGTCATTGGACCGCGGGCGAGCAGATCCCGCTTACTTTTTACTGGCGTTCACAGGCGCATTCGCCGCTGGCTTATGCGCTGGCGCTGAGCCTGCTGGATTCGCAAGGGCAGGCGCTCGCGCGTTTTGAGACCTGGCCCGGCTGGGGCACGATGCCACATCCTTGGATGAGACTCGATACGGATTACCAAGACGATTATGTGATGCGGATTCCGGCCGATGCGGCCGACACATCCGAATTGCAGCTTGAGATTCGCTGGTATGTCTTTCCCGATGGACCGGAGTTGCCGGCGGCGCTGGAGACGGGCGAAACGCTGGCGGGCTATCGGCTGTCCTTGGGCAGTCTTGCCGGGGACTAAACCACTATAAGAGACGCGGTTTTGATGCGATTGTTTGCAAGTTCGCCAAAATTATGTGCAAACATCAGAAAACATGGTTATAATAACTTTGTCGGATTCACATCTGATTTGAAACCATTTTAGTTTGGAGGCTTAACATGAAAAAGGTTGTTTTTGTTTCAGTTCTTCTGGCGGCATTGTTTGCGATGGCTTTCACAGCTATGGCACAGGATGAACCATTGCGGGTGGTATCGGTTGTCAATGGCACATTAGGGGACAAGTCATTCTTCGACAGCGCCCAGCGCGGCATGGACGCGATTGCCGACGAGTATGACATCGAGATTGACACGGTCGAATTGGGCATCGATCCCGCCAACTGGGAGCCGGGGCTGCTGGATGTCATGGCGGATACCGATTCCTACGACATTCTTATCGCCGGCACCTTCCAGATGATTGATTTTCTGGCCGCCAACGCGCATAGCTATCCCGACAAACTCTTCATG
This sequence comes from Phototrophicaceae bacterium, assembly GCA_965203755.1. GTDB lineage: Bacteria > Chloroflexota > Anaerolineae > Aggregatilineales > Phototrophicaceae > UBA6055. Next base: position 1,273,249 of record OZ241910.1, on the reverse strand, counting down.
TTCTACGATGCGCCCATGCCCTACGACAATCCCGACGTCTGCGTCGAAGGCTGCGCCAACGTCTATTCGATGACCTATGCCCAAAACGAAGGCTCATTCCTGGCTGGCGTGTATGCCGCCGCCATGTCGCAAAGCGGCATTGAAGGCATGAACGACGCGCCGATTATCGGCGCCGTGGGCGGGCAGCAGATTCCGGTCATTGATGACTTCATCGTCGGCTATGAACAGGGCGCCTGCCTGGTCAATCCAGAAAGCCGCAATATCGTTCAGTATGCCGGCAGCTGGAATGACCCAGCCCGCGGCAAGGAAATCGCGCTGGCGATGTATGAGCAGGATGCCGATATTGTCTTCCAGGTCGCTGGCGGCACCGGCGTCGGCGTCTTTGAGGCCGCCCATGAACAAGGACACTTCGCGCTCGGCGTCGATTCAGACCAAGCTACCATCGTCGCCGAAACCGATCCCGACCAAGCCGAGCGGATTCTGACCAGCATGATGAAGAACGTCGACAATTCCATCTTCCGCGCCGTCACACTGCACCTTGAGGGCGATCTGCCCTACGGCTCATCCGAAAGCCTCGGCATTCCCGAAGGCGGCGTTGGGCTTGCCAAGAACGAGTTCTACGATGCCAGCACGCCCGATGACATCAAGTCCTTGGTGGAAGCTGCCGAAGCGGCGGTGGTCGGCGGTGACATTGAAGTGGTGACCGTCTTCGCCGATGAACCCGCCCTTGTCGGCGCTGCCTGCGCTGATTTGCCAACAGCTGGCATGGATTTGTCGGCTATGATGATGGACGGCTAGCGCGTCGCATTTCGTCTATGACAGGATTGGCCGGCCTCGCGCTGGCCAATCTTCGTTTCGTATGATGATGAGGAGCGTATGATGGAAGCGAAAGCCAATACCGTCTATTCCAGCCGCCGCGTCATCCAAGCGCCAGCCATTGATCTGCATCCTTCCCTGCGCCCAAATGAACGTCTCGAAATGGACGGCTTGCGGCTTTTGTCCTTGCTGCCGCCGAACAGCATCCCCGTCGCCTTTCTTGACCCGCAGTACCGCGGCGTTTTGGATAAACTGTCCTATGGCAATGAAGGCAAGAACCGCGGCCGGCGAAGAAGCGCGTTGATGCAGATGGATGAAAAGAAAATCGCCGAGTTTATGCAGGGCATCGACCGGGCGCTGATACCCTCCGGACATCTGTTCCTGTGGATGGACAAGTTTCATCTTTGCCAAGGCTTCAAGTCATGGCTGGATGGAACGCAGCTGGATGTCGTCGACCTGATTGTATGGGACAAGGAAAGGTTTGGCATGGGCTATCGCTCGCGGCGCGTGGGTGAATACTGCGTCGTATTGCAAAAGCAGCCCCGACGCGCCAAGGGTGTCTGGAAAAGCCACACGATCCGCGACGTTTGGCGCGAAAAAGTGTCATCCAAAGAACATCCTCACCAGAAGCCGGTCAAGCTGCAAGCCGAACTCATTGCCGCCGTCAGTCAAGAAGGCGATTATGTGATTGACCCGGCGGCGGGTTCGTTCTCGGTGATGGAAGCTGCCCATATAAAGGAAAGAAACTTCATCGGCTGCGACTTGGAGGGATACTAATGACGGCGATTATTGAAACCCAAGATATTGTCAAGGTCTATCCCAACGGTGTCTGCGCCAATGACCACATTGATTTTTCGGTCGAACAGGGCGAGATTCATGCGCTGGTTGGCGAAAACGGCGCCGGCAAATCCACATTGATGAAAATCCTGTATGGCCTCGAGCAGCCGACCGCCGGCGCAGTCCATATCCGCGGGCAGCAGATTCAAATCGCCAATCCGCAGGTCGCTATTGAACATGGCATTGGCATGGTGCATCAGAACTTTATGCTGGTCAATTCCTTCACAGTCGCCCAAAACATCATCCTAAACCGCGAAACCCGGCGCGGGCTGTCAATTGATTTTCAGCAGGCCATCACCGACGCCGCCAGCCTGTCCCAAGACTATGGGCTGTATGTCGATCCAACCGCCAAAATTGAGGATATCCCGGTGGGAATGCGGCAGCGGGTGGAAATCCTGAAAGCGCTTTACCGCGGCGCCGAAATCCTGATTTTGGATGAGCCGACCGCCGTCTTGACACCCAGCGAAACCCAAGACCTCTTCGCCGCCATTCGCAATCTGGTCGACGGCGGCAAAACCGTCATTTTCATCACCCACAAACTGAAGGAAGTCATCGCCATTTCGGACCGCGTCACCGTGATGCGCGATGCCCGCAAAATCGGCACGGTGAATACAAACGAAACCAATGAACGCGAATTGGCGCGGATGATGGTCGGGCGCGAGGTGTTTATGGTCGTCGACCGTCCCAAAGTCAAGCGGGGCGCATCGGTGCTGGCGGTGCAGGACTTGACCTATGCCGATGACAGCGGCCATCAATTGCTCAAGCAAGTGAGTTTTCATGCGTATCAAAACGAAATTCTGGGGATCGCCGGCGTTGAGGGCAATGGGCAGACCGAGCTTGCCGAAGTGCTGACCGGGCTGCGCCCGCCGACCAGCGGCGCGGCATTTATCAATGAGACGGCGATTTTGGGGCATGGTCCGCGCCAAGTGCGCGAACATCAAGTGGCGCATATCCCCGAAGACCGCTTGACCAATGGCGTCGCCGTCCATTCCTCGATTGAAGACAACCTGATTATTGACCGTTATTATCATGAACCCTATACCCGGCGCGGCCTGCTCAACATCAATGCGATTGTCGCCAACGGCAAACGGCTGATTCAAGAGTTTAACATCATCGCTCCCAGCGGCGATATTCCCGTCAGCGCGCTTTCGGGCGGCAATATGCAGAAGGTAGTGGTGGCGCGCGAACTGTCGTCATCGCCCAAGCTGCTCATCGCGGCCCAGCCGACCCGCGGCGTGGACATCGGCGCGATTGAATTTATTCATCAGGAATTGGTAGATCAGCGCACCCGCGGGCTTGCCATTCTGCTCATCTCGGCTGATTTGCAGGAAGTGATGAAACTGTCAGATCGAATTATGGTCATGTACGAGGGCGAGATTGTCGGCATCTTCCCCAATGATGAAACCCTGACCGAAGAGCGCATCGGCTATTATATGCTGGGCGCGGAACGGCAGCCCAAAGAAGAAATGGAGCGGTTCGCATGACATGGATGAGGAAACATCTGCTGCTTCTGGTTGGCATCCTGTCCGGCATCGCCATCATCGGGTTCATTGCCAGCGCCATGTTCGACGGCTCCATCGAAAAGATGACCGCCACCGCCACCTGGCAAAACATCCTGCTGGTCAATGCGCTGGTCGGCATGTCGATTCTGCTGTTTGTCGTCGAGTTGAAGGCGCAGGCCATTCGCGTTTTGCTGACGGTGGTCGCTGCCCTGGGTCTGGGCTTTGCGGTCACCTTTGTGTTTAACCTTGATGCCGCCAGCCGCTTTGAGCGCGGCGAGTTCCGCGTGCAGGTGCTGTCCGATGCCGCCAGCGTCGAGAATGAGGCCGTTGACCTTGAATATGGTCAAAAGCGCGGCGGAGAATTTAACAAGCCCAATGTCGTCCAACCGGTCAGCGAAGTCGCTTATACCTTCGCCGGCCGCGGCGGTGATGTCGTTTCGGTGCTGGCTTATGCCAAGAATCGCCGCTCCCAAGTGGATGTCCTGGTCGAGCTCCGCCGTCAGGCTGGCGATGTCCTGGCAGCCAGCGCCGCCGCCACCGAACGGCAGCTTGAAACCTTTGATGATTTGGTCAGCCAAAAAGATGCGGTCATCGAAAATGCTGAACTGCCGGCGGATGGCATCTACACCGTGTATGCTCGACCCGAAGCCGTCCCCTTGGGCGCCGTGCTGTCAGAGGCGATGGACCAATCGCGGCTGGCGTTCGAGGCGCTGCTGCTGGGCCCGATTGAACGGGTCAATCGCTGGGGCGTATGGATTCAAGACGCGATCACCCTGATTCTGCTGGGCTTGTCGTTTGCGATTGTGTTTCGGGCGCAGCAGTTCAGTCTGGGCGCCGAAGGCCAATTATACTTTGGCGCGCTGGTTTCGGGCATCATCGCCCTCAACTCGCCGTCTATTCCAGGGATTCTGCTGATCCCGGTCATTATTCTGGCATCGGGCACCGCCGGCTTTGTTTATGGCTTGATACCGGGCGCGCTCAAAGCCTATCTGGGCGCCAATGAACTGGTTTCGACCCTGATGCTGAATGTGATCGCCACCCGCTTCTTCGAGATGGTGCTTAATTTTCAGCTAAAGCCGCCCGATGCCGGTTATGTCGCCACCGAGCGCTTTGGCGAAAATGCGATTTTGCCGGTGATTGTCGAAAGCACGCAGGTCACGATTGCCGTATTTATCCTGGCGGCGGTGATTGTGATTTCGTGGCTGCTGATTCGACGCACGCCGCTGGGCTATGAGATACGAATCATCGGCTCGAATCTCAAGTTTGCCGATTATGGCGGCGTCAATTCAAAGCGCACGATTATGCTGGTGATGGCTATCAGTGGCATTGTGGCTGGCTTGGCGGGCATGCACCTGGCTTCGGGCATCCATCGGCAGCTGGTTTTGAACATCTCCTTTGCCCTGGCTTTTGAAGGCGTGGTGGTCGCGCTGCTGGCGCGGCTCAATGTGCTGGTGGTGCCATTCACCGGCCTGCTGTATGCCTATTTGCGGGCGGGGGCGCAGTTCATGGAGCGCGACGCCAACGTCAGTTTTGAAGTCGTGCGGATGATCCAGGCGATTATTATTCTGCTCATCACCGCCGAGGCGCTGGTGACTTTTTTCCAGCAGCGGCAAAAACGGGCTGACGTCGATAGCAGCAGGCAGACGGCACTGGAGGCAGGCGATGTTTGACAATGTGATTGATGGGATTTTCAGCGCCGCCTTTATCGCTGCCATCCTGCGCGTGACGACGCCGATTCTGCTGCCGTCGCTGGGCGCGCTCATCTCGGAAAAGGCCGGCGTTTTGAACATCGGACTGGAAGGCATGATGCTTTCGTCGGCCTTCACCGGCGTTGTGGTCAGCGCGTTCGCCCAAGACTGGTTCGGCATGGAAACCGGCCTGGTCGTGGGCCCCTGGCTGGGACTGGCTTTGGGGGTGTCGGTCTCTTTGCTGATGGCCTTCATCCTGGCGCTGTTTCATTTGGATTTGAAAGGCGATCTGTTTCTTTCTGGCATCGCCCTCAATATCCTCGGCTCATCAGCGACGGTGGCGATTATGTTTGAATTGACCGGCGACCGCGGCAATACCAGCACACTCGCCAGCTTGCAGATGCCTTTTATTCAGCTGCCGGCCTTCATCGAGCAGATTCCGCTTGTCGGCGGCTTCATCTTTGGCGTCTTCAACAACCAAAGCGTGATGACCTGGGCGGCGGTGATCGCCGTCGCGCTGGTCTCCTATTTCCTGTATCGCACTCCGGCCGGCATGCACCTGCGCGCCGTTGGCGAAAATCCAGAGGCGGCCGCCTCGCTGGGCATCCATGTCAAGCGGGTTCGCTATCTGGCGCTGCTCATCAGCGGCGCCTTTGCCGGGCTGGGCGGCATCCACATGAGCATGGGTTACTTGCAGCTTTTCCAGCGCGATATGACCAACGGACGCGGCTTTATCGCTTTGGTGACGCCCTCGCTGGGCGGCGGCACCCCTGCCGGCACCATGGTCGCTTCATCGATATTTGGCTTCTTTGACGCGCTCGGCATCCGCATCGGCTCGCTGGAAATCCCGGCGCAGCTGCCACAGTCCATCCCTTACTTCGCCACCGTGCTGGCTCTGGTGATCTATGCGCTTCAGCGGCGCATCGCCCAGCGAGTCAGCGAAATGCGAACGGCTTCGGGCGCCGCCTTCGACCCGGCCTTTTGGCGCTCGATACAGCGGCTTAGCACCTTGCACATGCTCTTGATGATGGTCGCGGTCATTGGCATGGTCACCAGCGCCAGCATCCTGGCGGCGCCGAATGGCTTTGGCGGCGCCGAAAGCGCTGCGCCGGTGGCCTTGCTCATCGGTCTGGTTTCGATTGTCCTGTTTGGGATCAGCCTGCCCTTTGTGACCGATATCTTTCGGATCCAAAAACGCTGGGCGGCCAGCGCCCTGGTGACGACCGTATCGCTGGGCATTTACCTGACTCTGTTCCTGGCGCTCTTCTTCGATCCAGCGCCGGCGCTCCTTATCGGACTGGCGGCGAGCGGCGCCATCTGGCTGCTTATCGGCGGACGCGCGCTGATGCGGAATGACGAATTAGGCGGTAAAATCAAATAAAGGAGATCAAAATGAAAAGAATAAAAAGAGTCCATGCGACAGCCGTCATCGTTCTGCTGATTGCCATTCTGTCTGTTATGCAAATCATCGACCATCGCAATGCCCTGCGGTGCTATGTCAGCCAGCAGGCGGCGAAGTATCAGCATGTGCAAGGCTTTGCCACAGCAGACGAAATCCATGACATCGTATGGGAATATACCGTCGCCGATTTGGATGGGCAGCTGTGGCGCGCCCGGCTGGATGATCTCTTCCATGATATTTTCATGGGCGGCAGCCGCGGCGAGCAGGTATGGGCCGAGATGAATAATCCCGCCGATGAGTTCTCCGACGTCTATTGCGGCGGCTACATCGAATGGACGATCTGGAATAATCTCAACGGCGCGGTCACTGAAACCATTGACTCCGCTTCGGATATGGAGTCGGTGCATAACGTTACATTTGCTCTGCAAACGATTCCGCCAGAAGAGCTGTGGCATTATGAAGTATCGGCGGTGGAGGTCTCTTTCCAGGCCATCTGGAGCGATGAAGGAAACACCTGGATTCAGCATCGGCGTCCTCTCGGTGAAGTCAGCGCAAAAGATTGGCTGCGCGGCGAAATCGCGCCGGTGGCCTGGGCGGGCTGGTATGCGGACTGGCAGGCGCGCTGGCTGGAACTGCAAGAGCCTGAAGGCGAATGAAGCCGCGCCCGATGATGAACAAAATCCTTGGCGGCCTCTACGGACAGGCTTTGGGCGATGCCTTTGCCATGCCGGCGCAGATTCATCCTGATGATACGGCGCGGACCTTCGGCTGGCTCGACAGCTGGCAGGATGCGCCCGCCGACCACATTGTCCATGCCGGATTGCCCGCCGGCCGTATTACCGATGATTCCGAACAGGCGTTTTCGATTGCCCGGGCGGTGATTGAAGCCGGCGCCGTCACGCTGGAAGCGGTGGTCGCCGGGCTGCTTGACTGGTATGAGCGGGTGGGCGGCGATCAATCACCCTATGTCGGGCCCAGCACCCGGCGCGGCATCAACGCGCTCAAACGCGGTGAAGATCCGAAAACGACCGGTTTATGGGGCGATACCAACGGCGCGCCGATGCGGATCGCGCCGATTGGACTGCTGCATCCGGGCAACGTCGCCGCCGCGGCCCAGGACACCGCGACCGTCTGTATGCCGACCCACTTCACCCAGCCGGCGGTTTCGGGCGCGGCGGCGGTGTCGGCGGCGGTGGCGATGGCGATGACGGCCGGAGTCTCTCTGGCGGCAGTGATTCAGGCTGGACTGCTGGGCGCTGAACTGGGACGCCGGCATGGCCGGCTTTGGTTCGGCGCCTCGGTGAGCTTCAAAATCAGGCAGGCGCTTGAGATCGCGTATAGCGGACAAACACTTCAGACCAGACTGCGCCGACTGTATGATGAGGTCGGCGCAACGCTGAACGCGCCCGAAACCGTCGGGGCGGCTTTTGGCGTGCTGGCAATGGCTGAAGGCGACCCGAAACAGGCTGCCATTCTAGCCGCCAATCTGTCGGGCGATGCCGATACGATTGCCGCCATTGCCTGCGCCATCGCCGGGACTTATGCCGGCTTTGACGCCTTTTTGGACGCGGATGTCGCCGTGCTGGAAAATGACCCTGTGTTCCGCGAGTATGAGGTGCGGGAGATTGCCGCCGGCTTGGCGGCGCTCATCAGGAAATCGGCGGCGGATGAATAAGCGGATGGTCTCGGTTGGCGATTTGGTCGTCGATGTGCTGCTGGATGCGCGCTTGCCGCTGTCTGTTGATGACCACCAGATGTCTCCCACGCTGCGGTTTGAGCCCGGCGGGGCTTGCAGCACGGTTCTGGCGGCCAGGAACATGGGGCTGGAAGCGGCGGCGCTGGGCGCGGTCGGCGCTGATTTTCAGGGGCGTATGCTGCGCCAGGCCTTGGGCGCCGCCGGCGTGGACATCTCGGCGCTGGCGGCATCATCAGACAGTGCCACGACCACCGTGCTGACGCTCACGGACAGGCGGCAGGGCGGGCATGTCTTTCTTGGGCACTATGGCAAAGGGCCGCCCATCCCGATGACCGAAACAGCCCGCCGTCTGCTGTCGGCGGCCGATGCCCTGTTTATGCCCGGATATGCCTTGGTTGAAGACCGCTTGCGGCCCTTGCTTGAAGGTGTTTTCGATTTTCTGGAAAACCACCGGCTGCCCTTGTATCTGGACGTCGGGCCTTTTCTGGGTCAGCTGCCGCCGCCGCAGCTTGAACGGGTATTGCGTTTGACTGATGTCTTGATGCTGACGGAAGACGAAATTCCCCTGGTCGCCGCTGGCGGGACGGGCATGGCTGCCGGCCGCCAATTAATCGGTCAATTTCCCGGCTTGCTGATGGTCATCAAGATGGCGGCAGCCGGCTGCTGTATGCTGGCGCAAGGCATCGAGACGGTGTGTTCGGGCTACAAGGCGCCGCTGGTGGATGCGGTTGGCGCCGGCGATTCGTTTGCGGCCGCCTTGATATGGGCGCATCTCAATCAATTCCCGCTCAAAGACTGCGGCCGAATCGCCAATGCGATGGGCGCAGCCAGCGTGCAGAAAGTCGGCGCCGGCAGCAATGTACCCAGCCGCGAAGAGGTTCAGGCTGTTTTGGATTCAAATAACACTGGGATAAAACTGTCATGCTGAACATGGTTCATATCGAGACTCCTCATGGCGATGCCCTGGTTGATATCACCGACCGGATTAAGCGGATTGTAAGCGGCAGCGCCGTTCAAGATGGGCTTTGCGCCCTGATTGTTCCTCATACGACCGCCGCCATCACCGTCAATTCGGCCTTGGACGCGGCCACGGCGGCCGATATTCTGGCCGATATCAAACGTCTGGTGCCGATGCGGCTGGACTTTGCCCATCAATATGACACCCCAGCCGATGCCGCCGGGCATATCAAGGCGGCGCTGGTTGGGCACAGTGTCATGCTGGTGATTCGCGAGGGGCGGCTGTTATTGGGCGGGTCGCAGAGCATCCTGTTCTATGAGTTTGATGGCCCGCGCCGCCGCCGCATTCAAGTCAAAATAATCGCCGGCTAGCTTGAGGATGAACGATGGCGCGAAAAATCATTATTGACACCGACCCCGGCGTGGATGACACCATGGCGATATTTTTTGCCTTGTGTTCGCCGGAGCTTGAAGTGGTTGGCCTAACGACCATTTTCGGCAATGTTCATACCGACTTGGCGACTGTCAATGCGCTGCGGCTGCTCGAAATCGCCGAACGAACCTCTATTCCGGTGGCGAAAGGGGCGCAGCATCCGCTCACCCGGCCTTTTGAGGGTCCGGCGCCGTATGTGCATGGGGAGGATGGGCAGGGCAATATCTTCCTGCCAGACCCGGCCGGTGTCCCGATTGACTTGAGCGCCGCCCAGTTTATCGTTGAGCGGCTGCGGGCGAATCCGGGTGAAATCACGCTGGTGCTAGTGGGGCCGCTGACCAATATCGCCTTGGCTTTGCGCCTTGAGCCGCGCATCGCCGACTGGGTTGATGAAGTCGTGCTGATGGGCGGGAATGCGCTGGCGCCAGGCAATGCCAGTCCAGCCGCCGAAGCCAACATCCGCAACGATCCCGAAGCCGCCGACCTGGTTTTTGGCGCCGGCTGGCGGGTCACGATGGTCGGGCTGGATGTCACCCTCAAGGTTCACATGACACCCGCCGATATTGCCGTCTATGCCGAACATCAAAATCCGATGTCAGCGCATATCGCCAGGATAATCCCGCATTATCAGAACTACTTTGAAACGCATTATGATGCCAAAGGGATGTTTGTCCATGATTCCAGCGCGATAGCCTATCTGCTTGACCCGTCGCTGTTCAAGACCAAGCTGTGGCCCATCCGCGTGGGGACAGCCGGCTTGGGCCGCGGCAAGACCTGGCCAGCATGGGGAGACCGCCTTTTGCCGCCGTGGCAAAATCGCCCTCTGGTCAATGTCTGCGTCGAAGTGGACGGCGACCGGATTGTGCAGATGGAAGCCGACCGGCTGCGCCATGCCTGACGGGTGTCAAGATGCGGTTTGTTGAAATCTGTCCTGCCAGTGGTTATACTCTTGTGCAATGAAGCGCATCAAGCAGAGTTAATTCGTTTATGCCATCTATTTAGATACTATATTGAAACCGGAGATTATCATGCCCCTTATCAATTATCCAAAACGACTTATGAATTGGGAAGAGAACATCCATCGCTGGGCAATGCTCAAAGCCGAATATGGCGCCAGTGGGCTGGAAGAGAAGTTAGCGGAAATCGAGGCGCTGCTGCAAACTAAGCTGGACGAGATGATAGCGCTGCCGGACGATGAGGCGCTGACGCAGGCCGAACCGAATGACCTGGCGGCGATCCAGGCGCTGCGGCCGCCAGGCGCGCGCCGTTACTGGTCGACGCTGCCCTCAAACTATGTCCAGCGGGTTGAAGGCGCGTTCATCGGACGCTGCGCCGGCTGCACGCTCGGCTCGATTGTTGAAGGCTGGATGCCCGACAGAATGGAACGGTGGGCAGCCTATCTTGGCGACGCATATCCGCTGGTCGATTATTGGAGCCAAGCAGAAAGGCCCCATGAACTCCAATATGAGACCAGCCGGCGCAGTCACTTCACGCCGGCGGAGATGGACGGCGTGCCTACCGATGATGATATTATCTATACGCAGCTTGGCTTGGTCATCCTTGAGGAATACGGGCTGGACTTCAGCATTGAGGATGTCGGCGCGGCCTGGGTGCGATATCTGCCATTTGCATTCACCGCCGAAGGCATCGCGCTGGCTAATCTCCGCGCGGGAGCGCCGCCGCTGGACGCCGCCGACGTCGATAACCCCTGCGAGCAGTTCATCGGCGCCGATATTCGCTGTGACCCTTGGGGCTATGCGGCGCCGGGCTATCCAGAGAAGGCGGCTGAATTCGCTTACCGCGACGCTTACATCAGCCATCGCCGCAACGGCATCTATGGGTCAATGTACTTTGCCGCCGCCATCGCCGCCGCATTCGCCCTGGGCGATCCAATCCAGGCGCTTGAGGCCGGCTTGCAGGAGATACCGGCCGACTGTCTGCTGGCGCGCGAAGTTCGCTGGGCATTGGATGCGGCGCCCGCGGTTAAGGATTACCGCGATGGCTACGCTGCCGTTGCCGAACGTCATGCCGGCATGCACAAAGTCCACGCCGTCAACAACGCCTGCCTGACCATCTTCGGGCTGCTTATCGGCGGCGATGATTTCAGCAAGGTCATTGGGCATACCGTCGCGATGGGTTATGACAACGACTGCACCGCCGCCACCGCCGGCAGCATTTTCGGCGCCGCCTATGGCAAAGATGCCATCCCGCAGCATTGGTGGAGCAGCTTCAATAACAAGGTGCATACCTATCTTATCGGCAGGCAGACCTTCGCGCTGGATGATCTGACCGAACGTTTTGCCGTGCAGGCGCAGCAGGTATTGGATGGGCAGCCTTAATTTTGAAGTAAAGGCAGAACATGGCTTCAACGCGAATCCTTTGCCTGGTGCGGCGAGCGACCAATCCTATAATGATGGCGCAGGTTGATTTGCTGCGACAGGCTGGCTTCCAAGTCAAGGTCATGTCTTTTCGCGGCCCCTTTTATATGGGCAGAATCGTCGACAGTAGAGTAACTATCCTGGGGCACATTCAGAATGAAGCCTACTTGAGGCGGCTGCCAACACTGCTGCGGGCAATCCCAAAAGTTCGGGCGGCGATGAGGCACAGCCAACTCACATACGCATTCAGCGCGGATATGGTGCTTATTGCGCTTATAGCGGGATTAGGCTTGGGAAGACGACCGATGATACTCAATGTGATGTATCTCCGGCCGGCTCAAACCGCGCCGGGCTGGCGGGGAAAACTGATGCGGGCAATTGACCGGTTCGCTGTCCGCCGATGCCGTCTCCTGATACTTGACTCAGCTGGACTGCGTCACTATTTTTTCGGCTGGCTGAAGACGCGCAAGCAAAGCCTGCTCATGGAGACGAAGATCGAAGCCTCGCGCACAAGAGGAAGCATACCAAAAAACGGCCTTCCCCTGCTTGACCGACCGCTTGTGATTGGCTGGTTTGGGGTGATACGGCACCGGTGGTCGCTGGAATTTCTTGAATGCCTGAACAGGCTGCCGAGTGGAAGGTTCAAGATTGTCATCGCCGGGCCAGCGGCGCCAAAGCTCCGCGGCTTCGACAGCTTTCTTCACAGCAATCCGGACATCAAGTTCTATGGGAGCTTCCAGCATCCCGATGATCTGCCGCGGCTGTACGGGGGCGTGGACATGGTACAAGCCTGCCTCTCGCCGTTCCCGCCTGAATCTTGGCACCGTTCCATTCGATACTATGAGGCCTGCTTCTTTCAGAAACCGCTGATTGTTCGGCCGGGCGAAGACGCCGGCGAGGTGGAGAAACACCAAATCGGATTGGTTCTCAACGAGAGCAGCCCAGAGGACGCCGCCAGAACGTTCAGCGCCATCACCAGCGACGACTGGCTGCGCTGGCGCGCCAATATGGCCAAGCTGCCGCGGCGGCGCTACATGTTTACCGATGAAGCCAGCAAGCTGTCCCGCGCGCTGGCGGCAATCCTGAATGATTGAGGCGGGCAGCGAACACCAACGTCTTTGCTGTCCAGTTGGATAAGGGCAAACCCCAATGTATGGTCGCAGAAACTACGGCTAATATCCCCCTACAGACGAATACCCCGGCTTTTGCTAAAATCATTTAGGGTTCAGGCCGCCGCCGCGACCCCGTCTGCGCCATAGCGACATATTGGGTGCAAAGCCCGAAGGAGTCCGCCCGATGAACCATGCTGTAAAAAACCTTCCCTTCACCAATCGGCGCTATCTTGATGCGATTGACGACCATATCGTCATTTTTGACGGGGCGATGGGCACCAGCATTCAGGCTTATGATCTGACTGCCGAAGATTATGGCGGCCCACAATATCAGGACTGCCTCGATGCGCTGGTCATCAGCCGCCCGGACATCATCCGCGAAATCCACGAATCCTTCCTGCGGGTCGGCAGCGAGGCAGTCGAGACCAATACCTTTCGCGGCAACCGCCTGACTTTGGCCGAGCATGGGCTTGGCGAACGCGTGCTGGAAATCAACCGCGCCGCCGCCCAAATCGCGCGCGCCGCTTGTGACCAATTCGAGCAGACCAGCGGCATCCAGCGTTTTGTCGCCGGCAGCCTTGGACCCAGCGGCAAGCTGCCCTCCGGCGATGACCCCGATTTGAGCGACATCAGCTTTGATGAACTGGCGGATCTGTTTTATGAACAGGCGCAGGGCCTGGTTGAAGGCGGCGCCGATCTGCTGCTCATAGAAACCAGCCAGGACATTCTGGAAGTCAAGGCGGCCGTTTATGGCATCAACCGCTATTTCGCCGACAGCCGCCAGCGCATTCCGCTTCAGGTGCAAATTACGCTTGATGTCAGCGGTCGGATGCTTTTCGGCACCGATATTGCCGGCGCTTTGACGACGCTGGAACCGCTTCCCATAGATGTGCTGGGCATGAACTGCTCGACCGGACCCGAATATATGCGCCAGCCGATCCAATATCTGGTTGAACGGTCGCGTTTTCCCATCAGCGTCCTGCCCAATGCTGGCTTGCCTATCAACGTCGATGGCGAAGCCGTCTATCCGATGCAGCCCGAGCCCTTTAGCCAGCGGGTCAGCGAATTTGCCCGTTGGGGCGTCAATGTGGTCGGCGGCTGCTGCGGCGCCACCCCCGCGCACATTGCCCGGCTCTATCACAAAGTGCATGGCAAGACCTATCAGCAAACCCTGGCAGAAAATGCCAAGCGGCAAGCGCCCAAACAGCGCCAGGTCATTCACGCGCCGCAGGCATCCAGCGGCATGACCGCGACCCGCATGATGCAAAATCCCGGGCCCACCCTCATCGGCGAGCGGGTCAACAGTCAGGGCAGCCGCAAAGTGAAACGGCTCTTGCTGCAAGACGACTACGACAGCATCGTCCAGATTGCCATCGGGCAGGTGGAAGGCGGCGCCCACATGCTTGATGTCGCCGTTGCCCTCACCGAACGCGATGATGAAAAAGACCAAATGCGAAAACTGGTTAAGAAGCTGTCGATGGCGGTCGCGGCGCCGCTCATCATTGACACCACCGAAGCCGATGTGGCTGAAGCCGCCCTGTCGCTCTATCCGGGGCGCGGCATAATTAACGGCAATAATCTTGAAAACGGACGCGGCCGCCTTGACGCGGTTTTGCCGATTGCCAAAAAGCACGGCGCCGCCGTCTTGTCAATGACCATCGACGAAGACGGCATGGCGCACACCCGCGAAAAAAAGCTGGAAATCGCCCGGCGCATCACCGACATCGCGCTGGCGGAATATGGCATGTCGCCCGAAGACCTTATCTTTGATGACCTGACCTTTCCCCTCACCACCGGGCAGGAAGCCCTGCGTAACGGCGCCGTCGAAACCATTGAAGGCATTCGGCTGATTAAGCGGCACATACCCGGCGTGATGACCGCGCTTGGCATTAGCAATGTCAGCTTCGGCGTCGGTCAGGCAGCCCGTGGCGTCTTAAACAGCGTCTTCCTCTTTCATGCGGTCAAAGCCGGGCTGGATATGGCTATCGTCAACCCGTCTCATATCACGCCCTATGCCGAAATCCCGCCCGACCAGCGTAAAATCGCCGAAGACCTGATTTTTAACCGCGATGCCGATGCCTTGCCGCGCTTCATCCAATACTTTGAGGATCATGATGTTCAACTGGCCGGGGCGGAAGTCCAGGATCCCACGGCCGATATGACCGCCGAACAGGCATTGCGCTGGCACATTCTCCATCGCAAAAAAGAAGGCGTCGAAGCCTTGATCGACGGCTGCTTGGACCGCCAGGATGCGATTGGCGTCCTGAACCAGGTCCTGCTCCCGGCGATGAAAGAAGTCGGCGACCGGTTCGGCGCCGGCGAACTTATCCTGCCCTTTGTGCTGCAATCCGCCGAAGTGATGAAACAGTCGGTCGCCTATCTTGAGGGTTTTATGGATAAAGCTGAAGGCGCAAGCAAAGGCACCTTGGTGCTGGCGACGGTCTATGGCGACGTCCATGACATTGGCAAAAATCTGGTTAAGACCATCCTCACCAACAACGGCTATACCGTCCATGACCTCGGCAAACAAGTGCCAGCCAACACCATCATCGAAAAGGCGGTCGAATGCCGCGCCGATGCCATCGGGCTTTCGGCTTTGCTGGTCAGCACATCCAAGCAGATGCCCCTGATTGTCAACGAACTCGGACGCCGCGGCCTGCACATTCCGGTCCTGGTGGGCGGCGCCGCCATCAACCGCCGCTTTGGCCGCCGCATCCTTTTCCTTGATGACACCCGCGAACCCTATGATGCCGGCGTCTTCTATTGCAAGGATGCCTTTGAGGGGCTGGCGGTGGTTGACCAATTGCTGGATGCCGACCGCCGCGCCCAGTTTGTTGACGAGGTGTTCCATGAGGCTTATGCCGAGATGAACCGCAAACCGCGGCGCCGGCGAACCCGCCGTCAGCCGGCCGGCAAAACCGTCAAAGATGCGCCCGCCATCCCTGAACCGCCGTTTTGGGGCTCCCGCGTCATTCGCGCGATGCCGCTGGAAATCGTCTTGCGGCATTTGCACAAAGCCGAACTGTTCCGCTTGTCTTGGGGGGCGAAGAACGCGCAAGGCGCCGCCTGGCAAAAACTGGCGGCCGAATTTGAAGCGCGGCTGGAGCGCATGTCCAAAGCCGCCGCCAAAAAAGCCACGCTTCAGCCACAGGCGGTTTATGCTTATCTGCCGGTCAACGGCGCCGGCGATGAGTTGATTGTCTGGGATGCGGAGGCCTATGCCCAATCCGGCCAAAAAGTCGAAAGCGCCCGTTTCGCTTTCCCGCGGCAGCCCGGCGGTGATTTCCTGTGCATCAGTGATTACTTCGCCGGCATTGACCGCGGCCAAGTCGATGTGATGGTCTTGCAAACGGTCACCGTCGGCCATGCCGCCACGGCCGAATTGGAGCGTCTGCAAGCCGCCAGCGAATACAGCGAAGCCTATTTCTTTCATGGTTTGGCGGTTCAGGCTGCCGAAGCCGCCGCCAATTACCTGACCAAACTGGCGCAGGGGCAGCTGGGCATCGCCGAAGGACAGGGCAAGCGCTATAGCTGGGGCTATCCAGCCTGCCCCGATTTGGAAGACCATCGGCTGGTCATGCAGCTTTTGCCGCAGCTTGCCGATGAGCTTGGCATGAGCCTGACCGAATCATGGCAGTGGCTGCCCGAACAAAGCACCGCCGCCCTCTTCGCCCATCATCCCGATGCCCGCTATTACAGCGTCGGCAGCCTCGACCGCGCCGCGCAGATTTTGGGATTTTAACCACCGGGGCTAATTACTTTGCAACTGGAAATTATAGTGTAGTCATAGTATAGTAGCTGTATAAGTTGCGCGATGGTGGGGCGCCACGGCTTTATTACAAGAGGTGATTGTGGATACTGGCGCTGCTCTTGTCGGGATTAGTGTAATTATCGCGTTATTTGCCTATTTGGAGACTATTCGCTGTGATTTGCGAAGCGAGATTAAAGAAGGTTCAAGCAGCCGAGACAGCGCGCAAAGATATTCTAGTGCAGCAAGCCGCGCATACGGCGCGCTTTAACTGCATTGAAAAGCATTTGAATATGACTCATCAGCGAGAGGAGTTGAAATGAAGTACACAGTCAATCGAATCGGCTTCTTGTCCGCAGTCAGGTTAGCCGCCATCGCGTCGGCGGCGCTGGCAGTCGTCCCGATTGTCCTCTTCCTGCTGCTGAATGCCCTCTTCAAATTCTGGGATGTCATCATCCCGCCCGAACTTATTGGCCAAGCGCTGGCCGGCGCGGCTTTTTGGGCGGCGCTCTGGGGCGGGGTTTCAGCCGGGCTGGCGGTGATTGTCTATAATGTCAGCGCGGCTTGCTTCGGCGGCATCCAAGTCGAACTGCAAGCACAGCCGGGGCCGCGCAAATCCAAGGAGCAAATTGACATTGAATAGCGCGGCGGAAGCGAAATAAGAACATCTGACAGCCAAAGATGACATCACCAGTCGGATAAGCCTCAAGAGGCAAGCTATGACCAGGATGCCATTCCGCGAACGTCTGCGGTCGGGCAGGCCGATCTTGGGCGACGGCGCCATGGGCACCATGCTCCATCAGGAATCGCATGCCCGCGCCGATGCCTGTTTTGATGCCATGAACGTTGAAGCGCCGGACCTGGTGGTTTCGATTCACAAGGCTTATATCGCCGCCGGGTCCGACCTGATTGAGACCAACACCTTTGGCGCCAACCGTTTCAAACTGGCGACCGCCGGCCGGGCGCAGCATGTTGGACTTTATAATCGCCGCGCAGTTGAACTGGCGCGGGAGGCCATTGCCGAAAGCGAAGGCGATAACATCTATGTTGCCGGCTCGGTGGGGCCGCTGGGGGTTGGCATTTATCCCTACGGCCGCATCTCACAGCAAGAAGCGCGCGCCGCCTACCATCAGCAGCTGTCCCCCCTGGTCAAGGCGCGGGTGGATGCGATTCAATTCGAGACCTTTAACGAACACAAAGAACTGCTGCTTGCCATCCAGGTCTTGCGCTCCATCTCGGCAGATATGCCGCTGATCGCCCAGGCTGCCTTTTATCACGAGAACCTGACCTACTCCGGTTATCCGCCGGCGCGGGTCGCCAGCGATCTTTACAAAGCGGGCGCTGATGTCATTGGCGTGAACTGCGGCAGCGGCCCGGCCGGCATCGCCGAGGTCTTGCGGCAGATGCGTCATGCCGTCCCTGATGCCACCTTCTCGGCTATGCCCAACGCCGGTTTTCCCGAAGTCATCGGCGGGCGGATTCTGTATCCGGCGACGGCGGAATACTTTGGAGATTATGCCGCCGCGCTGGCTCATATCGGGGCGACCCTGATTGGCGGCTGCTGCGGCACCCGGCCGACGCACATCCAAGCGATGCGCGCCGCCTTGGATCAGCCGCCGACCGACATCATCGAGCTTCATGTGAGCGAAGCCGGCGCCGAAGAAGAGACGGTGGCGCAAGACCTGCCGACTGAACTGTCGGAGCGGCTGGCGAACGGGCTGTTCACGGTGACGGTGGAAATGGCGCCGCCGCGCAGTTACCGCACCGATAGGCTGCTGCGTTCGGCGCGGCTGCTGCGGGCCGCCGGGACGGATTTCATCAATGTCGCCGATACTCCCGCCGCCCGCATGAAGATGAGCGCCTGGGCCGTGGCGCACCTGCTGCAATCACAGCTTGGCATCGAAACAGTGCTGCACTTCCCGATTCGCGGCCGCAATATGCTGCGGGTGCAGGGCGATTTACTGGCTTCTCATGCTCTGGGTTTGCGTAACCTGTTCGTCGTGATGGGCGACCCAACTCGAATCGGCGATTATCCGGATGCCAGCGATGTCTATGATGTGGCGCCTTCGGGGCTGATTGAGGTCATCAAACGCGGGATGAATCAGGGGAAAGACATGGCTGGGCACAGCATCGGCAAACCCAGCAGTTTCACTGTCGGCTGCGCCTTGAACATGGCAGCCGAAGATATCGACCGCGAAATCCGCATCCTCAAGAAAAAACTGGCGGCCGGCGCCGATTTTGCCCTCGGTCAAGCCATCTTTGAACCCGAACGAATTCATCGTTTTCATCAGCGCTATGCCGAACTTGAAGGCAAAAGCCTTGAACTGCCGGTCCTCATGGCGGTCATGCCGCTGCACAGCCTCAAGCAGGCTCGTTTCCTGCATAACGAAGTCCCCGGCATCATCATTCCCGCGGCGGTCCTGGAGCGGATCGCCGCTGCCAAGCATACCGCCGCGCAAGTGGGCGTGACGATTGCCAAGGAACTGCTGGATGAAATGGCTGGCATGATTCAGGGCGCATACATCATCCCGTCGCTTGGGAATTATGAACAGGCGGCTGAAGTCATCGCCCATATCAAAAAGCCCGCCGCGATAAAAGAATAATCCCGCTGTTCTGACGATATGGCTGCGCTGGAAGATATGCCAAAACCGCAGCCCGCGGCCTGCGGTTTAGCGCACGGCCGCCGCCAGCAGTTCGCGGAAACCGTCCATGCTGACTTTTTCGATGATGCTTAGATTAGGCGGCTGGTCATCAGCGGCCCAAGTGCGATAATCGACCATCAGCTGCCCGCGCGCATACTGGCCGGCAAGCTCCACAGCCGTATGATAATCATTCCGCTGCTCAATCAGGGAGGGCTCAAGCTGGACAGCCATGGCCAGCGGGTCGGGGAGCGCATAATAGGCAATGCCGAACGCTTGCAAACGGGCAGCGAACCCTTCGCTGATTTGACGCACGAACTCGCTGCCGGCTGTGCCGCGGCGGCACCAGCTTTCGTACCAGCCCCAGGGCAGGGTATGGGCTAGGGTGGTTTCCCAACTGATTAACTCCGGGAAAGGCTCATGCCGGCCAAAGGCATCCAGCACGATTTGCGCCGCTTCCGGGTCGGCATAGAAGTTGAACTCGGCCAATGCGGTGGTGTTGCCCCGCGCGGCAATCGTCCCGCCCATAATCACCAGCCGCTTGATTTTATCGGGCAGGGTCGGATCCAGCCGAACTGCCAGCGCCAGGTTGGTCAGCGGGCCCAGGGCGATCACTTCATAGCTGTGCGGCGCTTCGTTAATCAGCCGAATCAAAGCCAGCGCCGCATGTTCAGCTTCAGCCTGACGAGCCGAGAGCGGAATCGCGGCGTTGCCGAGGCCATCGTCCCCGTGAACATCGGCGGCATCAACATAGGGCGCGACCAAGGGCCTGTCGGCGCCCGCGAAAAAAGGGACATCGGCATCATAGACATCCAGCGCGCGCGGGACATTTTTGGCGACGGCGGCCAAGGGAACATTCCCCATGACCATCGTGATGGCGGCGACCGCTGTATCCGGATGAACCAAAGCCATCAAAATGGCTTGGGCATCATCCACCCCGGCATCGGTGTCGATAATCAATTTCCGCATCGGCTTTGCCCCTTGGGGTGCGCTAGGCCCGGCTGGCTTTGGCCATCTTCCTGACCTGCGAGCGACTCAACAGCACCGATTGGTCATCTTCGCTTTCCAATTCCGCCGGCACCTTGACTTTTTCTTCTTCCAGGTAGGTTTTGATGGCGCCGCTGAACGATTTCACCGGCGACTGTTCTCCATACTGATGACGCAGGGCCAGCAGATTATTCATCAGCCACAGGTAAAGGTCGCCTTCGGTGCGGGCGGCTTTGCTGTCTTTCGCCAGTTCCAGCACGCGATGCTTGCGAATCAAATCCACAGCCGGCTTATATTCATTGTGATACCAGTGTGCTGTCACGTCCTCGGTCGTCAGCGGATGCCCCTCGATTTGCTCCTGTAGACGCTGATGCAGGAAGATAAAGCCCATGAGTTCATGATACCGCGATGGCGCCGTCAATTCAATGGATTCATGATCGGGCACGGCGCGTCCGAGTCCGGTCTCCTCTAGGAAATCGGCATAGGCTTCGGCGGCTTCCAACTGCTGGTCGCTCATGTCCGGGCGGAAAGGCACCGTGGTCGGCAGGTCAATGACGTGGGCTTGGATGGTCTTGCTGTTCAGTTCACGCGCCACCGAGACGCGGTGGTTGCCGTCCCGTACAAAATAGACATCACCGACTCGATACAGTTCAATCGGCGGCAGACCGACCATGCTGTTGGCGGCCGCATAAACCTGACTCCAGCGCTCCTTCAAATCGTTGCTTTTGGGCAGAAAACTGGCGGTGAAATCCTTGTAACGGCCGACGCTGCCCGCGATTTGATCCAGCGGAACGTCCTGGATGCCCTGATAATGCTCTTCATGCAGGTGCAAACGGGCGCGAATCTTGTCAAAGCTCATCAGTTCACGGTGTTTGCCGGTAAAATGATGCAGGATGTCCTGCCAGAATGCCCGGTTGCGGACACCATGAAATTTACTGATGCCTTCAACGTAATTGCGGTGGAATGTGTGATCCTTGGACATAGTTAGTCACCTCTTTTCATCTATGTTGATTTGCCTTGCGCCTCTGACAAAGTTATTGTGACCTTTTTGCGAAGCGTCGCAAACAGCAGAATGCTCAACAGCGACTTGTAATAGGCAACAGTTTTTTGGATGCCGCTTGTAATCAACTTTACTGTATCACAGTTTGCCATGTCATGTGAAATCTAGGTTAAACATTGATCTCGGCAAGCTGAACATTCACACGATTTTGTCGGATTGCGGCCAAAGCGTTCCCTGATGAAAAGAAGCCGGCGACAAAATAATCGCCTGGTTCAGCATCCTGACAGGATGAAACCGGTATTTCTTACCTGAAAAGCCGCCGCCGATCAGCAAAGGGCAGAGCTTGAGTTCGCTTGATCTGCTTGCATATCGGGCGGAAGCAGTCATAATAAACGAACTGGCTCCTGACAAGGCGGCAGATGACATGAATCGGGCGACTCGACTCCGTTTGAATCGGATCAACCAGGCTTTTTATGCCGCCACCGCCGCCGAATTTGACGCCACGCGCCGGCGCGCCTGGCCCGGCTGGGAGCGAATGCTGACCTGCGTTCAGCTGCCAATTCAATCGCTGCTGGACGTGGGCTGCGGCAATGGCCGCTTTGCGCTCTTCCTGGCAGAAAATCAATCGCAGCCCTTTGCCTATTATGGCATCGACAGCAACCCCGGGCTGCTCCAGGCTGCGCGGCGGCGGCTGGCTGAACACCCGCAGCTGCGGGCTCATTTTGTCGAACAGGATGTTATGCTGGATGCCTTGCCGCCGCAGCCGGCCGAGTTGGTTGTGCTGTTTGGCCTTCTCCATCATCTGCCGGGATGCAGC
Source organism: Phototrophicaceae bacterium (assembly GCA_965203755.1). Taxonomy (GTDB): domain Bacteria; phylum Chloroflexota; class Anaerolineae; order Aggregatilineales; family Phototrophicaceae; genus UBA6055. The sequence continues at coordinate 1,251,237 of OZ241910.1, read as the reverse complement.
GAACGTCTTGCCTTTTTGTCGCGGCTGGCGGATTGTGTGGCTGCCGGCGGCTGTCTGGCTTTCACCGCCTGGCGTTTTTATGAGCAGGAACGATTTCGGCGCCGTATCGTCGCCTGGGAAGCCGACATCGCGGTCGAGAAACATGATTATCTGCTGGACTGGCGCCGCGGCCAGCCGGCATTGCGTTATTGTCACTATATTGATGATGAAGAGCACGACCAGCTGATTCGGGCCGCCGGGCTGGATGTCTTGGCTGACTATCGAGCCGATGGCGCCAGCGGCGACCTGAACCGCTACACCATCCTACAGCGAAAGCCGGTGGAGTGAGACAGCCTCACCCCACCTGAATTTGCGAATCCTAGCAGCTGCCTTTCTGGAGTATGTAGGGGGCGGTCGCATGGATATTGTCGTTTTCGTTCGCTTCCGTGACTTGATTGTTGGAGTCGAGGTAGAGCGTGATGTTGTGCAGTTCGTTGAAGTGGGTGCTCACCGTAAGATGCCCAAACACTTCCTGGGTGGCGTTCACGGCTAAGGGACCGAAAGCAATCTGAGTTTCTCCGGCGTTTGCGCCGCTGGCCTGGTGCGTATCCCTGACCCTGACCAAACCGCCTGAAGACGCGGCCGCGCTGCCATTATTTACTACGGTCAGCGTGATTTTATAGGCTTTGCCGCAAGTCGCTGGATGGGGGTCGATCTTTACGCTCCCGCCGACAAAGGCAAGATTGGCGCCGCTGGAGGGCTGTGGTGGCGCTGGCACGGCGGTCGGGATGACTGGGATGGGCGTTGGTGGCGGCGGCGGCGGTGGGGTAATCCGTTCCAGATTGCTCACATCCCCTTCGGCGCGGACGATGTCAGGGTAGATAAAGCCGCTGCGACCGTTGCCCAGTTCAATAAAGTACCAGCCGGTGTTGCGGCTGCTGATGCCGCGGATTTTGGCGGTTTCGCCGGTCATCAAAAAGCCAACGCGCTGATACTGGGTCGAATCGCCGGCGCGGACATTGCTGTCGGTCAGCGCGACCACCCGCGGGCTGGTGTCTTCGGGGGTGGGAGTTGGCGCCGGCTCTTCCGGCGTCGCTGTGACTTCAATGACCACCGTTTCTCCTTCATCCGCCGCCGCTTCAGCCATTTCTGCTTCAGGCTCGGGTTCGACGGCGGTTTGCAGGAATGCGGGCGGATCGTTCTCTACCCGTATCGGACTGACCCGAACATATTCGGGGCTGTCGCTGTTGGGGTTGATCGCTATCCGCAGTTCATACAGTCCATCCGATGCCATGAAGGTATTCCAGATGCCCAAAATTCCATCCGTGACCGACTGTGTTTGCGGCAAGGTTGCCGGCAGCCAGTCAGCTTCCTCTTGCGGCAGCGCTTCGGTTTCATCGAGGACAAGCCCGCGGAACTGGATGAAGAATTCTCGCAGATTGGGCAAGGCGACCGTGCCGCGAATCTCCACGCTTTCGCTCACGACGTACACCGGCGGCGGAAAGCTGATATTGGCGGCCGGATTCACCATCGCATCGCTGGCCGGCGCTATGATGTCTTGGCCGTCCTGCGCGTTTGCCAAGGGAATTAGCGTCAGTATCGCGAATAGTATCAATCCAGTAAAACGTGCTCGCATCATCATCGTGCCTCCTGTGAATAAGTTACAAGATGTTAAGGGACAAGTTCGGCTTGCTCCGGCTATTATGATAAACCAAAACGCGTTTGTCTGCCCTGATATCAAGCTGCATTGGCGATTGTTCATCGTTGCCGCGATGGAACTATGTTACCATAACTGTATCCGATAAAACAGAAATTGCTGAAAACAATCCATGAAACCAGCCGCCATCGTGCAAATTCAAGACCTGCTCAAGACCTATGCCGAAGGCGGGCGCACCCGCAGCATCCTCAATAGAGTCAATGCCAGCATCTATGAAGGCGAGTTCTTTGTCATGCTCGGCAAAAGCGGCAGCGGAAAAACCACCCTGCTCAATATGCTAAGCGGCATTGATACTCCCGACGAGGGCAAGGTTTTGATTGATGGCATCGATATCACCGCGCTTGACGATACCCGGCAAACCCTCTTCCGCCGCGATCATATTGGTATGATTTTCCAATTCTTCAACTTGATTCCAACCCTCACGGTGCTGGAGAATATCACCTTGCCGCAAGAACTGCGCGGCGCCAGCCGCCAAGCCAGCGAAACCCGCGCCCGTCAGCTGCTGCGGCGAGTCGAGCTTGAAGATCGCGCCGATGTCTTTCCCGACAAGCTCAGCGGCGGCGAACAGCAGCGGGTTGCCATTGCCCGCGCGTTGGTTCACCAGCCCAGGCTGCTGCTGGCGGATGAGCCGACCGGCAATCTCGATGAAGATACCGGCGAGCGCGTTTTGGGCATCCTGCTTGAACTCACGCGCGAGATGGGCAAAACTTTGATTATGGCGACTCATCATACCGAGATTGTCCCCTTTGCCGACCGGGTATGCCGCATCCATGAGGGCCAGCTGCATATTCGCCGCCGTCCATCCAAAGCCGCTGCTGGCTCTATCGCAGCAGGCGCCAAACTTGTAAAATCAGACTGAAGGGCCGGCTGAATTTTGGGCGTATCCGAATATGCGCTGTATGGGAAGTAAGAGTACAATAAAGGATGCAAAGCCGGGTTTTGTCAGCGCCGTCGATTTCCAAGGTGGTTAAGTTTGATGTTGATAGGCTTTTTTGACGCGGTGAAGCCAAGCAGGTGAAAGGCACAGCCCCATGGCTGACCCTGAAATGCAAAGCAAGGTCAAGACGATCCTTGCCGAACTGCGGGATGTCCGCAAAGACAAACGGCGCGCCGCCGTTGTTAAGCTGGGGATGATTGGCGGCGACCAAGCCATTCGCGCGCTGATCCGAACTGTCGAAAACCATCAGGAAGACCTCATTGTTCGGGGGCGGGCGGCGCTGATGCTTGGCAAGCTCAAGGACGACCGCGCGGTTGTATCCCTGATCCGCGCTTTGGACGCCCCTGGTTTCCAGACCCCTTATTACGCCGCGCAGGCGCTTGGCAAAATTGGCGATCCGCGCGCCATGGATGCTCTGCTGGCTTTTGCCGACGCCAGCCGCGACAAGACCCGCGAGGCCGCCCTGGAAGCGCTGCGCCAGTTGGAATATGAAGTTGCGAAGGCGGAATGGACGCCAGAACCGGAACTGTAGCTAGCTATTATCCATGAGAAAGCGATGCCTAACCTGTCTGCCCGACCGGCACAATCGTAGGGCGCATCGGCGCGGCGGCTGATTCGCCGGCGTCTGGGCTGACGGCTGCCAATGGCTGGGTGGCTGGCGCGCCGCTGCAAGCCTGCGCCGCCTGATTGCGCTGCGCGGTTGCATTGGCGCGATGGATTCTGCTGGGCGAAGCGAACAAATCGAGCGCCGCCGTATACTGCGCCTGCGCCTGACAATAGTCTCCCCGCTGGGATAACGCGGCGCCGTAATTCCGATGCGCCTCTTGCAGATCGGTGATGACAAGCCCATTCAAATAACTGCTTAGCCCTTGTTCATAAACGATATGACTGAACAGGCGCACCGATTCGGCGGGATCGGTTATTTTGAGTCGCTGGGCATCCAGGTATAGCTCGGCGATGGTTCGTTCATAGTTTAGGTCCAGCCCTTGAATATCCCCGTATGCCTCGGCCCGCGCCGTCATCACAATGCCCTCCGCCAATTTGCCGCTGCGGAAAAGCAGGAGAGCCTGCGCCGTCAGCGTCTCAAAATACAAGGCGCCAACCCGCGTTCGCTGAAAATCCTCGTCAATGGCGATGATGGCATCCAACGTATCAATGGCGGCTTGATAATCCTGCGAGCGCATATCGGCTTCCGCTTCGGCAAGCAGCGCATCCATGTCATAGTCATAGGCGCGGCTGTCGCCGGCGGCTGGGGTCGCTTCCGGTCTTGCGGCGCGGGCGGCGGCCGTCCTGGTCGGCGGCGGCGGCGTCGCGCTTGGCAATGAAGCCAGGTAGAGCGCCGTCGCCGTCGGGACAAGCTCAATCAGGCAGGCTGGAGTGTGTGTCTGCAAAAATTCGATACGTCTTTGAACAAGCCGGATATTGCCCGCAGCCATGTCCGTTCGCATTCGGTCGCACTGCCGCTGAAGATCAGCGGCGACGGTGGCGGTGGCATTGTCACGCGCCAGAGCAATGCCGGCATTCCAGCCGGCGAAAACCGAGCCGGCGACGAGCATGCCCGCCAGGAAAATGCCTGCTATCCCGACAGCCCCCCAAACAAGACAGCCATTCCACCGTCCGCCGCGGTTGGGTTTGGCATAGCCGACCCGGCTGGGCGGCTGACGAGGCGGGATGCCTTGCCTGTGTGTCATCGGCCGGTCTGGCGAAACGGCGCATAGAACAGCCCGGTCCGCTGCCGATGACCGGCCAAGGCTTGACCGCGCCTTGGCCGGATGTCTTTCGAGCAAGAAGCCTTATTCGCTTTGTGCATCCAGTTCCGCCTGCTCTTCGGCGATGCGTTCCGGCGTGCAGACAAGGCTGGCGACAAATTCTTTGCCCACTATCGAGAGGTCCGGTGGGAAATCCATCTGCTTCATGAATTCCAGCTGCTCCCTTGTCATCGGGTTGCCTTCGGCGTCGATGTTTTCGTCAAGCGCCCCGGATTTAGCCAGGAGAAGCAGAAAGCGCGGCACCTCGTCTGTGAGAAGTTTGGGGTCTGCCCGTAATTTGCCGTCCTCGACTACGATGTCAGCCTGATCCTCCAACTCATCCTCAATCTCGATGCCCAACGTTTCTGCCGCATCCTTGTTGACGGCGACCATAGCGTCACTGAGTACGGTGATGGCGGTGGCGGCGATGTCAACCTCTCCATTCAGCCAAGCTGCCAGAATATGCCCGACGCTAATGCCGCGGCGATAGGAGAAAGAAGAGCTCACGCCCGCGGTGACGCCAAAGTTGATGCTGCTGGTGGTGGCATGGAAAATGGGTATGCGCGAGTTGTTGGCGACCTGCGCCAAAATGGGGATGCCTTTTTGCGTGATGATATCCCACGGGATGACAAATGCCTCGACGCCTTTGCTGATCAGCCCTTCGGCAGCCAGTTCCAAATCGCGCAGTGCGGTTACAGCAGCCTGCTCAACCCTCAAGCCCCGCGCTTCCGCCGCGGCCACAATTTTGTCGACGCCCTCCTTGCCGGTGATTTCCGAAGAACTGTAGATGGCGCCGATGACCTCGATATCTGGATTCTGCACCAGCAGCACGGAAATCGCCTCATCGTAGGCCGCTATGATTTCCACGCCAGTGATGTAATCGGGTTTGATGCAGGGAGACTGCGCGATGCCGGCGGCATAAGGATCGTAGACGGCGGTGAATAACACAGCCGGCGGGTCTTCCATGTCCCAAGTCGCATTGACGACCGCTTGTGTCATCGGGGTTGAAATGGCGACAATGACATCCACATCCTGGTCCAGCATATTGTCCACGATGAGATTGATCGCGGCAAAATCTTCACCCGGATCTCTACGCAGAATCGTGACGTTTTCACCTTCAAAGGCGCCGAGTTGGTTGGGGGCCCAGAATAGAGAGGTGTACCAGTCTGTAAATTCTTCAGAACTGATGATGCCATTTGCTTGCAGCACCTCAAAAATGCCTATGTCGGTCGGCAGCAGATCACTCGATTCGCCAAAACGCAGAATGGCAACGGTTGGTTTTTCGTCATCCTGCGCCAATCCCGCTGGTACGGATATCAAAAGCGCGAACAGGATGAGTATTAGAAACAACTTTTTAAGCATGGGACACTCCCTTTCTAAATGAATTATAGAATTGCTATCACAATGCAAGTTTATCACAAATAAGCGCCAATTCAATATCCGGCCGCCAATCCTTGACAAAATTCCAATTTGCCGATTATACTCTAATTATGAATATAATCACATCAAGAATCATGCCGGTACGAATGTTGTCCGTCCGATGCGACAGACGACCGCTGTAATGCGCGTAGGCGCTGCACAGCTGGCATTGGATACCGTCTGTCTCTGGCAGGCGGTTTTTTATTATCCCAAACACCGGGTTATCCTTATTAGGCAGGATCTACACGAGAGGAAGCATCATGTCAGCGCAGTATATTCATGTATCGGTTGCTTGGCCCTATGCCAATGGCGACCTGCATATTGGACATCTTGCCGGCGTTTATCTGCCAGCGGATGTTTTTGCCCGCTATCATCGTCTGCGGGGCAATCATGTCCTTATGGTGAGCGGGTCGGACAGCCATGGCACGCCGATCACAGTCGAAGCTGACCGGCGCGGCATCAGCCCGCGTCAGGTGTTTGAACACTATCACCGGCGTTTTCTTCAAACGCAGCAGAAAATCGGCATCAGCTATGACCTTTTTACTCATACCGATACCGAAAACCATCATCAGGTCGCGCAGGATATCTTTACCTTGCTGCTGCAACGCGGTTATCTGTATCGAGAGACACAGACCTTGCTTTACAGCGAAAGCGAGAAGCGCTTCCTGCCCGACCGCTATGTCGAAGGCGCCTGTTATATTTGTGACTATCCCAGCGCGCGCGGCGATCAATGTGACCACTGTGGCAGTTTGCTGGAAGCCGTTAAGCTAATCAATCCGCACAGCCGCAATAATCCGCAGGACAAGCTCATCCGGCGTCAGGCGGAACATTACTTTCTGGCATTGGACAAGTTTGCCGATCTGATTCTGCAATATCTGAATGCCAATCACGACAGATGGCGTCCGAACGTGAGCAAATTCAGCCAGAACTTCGTCAAAGAGGGCTTGCGCGGCCGTCCAATCACCCGCGATATTGACTGGGGGATTTCGGTGCCGCTGGAAGGCTGGGATGAAAAGCGTCTGTATGTCTGGTTCGAGGCGGTCATGGGCTACTTCACCGCCAGCATTGAATGGGCAAAGCGCATCGGCAAACCGGCGGAATGGAAAAAATGGTGGTATAACCCCGATGCCAAAATTTACAATTTTATTGGCAAGGACAATATCCCCTTTCATACCATCATCTGGCAGGCAGAATTGTTTGGCATTGATGGCATCTACAACGAAGGCGACCCCGATTATGACGGTGTGCGGCTGCAACTGCCCTATGATGTGCCGGCGAACGAATTTATGAACATTGAAGGGCGGCAATTCTCAAAATCGCGCAACTGGGCGGTCTGGCTGCCCGATTTGCTGGAACGCTATCAAGCCGATGCCGTCCGATTTTATGTCGCCCGCACCTTTCCCGAACGGCAGGACAGCGATTTCTCGTGGGATGGCTTTCTGGCGCGGGTCAATAACGAACTGCTGGCGGCATGGGGCAACCTGGTCAATCGTATGCTGGGGTTCGCCTGGAAACGTTTCGACGGCGCCGTCCCGCGCTATGACGAATTGAGCGCCGCTGACAAGGAGATCATCGCCAAAACAGAAGCCGGCTTCGAGGCTGTCGGGAATCTGCTGGATGCAGTCCGCTTGAAAGAAGCCCTCGAAAGCGCCTTGGCTTTGGCGCGCGAGGTCAATGTCTGGCTGGATCGACGCGCGCCATGGAAAAAAATCAAGGTCGATGCCGATGATGCCGCCCGCGCGGTGTATGCAGCGCTGCGCTGCATCGACAGCCTGAAAATCCTGTTTGCCCCCTTCATCCCCTTTAGCTCCCAGCAGGTCCATGAGATGCTTGGCTATGAGGGTCAACTCTTTGGCGAACTGAAGATCGAGACGATTCAAGAGGAAAAGGACGATCACCTGGCTTTGGTCTATGATGGCAGCCAGGCGATTGGCAGATGGACGCCGAGCCAGCTTGCGCCCGGACAGGCATTGCCGCCGCCGACGCCGCTCTTTGTCAAACTTGACCCCGGCATCGTGGCGGAAGAGCGGCAGCAGCTTGGTCAGCCGCGCATCGAGAAGCCGATTGAGGCTGGGTAAAAGCCGGCTGTTTGAGGGTGTAGACCAGGCTTCTCTGTTTACTGGCAAAGCGACTCATTGCGCTTTTGAATCGGCTTCAGCCTTCTTCATAATACTCAACAATGGACAGCAGCATCGTATTGATGAAGGTGTTGACCTGCCGCAGGAGCGCCGACCATTCCGACGAATTATTGGGCTGTGACAGTTCCGACCAGGTTAAGATAGAATTGAGGACGAAGTCGCTGAAGTAGAAGAATCCGCGCAATGCCTGCGGCAGGGAGAGCCCATCCTGAATCAGGTGCGCGGCATAATCTTTTCCCAGCGTGATGGCTGATGACAGCCGCTCGTCGGGCGCATCGGCGGCCACATAAGCGCGAATCGCTTCCAGCGCCCGCCGCCCCTCTTCGCGCAGGCGCTGTTTGCTGTCATCACTCATGGCGATGTACCAGGATGCCTGCTCCAGCTGCTCGCTGCCCACCTGCATCCGCGCTTGTCCCAGCGCGTTCTGAATAATCACCTGCAATTCGATAGGCTGGATATCGCCTTGGGATTGGGCATAATGGCGCAAATCATGGATATGGAAGCGGCGATGCTGGCCGGCGGTGCGGCGAAAGGGCAGCTTGCCGCGGTCAGCCCAGTTGCGGACAGTCGCCGGATGAACGCCTAGGAGCTCGGCGGCGCGGCGCAGGCTCACCCATTCGCTGGTCTCGTTTTTATTTATCATTCCAAGCACGCATCATTGGTCAAAGACTCGCTTCATGCAAGTATAACACGTCATGCAAGCCATGAAAATCGGGTTTGTCATACGCGCCAGTCGGGGGGATGATGCCGCAAACGCCAGCGACAGCCCAAAGGATAGCCGATCATTTTGGCGATGTCGCCAGCCACGCGGATGACTGGAATCATCAGGATGCAATACAGCCAGACGAAAGCGGATGGATCGGGCAGCCTGCCTATGACAGCCGGCAGCCGCCGATAAGGCCGCCAGAGATAAACCGCGCCGCCGACAGCATACAGCAGCCAGAACAGCGGGCTGACCAGCAAACCGAGCAGGAGGATGAGCGGCGCGATCAGCAAGTAAGTGATATAGCGGATGAGGTGTCGCTTGAGCCAAAGCTGCGCCTTGCCGTCGCCGCGGGCATAAAAAAGATACTGCCGATAGAATTGGCGCAAAGACTGGCGCGGTCGGAAATAAACCAGCGCATCCGGCGCGAAGGCAAAGGGTCCGGCGCCGGCTTGCAAGCGCATGTCAAAGACCAGGTCTTCGCAAAAATCCAGCCATTCGGGATAGCCGCCGATAGAATCTGCGGCTGCCTTGCGGAATGCCAGGCTGCGGCTGCTCGGCAAAAAGGCGCGCGGGTTGATTTCGCTTTCCAGCGGCAAGGTGGCTGCGCCAAGCGCGGCTTCAAAGGCTGTCTGCGGGTCGGCGCGGAAAAAACCCCCAACCCCATTGATACTAGGATCCTCAAGCAGGGGATGAGTGATGGTTTCCAGCCAGCTGTCGCTTAGTCGCACACCGGCATCGGTCACAGCGATAATATCGCCGGCCGCGGCCGCCATAGCGCGGTTGCGCCCCTGGCTGATATTGCAGCCTTCCGCCGCCACCAGCCGCAGCGGCAGCTGGTCGCTGTAACTCTGCATGATGGCCAACGTATGATCCTGGCTGCCGCCGTCCACAATCACAATCTCGTCCGGCTGACGGGTCTGCCTTTTCATTGAATTCAGGAGATGATGGATATTGTCGCCCTCGTTCAGGACCGTTGCGATTAACGTGATCATACAGCTGCCGGCCGAGTGTTTTGATGCTGTCCATGCTATCGGCAAAATGGGCGGCGCCAAAGGGGCAATTCAGATGATTGGCGCACAGCCGCCACATCAATATGGCCGCCTTGATGATCCAAGACAGCCATAATTCACCGCTTTTTAATATGCCTAGCCGGGCGGCATCAGCACAATCGATCCCGGCGTTTCAATGGCGCCGCAGGTCATGCCGTTGACGATCTGCGACGCCAAGGGCGCGGCGGCGCGCGGCATCATGCGCGCATCCAAGAACAAGAGTTCGCCCGCCTGCGGGAAGCAGACCTCAACCCCCTGCTCGGCATAGCCCCAGATATCGACGGCGTCAATAAAGCCGCCGTCCACAATCGCCTGCACGCCGATGCCGCCGCCGTCAAGCCGCTGACATTGGACGCCGCTCGCCAGCCCGTAAGTGGCATGAACGACAATGCCGGTCGCCTGGTGCAGGTCAATGCAGGTCGTCGCCAGCGGCCGCGCCGTGGGCGATGGCCGCGGTGTTTTCTTGGACTTCTTTTGCGGCGTGAGCGCCAGCCAGTAGCTGAAATTTCCCGGACATCTGCCGGTGCTGCTGTCGGTGACTGTCGCGGGAGCGCCGACGCCAGTGAGGGCCCCGCTGTCATCTGCCGCCGTGCTGCCGTCTGCCTGGACATTGTTCTCGAAGGTCATGCAGCCATTGAGTGTGACCGATGCTCCATTCGCTACAGCTGTGATTACGGCAGTCTCGCCAGTGGAGAGCGTGTTTGCGCGGAAGATGCCGTTGGTTATGGTTATCGCGGCTCCGGCGTTGATGGCAATCAGCCCGGATCTCCCGGTGCGGGTTTGCTGGCGGTTGTTCAGGAACTGCACATTCCGCAAAACGGCTCGCGAGTTGGCGCCCGTGACCCACAGTATCTCGGTGCCAATATTGTTGCGGAAGATGATGTTGTTGCCGTTAAATGTCGCTCCAGCCCGCACGTCAATGGTGTCAAAGTTCCCGGCGTGGTTTTGAATGATGACATTGTTCAGAGTGACGGTGGTGTTGGAGCCCTCTACATAGATGAGATAGATATGAGGCGGTCCGCTGATGCTGTGTCCGTTGCCGTTGATGATGAAGGTGCCGGATTCAAAATACAGGATGGCGCTGGTAGCCTGGGATGACCAGGTGTGATAAGCGCAGTCGGCGGTCATGTTGAAGGTGGTTGTGCTGGCGGCTGAAGTGAACCGTGCGTAAGTTGCCGGCAGGCCGCAGGTATCCGCCAAGTCTGCCGCCGTCGGATTGTCCAGCCGCGCTGGCACAGTTGGCGCTGGCGTTTGGCTTTGAACCGGCAAGGCGATGATGCACAACAGGAACAGCAGGCAAAGAAGCAGAGTTTTCTTTACCATGCCGGCGTGCTCCAAGAAAATTCGGGGGGGGGGGGGGCGAATTAACAGGCGCCGCCGGCCCCCGCTTGGGGATGGCTTCTTTTATATTCATCACGGCCTTATTATTCAAGATGTTCATTTCATCACACTCCTATTTTATCTAAAACTTCCCAAGTATATGCTCTGAAATCCGATTTTGTCAAGGATTTTTTGAATTTCCAAGGTAATCGCGCCAAATCGGTGGCAATAGACCTGCCGTTTTTGGCAATAGATGGCAGCACGTGGCGGTCCAGTGCGCGAAAAGCGCTGGATACCGCGCAATGACGACAACTCAAGATGAAGCCGAATGCCCTGAATGAACCGCTTTGACCCATAAAAACCCTTTCTGATTGGATAAACCGCATCGGCGGCGCCAATTATCTGAAAGCCGTCCTTTTCGCGCCGTTTTGATGATAAAAACATCATCATCATCCTTCCCTCGCCTCATTGCCCAATCGCGTTCAATGAGTATACCGCGAAACAAAATGCGAAAGGCGACTCTTAGGCCGCGCTTTGGATTTGCCGCCGAAACCGTTTATGAAGGATATTTTATCTGAAAGCCGCTCTTTTCGCAAGTCTTTTTTGAGTTTTCATGGCAGTCACATCAAGACAGGGGGCTGGCTGACAGGCAGGATGCTGTGCGCCGACAGCATGACGGCGCGAAATTGATGCACATGCCGGTCGCCGCGCGCCGTCAGTTCCACTGTCTGATTCACAATCGCAATAAGCCCCAAAGCCCGCAGGCGCGTCAGAACCCGCCGCATTTTTCGGGATGACCAGCGAAAATGTTCATGCAGGGTATCCACCCGCAGTTCCGCATCATGCCGCGCCGTGAATTGATGATTATGGATATGCGCCAGCACCACCTGATGGTCAAAACGGCGCCGCTGATTGGCGCGGCGAATCAAGGTCGAAATCAAGCCATATTTAGGCGAGAATATCCAGGCAAGCAGGAAAAAGAAAAAGATCATCAACGCCATCGAAGCGCTGATCGACGAATCCCAGCGCGCCGGCAGGTCAAGCCCAAAGAGGCGGTTGATGCCCTTGATGGCATCGCTGACCTGAAACAGGCCAAACACCGCGCCGCGCGCCAAATCATAGCCGAAGAACGCGCCGGCTCCGCCAATCAGCGGACTCAAGATGAGCATGGCCGCCAGACGGTCGGTCAGCAGATAGGCGGCCGCCGGCGGGATGATGAAGAAGGCAATCACCAGAATCGACCCCACCGCGTCAAATGCCCCCACCGCCACCAGACTCACCAGCGTCATCAGCGCATAATTCATCATCGCCGGCCGAAATCCAAGCGCATGCGCCAAGGCCGCATCAAAGGCGGTCAGCTTGAGTTCTTTATAGAACAGCAGCACAAATCCAACCGTCAGCAGGCTCATAACGGCTGTTACCGTGATGGACTTGGGGAAGAAGACCAGCAGCGGCTCATCGTCAGCCAGTCCAGCCTGCCAGGCCTGCGCCGGTGTATATTCGCCGCAGTTGATGCAGATTTCGACAAATTCGGCGCCGGCGTCGCGCGGGCTGATGCCTAGCTGGCGGCAGTTGACGCATTGGCGGGTGATTTTGGCGGCCGGGTGCTCCTCGTCAATCGACACCGACTGGCAGTTTTCAAAACAATGGTTATGGGTATTAGCCCAAGCCAGCCCGATTTCCCCGACCAGAACCGCATCTTCATCCAGATGGACATCGTCGGCAAAGCGCGCGATCAGGATGACCGCGATGGCGAACAGCAGTGGAAAAGCCAAGCCCAGCGCCGCATCCTGGCGCACCAAACCAGAGTGATAAAGCAGTTCCGTCAAGACGACGGTCGCCACCCCAGCCAGCGATGCGCCAATGATGAGCCAAGGCGAGGAAGTATCGCCTTCCAAGCCAAAGACATCGGTCATCAGCAAAAAAGCGACCACAATGCCCAGCAGCGCCGTATGGCTGATGGCGTCGCTGGTCAGGGACATGCCGCGCAAAAGCAGGAAAGTGCCTAGCAAGGCGCCGCTGATGGCAATCAGGCAGCCGACCACCGTGGCGGTGTTTTGCGGCGAGCGCAGGAAAAGGTTGAGTTCGTCGCGGGAAGCGAAATGCAGCAGCAATTCAATCCAAAGCCGCTCAAGCGTCATCATCGGTCGGGCCGTCCTTCCAGCTTGCGCGCCAGCTGGATGCCGGTTTGGGTGAGCCGCCAGAAACCGGCCTGACAATCGACATGCCCATCCTGCCGCAGCTGATTCAAGCCCCGCAAGACGCTGCGATTGGCTGTCCCGCGAATGAAAGCATCCGGCACCGGCGAATCGCCGCCGCCGTGGGACATGGCATATTTATAGATATCGCGCAGCGCATTCTGTTTGGCAAAGCGGCGGCTGTCTGCCCGCTGCCGCCAGCCGCTCCAGACCAAACCGCGGCCGGGCGCAAAAGCAATCGACAAGATCACCAAAGCAAAGGCGACTATGATGATCATAGGGCCGGTCGGAATATCACTGTCTATGGCGCTGATCACGGCGCCGACACCGCCGGAAAAAGCGCCAAACACGGCTGAAAGCATCACCATTTGGCCCAGTTTATGCGTCCACTGCCGAGCGGAGATCGCCGGCGCAATCAAGATGCCTACCATCAAAATTACCCCAGCCAACTGCAATCCCAGCACAATCGCCGCCACAATCAGGGTCGATAGCAGGGTGTTGATGAAGCCGACGCGAAAGCCATTGACGCTGGCGAACTCCGGGTCAAAGGTCACCAGCTTGAACTCTTTCCAGAAGAGCAGCAGGACAGTCAAAACAGCCACGCCGACCGCGCTCGCGAGGACGACATCGCTTTCGATGATGGCGGCCGCCTGCCCAAAGATAAAATTGTCCAGGCCGGCTTGGCTGGCATCGGGAATCGACTGAATATAGGTCAGCAAAGCGATGCCGGCGGCGAACCAGGTCGCTAGGGCAATGCCCATAGCGGTATCCTGCTTGATGCGAGTGGTACGCAAAACCGCGGCGACAAAGCGCAGGGCGAGCCAACTGGCGATGCCGGCGCCAGCCAGCAGCAGGCTTAGTTCGCGCCCCGCCAGCAAAAAGGCTGTCGCCACGCCCGGCAGCGCCGCATGGGAAAGGACATCGCCCATCAGACTTTCGCGGCGCAAAACCGCGAAACATCCCAGGACGGCGCTGATCATCCCCAGGACCGCGCCGCCCAGCGCCACAACGCGCACCGTATAAGTATAGCGCACCTCCAGCAAAAGCTGACTGACGGGAACAAAGAGCGCTCCCGCGAGGACAATCGCGGCGATAGCCAGCCAAACGCCCCGGTCTTCGGCGGCTTTCATGATCAATCCCCCGTGACAGCCGTCCGCAGCGCGCCGTTTAGATAAGCGACCCGCCCGCCGTAGGTTTTCTGAAGGTTTTCCGCGGTGAAGGCGGCCGCCGTTTCGCCGCTGGCGATGACCTCGACATTCAGCAGGGTGAGCCAGTCGAAATACTCTTCGACCGTCTGCAAATCATGGTGTACCGCCAAGACTGTCTTGCCGCGCTGCTTCAGTTCCCGCAGGATGTTCACGATGGCGCGTTCGGTTACGGCATCCACCGCGGCAAAAGGCTCGTCCATAAAATAAATCTGGGCATCCTGCGCCAAAGCGCGGGCGAGAAAAGCACGCTGCTGCTGCCCGCCGGAAAGCTGGCTGATCTGACGATTCATCAAATCCGCCAATCCCACTTGATCAAGGGCGTTCAGCGCCAATTCGCGCGCTTTGCGCCCCGGCCGTCGAAACCAGCCCAGCTTGCCATAGAGACCCATCATCACCACATCCAGCGCCGAAGTCGGGAAGTCCCAGTCAACGCTGCCGCGCTGCGGGACATAGCCGACCAGCGACCGCGCCTGTTCATAGGGTTTGCCATAAAAAGCGACGCTGCCGGCCGCGCGGGGAATCAGATTAAGCACGGCTTTAATCAAGGTGCTTTTGCCGGCGCCGTTGGGCCCGACAATCGCCATCAGCACGCCCTCCGGCACTTCCAGGTCAATATCCCAAATCGCCGGCTTGCTGTGATAAGCGACCGTCAGGTCATCGACCGACAAAGCCAGGCGCCGTTTATCGTTCATCGCTCGCCATCCTTCAGGCATCGCAGTCAGGATTCAGCAGTTCCGCCGGCGGCGGCGGCGACAAATCCTCATGCCAGTCGAGAATGTCTACCGCCACCCCCATGCACTGATAGGACTGCATAATCGTCAGAGCGTTTTGCGCCAGCATACCGACATACGTTCCGCCAAAAGCGCCGGGAGCGCCCATAGCATCGCCGAACAACTCCCGCAGGCCAATCCGCGCCTCTTTGCCCTGCGCCCGCACGGCTGCGATGACCGCTTCAATCGTATCGGGCGGGATGCTGCTTTCGACAAACAAGACCGGTATCTCGTGGCTGATGACAAAATCAACCGTCGCTTGAATATCGCCGACGCCAGCCTCATCCTCGGTGCTTAAACCCTGAATGGCTTGCATCTGCCAGCCAAACGCGGCGCCGAAATACTGAAAGGCATCGTGCGAAGTCACGAGATGACGCTGCGCTGGGTCAATCGAGCGCAAACCCGCATTAGCCCAATCGTATAATAATCGCAGATCTTCAATATAGGCGGCGGCATTCGCCTGATAAACCGCGGCGCTGTCGGGATCAAGGGCGGCCAAGGTGTCAGCCAGATCCTGGACTGTGATTGCCCAGTTGCGCGGGTCAAACCAAAAATGCGGGTCATCCACATTGAGCAGGTTTTCTGAAAGATCAAAGCCGCCGATAATGAAACCGGCCTCTTTGACCGGCCCGCCCAGTGCATAGACGCTGATTCCCTGCTCGCCAAGCGCCTTAAAGATGGCATCGAACTGACCCTCAAGATGCAGCCCGCTGTAGATCACCATTTCAGCGCGGTTCATCGCGGCGATATCGGATTCGGTCGGCTGATACAAATGCGGATCCACCCCGGCGCCCATCAAAGCGGTGATGTGAATATGATCAAGCCCCTCGCTCAAGATATGGATCAGGTCATTGGCCTGCGTTGTGGTCGCCACAATGTTCAGCTGGTCCTCCTGCGCGATGCCGCCGCCAGCCGCCGCCACAAGCAGCAGCCATAGAATCGCCAGACGTTTCATCATGCGGAACCCTCCCGTCGCTGTGCTTTTAGTCCTATTAAGTCAATTTTTAGACTAACTTAAAAATTTTGTCAAGGGGATTGAAGCGAATGTTTCGGAACTGCCATGTTTTCGCCGGATGCGCGCCTATAGCAAACGCCAGCGTCTCTTCTTGGGCGGCGGAGCGACGCCGTGCGTCAGGGTCGTCAGGCCGCCATAAACGCTGAACATCGGGCGCAGGTCGGCGAAAAGATGATCAGCCCCCGGCAGGGCATGACGCCGATTGACCATTTCGATAAACGCGCCTTGGGTCCGCATGACGGCCGCCGTCGCCGCGCGCGTGAGGCCCGATTCCCATTTCCATCGTTCGGGATAAAAATAATAATAGAGCAGGTAAGCTGCCGCCGTGATGGGCGTGACGCCGCGATGGTCAAGCGACCACAAATCGACGCCGGCGTGCCCGGCCATTTCTGCCATCAGCGCCAAAGCGCAAGTCCCCGAGACCTGCCGGCGGTAGCTTTGCGTCACGCCCGCCGCATCCACAATGCCCTTGAGAAAGCCTTCAGGGTGGATGCGCGCTTCTATGGCATGTTGATAAACAGCCGCGCCGCGCTCAAACCAGAGGGCGCGTTCCATGACAATGCCAGCCGCCATCATCACCGCGCCGCCCCACAGACCATCCAGCGGCGCGGCCTCATCGGCTGCTCCGGCGATGATGTTCAGCTGCGCTTCCAAAGCCGAAAACCAGTTGGATTGCCATGGCGCCCAAGCCGGATGACCCCGCAGCGTTTCCAGCGCCGATAACCAGCCGAGCAGCTGCCGCCGCGGCTGCGCCGCCCAATTCGTTTGCCGCAGCGTTTGGATGGCGGCCGATGCGTCTTCGGCATCGCCGAACAGCCGATAGCGCAGGCCGGCCAACTGCGCTGAAATGAGCGGGTCATCGCTGCGCCGGTCAAGGCCGGCCAAGGCGCTGCGAATCGGTTCGCGCTGGCGGTTTTCCTGCGCCAGCCGCAAGTTTTCGTCAGCAAAATACAAGCCGCTGTGTTTCGGTTGGAATGACATCTTAGACCGCGCTCATCTGGTCGGTATCTTTCTTATCAAAAAGCGGCCGCTTGTCAAACCCGGCCGGCGGCAGGGCGAGTTCCCGCTTCAGGCGCGGGCGGAAGCCCCCAAAATAGATGAGCAGCCCGATGATGAGCATCAAGCCGCCGACAGTCAGGCTGGCGGCTGTGGCAAAGAAAATGCCTTGCAAAGCCTGATCTTGCCTGTCTGCTGATATGGCGGCCGGCGCGGCGGCCGTGGAGTTCGCGCTGGTCAGCGGCTTGACGCCGAAATCAAAGCGCACCGGCGCCGCGCCCGGCGCGACGGCCGCGTCAAACGAACTTGACGCTATCGCGGTATAATCGGCGCTGGTCAGAAGCGCCCTGTAATCACCAGCCGGCAGCTCTTCCAAACAAGCCAAGCCGCGGGCTGCGTTAGGCGAATTCTCAAGCAGTTTCGATTCGATGACGACGCTGCCGGCCTTCAGTAAATGAATGCCGATTCCCCGCGTAATGGGGGGTTCGCCGCCATCGCGGATCCCATTTTCATTGCGGTCATCAAAGGACAGAACGCAGATTTGCCCCGTCTCCTGCGCCCGCCATGCGCCAGCCGCCAGGACAAGCAGGCATAGCAGGGTCAGCCATTTTATCCATCTCATCATCAGATGCCCTTTGCTGGACAGCGCATCCAGGCTGATTCAGCGCATACGGATGAGCAGGGCGGCGAACAAACCGCCGAACAGAACAATCCCCGCCAAGCCAACAACGAACAAACCGCTTAGCTCCATCAAGAGGCTGTCTCCGTCTGCCATCGGCTCAAGCGCGGCCTCGATCTTGCGCGGCGCGGCGGTTGGAATGACAGATGCCGCCAGCCCTTGCTTGGCGCCAAAATGCGCGCTAACGCGGCCGCCATCTTCCAAATTGACATGCAGCGACGGCGAGACGGTTAAGCCATAACCGTCAGGCGCGGTCGCCTTGACGATATAGATCGTCGGCGCCAGATCTTCAATACAGAAAGGTTCGGACAAGCCATCGGTCGTATAGTTTGCCGCTTCGCCGCCAGCCTCATCCTTCAGGATTATGTCGCCCGCCGCCAGATAGCTTTCGCCCGGATCCAAGGCGCCATTTTGATTGTCATCGCCGAACATACCCAGGCAGACAGCCGCGTCAAAGCGCGTCGGGTCAAACGGCGGCGCATCGGCCGCGATGACCGGCGCCGGCGCGGCGATGGCCGGCAGCGTCCTTTCGATAGGCGCATCGGCCGCTTGGGCATCGCCGCCTGGCGCCGCTTCGCTTTCGCCAGCGGGCTGCGCGGCGACGATAACGAGAGTCTGCCCGGGTTGCAGCAAATCCAGAGGATCCAAGCCGTTCAAGTCCAGAATCTCTTCAACCCTGACCCCATAAGCCAGGGCAATCTGGGACAGGTTGTCGCCAGAGCGAACAACGTGAGTGATTCCACCAGCGTTTTCCTGGGTTTGCATGGAGGCGGCGCTTGATATGCAGACGAAAACAAAGGGGATGATCCAAAGCCGCAGCAAGGGTTTTCTCCGATACTGTCTTGATTTGCCATGCTTGACCATGGCCCGCGGGATTATAACACGCGCTCAAGCGGCTGCTGCAGGGGATGTTTATCGCAAAGGGCAGTTCACCGCCCCCGAAATGCCCATAGTGAATTTTGAAGCTAGGTATGATAAAATGAAGCAGCCATGAAAATGATGAACCGAACTGGCGAAAGCCAGGCTGCCATAGCGGCATGAAACCTCTCAAGCTGTGTGTTCTTTTAATTTTGTCATTCATCCTGCCGCCGGCTTTGGCGCAGGAGGCCGCGGCCGATGAAACCCAGATCGAGTTTGGCGGCCTGATTGAAGGGCGCCTCGACGATATCAATCCGCGCGAGGTGTTTTATATTGACGGCCGGCGCGGCGAAGTGATTCAATTTGAGTTGCGGGCAAGCAGCGGCAGCCTTGACCCGGTGCTAAGCGTCTTCGACCATACCGGCGCGGCGCAGTTTTACCGCGACGCCGCCGGCGGAGAACGCCATATTCGGCATACCCTGACGCTGAAGACAAGCGGCCGCTATTTTGTGGTTGTCGGGCGTTTCGGCTACCGTCTTGGCGCGACCGCGGGGGATTATGAACTGCGGATAGTGCGGATCGGCGTCTTGTCGGCGCCGGGCAGCGCGCTCCGCAGCGGCGATTCGGTGATTGACACCATCAGCGATGACCAGCCGCAAGTTTATTATACCTTTCATGCCAATCAGGGCGACATTCTCTCGCTGTCGATGGTTCGCGCATCCGGCGCCTTGGACCCTTATTTGCAGGTGGTCAGCAGCGAGCGGTTTGTCATTGCCGACAATGACGACCAAATCGGAGCGAATACGCGCAACGCCCGCATTGACGCGCTGATTGTTGAGCGGACTGGCGCGTATGTCATTGTGGCCGGCCGTTATGGCGGCGCCGCCGGCGACAGCGTCGGCGGCTTTGTCTTGAGCATTGAGGAAGCCGAAAACAGCGGCACCGGCAATTTGGCGCAGGCCCCCCTGCCGATTCAATATGGCGAGACCAAAAAGGCGGCCATCAGCCACCGGCGGCATCAGCGTTTCTATACCTTTCATGCCCGTGAAAATGACCGCGTGACCATCAGTATGTCGCGCCAGCCGCCAGGAGAATTGGACAGCTATGTGATTCTAGCGGATGCCGACTATGCGCCGCTGATTGAAGACGATGACGGCGGCAAGGGGCAGGACTCGTTAATCGCCGGCTATCGCATTCCGGCGAGCGGTGAATATCACATCATCGCGACCCGCTATGAGGGCCGCCAAGGCGCAACCATCGGGCATTATCAGCTTGGCTTAGAGTCGTTTGGCGATGTCTTTGAAACGGCGGCCGCCGATGCCATCAGCATCCGCTATGGCAGCGCCGTCAAGGGCCGCATTGACGGCGCCGATGAAGCCGACCTTTATGTTTTTTATGCCCAGCAAGATGACATCGTCTCCGTTTCCATGACCCGCAGCGATGGCAATCTCGATGCGGTGGTTGAACTGCTGAACAGCGCGCAGCAGCTGATTATGAGCGACGACGACAGCGGCAGCGGGCAGGATTCACTCATCAGCGCCTATTCCATTCCCGAATCCGGCTTGTATTACATCCGCGCCCGCCGTTATTTTGGCAGCCATGGCAATCCCGACACCGCCGGCTCGTATGCGCTGACGCTGGCGCAGCGTTTTAATTGAGACGGCGGCAATCGAATCCCAACATTGTCCGCAAAAAATACATTTGTCCTATTGCAAAGCAAACGAACATAGGATATATTGATATGAGCGATGAGTTCTTCATGGCTTTTATGTGGACTTCCTGTGGCAGTAACAGGCTGCAACCCCTCCATCTGCCACAGGAAACCTAAAGCATTGAAAACCCGAGGGCTTTCAGTGTGAGTATATCCCATTTAGAAGCTCCATGAAACAGTTCGCATTTCACTTATGGGAAATACGCGAAAGCGAATATGGCAGCAGCCAACTTCCAGAACCGCACATTGTATCATGGCGACAACTTGAATTTTCTGCGCGGGATGAACAGCGAGACCGTTCATCTGATCGCGACTGACCCGCCCTTCAACAAGAACAAAGACTTCCACGCCACGCCCGACAGTATAGCGGCCGGGGCAAGGTTCAAAGACCGCTGGAAATGGGACCAAGATGTTGAAGAAGCATGGACAGACGAAATTCAGGATGACTGGCCGGCGGTGTGGGATGTAATCAGCGCGGCGCGGTCGGCTTATGGCGATGATATGGGCGCGTTCCTGTGCTGGCTGGGCGTCCGTTTAATGGAGATGCGCCGGGTGCTGCGAGACGATGGCAGTTTGTATTTGCATATCGACCACACCGCCCACGCTTACGTGAAGTGTCTGTTGGACGCGATTTTCGGACGCAAGAATTTTCGAAATGAGATTGTGTGGAGTTATGGGTTAGGCGGAAGCTCGAAACGTTTCTATTCTCGCAAACATGATACTATTCTGTTTTATAGTAAGACTGGAAGTTACATATTCCATAAGCCACAAGAACCTGCGACAAGCAATCGTATGAAGGGAAAGATGAAAGGGATACGGGACGTTTGGAGTGATATCCCGTCTCTAAACAACATGGCCCTAGAACGCACGGGTTATCCGACGCAAAAGCCGCTTGCATTGTACAGCCGCATCATCAAAGCCTCTTCAAATAAGGGAGATATTGTGCTGGATCCGTTTTGCGGCTGCGCCACAACACCTATCGCCGCCGAACAGTTGGAACGTCAATGGGTCGGCATGGATATTTGGGATGACGCTTATCAGACCGTGCTGGAACGTCTCGAACAGGAAAAACTGGCTGTCCGAGAAACAGAACAGACGAAGCAGCCGCATCTGATAACCTTCGGTGATGTTCACTATAAAAAAGACGCGCCAATCCGCACGGATGACAATGAAATCGCCGCGCCGATGCCCAAACTGAAAATCCAGCGCCCTAAAGAGGCATGGCAAAAAATAACGCACAAACAAATCGTAAAAGCGCTGAACCAGGCGCAGGGTACAATCAATGGCGTTATCTGCGCTGGCTGCGGGCGCGTGCTGGAAAAAGAATTTATGGAGCTTGACCACATCACGCCAAAATCGGAGGGCGGGCGCAACGATATTAGCAACCGCGTCCTGCTCTGCCGCCCCTGCAACGGCCGCAAGCGCGATAACTTCACGCTCAAAGGCTTGCGGCGCGAAAATAAAAAAGCTGGCTGGACAAAAGATGCCGGGCTGGCGAAGCTGGCGCAGGATAAAGCCCGCGACACAGCCGAATGGGTGCGCGATTATTTTCATACTGATGAATGCCGCGCTTTGATTAAGGGGTAGTTAGGTTTAATCCTCTGCGGCAAAAAGCAGCGATCCCCCGAACAATCAGCTATAATCACATAATGAAACCCTATCAGACCAGCTTTCAGCCCGAAAAAATCGCCGACAGCGCATGGATCGCCGAAGGCGCGGTGGTCCTTGGCGATGTCACCTTGGCCGCCAATGCCAGCGTGTGGTTCGCGGCTGTTTTGCGCGGCGAAAGCGAAGCGCTGTGCATCGGTGAAAACACCAACATCCAGGATGGGGTCATCTGCCACGCCGACCCCGGCTTTCCGCTCATCATCGGCGCCGGCGTCACAGTCGGACATAACGCCGTCGTGCATGGCGCGCGGATTGGCGGTCATTCGCTGATCGGCATGGGCGCGGTTGTCCTGAACGGGGCGCGAATCGGAAGCCACTGCATCGTTGGCGCCGGCGCTCTGGTCACACAGAACAAAGCCTTTCCCGACCATTCCCTGATTATCGGCAGCCCCGCCAAAGCCATACGGGCGGTATCGGCTGATGAAATCCTGATGATTCAGCGGAGCGCGTCTGATTATATCGCCAAGGCGCGGGCGTTTCGGGCCGGCGCCTGAAAGAACGGGCGTCAGTCTAGGGAATCAGGAACGGCGGCGTTCATCTTCGTCCTCATCCCCTTGATAAGCCAGCAGGTCATCCAGCGACATTTTGGGCAGACGGTTTTCGGTCATCACCGCCCGCATCTCGGTGTTGATTTCGCCATCCTCGCCGATGTGCCGGCGGATACTGGCGCCGGCGGCTTCGGCATATTCAAAGCGATGATCGGCAATCGCGACCCCATCGGCAATAATCCGCAGCCCCCATTTGCCATCCAACTCCATCTGGTCATGCAGCGGCATGCGCGTGTTCGGCGTCAGAAAGTTGCGCCCGCGCGTGAGCTTGAAGGTGTCCTCATGGATATACACCGCGTCCCCGACCGCATCGATAATCTCAAAGCGAATGTTGCCATTGGCTTCCATCGGCACGCGCAGCTGCACGAAAGGCTGAATGTAATCGATGTCATCCGGCAGCGACCAGGTGCGGTAAATCTGGGGTTCGCTGCCGTCTTTGGTGGTCAGCAGGCCGATGTCCACCGTCAGCACCTGGACTTCGTCGGGGTCAAGGCCGGCGCGGGTGATGGATTCGAGGGCATGGCGATACACTCGCTGTTCGGCGCTGGCTGGCTGCTGGTTAAAGATCTCGAAGTCGTCGTAGTCGTCCTCTTGCTGAACATCATAGTCGTAGGTCGCTTCGTATGTCTGACCGCCCTGACTGGAACGCGCATTATCGCTGTCAAACTGGCGGACAAGGAAGAGCAGGCCCAGCAGCACCAAAATGACCGGGAAGCTGTTTCCCAGCAAAGCCACCGTCCCCAACGCCAGCAGGATAAACGCCAGAAACCAGGTATTGCGATTCTCATTAAAATCACCCATACATCAAACCTTTGCTTATCTTCGACTGCGTGGATAACCGCTCCGACCTGATGACCCCGGCTGTTGCAGCAGGTCTTTGAGTTGGGTGGTCTCTGGCTGCTCGATTTCATCGACAATCACCGCGTCCTTGAGGTTATTGCGCCGCCGCGCAGGCTCGGCGCCCAATTCGGCTTCACCGCTTAGCCGCCGCCGGCGCTCATTGACCGATGGCGAAAGCATCAGATTGTGCATCCCGATCAGATTGTTATCGACATACACGCGCAAATCCCAATCTCCGTTGCCGTCAATGCCGCGGTTGCCCGCCAAGGGCAGGTGATGGTCAGCCAGGATATTGAGTTCGCCTTCGCGCAGGTAGGTTTTCGTCTCATAAACGTATTGCTCTTCGCCTAGGTGATTGTAGATTTCATAGCGAATCAAAGCCTGCCGTTCGGCTTCTTCGGGATGGACGTAGAGGGTGATAAAGGGACGCACGCCGTCATCGTCCTTGGAGATATTGCGCGTTCGGCGCATCGCCAGCCCTTCCATGCCGGTCTGCATGGCGATCAAGCCGATGTCCAGCATCACAATCCCGCTGCGGTTAAAAAAGCCGGCCCGCGAGGCAGCCCGTTCGGCGGCTTCGCGGGCTTGCGGCGTAATGCGGCGGCGCACCGGGGCCCGCTGAAGCACATCCAGCAAAGTCTCGCGGTCGGGCCCCAATTCAATCATCGAAGCGATGACAGCCACCGCAAAAGCCCCAATCAAGGATAATTGCACCGCTGGCGAAACCGGCGCGGCCAGCACGGCAAAGCCAATCAGCATCCCCATGGCGATCAGCCAGACAGTGTTGCGTCGTTTCAAACGAATCATCATGTCACCGATTCAACTTCTTTGCGAATTTCTGTACCATACTTGCCGCTAGTGTGACACAGTCTCCTTAGATTTACGTAGATATTTGACAAAAGCCGGCCTTTATTTTACCACAGAGACAAAGAGAACACAGCATTTGCCTTTTGGTCTTGAGATGCTGAATGGCTAGCGGCGGGCGCGCTGCTCATCATCATTGACCTCGTCAATCAAGCTGTCGGTCAGTTCGCCGTCGGCGTTCAAGCGCAGATGACGCGCATCGATGCGGTCCAAATCAAAGACCTCAACATCGGCATACTCGTCGGCCGCCCGCTTGCTTTTGCGTCCCCGCGCCGCCCGCATCTGCCGAGTGACCTCTCTCTCAATTTCGGCTTCGCGCTTTTCGGCGCCGCCGCCGTGTTTGTAATAAAATTCAACCGATTGACTCACCAGACCGATGCCCCAAAAGCCGCTCACAAAGAGGGGCCAGGGGAATCCGAACCCGCCCGACGACAGATACATCAGCCAGAAGATGCCATTGACCGTCAGATAGACGGCAAAATGCTGTACCAAATCGCGGCGGGCATGGAGCTTCTTTTCCACCCGTTGGCGAATCAGTTCTTCCGGCGTCGGCTGCGGCGGCGATTTTTTGATTTTGCTTTCGATTTGCCCGGCGATATCGGCGACATAATCGACGCCTTGGCGTATGGAACGGTCGAGTTTTTGACCCAGTTCGTTCAGGTTAAAGCCGCGCATATCCACAGCGTCTTCCACGCGCCGCCTGCCCGCGCGCGGCTGTGGTGTTTTCTGGACGACGCTGCGGTCTTTTGGCAAATCAGTCACGCCCGATGCCGCCATCGCCAGCTTGAAATCATCCATCAATGCCGTCGCCGTTTGATAGCGCGCGGCGGGGGATTTGGCAAGCGCCTTCAGCAGCGCATCATCCACCGCCGAAGTCAAGTCGGGGTTGAGTTGGCTGGGGGGGATGGGCTGGCTGTAGATATGCTCGTGGACAATGGCATAGGCTGTATCGGCGGTAAAGGGCGCCGTCCCGACCAGCAGTTCATACAAAATAATGCCAAAAGAATAGACATCGGTCGCGGCTGTCAGGTCGCTTTCGCCCTTGGCCTGTTCGGGCGAGATGTAAAAGGGGGTGCCCAGCATCATATCGTGGCTGATGGTTGAATCGCCAGTTTGAGCAATCCGCGCCAAGCCAAAGTCGGTGATATACGGCAGACCGCGCTCGTCAATCAAAATGTTGGAGGGCTTGATGTCCCGATGCAGGACATGCTGTTCGTGGGCATAGGTCAGCGCGTCAGCCAGCATGGTCATCATGCGGTTGATTTCCGCAAGCGCGATGCCAAACTTGATCAAGCGCCGTTTCAACGTGCCGCCGTGGATGTATTTCATCACCAGGCAGGGCTGATGATTGAACTCGGCATAATCATAAACCGGCACAATATGCGGGTGTTCGAGGCGGGCTGCAATCCGGGCTTCGCGCTGAAAGCGCTCCAAAAAGCTGTCGTCCTGGACAAAGGTGTCGTGCAGCAGCTTGATAGCGGCATAGCGGTCAAGCCGGTTGTGATAGGCTTTGTAAATCGCCGCCATCCCGCCCGATCCGATTTGACCGATAATCGAATAGTCGCCGATAGTGTCCCCTGCTTGCAGCGTCATGGGTTGCTCCGCCAATAAAAATACACCTCTCCATGACATCTATTGTACGGTGTTCGGAGAGGAACCGCGTCAGTGATAGGGATGAGCCCGACCATCATTCGCTTCCAATACGCACAAACGGCGCTGTCGGTTCCACAGAATTGGCAAATGGTCGGCCGCGCTAGCTCGTCCCGAAGCTCAGCCCAAGGTCATTTAACCAGCGGCGATAGGCGATCGCCGTCCGGTCGCTGCGTAGATGCAGTTCGGATTGCAGGTCAAGCGGCAGCAGTTCGGGGCGCTGTGACTCCACAATCGGCAAATCCTGCCAGGCGATTTCATCCTGAAAGGCGCGCAGGGTTTCGTCAGTGCCTTCGCCGTGGGTCATCACCATCCACATCCACATCAAAGACCGAACTTCTTCAATCGGCGTGACCATCAGCAGAATGGCGAACTTCTGTTCAGCCTCTTTACGGAAATAAGCGACCAGCGGCCGATACACCTTGTAGGTATAGGTCACCCAGTTTGGCGCGTGCGAGCCATCGGGATTCGGCTGAAACACGCGGATATCGGAAGCCGTGATGCCATGCTCATCGGTGACCACCTCATAATCGGGGATTTCGGGACGCTGCTGCGTGCCGAGGATGTTCTCATGCACAAACGGGAAGTGGGCGACATCGAGAAAGTTTTCGACCATGCGCGGCCCAGCTGCCTGAAATTCATAAGCGCCGCACAGGATTTTGCGATACGATTCATCATGCCATTCATCAAAGCCGGGAATATCATAAGCCGGCTCGCCCAGGCAAACCCACACCATGTCATAGGCGATTCGCGCGTGATAGACGAAGGCTCTGGCTTTTGCTGGCGGCTTCTGCTGCGGATGCGCCGGTATGCTGACGCACTTGCCGTCGGCGTCATAAATCCAGCCGTGATAGGGGCATTGCAGGCTGTGGTCAGCCAGCGTCTTGCCCAAAGAAAGCCGCGTGCCGCGGTGAACGCAGAGGTCTTTCCAGGCGCGAATGCCCGCGCCTGACTTCCAGATGACAATATCCTCACCCAGCACGCGGGCGCCGGCGACATTGTTCTGCGCCTCAAGCCGGGCGACCGGCAAGACCGCGTGCCAATCGTTTAAGAGAATCGGATCTTGGATCATCCGCCTTGCCCCCCATATTCCGCGACCGTTGCTTAAAGCATAACGCAGCTTGCGGCAGCTGGCAAAGGTTAAACCACAGAGGGCAAAGAGGTAAAAAATCAGATGTTTCTATTGCACAAAAAGCAAAAACAGGCTAAACTGTATTGGCAAGCCTTTCAGGGCTTCTTTTAAGGATTTCCTGTGGCAGAGGGTTGGTAGCCGTTTGTTCTGCCACAGGAAACCGCAACAGTTTGAAAACCCGAAGGTTTTCAATTTGAGTATATCCCATTATGGAAGCTCCATGAAATGCCTGCGCCTATGTAAATCAACGAACCAAAAGGAGACAGAAGTATGAAAATCAAAATTGTACTGCTAATCGGGATAATGCTGTCGTTCGCCGCGTGCAGTGGCGCCGACATCACCAGCGAAATCTACCTTGTCGATATGGAGGAATTGGCAAATAACGCCGAGATGACCACCTATGTATTGGTCGCGCTGCCCATATCTTCCCAAGATGACTGCGAGGAGAGAACGCAGCGCTATCAAAGTATTTTCAGAAAGAGCACCGGTTTCAAGAACATGGAATTTGTACGCTGCTATAAAGATGGCTATAGCGACCTTGCTGAATACAAATTGGAAGTCCCAATGCGGATGGTTGATCCCTACACAACCACAATGCAAGGAACTTTTGAAATTATTCGTCATGATGACAGCGCATCAAATGTCCGGCAGCTGTATATTCGTTCTAATCCGAGGGCATTGTGCAATCTCGACGATCTGATGCAAGACGAATTTTACCAATCACTGGATGTGAGCGATATCTCGCCGCTGATATTTGTCACAAACGATCTGCGCGAACCACAAACCCTGATATTGGAGCAGGTCTTCGTCAATGGCTCGCCGATTCTTGAACCTACAGAGATTGTGCTGGAACGCAGAGACAGCATTCGCATCGCCTTGTCGAATGTTACAGCTGCCTGGGTATTCAACAAATCCTGTAGAATATCTTCGCGCACTGCGCCAGTTGCGGTCTGGGTAAGCAACGAGGGAAGCTAGCTGCCCGTATCAATAATCAAACGCATCCGAGTCTCTGCTCGGCCAGTGTCTATGCGACCTGGCCGAGCTTGCTTGACCAAGCCGGGCGACCGGCAAGACCGCGTGCCAATCGTTTAAGAGAATCGGATCTTGGATCATGCGCCTTGCCCCCCATATTCCGCGTCCATTGCTTAAAGCATAACGCAGCTTGCGGCAGAGTTAAAGGCATCTTAGGTGAAATTATGACAAGGCCGACAGTGAGTTCAGCCATTTTGAGGGCAGTTCTTGCTAATTTATCCTGGCAAATTATTCAAAACCTGGACGACAATCCCAACCACAATCCCGGTGATGGCGATGGCAGCCGGAATCGCAATGCTGATGATCCACTTTATCGTATTCAACTCGGCGCGAAGGGATTCAATATCTGATTTCAACGCTGCGCGAAGGGACTCAATTTTTGCATCCAGCGCGCCAATATCGGCTTTGGTCGCCAAGTGTGTAATCTGCCCCTCTAAGTTTGCGATCCGCTCGCCTTCGGTTCTCGTTTGTACGGCTATGAGAGTCGCCCCTCTTTTCAAGATTGGATACAGTTGCAGTATAACCGATGTGATGATTTCGCGCCATAGCCAGAAACGCAAAAATAAAGTATTTTGGCCTTGAGTCTTTTATTTGTCAGTTTTGTCTAAAAGGAACGAGTTGATGAAGCGAGTCATGCAAGCCGGCGTCGAAAGCCCAGCCTGCGATTTGCCAAGATTCGAGGACCGGTCGGCGCTCTTCGCCCCATAGCTGGCTCTTCGCTCTTGACAGGAATGAGGCCCATCGTATGAGTTTGATGAAGAGCAAAGTCGCGCTGGTGACAGGAGCCGCCGCCGGCATCGGACGAGCGAGCGCATTGGCGCTGGCGCGGGAAGGCGCGGCTGTTTGCGTCGCCGACCTCAACCGCGCCGGCGGCGAAGAGACGGCGCAGACCATCATCAAGGCCGGCGGCGAGGCTATTTTTGTTCGCTGTGATGTTGCTTGCGCGCCGCAGGTTCAGGCGATGGTCAAGGCAGTCATGGCTGTCTTTGGCCGGCTGGATGCGGCCGTCAACAACGCCGGCATTGCCGGGTCATTAGACAAGCGCATCCACCAAACGGAAGATGAAATGTTTGACCGCGTTCTCGCCGTCAACCTCAAAGGCCTGTGGCTGTGCATGAAAGCTGAACTGCCGCCCATGCTGGCGCAGGGGCAGGGAGCGATTGTCAATATCGCCTCGGTTGCCGGGCTGATTGGCGCACCCAAAGGCGCCGCCTACACCGCCAGCAAACACGGGGTGGTGGGATTAACCAAGGCCGCCGCGCTTGAATATGCCAAAGCCGGGATTCGAGTCAATGCCGTTTGTCCAGCCTACACCGATACCTTAATGGCGCAGCGGGCGATGGATGAAAATCCGCTTATGCGAAACATAATGACGCGGGCGATTCCAATGAGACGTCTGGGCCAGCCGGCTGAAATCGCTGAAGCCGTTTTGTGGCTGTGTTCGGATGCGGCCTCATTTGTCACCGGGCATCAACTGGTGCTGGACGGCGGCTTGACCGCGATTTAGCGCCGGATCTATTTGACCAAGCCGACCCGCCGCATATCCGACAGAATCAGCCGCTCCCACGGTTCATCCGTTTGCAGGGGGAAATAATGAGCGCCACGGCGCCGGCATTCATCCCGAATCTCATCGCGCCAGGCGGTCAAACGCTGATGATAGAGGCCGCGCATGGCGGCATCCACAGTGACCTCCTGCGCTTGGCCGGTTTCGACGTCAATCAGGCGCAAATCGCCAGCCAGCGGCGGCATGACCTCTTGCGGCGCCAGGACATGCGCCAGCGCCACCTCATGTCCGCGGCTTAAAAGCGCGTTCAAGCCCTCAATATATCCCGCAGGCGAAAACATATCGCTGACCACCACCGCGAAGCCAGGGCGGCTGGCGCGCAGGGCATAATCCTTGAGCATGATGTTCAGGTCGGCAATGCCATCGGCATCGACCTGGTGGATATAATCAAACATCGCCACACCCTGCCCGCGCCCGCGCGCCGGCCCAAAGACCGACATGCCGCGGTCATTGATAGCCGTCAGCATCAGGCGGTCGCCGCTGGTTAATGCGATATAACCCAGCCCGGCGGCAATGCGCTTGGCAAACACCAGCTTCTTCCGGTCAGGCTCGCCTTCTGGCGGAAAGTTCATACTGGCAGAGGCATCCAGGATGATATGCACAGCCAGGTCTTCTTCATCCTCAAGCAGTTTAATGTAGGGCCGTTCCAGCCGCGCATAGATGTTCCAGTCCAGCTGGCGCAGGTCGTCGCCGGGAACATAGTTGCGATAATCGGCGAATTCGATGCTCGTTCCCCGTTTAATCGAGCGGCGGTCGCCTTTCACAGCGCCAGCCCGCGCCTTTTTGGCAGCCAGCATCAGCGGTTCCAGCCGCCGGCGGATGGTTTCGGGCAAGAGGATTGGGGCCGGATGAGCACCTTGAGACATAGTTTTCCATTGGGATGTTCGCCGATGCCCATCACCTTAGCGCAAAGCGATGCCGATGCCAAGACCGCTGCTGGAGTTTTCAGGTTTCGGCAAGACGGTCTTCGCTTTCATCATCTGCTTCAGCCTCATCATCGTCAGTCAGTTCCTCAAATTCAAATTCCAGCAGGGCGATATTTCGTCCGCGAAACATCTTCTCCCGTTCCTCAAACTTCAATCGCTGGAAAAGACTGCGGGCGTCATCGTTGTCAGGATGATAGCGGGCGATGACCATTTCGCTGTTCTCAAAGTCATACACCATATCAATCAGTTTGTCGGCGACGGCGCAGCCAAGCCCCTGGCGCTGATAGCTGCGGTCAATCGTCAGGCGCTCGATAATCCACTGCGACGGATTTTCGGCGTGGATCAGCATGACATAACCAATCCGATTGCCCTGCCAGTCAATGCCATACGAGGTGACAGCCGGATGCCGCGACTGAAGCCAGGACACGACCAGATTGGTCACAAAACGTCTCTGCCGCGGCTCGACCCGAATATGGCGCAAGGCCAGCCAGTCGCCCAGAGAGTTGATTTCATTGAGTGTAATATCCGCCCGTTTCTCTTTGAAAACCATGTCAATCACTGTTCCTTGTTTTTTGATAATCGCTGGCATCGGTGCTGTAGAGGATGCGGGTCATCTGGTCGGCAGCGGCTTGGTCGATCCCGATGGCGGATTGCAGGTCGTGCAGCAGGTCGTGGATTTGCATTGGGCTGGCTTTCTGGTAGCGCCGATGGAGGATATTATACTGCGGCGCGGGCGGGAATACACGCGGGGAATGGCGGCAAGTTGACTGTCGCTGGAGGATGGTGTACACTTTTTACAGGTCAAGGCGCAGGGAGAAGGCATGACGGCGCAGACGAGAACCGAAGGCGAGCGGATCGCCAACCTGGAAGGGCAGATCGCGCATCTGGCGACGAAAGCGGACATTGGCGCGCTGGACGCGAAGATTGAGGCTCTGCGCGCAGAGTTAGGCACGATCCGGTGGATCATCGGCATCGGCATTCCAGCGGCGATTGCGATTACGGGGATTGTGGTCGGGATAGTCGTTCAGGTTTTGAATAATCTGCCGGGATGATGGGGGCATCTAGTCGGCTGTCGCCTGGTCTGTCTCGGTAGCGAATTGTAGGTCATGGATTTGCATGGAGTGGCTTTCTGATTGTTAAATTTATTTTGGACCGGGCTTGCTCCCGCGCGATTGAAAGCGGCGAATATTAGGATAATTTTCGATTATCGTAGCGGGATCCGAACGAAATGTATTTTGAATAACGGATATGTTTTGCCACTCATCAAGAGTAGGACCAATCCCCAATACCAAAACAGGAATATCAATATCAGCTTCTCCACGATGGATAAAGTCAATCATAATATGTTCAAATGCCGAAACACCTGTAGACATACAATCAATCATTTTTTGTACCAGAACAATCTCGATCCCATAATCAATTAAGCCAAAGCGGTTGAATATGATCATCTTTGAGAAGATGTCATATCCCATAAACACATATTTCCCAAACTGAATTTCCAAGCCTACTTTATCTTTTATCCCATCCATTGTTCGCCGGCGGTCAGCGCCGCTGATAGTTGTATCATCTTGGAACGTCAATGCTGGCTCTTGATATTTCCCAGTACGATCATTCCGTTCTAACCAGCCACAGGGCACCAGAAGAATTTCTTTGAAGTAAAAATTCAAGGCGCGGGGCGCAAACAGCAAGCCACCCCATTTACGAATCTTGCTTTTCTCGGATGAGATTTTGGCAAGACAGTCTATCGCTGAAATGTTAGTGACTGCTGCCTCAATCTCATTGATGATTTCAGGTTTATGTGTTGTTAGCAACTGGCTTGCATTCTTATGCGAATGCTGTTTAACAATTTGCAATTCAGCCATCCTCGAAAAAAACATCAACCGAAACTTCAAGCGCTTTAGCAATTACTTGAAGCTCAATATCAGTTACTCGCCTCAAGCCATTCTCGATCTTTGCAATGGTGCTCCGAGTATGCCCCAGTCCATGAATTTGAAGCCGTATCGCCAAGTCTTCTTGAGTGAAGTTTTTGTTTTTACGAATAGATTGGATATTCTTGCCCGTTATGTTCTGCATACCTAACATTTTACGCGAATATCAGCTTGCGAATGTTCTGTTAATGGAACATAATAGAAGTAGTAAATACAGATAATAGGTAGTATGGATGAAAAGCAAATGACTCAGCTGTCATTTTTTCCTGCTGATGAGACAAACAGCATTTCTGACACCTATACATCAGATGCAAGCGTAACTCTTTTGCATGGGGATCGACTTCGGCTACTGGATCAAATTTATAACAGTGGTGACAAAGCGCAGCTTGTCGTAACATCGCCGCCGTACAATGTAGGAAAAGAATACGAAAAGAAAATCGCATTTGACGCTTATATTCAACAGCAAGAGGAAACCATTAGGCGTTGTGTTGATATTCTGGATGAGCGCGGGTCAATTTGCTGGCAGGTCGGGCATTACATTGACGGCAGTAGTTATGGCAAAGAAGCGTTTCCACTGGATCTTGTCTTATATCCAGTCTTCAAATCTCTGGGGTTAAAATTAAAGAATCGAATTGTCTGGACGTTCGGACATGGATTGCATGAAAAAGTACGTTTTTCTGGTCGCCATGAAACCATTCTATGGTTTGTAAAATCAGATGATTACATCTTCAATCTGGATCCGGTAAGAGTCCCGCAAAAATATCCGGGGAAGCGACACTTTCAAGGAAAAAACAAAGGGAAGCTGTCTGGCAATCCCTTGGGGAAGAATCCAGGCGATGTATGGGATATGCCGAATGTCAAATCCAATCACGTTGAAAAGACCAAACATCCCTGTCAATATCCCATAGGTTTAGTCGAACGACTTATCCTTGCTTTGACCAACGAGGGCGATTTGATTGTAGACCCTTATTTGGGCGCTGGCACAACTGTGGCGGCGGCTGTTATGCGAAATCGCAGAGCCGCCGGTTCTGATATTGATGAATCGTATATGCGAATTGCGTGGAAACGCTGTGTTCAGGCTTTCCGAGGCGACTTGCCGCATCGGCAAATGAACAAATCCGTTTATGAGCCAAACGGAAACAACAAGCTGGCAAGTCTGCCTAAAGAATGGGAAGTTGCTTCAGAAACAGGCGATTAAACTACACCGCATCCCAATTTATTCTCAAGGATTGCAACTGGGCGACACAGGCACAAACTCTCTCTATTATTAACCAATGGTGCGGGTTTAGAGGCTGAATTGAGCGATGGATAAAGGCACAAAGCCATTCTCATCAGCTTGCAAACCGTCCCATTGAACCAAAACATTAAACATCGCCATGACATAAGCCAAACGCATTTCAAAATAGTCCCAAACTCGATGGGTCAAACGTTTGAGACCACAGACCCGCGTCAGCATCGAGAAAATCGTTTCGATACGCATGCGGTCATTCCATTCGCCTCTCTTACAGACTCGCAGATTGGTCGGATGCCAGCCCTGCCTGACAAAATGCCAGTCGCCAAACACCACCATTTGGTCAGCGACCCCATCAACCAAGCTCTGAAAAGCGCTGCCATCGCAGACATTAGCCGTATCACAAGCCCAGTCCACCACCAAGCCGAGATGATTGACCAACAGACACAGCTTGCCACCGACAATCCAGCGCTTGTTGGAATAGCCTTGCCGTCCAATCTGACACCGACCGCGCCCCTGTCGCCGCCGATGGATCAGTTCAATGCCAAAGCTGTCAATCAGCCCCAGCATGGATGGCGCTGCCAAAAAGCGCGACAGATGAACCTGCTGCTTCTTTAACGTCCGGAAGAAGCGGGTGCGTTCCAGCAAGTTGGGAAACAAGTTGCCGAAGCTGTGCGAAATCCAACGATAGAAGGCACGCGAGCCACCGCCTTTGAGGGCAAACAGGATGCCCAGGGACACTAATTCACTCGGATGCATCTTAGCTTGGCTGTGTTTGGAGACATCTTTCATTTGATCATCTACACGGCAGAACAATTCTATGATAAAATCGCTGTCAGTCACGGCTTCACTCCTTACTTTTTGTTGTGACACTTCAAGTTTAGAGTGTTTGCCGTGATTTTCAACTAGCACCATTGGTTTTGACACAATGCAGAATCGGCTCATATAGTGATCCAAAATAATTCTTGGCTTGTACGCCATTCAGCGTATGCTTCATCGCTTTCCCATGTATCGACAAATTGAGAGAATTGCTTGCCAATGTTGTAGGGAGGATCATCGAATATCAAATGAACGGAGTAATCGGGAATCAATTCTGATAGCGCTTGAATAGCATCGCCCCAATAAACGCAGACATTCCCGCGTTGATATTTACAAATCACGCTAATCCTGTCCGCAGCCTGTATATCCATTGTACTGCAAATAACCGACTTGCGCCGTCGCTGTTCCATCCACCAAAGATGCGATTACAATAGCCGCTGTGGCATACTCCGCCCGGGTTCAGGGGGAAGACGGCTCATGCGCCGCCCGCGTCTCTTGCTTTTCAATTTGATGACCGATAGCAGCGACCCCGTTTTGGGATTTGCGACCGTCTGGATTCAAGAGTTGGCGCGGCGCTGCGAATCGATTGATGTGATTACCATGTACCAAGGCGAGTTTGACCTGCCAGACAAGGTGCGGGTGTTTTCGGCCGGGCGTGAACGCAGGCTGGGCAAAGCGGCGCGGCTGGCGAATTTTTATCGCCATCTGCTGCGGCTCTTGGCGACGCGGCATTATGATGCCTGTTTTGCCCACATGATGCCGCTGTTTGCCGGCTTGGCGGGCCCCCTGCTGACGGCGCGGGGCATCCCGACCGTCTTGTGGTACGCGCATCGTCAAAAATCGGCGCAGCTGCGGCTGGGCTTGATGATGTCATCGCGTGTCGTATCGGCAGCCGCCGCCAGCTTTCCCTATGCCACCGACAAACTGCGGGTGATTGGACATGGCATCGACACCGACTTTTATGCCCCGACAAACCCAATCAGCCCATCGCCTGCCGGGCAGCCCTTGGTGGTGCAGGTGGCGCGGCTGGCTGCCATCAAGCATCAAAAGACAACCATCCAAGCCGTCGCCGCGACCAAGGCGGCTTTAACCCTGGTTGGCGGCGTGCAAGCCGGCTATCCCGCCAGCTATGCCCATGAACTGGAAGCGATGATTCAGCGGCTCAAGCTGTCCGGGCGCAGCCGCTTGACGGGCGATCTGCCGCCGCTTGAGGTGCGGAATTGGTATCGCCAGGCGACCCTTGCCGTCAACATGAGCCCGGTCGGACTGTTTGATAAAGCGGCGCTGGAAAGCATGGCCTGCGCCATACCGACAGTGGTCAGCAACCCGGCATTCGGCCCTTTGATGGGCGATTACCGCCATCTCCTGCTGACCGCGGGGCCGCAGGATGCTGTCGGCCTGCGCGACCGCATTGAACGGCTGTTGTTGCTGTCGCCCGCCGAACGCGCCCGCATCGGACAAACCCTGCGCGCCAATGTCATCCGCGAACACAGCCTGGCAGCCCTGGTTCCAAACCTGCTGGCGGCGCTGCAAACCGGCGAATTGCCCCGCGCCTAACCGGCGTAACTCCAGCCGAGCTTGGTCAATGAGAGTATGTCATTGGGGCTGCCTTCCTTGATGACATCGGCATGAATCGCTTCGCCGACGACGATGTCATGGTCGCCGCCGACATCAACAATCTGCGTGACCCGGCATTCAATATAAGCGGCCGCGCCAGCAAGCAGCGGCACGCCGGTTTGGGGCGCCGCGCGGTAATCGGCTGTCTGCATCTTGTTGGGATTTTTGGCGCGCCCCTTGACGACGCCCATGATGGCATCCTGGTCAGTTTCGAGGAAAAGATTCAGCCCGAAGACCTGGCCGGCCTGCGCCAGACCATGAGAATAGCAGGTTTTCTGGATGCCGACGGCGAGGAGGCGCGGCGAGTACGACATCTGCGAGACCCAATTCACCACCATCGCATTCGCGTCATCGCCATTTTTGGTGGTGAAGGCATAAAAACCGTAGGGCATCATCCGCAGGGCATCTCTAATTTTATCATCTGACATCGGCTGTCTCCTTTATAGACATCGTTGGACAGCATTCACTATAGCGCATTATGACGATGATGTCATGCCTTGTCTAGCTGGGTCGATAATTTTTCCAGCACAGCGACCAGCTTCTCTTCGGTGGTCGGCTCGGGTTCTGGCTCGGGTTCAGGTTCAGGCTGTGGCTCGGGTTCTGGCTCATCCTCGTCCATCAAGTCATCAGCCATGTCGTTCAGCCGGTTGACGGCGCGAATGAGTATGAAGACGGCGACGGCGGTGATCAGAAAGTCGATGACCGTATTGATGAACGCGCCCAGGTTGATGGTGGCGGCCTCGGCTTCTTTGGCTTCAGCGAACGTGGCATACGTCACGCCGTCCAAGCTGATGAACAGGTTGGAAAAATCGACATTGCCCACAATCTGCCCGACAGGCGGCATGATAACGTCATTGACCAGAGATGTGGTGATGGTCTTGAAAGCGCCGCCGATGATGATGCCGACCGCCAGGTCAACAACGTTGCCGCGCATGATGAATTTCTTGAATTCCTGTATCACTTTTCATTTCCTTTCTGTGAATGGGTAGCCTGATTGTAACAGCCACTGCCCGATGCCGCTCAACGCGGCGAGGCAGCCTGGATAAAAACTCTTCGCAGAAGTTTCCTGCCAGCCGTCTCTGTGCTATACTCCTCTCTATGGACAAGCAATATCCATCATCAGACTGGATTGAAACGGTCAAGCGGCGGGGTCATGCGCCCTTGATGCTGACGCTGCTGGATGTCATTGAGCCGATTGCGCTGGCGCTGGCGCAGGGCTTGTGGGCAGCGCAGCCGCTGTCGGGCTTGTGGCATGGCCGGCAGGCGGTGCGGGAACTGGCGGAATGGCTGGAAGAGCCAGACGGCGTCGAGCAGCTGCGGCAGCGTTTAACCGATAAGGCACAGGAGTAAAGCCGGTGGCGGACACCACCCTGCAAGTCTACAGTATTCTCTTTGCGACGATGACCATCATGCTGATTTACAGCCTTCGTTTCTTTCGCGCGCGGCGGCAGCGGCGGACGGCGCAGCGTCCTATTGCCAGCTTTGAGCGGCTGCCGATCTGGGTCGGGCAAGCTGTCGAATCCAACCGTCCGCTGCATCTGTCTTTTGGCGGCGCCGGCATTGGCGAAGACAACACGGCGGCATCCCTAGCCAGCGCCGAGTTCTTTTATCACATCAGCCGGTCAGCCGGGATGGCTGATGCCATGCCGGTGATTTCCACGACCTCGACCGCCGCGATTCCGCTTGGGCAGGATACCTTGCGCCGCGCCCGGCAATCCAAACATCAAACCGCGCCGGTGCATTGGTATCCGCAGGGGCAGCGCTCTATTGCCTATGCCGCCGCCATCACCGAATTGCTGGCAGATGAAAATCCGGCGGCGCATGTGCTGGCTGGGAGCTTCGGGCCAGAATTGGCGCTGATTCTCGACCGCGCCGATTGCCGACAGCAAGGAACTTTCGCAGTCAGCGACCAGCTGGAAGGCCAAGCGATTGCCTGGGCGATGGCCGACGAGGTTCTGATTGGCGAGGAGTTGTTTGCGGCCGCTGGTTATGTATCGGCGGATGCGGCCGCGCAGGCGGATTCGACGGCGATGGACATCTGGCGCGGTATGCTCATCATAGGTTTGCCGCTTTTGCTGCTGTTCAACTTCGTCCTGCAACTGGAAAGCGTCAGCCGGGCGCTGCTCCTGCTGGCGGCGCTGGCGGTGGCGGTCATCGGTCTGGCTGCGTATTTGAGGAGATAGCATGATGAGTCGAGGGCAGCGGCTGGGTGTGGCGCTGGCGGCGGTCATCGCGTTCGCAGTCGGGATGACCGCTTTGTTCAGCTTGCTGCTGGGCGATAATCCGGAACTGTACGGGTTTATCGCCAATGCCGAAACAGTCGCCAGCCTGGTGGCTTTGCCGGCGGCGATACTTGTCCGCCTCGTGACGATCACCATTGCCTTCACTGTCATTATTGGCATGTCCAACCTGCTGTATGTGCATCTGGGGCGGCTGGCGCGCCGAAGATTGTACAGCCTGGTCCTGCTCTTGAGCTTCGCCGGCACGATCTATTGGCATGCCGCTAATCGGGGCGATACATCCCTGCTGGAAGCGGTGCAGGCGCCGATTGAGTCCTCGCTGGCTGCCTTGCTGTTTCTGTCGCTGGTGTATGGCGGCGCCACCGTGCTGCGAAAACGGCGCGATGGCTGGAGCCTTTTGTTTATCGCCGTCATGCTGACTGTGCTGCTGGGCACGTTGCCGCTGGCTCATCTTGCGCCGCTGCGCCAATGGAGCGACTGGCTGATGACCGTGCCGGTGAGCGCCGGCGCCCGCGGTATGCTGCTGGGCATCGCGCTGGCGACCGTGGTCACCGGCCTGCGAGTTCTGCTTGGGCAAGACCGTTCTTATCGAGGGTAGCGTGATGAGCAGCGATTTCCGCCGGCGGGACGACGATGATGACGTCTTTGCCGATAAGAGCGCAGACGGCAGCGTTGAGTCTTCCCAGTCGGCTTCGGCGCGGCCAAGCGATGAAAGCTCGCTGGCGGCGATAATCCGACAGCAGGGGGACCGCCCGATTGAAGAACTGGACCGCCGCTTGCAGGCATTGCGCGCGCGAGCTTTGTCGGCCGCCGACCCTGAAACCGATCCCACAGCGCCGCCGCAAGCCCTGTACGATGTCGATGATGTGCTGGTCGCGCCCGAAATTGTCCATAAGCCCGGCGGGGTTATCAGCGCGGCCGCCTTGTCCAAGGCACAAAAGAAACAGGTCGAACTGCTTAAAAACATCGTCGGCGGGTCGCTGGAGACCGGCGCCGCGCCGCGGCTGACCTTGCTGTCAGCGCCGGCTTGGCCGCGCCTGCTGACCGCTCTGGTCATTTTTCTGGCGGTGACACTTCCCTTTGTCTCCTCGGATTTTAACATCGGCGATTTGCCGCCGCCGGCGTTTGGCGATGATGACCCTGCTCATCATGTCTTCACCTTGATGGACAGCCTGGCGGAAGGCGATTGGGCGCTGGTCGGTTTTGAATATGGACCGACGGCGGCCGGTGAGTTGGACGCGCTGGCTGATGTCCTCCTGCGGCATCTCTTTGCCCAAGGCGCCAAGCCGATTGTGGTCAGCAGCAATCCAGTCGCCGTCGTCCATGCCCAGAATGTCCTCAATGACATCAGACGTTCGGTGCAATCGGCCGGGCTGCGCCTGGAAGCCGGTCAGGATTATTATCTGCTGCGCTATTTGACCGGCGGCGCGCTCGGCTTGCGCGACCTAAGCCAAAATTTTGACAGTGTCGTCAATGTATCCGCGACGGGCCATCCGACCAGCCTGAACTTGACGTCGCTGGATGAGATGGCTTTGATGCTGCTGATTGCCGAACGCGCCGAAGATATTCGAAATTGGGCTGAACAGGTTGCTCCGGCGACAGATACAGAACTGGTGGCGGCCGCCGGTTATGCCGCCCAGCCCCTTGCCGAACCCTATGTCAGTCAATCCGCCGGCATAGCCGGTTTGCTGGTTGGCATCCGCGATGCCTATACCTATGGCGAGATGCTGCAAGACCGGCTGCCGCCGGCAGCGTTGGCCGCCGTGAATGCCCTGCCATCAACCGGAACGCCGCCGCCAACCGCCGCCTCGCCGCCAGATACGCCGCCGCCGACTGCGACAGCGCCGCCGACGGCCACCGCCACGCCAAACCCGGCAGCCTATGTGCAGCTGCGCGACCGCCGGCAGGAAGCGCCGCGTCTTGGCGCCATCACCCTGGGCACCATGGCGGCGGCGCTGATTATTTTATTCGGCAACCTTTATTTTGGTCTGCGAGCCTTGCTGCGGCGCCGACCGAAATCCAAGAGTCAGTGACGGAGCCGCCGCCATGACCGAAGAAACAATTGCAGTGATCAGCTTTGCGCTGACTTTGATGGTCTTCAGTTATGCGCTGGGGGATTTGCCGCTGGTGCGGCATTTGTACCGCTTTGCGGTGTACGTCTTTGTCGGCATGGCGGCCGCCTTTACCGCCATCGTCACCTGGGAAGGTGTGATTTTACCGTATTTGCAGGACATTCAAAATCCGGCCACCCCTTGGACATTGCTGGGCAGCCGCGCCGACATCCTGATCTTTTTCACGGCTCTGCTGTTTAGCCTGCTGCTGCTTTTGAAGCCGGTCGTCAGACTGACCTGGCTGACCAACAGCATCTTCGCGGTGGTGATTGTCGTCAGCGCGGCGACGGCCGTCATCGGCGCGCTGACCGGCACCTTGCTGCCGCTCCTGCATGCGACCACAGCCGTCCCGGCGCCCGGCGCCGGGGACCCTGGCGCGCTCCTGAACGCGGGCATCATCTTCCTGGGGACAGCGACGACGCTGTTCTATTTTCAGTATCAGGTATCCGATGGCGAAGCCAAACCGGCGCCGGTCAGCCGCGCCTTGCGGTTTGTCGGCAAGATATTTGTGGTGACGGCCCTGGGCGCGGTTTATGCGGCCGCGCTGCTGACCAGCCTGACCATTTTGACGGAACGCATAGGTTTCCTGCTCCGATTTGGAGGCTGATGTATGCCTGAATCACGCCGGGATTCAATCCTGGCAATCGACTTTGGCAGCGTGAATACGCGGGCGCTCCTCTTTGACCGGGTGGATGGGGAATATCGTTTGGTGGCGCACGGGCAGGGCCGGACGACGATTGACTTCCCGACCGATGATGTGTTTGTCGGGCTGGGGCATATTCTGGATGATATCGCGGTAGCGACCGGCCGTCAGTTCTTTGATGAACTGGGGCGAATTATGAAGCCCGAGCAGTCCGACCGTTACGGCGTGGATTATTGCATCACGACCACCAGCGCCGGCGGTTCGCTGCGGGCTGTGATGGCTGGACTGCTGCCCAATATCAGCCTGGCATCAGCCCGGCGCGCCATATCGCTGTTCTATATGGAAGCCGCCGCCGAGATTCACCTTGAAGATGGCCGCAGCGAAGGCGAACGGATTCAACAGATTGCCGACAGCCGCCCGGATGTCATTTTTGTCTGCGGCGGAACCGATGGCGGGGCGCGGGCGGCTATGCTGGAACTGCTGTCGCTGGTCAAACAGGCAGTCCTGCTGATGCCGGCGGCGAACCGCCCGACGATTTTATATGCCGGCAACCAAGATTTGGCTGACCATGCCAAGCATCTGCTTGGTCAGCTGGCGGAAGTTTTGACGGCGCCCAATATCCGTCCGACTCAAGACCGGGAAGACTTGGCGCCGGTGCAGGCGGCGCTGGCGCAGATCTATGGTGAATACAAGAAGCGGCGCGGTTTCAGCTTTCATCATGCGGCGGCATTGAGCGACTCCGGCATTTTGCCGACGGCGCTGGGCTTCGAGAAGATGACCGCGTTTTTTGCCCGCGCAGTCAAGGGCAGCGCCATCTCCATTGACGTCGGCGGCGCCCGCACTCTGCTGTCGCTGGCGGTCAATAATGAGGTGCGTACCACCATTCACAGCGATATCGGCATGGGACACAGCGCGGCGAATATGCTGGATCTTGTTGGTGAAGATGCGGTTGCCGAATGGCTGCCTTTTTATCCACAGCCGGGCGAGTTAATCCGTTATACCCTGAACAAGGGTTTGCGTCAGGCTTCCCAGCCGCTGGGCATGCGCGAAAGGTATATCGAATATGCGCTGCTGCGGGCGGGCATCCGTTTTGCGCTGGCTAAAGCCGGCCGCGCCGACCTGCCGCCGATGGGCTTGATGATGATGTCGGGGGCGGCGCTCACCGGCAGCGGCCACAGCGTGCTTGATATGCTGCTGCTGGTGGATGCCCTTCAGCCGGGCGGCGTGGCGCAGGTCAAGGCGGATCGGCATGGCGCTTTGCCGGCGCTGGGCGCTTTGGCATTCTACGAACCGACGGCAGTGGTGCAGCTGCTCGAAAGCGGTGTGGTTGAGCATTTGGGTACGGTGATTAGTGTATCCGGGCAGGCGGCGGCCGGTTCGACAGCGATGAAGCTCCAGCTAAAGACAGAAGACGGCGAAAAGGCTGACCGCGAAGTTTTGGCGGGGGAGATTTGGCATTTTCCCTTGCCGCCAGAGGCGAAAGTGGATGTTCGGATACAGACCGGCCGCCGCCTGAAGATCGGTGACAAGCGCCGAATGCGGCTGCGGCTGCGCGGCGGACCGGCCGGCATTTTGTTTGATGCGCGCGGCCGGCCGCTGTCGATGGGCGCCAGCCTGGTCGAGCGGGTCGCGAATATGCCGAAATGGTTTGCCGCCGTCACCGGACAAGAGGGAACGATTGTGATCCCTGAAAGCTGGATAGCCAAGCCGCCGCCGGCAGACGATTAGCTTACCCCGAAAGCGGATTCCATTGGAAGCCGGTGCCGTCTTTGCTGACTTTCCCCAAGCCAGGAAACTCCAGATGATAGAACAGGGTCAGCAGCTGCTCATCGGCGCAGCGCTGCAAGATGCGGCTGCGAGTCTCGGCTGCCAAAACGTCATCCGAATCAAAGGCAAAACGCCAGTCAGTGTGCTGGAACTGAAAGGCTTGATGCAGAATATCGACGACATGAATCAGACGTTCCCCCTGCGATTCCACCAGCAAGCCAGAATGCCCCCGCGTATGACCTGCCAGATTGACCACCGTGATGCCTTCAGCGACCTCGTCCCCCTCGCTGACGAAGACAAACCGGTCTTGCAAGGCCCGTATCCGTTCCCACAGCGGTTGGTCGATGCCAGCGGCAAAAGCCCGCCAGCGTCCCATCCACTGGTCCCATTCCGCCTGGGTGGTCATATAACGCGCCTGGGTGAAGCATGGCTCGCCGTTGGCATCCACCAGCCCGTTGATGTGGTCACTGTGAAAATGCGTCAGATAGACAATATCTATGTCGGCTGGTGACAGGCCAATCTCGGCCAGCGAGGCTTCGGTCTGTCCCATAGCGGGCCGCGCGCCGGCGCCAAAACCGACATCCACCAGAATATGGCGCCCCTGGCTTTGGAGATACAGCACATTCAGGCTGCTTGCCGATTCAGCGCTGCCGAGCGCGGCGGCAATGTCGGCTTGACTGACGTTCGGATAACGCCCGGCCAGTTCCGCGGCGGTCGCTGTGCTTGTGCCTTCGTCCAGCACGGCGCATTGAATGTCGCCGCGGGTCAATGAATATGCGCTTGCCATGTATTCGTCTTCCTTGCTGATGGCTGATTTTCGCCCTTTTGTAACACAGGATTTGGCGGCTTGCAACCGGGCAATCGCATCACCGCGGCGCAAAGGACACCAAGATCGCAAGCGCTTGTCTTTTCTCGGCGGCCGGCGGTTTATGAAGGCGGCATCAGCACAATCGATCCCGGCGTTTCAACCGCGCCAAATCGGTGGCAATAGACCTGCCGTTTTTGGCAATAGATGGCAGCACGTGGCGGTCCAGTGCGCGAAAAGCGCTGGATACCGCGCAATGACGGCAATTCAAGATGAAGCCGAATGCCCTGAATGAATCGTTTTGACCCATAAAAACCCTTTCTGATTGAAAAACCGCATCGGCGGCGCCAATTATCTGAAAGCCGTCCTTTTCGCGCTGTTTTGATGATGAAAAAATCATGCTTCCCTCGCCTCGTCCGCCGCCATTCAATAAGTATATCATAGCATGATGGGCAAAAGGCGACTCTTAGGCCGCGGTCTTGCATATCGATTTTTTCAGCGCGGCGGCGCGCGCCTGGTATATGATGATAGAGAACGATGTGACAAATGGGAAAGCGAATGTTTGATTCGATGGATGCGGCGATTGATTACATCTTTCAAACTCGCCGCCGTCTGGATGCCGCCCGGCGCCGACTTGATGAAGATACCCGCGATGTTTCGCTGACCCGCCGGCTGCTGGCTGACGCCGAATTGCCGCGAGCGGCGCGGGAATATGCGGTTGTGACCGGCAGCCGCGGC
This sequence comes from Phototrophicaceae bacterium, assembly GCA_965203755.1. Lineage (GTDB taxonomy): Bacteria > Chloroflexota > Anaerolineae > Aggregatilineales > Phototrophicaceae > UBA6055. The sequence goes on along the minus strand of OZ241910.1, from coordinate 1,206,666 downwards.
AAAGGATCGGTCGCGAGCATGATGGCGAAGCTCTTGCAGACGCTGGGACACACGGTCGGCATGATGACCAGCCCGCATCTTGTGCATTGGAATGAGCGCATTCGCATCAACGGACGGATGATTCCAGATGATGATTTTCGGCGGCACCTGTCCGCCTTGCGGGCCGGCATAGACGCGATTGGCGCCGAACTGGACGACCGGCGATATCTGAGTCCACAGGGGATCTTCCTGGCGATTGCGCTGCGCTGGTTTGATGAAAATCAGGTGAATGCGGCCGTCCTGGAAGTCGGGCGCGGCGGCCGTTTCGACGATGTTTCGGCGGCGCCGAACCGCATGGCGGTCTTCGCCCCGATCATGCTGGAGCATACAGCGCTGCTGGGGGATACATTGGAGCGAATCGCCTGGCACAAAGCCGGCATCATCGCGCCGGGCGGCGATGCGCTAAGTCTGCCGCAGGCGCCGGCGGTTATGGATGTATTGCGGCAGGAAGCCGACCGGCAGGCGGCGAACTTCGTCTGTCTGGACGAGTCGAATATGGCGCAGTGGGTGGCTGACCGCCGCGGCGGGCAGATGATTCGGCTTCAGCCTTATGGTCAGCTGTTCTTGCCATTGCTTGGACGCTATCAAATCGAGAATGCGTCCCTGGCGATCCGGGCGGTCGAGATGATTCAAGCGCGGCTGTCGGCGGCCGCGCCGCCGCCTGAAACGCGCATCCATGCGATTCGAGCGGGGCTGTCCAGAATCAAGTGGCCCGGGCGGGCGCAGAAATTACAGGACAAGCCGGCGGTCTATGTCGATGGCGCGATCACGGTGCGCTCGGCTGAATCGTTTTTGGCGAGTGTGAAACCGCATCTTGCCCGCCCGGTGACGGCGATTGTCGGCATACCAATCGACCGCGATTATGCCGGTGTCTATGCGGTGATGGCCAGAGCAAGCCAATCCCTGGTCATCACCGAAACCGACATCAATCCCAACACCCGTTTTCCGATCCCGGCGGATGCTCTCAAGGCGGCGCAGCGTCTTGACACCGACCTGCATTATGCCGAAGATTTGACTCGGGCGCTGGAGATTGCCCGCGGCGAAACCGGCGCCGAAGGGACGATTCTGCTGGCGGTGTCCTTGATGCTGGTTGGAGAATGTATGCTGATTTGGGGGATGGACACCGCGGTCATTTGATTTAGCCAGGATGCAGGTTGATGAGCGATGGATCAAGGCGTCTATAGGGCCCATTATGGATTGAGCAAGGCATTGAATGGAAATCATATTTGACCTGCGGGCCGAAGGCGAAGCGCTGCCGGATGCTTTTCTGGGCGCCGCCGAACTGGAGATGATGCTGGATCATACCCGGCGCTCGATTGGCGCTGGCCTAGAGCGAAAACTCGGCGATGCGGTTTGCGCCCAACATGGACAAGCGCCGAAATTTCTGATCGCCGGCCGCTATGACCATGAAAGCGAGCAAATGGATATCCATTATCATATTGACGCCTGCTGCCAGTTGTTTCTGCTGGATGTCATGCGGCTGCTGAACCGATAAGCCGAAATGAAAGCGATTGTGAAGGAGGAGGCCTGATGCGGGTCTTGCTGCAGCGCGTTGCCAAAGGGCGGATGACGGCCGCCGAAACCAGGCGCGGAATCCAGCAGGGTTTTGTGGCTTTGGTCGGCGTTGCCCATGCCGATACCGCGGCCGATGCCGCCCGGCTGGCGAAAAAAACAGCCCATCTGCGGGTGTTTTCCGACCGACAGGGCAAAATGAATCGGTCGCTGCTGGATGTTAAGGGCGCGGCGCTGGTCGTGTCCCAATTCACGCTGTATGCCGATGCCCGCAAAGGCCGCCGCCCCAGCTATACCCAAGCCGCCCGCCCGCGGCAGGCCGAGCCGCTGGTCGATTATTATGCCGACTGCCTGCGGCGAGAAGGAGTGCCGCAGGTTGAGCAGGGTGTGTTTGGCGCTTTCATGCAAGTCGAAATCCACAACGATGGCCCCGTTACCATCATGCTTGATACCGACCATCTGTAACGCTGCCAAACCAAAAGCGACCCGCCGCGGGCCGCTTTTGATAAGATGTCGCTTTAGAACCGCCGCGTTATTTGTCAGAATCTTCACCGAGTGGCAGGACGTTGGGCCATACAGAGGCATGATGCTCATAGGCGTCGATGCCAATTCTATCGGCTTCAGGGTCAACATGGAGGATATTGGCGACCTGCAAGATGCCGAACATCATAAAACTGGTGACCGTGACCCAAACCGCGACCCCCACAACCCCGACAATCTGCGCCACCAAAGTGTCCAACGTGCCGCCGTCCAGCAGACTGGGCGTGCCCAATGCGCTCGATCCGACAATGCCAATCATCAGCGTGCCGAATGCGCCGCAGACACCATGCACCGAAAAGGCGCCGACGGCATCGTCAATTTTCATCCGCTCGACAGCCGTCACCGAAAGGACAACCAGAATGCCGGCCAGAAGGCCAATCACAATCGAGGCTATCGGTGTAACGAACGCGCAGCCGGCGGTGATGGCGACCAGCCCCGCCAGCGAGCCGTTCAGGATGAAACTCATGTTCCAGCCCTGCGTGCGGTAATGCTTGAAGAACATCGCGCCCAGCGCGCCAGCGGCGGCCGCCAGCGTGGTGTTGACCGCCACCAAACCAAGCTGATTGGGGTCGGATGCGCCCAAAGTCGAGCCAACATTGAAACCGTACCAGCCCACCCACAGGATAAAAGTTCCCAGTGATGCGATAGCCAAGTTGGATGCCGCCGGCGGCCGGCCAAAGATGCGGCCGGCGCGCGGCCCCACCATATACGCGCCGACGAGAGCGACGATGCCGCCGGTCATGTGCACGATAGTCGAGCCGGCGAAGTCGTGGAAGCCCTGTTCATAGATCCAGCCCTCGCCCCAGGTCCAAAAGACGACCACCGGGTAGATGACCGCGCCCAGGATCGCGCTGTAAATCAGCTTGCCGATAAAGTGTGTCCGCTCGGCCATGGCGCCGGTGGCGATGGTGGCGGCGGCGCCGGCAAAGGCGAACTGGAAGAAGAAGCTCGCCATGATTTGGTTGCCGCTAGCGTCTGTGCCGGCGATTTTTCCGCCCAACGCGAGTTCAACTTGCCCAAGGATGGAACTGCCGATGCCAGCTTCGGCGTCATAAGCGCCATAGGCGATGCCATAGCCGACGACAAAGAAGACAATGGCAGTGACGCAGGCGTCCATAAAGTTCTCGGCCAGCGAGTTGACGACCCCCGTTTCGCGGATCATACCGCCTTCGAGCATGGCAAAGCCGGCCTGCATGAAGAACACCAGGAAGCCAGCCAGCAGAATCCAAACCGTGTTGAGGTTATACTGCACGGCTTCGGCCTCCGCCATCGCATCGGCAGCGGTGATTTCCATCATCTCTTCAGCCGCGGCGTCCGCATCTGCCGGCGGGTCATCCTGCGCGGCGGCGCCAAAGCCGAAACTGTAGAGAATGGCCAGTCCGAATAAAATAGAAATAAGTCGATAAAGAAGTTTGCGTTTGTTCATGCTGTTTCCTCCCGCGGATACATGGATACCTTGAATATCGCATTCGCCTTTAGATTGACCGCGATTTTGGCTCAATTTGGCGCATTGCTTTGGGTCAAATCCTGCCATGAGCTTATTTGACTCTAAAAGAGAATGCAGATAATCGCAATTATAAGGGCATTGTACTGATTGTCGCAAGCCAATCAGCATAATTAACCCGCGAACAGGCGCCAACATGCCAGCGAATGGCAGTCCATCAGGTTAAATCGGGGAATTGGGTTTAGATTGCGGGGGCGGCCTGTCGGGTTGAATGCCAAATAAGGACCTGGCTGCATTCTTGGGGGGATCATCAATGAATTTATTCCGCGCCGACAGACTCCCAGATAGAGACAAGTTCCGCTTCAGTGATTTCGCCATTGCCATGGGCAAGAATAATCATCTGTCCAATCGTATTGAGCTTATTGTCGATTTCAGTGTCAACAACCCTTAGATCAGCGATTTGCATGTTTATTGAATCAAAACGACTGTTTGTCTCGGCGCTCAACGAATCAATGCGACTGTTTAGCTCGGCGCTCAACGAATCAAAACGACTGTTTGTCTCGGCGCTCAACGAATCAATGCGACTGTTTAGCTGTGCGCTGAATCCCAAGATTGACAGGAAGATTGGCACGACGATTGACAGGATGATTGCTAAAATCCCTAGTATATCCCTCATGCTTATTTTGCCATTCTTTGTATTTTCCATCGCGCCTGTGCCTCTCGCATCGCGGGTTTCCTGAATTGGCGCGCCGCCTTGTTCATGCTGTCTTGCTAATTCACCAATGCCCGCCGCGACTGCGCCGGAAGACTTAATCGCTTTATGCTGCTTTTTGCCATACGCGCCGCTATAATCATCACCCTGCATACTTTTCGCAGCCTTCTCTCTAATTTATATTACAGCATAAATTATAGCACGCAATATAAAACAAGGATCTGCCCAGCGCGCCATTTGGCGGTGTTTTATCCGAGCGCCGCCCGCCGGATGGCTTTCAGACCTTTCATCGCGTCATTGAAGCCGCGGCCAAAATAATCATAAAGCCGCTTGTATTCAGCGAAGAGTCGGTCGTAAGCCGCTTGATTTTGCGGGATGGGCCTGACTGGCTCTTCTTTCAGCTTCCCCATTTTGTCGGCGGCGGCTTGAATGTCGGGATAGATGCCGGCGGCCACCGCGGCGTGCATGGCTGAACCGAGGGCCGGCGCCTGCGCTGACCCCGCGAGTTGGATGGCGCGCCCGGTGACGTCGGCATAGATCTGCCGCAGCAGACCGTTTTTTTCAGGCAGGCCGCCGGCCGCGACCAGTTCCCGGACTTCAATGCCCCGCGCTTCAAAAGCCTCGATAATCATGCGCGTGCCGAAGGCCGTCGATTCGATTAAGGCGCGGTAGATATCGGGCGCCCGCGTCGCCAGCGTCATCCCAAGCATCATCCCGCTTAAATCAACATCAACCAAGGTGCTGCGGTTTCCGTTCCACCAATCCAGGGCGATGAGTCCGTGCTCGCCGACCTTTTGCCGCGCGGCTTCTCGCTCCAGATATTCATGCAGACTAAGCCCAGCCTGCCCGGCCGCCAGATGATATGCCGGCGGCACGGCGTTTTCGACAAACCAGGCGAATATGTCGCCGACGGCGCTTTGGCCGGCTTCGTATCCATAAAGCCCAGGGATGACGCCGCCCTCGACGACGCCGCACATGCCATCCACCTCCTGCAGCGTGGCCGCCGACATAATGTGACAGCAGGATGTGCCCATAATCATCACCATCGCGCCCGGGCCGACGGCTTTGACGGCCGGCGCGGTGACATGAGCGTCTGCATTGGCGACGGCGACAGCGATGCCGGCCGGCAGGCCGGTCAGCTTGGCCATTTGCGCCGTCAGTCGGCCGGCTTTCGCCCCCAACTGGGCGAACTCGCGCCCGATCTTTTCATCAACCACATTCTCAAAAGCCGGGTGCAGCGCCCGGAAGTAGGCTTTGGATGGAAAACCGCCGTCCTGCATCATGGCTTTGTAGCCGGCGATGCCGGCGCTGCGGGTCTTGACGCCGGTCAGCTGCCAGACAACCCAATCGGCCGCCTCGATAAATTGGCCGGTCTGCATATAAATATCCGGCCGTTCCTGTAGAATTTGCAGCAGTTTGCTAAAGAGCCATTCGGAAGAGATTTTGCCGCCGTAACGTTGCAGCCAGGTCTCGCCCATGCCGCCGGCGACCGCGTTGATCTGGTCGGCTTGACGCTGGGCGGCGTGATGTTTCCACAGCTTGATGTAGGCGTGCGGCTCGTCTTTGAATTCATCCATGAAGCACAGCGGCCGGCCATCGTTTTTTGTCGGCATGGGCGAACTGGCGGTGAAGTCGATGCCGATCCCTTGAACATCGCCCGGGTCAATGCCGCTTTGTTTTAATATCGCTGGAATGGTGCTGGCAAGCACATCAAGATAGTCCTGCGGATGCTGCAAAGCCCAATCCGGCGGGAGCTTGACCCCAGAGGGCAGCTGGCTGTCCATGACGGCATGGGGATAATCAAAAACGGCTTCGGCTGTCTCTGAACCGTCGCCCGTATCAACCAAGACCGCCCGCCCGGACAGTGTTCCGAAATCAAGTCCAATGGTGTGCATAGACCTTCCTTCCCAATCCCTTGGCGCAAGTCCCTCATATTGTCCCCAATTCGGATTCATATCGCAAATCCCGCCTCATTTGCCGCGGAGTTGTGGTACTATAGTAAAGATCGGCAAAAGCGACCGACAGAGGATGATAAGCTCATGGCAGAGGGTCATTTCCCGCCCGGGCCGCCGCCGGTCGGCGGCAGCGCGATTGAACAGTATCTGTTTTATCGGCGATTTTTAGCCGACCCGCTCGGCGCGGCGACGCGGCGGTTCGCTGAATATGGCGATGTCGTCCACTTTAAGGTGGGCGGCGCCCATGAATACATGATCGCCAACCCCGATATGATTCGAGAGATTCTGGTCAGGCAGGCGAATATCTTTATCAAAGGCCCAAACTACACCAGTGAAAAAGGAGGGCTGGCGCGGTTTATGGGGCAGGGCTTGGTGACCAGCAACGGCGAGGTCTGGAAACGCCAGCGGCGGCTGGTCGCGCCGGCATTCCATACCCAGCGCATTTCGGCTTATGCCCATACCATGGTGAACTATACCCTGGAGCGGATGGCCGGCTGGCATGATGGCGCCGTCCTGGATGTGGATGAGGAAATGATGATGCTGACGTTGATGATTGTCGGGCGGACCTTGTTCGATGCCGACGCCTCAACCACAGTCAGCCAGGTGAAAAAAGCGGTGGCGGTGGTGCAGAAAGCCACCAATACCGCGACGCTGCTGCCTCATTGGGTGCCAACGCCGCTGCGGATTCGGTCTCATTATGCCAACGCGGCCCTGGACAGAATCGTGTATCAATTTATCCACCAGCGCCGGCTGACCGGCGAGGATGCCGGCGATCTATTGTCGATGCTGCTGCTTTCGGAAGATGAAGATGGCAGCCGCATGACCGACAAACAGGTCCGCGACGAAGCGGTGACGCTGTTCCTCGCCGGCCATGAAACCACCGCCAACGCGCTCAACTGGACTTGGTGGCTGCTGGCGCAGAGCCCGCATGTCGAGGCGCGGCTGCATGAGGAACTGGATGCGGTTTTGGGCGGCGAGCCGCCGGCGCTGGCGGATCTGCGGCGGCTGCCCTACACCGAAATGGTGATTAAGGAATCGATGCGCCTGATGCCGCCGGTCTGGTCGATTGGGCGCACTCCCAATCAGGACACCGAAGTGCTGGGCTATTCCTTCCCAAAAAAGACGCGGGTCAATATCTTGATCTACTGCGTGCATCGCCATCCGGATATCTGGGAGAAGCCGGATGAGTTTATCCCAGAGCGCTGGGGCGAGGAAAGCATCAAGGCGGTTCCGCGCTATGCTTATTTGCCCTTCGGCGGCGGCCCCCGCATCTGCATCGGCAGCAGCTTCGCGGCTATGGAAGCCAATCTCCTGCTGGCGGCGATAGCGCAGCGCTACCGAATGCGCTTGATCGATGGCGTCGAGATCGTCCCGCAGCCATTCATTACCATGTTCCCGCGCGATGGCTTGCCGATGCGTCTGGAAGCCCGTCAGCCATCGGCGCTGATGGAAATGGCGTGAACGTTTCCGGCCCGGGCGGGATTGGCGCCGTCTCTCAACAGAATCAAGAAAACAGGTTATAATAAGGCTGTTATTGGCTATGGCTTAGGAGTGTGGCTGTGATTGACTTGACCAAAAAACTGGTGGAAACTTGGGGGCCTTCCGGTTATGAACATCGTATCCGCGATGTCATCCGCGAAGAAGCCGCCGAATTCGCTGATGAGATCTGGATCGACGGCCTCGGCAATTTGATTTGCCGCGTCGGCGAAGGCGGCAAAAAAGCGCTGGTCGCGGCCCACATGGATGAGATCGGATTGATGACCACCTATCAGGAGCCCGAAAGTGGATTCCTGCGTTTTACCAACATCGGCGGTTTGCGTAACGATACCCTCAATGGCAATCGAGTGCTGTTTGAAGATGGCACAGTCGGCGTGATTGCGGTACAGGATGAAGGCGGCAAATCGCTGAATGATTTTTATATTGATGTGGAGAATGAAAAGGGCGAAAACGCCGTCTCGGTCGGCCAGCCGGCCGGCTTCATGCGCGCGATGCAGCGGCGCGGCCGCCGAATCATCGCCAAGTCGCTGGATAACCGCATTGGCTGCGTCGTCGCCCTGGAGACGATGCGAAAGCTCAATAAAAAGACCGCCAGCGAAATTTATTTCGCCTTTACCGTCCAGGAAGAAGTCGGTTTGCGCGGCGCCCGCACCGCCGCCCAGGCAATCCATCCCGATATCGGCGTGGCGATAGACGTCACTGGCAGCGGCGACCAAATCCGCGGCCGTAAAATGATGATCCAACTCGGCAATGGCGCCGCCGTCAAAGTTCATGATCCTGGGCTGATTGTGCCGCCAGCCATCAAAAACTGGATGATCGCGCGCTGTGAAGCGGATGACATCCCCTATCAGCTGGAACTGCTGGCGGGCGGAACCACCGATGCGGCCGCCATTCAGATGGCCGACGCCGGCGTCCCCAGCGGCTGCATCTCCATTCCAACTCGATACATTCATACCACCAGCGAAACAGCCGACCTCAACGATATCCAGGCCTGCATCCGTTTATTGACCGGGCTGCTTGCCAACCCGATTGAGATTTAGCCAAGCGGCGGCGGCGCGGCCTTAAAGAAAGCAGGGGCGCTATGAGAAAAAGTGAAATGCGGCCCTTTGGGGTTGGCGAAAGGGTCAATCACGATTCTAAGCCGTTTTACAATCGAAAGTTTTTTGCCGAGTCGATGAAAATGAAAGCGGCTGACTCGGTAGAGAATAAGCTGGCGCAAAAGGATTTGAACCAGATCTATGTGCATTCCAGTGAAAGTATGCGCGAACTGCCTGACAGCAGCGTCCATTTGATGGTTACATCGCCGCCTTACAATGTAGGCAAGGAATATGATGATGATTTGACCGCCAGCGAGTATAGAGATTTGCTTCGCAGCGTGTGGCGGGAAACGCACCGCGTCTTGGTGGCCGGCGGCCGGGCCTGCGTCAATGTCGCCAATGTGGGGCGCAGGCCCTACATCCCATTAAACGCCCTGATTACATCGGATATGCTGGATATCGGGTTTGCCATGCGCGGCGAAATTATTTGGAACAAAGCGGCCAGCGCCGGCGCGTCTTGCGCTTGGGGAAGCTGGATGTCGGCATCGAATCCGGTTCTGCGCGATGTCCATGAATACATCCTGGTCTATTGCAAGGGAAGTTTCGCCCGCAAGCAAGCAAAGGAAAATAAATCAACCATTGAACGCGATGAGTTCCTAGAGTGGACAAAGAGTATATGGACGTTCCCGGCCGAGTCGGCCAAGCGGGTCGGGCATCCGGCGCCGTATCCGATTGAACTGCCGCGACGAGCGATAGCTTTGTACACTTTTGAAAACGATGTCGTGCTGGACCCTTTTATGGGCAGCGGCACAACGGCTGTGGCGGCCGAGCGCGCCGGCCGGCGATGGATTGGCTACGAAACCAGCGAAGAATATGCGAATCGGGCGCGTCGGCGCATAGAAGCGGAGCGAACCCATCAGCTGGAGCTATTTCGTGAATAAATGTATCGTTGATCTTTTAACAGACCGTGATAGAGCCGAACGTTTTCTCAACACCCTTGCCGTCGCGTTTGAAATGGCGGCTAATGAAATCCCAAAGAGGAATATCGCGGGAACATATTCTATTCGAGGGAATGGGAGCGGACAAATCATAGAGGTATATCCATACGCGGGTCAACTGTGACGAAACTGAAAAAAGCATCCCGGCACAGTGGATATAAGGTAAGCGAGAAAATTAACAATCTATGAGGGTAATTAACATGAAACGCTTTATTATACTTGCGATACTCTTGGGCGCAATCTTAATTAAGTCAGAATTGAAACTCGTTTCGCAGTCGGTAGACTATTATGTTCGTGTATCACAGAAAACGAACATCAGAAGTGAGCCTGACCACGAAAGCGACAATATATTGATGAGTATACCTGCTGGATCAACACTGCGCGTTACCTACGAAGGTATCAATGGCAACTGGCTGAAGGTCGTTTATGAAGGTGTGCAGGGCTGGATGGCTCGCTGGATTAGCCATAGTCGAGTCAGCGCGCCTGTGCAAGCGGCAAATCCGTCTTATGTCCCTACTCCTACGTCGGTGCCGCCGTCAAATATATCGATACGTGGCGAGACTGATAATAAGTGCAAAGATTGGGGATGGCCCCGCTGTGAAACGGAACAGGCTTGGCGACAAGGTTATTATGCTAAAGAGAGAGAGAAATGTGGATTACCCATAGACCCTCGGGGCATTTACGAGCCTTACAAATGCGATAGTCCTCAAATTGAAAGTCAAAGCGAATCGTTAAAGCTTTCTGGGAACGGAAATAAAGTAAAAGGGTCAGTATGGTTTCCTGAAGGCACGTACTTATCTACCTTTACGACAAGAAATACCGGCTATGGCTATGGCTTTGGTGCTGTAAAAGTTTTCGGCGACTGCTTTCGTTGGCTGAACTATAACCTTGTACATAACGTAAGCAGAGCAGGCAGACATGAAAAGGTTTTCATCATTGACTATTCATGTAACGCCTTCGTGGAAATATCTAATTCCAGAGGCCGTTGGACATTGATATTTGAGCTGCAATCTGACTAAAAACTTAAAGGTAAAGCTGTGATTTATCCTGATGTGCCATTTTCATAGATAGGGGAAAATCTCGGCTTCATAGAAGTTTGGTCGATTGGCAAATGAGTGAATTAACTTATACACCGTATAAGCGATGGGAATAATTTTGGAAAAACAGTTAAAGCCGTATATCCCCAATAAAGCAGACCGCAATCCAATGGCTTGATGAGAGAATCAGAGGTCGCACCATGACATACCGCGGCGATGACGAGCCTGAATATATCGACGATGACGAATACTATGATCCTGATGCGCGCGGCCGGCGGCGGTCGAATGTGCTGGGCGGCGGCCGCGGCAAGCCGCCGGCGCGGGATGCGATGCCTAAGCAGATGAGCCGCGGCCGCCGGCGAACGCGGCCGGACAGATCAAGCGGCGCGAATGACCGCCGCGCGCGGTTGGCCGGAAAGGATTCGAATAAGACGCGCGCAGCGCCGCCGGCCCGCAGCCAAACAGACAAGCCGCGCGAAGCTGAAAAGTCCGCAAGCGGCGGCCGACTGGCGGCTCTGCGGAGACGGCTGCCGGGCGGCAAAGCCACAGATGCCAAACCAGATGCCAAGCCCGACGGCCGCGGGAATAAAGCCGCCGCCATTGCCCGCGGCCTGCGCCGCCTGCGCCAGCGCGGCCAAACCAGCCCCAGCCAATCGACCGCCAGCCGCGCCGGCCAAAGTTCGCGCGCCCGTCAAAAAGACACCCGACCCGCCGCCCGCCCCGACCGCCGAGCCAATCAAGCGCAAGCCGCGCCCCCCGCCCGAACATCGGCCGACAAAAGACCTAAACTGGATTCCAGCGAATGGCTGGATTTAGACCGCAAGCTGGATTTGGCTGGCGTCGGCTTGGTTTTTGGAGCCATCGCCTTATTTTTCAGCACGCTCTCACAAGAACACGCCGCCATCAGCGCGGTTCACAATTTCATCGGTCAGCTGCTGGGATGGGGAGCGATAGCCGTGCCGATTGCCATGTTTGCAGTCGGTATGTGGCTGATTGTCCGACACTTTGGCGACCAGGCGCCGTCGATTGACCCCATTCGCCTGGCTGGGATCGCGCTTGCTTTTGTCGGCCTGCTGACGTTTTTCCAATATCTGGATTCTTTTGGCTATGCGGCCGCGGTTCCCGACGCCATGCAGGCGCAGCGGTTGGAATGCGCCGCCCGAACAACCGGGCGGAACGTCTGCGAGCATGAAATCGCCCGTCTGGCCGAGTGCCAGATCGCCGTCACATCAGGCTGTTTGCAGGAACTCGTGCAGTATGCCTATCAGCGCAGTCAAGGCGGCGGCTATGTTGGCGCCTGGCTGTATCTGGCGCTGGTCAATAACTTTACTGAAATCGGCGGCTTTGTTATTGTGGCGATGATGCTGACCTTCGCCGCGATGATGATGACGCGCTTGAGCATGGCTGAAATTGCGGTGGTGTGTGTGGGTGTCGGCCGCGGTTTTCGCAGTCGGATGGCGCAGCGCGCCGCCGAAGGCCGCGCCCGGCGGCTCCAGACAGCGCCGCGGCATGCGCCGGCAGAGCCAGCGACATCGCTTCGCGTTTCCAAACCGCCGCCGGCGCAGCTGCCGCTTTCGGCGCGGCCGGCTGGGGCTTTGCCCGAACCCGCCGCCGATTCCAATATGCCGATACCGCCTATGCGGATTGATCAACGCGGTATTTTGATTCGGCGCGGTCATCAGACCTTCGCTCAAGTCGAGCCCAGTCAGGAGTCGCTTCGGCGGGCTTCAAGCGCGCCGGAAGCCGCCCATCAACAGCATTCCGGCCTGTTCGGACGGCTGTTTGGCCGCGGCAAAAGCCAGGCCGCGGCTCAAACATCATCCCCCGCAAAAGCGGCGCCGCCGTTTGTCCCGCCGCCGAAACAATCGCCATCACAGGAAAAGCCGAATGCCGCCGGCGGTGAGATGACTGCAAAACAATCGTCCGCCTCTCGCCCGCCGCCGCGGATCGAGCCGCCTTTGAATAAGCCGCAACAATCGGTCTCATCGCCGGCCGTCAGTCCGTCGCGCGCCCGCGTTCGCTGGCAATTGCCCGATTATCGCCGCCTGCTTTCCAGTGGGTCGGCAAAAGAGTTGGACCATGAGCAGCTGCTGAACCGAGCGCGTTTGATTGAAAAGACCCTGGCGAGTTTCGGCGCGCCGGGCCGGATTGTTGAGGTCAACGCCGGGCCGGTGATTACGCAGTTTGGCGTCGAGCCTGATTATCTGACGGCGCGTTCGGGTAAAAAGAATCGGGTGAAAGTCAGCGCCATCGCGCAGTTGGACAAAGATCTGCAGCTGGCGCTGGGGGCGAAGTCGATTCGCGTGGAGGCGCCGGTGCCGGGCAAAGGTTACGTCGGCATTGAAGTGCCGAACCCTGGCGCCGCGCTGGTGAGCCTGCGGGATGTTATGGAATCGGAGAGCTTCCAGAAAATCAAGTCGCCATTGGCGGTCGCGCTGGGCATGTCCGTGGACGGAACGCCGGTGTCCGGCGATTTGACCCGGATGCCGCATTTGCTGATCGCGGGGACGACCGGGTCGGGCAAGTCGGTATGCGTCAACGCCATCATCAACAGCATCCTGGTGACCAATTCGCCGGACACCGTGAAGTTCATCATGGTCGATCCCAAACGGGTCGAATTGACCGGCTATAATGGCCTGCCGCATCTCATCGCGCCGGTTGTGGTCGAATTGGAGCGCATTGTCGGCGTCTTGAAATGGGTCACGCGCGAAATGGACGAACGCTACAAAAAATTCAGCGGCATCGGCGCGCGCAACCTCATCGACTACAACAAAAATCGTGACGCCAGCCTTGAATCCATGCCCTATATCGTCGTGATTATCGATGAATTGGCTGACTTGATGATGCTGGCGCCCGAAGAAACCGAACGCGCCATCACGCGGATCGCCGCGCTGGCGCGGGCGACCGGCATCCACTTGGTGATTGCGACGCAGCGCCCCTCGGTGGATGTCGTGACCGGGCTGATCAAGGCGAACTTCCCGGCGCGGATCGCCTTTGCGGTCGCCGGCAGCGTCGACAGCCGCGTCATCCTGGACCAGCCGGGCGCGGAACGTCTGCTGGGCACGGGGGATATGCTGTATCTTTCCGGCGATGCGCCGGCGCCCCAGCGTTTGCAGGGAGTCTTTGTCTCTGATGATGAAATCAGCAATATCAGCCGCTACTGGATGACCCAGCATCTTGGCATCAAGACCGTCAAGCCGATAAGCGTCGAGCCGGAGCCGCCGCCCCAAGCCGCCGTCATCCCCTCATCGGCTGCCGAGCCAAGCGGACAGACTTCTTTTTGGGATATGCCGCCGCGCGATATGAGCGGCATGGCGGTTGAAAATAAAACCGGCAACCCTGACCCGCAGGAAGATGAGCTTTATCAGACGGCGGTTGATATGGTGCGGCGCTTGGACAAAGCCTCGATCTCCCTGTTGCAGCGGCGGCTGCGTATCGGCTATACGCGGGCGGCGCGGCTGGTTGACATGATGGAAGCGCGCGGCGTCGTCGGCCCGCCCAAGGAAGGCAGTTCCAAACCGCGCGATGTGATGCCAGAGTGACGTTTGGGGCGCCGGCGCTAATCACAGATGGAGATTTCTGACGGATGAATGCTAACTGTCGGGTTATTGAAGCGGATATAAACGAGTTTCTGGGGTCTAGGCTGTTTTTGGAATCCACCCTTGATTTGACCTTTTTGGACCCGCCGTTTAACCAAGCCAAAACCTACGTTTCGCACGATGACAATCTGCCGCCGGAGCGGTATTGGGATTGGATGGCGGCGGTTTGCGCGGCCGTGTATGCCAATACTTCGGCCGGCGGCGCCGTCTATTTTATGCAGCGCGAAAAGAACAGCGAATATGTGCTGCGCTGTTTGCGCGAAGCTGGCTGGACGCTGCAAAACCTCATCATCTGGAAGAAACTGTCATCAGCCGTGCCGTCCATTCGCCGCTATGGCAAGCATTATCAGATTATCGCTTATGCGACGAAAGGCCGTAAAGCGCGGGTGTTTCACAGATTGCGGATTGACCCGCCTTTGCCGGCGCATTACAAACACAAACGCGAGAATGGCATGTTTGTCACGGATGTTTGGGATGATATTCGCGAATTGACATCGGGATATTATGCCGGCGATGAGGCTTTGCGGGACGGCGCTGGCAGACGTTTCCATAAACAGCAGGCTCCCATCGCCCTGCTGCTCCGTATCCTGCTGACTTCATCTCAAGCCGGCGATACTGTTTTTGATCCCTTTGCCGGAACCGGCACGACGCTGGCGGCGGCCTGGCAGTTAAACCGGCCTTCGCTTGGGGTTGAGATTGACCCTGAAAATGCGGCATGTATCCGCAGCCGCCTTCAGACCATTCGCCCGGCTGATGATATTCATCGTTTCTATGAAGATTACAGATATACCAAGGATCTGAAAATGATCTGGGGTAGAACTGTCAAGAGCAGGAATCAAGATGTACTCGATTTACCACTTTTTCGCTCACCTAAAATCATTGCAGAAAGGACCTCCGTATATGGAGTATAACCAAATTGAGGGTGTGAGAAAACCCGTGGCGCGTCTGCTGCAGGGAACAGTCATGCTGCGGGCGGATACGCGCGCTGCCAATCGCAGGCTGCTCGACCGCCTGTTTGAACATGGATACACCTGCTTTGACACCGCGCATAATTATGGCGGCGGCGACTGTGAAAAGGAACTTGGGGCTTGGATCAATGACCGCGGTATTCGCGACCAGGTCCTTATCCTGACCAAAGGCGCTCATCCCTATCCACCCGATGAGCCTGAACGGGTCACCCCCGAATTGATTCGCCGCGACCTTGAAGAATCCTTAGAGCGTCTGCAAACTGATTTTGTTGAGATCTACCTGCTCCACCGCGACAACCCGGCTTATCCGGCGGGCGAGCTTGTCGATGTGCTGAATGAGTATCGGGAGAAGGGTCATATCGGCATCTATGGCGGGTCGAACTGGCGCGCCGAGCGGGTGCGGGCCGCCAATGAGTACGCTGCCGCCCATGGCAAAGCGCCCTTTGCCGTCAGCAGTCCACAGTTCAGCGTCGCCGAAATGATTAACGCGCCTTGGCCCGGGTGCATCAGCGTGGGCGGCGCGCAAGGCGAATCCGACCGCGCCTGGTATGATCAAAACGGGATTTATCTGCTCGCCTGGTCGAGTCTGGCGGGCGGTTTTATGACCGGCAAGTTTCGGCGGGACAACCTTGAGAGCTTTACCGATTATTGGGATGCCAATCCGATTGGCGCTTACGCCCATGAAAGCAATTTCCAGCGGCTCGACCGCGTGCTGGAGCTTGCCGCCGACAAGGATGCTTCGCCAGCGCAAATCGCTGTCGCCTATGTGCTTGGCGGCAGTCCCCGCTGTCATGCCATTGTCGCCAACTGGGAAATCGAGCAGATCGCAGACAATGCCAAAGCCTTCGACATCAAGCTAAGCGCCGCGGAGATCGCCTGGCTGGAAATGAAAACCGAGGAGAAACCGACATGACCGATATAATTCGATGGGGCATTATTGGACTAGGCAGCATTTCGCGCAAATTCGCCGCCGGGTTGCAGGCGGCGCCGGATGCCGAATGCTATGCGGTGGCATCGCGGTCACGGCAAAAGGCAAATGCCTTTGGCGAGGAGTTTGGCGCCGCCGAATGTTATGGCAGCTATGCCGCGCTGGCAGGTGATCCGAATGTCGATGTGGTGTACATCGGCACGCCGCATACCTTTCACAAGCCGCATACCCTGCTGTGCTTGAATAGCGGCAAGCATGTCCTGTGCGAAAAGCCCTTTGCGGTCAATCGGCGTGAAGCGCAGGAGATGGCTGCGCTGGCGCGGGAAAAGAAGCTGTTTCTGATGGACGCCATGTGGACGCGCTGCTTTCCGGCGATGGTCAAGCTGCGCGAACTGCTTGCCGAAAACGCCATCGGGGATGTCATGCTGGTTCAGGTGGATTTTGGCTATCGCATGGAGCAGATTCTGCCCGAACATCGCAGCTTCAATCCGCAGCTGGCGGGCGGCGCTTTGCTGGATGTGGGCATTTACTGCCTGTATTTGGCTTCTATGGTGTATGGCGGCCGGCAGCCAGCCGATATCGTATCGCAGCATACCCTGGGCTCGACCGGCGTCGACGAGCTTTCGGTGTCGGTCTTCAAATACAGCGATAATGAGATGGCGGCGATAACCACCGCCATTCGGATGAATACGCCCCATGAAGCCCGCATCATCGGCGCCAAGGGATACATCTCGATTGCCGACTGGTGGCATCCAACCAGGATGACCCTTCAGATGAGCGGCCAAGAAGCCGAGACGCTGGACTTCCCGCTGGCGGGCAATGGCTACAATTATGAGGCGGTAGAAGTTGGGCGCTGCCTTCGGGCCGGCCTGACCGAAAGCGGCATCGTGCCCTTGGATGAGACCCTGGCGATTATGGCGACCATGGACCGTATGCGCCGGCAGTGGGGTCTGCGCTATCCAGCGGAACGATAGCTTTTGTTATTCACCGCTTCGCGAGCTTGGGAAGTGGATGGCGGGGTCAAGGCTTTGAATCGCTTTGCCTTCATCTTCGCCGGCCGATGATTGGAACATTCGCGGGTGGGGTTTTGCTTTTCATCTGGCTTGTGTTATGCTTATAATAACTGCATAGTTTCTAAGTTTCAGACGCGTCTGAACCCGGAGGTTCGACGCATAGCAGGGGAAGTCGGTGAAAGTCCGACACTGTCGCGCAACGGTGATGATCGCAAGATCAAAAGTCCGAAAACCTGCCTGAACCTTAGCTCGTGAATCTTTCGCGTCAAAAGGGAGACGAGCATGGTCTTACGCAAAGTCATGCCCGCCGATCCTGGCGGGCTTTTTTTGATGACCGGCCCCGTTTCCTCCTGTATCCTTGAGGAGGGATAAAATGCGATCCAAATGTATCGCGCTGATAATATGGCTGTGGTTTGCGCTGCCGGCGGCGGCGCAGGACACCAACCTGACCGATGGCTGCGTGACAAATTACGTCGCCGACGTCGACTATTTTCCGCAAAAAGTCGATATTCGGGACGCCGAGAATTTTTCGGCAGCCTACTTCAATCACTATAAAGTCGTCCGCGTCGCCGATGCCTTTGCCGGCGCGCCGTCCTTTGAGTATGTGCTGGTGCAGTGCGGCACGCCGGCGCCGCCGGCCGAGAGCTTCGCCGCCGGAACCCAGTTCATTGAAGTCCCGGCTGGCGATGTCATCGCCTTATCGACCACCCAGCTGCCGGCCTTGTCGCAGCTTGGCTTGCTCGACAGGCTGGTGGGGATTGACAGCGCCGCCTACATCAACGCCGACGAGGTGCTGGCGATGGCTGCCGACGGCAAGATCGCCGAAGTTGGCTTTGGCGCCGAGATTAACATCGAGTTGGTCTTGAGCTTAGAGCCGCAGATGGCGCTAAGCTATGGCTTCGACCCGGCGACAGACGCCCATCCGATACTGCTGGATGCCGGCGTGTTTACCGCGCTGGACGCAAGCTGGCGCGAGCTTTCTCCATTGGGCCGGGCTGAATGGCTGAAGTTCATCGCCTTGTTCTATAATCTTGAGGCGAAAGCCGCCGCGCGCTATGATGATGTGGTCAGCCAGTATGAGGCGGCGCGGCAGCTGGCGGCAGGCGCTGCCCTAGCTGAACAGCCCACTGTTCTGCTCAATTCCTTTCTCGGTTATGCCGATGCCTGGTTCATCCCCGGCGCCGATACTTATGTCGGCCAGTTCGTGCGCGATGCCGGCGGGCGGCCGCTGCTGTCCCAAGCAGGCTCGACAGCGAGTCAGGGATTGAGCTTTGAAGTGGTTTATGACGGCGGCCTGGCGGCTGATATCTGGCTGGTCGATACCTTCGGCGTCGATTCACAGTCCGATTTACTGGCGCTGGACAGCCGCTTTGGTGACTTCGCCGCCTTCCAGTCGGGCGATGTCTGGAACAACAACCGCGACCAAAACGCCAATGGCGGCAGCAATGTCTACGAAGCGGGCGCGACCCATCCACATTGGATTTTGCAAGACCTGATAGCGATTTTCCATCCGCAGCTGCTGCCCGACCACGAATTTAGCTTCTATCGGCGGCTTTCAAGTGACTAAGGCGCCGCCGCTTCAAAGCCGCCGATGGCGGCCGATGCTCCTGCTGATTTTGCTGCTGGCGCTGCTGGCTGTATGGATGTTAAGCCTGGCATTGGGGTCGGTGTCGATTCCCCTTGATCAAATTATGATCATCCTGCTGGGCGGAGAAGCCGACCGCGCCGCCTGGACGAATATCCTGCTGAAGTTTCGCCTTCCCAAGACCATGACCGCCATATTCGCCGGGATGGCTTTGAGCGTCAGCGGCTTGATGATGCAGACGTTTTTCCGCAATGGCTTGGCGGGTCCGTTTGTGCTGGGGGTGAGTTCGGGGGCGAGTCTGGGCGTCGCCCTGGTCGTCCTGTCGACGGCTGCGGCGGCGCGTCAGTTCGCCAGCCGCCTCGGCCTGGGACTGACGGGCGATCTGTTGCTAAGCCTGGCGGCCGGGCTGGGCGCCGGCATAACGATGTCGCTGGCGCTGCTGGCGGCGGCGCGGATTCAAAGCAGCATGACCTTGCTGATTTTGGGGCTGATGTTTGGTTATCTGGTATCGGCATTGGTCAGCCTGCTGCTTTATTTCGCGGTGCCAGAGCGGATTCAAGCCTATATCAACTGGACTTTCGGCACATTCGGCGGCGTTACCCGGGAGCAGCTGCCGCTTTTGGGCGGAATAGTCATCGCCGGCCTGCTTTTGGCTGGCGGCTTCGCCAAATCCTTGAATGCCCTGCTTCTGGGCGAAAACTACGCCCGCAGTCTGGGGATTCATCTCGGCTGGCTGCGGCTGGGGATTGTGACGGCCACGTCGCTGCTGGCGGGTGTGGTGACGGCCTTTTGCGGCCCGATTGCGTTTGTCGGAATCGCGGTGCCGCATTTGTGCCGCGCCCTGTTTCATAGCTCCGACCATCGGCTGCTGCTGCCGGCCGCGATGACAGCCGGCGCCATCGTGGCTTTGCTGGCTTCATTGATTGCCGAACTGCCCGGCAGCAGTCTGGTGCTGCCGCTGAATGCCGTGACGGCCCTGCTGGGCGCCCCAGTGGTGATCGGCGTCATTTTGCGGCCGCGCAGCCTAGAAAGGTCGTATCCCCTTTAGCGGAGGTTGGTTTCGATGCGATTGCCGGTATTGGAATCCCGCGATTTGTCGATTGGCTATCGACATATCGATGTTGAGCTTGCCAGCGGGCTGAACTTGAAGCTGGAGCGCGGCAAATTAACGGCTTTGCTAGGCCCGAACGGCGTCGGTAAATCGACCCTGCTGCGGACCTTGGCCGGCATGCAAAAACCCTTGGCTGGACAGGTTTTGCTGGCGGGCGAGGATGCGCGGCGGATGAAGCCGGCCGAGATCGCCAGGCGGCTTAGCGTTGTCTTGACCGCGGCGCCCAATCCGGGCTGGATGAGCGGCTATGCCTTGGTGGCTTTGGGGCGGCACCCCTACACCGACTGGCTTGGCCGGCTTTCGGCGGGTGACCGGGCGATGATACATTGGGCGCTGGCTGCGGTGGCCGCCGAAGACATCGCCGAGCGCCCGGTCATCGAATTAAGCGATGGCCAGCGGCAAAAGCTGATGATCGCCCGCGCCTTGGCGCAGGAGACGGATATCATGCTGCTGGATGAACCGACAGCCTACCTCGATTTGCCGCGGCGCGTCGAAATCATGCAGCTGCTCAAGCGTCTGGCGCAGGAGACCCAGCGAGCCATCCTGCTTTCGACCCATGATTTGGATTTGGCGCTTCGCAGCTGTGACAGCCTGTGGCTGATGAAGCCGCCGGCTTTGGTGGCGGGCGCGCCCGAAGACCTGGCGCTGGATGGCGTCGTGGCGGCGACCTTTGCTGGCAATGGCGTCGCTTTTGACCGGCGCAGCGGCGCCTTTGTGATGGAACCAACGGCCGGCATCGCTGTTTGCCTGCGCGGCGAGGGCATCGCGCAGATTTGGATGCGGCGCGCCTTGGAACGGACCGGCTACCGCGTGTCGGATTCACCGGCCGCCATCCAAATCGAGCTTGACCCCGGCCGCCTTGAATGGCAGGTCGCGGCTGGCGGCGGTCACAGCCGACATCGGACGATAGCCGCGGTCTTGACCAAACTGGATGACCTATTGCCGCGCCAATCCGCTAGCGGTCGGACATCGAATCATCGCCAATAAGCGTGCCAACCGACAAATCGCCCCGCACCGCTTTCAGCAAATCGCCTGGATTCCAAAAGTTGAGGACGATAATCGGCATTTCGTTTTCTTGGCAGAGCGTGAATGCAGTCGCGTCCATCACCCGCAGCTGCCGGTCGAGGACATCTTGATAGCAGAGCTTGGGATAGCGCCGGGCTTCTGGATTGTGAACGGGGTCGGCGGAATAGACGCCATCGACTTTGGTGGCTTTGACAATCACATCGGCATCGACTTCACTGGCGCGCAGCGCGGCGGCGGAATCGGTGGTGAAGTAGGGGATGCCGATGCCGCCGGTCAGGATGACGACGCGCCCCTTCTCCATGTGGCGGATAGCCCGCAGCCGAATATAGGGTTCGGCAATCGAATTCATTTGGACGGCGGTTTGCACGCGGGTGATAATCCCCAGCCGCTCGATGGCGTCCTGGAGCGCCAGGCCATTCATCACGGTGGCGATCATGCCCATGTGGTCGGCGGTGCTGCGCTCCATGCCCAGCTTGGCCGCCGGTTCGCCGCGCCAGATATTGCCGCCGCCGATGACAACAGCCACCTCGATGCCCAAATCGTAGACGGCTTTGACTCGCTGGGCGATGTATTCGGCTTTGTCGGGGTCAATGCCATAGCCTTGCTGGCTGGCAAGCGCTTCGCCGCTTAGTTTAAGCAGAATGCGCTGGTAGGCGCCGCCGGCTGGTTCGCTCATCATCGCGCTCCCGTGTGGTTTTGTCTGCTAGGCTGTCCAAAATTCGCCGCTCAAATCAAGCGCGCGGAAAATGTGAAGGGCGCTCTCAAGCGTTCGCCCGCGAAAGTCCGGCGCCATGCGGTCGCTGTACCACAGCTTGGATAATTCCCAAAGCTGGCTTAATGTCAAGGCGGCGCAAGGCTTGGCTTGCCGCTTCGGCCGCGATGTCAAAACGCGCGGCAATCGCTTGATGCGAAGGCGCGCGCCCCTGGCTGACAAACACCTCATAAACATGGCGGCGGATATCCCAATCTGTTTGCGTCGGCTTGAGGTCGGTCATAAAACCCTCGCGCATAAAAAGGGACTAACCAATGGCTAATCCCCAATTTGTTTCAATCGGCGGCCAGGTTCTGCATCGGATAAACGCGCGCGCATTTATGTCTCGTCGCCAATGCCGATGCGCTTGAAGCGCCCGATGCGGATGGTCTCGCCGACTTCGGCGACCGTTTCTTGCAGATATTGACGGATAGTCTTGTCATCGTCTTTGATGAAGGCCTGCTCCATCAGGACGATGTCCTCGTACCATTTATTCAGGCGGCCGGCGACGATCTTTTGGGCGATGTGCGCCGGCTTGCCTTCCTGGAGCGCCCGTTCCAACTGAAGTTCAGTCTCGGCGGCGACCTGCGCCGGCGGCACATCTTCCCGCGCGGCGTATTGGGGGTTCAGGTTGGCGATGTGCATGGCGATGTCTTTGGCAAATGCCTTGAAGCGGTCGGTGGCGGCGACAAAATCGGTTTCGCAGTTGACTTCGACAATCACCGCCAGCCGTTGATCGAAGTGGACGTAACTCCCGATGACCCCTTCGTTGGCGCTGCGCCCTTTGCCTTGCAGCTTGATTCCGTCTTTCAGCGCCTTTTGTTTCAAAAATTCGACCGCTTTGTCGATATCGCCGTCAAATCGCTCAAGCGCTTTTTTGCAGTCCAGCGGCCCGGCGCCGGTTTTCTGGCGCAGTTGTTTGACTTGCTTTGCGGTTACAGCCATGTTTCCGGTCTCTCCATCAGCTTCAGTGATTGATTATTCGCTTTTCTGGTCAGCTTCATCGCGGCCCTCATCATCAAACAATTTGGAATCGCGCAGTTTTGCCAGCGTCGATTCGCCCAGCAAGGCGGCGTCGTCCAGTTCTTCCTCGTCATAATCGCTGGCGAAAAAGGCATCCGGCTCGTCTTCGTCCGCGGCCGATTGACGCCGGTTGTGTCCTTCCAGCACAGCATCGGCCAAGGCGCCGATCAGAAGCCGAATCGAGCGCATGGCGTCGTCGTTGGCTGGCAGGATGTGGTCAATCAGGTCGGGGTTGGCGTCGGTGTCAATCAGCGCCATGACCGGGATGTTCAGGATATTGGCTTCTTTGACGGCGGTATGCTCGCGCTCGGCATCCACAACAAGGAGCATATCCGGGGTGCGCTTCATCTCGCGGATGCCGCCTAACCGCAGTTGCAGCTTGGAGATTTTGCGCGCGAGCACCAGAGCTTCTTTTTTGGTCAGGCGGTCGAACTCGCCGGCGTCGCGGCGTTTTTCCAGCTGCGCCAGGGTGTCGATGCGGCTGCGGATTGTTTTCCAGTTGGTCAAAGTGCCGCCAAGCCAGCGATAGGTCACGTAGGGCATGCCACAGCGGACGGCTTCGCGCTGGACAATCTCCTGCGCCTGGCGCTTGGTGCCGACAAACAAGACGGCGCCGCCCTCCGCGATCATCTTAGCGATCATGTCATGGAAGACGTTCAGGTTTTTGAGCGTGATTTGCAGGTCAATAATATGAATCCCGTTGCGCTGGGTGAAGATGAACTCATTCATCTTGGGATTCCACTTGTTGGTGCGGTGACCAAAATGGACACCGGTTTCGAGCAGGGTACGCATTTTCACTGCTGATGGCATTGCTGTTCTCCTTCAATAGTCGGTGTTTCAGGCTCGCGCATCGTTCATCCTCCGATGATAATCTGGCTGGACAGACAACACCCACCCGGAGTCCCGATGCGTGGGATTTGGAAACGAGACAAAAAGTATGATTCCACGCCAGATTTTATCACAGCCAGCGGCCGAGGGCAATGTTGTTTTTGCTGTCAAATCGCGCTTACGCAAAGCCGCGCACCGTCGCTTCCAGCGCATGAATGAAGGCTTGGTTGGCTTCCCGCGTGCCCAGGCTGATACGCATCCCGCGCGGCATGCCGTTGCGGGTTTGCGGGCTTAGCAGAACGCCGCGCTCCATCATTTTCTGATGCAGGTCTTCAGCCGGCATTTGGGTTTCAAACAAAATGAAATTCGCCGCCGGCTTCCAATACTTGATGCCGAGACGGTTGAACTGCTTTGTGACCCATTGCTGTTCGCGCCGCAGGTATTGAACCGCATATCGCAGGTGCGCTTGATCTTCGCAGGCGGCGACGCCAGCCGCCAGCGCCAGCCTGTTCTGATGAAAACCCCGATGCAGCCCGGCAAGATAGTCAGCGATTTCATGCCGGGCAATGCCATAGCCGAGCCGCATGCCAGCCAGGCCATAGGCTTTGGAGAAACTGTGAATGATAACGATGTTCCTGCCCTCAAGCACATATTGCATCGAATCGGGGAAAGCTGAATCGGTTACGAAATGATGATAGACCTCATCGGCGACGACCAATACATGGTCAGGAACAGCCCGCATCAAGGCGTCCATTTTGTCGGCCGGCAGCACCGTGCCAGTCGGGTTGTTCGGGTTGCAGAGCATGATCAGCCGGGTCTTGTCGGTGATGGCCGCCAGCGCCGCATCGACGCGGTAGGCAAAGGTCTCTTTCGCCAGCGGCACATCAATGACTTTGGCGCCCAAGGGTTCGGCGATTCTTTTATAGGCGCCGGCGAATGTCGGCGATGACAGGATCAATTCATCGCCGCGGCCAAGAAAACCGCGCGCCAGCAGTTCCAGCGATTCAAAGCCGCTGCATCCGGTGTACACATGCTGCGGAGTCAGGCCGCGTCCGATGACGTCGGCAATCGCCTGCCGAAGCTCGATATCAGAAAAGTCGGGATAAGACGACAGGGTCGGCGCGGCCGCGGTGATGGCTTCGATGACGCCGGGCGCGGGCCCCAGAGGATTTTCATTGAGTGAAAGCCGATATACCTTGTCCAGCCCGTGCTTTTGACGGATGTCATCCAGTGAACGGCGGCCGACAGTCCGCGCCTGGATATTGGGGTTGAATTTCAGGCTGCTCATCATTTCCTTCATCGTTCATCCAGCAGCGGCTTCACAGATGATAGCCGATTCGTCCGCGGGTGATAAGTTTTGGTTTGCACAAGCTCCAATCATCCCGGCAACAGCGATTCAGTTTGAATTCGTTCTTTGCATCGCGACCGCCGTCTTGGGCTCGAATCCAAATTTTGCATAGAAAGTCTGCCACTCTGGAGCACAGTCCAGCATAACCAGTTCAATATGCTGCAATCGCTTGAGCAGTTTCTCCAGGATAAGTGAAGCGATGCCCTGTTTTCGATACGCGCGGTCGACAACAATGTCTTCAATCCAGGCGCGGTAGAGGTCATCGGTGACGACCCGCGCAAAGCCAATCAAGCGGTCATCATCCCAAACGCCCAAGGTCAGCTGGCTTCGGTCCAGCATTTGCTGGATATCGAGCGGCGTACGGCGCTGGGCCCAGTCGGTCTGCTGGAAAAGGCTTTGCAGGTCTTCTGGATGGACAGGTTCAGTGAATGAATAGATGAACGGCGCAGTCATAGCGCGATCCTTTCCGAACAGCTTGCGATTCTGTTTGTCTGCCATGATACCCTTATCATACCGCAATCGGGTCATGATTTTGCTTTTTTGTACATTTTGCATAGACAGACGTTGAAGTAAAGTCGAGGAATGCGGGCAGAAGCCGCAAGCGGATGTTAAAATAAACCTGTGGCTGACCAAGCAGCGAGGAGTGTCAGAGGTGTCGGCGCCGCGGTGGAATTCATTTATCCAATTTTTGTCTGAAACCTATCAGGTGAACGCCGAAGAACGGCAGCGCATTGCCGAAGAACTGCTGTCGTCGCGCGCTTGGCCCTGGGTGGAACGCGACCGGGCGACCTTTGTCTATCATTCCCACCGCGCGCACAGCGTCGCCGTGAGCCTGGACATCGTTGACCGCGATCCGCCCTTTGAATATCTGGTCAAGCTGGAAGACACCTCGCTTTGGTATTATCAGCGCATCTTTGACCAGGATGCCTTGCTTGATTATGTCTTCGCGGTGAATGACCCTGGCACGCCGCTGGCGCAGGAAGTGGACCTGGTGAATCGCATCGGCGAGTTCTGGGAAGTGGATCGGTTTAACGCCATGACAATCCAGACTCCCCAAATCAACACTTCGGTGCTGCAAATGCCCAAGGCGCGTCCGTTTCCAGACTGGAAGTCCATGCGAGCGGTGCCGCGCGGCCGCGTCGACCGCCACAGCTTTAGCTCGATGCAGATGGGCTTCACCGGGCGGAATCTTTGGATGTACACGCCGCCGGATTACGATCCAAGCGCCGACCGGCTGTATCCCCTGCTGGTGTTCATGGATGGACAGTGGGCGCTTGATGTCTTGGAGATGCCGTACATTGCCGATGCGCTGGTCAAGCACCGGCGGATGGAGCCGGTGATGATCGCCATGCTGGAAAGCGGCTCGCCATCCGAGCGCGCGAGCGAATATATCAGCAATGACCGGCATTATGCCATGACTCTGACCGAACTGCTGCCGTTCTTGCAGACGGAATATCGGATTGAATCGATTAACTTGGGATTGGGCGGCGTTGGTGAAGGGGCGGTGGCGGCGGCGCATACAGCTTTGAAGAATCCGGCGATATTCACCCATCTGATGATGATATCGCCGCCCTTGGGACGCGGCGCGGCCGCCGAAAAGCTGCAAGAATACGCTCGGCGCTTCCGCGATTCACCGCTCTTGCCGCGGCGGATTTTCCAGTCGGTTGGCCGTTATGAGCCGGATTTGCGCTTTTATCAGCCGGCTTTGGTCTTGCGCCGCATCCTAGAACAGCGGCAGCGCTATGACCCCAATCTGGATTACCAATTTGTCGAGCTGGGCAGCGGACACAGCCTGGCAGCCTTCAAGAGTATGATGCCCGAAGCGCTTGCCCATGCTTTTCCCGGCCAAATAGCTCAAGATGCGCCGGCTGGCGCCGCTTGATGCGCTGACATGGGTATCCTGTATATCGTGCCGACGCCAATCGGCAACCTGGAAGACATCACCCTGCGCGCCTTGCGGGTGCTTGGCGAGGTGTCCCTGATTGCCGCCGAAGATACGCGAACCTCAAGGGCGCTGACCCGCCATTATGATATTGACACGCCGATGATCAGCTATCATGAACACAGCAGGCTGTCCCGGCTGGACCGAATCTTCGCTGCGCTGGCGGTCGGGGATGTGGCTCTGATCTCTGACGCCGGCACCCCGGGCATCTCTGACCCCGGTTATGAGCTTGTCCGCGCCGCCATTGAACGCGGCTTCGACGTGATGCCCCTGCCCGGCGCCAGCGCCGTCACAACCGCGTTGGCTGCCTCTGGCATGGCGACCGACCGCTTTTTATTTGTGGGCTTTCTGCCGCGTAAAACCAAGGCGCGCAAAGCGCGGCTCGCCAAACTCGCGCCGGCGACCGAGACCATTATCGCCTACGAAAGTCCCTATCGCCTGACCGAAACCCTGTCGGCGGTCATTGATGTGATGGGCGGCGAACGGCTGGTCTGCGTGGCGCGGGAGATGAGCAAAAAATTTGAGGAGTTTTATCGAGGGACGGCGCAGGACAGCTATGATTACTTCGCCGCTGAAGGGCCGCGCGGCGAGGTGACTTTGCTGATTGCCGGCGCCGAGCTTTCGGATGAGGTCTGGAGCCAGCCGCAGGTCAAGCGGGCGCTGGATGAGCGTCTTGATGCCGGCGAACCGCTGTCACGCGCCGCCAAAACAGTCGCCAGACTCGCCGGCTGGAAGAAAAACAAGGTGTATCAGCTAGGCTTGAAACGAGATTCGCATTGATGCGACTGCCCAGCCGCCAAGCCAAGACAGCCGCATCACAGCGAAACTTGCCAATAGCTAGGATGGCGGCATCAGCACAATCGATCCCGGCGTTTCGATGGCGCCGCAGGTCATGCCGTTGACGACGGTCGCCGCCAAGGGCGCGATGGCGCGCGGCATGGTGCGCGCATCCAAAAACAGCAGTTCGCCGGCCTGCGGGAAGCAGACCTCGACCCCCTGCTCGACATAGCCCCAGATATCGACGGCATCAATAAAGCCGCCGTCCACGATGGCCTGCACGCCGATGCCGCCGCCGTCAAGCCGCTGGCACTGGACGCCGCTCGTCAGCCCGTAAGTGGCATGGACGGCAATGCCGGTCGCCTGGTTCAAGTCGATGCAGGTCGTCGCCAGCGGTCGGAGCGTCGCCGTCGCGGTGGGGATTTTTTCCTTCTTGCGCTTGGGCGGCTTCGGACAGCGGGTTCTGTCGTCTTGGTTGGTTGTGGTGTCAGTGATGACTCCCGCTACATTAGAGATAGACCTGGTCGAATAAATGGCTCCCGCATTGTTCCTGAAGATAACGCAGCCCTGGAGTTGGACCGTGCCGGCGCTGGCTAGGATAACTCTCGCGCTTTGAAGGACGCTGGTGTTTCCTTCAAAGATGCCGCCGTTGATGCTCAGCACGGTGTTTGCTGCCGGGCTGCCGAAAACTCCAGCAGCAGCGGCGGCAGACGCTTCGCCAAGCGCGCCATGCGTCTGGCGGTTGTTCAGAAACTGTGCATTCTCAAGATAGACTTTTCCATTCTGGAATGCTAGGACTGCGCCGTTTGAGCCCCTGTTGCCGCTGAAGATGACGTTGCGGCCGTTGAGGCGCGCGCCCCGCTGCACTATAACCGCCTGCTGCGCCGCGTTATCGTAGCCGGCGTCGCGGATGGTGATATCGTTCAGATTGAGGACGGTGCTTGTATCCGAAGTGTTAAGCCCGACGATGATGGTCCAGCTGTTGCGCCGCCCGATGATGCTGTGTCCGTTGCCGTTGATGGTGAAGGTTCCCGATTGAAAATGCAGGTAAATGCCATTAGTCGGGACTGCCGCCGCGCCGATGGTGCAGTCGGCGGTCAGGTTGAAGGTGGTGAAGGTGGCGCTGTCAGTGAAGATGGAGCGATTCGTCGGCAGTCCGCAGGCGTGCAGCTGCGAGGCGCCTGGGTTGGTGAACGTTGCCTGGCTTTGGACGGGCATGGCGCGGATGCAGAACAGGAACAGCAGGCAAAGAAGCCAAGTTTTCTTTACCATGCGGCGCGCTCCAAGAAAATTCGGGGGGGGGGGGGGGGGGGGGGGGGGGGGGGGAATTAACAGCCGCCGCCGGCCCCCGCTTGGGGATGGCATCTTCCATATTCATCACGACTTTATTATTCAAGATGTTCATTTCATCACGCTCCTATTTTATCTAAAACTGTCTAAGGCTATATTATCTGAAAGCCGGGCCTGGTGCAAGTCTTTCCTTGAGGATTTTAAGTTCAGTTCAGTTATTCCCACTCAATCGTGCCCGGCGGCTTGCTGGTGATATCATAAACCACGCGGTTGATGCCGGCGACTTCATTGACGATGCGGGCGCTGACGCGCGCCAGCAGGTCATAGGGCAGCCGCGCCCAGTCGGCGGTCATAAAGTCGTCGGTGGTCACAGCCCGCAAAACCAGCGTCTCTTCATAGCTGCGGCTGTCGCCCATGACGCCGACGCTCTTGACCGGCAATAATACCGCGAAACTTTGGGCGGTCGCATCGCGCAGCATCGCGGCGGCTCGCAGTTCATCAGTGAAGATGGCGTCAGCCGCCCGCAGCCGTTCCAGCCGTTCCCAGTTGAGTTCGCCCAGACAGCGAATGGCTAAGCCCGGCCCCGGAAAAGGCTGCCGCCAGACTATCGAATCCGACAAGCCAAGCGCCGCCCCGATCTTCCGCACCTCGTCCTTGAAGCAGTCGCGCAGCGGTTCAACCAGTTCAAACCGCAAGTCGGCCGGCAGCCCGCCGACATTGTGATGCGATTTGATGGTCTTGGCGCTTTTGCTGCTGGCGGCGCTTTCGATGACATCAGGATAGATGGTGCCTTGCGCCAAAAATCGAATCCCCTCCAGCCGGCTGGCTTCTTCGCTGAAGATATCAATGAACAGCTTGCCGATGATCTTGCGCTTCTGCTCCGGCTCGGCGATCCCTTCAAGCGCGGCCAGAAAAGTCTCGACCGCATTGACGGCGATCAGGTTCATGCCCTGTTCCCGCTGGAAAACCCGCATGACCTGTTCGGGCTCATCTTTGCGGAGCAGGCCGTGATTGACAAAAACGCAGGTGAGTTGGTCGCCGACGGCGCGGTGAATCAGTGTGGCCGCCACCGCCGAATCAACCCCGCCGCTAAGCGCCATCAGCGCCCGTTCACTGCCGACCTGGGCGCGGATGCTTTGGATGGCGTCCTCGATAAACGCCGCCGCCGTCCATTTGTCTTCGCATTCGCAAATGCGGAACAGAAAGCTGCGGAAGATGGCGCTGCCGTGTGGGCTGTGCTGAACTTCAGGATGAAACTGGACGCCGTAACGGCGGCGCTCGATATCCCCAATCGCGGCATAGGGCGAATTCTCTGACCGCGCCAAAGCCAGAAACCCCGGCGGCGGCGCTTCGATTCGGTCGCCGTGCGACATCCAAACCGGCAGTTCGCTTTCGAGGCCATCAAACAAAGGACTGCGCGGCGCGTGCGTAATGCCGGCCGGGCCGTATTCTTTGCTGGCGGCGGCGGCGACTTTGCCGCCCAAGGCCGCCGTTAAAAGCTGCATGCCATAGCAGATGCCAAGAATCGGTTTGCCGCTGGCCAAGATAAAACGCGGCAGCCGCGGCGCGCCCGGCTCATAGACGCTGTTGGGCCCGCCGGACAGGACATAGCCGGCCGGGTCATGGCGCTGGATCCCTTCGGCGGCCTCATCATAGGCAAACACCTCGGAATAAACGCCAAGCTCGCGGATGCGGCGCGCAATCAGCGGCGTGTACTGCGAGCCGTAATCAATGATGGCGATCCCGCCCTGCTTCAAACTGTTCATGCTCTGCCTGACCCTAGAAAAGCAGCTTTGCCAGTTTCAGGATCCCCTGGCGCCAAGGTGTCCGATGCGAAAGGCCGGAGCCTTCGTCGAATGCCTCCAGATTATCGAGATACCATTGATAATTGCGTAACAGGGCATCTTGATTGGAAAATTGGGGTTGGTAGCCCAGCTTGGCTTCCGCCTTTTCGATAGAGATGAAAGAATCCTTGGATGAGGTCTCATAGACCCATTTGTAAAGCGGCGAAACATTCAAAGCCTCCAGAATCCGCAGCAGCCATATAGCCGGTTCAGCCGGCAGCCCGGTGATCTTTTTGCCAAAGCCGGCATAATCAAGCACCGCCTGATAATCCTCGCGCATGGTGGCGAACGCTTTGGCGCCAATGTTGAAGGTGTCGTTCACGATATCCGCGTCCAAGGTGGCGCATTGATAGATGGCGCCGCAGAGGTCTTCGACGTCCAGCAGCTGATAGCGGTTGCCGCCGTCGCCCAGCATCGGGAAGCCGCGCCCGTCCCGCGCCCAATCATAAAAGAGCGCGAACACCCCCAGCCGTTCGGGCCCGACAAAGGTCTTGGGGCGCAGCGCCGATACGGTCATGCCTTGTTTGCGATAGTCAAAACAGATGTCTTCCGCCTGTATTTTCGCTTCGCCGTAAGGGCCGACGCCGACGCGCGGATCGTCTTCCGTCAAGGGGTGATGATCGGGGATGCCATAAACCGCCGTAGACGAGATGTGAATCACGCGCCCGACCCGATGCTGATGCGCCGAATCAAGCACATTGCGCGTTCCATCGACGTCGGTGCTGAAAATCTCCTCGGCCGGATAAAGCGGCAGGGCGGCGGCGGCATGCACGACGCAGTCGATGCCGGCCATCGCTTGATCGACGGCCGCCCGGTCGCGGATATCCGCGGTGATTTCGGTGATTTGGGCGCGTTCGGGATAATCAAAATCGGCGATGTCGAGTGTGACGACATCATGCTGCCGCGCCAGCAGATAGCGGCTTAGGTTGATGCCAAGAAACCCGGCGCCCCCAGTGAGCAGATAACGCGCCATATATTCGCCTTCTCCATCCTGCCCGGCAGCGGCATGATTCACTCCAGAAAATCAGCCGCCCGGCCCCAAGAGCCATTATAGACCATCTCATGCAGGGCCTGCCGCGGCCGCGGCGCCGCTTCCCGCTGACGATGCGCTTGGCTCAAGTGGCTCAAGTCCAACGTTGTATACCCGAAAGCGATGGCTGTAAAGGGTTCATATTCGGCGGGGATATCATAAACCGCCCGCGCTTTGTCAGGGAAAAAGCCGCCCATCTGATGGGCATGGATGCCATGGTCAAGCGCCTGCAAGACCATCTGCGCGATGGCCTGCCCCAGGTCATGGCTGGCGTGCCGATTAAGGACATCGGGGCGGCGATGCTTTTTGGCGGCGGCGATCATCAGGACGGCGGCATGCCGCGCCCAAGGCACATTGCCTTCTTTGAGAACCGATAATATCTTTTGGAATTCGCCCCGATTCTCTCTTGGCGCGACGATAAAGCGCCACGGCTGGAGATTGCTTGACGATGCCGCCCAGCGGGCCGCTTCCAGCATGCTCATCAGCGCCGCTTTGCCAATGCCTCGGTCAGGGTCGAATCCAATCGGACTCCAGCGGCCTTGGATTAAATCATGCAGTTCAAAGGCGGTCGCGGCGGCTTTCGGCGGCGGAACTGAAAGCGGCCCCCGTTTTGCCTCCAGCCGCAGGGCATCAAAGACTTTCGGCGCGATCAGCCAGACCAACTCGCCGCGCCGCGCTTGGTGATGGATGACATCAACCCGCGCCAAGCCGCCTTTCTTCATGGACACATCGACCCCGGTCATTTCGTGAACAGTCAGGCTCATATCGGGATTATGCCCGACGAACATCACCTCGCTTTCGGCTGGCAGCCCTCGGCTTAGGCGCTCGACGGCGGCGATGTCAAAGCCAAAATCGACTTCTTCAGCCGTGACCGCCGCCATGCCAAGCTCGGCGGCGATGATATCGGCAGTCTGGCGGGCGCGGATCCGCGGGCTGGCGTAAATGCGGGCCGGGGCGATGCCAAGCGCGTTCATCACTTTGGCGGCTTTGCCGATGCGCCGCCGGCCGCGCTTTGTCAATTCGCGGGCGAAATCACTTGGCGCCAAATCGGCGGCGATGCCATGGCGCGCAAAATAATATCTCATGTCTGTTCCCGACGGTATGCTTCACCGATGATGACTCTATTGTGCATATTATCGCCCAAAACGCAAAGCTCATTTCGCCGCCGACTTGGTTTGCTGATGCTCGGCGGCCGCCGTTTTGGCTTCGGCTGACGAGCCCTTTTGGGCCTTGGCTTCCGGCTTGGCGTCGGATTTGGGGGATTCACTGTCCTTGCCGTTCTTGCTGGCTGGACTGTTGGCTTTGCTGCTGTCGTTGACGTAAAATCCGCTCCCTTTGAAGATGATCCCGGCCGGCTGAATGACGCGGGCGACCGCCTGACCGGTGGTCGGGCAGTTTTCCAGCGGATCATCCAGAAATGTCTGTCGAATGTCAAAGGTTGTGCCGTCATCACGGCGATAGGTATAGATTGGCATAAGCGCTCACCACCACTTGCACATCCATTCTAGGCTCATCTTGGGTATCATAAACGATAAACAGCCCGATGTGCATATTCAATTGCGCCGCCCGACTGTTTTTATTGAAATTCTTACACCGCGGCTTTTATGGTTTGACCGCCTCGAAGACCATGGTCTCATAAAGCATCGCCTGGTGATTTTTGACATAATCGCCGTGCTGTTCAATGCCGCGCAGGTGTTCATCGCCGCTTTGGCCGGGCTGCCTGCGCTCCACTTGGGTGAAACCGGCCTTGTGGATGGCTTGTTTGAGTGTGGCTTGGTCATAAATAAACACATGCCGCCATCCATGAAAGGACTGATTGATGACATGCGCCGGATTGTATTCGCCGATTCGCGGGCGAAAGGTATCCATAATCCATTGAATGTAAGCCTGCTGCGCCGCGCCGTCAGGATGGGTGTACAAGGCGATCAGTTGAGCCAGGTCGGGTGTGGCGATGCGGATTCGCCCGCCGCGTTTAAGCACGCGGAAGCTCTCGCGCAGCATCAGCGCCGCCTGCATAAACTCAAGATGTTCAATCGCATGCTCGCTGAATACATAATCAAACGAATCATCCGCAATAGGAAAAGGGCGGGCGGCATCCATAAAGACGGCGCCTTGGTCGAAGGGATACAGCGTGGTATTGAGCCAGCCAGCGAGCAGATTGGAACCGCAGCCCACCTGGAGCTTGCGTATTTTGCTGGTCTTCAAATAATCGCGGACTTGACCGCGGGCGGTCCACTTCCAATAACGCTGCCGCAGGCGAAAGCGCAAACTTGCCATCCAGTGTTCCATTCTGCCGTTTGTGCGCGTCTGATTATAGCATATAGCCGGCTTGTATGAAGGCAGCGCGGAATTGCATGTTCGCCGCATGCGGCCGTTTGATGAAGCGCGCCGGCCGGCTGTACAATAGCTGCTGAAGGCGGGTCTTGAGGATTTAGGCATGATACGATGCGGCATGGATATGATTGAATGTGATCGGATTGCGGCCGGCATTGACCGCTTGGGAGAGCGTTTTCTGAATCGCTTTTTTACGGCTGGGGAACGGGCTGACTGCCAGGATGCGCCCCATCGCTTGGCGGCGCGTTTTGCCGGCAAGGAAGCGGTTGGCAAGGCATTGGGGACCGGCATCGGCGACCTGCGCTGGCTCGATGTCGAAATCCGCGTGGATAACCCGCGCCGCCGGCCGGTGCTTGTTTTGCATGGCGCCGCCAAAGCCTTGGCGGATGATATGGGATTAAGCCAGTGGGATATCAGCCTGACGCATACCCAAGCGATGGCGGCGGCGGTCGTGGTGGCGCAGTCGTCGGATTAGGCGCCGGGCAGGTCATCGAACAGCCGCATCAGCTTGAGCGCAATCTGCAAAAGGATTCCGCTTCAGGCTCGTCGGGCAGGTCAATCATGGTGATGGCGCATAGCGGCCTGGCCGCCTGCCATGCCTTTTTGACGCGGCGCGCATCATAAAAACTTTCGCTTTTGCCTTTGCATAATCGAATCCATTTGTATAATACAGCCTTGAACACACGGCGGGCTAGGCGAATTCTAGCAAGCCCCGGCTCCATTTTCACAGGTCATCTATCAGCTTGGATGTTCCCGGCGCATGCGTCCAAACACCATCAGACAACGAATTGAGCTTATCTCATGCTGGAAAAATTAGCCCAAGTCGAAACCCGTTATCAAGAGCTTGAAGGGATGATGGGAGATCCGGAAATCGCCCGAGATTATGAAAGAGTGGCCGAGTTGGCCAAGGAGCGCGCCAGTTTACAGGCTGTTGTCAGCGCCTATCGGCAGTATCAGAAGCAGCTGCGAGAGCTTGACGAGGCGAGAGAACTCATGCGCTCTGCCGATGATGCCGAGATGAAAGAACTGGCGCGGATGGAGGCGGTTGAACTGGAGGCGAATACGGCCGAATCGCGGGAAAAGCTCAAGCGGATGCTGCTGCCAAAAGACCGGCGCGACGATAAAAACGTGATTGTCGAAATCCGCGCCGGCGCCGGCGGTGACGAAGCCGGCATCTTTGCCGGTGATTTGATGCGCCTGTACATCCGTTACGCCGAAGCCAGCAAGTGGAAAGTGGAAATGCTGGATCTGAATGTGCAGGGCAGCGGCGTGTACAAAAACATCACCTTCCAAATCAGAGGCAAGGGCGCGTTCAGTCGGCTGAAGTACGAAAGCGGCGTGCATCGCGTGCAACGCGTGCCAGCCACCGAAAGCCAGGGACGGATCCACACCAGCACGGCGACCGTGGCCGTCCTGGCAGAGATGGATGACGTCGATGTGCAGCTGGATATGAATGAGGTCGAAACACAGGTCTTTCGCGCGCGCGGGGCTGGCGGCCAATCGGTCAACACAACCGATTCGGCTGTGCGGCTGATTCATAAACCGACTGGCTTGGTGGTCGAAATGCAGGATGAGCGCAGCCAGCTGCAAAACAAAATCCGCGCCAAACAGGTGTTGATCGCCCGGCTGTATGAGGCCGAAGTGGAGCGGCAGCGCGCCGAACGCGAAGCCGAGCGCCGCGGTCAGGTCGGCAGCGGCGACCGCAGCGAGAAGATCCGCACCTATAATTATCCACAGGGGCGCGTGACCGATCATCGCATTGGCTACAGCAGCTATAACCTGCCGGCGGTCATGGATGGCGCGCTCAATGTTTTTATTGACCAACTGGCGACGCAGCGGCAGGCGGAACAGCTGGCGGCCGGCGGCCTTGAATAGCCCTTCGTCAATCCTGTTTCCTATCTGCCGTCTTACGGGTTATCTCGCGGGGTGTTGATTGCGATGATTTTCAAGCGGTCATCCATGCTTCAATGGTCTATTGTCCTGCTGGCGCTTGTGCCGCTGTTTCTTTTTGCCTATTTAGGCCATTTCAGCCGCATGGATACCGACGATTATTGTACCATCACAATCGGCCGGGAACGGGGCGCCTGGGAGGGTATGGTCTATTGGTATAAT
Organism: Phototrophicaceae bacterium; assembly: GCA_965203755.1. GTDB lineage: Bacteria > Chloroflexota > Anaerolineae > Aggregatilineales > Phototrophicaceae > UBA6055. The sequence continues at coordinate 1,170,386 of OZ241910.1, read as the reverse complement.
GAATGGTCGGGGAGCTATGCCAGTTTCTTCTTAACGAGCGCGGCTGCGCCGCTTGGTACACTTCTTCCCGCGGTTATGCCATCGCTAATTATCGCATTGTGGCTGGTCGGGCTGATTTGGCTTGTCTGGCAGGGACTCGCCTGCTTGCGAATCGGCGGTTCGCGCTGGGCGCTTTCTATTGTCATTGCCGGGCTGATTGCTGCCGCCAGCATTAATGCGCTCCATTCACCGAGATCGTTTTACTGGTATGGCGCCAGCATCCGTTACACCTTGCCGCTGGCTTTGCTGACAATCTATATGGCCCTGACTCTGTGGACAGCCCAGCGATGGGACAGAAAGCTCCCCTCGCTGCTGGGGTTAATCGCCGGCGGTGCGCTTTGTTTTTTGACCGCCGGGGCAGCGGAAATTTTTGTGGCCTTCCAGTTGACCTTTTTCACGCTTTGCCTGCTGATGGCGCTTGTTTTTCTGCGGTCTCCTCTACGCCCGCGTTACGTTCGTATCTTTGCTGTAGCCTGGTTCGCGACCTTGGGCAGTTTATACATTCATCTGCGCTCGCCCGGCATTGCCAATCGTATGGCAGCCGAGACGCGATTTGATCTAGCAGTGCCAAGATCTACCTTGGCAGGGGACCAAAAATTGGATGTGGTTTTGGAGTCAGCGCCGAAAATGCTTCATTCGACATTTCGGTATGTCGGACATCAGGAAGCCTTTGGCGGTTTTGTTCTGCTGATGTGCCTTGGCTTGCTGGTCATGCTGCTCGAATACAGCCCCCAGCTAAAATCCAAAGCAGCCAAGCCGCTCCAATTTGCTTCTTGGCCTTTATGGCTTGGCTTGATGTTCCAACTGATTTACATTCCGATTTTGTGGCAGCACACGAGCGACCAGGCACAGTTCTTCGGGCGCTTCAGCTGGGGTTATTTGAGCGTTATCATCCTGAATATCGCGTTCATATTGGGCTTTTCGGGCTTGCTTTGGGGGCGCAGGCGCATCAATATCGAACTGGGGAAGCGCAAACAGGGATCGCTGTTGGTCTTGGGCATCCTCACCGGTTTTTTTCTCTTTCTGTTTGCATTAGCGCAATGGAGAAGCGTTCATTACCGCACATCAGCCTATCTGTTCACAACCGCGCTGGTATTTTTGAGCATGGCGACCTGGATATTGTCTGCTGGAGTCGAGAATGGATCGGCAAAAAAAAAATATGGATTTGCGGGGCTGCTTGCTTATGGTCTGGCGCTGTTTTCGCTGGCAGTTATTATCTTCACAGCCTTATTAGGGCGCGGCATAGTAACGCCGCGTATCTTGGCGCCGGCTGCTTATCTGCTGGTCTTGTCGGGCATGGTTTGGGGGGTATCGTTTGGTTTTTTGCTAAAAAGACATTCGCTGCTGGATGGCATCTGGCTAAACTCGCTCAAGCTCGGGTGTCTTGTCATAGTTTGGATGGTTGCTGTGGGCATCGCTTTGGGTCAAGCGGCGCTCATCCCTGATTTTCAGGCCTTCGCCAAAGAGTGGGATGCGCGTCATCAGCTTATTATTACGCTGCGCGATGCGGGGCAAAGGAACATTGCTGTGCCGCGATTGAGCGATGCAGCCGCTGGATATGTTGCCGCGACAACTCTGCCGGGCGACCCGCGATTTCGCTGTGCCAAACATTATTATGGCGTCGATTCGATTAAGTATGATGATCCTTGATGCCGGTGGTCAGACCCATTGACTTGCTTCATCTTTTTAAGATTGTGGCTGCGTTCGTTTTGAGCGCCGTCATCCATATTCTGTGAGAACCGCCAATGACTGCCATTCGCGCCGCGCTGGCAGCGGCGGCGAGGACGTTTTCAAGCTCCGACACGCCGGCGCTGGATGCCCAAGTCCTGCTGACGTTTGTCCTGAAGGTCGACCGTTCTTATCTCTTCGCGCACGGCGACGAAATGCTGACAGACGACCAGCGCCGGCGGTATGCGTCGCTGACGCGGCGCCGCGCCCAAGGCGAACCGATTGCCTACATTATCGGCGCCAAGGGCTTTTATGACCTTGAGTTTGCGGTGACGGCGGATGTGTTGATCCCGCGGCCGGAAACCGAACTGCTGCTGGAAGCGGCTTTGCGTCTGACGGCCGACAAGCCTGATGGCGCCGCCGCCGATATTGGAACCGGCAGCGGCGCGCTGGCTGTCGCCTTCGCCGTCCATAGACCTGGCTGGCAGGTCTACGGGCTTGACATCAGCGAGGATGCCCTAAAAGTCGCACAGACCAATGCCCATCGGAATCATGCCCGGTTGCAGTGTTTGCAAGGGCATCTGGGACAAGCGCTGATTGCGCGGCGGATCAAGCTGGATCTGCTGATGGCGAATCTGCCCTATATCCCGACTGAAGCGCTTCACCGACTGGCGGTCGGCCGCTATGAGCCGCATCTGGCGCTGGACGGCGGCGCCGACGGCCTCGACCGCATCCGCGAATTATTGCCGCAGATTCCGCAGCTGTGCCGTCCGGGCGCGCATGTCTTGCTGGAAATTGGCGCCGACCAAGGCGCAGCGCTGGCTTCACTGGTGACGGACGGATTCGGCGTGACCTGCGACATCCTGCAAGATTATGCCGGCTTAGACCGCATCGCCCGCTTTCAGGTTTAGGGAATGCCGCCGCGATGCGCTTGAAGGCCGCGGCGGGCATTGCAAACGATTCTCGATTAACGCTCAAACCGGGCGACCGCGTGGATATAATAAGTCTGCGGCGCCAAATCCATGGGCTGGATCGTTCGCAAACGAAAGCCGGCGCGCATCAGCATTCTGCTGTCGCCGGCGAGCGATGCCGGCTCATCGCTGACATAGACCAGGCGCTTGACATCAAGCTGCGCCAGGCGCTTGATGACCGTTTTGCCGAGGCCGCCGCTGGGCGGATCCACCAGCGCGGCATCATAACCGGCTTCCCGGTCAGCCATATCCGCCAGCACCCGTTCAGCTTGTCCTTCAATAATATCCACGTTGTCATATTCCATCAGGTTGACTTCGGCATCGGACACCGCCGGGGGATAACTTTCAACCAAGGTGACCAAAGCGGCGCGCGGCGCCATGAATGCGCTGAAAATCCCCGCGCCGGCATATAAATCAAGCGCCCGTTCCCGGCCGGTCAGCCGCAGTTCTTGGATGACGGCGGCCGCCAGTTGGTCAATTTGAGTGATGTTGGGGCGGATATAAGCGCCGGCCGTCACGCGGAAATCGCGCTGCCCGATGCGGAAGACGCTGTGGGCATCGCCAATCAGGTTGATGGGTTCATTGCTCGGCAAAATCAGATTGACGCTAAGCGGCCGGTCGGTCGTTAGCCGCGGCGCGGCTTCATCATCGACCTCAAAGATGAGCATCATCCGGCCATCAGAGCCGCGCAGCAGGCTCATCCGGCGGGCGCGGCTGTATGCCAAGTCGAGTTCCGCCAGCAGTTCCAGCAGTTCAGGATGGGCGATGCGGCATTCGGTTATGGCTTCGACCGCCTGGCTCGCCTGCCGCCGAAAACCCCATTTTCCACCTTGACCGCGGGTGAGCTTGAGCCGATGATTGTATGCCCATTCCTGCGGCGCCGCGATGACCGGCCGCAGGGCTGATTCAATCAGGCTTGCCGGCAGTTTGCCGACGCGCATAAGCTGGTCCGCCAGAACATCCCGCTTGAGCGGCAGCTGCGCCGCATAGTCGATATGCTGCCATTGACAGCCCCAGCAGCGCCCAGGTCCAAAATGACGGCACGGCGGCCGCACGCGGTCGGCCGAGGCGGCTTTCAGCTGTATCCCCTGCGCGAACAAAACCGCGCCGCGTTCACCAGTGATTCGCGCCGTGATGGATTCGCCGGGCAGGGTATATGGCACAAAGACCGGCTTGCCGCCGTGCCGCCCAATCGCTTGACCGCCATGCGCCATATCGGCGATCTCAAGCTCAACGGTCTTGCCGACGAGTGAAGCCTTGCGATAACGGCTGGATTTGCGCGCCATCTTGATTCTGCCCTGCGCTTCGGATATGCACTCTCATTGTACCCGACAAGGCATCATCACTCTAATTTTCATCACAGCCGCATAAAAGACACAGAGAAAAGCGATGCTGTCGGACGGTTCTCTGCGTCCTCTATGGCGGGCAGTCATAATCTAAGACGGCGGCATCAGCACAATCGATCCTGGCGTTTCAATGGCGCCGCAGGTCATGCCGTTGACGACGGTCGCCGCCAAGGGCGCGATGGCGCGCGGCATCATGCGCGCATCCAAAAACAGCAGATTGCCGGCCTGCGGGAAGCAGACCTCAACCCCCTGCTCGACATAGCCCCAGATATCGACGGCGTCAATAAAGCCGCCGTCCACAATCGCCTGCACGCCGATACCGCCGCCGCCAAGCCGCTGACACTGGACGCCGCTCGCCAGCCCATAAGTGGCGTGAACGACGATGCCGGTCGCCTGGTTCAAGTCGATGCAGGTCGTGCCCAGCGGCCGCGCCGTGGCTGATGGCCATGGCGTGGCCGTTTTCTTGGGCTTCTTTTGCGGTGTGACCGACAGCCAGTAGCTAAAGCCTGTCGCTATCGCCGGGCAGGGGCCGGTTCTGTTGTCATTGAGTGTCGCGCCGCCATAGGCGAAGGCGTCGAGCGCCGCCGTGGTGCCGTCTGCCTGGACATTGTTCTCGAAAGTCATGCAGCCATTGAGTGTGACCGTGGTTCCAACCGCTGAGGATGCAATCACGGCATCACTGGTGCCGGCGTTTCTGTTGCCGCGGAAGATGCCGTTGGTGATGGTCGCTGTGGAGCTGCCGTAGATACGCATAGCGGCAAAGAGTCCGCTGCCGGTCTGGGTGTTGTTCAGGAGCTGTAGATTCCGAAAAGTGAGTTGTGCGCTGAACCTGGCTGTTAGTACAGTCCTGGGAAGATTGTCTCTGAGGATGAGGTTGCGGCCGTTAAGAGTCGCGCTACTTTCCACGCTAAGGGTGTTGTAGGTCCCGGCACCCGCTCTTTCAATGATGACATCGTTCAGATTGAGGACGGCGTTTGCGCCGGTTACAAAGATGAGATAGGTATGACCCGGTCCGGTGATGGTGTGTCCGTTGCCGTTGATGGTGAACTCGCCGGATGTGATATACATTAGGGCATTGCCAGCCGCGGCTGACCAGCTGCCATAAACGCAGTCGTCGGTCATGTTGAAGGTCTTGATCGACGCTGCCGAAGTGAGTCGGGAGGAAAACTCTGGCAGACCGCAGTCCGCCAGGGTGGTCGGATTGTCTGTATACCCCGATGGGGGCGCTGGCGTCTGTCCTTGGACCGGCAGGGCGAGGATGCAGAACAGGAATACACAAAGAAGCAGAGTTTTCTTTACCATGCGGCGAGCTCCAAGAAAATTCGGGGGGGGGGGGGGGGCAGATTAGCAGGCGCCGCCGTCCCCCGCTTGGGGCTGGCTTCTATTGTATTCATCGCGACTTTATTATTCATCGGTTTCATTCTAGCGTACTCCTTTTTGTCTGAAACTCTCCCAAGTATATGCTCTGAAATCCGATTTTGTCAAGGATTTTTTGAATTTTCAAGGTAATCGCGCCAAATCGGTGGCAATAGACCTGCCGTTTTTGGCAACACGTGGCGGTCCAGTGCGCGAAAAGCGCTGGATACCGCGCAATGACGACAATTCAAGGTAAAGCCGAATGCCCTGAATGAATCGCTTTGACCCATAAAAACCCTTTCTGATTGAAAAACCGCATCGGCGGCGCCAGTCATCTGAAAGCCGTCCTTTTCGCGCTGTTTTGATGATGAAAACGTCATGCTTCCCTCGCCTCCTTGTCCAATCGCGTTCAATAAGCATATCGCGAAACAAACTGCGAAGGGCGACCAAAAGGCCGCGCTTTTGCCTGCCGATTGCCCTGGGGAATTGACCACTGCTTGAATCTTGATCAACCTTGCTTTATAATCCAATCTCAATTCATGCCGGCGGCCTTGCGCGCCTGGCTTTGGCGCGGCGGTTTCGGTGAATCACAGGATTGCAAGTCGTCGAAGTCGGCGAAAACGAAAGGCGAAGGCTTAAATGGGGTATGAAATCAAGAAAGCGGCCATCATCGGCTCTGGGACAATGGGCAGCGGCATCGCGGCCCTGCTGGCGGGCATCGGCATCGAGACGCTCCTGCTGGATCTTCCGCCCCCCGGCACATCCGCCGCCGATGGACCCAAGGTCCGCCATGCCATCGTCAGCGCCAATCTCAAAGCGCTGGGCAAGATGCGCCCGCCGCCGCTGTTCAGCCCAGATGACCTGGCGAATATCAGCGTCGGCTGCATCGACGACGACCTGGACAAAGCGGCCGACGCCGATTGGGCGCTGGAAGCGATTGTCGAAGACCTCGATGTCAAACGCCGATTGATGGCCAAGCTGGTCAAAGTGGTCAAAGACGATGCGATTGTCAGCAGCAACACCTCCGGCATCCCGATTCAAAACATCGCCGCCGGCCTGCCGCCGTCATTCACCCGCCGCCTGCTGGGGACGCACTTCTTCAACCCGCCGCGCTACCTGCGCCTGCTGGAAATTATCCCTCATGCCGCCACCGACCCCGACATTGTTGATTTCATGCTGCGCTTTGGCGCCGAAAAGCTGGGCAAAGGCGCCGTATTATGCAAAGACACGCCCAATTTCATCGGCAACCGCTTCGCGGCCATGTCAGGCATGCAAGCGACAAACTATGCCCTGGACCATGGCTACACCGTCGAAGAGGTCGATGCGCTCGCCGGCCCCTTGATTGGCCGGCCGAAAACAGCCCTCTTCAGCTTGAATGATCTGGTGGGCTTTGATATTGTCACCGGCGTGGCGCGCAGCCTCTATCATGCGATTCCGCATGACCCCGCCCGCGAATTGCTGCGGCATGCCAAAAACACCGAACTGTCGAATCAACTGCTGGAAAGAGGCTGGCTCGGCCGCAAAACCGGCAAAGGCTTTTATCACCTGCGGCCTCAAGGCGGCAAAAAAGAACTGTGGGCGCTCAACCTGGAAACGCTGGCACACGAACCGCCGACCAAACCCCGTTTTGAAAGTGTTGAACGCTATCGCAAAGTCGAGCCGCTGGGCGAACGGATTCGCCTTTTGATGAATGCCGGCGACCGCGCCGGACGCTATCTGTATCATCTGCATGGCTTCCTGCTGGCTTATGCCTCCAACCGCGTGCCGGAAATCACCGATTCGATTGTGAACATCGACCGCGCGCAAAAATGGGGCTTCGCTCATCAGATGGGCCCCTTTGAAATCTGGGACGCGATAGGCGTCGCCGATACAGTGAGTCGCTTTGAAGCCGACGGCTATCCAGTCGCCGGCTGGGTCAAAGAGATGCTTGCCGGCGGAAAATCAACCTTCTACCAGCGGGATGCCAAGGGCAAAGCCATCGGCTGTTACAGCCCGCGGCAAGGCGATTACCAGCCCTTGGTCAATGACCGCCGCGAAATCACCGTCGCCGGTCTGAAAGCCGCCGCCGCCCTCTGGAGCAGCGAGGCCGGCAGCATCCATGATATGGGCGATGGCGCGCTGCTGTGGGAGTTCCATACCAAGCAGAACACCATCACCGCCGCTTTGATCGAGTCCGGCTGGAAAGCGCTGGAGCTGCTCGACAGCCCAAAGCGCCGGGCGCTGGTCATCGGCAATGACGGCGAACGTTTTTCGATTGGCGCGCATCTTGATCCAGCGGCGCTGATGGAAGACCTTGAGGGAATTGAGAAGCTCTTGACCGCCTGGCAGGATTTAACCCAGGCGCTCCGTTATGCGCCCAAGCCGGTGGTCGCCGCCGCCCGCGGTATGGCGCTTGGCGCCGGCGCCGAACTGGTGATGTCGGCGACGGCGGCCGTCGTTCACGCCGAATTGTACATGGGTTTGGTTGAAGTCGGCGTCGGGCTGGTGCCGGCCGGCGGCGGCTGTAAAGAATTAGTGCGCCGCCTGGTGAACCCACTGGCGCGGGCTGGCTCGAATGATGTTCTGGCGGGCTTGCGAAAGGCCTTTGAAAATATCGCCGCCGCCAAAGTCAGTGAAAGCGCGAAACAGGCGAAAGCCATGGGTTTTCTGGCGGCTGATGACAGAATTGTAATGAACCGCGCGCATTTGCTGGGCGAAGCCAAAGCGGCGGCGCTGGCTTTCAGCGAAACCTATGTCCCGCGAAAACCCGAAGCGGTCTATGCCGCCGGCCGCGATCTGTATGCAGCCCTGATGGTTGCCATAGCGGGCTTGAAGGAAGCCGGCTATGCCAGCGAGCATGATGCCCTGATTGCGCGCAAACTGGCTTATATTCTGACCGGGGGCGGTCTGGCGCAACCGCAGTGGGTCAGCCAGCGGTATTTGCTTAATCTTGAGCGCGCCGCCTTTTTGCGGCTTGTCATGGAAAACAAGACACAGGCGCGGATTATGCACATGCTGCGAACCAACCGCCCGCTGCGAAATTAGTTAATGATAAGTTCCATCGCTTTCAGCGTCCACGCAATTCAGATTGAGAAAGGCAGCCCTTATGCGCGAAGCAGTCATTGTAGCCATATCCCGCACCGCTGTCGGCAAGGCGATGCGCGGCCGCGCCAAAAACGCCCGTTCCGATGAGATGGCGGCCGCCGTCGTCAAAGACCTGATGCGCCAGACCGACGGCGAACTTGACCCGGCTGACATCGATGACGTCATCATCGGCTGCGCCATGCCGGAAGGCTCGCAGGGCATGAACTTCGCCCGCGTGATCGCCTTGCGCGCCGGCCTGCCGGTCGAAACCCCCGGCCAGACGGTCAATCGCTTCTGCTCAAGCGGCCTGCAAACCATTGCCCTGGCCGCCAGCGGCATTATCGCCAATCAGGCCGATGCCGTCATTGCCGGCGGCGCCGAATCCATGTCCGCCGTGCCGATGAGCGGCCATCGCTTCAGCCCGAATCCGCACCTGGCGCTGCATGAGCCGAATGTCTACATGAGCATGGGCTTGACTGCCGAACGGGTGGTTTCGGAGTTTGGGATCAATCGCCGCGATATGGATGAATTCGCCTGTCACAGCCATCGCAAAGCCGCCGCCGCCGCCGATGCCGGCAAATTCGCCGAAGAAATCGTCCCCTTTGCCTGGCAAGAGACCGTGATCGGCGCCGACGGGATGCCAGCCACCGTGAGCAAAGTCATCGATGCCGACGAGCATCTGCGCCGCGAAACCACCATGGCGGCCCTGGCGGCCCTCCAGCCGGCCTTCAAGCCGCAGGGTTCGGTGACGGCCGGCAATTCCAGCCCTTTGAGCGATGGCGCCGCCGCCGTCATCGTCATGGAGCGCGGCAAAGCCGAAGCGCTGGGATTAGAGCCATTGGCGCGTTTGGTCGGTTTTGCCGTGGCCGGCGTCCGCCCCGAAATTATGGGCGTCGGGCCGATTAAAGCCATTCCGAAGGTATTGAAACGCTGCGGCCTGACCTTGGACGATATCGACCTCATCGAACTCAACGAAGCCTTCGCCTCGCAGTCGCTGGCGGTCATGCGGGAACTGGAATTGAATCCGGAAATCGTGAATGTCAACGGCGGCGCCATTGCCCTAGGACACCCCCTGGGCTGCACCGGCGCCAAGCTGACCGTCCAGATCATCCATGAGATGAAACGGCGCGGCGGCCGCTATGGCCTGGTCACCATGTGCATTGGCGGCGGCATGGGCGCGGCCGGCGTCTTTGAGAATCTCAATTAGCCTTGATGCCCGCCGACGAGGACAGCCAGTCAGGATTTGAATGATGGCCGCATTTTATGCCCGCGCGGCGCGTTTCTATGATGCCGAAACCAGCGGCAAAACCGACGATCTGCGGATGTACGTCCGCCTGGCCGCCCAATATGAAGGCGGCATCCTTGACGTTGGCTGCGGCACCGGACGGGTGCTGATTCATCTGGCGCAGGCCGGCTGCCAGGCTCACGGGATCGACAGCGACGCGGCTATGCTGGCCCGCCTTGCCGGCAAGCTCGAGCGAATGCCGCATCTCCAAGCGAATATCAGCTATGTTCATGCTGATGCGCTGCGCTATGCCGCTGAACGCGAGTTCGCTCTGATACTCTTGAGCTATAATGCGCTGATGCACTTTCACGAACAGGAAAGCCAGATCGCCTTGCTGCGGCGGCTGCGGCGATGGCTGGCGGATGAGGGCCGGCTGGTGATTGACCTGCCCAATGCCGGCGATGTATTCGCCTCGCAGGATACCGATTCGCTTATCCTAGAGCGCACTTTCCTCGAACCCGAATCGGGGCATCAGGTCATGCTGCAATCGGTCAGCCGCCTGGACCGGGTTACGCAGGTCTTGCATGTCGACTGGATTTACGACGAGATGGATGGCGATGGCCATGTCAAGCGCATCATCGCGCCGCATCGACTGCGCTATTTCTTTCAGCCCGAGCTTGCGCTTCTGCTTAGGCTTTGCGGCTTCGCGGTCGATGCTGTGCATGGCGATACCGACGGCGCGCCTTTTGAAGATGGCTGCCAGCGCATGATTGTCCTCGCCCGCCCGGCCTGATTTTCTTTTGCGCCAGGATAGGATCGGAAGGGAGATTATGTATTTTAAGCAGCCATTCCGCATCGGCTGCCGCCGCGCGCAGCATACAGCGAGGAGCTCTTGATATGTCGACCAATCGCAATCTGCATACAGCAAAGTCAAACAAGAAAGACGAGTTCTATACGCAGCTGTCGGATATTGAGAATGAGCTTTGGCATTACCGCGATCATTTTCGCGGCAAGGTCATCTACTGCAACTGCGATGACCCGCGGGTGAGCAAATTCTTTCACTATTTCTCACTGAAATTTCGCGGCTTGGGATTAAAGAAACTGATCGCGACCTGCTACAAAAACCAGCAGATGGATATGTTCAGCCGCAACGACGCCGAGAAGGCGATTTGGCTGGAATATGATGGCACGCCGAATAAGACCGGCATTCCGTCGGTTGAGGATATTGGCATCCATCACCTTGAAGGCGACGGCGATTTTCGCAGTCAAGAATGTATTGATCTGCTCAAGCAGGCCGACATTGTCGTCACCAATCCGCCTTTTTCGCTCTTTCGGGAATATGTGGCGCAGCTGATGAAATATGAAAAGAAGTTCCTCATCATCGGCCACCAGAACGCCATTGCCTATAAAGAGATATTTCCGCTTATCAAAGACAACCGATTGTGGCTTGGGCGCACCCCGAGGGGGAGGGATATGCTGTTTGATGTGCCGAAAGACTACGCGCAGGAATTGATCGCGACCAAGAAAGAGGGCAGCGCGTATAAGCTGGTCGATGGCGTCGTTAAAGGCAGGTTGGGAAGCGCAGGCTGGTTCACCAACCTCGATTACCGTCAACGCCATGAAGACCTGATTTTATGGAAGCGATACTCGCCGGAAGCGTATCCAAAGTATGACAATTATGATGCTATCGAGGTCAGCCGAGTCGCCGAGATACCTTGCGATTATGATGGGGCAATGGGCGTGCCGATCACTTTTCTAAACAAATACAACCCCGATCAATTCGATATTGTTGGCATGGATCGGCCGCTCATAACCCAGTTGACCGGCAAGCAAAGCCGATTCAGGATTAACGGCAAAGAGATTTATGCCCGGATAGTCATTCGCCGCAAGGCAGGGCGGAAATGAAAATGGCGCCAAAACATCGTCTCTATTGGAAAGGCAGGCTATGTCAGAGCTTTTGAATTATTTTAGAACCAGACAAGCGGCCATGCTTGACCTCTTGACCGAACTGGTGCGGCGCGAATCCTTCACGCGCGACAAAGCGCGGGTCGATAAGCTGATTGATTTTATGGCCGCCAAGCTCATCGAAATGAATGTGGATTCCCTTGTCCGTTATCCACAGGCCAGCGTCGGCGATTTCCTGCTGGCGAAGTGGCGCGAAAATGCGCCCGGCAAACCGTTTCTGTTCATGGCTCACCTAGATACAGTGCATCCCATCGGCTCATTGCGAACCATGCCCGTCAAAATCGAAGCCGGCCGCTATTACGGCCCCGGCGCGTTTGATATGAAAGCCGGCGCGGTCATCGCGCTGGAAGCCATTCGCGGCCTGCAGGCCCGCCGCCAGCTGCCGCCGCGCCCGATTCATTTTCTGGTGACCACTGAAGAAGAAATTGGCAGCCCGCTTTCCCAAGCGCTGATCAAGGAACAGGCGGCCGGCTGTGAATTGACGCTGGTCATGGAGCCGGCCACCAAAGAAGGCGCCATCAAGACCTGGCGCAAGGGGGGCGGCAAGTATGAACTGCGCGTCGACGGTTTGGCATCTCATGCCGGCGCCGCGCCCCAGGAAGGCATCAACGCGATTATCGAGTTCGCCCGGCAGGCGCTCGAGATCCAAAAGCTGAATGACCTCAAATACGGCGTTTCGGTGTCGATTACCATGGTTGAGGGCGGGTCGGCCGGCAATGTTGTCCCGGCGCATGTGAAAGCGCATATCGATGCCCGCGCCATGACGACGGCGGCGATGGATGCCTTGCATCAAGCCCTGTCCAGCCTGTATCCCAAGATGCCCGGCGCCAAAGTGTCCTGTATTCGCCAGGGATATCGCCCGCCGATGGAACGCCGCCCCGGCCTGTTCGAGAAAGCGGCCGCGATTGGCCGGCGATATGGCGTGACGATTGATGAAGGCGGCGCCGGCGGCGGCTCGGACGGGAACTTCACCGCCGCCATGGGCATCCCAACCCTGGATGGACTGGGCGCGCATGGCGACGGCGCGCATGCTTTGCATGAACACGTCATCATCAGCAGCCTGCCGCGGCAGGCGGCGCTGATGGCCGCCCTGCTGATGGACTGGAATCAAGAGCCTTAAGCCGGCGGCCGGCTCCTAAATCTCAATATAGCGTTTCCATACCTCCGGGCCTGAACCGAGGGCAATCACGAGATAGCTGGTGCGCGGGGTTTTCGGCTCCCATCGCAGCCGCATGCCAGCGACATGATGCAGGCGGTTGCCCTTGCGATGATTGCATCTTGAACAGGCGCAGGCTGTGTTTGACCAGGTATCGCGGCCGCCTTTTGAACGCGGGATGATATGATCAATCGTAAAGTCGCGCTTGCTTAAGACCTTCCCCTTGCGCGGCTCTCCCAGCCGCGCGCCGCAGTAGATGCAGGTATAGCTGTCGCGTGTCAGGACGCCTTTGCGATTCCAATGGGATTCGCGGCGCGGCGCATTGACGTAGGACTTCAGGGCAATCACCGACGGAATCTCGAATTGCGTGCGGACTGTACGCAGGTGCTGCCCCGTCTGCTCGACCGCGATGGCTTTGCCCGCCAGCAGCAGGTTGATGGCGCGCTGAACCGTGATGACGGACAGCGGTTCCCATGTGCTTCCATTGAGGAGCAAGACCCGGTATTGTAAAACGCTTGACCTGAACACTGTTTCCCCGCGCCTCTCGACTGAATCGGCAAATCGTGTGAAGCGGCGCCCAGCCTATTATACACGCGAAAGCCCAAGTTTGCCGTCTGCGCTTTATTCCGCTTTCTTTTCTATCATTTTATCTCCCTTTCTATCTCATGTCTTTCGCCCGCGTTCGCATAATATGAAACAGGCGCGGCATGATTTCTGCATAGGCGCGGTAAAGCCAAGGGCGCGGGGCATAATCCCAAGCGCCGATATGACGAATGACCCGGCCGCGAAAGCCGCGCTTGAATTGATAGACCCCCCACAGGCTGTCGGTGACGTTAAAAACATCGGGCGCGCCCCACATATCATAGATGGCATAGCCCTGTGATTTCGCCCATTGGATCGCTTCCCATTGCAAGGCATAGTTGGGCATGCGATGACGCTCTTCATTGGATGAAGCGCCATAAAAATACCAGCATTTCCGCCCGAAGTGAAACAGAATAAGCTGTGCAATCGCCTTGCCCTCATATTCGGCGATCAGCGCATGAGCCAGCCCGGCGCGCATGAATTCCTGCCAGACGCGCCGATAATAATCAAACGGGCGAATCAGAAAACGGTCGCGCTGACTTGTGACTTGATACAGTCGATAAAGCATCGGCAGATCATCCAGGCCAGCGGCCCGGACCGCGACCCCTTTTTTGTACGCGGCGCGGATTTTACGGCGAGTATTGCCACTCATCGCCATAAGAATGTCATCGGCAGGCTGGGTAAGGTCGATGCTGATGGTATTGCGAAACTGCGCCTGTGAATCCGAAAATCGCCAGCCGCGCCGCTTCAGCCCGGCGATGATGGCTGTTCCGATGGCCTTTGGCTGGTCCTCCTCGCTGTCAGGCAAGCCAGTCCCCTGAATGACATCAGGGTCGATTTTGAGCCAGATCGCCCGCTGCCGTCGGGCGCGGCCTTCCAGTTCAGCGATGACCTCGTCGAATAAATCAACATCAGCGTAATCCAAAGCCGGTCCTTTGCTGACATACATCACCTTCAGCGGCCCCCTCTGGCGCACAGCCGCGCTTGCCATCGCCGCCACCCGACCGCCGCGCTCGAATGCCAGCCGCTGCGGCCGCCAGCCGCCCGCCGCCCGCTTGAACTCGCCCCATTCCCATGTTTGCAGGACATGGGCATAGGGGAGTTGGCGCAGTGTCCGGTTCCAGGTGCCGCGGTCGGTGATTTCAGTCAGAGTGAGAATAGCGAGAAGCCTTTCGGCGGCCAGTTCAGATCAGCCGCGCCATGTCAGGGCGGCCCGATAGGCTGCGTAGACGAGCGGATTGAAGGCTTTGTCCCAGGCGCCGGCCGACCGCCGTATTGTCCCGCCCCAGCCCCGCTTGAACCCGTACACCCCCCACAGACCATCCGACCTTTCGCGGAACTGCGCCTCCAGCGCGGCTTCGTCGCAGTCGGGGATGCCCCACAGATCATACCAGACGCAGCCTTGAGCCTTCGCCCATTGTATCGCCTGCCATTGAATGCCATAAGTCGCATACAGATTGCTTTTTTCCCGCGCGGAAGCGCCGTAAATGTACCAGGCGGTGTCGCCCAAAGCAAAGACCATGATGCCAGCCAGCGGCATGCCCGCGTGTTTTGCCATCAGCAGCGCGCCATAGTCGGGAATAAACAGGTCATAGACCTTCTCATAATAGGCGCCGCTGTGGACAGCGAATCCGTTGCGCGCCCCCGTTTGCCGCATCAGACGATTAAAATCGGACAGATCATCGCGCGAGCCTTCATAATAAAGGATGCCGCTTTTGCGACTCTTGCGAATCTTGCGGCGCGTGCCTTGATTCATGCGCCCCATGATGACGCGGTCATCGCCGCCGACATCAATGCGGATGGTGTTCGGCGGCTGCACCGTCTGCGGACTGGCATAAAAGCCCATGCCGGCGAAGTCGGGCATCGGACTGTCGATGAAGAGGCCCGCCTCCAGCTTGAGGAAGGCGGCCCCGGTTTGTGTTCCGATAGCCTCCCACAAAGGCGGATAAAGCGATTCATCAGCGGCGTATCCACCCATCGGCGCATAAGCCATCCGCCCCAATCGCAAGGGCAGCCCCTTGAGCAAGACCAGCGCCCCAGCTGCGATTTCGCCCCCCCTCAAGAGCGCAACGATTTGCGAATCCCAGCCAAACTGTGATTTGAGTTCACCCCAGCCGGACAGCTGCAAGAGATGCGCGCGGGGCTGCCGGCGGACAAACCGGTCCCAATCACAGCCGCCTGGACTTGCGATGGAGACCGGCCGATCATCCGATGCGGGTGTTTTTGCCATAGCTTTATTCTGCGCCGGCTTTCAGCCAATTCATAGCCCCGATTCGCCGCATCCTCCGACCTTCCAATCACCTTTGCCGATGTGAAAAATTATCCGGCTGGGGTGTAGGGTTTTCATCATCCTTATGTTAAAATCCAACCCGCCGCCGGCAATGTGAATATACTGCGGCATTGCGCTCGCGAAATGATGATGCTATACTAATGCGGTTTGTGATAAATAACGCAATCACAGCGTCATCGAAGCGGTCTCCGCTTTGCCTGGTTGTCTGTGGCTTGTCTTAGCTGGTTTGGGAGCGCTGCGCCGATGAATGTTTTGAACGAGTGGGCTTTTATTGGCTTGTTTGCCGTCTTGGCGCCGGTCTTCCCGGCCTTGCCGATTGTGATCGCCTGGATCTTCCGACCGCGCAAGCCCAATGTATTGAAAAGCTCAACCTATGAATGCGGCGTGGAAACCATTGGCGACACCTGGGTTCAGTTCCGGGTTCAATACTATATCTATGGCTTGATTTTCCTGGTGTTTGACGTCGAAATGGTGTTTCTGTTCCCATGGGCAGCCGCCTATAACGAGATGAGCCTGTTCGGTTTTGTGGCTGGTTTCCTCTTCATCTTCTTATTGACAGACGCTTTGTTCTATGCCTGGAGCAAAAACGCGCTGGAGTGGAGCTAGGCAGGGCGAGAAGGGTATCGAGAGACGATTATGAACGAAATTTGTACCGGTTTATGCACAGTCCTGGCGGAAGCCGGCGTCAGCGGCGGCCTGGCGCAGTTTGTGTCCTTGCTGGTCGGCGTTCTGCTGGTCAGCGGCGTGCCATTGCTGACGGTGATTGTGTTGATCTGGATCGAACGGAAAGTCGCGGCGCGGATTCAAGACCGCATTGGTCCCAACCGCGTCGGGCCCATCGGCTTGATGCAGACCTTTGCCGATCTGCTGAAGCTGCTGGGCAAAGAAGATATCACGCCGACCGCCGCCGACCGCGTGCTGTACAATGCGGCGCCGCTGGTGTCCTTCGCCTCCGTGGTCCTAATCTGGGCGGTGGTGCCTTTTACCCCCTTCCACATGGGCGTCGATCTCGAAATCGGCGCTTTGTATTTCGTCGCCGTCGCCTCTCTCGGCACCCTGGCGATTATGGCGGCCGGCTGGGCCAGCAACAATAAATACGCGCTGCTGGGCGCTTTTCGCGTCGTGGCCCTGCTGGTAAGCTATGAAGTGCCGCTGGTCTTTGCCCTGCTGGCGCCAGTGATGCTGGCAGGCAGCATGAGCATGGCCGATATCGTCAATGCCCAGAGCGGTATGTGGTTCGTGGTCTTGTCGCCGCTGGCGTTTATCATCTTTTACATCTCATCGCAGGCCGAAACCGGCCGCGCCCCCTTTGACTTGATCGAAGCCGAATCCGAGTTGGTCGCCGGCTTTAATATCGAATACTCCGGCATGAAATTCGGCATGTTCTTCGCCGCCGAATTTCTGCATGTCTTTACCAACGGCATCCTGATGGCGCTGCTCTTCTTCGGCGGCTGGATGGGCCCGCTCTATTACGAATCGCCGCTGATCGCCTTCGCCTGGCTGGGCGCGAAAGGCGCCGTCATTTACCTGACCACGCTCTGGCTGCGAAATACAGTCCCGCGCCTGCGGATTGACCAGATCATGGCCTTCAACTGGAAAGTGCTGGTGCCGCTGTCGATTGCCAACATCGTCTTGCTGTCGGCCGTGCTGAAAATTTTACAGGAGCTCGGCTTGGCGCCGCGTGATTTTATCGCCGCCGCCGTCCCGGAGCTGCTGCCGGCGACCCTGATCATGCTGCTTGTCAATCTGGCCCTCGCCATCTGGCTGCTGGGGATATTACGCAAACATGGACAGGAATTCCGCCGCGAATCGCAGGCGGCTCAAGCCGCTTTGGCGCAGGCCGGCAGCGCGGCCAGAGACTAGGGAGACCAATGCGATGGAATTGAACGCGATCACAATAGGATTTGCCATCTTTACAATACTAACCCTGGGCGGCGGCATCGGCGTGGTCACAACCCGCAATTTGTTCCAAGGCACAATCTGGCTGATGATGAGCCTGTTTGGCGTCGCCGGCTATATGGTCCTGTTGAGCGCGCCCTTTCTGGCGGCGGTGCAGATCCTGGTCTACATCGGCGCCATCGCCATCCTCATCACCTTTGCCGTGATGCTGACGCGCAGCGTCACACGCATCCGCGAACGATACATTCGCACCCTGCCCAGCTTGATCGCCGCCCTGGTCTTATTCCTGATTCTCATCGCTGGCGTGACCCTGCCAGCCTTTGGCGGCCAAAACCCAGACACCGCGCCGGCCATCGTGGCGACCACCACCGATTTTGGCAAGGCGCTGGTCGATGGCAGCGGCTATGTGGTGCCTTTTATGCTGGCATCGCTTTTGCTGACGGCAGCGATGATCGGCGCCATCTTCATCGCCCGCGATGAAGAAGCATAGGGAGGAAGGGACGGATGATACCCCTTTGGATGTATCTGGCGGCTGCCGCCGGCTTGTTCTCGATTGGCGTCTTTGGCGTGCTGGCGCGCCGTAACGCGGTCGCTGTCCTGATGTCGGTCGAATTGATGCTGAATGCCGTCAACATTAACCTGATCGCCTTTTGGCGATACAGCGAAACCAGCGGGCTTTTGTCCGGCTATGCCTTTGCCGCCTTTGTGCTGATCATCGCCGCCGCCGAAGCGGCCGTCGGCCTGGCGATTATTATTTCAGTTTATCGCAATCGGCGTTCGGTCATCCCAGAAGAAGCTGATACGCTGAAAGGATAAAGTCCCAGATGGATTTTTTGACCGACCCCAACCTTTTGCCGTGGCTGATTCCAGCCGGACCTTTGCTGGCCTTCCTCATTATTGCCCTGCTGACCAACCGCTCCAAAATGGTCGCCGCCACAGACCACCATGAATACGGCGGCCATCATCCCGATTATGAAGGCATGCGCGTCCCTGTGGCCACTGGAGCCAGCCGCGCCCTAAGCATCGCCGTAGGCTTGGGCGGCGTCATCCTCGCCCTGCTTATTAGCTGGCGCGTCTTGTGGCATGCCTCGCAGCTTCATCATATTGGCGAAGATGTGCTGGCAAGCGCCGTCGCCTGGATGAACACCGGCGAATCGACCTTCTCCATGGGCGTGCTGATCGACCCGGCGACGGTCATCATGCTGATCATGGTGCCGATCGCCGTCTTGATGATCTTCATCTATTCGATTGGCTATATGGCGCATGACCCCCGCCAGTCGCGGTTTTTCGCCCTCATCTCGCTTTTCGCCGGCGCCATGCTGACCCTGGTTGTGGCTGATAACGTCTTGCTGCTGTTCGTCGGCTGGGAAATCATGGGGCTGTGCTCCTACCTGCTGATTGGTTTTTGGTTCGAGAAAGAAACCGCCTGCAAAGCCGCCATCAAAGCCTTTACAACCACCCGCATCGCCGATGTGGTCATGCTGTTGGGCATCGCCTATCTCTATTCCATCACCGGAACGCTAAGTTTCCGCGAGATTATGTATAATCCCGAAACGCTGAACAAGCTGGCGACAGCGACGCCGATTATTTTTGGCGGCTTCGCCGTCAGCGCCGCCAGCATCATCGGCATCTTCCTGATTATCGGCACAGTCGGCAAGTCGGCGCAGTTCCCCCTGCATGTCTGGCTGCCAGACGCCATGGAAGGCCCAACGCCGGTGAGCGCCATGATTCATGCGGCCGCGATGGTCTCCGCCGGCATCTTCTCGCTTGTCAGGCTCTATCCCCTGTTTGCCGCCGGCGGCGACCCGCATCACGGCATCCTAACCCAGCCGCTGGCCTTTATGGCTGTGACTGGCGCATTTACCGCCCTGCTGGCGGCGACAATGGCTGTGGCGCAAAGCGACGTCAAAGCCGTGCTGGCCTATTCCACCATCTCACAGCTGGGCTTTATGATGGCGGCCCTGGGCATCGGCGCCTATGTCGCCGCCGCCTTTCATCTGATCACCCATGCCTTTTTCAAGGCGCTGCTCTTCATGGCCGCCGGCTCGGTGATTCACGGCATGGAGCACGGCGGGCATCATGTCCATGAACATGGACATCAAGCGCATGATTCACACGACCGCTTTGACCCGCAGGATATGTTCAATATGGGCGGCCTGCGGCATGCCATGCCGGTGACTTTCTGGACCTTTCTGATTGGAGGATTGTCGCTTTCAGGCTTGCCGATCATCACCGCCGGGTTCTGGTCCAAAGATGAGATCTTGGCGGATGCCTGGCTGGGCCTGTCGAAATATGGCAGCGGAGCGCACGGCCTGGTCTTTGTCATGCTGGCTGTGGCCGCCTTTTTGACCGCCTTCTATACCATGCGGCAGATCGCGCTCGCCTTTGGCGGCGAAGCCCGAACTGAAGCGGCCCAACATGCCAATCTCGGCCAGGGAATTGTCAGTGCGACCATGACGCTCCCCTTGCTCATTCTGGCGGTCTTCGCGCTGGCGGCCGGGTTTGTCGGCGTGCCGACCGACTTTCCCATCTTGGGCCCCATTTTCTCGCCCGAACACAACCCATTCCATCACCTCATCATTGAAGCCCTGCCGCCGTCAGAAGCCACAGCGGCCTACGTCGCTCTGCCAGATTATCATCCGCACGCGCCGCCGTTTAACATCGTCCCGGTGGCGGTGTCGTTCCTGGTGGCATTGGGCGGACTGGGGCTTGGCTGGTGGATGTATTGGCGCAAACCGCTCAAAGCCGGACAGCAAGACCCGATGGAAGACATATTAGGCCCATTGCACCCCATCCTGAAGCGCCGTTATTATCTTGACGATCTGTATGGGTGGCTGTTCGTCAAGCCGTCGCAGTGGCTGGGCCGACAGGTCATCATCTTTCTTGACCGCGGCATCATCGACGCGGTCTTGCATGTCATCGCCCGCGTGTTCACCTGGCTGGGCGACTTGGCTAAAGTCTTGAATCTTTGGCTGATTGACGGCGTCGGCGACGGCATCCCAATCGCCGTTTTCAACTTGGGCGGCTGGCTGCGCCGTATGCAGACCGGGCGGGTGCAGCAGTATATGCTGCTGGCGCTGGCGGCCGCCGTCCTAATCGGAATCCTGCTGGTTCTGTCGTCAGGCGCGGCAACGGCGCAATAGGGAGACGGATTTATGTTTGATATTTTTGGGATTGACGCGCTCTCGGCGCTGATCTTCGGGCCAGCCCTTAGCGCATTTATCGTCGCTGCCCTGGCGCAGCTGGGAGCAAGCAAAGCCGTCGGCCGCTGGACAGCCCTTATCCTGTCGGTCTTGATTGGAATCGCGTCTTTGGCGGTGTTCCTGTTCTATCGCCAGGCGGCGCCGGCAATCGGCGAAGAACAGTATCTAGTGACGCAGGACGCGGAGTGGTTCGCGGCCCTGGGCGCGCGCTGGACCTTGGGCATTGACGGCATCAGCGCGGTGATGGTGCTCTTGACCGGCCTGCTGACGCCCCTGGCGATACTCGCCAGTTGGAATATCGAAGACCGCTCCAACATGCACCTGGCGCTGCTGCTCCTCTTCGAAACCGGCAGCATGGGCGTCTTCGCGGCGATGGACCTGATGGTCTTCTTCCTCTTCTATGAACTGACGCTGGTGCCAATGTACTTTTTGATAAATCAGTGGGGCAGTCTGCCCAAAGCCGGCCTCAAGTTCAGCGGCCGTTATTATGCCTCAACCAAGTTTATGATTTATTCCTTCGGCGGCACCTTGGGGATGCTGCTGGCGACCCAGCTGATTGGCTGGTCAGCCGGAACCTACAGCATGGCGGCCTTGACTGAAAGCTGGCCCCTGTTTCGACAAGGGCAGGCCTTGCTGGGGATTGATGTCAGCGCGGTCAAAGCGCTGGCCTTTATCGGCTTCTTTGTCGCCTTCAGCATCAAAGTGCCGATCTGGCCCTTCCACACCTGGCTGCCGGACGCCCACGGCGAAGCCCCAACAGCCGGCTCGATGCTGCTGGCCGGGATTATGCTCAAGCTCGGCGCTTATGGCTTTATCCGACTGGTGATCCCCCTGTTTCCAGATGTCTGGCTGTCCGAGATCGCTCTGATTGGCATCAACGTCGCCGCGCTGTTTGCCATACTTTCGGTGGTCGGCATCGTGCTGGGGGCATTCGCCGCCTTTGGCCAAAATGATATCAAGCGGCTGGTCGCTTACAGTTCGGTGAATCACATGGGCTTTGTCGGGATTGGCATCGCTGTGATGGCGCAGATTTATGCCCAGCTTTGGTCAGGCGCGCCGACCGGCGTCGATGTGCAGACCGCTGTTATCGCCGCCAACGGCACGGTGCTGCAAATGTTCAATCACGGGCTTAGTTCAGCCGGGATGTTCCTGCTCGCCGGCGCTCTGTATCATAAAACACACACCCGCGACTTGTCCGAATACGGCGGCCTGTGGGTGAAAGCGCCCGTGATGGGGGCGATCCTCCTCTTCACCAGCTTTGCCAGTTTGGGGCTGCCAGGATTGAATGGCTTTGTGAGCGAGTTCCTGATTGTGCGCGGGTCTTGGCCGGTCTTCACTGGACTGACGGCGGTTGCGATGATTGGCCTGCTCTTCACCGGCGCCTACATCCTCAAAGGGATTCGCGCCGTATTGCACGGCCCCTTTAATATGCGCTGGAAAAATCACAGCCTGGAACTGACCCCGGCAGAGCTTGTCGGCATGGCGCCGCTGATCGCCCTGATGCTGCTCACCGGCATCTATCCCAACTGGATTCTGCCGACGATCAATTCGACTGTCACAACCTTATTTGCGGGATTAGCGGGGTAGAATCGCACTATGGACGCAACAGGATTTTCGGTACTCACGGCTGTCATTTTCATCCCCATCATCGCCGGCATCGTTATCCTGTTTTTGGATGGCAAAAACCGCGACCTCATTCGCGGGGTGGCGGTCACCGCCGCCGCGGCCGTATTGGCTTTGTCGCTGGCGGTGTTCTTTGGCTATGACAGCTTTGTCAAGCAGGCTAATGGACTCGCAGACCAGCAGACCGCGCTGCTCCAAGCCGGCGGGGAAATCAGCGGGACGCAGATGTTCGCCGATGCCCTCGCCTTTGAACAGCGCATGGTCTGGGTAGAATCGCTTGGGATCGCCTATCATGTCGGCGTCGACGGCGTTTCAGCGCCGATGGTTCTGCTCACCGGCATGGTCGCCCTTGCCGGCGTGCTGATATCCTGGAATATCCAAGACCGCCTGCGCGAATTTATGGCTTTCTTCATGCTGCTGGTGGCTGGAGTCTATGGCGTCTTCATTGCCGTTGACCTCTTTATGCTCTTCTTTTTCTATGAATTGGCGATTTTCCCGATGTATCTGCTGATCGCCGGCTGGGGCTGGGCCAAACTGCGTGAATACGCCGCCATGAAGCTGACCCTGTACATCTTGATTGGCTCGGTGTTCGCGCTGGTTGGCGCAGTCGCCATGTACTTCGCGGCCGGCGCCTTTTTCACCAGCGCCGGCGCCGATGTCTTTCAGGCGGCGCTTGACCGCGGCCTGCTGCCGGCAGACAGCCAGCCCTATAGCTGGAGCATTGTTCATTTGACCCTGGCCGCCGAAAACGGCGCCTTTGCGATTGATATTTTGGGCATAGAGGGTTTGAACTTCGCCAAGTTCTGGTTCCCGATGATGTTTATCGGCTTTGGTGTCTTGGCCGGCGTGTTCCCTTTCCACAACTGGTCGCCCGACGGCCATGTCGCCGCGCCGACAGCCGTTTCGATGATTCACGCCGGCGTGCTGATGAAAGTAGGCGCGTTCGCCGCCTTGCGCGTCGGTATGCAGCTGCTGCCCGAAGGCGCGCAAACCCATCTGCCCTGGATCGTCTTTCTTACCTTAATCAACGTCGTCTATGGCGCGCTGATCGCCTTCCGACAGCGCGACTTCAAATATGTCATCGGCTTCTCATCCGTGAGTCACATGGGGCTGGTCAGCATGGGATGGGCGACCATGAATCTAACCGGCATGACCGGCGCCGGCATCCAAATGTTCAGCCATGGCGCCATGACAGCGCTCTTCTTCGGCTGCGTCGGCATGGTTTATGACCGCGCCCATACCCGCGACATCCCCAGTCTTGGCGGCTTTATGAAGGTGATGCCCTGGGTCGGCGTCGCCTTTGTGATCGGCGGTTTGACAAGTATGGGGATGCCGGGCCTCAGCGGCTTCATTGCCGAATTTCCAATTTTTCAGGGGATGTGGGCGGCTTCAGAGCAAATCAGCCTGCGAATCGGCGGCTTCGCCCTTGGCAACTATTACAGTGTGATTGTCGTCTTGTCGGCGCTGGGCATCGTCATTACGGCCGCCTACGTCTTGCGCGTGGCCGGACAGGTCTTCTTTGGTGAATTCGATGCCGAAAAATATCGCGACGTCAGCGATATTCAGACGCCTGACCGCATCGTCTTGATTTTGCTGGCGGCGCCTTTGATTATCCTTGGACTTTATCCGCCCATTATGGCGCCGATGATTGAAGCCGGCATTCGCCCGGTTATCGCCTTGCTTGGAGGTGGCTGAATGGAAATGTTTGACCTTTGGGCGCAGCTGCCGGCCGTCTTGCCAGAGCTTGGCTTGGCCGCGCTGGCTGTGATTGTGCTGTTTGCCGATCTTTATGGCTCCTTTGCCACCCGCCGCAGCGTCGTCTTTGTTTCGGCGATGGGCATGGCGCTGCTGGCTCTTGTCCCCTTGATATGGACGCCAGACCCAGCCCTGTTTGAAAATGGACAACTGCTTTGGGGCGGTATGATTAACTATGACCCGCTGGCGCAGATATTCAAAGTGATGCTGCTGCTGTCCGGCGCCGTCACTTGCTTGATGGCGGCGGCCGACAAGGGCGTCGGCGGCAAAGGCGAATTTTACCTGATTGTCATCATAGCCACCCTTGGCGGCATGATGATGTCCAGCGCCAGCGACCTGATTCTGGTTTTCGTCGCCCTCGAAACCCTGTCTATCCCCTTGTATATGCTGGCTGGTTTCCGCCGCGGCGACCTCCGCTCTGCCGAAAGCGGCATGAAATACTTTCTGTATGGCGCTTTCGCCTCGGCCATCATGCTGTTTGGATTCAGCCTGCTCTATGGCTTTGCCGGCGCAACCAGCCTCGCCGCCATCGCCGCCGCCATGAGCGCCGGGCTCGAAGGCGGCATTGTCGCCGTGATGACCGCCTTGGTCATGGTGATGGTCGGCTTTGGCTTCAAAATCAGCGCCGTGCCATTCCACTTCTGGACCCCCGATGTTTATGAAGGAGCGCCGACGCCGGTGACCGCCTTTGTCAGTGTGTCCAGCAAAGCCGCCAGTTTTGCGCTTTTGATGCGCTTTATGACCGCCGTCTTCCCGCTTGAGCTTGTCGTCGGCGGTGTCATTGTCCAGGATTTCTGGGTGAGCCTGCTGATTGTCATTTCGATTGCGACCATGACTTTGGGCAATGTGGTCGCCTTGCGCCAAAGCAGCGTCAAACGTCTGCTGGCTTATTCATCGATTGCCCAAGCCGGCTATACCCTAATCGGCGTGGCGGCCCTGCAGGCCGGCGATGACAGCCTGGCTGTGGCTTCGGTCGCCTTTTACATGTTTATGTATATCTTCACCAATCTGCTCGTCTTCGGCGGCCTCATCCTGTTTACCGCCGTGACCGGCAAGGAAGACATCAAAGACCTGGCTGGATTGAACCGCCGCAGCCCCTGGCTGGCTTTGGCAATGACCATCGCCTTGCTGTCGCTGGGCGGGATTCCGCCGACGGCCGGTTTCTTTGGCAAATTCTTCCTGTTTCAGGCAGCGGTGGATGCCAATCTGGTCGGGCTGGCATTGATTGCGGTAGTCAATGCGATTGTCGCTTTGTATTATTATCTCGCGGTGATTAAAGTAATGTACGTCGATGTCGGCCCCGATGACAGCCAGCCGATAGGCATCCCGCGTTCTTATGGCTGGGCGCTTGGCATCACCGCGCTTGTCGTTGTATTGTTAGGCACAATCGCGGTCAGGCCAATTTATGATTGGGCGATTTTGGGCGCGAATGGCTTATAATCGCTGTGGCAATCGCCAAATGTTTGTGATAAAATCCCCGAAGTGCCTTGAGGATGCCTGGCCGCAGTGGATGGGTTGATGACAGATAATGTGATCTATGAAACCAGATAACAATCCCCTGTCTACATACGGATTGGTCGCCGGGGTGGTTGGACAGGTAGGCTGTTTGATCCTGCTTGTGATTCTGGGGACGATGCTGCTGGGCTTTGGCTTGGATGAGGCATTGGGGACAAGACCCGCATGGATGTTTGTTATGCTGCTGGCGAGCGTTCCCTTGAGTATCTGGACGATTTATATCTATACCCGTTACAAAGCCAAACAACTCCAAGGCGCGGCTAAACAGAAGGAGGAAGATATAAGTGAATAGTTTTTGGAACGGAAAACGCCGGTTCATCGCCCTGCTCATGTTCTTGGCCGGCATCTTCGTCGCCCTTAGAGTGCCGCCGGTCATCCCCGTGATTCAGCTTCCCGGCGAAAAGTATCCCGCCGGCTACGATCTGCCCTTTTTGGGCCTTCGATTGACCAATACCTTTATGGGCTCGGTTCTGGTTTGGATTATCCTCGCGCTGCTGGCGTTTTATATCGCCCGGCGCCGACCCAAGAGCAGCGCCGAAGCCCCGCCAGGCGGCTTCTACAATATGTTTGAGGCGCTGTTTGAGGGCTTGATGGGCTTTGTCGGCGGCATCGCCGGCGGCCGACACTTCCGCCTGATCTTCAATATGTTTATGACCATCTTCTTCGTCGTGCTGATCTCCAACTGGCTGGAACTGGTGCCGGGCGTCGACAGCGTCGGCTTCATCGAACCGCATGTTGAAGAGGAGTATAACGTCGCCGCGGACAAGTTTGAGGTGGTGACGACCGATGGCTTCGAGATTTATCCAAGCGTGCTCGGCTATGCCCTCAATGGTCAATGCGATTGGGTTGGCGCCGACGCCGAAGCCGCCGCCGATTTGGCCGCGCTGGCGTCAGCCGATGCCGCCGCCCAAGCGGTTGAAGCTGACCTGGTGGTGCAGGCCGCCCGCGAACGGTTTGACGCTGAACACGGCGGCGGACACGACCAAGCGGCGGATGAAGAATCGACCAGCGATGACGCCCACGGCGATGATGCCCCGGCCGATTCGGCGGCCGATTCGGCGGCCAACGCTGATGCGGTCAAAGCCGTCCGCCAGGAAGTCTTGGCCGCCCGCGAAGCCGAAAAGCAGGCCCGGGCCGACCGCGGCTGTTATACCGGCGTCGGTCTCGTGCCTTGGGCTGAAGCGGCTGATGATCATGATGAAGACGGCGGCGATGATGCTCATGCCGATGAAGAGCATCACGGAGTGCCATCGCACCCGGCGCCGTCAAGCGAAGATGCCAAGCTGGTGCCCTGGGTCGTTCTGCCCTTTATCCGCGTGCCGTCAACCGACCTGAATATGACCCTGTCACTGGCGATCATCGCCTTTGTGATGATCCAAGTCATCGGCTTCAAAGCCTTGGGCATTTCTTATCTCGGCAAATTCTTCGCCTTTGGCACCCTGTTCAAGTCACCTTTGGGGGGCATTGATGCGGCCGTGGGTTTATTGGAGCTTATTGGCGACTTCGCCAAAATCCTCTCATTCAGCTTCCGGCTGCTCGGCAATATCTTTGCCGGGTCGATTCTGCTCTTCGTGATGAGTTTTCTGATACCCATTCTGCCCTGGCCCTTCTTCATCCTTGAATTCTTCGTCGGCATTATTCAGGCATTGGTGTTCGCTCTGCTGACCGCCATCTTTATGAATATGGCAACGGTCGGACATCATGGTGAAGATCATGCCGAAGCGCATTAGTCGAAGTCTATTGTCTGGCACATATCTACAAGCAAAACTGGAGGAAACATAAATGGATGCACAAGCAACAATTCTATTGGGTAAAGCGATTGGCGCCGGCCTTGCCATGATTGGCGCCGCCGGCGGCGGAATTGGCATCGGACTCGCTGTGGGCGGCGCGGTGCAGGCGATGGGACGCAACCCCGACCATACCCCAACGATTCAGACCAATATGATCCTTGGGATTGCCTTTGCGGAAGCAGTCGCTATCTATGCCCTGGTGGTATCGCTGATTATCCTCTTCGTGCTCAATTAGTCAGCTGCGAGAGATGAAGGGGAGAAAACCATGAATCCACTTGATAATTTAGGCATTAACCCGGGCTTTCTGCTGATACAGATCATCGCGTTTATCGTGCTGTATGTCTTGATGACGCGGTTCATTTATGATCCTTTGGTGAATATGCTGAACGAACGCCGCCGCCGCATCGCCAAAGGGCTGGAAGACGCCGCCGCCGCCGCCAGAGCGCGTGAAAATGCCGAAGCCGAAGCCGATAAAATCCTGGCGCAGGCCCGTATCCAAGCGCAAAAAGTCATTGACGAAGCCCGCGGCCGCGGCGAAGACGTCGCCCAAAGCATCGAAAGCGAAGCCCGGCAGGTCGCCGCCAAGATACAGTTTGACGCCCAGACAGAGGCGACCGTTATCCGCGATCAGCAGTTAGGCGATCTGCGCGAGCAGGTTCTCAATATCTCGGTCGCCGTCGCCAGCCGTATCCTTGGCGAAAACATCAACCAGCCCAAACAAAAAGCATTGATCGACGGCTTTATCGCCGATCTGCCAAAGGATGCCAAAGGTCTTGGCGGAAGTGTTGAAGTGATGAGCGCCATGCCACTGACGGCAGCCGAGCAGAAGCGGGTTCAGGATGCCGTCGGCGCCGAATCAGCCAGCTTCTCGGTTGACCCATCTATCCTCGGCGGGCTGATTGTTCGCTCGGCCGACCGCGTGGTGGATGGCAGCGTTCGCTCCAGCCTCACCAGCCTGGCGCGAAGCCTGAACTAAACCGCAGACCCACAGCACGATTGTCATTCAAGCGCGTCGGACGCCCTCCGGCGCGCTTGTGTTGATTATGGAAAACCGCCGGCGATGAATGCCGACAGGGGACAGCATGGCGAAAACACTGGCGGCGCTGCTGGCTGCCGTCCCTGACAGTCATATCCTTTCAATGCAAGGCGATCCGGCGACAGTGATCGGCGCTGATGTGGTTGAATCGAGCCGAGATATTAAGCCGGGCGGGCTGTTTGTTGCCCGCAGGGGATTATCGACCGATGGACACCGGTATATTCAGGCCGCCGTAGCGGCCGGCGCGGCGGCCGTGGTGGGCGAAATTGAGCCCGGCAGTTTATCAGTCCCCTATGTTCAGGTCAAAAAAGCGCCGGATGTATTGGGGCTGCTGGCGGCGGCTTATTATGATTTTCCCTCGCGCAAGCTGGCGGTCATTGGCATCACCGGCACGGATGGCAAAACGACCATCAGCCATATCCTGCATCATATCCTCAAACAGGCGCCGGGAATCAAAGCCGGCTATATCAGCACCATTTCCGCTGATTTTGGCGATGAGACCGTCGATACCGGCTTGCACGTCACCACGCCCGGGGCGCCGCAGATCCAGGCTTGTCTGGCGCGCATGGCTGAAGCTGGCCTGACGCACTGCATTCTGGAAATGACCAGTCACGGCCTGGCGCAGGGCCGTTTGCAGGCTGTTGATATCGATGTCGCCATATTGAGCAATGTCATGCACGAACACCTTGATTTTCATGGAAGCTGGGAAAACTACCGCGCCGCCAAAGCATCGATGTTCCACATGCTGCGCCAGTCGCATCGCAAATCTGGCTTGGCGAAAGTGTCAGTTGTTAACGCCGACGACCCTTCCGCTGATTATTTTCTGGCGATCCCAGCCGATAAATCAGTGCGCTATGGCATCCATCACCGCGCCGATTATCAGGCGACCGAAATCTGCTGCCAGCCGGATTCGACATCGTTCGCTGTCCAGGGCCAGCCAGTCAAAATGCAGCTGGTCGGCGAATTCAATGTCTCCAATGCGCTGGCGGCCATCAGCGCGGCGCATCAGCTGAAGGTGGGCTGGCGCGGCATTCAGCACGGGATCGCCGCGCTTGATTTGGTGTCGGGGCGGATGGAGCGGATTGATGCAGGGCAGGATTTTGTCGCCATGGTTGATTTTGCCCATACGCCCAATGCCCTCAAACGCGCTTTGGAAGCCGGACGCGCCATGCTGCCGGCGGGAAAACGATTGATCGCCGTGTTTGGAAGCGCCGGTTTGCGGGATGTTGAGAAGCGCCGTATGATGGCTGAAACCGCGGCCGGTTTGGCTGATATGACCCTATTGACGGCTGAAGACCCGCGCACGGAATCGCTGGCCGACATTCTGGAGATGATGGCGCAGGGCTGTGCGGCTGCGGGGGCTGTTGAAGGCGAGACCTTTATCCGCGTGCCGGACCGCGGCCAAGCGATTTACCAGGCTTGCCAAATGGCGCGCGCCGGCGATCTGGTGATGGTTTGCGGCAAAGGACACGAGCAGAGCATGTGTTTTGGCCTCACTGAACATCCTTGGGATGACCGCGCTGCCATGCGTTCGGCCTTGAAGGGCAAGCCGCTGGCTGTTCTGCCGACCGCGCGGGGACTGCATTAAATGCGCCCGATAGACTGGCTAGCGGTGACCGCGCTTTTGTTGTTTGCGGCTGGCTTGCGTATGATTGGCATCAGCTATGGACAGTTGAATCCTGACTATTTTCCGTCTACTGCGCCTTTGGGCATGGTGCATGAGCAAGCGCCGATACAGCCCGATGAATTTTTTAATGTGGCTATACCGGTGAATATGGCGCTGCGGAATCGCCTGAATCCCGAATTCTTCAATTATCCGGCTTTGATCATCAATACAAACTTTGTCCTGCTGCATCTTACAGGCGCTTTGGAGGGTTTGTCGCTTGCTGACCGCGATGGCTTTAGTCTGCGCGCCTATGCCGCCTTTCCATTGTATGTCATGTCCCGAATGTATTCGGTATTCGGCGGCTTGCTGATGGCTGCCTGCGCCTATGCGATTTCCCGGATGGCCGCCGGGCGATACGCGGCTCTGTGCGCCGGGCTGCTGGTCGCAGTGACCTATACGCTTGTGCAGCACGCGCATTACATCAAACCCGGGTCGCTTGCCGCTGGCTGGATGATGCTGGCGGCATGGGCTTGTATGGCTTCGCTTTACACAGACCGAACAGACCATCGGCAGCGTTTGTACCTGTTTGCCGGCGCGGTCACGGGTTTGGCGGCGACGACCCGCTACAACGCCGCGGCCGTGGGTTTGCTGACGCTGATGGTCGGGCTGATTTTGCTGTATCGCTGCCGCACTCGCCGTATGCTGCTTGTGGTTGGCATGGCTTGGGTGCTGATCCCCTTGGTGTTTATCCTGGGATCGCCCTATACATTGCTGGATTTCAGCCATTTTTGGCGCGATTTCAAGTGGATTGTCGGGCAATATACCAGCACCGGAGCCGACGTCCCCGATTATTTCTTGGTGGATGCCTGGTCTGGATTGGCTTACATCATCATTTACACCGCTTTGTTTGCGATTGGCATTCCCGCTTTGATTGCCATAGGTCTGTCATTCGTCGCCGGCTGGCAGGCGCGTCCAAAAACCAAAATCCAGATCCTGCGGCAAAATTCACCATTGCTGTATGTTATTTTGATTGGGCTGTTGATCCTGATTTATGCGCTGGTGGCATTGCGGGTTATACGTCCCGGACACAGTGGCAGCGTGCTGCTGCTGATCCTGCCCTTTGCCGCGCTCTTAGCCGCGGTTGGGGCGGGCTGGCTGGTGAAGCGCATTCCACTGCCCAAAAGCCTCTTGATGCCAGCCGTCGCTTTGATTTTAATTATTCAGCCTTTGGTCTTGTCGGTGCAGGTCGTCAAGATGTTCACCCAGCCGGACACCCGCTATCTTATGTTAGAGTGGATACGCGGCAGCATCCCCGGCGGCGCCCGCATTTTTCTGAATGGCTCCTATAATGTGCCGCTGGATGACGCGCTGTACCCCAACGAACAGCAGTTTGTGGTCTATGCAGAGACTTTGCCCGATGGAGAGCATTATGATTACATGATTTACTCGGATGCGCTGGCCTTTGATGTGCTTAGATCGGAAATGATCGTGCCGCCGGAGACGCTTCAGCGGCAGCGTGATTACCTAAGTCGGCTGGATGCGAACTTCAAGCGGATCGCGGCGGTTCAGCGCCCGGTATGGACCGGTTCAGAATCAATGATGAACACGGCATCCTACTGGCATCATCCGACTTTAATCGTCTATTGCCTCAATCCAAAAAGCTGTGAAGAGACGGGGCATTGACATATTTCGCCCTTATAGTCCAAGAGGCGGCTTGTGCAGGACATCGGAATTGTTATTGTCAACTGGAATACATGCGATTGCTTGAAACGCTGCCTTGAGACGGTGTTTGCCAGCGAAGGCGACTTGACCTACCGTGCTGTGGTCGTTGACAACGCGTCGCAGGATGGCAGCGCGGAAATGATACGCACCGCCTTCCCCCAGGCTGAACTCATTGTCAACCGCGCTAATATCGGCTATCCGCGGGCAAACAATATCGGCCTCCAGCATTTGGGATATCATGCCGCCGGGCATATCGAGGAAAATGCGCCCCGTTATGCCCTGCTGTTGAATCCCGATACGGAATTGCCGCCCCATGCGCTGTATGAGATGATGAGGTTTATGGATTCCAGACCAGATGTGGGCGCCGCCGGCCCCAAATTGGTCCTGATGGATGGCAGCCTCGACAAAGCCTGTCGCCGCAGCTTTCCAACACCAGCGGTCAGCTTCTATCATTATTCGGGCCTGGCAAAACGTTTTCCACAAAGCCCGCGCTTTGGACGCTATAATATGACCTTTGCCGATGAAGACGAGGCCCTAGAAGTGGATTCGGTGGTCGGCGCTTATATGCAGGTGCGAAAAGAGGCGATTGAAAAAGTCGGATTGCTGGACGAAGCCTTCTTTATGTACGGCGAAGATTTGGATTGGTCCTATCGGTTTAAGGAAGCGGGATACAAAGTCTGGTATTATCCTGAAGTGGTCGTGAAGCACGTCAAAGGAGCGGCAAGCCACAAAAGCGAAAAAGCGCAGGCCGAATTCTGGCGCGCGATGTTGATCTTCTATCGCAAGCGCTTTCGCCAAACAACAGCTTTGCCGCTGCACCTGATCATTTTAGCAGCCTTGCTGATGAAGGGAGGGACGGATTTATGGAACGAAATTCGCAATCCAACGCGGCCGCATTAGAACCCGGCGCGCATCGCTGGAGTCATCGCTTGAAGATGGTTTCGAGCGCCGCCTTAGTCATCGTGGATATGCTGATGCTGGTCATCGCCTTCATCGTCGCCTATGAAGCCCGCGAACTGCTGCCGTTTTTTCCGCGGCCTGCCGGGCAGCCCCCGCTCATGAATTATATCCCGACTGTCGTTCTGCATACATTAACCATTCTGGTCATGTTCTATTTCTCGCAGCTGTATCATCTCAAGCGGGCTTTCAGCCGTTTTGACCAAATCCGAAATGTCATCGGCGTGGTGACCCTGGGCACCCTGCTGGCAAGCGGCATTCAGGAATTTCTTTTGCAAAACACCTCCTTAGAAGTCATCTATCCCCGCAGCCTGCTTTTTTATGTCTGGTTTTTCAGTGTTTTTTTGACCGGCCTAGGGCGCGAACTGTATCGGCTGGCGCGGGTTTCCTTACGCCGACGGGGGATTATCCGTGATAACCTGCTGATTGTCGGCGAGGGGCGCATCGCCCGTGACATCACCAGCAAAATTCGCAGCAGTCCCGAGCTCGGCTATCACATTGTCGGCATTGTCTGCAATGCCGGCCTCAAGGGCAGAATGCTGGGCTTTCCATTTATCGGCAAATACGAAGATATTCCGCGGTTGATTGATGAATTGCAGGTTGAGCAGGTGATTGTCGCCCTGTCCGATGCCAAACGCGGCGAATTGGTCGAGCTTGTTGCCCTCTGCCAGCGCGGTCAGGTCGATATTAAGGTCTATCCGGATATTTTCTCGTATATGGCCGGCGATCTGAATGTGGATGACCTCGGCGGCGCCCCCCTGCTGACCGTGCGTGATATCGCCTTGCGCGGATGGAAGCTAAGCCTGAAACGCGCCTTGGATTTGGTTGGCGCCTCGGCCGGGCTGATCGCGCTGTCGCCTCTTATGCTGCTGACGGCGCTGGTGATCAGCATGGAATCACGCGGCGCCGTGTTTTATTGGCAGCTTCGTATGGGCTTGGATGGCCGGCCCTTTCCCATGATTAAGTTTCGGTCAATGCGTTCGAATGCCGAATCCGCCGGGCAAACCTGGACCGTCGAAAATGACCCGCGGGTGACTCGGCTGGGACGGTTCATGCGCCGCAGCAACTGGGACGAAATCCCGCAGCTGATCAATGTGTTTGTGGGCCACATGAGCCTGGTTGGACCGCGCCCGGAACGACCCATGTATGTGAGACGGTTTCAAGATCAAATCCCGCGTTATATGGAACGGCACCGCGAAAAATCAGGCATGACCGGCTGGGCGCAGGTCAATGGACTGCGGGGAGATACCTCAATTGCCGAACGCACAGCTTATGACCTGTGGTACGTCGAGAATTGGTCGCTTTGGCTGGACATCAAAATTATTATCCGCACCCTCTGGCAATCCCTTGCCCGTTCCAGCCCGAATGCCTATTAAACAGAGAATGCCGGTGGATTTAGAGACCTTAACGCAGGCGATGCACGACTTTGTGGCCAGCAAAGGCTGGTATGACGACCATTCAAGCAAGCCCCAAACCCCAAAGAACCTGGCGGTTTCACTGGCGCTGGAGGCCAGCGAAGTGCTTGAGCATTTCCAATGGGGCGATGCGGCCGATGACCCCGATGAATTGGCATCCGAGTTGGCCGATGTGATGCTTTACCTGCTCCAGCTGGCAAGCATCAGCGAGATTGACCTTGGCGAAGCGGTCATAGCCAAGCTGAAAAAGAACCATGAACGCAGCTGGCCAAATCCACCTCATTCTGACGCCGCCCCTCAAAATCTGTGAAGGAGACGGCGGCATGAGAAGTTAGGGCCCGGGGCTTTTATTCTGAACCGCGCCGATTATAATGAGAGACCTTGATCGAAGATGCTTAGCCCAGCCAAAGGATGGTTGCCTTATGTCGGGACCGGCGGTCACAGCCCAAAGTGAAGATTTTTCCAGATGGTACAACGAAATCGTCTACCGCGCCGACTTGGCCGCGCCGTCCCCGGTGCGTGGATGTGTCATCATCAAACCGTATGGCTATGAAATCTGGGAGGCGATCAAAGACGGCTTGGATCGCCGCTTTAAGGCGACAGGCCATCAAAATGCCTATTTCCCACTGTTTATCCCCGAAAGCTATATCAAGCGCGAGGCGCAGCACGTTGAAGGATTCAGCCCAGAACTGGCGGTCGTTACCCATGCCGGCGGCAAAGAACTGGAGGAGCCTTTGGTGGTGCGCCCGACTTCCGAAACGGTCATCGGCGAAGCCTTCAGCGATTGGATTCAGTCTTACCGCGATTTGCCGCTGCTCATCAATCAATGGTCAAATGTGGTGCGCTGGGAGATGCGAACCCGTCCCTTCCTGCGTACAGCCGAGTTCCTGTGGCAAGAGGGGCATACGGCGCATGCCACCCATGACGAAGC
Organism: Phototrophicaceae bacterium; assembly: GCA_965203755.1. Classification (GTDB taxonomy): domain Bacteria; phylum Chloroflexota; class Anaerolineae; order Aggregatilineales; family Phototrophicaceae; genus UBA6055. Next base: position 1,135,273 of record OZ241910.1, on the reverse strand, counting down.
CGAAGCCGAAACGCGGCAAATGCTCGATATCTATGCTGACTTTGCCATCAATGATGCCGCCATTCCCGTGATTAAAGGCGAAAAAAGCCGACTGGAACGGTTTGCCGGCGCGCTGCGAACGTATACCATCGAAGCGATGATGCGCGACAAAAAGGCATTGCAGTCTGGCACCAGCCACAACCTGGGGCAGAACTTTGCCAAGGCCTTTGACATCAAACACCTGACAGAAAGCAACGCGCAGGAATTCTGCTGGACGACATCCTGGGGCTTGAGTACCCGTATGGTCGGGGCGGTTGTGATGGCGCATGGCGACGACAAAGGGCTGCGTCTGCCGCCCAAACTGGCGCCCTATCAAGCGGTGATGGTGCCGATTTATAAGAACGACAGTCAAAAAACCGCGGTCATGGAAACCGTCGCCAAACTCCATCGACAGCTTCGCGGCGCCGGCCTGCGCGTTCATGTTGACCGCCGCGAAGGGCAGTCCCCCGGCTTTAAGTTCAATGATTGGGAGATGCGCGGCGTGCCGGTTCGGATAGAAATTGGACCGAAGGATGTTGAAAAGAACAATGCGGCGCTGGCGCGGCGCGATATTTTAGGGCGCGCCGGCAAACGGTTTGTGTCCCAGGACGGCATTGCCGAAACTGTAGCCGCCTTGCTTGACGCCATTCAGGCGAATTTGCTTGCGGACGCCCAGACATTCCGCGATGAGAATATGGATGATGTGAACTCCTATGATGAACTTAAACAGGTCATTGAGGCGGGGAGATGGGCGCGCGCCTGGTGGCGGGGTTCGGACGAGGATGAACTGGCTGTGAAAGATGAGACCGGCGCCACCATTCGCTGCTATCTTTTTGAACAGCCGGATGGCGGGGGCGAATGTGTCATCACCGGGAAAACGGCTGAAAAACTCGCATTATTCGCCAAAGCGTATTAGATAAATGGCGTGTATACGCCTATCGGAAAGGGCGCTGCCGAAAGACGAACCGGCGCCCCGAAAGCGGAGCGTGACGAACTTGCCGATTTTGTGAAAAAATTTACAAATCACATATTGATGATATCAAGTTCCAATGCTAGACTCAACATAAGGCTGTGCTTATTTTCTTAAAAAAACAAGCGATGATTATCTCGAACAGAACATACCCTGCAAGATACTGGCTGTCCATGCGGTGTCATGGATTTTTCGCGTTTGCCACCCGCTCGCGGATTCGCAGGCTGGCGGTTTGACTTTTTAGGAATAGATGATGGCTGCTTATTTAATTGTTGATGTAGATGACTTGCTGCGCTGGTTCGCCGCCCAGAATGTGAGCATTGACTTGCAGGAGCTTGCGGTCGCCTTGCGCGGCGGGGCGGCCTTCGCCGCCGGACTGTCCAGCTCGAGTATGTTGAAGTCGATTGCTGTCGCCAACTGGGAGGCCCATCGCGGCAACTGGCACGTTGACCCGCAAACGATTTTCCGCAACGTCGGCTATAAAGTGGATGACTTTGACATACCCAACCGACAGGACTTGGCCGACATTCTTTTGATTCACTACTTTTCTTATGACCCCAACCCGGTCGATGAATTGATCTTGGCGACAACCAGCCGTGATCTGCTGCCGCTGATTTATCGAATCAAGAAGACTCGCAACGCCCGAATCCGGATGTGGGGTTCGGATGATGTCCTGCAAGGCACCGAGTTCGCCGACGAGATTGTCTTCCAGCGATTGGAGAACCTGCTGGGCATCCAGACCAAGAATGTTTGGGTGTATATTGATTTTGAGAACATTTCAATCAGCCTGCATGGCCAGGGTTTTATGGTCAATCTCGATTATCTGATTGAACGTTTTGTCTCGCAGGCGCAGGCGCATGGCAATGTCGTCAAAATGTCCGCCTATGCCCCTTGGGGACACCGCGGCGCCTTGCCGCCCCTGGTGGATTATTCCGGCCGCGAAGTAGCCGATGATGCGCTCTCGCGGTTGATGATGGCTAATATCGACCCAGTGTTCAACCTGCCCGGCAAAAACAGCGCGGATATTCGGATCGCCCGCGACGTGATGACGGATATCGGGCATCCTGAAGCCGGCGATGTCATTATCCTGGCAAGCGGCGACCGCGACTTCAACGACGTGATCAACGCCCTGGTCCAACGCAGTAAAACCGTGATTGTCTGGGGGGTGCGCGGCAGCACCAGCCGCCAGCTGGAAAATCACCCGTCGCTTCAGTTGGAATATATCGACGATTTCGCCGATTTGCAGACCCATCAGTCATTAAGCCGGGTTGAAGCTGATGATGAAGCCGAAAGTTTTACGCCGTCGCAGTGGACGAGCGTGATTATTCAGTTTTACCGACTCCAGGCCGCCAATCCCAAAATCGAAATCACGACCCAAGACCTGATTCAGCAGCTGTTGAATGTTGGCGCGGTGGTATCGGCAGAACGGGGTCAAGACCTGGTTTCGCAGTCCATCTCGCTGGGCATCCTAAAACAGCTGACGGCGGCGGGCGCGGCTGTTCTTGACCATCAGCATCCGGTGGTTTCGAAGACCTTGCTCATTGTGGACCGCATCGCCCAGCGCGTCGCCAATACCTTGCAGGCGCGCAAATGGAAATACGTCAATTACGGTTTCCTGCTCAAGGGGCTGGAAATGGAGCGGGATATTAGCCGCCCCGGCATGAATGACAGCGACCAATGGCGGTCGCTTTGGATCGACAGTCTGGTGCGCGAGCGCGTCTTGCACCGTGAATTGGTGCCGCATCGCCACAATCCGGATGATCTGGTGCCGGTGATACGGGTCCCGACGGCGGACGAACGGCCATTATTGAACGCAGCCAAAGACGAGGTCCGCAAGGACGACAAGATGACCCGCAAATGGCTGGGGGTTTCGCTGCATCGGCTTTATGAACAGGACAGCGAGGTTGCCCGCATGGTGGCTCGTGTGGTGGTCAGCGTCGAACAGTTCACTAGTTTCCGCAATTTCGCCTGGTGTCCGCTCGGCAGTTTGCATCGCCGCTTGCGCGGACACGATTCTGGGGTGGTTTTCCAGCACGCGGTCGAATATCTGATGACGAATGATATGGCGCGGGTCAACGAATATCCGAATCCGCACAGCGATTACAACACGAAAGGCATTGAGCTTAACCTCAACAGCCCGTCTGTGGCCGCCTTGCTTGCCAAGCGCGATAAGTTTATCCGCATTTTGCTGGATATGTACAGCAGCAGCCTCGCGATCAACCACGCCAATATCGAAAAGCAGCTTGAAAATCAATGGGACCTGGCTCTCTGGATTTCGATAATGAAAACCGAAAACGTGCTTAATCCCTTGCCGGGCCGCGCCGACCAGTACAATTTATTCCGCACGCATCATACGGTGAAGCTGGCGGCGAATGATGATATGGATGCAGTCAATAATTAGCTTGGCATTGCTGCAATCTCTTGAAGGTGATATACTCCATTTGTTTGTCAAGACCGACAGGCTAACTGTCCAGCCTGTCCGGTGGCTAGCGAAGGGACGGTTCTAATGCCATTAGACAAAGCGGTAAAAGCTCAAATTATCAAGGACTTTGGTCGAGAAGCGGGGGACACCGGGTCGCCGGAAGTGCAGATCGCATTGCTGACTGCGCGGATTGTACAGTTGACGGAACACCTTAAAACACACAGCCACGATGAGCATTCGCGGCGTGGTTTGCTCAAGCTGGTGGGTCAGCGCCGCCGTCATTTGAAGTATATCGCCAGGAAGAAACCAGAAGTATACCGCAGTTTGCTCAAGCGGCTGGGGCTGCGGCGCTGATTGCGATGGCCGCAGAAGGCGTTGACTTTTCGGGCGATGATGCCGCCGTGTGCAGCCAGCGGCTTGGACAAGCACGGCATGAAATGCCAATCGGCATATATTGGATGAATGCTGATGCGTCAAACCGGGATGGGGTCGAAGCGGCATGAAAGCCGACAGCTTGCCCCAATCCCTGACAAGGCGCATTTTATAATGGAGAACTCTATGACTCTAGATATACGCGAATACAAGGGCTTTATAGCCGGTAAAGAGGTTATCATCGAAACCGGCCGTTATGCCCAGCAAGCTGGCGGGGCGGTCACAGTCCGCATGGGCGACACCATGTTATTCTGCTCGACGACGATGGGCGCGCCGCGCGCCGGGCTGGACTTCTTTCCGCTAAGTGTAGATTACGAAGAGAAAATGTACGCCGGCGGCCGGGTGCCGGGCGGGTTCTTTCGGCGTGAAGGCCGCCCCTCAGAAGGCGCGATTTTGATTTCGCGCGTGATTGACCGCACGCTGCGTCCCCTCTTCCCCAAGAATATGCGTAATGATGTGCAGGTGATCTTGATATCCCTGTCGCATGACCGACAGCATCATGTCGATATGCTGGGGATTATCGCCGCCAGCGCCGCCCTGATGATTTCGGATATTCCCTGGAACGGGCCAGTCGCCGGGGCCCGCGTTGGCTTGGTTGACGGCGGCTTGACCATGAACCCGACCTATACCCAAATGCAGGCAAGCTCGCTTGACCTGCGGGTATCAGGCACTGCCGATGCGATTAACATGGTCGAATGCAATGCCAAACAGGTCGACGAAGATACCATGCTCGAAGCGCTGTTTATGGCGCATGATGCCATACAGGACATCATTGCCCTGCAAAATCAGATCCGTGACGAAATTGGCAAAGCCAAGCGGGAAGCCGCCAAAGACAGCCTGGATGAAGGCCTGCTGGCGGCAGTGACTGCCAAAGCTCAGGGCCAAGTCCATGAAATTATGAGGGCTTATCCCGACCGCGCCCAACGCCGCGAACCTCTGGATGCCATTCAGCAAGCGCTGATTGAAGAATACGCCCGCGAAAACGAAGACCTTGAAGGCGAAGCGGCAAAATACAGTCTCAAGCATGTCAAACGCGCCTTTGAGCAGGTCGTCAAGCAGGTTGTGCGCGGTCGCATCATCAATGACGGCGTGCGCCCCGACGGCCGGGATTACACCAGCATTCGCCCCCTGTTTGCCGAAGTCGGTCTTATTCCCCGCGTGCATGGCTCGGGCATGTTTATGCGCGGCGAGACACAGGTCTTGACGATTGCAACGCTCGGCACGCCCAGCGATTCGCAGTTCATGGATGGCCTCAGCCCGGTAGATGACAAACGTTATATTCACCACTATAACTTTCCGCCGTACAGCACCGGCGAAACGTATCCGATGCGCGGCCCGAAACGCCGCGAAATCGGACACGGCGCCCTAGCAGAAAAAGCGCTGCTGTCGATGATACCGCCCGAACGCGAGTTCCCTTATGTTTTGCGCCTGGTGAGCGAAGTGATGAGCTCCAACGGCAGCACCTCTATGGGCAGTGTTTGCGCCAGTACATTGGCGCTGATGGATGCCGGCGTTCCGATTAAGAATCCGGTCGGCGGCATTGCGATGGGTTTAATCAAAGAAGGCGGTCAAGTCGCGGTTTTGACCGACATTCAGGGCATGGAAGATCACCTCGGCGATATGGACTTTAAGGTTGCCGGCACGGTTGAAGGCATCACAGCCTTGCAGATGGACATCAAAATCGCCGGCGTCACCCGCGATACCATGCGCCAGGCTCTGGCGCAGGCCAAAGATGCCCGCCTGCGAATCCTAGAGGTGATTGCGGCCGCCATGCCCCAGCCGCGCGATACCCTCAGCGAATACGCCCCCCGCATGGAATCATTCAAAATCGCGGTCGATAAAATCGGCGCGGTCATCGGCCCCGGCGGCAAAAACGTGCGCGCGCTGCAAGATGAACACACTGTCAAAATCGAGATCCAAGAAGATGGTCTGGTCTATGTCGCCGGCGAAACCGGCGCCGCCGTATTGAAAGCCATCGAGAAAATCCGCAACATGGTGGAAGACCCGGAAATCGGTCAAATCTATACCGGCAAAGTGACCCGCGTCGAAAACTACGGCGCTTTTGTCGAGTTCCTGCCCGGCAGCGAAGGCATGGTTCATGTGTCGCAGCTGGCTGATTACCGCGTCGAAAGCGTCGAAGAAGAGGTTAGCATCGGCGATGAAATCATGGTGATGGTCATCAGCATAGATGGCACCGGCCGCGTGCGTTTGAGCCGTCAGGCGGTCTTGGAAGGCTGGGATGTCGAGGAAGCCATCCGCCGCGATGCCGCCAGTAGCCGCGGTGGAAATCGTCGTGGCGGCGACCGCCGCGGTGGCCGAGATCGGCGCGGCGCCGCCCGCCGCGGCGATGATCGCCGCAGTAAAGACCGCCGCGGCGATATCCCTCGCGGCGGCGACCGGCGCGGCAGCGGCGACCGCGGCCGGCGCAGCTAATCGGCGCCGAAATCCGAATGATGAACGCGCTGGCAGCCGGTATGCAGCGCGTTTTTGATTTCTACATCAATCCATTCAGGGAGAGCAGAAGATGGCCGACAAAAACGACGCGCCCGCCAGCGCTATTGCCGAGACGGAAAATTATATCGTCTGGCAAGTGCAGGAACCCGACGGCGAGACCATTTACCATATCGAATTGGGGCCAGCCACCCTGCATTTCTTTCGTGAAGAATGGGACGAATTTCTGAAACTGATCAAAGAGGCAGCCAGCAGCCGATGAATCCAGCGCGCTTCAAATATCATTTTGTGACGGCGATGGCAAAACATCTGCCGCCAAGCTCCTCGCGGCTGCGGCTTGTCGATATAGATGGTCAGTGCGGGCATGTCCTGGCGGAACGGCGCGCCGACCTTGATATTCGGTTACTGGCGGCGGATAACCTTCATCTGTCGAACATGCCGCCGAACAGCGTGGATGCCGCCGTGGCTTATGATATTGAACTGAAAACGGACTTGCTTAAGCGCGTCTTGGATATGCTGCGGCCGGGCGGACGATTCATTGCCGTGCTGCCGGCCGGGCGGGTGACCCAAGGCTGCGCCGAACTGCTGGAGAAACATGATTATGTGCGGATTCTGGCTGAAGCGGCCGTCGATGAGCTAGGCTTGCTGATTCGCGGTGAAAAGGCGCATCACAGCGAAGATACTTGGCGCCGCATTCAAGCGGTGGCCGGCGCTGAAGGTGACTTGCTGGACTTGAGGTCGTTCAAGGGGCGTTATGTCCATCTTTTGATTCAGCAGAAGCCCAGCAAACCAGGATGGAAGCTGGCGGCCGAAGAAAAAATCCGCTGGCAGGCTCTGGCATTGCAGCGCGGCGCTGACAAAGCCCTGCTGGGTTTTAGCAGCCTGCCCAAAGCGGTCGGATTCATGCAGCCGGCGATTGCCGCCGGCCGGATACACGGCATCAACAAGGTCGGCAAGTTTGACAAAGCGCGGGCGATGGCCTGGACATGGAATGTGATATTAAACCCAAAGCCCGATTCTATCCGCCATCAGCGGCTTGCGTTTGTGAAAATTGATCCCTCCACTGCGGAAGCGCCGGACGAATAAGGCGGCTGGTCGGCTGAGGCCGCTCATCATTTGGGCCGATTGAACCCATCCTATATAATAGCGGTCCAAGTTTATTGACCTGATTTTGTGAAGGGGGCTATGATAATGCGTCCGCAAGAACCCCGCCGGCATCGATTGATCGCATGGGAAGAAGTAGACCAACTCATTGATGAATTGATACCGCGAATTCAGCATTTGGGCCCCTTTGGCGCTATGGTGATGATTACCCGCGGCGGTGTCATCCCGGGCGGTTTGCTGGCAGAGGCGCTAAGCATTCAGCATTTATTGACCGCATCGGTGGATTTCCCCTCGACGGAACAGTCGGGCATGATGGCTTGGCCCACATTCTTGCAGTTTCCGGATCCAGACCTGCTGCGCGGGCGGCGCACCTTGATTGTCGATGATGTCTGGGGCAGCGGGCGCACCAGCATCGCTGTCCGCGAACGCGTCAGTTCGGCCGGCGGACAGGCTTATAACTGTGTGCTGCATTTCAATCCCTATCGCTCCCTGTTTTCCAACATCAAGCCGGAACTCTACGGCGATGTGACCGATGCCTATGTGGTGTATCCTTGGGAGATTGACCGCGGTTTGCAGGGGCGCGGCTTTGGCGAAGCGCAGCCCGAAATCTAGGGGACGGCTCGGGTTCAGGCGGCGATAATGCGAATCTAATGGATTTAGGTTATAATAAGGCCGTGCAGTTTATTTGGGCCGCCGTCATATTTACATTTTAACCAGCGGCCGCCATTGTTGATTTTCGCGCTTCAGCCCGAAGCGCGACTTAACCTGCTCAAGCAGAAGGCATACTGAACCTTATGAGTGAAGAAAAAGACAGCAACGCCATGCTCGACGAGAATTTTGAGGAGATGCTGGCCTCATCGTTCAATTATTCCTATACGCCGCCGCGCCGTGGCGAAATACGCGAAGCGACCATCTTGCAGATTGATGACCGCGAGATCATCGTCGACCTCGGCGCCAAGCAAGATGGCATCGTCCTCTCACAGGATCTGGAGCGGATGGACGACAGCTTTCGCGAAAGTTTGCAGACTGGCGCCAATGTGCCAGTGTATGTCCTTAACCCGCGTGACCAGAACGATAACCTGATTGTCTCCATCAACATGGGCTTGCAGCGATATGATTGGGAAAAAGCGCGTGAACTGCTGGCATCGCAAGACGCGGTGGATGTCAAAGTGAGTGGATACAACAAAGGCGGCATCCTGGTCCGCTGGAATCGACTGGAAGGATTTGTCCCCGGCTCCCATCTGGTATCCGCCAATATGGCCGTCGAACGGAAAGAAGCCATGAATGAATTGATCAACAGTACGCTCGGTGTCAAGGTGATTGAAGTCGACCAAGACCGCCGCCGGCTGATTTTCAGCGAGCGCGAGGCGCAGAAAGAATGGCGGGCAAAACAAAAATCGAAGCTGCTGGCCGAGTTGAATATCGGTGATGTGGTCGATGGCGTCGTCACTGGCTTGCGCGATTTTGGCGCTTTTGTCGATATCGGCGGCGCCGATGGGCTGATTCACGTCAGTGAGTTGGCTTGGCATCGCGTCGATCATCCGCGCGACCTCTTGAGCATCGGCAAGGAAGTCCAGGTTTATGTGCTGAACTTGGACCGCGAAACCAATCGGATCGCGTTAAGCCGCAAACGTCTGCTTAGCGATCCTTGGGATGATGCCCAAAGCCGATATCACGAGGGCCAGCTGGTCGAAGGACATGTGACCAATGTAGTTGATTTTGGCGCTTTTGTCGCCCTGGGCGACGGTCTCGAAGGCTTGCTCCACCTTAGTGAAATGGGCGACGGCGCATTGAAAGAACCTTATTCTTATGTGCAGAAAGGCGATCATCTGTCGCTCCGCATCAGCCATCTGGAGCCGGAAAGACGCCGGGTGGGTTTCACGCAGCGCTGGGGCACCGAAGCCGGCGAAGCCGATGAAGATGACGAATCGACCGAAATGACGGAGACGACCGAAACGGCGGAGACGACCGAAATGACCGAAGCGGCGGAGACGACCGAAATGACGGAGACGACCGAAACGGCGGAGACGACCGAAACGGCGGAGACGACTGAAACGGCGGAGACGACCGAAACGGCGGAAGCGGCAGACGAAAATCCGGAATCTCTCGCTGAAGCCGCGGCGCCCGAGCCACCCGACGAAGAACCGCCCGAATAAAAGCCGGGTTTGGCTGACGAACCTGGAATGCCGGTTAGATCGGCAGGCAGTTTTGTTTTTCGGGCTTGGATTTGTTGACAAACATCCGGCGGCTTTGTATAATCCCCAACGATTTTCGGTCAAGGCAGGGCGTTCGTGTAATTCCACAGTGATTCAGCAGCGATTCAATGAACAAACGCGTTCCGAACCGGCTGTTCAGCAGCGGCTGAAGCCGCCGGGTTTTATTTTGTCCTGTACCGAAGATCAATCAAAGCCACTTGGGGAGATAATGGATTATGCAAACAGAGTCTGCAACTGACGCGCCGCGCGATGAGATGGATTTTGCGGCGCTATTGGAAGAATCCCTTGCCGGGAGCCAGATTGAACGCGGCGACATCGTTCGCGGCACTGTGCTCTCGATAGACAGCCACGGCTTGATTGTCGATGTGGGCTGGAAGCAAGACGGCATTGTCACGCGCCATGATATCGAACGGATGGGGATGAACCCGGCCGATTTTCAGATCGATGCCGAAATCGATGTCGCCGTCGTCCGTTTGAACGACAGCGACGGCAATTTGATCTTGTCAGCATCACAGGCTCGCCAAAACGAAGACTGGAAACGCGCCGAAGAGATTATGGATGCCGACGCGCTCTGGTCGGGTGAGATTACCGATGCCAACAAGGGCGGCTTGATTATGCCCTTTGGTCATCTGCGCGGTTTCATCCCAGCCAGCCATGTGGTCAATCTGCCGCGTGGACTCAAGGAAGAAGATCGCCTGACGCATTTGCAGGAACTCGCCGGCATGGAAATGACCGTCAAAGTGATTGAGGTCAACCGCAAGCGCCGCCGCCTGGTCTTTAGCCAGCTTGAAGCCGAACGCGAGAGCCGCTTGGCGCGCAAAGAAGCGCTGCTGCGCGAACTCGCGGAAGGGAACTCGCGTCAGGGTGTGGTTAGCGGGCTGTGCGATTTTGGCGCGTTTGTTGACCTCGGCGGAGCCGACGGGCTGATCCATATTTCGGAATTGGCATGGCATCGCGTTCGTCATCCCAGCCAGATCGTCGCGGTTGGCGAGCAGGTCGAGGTTTATATTCTGAACCTTGATGGCGAGGGCAAACGCATCGGCTTGAGCCTCAAACGCTTGCAGCCCAATCCGTGGAGCCTGGTAGACGAAATGTATCATATCGGTCAACTGGTGACCGGTGTCATCAGCCGCGTCGAATCCTTTGGCGCTTTTGTCAGCCTGGAACCGGGCATCGAAGCGCTGCTGCATGTCAGCCAGATGTCCAAAAACCCGGAAGACAATGCGCTGCGCCGCTTCTATGAAGGCCAAAAGCTGCTGCTGCGGATTATCAGCATCGAATCGAAAAAACAGCGTTTGGGTCTTAGCTTGAGCGAAGTCACCGAAGCCGAGACGGCTCAATGGGAAGAACGTCAAATGGAACTTGCCGCCGCCCAAGCCAGTGTGACCGCGCAGTAAAGCCAGCTGTGGCATCTTGCGCCTTTGTCCGATATACTGTATTTTGCTGACTGCTTATCGTAAATTCAACCGATTAAAAGGTGGTGATTCGACCAATGGCTTCAGTCAAACTCAAGCCAGGCGAAAGTCAGGAACAGTTGCTGCGCCGTTTTCGCAAACGTGTGACCAATGCCGGCATTCTTAGCACAGTGCGCCGCAAACGGTGGCATATCTCCAAGAGTGAACTGCGCCGCATCGAAAAGAAAAAGGCGATCCGCCGTTCGCGCCGCCGTCAGCGCAAAGGCTGATCCTTTTCAGTCCTCTGTCTTTTACAAGATAGTCGGAAAGACCGTTGTATGCCGGTGGCATGCAGCGGCTTTTTGCGTTATAATCAGCCGCGGTCTATTTATATGAGGAGGAATATGGGCAAGAAAGAAGAAAAGCTCGAAGTTGAAGGTACGGTGGTCGAAGCATTGCCGAATACGCAGTTTATGGTTGAGCTTGAGAACGGACATCGAGTTCTGGCTTATTTGTCCGGCAAAATGCGTAAATTTTACATTCGCATTCTGCTCGGAGATCGAGTCAAAGTCGAAATGAGCCTCTACGATATGAATCGCGGACGTATCATCTATCGTCACAAGGATAACGTGCGTTCCTGAATCGCAGCCGATGAAATGGTCGTTGAATCACGCGATGCTGCCCCAAAGGAGAAATCGCATGTTTCAGTCACATCGCTAGCAGCGAGTCATCATCGCATGGCTCGTTGCTTATTCCCCCGTTTTTCCCTCATTTGACGCCCCAGTGCACCGCCATCGCGCCGAACATCAATGTCTTGAACTGAACCTCGCGGAAACCGGCCTCTTCTATCAGCCTGGCAAGCTCTGTCGGGGTCTTGAATGCCTGCGTCGACTGCGGCAGATAGCTGTAGGCATCGCCCGCGCTTTTGCCGGCGATCAAGCGCCCCAGCATCGGAATGCCGATTTTGAGGTGCAGCAGGATCAAGGGCCGCAGCGGATTCTTTGGCGGCGGCGAGGTATCCAGAATAACAATCCGCCCATCGGACTTCAGCACGCGCCGCTGTTCGGCAAGTGATTTTGGAATATCAATCACATTACGCAGCAAATAACCCGATACCACCGCATCAAAGCTCTCATCAGCGTAGGGAAGCTGCATGGCATCGGCGCCGGTCCAAGCCACCCTGTCTCCGTATGGCGCTTGACGCCGTCCAACCTGCATCATCCGCAAGGCGAAGTCAGCGCCGAACACCCGGGCTGACGGGGTCTTTTTCAGGGCTTCAAAGGCAATATCGCCAGTGCCGGTCGCAATATCCAGCAAAGCGCCCTGGCGCGGCAATTTGGCTTGATTGACCGCGAAGCGCCGCCACTTTATATCTTGACCGCCGGTCATCATGCGGTTCATCAGGTTATAGCGCCCGGCGATGCGGTCAAACATCCGCCGCACATAATCAGCCCGTTCCTTGTCCTCCAGGCGAGTCATCGTTATGCCTGATGCCGCGGGCGTTCTGCCGCAATCAGCGCCCAGTCGCCTTTTTGACGACGGACGCAGGGCCGCAAGCCGGTTTGGCGCAGGGCGGCTTCAACCTCTTCCACTTGCGTCTCGATGATTCCGCTAAAAATGGCCATGCCGCCTGGACGGACGGTTTCGTCAAGTCGGTTTTCAGCCAGCTTGAGGATGACCCGCGCCAGAATGTTCACGACCACAAGGTCAAAGCGGCGGGCTGAAGTTTTTACGGCTGCGAGGCTTCCCTGCTGGGCGATGATTTTATCAGCGACTCCATTTGACGCGGCATTTTCTCTGGTGGCTTGGATGGCAATCGCGTCCGTGTCCAGCGCCAGGACTCTTCTGGCGCCCAGCTTGGCGGCCGCAATCGACAGAATGCCGCTGCCACATCCCAAATCCAGAATGTCCTGCGCCGGCTGAACCCGATCTTCCAGCGCCGCCAGGCAAAGCTGGGTCGTTGGGTGGGCGCCGGTGCCAAAAGCCATGCCAGGGTCAAGCGCAATCTCAATGTCGCCGGCCGCCAATTCCACATCAACCCAAAGCGGACGAATCAACAGCCGTCTGCCGACGCGCACCGGCGTATAATGAGATTTCCAAGCCTGTTCCCAATCCTCCTCTTTGAGGCGGCGATACTGCGGCTTGGGCATCGGGTACATCAGGCTCATGTGTCCCAAAGCCGCCTCCAAATGCCTTTGGACAGCCTCAAGGCGAGAGTCATCGGGGAGATACGCGCGCAAGGTCAGGCTTTGCGGCGGCGGGACTTCGCCTTCGTCCCAGACATCAGGCGCGATGCCGTCCTGTTCAATCGAAACCCCCTGATGCCCATAGCGCCGCAAAACTTCGGCGGCCGCCTCGGCGCTTTCGCCATCGACTTTCATCGCAACTTCAATCCAGCTGCTCATGGCTGTTCAGGATTCCTGCGCGGCGCTTGCGTCAGTCAGGTTTATTTGCCTTCGCCCCCCAAAAAGTCCATCACCTTGTCGAAGAAGCCGCGGCCGCCGGTTTGCGGGGTGATTTCATGCCCGAAGGTATCCGCCAGCTGCTCGAATAGCCCGCGCTGATGTTCGGTCAGTTCAGTCGGAGTTTCAACCTGGACGTAAACCAGCTGGTCGCCGCGCCCGGAATTGGAGCCGTCGTTTCGCAAACGCGGAATGCCGCGCCCGCGCAGCCGGAAGACTTTGCCGGTTTGCGTTCCTGGCGGAATCGCCAGCTCAACCGGCCCATCCACGGTATCCACGCGAATTTTGTCGCCGAGGGCTGCCTGCGCCACGTTGATGCTAATATCGAGGATGATGTTGTTCTCATTGCGCTTGAAGAAGGGGTGATCTTTGACATGCACCACCACATACAGATTGCCGGCCGGCGTCCCGCGCTCGCCGACGTCGCCGTCGCCGCGCACTTGAATCTGAATGCCTTCGCTGACACCGGCTGGAATTTTGACGTTTAAGACGGTCTTCTTGCGCCTGCGCCCAGAACCGTCGCAGTTGTGGCAGGGCTTGGCGATCACTTCGCCTTTGCCGCCGCAGTTGGGGCAGTTGGCGACGCGCACCATGGAGCCGAGCAGGGTCTGCTGCACCTGGCGCACTTCACCGCTGCCATTGCAGGTCCGGCAGGCTGTTGGCTTTGAACCGGCCGCCGCGCCCGAGCCATCGCAAACGCCGCAGGCTGCCAAGCGCTGGAATTCAATTTCTTTTTCAACGCCGAAAATCGCTTCGGTAAAGTCAATCGTCACATCGACTCGGCGGTCGCGACCGCCGGTCGACGAACGGCGGCGGCCGCTGACGGCCTCGCCGAAGGCGCTGTTAAACATGTCGAAAATATCTTCAAAGCCGCCGAAGCCGGCCGCGCCAGGTCCATAACCGCCGCCGGCGGCGCCATTCACCCCGGCGTGACCAAAACGGTCATAACGCGCCCGTTTCTCATCATTGGAAAGCACCTCATAAGCCGCGTTGAGTTCTTTGAATTTTTCCTCGGCGCCGGCTTCTTGGCTGACATCGGGGTGATACTGCCGCGCCAGCCGGCGGAATGCGCTTTTGATTTCGCTGGTATCAGCATTCCGCGATACGCCGAGTACATCGTAATAATCTTTTGGCATGAGTGAAGTCCTGTATGCGCCCTCTTAATTGTACAGCCTGATTCGCGTGATGAGAAGCCAAACGGGGCATAATGATGATTATACCCCATTTGAACGGTCATTCGGCTTTAGGTTTCGGTGAATTCGGCGTCGATGATATCTTCATCGTTCTTGGTTTTCTGTTTGGCTGGCTCGCCTTCCGGCGGCGCGGCATCCTCGTACATCTGCGCCCCCAAGACCTGCAGCTGCTGTGTCAGCGCTTCGGCGGCCGCCTTGATTGCGGTTATGTCATCCTTGGCCTGCGCCTGCCGCACCGCCTCGATTCTTTCCTCCGTCTGCTGCACGGCCTCCGGCGGCAGCTTCTCTTTGTGCTCGCGGATAAGCTGTTCGGCTTGGAAGATAGCGCTTTCGGCTTGATTGGAGACCTCTGCCTGTTCCTTGCGCTCCGCATCCTGGCTGGCAAACTGTTCGGCTTCGGCTACCATCTTGTCCACTTCATCATCCGAAAGTCCGCTGCTGGCGGTAATGGTGATCGCCTGTTCGCGCCCGGTGGCTTTGTCCTTGGCGCTGACATTCAAAATGCCATTGGCATCAATATCAAAGGTGACTTCAATTTGAGGCACGCCGCGCGGCGCCGGCGGAATGCCGTCCAAGATAAATTTGCCCAATGACTTGTTGTCGTTGGCCATCGGCCGTTCACCCTGGACAATGTGAATCTCGACCTGGGTCTGGTTGTTGGCGGCGGTGGAATAAATCTGCGATTTCTTGCTGGGAATAGTGGTGTTGCGGTCGATCATCGCTGTAGCGACGCCGCCCAGCGTTTCGACGCTCAAGGAAAGCGGGGTGACATCCAGCAGCAGAATGTCCTTGACATCGCCGCCGAGGACACCGGCTTGAATGGCGGCGCCCAAAGCCACCACCTCATCTGGGTTGACTCCCTTGGTCGGCGATTTGCCAAAGAAGTCCTTCACCGCTTGCTGAATGGCTGGCATGCGAGTCATCCCGCCAACCAGCAGCACCGCATCAATGTCGCCGGTAGACAGCCCGGCGTCCCGCAGCGCTTTTTTGCACGGTTCAATGGATTTACGCACCAGCGCATCCACCAGGCTTTCGAGCTTGGCGCGCGACAGGCTCATATTCAGATGCTTCGGCCCGCTGGCATCGGCGGTGATGAAAGGCAGGTTGACTTCGGCGTTGAGCGTGGTCGATAATTCAATTTTGGCTTTTTCGGCGGCCTCTTTCAATCGCTGCAAGGCCTGACGGTCAGACCGCAGGTCGATGCCGTTTTCCTGTTTGAATTGATCGGCGATCCAGTTGATGATGATTTCGTCGAAATTGTCGCCGCCGAGGTAGGTATCCCCATTGGTCGATTTGACCTCGAAGACGCCGTCGGCGACTTCCAGGATGGAAATATCAAAAGTGCCGCCGCCCAAGTCATAAACCGCAATCATGCCTTCGCTGCGCTCGCCAAGACCATAAGACAGGCTGGAAGCGGTCGGCTCATTGATAATCCGCAGGACTTCGAGGCCGGCGATTTTGCCGGCGTCCTTGGTGGCATTGCGCTGGGCGTCGTTGAAATAGGCTGGCACCGTGATCACCGCCTGGTCGACCGCTTCCCCAAGATAGGCTTCGGCATCGGCTTTCAGTTTTTGCAGCACCATGGCCGAAATCTCCGGCGGACTGTAGTCGCGGTCATTCAGTTTGACGCGGACATCGCCATTGGGCGCCGCCGATACTTGATAAGGCACCAGCTTGGCGGCGTCGCGGACTTCAGGATCGCTGTATTTGCGCCCCATAAAACGCTTGACCGAGAACACGGTATTTTCTGGATTGACGACGGCCTGGTTGCGGGCGACCCGCCCGACCAGACGCTCGCCGGTTTTGGTGTTAATGGCGACCACCGATGGAATCAGGTTGCCGCCTTCGGATGATGGAATCACGGTGGGTTCACCGCCTTCCATCGCGGCGACGACCGAATTGGTTGTCCCCAAATCAATGCCGATAATTCGTCCCATAATGCCTTACTCTCCTGAACCTTTGTGAATGTCGTTAATTAGGATGGATGATGGTATGCCCTAGCCGGCGACCCGCACCAGCGCCAAGCGCAGTACGATTTTGCCGGCGCGGTATCCTTTTTGCAAAGTTGCGGTGACGTGACCGCTTTCGACCTCGTCGCTGTCGTCGGCGCCGATGGCTTCGTGGAAGTTCGGGTCAAACGGCTCGCCGGTCGGGTCAATGGCTTCGATTTCAAATTTGTCCAGCAGGGTTTCAAATTTGCGCTGAATCATGGCGACGCCCCCGATCCAGGGATTGCCGCTGATATCTTCGGGCACATTTTCAAATGCGCGGTCAAAGTCGTCAATGACGGGCAGCAGTGATTGGAGGGTATCGAGCGAAGCGCGCTGGAATAGCTCGCTGCGTTCCCGCGCGACCCGTTTCTTATAATTCGCGAATTCGGCTTGGGAACGTTGCCAGCCCTCTTTATTCGATTGGGCTTCCTTTTGCGCCGCGATCAATGCTTGCATCAGATTAGCGCCTGCCGCCAGTTCCTCGGCTGCTTCAGCAGATGGCTCATCCGCCGCCGCTTCCGCTTTCGCCTCGCCGGCCTTCGCCGCCGCTTTCTCTTCATCGTGTTTGTGTTCCAGCTTATCTGCTGTGTTGCCTGCATCGCTCATATTCTGTTCCTGGGTTGGATATGGATAAATGCCACCGCGCTGCCCGCCAAACCGCTCAAGGGACAAACTGTCCCAAGTCTAGCGAAGGAATGATAAGAATTATATTAGCAAAGCGGGATTTCTGCGGAACTTTTATAAATTTTTTATACCGCGCCTGCGGTTGTCTTCTAAATTGTCTTGATAGAGGGCGGCCAGCACATTGGTCATCAGATTGGATACATAGCGCACGGTGCTAATGGCGCGGCCGTAATTGATGTGAGTGGGGCCCAAAACGCCGATGGCGCCGCTCATTTTGTGAGGATCGCCGTATCGGCCAAGGATCATGCTCAAGCGGCTAAGGTCCTCATAGCGCCCATCCCCGGCGATGACCACCTGCACATTCACTTCGTCAGCGCCGTCCAGCAGTTCATTCACCAGCGCATTAAGCGCCGTGTGTTCCTCCAAGATGCGTATCGCCTGCTGCGCGCCTTCCTCGTCGGAAAAGCTGTCAATCATTCGGCTTAGGCCATCGCGATAGATAAAGCGCACGATGTTGCTGTCGGCGCGGTCAATCAGTTCGGCTGTCAGTTCAGCGACTTCGCGTTCAAGCATCGGCAGATTGATGCTCTTCAGCCGAACTTGCCGCGCATTGCCGTCGGCGCACATCTCGCTGACTCGCTTGGCGGCTTCGGCAAGCTGCGCCTGGGGCACCGGCTCGGCAAGCGTCAGCATGCGCTGATGAACGCTGCCGCTGTTCAAAACCAGCACCATCAATGCCAGCCGCCCCTGTATCGAAATCAATTCGAGGTGTTTGAAGGAATTGGTCTGCGAAGTGGGCGGTGTGACAATGGATGCGGACTGCACCGAACGCGCCAGCAAGGCAGCCGTGCGGCGCATCCATTGTTCCATGCCAGCCTGCAAAGTGCCGACGCGCTCGGAAATGTGGCTTTGTTCGCCGCGGGTCAAGCTGCGGGTTTGCAGCAGGCGGCGCACAAAATAGCGAAATCCGGCCGCAGTGGGGACCCGCCCGGCCGAGGTATGCGGGGCGGCGATGTATCCTATCTCTTCCAGCTGCGCCATCTCATTGCGTACCGTCGCCGAACTGATGTTGAGTTGATAGTGTTCAACCAGGTGCTTTGAGCCGACGGGTTCAGGCTTTTCCGAATAAGCCTGAACAATACAGGTGAGGATGTCCTCCTGTCGCCCGGTCAGGTTGGGTAGCTGTCTTTCATCATTCATTGGGCTGCCTGCTTATGGATAGACTGAATGCTATCACGCGGCTGGCGGGGCGTCAAACGAAAATCAAGTGTAAGATGCAGCCAAACGCCGGCGTCTATAAAATGTATAAGGAAAAATGTTCCAGTTGGCAAATCATCCAATAACACAAAGGAGATTGAATCCAATGAGCTTGAAAACTTTCGAGGTCAGCAAAGACGAGTTCCAAACCCAAGTGCTGGACAGCGTCACCCCGGTACTGGTCGATTTCTGGGCTGAATGGTGTGGGCCTTGTAAGATGATCGCCCCGATTGTTGATGAAATCGCGGATGAATACGTTGGCAGGCTGCGCGTGGCTAAGGTGGATGCCGATGTCAATCAGGAAATCCTGATGAATTATGGCATTATGAGCATCCCGACCCTGGTGCTTTTCAAAGATGGCCAAGCCGTTGAGCGCATTACCGGCTTCACGCCCAAGGGCCGAATCGTGAACAAAATCAGCGCCCATATCTAGGACCGCCCCGATTGACAGCCCAAAACGTTCGCCGCTGCCGGCGGACGTTTTTATTTGGACCATCATGGATTATAATGAAATCAACCTATGCCGCCGAGATTAGGCCGGCCGGTCATCATCAGCGGTTTGCACAATCCGGCAAGTGGATGAGAGCATGAATATGGCAAAAGTTCCCGGGGCCAAATATAACCCGAACAAGATGAGCCAAGTCCATCAAGAAGAGCAGGTCATGTCGTCGACCATGCGTTTCGGCTCGATGAAGATTTTCTGCGGCAGCGCGTCGAAGGGCTTGGGCAAAGAGATCGCGGATTACATCTGCGGCGTGTCGGCCTATAACTTGCAGCCGGGCATCTATACCCGCAGTGTGTTCTCGAATGAGAATATCTTTATCAAACTGGAGGAGAGCGTGCGCGGCAAGGATGTTTATCTGGTGCAGACGATGGCATCGCCAGTGCATGACAATTTTATGGAAATGCTGATTATGATCGATGCCCTCAAGCGCGATTCAGCCTGGCGCATCAATCTGGTTGTCCCGTATATGAGCTACACCCGCTCGGACAAGAAAGATCAGCCGCGCGTCCCGATCACGGCTCGTTTAGTGGCGAACATTATGGAGACCGCCGGCGTCGACCGCTATATGACGATTGATCTGCACTCCGGCCAAATCCAAGGCTTCTTCAATATCCCCGGCGATGCGCTCACCGCCTTCCACTTGTTGAGCGATTATGTCAAAACTCAACTCACCAATGGCGACCTGGACAATCTGGTAGTCGTCGCCACCGACTTGGGTTTCGCCAAACAAGGTCGGAATTGGGCGGAAGCGCTGGCGGTGCCGCTGGCGTTTGTGGAAAAGCGGCGCGTCGATAATGCCGAAAGCCCCGAAGCCTTGTCGCTGATTGGCGATGTGAAGGGCAAAACCGTTCTGCTGGTTGACGACGAGGTGAATACCGCCAGCAGTATTGTCAACGCAGTTCATGTGGTTCAGGATTATGGCGCTAGAGATGTGCTGCTTGCTTTTACGCATCCCTTCTTCACTGATGAGGCTTATCAGCGATTTTCCAGCCTGAATCTGCGCGAGATTATCTTTACCAATACACTGCCGCTGCCCAATAATCGAAAGCTGCCCAATATGACGGTGCTTTCCATCGCGCCCTTGCTGGGCGAGGTGATCTTGCGGGCGCATGAAGGGCGAAGCGTAGGCGCGCTCTTTAATGAATAATCGCGACAGTTCGACGCCGGCGCCGTCCGATGGCATCGAGAAGCCGGAAGACGAAATATCGACGCGCAGCTTGCTTGCTGGCGGGCTGCTGTTTTTGGGACTGCTTACGTCTTTGTTTCTGCTGGTGCGCTCCATCGGGCTGGAAGAATTGCAGCAGACCATCGCCGGCGCCGGCATCTTGGGCCCGCTGATTTTTATCGGCATCAAAGCGCTGACCTTTACCATCGCCCCCTTGTCCGCCGGCCCAATCCAATTCGCCTCCGGCGTCCTCTTCGGTGTGGCTGAAGGAACGCTGTACTCCCTGCTGGGCGAGTTGCTGGGCGGCGCCGTCAATGTCATCATTGCCCGCATGTTTGGCCGCCGGATTGTCGAGCGCTTCGTTGGCGCGGCGGCGATGAAAAAAATCGACGGGTTCTATGAACGCTATCTGGACGATTGGAAATCTCTGCTGGCGGCGCGGGTGCTGCTGTTTTCTGTCTATGACTTTATCAGCTATGCCGTTGGCTTTGGCCGCATACCGATATCGGTATATGTGGCCGTATCCTTCATCGGCGGTCTGCTGCCGACCTTCGCATTCGTCCTCATTGGCGCCGAAGCATCCCAAAACCAAAACGTCCTGCTGATGTTTTACGTCGGGGCGGCGGGCCTGTTTGTTATTTTCGCGCTGCTGCGCCGCCCGATATCACGATGGATCAGTCAGTATCAAAAACAGGCATAGCTTTCGCCGCGCCCTTCATTTTCCGAAATCATCCCCGCGCTAGAACATCGCCGTCGCCGCATCCAGCTGGCGAAGCTCCTCATCGTTCAATGTGAGTTCAGCCGCGCCAAGCGCGTCCTCCAGGTGTTCAAGCCGGCGGGCGCCGATAATGGGCGCGGTAATCGCCGGCTTCGCCAGCAGCCATGCCAGCGCCACCTGCGCCGCCGGCGCCTTGTGAGCGGCGGCGATTCCCCGCATGACATCCAGCGCCTGATGGGCAGCCTCATTGTCGATTAAAGCTCGAATCAAGCTGCCGCCGGCGCGGCTGTTGTCTGGCGACTTGTCGCTGCGGGTGTATTTGCCGGTCGCGAATCCAGCCGCCAAGGGGCTGTAGGGCAGAACCGCAATCTGCTGGTCGGCGCAGACAGCCTCAAGCTCGCCTTCATATTCGGCTCGATGAAACAGACTGTAATGCGGCTGAAGCGAATCATAACGCACAAGCTGATGTCGGTCGCTTAGCCAGCAGGATTTCATAAGCATCCAGGCTGGATGGTTGCTGGCGCCGATATAACGGACTTTGCCGGCTTGGACCAGCGCATCCAGCGCCGCCAGAGTCTCTTCCATTGGCCTTGATTCGTCGAACCAGTGGGTTTGATAAAGGTCGATATAATCGGTTTGCAGGCGGCGGAGGCTGTCTTCAGCCGCATGAACAATATGCTGGCGACCGAGACCCTCGCCATTGGGCCCATCCCACATTCGGCCGCGGACTTTGCTGGCGATGACGATATCGCGTCTGTTTTTGGATTTGAGCCACTTGCCAATCACAGTTTCGGATTCGCCGCCCTGGTGTCCGTCAATCCAGCGAGAGTAGATATTGGCGGTATCAAGGAAGTTGATGCCGCCGTCAACTGCCCGATCCATCAGCGCGAAGGATGTGGCTTCGTCGGCGCTGGCGCCAAAATTCATGGTGCCCAGACACAGGCGGCTGACCTTTAGCCCTGTACGTCCCAGACGAGTATATTGCATAATCATATCCTTGCTTTTGCCGCCGGCAGTCAAGTCAATTCTATCACAGCTGGCCCCAGGCTCGAACAGACCGTCCAGGATGATATGATATAATCATTCACAGCGTACAACGACGACCATGTGAGGCGCTATGTTTCGGAATATAGTCAAAACCATTTTCGGCGATCCAATGGAACGGGCTATTGCCGTCTATCAGGACACCGTTGAAAAAATCAATGCCCAAGAAGCGGCCTGCCAAAAATTGAGCAATGAGCAGCTGCGGGCAAAAACAGCCGATTTCAAAGCGAGGCTGGCGAAAGGCGTCAGTTTTGAAGATATCCTGGTTGAGGCTTTTGCCGCTGTCCGCGAGGCATCGGTGCGGACGACCGGCCTGCGCCATTACGATGTGCAGATGATTGGCGGCATTGTCCTGCACGAGGGACGAATCGCTGAAATGAAAACCGGCGAGGGCAAAACTCTGGTGGCTACCCTGCCGCTTTATTTGAATGCGCTGGAAGGGCGGGGCGCGCATCTGGTCACGCCCAATGATTATTTGAGCAAGCACGGCTTGCAGACGATGGGCCCAATCTATCATCTGCTTGGCTTGTCGGCGGCGGTCATCCAAAACACCGGCGGCCAGCCCGACAGCGGTTCGTTCCTCTATGACCCGAATTTTATCTCGGACGATGCCCGCTACCAAAATCTGCGGCCCATCAGCCGCCGCGAAGCCTACCAAGCCGATATTTTGTATGGCACGAATAACGAATTTGGCTTCGACTATCTGCGCGACAACATGGTGCTGTCACACGAAGGGCTGGCGCAGCGCGAATTGCGCTATGCGATTGTCGATGAGGTCGATAACATCCTGATCGACGAAGCCCGAACGCCGCTGATTATTTCGGGCCCTTCAGACGAACCTTCAGATTATTACCGCCGCTTTGCCCTAATCGTCAAAAAGCTCAAGCGGAGCAGTGAAGACAGCGTCGAAGCCGAAGAGCCCGATGGCGATTTTGTGCTGGACATCAAAGACCGCATCGTCTATTTAACCGACCGCGGCGTCGAAAAAGTCGAGCGGGCGCTGGGCTTGGAGCAGCTTTATCATCCCGACAATGCCGAGATGCTGCCTTATCTCGATAATTGTCTGCGGGCGCAGACGCTTTATCAAAACGATAAAGAATACATTGTCCAAAACGGCGAGGTCATTATTGTGGACGATTTCACCGGACGTTTGATGCCCGGCCGCCGCTTTTCAGAAGGCCTGCATCAGGCGATTGAGGCTAAGGAAGGCGTCCAGATCCGCCGCGAGAACATCACGATGGCGACGATTACCTTCCAGAACTTCTTTCGTATGTATGACAAACTGGCTGGCATGACCGGCACCGCCCTGACCGAAGCCGAAGAGTTTGAGAAAACTTATGAGTTGGATGTGGCGCCGATCCCGACGCATCGGCCGGTGATTCGCGATGACGGCAATGATTTGATTTATGTCAACGAAAAGGCGAAATGGAATGCGATTGTCGCCGCGATCCGCGAGCGAAACGAACGCGGTCAGCCGATTCTGGTGGGCACTGTCGCCGTCGAAACTTCGGAACGGCTTAGCAGCTATCTCAATAAAGCCAATATCGGGCATGAGGTCTTGAATGCGAAACAGCATGAAAAAGAAGCCGAGATTATCACCCAGGCCGGGCGTCCGGCGGCGGTGACGATTGCCACCAATATGGCTGGACGCGGCGTCGATATTCTCTTGGGAGGGAATCCAGAGGGGCTGGCGCGGCAGGCATTGCGCCGACGAGGGATTGACCTGACCGAAGCAAGCGAAGCGCAATGGCGGCAGGCGCTGGCGGATGCCCAAACGCGGGTTGAACGCGACCGGCAGCTTGTGCTGACGGCTGGCGGCCTGTTTGTCTTGGGCACCGAACGTCACGAAGCCCGCCGCATTGACAATCAGCTGCGCGGCCGCGCTGGCCGTCAGGGAGACCCCGGTGAATCGCGCTTTTATTTGAGCCTGGACGATGAACTGATGAGACGTTTTGCCAACGACAATGTAAAACGGCTGATGAAGACGGCCGGCTTCCCCGAAGATGAAGCGATTCAGCATGGCATGATCAGCAAGTCCATCGAACAGGCGCAAATCCGCGTCGAAGGACACAACTTCGATATTCGCAAGCGCGTCGTCGAATACGACGATGTGGTCAACCGCCAGCGCGAGATCATCTATGCCCAACGGCTGGATTGGCTGAAGAAAAATGCCCAGCGGCTGCACGCCGATTATCTCGCCATGATTGAAGAGCAGGCCGCGGCTGCGGTTGAGAATATCTTTTCCGCCGACTATGAAGGCGAATTGCTGGAAGCTGGGGCGATGTATCAGCAAATGGCAAGCACCGGCCTGCCCATCGCGGAAGAAATCACGCCCGAGGCCTTGGATGAGCTTGAGCCGGAAGAACTGGTGGAAAAACTGACCGCTCATATACGCGAGATGCTGCGGGCCAAGCGAATGCAGCTCGAAGAAGCGCGCGAGGGCCTTATGGAAATTGCCGAACGCCAAACCGTGATTCGCGCGCTTGACCACTACTGGCAGCGGCATCTGACCGATTTGGATATTCTGCGGGAAGGCATTGGTTTGCAGGCGGTGGCGCAGAAAGACCCCTTGGTGGAGTATCAGCGGCAGGGCTTCCAGATGTTTCGCATCGTCGAAGATACCTATCGCCAGATTGCTTCGCGCAATATCTTTCTGGTGCAGCCGGCGATTGTGCAAACACCGCAAAAGCGGCGCCGAACCCGCGAATACCGCCCAGATGCGACCTTCGGCAGCGCCGACCGTCCCCGACAGCAAACGGTTCGCAAAAGCAAAAATCGTCCGCGCCGCAATGCACAGTGCTGGTGCGGCAGCGGCAAGAAGTACAAACACTGCCACATGCGCCAAGACCAAACATCAGGAAAATGGCAAGAAGCCTGACATGGATTGATAATCGCTTGCCATCTCTATCCGCTTGGAGGTTAAATCCGACAAAAATTGACAGTTATTTTTGTGCATATCAACTGAATATCAACCCAATATCAGCTTTTTAGGTGGCGATGTGTTTGTTTTATTGTTATAAGTGGAGACGCGTCCAAACTTTGGCTCAAGGTTAAGGAGAAAAGTCTATGGTGCAAAGCCAGCCATCCACTTCGGTTGATATGCCTGGTCAATGGCGGGAATTTATTGAGACCAAGGTCAATTCGTTTATCAAGTGGGATTTGATTCGTTTTTTCCACGATAACCCTCATCTGCAAGACACAGCTGAAAATATCGCCGCCTGTATCGCCCGTGACAAAGAGGCGATACTGTGCCATCTGGATGGTCTGGTCGAGGTGGATCTGCTGTCGGCGACCAAGCGGAAGCAGGCTTGCGTTTATCAGCTGACCGATCACAGCGAGGCGCGCGCCTTGGTTCGCGATTTTATGGCAGCCTGCCGCGACCGCGATTTCCGCGTCAAAGCCATCCATTGCGTGATTCACAACCCCCGCCATAAACCGGGTTAAGCGGTTCTTCCGCAAGGCTTTGCCCGGACTCGATGACGATTTGCGATTGTCATCCGGCTTGCTGGCAGCGCGCAGTATAGGACAGCGAATGATTGCCATTGGCGATATTGACCTCTTTGTATTTAATGATGCCGCCACCTGGGTGGATCCGGGCGGGCCCTTCGGCTTGGTGCCGCGCGTGCTGTGGTCGAGATATGTACAAGCCGATGACCGCCACCTGATTCCGATGTCCACCCATAATCTGCTGATTCGCGCCGCTGGCAAACATATCCTGGTCGATACCGGCTTCGGCAATACGCTGTCTTTGGAACAGCAAAAACGTTACAGCATGAGCGGCATGGATGGAACGCATCGGGGGCTGGCA
The DNA here is from genome assembly GCA_965203755.1 of Phototrophicaceae bacterium. Lineage (GTDB taxonomy): Bacteria > Chloroflexota > Anaerolineae > Aggregatilineales > Phototrophicaceae > UBA6055. Next base: position 1,109,499 of record OZ241910.1, on the reverse strand, counting down.
GAGATTGGCATGTCGCCCGCCGATATCGACATGGTGGTTAATACGCATCTGCATGATGACCATTGCAGCGGCAATCATCGCATCAATGCGGACGGGGCGCCGGCGCCGGCCTTCCCGAATGCCGAATATATCGCGCAGCGGCGCGAATACCAAGACGCTCTTAGGCCCAACGAGCGAACCCGCGCCGCCTATCGGCTGGACAATTATGCGCCGCTGTTTGAATCGGGACAAATGCGCCTGCTGGAAGGCGATGCCGAGATCGCCCCAGGAGTCACGGCGGTGGCGACGCCGGGGCATACGCCCGGACACATGAGCGTTCGCATTGAAAGTCGGGGTGAATGCGCCGCGTTTCTGTGCGACCTGGCATCTTTTGCTGTTCACATTGAACGTCTGGCTTGGATGACTGCCTATGATCTTGAACCCTTGGTCACGCTGGAAACCAAGCGCGTCTGGCAGCGCTGGGCGCTGGAAACCAATGCGCTGCTGATCTTCCCGCATGATGCGGTCAAGGCGGCCGGTCGCCTGCGCCAAAATGAAAACGGGCGGTTCACCGTACAGCCTTTTGAGTTTCAGTATGATAATACAGTCGGCTGATGACCTGTTGGCGGCTTGGTTAATCCAAGCGCCGCGGCTGGCAGCTTGGGCAGTAGTGGCTGCCGCGCTGGGCAACCCGAATCTTGCTGATGATGGCGCCGCAGCGCTTGCAGGGCTGGCTGTGCCGACCGTAGACATAGAAATGATTTTGCGAATCGCCTTTGGCGCCGTCCGGTTTGAGATACCAGCTAATGCTGGCGCCTTCATGCCGGATGCCGTCAGCCAATGAATCGCGGATGGTTTGATGCAGCCGTTCAATGTCCGGGTCTGTTAGCTGATTGGCGCGGACTGTCGGATGAATGCCAGCCCGAAACAAAGCCTCGTCGGCATAGATGTTGCCGATGCCGGCGATAAAGCTCTGGTCGAGCAGAAGCGGCTTGATCATGCGCCGGCGCCCTTGCAGCCGTTCGCGAAACAGGGTCGGCGCAAAGGCTGCGCCAAGCGGTTCCGGCCCCAAATGCCCCAGCAGTTTTTCCGCGTCGTCGGTTAAATACACTCTGCCAAACTTGCGCGAGTCGGAAAAGCGCAGCTGCTTGCCCCTATCCAGATCAAAGCGCAGATGAACCCATTTGTCGGCGCGGCGGCGCGTTTCATTGGCGGCGACATATAAACGGCCCGACATTTTGAGATGCACCATCAGCACATCGGTATCGAGCTCGATTAGAATATATTTGGCGCGGCGATGGATGGCATGCACCGTCTGACCGACCGCCCGCGCGGCGAATTCGGCTGGCGGCGGAGAATGGATCGTCTTCCCCCAGTCATGCCACATCCTTTGTATGCTATGTCCAATCAGGGGTTCGCGCAGCCCGCGGACCACCGTCTCGACTTCGGGCAGTTCCGGCATATTTTAGATTCCAATCATCGGGATTCGCCAGCTTGGCTTTGCTGATGACCGCATCATGCGCTGGGCTTGAAAAAACAATGCTGTCCCGAATGACTCTTTTACCATGCCTGATGTTATAATGCAACCGGGCGGCATAGTTTGAAGCCGGCAGCCGCATCAAAACCGCGTCTTTTTGGTCGCCTTTCGCCGCTTGTTCTGTGATACCCTTGCGCTATGGTTCAGCGTTCAAGCCGGTTGCTTTGGCGCGATTGTCCTGCTGTTTGAAAATCAGAGTGAAGGCCTGAAAATACGATATGACAACCAGTGATTTTGTTCATTTACACGTCCATACCGAATTCTCCCTGCTTGATGGTCAGAGCAGGATCAAGAGCCTGGTCGCGCGGGCGCAGGAGCTTGGCATGCCGGCGCTGGGCATCACCGACCACGGCGTGATGTTTGGCGTGATGGATTTCTACCGCGCCTGCGTCGATGCCGGGATTAAGCCAGTGGTCGGGATGGAGGGCTATCTGGCGCCGCGCCGGATGCAAGACCGCGACCCTCGGCTGGATCGCAAGCCCTATCACATGCTTTTGCTGGCAAAGAACATGACCGGCTATCAGAACCTGCTCAAGATGGCATCAGCCGCCCAGTTGGAGGGCTATTATTATCGCCCGCGCATCGACAAGGAATTGATGGCGGCGCATGCGGAAGGCATTGTTGCCACTAGCGGCTGTCTGGCGGCCGAGATTCCGCGCCTGGTCGCCAGCGGGGATGATCGTCAGGCGCGCCAGTTGATTGGCTGGTATCAGGATGTGTTTGGCGCCGATAATTTTTACCTCGAATTGCAGAATCACGACCTGGATCTTCTCCATCAGTTGAACCGCTGGCTGTACGACTATCGGCAGAGCGGGCACAGCCAAGTGCAGCTGCTGGCAACCAATGATGTCCATTATGTACGCGAAAGGGATTGGGATGCTCACGACACCCTGCTTTGCATCCAGACCAGCGCGCTAAAGTCCGACGATAATCGGATGAAAATGGAACCCAACAGCTTTTATCTCAAGACGGCTGAAGAGATGCGCGCCGAATTCAAAGAGGCGCCGCCGGCGCTGATTGACGAGGCATTTGCCAACTCGCTCAAAATCGCCGCCATGACCGATATTGATCTGTCGCCCAAAGGCTATCATCTGCCGGTCTTTCCGGTCCCGGACGGCTTTGATGAATCGACCTATCTGCGGCATCTGGTGGAGATGGGGATGGACTGGCGGTTTGGAACCGACTGGCGCAGTCGTTCGGTCTTCACCGAGCGCGTCGACCGTGAACTGAATATCATCGGCAGCATGGGTTTTGACACCTACTTCCTGATTGTATGGGATTTGTGCGAGTTTGCCCGTCATGCCGATATCTGGTGGAATGTACGCGGTTCCGGCGCTGCCAGCCTGGTGGCTTACAGCCTGGGCATCACCAACATTGACCCGATTCAAAACAGCCTGCTCTTTGAGCGCTTCCTGAATCCGGGACGGGTGAGTATGCCCGATATCGATCTGGATTATCCTGATGACCGCCGCGGCGAGATGATTGCTTATACCGCGATGAAGTATGGCGAGGACAAAGTCGCTGCCATCATCACCTTCGGCACTATGGGCGCCAAAGCCGCCGTGCGGGATGTCGGCCGCGCCTTGAATGTGGATCTGGGCAAAATCAACAAGGCCGCCGCCATGATTCCGCAAGAAGCCCGGCAAAAGAAAATCCGCGAGTATGTGGATATCAATCCCGAATTAAGCGCCTTGTACGAAGCGGATGCCGAACTGCGGCAGGTGATTGACACCGCGATTGAGTTGCAGGGCATGACCCGCCACGCCTCGACGCATGCCGCCGGCGTGATCATCGCCGACAGACCGCTGGTGGACTATGTTCCACTGCATCGCATCACCGGCAAGGACTTGTCGGGCGGCGCCCTCAAAGCGGTGACGCAGTATCCGATGGAAACAGCCGAATCGATTGGCTTGCTGAAAGTCGATTTTTTGGGTTTGTCCACCTTGACCATTCTGCGCCAGGCATGTGAACTGATTTCGCGTCATCGGGGCATTGATTACACGATGGACAGCATCCCTTATCGCCACGATTCACCGATTGCCGACGAAGAGCGGGATATGCTTGACGATGCTTTTGCGATGATGGGACGCGGCGAGACGATTGGGGTTTTCCAGGTGGAATCGGGCGGGATGCAGCAGACGCTGCGCGGTATGCGCCCCAAGGTTTTCGAGAATATCATCGCCGCGATTTCATTGTATCGCCCTGGACCGATGGAATTCATCGCCGATTACAACAAACGCTTGAATGGCGAAGAAAAAACATCGCTCTTGCATCCCAAGCTGGAATCCATTCTCGATGAGACTTATGGCATCTGCGTTTATCAAGAGCAGATCATGCAGATTGCCGGCGAATTATTCGGTTACGAACTCGGCGAGGCTGATTTGATGCGCCGCGCCGTTTCCAAGAAAAAACCAGAAGAGCTGAACAAGCACAAGGCGATCTTTTTGGAACGCGGACCAGAAAACGGCATCCCGCAGGAAACCGCCGCCGCCATTTTTGACATGATTGAGTTCTTTGCCGACTATGGCTTTAATAAATCTCATGCCGCCGATTATGCCGTGATTACGGTTCAGACGGCTTTTCTGAAATGCCATTATCCCGAAGAATATATGACCGCTTTGCTCAATGTCCAGCGCGATGATTTGACCAAGGTCACCACTTTTCTTGAAGAGTGCCGCCGCTTGAATATCCCCATCTTGCCGCCGGATGTCAATTACAGTCAACTGGACTTTGACATCGAGACGATGGAGGATGGCCGGCGCGGCATCCGCTTTGGTCTGGCGGCGGTCAAAAACGCCGGCGTCAAAGCGCTGGAAGACTTGATTTGTGACCGCGGCGCGGCGCCTTTTGACAGCCTGATGGACTTCTGCCAGCGAGTGGACTTGCGGAAGCTCGGCAAACGGACGCTGGAAAGCCTGATCAAGGTCGGGGCGCTGGTGAAATTTGGCACGCGCTCAACCTTGCTGGCGGGCTTGGAACGGATCGTCAGTTACAGCAGCAGCTACCACAAGGACAAGGAAGTCGGGCAGATGAATATGTTTGGCGATGCGTCCGCTATGGATGATGGCTTGCTGCATAACTTGGACGAGAGGGAAGAATATCCGCCGCGCGAAAGGCTTAAATGGGAAAAAGAGTTGCTGGGGCTGTACGTCACCGGACGTCCGACAGACCGTTACAAGCCGATTTTCGCCAAACAAACGTTTCATAAAATTATTGATCTGAAGAATCCAGCGCGGCCCAAACCCGAACAGGTGCGCGTGGCCGGTGAACTGACCGCGGTACGCAAGATCACTACCAAAAACAATGACGTGATGGCCATTCTTAGCCTGGAAGACTGGCATGACAGCGCCGGCATAATCGAGGTGGTGCTGTTCCCGCGCACGTATGTCAAAGTGATGGCCTGCTTTGATGAGAAAAACGCGGCCGTAGCCGACTCCCATAGCGAAAGAGGCTTGTTTGAAGGCGAAATCGCAGCGATAGTCGGCAGATACGATGACAGTCGCGGCGAGCCGCAGATTATCGCTGAAGATCTTAGCATTGATTTCAACATGGTTTCGGCCGCCGAGGAGTCGGCGGCTTTCCCGGATGAATCGATCCCGGTTTGGGCAATGGCGGACGAGCCATCAAGCGGCGAGCCAGTCCGGCATGACGATGAAGCCGCCGGGCAAACCGCAGATGCGGCTGCCGCCGATCTGCCAGCCGCAGCCGCCCCGATCCCTCCAGCCCATGACTCCGCAGCGCCGCCGGCCGGCGACGGTTCAGCCGAACCGGAATGGGCTGGCGAGTCCGAGCGGCTGGAGATACCAGCCGAAGAGCCGGCCGATGAAAAACCTCCACGCACGATATGCATCCATTTTGAGGTGTCGGACAGCCCGGACAAGGACCGGCGCCGACTGACGCGCATTCACAATGAATTGGTGCAGTTCCCTGGCCGAGATCGTTTTGAGGTGATGATTAACCGCCAGCCCAAGCCGGTCGTTCTCAAATTTCCCGACCATACCACTGATATTTGCGCGGCCTTGAAACGCAGTTTGATCGCGATTGTCGGCAGCGAAACGTATATTTCAGTTAAAGATGAGTGATGATGCCGTCAAGTGTGCGTTGGATGGGTAGACCTTGACCGAGATTTAATCCGATTGCCGGAATAAGCCGTTATAATTGGAGTGTGGATACCGTGTTTTCTGAACCATTCGCAAGCGCTTAGGAGTCAGCAGCCATGAAACGTATCGCCGTAATGACTAGCGGAGGTGATGCGCCGGGGATGAACGCGGCGATTCGGGCGGTGGTTCGCGCTGGACTGGATAAAAATGTTGAGGTTTATGGCATCCGTCAAGCCTATCAAGGGCTTATATCGGGTGATATCGCCCTGCTGACCAGCCGCGAAGTGAGCGGTATTCTTCAGCGCGGCGGCACCATCCTGCAAACAGCCCGTAACGAAGAATTCAAGACGGCGCATGGGCAAAGAAAAGCGCAGCGGCGCCTTAGCGAACGCGAAATCGAAGGCGTCATCGTCATTGGCGGCGATGGCAGCCTGCGCGGCGCCTTGAAGCTGCACAAAATGGGCATTCCGACTGTTGGGGTGCCGGCAAGCATAGATAATGATATTTGGGGCACCGACACCAGCATTGGCGTCGATACAGCCCTGAATACGATCCTGGATGCCGTTGACCGGCTGCGCGACACCGCCACCTCGCACAACCGCGCCTTTATCATCGAGGTGATGGGGCATGACTGCGGTTATCTGGCGGTCATGGGCGGCATTTTGGGCGGCGCCGAGATTGTGGTCACCCCAGAAAACGGCGTTACGATGAGCGAAATCGCCTCTTCACTTGAAGATGCCTATGTCCGCGGCAAATCTCATGCCATTGCCATCTTGGCCGAAGGCGCGCCCTACCATGTCACCGAATTAACCCAATTCCTGGAGCGGAATTACACCGGTTTCGAAATTCGCCTTACCATTTTGGGGCATACCCAACGCGGGGGCAGCCCAACCGCATTTGACCGCCTGCTGGCATCGCGCATGGGGGTCTATGCCGTGGACTTGCTGCTCGGGGGCGAATCCGGCGTGATGGTCGCCCGGGCCGGACGAAATCAGGAATCAATGCCGCTGGCGGACTGCACCGCCAAGACCCGCCAAATCACCCCGGACTACCTTGAACTTGCCAAAGTTCTCTCGCGTTAGGCCGGCCGTATCGGTTTGCTCGGCTTGAATGCTCCCCCGCCGTTTTCGTCAGCGGCATCGACTATTTTGCAGTCCAGCAGTTGTATCAGCGCCGCCGCTGCGACCCGCAGCTGTACCCCGCGCTGCCCGGCGCTGATAACAATATGCTCAAGCTCGCTGCCGCGTTGATCGAGGTAGACATCCCAGTTCTTTTGCATTAAAGCGACCGCGCTGATGCCGCCGACTTGCAAGCCAGTCATTCGTTCGGCATCGGCTTGAGATGCCAGCGCGGCTTTTTTCTCGCCAAGCGATTTTGCCAGAGCCTTGAGGTTTAGGGTCGTGTTGGATGGCAGCATCACCAGGATCGGTTTTCTGCTGGACGAAACCCGCGCCACCAGGGTCTTGAACACCGTCGATTCCGGCAGACCGACCGATTCGGCTGCTTGCCGCGCATCCCGAATACGGCGGTCATAGTTGAAGACTTCGTAAGGAATCCGCCTGGCTTCAAGCAGACGCATCGAATTGAGTTTCTGTTTTTTGGGCATGTTCTGGCTTTCTTAGCTATGGTGAATACAACATATAGGGCGGATGCGCCGCTGGCGCTGTGCTGGAATCAAGGGCGTCCGACTTGAAAGCTGCCTTCAAGCGTCAAAAAGTCGCCGACTGGCCGCCCGTCGACTGCTGCCGGCAAATAGTCATCTCGAAGCGGGTCGTATACCCCTAGCCGCATGACATAATTCGAGCCGCGCGGGATGGTCGAGGTTTCGGGAAGCCGAACCACTGCAAGCTCTCTGACCGTTTCGCCCGCCTCCCACAAGGCTGTCGAATAATACCCATGCCGATGCGGCGCCGGCTGCAAGACCCATTGATGCCCGACTTGACTGGCGCCGCGGTTGAATAGCTGGAGTACAAAGCGATAATCGCTGTCCAAAGGCTGAATCGCCTGCCAGGCAGTTTGCAGTGTAATCGGGGTGTCTTTGAAGATGTGCGGCGGATACAGCCCTTCGGCGCGCAGGCGCAAAGCATCACCGAAGACAATTTGCACGGTGTCATGCAGCGTTGGGAAGCGATTGCGGGCCGGCGGGCGGCGGCGGGCGCTCATGTCGCGGCTTTGATACAACTCGTAACTAAAGGTACCGTCATAATGTTCCTTCGCTTTGGTGAACAGGTCCTGCCGTCCCAATGCCGAAACAAGCTGCGTTTGCTCGGGGTCAATGCCGGCCTGTTCATAAGCCGTCCGCGCTTTTTCGCCATAGATGAAATGGGTCGCCGCCAATGCCTCGTACTCATCGAGCCGCTGCGCGAGTTGGTCGATGATTTGCATCTGCGGGAAAAAGAAAGGCAGGCGCTCTTCCCCCGGCGCCAGGACGACTGGCGGTTGGTCCGATTCCGCCATATAATCCCGCAGCCCAAAAACCATCTCGATCAGCGAGGGATTAAAGGCTTGATACTTCTTGTCGCGGCTGTCCAGGCTCTCTTGCAGCAGCCAGACCGAAGACCAGCTGCCATCAACCGCTGCGGCAGCGATGCCGGGCATGCCAAGCAGCAGTAAAATGCCGTAGTAGCCGCTTCGCTGAATGGGAAGCCAGCCGCGAATCCGCTTCAGTGACAAGCCTTTCGACAGGGCGATGGCGGTCGGCAAGACCAGCAAAGGAACAATAGCGAAGCCCAGACGATAATGATAGCTGTAGGAATAGAACCAGGTCGCGAAATAGGGCAGAGCCAGCAGGAAGGGCCAGAGGATGAGGCCAAGGGTTTGCGATGTCGCCGGGTTTGCGCGCCAGTCCAGGGCCGAGCGCAGGCTCAAGCCAATCAGGCACAGCCCCAATGCGATGCAGATGGCTTCCAGCGGGCGGATGTAACTCGCTGGAGGGTCAAAGCGGCCGGGAAACAGGCTGGGGTTGGAGGCCAAAACACCCGCCAAAAGCAGCGCGATGCCGATGATGCCAAGGACAAAGCGCTTGGCTGGAATGCGGCGGCGGGAACTGCAAACCAGGAAGCCGACCATGACAGCCAATACGATCCAGTTAAGATAATCGCCGCTCCGCCGCGCCTGCGACAGCCAGAACTCCGGCGGCAGCGTGATCGCCTCATGCCCCAGCAGCAGATTCCGCAGATACCAGACAGAGCCGAGCGGAATAGAAGCCAAGCCGGTCCAAAAAACAACCATGAAACGCGGCATCCACTGTCTGGCGCGCAGTCTTGTCCGCAATAGCTCCAGGACAAACAGCAGCAAAACTCCCCAGACAAAGGCGCCGGCGGTTGGCTTGGTGAACATGGCAATGCCAAGCATGATGCCAGCCAACAGCGCATCTTGTCGATCTTTTCCCAGCCAGGCCCGCAGAAAGAAAGCCGCCGCCAGCGTGAAACTGAATGCAAGCGGTATCTCCAGATCGCCGCGGAATGCCCATTGTCCGACCAGCGGATGCAAACTCCACAGGGCGGCGGTGAACAGGCCAGCCCGCCGATTCATCAGTCCTTCGCCCAATAGATAGGCGGCCAGAATGCTGCCGATGTGCATCATCGGAATGACCATTCGGGCGGCATGATCATTGATTTCGCCGATGCAGACCTGCACATAGGCATATTGCAGTTGAACAAAGGGCGGATAATAGTCAATCGAGTTGGGAATAAATCCTTCCAGAAAATACAGCCGCCCCTGAAAACCATAGACCCACAAGGCATCGTAAGCCGTGAAAGTCCAAAATGCCGTGTGAATCCAGCGCAGAATGACGGCGGCGGCGATCATCGCGATCAGCAGCTTTTCGTCGACAGCCAGAGGCATCCGCCGCGCCGATTTGGGGACAAAGCGATGACGTTTGCGCCAGGCGATGAGCCCGCCGCCGGCCGCCATCGCGGCGCTGCCCGCCAGTATCCATTCAGGCGTGAATAAACGCAGATTGAGTTGGGCGCCGACCAGGCCCAAAATGAACATCCAGGCGGTCATCCAGGCTGGGCCCAAAGCCAAAGCCACCGCCGCCGCCATCGCGCGGGAATGCCATCGCTGGACTGGCAGCAGGGCTAATGCCCACGGCGCTCCCAAGCCAACAGTCATCCACAGCGTCGGCAAAACGCCGGCGAGCGCATCTTCAATCCAGTACAGTGAAGCCATAACCTGGGGTTTTGATTTGTTTCCAGATACGCGCCGCCAATGTCAAAAAACCGTAGGCTGCCATGCTGGCCGCAAATGGAAGCGCCGGCAGATAATATCGCGCCCAGGGCAGGGGGGTTAAGATGAAGGTCAGCGTCATCATGCCAAGCCCCCATACCAGCAGCAGCCAGCGATATTCGCGTCTAATGCGCTTGTTTCTGACGAAATGAAGGCTGCCCCCTATTGCCAGCGGCAAAAACAGCCAGCCGCCCAGCCCGCTCCCGTCTGCGCCCAGTCCCGCCAAACCCGAACCTTGATACGTCTCGATCTGCACGCGGATGACATCATAGCCAGCCCAAGCGGGATCTTCAAAATACTGGACTTCGCCGGCAAATACATAACGGAAAAATCCATCCGCCCGTTCTGCCGCCGAAGCATAGCCGCCAAAGGTCGCTGTCTGATTTCGCAAGAGGTTGGCGCGTATCCGCAAGGCAGTCCGCGCGGTCGACAAAGGCGCCATCCACCAGCCCGGATTAAGCGCATAAAAGACCAGCAGCGCCGTCAGGGTGGTCATCAACAATCGGCCCCATACGCGGGCGGTTCCGCGCTGTTTCCGCATTGCCTGCGCCAGGTCGCAGCTAAAACAGGCGAAAAAGACCAGCGCAGCCGCGAAGACATTGGGATGCTTCGCCGCGACGGCCAATCCGATGGCACAGCCCAGCGCCAGATAACCCCACCAGGGACGCCGGCGCATCAGCCAGGCGGCCGCCAGCAAAACCAGCATCATCCCCAGCAGGTGACTGCCTTCCGTCATCGCCCGCCGTCCGTTGAGCAGAATCGATGGATGCAGTGCGAACAGTGCGCTGGCGAGCCAGGCGGCCGGGCGATGAATCGTTATCCGGACAAACAGGAAGAATGCCAGCAGAGCCAATGTCAGCTGAAGGGCCGACGCCAGCCGTCCCTTGTGCAGCAGATCGCTGTCGGGGATGCGGTTGGAGCCGCGATTGTAGGCGTAGTCCTTATCCCAACGCCACTGATTGTTCAATTCATCAAGCGAAATGGCGCTGCTGGCGGCGATCCAGCCATAGATCGTCTTGGCAATCGTGCCGTTCAGCAGCCGCAGGTGCCGTTCGGTCGCGGGGATTCGGCTGCTGTCATCATGCACAATTTCGGCTAGGCCGTGGTAATAATCGCGGCCCATAAAAATCTGTGTCGATTCATCGCCATGAAAGGGGACAATCGCCGCGCCGGCCAAGACGTACAAAGTCAGCAGACCCAGCCACAGGGCATCCATCCCCATCAAGCGCTGCTTTGGCGTCAGCGTCATGGAACCGTCTATTCTCCAGCGGCCGGCGGGGCAATCTCGATGAGCAGGTCGTTTTTGTCAACCGCTTGACCGGCTTCAGCGTGAATCGCGGCGACCATGCCATCAATCGGCGCCTTCAGTTCGTTTTGCATTTTCATCGACTCCAGAATGACCAACCTATCCCCCTGGGCCACGGTCTGCCCGGCTGCGACAGTGACAGCCACAATTAAGCCCGGCATGGGAGCATGAACCTCGCCCGAGCCGCCGCCAAGCCCGCCGCGCCGCTGGATCAGCAGCATCGCGCGTTCGTCCAGCGCTTGCGCCTCGAACAGCCGCCCGTTCATCATCACAGCGATTTTGTCATCGTCATCGTCGATAACGGCTTCCAGCGATTTGTTTTCGGTGATGATCGAATACAATGACCCGCCCAGGTTAAGGAAATCCACATCGCGGGTTTCGCCATTGACCAGGATGCTGCCATCGTTGTCAATCTCAATTTCGTAACGTTCGCTGCCGATAAGCGTGACATATTTCATCGATGCATCCTCTCAAAGCGAGCCATCCATTTCCAGTTGCTGGCGTCCCGTTTCGCCGGCGCGACCACCTGCGCCGCCAGCTGCCGCTTGCGGTGGGCATAAAGGGTAGCGGCAATCGCCACCGTCTCCAGTTCAGTTGGCGTTGGGTCTTGTTCATAGGTGTGCATATTGAAACGCTGTTCGACAAAATTGGTGTCGATTTGCCCGGCGATAAAACTGATGCTGTTTAACAAATTGATGTGGAAGGGGATGTTATGCTTCAAGCCCATGATGCGATATTCGGACAATGCCCGCCGCATTCGCAGCATGGCTTCGGAGCGGGTCTCGCCCCAAGTGATGAGCTTGGCGATCATGCTGTCATAATAAGGCGTGATTTCCGAGCCGGAATAGACGCCGCTGTCGACGCGGACTCCCGGGCCAGTCGGCACAATCATAGTGCTGATTTGTCCGGTCGATGGCATGAAGTTGGCATAGGGGTCTTCGGCATTGATGCGGCATTCTATCGCCCAGCCCTTTGGATGCAAGACGTTTTCGGCTGGTCCCATGCGGCGGCCTCTGGCGATCCGAATCTGCTCCTTGGCAATATCAACCCCGGTGACCAATTCCGTGACCGGATGCTCGACTTGCAGGCGGGTGTTCATCTCGAGGAAGTAATAATTCTTGTCTTTATCGACCAGGCACTCGATCGTGCCGGCGTTGACATAGCCAACCGATTCGGCGGCGGCAATCGCCATCTTGCCCATGTTTTCGCGCAGTTGGGCATCAACAAAGACGCTTGGCGCTTCTTCCACCAGTTTTTGATGGCGGCGCTGGATCGAACATTCGCGTTCACCGAGGTGAACCGTATGCCCATGCGTATCAGCCAAAATCTGAAATTCGATATGCCGCGCGCCCAGCAGCAGTTTCTCGACGTAGACATCGCCGTTGCCAAAGGCGCTTTCAGCCTCGCGGCGGGCTGTTTGCAGCGCGGCTTCAAAATCTTCGGCTCGATGCACCGGCCGCATTCCCTTGCCGCCGCCGCCGGCGACCGCCTTGATTAACATCGGGAAGCCGATTTTCCGAGCGGCGTAAGCCAGTTCATCGTCCGGCAAACCAGCTTCGGTGCCAGGGATGAGAGGAACGTTATGCCTGGTTACGGCTGTTCGCGCCGCCTGTTTGTCGCCCATAGTCGCAATCGCATAAGGCGAAGGCCCAATCCAAACCAGACCCTCATCCATCACCTGCTGGGCAAAGTCAGCGTTTTCCGCCAGGAAACCATAGCCGGGATGGATGGCATCGGCGCCGGTCTTGCGCGCCACCTCGATGAGGGTGTCCATCTTCAGATAGCTCTCGACCGGACGCGCCCCCCCGATATGCACCGCCTCATCGGCATAGCGGACGTGCAGCGCGGCGCGGTCGGCATCCGAATAAACAGCCACCGTCGGAACGCCGAGATCCCGCGCGGCGCGGATAATGCGAACCGCGATTTCGCCGCGGTTTGCCACCAGTATTTTGTTAATCCTCGCGGTTTGTTCAGCCATGCAGCCCCCTAAAGCGGAATGTTGCCGTGTTTCTTGGGTGGATTTTGGTCGCGTTTGTTCTGGAAGACTTGCAGGGCGTTAATCAAACGCGGGCGGGTATTGTGCGGCTCGATAATGTCGTCGATGTAGCCGCGGCTGGCGGCGATGTAGGGATTGGCGAAGGTCACGCGGTATTCGTCCGTCAGTTCCTTTTTCCTGGCCGCCGGGTCATCGGCCGCCCGCAGTTCGCGGCGATAGATGATTTCGACCGCTCCTTCGGGCCCCATCACCGCGATTTCGGCGGTCGGCCAAGCGATATTCAAGTCGGCGCGGATATGCTTGCTGCTCATCACACAGTAAGCGCCGCCATAAGCCTTGCGCGTGGTGACAGTTAGCTTGGGCACGGTGGCCTCGCAATAGGCGAAAAGCAGCTTGGCGCCGCTCATAATGATGCCGTTATGCTCTTGGTCGGCGCCCGGCAGATAACCAGGGACATCGACAAAGGTGATGAGCGGGACATTAAAGGCGTCGCAGGTGCGGACGAACCGCGCCGCTTTTTCGCTGGCTTTGATGTCAAGCACGCCCGCCAGCGCCATCGGCTGATTGGCGACGATGCCGACGGCGTTTCCACCCAGACGGGCATAGCCGACGACGATATTGGCGGCGAATTCTTCGTGGACTTCCAAGAAATGGCCATCGTCCACAATGAGTTCAATGACCCGCTTGATGTCGTAAGGCTGGTTCGGATTTTCCGGCACCATCGAATCCAGCGCGGCTTCGGTACGCAGCGGGTCATCGGCTGTGGCCGTCAAATGCGGGTCTTCCATGTTGTTCTGCGGCAGATAGCTCAAAAGTTCGCGCGCCAGCATAAGCGCCTGGGTTTCATCATCGGCGACAAAATGACAGACGCCGCTTTTGGCCCCATGAACGGAGGCGCCGCCAAGGCCTTCAAAAGTGACGTCTTCGTTTAAGACCTGCTTGACGACATCGGGCCCAGTGATAAACATATAACTGCTGTCCTTGACCATAATGATAAAGTCGGTCAATGCCGGGCTGTAGACCGCGCCGCCGGCGCAAGGGCCCATAATCACGCTGATTTGCGGAATAACACCGCTGGCGAGCGTATTTTGCAAAAAGATATCAGCATAGCCGCCAAGACTCTCGACGCCTTCCTGAATCCGGGCGCCGCCGCTGTCGTTCAGCCCGATGATTGGCGCCCCGACTTTCATCGCCATATCCATGATTTTGAGGATTTTGCCGGCGTGCGCCTCGCTTAGGCTGCCGCCCATCACGGTGAAATCCTGTGAATACACATACACCAGCCGCCCGTCAATCGTCCCCCAGCCAGTCACAACGCTGTCGCTTAGCGGCTTGCTGCGGTCGAGTCCGAATTTGCTGTTGTGATGATGGACAAAGGCATCCACCTCATGGAACGTGCCGGGGTCAAGCAGGATATCGAGACGTTCGCGGGCCGTTTTTTTGCCTTTGTCATGCTGCCGTCGGATCCGGGCTTCACCGCCCCCCTGCTGGCTTTCGGCGCGTTTTTGTCGAAGCTGTTCAATCTTGGGGCTTATGGTCATCTGCATCCTCTCCCGAATCAGGCCAACGGTTTGCCGCCGCATCATAAAACAACTCGGCACGATAAGCTAGGGTAGAGGGTTAGGGGAGTGGCAAATATAGAGGATATTTTCCCATTATCCAACAGCAAAAAGCGAGCAGAAGCCCGCTTTGCTTAGATCAATTACCGCGCCGATTTTCGATTAGGGCGCGGCGTATTCAATCGCGCCAATATCACAGCCGGCGCCCTGCGGTCTGACGGTGCCGATCTGGTCGGTCGCTGGGCAGTAATCATCATCGGCGGCGTCAATGGCTGGACTGCCGGCCAGAAGCGGGAAATAGGCCGTCGCACCGTCCTCTGGTACAACCAACGCGCCCAACTTGGGATTGCCGCGCAAGGCCGGCGAACAGGAGCCGTCCTGAATGAAATTACTGATATTCCGTTTCAGTTCGACTCTAGAGTAACAAGTGTCCCCGCCGTTGCCGGTGATGATGCTGTTGACCATGCTTAGCTCTCCCCCGTTGATAATCGCGCCGCCGCCGAGTTCAGCCGAGTTGCCGCTGAAGGTGCTGTTGCTGATGCTTAGCGCTCCCCCGTTGCCAATCGCGCCGCCCCCTTCAGCCGAGTTGCCGCTGAAGGTGCTGTTGCTGATGCTTAGCGCTCCCCCGTTGCCAATCGCGCCGCCATATTCTTTTGCCGAGTTGCCGCTGAAAGCGCTGTTGACGATGCTTAGCTCGCCGCCATGGTTATCAATCGCGCCGCCATATTCTTTTGCCGAGTTGTTGCTGAAAGTGCTATTGACAATGCTTATCTCGCCGTGGAAGTTGCGGATCGCGCCGCCCAGTTCAGCCGAGTTGTGGCTGAAGATACTATTAACGATGCTTATTAGCTCGATCCAGTTGCCAATCGCGCTACCATCACTAGCCGAGTTAAAACTGAAAGTGCTATTAACGATGCTTAGCTCGCCATTGTTGACAATCACGCCGCCAGACCCGTTAGCCGAGTTGCCGCTGAAAGCGCTGTTGACGATGCTTAGCTCACCCCAGTTGGCAATCGCGCCGCCGGTCCCGGCCGAGTTGCGACTGAAGATACTGTCGCTGATGCTTAGCTCACCATCGTTGTAGATCGCGCCGCCAGTACTGTCAGCCGAGTTGTCGCTGAAGATGCTGTCGCTGATGCTTAGCTCTCCGCGCCAGTTATAGACCGCGCCGCCCAAGCCAGCCGAGTTGCCGCTGAAACTGCTGTCGGTGATAGCGACCGTGCCGGCCCAGTTGACGATTGCGCCGCCGATGGGATTGGCGGTGGCATTTTTAAGCCTTCCATCGGCGTTGGTGATACGGGCGCCTTCAGCACGCCCCTTGGTCATGGTCAAATCATGGATGGTCAGATCGCCGCCGTCATTGAAAAAAATCCGATAGCGATTGTCGCCGCCGATGGTATAGCCATTGCCTTCAATCGCGATGTCGGAAGTGATTTTGGGCAGACCGCTATCCAACGTAATATCTCTGGTCAGGGTAATGGTGTCGGCGCCGCGGCCGGCTGGACAATCGCCTTCGGTGCGGTCGTTGTTGGCGGCGATGATGGCATCCGCCAGCGTGCAACGCGAACTTAGCCTAATATCAGCGGCGTAGACCGGCAATGCAAACAGAAATACTATCAATATGGCTGTAAAGAGCAGGAGCGATTTTTTCATGCTGGGTTCTCCCTGACAAGCAGAATACGGAATACTTTAGTGAACATATAAAACGTCTTATTAAACGTTGAGCAGCTTTGCGTGAACAACCAAACGAGGCAAACCCCACTTAGTCTAATGTATAACACAGGCAGAGGTAAAAAAACAAGGACTTCGCACATCCCATTATCTCCTCATTTTGGGGTGGAGGAAGACCGCCTGTATCCATGATATTCACCATTCCCGGGTTAGGGCGTAATGCCGAAGCGGTTCAGCAGTTCCACGATGGCGCGGTTGTAATCGCTTGCGCTTTCTTCAATAACGCGAATCGCTTGTCTGTCCCGAATTTCATCTTTTACTTTGGAATCAACATCATTCCATTTATCTGAACTTAGGCAAAATTCGCTATGCCAGATGGGTATGACTGTTTTCTCATATTGGATCGCCCACTTGATTTCCTTGACGGTCGGTTTTGAATCCAACGTCTCTTTGCCAAGCAAAACGATAAAATAATCACAATCCCTGATTCGGCCTTCAAGTTCAGCGTGCCAATTCCCGCCGGCTTTAAGCGCCATATCAACAAAGGGGACAAGACTGTGTTCTTTTAGTTTGGTATTGACCAGCAGGGCAAACGCGCTGCTTTCACTGCGTTTGTAGGAGATGAAAATGTTGTAGGGTTCGGTTTCATTGATTAGGGCAAGTGCGGCAGGTGTTATCTCGTATAAACCTACATTCGCAACAATATATTCATGACTTTGAAGAAGTTCCAAATAAAACCTTACATCAGTAGCTTTCCATCTTTCTTCAAAGTATCTATAAAGATCCGACGGAGCAGGAATATCTCGACCGCGATCTGCCCGAAACGTATGGCGCCACAGGTTCCTATCAAAACCCAAAGCTAGTTCCTTGGCCAGCAGCTTAGTGCGAGCCACATTGCCGCTTGGAATCGGAATTTTCCCGCGCTCTTCCAGAAATTTGTCTAAATCACTCATCGTTTCCTTCTTCCCTCTGTGTCCTCTGTGGTCAAATCCCCAGCGCCCAGCCCGGCGTCTCGATCCCAGCAAAATTGTCAAAAGTCAAATCGCGGAAATCCAGCTTGAGCGCCGCCTTCACATCGGCAAAAATTTCGGTGTAACTGGCGGCCATGCGCGGCTGCTTTTCCAATCCCAGTCGCTTCACCACCGCCTCAATCACATCGGCATCGGCTTCGATTTCGCTGAAGCTGCCGAAGGGCATCTCATCCAGCGCGATTTCAGCCGCGCCCAAAGTATAAGTCGTGCGATATTTTTCATAAATCAGCGCGACTTCATAACCGAGCCGCCGCAGGATGGCGTCCATCACATCAAAATCATCCACCACTGCTTCAGCTTCAAAACGCGTGCTGATGCCTTTTTCAACGCGCGCCCCCGCTTTATAGGTCAATGTCGCCTGCCGATCCTGCCGCAGCCGCAGGACAATACCTTGCCGCGCCAAGGTCCCGTCAGCATTCTCATAACGGAAGTTGCGCTCATATACGCGCGGCTTTTTCAGCGCCGCCCCCGCATCTTCCAATGCCGACCGCACCAGCGACAAATCAGGTGTGTACAGCTTGAGCTCGACTTCTTGCAGCTTGCGGCGCATAATCGTCAATCGGCTAAAGCTCAAGCAGAACTTTGCCGAACACAGCATTGTCTTCCAGCAGATTTTGCGCCTGCCGCGCTTCATGCAGAGGCAAACGCGCCCCGATAACTGCTTGAATCCGGCCGGCGAAGACCTGATTCATAAACGTCATATAATCCCGATGCGGCCCCATTGTGCTGCCAATTAGGGTAATTTGCCGGGCGAAAATCTGCGCGATGTTCAAATTCACCTTGTATCCACTTGTCCCGCCGACGATCAAAATGCGTCCGCCGATGCGGCAGGCGCGGATGCTGTCATTCAAGCTGGCTTGACCCACATTGTCTACCACGACATCCACGCCGCGCTTGTTCGTCAAGCGATAAACTGCCCGCGACCATTGCGGCTCTTCCGCCCGATTGATGGTGACATCGGCGCCCAGGGCTTCGGCTTGGCGGCATTTTTCCGCATTGCTGCCGACCGCGTACACCTTGGCGCCGGCCAGCTTGGCGATTTGAATGCTGATGCTGTTGACGCCGCCGCCAGCCCCAACAATCAGCGCCGATTCACCCGGCAGCAGCCGGCCGCGGGTAATCAGCGAATGCCAGGCCGTCACACCGACCAAGCCGACGGCGGCCGCCGCGCTAAAATCAAAGTCAGCCGGCATCTTCATCAGATTGCGCTGCGGCAGCGTCACATACTCGGCGGCGGTCCCGCTGTGATGCTCGCCCAAGATCGCAATCCGCGCCTGATTTTCCAGCCCGCTGTGCAGCGCCGGGTCATCAGGCTTGACCACCGTCGGGTCAATGCAAACCCGGTCCCCGACCGCAAATTGTCGGACGCCTTCACCGACAGCATCCACCACACCGGCGCCGTCGGCGCAGATGACATGCGGGAAGTCGAGTTCCAGCCCCTTCCAGCCCGCCCGCACCCACAAATCAAGCCGATTAAGCGCGGCGGCCTTAACCTTGATCCGAAGTTCGCCGGCCGCGGCCACGGGCACGGGCAGATCTTCGATATATTCAATGACTTCTGGGCCGCCGTGTCCGGTCAAAACCGCCGCTCTCATTAGCGCGCCCCCAGTTCATTGCGGGCGATAACCATTCGCTGGATTTCGCTGGTCCCCTCATAAATCCGCGTGATGCGGGCATCGCGGTAATAACGTTCGACCGGCGCCTCTTTGCTGTAGCCCATGCCGCCATGAATCTGAAGCGCTTCATCGGTAACAAAAGCCGCCGTTTCGCTGCAAAACAGCTTTGCCATGCTGGCTTCGGTCGTATAGCGCCGGCCCTTCGCCCGCGCCTGTTCTTTAGCGATAATCGCCTGAAAAAGCAGCCCCCGACTCGCTTCGATGCGGGTTTTCATATCAGCGATTTTCTGCTGAATCATCTGAAAGCTGCCAATCGGGGCGCCAAAAGCCCGCCGTTCACGGGCATAATCCAGCGCGGCTTCATAAGCGGCTTCGGCAATTCCCAAAGCCTGGGCTGCAATGCCAATCCGCCCGGCATCCAGCGCCGCCATCGCAATTTTGAATCCCTGACCAACCTCGCCCAGCACGTTTTCAACCGGACAGACATAATGGTCAAAGATGATTTCACTGGTCGCGCTGGCGCGAATGCCGAGCTTGGGTTCGATTTTGCCGCGGCTGAATCCAGCCCGCCGCGTGTCAATTAAAAAGGCGGTGATGCCACGGTGTTTTGCTTCGGCAGCGGTCATGGTGAACAAGACAAGCCGGTCAGCGGCCGGCCCGTTCGTGACCCAGCTTTTGCGCCCGTTGATGATATAATCCGTACCAGCCGCATTCAGCGCCGCTCGGCTGGCCATCGCGCCGGCGTCGCTGCCCGACATGGGTTCTGTCAGGCTGTAGGCGCCGATCTGTTCGCCGGATGCAATCGGCCTGACCCAGGTCTGTTTTTGCGCTTCGGTGCCGAACTGCATAATACAGTTGCAGTACAGCGAGTTATTGACGCTCAAAATCGTGCTGTGGCTGGCATCGGCTTTGGCGATTTCGATCATCGTCAGCGCATAGGCGAGTGTATCCATGCCCGCCCCGCCATATTCTTCCGGCACTTCGATGCCCATCAAGCCCATCGCGCCCATCTTGCGGACGGTTGCCAATGGAAAATCGCCCGATTCGTCAAATGCGGCGGCAATCGGGACAATCTCTCTTTGGGCAAAATCGCGCAGCGCTTGCAGCAGCATCTCGTGTTCGTCGGTCATTGCCAGGCTTAAAGGCCGCGCTTGTTCGCTTATCAGCATCAGGATATGCCTCCACAAATACCATGATATCAGTTTACGCCATTTGCTGGTATTATAGCATTCAACGATGCGAGCCGTTCCATTCAGTTTGGAGAGAATCAAGCATGTCAGCAATCAGGCTCAATCACCTGGCGCTTGTCGTCGCCAATCTTGATGAATCGCTGGATTTTTGGCGCGATGACATCGGCCTGGCGGCCGCCGGCGAGGTCAAAACCGCCGCGGCGGAAGAAGTCAAAATCGCTTTTTTGGATTTGGGGGACGTCCGGCTTGAGTTGATTCAGCCGACGACGGATGACAGCGGGGTCGCCAAATATCTGCGAAAGCAGGGACCAGGCTTCCATCATCTTTGCCTTCAGGTGCCCGACATTGATGCCAAGATAGCAGAATTGCTTGAAAAGGGCTGCCAGATGATTAACGAGACCCCCCGCGAGCGCGACGGCAGACGCTATGCCTTCGTGCATCCCAAAAGCGCCGGCGGTCTGCTGCTGGAGCTTTATGAATTGACCTAGCCGGTCTTATGCTGTTCTTATTATTCCCGTCTTTAATAGACTTGTGCGAAGCCGGCGGCTTGTTATTTTGTTTGACAGGAGGATGACAGATGCGGCGATGGCTCGGCGTCCTGATCGCGTGGCTGCTGGCGGCAAACCCGGCGGCGCAGGAATTGACTTGCCCGGTATTGCTGGATGAGGCATGGGCGAATATCGCAGCGCACTGCGACGAGCAAATGCTGGATTCGCTGTGTTATGGCTATCCCACAGTTTCCGTCGTTTTTCATCAAAACCACAGCCAGACCAGCCGTTTTTCGCTGCCGGGAGATCGTATTCCGCTGACCGGCATGGATTGGTTCAGCGCCAGTTCAGAAGCTGGCACATGGGGTATAGCCCGCGCCCGGCTTCATGCTTATCCTGCCGACAGCCTCGACGTTCAGACGGCGGCGATGGTTTTCTTCGGCAATGTGGCGGTCTTCCTTCCTGAACCGGAAGCCCTGCCTGCGCCTCTGCTGGATGTCGAAGCCGCGGCCGCGGCCGGCGCGAACCTGCGTACAGCGCCGACGACCGCGGCCCAGGCGATTGGGACCGCCGGCTACAAAACGCCGCTGAAAGCCATCGGACGCAGCCCGGACAAGCGCTGGGTCCAGGTTTATGCGGATCCGATGACGGTCGCCTGGGTCAGTCAATCGCTGCTGGCAGGCGATGTGAGCAGCTTGCCGGTCGTTCCAGCCGACCAGGCACAGGCTCCTTCCCTGTGGCTGCCGCTGCAAAGTTTTGACTTCCATTCGGGAATTGCCGATGCGCCCTGTGATGATTTGCCGCCGAGCGGCATCCTCTTGCAGACTCCCAAAAATGCAGACCCGCGCCGCTTCGAAATCAACGGGACTCGCCTGCGCTTGCGCGGCGCCGCCTTTTTGCAGGCGCAAATCGAAGCCGGTATGCTGGTGCATGTCCTGGATGGCGAAGCGGCGCTTGAGGCGCTCGATGATGAAGTGGCTGTGAACCGCGGCGCTTTCAGCCGCGTGCCGCTCGATATGGATGATGATGGCGCTCTGTTTCCCACCGAAAGCCCGGCTGCGCCAACGGCTTATCCGTATCACAGCCTGCTCAACCTGCCGATTGATCTCTTGCTGTATCCGACAAAAATTGGACTGGATGTCTATTCGCTGGTCACACCGCGGCCCAGTGACGGACGCAGCCCGATCGCCGGCATGGCCCTTGACGCTCGCTGCACATTCACGGTCGGCTTATCGGGCGCGCATATCCGCTCCCAGCCCGATCCAGAAGCGGCGATTATTGGCGTGATGGGCTATCGCGAAAGCGCCCAGCCACTTGCCCGCGCCATCGGCCGGGACGGCCTGCCTTGGTGGCAGCTGGCGGAAAGTGTCTGGATTCGCATTGACGCCACAGTCACCGGCGGCGACTGCCACGCCGTCCCGCGCATCGAAATCAGCGAAATAAATCGTTCGTGACAGGAGACGGTCTAATGGCGAATCGAAAAATCAGCCTGCCGGTCACCGGCATGACCTGTGCTATGTGCGTCAAAAATGTCGAGCGCAGCCTCAAGAAAGTCCAGGGCGTTGATGAGGCGCTGGTTAATCTGGCGACCGAAAGGGCGACCGTCCACTATGATGCCGCCCAAGTCAAAACGAGCGACCTGATATCGCAGCTGGAACAGTCCGGCTATGGGGTCGCCAAGGCATCGCTGGAACTCCCGATCACCGGCATGACCTGTGCCATGTGCCAGAAAAACGTTGCCCGCGCGCTCCATAAAACCGAGGGAGTCATGGCGGCCTCTGTCAATCTGGCGACCGAAAAAGCCGCCGTGAGCTATGTGCCGGGCTTTGTCGGCCGCCAGGAACTCATTCAGGCGGTCGAGCGGGCCGGCTATGGCGTCATTGATACCACGGCAGCGGATGCGCCAGAGGATGTCGAAGCTCAGGCGCGTCAAGCCGAGATTGAACGGCAAACCCGCCTGCTGATGATCGGCGCCCTGTTCACGATTCCGCTAACGGTCCTAAGCATGACGCGTCATTTCGCCCATCAGATTCCCTTCATCATGCAAACCTTCCCCTGGCTGATGAATGACGTCTGGCTCTTTATCTTTGGCGCGATGGCGACGCCAGTGGTCATTGTTCTCGGTCGGCAGTACCTTGCCGGCGCCTGGAAATCACTGCGAAACGGCGCCGCCAATATGGATGCGCTGGTGGCAATGGGTTCGATATCGGCTTATGTTTATGGGCTGATTGTCCTGCTGGGGATGGTATTAGGTTTTTCGGAGCTTGTCGGGAAGTCCGATTACTTTGAATCGGCTGCCGTCATCTTGACATTGATCACCCTGGGCAAGCTGCTGGAAGCCGGCGCCAAAGGCCGCACCAGCCAAGCCATCAAGACCTTGATCGGGCTGAAGCCAAAAACGGCATCCATCCTGCGCGGCGGTGACGAAATCATCATTCCGATTGATGATGTGCTGCCCGGCGATCTGGTCGTGGTCAAGCCCGGTGAAAGGATCCCGGTCGATGCGACTGTCAGCGAGGGGCGCTCGTCGGTGGATGAATCCATGCTGACCGGCGAGAGTATGCCGGTTGATAAAGGAACCGGCGATGAGGTGATTGCCGGTGCCGTCAATCAGCGCGGACGGCTGATTGTTGAGGCGCAGCGCGTCGGCAGAGATACCGTTTTGGCGCAGATTATTCGCCTGGTTGAACAGGCGCAGGCGACCAAAGCCCCCATTCAAAGCGCGGCTGACCGCGTGGCCGCTTATTTTGTGCCGCTGGTGATTCTGCTGGCGGCGCTGACCTTTGCCGCCTGGCTGATTTTGGGCGGCGCCAGCTTCCCGCAGGCTGTCCTGAATATGATCGCGGTATTGGTCATTGCATGCCCATGCGCCTTGGGCTTGGCGACGCCGACCGCGATTATGGTTGGAACAGGCCGCGGCGCCGAAGCCGGCATCTTGTTCCGCAGCAGTGAATCCCTTGAGAAAACCAGGGCGCTGACGGCGATTATGCTGGATAAGACCGGCACCATTACCCAAGGCGAGCCCGCGCTGCTGGATGTCATCGCGGTCGAGGGCGTCGATGCCGGGCAGGTTTTGCAATGGGGCGCCTCGGCCGAAGCCGCCAGCGAGCATCCATTGGCTGACGCGGTGCTGAAAAAAGCAAAATCAGAGGGGATTGCCTTGCGGCCGCTTGAATCTTTTGAGGCGGTTCCCGGGCGCGGCGTTCAGGCGGTGATTGACGGCAAGACAGTTTTGGTGGGCAGCCCGCGGTTTATTGCCGCCCACGGCATCGAAACGGCGCCGCTCGAAGCCGATATTGCGCGTTTGCAAAATCAAGCCCGCACAGTGGCGCTGGTCGCCGGCGACCGGCAGCTGCAAGGCGCGCTGGGGATTGGCGACGCGGTCAAGCCGTCTTCCAAAGCGGCGGTCAAGGCGCTGCGGTCGCAGGGTTTGCAGGTGGCGATGATTACCGGCGATCATCAGCAGACGGCTAAGGCGATTGCGGCTGATGTGGGGATTGAGCGCGTGTTGGCCGACGTCTTGCCGGCCGATAAAGCCGCGGCCGTCCGCGCCTTGCAGGCCGCCGGGGAGACGGTGGCGATGGTCGGCGACGGCATCAATGACGCGCCGGCGCTGGCGCAGGCGGATGTCGGCTTTGCCATTGGCGCTGGGACCGATGTCGCCATCGAAGCCAGCGATGTGACGCTCATCCGCGGCGACCTGAAGGCGGTCGCGGCGGCGATTGCCTTGAGCAAGGCGACCATGCGTACCATCTATCAAAATCTGTTTTGGGCGTTCATCTACAACATTGTGCTGATACCGGTGGCGATGCTGGGCTTGCTGATTCCGATGTTCGCGGCCGCGGCGATGGCTTTTTCGTCAGTGTTTGTCGTCAGCAATTCGCTGCGGCTGCGGCGGGCGCGGCCTGATTGACTACGGCAGTTCATCGGCGCCGGTCACGACCCGATAGCTAATATCCAGCGCGCCCTCAAAGTGTTTTGCGCCGCATTCTGTCTTGCGCCGCTCGGTTTGACGCAGTTCGCCTTCGCCCTTGGTCTCGCGCACAAGATAGAGTTTTTTGCCATCTGAATCCTTGGGGTCATCCATGACAATCGCCCAATCGGGATTATATTTGCCGACCGGCGTCGGCGCCGTGAACCAGGACGGCAGTTTGACGTACAGATGAATATCCTCGCGCCGATCCATGGCTTTGACAAAGTTACATTCCACTTTAGAGTCAAACTCCACGTGGTCGTACACCGACTTTTCGGCCGGCGCAAGATGATCTTCCCAACTCTGGAATTCTGTCTCAAAGAGCGACATTTCATACCATTCATTGATGCGCTCGTACTGAATGCCGCTTACCAGATGGTCGGCCAAGGTCTCTTTGATTTTGCGAGCCGTAGCGGCGGCGAACTCATGCGGGTTACCCATGCCGTCTGCCAGCCGTCCTGATTTGCGGATGATGGCCAAGATCGTCTTTCGGCTAAGGGATACCGGCGGCGATTGAAATTCCAGCAGATAGGCCACGCGGCGCACCAAATCAGGCAAGCCAGCCTCACGCGTGATTTCGACCATGTCACGCTTTGCGGTGGTTTGAACAGCGTCAAAGACGTCATCGTCGCCAAGCTCTATTTGGGCTGTAGTCGCTGTGATGCGCGGTCGCTTGATTTCAACTTTGCTCAATTTCGCGCCGGCCTCTTGAATCACGGCGGCGCTGTCAATTTCAACTGAATAGCGCGTCTTATGCTTGATTTTATCCCACAAGATTTTGAAGTCGGCGTCAAGCTCAAAACGTTTAGTGCGCCGAACGGTTTTCCTGGCATTCGCATTAACCGGCGTCGGCGCCGCGCCGGCCTTGCCATAAACCGACTCGATCTCTTGCTGATAGGCGGCCGCGAACTGCGAATAACGTTCATTGGCGACCACGGTCAGGATGTTTGTCCGTTCGCCGTGAACCCGCGCGCCGCTTTGATTCACCGCCAGCCGCATGCCGCGCCCGATCTGCTGCCGTTTTTTGATATATGAGTTCACATCGCGCAAAGCGCAGATCTGGAAAATGTTCGGATTGTCCCAGCCTTCATTCAAGGCCGAATGCGAAAAGATAAACGACACCGGCTCATCAAAGGACAAAAGCCGCTCCTTGGCGCGCATAATCAAATCATAAGCGTCGCGGTCTTTTTTGGCGCCGCCGCTGCTGCTGTCATCCCATTCACCCGATGGCTTCTTGGCAAAATAAGCGGCTTGAACCTCTTCCGCTTGAACATCCCGCCACTCGGCATACTTCCCTTTCAGTCGATTAAAGGCATCATCGAACATCACCCGCAGCTTGCCCTGATTTTGATAATTGGCGACGCGGTCAATGAAAAACAAGGTCAAGGCCTTGATGCCCTGTTCTTTTAATTCCTGCTGTTTATCAAAATGCTCTTTAATCGCGGTTTCGATTTGGGCAGCGTGAATCGCGTCTTTGTCCCGGCCAATAGATTCACCCGCGCGAAGTTTTAGCTGGCCGCCATTGACTGCGAAAACAACCGCGCCATACGCGATTCGATCAACGATATAACCCTGATATTCAGGCAGGTCGGTTTTCTTGAACAGATCATCGCCCGGCTTAACCTTGATGATTTTCTCGCTCGCCGTCCCCGATTTCATCAATTTATGCAGGTTCAGCGATGCCGTCATGGTACGGCGGACGGTTTCAATTTTGCGGACTTCAATCAAGGCATGGTTAAAATCATCTTCCTGCGCCACCGAAGCGACCTCGACCCGTTTCACCAGATTTTGACGATAGGCATCAAAAGGCGTCAGGCGATAGACGCGGTTGTAGGGATTGCGATGAGTCGCGCTGTAACGCAAGGCCATCAAGGGCCGCAGTTCGCCCAGCGCGCGTCTGTTTTTATCGCCTTCCATCTTGGTCTGCGGCTCATCCAAAATCAGAATCGGACGCGCCGCCTGCGCCAGCTGAATCGGCATCTCGCTTTCGGTGAACCAATCGGTACTCTGACGAATGACGTTCAGGTCTTTGTTAAAAGCGTCGATGGTCATCACCATCAACTCAACGCTGTCCGAACGCGCGAACTGGCGCACTTGCGACAAACTTTTGGACGTGTACTCATAATAGCGATAGGGCAGATTGCGGTATAACTCGCGGAAATGCTTTTCGGTGACTTGCAGCGTTTTAAGCACGCCTTCGCGGATGGCGATGGACGGCACGACGACGATGAATTTGCGAAAGCCGTATTCCCGATAAAGCTCCAGCGCCGTTCGCAGATAAACATAAGTCTTGCCGGTGCCGGTCTCCATTTCGACCGAAAAATTATAGTAGGGCAGATCAACCGCGCCCTCTGGCTTGATCCTCAGCAGTTCCGCATCGGGAGTTATGCCGTTGATTTCCTGTATCTTGCCCAGATTTTTCAGCAGAGTCTCGTCATCCAAATCCAGCCGATTGCCGATGACCGGCGATAAACCAGCCTCGATATACGGCTGACCCTCAAACAGGCCGGTGACGGCTTGGATGGCTTTCAGCTGAAAATCCTGATGGGCATCAAACTTGAATTCCATGTCCGCCCCCTAGATGCTCTTGATGCGCCCGGCAAACGCCAGGTTGACGACCAGGGTATCGTCGATGGCGCGGTCGCGGAAAACGAAGAGCTCATCGGGCATCAGCCGCAGCGGTTCAAGCGCATCAAATGCAATGCGGTCATCAAGGCAGATATAGAAATACTGTTCCTTTTCATCATCGATAACCTTGCAGACCTTTTGTTCAGTCACGGCTTGAACCCGTTCCACGCGGTAGGTCAGGCTGAAACCGACTTCTTTGACGGCGACTTCGGCAATGACATCATCGGCGGTCCAGCCGTCCAGCAGCGGATCGGCGGCGAAGAGCTTCATCTGCTGGACGTATTCGTCGGGTGTCGCATCGACGGGCAGTTCCTGCCACTGGCGCATGGATGATTTATCGAGCCGAAAGACGCGAAAGCCCAAGTCTTCATCTGGCTGTCCAAAGCCATTGAATTGACTGGCGTTTTCCGATTTCATGCGCTTTATCACGCGGCGAATCCGTTCTTTGCCTACGTCAGCGATATGGTCAAACGCTTCATGGCTCATCGGCTCCGGCAGCTGCGCCATAATAAATCGACGGTTGCCGCCGTCCTCGCGATTTTGTTCTAAGACGGCATGGGCGGTTGTGGCGGAGCCGGCGAAGAAATCAAGAATAATATCACTGGAATTCGCATCAGTGGACAAATGAATCATCCGTCGAATTAAGCCAATGGCTTTTGGAGTATCAAAAATACCAGTATCACCAAATAGATCTCTGATTACTCTGCGGGCGCCTTGATTATCGCCCACTTCTTTTCTTGTCCATATCGTCAAAGGTGTAATCCCGTCTTTCACTTCTGACAAAAACCGTTTTATGGACGGTACATTATTGCCATCTTTGCCAAACCAAATTCGGTTGTCGGCAACCAATTCGTGGAATCTTTCTTCTAATACGCGCCAACAAACACCTTGAGGAGGATAAACAACCCTTCCTGAAGGTGTTGTTATAGGATAATCATAGCTAGGGGTATATCTTTTGGCGTCTAAGCCACTCGATTTCCAATTACCACGCGGATCATTGTCTGGATTGATATATCTTGCGTTGGCTTCGGCTGTTCGCGGTAACAGGTTAGGTCTCCAAATTTCTTTATTTCGCGCATAAACCAGCACATAATCGTGATTGTCAGAGAACCAGCGGGCGTCATTTTGCGGTGAGTATTTCTTTTCCCAAATCACAGTGGCAATAAAATTCTCTTCGCCAAATATCTGATTCATCAGCAGCCGCAGATTATGAACTTCATTGTCGTCGATGCTAACGAAAATCACGCCGTCCTCGCGCAATAACTGACAAGCAAGGAAGAGGCGCGGGTACATCATGCTTAACCAGTTGGAATGCCAGCGGCCGCTTTTGTCGGCCTTGGTCGTTTGGATATTGCCGCCGTCGTCCATCTGCCCGGTGAGCCGCAGATAGTTGTCCAAGGGTTCGGCGTAATGGTCGGGATAGACGAAGTCCTTGCCGGTGTTGTAGGGCGGGTCGATATAGATCATCTTGACGCGCCCGAAATAAGATTTGTAAAGCAGTTTCATTACTTCCAGGTTGTCGCCTTCGATGAAAAGGTGCTTGGCGCGGTCCCAATTCAGCGATTCATCGGCGGCGGGTTTCAGCGCGGCCTGACTGCGCCGCCCCAAGCTCAAAATGGCCTCCTGTTTGCCGGCCCAGGTGAAATTGTAGCGTTCCTTGCGCGCTTCGCGTTTGCCCAGCAGATTGACCAGCGCATCGACGTCGAGTCCGTCCTCGTTCACGGCTTCGGGGAACAGCCGCTTCAGCTTCTCAATCCGTTCATGCAGGGGATGGCTTGACTGATGTTCGATGGGGTCGGCTTTTCGTTCGCGCATCGGCGGGCATTCCTTGCTGATGATGGACAAATGATATCTATTCTAATGGTAAACGTCGGATAGGGTATAGTTGGTTTTGATGAAAATGCTGGCGATCCTGAAAGGGCGGCTGGCGTGGTACGGTGTCATTCGTTCGGCGACGATGGCTTTTTCGTCGGTGTTTGTGGTCGGCAATTCGCTGCGGCGGGTGGTGATCCGGCCGCCTTCAAATTCTGATTGTGATGGTCTACGATGGGTTGTGTTAATAATTTGTAGGAATTACCGCACAGGCAAATTATATTTAGTAATTTCTATTATAATTTGAACAGGTGGCATTAGAATGGCTGTCATATTTAGTCTCTCGGATTTATGACTGCTTGATTATAATAAATTATCGCATAACTGGTTACAAGTAGATGGATTTTATGATGAGTGCTAGAAAGCCTATATTTCTGAGTTTTTTCCCTCTGAACTCTCAAAAATTTGAATTCACTGTGTATCGTCGTCTGTATGAATATGGTGATACAAAAGATAAATTTACCACACACGGTCGGTTCAACCTTCCTAGAAATAGCTTCACCGATGGTCAACAAGATGATAATTACACTTCCTATTGGGTTGGTTTTGAATATTCTCAGGGTTTTGAAGAAATGACTTGTGATCGTCGTATAAACAACAATCTGACTTTGGAATATCTTTATCGACGATTGAAGAAAAAATGTGAGCAAGTCTTATCCAGCGATGAGTATGTTTTGAATGAAGGCAAGGAGTTCAGTCGCCGTCGTATAAATTTTGTGATGTGTCAATACAATGACGGTAAGCAGACAGTCTGGTTAGAACCCTATTTTCTAAAGTCAAAGAGACTGTTTGGGTTTCTGGTTGATTTCAAATTCCTGAATGAATCTGACGGCGAGCAGTCGATAAAGGTGCTTAAACTTTCTTTGAGCTTGGATAAGCACGGTAGACGTAACAAAAATTTCTATATAGACAGGTATGATCAGATTCAGAAATTTGTTGCTAAACATAAAGAGACAGTTTTTGATCTTGCCCCAGACGTTTCAATCTGCCCTGATATGTGTCATCTTGATGTCAATACATTGAATACTAAAAGCTATGTATTCGCAAACAGTGGAGCAAAAAAATCACAGTTCCGGGGCATTAAAGAACACGGGCCACTTAGCCCTGTCAATGATGGAACAAAAGTCTATTTCATATTTCGAGAAAAAGATCGTTTATTTTCCTATGATTTATTTCGCGCCTTGCGTGGTGATACATTTCCAAACACCTTTCCGGGAATGGAAGTGATGTTTAGGTATCGCTTTGATGGCTCAAATGTAGGTGGGATACCTATTGAGGACTTCACATTTGAAAACCTTCAAGATGCTATCCAGGATATCCGACGAGCTGCAAATGGTTGCCCTGTCGTTCCGATATTTATCTCACCATTTGACAAATTCAATGCCGATGATACAGACAGGGAGGTGTACTACAAAATCAAACATTTCTGCTTGCAAAATAGTATTCCAAGTCAGTTCGTCGGTAACCCATTATTACGGCGCCAAAAGTACCAATTTAAGTGGGCAACTTCCAATATCGCACTACAGATATTTGCAAAGATGGGTGGCCAACCTTGGAAACTAGAGCCAGAAACAAAAAAATGCCTTATTGTTGGCATTGGCCAAGCTCATAACAAAGAGCAAGGGATTATCAAAAAATACTTTGCATATTCGATATTAACCGAATCAACAGGTCTGTACAAGGAACTTAAAATACTAGGGGACACTCATAAATCTGAACAATATATTGAGGACTTCAAGCATAACCTAAAAAGGGTGTTTGATGAATATTATAGCAATTACGATAGTTTTGTTGTTCATACTACCTTCAAAATTCGGAGGGATGAACTGGAAGCTGTGCAACAAGTGATTGAGTCAATGAGTTTAGATGATAGCGCCAAAAAAGATTTCGTTGTAATGAAGTTTAATGACTGGAATAAGTTTTTTGGATACTCATCGGAAAGTAACAGCATGATCCCGTATGAAAGCTCCTATATCAGGTTATCATACAATGAATATTTAGTTTGGTTTGAAGGATTACAGTATCATAATCCAAATGCCGGACGTAAAATCGAACGCCCTCTACACGTTGAATTCATCTTTGCAAATAGAGAGTTAGATGATGTTAGAAAACGTGATTACTTGCAAGATGCACTGAATATATCAGGTGCAAATTGGCGCGGCTTCAATGCAAAATCACTGCCTATATCTGTGCACTACGCCTATCTGGTCGCTCGATATTATAAAGAATTTCAAAAACTGGGACTTGAAGAAGTAAATCTTGAAGCGATTAAACCTTGGTTCTTGTAAGGACAGATTATGTCGTTTAGACAAGATGATATTGTGGTACTGTTAGGCGCTGGTGCGAGTGTTGAAGCTGGTATTCCTCATTCAAGTGAAATGATTAAAAAAATCGAGACGAAAATCTTAAACGGGAATGATGATTGGGCAGATTATAAAGATTTGTATAACTACATTCGAAGTGCAATCTATTATTCCGAAGGTATTCATGGCCGTTTCAGTGACGCTGTCAATTACAACATTGAAAAATTGATTGATACCTTAAATGAAATTAGCAAACGTAATCAACACACACTTTATCCTTTTGTTGGAGCATGGAATCCAACACTTACCGAAGTAGCAGGTAAAGAGTTTGAATTAGTAAAAGAATTTCATAATAAGATAGTGGATATTCTCAGAAAAGACTGGCTTGCGGTCAAAGACTACAACACTGCTGATCAATATTATCGAGGCCTGGTAGAATTTCAAAATGATCTTGATTTCCCGCTACGTGTGTTTACATTGAACTATGATTTATGCGTTGAAAAGACTGTGGCTAAAAGAGAAGTGATATTAGAGAGGGGGTTTGACGATAAAAGAAAATGGGATTGGCGACAATTTGATGAAAATGAAAACGATCCTAAGCACATCTACTTATATAAACTTCATGGTTCAATGGATTGGACATACGAAGACGATAAGCTAACCTACTATGATGACAATGCTGCGATTTCCGAAGCAGCGATTATTTTTGGCACATCGTACAAACTTGAGTATAGAGATCCCTTCCTCTTTCTAACATATGAATTTAGACGCTGGACATTAGAATCTCGAATAATAGTTGCTATTGGATATGGCTTTGGTGATGAGCACATAAATAAGATAATCCAACAAGCTCTCAATAGTGATGCGAAAAGAATCTTGCTTGTTGTAATGCCATTAGATGGTATCCGAGAAAATGATAAGAAAAACCAAGTTGCCAGCTTGCTTGACCGCAAGAACTCAAATCAGATTAAAATTTGTGATTGCAAAGCCTCTGAGTTTATGGAGGAGCGTCTTAATCTCGATTATTTAAGAAAGCTGTTGCCCAAAGATGGTGACGTAATCCCTTTCTGATTTGGGAAATCCCACGCCAGAAAACAGCGAAAACACCCCCACAGCCTAATACACCAAAGCGAACGAACACCAAAGGAGCGCGGCCTATTCCAGCAGAACTTCTACCTCATGCCGAACGCGTTCATCATCGTCGCGGCGGTGGAGGTCGGTCAGCAGTCGGCTGCTGTCGAGCCCCATCGTCTGCCACAGCGCCCAAGCCGCATGACCGCGCGCCAAGGGGCTGCCGTCATAAAGCAGCTGGATCAGATAAGGGATCGCCTCTTCGCTCTTCCAGTTGCCGGCGGCGATGCAGGCATTGCGAACCAGACGTTCCCGCTTGATGCGCGCAATGGGCGTGCGGCGAAACATCCGCCGAAACGATGACTCGCTCAACATCAAAACATCAATCAGCTTGGGCGCGGCGCGCTGAATATCAAGCGGCAGGAAGGCGGCTTCGTCGGTTTCGGCGGCAAAACGCTGAAAAGGGCAGACATCCTGGCAGACATCACAGCCAAAAATCCAGTTGCCAAAATCAGAACGCAGGCTGCGGTCGATCCAGCCCTTGTTCTCAATCGTATGATAGCTGATGCAGCGCCGCGCATCCAGCGCAAAAGGTTCGGGGAAGGCATCGGTCGGGCAGGCGGCCAGACATCGGGCGCAGCTGCCGCACATGCTGGCGCGGTGAGGCGCGTCATAATCATCCAGTTCAAGCGAACTCAAGATTTCGCCAATGAAGAAATAACTGCCGCGCCGCGGGTGAATCAGCATCGTGTTTTTGCCGATGAATCCCATGCTGGCCTGCTGGGCATGACTGCGCTCCAGAATAGCGCCGGTATCGACATAAACTTTGTGATGCGGCCGGCCGCCAGACTGTTCCGCCAGCCAATCGGCGAACAGTTCCAGCCGCGCTTCCAATACCCGGTGATAATCCAGCCCCCAAGCATAAGACGCGATCCGCCCGCGCGCCGGATCGTTCAGCGCGGCTTCATCGGCGAAACGGGTATGATAATCCAGCCCGACCAGAATCAATGATTTCGCCGTCGGCATAATCTGCCGCAGGTCTCGCCGCCGCTGGACGCGGTCGGCCCGCGCCATATAGCCCATCTCGCCCTGCATCCCCTTTTGGATCCAGCGCAGATAAGCGGCTAAGGTGGGGGCGGGTTTCGCCGGCGTGATACCGCAAAGATTGAAGCCAAGCTCCATGGCTTTGCGTTTGATGCCGGCTGCCGACAGCGGCATGGCTGATCAAAGCGCGGTCAGCCTAAGATGCGGCCGGCGGATAGTTGATGGCTTTCAGCGCGGCGGCGATAATATCCCACGATGCCGGCGCATCGAATTCGACCCGAATCGTGCGGGTTTCGACCTCGCCCTCCACCTTGGCGACGCCGGGCAGTCCGCCCAGTTCATTCTTGATGGCTTGAACACAGCCATGACAGCCGATCTTAGGCACTTCAAAAGTTTTTGCGGTCATCAGAAAATCTCCCGATACGTTTGATCAATGGACGGAAATGGCGGCGCGGACCTTACATGAATGCTTGGATGCCGGTTTGGGCGCGGCCCAATATCAGCGCATGAATATCGCCGGTGCCTTCATAGGTATTGACCGCTTCCAGGTTCATCATGTGGCGAATGACGTGAAATTCGTCGGCGATGCCGTTGCCGCCGTGCATGTCGCGGGCCATGCGGGCGATATCCAGCGCCTTGGCGCAGGAATTGCGCTTGACCAGCGAAATCATTTCCGGCGCCGCCTTGCCGGCATCCATCAGGCGGCCGACGCGCAGCGCGCCTTGCAGTCCGAGTGTGATGTCGGTCATCATATTCGCCAGTTTGAATTGAATCAGCTGCGCCGCCGCCAGCGGCCGGCCAAACTGCTTTCGCTCCAACGTGTATTGGCGGGCGGCATGCCAGCAGAATTCGGCCGCCCCCAGGCTGCCCCAGGCAATCCCATAGCGGGCGCGGTTCAAACAGCCGAAGGGGCCTTTCAGGCCGCTGGCATTGGGCAGCAGGCAGCCGTCCGGCGCGAAGACTTCATCCATCACAATTTCGCCGGTGACGCTGGCGCGCAGGCTGAACTTGCCCTCGATCTTTGGCGCCGACAAGCCCGCCATCCCTTTTTCCAGTATGAAACCGCGTATGGCGCCGTCGCCGTCGTCCGGGCTGCCATAGACCTTGGCCCAGACGATGAAGACATCGGCAATGGGCGAGTTGGTGATCCACATCTTGCCGCCATGCAGTTTCCAGCCGCCGTCCACTTTGGTCGCCCGCGTCTCCATGCCGCCGGGATCGCTGCCATGATTGGGTTCGGTCAAGCCAAAGCAGCCGACCCATTCGCCGCTGGCAAGCCGCGGCAGGTACGTCTGACGCTGTTCGGCGCTGCCATAGGCATAAATCGGGTACATGACCAGAGAACTCTGCACGCTCATGGCGCTGCGATAGCCGCTGTCAACCCGCTCGACCTCGCGGGCGATCAACCCATAACAGACGTAACTCAAGCCGGCCGCGCCGTATTCTTGCGGCAGCGTCGCGCCTAACATGCCCAGCTGCCCCATTTCGTCGAAAATCTCGCGGTCAAAGGTCTCGCGGCGATGGTTTTCCAGCACGCGCGGCATCAATTTGTCCTGACAGTAATCGCGGGCGGCATCGCGCGCCATCCGCTCTTCATCATCCAACTGGTCTTCCAGCAGAAAAGGATCATCCCATTGAAAATTCGCAGCCATGCCGGCCTCATTCAGCTTCTTGAGCGAAAACCTTGTCATCATGCCGAGTCTGCTTGTGCAAAATGAACGCGGAATCGGCTGAAAATCAGATATAAATACAATAACCCTTTATGCGGTTCTACGCTATTTTTAGTTACAGTCGCGGCATTGTCTAGACTGGAAAGCGCACTATAATAGAACAAATGTACCTAAACCCAGCAATCGCGGATGACAGATATGAATCAGGATAAAATTATTGTACGCGGCGCCCGCGAACACAACCTCAAGAACATCGACGTAGAAATCCCGCGCAATCAACTGGTTGTCATCACCGGTTTGTCGGGTTCTGGCAAGTCGTCGCTGGCTTTTGACACCATCTTTGCCGAAGGTCAGCGGCGCTATGTCGAGAGCTTGAGCGCCTATGCCCGCCAATTCCTTGGCCTAATGGAAAAGCCGGATGTCGACCAGATTGAAGGTCTAAGCCCGGCGGTGTCCATTGACCAGAAAAGCGTCAGCCACAACCCGCGCTCGACTGTCGGCACGGTCACCGAGATCTATGACTATCTGCGCTTGCTGTATGCCCGCGTCGGGGCGCCGCACTGCCCGGTCTGCGGCGAGCGGGTATCGGCGCAAAGCGCCCAGCAGATTGTTGACCAAGTGCAGAACATGCCCGCAGGCAGCCGCATTCAAGTGCTTGCTCCCGTCATTCATCGCAAGAAGGGGAATCATGTCAAAGCCCTGGAAGACATCGGGAAGCAGGGTTTTGCGCGGGTGCGGGTGGACGGCATGGTCCGCGACCTGGATGAGCATATTGAATTGGATCGTTACGTCATCCATGATATTGAAATTGTCATCGACCGGCTGATTATTCGCCGCTTCGAAGACAACGAGTCTGACGATGCCAATGCCTTTGAATCTCGTCTGACCGATGCGGTTGAGACCGCGCTTGAATTGGGCGACGGGCGAATGATTGTGCAGGATGTGACCGAACGCGGGCATTTCCTTGACCATTTATTCAGCGAAGACTTGGCCTGTCCCGATGGACATGGCAGCGTGCCGGAACCCGAGCCGCGCCTGTTCAGTTTCAATACCCCCAGCGGCGCTTGCCCGACCTGTCAGGGATTGGGCTTCAGCCTGGAGATTGACCCGGACATGGTGATACCCGACAAGGAAAAAAGCATTGCCGAAGGCGCGATTAACGCCAATGGGTGGAATATCGACGATAAAGCCGGCTGGTCATGGAATGTGTTCCGCGGCTTGGCTAGGGCTTTCGGGCTGCCCCTCAACGCACCCTGGAAAAAGCTGGACGAGAAGCAGCGCGAGCTGGTCTTGTATGGCGCCAAAGGCAGAAAATTTGATGTCAGCTATATCCACAGCAGCGGCTATGAACGCACTTACAGGACGAGCTATGAAGGTGTGATTCCGAACCTTGAGCGCCGCTACGAACAGACCGAATCGGATTACATTCGCGGGCGAATCCAGGAATACATGCGCGAAATCCCCTGCCGCGCCTGCGCCGGGCAGCGCCTGCGCCCGGAGGCATTGTCGGTCACGATTAATGGCAAAACCATCCATGAGATTACGCATTTGCCCATCAATGCGCTCAAGCAGTGGGTAGAGGCCTTGCGCGGGGACAATCCGATTTTGACCGCGCGCGAGCAACGGATTGCCGGGCAAATTCTGCGCGAACTGGAAGCGCGGGTGGGTTTCTTGAGCAATGTCGGCTTGAATTATCTGTCTCTGTCGCGCAGCGCGGCCACCTTGAGCGGCGGCGAATCGCAGCGCATTCGCCTGGCGACGCAGGTCGGCAGTCAACTGACCGGGGTGCTGTATGTCCTGGATGAACCCTCTATCGGATTGCACCAGCGCGATAACAAGCGCCTGATCCAAACGCTGACCGGATTGCGCGACCTCGGCAATACCGTACTCGTTGTTGAGCATGACGAGGATACGATGCGCTCATCAGATTGGCTGATTGACTTGGGCCCAGGCGCCGGTGAACACGGCGGCCAGGTGATCGCCGCCGGGACGCCGCAGCAGGTTCAGATGGTTGAATCCAGTCTGACGGGCGATTATCTTTCGGGGCGGTTTCAGATTCCCCTGCCCAATCAGCGGCGGCCAGGATCGGGTGAATATCTAAGCATTCAAGGCGCCCGCGCGAACAATCTCAAAAACATTGACGTCGATTTTCCCTTGCGTCAGCTGATCTGTGTCACCGGCGTCAGCGGCAGCGGCAAATCCTCATTGGTCGTAGAAACGCTGCATCGCCGCCTGGCGCAGCTTATCCACCGCAGCCGCGCCCGCGCCGGTGAACATGACAACATCGCCGGCGTCGATAAAATCGATAAAATCATCAATATCGACCAGAGTCCCATCGGGCGCACGCCGCGCAGCAATCCCGGCACCTATACCAAAATGTTTGATGATATCCGCAGCCTCTTCGCCGAATTGCCGGAAAGCAAGATTCGGGGCTATAAAGCCGGCCGCTTCAGCTTTAATGTCCGCGGCGGCCGCTGCGAAAACTGCGAAGGACAAGGGCTTATCAAAATCGAGATGCAGTTCCTGCCCAATGTCTATGTACAATGCGAAGTCTGCCGCGGCACGCGTTACAACCGCGAGACCTTGCAGGTTCATTACAAGGGCCGGTCGATATCTGATGTCCTGAATATGACCGTCAGCGAAGGACTGGCGTTCTTCGAGAATATCCCCAGGATTCGCCGCAAACTGGATACGTTGGATGCGGTCGGCTTAGGTTATATCCGCATCGGTCAGCCGGCGACCACGTTAAGCGGCGGCGAGGCGCAGCGAATCAAACTCAGCCGCGAGCTATCAAAACGGGCGACCGGGCAGACCTTGTATATTTTAGATGAACCTTCAACCGGGCTGCACGCGGTTGATGTGGCCAAGCTCGTCCACGTCTTGCAGGAACTCGCTGACGCCGGCAATACGATTGTTGTGATTGAACACAATCTGGACATCATCAAAATCGCTGATCATATCATTGATCTGGGTCCGGAAGGCGGCGGCGGCGGCGGCGAGATCGTCGCGCAGGGCACGCCGGAAGAGGTGGCGGCGGTGGAGCGGAGTTATACCGGCTTTTATCTCAAGCCTTATCTGAAGCTGCCCCAGCCGGTATAATCGAACCGCGGCCGAACGTTGACAAGGCTTGCAGGCTGCCGCTTGATTTTATCAGATATGTCATACTTATTCCCGTTGCCCCTTAGATAAAATTGGCATATACTGTTAAGTAAACGACTAAGCGGAGATTCATCCGAAGGAGTGTCTTGATGGTGCTTGCCTCATCTTTGCGAGTCGGTGAAACTTCAGCCCCTTATCAGACCGCGCTGGCTCAATATGACTATGCCTCTCGTTACGTCGCTGCCCGCGAGGATTTGCTTGAATACATGCGCTGTCCGCGCCGTGAATTCAAGGTCAACTTTCCGGTTCGACGCGACGATGACGGCATCGAGATGTTCACCGGTTACCGCGTGCATTACAACGACGCTTTGGGCCCAACCAAAGGCGGACTGCGTTACAGTCCGGAGCTTGCGATTGACCAGGTGCGGGCTTTGGCAATGTGGATGACCTGGAAGTGCGCGCTGATGAACCTGCCTTATGGGGGCGCCAAGGGCGGCGTGGTTGTCGATCCGCTCCAGTTGAGCCGCGGTGAACTGGAACGTCTGACGCGCCGCTATGCTTCGGAATTGGTGCCGCTGATGAGTCCGCATTCCGATATTCCCGCGCCGGATGTGGGAACCGATGCCCAAGTCATGGCATGGATGATGGATACTTACAGCATGACCAAGGGCTATTCCGTACCGGCGATTGTAACCGGCAAACCCATGCATATCGGTGGAAGCGAGGGCCGCACCGAAGCCAGCGGCCGCGGTGTTATCATTTGCATGGTAGCCGCGCTGGAGCAGCACCATATCACTGACCCGACTGATATTCGGATTGTGATTCAAGGCTTTGGGAATTTGGGTACGAATGCAGCCCTCTATGCCCATCAGCTAGGGTATAAAGTGATTGCAGTCAGCGATGTTCGCGGCGGCGTGTTCAATGCGAACGGTCTGGATATTCCGGATTTGATCGCTTATTCCAGCGCCAACGGCAATGCCGTCAAAGGCTATTCGCTTGCCGATGACGTGACCAACAGCGAACTTCTTTCGCTGGATTGCGATGTCTTGATTCCGGCGGCCGCCGAGGGACAAATCACGCGCCAGAATGCCGATGACATTCGCAGCCGGTTTATTGTCGAGGGCGCGAATGGCCCGACAACGCATGAAGCTGACGAGATTCTCAATGACCGCGGGATTTGGATTGTTCCCGATATTCTGGCGAACGCCGGCGGTGTCATTGTCTCTTACTTTGAATGGGTGCAGGACTTGCAGGCTTTTTTCTGGAATGAAGAGCGAGTCTTTGACCAGCTGGAGCGCATGCTGAAACGCGCCTATGACGAAACCTTCGCCACCGCCCAGGCGCATCATATTGATATGCGGACGGCCGCCCAGGTGCGGGCAATCCAACGGGTTGCCGATGCCATCATCACCCGCGGCTTGTATCCATAAAAACTAACCCTGTCACCTGCCTGGCAGGCAAGCGCGCCCTTGTTTTTTGCCCTGATTCACCGCACCATACAACCAGAGTGATGTACTTGAAGTTGCGGTGGATGAGGGGTAATCTGCGTGGCGTCTTTCTGGTTTGTCTCGGCGCCCTTGTACAGCCATACCGATTGGGGCGGCTTCTTGCAGACGGCGAAAGCCCTGCAATCCAAAGGGCATGACATCCTGTGGCTGAGCGAAGCTCCATTAAAAGCTGCGCTGGCGCGGCAGGGCATCCCTTTCCGTGCTGTTCGCAAGACCGGCTGGTTATGGCCGTTGCCGCCGCTGCCTGACCTGACCCAAATTCCCCCACAGGAAGCCGTCAAATTGCGATATGCCCGGGCCCTAGATACTTGGCTAAGCGAAGATCTGGTTGCCGCCGGCGTTCGCGCCATGCTGGATGCCGCTGACGAGAGCGGGGCGCCCGATGCCATCGTATCCGAGCCTTTTCTAAGCGCTGCCGCGATTGCTGCCGAAAAACTGAATCTGCCATTGATCATCTGCGGCTGGCCGGCGCAGGCGACGCTTGATGCCCGCGAACTCTTTCCAGTACAGCGTGATTTGAGCAGTGACAGCCAGCGGCGCATTCAAAGGCTTTGTGATGAGTTTGGGGTCGCCGGTCAGAATTTCTCCAAAGGGACGGCGCCGTCAATCTTGAGTGACGCGCTGCATATCGTGTATTTCACGCCCGAATGGTATCTGTCTGACATGCCATCCATTCTGCCACAGACACAGTTTGTTGGCGGCCAGGCTTCAGTCCCGACGGCGCCGCCACCGCCGTGGCTGCTGGATATTCCGCATGATAAACCGCTTGGCCTGGTGACCTTGGGGACGATATTCACGGGCGATCTGGGGTTTTATAGCTGGGCGGCGCAAGCCTTGGCGCGGGAAGGTCTGATTCCAGTCGTGACAGTTGGCTGGAATCCAATTGCTCCCGACAAAAAAGCCGAACTGAAACGAGCGCTCCCGCCTGGTACGCGCTTGTTGACTTGGGCGCCTTATGACCATGTGCTTCCGCGCAGCAAAATCATTATTCATCACGGCGGCATGGGAACAGCCCACAGCGCCGTCGTTCACGGCTTGCCGCAGATTGTCGTGCCACATGCCGCCGACCAGCGAATTCAGGCACGGCGCGTGTCGGAAGCCAAAATTGGCTTGCATCTGACGGCCCATGATGTCCGACGAGGGCAGCTGCGAGACGGCGTTCACGCGTTGATGCAAGCCGATTGGGTGCAAAACAATGCTCGGCGGCTTGCGGGGCGCATGGCGGCGCTGGGCGGGGTAGATCGGGCGGCGGATCTAATTGTCGAGGCGCTGGGCTAATGAGGAGGAATCAATCTGGATTAAAGTTATCGGGCGCCTGGTTTGGATTGGTGACGATGAACGCCTTACCTTCGTCATCTATCGAAAGTCCGCGAAATAGCATAACCTATCCTTGCTAAATATCGAGCAGGCTGGTGAATGTGTCGTGTGCGATTCGCCC
This sequence comes from Phototrophicaceae bacterium, assembly GCA_965203755.1. Lineage (GTDB taxonomy): Bacteria > Chloroflexota > Anaerolineae > Aggregatilineales > Phototrophicaceae > UBA6055. The sequence continues at coordinate 1,068,190 of OZ241910.1, read as the reverse complement.
TGTCACAAGCCAGTTCACACGACACAACCGCTTTGCTGTGTGCCCTGAAATAGTCTCTGTGATTGTCTGCTGTTCTTATCCCCTCTCCCTTTCATTGAACAATGTCTGCGCGTTACCGCACCTTTTTTCCCAAAGAGTGACTATTTGGTCGCACGTTGTTAAATTGGATAAAAACGCAGCAGATTATTTTCAATTCGCACGATACCGGGCATTCGCGCTATAATGCGCCGCTATGCGAAGAATAATCAGGGAAAGTCAGGAACTTATGAATTTTAATTTGGACAACATCGCTCGCTGGCGCTGTATCGGGCCCTTTCGCGGCGGACGGGTTGTAACCGTGGCCGGCGATGTGAATAAACTGGGCACCTTCTATTTTGGCGCCTGCGCCGGCGGTGTCTGGAAAACCGAAGATGCCGGTCAGTATTGGGAATGTATCTCGGATGGTTTTTTCAAGACCGGTTCGGTCGGCGCGCTGGCGGTTTCCGAAGTCGACCCGAATGTGATTTATGCCGGCATGGGCGAAGCGACCATTCGCATTGATGTCTCGCATGGGGATGGAGTTTATAAATCCACCGATGCCGGCCGAACATGGCGGCACATCGGCTTGGATGACACCCGGCATATCAGCAAAATACGGATTCATCCCCGCGACCCCGACACGGTGTTTGCGGCGGCATTGGGGCATGCCTTTGGGCGCAATCCACAGCGCGGCGTATTCAAATCGACCGATGGCGGGGAAAACTGGGAACAGGTCTTGTTTGTGAGTGACAAGGCGGGCGCAGTTGACCTTAGCATCGACAAGAACAATCCGCGTATCCTGTATGCCTCAATCTGGGAAGCCTGGCGCAATTTTCATCAGATTAGCAGCGGCGGTGAAGACAGCGGCATCTGGCGCTCGATGGATGGCGGCGACACCTGGCATAACATCTCATCCCGCCCAGGTTTGCCGCCCGGCATCCTCGGCAAAATCGGCATCGCGGCATCGCCGGCGCAGTCCGGGCGCGTTTATGCCTTGGTTGAGCATCAGGAAGGCGGTATGTATCGCTCGGATGATTATGGCGACAGTTGGGATTTTGTCGCCCGCAACAATGACATTATATCGCGCGCCTGGTATTACATGCACCTCACCGCCGACCCGCAAAACCCCGACACCGTCTATGTCAACAATCTGCGCTTGTGGAAGTCGATTGACGGCGGCCGCCGGTATTCGATGATTGGCACGCCGCACGGGGACAACCATGATTTGTGGATTGACCCCAATAATACTAAGCGCATGGTGCAGGGCAATGACGGCGGCGCCTGTGTCTCGCTGAATGGCGGCGCATCTTGGTCAAGCATCTTCAATCAGCCGACAGCGCAGTTTTATCATGTGACGACTGATAACCGCGAGCCATACTTTGTCTATGGCACGCAGCAGGACAACAGCAGCATCGCCATACCCAGCCGCAGCAGCAAGTCCTCATTGATGTGGATGGACGGCTTCATCGCCGGCACCGGCGAAAGCGGTTACATCGCCGTCAAGCCCGATGATGACAATATCGTTTTTGTCGGCGCGATTGGCAGTTCTCCCGGTGGCGGCAATGCCTTGCAGCGCTATGACCATCGCAGCAAACAGCTGCGGCTGGTGACGACCTGGCCCGAGATGACGGCTGGCGAAGCGGCGCTGGATCATCAATATCGCTTTGCCTGGACTTATCCGATTCTGTTTTCGCCGCACGATCCCGATCTGCTCTATGCCGCCGGCAACCTGGTCTTTCAATCAACTAACCAAGGGCAAAGCTGGCAGCCGATAAGCCCGGACTTGACCCGCGCCGACCCAAGCGCCTTGCAGGTCACCGGCGGGCCCATCAACCGCGACTCGGTCGGCGCCGAAGTCTACGCGACGGTGTTCGCATTGGCAGAATCGCCGCACGAAGCCGGTGTGCTGTGGGCTGGGTCGGATGATGGCCTGGCGCATCTTTCCAAGGACGGCGGCGCCAGTTGGCGCAATATCACGCCTGCCAATCTGCCGGAATGGTCGCTGATAAGCCTGCTTGAGCCTTCGCCGCACGACCCGGCGACCTGCTATATGGCGGCGACCCGCTACAAGCTGGACGACTATGCTCCCTATCTTTACAAAACTACCGATTATGGTCAGTCGTGGACGCGCATGAACCAAGGCATTCCTGCCGATGACTTTACCCGCGTCATTCGCTGCGATCCAGCCCGTGAAGGCTTGCTGTATGCGGGGACAGAAACCGGCGTCTATGTCTCTTTTGATGATGGCGGGAATTGGCGGCGCCTCCAGTTGAATTTGCCGATTACACCGATTCACGACCTGGCTGTCAAGAACAGTGATTTGATTGCCGCCACCCACGGACGTTCTTTCTGGATCCTTGATGATCTTACCCGTCTGCATCAGTTGGCTGATGCTGAATGGGAAGGGGCGGCGCTGCTGCTCAAACCGCGCGAGACCCAGCGCATTCTCGAAAGCATTGACGCGCGGCGGCTGATCGACCAACCGGGCAAAACCTACATGAGTTCCACCGGCACGATGGCAGCCTATACCTTTTCGACGACAGAAGAGAATCTGATTGAACGCAAATTCCTTGATTCTGGCGAAAACCTGCCGCGCGGCGTTTTGGTGTCCTACTGGCTCAAGGATGTTCCCGAAGGCAAAATTCAACTGCGTTTCGCCGATGCCGATGGTCATGTCATCCGCGAATTTACCAGCATGGATGAGTCCGACCGCAAGGCGCTGAAGGAAAAGCCGGACAAGATGGCTTTGTATGTGACTGCCAAGCCGGGCTGGAATCGTTTCGTCTGGGATATGCGTCTGCCGGCCTCGCCGCCATTGAAAGGCAGCGATCCACAGTTTGAACGGATGGCTGGTCCGACAGTTGCGCCGGGCCAGTATCAAGTTTCATTGCAGGTCGGTCAAGACACACAAACACAGTCTTTTAGATTGGTGAAGGAAGCCAATTCCAGCGCATCAGAAGCCGACCTGCAAGAGCAGTTCGGTCTATTGAAGCGGATTTATGATACCTATTCGCAGGCAACCGAAAGCCTTAATCTGATGCGAAGTTACCGCCGGCAGCTGAGCAGCCTTGCCGAGCGGCTGGCCGAGTCTGACGGCTGCGATGACCTTGCCGACCGCGCGATGACACTCAAAGAAGGCATTCTCGAAATCGAGAAGCGAATCCTGATACCGGATTTACCGTCGGGCTGGGCTGGACGGCTTAATCAGGGCACCGATCCCCTGCGCCGCTTGAGTGCGCTGCCATCCGTCGTCGGCTTAGGTGAATTTCCGCCGACCGACGCCGCGTATGCCGTCTATGACAAGCTGTCGGGCTTGATTCAGGGGCAAATCGGGGCTTTTCATGTTTGGGTCGAAAGTGAATTGAGCGAGTTTAACCGCCAGCTTGTCACACGGGGCATAGCTGTGATTGGCTGAAACGGATTTTAGCGGCCGGCGCAGCTTAGGGCAGCAGGGCGGCGATGAGCGCTTGCCCGATGGCAATCAGCCTTTGAATATCGCTGGTATCTTCCAGCAAAATCACAAAGGCGGCGGCGCTTCGATCCACATGAGAGGCGAAGCCGTGCAGCCATATCTGCGTGCCATCGCCGGATTGGGACATAGTGATATGGCCACCCACGGTGGCTTCGTCCGGATAGGAGTCATCTTGCAGGGTCGTCCAGGCTTGTTCCAAGATGCCTCGCAGCTGTCGAGCGGTCGCGGCGGTCATCATGGGTATCGAGGCTGAACTGCGCGGCGGGCTTGTCCATTCCTTGGCGCCTGGTGATCGCAATCCCAGTTGGATATTCGGCGCGGGCGCATTGCCATGGTTGGCGATTGCCGCCATCATGCCGGTCAGATGCAGCGGGGTCGTGGTCAAATCGCCCTGACCAAGTGTATCGCGCAATGCCGCCAGTTCCGGCTTGATGCCCGTTGTGGAGGTAACGGATTCTGGAATCGGGAAGCCCGCCAGCGTCATTGGATTGTCGAGCGAGTAGGCTTGCACCAGGTCATCATAGCTGTTTTCGGCTGCGCTCTGCTGATAGCTGACAAAGGCGGCCGGACAGCTATAGATAAAAGCCTGCGCCAGAGACAGCTGCGCGGTCGGCGGCTGAATAACGCAGTCCACGGTGATGTCTTCCCCCAGGACAATCGCGTCGTTGGCTTGGTCAAAAGGGCGCGACAAGGGATAATCGGAGAGAATCGCCTGTGTCAGCCATAACATGTACATGGCGCCCCCGGGTTGATATTGACCTTGCAGCGCGCGATTGAAAAATGGCTTGCCGGCTGCTTCGATCAAGGCATCCCATTCATCATCCAGGGTGTTCGGGTCATAGCTTGGCAGGCTTGCCAGCGCCAGAAGTTCGCCGCTGTGTGCATTCATCACGACAGCGGCGCCGTGATGATCGCGCATTGCCCCTGCCAGACTATCCTGAATATCAGCATCAAGGGTCAGTTGAATGTCCGAACCTGCGCGTGGGATATGCAAGACCTCCTGGGCGAAATAATTCTCAAGGCTCGGCGCTGCGGTCAAGCCGGACAAAGCCTGGTTGAATGCCGCCTCGCTGCCGCCGGCGCCATAGCGCAGGCTGTAATAGCCAATCAGGCTATAGGTGGATGGTTTCAAGTATTCGCGGCGGATGCCATCGGCGTCATTCACAGTCTCGACCAGCAGCTGCTGATGGCGGTCATAGATGCCGCCGCGCTGGATGCGAGCCACAGCTTCAATCAGTCGAGGGTTGTCATCGCGCTGCAAAATTGTATTTTGCCCGACGATGGCCCAATAAGCTGCCGAGCTGCCGATGAGCGTCATAGCAAACAGGGCGCCAAACAGAATGCGGTTTATCGCGCGGGAGAATTGCATCTAGCCCGTCTCCGATGACAGTCGCAGCAGGATGCCAATCATAACAAAGCTAACCAGCAGTGAACTGCCGCCATAGCTGATGAATGGCAAGGTGACCCCGGTCAATGGCAGCAGCTTGAGCGCCCCTGCCATAATCATTAGAGCCTGAACGGTCAGCATCATAGTCAGGCCAACAGCGAACAATTTATAAAAAGCCCGCCCGGAATGCGATATGCCAATGGATAATCCGCGCATCGTCAAGACAGCGAAACCGCTTAACGCAGCGATGACGCCAAGCAGCCCCCATTCTTCTGCCAGGGCTGCAAATACGAAATCGGAATGCACCACCGGGATATAACCCGGCGAACCCAGCCCGACGCCGGCGCCAAAGATGCCGCCGGCGCCAAATGCCATCAAACTTTGCACAATCTGATAGGCGCGTCCATCGGCCTCTGCCCAAGGATTAAGCCAGATATCGACCCGCAGCTGCACCACCTCGAACAGCTGATAGGCGACAAATCCGGCTGCGATGACCAGAACGGCGCCGCCCAAAATAAGGCGCGGGTCGCCGCTGGTCATGTAGAGCAGCAGCAAAAAAACGATGAAAAACAGCATGGCAGTGCCCAGGTCGCGCTGCCAAATCAGAATGACGACCGATAATGCCCACATCAGCAAGGTAGGACCTGCCAGGCGCGGCGGCAAGCCCAACCGGCCGCTTCTGTTTGAACCCGGATTTTCTCTGGCGCGCAAGGTTGAGCTTTGTTCATCCAGATAACTTGCCAGAAAGGCAACCAGGATGATCTTCATGGCTTCGGAAGTTTGGAAGTGCACCGAGCCGAATCCCAGCCACAATCTGGGCGCAGAGGCAAAGCCGGATGGATTGCGCCCCAAAACAATCGTCGCCATCAGCAAGAGCAGAGTCAGAGCCAGCAAAATATAACGATAAGAATGCAGCCAGCGCAGGACATGGGGGAAAACAGCCGTCAGCAGCATCGCCAGCACACTGATAAGCAGCCAAATCGCCTGACGGTCAGCGAATGTTGGGGCAAGCCGTTCGATAGCGACCAATCCCCAGCCGCTCAAAAACATCGCCAGTGGAAACAGCAGAGGGTCGCGCTGTGGCAGATAGCGGTTTAATATCCATGTGCCAGCCACAGCGCAGATAACCCAGATGGCAAACACCAGCCAATAGCTCGGCTGCGTAACGCGGGACAGCGATATTGTTGCCATGCCCAAGAAAATGAATGCGCCGGCGAGTGTCAGCAGCCATGGATGCCCGGTTTGATTTTGTGCAGCGTTTTCCAATGACACCGGGTTATCCGCGGTCTTGCTGGTCCAGTTGAAGCGCACGCGCCAAAATCGGATGCAGCTTTTCGATGATTGCTGGATCCATGGCATCCCGCGATGTCGCCAAGGCGGTATCCAGCGCGGTGTGCGCCGGCGTCATCCTGTCCTCATCGAGACGGTCGATGGCCTCGGTCAATGCCTTCTGCACGACTTTGATGTTTTCGACTAAAGTACGAATCACCATATCGGATGTAACCGCTTCTACCTCTTCGTGCCAGCTGTCATAATCGGTGATATGCGCCATGGATGCGTAATCTATTTCGGCTTCGCGCGCCAAAAACGCTTCCGGCGCGGTGGTCATGCCAATCAAATCGCATCCCCATCCGCGGAAAACATGACTTTCGGCGCGGGTGGCAAAACGGGGACCATCTTCAACCAGGAAGGCGCCGTTTCGATGCGCCGTGCCGCCAACGGCTTCGACGGCGTCGGCAATGAGGGTACGCAGATAAGCGCTCATCGGGTCGGCGACCGACACATGGGCGACAATGCCATCTTCAAAAAACGAGCGAGCCCGCTTGTGGATGGTATAATCGACGATCTGGTCGGGCGTGATGATATGCCCGGGTGCATAATCCTGACGCAAAGAGCCGGAAGCGTTGACCGCAATAATGAAGCGCACGCCGAGTTTTTTGAGCGCAAAGATGTTGGCGCGGTAGGGCAGGGTGGACGGCGAATAGACATGACCTTCGCCATGACGCGGCACAAAGGCGACCCGCTTGCCGCTCAAGCTGCCGATGCGAATGGCGCCGCTTGGATTGCCAAAGGGCGTGTCAATCTCGACAGCCTCAACTTCGGAGATGGCTGGCATATTATACAAACCAGACCCTCCGATAACACCAATTTTTACCTGTTCCATGATATTTTCCCCAAATGACTTGCCATCAATAAGTTCATCCGAATCGGACAGATTATAGCATTGCCCGCCTTCATACCGAACACTCTTATTTGACAAGTTCGAGCTTGTAATGGAAGCTGCCGATTCCAATGACATCGCCGTCGGCAAGGATGGTTCGGCGCTGGATGGATTCTGCATTAAGCAGGGTGCCATTGCGGCTGTTGCAGTCTTCCAGCCACCAATGCCCGTCTTGCAGGATGATGCGAGCATGTTTGCCACTGGCGAAGCTGTCATCTACCACAATCGAGTTGCTTGCCGAACGTCCCAAAGTGGTAATTGGCAGTAGAGAGAATCTTGCGCCTGTCGGCATCCATTGACCGTCGATTTCAGTCATCGCCGTCAAATAGCCGTATATGGTGCGCGTCGATTGCAGCTGTAACTGCATCTGTTTGAGATGACGCCAGATGAGGATGTACAAAACCAGCAGGAAGCCGACCAAGGTCAATCCAGCCAGCGCTCGCAAAATGAGGAAGATGATTTCGATACTCACAAACCTGCCCTAAACCGGGTCCAGAACCTGTGTGGTGTCGTCGCTGTGATGATGCGCGGTTTCGTCAGTATAGACAAGCCGGGTGTGTCCGATATGAATCACATCGCCATTTTGCAGTCGGTGCTCGCGCACAGCCGTGTTATTGACCAGGGTGCCGCCGCGGCTGTTGACATCAAACAGAGCATAAGCGCCAAAACGTTTGCGTAATTGCAAATGATGACGGGATACATAGGCATCCTTAATCACAATATCATTGCTGTTTTCGCGTCCGATATTGATGAGTGATTTGCTGAGGGGGACGGACTTGGTTTCATTGATAATATACAGCGCCGGCTGGTGTACATGATGCTCAATCGGGGCGGCGCTCACCGGCTGCATTGCTGTGGTCTGATTTCCCGAATGGATGCTGTGGCGGGCGGTGATGACGGCTTTGTAGTCTGCCACTTGGCTGCTTGCCAGTAACTCAACCTGCGGCTGCGCGCGCAGCTGATAGCCGGATTGTGTGCCAAGCTCGACGATCAGCGCGGCCAATCGAGTCGGGAGATCGGGATATTGACTGACGAAATGCGCCACCGTATCGGGATGAAGGAATATCTGATAAGAGTCGGGCGCGAGGCGCTGGCTGCCGCCTTCCAAAGACGGAACGGCGTTATCTTCCATAGCGCGCAGAAGCAGCACAGCGATGTCCCGCGCACTGACAGTATGGCGAAACAAACGCGCAAATGTCCCTTCAATCAGGGTTTGCAGCTGCGATTCGAGCCTGTCGATGGGTTTCTCGGTCATATTTGCATTATAGACGAGCCATCAGAAAAGGGCATAGCGCTAAGCCATGCTTTGCCAAATCAGATGAAAGCAAGAGATCGCCATCGCGCTCCAAGCTGGGTTTATCGGCTTAACTGCGCGGAACGTAATCAAGCCATGAATCAGAGATTTCGAAGCTGTCGGCATTCTCTTCACGCAGGGCTTCGACAAATCGGTCAAATTCTTGCTGCTTCGCCCTTTCAATTTGAGCTTCAAGCGCGGCGGCGCTGCGCTCCTCTTTGCTGCGGACCTGGATGATATGAAAGCCAAATTCACTTTCGATAGGCCCGGTCAGTTCACCGATTTCAGCCGCTTCAATCGCTTGACGGAACTCGGGTACGTAATTGCCGACATAAGCCTCGCCCAATTCACCCCCTCGATAGCCACTGCCGGTATCCGTCGAAATAGCGCCGGCAAGATCGGCGAATGATTCTCCGTTTTGCAATGCCCGCAATGCCTCTAGGGCTTTTTCCTCGCTTTCGACCAGGATATGGCGCGCGTCGGCATAGAGCAGGCTGCTGTCATCGCCGGCGAGCTCTTCCGTCAGCAGGCTTTCGAGAGCCATGCGCTCAAAGAATGAATTGACTGCTGATTCTGCGATGCCGGCCCGCGTAAAATAACTGCGGAAGTTCTGCTCGCTGTCGGCGAAGTTTTGCCGGACTTCATCGGGACTCAGGGTCGGTTCCACCACGGTGGGCTGGGGGGTGAGTGTTGGCTCAACGGCTTCCTGTTCGGCCTCGGGATCCAGGGTCGGCGTCGCGGTCGCTGTCGGCGAGGGCGTTGGCGAGACAAAGGGGCTTGGCCTTGGGGTCGGTTCAAGGGTTGCCGTGGGTTCGACGCCGATGAGCGCGACTTCGGTCGGGTCAAAGCCAAAGAACGCTTCAACCTCTGCCCGCACGGCGGCTTGATCGACGGTGATATTGCGCGCCGCGGCTTCCTGCGCCAGCAGTCTGTCATCGACCATATCGTTAATCACGCGCAGACCAAGCTGGTCAGGCACATTGACTTCATTGAGCCAGGTTTGATAAGGCTCTTGCTGTGCAAGCTGCTGAATGTCAAAGCCGGACGACTGAAGCTGATTGAGTTGCAGCAGAAGGCGATTGCGTTCCAGATGGTATTCATCGCGGAACTGCCCGACAGTGATGTTTTCGCCATTGACAGCAGCCAGAACCTGGTTGGGGACTATCAGCTGTTCAATGGCGAAGGTGCCGGCGACCAAGGCGGCCAATACCAGGACAATGGCGGCAACCCCGCGTACAGCCCACTTTTGGAGTTGCGCCTCTCTTTCGGCACGGCTCTTATAGGATGCTTCGGATTGGCCTTGCTGGACGTTTTCAACGTTCGCCGGCCTCCGGCTGGCTGATGCACGCCGTTTTCTGCGTTTGGGCAGTCCTGTCGTTTGGCTCTTTTTTGACATGAATCCATTCACTCCTCAACCTGTAAGCATTTCAGCCGACCAAGCGAGAGCATAACTATTCTGCTATGCGCTCACCATGCCTGATTTGAACGCTGAACCTAGTCCGCAATCACGAAGGGCAGCAATGCCAGATGGCGAGCGCGTTTGATTTCGCGTGCGAGTTCGCGCTGGCAGCGCGAACAATTGCCGGTCTGACGGCGCGGTTTAATTTTGCCGCTTTCGCTGATGTAACGCGAAAGGGTGTCCAGGTCTTTATAATCAAAGCATTTGCCTTTGGGGCAGTAAGTGGTTTTACCGCGCAGGCGCCGTCCCCTTCGCCCGCGCCTGCCGCCGCCGCGACGGACGGCGCCGCGACGGTCACCACTGCCGCGCCGCGCTGGTCCTGAATTTGATTCTCTTGGTCTTTCGTTTGTTGCCGGGTTGTCACTCACGACTTTGATTCTCCATTATTCCAATCGGATATTATGCTTTAGCTTTTGGATCTTCGGCTCGGACCAGCAAATAGCGCAGAATCGGGTCAAACAGCTTGAGTTCAATTTCGAGTTCAGTGATATGCGCCGGTTCAATGTCCGCTTTGACAAGGACATAATGGCCTTCGCGCTGCCCGTCGATTTCATAAGCCAAGCGGCGGCGCCCGAACAGCTTGCGGTCAATGCCGTTGACTTTGCCATTGCCGCCTTGTTCAATATAACTGATGACTTGATCGATGGCTTGGTTGACTTCTTCGTCAGCAGGCAGAGTGCGGACGATGAACGTAAGTTCATAATTGTTCATAGGTGTTCCTTTCCTTGGATAACAGCCTCGCAGGTTCGCAATGCGCGAAGCGGAAAGCTCTTGAGTTTGTAAGGTTGTGAAAATATCTTAGCGCAGTTTGGCGGCTTGGGCAATGGTGGAAAGTTTTTGCCATCCCAGCAGACCGGGTTCAGGATCATCACATCAGCCGGGAAGCGATCTGGATTTTGACCATTCGGCGGCGTTCCAGCGCCAAGCGCGAACTCGCTATGCACAGGGCGACAATCAGCCAAAACCAAGTAATGGAAGACTGAAAATCCAGCCGAAAAAAATACAGATCGGCGACGGCATTGACCAGTGCGGTAAGTAAAGCGGCATGATAGCCGAGATGGATGGCAGCCGAGCCCGGGTCGTGTTTGGCAGTTTGCCAGGCGCGCAGCCCATAAGCGAAAACGCCGGCCATCGCCGCCAGAAAAATCAGCACGCCGGTCAGTCCGATCTGGTTCGCCATAATCAGATACATATTGGCGACATCAGTATAAATGTCGATTTGCGGCGTCCCGGTGAATCCGACGCCAAAGAGCGGATAGCGAGCGATCAGCCGCAGCGAATCCGTCCATTCGCCAATACGCATTTGCGTCGCCAGATCCGCGCCTTGAAAGGCTTGCAGCAGCCGCGCCAGATAATTTTGGGTTTGCGGCAGTAACAGGAATATCAGCCCAGCCAAGAGCATCACTGGAATCATCTGCCGATAGCGCACGCAGGCAATTAGAGCCAAGCCGCTTCCCAATGCCAAAAACGAAGCCCGCGAGCCGCTTAGGAACAGGGCTAAACTTACAGCGCCAAAGATGCCTAATGTCAGCCAGCGGCGGGGCATAATCGGCTTTTGGGAGACGATTTGAGGGGCAATCATCACCGCTGCAATCGCCAGAATGCCACCTAGGGCATTCGGGTCAACCCAAGTGCCAATCGCCCGTTCGCCCAAAGCTGGATTGTCTTCAAAATAGCGGATGACACCGCCGTTTGGATAGCCAATGCGCGCCAGCCGCGCCAGAATGTTTTCGGCAAGCGCGTCGGGCGCTGCATAAAGCCCAATAGCGAGGACTGCTTGCGCCCCGATAGCCAGCAGAATCACGAGGATTAAGCGGCGCAGGGTGGTTGGATGACGCAGCAAATCGGACAGGATAAACACCATGCCAATGCTCAGCAGGGTCTCGGCGAACTGTCGCAGATTGGTGGATGTCGGCATGGCATAACGCAATCCCAGCGCAAAGGCGAAAATCAGCCACATGACATAAACGGCAATCAGCGCGTGCGCCGGGGTGAAACGCAGCTGCCGCCGCCGACCGGTCATCCATTGCGCCAGATACACCAGCAAAAATCCCCCCAGCGCCAAATCCAGCAGAGTTGGGGTGATGGCGATTTTGACCGGAAAAACGCCAAATGGAAGCAGCAGCAAGGTCGCGATCATCGCGTATAAGGCCGCTTTGATATCGGTAATGACATACAGCCCAGCCAGGACGCCAAAAATCAGAGCCACCGTCAGCCAAGGGCCTAACAGAGCAATCAGCAAGCCTATGCCGGCGCCGACGATGCCGATAAGGAATCCAATTCCAGCAGCCCAAGCGCGTCTGTCCAGCTGACTGATCCATATTTGCAGTGAATTGACGCTGTGCATGGTTTATCTCCGCAAGGCCGCTGTCAGGGCCGCCAATCCCAGCCCCAGCCAGGTCACAAGGCTCCAAAGCCCGCCAATAGTATAGCTTATCGGGGCAAACTGTAGTCTTAGCTGGCGCTTTCCGGCCGGAATCTCGATAGCGCTCAAGCCGCCATAAGCGCGAATGATGTCGGTCGCCTGCCCATTCAGGCTCGCCTGCCAGCCCGGATAATGCGGCTGTGACAGCGACAGGATGGCATTGTCCGGCGCGTCGATTTCGATGAGAATCTGTTCGGGTTCAAATGATGCGACCCTGACTTTGCCCGCAGCCGGCTGACGGGGCAGGTCGAGCTTTGGCTTTTGATGCAGGACAATGTTTGTGCGCTCGTCGAAATTCGGGTCATCCATCAATGCCAGCGCAAATTCGTCGCTATCGACCACAGCAGCCTGATAAACCAGATGGGCGAATGGACGCGGGTTATCCAGCCGGTGGAGGTGAATGTCGCCGTCGCGGTCGCTGCCAGCGGCAATCACCTGCGACGGGACGGATAAACTTTCCGATTCACTGTAGACATATTTGACGGCATACAGTTCCCATGCCAATGAATTGCTGACATAATCGCGATAGATGACGCGCTGCGGTCCCGCCAGAAACAGCGGACTGATCCCGCGCATATCCATGATGCCATAAAGGCTGCCGAAGTTGTCTCGCAGTCCGCGGAAGCCATCGACGCGGAAGGGCTGTCCTTTATTGCGATCCTGTAAAACAGCGTTCACCAGCGGCGGTGGCGCCATGCTCAACTGCTCGCTGTAGGGCCGCGGCTCATAGGTGCCGGGATGATCCATCGTCACCGAAAACAACTCGAATACGATCAGCATCACCAGCAAAGCCTGGGTCGCGACGCGTTTGGGATGCTGAATGTACCAAGCCAGCGCAAAGCAGCTTGCCACAGCCGCGATAGCGCTTCGTGCAGTGATATTAAGGAATGGCTCCCAGCGTCCGCCGGCGCCCATCCAGCCAATAAACACCCCCACCGCCACCAGCGTCATCATAATCGCGAACCGGCGCCACCAGCGCATTGCCTGCTGTCGATGAACCTGATTCGACCATGCCGCAGCTGCGGTGATTCCCAGCCCAGCTAAAATTGCCAAACTGTTGGCGACAGCAAAGGCGGCGCGTTCCTGCCCGCGAAAGAAACGCAAGCCGGGAATTAGATTGTAGGTCAGATAGTAGAAGGATGAATTGGCGCCGAGGCTGTGAAGCAGTCCGACCAGCGCGACCGCCAGCCAAAAGCGGCTTTCGGCGGCATTGCGCCCGACAGCGACGCCGATAAAAAACAGGGCTGGAATCCCGACATATAAGGGCGACCATAAACTGACCGAACCAGGAAAGACAAATTGCGCCACATCCTTAAACGGGAAGCCGTTGCCTTTGACAGCAAAGCCAAGCTCCGCCCGCGAAGTTTGCAGCAGATATTCTATGCCGGGCAAAAAAGTCACGGCGGTGAGGCCCAAGGCAATCAATGCCAGACCGACCAGCCCGGCCGCGAATGACCGCCAGATGATTTTACCGGTATAACTCCGATAAGCCAGATAAGCCACCAGGATATAAGTCATAAACCAGCTGGTTTGTGGATGTCCAGCCAGCCATGACAAGCCCAGTCCAAAGCCAGCCAGGGCGATTCCGCGCCATTTGAGCTTGCGGCTTCGGGTCGCTTCCAGAATGCCGACTGCCCCCAAGGGAAACCAGGCTGCCGCTTCCAGTATCGCCAGCTGCAAGGGCGGATAACTCGTCGTGTAGCCGCCATAACCGATAATCAGCGCCGCAGCCAGCGAAGCCAGATGACTCTGCTTGTGCGCCAAGGTCAGCCGCCGCGCAAAACCGTACATCAGCAGGGTGTACAGCAAGACATGAAAGGTCATTTCCAGTTGCAGGGCGTTGTAATTCCATTCGCCCGCCAGCGAGCTAAGCCCCATCGTAATCCAGCGCGGCGGATAATAGACGGCGGCCTGGGTATCGGCGATAAAAGGCAGGCCGCCGTTGCTGTAGGGATTCCACAGGGGGATTTCGCCTTGCGACATACGTTCATACTGATAGGCGGCAAAGGCGACAAACTGCCCGGAAAAATCACCCGATGCCAATGATGCCTGATCTTCGGGAATGGGTGTGAACAAGCGCCAAAAGAACAGCAGCCAGAGTACCAGCAGGGCAATGACTGCCAAAACATCCTTGCTGCGTAAGATTTTGGGAAGCCGTGTCATTTGCCGCGTCCTTTTGCAGCGGTCAAGGCAGCAATGTCTCAAAAAATGCGGCGGTGTCGCCTGCGATCCCATCCCAATCAAAGCGCCGCCGCAGTTCGTATGCGCCCCGCCGCAGGTCATTCAGTTGATGTGGACGCGGCATCAAATGGATAATCCCCCGCTCAATCTCCGCAGCCGAATGACTTGGAATGAGCCAGAGGTTATGCCCGTGCCTGAAGGCATCGGTCTGGATTTTGGCATGGGTCGTCATAATCGCGCAGCCGTTATGAATCGCCGCGATTAAGCTCCCGCGCCGGTAAGAAGCGCCGTCCAAAAACGGCAGCGTCACCAGGTCGACCGCCCGCAGCCAAGCCGCGACCTCGTCTTCAGCCAGGAAGCCGGTCCAATGAACGAACTTTTCCAAACCGAGCCGCCGAATGCGCGTATTCAGATGCCGCAAATAAGACTCGTCTTTGCCGCCATCAACAGCATTGCTGCGGCCGCCAATAAATACCAGACGCAGGTCATGCCCGCTTCGGCGCAGACGCGCCAAGGCATCAATCAGATAGTTGATGCCCTTGAACTCTTTGACAAAACCGAAATGTCCCAGCAAAAAGGTCTGCTCATCAGCGCCGACTCGCCGCCGCCATTGAGAGCGGTCATAATCAGCGCCCAAGCTGCTTAGGATGACGCTGCCGATTGGAATCACCGTCCGATTCGTCAGCGTCTGCAAGCGCCGGTCATCCTCTTGGTTCGTGGTGATGATGCCGTCCGAGCAGCGTGCGAGGCGCATCACAATCCAGTCCCGCAGCCGACCGGCTTTCGGAAACAGATAGGGGAAGCGCAAATCATGGAAGCTGGTGACAAAAGGCACGGCGATCATTGAAGGCAGAAAATGCACAAAGGGCGACATATCATAGGCGGCCGTCTGGAATTGCAGATTGATGACATCGAATCGGTGCTTCTGCATCCAGGCTTGAATCGGTACAAAACTGCCGAGACCCCAACTGCGAATGGTACTGATGGGCAAGCTGTCACTCTCGCATCCGGCGCGGCTAAGGACATGCACCTCATGCCCCTGCCGCTGCATCCTTTCTGCCAGAACCCGCGCGAATCTGCCAACGCCGCCTGGCATCGGCGGAAATTCACCCGTAATCAAGCCGATTTTCATAGCTTTGCCTTTAATCCACTGCGAAGCACCTGCCAGTAAATCCTGACGCGCTCAAATCGCAGTTTGCGCTTGTGACCAAAAGCTCCCTTGCCGCCTTCCAGCAGCAGCTGCCACAGAAATTGAAGCCAGATGACCACGCGCAAGATAAGATAGTGGCTGTATCCGTGATGTTTGCGGAAATAACGCAGCTTGCTGGTATGAAATTGAATCTGTTTGAATGCAGCCGCCTGTTCGCTGCTTTTGCCGCCATGATGTGTCATCAATGCCCGCCCATGATAGACAACTTTCCAGCCGGCTGATTTGGCGCGTTTGCACCAGTCCAACTCTTCAAAATACATCACAAAACCCTCATCCAGCCCGCCGATGGCTGCATAAAGTCCGCGCCGCGCCATCATCGCCGAACCTTGCACCCAATCGGTTTCCAGGATGGCATGGCTGTCGGTATCGAACATTTTGTAATGCGCCTCGACTGAAGCCGGGGCATAAGCCGACAGCCAGGCGCTTTCAAACAGGCCGGTCATCAGGGTCGGGAAACGGCGGCGCGTCGATTGATGGCTGCCATCTGTATTAAGCGTATGCGGCCCAAGGATGCCGACATCCGGATGCTGATCCATATAGTCAAGCATTTGAAAGAGCGCGTCATCGCCAAGCTCGGTATCGGGATTGAGCAGCAGGAAGTACGGCGCTTGTGCATGAGCCAGGCCAATGTTGTTTCCGCGCGTAAAACCAAGATTTTCCTTTTGTGGCAAAAGCGTGACCTGCGGGTATTTCCCGCGCACCATACCAAGGCTGTCATCCTCGCTGGCTGAATCGACCACGATGATTTCGACCAGCGGGCTGTCCTGCCGGGCTTGCGCCAGGTCAGCCGCTGCCTTGCAGAGACTTGCCAGGCATTTGTCCAGCAGGTCGCGCACATTCCAACTGACAATGATGATCGAAACGGCAATCAAGCCTTTATCCCTCTGCACATATTCTGAAGGAGAGTGTACCAATGTTTCGCACAATTCAAGAGAATGGATTATGGCTTTCCATCAATGTTTTGGGCTGGCAGAGCAAAGAGATGTTCGGCGTTGGCAGTCGTGTGCACAGCCATCTCGGCCGCCGATATGCCTTGCAGTTCAGCCAGCTTTTGATTTACATATCCGACGTAGGCTGGCTCATTGCGTTTTCCGCGATGAGGATGCGGCGCGAGGAAGGGGCTGTCGGTTTCGATTAGGAGTCGGTCGCGCGGCAGAGTTTTGACCAGCGTCCGAAGATGCTCGGCTTTTTTGAAGGTAATCGGACCGGTAAATCCAAGATAAAAACCAAGCGCCAGGGCGCGTTCAGCCACGGCGGACGGAGCAGAAAAGGAATGCAGCGCACCGGGGCGATTTCGGCGACTGGCCGGCAAAGACGAAATCCAGGCTTTCAGTACAGCCAGTACATCCTCGTTCGCATCGCGGTTGTGGATGATGACCGGCAATTCAAGTTCGCCTGCCAGGTCAAGCTGCTGCTCGAATGCCTGGCGCTGGATGTGTTTCGGGCTTTTGTCCCAATAATAATCCAGCCCGATTTCACCAATGGCGACCGTCTGCCTGTGCGCTGCCCATTCCCGAATACGCGCTGCAACCGCCGCATTGAAATAGCGGCTGCTGTTGGGGTGGATGCCGACGGCAGCGTGGATTCCGCGATAAGATTCGGCTAGCCGAATAGCCTGCTGACAGCTTTTGAGGTCAACCGCCGGGACAATGACGCGGCGCACTCCGCTGTCTGCGGCGCGCTGGATGACCGCCTCGCGGTCCTTATCGTATTGGTGGAAGTTGAGATGGCAGTGTGTATCAATCAATGAAATGGCGGGCATCAGATGCTCGAATCAGGGCTGTCGCGGAGTTTCTTGAGGTCACTTTCTACCATCATGCCGATGAGTTCCTCAAATGTGACTTCGGGCTGCCAGCCCAGCTTGTCCTTTGCTTTGGATGAATCGCCTATCAGCAAATCCACTTCGGCGGGACGCATGAAGCGCGAATCTTGAATCACATAATCTTTCCAGTTGAGACCGACATGACCGAAAGCCACCTCCAGCAAACGTTCGACGGAATGCGTTTTGCCGGTGGCGATCACATAATCATCGGGCGCATCCTGTTGCAGCATCAGCCACATCGCACGCGCATAATCACCGGCAAAACCCCAATCCCGCTTTGAATCGATATTGCCAATCCGAATTTCATTTGCCAATTCGAGTTTGATTTTTGCCGCGTGATGGGTGACTTTCCGCGTGACGAATTCCATGCCGCGGCGGGGAGACTCGTGATTGAAGAGAATGCCGCTGCAAGCATATATATTGTAACTTTCGCGGTAGTTCACGGTGATCCAGTGTCCATAGACTTTGGCGACACCATAAGGACTGCGCGGGTAAAAGGGTGTTGTCTCCTTTTGCGGGACTTCCCGCACCTTGCCGAACATCTCGCTGCTGGATGCTTGATAATAGCGAATGTCGGGATTCACCGTGCGAATGGCATCCAGAATGCGGGTAACGCCCAGGCCGGTGACATCACCGGTGAATACAGGCTGGTTCCAGGATGTCGGGACAAAGCTCTGTGCCGCCAGGTTATAAACCTCATCAGGCTGAATCGAGCTTACTGCTGTAATCAAACTGGATAGATCGCCCATGTCTCCCTGGATAATATGAAGTTGATTTTGGATGTGATGAATGCGTTCATAACGCACCGTGCTGGTGCGGCGTACTATGCCATAAACCTCATAGCCTTTGCCTAACAGAAATTCGGCAAGGTAGGAACCGTCTTGTCCGGTGATCCCGGTGATCAGCGCTTTCTTTGCCATAGATTTTGACTCCTTAGCTGTTGATGACGCGCTGGCGGCAGTCTGACAGCACATCCTTCAAGGCATCTTCAAATGCCAACGCGGGCCGCCAGCCGGTATCGCGGCGCAGTTTGCTGGAATCGCCGCGAATTTCTGGCACATCAACCGGTCGCAGGCGGGCTGAATCGACCCGTATTTTGATAGGGATGCCGCTCAAACCAAGCAGGGTATCCAATAAATGCCGTATGCTGTAGGCTTTGCCTGATGCCACATTATAGGCTTGCCCCGGGCGCCCTTTTTCAACAATGAGATGATAGGCGCGGACAATATCGCGGACATCGGTGAAATCTCGCTTGGCTTGCAGGTTGCCAACATATATAAACGGCTCTTGTCCGGCGGCCTCAATTTTTGCGATTTGGGCAGCGAAGGCGGGCGCCACAAATTGAATGCTCTGTCCCGGGCCGATATGGTTAAAAGGGCGGGCCCGCATGATAGGCAGCTGGTGGCTAAGATAAAATTGCAAGCCTAACATATCCTGCGCCGCTTTGCTGACACTGTAGGGATTAGCTGGCTGTATGGCGGTGTCTTCGGTCATCGGCAGCTGATTCGGCTCAACCGCGCCATAAATCTCGGATGAGCTAATAATCAGAATGCGCGGTTGAATATCCAGCGCCAGGCAGGCTTGTATGATATTGAGTTGAGATCGAATGTTGTTTTCCAACGTTTCCCACGGCGATTCAAAAGAGCGAGGTACGAAAGCCTGCGCCGCCAGATGATAGATGGCATCGGGCATACAGCCAGCCAGCAGCTGCCGCACCCGCTCATCATCCTTGAGATCAACCTGGCGGCTTTCGGTGATTGCCGGGCTGACAGTCTCATCAGGCAGAAGCGTCGTGCCATACACCGCCGCGTTTGGCTGAACTTTATGAATATGCGCTGCCAGGTGCCGCCCGACGAATCCACTGGCTCCCGTAATCAAAACGCGCAAAATGCCTTATCCTGTTTATGATGATGACTTTCCAGCGACATTATAGCGAATACCATCCCGCCTGCCAGACTCAAGGCAGCGATTGCCGCGCTTTACTGGCATCCTGCCGTCATTCAACCGGCTGGAAAACAAAAATCCCGCTCAAGCAAGCAGGACTTCTGTAGTTATTTCTGATTATAGCCAAGCCTTATTGAGCCGACCGTCACTCTGGCAGTTGATTGCCTGAATTGTCAAATAACGTCAATTCGCTGGCAAGCTCTTCTGATCCAATGTGCCGGTTGTTGAAGGACAAAGTGATATATTGTCCCGAAACCCAGCCTTCAGCCTCTTGATAAATTGCCCGGTACCATTCACCGTTTTCGGTAATGCCGTCAACAATCAAACGCGTTTCAGCCGGGATGAGAGCAAGGGACAGGGCTTGGACATTGGGTCTGGCGCGCAGATGGAGGCTTGCGCCGGGATCCAGCGCGACTTCACCGGCGACAGCCCCCAGGAAGGGATCCCTGGTCGGTGGCGGCGGAGCTTGACCGCCAGCATTAATGATATTGCCGCGTGTTCCGCTGTCCAACGTCGCTGCGAGCCCAGGATTGCGCGCTTTGAGTGTCTGAATTTCAATCGGATTGCCATCAAGCTGCAACTGGGCGTATTGAGCGCTCACCCAACCGGTGATGATGACGTTCTCCGAAGGCCGATATTGGATGAATACCCACTCCTCATTTTCATCAACCCCTAGGAATGACAGCACAGCGCCGCCGGTTACCTGCCCAAGGATTTCGCTGCTGGCATGATTAGCGATGCGGACATTGAGATGGACGCCGGGATTCAGGTTATAGATATGGACGTTCACGCGCCGCGTGGACATGGGTGAAGTGATTGAAGTGCCAACGGCGGATCCGGGCTGGGTTTGCAGCACCTTTTCCAGGCTTGCCAGCCGCTGTCTCTCACCCGTCGCATCAAGGACTTGCAGATGCAAGGCAACCACCCAGGCGGTGATGAGGCCGCCGTCGGGCGTCGGGTAGGCAGCATATAACCAGGTGTCGGCCGGTTCGAGGTCAGCATACTGTTCGAGGCCTTCGGCGGGGTCGGTCTTCATGTCGCTTAGGTCAACCGGCTCGCCGGCGTACTCCGCCGGACCCCGGCGCCCCAGCACAATCAGATCGGCGCCCGATGGCGCCAAGCCCAAAGATTGGGCATGAACCGAAGGATACTGCCGCAGATGCAGATTCGCGCCTGGGTCCAAAGTAACGCGGGCGGTGGGAATAGCCGCTTCGCTCGTCTCTCCCTGCGCCCAGGATATTCCAGCCAGCATCAAGACGACAAGCGCCATCAGCAAAAAAGTTAAATGTTTTTTGAAAGTCATTTTTCCCCCGCTCCCTTACTTTGTTTGACTGAAATTAGCCTCAATGGAATTATACAATGATTAGGGATGATTGGCTACTATGGCGCGGCCACTTCTCCGATTGAGAATCAGGTCCCGTCCCGCCATTGATTGAGATAGGCTTCCTGTTGAGCCGTCAGCCGGTCAATATCGACGCCCATGGCAGCGAGTTTCAAGCGGGCGATTTCCATATCCACATCAACCGGCAGGGTATAGACCTGTGCCAGTAAATCGGCTCTGTGAGCGAGCATATATTCGGCGGCCAGCGCTTGATTGGCGAAGCTCATATCCATGACTGATGCCGGATGTCCTTCGGCGGCAGCCAGGTTGATCAGGCGGCCTTCGCCCAGGACATAAATGGAACGTTTCCCAAGTCGGTATTCTTCCACAAATGGACGTACCAGATTGGGTTTGCCGGCCGCTATTTCAGCAAGTCCTTGCAGGTTGATTTCGACATTAAAGTGCCCCGAATTGCAGACAATCGCGCCGTCTTTCATCACTTCAAAATGCTGCCTGTCAATCACATTGATATCGCCGGTGGCAGTAACAAAAATCTCACCGATTTTGGCGGCTTCAGCCATCGGCATAACGCGATAGCCATCCATCACCGCTTCCAGGGCGCGCAAGGGGTTGACTTCGGTCACGATGACGTTAGCGCCCAAACCGGCGGCCCGCATCGCAATGCCGCGACCGCACCAGCCATAGCCGGCGACGACGAGAACTCGTCCTGCCAGCAGGATGTTTGTAGCGCGGATGATGCCATCCAATGTGCTTTGTCCGGTCCCATAACGGTTGTCAAAAAGATGCTTGGTATTGCTGTCGTTCACCGCCATCACCGGGAATTCCAGAGCCCCATCGTTTGCCATGGCGCGGAGACGAATGATGCCGGTCGTGGTTTCTTCAGTGCCGCCGATAATCTCTGCCAGCGCTTCACGGCGAACCTTATGTACCGTGCCGACGAGATCGGCGCCGTCATCCATGGTGATGTGGGGTTTGTGGTCAAGCGCAGCATGAATGTGTTTATAGTAGGTCTCGCTGTCTTCGCCTTTGATGGCATACACTGGAATCTCGTTGTGGGCAACCAGCGAGGCGGCGACATCGTCCTGTGTTGACAAGGGATTAGAGGCGGTCAGGACAACATCGGCGCCGCCGGCATGCAAAGTCTGCATTAGGTTGGCGGTTTCGGTGGTGACATGCAGACATGCCGAGATGCGGACGCCGGCGAGTGGCTTTTCCTTTTCAAAACGTTCACGGATTTGCTTGAGTACCGGCATTTCCTGACCGGCCCACTCGATGCGATAACGCCCCCCGGTGGCTAGCTCGATGTCTGTTATGTCATGTGCGATTGCCATTTAGGCTCCTGAAAAGTCACTGTAAGGCATGAATGTTCGAATTATAGCATATTCTCTGCAATCTGTCGCCAGGCTCAAACCTGCCGGCCAGAAACAACCTGCGCCAGGCTGTCCCTGAATGGCGGCCGAACAATGCCATTTTCGGTCACAATCCCGCTAAGATACCGGTGCGGTGTGACATCAAAAGCCGGGTTGCGGGCATGAAAGTTTTTCGGCACAATCGGATTGCCATACGGTGTGGTCACTTCAGACGGATCGCGCTGTTCAATCGGGATTTCGGCGCCGCGGTCCAAAGCCAAGTCAATCGTGGAAACAGGGGCGACGGTATAAAATGGAATGTTGTGCGCCTGCGCCATAATCGCCAGTTGATAGGTGCCGATTTTGTTGGCGAAGTCGCCATTGGCAGCGATGCGGTCAGCGCCGACGAGGATGATATCCACTTCTCCCTGGCTCATATAATAGCCGGCGGCGGTGTCGGGAATAATATCATAGCTGATGCCAAGCTGTTCCATTTCCCAGGCGCTTAGCCGCGCCCCTTGCAGGCGGGGACGGGTTTCGTCCAGCAAAACGTGAATGTTTTTGCCTTGCTCGAACGCTGCTCGCACTACACCCAATGCCGTGCCATAATCAACCGTTGCCAGGGCGCCGGTATTGCAATGATGCAGGATGGTCGCGCCGTCCTTGACCAGCGCTGCGCCCCGCGCGCCCATGCGGCTGTTTATGGCGACGTCATCGTCGGCGATGCGCTGCGCTGCCTTGAGCAGAACATCGCGAAGGTCATCCACAGCATGGAACTCGCCGCTGGTCGCAATCGCCCAAAGCTTATCCACGGCCCAGGCAAGGTTGACAGCCGTCGGCCGCGCCTGCTTGAACAGTTTGGCATGTCCTTTTAGGTCGCGCAGGAGTTCATCCACTGTCGCGGCCTTGCTTTGCCGGGCTGCCAAAGTCATGCCAAAGCCGGCGGCGGCGCCGATGGCCGGAGCGCCGCGCACGGTCATATTGCGGATGCTTTCTGCCACGGCTTCGGCTGTTTCGAGCCGCGCGAATTCCAGCTTCCAAGGCAGTTTGCGCTGGTCAATCATTTTGACGGCGCCCTGATCCCATTCCACTGTTCGCATGGCTCTAGCCGGAAGCATTGACCAGCATGCCAAGCTGTTCAAAGGTCGGCTGCTGTCCGAAGGGATTGGGCTGCGGCGCGCTGCTGCTGTAACGTATGTACACGGTTGGCGTGCCGGTGATGCCCAATTGATCGGCAAGCTGGGTATCAATGCTGACTTGCCGCGCATCCTGGGTGCACTCAAGCAGTTCGGTATATGAAAGATCCATGCGTTCGGCGAAACTGCGCGAGGAACGATCATCATAGCGGCTTGCGCTGGCAATGTCGAACATGACATCATGCGCCTGCCAAAAAGAACCCGGCCGCAGTGTATCAGCGCATTCAGCCAGTTTCGCCGTCAGCGGAGAATAGGTCGGATCCACCGCCGGCAGAAAACGATATTCAAAGCGGGCTAAACCAGTGGCGACATATTGGCTGATAAACTGTTCGGTGGTTGATTTGTAACGTTGGCAGTGCGAACACAGGAAATCCTCAAAGGCGACGATGGTAATCGACACATTGGCCGGCCCCAAAACGAAGCCGCCGTCTGGCAGACGTTCTTGTGGGATCTGTGCATAATCTGCCGACACGGCGCTCGGTGAACTCTGGCTGGAAAGGACGACGAAAGCTACAGCCACAACCACGGCGGCGACAGCCACCACTTCAATAATCAGCAGTCGCCGTCGACTCAATTTTTTGCTTTTGGTTTTTGGGGTCATATTAGAACCTCATGCACTAAACCCAAAGGGCGAGAGCGAACAGGAAACCCGCACACATCAAATAGAATAACCTACAGGAACGCGAAATGATTATAAACAAAGATCATCTGAAAATACATTCCTAGACTTTATTCTGCGAAATCGCGATATAGACCGCCGCGCTTCATTGTATAATGGCAGATATGTTCCCGTTTCGCCACCCAGGAGTCACTGCTTTATGCCTATGGTCGATATCATTGCCAAAAAGCGCGACGGTCAATCTTTGACCGACAGCGAAATCCACTGGTTTATACAGCATTACACCCAGGGTAACATTCCTGATTATCAGGCATCCGCCTTGCTGATGGCTATTCTGTTCAGGGGCATGAGCCGCGCTGAAACCGCTGCCTTGACTGTGGCTATGGCTGAATCGGGGGATATGCTCGATCTGTCGGATATCGTGGATTATGCCGTCGACAAGCATTCTTCCGGCGGGGTGGGTGATAAGACGACCTTGGTGGCGCTGCCGCTGGTGGCATCGATGGGCGTGCCTGTCGCCAAGATGAGCGGACGCGGCCTTGGTTTTTCCGGCGGCACCCTCGACAAGCTGGAATCCATTCGCGGCTTTAATGCGAGCCTGTCCGAAGCGCGCTTTCGCCAGCTTGCCGGCGATACCGGCCTGGCGCTTGCCGGGCAGACTGGGTCGCTGGCGCCAGCCGATGGCAAGCTGTATGCGCTGCGCGATGTTACCGCCACCGTAAGCAGCCTGCCTCTGATTGCCAGCAGCATCATGAGCAAAAAACTGGCGGCCGGAGCGAATGGCATTGTGCTGGACGTGAAACTTGGGCATGGCGCTTTTATGAAAACCCTAGACAGCGCGCGGGAACTGGCGACCATGATGGTGCGGATTGGGCTGGATGCCGGGCGAGATATGGCGGCGCTTTTGTCGGATATGAATCAGCCGCTTGGCGTCGCCGTTGGCAATGCGCTGGAGGTAGCCGAAGCTGTAAAGACCTTGCAAGGCGAGGGACCGGACGATTTTCATCGGCATTGCGTTGAGGTGGCGGCTTATATGCTCAAGCTCGCTGGACAAGGGCGGCGGTGGGTGAATGTTGATGCAGCCCGTGCTGAAGTCGATGAGATTTTGATGAATGGACGCGCCTTCGGCTATTTTCATCAGATGGTCACAGCGCAGGCTGGCGATGTATCCCAAATTGATGACCTGAACAAACTGCCGCAGGCAGAGTTGCAGGACAGCCTGCTTGCCAAAAGATCGGGGCATATTGCCAATATCTTCGCCGATAAAGTCGGATTGGCCTCACTGGCTTTGGGAGCCGGACGCGTTACCAAGGAAGATGCCATTGACCATGCTGTCGGCATCGAGGTTTGGGCTGCGGTCGGCGATTCGGTTTCGCGCGGCGATTTGCTGATGACAGTTCATGCCAACAGCGAGGCGGCATTGCGGCCGGCGCAAGTCCTGCTTGACGCGGCGATTGAATACAGTGATGCGCCGGTTGAGCGGCTGCCCTTGTTTTATGGTGTCATTGAGGGAGATGAAGTTTAATCGGGAAGCATGACGAGCCGGCCGCCGTTATAGCGGAATGAATTGAGCGGCGCATCGCGCCAATAGCCAGC
This sequence comes from Phototrophicaceae bacterium, assembly GCA_965203755.1. Classification (GTDB taxonomy): domain Bacteria; phylum Chloroflexota; class Anaerolineae; order Aggregatilineales; family Phototrophicaceae; genus UBA6055. The sequence continues at coordinate 1,042,655 of OZ241910.1, read as the reverse complement.
TTCAAATCGGATGATTCCATTGATGCCCTCATGCTGCGCCTGTGCGATTTCTGTCCCAGATGCCATCGCCCCAATCACCAGCCGACTGACATCATAGGTAATTGTCGCCAGCAGATTCGGCGCGGGAACGTGCAAATCACTCTGCCTATATCGCTGGTAGAAGACTTCATCAGCCCGGCGGCCGCTGCTGACAAAGATGATTTCGTTCAAGTCGCCATCTAAATCGGCGGCCGGCCCCAGCATCAGCAGGTCACTGTCAAGCTGCTCTTGGACAATCGACTGATGGGCTGCATAAAACGTATGCTCATCAGCGCGGCCATGTCCCCAGCTGCCGATGATGATGAGCGGTCTGTCATTGATGCCCTGGACATCGGGGTGCGAAGCGGCCGCTCCCAACGCAAGAATCGCCTCAACGTCGGGGTCAAGGTTCAATGCCTGCATCCGTTTGATGGCTGATTCCAAAGCGCCGCCGTCATCAACAGCCAGCAGTTGAACATCATGGCTGGCGGCATCGTCCATTGCCAGTCGCACCGCATACAATGCGTTGTAGCCAATGCGGCGGTATTGGCCTTCAAAGGGCGCCAGCAGCGCGATTTTTTTGATGCGGCCGCTTTGCGCGCCGGCGCAGGACGACAGCAGGCTTGCCAGCGTCAGCCAGATGGCAAACAGCCCGAAGGTCTTGGCAGTTCCAGGCATAAGCCGGTCGTGTCTCTTGGCCTTAACAGGCGTTTTGCTTGTGTTCATCAAAAGTAACGGCAAAGTTATGATAGCTGGAGCGGTCACAGCGAGCGCGAAAGTAATAATAGTTCGATTCGGCTGGATAGATGGCGGCGCGGACAGCGGACAGGCTCGGGCTGGCGATGGGGCCGGGCGGCAGCCCACTGTGCAGATAGGTGTTATACGGTGAACTCACCTGACGATAATCGGAACGCGTAATCGGCGGCCACCAGCTGCCTCGCCAGCCTTCAAGTCCGTATTGGACTGTTGGATCGGCCTGCAAAAGCATACCAATCTTCAGGCGATTGCGGTAGACGCTGGCGATCCAAGGATGCTCATCGGGCCAGACAGCTTCGCGCTCAATAATCGACGCCAGGGTCACCATATCGCGGAGAGTATAACCGGCTGCCAGCGCATCTCCCCGCAGCGGTTCACCGACTCGCCGGCGGAATGTCTCCAGCAAAATCTGGCGCAAACCTTCGCCGGTGACATTCGGTGGCAGCTGGTAGGTGTCGGGGAACATAAATCCTTCCAGAGAAGCGCCGGCCGGTATGCCGGCCCAAGCTGCGAAATCAGCCGGCAATGCCGCGCCTTCATCAATCAGCGTCAGAAACTCGGCGCCGCTAAAACTGAACCGGTGGTTTGAATCAATCAGAGGAACCAACTCTTCAATACGTGCGCCTTCCAAGATGCGGAAGGGGATGAAACTTCTGCTTGAATCAGTTAGGGCTAAGGCAATTTCGGGGATAGTCTGTGTCTGATTGAGAAAATAGACCCCAGCTTCGAATCGTCGGTCAAATCCTTTCACGCGCGCATAATCCAGGAACAGTTCGGAATCGCTGACAAGCCGGGCTTCGACCAAAGCGGCGGCAATGCCATTGGCGGCGGCGCCGGGCGCAATCTCAAAACGCATCGGGCTGTCATTGCTGCCAAAAGGTCGGTTAAGTTCATCCTGACGCCAGCCGAGCCGAACGCGATAGAGCGTCAAATTGACAATCTCACCGTCGGTCGCGAGGTAGGCGAAGCCAAAGATGACCCCGATAAAGACAACCAGGATGATGGAGCTCGCCAGCAGCCCCTGAATGAAACCTTTCAACAGTTTGCCCTCGATTCCGACAGAACAGCATCCTGTTCATGGTACGTGCGATTAGGGCTGCGGTCAACGGCATCTCAAGGCGGGGCGATATCGGTCGCGGCGGCTTCCGTATCGCGGCGGTCTTTATGGATGACCGCATCACCAAGAAAGCGCGTCACAGCGACCCACGTACGTCCCGGTTTGAGCATAATGGATTGGCTGTTGCTGTAAATCAGTTGCAGCGCCTGCCGCGGATTCCGGCTAAGTCGGCGCCAGAACCCCACATAAACATTCCCATCGCGAATGACATAGGCAGGTCCCTGTCCCCAGAGCGCAATTTCCAGCGATTCATAGTCTGCTCCCGGCGGAAAGAGGTCGGTGCGGCGGCGGTGCGGCGCTTCCAAAATAATGAGATTGTCCGTCCACAGCTGCGTATCATCGGCGGCATCATAATGCGGCGCGCTGTCGGTGTAACGCAGGTAGCGCCCGCTGGATGGCTCGTATTGCCAACGGGCATCGGCATTGCCAAACCAGTTGATGAAGATATCGCCGGCTGCCGACCCGCCTTCATCAGCCTGCACATTGAACGCAAAACCCACCGCGCGATAGCCGATGTTGACCTGGCGGTGCGTGGCGACTTCCCACATCTGCTGCGTATTGCCAAACAGGGTATGCTCAAATGGGCGTTCTGTCAGCGTCGTATCGCGGCAAAAGCCGGCATTTTCGCAGTTGTCCCCAAACGACGGTGACAGCAGGCGGAACTTGAAATCGGCATCCAAAAACAATTCTTGAATAGGTTCGCTGGCGCCGGAATAAGCCAGCAGCGCCGCATACATGGTCACCAATTCCATATCCAGCAGCCGCCCGCTGCGGATGGACCCCACACGCGCCGGCGCATGGCTGCGGAAGATGGCGGCAAACCGCGTGACGCCGCCCTCGGCTTCATATTCAAATACCAGATCCGCTTGATTGACCCCATGCTGCGGCCGAACAATCGGCGGATAATTGGAAATTTTGACAATCAAATTGCGCCGTTCGCGGGCTTCGATGTCGGGATAGGGCCGGCCGGTCAGGGGGTTTATCCCATCGGGATAGGAATATGGACCGATGGGAGTCGGTGTTATCGTTGCGGTGGGCATGGGGGGCGGTGTATGACTCGGACGTTTGGGCGTCGGGGTCGCGAACATGGTTTGACTCATGGACACCTGCGACCACAGCAGGCTGATCAAGACCACAGCCAGAATCAGACCCGGTGCCAGCCTTGTCATTCGATCCATTCATACCTCATCGCGGCGGGTGCGGGAAAACAGCCTTTAGTATAGGGATGACACTGACCTGGACAAGGGACAGTCGGTATAATAAGGCAAATCGGCGTATGAACAAGCGGATTGAAGTTAGGGACAAGTATGGCAAAAGCGCGTCTGCTGATCAGTTTCGCCCATCCGGATGACGAAAGTTTTGGCTTGGGGGCGGCGATTCCCAAATGGATCGATGACGGGGTTGATGTCTATCTCATCTGCGCCACCAATGGCGATGTCGGCGCTATTCCTGACTGTATGAAGGGCAAATATGATACGGTTGCCGAGCTGCGCCTAAGCGAATTGGACTGCGCCAGGCAAATCCTCAAGCTCAAAGCGGTTTTCAAGCTGGGTTACAAAGACAGTGGCATGATGGGGAGCCAAACCTCAAAACATCCGGCTTCGCTCTGGTATCAATGGGAACATGATCCGAACCGCGTCACCGCGGCTGTGGTCAAGGCGCTGCGGCAGATTCGCCCGCAGGTTGTCATTACCTTCAATCCATACGGCGGTTATGGACATCCCGACCATATCGCCGTCCAACGGGCGACGGTGAGGGCTTTTGAATGCGCCGGAGATGCTCGCTTTCAGCTGGATAAGCCGGATGGACTGAAGCCATACCGCCCGCAGAAATTGTATTACAGCGCTTTTCCCAAACTCACCTTGCAGCTGCGGATTCTAAGCGCGCGGCTCAAAGGTCAAGATCCGCGTCAGATGGGCATCAACCGCGACATTGATATGGTCAAAATTCTCGATCATGTCGAACCGATCCATGCGCGTATCCCGGTTGGTGATTATTTTGATGTTTGGGAACAAGCCAGCCGCTGCCATGCCAGTCAGGGCGGCGGCCGGATCACGCGAACGTCAAAGTGGCTGCGGAAAATCCTGTACAGCAAGCAGGGCTTTACCCGCGCTTATCCGCCGCCCAGCCACAATCGAGTCGATGAAGACGATTTGTTTGCCGGCGTAACGTTGGATTAAGGCGCGCCGTACTCCAATGCTTCCGTGTTTTTGGATGGTCGTCTATGGCAAGGGCGTGAAGGCGCGGGCGACAATTTTTTGTCCGGCGGCGCTTTGTATCCAGCCGAAGAAGCTGCGCCAGACGGCCGGCGGTTCTTCGCGGCCGATGATGAACAGGGTAGACCGAAGCGGGTAAATGCGGTCGCGCATGGACGCGGCATCGGGCAAGACGCCGTCAATAGCCAAGACTTTGACCCCTGCCACAGCATGATGCAGTGGAATATAACCGATTGCGCCTTCGATGTCAGCGACCTGACGAATCATGGCGGCGATATTGGGGACAAGCCGGGCGTTGCCGGTGATGCGCTGCCGTCCCATGATCAAGCGGTGAAACTCATGGTAGAGGTCATCCTCCGGCGGATAGGTCAAAGGCAGGATTTGGGCATGACTGCCATCAAGCGACTGCCAGCTGCTTACTTGACCGCCAAACACATCCCTCAAGTCATCCAGCTTCAGATTCGCCAGGCGATTTTGCGGATGCGCCAGCAATACCAGACCGTCCTGTGCCATTGGCGCCGCCCAGATGCCTTCCTGCGGCGGGACAAAACTGCTCATAAAATAGTCAATGCTGCCCTTGGCGACTTGATCCATCAGCGTCAAGTACGATTGGCCGCGCACCTCAATGGTCAATTCTGGCCGCAGGTCGGAAAAATGATGCGCCAAATCGCGCGTGAGCGCCTGTGTCGCCGGGGTGCTGTGAAGGCGAAGCTGGACTTGCTCAATGGTCGGGGTAGAGGCCGGCGGTTCCAACGTACAGCCGAACAGCGCTGTGATCGCAAAAATTGCCAAAGCGTTTCGCGGCTTGATCATTGTTGGCATCACCTAACAGACAGTTGAGTCGCTTTGTAAATATCGCGGCATAAACTGCGCTGCATAATGTTTCAGTCGTCCTTCAATGATTGCCTGGCGCATGCTGGCGACATGCTGCACGAGAAAATCGATATTGTGCAGGCTAATAAGATAGTGTGCAAGCAATTCTTTGGCGGCGACCAGATGTCGGAGGTAGCCGCGCGAAAATCGGCTGGCATAATTGTCCAGGCGCGGGTCAATCGGCAAGTCGTCCCGTTTATATTTTGCATTGCGTAAGTTGATGCGCCCGTTATGCGTGAATGCCGCGCCGTGCCGTGCCAGACGGGTTGGAATAACGCAGTCAAAAATATCCACGCCGCGTATGATTCCCTCGACCAGATCATCCGGCTCGCCGACTCCCATTAGATAACGCGGTTTGTTCGCCGGCATAAAGTCCAGAGTATGGTCAAGCGTGTTGTACATTTCGTCTTTGGTTTCGCCAACCGCCAGGCCGCCGATGGCATAACCCTTGAGGTTCATATCCGCCATGAATCGGGCTGACTCTTCGCGCAAGTCGGGATAGATGCCGCCTTGCACGATGCCAAACAAAGCCTGCTGACTGTCATGCGGATGGGCTTGGCGGCAGGCTTCAAGCCAGCGATGCGTGCGTCTTACCGCTTGTTTGACCTCATCGCGGTCTTTAGGCGGCGGACACTGGTCAAATGCCATGATGATGTCAGCTCCTAGGTTTTGCTGAATCTGCATCGAGCGCTTGGGGTCAAGCCGCTTCACGCTCCCGTCAAGATGGCTGCGGAAAGTCACGCCGTCTTCATCAATTTGATTGATTTCGGTTAGGCTAAACACCTGGAATCCGCCCGAATCGGTCAGGATGGGGCCGCGCCAGCGCATCAATTCATGCAGTCCGCCCAAGTCGCGAACGAGTTCGTCGCCGGGCCGCAAAAACAGGTGATAAGCATTGGAAAGCACCAGCTTGACTTTGAGTTCTTCAAGGTCTCGCGGCGGGACGGCTTTGACCGTTCCGAGTGTCCCCACAGGTGCGAAAACCGGCGTCGGGATGGCGCCGTGGGGGGTGTGGAAGATGCCTGCGCGTGCATTCCCGTCTGTGGCGACAACTTCAAAATCGAATGACATGGCATTTCCTTATGTTATCGAGCGTCTGTCAGGCAAGGCTGGCGCAGTGCGCGGGAGACCTTTTCGCTCTCACCGCCGCCGACTTTTTGAATTGGCAAATTATAGCACAATGTTTGGCAAAGCTCATTGACAGCCAATCCCGGGAGTGGTGAATACCGTAGATGTATGCGGCGATATGAGCGAATGTTCTTACTGTCAAACTACAGAACACCAAATCAAAGCTGGTCGCACTGGCGCCGATAGTCAGATGCACAAGCGCAAGCCTTGCGACCGCCGCTACACACCCGAATCAGCCAGATGCGCCGCGATGAGAGTCCCTTGCATCTTGTCGAGATGGATGAGTTGCATACCTTTGTTGGGCGAAAAAACAGATGGTACATAATCACTTGGGTTGAGCCAGCCAGCGTTTGCATTGTTGGTTTCCGGGTGAGCCGGCGACGGGATGAGGCGACCTTGCAGGGCTTGGTCGATCAAAGTCCAAAGGCTCGCTGGCGCTACAGTGATTTGATGGCTGTTTACAGGGGTTTGATTTACGATCCAGATGTACACACGGCTGTGCCTGACAAGCGGCAGCCCTATCGGGCGGAGGGGTGAATGCGGAACTGCGTCATTATTTGGCACGGCTGATGCGCTTAGGCGCAGTGTCAAGCTGTTTGCCTCAAAGACTTTGTATATCTATGATATTCACCACTCCCTAATCACAGCCGAACACAGCTGCCTGGGTCTAGGCATCAGACTGCCGCCACCACCAGCCAGCCTTTTTGCGTTCGCCATATTTGAGCGTTTTGTCCAGCCACAATGCCAGCCTGCGCCAGCGATTGCCCAGCATCCAGCGCAAAATGCGGTTATGGAATTTTGAGAAATCCTTGTTGTACGGGCAAACGCGAATGCAAATTGAACAGTCCGTACCCTGATTGATCCAGAATTGGAAGCATTTCTTGGCATCAATCGTCCACTTCTTGACCCCCTTGAGATTCGATATGTCATGGCTCTGATAACTAGGCGAGCCGAAGGGAATGGCTTTAATCGGACAGCCATCACTGCAACGGCGGCAGATATTGCAGGTTTCCGTGACGCCAAAGTCGATGGGTTCATCAGCGACAAGCGGCAGATCGGTGAATATCTTGGCGATACGCACCCTGGGTCCATATTCCGGGGTAATTAGCAGCCCATGCCGGCCATACTGTCCCAAACCAGCTTGAATCGCCAGTGGAATGGATAAGGCGGTGTCATTGAGGCTGGCGACAGCGCGGTATCCCAAATTGCGAATGTATTGTGTAATCGACAGGGCGGCGATAATATCTTTGCTATATCCTTGACCGGTGGCGGCGCCGCTCAATGCAGACGGCACGGTTTGGATGGTTTGATGGTGCATTTCGTTGGCGATCACAACCACATGGCTTAAATCGCCGGGCAAATCCATCACCTTGTCAGTTAATTTTTGACGGCTGTAGTTATGGGTGTAGACCCAGCGTTCATCATATTCGCAGATGCCAATCGCATCGGCGCCGAGAAATTCGCCGGCGCGTTTGAGATCGTCCGTATTTTCGGACGCTGTTCCTTTGATTTTGCGCGTCGCGCCTTCCCGAAACATGGTATAGGTATCAAGAAAACCCTCTTTGCGGTCCTGCGACAGTTCAAGCAGATCCGCGGTGAAATCGGCAATGTACCAGGCGGCGTTTCGCAGGGCATAATCTCGATGCTGAAAGCCTTCGACCTTGCGAAACTGCGCCAGATCCGTAAAGTAGGATTCATAGAACCTGCGGGCGCGGTCAGAACGAATCTCATCATCCCAGATAGAGCGGTTGAACATATCATGCTTCTGATTGAAACGTTCAAAGTCGCCCGAAACCTCAAAGCCGGTTTTGGCGTCAACCGGTTTCCGGCAGACACAGCGGTCGCATTGGCAAGTACCTCGCTTGGTTTTGACTGGACTTATCATGCGAACATCCTAAAAATAAACGAATTGCCTTTCACTTTCATGTATATTGAAGTTGAATAAATTCTTTAATCCGATCTGTGTGTTCAGCCAATTTCTGTTCTAACTCTTTCAGCTTTATCCATGTTTCTTCAAATTGCTTGAACAAAGCAATTTGCTCCTCGACAGATATAACAGGTATTGGAAAATCTTTAATATGGCTTATGTAGATATGTGGCTGTCCAGTACCTTGCTGCCGGTTGTAGATTTCTTGTTGTTTGAGTTTCATGCACATAAAAAGGTATCTGTTTAGGAATTTTGATTCATCTTTACTTTTGATCACGATTGAATCAGATGCCCATATTGGATTGTCATGCCACCATACATAACCAGAATACGCGCCGGATTTACTGATCGTGAATATATTTCCCAAGTGATTATATTCACCATGTGTATAAGGAACAGTGCCTCGACCTCCAGCAATGACCGGGATATTGCCCGGTGTAGTGCCAGCTTCAGTAATAGATTTTCCATTTTGCAGTATAGCTGCATCTTCAAGGTTAATGTAATTCCCGCCACTTGCGACTTTCCATTTTTCATATAAATGAAAGGATCGTCTGCTTTCCAGGTTTTTAACTGAAATCACACTAATATCGAGATTGGTCGGCATGTTTTCTTCGGGACGGTCAGCATCTTGGTAAAAGAAGAGCGTTTTTTCCAAGTCGTTTATGCCTTTTATAGGATTGCGTTTACTATCAAAGCCATCGTTCCTGATTGCGACTTGATAGAACCAATCAGTTTGCCTTGCGCCTTTATCTGTCAAGTAGATAATTCCGGTTTTGGCGTCGGTGTAAGGCGCGAAACAACCGCGTGGCAGTCTAGCCAAGAGCCTAACGCGCGAGTTTGAAAACAGGAATCGCAGCAATTCAGTATGCTTGCGATTTACGAGCAGTCCATCTGGTACGACAATGGCCATAGACGCGCCAAGTTTCAGGCTATTAAAACACTTTATAACGCACGCTTCGTCAGCATCCTTTGGATTACCCTCGACAATATCTAATATCTCTTGAGACACAGTTTGAGAAAAAGGGATATTAGAAAGGACATTGTCGTACTTCCCATTGGTATCTGCTCGAAGACTGTCTTGCTGTGTTACTCCCGAATGACCGTCGCCAAACAAGATCATGTTCATTTTAGCTATACGCGCGGTGGTCGTAATTTCTCCGCCGAAGACTGTTTTATTATGCAATGTATCAAATACTTCTTTTGATAATCTGCATTGCTGGCTGATATGCTTAAATGATTCCGTAAGAAATCCTCCAGTGCCACAAAATGGATCATAGATATTTTCACCATACTTCGGGTTAAGAAGCCTAACCATGAATCTTATTATATGGCGAGGTGTAAAATACTCACCCAGATCGTTTTGGGTGTCGGTAGTCTTTTGAATAAAGTGTTCAAATGCAACGCCCTTTATGTCTTCATCAATACCGGTGAGGTGCAATGGATTGAGCTTGTGGATAATTTTCCTCATTGTGCCAGCATTCTGAATGGATGATTTAGTGATAACTTCGCCGCCATAGTCTTCGCGTAGTCGTTTCATCACCACTTCATTCAAATAAAGCAGCAGGTCTGTTTCAGGCTGTTGAAGCAACTGACGCCAAATTTCATCATCACCCTTTTCGCTAAGCAATTTCAAAAAAAGAATGTTAGCGAATTCGCTAAACCTTTCTATACCAGCACGAAGCCCGGCTGCTCTAAGATCGTTATTCAATTCTGAAAACAGCTGAATTAACTGTTCTCTAGACTTAATGACTTCCTTGGGAACTGTGAATATCTCGTTAGTCCCTTCACTCTGAAATCGCTTTAGCAATTCCAGAGGAAGAAATTCGTTCACTTCTATGCCGTTCAAGTACAACGGTCTATTGTTGTTGAGATATTGAGACTTTAAGGTTGATCCATTGCACGCGAAGATTATTTTTATTCCGATCCGGTCCGCATAATCTTTTGCTTGGTTGAGCGCATCATCGAGATTCGTTACCGCCGGCTTCTTTGCCTCAATTATAGCAAGTGGAATTACACCATCAAATAAAGTGTAATCTGGTCTTTTGTGTCCCAGATTTTGTATACTTTGATGCGATAGCCGATCTTTAACCGCTTCTTCAAAAAATACATTTCGCCTATGATCCTGGGCGTCGAGAAACCAGCCTTTTGCCTCTAAAGCACGATCTATTTGGTATCGAATGTCTGTCTCAATCACCTGGACGTCTCCAGCTTATTATGTATATGCCTTTCTTATCATAACATCAACTGGATTATCTTGCCATGCAACCGGAGCGAACGCGAAAGAGCGAAACCTTAATGCGATTCGAGAGACGCGGCGGATCAAAAGATGCTCTCTTTTTATTTTGCCTTGCGCTTGCGTTTGAATGGCTTCTCGCGCCAGTCCGAGACCGCGTTCACCGTGCTGTCATCCAAATCGCGCAGGAAGCGGCAGCGATTGTGTTTGGGATAAAGCAGATACAGCCGCTCCGCTGCCCGCGTCATGCTGACATAGAACAGCTTGCGCTCTTGCAGTTCATCTTCATATTTCGTTTCGGAATAATAATGGATATGTGGCATAACGTCGTCATCTAAGTCGATTATAAAGACAATCGGAAACTCCAACCCTTTGGCGGAGTGCATCGTGATCAGTTTGACCTGGTTTTCGAGAATATCGAATCCATCCCGGAAGAAATTATAAGGAATGTTCTCATCTTTGAATCGTTTCTGCAAATTTTTTAATGGCTTGTTCGTGCGAGCTATAATAGCGATATCTCCAGGTCGATATTTGCCCGGGCGGCATAACATGATTGTCTCCTTAAGGATGTAGTTCCACGCATCTGCCGTATTTTTATATTGAACCAACAAAGGCTTTGGTCCCTTGCGATCAGTACTGGCCGGGGGAATGTATTCACCTTGATCCTTAAGATCCTGGCAGCCATCGAGAACGGGCCGCGCTGATTCCATAACCTGCTTGGTGTTGCGGAAATTCTTGGCAAGTATCCGTGTTCGACCGCCCGAAATGTTGATGCCAGCTTCTTTCCAAGGAATGCCGCGGTAATAGATGCTCTGTGCCGGATCTGCTAGCAGGGTCAAACTGCGCGATTCGGTGTAATCGGGGATCAGCTTAGTTGCCAAGTGGAGATCGCTGGGCGGCAGGTCTTGCGCTTCATCAATAATCACTACGTCATATTGCGGTAGCGGGCGACAATGTTCAAGGACCAAGCGAGATAAATCTGCCCAATCAAACAAGCAGGCATCATCCAACTGCTGCTGGTAGTGCTCGTATATTTCCCAAACGATTGGGCGATGTCGTTCCCGATTCAACCCTCTTCCGCACCCGACTCGTTCTATTGCCTGATATTCTTCAAGGCTCTTCAGCCCTCTTGCGCGAATCACCTTGTCAAATTCGTCCAACAGCTTCCCAGGATACAACCTGCACACGACTTTATCATCCGTGTACTTTCGCGCAATTTCCCTTTGTGCTTTTTTTGCGAAATTAGACCTGCAATCTTTTTCCGCTTCCGAATAATGTTTTCCACTGCTGTTAAGATGTTGCAGCATCCATTCTTTGTATGCAGAGATGGTAATTGTGTATGGGCCTTTATGAAGAGAAAGCTCGGTGTGTAGCTGTTGTAATGCCGCAGTTAGCGTTTTTGTGTAGGTCAGCAGCAAGATTGCGGTATCCTTGCCGAACATGCGCCGCTTATCTGCCAGGTGATGGGTGCGGTACAAGCCGATGGTGGTCTTGCCCGAACCGGCGACCCCTTTGATTAAAATGGGGCCGGTCGCATCCATCTGCACATAATTCAGCTGCTCAGGGGTCAATTTGAGTAGCAGGTTCCCGATCTCACCTTTGCAGTAGCTCTCTAATTGATCGACAGTAGCGCGGTAGAGCAACTGTTTCGGATCAAAGAAGTTTTCGACATTCCAATCTTCACCCAGTAAGAGAATATCACGTAAGATATCCTTCGCGTATTCAGGGATTTCCAATTCCCATATAAGGTCTTCTGCTTCGTTCAAATCAGGAATCGACAACCCTTGCACCTCAGGCAAATAATCATCAGGCACACCAAACAAACGGAGAACATTGTCTGGGATGCTTTTGAAAGGCTGCGGCTGATTGAGAGGGACTTCCACTGCGGTCTGCGTTTCCTCGTCGCGGTACACGAACTTCTGATCTAATGAAGCGGTCTTCGGTACAGAGCGAATGGCATCAATGACATCGTGTTTCGCTACACGCCATAAACCTATATTCCCGCCGTCTAGCTGTTCCCACAGAATGCGGAAGTTGTCATTGACCCGCGAACGCATGATTTTGCGATTGGGTATGGTCTTCTGCGGATGCGTTTGCAAACCCGGATAATAGGGATCTTGCTTGATTTGCCGTATCGTTTTCCCAACTCTTTCGCGTATGGCTTTATCGAGATTATCCAAATCTTTGCGAAATAGTTCAGTCGTAAATATGTCGCGCATTGCTGTCTCCCCGCATGAAGTCCGTCTTGATTTTCAGTATTCGCGCTGGTCATCAACCTTGGGGACAAAAAGCCCCCGTCGCTTGACAGGGGCTGGTAAAACGCTGGCGAATGCGGCTTAGGAGCCTGCGACCCGCAGCACAACATCAACCTGAATCAGTTCGCCATTCCGCAGCACATCCAACGTAACCTCGTCGCCGGGGCGGTGAGCGTAAATGCGATTCCGCAGGTCGATTTCGCTGGTGGCCGCCAAGCCATCCACCGCAGAGATAACGTCGCCCGTCTGGATGCCAGCCTCGGCCGCCGGCAGGCCATCAATGACTTCGGCCACATAGGCGCCGTCGCTGATGCCGCTGTCACCGAAGTAGGGATGGTTCGATTCCAACTGAAGATAGCGAACGCCCAGGGTGACCTGTTTTTCGTGCAGCCCCAGCCATTCAGCGCGGTTTTGTTCGGACGAAAGCTCCTGACCAAACATCAGCAGCGGGGCAGTTGATGCCGGCGCCGACAAAGTCATCAGGTCATTCCCGCGTTCAACCCCCAGCGCGATGGCGTCGCTGCTGAAAAGATCTTCGGCTTCGTCGATGGACGCGCCATTGACGCTGGTGATCAAATCGAACTGACGCAGACCAGCCGCATAAAGTTCATGTTCCTGGTCGAGTTCCTGAACCTCAATGAAGCCGTCGCCATAGCCGAGACGGATGCTGTCGGTCTCGTAAGTATGGCTGACATCAAGCCGAGGCCGGCGCGGCGGCTTGTGGCGCCCCGTGGTAATGAACTGAACAATCAGATAATGTTCCTCATAGCGCATCACAGCGGCTTCAGACTCATCATCGTCATCATCATTCGAGGCGACAGCGGCCTGAGCCGAGATGTCGGCATGGTCGAGATACCGCCAAATCAAAGTGCCGCAGGTCACATAACCGGCATCGTCGAATGTGGTTGTGATCATGCCGCCAACAAACAGCCATTGACCGTCCAGAGCTAAATCCGACGTGATTTGATAATCCGGGCTGCTGAACAAATCGTCCGGGCGCGCCATCAGGGTCACATCCTGATGGAGGGATTCACCATCGCGTTCAATGCTTAGGGTTACGGTGTCATCGACATCATAGCTCCATAAGATATCCTGAATGGATGCAGCCTCAACCTCGGCGCCATCAATCGCAGTGACGACATCACCGACTTCAAGATTGGCGGCCGCCGCCGGTGTATTGGTGATGACACCAGTGACAAGAATGCCCTCGTCTGTATCTACATAGCGGATGCCGACAAAGGGAACGGTACTGCTGTCCGTGCTGGTTTCGTCTTGGGCAAAAGCCACAGCCGAAGTCAGTAGCAGCGCCAGCAGGACGAAAAGGCGAGTAAAGTTGCGAATTGCAGTGTTCATGTTGAGAACCCCCTTTAACTTACAATAAGAATCAAGATATCAACTTCCTAAAAGTTTTGACGATAAGATCTCACAGCCTAACTTTAATCAATTTATTGGATTAGGTCAAATGATTGGCGCTAAAAAACCGGGATTCGTGCAAAATTGACCTCGATTTTGACCGCTTGCCGCCAAAGCCGCCCTAGCTTTCGCGGTCGTTTCGGTCTCCAAACAGCCGTCTGCTGATGGCGCTGCCAAAAAGACTGCCGGCAATGGTATTCTCAAATTGGATTTTGGAACTGGAACGTTCCTCCCAGCTGCCTTTGTGACGTTTGTTGATCCATTCCTGATAATCGTCCGCGGCGGCGGTCAGAAAGGCTTCAATGGCGATTTCATCCTGGGCGGCGATATGATCTCGAACGTCTTTCAGGATCAGCATCAACTCGTCGATGGCGCGCGCCAGCGCCGTCCCGTTGCCGAGCCATTCGTCGCGCAGCGCATCCGGATGATGCGTCAGCAGATAGCGGGTCAGGACATTAAAAGGTGGGTTGGTGAGTCGCTGGGCATCCTGCCAGGCATTATGCTGCATGGCGCTGGCGTAGGCGGCGACGCTCAATAACTGTGGAATCTCTTCGGTAAGCGCGGTCAGGCTGTCGTGTTCAGCCGGGTCAAGAAAATGCGGCCGGCCACCGAGGATCGCCGAGAAATTGACAGCCAAATCAATCGCTTCCTTGATGCTTGTTACCGCCGGCGTAAGAAAAATCACGCTCTCATGGAAGTAATCATCGCTGGCGTATTCCGGACCTAGCTGATGATCAAACATATACTCAGCCGGGATGACCGGCGTAAAGCCTATCCAGTGATGTTCGCGGCTAAGGTATTTTCCCGCCCATGCCAGAGAAGGCTGTTTGATAACCGATGTATCCAGGATGACCGCGCCATCGCGCAGGTCGGGCGCCATGACTTCGTATGCGGCGCGAACGTCTTCGTAAGGCAGGTTCATCATCACAATGTCGGCAGATGCCGCCGCCGTGTAGGGCTTGCGCTCCACCTTGTCGAAAACCTTGCGCTTGCGAGCCGCTTTTTCAAAGTCGTCGCGGCTGTCATAACCGATGAGTTTGAAGCGGTGCTGCCCGCCTTTTTCGACATAGGTTTTCAGGCGCAGGGCAATGGATGCGCCCAGCCGATCCAATCCTAAAATGGCGATGGTCAGGTTTGCCATGTCAGGCTCCTTTCACAGTCATTTGGATAACTATAGCGCCGCGGCCGCGGATGCTGCCATAGTCAGCCGGCCGGGCATGCGTTTTGCCGCCATATCCCGCCGGTCAGTTGGCATCATCGGCCATTTGCAGCCGCAGCAGCAGTTCGTGATGTGGATGGTCGCGATAGTTTTCGGCATTCTCCTGATGATGTTCCGCCAGCCAGATGGCAGCCGCGTCCGAGCCGCAGGCGCGGAGAATTTCGCCGCTCCACTTGGGGTGATGTGCATGCAAAGCGAAAGGCGCGCGCCAAAAACGGATGGTTTCGTCCTGGCCAAGGCCGGCGGCAAACTGTGGGACGAGCGCATTGACAAGCACCGACAAGGTCTTTTGCCAGACCGTCAGATGATAGCGCGACTTGCCGACATCATGCAGAAGCGCCGCGGCCGCCAATGCCGTCGGCGCTGTTTCGTTTTGGTCCAGGATATCCCGCAATACCTTGAGGCTGTGCAGCTGTTCGGCGCGGGACATTCGCTGAAAGGCTTCCAGTTCTTGAGCGGTCAAATGCCGCTGCGCCAGTTGGAAGTCCAGTGGCGCAACCGGCGCCAGCAAGGCGCGCAAGCCTTGCCGAATCCGCTTTTTAATAGCGGTCATTGGCGGCTAAAACAGCAGGATGCGGAGCAGCGCGCCGGTGGGCTGTCCGATAAGAAGCCCAAATGGACTGATGCCGCCAATCGGCAGCGCCGACAGGAAGATCAGCCCCAGAAACGCATAATAGCTAAGCATCTGCCAATCTCGCCATTTGAATGCCGGCCGCGCCAGAAACTCGGACAGGGGTCTAAGATTTTGCTGGATGACAATCGGGATTTGCATCCGATTGAGCCAAGCACCCGGCAGCAGCGTCAAGACGATATGCCAGCCGTCTATCGGGAAGAGCGGGATCATGTTAAACACAAACAGCAAAACATTCCAGAAGACCATCGCATACAAAAGCGCCGCCAGAAAGTCGGCTGCGCCGGCGATCATGCTCGGCTGATGGTAGGCGGCGCCGCCGACCAAGCCCAGCCCGGCAAGCCGCAGCAGAATAGCGAATGCCAGCGCCAAACCCAGGTTGGAAAATGGGCCGGCGGCAACAGCGGCCAGGTATCCCCAGCGCGGATCGCGCATGCGCTGCGGGGAGATGGGCGCGCTGCCGAGGATGCCAAAACCAATGACGGCGAACATGAGCCAGCCAATCCAGTTGATGTGCACCAGCGGATTCAGGGTTAAGCGTCCCTGCATTTTGGGCGTCGGGTCGCCCATCTTCCAGCCGACGTAATTGTGCGCCAATTCGTGAATGGTCATGCCGGCGCCAAGGGCGATCAGATTGATGATGATGGTAAGCGGGTGTAGATCCAGGAGCATGATTTTGCCTCGCTGCATTGGGATGCACTGTCTTTAATATACACGATTTTGCGCCGTTTGCGAAGGCCGGCCGCGGCACCTTGGACAATCGCATCAAAATGATAATCTAGTGAGATTGAGAAAAATTCAAATACCCTATTGCAAAGGACAAGAAAATAGGGTATTTTAGTGGTGAGTCTTTATGACTTTTGATCATCTACACGGCAGAGCAATTCTATGATAAAATCGCTGTCAGTCACGGCTTCACTCCTTACTTTTTGTTGTGACACTTCAAGTTTAGAATGTTTGCCGTGATTTTCAACTAGCACCATTGGTTTAGAATGAGTTAGGGGGCTTTATTGATTTGAGGAATAACTGTCTAGCAGTGTTTCAATTGATTGCTTTGTATTTTCCAAATCAGATCGCAATTTCGATATTTTGGCTTGCTTCTCAATATAACCTTTCTAAATCTGTTGAACTTGGTTTCGGAATAAGAACATTCAAAATCTGTTTCTGCGTAAAATTTTCCCGCCCTACCAAATCAGTCGGGATTAGCTGTCTTGGGAATTCTCTGCGAAGCGCATGAATCAGATATTGAGGTGGAACTATATCATCCTTTATTTTAGCCACTATTTGGGAAGTGCAAATATAATGCCCGTCCGCAATGGCAAACAAC
This sequence comes from Phototrophicaceae bacterium, assembly GCA_965203755.1. Classification (GTDB taxonomy): domain Bacteria; phylum Chloroflexota; class Anaerolineae; order Aggregatilineales; family Phototrophicaceae; genus UBA6055. Next base: position 1,025,542 of record OZ241910.1, on the reverse strand, counting down.
CCATTGCCGCTGTTCGTATGCAGCTTGCCGATAATAAGATCGCCGGGTTCGGCAGCTGCTTTCTTCCTTGATCTGATATTCCTGCCCAAGCGCTGATTGCCTCTGATTCGCACTGTGTTGTTGTGGCTGTTCAATCCTGGTTCCGCGTAATACGTATTCGGCTCAAGCGGTGTAGAGGCATCTTTAACAATGAGAAGCTCCTCCAGCTTCCAGACATTCTCTGCGTGCTCAAATATCTGCTTGAATTCTATAAATTTCCCCTCATATTTCATATTCACCGCTCCGGGGATTTCCCGAAGCCGTCCTTCAGAAGCATATTCTAAGAGGGTTGGTATATCATTATCAGGAATGGGCTCTCTATTCTTATCTTGAGACATGCCATCCGATTTAAGATGAATAAATGTGAATTCATCCGTTTCCATCTCATGCGCTTTGTCGATGACAAGGATAACCGCTTGGGCAGTTGTATAAAAAATGAAGGTTTTTTCAGGCAGGCGAATGCAGGCTTTTATGCGGCATTTCCTAGCAATGTAATTCCTAACTTGCCGATATTTATCCGAATCGCAGATTGTAAGGGGTAAAACCATTGCAGCCGAACCGCCGGGTTTAAGTGATTCAATACATTTCACTATGCACAGTTCATTCCAATCAGGTCTTGTAATATCGCTCGCTTCTATGAATGGCGCCAGCTTCTGATAGTTAATCGGGGCATTGAGATTAAATGGAATGTTTGTAATGACCTTGTCATACTTCCTTCGGTCTTGTGAATCAAAACTGTCGGCTCTTTGTATGTTGCTGTGTCCATCGCCGAGAAGAATCATATTCATCTTGGCAAGACTGGATGCCCCGCCGCTAATATCATTTCCATAGAGCGTCCTTTTCTCAAGTTCATGTAATTTATCGCTGAAATTCGCTTTGCCGCTGTCCAAGCCTACCCTAATTTGTGTGTAGCAGGATATAAGCATTCCCCCTGTGCCACAAAAAGGATCGAAAATTTTGTCGCCAGATTTTGGACTCAAGAACATAGCCATCATAGAGGTGATATGCCTTGGAGTAAAATACTGTCCAAGCGCGCTCGCGTTGCCGGCGCTGTAGTTCGAGAGAAAGTATTCAAAAGCCTGACCTTTAACGTCCATGCCGCTCTCTGTAAAATTGATTGGACGCAGTTTTGAGACCATCTGCTCAAGGATTTCGGGATTGTTCAGTTCTGAAGTTGAGAACATAGAACCATATTCGTGCTTGTATTGCTGAAGAATCTGTTGATACGAATTGATCAGATTATTGCCTGATTCGGATGTAAGTTTGTCCCAATTCGCCCGCGCCCCTTGTTTCCCTCTTTCACTCATAATTTTGATGAAAAGAAGGATGCAAAATTCCCTTAATTGATTGATGCCGGCATCTATGCCATTGGCGCGCATTAAATCAGCTGCATCCCCAAATATCTTTATAAGGCTGGCTACATTGTCGACCGCTTTGCCCTGGGCAGCGGAAGGCGAACGCACCAGTTTCCGCATCAGATCAAATGGTGGAATGTAGTCCACAGGATAGTTGTTCAGTGTCAGGGCGCTCCCGTCTGCATGTCGTGACTTAACTTGTATGCCGTCTGACGCCAAAACAAGCATCGGCGGTTTATTGCTATCGCATGCAATTTTTGCATACTCAGCTGCTTGTTCAAGCGCATGGTCAAGTTTCTGTCCACCGATCCGTTTAGCTTCCAGAAACGCAATCGGAGTCGAGGCGTTGGGAGGATAAAAATGATAATCGGGTACTTTGCCTGCCGACTTTAGGCGGTCATTCATAACTTGATTGCGTACAGCGCGCTCATAATCTACTGACGGATCATTGCTGTCATAGTCGACAAGTTTGAATCCAGCGGATTCGATCATAGAGTTGATTCTAACTCGCGCATACGCTTCTGTAGTCCCTATATTTCGTCTCATTACGTCTCCCCACAGAATGGATGATCGACGCACAAGCATTTCAGGTTTTCTATGGCAGCGAAGGTTTGCAGGCCATTGAACTGCCACAGGAAACTCCAAACAAAAGCCATGAAAAATTCATCGCCACATAAAATATAATCCATTTCTCCCGGCTTGGCAAGCAAGATGCCATCTTTCGACAGATGCGCTACAATAGCCATATTCATCAAGCGCATATCCATCCATAAAGGAGAGACACCATGTCCCAAACAAACGGAGTCGCCGCCCTCAATCAGCGCAGCCGCCGGCTGGTCGGCGGAACGGAACGCGCCGGCGCCCGCGCCATGCTCAAAGCCGTCGGCTATGACGACGAGGCGCTGGCCAAACCGCTCATTGGCGTCGCCAACACCTGGACCGAAATCGGCCCCTGCAACTTTCATCTCCGCAAGCTGGCGCATGATGTCAAACGCGGCATCCGCGCCGCCGGCGGCACGCCCTTTGAATTCAACACCGTCAGCATCTCCGACGGCATCACCATGGGCACCGAAGGCATGAAAGGCTCGCTTATCAGCCGCGAGGTGATTGCCGACAGCATCGAGTTGGTGGCGATGTCCAATATGCTCGATGGCGTGGTGGCGCTTTCCGCCTGCGACAAGACCATTCCCGGCACGATTATGGCGCTGATTCGTTTGAATCTGCCGTCGCTGATGCTCTATGGCGGCACGATTTATCCGGGGATGCTCAACGGCGAGCGGCTGGATGTGGTCAGCGTGTATGAGGCTTTGGGCAAGTTTCAGTCGGGGCAGATCAGCTATGAGGAACTGATGGAAGTGGAAAATCTGGCTTGCCCGGGACCAGGCGCCTGCGGCGGCCAGTTCACCGCCAATACGATGGCGATGATCAGCGAGGTGATCGGCATCTGTCCGATGGGCATGGGCGACGTCCCGGCGGAAGACCCGGAAAAAGAAGATGTCGCCTTCCGCGCCGGGCAGCTGATGATCGATATTTTGGAAAATGACATTCGTCCATCGGATCTAGTGACGCGCCAATCCCTGGAAAATGCCATCGCCGCTTCGGCGGCAACCGCCGGCAGCACCAACAGCATCCTGCATACCTTGGCATTCGCCCGCGAAGCTGGGATTGAGTTTTCGCTGGATGACATTGAAACCATCAGCCGGCGCACTCCGATTATTGGCGATATGCGTCCGACCGGAAAGTACGTCGCGCTCGACCTGTACCAGGCTGGCGGCGTCCCGATTCTTCTCAATCGCCTGATTGAAGGCGGCTGTATGAGCGGCGGCGCCCCGACCGTGACCGGGCAGAGTTTGGCAGAAGCCTGCGCCGATGCCGAGGAGACAGAGGGGCAGGATGTGGTCCGCGACCTGGACAATGCCATCAAGGACAGCGGCGGGCTGGTCGTTCTCAAGGGCAATCTGGCCCCGGATGGCGCCGTGGTCAAGCTCAAGGATACGCCCGGCCCGCTGACCGGTCCGGCGCGGGTCTTTGATACCGAAGAAGACGCCTTTGAAGCGGTCAAAAACCAGCAGATTGTCGAGGGCGATGTGGTCATCATCCGTTACGAAGGGCCGGTTGGCGGCCCGGGCATGCGCGAGATGCTGCAAATCACGGCGGCGCTCTTTGGTCAGGGCTTGGGCAGCAAAGTCGGCTTGATTACCGACGGCCGTTTTTCGGGCGGCACGCGCGGCCTGATGGTTGGTCATACCGCGCCGGAAGCCGCTGTCGGCGGCCCGATTGCCTTGCTGCGAGAAGGCGACAAGATTACGATTGATGTATCCCGCCGGCTGATTCATGTTGATTTGAGCGACATTGAACTGGAATCCCGCCGCGCCGAATGGCTGCCGCCGGCAGCCAATTACAGCAAGGGTGTCATGGCGAAGTACGCCCGGCTGGTCTCGCAGGCGAATGACGGCGCCATCACCGGCGCCTAGCGTATTGAAAAAGGCTGTTCAATCAAGAGGCGAGTTCATCAGGACTCGCTTTTTTGTTCTTTGTCGGCTTCTGTGTGAATTATTTCGAGGGGGATGCTGGCAGCCTCAATTCTAAATTGATGCTTTCTTATGCAAACAGTTCACGCTCCGCGCACCGTTCTCATTATAGTGGAAGCAGTTTGATTAGGGAGAAGGTTATGGCATTAAGAGACACCGTCAAAGTGATTTTTGACATCATCTATCATTTGGCAAATGCCCCCGATGGCATGAGCCGCGGCGAAATCGTCGAAACATACAAAATCAGCCCCGGAACGGCACACAAGTATATCGGCATTATTGAAGATATGGGCGTTCCTATTTACACCCAGGGGCAAAGATATTATGTAAGCGACAGCTATTTTGTCAATCTCAAGCTGACCGCCGAAGAAAGCGAATTTCTGTTTTTGGCATTGGAACGTTCGCTGACCTATCACACCTCGCAATGGCAGCTTGTCCGCAGCCTGGTGGATAAAATCGGTCGCAAATTGGATTCAGGATCGATGGGCGCTCTGCGGCGGCAAATGGATGCCGAGCGCGGCAGCCTGGAAACCGCTCGATTTTTCACCACCCTGGTGCAAGCCAGGAAACAGCGGCGCGAAGTTTGGGTAGATTATTTTCCGCTTCATCGAGAAGAGCCGTCCCGCTGGCTGGTTCGTCCGTATCGGTTTGTCAGCAATCCCTTGTCGGATGGCTTTTACGTTCTGTGCGATGGGACGCGCGGTGAAGGGCAAATATATCGCGGGCTTAGCCTGAAATTTGACCGTATTCAGGATGTCCGCTTGACCAATCAACAGTTTGCGATTGTCGATCAAGCCCGCTTTCAGTCTCACTTCGGGCGCGCCTGGGGCGTATGGAGCAGCCAGCGCGACCCGATCCGCGTCGTTCTGCGCTTTGAGCCGCGCCACTATGACCGACTGCTTGAAAGCATCTGGCATCCCTCACAGCAAATCCATACTGACGCCGACGGGTACATCAGCTATAGCGTGGATGTCTCCGAACCGGAAGAGATGGTGCCTTGGATCCGAAGCTGGGGTTCGGGCGTGGTGGTCGAAGCGCCGCAACGTCTGCGCCAGCGCGTCATCCGCAGCCTCAAGCGCCAAGTTCGGCATTATGGTCTGACGCTTGGGAGCGGCGCCGAGCCAGAATCTCGACTGTATCTTTTGTGGGCGAAACGCGATCCAAAAGGCAAGCCGAAAGCCAAAACCCGCGCCTATCATGCGCTGATTTATCATCTGCTGGATGTGGCGGCGGTTGCTTATGGCATGTGGGATGATGTGCTTGGCGCCGGCCAAAAAGCCTGGCTGATGGGGATGATCGGTTTGGATGAAACGGCGGCGCGGGGGATGCTGGCGCTGCTGGCCGGCTTGCATGACATCGGCAAAGCCACCCCCGCTTTTCAGAAGAAAGTCCCCGATCTCTATGCTAAGCTGGGTAATGATTTACATGATGATTCCACATACGCCGATGACCATGGCATCCTGTCGGCGGTCATCTTGCGCCGCTGGTTCATCGACAAAGGACTCGGAAAACAGCCGGCAGCGCAACTAGCGGCGGTCATTGGCGGGCATCATGGTTCCTGGATATCGACCGCTGATACGCGCGGCAAATCGGTCGGCAAAGAGAAATGGAAGACGCTGCAAAATCAGCTTTGCGACGAACTGCAAAAGGTACTGGATATTGCCGAAATCAGGCCGCCTGAATCACCGCAGCCATTCAATGTCTTCGCCGCTTTCCTGTCGGGATTCGTCTCGGTTTGCGATTGGATTGGGTCAGATACCGATTACTTTCTGTATGAAGACGAGGTTATCAGCCCGCAAAATTATTTCCAGCGCGCGCAGGAACAGGCAAAGAAAGCCTTGCATGAAATGGAATGGGTGGGTTGGAAATCCGATGGCCGCAAGCCAGCCTTTAACGATGATTTTCCATTTGCGCCCAATGCGCTGCAACAGGAAGGCATCCAACATCTGCAAGAGTTTGAGCAGGCGCCGCGGCTGATTCTGGTCGAATATCCGACCGGAGAGGGCAAGACTGAACTGGCGCTGCATATTGGCGACCGCCTGGTCAACCGCTTTAATCTGGCGGGAACTTATATCGCCATGCCAACCCAAGCCACCAGCAATCAGATGTTTGAGCGCGTAGAAACGTATCTGCGGAAACGCTATCAATGTAAAAACCTCAATCCGCAGCTGATTCACGGAGGCGCGGAGCAGTATAAGTCGTCTCGTCAGCATACGTTGTCAGATCAGGAAGGCAATGAGAGCGCGGCCGATGCTGACAGCTGGTTTGAGCAGAATCGCAAACGCGCCTTATTGACTCCCTATGCGGTCGGCACGATTGACCAGGCGATGTTAAGCGTCTTGCAAGCCAAGCATCATTTTGTCCGTCAGTTTGGATTAAGCCGCAAGGTGATCGTCTTTGATGAGATTCACAGCTACGACACCTACATGAATAAAATCATTGAGCGCTTGTTTGAGTGGCTTCATGCGCTGGACTCGCCCATGATTCTGCTGTCGGCAACCCTGTCGCGGCAAGACCGCCAAGATATATTGAAGGCGGCCGGCGCATCAGAGGAAGCGCCCGATGAGTGTTACCCGCGCCTGACCGTCGTCGAAAACGATGGCAAGGTGCGGGTTCATGCCCTGCCGCCGCCCAAGACGCGCGCCATCCAAATCCGACAAATTGCGCTTGGCCTGGATAGTCTGCTGGATGCGGTTCGTCTGATGTATGAGAAGGGCGGCTGTATTGCCATCGTCTGCAACACGGTCAACGAGTCGATTGAAGTTGCCCGTCATCTGCGCCAAGCCGAAGGGATTGACGAAGAAGAGGTATGGCTCTTGCATGCCCGTTTTCCGCCGGCATGGCGCGGCGAAATGGAAGAAAAAGTAGTTGACGCATTTGGCAAAGATGGAACGCGGCCCGAACGCGCCATTCTGGTGGCGACCCAGATTATTGAGCAGAGCCTTGACCTCGACTTTGACCTGATGGTCAGTCGCACGGCGCCGATTGACCTGCTGATTCAGCGCATGGGCCGCTTGCATCGTCATCCCCGTTCCAGCCGCCCGTCCCATTTGGCAAAGCCGACCCTGCTGCTCCGTACCCCGGATATGAAAACGGATGATGTCCCCGATTTTGGCGTCGATGGTCTGATTTATGAGCGCTTCTTCCTGCTGAAGACCTGGCTGCGCTTGCGGGATGTGGAGCAGGTGCAGATACCGGATAATGTGGATGAACTGATGAACTTTGTCTACGATCAGGAAACCGATATCGAAAATATCAGTTCAGCTTACCACGAGGCTTTGGCAGCTGCGCGGGATGACATGAAACTGGGCAACAGAAACAGCGAATTTCGCGGGGCACAGTTTGTCATCGGGGAACCGTCTAGCAAACGTTTGATTGGTCGCTACAGCGCCAGACTGTCTGATGATGAAGATCACAGCATCAAGACTCGGAACATTCGACCTGGACTTGACATCATCTGTATCGTGGATGCAGACTTACTTGCCTTGACACAGCGCAAGCCAAGCAGAGATGATGTTAACAGTTTGCTTCGCTATAAAGTGACCGTCCGCCATAAAGATGTCAAGCAAGCATTGGAACAGCTTGAAGCCAATCCGAACTGGAAGCGGATACCGCAGCTAAAATATGCCCGCGCGGTTGAGTTTGATGGCGACCGCTATGATGCGCCGAACAGCCCCTATAGTTTGCGACTCACTCCAGATTATGGATTGGAAATTATCAGACAGGAGGAAGCATGACTCATTCATTCAATTTGATTGACCAACCGTGGATACCCTGTATCGCAGTAGAAGGCAAGTTTGTTGAAGTGAGTCTGCGCGGCTTGCTGGCGCGCGCCCATAAGTTGCGCGAGGTTTCTTGCGAAACGCCCATCATGTCCGCATCTGTCCTGCCGCTGGCGCTGGCGATTTTGCACCGCGTCTTTGGTCCTGAAGACTTCGATGACTGGGCGGCCTTATGGAAAGCCGGCAAGTTTGATATGGAGCGCCTTGAAGATTACTTTGAAAAATGGCATGAACGCTTTGACTTGTTTCATCCCGAACGTCCGTTTTATCAAGTAAAAGATAATCAGGTCGATCCAAAATCACTGATTTATCTGATTCATTCGATTGGCAACACGGCGACGCTGTTCACCCATGCCAACCAGGAGACCGGCATACAGCTTTCGGCTGCCGAGGCCGCCCGTCAGCTTATGGCGGCGCAGTATTTTCATACGGCCGGATTAAACTGGGTAAAAGGGAAGAGAGTGCCTTTCACTGACAGCCCATTCGCGCGCGGTGTCATTTTCTGGATGCGCGGCTCAACCTTGTTTGAAACCCTGCTGCTGAACCTGTTTCAATATCCCGATGATGCCATAATGCAGAATACGGAACGAGATATGCCGTGCTGGGAAATGGACGATCCCTTTGTCTTGCGCCATGAACCCAACGGCTATCTGGATTATTTAACTTGGCAAAGCAATCGCATTCGATTAATTCCCGAAGCAAAGAGTAAGCAAGCAGCCGTCCGCGAGATGACCATGATACCCGGCCTAAGGCTGGGTCCGGATGTGAAAAGCCCGCAAAAACGCTATGTGCAGAAGAAGAAAAAAGGCGAATACACCGGTGAGTATTCGTTCCTTTACTTTAATACAAACAAGGCCATCTGGCGCGATTATGACAGCCTGTTAAAGCGGAACAGCCAAGCGGTTAAGCCGCTGGCGGCTATCGAATGGCTGGCTGATTTAATAACGTATGAGTACCTTGAAGAAAATTACCCGATTCGATTGATGGCCGCCGGGATGCTGGCAGACCAAGCCAAGCCCATTTTCTATCGCCGCGAGGTCATGCCGCTGCCGCTGGAACTTTTGCGGAACGCGAAATATGCCGCGGACATTGAAGGCGCCTTGGGGAACGCGGAAGAAGTCGCCGGCAAGCTGCGTAATGCGCTGAATACCCTGGCCGAACATGTCCTCCAGCGCGGCGCCGAAGGCAAGCCCGACCCCGGCAACCGCCGGAATCTGGTCAAGCAATGGAACGCGCTGGAACGTTTTTGGATTGAACTCGAGCCGCGCTTCTGGGAGTTTATTAAAGTGCTGGTCAAGGACAGCGATCAGGCGCGCGGTCAATGGCAGGATGGCCTCAAACGCATCGCCGAGCAATCGCTTGCTCATGCCATCAGCCTGGCCGGCGATACCCCCTGGGCCTGGAAAGGAGGAATCGCCGCCCAACGTCGATTACAAGCCGGAATAAAGAAGGTATTGAATTAGGAGAGCGATATGAACAGTACTGAAACGAAAGAAGAACGTTTTATCAGCTATCTGGAGTCAAAAGCTGAAGATCGGGCGGCATTGGCGGCTTTGCGGCGCGGGCTGGGACAAGAACCCGGCGAGGCGCCGGGCATGTTTCCCTATGTTGTCCGCTTTGTGCAAGACTGGAACGAAGCCGATGTTTATATGGTCGCCTCGCTGTTCGCCTTACATCCCTCATCGACCAAGTTCGGCAATATGGGCGATCATCTGCGGTCGCTTGTCCGAGAGCTTGGCGATGATGCGTCTACCGAACGCCGCTTTGTGCAGCTTTTGCGGATGCGGCGCGGCGCATTGGAACCGCGCCTGCGCCAGCACATCAGCATCCTCAAATCCAAAGACATCGCCGTCAACTGGCATCAGCTGTTCGGGGACCTGCGGAATTGGGGCCATCCAAACCGCTTTGTCCAAAGAAATTGGGCACGCGCCTTTTGGGGATACAAGTCATCCGAATCCGAAAACGACTAGCGAAAGGAAAACGCTATCATGATTATCGAACTTCACGCCATCCAAACCTTCGCGCCTTCCAACCTCAACCGCGACGACACCGGCAATCCCAAAGAGGCGCTCTTTGGCGGCGTGCGGCGAGCCAGAATCTCATCGCAGTCAGCCAAGCGCGCCATGCGGGTTTCCGATGTTTTCGCCCAGGCCGTCAATGCTCCTATCGGCATACGCACCAAAAGACTAGTTTCCCATGCTGCCAAACGTCTGCAAAAGCAGAATTCAGAGATCACTGACGAATGGGCAATGAAAAACATGATTGACTTCATCACAAGGGCAAAGTATGACAAGAAGCCTGATGAACTAAAGCATGACGAGGATTCCGATGAACTAGGCGGCGGGAAAACCAGAATACTGCTTTATATCAGCGAGAGGGAAATTGACGAAATTGCCCAATTCCTGCAAGAACTTTGGGAGGCGGAACAGCAAATCTTTGGCGAGAAACCGGACATCAGCAAATTCACGCGGCAATTTGTCAAAAAACTGACAAATCGCACTTCCGCCCCTGATATCGCCCTGTTTGGACGGATGCTCGCCGACAATCCTGAACTCAACATCGACGCCGCCTGCCAAGTGGCGCATGCCATTTCGACCCATGAAGTCAATACGGCTGAATTTGATTACTTCACGGCAGTAGACGATTTTTCGCCCGAAGATACCAGCGGCGCCGGGATGCTCGGCTTGGTCGCCTTCAATTCAGCCACCTATTATCGCTGCGCCCGCATTGACTGGAAGCAGTTGATGGATAATCTCAATGGCGATGTTGAGCTTGCCAAGCAGACGGTAGGCGCGTTCATGCGGGCATTTGCCTTGGTGGTGCCGTCAGGCATGCAAAACTCCTTTGTCAACAAACACCTGCCCGATTTCCTGCTGGCGGCCGCCCGGCCGAACAACGACGGCCAGTCGCTTGCCAATGCCTTCGAGCAGCCGGTGCGGGCAGAACGGGAAGGCGGATTCGCCGCGCCATCCGTCAAAAAGATGGCGGAATACTGGGAGCAGGTCGAATCGTGTTTTCGCTTGAGCGCGCCGACTGTGGCCGTATTGAATCCGCGCGGCTATGAACTGCCTTCGGATGAATTAAGTCAAGCGACGGTCGCCAGCCTGTCGGACTGGGCGGCGGCGATGACGAATGCGCTGGACGAGACATAAGCTCATGGCGACTTTGTTAATGCGAATTAGCGCGCCGCTGCAATCATGGGGGACACAGAGCAATTTCAGTCATCGTGACACCGGGCGCGAACCATCCAAAAGCGGCATTGTCGGTTTGCTGTGCGCCGCGCTGGGACGGCCGCGCAGCGAAAGCATCGCCGATCTTGTCGAACTGCGGATGGGCGTGCGCGTCGACCAGCCGGGGACGATCCTGCGCGATTATCACACCGCCGGTCAAGGTGGATATTACAAAGTTGGCGGCGGCATTGGCAAAAATACCATCTTATCCGAGCGATACTATCTGGCCGATGCCAAATTTCTGGTGGGGCTGGAAGGCGACCGCGCGCTGCTGGATGAATTGTGGGCCGCCTTGAAACAGCCGACTTGGTTTTTGTTCTTTGGGCGCAAGGCCTTCGTGCCAGCCGAACGGGTTTGGCTGCCGGATGGACTCTGCGATGATGACCTAGAGACGGCCTTGTCAAGTTATCCCTGGTTGGGCCAGGGTAACAATCCGAGCAAGGAATTGCGGCTGATTATAGAGGATGTCGAGGGTCCGATTTTCCGCAGCGATCAGCCAACCCGGTTCGCCTTTCAGTCGCGGCGCTTTCTGCCGCGTTATCTGCGCGAGTATCCCCCAATCCGGCTTGTGAACAGGAGGCATGACCATGTTTCTATCGAAGCTGATGATTAACCTGCGGCATCGGCCAGCGCGGCGCGATCTTGGCGACCGCTATGAATTGCACCGCACGCTGATGAACGCCTTTCCCGAACAGCTGCCGGCGGACGAGCGGGTTTTATATCGGGTGGAGCATACGTCCGGACAAGCCGGCGCCACCGTTCTGGTGCAGTCGCAGACCCGGCCGGATTGGAGCAGCGTCGAACGGCTCAATGATATGCGCTATCTGCGCCGGCTGCCACAGGTAAAGTCCTTCGCGCCGCAAGTGCAGGCTGGGCTTCAGCTTCATTTCCGTTTGCAGGCCAATCCGACCGTCAAGCGATATGGCAAACGTTATGCCCTTTATGCCGAAGAGGAATGGATGCTTTGGCTGGAGCGCAAGGGGCAGGCGCACGGCTTTGCGGTTGAGCCGCTGGATGTGCGCTGCGTCAAGCTCGGCAATCACTATGGACAAAGACGGCGGCAGACCTGGCACGCGGTGCAGTTTGATGGGCTGCTGCGAGTCAGTCAGCCGCCGGCGTTTTCAGCGGCATTACGCCGTGGCATCGGCAGCGGCAAGGCATTCGGTTTTGGATTGCTTTCCGCCGCCCGCCTTTCCTGATACCAGCGGCTCCCTTGAATTGGTCCGAGGAGTTTTCTTGCAGGGGTGCAGATTAACAATTTCATAATCAAACTTGTTTGTCGCCCCACATCCTCGGCGGTGAATTTGGATTCGGTGAAATAATGCGGTATGCTTTTCCTGCGCCTGTGGAGTGAACCGTTCCCGGCGGGAGTCCTTCAAGAAGATGTATAGTGACAAGGAGACATATCATGGCAAGAAAGAATCGCATTGTCAGAACCATAGCAGCAGTGATGCTGGCGATGGCGGCGCTGGCCGGCGCCGCGTCGGCCCAGGAAACGCCGGAAGCGGCGCCAGCGACCGCGCTGTCGACGGCCAACGAGCTTGCCGAGGGGGTGTATCAGTGGTTTGCGTTTAACTACAACAGCCTGGTGGTTGTTTCCGGCCAGGACGTTCTGATCACCGATCCGGCGAATAACATGAGAGGAGAGATGCTTAGGGACTACGTTGCCACACTCACGGACAATCCCGTATCGCATATCGTCCTGTCGCACGAGCATTATGATCATGTCGGCGGAACGAGTCTGTTTCCCGATGCCAAGGTGTACTGCCATCTGAATTGCCAGCCGGTTTTTGACCTTGCCGAGCCGGCTTTCGGCGATGTGCCGCAGGTTGATGAGACCTTCACCGAGAACGCAAGCATCGCCGTAGGTGACAAGGTGGTAGAACTGCGCTACTTCGGTCCTGGCGATGGCGACGCCACGACCATCGTCCACATGCCGGCGGAGAAGATCGTCTTCACGTCCGATATGTACGAAGACCAGGCGCTCACCGGCGCGGCCTGGCTTGATGACAAGAACTACACCGGCACCCGCAAAATCCTGAATATCATCAGCGGCTGGGATCTGAACCATGCGATCACTTCACATTCCGCCTCGACCGATCCGCAGGCGCTTAGGGACAACGCCCAATACTACAACGATCTGTTCGATGCGGTGTATGGGGCTTTGACGAAACTACAGGCGGAGGGCGGCCCATTTGCCGTATTTGGGGCGCTTGATACGCTTCCGGCTTCCATACAGCTTGAGCAGTACCGCGATTGGGCGAACTACGACTCGTCCATCACACGGCATGCGGCGCGGATGATGTTCTCCATCTTTCATGGCGACTAGCGGCGCAGTCGGCTGAACATGGCTGAAAGGGATTGCAGCGTTTATGCAATCCCTTCGCGCCGAAACTCCCGTGGAGCGCAGGGCATCCTTTCTGCAAGCGGTCAAAGAATTCTGAACCGGCCGGAAGGAAATTTTATGAGTGAATCAACGCGTTTTTCGCATCGGCCCATAGGCGGGCCTTATGGCGATTTACATATCTTGCCCAAGCTGCGCGACAGCCTTAGCTATATCTATGCTGAACATGCCATTGTCCAGCGCTACCGAAATGCGGTGGAATTGGTCGACAAGCAGGGCAAGGCCGCTATTCCGGTGGCTTCGCTTTCGCTGCTGCTCCTCGGGCCGGGAACCAGCATCACCCATGAGGCCGTCAAGCTGCTGGCGCAGAATGGCTGTTCCATTTTGTGGGTTGGCGAGGACAGCACCCGATTTTATGCCCAGGGCGCTGGCGAAACTCGCAAAGCCTATCGCCTCTTGAAACAGGCGAGTCTGGTTTCTGACCCACAGACGCGCCGGCGGGTGGCGCGGGCGATGTATGCGTATCGCTTTGATGAAGAATTGGATCCGGGCTTGAGCCTGGAACAGATTCGCGGGCATGAAGGCGTGCGCGTCCGCAGCGCCTATCAGATCATGAGCCGGCGTTATGGCGTCAAATGGAAGGGCCGGCGCTATGATCCGCGCAATATGCAAGCGTCCGACTCGATCAACAGCGCCTTGTCGATGGCGAATGCCCTGCTCTATGGCATCTGCCACGCCGCCATTGTCAGCGGCGGCTATTCGCCCGGATTGGGCTTCATCCACAGCGGCAGGCAGCTGTCGTTTGTGCTGGACATTGCCGATTTGTACAAAACCGAATTGAGCATCCCGATTGCCTTCAAAACAGTGGCCTTGAGTACAGATGACCTCTATGCCAGGATCCGCCGCAGCTGCCGCGAAGAATTCAAAAAAGCCAAGCTGCTTCAGCGTCTGCTGCCCGATATTGATGCGGTTCTTGATATGGAAGACGAGCCGCCGGCCGACCATGATGTGGATGAAGGGCCAAAGGCTTTCCCGCTGGATGATCTGGATTTGGATGCGCTGTTTGCGGAGGATGAGACATGGTTGTCATGATTATGGAAAGGGTGCCGCTCGGCTTGCGCGGGGAATTGTCGCGCTGGCTGATTGAACCTCATCCGGGCGTGTTTTTGGGCCATCTTACCGCTATGGTGCGGGAACGGCTGTGGGAAAGGGCTTGCGAAGCCTGTCGGGATGGCGGTATTATCCAGATGTGGACGACCAATAACGAACAGCGTTTTACTGTTCGCGTTTATGGGAATACCCGCCGCGAGGTGGTTGATCTTGATGGCATCCAGTTGATCAGGCGACCGATTTCAGATGCGTCAGACGAGGAATAACAAACCCGGTCGTATCAATCAGTTATATTTGCCCAAATACAAGTGGCAAATTATTACTTTTGTTACGCAAGGGGTTTCCCCACACCTGTGGGGGTGAACCCCTGATTAACCGCCCTGAATGATGACGCCGCGGGGTTTCCCCACACCTGTGGGGGTGAACCTACTGCCGTATCTGGCTGATCTCGCAGAACGAAGGTTTCCCCACACCTGTGGGGGTGAACCTTCAGGTCATCTGCAAAGGCTTGGCGGCGGCAAGGTTTCCCCACACCTGTGGGGGTGAACCATCGATCAGCTGCCCGGTGCCGACGACCTGGATGGTTTCCCCACACCTGTGGGGGTGAACCTCAACTGACCCGTCGCAGTGGCGAATGGATAGAGGTTTCCCCACACCTGTGGGGGTGAACCTCAATTATAGGCCGATTTTGACCAAATTGCGAAGGTTTCCCCACACCTGTGGGGGTGAACCACCGGGTTCTGATGGGAAGCGCGCCGTCCCGCGGGTTTCCCCACACCTGTGGGGGTGAACCTCGATCATTTGCGGCGGCGTTTCAGCCGCGATGGGTTTCCCCACACCTGTGGGGGTGAACCTCAGATCGAATCGGCGGTCTTTGACCAGGTGGAGGTTTCCCCACACCTGTGGGGGTGAACCTAGTGAATGATCAATACGCGATCTTTGAGGATGGGTTTCCCCACACCTGTGGGGGTGAACCTTATGGGTGGTCAAGCTCACCTCCTCCTGGTGCGGTTTCCCCACACCTGTGGGGGTGAACCTTTGGAATGGTCGCCCTGGCGCGAAGACTTTCCGGTTTCCCCACACCTGTGGGGGTGAACCTAAGCCGGTCATCATCTTGAGTTCGCCACGGTTGGTTTCCCCACACCTGTGGGGGTGAACCTGCGTTATCGCGGGCCCCCTCGAATGCAGCCTGGGTTTCCCCACACCTGTGGGGGTGAACCGGCGGCGGTCGAACAGGCGCAGGAGGCGGTTGAGGTTTCCCCACACCTGTGGGGGTGAACCGCAGGTTCCATACCAGCAGTGGCTGGAAATCAGGGTTTCCCCACACCTGTGGGGGTGAACCGAATCACCTCGCCATCAATCAATAAATCCAAGGGGTTTCCCCACACCTGTGGGGGTGAACCGAAGTGGTACATTAGTTGCAACAACATGGATAAGGTTTCCCCACACCTGTGGGGGTGAACCTTTGCAGGCGACTTGGTCGGATGTCGCTACTCTGGTTTCCCCACACCTGTGGGGGTGAACCTCTTATACTATCCTATCACAAAGTATAAAGTTTGGTTTCCCCACACCTGTGGGGGTGAACCTGCTGGCATGGATGCGGTCGACCTAGTTATTGAGGTTTCCCCACACCTGTGGGGGTGAACCTTTGTATTCCAGGACGGTGCTTCGGACGCTGACGGTTTCCCCACACCTGTGGGGGTGAACCTGATGACCAATGGCAACGATCTGAATTTGCCGCGGTTTCCCCACACCTGTGGGGGTGAACCTGTAAGTCAAAAACGGCTTGCCTGGACCATACAGGTTTCCCCACACCTGTGGGGGTGAACCGAAGCGTCCTGCGATGATAAGCCATCCTCAATGGGTTTCCCCACACCTGTGGGGGTGAACCAGGTGGTGCGGGCGGATCATGTTCAGCCAGATGGGTTTCCCCACACCTGTGGGGGTGAACCGAATAAAACCAGAGACAGATGGGCGGCTAATCAGGTTTCCCCACACCTGTGGGGGTGAACCGCTGGGCGGCCGAATCAGTGATTGTTCATAGTAGGTTTCCCCACACCTGTGGGGGTGAACCTCAGACGGGAAAAACGCTCGAGGAATTCGTTGGGGTTTCCCCACACCTGTGGGGGTGAACCTGTTCGCGGCGTCTATCAGGACATCGCCAGTCAGGTTTCCCCACACCTGTGGGGGTGAACCTTGCAGTGGCAGCTGTTTCAGTTCCCGACTGGCGGTTTCCCCACACCTGTGGGGGTGAACCTAAAAGCGCATGCGTCACCGAGCTAATCGCAATGGTTTCCCCACACCTGTGGGGGTGAACCGTTGTGGGCACAGATAAATGGGTGCCTGGCGTTGGTTTCCCCACACCTGTGGGGGTGAACCGCAGCTTACGGACGCACTTGCCACCCAGCTGGAGGTTTCCCCACACCTGTGGGGGTGAACCTGCATCGGCCCCTCGCTGCTTAGGGGCGAGGTTGGTTTCCCCACACCTGTGGGGGTGAACCGAGTTTGAGGACTTTGAGGACTTTGGGGCTTAGGGTTTCCCCACACCTGTGGGGGTGAACCTGATTAGCAAGAAATTTATGGAAATTGAATTAGGGTTTCCCCACACCTGTGGGGGTGAACCGACCGGGCAGAGCGTTATGGCCATGGACGGCGAGGTTTCCCCACACCTGTGGGGGTGAACCTCAGAGTATCGAATCAAACCGGCTGCAAGTCAAGGTTTCCCCACACCTGTGGGGGTGAACCGTTTGCCGCCTCATTTGTTTTCTAGTTCTCATGGGTTTCCCCACACCTGTGGGGGTGAACCAATCGCGCAGTTTACGCAGAGCCGCGCAGATCATGGTTTCCCCACACCTGTGGGGGTGAACCGCGCGCCGCGTTGCGGACGCCGATGAAATTCTAGGTTTCCCCACACCTGTGGGGGTGAACCGTTTACCGGTATATGCCAGTTGCCGCGTTCGTCGGTTTCCCCACACCTGTGGGGGTGAACCTTTTCATTCGCTGCTCTCCTTTTGCGAACAGATGGTTTCCCCACACCTGTGGGGGTGAACCGTTGCAGCAGGCGACTGCTGCCACTGGAACCGGGGTTTCCCCACACCTGTGGGGGTGAACCTGAGACGCTGAACGACGCCAACCAGGGCGAATCGGTTTCCCCACACCTGTGGGGGTGAACCGCGCACGAGCGAAGATCGCATGGCAACATGTGCGGTTTCCCCACACCTGTGGGGGTGAACCGCGCGCCAGGGCGGGCGGGTCGCCTTTGTGATGGGTTTCCCCACACCTGTGGGGGTGAACCATGGTATTCATCTATCCATACCCGCAAGCGATTGGTTTCCCCACTCCCGTGGGGGTGAACCTTTCGCCTTTTGCGTTTGAACGTGTTATACTCTTCTCAAACACAGCCGGCTTTGCCAAAGCGCGGGGAACAGCTTTAGCTTTCAGGCGGGCTGGCGGAGATGAGGGCAATGGACAAGCGCTGGAAAGCAGTTGGAGAGGTTTTGGTGAGTCATTCCACCAACGTCCAGCCCGGCGAGCGGGTGATGATTGCCATGGTTGAAATCGAGACTTTTCCACTGGCGCAGGCAGTCTACGAAGCCTGTATCAAAGCCGGCGCCTATCCACAGATTCAATGCCTGTCAGAAAAGCTGCGCCGCGCTCTGCTCAAATATGGCAATCCACAGCAGCACAGCTGGATTCCCGAACTGGAAGCCTATGGAATGCAGTGGGCTGATGTGTATTTTGGACTTCGAGGCGCCAGCAGCCGGTATGAACTAAGCGATATTTCAACCCAAGCGCTGGCGGCGAACCAAAAGTCCATGGGAAAAATTTCGACGATGCGCTGGCAAAAGACGCGCTGGTGTCTGGTGCGCGTGCCCAACGAAGCCCTGGCACAGCAGGCAGAAACCAACCTGGAAACGATTGAGGATATGTTCTTTGATGCCTGCCTTATGGATTATGACGCGGCCTCCAAACAATGGCATCAGCAGGCAAAGCGCTTGGCTGGAACCGACAAAGTGCATATTGTCGCCGGCGATGAGACCGCGCTGGAGTTTTCGGTGCGGGGGCGGCAATGGCGGGTTTTTGATGGCCGCGTTAATATGCCCGATGGAGAAATCTATACTTCGCCCGTGAACGCGTCGCTCAATGGCAAAATCCATTTTGATTTTCCCGGCGTGCTTAGTGGCAAACTGGTTCATGACATTCGCCTGGAATGGAAAGACGGCGCGCTCATTCATGCCAGCGCCGCCACCCATGAAGATTTTCTCCGACAGATTATGCAAACCGATGACGGGGCAAGCCGACTGGGGGAGTTCGCGTTTGGGATGAATCCACATATCAACCGTGTTTGCAAAGATATACTCATGGACGAGAAAATCAGCGGCACGATTCATATCGCTTTAGGCCGCGCCTACCCTGAATGCGGCGGCGTCAATCAATCCAGCATTCATTGGGATCTGGTCAAGGATTTGCGGCCGGAAGGCGCTGTTTATGTGGATGATGTCCCCGTTTTGGCGGCCGGAAAAATCCTGATTTAAGCCGCTGTTTCAAAGGAGGCGCCTATCGAAAAGAAAATAAGTGTAAATCCCTATCCGCAGATTATGTTGTTAAGGAGCTATTCATGTCTAAAAACCGTTTGAGCCGTCGAGATTTTCTTCGTTTAAGCGCCGCCGGCGGCGCTGCTATGGCTGGTTTATCGCCACTGGGCAATATCGTCCGCGTCGGCGCCCAGGCCGATAAAACCATCAATGTCCTGACTGTAGGTGACCCTTGGGATCTGGCGCTGCAAAATGTGGCTGATCAATTCACCGAAATGACTGGAATCGGCGTCAACATCGAGTCGCTGGGCTATACCGCGCTGCAAGCCCGCCTGGTGAATGCCTTTTTGACGCAAAGCGCCGATGCCGATGTGATTGCCGTGGACCAGATGTGGATCAGTCAATATGCCGACAACGGCTGGATTCGCGCGCTGGATGACTTTATCGCCGCCGATTCGGATTCAGGCATTGATGATTTTGTGCCGGAAACGCTTTATTCCTTGAGCGCCTGGCGCAATCATGTCTGGACGCTGCCGATTGCGTCTTATGCCCAAGGGGTTATGTACCGCACCGATTTGTTTGAAGCCGCGGGTCTGGATCCGCTGCCATCATCGGTCGCCGAGGCCGGCGATTGGACTTGGGAAGACTATTTCAATATCCTGGAGCAGATCAATGGCATGGATTTGGATGGGACTTCCATGTACGGCACGACCGTCATTGGCGCCCAGCCCGTCCCCGTCGTCCACATGTACAGCCAGCTGTCCGCCAGCTATGGCACGCGCTGGTTCGCGCAATTTCCGGAAGCCCCTTGGGACTTCACGCCGACCATCAACAGCGACGCCAACCTGGCCGCGCTCAATGATTGGAATCGCCTCTATGCCATGTCGCCGCCAGAGTCCATCAACTACCTGTGGTTTGATGCCGGCACGCGCTTTTCGCAGGGGGACATCGGCATGTTCTATCATTGGACACCGTACTTCTATCTGGTGAACAACGAAGGCTATCTCACCGGCACGCCTTCGCCAGTGGTCGATCAATTCGAGACCGCCGTTCTGCCAACCCGGACAGCCGGCGGCGAGCAGGTCGTGAGCCTGGGCGGCTGGTCGCTTGGCATGCCTTCGACTTCTGCCAGCCAGGATGAAGCCTGGCAGTTTATCAAATGGGCGACCGGCAGCGATGCCCAGAAAGCTATGGGGCAGGTTAAAGAAAAAGGCTATCAATTCGCCGATTTCAGCCGCCAATCGAATTACGATGATGCTGATCTGAATGCCATCTATCCCTTCCTGGCCACCCAGCTTGAAATGATGAAGCTGGGCGACGGCAAGGTGGTTCGCCCGCCGGCGCCGATCTATACCTCGCTGGAAGGCGTCTATGGCTTGCAGATCAATCAGGCGATGTCCGGCGCCGTTACGCCAGAAGCCGCCCTGTCGACGACCGAAACGCTGTTCAGCAACATCCTGCGCGGCAACCAGATGATTCCGTACAGCGTCGAAAGTTTTGACGATACGCTCGACAATACCAAAGCCTTGATTGCCAGTTTGTCGGCCTAAGCTGTGAAATCGGGCTCTGAATTGGGGTGAGGATGGGGCTGCTCATCCTCACCTGCTTTGTCCAAGCCGTGGAGCTGTGATGATATCCAATCGGCGACTCCCATACCTGCTGTTGGCGCCTTCCATCATCATCCTGCTGGCGCTTATCTTGTACCCCTTGGGCTTCGCGCTGCGGAACAGTTTTTACTTCTGGAATCTTCAGACCAGCCCGGTCCCCTTGTATCACTCGGGCTTGGACAATTACCGGATGGTCTTTCAAGTCACGCCCTTTGCCGAGGCGCTGGGGAATACCCTGCTGCTGGCGGGATTGGGTACGTTGGCGCAGTTCTGGTTTGGCATGGGCATCGCCTTGCTGCTGCATACCCACCTGCGAGGGATGTCTCTTTTTCGGGCGGCGCTGATTATGCCGACGACCCTGGCGCCGGTGGTGGCCGGCTTTCTCTTTCGCTACCTGCTTGAACCCAAAGGCGGCATTGTGCCTTGGGTTTTTGAGGGCATCGGCATCCCGATGCCGCCGCAGGGCTTTTTGGGCAGCGCTTCGACATCCCTGCTGACGATAGGCATTGTCGATACCTGGCAGTGGACGCCTTTTTTCGCCATTGTGCTGTATGCCGGCCTGCTGTCGATTTCCGAAGAAGTGAAAGAGGCGGCGCAGGTGGACGGCGCATCCAGCTGGCGCATGTTCTGGTCGATCACGCTGCCGCTGCTGCGCCCGATCGCCGCGTTTCTGGTGATGATTCGCTTTATGCAGCTGTTCAACAGCTTTGACCTGGTTTATGTATTAACCAAGGGCGGCCCCGGCACATCATCGCGCACGCTTAGCTTTAATCTGTATCGAGAAGGGCTGGTCAACTACAACATCGGGCTGACGGCCGCCATGACCTGGCTGGTCGTCATTATGGTCGCGGTGATCATTAATCTGTATATCTACTTTATTTTTCGCAAGCGGGAATGGTAATGGCAGGCGGCATCAGGGGCGAAAAGAAGACCCAGGCTGACACAATTTAATGGCTGCTCATCACTTTTCAAGAACGCCGTTCAGCAAATTCGCCGTTTATGCGCTGATGGCTTTGGCGCTGCTCTTCTTTTTGGGGCCTATCTTCTGGTTTATGCTGCTCGCGTTCCGTCACCCCAGCCAAGCCTATACCCTCCCGCCGCAGTTGTTTTTTGAGGTCACCTTGCAGTCCTTTGAAGTTACCTTTGTCAATCCGGGCAACAACGCCCCCCAGCTTGTCAACAGCCTGATTGTAAGCAGCGGCGCCACCTTGCTTAGCCTGCCCTTTGCATTGTCGGCGGCCTATGCGCTGTCCCGCTTTGCCATGCGCGGCAAGGAGTTCATTATGAACTGGTATATCAGCCTGCTGATCGCGCCGCCCATCGTCTTTGTCATCCCCTATTTTATCCTCATGTCCTGGATTGGCTGGTCGGGCACGTATCAGGCCATGATCGTCACCCTGCAAACCCTGGCCATCCCGTTCTCGGTTTGGCTGCTCAAGAGCTTCATGGATGACGTTCCGCTGGATTTAGAAGAAGCGGCCTGGGTTGACGGCGCCAATCGATTCGCCGCGTTTTTCCGCATCATTATCCCCTTGGCGCTGCCCGGCATCATTGTGACGTCCATGTTCACGTTTGTCTTTAGCTGGAATAATGTGCTGTTCCCCATGGTTTTAAGCAAACAAAGCACAACGACTCTGCCGGTGGGGACGATTAGTTTCTTCGCTTCCACCGGGGTCTATTGGAGTCAAATCGCGGCGACGGCCGTGGTCGCCATGCTGCCGCCGATGATTATCTTCCTGCTCTTGGGACGTTATGTCGTTCGGGGTCTTACTTTTGGCGCAGTGAAAGGATGATGAGCAAAATGAAAAAAACTGGATTCGCGGTCATCGGCGCCGGCATTGTTGGCGGCGCCTGGCACGCTTATGTCTACAGTCAGCTGCCGCAGGCTGAACTGGTTGCCGTTTGTGATTTGGATGAGGGGCGCGCTCGTGATATCGCCCAAAAATACAATGTCCCGCATGTGTATGCCGATTATCGGGAATTGCTTGCCAATCCGGCGGTTCAGGCGGTTTCGATTGCCACGCCAGACTTCGCCCATCGCGACATTGCCGTCGCCGCCGCCCAAGCCGGCAAGCACATCCTGGTCGAAAA
Source organism: Phototrophicaceae bacterium (assembly GCA_965203755.1). Lineage (GTDB taxonomy): Bacteria > Chloroflexota > Anaerolineae > Aggregatilineales > Phototrophicaceae > UBA6055. Next base: position 1,002,918 of record OZ241910.1, on the reverse strand, counting down.
ACCGCTGGCGACGACGGTGGAAGATGCCCAAGCGATCCTTCAAGCCGCCGACCAAGCCGGGGTCAAGCTCATGGTCGATTTTCATAACCGCGTCAACCCGCCTTTTGTCGCTGCCAAGCAAAGCCTGGACCATGGCGACTTGGGCGAACTCAAATATATCTATGCCCGACTAAGCAACACTACCTTTGTGGCTACGCAAATGCTGTCGTGGGCAAGCCGGAGCTCGGCTTTGTGGTTTTTGGCAAGCCACACCTTTGATTTGGCGCATTGGTTTGTGAATGACCAGCCCAAGCGCGTTTATGCCGTCAGTCGCTCGGGCGTCTTGCGGCAAAAGGGCATTGATACGCAGGATTTCCATATCGCCATCGTCGAATTTGGCAACGGCGCTGTCGTCACTTTGGAAAACTGCTGGATTCTGCCGGAAACCGAGCCGAACGTATTCAACTTCAAGATGGAATTGATCGGCAGCCAGGGCGCCATGTATATCAATACATCCGATCATCGCGCCGTCGAAAAATATACACAGGATGAAGTCAGCCTGCCGGACACATTGGGCATCACTTTGGACGGCAGCGCCTCGCCGCGCATGAGCGGCTTTGTGCTGGAAGCGATTGCCCGCTTTGTCGATGCGGTGGTGGATGATAAACCGGTGCTGGTTTCTGGGGCCGAAGCGGCGGTGGTCACGCGGACGCTTGCCGCCATTGAAGAATCAGCCCGCCGCGGCCAGCCGATTGAATTGGAGTAGGCGGAGCGATGCGAAAGGGGGCTGATGACCGCCTGTTGATGGGGATTGATATTGGCACCTCAAGCTCCAAAGGGGTGCTCGCTGATGTGAGCGGGCAGATCGCCGCCCAGCATTCAGTTCCGCATGGCTTTGATATGCCGCGCCCCGGCTGGGCTGAACAGGATGCGGATGCCGTCTGGTGGCATGACTTCTGTTTGATTGCCCGCAGCCTCATCCAACAAGCCGGGATTGACCCCCAGCGCATTGCCGGCGTCGCTTGCAGCGCCATCGTGCCGACTATGCTGCCGCTGGATGAGAACCATCGCCCCCTGCGCCCCGCCATCCTGTACGGCATTGACACCCGCGCCGGCAAGGAAATCGAGGAATTGACCGCCGCCATCGGCGCCGATGCCATCTTTGAGCGCTGCGGACAATTGCTGTCGGCGCAGTCGGTTGGGCCCAAAGTCCTGTGGTATCAGCGTCATCAGCCGCAGCTGTTCAGGAAAACCCGTAAAATTGTCACCGCGGCGACTTACCTGGTCTTTCGCTTAACGGGACGTTTCGCTGTCGATTATTATGTCGCCCCTTATTTCACGCCGTTTTTCGATGTGCATCGGCTTGCTTGGGACCAAAACACAGTCGAGACTATCTGCCCGCTTGAATGGCTGCCGCAAACGCAGTGGTCGATTGAGCAGGCTGGAACAGTCACGCCAAAAGCGGCCGCCGAGACCGGGATTCCAGCCGGGACGCCGGTCGCTGTGGGCACAGCCGATGCCGCCGCCGAAGCGCTGGCTGCCGGCGCGGTCGAAAACGGCGATCTTATGGTGATGTATGGCACAACCATGTTCTTGATACAGACCACAGCCGAGTATCGTCCGCACCGTGATTTGTGGGCATCGGCGCATATCAGACCCAAGCAGGCGATTTTGGCGGCTGGCATGTCCACTTCGGGCGCTTTATTAACCTGGTTTCGAGATGAGTTCGCCCATGCCGAGCGCGAACTGGCATCCCAAACAGGGGCGAATGCCTTCGCGCTGCTTGCCGAAAAAGCCGCTAAAGCGAGCCCCGGCAGCCATGGTCTGATTACGCTGCCCTATTTGAGCGGCGAACGCACGCCCATTAATGACGTCAGCGCAAGAGGCGTCATCTTTGGCTTGACCCTAGCCCATCAACGATCTCATGTTTATCGCAGCTGCCTGGAAGGCATCGCTTATGGCCTGCGTCACAATATCGAAGCGATGGGCGAAGCCGGTGCCGCGCCGCAGCGCCTGGTTGCCATCGGCGGCGGCGCCAAAGACCCGCTCTGGCGCCAAATATGCAGCGATGTGACCGGTTTGCGTCAGGATGTCCCGCGGCAAACGATTGGCGCGGCTTTTGGCGATGCCTGGCTGGCTGGCTGCGCGGCCGGGGTTTTTGATGATGATGACCGCGCCTTGCATGAGGACTGGGTGCAGATTGAACGTACAGTCGCGCCCAATCCGCAGGCCAAGTCAGTGTATGATGAACTTTATCCCGTCTACCGTGAGCTTTACCGCGATACCCGCCGGCACATGCGCCGTTTGGCGCATCTGTTCCATTAGCTGATATGCAGATAGAGAAACGTCCATGCTTCAATCAAAATATGTTGTTTCCCCACGGCGCGTCAAGTTGATGTTTGCCAGGCAGAAAAATCCTTGATAAGCATCGGTACAGAACTGCATTGTCTCAAGGACATCTTTTTGAATCGCCATCGTCGCGAACTGAACATTAACGAGGATCTCCAACCGCGTCCGGTGTAATCAGTCCGGCGCACTATGGTACCAGTCCTTGCGGGTAAGCGGCAGGTCGCGGGCCGCCGCCTTGCCGTCGATGGATTTGTACAGCAAAGCCTGAAAGACCGAATTCAGCCCGGCTTCAAAGGCCCAGCGGGCGCCGGCGAGATAAATGCGCCATCGTCGATATCCGACAGCCCCCATCATATCGACTATCGTTTGTTCCTGCGCTTCATAACGTTCCAGCCAGCGTTTGAGCGTCAGGGCATAATGTTCGCGCAGGCTTTCCAAATCCCGCACTTCAAACCGGGCTTTGGCGGCGATGTCAAGGATGTAGGCAATCGGCTGGCTGTCGCCGTCGGGGAAGATGTACTGCTGAACAAAAGAGTCTTTGGCGCTGCCGCCAAGCGGCTCAAAGGGAGCGTTTAGGAGGGTGATGCCGTGATTCAGAAAGACCCCGCCCGGCCGTAAAAGGCGATAGGCTTTTTCAAAGTAGATGCCCAGGTTTTCGCGCCCGACGTGCTCGACCATGCCGATGCTCACGATTTTATCGAAGGGCTGTGTCTCATCCACCTTGCGATAATCCAATAGCTCGACGCGGCACCGCCCGGTCAGGTTTTCGGCTTCAATGCGCTCGCGGGCCAGCGCCAGCTGTTTTTCGCTAAGGGTAATCCCCAGCGCGTCGGCGCCATAATGCTTGGCGGCATGAATGATCAACGCGCCCCAGCCACAGCCGATATCAAGCAGACGTTCGCCAGGCCGCAGCCGCAGCTTCCGACAAATGTAATCCAGTTTGCGGCTTTGCGCGCGGTCGATGCTCTCATCGGGATCCGCAAAATAGGCGCAGGAATAGACCATTTGCCTGTCAAGCCATAGCTGATAGAACGCATTGGAGACATCGTAATGGTATTGAATCGCCTGTTTGTCGCGGTGAATTGAATGCCGTTGGCCCGAAAGCCGCGCAATCTGTTCATTGCCGCCGACGTCGCGCGCCGGCAAGCGCAGCAGTTTGGGCGCGAATCGCAGGGTGTCGCGCCAGGTCCAGGTCTCCCATAAATACCGCGCCAGGTTCAGGGCGGCCGACATGCTGCCTTCGATCTCAAAGTCGCCAAACATATAGGCTTCGCCAAGGCGGCGTTCTGTGGGCGGGAAGAACATCCGCCGCAGCGCCGAAGGGTGATTGAGGACAATCGTAAAACGGCGTGACTGCGCCGCCGGCGGCTGCCAGATGGTGCCCTCCCACAGCCGAACGGCAAAGTCGCGCCCCGAATAATTGGCAAACACGGCTTCAAGCAAATCCAGCGTTTGCGTTACGCGGCTGTCCGGTATCCTGACTTGTGCATCAACCATGATTGACCTCCTCTCGCCATGATGCTGCCAAGCGGGATTGGCATGGCGCAGCGACCTTGTACCATTGTCGCATTATAACAAGTTTTGTTATTCCTTGCTAAATAGGCAGTTTGAGGTTAATCACCCGGCACGATAATTGAATCCACACCATAATAGCGTTTGCTGCAGCTATTTGTCGGAAACTGTGCCCACGTTGAGGAGATCCCGACGTACTTAGTCAGGTCAAATGTCAACGGCGCGATTTCAATGGCGGTTTGCCCGCTGTCGCGCATGGTGATGATTTCCTGATGCCGTGCATCCCACTCCTTGGCATAAAGCTGAAAATCAGGCGCGAGCGCCGCCTGACCCAGCACGATGCCCATCCCGATGATCAATACAATAGCCAGGCTTATCAGCTTGAACAGCCTTATCCAGGCTTGCCCTGCTTGAGACCGCGGCGGGTGATTTTTAATCAAATAGCCTAAATAAGCGCCCCAAATCAAACCCGGCAACACTAACAAATAAGCGCCTGGCGCCAGGGTGCGCGCCGCTACAAATCCGCCGCGTCCGAATAATACCATGCCGACAATCGCAGCGATGCAAACCGCGCCAGTCGCATAAACATAGAGTGCCAAAAATCCGAAGCTTCGTGTCGATGGAGTCTGATTCACAGATAATAATTGCCATATTATAATGCCCAGAAAGACAAGAAAACTCGTAATCAGATAGATGGATGCGCGGTAGTGAATGTCCTCTATACGCATACGCATGAATGCAAACAAAACAACAGCCAACGTAAAACCAACTGTGTGCCAGCCAATCAACAAGCCATGCTCGAGTTGCTGTAATTTGGCATTAATGGTTTTTCGCCGCCAAAGCAGAGCAAGAAAACTCAATATGAAAATGATATTGAGAATGATCACCGTCATATAGCGGATGCTGAAACGTTCTAACAACTGTGGCTGATCGCTGGTGTGCTGCCACAGTATCGGAATAAAAATCAACTGAACCACCAAACCAATCCGCAGGGGCGGCAAGGCAAGTTTGACCGATTTCAATGTTTTAAGCGCTGCCTGCGGTCTGTATTGGATAAGCATGACCAGCAGGCCGACTCCCATTAACATAATAAATCCGACAAGGGCTTGCGGATGTCCGATATATCCGAGGGTACGGGTCAATGTTTCGGATATCATTGTCGATATTGAACGATTTGGCTGACCATAGGTCTGTACAATGTATGCCGCGCGAAGGGCAACGCCGGGCGAACTCAACTGGATTGCCAAACCGCCCAGCGTCGCCAGGCCGCCCACTCCAAAAACAAGCGCATACGAACGCCGTACAGAACTCCGTAGAAAAGCAAATATCGCCAGCAGACAAAGCGTGAGAAAGGTCGTTTGGAAGACTACAAACATCTCGGCCATGCCGGTGCTGATGAAGCAAAGCGCCGCGCCGACGATGATCCCCAATAAGGATAGGGTATTCTCTTTGCCGCGTCGAGCACCCAACAATGACAGCGCCATATAAATCGTAAACCAAGCGAGCGTCAAAGTGTACGGGATGCTGGCAGAAAACCAGTAAAACGACTGCGGCGAATAAAAGGCATGAATCGTTGCAGCGACAGTAAGCGAGGCAATCGAGATGGAAAGCGCCCGGCGCGGTTTACCTATTCCCAGGCAGGCAAGGCACTGAAAGACAAGCCAAGACAACCCGACCAGCCACAATACGATTATGATTGTCGGCGTCACCCGTGGCAGAAAGGTATCCAGCGGCGCCATCGCGCTCTTGAGGAAGAAATTGCTATATGCTCCGCTCCAGTTGCGATACCAATAGAGCATCCCATCCCAGGCACCCAGTTCCTGACCTACTGCGGCAATACAATAGTCATCGGCTATCATGCGGCTGAATTGTCCTAAATAAGCATAGAGAATCAACGGCACAAGGGCAAGCGCGGCAATAAGCCATTGGAAAATTGAGGTTCGTTTGAAGGTTATCATCAGAGGCTCCCGACACTGTCCGCTAACAAATCACAAGTTTAGCGAATAGTCAGGCGAATTGGCAGTGCGTTGAAGTCAACCGCAACTCAAAATTTTCGCGTAACTAACATGGGCCTGCTTCTGTGGTAAAGTTTCCATGTTTCAATCGAAATGGATACACTAACCGATTTTACGCGATTCCAACGATGAGTCGGCTACACTGCGAATATGACCGCGCAAACTATTCCCGAAACTGAACCGCAGCTGCTGGTCGCTGCCGAGAATCTGCTGATACGCGCCGGGCTTTCGGCTCTGCTGGAAGAACGCGGCTGTATTGTGCTGGCTCAAGCGGATGGCACAGCGCTGAACCGTGATATTGACCGCGTTCAGCCCGATATTCTGGTGGTGGATGTGGGCTGGCATAATCAGACAATGCGCCTCAAACTAAGTGAAGTGGACCGTGATGTGCCGATTTTGGCATTGGTCCCTGATGATGAAGCGGACGATGCCCGCTTGCTGCTGCAATCGCTGGCCGCCTTCAGCCATTATGGCCTGCTCTTGCGGGACAGCGATCCTGATATGATCGTCGCCGCGCTCCAGGCGCTCGCCGGCGGCCTGGTGGTGATCGATCCGGGCTTGAGTCAACTCCTGAAAAAGCCCATCCACCCGCAGCGGCCGCCCTTGGCAGCCGCCCTGACACGGCGCGAAAACGAAGTCCTGCAATGGCTGGCGCAAGGACTGACCAACAAAGCCATCGCCCTTGAGCTTGGGATTACACAGCATACCGTCAAATTTCATGTGAATGCGATCATGAGCAAGCTGGATGCCCAAAGCCGCACCGAAGCGGTGGTCCGCGCGACCCAAGCCGGCCTGATTGTGCTGTGAATGCCGACAATGAAGGCTTGTTTTGCGGGCCGATTGACCATAATATCAAACCTGCATTCGACACAGCTTGAGGAATTGCGATGAAGGCGCTGGTGACCGGCGCAACCGGCTTTGTTGGCTCTCATCTGGTGCGCTTGTTGATTGAAGCCGGGCATTCAGTACGGATTTTGTATCGTTCCGCCAGCAAACTGGCGGCTCTGGATGGCTTGGCATTCGAGCGCGTGCAGGCTGACCTGGATGATGCCGAAGCGCTCAAACGGGCTTGCGACGGCTGCCAGCTGGTGTTCCATCTGGCGGCCAAAGTGGATTATTGGAAAGACAATGACAAAGACACGCTTTGGCGCATCAACGTCGATGGAACGCGCAATGTCTTGACCGCCGCCAAAGCGGCCGCCGTCCAACGGGTCATCTTCACCAGCAGCGCATCCACCATCGGCATTCGCCCGGGCACGGAACTAGCCGATGAATCCGAGCCGTTTAATCTGCCGCCGCCGCGATTCTGGTATGCCTGGTCCAAAGTCAAAGCAGAGGAGGTCGCCGCCCGGTTTGTCGCCGATGGTCTGGATGTCGTCATTTTGAATCCGACGGTGATTATTGGCCCCGGCGATTTGAATGCCATCTCCGGCACGTTTATCATCGAGACGGCCCGCTATCAATGGGCGGTGCCGATTTCCGCCGGCGGCCTGGCGGTGATTGATGTCCGCGATGTCGCCCAAGCGCATATCAATGCCATCAACCGCGGCCGCCCTGGCGAGCGTTATATCCTCAATACCGCCAATTATGCCTATCAGGAATGGTTCAGGATGATCGCCCGCGCCACTGGCGTCCGCGCGCCCATTTTCTCGATTCCCAACTGGATGCTGGAGCCCGCCGCGCGGCTCATCGAATGGTGCCGGCGGCTCGGCATTCAAACACCGATGGACGCCAGCCAGACGCGCCTGGGCGGCGCCTGTATTTACTTTGACGGCAGCAAGGCTTACGACGAATTATTCACGCCGCGAATTGATATCGAAACCAGCTTGAAAGCGACCTTTCAATGGTATGCGGAGCGGGGTTATATCAAGCACAATTTGCTGACGCGCTGGATTGGCTTGATTTAGGCTTGATCAAGCGCCGATCTTTGCCGATTGCGCCTGTTGAATCAAGCTGTCAAAAAGAGCTTGAGCCCGGCCGTCCATTCGTTCGGGATGAAACTGCGCCCCGATGATGCGCCCGTCGCTGGATTCAATCGCTTCAATCACGCCGTCCCGCGTCTGCGCGGCGGCGCTTAGGCCGGCGCCAAGCCTGGCAATCGCTTGGATATGATGGGTATTTGTCATCAGATGCGCCGCTTGCAGGATGCGATGCAGATGCGTTCCCGGCGAAATCTGGATCTCATGTTCGGCCGCGCCCCGAGCCGAGCTATGCGCTTCTGCCGCCGCTTGATGCTGTACATCGGCGTAAATGCCGCCGCCCGCCATCGCATTCACAAACTGCATGCCATAGCAGATTCCGAGCATGGGACGACCCAGCATCGCCTCATAAATCAGCTGGTCACTGATGTCGCGCCGCGCGTCGACCGGCGGCAAATCGGCCGGCAGTTCGCCAATCAAGCCGCGGGTGATGCCGGGGCCGCCGGTGATAATCAGCCCATCCAGCAGAGAAGCGAAGGCCCGCGCGGCGGCGGCTTGGCGAAACATTGGGACGAGTATCGGCAGGCCGCCAGCCCGTTCCACCGCCTGGGCATAACGGACATCAACGGATTGGCGATTGTCCTCATAACTGGTGGTGATGCCGATTCGCGCTTGGTGCATTATTCGGCTGTGCTTTCTAGGTCGGCGTATAGGCCGCGTCGTTTAACTGACCGACGAATTCGGGCAGGCTGCGGTGTCCCAGCATTTGGCGGATAGCGTGCGCTTCGCCCAAATGAAACCAGTAGTGATAAATGGCGCGGTACAGCATCGTGCCGATGGATTCTTCCAGCGGCTTGCCTTTCCAATAGAAATGCTCTTGCAGGCTGTCCGATGTCGCCGTATCCAGATAAACATCAGCATGGGCAGTGACTTCGCGCCAGGCAGCCCACATGTCGTCCAGTTTCGGCGCTGACGGCGGACTGCCATAGCCGGCGATTTTCCGCAAATCCGGCTGAATCACCTTGCCCTGCGCCAGATAAACAAAGAATTGGTTTTCTTGGGCGGCCAAGTGTCCGATGATCCAACTGATGCAGTTCATCTGCCCTAGGCGGGTGTACGAATCCTGCGGGCTCAAGCCTTGAAGACAGCGCGCGAATTCACTGCGCGCAAATCGCAGCTGCGCCACCATGGGATGTGCCATAATCTGCCCCCTTTCCTCCGATAACGCTCGATACAGCCTGATGATAATCCTTAGTCATCTATATGCCGATGATATTGATGTTCATCAATATGTCAAGCCTCAATTTCAACTTGGCTCCAGCGCGGCGTCGGCGGCGAGAGTCGGGTTCAGTATCCCAGTTTCAGCGCGACTTCCTCAAGGCTGTCTGACGAGCCGATGAGCGTGACTTCGTCGCCCAGATGCAGGTTGGTATAGCCATGCGGCACAATCGAATGCCCGCGGCGGACAATCGCCATCACCAGCACATCATCGGGCAGGATCAGGTCGCGCAGGTGCAGGCCGTCGACAGACGAATCGTTGATCGTGATTTGCACCACATCATGTTCGGGGTCATCCTCAAAGACCATCGTCGCCAGCTGCGGCGCCCGGACAAAATGATCAAGCAGATGCACCATCGCATTGGCCGGGTCAAGCACATGCACCCCCAGTTCGAGGAACGCTTCGACCAGCGCGAATTCGTTCAGGCGCACAACCTGCCGCGTAATGCCGAAATCCTCATAAAGAATCTGGCACAGCTTCAGGCTTTCGGCATCATCATGCAGCATGGTCACCGCGACTTCCGTCTTGGGTTCCAGGATGGGGCGCAGGCTTTCGGCAGAAATATCGGGCAGCCAATGCTCCTGTTTGAGTTTGCTTTCCCCGTTATCCCCAGTCGACACATGCGAGGCGACGATATCGACCAGCTTGACCCGCCAGCTGTGCGCTGTCAGCCGTTCTGCCAATGCCCGCGACTGATTTTCGATGCCGATAATCACCACATCATTGATTTCGTCTGGCTGAATCTGGTCGGGCAGGTGCGATTCGCCCATCAGCCGAATGGCATACTTGAAGCAGGGCGGCCCGGTAAGCTCGCTCAAGACAATCACGGCCACCATCAGGGTCGTGAAGTCGTTCCCCAGTTCTGGAAATTCGACCGCGACCTCTCTTGCCAGCCCCAGCCCGACGCCCGCCTGCGTGATGTAAGCCATCCAGTTCAGGCGGCTGAACTTGGCTGGGTCGCCCGCCAGCGCCCCGCCGGCATAGCCGCCGATAAACAGCGCCAGCAGCCGCGACCCATAAATCACCGCCGTAATTGGCAGGATAGCCAGCATCACGCCAATGTCCAGCGAGCCGCCAATCAAGGTGAAGAAGATAACAAAAATCGGCATTTCCACCCGATGCAGCAGGTGACGCAGTTCATCCCGATAGGTCGTGCGGTTTGTCAGCCAAAAGCTGGCAACCAGGCAAATGAGCAGAGGTTCAATCAGCACTTCAAAAGGCAGCGCGTCGTGGGTGTAACGGCGCAGTTCCCCCGAAGCGACAAACACCAGATAGCCAATCAGCAGGATGGCGGCGATTTTCGGCCACTCCTCCCAATGCGTGCGTAAGACCAGCATCAGCAGATGCCCGACAGCAACGCCAATCCCGAAGGCCGCCAGCAGTTCAAAAGAAGCCAAAAAGATAAAACCGAGGTTAAGCTGCTGACCGGTCAGCAGGGTATTGGCGATGGACGTGCAGAGCGCGAAGAGCACCACAATCAGCACATCTTTGACCAACGTGACGCCCAGCACCGTCTTGGTGAAAGGCCCCCGCGCCCGCAGTTCGTTGATGATGGCGATGGCAGACGAGGGCGATCTGGCTGCGAGAATCGTGCCGCCGAGGAGCGCCACCGACAATCTGCCAGCTGTGGATAGCTCCTGCATAAACGGAATGAAATCCGCCAGCAGGAAAATCACCGTGCTGGTCACTAGATAGATGGCGAGGATTTGCGTAATCATATTCCAGCCGATGCTGCGGAAACGGCCCCGCAATTCATCCAGCGCCATCTCGCTGCCGGCGGTGAAGGCGATAAATGCCAATGCGATTTCGTCAAGAAAGCGCAATGCCTCGACATCGGCAATCGCTATGAATCGCAGGATAAAGGGCCCCGCCAGGATGCCCGCCAGCAGGTATCCGGTAATGAGGGGGAGATGAAAGCGCGTTGCGAAGCGCCCAAACTGATATGCCGCCAGCACAATAAATCCGAAACTGGCAAGTGTCATAGCCAGCAAGCTGAAGTCCACTTATGTACACCTTGTCGTCTATTTCAAACAGCTATTCTACAGCAAATATCCAGCCATACATACACCTGAAAACAGGTTTATCATTCGGCTGTGCCAGGTTTTGCGTATTCACCGCCTCATATCTATAATAGACAGTGATGGCTCATCATCAAAAATACAAATGGATGGCGCGCGATGCCGTTGCGTAAGGATTCTAATTTGCATAGAACACCTGCTTTTTCATTCAGTTGGCTGTGGAGCGCCGCTTTGGTTTTGTCGATGGTTTTGGCCGGATGCGGCGCCGCGGCCGAAATGACACCAACAGCCACCCTTTTGCCCGCTGCCAGCCCGACGCCGCGCCCGACAGCCAGCCCAACGCACACGCCCTTGCCACTGCCAAGCCCGACGCCGACGCGCCCCAGCCCGACCTCACCGCCGGCCACCTTGACCGAGACGCCGGCGCCCACGCTTACGCCGACCCGCTTTGGCGTCATTCGGTCGCGGCAGCGAGTGAACGTCCGCCGCGGCCCAGGGGTTGATTTTGCGACCTTTGAATCACTCGCGCCAGGGACCGAAGTTCAGGTCATCAGGCAGAATGCCGACGCGACCTGGTACAGCGTCATGCTGGACAATGAGGCCGAAGGCTGGGTGCGCGCCGACCTGCTGTTCATTGAAGATACGCCGATGCCATCCCCGACAGCTGCGACTGAAGGCGGGCCGCCGGTGTTTCATGCGCCGATTGTCGATATGGACGTCATCCATCTAACGGCGACGGCGCTGGACAGCCGTTCCGCATCGCCGGCCGCCGCCCCGCCGGTCAGTGATGACATTATCGAAGCGCCGACCCGCGCCGCCAATGCCCCTCGTTCTGGGGTGGATGTGTTCGCGTTTTGCGACGACAGCAGCTATAATATCGCTCCGCCGACGAATTTGTCATCTGGTTCGTCTATCGAGATTTTTTGGGCTTGGTTCGCGACTTCGGATGATTATCTGCGGCAGCATATTGCCAATGCAAGCCATGAATTGCGCGTCAATGGCTTGCGGATTGCCAATGTCGATCAGTTCCGCCTGTCCCCGGTTACGAGAGGCCGCGACCGAGTGATCTATTGGTATGTGCCTTTTGGCCCCCTGGAAGCCGGTGATTATCAGATTACCTATCGGGTCACCTGGCAAACGGCGATCACCGACGGCTACAATTCATTCGGTCCAGGAACAGCGACAGAATTTGAAGCGGAAAGTTGCAGCTTTGTCGTGAGGTGATGCGCCGTGCATCAAGGGGATGAATGGCAAACGACCCAGTTGGGCAATGGCCGGGCGCAGCTGCGGGAAAACGAGCTTCTTCTTTCGATTCCATCAGGATCATCCCGTCATTATCATGATGCCCAAGTCAGCGATTACAGCCCGCGGTGTTTGGATTTTCGCAATCGTCCGCCGGCGCGTCTGACCGTCAGGGCGCGGGCAGAGGGGACGATCAGGGGGACAGCCGGCTTTGGTTTCTGGAATCATATCTTTGTCCCCGGCGAACGCGGCTTTCGGATACCGCAGGCGCTCTGGTTTTTCTTCGCCAGTCCGCCCAACAATATCTGTCTGGCGCCGGGGCTGGCGGGGCATGGCTGGAAGGCGGCCGTCTTTGATGCCCGCCGCTGGCAGTTTTACGTCTTGCTGCCCTTGGCGCCGCTCGGATTTCTGCTCATGCGAAGCAAGGCATTTTACCGCGCCCTTTGGCCGGTCGGGCAGCATGCGATTGGCGTTTGCGAAGCGGCGCTGGATTCCTCGCTGCTCGATGATTTTCACAGCTATACGATTGACTGGCTGCCAGATGGGGCCCGGTTTTCTGTGGACGGTCAAGCCGTGCTCAAAACAAATCGAGCGCCCGGCAAAGCGCTTGGATTTATCGCCTGGGTCGATAATCAATACGCGGTCGTGACACCGCAGGGAAACTTTGGCCGCGGACTGCTGGATGTCCCCCAAGCGCAGTCCCTGATTTTGCAAGACCTTGATATCTCCAGCCTGGGATAGACCTGATTGATGTCCTCGGCGGCCGGCGGTTTATGAATGCGGCATCAGCACAATCGATCCCGGCGTTTCAACCGCGCCAAATCGGTGGCAATAGACCTGCCGTTTTTGGCAATAGATGGCAGCACGTGGCGGTCCAGGGCGCGAAAAGCGCTGGATACCGCGCAATGACGGTAGCTAAAAGCGACTCTTAGGCCGCGCTTTCGCGCGCCGATTTTCCCCACTGCATATTTGGCGGCTCCGCTGCTCATTGGGGAATGACCGCCATGATGATATAATCATGCCGATGCTCGCAGGCTATCGGATAGAGAATCATAGATGCCCAATTCCACCGCGGCGACCTCCAGCCAGCAGTCTTTTGACCGGCTCCTGAATGCCGTCGGCGACCGAAAGCGGATGGTCATGGATTATCTGCTGCAAGACCGTTTTGTCCGCCGGTTTCGTCCGCCGCACATCCGCGAGGCCGTCTACAGTTATGTCAGGCGCGGCGGCAAATCCCTGCGCCCGGCGGTCGCCATGCTGGCCTGCGGCGCCGTCGGCGGCGATGAAGCCAAAGCCCTGCCGATTGCGGCCGCGATTGAGATTTTTCACACCTGGACTCTGGTGCATGATGACATCATTGATAAAGACAGCGCGCGGCGCGGCGCCCCAACCATACATGCCGACTATGCCCAAAGAGCCAGCGCCGAATTCGGCTGGCGGGGCGCCGCCGCCGAACACTATGGCCGCACCATTGCCATACTGACCGGCGATGTGCAGCAGGCCTGGTCATGGTCGTTGATGTTCGAAGCGCATCTTGAGCGGGGGGTAGCGGCTGAGACAGTCATCCGTTTGGCGCAGGAAATGGCGGCTTCCGTAACGCCCATGCTGGTCGAAGGCGAAACCCTGGATGTGCAGTTTGCCGGCCGGCGGCATCACCTCACCGAAGATCTCGTCCTTGACATGCTCTGGAAAAAAACCGGCGCGCTTTATGAATACGCCGGCCGCGCCGGCGCCGCCATCGGCCTCAATGATGCCAGCCCCGATATTCCGGCGGTGAAGTCGATAGCGAAATTTTGCAGCCTCTGCGGCGCCGCCTTTCAGATTCAGGACGATATCCTAGGCGTGGTCGGCGATGCGCGGCGGCTGGGCAAACCGGTCGGCGCGGATATTCGAGAAGGCAAAGCCACCCTGCTGACGCTCAAAGCGCTCGACCGGGCCGATGACCGCCAGCGGCGCCAGATCCTGGCGGCGCTAGGCAACAGCCGCGCCAGCGAAGAGGAAGTCCATGCCCTGACGGCGCTGCTGCGCGATCTAGACGTCATCCAGTACGCGCAGGATATCTCGCGCCGCTATGTTGATGAGGCTTTGCGGCATCTGCGGCGGCTGCCCGCCAGTGATTATACCGCCTTGCTGGATCATTGGGCGCGCTATCTGATCCAGCGCGGGTTTTAGCCGCCGGCCTCGGGCATGTTCTCCGCCGCCCGCCGCCGTTCCCGTATGTAGTAGATGGGCTTGCGCTGTGACTCGTGATAAGTACGCATAATCATATCGGCGACGATGCCGGTGCTGATGAACTGCACCCCCAGCACCATCAAGAGGACCGCCAGCTGCAGCAGCGGGCGGTCGCCGATTTTGTTTTCGGTCAGCAGTTTGAACACAGTCAGGTATAAGCCCAATAAGGTCCCGATTGCGCCCACAGCGAAGCCGGCCGCGCCAAAGACATACAGCGGCCGGTTGAAGTAGCCCAGCAGGAAGATCACCGCGATTAAGTCCAAGATGACCTTGAACGTGCGGTTGAAGCCATATTTGCTGCTGCCCCAGCTGCGCGCCCGGTCTTTGACCGCGACCTCGGCGACGCGCACCCCCATCTGGCTTGCCAGCGCCGGAATGAAACGATGCAGTTCGCCGTACAGCCGCACGCCTTTGGCCACATCAAAATGATAGGCTTTTAAGGTGCAGCCGTAATCATGCAGCTTGATGCCAGTGGCGCCGGAGATGATGCGGTTGGCGATGATTGACGGAATGCGGCGCAGAAACAGCGGCTCTTTGCGGTCTTGCCGCCAGCCGCTGACAATATCATAGCCTTCTTCAAACTTGTTCAGGATTTTGTGGATGTCGCGCGGGTCATTTTGCAGATCGGCATCCATCGTGATCACAATCTCTCCCCGCGCCGCATCGAATCCAGCCGCCATGGCCGCCGTTTGCCCAAAATTGCGGCGAAAGTGAATAATATGCCAGCGGCCGTCCTTTCTTTGCAGCCCGTTCAGCATCTCATAGCTGCCGTCGCGGCTGCCGTCGTTGATGGCGATGATCTCATAATCGCATCCAAGTTCTTCCAGCGCGCCGGTCAGTTCATGGTACAGCTTTTCGATATTGCCTTTTTCGTTGTACACAGGAATAACCACCGAAAGCTCCAGTTCGGGCTCTTCGATGACTTCCGGCTGAATCGGCATGGCTCTGCTCCAAATTAAATCGCCGCGCTTATTTTATCATTCAACCCGCCGCGATTCCAAGTGCGGCGATTCATCAAGCCTTGACTTGCTGTATGCCGCCAGCCGAAAAACGGTACAATAGGAACAGACACAGCCAGGACACCTTATGGCCGCCGAAAACCAAAATCCAAACCATCCGCCGCGCCTCAATGCGCCCTTGCCGCCGCCAGCCCGGGCCGGCCATCGCTATCCGCCGCCGGCCAGCCCCGGCCGTCGGCCGCGCAAAAGCCGGCGGCGCGCGCTTGGGCTGCCATCAGGATGTATCTGGGCGCTGGCGGGCCTGCTGGCGGCCGGCTGCGGCGGCCTGACGCTGCTGATCCTGCTGGCGGCGGTCATCTTGGTCCCCCAAGTCGAAGCCGAATGGACCGCCCGCGCCGTCAAGGTGGACAGTTATCGCGGCTTTGAAAGCACCTTTATCTATGACCGCGGCGGCGGCGCGCTCTACGAGGCTTTTGGCGAAGGCCGCCGGGTGCGGGTGGACTATGAGCGCATCCCGCTTGCCCTCATTCAAGCGACGATCTCGATTGAGGATGACACCTTTTTTGACAATATCGGCATCGATGTGGCCGCGACCCTGGTGGCGGCGCTGAAGTATCTTGGCGCCGATGCCGGCGAAAACACGCCCGGCGGCAGCACCATTACCCAGCAATTGGTGCGGAATGTCCTCTTTGATTTTGAAAAACGCGCCGAACGCAGCATCGCCCGCAAAATCGAGGAAATCCTGCTGGCGGTTGCGCTGACGCAGTCCAAAAGCAAAGAAGAAATCCTCGAAATGTATTTCAATGAGATTTACTATGGCAGCCTCGCTTATGGCGTTCAAACCGCCGCCCAGACATTCTTTGGCAAGGATGTCGAAGCCTTGAACCTAGGCGAAGCCGCCATGCTGGCCGGCCTGCCACAGGCGCCGGCAAGCCTTGACCCGCTGAATCCTGACCCGGCCATTCAAGCGGCGGTGGATGCGCGCTGGCGTCAGGTCTTGGGCGAAATGATCGAAGAAGGATACATCACGCAAAAGCAGGCCCATCGCGCTTTGAGCGCCGGCCTGTCATTTGCGCCCGCCAACGTCTCGCTCCAGGCGCCGCACTTCACGGTCTATGCCCAGGCCGAGCTTGAGCGTCTGATGACCGGCTTGGGCTATAGCCCCGAAGAGATCGCCCGCGGCGGCCTGCGCGTCTATACCACGCTTGACCAGAATGTGAATCGTCTGGCGCAGCAGGCGGCCGCGAATCAAGTCGCGCAGATGAAAGCGCACCGCGCAAGCAATGCGGCCGTGATCGTCATCAAGCCTTTGACCGGCGAGATCATCGCCATGGTCGGCAGCATCGACTATAACAGCGCCGCCATTGACGGCAGCGTCAATGTGACCATCGCCTTTCGGCAGCCAGGAAGCGCCGTCAAACCCTTCGCCTATGCGGCCGCCATGGAACGCGGGATGACCCCAGGCGATGTGATCTGGGACACCGGCGCCCAAATCAAGATTCCAGGCCAGCCAGTGTATGAGCCCCGCAACTATGACGGCGTCTTCCACGGCCCCATGACCATGCGAACCGCGCTCGCTAACAGCTATAACATCCCGGCGGTGCAGACCCTGCGCCTCGCGGGCGTGGATTCGATGCTGGAACTGCTGCGCCGCTTTGGCGTGACCACGCTCAAGCAGGACGCATCGCAGTATGGCTTGTCGCTCGCCTTGGGCGGCGGCGAAATCACCCTCATTGAACTGACCAACGCCTTTGCCGTGTTTGCCAATCAAGGATCCTATGTGCCGGTGACATCTATTTTATGTGTCATGGACAGCGATGGTTTCATTTTGTATCAGTATGAAGCCGGCTGCCCCGATGGTCAGGCTTCCGAACGGACGGCGCGCCGCCGCGCCGCCGGCAGCCAGGCGCTGGACGCGCGCATCGCCTATATCATCACCGATATGCTTGCCGACAACCGCGCCCGCAGTCCCGCCATGGGCGCAGAAAGCCCCCTGCGCGCAGACAGCCTTTACGCTGCGGTCAAAACCGGCACGACCGACGATGTGAAAGACAACTGGACCATCGGCTATACCCGCAACGCCGCCGTCGGCGTCTGGCTGGGCAATAACGACGGCCAGTCGATGATCAACACCTCCGGTTTGACCGGCGCCGCGCCGATCTGGAATGCGGTATTGACCGGAATTTACAATGACCCCCAGATGCTCGGCGCCTTTGCCAACCAGGGACAGCTGCTGGATGACCGGCCGATTCCGCCGCCCGGCATGTCGCTGCGCCAGATCTGCGATGTGCGCCGTTTGTCAGACCCAGCGGCAGACTGCCCGGCGACGGTCAATGAATGGTTTCTGGATGGTCCCGCCGGCATCCCCGATGCGGCCGGCGGCCTGCGCTACCCGACCAGCGTCATTCAGCCGAGGTCGCTGCCGACGCAAGGCTCGGTCCTTCGCGAAGTCTCGCCCGGCATCTACCAAACCCTGGCCTTTCCCCTGCCGCCGGAAATCGCCGCCGGCCTCCAATTTAGGGTGCGCCCGGGCGAACAGCAGCCCATTCCGCCGCGCTATTGCCGCGTGCCAGTTCAAGACGCCCCGCCGGCCATCGCCGCCGGCGCCCGCGATCTCTGGTTTATCGGCGGCCCGGCGACCTCGCGGAATGATGCCATCGAAGCCGAACGCTACGCCCGCGAAGCCAATCTCGCTTTCCTGCCGACGATTGACTGCTGGCCCCATGTCTATAGCGTTCAGCCGATTGGCGGCGTCGGCGCCGCGCTGCGAATCCAGCAGCCGGCCAGCGGCCAGCCGGTGCGGGGGGTGATTCCCATTATCGGCGCCGCGCAGTTCGACAGCAGCCAAGCCGACTATTATCATCTCTTCATTCGCGGCGGCCAGTTCGCTGACTGGACGCCTTTGGGACAGCCCCATCATAATCCGGTGATAAGCGGCCAATTAGAAACACTGCATGCCGATGCGCTCCGCCCCGGATTCTATCTGCTGCGGCTTGGGCTGATTCGCGGCGGCGACCTAGTCCAAGTCACCGACATCAGCTTTAACGTACCCTGACCAAGACCAGGATGGAGCGATGAATCACCGTGGGTCTGTGAGCGTCTTATGACTGATGAGCGCCGGCCGCCGGCGGATATTCCGGCTTCGCTGTTCTCACTGGATTCGATTCGCCTGGCGCGCGAGACGCCGTGGAAGGCCGGCAATGAGATCCGCCGCCTGCTTATCCTGCCCTTGGCTTGGTGGACGCTGCGCGGCCTGCGGCTGGGACCAGGCTGGCGCTGCTACGGTTTGCCAATCATACAGCGGCATCGCCGCAGCTGCATCCGTATTGGGCGGGGAATGAATCTGCGGTCGGCCGCCATGAGCAACCCCTTGGCCCCCAACCACCCGGTGATCATCAGCGCCCGCCGGCCGGGCGCCCGCCTCATCATCGGCGACGATTTTGGCATGACCGGCGGGTCATTGGTCTGCGACGAAAGCATCGCCATTGGCAATCGAGTCTGGGTCGGCGCTAATGCGGTGATCGCGGATACCGACTTCCATCCGCTTGACGCGGCGCTGCGGCGGGTCAATCCACTGGCTGCCAAGACCGCCCCGATTGCGATTGCCGATGATGTCTTTATAGGGATGAACGCGCTTATTTTGAAAGGGGTTCATATCGGTGAAGGCGCTGTGATCGCCGCCGGCAGCGTCGTCAGCCGCGACGTGCCGCCGGGAACGGTCGTCGCCGGCAGCCCGGCGCAGGTGATCCGCAAAATCTGATTCTGCCCCCGATTCAGCGGCCATAAACCAAATGATAAGACAGACCAATCCCATCGCCAAGCATGATGACATCGCCGTCGTTCAACCGGGCTCTGCCAGCGGTTCGCCGCCCGTTGATGCGGGCGCCGTTGACGCTGCCAAGGTCTTCCAGCAGATAAACATCGCCCCGTTTTAGCAGCCGCAGGTGATAACGGCTCACTTCGGGGTCCTTGATGAGGATATCATTGACGGCATCGCGCCCCAAAGACACGATGTCTTTGTCCAGGCGAAACATCTGATTAAGCATAGGGCCGCGGCGAATCACCAGCCAATAGCCGGGCCCCAGCGGCATGACGCTCCTGTCATAGTCCAGCGTCTCGGCTTCAGGCGGATGGATGGATTGTCGGCTTGCCGGCCTCTGCTGCATCTGGCGGTTGAATTCGCGCAGAAAATAATCCCAAAAATGATTTTCGTCAGGCCAGTCGCGGATGTCATAGGTTTCGACGGCCAGCAGCCGCGGATGGACCGATGCCGCCTGAAAGACTATGGCGAACACTGGCGCGCCAAGCCCCATCGCATAAGCCCACTCATAGGTGACGTAAAGCGAATTGGCGGCGGCCGCGGTGACGGCGACAATCAGAGCGTCTGCGTTTTGGATGGCATCGTCGATCTCCAAACGCCAATCCGGCCCGCGCCCCGGATTAACGCCTATCCAGGGACGATAGCCTTGACCAAGCAATGCCTGCCGCAGTTCTTCAGCCAAGCGAAGATCTCGCCGGGAATAAGACAGAAAAATGTTCTTCATCATCAGCCCGCGCGCGGTTCAAGGTCGGTGTTTTTCGTAGACGGCGATAGTGTCGGCGACCATCTGCCGCACGCTGAAACGCTCCTCCAAACGCGCCGCGCCCAGCAGCCCCATGTGCTTTCGCAGCGGCGGGTCATTCAAGAGACAGGTCATTGCCCGAGCGAGTGATTGGGCATCGCCAGGCTGAATCAAAATGCCGGTTTCGCCGTGGCTGACCACTTCGGGAATGGCGCTGACGCGGCTGGCGATAATCGGCGCTCGTTTGGACATGGCTTCCAGCAGCACCAGCCCAAAGCCCTCCCAAAGGCTTGGCATCAGAACAATGTCAAAGGCCGCGATCAGCCGCGCGGCGTCGCTGCGCCAGCCCAGCCAGTGAACGCGGTTGGAAATGCCCAAAGCATCCCCCAGACGGCGCAGTTCAACAGCCAGCGCGCCATCGCCGGCGATGACCAGGCGCGCCCTTGGAAAGCGGGCGCAAATGCTGTGGAAAGCCGCCAGGGCATAGGGTATGCCTTTCTGCTCCACCAGACGGCAGACCATCCCCAGCAGCATGGCATCCGGCTCCAGCTGCAATTCGGCGCGTATGCCTTGGCGGGCGGAATGAACTTCGTCATCGGATATCCAGCGATATGCCATGCCATAATAGACGACGCTGATTTTATGTTCGGGCGCGCCTTCAACCTGGACGGCGAAGCGCTTGACAGCCTCCGAAATGGCGATGCCGCCGCTTGTCAAACGCCACAGAATCGGACTGATGCGGCGCCAAAAGGGATGATGGCGAAATCGGTCATTGTTGTGGCGGCTGCTGATGACGGTGCGGATGCCGGCCGCCTTTGCCCCCAGCCAGCCAAACAGGTCGGCGTGCATGAGATGGGTATGCGCGATATCAGGCTTGATTCGGCGCAGCTCCCGCCGAATTTTCAAGAGCAGCGTCAAGTCATAATCGCGGCGGATGCTCAAACGGCGGATGGGAATGCCGCCGCGTTGAGCTTCAGCCATCATATCGTCCATCGGCTGCCCCGGTTCGACGAGAATGATGAGACGGGCGTCGATGCCCGCGCGGCGAAGGCCCTCAAGCAAAACCAGAAGATGACGTTCAGCGCCGCCGATGCGGGTGACTTTAATGATATGTGCGACGCGCATGGCGAAACAAGACTCCTTGAGTGGCTGCGAAACGAAGCTCAAACACTTTAGCAGACGTCCATAATCGCCGCTAGCCTGAACTCCGACCGGCCGCGGGCTAGCGGGGTATGATTTCCGATGATAATCGCCCGGCGAGGCCCTGGGCGTTTTTGGCGGCGATGGCGATGCCGCCGTAGCGGGTGAATTGGTCCCAAGAGACGTTGGTATGAGTGACCTCGAACTGCTGCTCATAAGCCAGGGCCCCCGGCCGGCGGAGCGCGATCACATAGCTGGCTGCCTCTGGCACCGGTTCCCAAACCAAAGTTCGCAGGCCGCCGCCTTGGTCGCGCAGGGTGATGTTGCGCGGCGGCGGCGGCCCGTCGGCTAAAGCGGTCAGGACAGCCAAAACCGCCTGGGTGGCCTGCCGCAGGTAGCCGGCTTCAATGTATTCAATCGTGTCCGTGGGATCGCCGTTGGTTTTCTCTTCGTGGGCATTGATGAGCCGCACCGCCGGATAACCCAGTTCGCTGAACGAGAAGTGATCGCCATAGCGATTCTCGCGGTCAATCGCATCCTGCACCGTCAAATCAAGCTCCAGGCTGTAATTGAAGCTGATAAAATTAATCATCCGCGCCATTTGCCGCGAAGCCGATGTTTCGTTGGGCCCAGCCGAGAAAATTCGCAACTCATGGTCATTGACAGCCTGGCTGCGGTCATGGATATTCCCAATGGTATCCACGTTGATCATGCCGGTTACGTCGGCGCCGCTGTCATATATCCAACTGGCGAAGGCGCGGCTGCCCTGCCGCCCGACCTCTTCGGCGGCGAACAGGACAAACATGATGGTCGATTTATACTGCTTTCGGCTCATAATGCGCGCGATCTCCAGAACAGCCGCCACGCCAGAGCCGTTATCGTTGGCGCCGGGGGCGAACGCGCTGCCCGAGTCCAATGGACGCCCAATGCTGTCATAGTGGGCGCCGATGATGATCGTGCCCGCGCCGACTTCGGTGCCTTGGATCACGGCGACAATGTTGCTTTGCGGGGTTGTTTCCCCATCCACGGTCGCCTCAAAGTCCACCTGAAAGGTGTACAGATTGCCGCCGGAAAATTGCAGATAGGTCTGGAACTGGTCGACGATGTAAGCCCGCGCGGCGCCAATGCCTTCGGCGCTTGATGTCTGCGTCGAATTGACATGCCGAGTGTGAAAACCCTGCAAGATGCTGATATGAAACATCAGGCGGTCCGATTCTACCTGATTGATAATGCGAAAAATCTCGACATCGGCTGGCGGCGCCGGCGCATCGCCGATATCAGGCGCATAAGCGAGTTCGGCATAACCCAAGGTGGCCGGCGCCGTTGGAGTTGGCCGCGGCGCCAGCGTCGGCGGGCCATTGCCGCTGGTCCCCAGGTTGCAGGCAAGCAGCAGCAGCATAAAACCGGTCAGGATGACCATGGTTTCGCGATGAGTCCGGGTATGATTCATAGCCGTGATTTTAGCATAGTTTGCGAGTCTCAAGGGCAGCGGGCCAGAAAAACATCATAGCCGGCCGCTCGCTTTCGGTACAGAGGGATTCAGATGAGGAGAATGTAGCATAAACAATGGTAAAAGAAGCCCAAAGGTTAGATATATTTTTTGTAGACGATAGTCTGTAGAACTATTGTCTGCATGACACGAAACTAGATGACAAAACAATAAGTTTATCTTATGAGCAGTTTAGATAAAGCTTTTGGAAACGCAGTTCGGAAGCGGCGAAGACAGTTGAAGTTTTCGCAGGAAGAGTTAAGTTTCCGCGCCGGCCTTCATCGGACGTATATCAGTCAGATTGAAAGAGGGCTTAAATCACCGTCACTGAATGTAATTTCAGTATTAGCGAAGGCTCTCAACATACAGACATTTGTTCTTATTCAAATGGCAGAACAAAATGAGCCCGGGTCAAATGCATCCGATGTCGCAAATCATCCGTCGGGAAACGATTCGTAGAATAGAATTGGCTTTCAAAGTATATTGGCTGTCCCCATTTTGCTCGGGGACAATACAGCTTGGAGAGACTTTGCTGTCATGGGCATTAGAAGCTGAAATGCTAGCGAGTAAATCTTATGCGGATGTGTATAATCCGACAGCTAAAATTGCATATCAGATTAAGACAGGGCTGCCTAAAAGCCCGGTTACTTTTGCTCGTTTAACCACACCTTCGCAATTCTCTTTAGTCAATAGCAGGAACTCGTTTGACTGTGAAATCCTCGGAGATGAGCTTCTCGATTGGGTGCGTAATCGCATTGAAGAACCAAAAATGATTTTAGGCGCAAAAGAGGTTAGAGTCGCTCGCATTATTTACACGAAATCGGGTGATTTCACGTACTATGAGCGACTGGTTGATCCTACATTGTACGATCCAGGGGCATATACTTGGGGATGGAGCAGTAGAGGAAATGCCTTAGAGGGATACAAAGGCAGTGAGAAATGGTTTAGCTGGTATCCTCAAGGGAGGCGCGGAACAAAAAACCAGAACCAACTCCATTATCACGGAGAAAATAAATTGATCCCTCCCGGAGGATCGGGCAATCGGCACGATTTTAGTCTCGGAAGACACGCTCAAATAGATTTCAATGATATGGTAAATGCTTTGTTGCACCTTATTGAGAAGAGCGTCAGCTAAAACCAGCTTATTCCAGATTTTCCAGAATGATTGAAGCGAATCGCATCATTAGCAGTGGTGGCACAGCATTTCCAATTTGACTGCTTGCCTGCGTGAAAGATCCTGTGAAAATAAAATCATCTGAAAATGATTGCAGTCTTGCCGCTTCTCGTATCGTGATTGTGCGAATGTCGGTGGGGTGTCCAAATCTTCCTGACCCAGGATGAAACATCCAGCGGGTTAAAGTCTTGGCAACCATATCTTTAGTTAGCCTTCCATAAGCGCCGCTGTAACTGCTCTTTGGTCTCAAATGCGTCGGCAATTCTCTTGCGCCTTCGCCTGGCCCAATTGAGGATAGGCGCTCTAATTGTATTTTGCTCATCTTTCTAGCCACATGGTTGTGTACAGCAGTTGAGCTTTGCCTCATTCGCATTTGGTAATCTGCCATCGGTTCAGTCTTGTACTCAGCCGGATCCACTCCTTCGCCATTGCGAAGGTTGGGTAAATCACCAATCGCATCCCAAACTGATATATGCTCCTTTTCTTGCTGCTCAAACATAGGCGGCGATTCATTTCTATCGAAATGAGTTTGTTTCGGAAACGAAACTTCAAATTCTCGACTGCCGAAAAAAAACGCTCGTTTTCTATGTTGTGGGACACCATAGTCTGCGGCATTCAGTTTTTTTACATTTACTGAATAGTCCCATCGAGATAACGCAGATAGTATTTCGTCAGTAAACGCGCTGTTAAAACCATTTATCATTTCAGCGACATTTTCCATAATTACAACCTTGGGACGAATAACGCGCACGAACTCTAAAAAGTTTCTCACCAATAGATTACGTCCATCATCTAAAAATCTTTGGCTTCTTGGTACATTTTTAGAGAATCCCTGACATGGAGGTCCGCCTATAATGCAATCAATGGAATTAGTCTCTAACCCTGTCTTTTTTAGCCAAGATTCAGGGGTAATGACTGAGAGATCTTCACATGAGATGATAGAGTTTGGATGATTCAATCGGAATGTATCGAGAGCGATTGAATTGTTATCTACAGCGGCAACTATATTCATTCCTGCTTTATACAGGCCCCAAGACATTCCCCCACATCCTGAAAATAGATCCAAAACCCTAATACCCATAAATTTCCTCAACTCCGCACATATTATGAATACTATAGTATTCGTCATTATTTGTCAACCATTTTTGCCCAAGTATTATTGTATAATCGTTCTTTGATTTACTTGTCGCAACTTGCCGGCGCGATGCCTTCCCCGAGCTTGAGACGATGATCGATGACCGCAAAGCCAATTTGGACAATCGGCAAAGGGGCTGCCGAATAACATCGCCAAGCCGGCCGATCTGCCGCCTGAAAAAGAGGAAAAGACGCTGGCGGCGCGGCGGAATTGAATCAAAAACCCCGGTCAAGATAATCGCGCAGCTGACGGCTCCGCCGCGGATGACGCAGACGGCGCAGGGCGCGGCCTTCAATCTGTCGAATCCGTTCGCGCGTCAGACCAAATTGCCGCCCGACTTCCTCTAGGGTATGGCTGCGTCCATTTTGCAGTCCAAAACGAAGCCGCAGGATACGGGCTTCCCGAGGTGTGAGCGTGTTCAAGAGTTCTTCGATCTTCTCTTTGAGCAATTTGCCGCCGGCGCTGTCGGCCGGGCTGGGCTCAAGCTCGTTTTCAATAAAACTGCCTAGTTCGCTGTCGTCGTCTTCGCCGACTGGATGCTCGAGGCTAAGGGGCTGCCAGGAAACTTTAAGCATCCATTGAACTTTGCGCGGCTCGCAGTCCATGGCTTCGGCGATTTTCGCTATCGAAGGTTTGCACCCCATCTGCTGTTCCAGCTCGCGCGCCGTGCAGTACAGTTTGCGGATGCGGTCGCTCATGTGCACCGGCACGCGAATGGTTCGCCCTTGGTCGGCGATGGCGCGGGTGATGGTCTGTCGGATCCACCAAGTGGCATAGGTGCTAAAGCGATAGCCGCGGTGATAATCAAACTTTTCGACCGCCTTCATTAAGCCCAGGTTGCCCTCTTGAATCAAATCAAGGAAATGCACGCCGCGCGACATATATTTCTTGGCGACCGAAACAACCAGACGCGTATTGGCTTTGATGAGGTGCTCGCGGGCATTGATGCCATCATGGACCAAGAACTTCCATTCGGCGCTGCGCTCATGCGCGGGATTTCGCTCCAGCTGCTTGGCGGCCGCCCGGCCGGCTTCCAGCCGCATCGCCAGCTGGACTTCCTCTTCGGTGGACAGCAGCGGGACCTGCGCCATCTCTTTCAGATACAGGCCCACGGTGTCGTTGGAGGTGATTTCGCTAAGATCATATTCCGCTTCCACCCCGGCGGCATCATCGTCAAGACGGTCTTCAAATAAGCCCAGCCGGTCTCCGTCAAAAAAATTTTCAAGGTGATTTTGCCCGCGCTTGTCTTCATCAAGATAAGCGGTATCAGAATTGTAAGTTCCCGCAAAGTCAGTCACGATCGCTCCCTTGGATGTGGGCGAAACCAAACCGGCCGCCGCATAAAAACTCCCGATAAAATCACTCCTCTTTGTCCAATAATCGCTTCAGAACCGCCAGCCGCGGGTCGATTGCCGCCTGGATGTCGGCTTCGGGCCGGTCGGCGGCCGCCATGTCAGGCTCGTGATTCAGGTTCAAGCCGGTGTCGGCGCTCAATCCACGGCAGCTGTCGCGGCAAACGACGCGGTAGCCGGCCTCAATGAGCGCTTCCTCCCTTAACAAAGGCGCCAGGTCAATATCGCCGGTGGCATCGACGCTGAAGGCGCTCTTGTTGGAATCGGCTGGGGCGGCGAACAACTCGGCGGCCGCGACATCAAAAACGTGAACAAGGGGCTCAAGGCAGCGGTCGCATTCTCGCCGGTGATGGACCTGGACGCTGCCTTGTATCAGAATGCCCTCTTTGGTGCGGGTGAACAGGAGGCTGCCCTGAAGCGCTTCCAGATAAAGATCGTGATCGATTTTCACTCGCTGTGGAATGCTGATGGGAATTTCTCTGGCGCTGCCAGGGCCTTCGGACAGCAAAAATCCAACGTTAACTTTGAGGAGCCGTTTGTTAAGATAACTGCTGTGCATCGCTTGATTTCCCGGCGGCCGGCTGAAGTTTGACAAAAGCGGTTCTATTTTTGAATAATGAATATACCTCGCATTATAGGCCGATTTTGACCAATATGTCAAGCATTTGGACGCGTATAAAACGAAATGCAGACTTCTCTGATATTTAAGAGCCGGTAAAATGATGCCCGTCATGTTATCAAAATGTAAAGAAAAACACAGCCGGCATAACATTCGCTTAACGGCTTGCCGAAATCATTGGAGCGTCTCGTGAGCCAGCCGGCGCTTATATTGGTGACCCGCCGCAGCGCGTTCGCCGATCTTGGCAAAGCCCTTCCAACGTACAGCCTCATCCATATCAGCGCAGGCGGCGGGTACATGAACGCGCTGATTCAAAATCGAGCCGCCATGATCCTGATTGATGCCGCCCATCCTGACTGGCAGGCGTTTATCGCCGCCCCCAAAGCGAGTCCGGCGACCCGCCGCATTCCGATCCTGCTGGTCAGCGACGACGGCCGGCAGCGGGCGCAGGCGGCGCGGCTGGGGGCCGATTTAACCTTGAGTTGGTCAAATCTTGACCGCGACATCACCAAACTGGTCGCCGACTTTGGACGAATCCCGTCCCCGCAATGGCTGAAACAGCTTGACTGCGAATGCGATCAAGCGCTGCCGCCGCTGGCAGTCGAAGGCATGCGGCAGTTCAATGCCGGTGAATACTATCGGCAGCATGACCTGTTTGAAGAACAGTGGGCTATGACCGAAGGGCCGGTGCGCGATCTCTACCGCGCCGTTTTGCAGGTCGGCGTCGCCTATTTTCAAATTGAACGCGGCAATTACCGCGGCGCGCTGAAGATGCTCCAGCGCAGCGTGCAGTGGCTGGCGGTCTTGCCGGCGATATGCCAGGGCATTGACGTCGCCCAGCTGCGCCGTGATTCGTATGCCGTCCGCGCCGAACTGGAGCGCTTGGGCGCCGAACGGCTGCATGAGTTTGACCATGCCCGGCTCAAGCCGCTGCGGCCGGCGCCGAACAGCGCGCGTCCAGGGCATTGCCGTTTGCCGCCGCCGCCGCTAAAATAAAGCCGACTCGTCCCGCCGGCCAGGAAGCTGAAATGACCGCGCCAACCGACCCGAAATCCTTGTCCCAAGCCCGTTACGCCCAATATGCCGATGGCTATGTCACCAGCGAAACCCACGCCAAAGGCTCTGACCTCGACCGCCTGACTGCGATTGCCCAGCCCCAGCCGCATTGGGAGATGCTGGATGTCGCCACCGGCGGCGGGCATACCGCCCTCAAGTTCGCCCCCGTGGTCAAGCAGGTGACGGCTGCCGATTTGACCGCCCGAATGCTGGAGAAAGCCAAAGCCTTCATCGTCGACGGTCAAGGAATAGGCAATGTCGTCTTCCAGCAGGCGGATGCCGAGGCCCTGCCCTTTGATGACGGGCGGTTTGATCTGGTGACTTGCCGCATCGCGCCCCATCATTTTCCCAACGCGGCCGCGTTTATCAAGGAGTCCGCCCGCGTCTTGAAGTCGGGCGGTATGCTGCTGCTGCAAGATCATGTTCTGCCGGCGGATGATGAAGCGGCGCGGTATGTCGATCAATTTGAACGGCGGCGCGACCCAAGCCACCATCGCGCCTTTAAGGCCGCCGAATGGAAAGCGATGTTTGAAGCCGCCGCGATTCGAATCGAGCACAGCGAAGAGTATGTCAAACGGCACGTTTTCCTGGATTGGGCCCGACGTCAGGGCAATGATGAAAGCGCGGTTTCGGCGCTGATCCAGATGCTGGCGGATGCGCCGCCAATCGCCAAAGACTGGCTGGACGCGAAGCATTGGGGAACAGATGCCGCCAGCTTTGTCAATCATCACATCCTCATTCGCGGGCGCATTCCCTAAGCGAGACGGCAGGAGCGCGGCATGCCCAATTTGTTTGTGGCGACCGGGATATGCCACCCAGAATCAGGCGGGCCGGCGACCTATCTCCACGAGCTGCTGCCGGCGATGCAAAGCCGCGGCTGGAACCTGCGCGTGTTGAGCTATGGCGACAGCCGGCTGGCGGATGATCCTTACCCGGTTGCCCGCGTCGACCGACAGGTGTATCCGCTTCGAGTGGCGAAATACGGGCTTTCGGCGCGGCAAAATCTGGCTTGGGCTGACCTCATCTATCTGCAATCGACCGACCTGCCGCTGTGGCGCCGCCGGCATGCCCCCCGCGTGATCAAAATCGTCGGCGACCAGGCTTGGGAGCGCTGCATCCGCCGCGGCTGGATCGCGCCGGATCTGAACGTCGACGACTTCCAGACTGTTCAAGGCGACTGGCGGGTGCGCTGGCAAAGAGACTCGCGCTCGCGCCAAGCCGCGGCCATGGATGCGGTCATCGTCCCCAGCCATTATCTCAAGCGAATGGTGACCGGATGGGGGGTTGATGCCGCCAAGATCCATGTGATTTACAACGCCCTGCCCGAACCGCCGCCCTTTGCCGCCTCCCGCGCCGAAATCCGCGCCGATTTGGGATGGGATGACCGCCCGACCCTGCTCGCGGCGGCGCGTCTGCATCCCTGGAAAGGGATTGACCATCTGATGGCGGCCATGGCTTCCATGCCCGACCTGCGCCTCATCGTCGTCGGCGCCGGCCCCGATCTGCGCCGTTTGCAGGGGCTGGCGCAAACCCTCGGCGAGCGGGTGCGGTTTATGGGCTGTTTGCCGCGCCGCGGCCTGTTTCGTCTGATGTATGCGGCCGATGCCTTGGCGCTGTGCAGCGGCTATGAGGGACTGTCGCACACGCTGCTCGAAAGCCTGCGACTGGGCACCCCCGTGCTGGCAAGCGACAAAGGGGGGAATCCCGAGCTTGTTCAGCACGGGGTCAATGGCATCCTTGTTCCCTATGCGGACATCAGCGCGCTTGGGCGCGGCATCCAGCGATTGCTTGACCATCGGGATGAGTTCGCGGCCAATACGCAGCTGGGCTTGGAGCGATTCGCATTTGGGACGATGGTTGAGCGAACGGATGCCCTGTTAAAATCGCTTAGCGCTTGACGAAGCGATACCCAACGCCGCGCGTGGTGAGAATGTATTCTGGCTGCTGGGGATTGTCTTCCAGCTTTCGCCGCAGGTAGTGAATATAGAGTTTAAGGCTGTCGATGGCGTCAATGTATTCTTCACCCCACGCCGCCGCGATCAGGTCAGCCTGTTTGACAACGCGCCCGGCTTTGCCGGCCAGCGCCGCCAGCAGGCTGAACTCTTTCGGCGTCAGATGTTTGAGGCTGCCGTCCACCCAAACTTCTCGATTCGCCAAATTGATGCGGAAGCCGCCCTGATTAAACGCGAGTTCGTCGCTTATATTAGAAGCCGGCGCGCGGCGCAGACAGGCTTGTATCCGCGCTATCAACTCTTCATGGTCACAGGGTTTCACAATATAGTCATCGGCGCCAGTCTCAAGCCCCTTGACGATATCCTTGACCTGATTCCGCGCGCTCAAAAAGATAATCGGCATATCCGACATCTCGCGCAGCCGTTTGCAGATGTCCCAGCCGCTCATATCAGGCATGACAGTGTCAAGCAGCGCCAAATCCGGCTGATGACGATAGGCAAGACGCAGGCTTTGCCGGCCCTCATGGGCTTTGACAGCCTCAAAACCGCGCTGCGCCAGCAGCATGGCAGTCAGCCGCGCCGCCGCTTCATCGTTGTCAACGACGAGTATTTTCTTGGTCATCAGATCCTGCCCCCAACTCCGTTTCACAAGACATCTTTTTCTTTATTCGCCTCATTTCCCAGCGTTTCGGCGGTCAAAAATGGCAGCGAATGCCGGCGCCCTAATAGCGGATGCTGCCGGCCAGTTTCTTGGCCGCCGAGACAAAAGCGGCCGCATCGCCGCCGCCCGGCTGGATCCGTATCTGAAGGATAATGCCATGGTCGAGGGCGACAAAAGGCTCATCGCCAGCCGAGTCAGCCTCCGTCAGAGTGACGGCGCCGCCGTCCGGCGCGGCAAAGACGACTTCCAGATGATCGGCGGCGGCGATGCTTGTCTTGACGACGCGCCATGACTTTGGATAATCAACCCGAAACCGGCCAGCATCAAAGAACGCGTCTGTGACCACCGCGAAAGCGCCCGGCGTGTGTTCCAGCTGCGGCGGCGCCGTCGCCGGAACGATGGGCGCGCATGCGCTTAGCAGCACAGTCAGCAAGGTCAAACGCCGGCCAGGATTCAGCACCGTCGGGTCAGCCTTACACTTGGGCGACCGAGCGGGTATCGGTCTTGTCGACGCCATCGACGCTGCGGATGGCGCGGATGGCATTCATCAGCCGCGCGGCGTCATCGGCTTCAATATAGGCGATGCAGTCATCGGGCCCAACCACCAGGTCAGCCCTTTGAACCCCGTCAATGGCGCGGATGGCATTCAGCGAATCGGCGAAATCAACGGCTATGTTAAGGTGAATCAATACATAAGCGGCGGACATGAGTCATCCTCCCAAACGGCGCATGATATCTTGTTTATAACCGCTTTTGCCATCTTGAGCCATGCGCGGCGGTTTCACAGCAGAGTATCACAGAAACATCTGCAAAAGGCGACTAAAAGGCCGCCGTTTTCACTTTTTCACTTCTGGCAGCATGGCGGCGAGACGAGATTCGCATTGATGCGACTGCCCAGCCGTTCCAGGTCAGCCTTCGGCGCCAAATGCGACGATTCAGCCCCCAACTTTCACTCATTTTCGTTCATTTGTCAAGTCTTCTTTTGAGTCTGGCTGTTTGAGCGGCAAGTCTTGATTGGATTGGATGCCCGAAATATCTACCGCAACCCCAGCTTCACCCAGTTTGGCCTGTAATGCTTCCCATTGGTCTTCGCGGATGACACAAGCCATCGGGCCCAGACGCGCGCCCAAGAAGCGGCGATAGGCGGGTATGTCGTAGATGCGGTCAAGCGTCTCTTCGGCGCTGGCGCGCAGCACCGTCAGGGTCTCGAAGGCAATGGATGTTTTCGCCCCATCCTGCCAGTTCCGCAAGAGTTTGGCGATGGATGCCGGCAGCGGCTCGCCGTCCAGATGCCGCCGCATGAATGCCTGAATATGCCCGGCATGGATCCCCTGCGCGGCGGCTTTTTGGATGCTGGCGGCATGAAGCTCATAGACGTAAGGGTCGCCTTTCTGCACCCAGTCGGTGAAACGCGCCAGCTGAAAGCGGTCAAAGCGATTGACGCGGCGCGATGCCAGCAGGCGGCCGCCGCGCTCGATTTCAATCGGATAAAAAGGTTCCGCCAGCCGCGGCCAATCCGCGATTCGCAGAAAGGCGCGGCCATAAGCCGTTAAGCGCACCGCATCATCGCCGGTATCCAGCAAGCCCAGCCAGTGCATCGGCCCCAGCATGTAATGCTTGACCAGCGATCCCTCAACGGCGTCCCAGCTTTCAAAGCCGCGTAGAAATTCGCCGGTTTCGCTGCGGATGTACCAACTGTCATAATCGCCGTCGGGACGGTGAAAATCCGGCTCAAGCTCCTTAATCATATCAATCAGGCTGTTGACCGAAACCCAGTCCTGCGGCGGCGCCAGATCGCTGAACAGCGTCATAACCGAGTTCCGCGCCGGCGCCGGGTCATAAGACCAGCCAGAATCATCCGGATCGAGTCCGGGGATGTGCCACAGATCGCGGTAATGTTTGCTTTCCAGCCAAGCCTGCGCCAGCTGGCGGATTTGTTCGCCGCGCGCGGCATTCAGCCAGGCGCGCGCTTGACGGCGGCGTGGATGAGCTTTGCCATCCTGCGCCGCAATCAGGCCGGCGCTGCGGCCAATCCCCAGCAGAAAAGCCAAACGCGCGCCGCCGGGATGCAGCAGGTGCGGCTGAATAGCGGCGACCGCCGCCGCGGCAAAGCCCATTCCCTCGATATCGGCGGCGGCCATCTGTAAAAAAGCCAGCAGCGTCGTCATGTCGTCGATGATGGATGTATCGGCTGGCTTTGCGTTCTGCACATTGTCCACCACCTTTGGCGCCGGCAATTCGGCTTCGGGGAAGGCCGCCGCGTCGCCGAGATGCTCATAGCTGGTTTTATGAAGCGGCAGCGCGGCCGTCAGGTCTTGCGGGACGTAAACAAAACCGATGAAATCGCCGTCGTCCTTGTCAAAGCCTTCGCCAATGAAACCGCGGTAATACAAGGCTTCGGCGGCGCTTTGCGGCTGTTTGTGCGGCTCCTCCTTGTTGATTTGCGCCCGTCCCAATTTGCGAATCTTGCCATAGAGCCGTTCAAACTGCCCCAGCTTCATCCGATGCCGGCTGCTGCTGACCAACAGCTGGACGGCGGTCCGCGCCGGCTCGTCCAGCCGCTCCCAAACCGCTTCCGCAGCTTTGGGGTCGAGCATGGCTTCCTGAAGCCGGGCGATGATCTCATCGTTCTGGAGGCTTTTGCTGGCGATCCCCCAAACTTCAGCCAATGCCGAAAGCATCCCTGGATCATAGCCGTTTAAGGTTGCGAACAGATTCTTCATGGGATGGTCTTCCCTTGACCGACAAGCGCCACATAGACATCAAAGTGAAAGGCGATTTGAGTATAATCCTGAACATTAAAGACAATGCGGGTTGGCGCGGCGCAGGTGGGACAGTGAAAATCAAGGAAACCCTGCTCGGCGGGCGGGCGGTCTGGAGTCAGGTCATCGAACAGACGGCGAAGTCGGCGCCGCAGGAAGGAACGTTCATCAGCCTGATAGAAGCTGCGCCAGCGAAAGCGAATCCGGCGCCGGCAGCGGGGACAGCAATAAACGCAGCTGCCGCCGACGCGGTTGCTGAAGTCTTGTCCGTCAAGCAGGCCGCGCATGACGGCGCTGGGCTCATAATGGTCGATGACCACCTTGGGCAAATCCTTGCTGCCGATACAGATTGCCCTAATCATAGCATATTTTGACGCCAGGCCGCTTTTACCCTTTGCTTGGGCAAAAACGCTGAAGCAGGTTAAACTAGGGGTACAAGATTCAAGAATTGGAGATGCAGCGATGACGATGGATTATCTGGCGCGGCTGGATGCCGTATTGGAACAAAGTCAAGCCGATGCGGTGGCGATTGTGCCCGGCGAAAATATGGTTTATTTCACTGGCCTGCGCTTTCATTTGTCCGAACGCCCGATTGTTGGCCTCTATGGTCGGCAGGGCTTGTCCTTTATCATTCCAGAGCTAGAGGTCGCCAAGCTGGAAGCGCGGCCCGATATCGAAGCCCGGCGGTTTGTATGGACGGACGAAGGCGGTTATGACCCAGCCTTTCGAGACGCCGCGCGGGAATTGGGCCTGCCCGATGGGAAGCTGGCTGTGGATGGTCAAACCATGCGCCTGTTTGAATGGCTGGCTTTGGAAAAGGCGGGCGTCTCACCCGCGGCCGGGGTCGATGTCGGCCAGCTGTTTTTGAATATGCGCGCGCGGAAGTCGCCGCCGGAAGTCGCCAAGATGCGAACGGCGATTGAGATTAGCGAGGCCGCCTTGCAGGCGACCATGCAGTGGGCAAGCCCAGGGATGACCGAACGGCGGATCGCCGACAAACTGTCGGCGGAAATGCTTGCGCGCGGGGCGCAGGGCTTGGCTTTCGCGCTGGTTTTGACCGGCGAGAAAAGCGGCCTGCCGCACGGCGCCGCCGGCGACCGCGTCTGGGGCGCCGATGAGTTCTTGCTGATTGACTTCGGCGCCTATTATCAAGATTATCCGGCCGATATCACCCGCACCTTTTGCGTCGGTGAACCCACCGAACAGATGCGCGCGATGCACGCGGCGGTGTATGAAGCCAACCGCGCCGCCCGCGAGTTCGCCCGCCCCGGCGTGACCTGCGCGGCAGTGGACCGCGTTGCCCGCCAGGTGATTGAAGCCGCCGGATTCGGCGATTATTTTATTCATCGTTTGGGACACGGTCTCGGCTTGAGCGTGCACGAACTGCCCAATATCGTCGCCGGCAATGACCAGGCATTGGAAGCGGGAATGGTCTTTACGATTGAGCCCGGCGTCTATATCCCACAGGTGGGCGGGGTGCGGATCGAAGACAATGTGCTGGTTGCCGAAGACGGCATTGATGTGCTAACCTCGTTCCCGCGCGAACTCGCGTTTGCTCCGCTTGATTGAACGCATCACGACGAGGATAAAGATATGGAAAAAGAGACCGCGGCGCTGCATCAAGTCCGCCAGCGTCATCTGGCGCAGATGCGCCTGACCTGTGACATCTTGGGGCATATCCTGAAAAACGTCTCGGAAACGCGGGCGCATGCACTGCGGGATGGCCCGCGGGGATGGTCGATTGTCGAGATTGTCTGTCATCTGCGAGATTTCGATCATATCTTTTATCAGCGCGCCAGCATGATGCTGGAACAGGATCATCCCCAGCTGCCGGCTTATGACCACGAAGCGATGGCGATTGAAAAGGGCTATCAGCAGGAGCAGATGGCAGCGGCCTATGACGAACTGCAAACGTCGCGGCGGCGGTTTATCGCCTTTTTCAAGTCCTTGAGCGATGCACAATGGGAGCGCGGCGGCATTCATCCAGAACGGAGGCGCTTCACGATGACCGATGCGGTGATGCAGGTCGGCTTGCATGATATTGACCATCTTGAACAGATCGCCCGCGTGCTGAACGATGCCGCCGGAGGGATTGGATGAAAGCATTGGCAGACCGCATCCGGCTGGAGGGAAAGAACCTCGGCGGCGGTATTCTAAAAGTCGACAGCATCATCAACCATCAGCTTGACCCGCAGCTGATGGCCGGCATGGGCAAGGCATTCGCCGCCAAATTCGCTGGCGTGAAAATCGACCGCATCTTGACCGCTGAGATTTCGGGCATTGCGCCGGCCTTGATGGCCGGCATTGAACTGAATGTGCCGGTGGTTTATGCGCGCAAGAGAAAACCGATTACGATGGCGGGCCCAGTATTTTTGGAGACGGCGCCCAGCCATACCAAAGGCGGCGAAACGCTGCTGCTGGTTTCTGCCGAATTTTTGCCGGCGGATGAAAATATCCTGATTATTGATGATTTTCTGGCGACCGGAAAAACGCTGCTGGCATTGGCGCGGATTGTCGCCAGCGCCCAAGCCAATCTGGTCGGCATTGGGGTCGTGGTCGAAAAGACATTTGAAGGCGGCCGCCGCCGTATGCTGGACAAATATGATGTGCCGATCCATGCGCTGGCAGCGATTGCCAGCATGGACGGCGATGCGATTGCGATGCTGGAAACCTGATTCGTCCCCGCCAGGCTTATTCATAGCGTTACCGCCTGCCCGCTGCGCGCCGACTCGCCGGCCGCCAGCGCGAACCGCAGGATTTCACGGCCTTCCACCCCGGTCAGCCGCGGGGTTTCGCCGGCGAAAAAAGCATCCATAAAATGCCGGGTCGAATTGATAAAACTATGCTCCCAGCCGACCGGCATATCGGAAAAGGCATGCGTCTGACGGTCTTTATACATGATGACCGGCGGCGCATCCATCATTTTCCCGTGCCCGCGCGTGACCCAAATAACCCCTTTTGTCCCAGTAAGCTCAACGCGGTCATCTTGGGCATAGTGGCGGGTATCCAAGACAAGCTGCGGCGAGTAGGCGATTTCAAACGAGCCGAAGCGATTGCGCGGGTATTTCCACGAGACAATCGCCGGCGCATCCAAAGCCATGCCCGACGCCAGTTCGGTCGAACCCACCCAAGCGTGAACCTGTTCAGCCATGCCCATGAAGTGCCATGCCAATGCGAATTTGTGATGCCCATCATCAAACAGAAGCGGGCCGCCGCCGCATTCCTCAACGTTGGCGCGCCATGCCCATGCCGAAGCCGGGACGTCCCACATATTGGGGCTGATGCCCGCATTGCTCTTCAGGCGGATGGTCAGCAGGTCGCCAATTTCGCCCTGGTCAATCAGCGATTTGGCGCGCTGCACTGGTGGATAAAAGATAAAATTTTCAAACACTCTAAGGATGAGGCCGGCTTGGTCGGCGGCGGCCGTCATTTTATCGGCTTGCGCCACAGTGAGCGCCATCGGCTTCTGTACAGAAACGTGTTTGCCAGCCGCCAAGGCCGCCAGCGCCGCCTGACAGTGAAGATGATGAGGCAGCAGAATCTCGACCAAATCAATATCTGCCAGCGTCAGCAAATCATGGTAGTTATGGAATATCCGTTCGGGCGGCACGCGCCAGGCTTGACCGCGCCGCCGCGCAATTTCGATATTGCTGTCACATACGGCGGCGATCTCGGCGCGGCTGTCATCGAGATAAGCCAGGGCATGCAAATCAGAAATCCTGCCGGCGCCAATAAAACCCACGCGCAGTTTGTCCATCACCAGCCTCCATTCGTGAACATATATGACTGTTCAGGCAGTTTCCATATCCCTGCCCGCGCCGCCGGTTGAAAATCGCTTCATATCATGTATGTTCACATTGATTTTATCAGATTTTTGAAAACGTTATCGGCGCAAAGCCATAAAAGTGTTATAATTATCCCAAGTTATCCCAAACATATCCCAAACGAGACCCATGAACTGGCGGCTTCACCTCACGAACCAGGCTATCTACGACTTGCAAATCATAGCGGGCAAGCCGCCTTTGCTGGCGGTATGGACGCGGGCTGACCGAGTTGATTTTTATGATGTGGCCGCCGGCGTCCACTATGGCTGCCGTCAGATTGGCGCGCCGCCGGCTGACAAGGATTATCTAAGCGAAAATTGGCGGCTTTTCTTGACCCATCTGGTCGATTTGAAGCATCGCGCCTGCCTGCCGGTGGTGTCTGCCCGGCAGACGACGATTTATGCCACCGACGACGGCAGCCTGAAACTCTTTCGCGAACCTAAGGGCCGGCTGACGGTCCTCGCCGGCGGCAAGCTCCGCGTCCTTGAAACCATCGAGGCGGACAGCCTGGCGGCGGTCGGCTTCGATCGATCCCAAGGGCTTGTCGCTGTTCTGGATGCCAAGGGGCGGCTAAGCATTTATCGCCGGGGTGTATGGCGCGGCGAGTTCGATATGGGCTTGCGGATGGATCGCCTGCGGACGAGCAGCGTCGCCGTCGCCCGCGGCGGCCGATTGATCTTGCTGACGGATGGCGAACAAATCGTAATGGCGGATGCAAGCGGCGCGGCGCTGAAGCGCGTCGATGTGCATTATGAAATCCGTCAAATCGCCTGCTCGCCCGACGGCGACATGGTGGTCACCAGCGACAATCAGGCTGGTCTGATACGGGTCTACAGCGGCGCTGATTTGGCGCACAGCCACCAGCGCTTCGCCCAGGATTTGATCGCCGCCGCCCAGCAGATTCAGCTGATGGCGGATTTGCCGCCCGTTTCGGCAGCCATCAATGCGCTGGCGGCCGGCCGCCGCGGAGCCATTGGCTTTGCCATGTCGGGCGTGATCTGCATGACGAATGTCAGTCAAATGGCGCGGCTGCCGCGTCCTTCCCCCTTGTTTTAGACGGCGCCGGCGCCTTCTGATGAAGGGCTGACATTGATTTTCGGCAGACGAATCCGGTTGTCAGGGCTTGACCGACAATGATACAATGAACTTGAACATATTCCGATTGGATATGTGAAAGCGAGGCAGACCTTGAACAGTCAAACAGACACCCATTCGATGAAACTGCTCGATATCCCCTTGATGCTGCGGCTCAAGCAGAACGCGGTTGTCCTGCACAGCGAATTGGGACTGACAGAAGATGCGCGCGGGCAGAACAGCGCGCTGCTGTCGAGCATTGTTTTTCCACGCGGGCTGCATACCCTGCTGGCGCACGTCGGCCATCAGGATGTGGTCGGACAGTTTCGCTATCGCCAGGATGATGCCAATGCCCACATTGTTTATCTGGCGCCGACGCTGGAAGACGATGAGGACGACGCTATCTGGCTGCACATGCTGGACGCCATGGCCGAACAGGCTGGCAAAAACGGCGCCCAAACCCTGGTGGCTGAAGTCGAGCTAAGCCATCGCCTCTTTGAAACCATGCGCCGCGCCGGCTATGCAGTCTACAGCCGCCAAGTCATCTGGCGGCATGATCCAATCACCGATGAACTGCGAAAGCCCGCCTTGACCGTCACGCCAGAAAACAGCGATGACCAGATTGGCATCGCGGCGCTGCTGGGCTGTACGATTCCGCGCATCTTGCAGCCGGTCATGGGCCCCTCGACCGATATGGACGGGCTGGTCTACCGCAAGGATGGCTGCGTCGAAGCCTATATCGCCTGTTCCGAAGGCCGGCACGGGGTTTATCTGCTGCCTTATCTGCATGCCGAAGTCCTTAGCGAAGCGCCGGATATTATGGCGGCCGCCGTGCTGGAAATTGAACGTTGCCGCAAAGTGCCGGTTTATGTGAGCGTGCGCGGGTATCAGGGCTGGCTGGAAAATGCGATGCTCGACCTGGGATTTAACCCGTGGCTGGAACAGGCTGTGATGGTCAAGCATTTGACCGCCGGCGTCCGTCAAGCCTCCTTTGCGCGGGTCAGGCTGGATACCGCCGGGCGGCGCAAACCGGCAGCGAACCTGCGGATTATCAAACGCTAAGCGAAAGGATGCCAGGCGGCTGCATGGACAAACGCATAACGGATGATTTTGATGTACTCAAAAATGTGCTGCCGCTTCGCGTCCGCGGCGCGATTGATGAGTATGGCGATACCAGCCAGCTGTTGGAGGTGGTGCTTGACTTGGGGCGAATCCCCACTGCCCGTTATATCGATAAAGAATATGAACTTTCTGACCGCGAGGTAGATGAGGAAGATCTGCGTCAGGTTGTGGATGCGCTGGGCGAATTTGACGATGACAATCGCACTGGCATTGAACGTTCGCTGCATCGCATTTCGGCTATTCGCAATCGGCGCGGCAAAATCGTTGGATTGACCGTGCGGATCGGCCGCGCGGTCTATGGCACGATTGATATTATCGCTGACCTGATCGAAGCCGGGCAAAGCGTCTTGATTGTCGGGCCGCCAGGCGTCGGCAAAACGACGCTGCTGCGCGAAGCCGCCCGCGTGCGCGCCAACCGCCGGCGGGTCGTGATTGTCGATACCTCCAACGAGATCGGCGGCGACGGTGACATCCCGCATCAGGCGGTGGGCAAAGCCCGCCGAATGCAGGTCTCACAGCCAGACCGCCAGCATGAAGTGATGATTGAGGCTGTTGAAAATCATAACCCCGAAGTCATCGTGATTGATGAAATCGGCCGTGAACTGGAGGCGCAGGCGGCCCGCACCATTGCCGAACGCGGCGTTCAGTTGATCGGGACGGCGCATGGCAATTCGCTGGAAAACTTGATGCTGAACCCGACCTTGTCCGACCTGATTGGCGGGATTGAGTCGGTGACCCTGTCGGATGATGAAGCCCGGCGGCGCGGAACGCAGAAGGTTGTGCTGGAAAGGCGAACCGCGCCGACCTTTGACATAATGATCGAAATCCAGGCCCGCGACCGTCTGGTGGTGCATGCCGATGTGGCATCGGCTGTGGATGCCATGCTGCGAAGCCGCCCCCTGCCAGCGGAATTGCGCGAGCGCGATGACCGCGGTGTGATTCACGTCGGCGAGTATGTACCCGAATCGGACTCGCGCTCGGCGCCGGCGCGGGGCGGGCGGCCGCGCCATGCCGGCCGCGATGTGAACGCGCACGTCGTCCGCGGCAACCGCGACAATGGCAAGACGCGCATTGAGATGCAGGATGATGCCGCCCGCATGAATATGCAAAACCTGACTCCGGCCAGGGTCTATGCCTATGGAGTGGCGCGCAACCGGCTGGAGCAGGCGGCGCGGCGGCTGGCTGTTCCGCTGACGCTGACGGATGACTTTGCCCAAGCCGATGCGATAGTCACCTTGAAGACTCATTATCGGCGGCGGCCGCGGCTGATTGCCGATGGCGAAAAGCGGGGCTTGTCGATTTATGTGCTGCGGGCGAACACGGTGACGCAGATGGAAAATTTCCTGGTTGACCTCTTTCGGCTCGGCGGGAGCAAAGGTCCAAACCCTTTTGGCGAGGCGATGCTGGAGGCTGAACGCGCGATTCATCGCATCCGCGCCGGCGAAGATCATATTGAACTCAAGCCGCAAGGCTCGCACATCCGCAAACGGCAGCATCAGTTGGCTGGTCAGGCGCAGCTGGCTTCGGCCAGCGCGGGAACGGAACCGCGCCGCTACGTGACCATCTACCGCCGTGACGAATGAAACTGAACAGGTAACGGAGAGTCCCATGTTAGATGCCCCCGCCCGTGCTGTTTTTGATGTCCTTACCGATTTTCTGGCGTCGCAGCCGACAGCCGAAGAACTCATCGCATACCATTTGCCAGACGGCCTTCAAGCGCGGGTTGATGCGCTGGTAGAGCGAAATGGTGAAGGACAACTGACATTTGATGAACAGCAGGAGTTGTTTGATTTTATCCGCGCCGATCAAATGATGGCGATGTTGAAGGTAAAGACCAAAATCAGGCTTCGGAACGAGAGCAAGTGACAGTCACGGCTCAACAAGTCCGCGCGATTCGCGAATTGGCAGGCGGCTGCTGCGAATACTGCCGTATTGCCGAACGTAATCGGCTGGTGAAATTCCAGATTGACCATATTATTCCAATCAAGCACGATGGTAAAGATACAAGCGATAATCTTTGTCTGGCATGTTTGGA
The DNA here is from genome assembly GCA_965203755.1 of Phototrophicaceae bacterium. Lineage (GTDB taxonomy): Bacteria > Chloroflexota > Anaerolineae > Aggregatilineales > Phototrophicaceae > UBA6055. The sequence goes on along the minus strand of OZ241910.1, from coordinate 961,457 downwards.
ATGCAATAGTTATAAAGGGCCTAATGTTGCCGCACTTGATCCCTTAACACAAGATGCGACCAAACTTTACGACCCCCGTCAGCAGGACTGGGACGATCATTTCAAGATCAATCCAGATGCTGCACTGTCCGGTTTAACACCTGAAGGCCGTACAACGGTTCGCGTGCTGCGAATTAACAATGAGGAACGTGTAAAGCAGCGCTTGAGCGAGTTAATGCTGGGTGACTATCCCTGTACGAAAGACTAATATGAAGTATTTCTTTCTCCACAATGATATGTTATGATACTATTACTACTCTTCTCATTTTTCAGGAGCGCAGTTCTTATTCTTGAGTTTAGACGAGAAATAGGATGAATTGCTATGAATGATAGGGCACAAAGAAACCCGCTTAGACAAGCTGCTTAAATCGAGCCTTATCGCCTCTGTCTTTGTTTCTCTTTTTGTTGCGGTATTGCCTTTTATTGTTATTTTGATCATTGGTTTCAGTTGCTGGCAGATGGTTCAGAATCTCCTATACTAAAAGTTGCTTGTTGTGAGTCGGCCTTGCTGATGAACATTGAAAGGCAAACGATGCTCAAGCCTACACCCATTCGCACCGACCACAGCAATGCCTTCGCCAGCGACACCATGAAGCGCCGCATCCCGGCCATCATTGACGAGACCATCCAGCTGAATCCGGATTATCCCGACAGCATACGGGCGCGGCTGGAAACCCTGCGGGATGATGTCGCCAATGGGGAAGTGATAAGCGCATTGGATCAAGAATCGCCCGATTATCAGACCTGGCTGCGGGCTTTGCAGGCGCAGCAGGCGCAGACTGACGGCGATTTGACCTGGCACAATGCCGAATGGTTTTTCGCCGAAACCTATGTTTATCGCCGCCTGATTGAAGCTGTGCGCTGGCATGAAAGCGGGCGCGATCCCTTCCTGCCCAAAAAGCAGACCGAACTCCACAGCGCGGCGCTCTGGAACTTGCTGGAACGCGCCTTGCAGCCGGCCGAGGAGCGGTTTATGGACGTCCTTGCCTTAGACCTGTGGGCGAATCGCATTGACTTGAGCTATGCCGCCTCGACCGCCCGCGGAACGGACATCGCTCCCGATGACCTGCTGGTAGACCATCGCCCGCAGCTGCTGGATTATCTCCATCAATCCGCCAGCCGCGACCAGAGTCTCAAGCGCCCAGTCTACATTCTGGCGGACAACGCCGGCTCCGAATTGGCGATGGACCTGGCGCTGGCTGACTGGCTGATAAGCCATGCCGCCGCCCGCGTCGTCCTCTGCCTCAAGGCGCATCCGACCTTTGTCAGCGATGCGATTCCGTCCGATGTCTGGATGATGCTGGCCGAAATGGCAAAACGAGGCCCAGCCAGCCGCCGACTGGCGCGGCGATTGACCGATGCCTGGATGGACGAGCGGCTTCGCTTGGCGCCGCACCCGTTCTGGAACAGCAGCGCGTTTTTGTGGCGGCTGCCGCCGACATTGCGCGCCGTCCTCAATGATGCCCGCCTTTTGATTGTCAAAGGAGATGCCAATTATCGCCGGGCGGTCGGCGATGGCATTTGGGCGGCTGATACGGCTTTTGCCGATGTCTTGCGTTACCTTAGCGCGCCGGTCTTGTGCCTGCGAACGCTTAAAAGCGACCCGATTGTGGGTTTGCCAACGGCCAAGACGGCCGCCGAACTGGACCTTGCCGATGCGAACTGGCGCACCAATGGCAAACGCGGGCTGATTCAGTTTAAGCCGCCAGCATCAAATACCCAATGAGTCGCGGCATGAGGGCAATCGCGTTCAAGCCAAGCGAAAGCAAAATCTTGAGCGAATAAGCCCAGGCTTATTTGCTCATCGGCATAATGACATGCGTGAAGTCTTCCCGGTTTTCAGGCCGCAGCACGCCTGGATTTTCGGCGCCGTTGCTTTCGAAAACGACCCGCTCTTCCTTGATGACCCGCAAGACCTCGATCAGATACTTGATGTTAAAAGAAATATCAAGCGCTTCGCCTTCAGCCGAGGCGTCAAGCATGCCTTCGCTGTCGCCGCGTTCAGCGCTCTTGCCGACAATCAGCACTTCGGCCGGCTCGCCGGGGGTGGACGCCGGTTTGACATGCAAATTGGCGCTGTTGGCGTTGTCGCGGGCAAAAATTTCTGCCCGCTGGCAGACAATCAGCAGGTCATTGGTGTACATGACGGTCGAGGTGACATAAGAACGCGGGATGATGGACGCGAAGTCGGGAAAACGGCCTTCCAGCAGTTGAGTCGACACCAGGATGTTGGGCATAAAAAAGGTGATGCTGTTGCGCTGCGTCGGCAACGATAGGCCGACTTCATGGTCTTCTTCAATAATGCGCGCGATTTCGGACATCGTGCGGGATGGGATGACCATCTCCCGTTTTTCGCTGAACTTTTTCTCGATGCTGGCGGTGCGGACTGCCAAGCGATACCCATCGGCGGCCGCCATCGTCATCAACTGCCGCTCTAATTGCAGGTAGACCCCAGTGAGGATCGGACGGTTCTGCTCTTTGGCGGCCGCGAACGCGGTTTGGACGATCATTTCGCGCAGCGTCTTGCCTTCCAGATAGAGTTCAGCCTCTTCATTATGATTGATCGGCGGGAACTCATCGGCGTCAATGCCGCGTATGTTCGAGTTTTGGATGCCGCAGCGCAGGTGCATGGTGTGGGTGGCGGCATCCAGCCGCAGGTCAACCCGCTCTCTGGAAAGATTATTGACCAGTTCGGTGAAGGTTTTGGCGGGAAGGGTGATGCTGCCGGCCTGTTCCACTTTGGCGCCAATCCACATGGTGATGCTTAGCTCCAGATTGGTGGCCGACAGCTTCAAACGCGAATCTTCAGTCTCGAGCAGCACATTGGCAAGCACCGGCAGCTGCGGGCTGCTGTCCACAGCTTTGGTTACAACGCTTAGGCTCTTTGCCAGATTTTCTTGCAGAACGCTAACAATCATGGTAGACCTCTTGTCTTTGGATAGGCGGCGCCGCTTGTCCACAATAATAATGCAGATGCCGCGCGCTGCGGCTTGGAATCATAAAATATCCTAAATTATATCCCAAGTCAACCGTACTTCCCAATGATTTCCCCGAGAATTACTCGTCGGCGGCGGTATGGGTGACGTCCTCTGCCGAAATTTCGATGGTTTCGGCATCTTCGTCGATCTCTTCCACCCGAACGATTTCGATTTTGAGCCGGGCAATCAGCGCCGCCAGCGCCCCCAAAGCCGCCAAAACCGGATTGACAATGGCAGCGGCGCCGCCAACCACAACCGCCGGCGTCAACGGCACTTCGAGCAGGACATCATTGCTGGCGCTGCGGATAATCAGGCGGCGGACGTTGCCCTCTGTGACCAGGCTCTTGACGCGCTCGACCAGTTCGCCGCCGGCGACTTCTATCTCTTCGACCCAATCGCGCTGCTTGCGCTTACGCGGCTCTTGACTCATTGTTTCCTCCCGGTTGTCTAACTGTCTTCTGTTTCCTTTACGTTGGTTATGATGTCAGGGTTGTATGATTCGGCATAAAACGGCGGCGATTCAAGCTATTTGAGAAGTTCATACAGCAGGTCTTTCCAGCCCAAGGCATCCAGTTCCCAGCAGACAAGCGGCTTGACCTGGTGATTGATGACCTCGCGCCAGACATCAGCATTGCGGCTGTCGTCAGCCAAATTGAGCCGGTCAACGACGGTCATGCCCCGCGTGAGTTCGCTTTGGCATTCGATATCGACATAATGTCGGCTTTGGGCGGTGCATAAATCGGGGTTTATGGCGACGGCCATGGCGGCGCCATCGGGCAGGGAGATGCCGATCTCGCCGGTTTGCGTCTCATAACCGCGCATGCCTTTGCGATTCGAGTCAATGGTGAAATCAGCATAAGCTGTATTCAGGCGGCGAATCCATTCAATGTCCTCCAATGACAGCGCAAATCCGCCCTGGCTGAATTCCCAGCCCACCATTTCCACCGGCAGGCTGGAGCGGAACACAATCTGCGCGGCTTCGGGGTCACACCAGATATTGTATTCGGCGGCCGGCGTGACGTTGCCGTTGGTGCAGGCGGCGCCGCCCATCACAATGCAGCGCGATACCTGCGCGGTGATGTCCGGCGCCTGGCGGATGGCCAGCGCCAGATTGGTCAGCGGCCCCAAGGTGACGATGACAATCCCCGGTGTTTGGCGCACAGTCTCAATAATCGCATCGACGGCATGGACAGCCTGCGCTTGCGCCTGCCGCGGCGCAAAACGCTCGCCCCAATCCCCCAAGCCATCCTCGCCGTGGAACCAGTCGGCGGACGCGAATTCCCGGATGAGCGGGCGATTGGCGCCGGCATGCACCGGCACGGCGCTTTCGCAGAGTTCAGTGAAAAAGAGGGTGTTCTTGACGCCTTGCTCCAGCGGAACATTGCCGGCGACCACAGTGATCGCCTTGACATCAACATCGGAATGACGCAAGGCCATCAGAATAGCGACGGCGTCGTCCGACCCGGCGTCGGTGTCAATCAGAAAAGGTCGCGCCATGAGATGCTCTCCTTGTCTCGGCGGTGATTTCGCGCTTACGCGGTCACTGCCAGGCGGTCAGCCGCCGTCTTCAAACGTTGGAGCCCCTCCGCCAGCGCAGCGCGTGGACAGCCGAAATTCAAGCGGACAAAGCCCTCGCCGGCGCTGCCAAAGAAGGCGCCGTCTGTCGGGGCGATTTTTGCCGCCATAGTGCAGAAATCCAGCGGATCCCCTTGGATTGGCAGCGCGCGCATGTCCATCCAAAGCAAATAGGTCGATTGGGGCCGGGTGGTTTTAATCTGCGGAATGTTCCGCCGCAGATAATCGGTCGCATAGTCGCGGTTGCCTTTCAGATAAACGAGCAGCTGCTTGAGCCAGTCGCCGCCGCCGACATACGCGCCATAGGCGGCTTCATAGCCCATGATGTTGACGTGGGCGCTGATGCTTTGCAGCGCCGCCTGCAAGGTTTGGCGGAGGTCCTTGTTTTGGGCAATCAATACCGAACAGGCCATCCCAGCCAAGTTAAATGTTTTGCTAGGGGCGATCATGGTAATGGTGTTTTGCGCCAGTTCGTCCGACAGGGTGGCGATGGGGATGTGTTTGCCTTCCAGAATCAAATCAGAATGAATTTCGTCAGCGACAATCAGGACATTGTGCTTCAGGCAGATTTCGCCAATGCGTTCAAGCTCCTCAAGCGAATACAGGAAGCCGGCTGGATTTTGCGGATTGCATTGCAGGTGAATCGTGGTCTGCGCTTCGCGGGCGGCCGCTTCAAACTCGTCATAGTCGGTTTCATAATGAAAGCTGTAAGCATCGTCGGCGACATAGCGCATATCGACGTTATAAGCGAACTTTTGATTGCCGCGCACAGCTTTGAAAAAAGACCCATAGACCGGCGTTTGAATCAAGACCCCGTCGCCAGGCGCGCCAAAACCGCGGCAAACCGCGCCCAGCGCCAAGACCATCCCCGGCGAAAATACGATGTCGTCGGGCTCGATCCGCCAATCATAAAGGGTTCGCATCCGTTCAACGATGATGTCTTTCAGCTTGGGCGGGTCGAGCGTATAGCCAAAGACCCCATGCTGGGCGCGTTCGGTCATCGCCTGGACAGCGGCCGGCGGCGAACGAAAATCCATGTCAGCCACCCACATCGGCAGACAGCCGCCATCCACCGCCCCCCATTTGGCGCTGCTGTGCCGGCTGCGGTCAATGATTTCGTCAAAATTGTATTCGGTCATCGTTCAGCTTTCCAAAAGGTTCAGAATGTGATGCCTAAAACTATAACCGATTGCGCGGCTGGTTGCACGGGTGGTTTTCGCCGCCGACAGGGTTTGCTTTTTTCTGCCGGCCCCGTTCTTGGCGATGAGCGCGGCTATGAATCGCGCGGCAGCCGGCTGATGATGTCCGCCGCAGCCACATCTGGATTTTGGGTCCGACAGCGCAGCGCAAAAATCTGGCGCGGGTCATCATATACCCGCTCCAGTTCGATCTCATCGTCGTAAAGCTGCGTCAGAAATGCCGTCAGTTCAGCCCGAATGCCGTCAAAGACCTCCGGCTGATTGCGATAGCGCTGGCGGTCAAGAAAGCTGATTTTCGCCGCGGCATAATCAAATCGCAGCCGGCGCTCGGTGTCGGCTTCCAAACGCCGGGCGGCGATGAAAGCGAGTCGGAAGACCAGCCGCAGCGCATCCGGCAGACAGGCCGGCATGGCTCGTTTGCGAATGTACTGCAAACCGGCTTGTCCATCGCCAAGGTCATAGGCATAGTCGCCCTCATCGGCGATTAAGATAAGGCTGGGCCCCTGATGAACGTGTTTGTAATCAATCACATCAATCAGCATGCCTTCCACCGTATGCTCTTGAATCCAGCGCTGGAAGATCGGCGTAATGTCCTTGGGCTGAAGCCTTGAACTTGGCTTCAGGCTGAATTTGACGCCAAGACGTTTGGGCGCTGCGGTCATGCTCTTCTCTCCTAACTGACAATCACCCCGTTGATGCGCTGTTCGGCGCTGTGAATGTTTTCGATAAACAGTTGGGTTTCGTCAATCATCCGATGGGCATCGTCTTCGCTGACCGCCGCCGGCGGCTGGCTGTGCCGCTTGAACAGATAGCGGGCGAACTTGCCTTTGGCAAAGCGGTCATAGACCAGTTCGGTGTCATAGAAGCGGCGGCGAAACTCGCTGACAATGACGCTGTAATCATCGCCGACATCAATATATTGAGTGCGTACCAAGGCGCGGGCAGCCAAAATCATCGCTTGGTATGCCTGTTGATCGGCTTGGGCATAATTGCCCTCGTCCAAAGCCACCAATGCCTCGAAGTGAGACGATTCGGCTTTCGCGATTTCCATCGAAAAAAGCGACACCACCTCGCCGGCGCATTCCCCGACGCCAATGTCATCAATCGTATAAACGCGCGAATCGCCCCAATCGCTGAAGTACGCCGGCTTTTCTTCAAAGCGCGGCAGTTTCATATACGGCTGGAGCATGGCTTTGATTGCTTTGCGCCCCAGGTTCTTGACCCAAGCCTGGAAATTCTCATCCGCCCCGCGTTCAGCGACATAGCGCCGCGTCAGCGTCTCAAGGACATCGGGAACCGACTTCGCCGGCACAGCCCCAACCGCCAAACCATAGCTGCCGGCGTTTTCATGCCATTGCCCGCCCAGCACGACCTGAAAGTGCGGCATTTTATGATTGCCAGAGCGGCGGCTGTTGCCAAAGAAGCCGATATCGGCGACATGATGCTGACCGCAGGAATTGAAGCAGCCGCTTACTTTGATTTTGAGTTCGCGCACGGCATCAGGCAGGCGGTGGATGCGTTCAGTCAGGCGCGCCCGCAGTTCGCCGGTCAAGCCGCGCGACGATGCGATGCCCAGCTTGCACGTATCGGTGCCCGGGCAAGAGGTGATATCGAGAATGGTGCCGGCGCCCGAATCCCCCAGGCCGATATCAAGCAGTTCGCGGTAAATGGCCGGCAAATCGGCATCCGCCACCCAGCGCAGGACGATATTCTGCTCAACCGAGAAGCGGATATGGTCACCGACATAACGGCGGGCGATATCCGCCAGCTGGAATCCTTGCCGCGCGGTGAAATCGCCAAGCGGCGCATGGAGCGTAATCGCGCTGTAGCCAGCTTGAGCCTGACGGTAATTGTTGCTGCGATACCAATCTTCAAATCCGGCCGGCAAGGGCGCGCCATTCAGCGCCAGGCCGGCTTTGGCCGGCCCATAAGCGAAGTCTTGCAAGTCGTCGAGATAGGCGGTGTGCCGTTCGTCATGCGGGAGAATTTCGAGCTCTTCCTGCACCAAGCGGCGAAATTCATCAATGCCGAGCTTGGCGACCAGGAACTTCAGGCGGGCGCGGTTGCGATTCTTCTTTTCACCAAGCCGCGCAAAGACCCGCGCGACCGCCTGCGCCAGCGGCAGCAGCTTCTCTTCGCTGACGAAATCAGTCAGCGTTTTCGCCTGATGCGGCACCGTCCCCAAGCCGCCGCCGACAAACACTGTGAAGCCGCGCTGGAGCTCACCGCCGACCTCGCGCGTCCGCGCCAGCAGGCCGAGGTCGTGCATTTTGACCAGGCCGCAGGCATGACCTTCACAGCCGGAAAAGGCGATTTTGAACTTGCGCCCGAAATCCTGCACGTCGTCATGGCCGAGCAGGAATTGCGTCAGGGCATCGGCATAGGGGCTGACGTCAAAGGTTTCATCATGGCATACGCCGGCCAGAACGCAGGCGGTGATGTTGCGGACGGAGTTGCCGCAGGCCTCCTGCGTGGTGATGCCAACCGCCGCCAGACGGCGCATCAGATCCGGCGTGTCGTCGATGTGGACATAGTGCAGTTGAATGTCCTGGCGGGTGGTGATGTGCAGGATGCCATCCGCATACTCATCAGCGAGTTCGGACAGCGTCTCCAGCTGTTCGGCTGTTAAGCCGCCATAGGGAATCTTGATGCGCTGCATGCCGGGCGCATCCCAAAGCGTGTCCGGCCCCTTGACCAAATCGCCAGAAGGATAAGCCAGTTCACGGGTGCGGACGCCATCATGCCGCTGCCCGTTATCGTATCGCTGTCCATAGATGCCTTTGCGAAGCCGCGATTCAGCAAAGACTTTTTCGTCCAGCTTGCCTTGCCGGCGGAGTTCAATCTGGGCTTCAAAGGTGTCAATCAGATGCGCCGCATCGGCTGGTATTTGCTGCTTGAGTCGCTCTTTCCAAGTGTTCATCATTCGCCTTTCCATTTTATAAACAGCTTACAGGTTTTCAGGCATGGCTTGACCCGGGCTGGCGATATCCGCCGCCGGCAGATCAAACCACTGCATGCCCTGCCCGCGCAAAGCGACCACTTCGCCAATCACTGTGATGGCCGGCGGCTGAATGTGATGGTCCTGCGCGGTTTGGGCAATCGTCTCGACCTTGGCGGTCAAGGTGCGCTGGCGCCGGGTCGTTCCCCATTCAACAATGGCGGCCGGCTTCTGCCCGTCAAGCCCGTGCCGGATGAGTCGCCGGGTGATATCAGCCAGGCATCTGACCCCCATCAGAATGACGATAGTCCCGCCGATTTGGGCGAGCGCCGGATAATGAATGCTCGTCTCGGCTTTGGACGGGTCTTCATGCCCGGTGATGACGGTGAACGAACTGCTAAGGAAACGGTGGGTGAGCGGGATGCCGGCATAGGCTGGCGCCGCATAGGAACTGGAAATCCCGGGGACAATCTCAAAGTCAATGCCATGATGGCGGCAGGCCAGCGCTTCTTCGCCGCCGCGCCCGAATACAAGCGGGTCGCCCCCTTTCAGCCGAACGACTTGCTTGCCCTTTAAGGCGCGGTCAAGCAGCGTGGCATTGATGACCTCCAGACGATGTTCGCTGGCTTGCTTGCCGGCGTCGACAAGCTCGGCGTCAGGCCGGGTTTCATCCAGCAGTTCGACTGGAATGAGCCGATCATAGATGACGACATCCGCGGTTTGAATGCGGCGCAGCCCCTTGCGGGTGATGAGGTCGGGGTCGCCCGGGCCGGCCCCGACCAGATAAACTTTTCCGCTGCTCATATTGCTTGGTCTCCCAGTCGCTTGGCAGTCGAAAGCCAGCTGCTGCAAGCTGATTTGCAAGGCGTTTCTGCATCATCGGCGGCTTTTCCATCCCACCAGGCGGGCTGGCGAATACATCGGCCGCAGACCGTTTCAATCGCATGCTCAATCACGCCGGCCGGCAGCCGGTGTATGTCCTTGAACATCCCAGTCTGCCGCGCGGCGGTCGCGGCAAGTGATTCGGCGGCGAAGCTGCCGTTCTTCTGCGCCGCCCAATCGGCGACAAGCGTCGGGTAAATGGTTTCGATGACGGCATGGGCCTGCTGTGGATGCTGAAGGTCAACATGCCAGCCGCCGGGCAAATCGCCGCTGGTTGGCAAGGGGCGGAAAGGGGCTTCCCGCACGAATGCCCGCAAGGCCGCCGGTGATGACAGAGCGGCGCTGCCGCCGGCATCATCTGTATGCCATGCTTTGCTGCGATTGACCGTCACTTGACCAAACTGGAGCGCGCGGCCATGTTCAAGCGCCCGCAGCAGGCTGCTTCGGCCGGCTTTTGGGAAGCCCGACCAGGCGCCGCCTTCCTTGATCTCAAAGGGCAGGCCAGTATCGCGCGCCAATTCCAAAATCACGGAACACAGCGTCTCATCGCTGCCGACCGGCTTGGTGTAAAAGACATCGCGCCCCTTGATGCGTTCGGGGAAGCTGTTTTGTGACAAGCCTAATGCCTGCGGCACATCCACGGTCACATGCGACCCGCTTGCCAGAAAATAGGGCAGGGCGATAATGTTTTTGGCGCGGGTGGATCGATAGATGCTGGGAATATCCGGCTCGTCATCCAAATAAACATCAACCACCTCGCGCACCTGCGTTCGCCGGCGGATGAGCCGCGCCTGACGCCGCGCGGCGCCGCGGCTGTGACGATTGCGGCGGGTGCCATGGCCAATGACAGCGACCGCCGTTTCGGTCAATGGGAGCTTTTGGCTGATAAGGACATCCTGCACGCGCTGCCAAACGATTTTCTCCAGCAGGGGATGTTCACCGATGCCGGGCGCGAGGCAGATGGTCTTGCCCGACTTGACGGTGACGCCGCTGCCGAGGCCCATTTCAGTCGGAATGACGGTCTGCGTGAAATATCCCTGCGCGGTGAAGACCGGCACAATCACCACTTGCCGGGCGGTGATCGTATCCAGCGCATGGCGGAAGGAAGGCGGCTCTTTCCAGAAGCAGGCTGTGATTTCGGCGGCGACAGCCCAGCGGCGCAGACGGTCGACGCAGCGCCAGACGATGCCGGCGGTGTTCGGGCTGATATGCGAGCCATGCCCGGCTAAAACCAGCGCAATGCCGCTCATTGAGAACTGCCTTCAAAAATAATTCGCTGAAAAACCCGCCGGGCCTGCTCCGATTTGCCGCTTCGCAAGAGCGGCAGCACATCAGATTCCACAATCTGCCGATACACTCGCCGCCGCTCCGCTGGCGCATCGATCTCGCTTTTGAGCGGCTGGCGGATTTCCCCCAGCCAACTCGACAGGATGACGTATTCATCGCCAAGGGCTTCGGTCAGCCGGGCTTTAAGCTGGCGCAGCAGCGTCGGCGATGTGCCATGAGTCGTCAGAGCAATGGTGAGCGGCGGCTGATGAATGAGCGCCATATTGCTGAAGTCGCTGTCATCGCGGCCGCCATCGGCGACATTGACCAAGGCGCGGATTCGATGTGCATCCTGCGCCACAGTTTGATTGACCCGCGCGTCGTCAGTGGTCGCAATCACCAAGACCGGCATAGAGCCATTCAGCATGCCGCGCCGGTACCTTGCCTGAATCCATTGGATTTTCCCTGCGGCCGCCATCGCTTGCAGGTCGGATGTCAGCGCCGGGCTGATCACCAGCGGCCGCGCGCCGGATGCCAGCAGACCTTTGACCTTGCGCGCGGCGACCCCGCCGCCGCCGACCACAGCGACCGGCTTGTTTCGCAAGTTAAGCAGAATTGGATATCCACCGATGAAATCAAACACAGCCAGGCTCTTTCTTCCGCGCGCCGACAAGCTCGATATGGATGCCGCATTCCGTTTTGCTCTTGTTTGACCAGCGGCCGCTTGCGGGCGGCGGATTCAAAACGGACAATAAAAAAGCCCCGTGTCGCAACGGGGCAATTAGGTTTCTGCTCAATTCAACTCATTGATGAACTAGCAGCGCTCCACCGCACGACTATCTTGGGATAACGTGACGCAACAGCAGGTGGAACAGCATGTCAGCTTCATCAATGGCATCCAGCGCGTTTTCCGATACGATAACAGCTTAACGCAGATGATTCATCCTGTCAACTGCGATCTTCAATAATGATTCGGCTCTTGTTTTAGCGCCCGTTTGAGCCGGCCAGGCTGTTGAGAAACTTTTCGTTGGTGTCATAGAGCCGGAAGTTTTGCAGCAGCTGCTCGGTGGCGCCGGTGATGCCTTCGGGCTGCTCTGCCAGGTGCGACCACATCCGGCGCATCGTGTAGACCCGTTGCAGCACATCGGGGCCCAAGAGCAGTTCTTCGCGCCGGGTGGACGATTGGTCAATATCAAAGGCGGGGAAGATGCGGCGTTCCTGCAGCTTGCGGCTAAGGTGCAGTTCCATGTTGCCGGTGCCCTTGAATTCTTCGTAAATCACATCATCCATCTTGCTGCCGGTGTTGACCAGACAGGTGGCGACGATGGTCAGGCTGCCGCCCTCTTCCACATTGCGGGCAGCGCCAAACAGCCGTTTGGGCGGATGAATCGCCGAAGGGTCAAGACCGCCGGAAAGGGTGCGGCCGCTGGTAGGCACGACCAGATTATAAGCGCGCGCCAGCCGAGTGATGCTATCGACCATCATCACCACATGACGTTTGACCTCGACCAGACGTTTCGCGCGTTCAAGCGCCATTTCGGCCACGCGGACGTGATGATGCACCGGGTCATCAAAAGTAGAGGCGATGACTTCGGCATCAACCGAACGATCCATGTCGGTGACTTCCTCGGGCCGTTCCCCAATCAGCGCGATCATCAAATGCACTTCGGGATAATTGGTGCTGATGGCGTTGGCGATGTCCTTGAGGATGGTGGTTTTGCCGGCTTTGGGCGGGGATACAATCAGCCCGCGCTGACCAAAGCCAATCGGTGAGATCAGGTTCAGCATGCGGGTGGACATGATCCGCGGCAAAGTCTCCAGATTAAAACGCACTTCCGGGAAAATCGGCGTCAGACGTTCAAAGTAGGCGCGGTGCCTGACTTCGTTCGGATTGAGTCCGTTCACCGCGTCCACGCGCAGCAGTCCAAAATAGCGTTCGGTGTCTTTGGGCGGGCGGACTTGCCCGATGACCATATCACCGGTACGCAGGTTGAATTTCTTGATTTGAGTTTGGCTGACATAAATATCGTTCTTGCCCGGCAAATACCCTTCGGCGCGCAAGAAGCCCATGCCGTCGTCAATCACTTCCAGCACGCCGCCGCGCAGTTCATTCCCTTTGCGGACGGCTTCCTGACGGAGCAGCCCGATGATGAGGTCCTGTTTTTTGAGGCGGCTGAAGCGAGGGACGTTGTGGTCGCGCGCCATCGTGCGTAATTCGGGAAGCGTTTTTGTTTCGAGTTTAGCGATATTCATTAGGTTTATCCTGGCATACTCCGGTGCGGCCGAGGCAAGGTATGATGCGCCGCACTGTCTCCTGTTCGTTCATGCTTTGCTTATGGGCTGCAAATCCCTGATGATTCAATGGAAAAACACGCGCAAACGCTGCATCAATCGAGGTGTTTGACATTCCACATTCATGCTGTTGACAGGTAAAATGGTGGAAAAATGAACTTTCGAGCCAAATATAACATAGAATCTGAAACGGGTCAAATAGCGAATCTTATCTTTTCATTAGAATTTTTAGACCTTTCGTTCACGCTGGACTGTTAGGATAGCGAAGCGGTTGCTAAGCATAAGTGGAAGGAGACCCCTGTCGGCTGACAGAGGTCCTTCCTGGCTGAAGCTGTGATTAGCTGTCGAGGTCGGCGTGCAGTTCGCCGGCTTCTTCATTAAGCTCGGCGAGCGCGGCGGCGATTTCGGCATCGCCATTGACGACTTCGGCGATGGTGTTTGGAACAATCCCGCGGACGGCGCTGTAGCTGGGCAGGCCGGGGGATGAATAAACACTTACGTTTTCATCGGTCAAGATGCCCTGCACTTCGACGAAACGTTCGTAAGGCATGCGCGGCTCGGTGAAATCATCGGCCGTGACTTCAATATCGGTGCGGATGCTGAAGTAGCCGGTTGAACCCGACCAGGCAAGCTGCGCCGCGGGGCCTGCCAGATATTTGACAAAGAGCCAGGTCGCCAGTTCCTGTTCGGGCGCCGCCGTCAGGATGGCTTGGCTGGGAACGAAAAGCTGGATGGTGGCGCCGACGGCTTCAGCGCCCGGGAAAGCCGTGACGACCCATTCATCGGTCATTTCAGCCGTCGCCGCATCCGCGGTGACAAATGGAATGCCGGCGGAACTGCCGGCGGCGAAGGGCGTGATGCCTTGCGAAAAATCGCCCGTGTTCTGGTAACGTTCGGCAAAGAGATAAGCGCAGTTGTTCTCCAGCATGCGGGTGAACAGTTCTAGGGCGGCGGCGACGGCATCGGATTCAAAGATGTATTCGCCCGCCTCGTTATCAAAGATCGCGCCGCCGTGCGCGGCGACAAAGCTCTCGAAGTGGGATGCGCCGGTGTCCAGGGGATAGCCCTGATAGGCATCGCTGGCGCCGGCGGCGCATGAGATCGCCTCGAACTCGGCCAAGGTCGCCGGCACGCGGCGCTCGAACCCCAGCGCTTCGACAACATCGAGGTTGGTGTAAAAAACGTTCAGCGAGTTCTGATTGGCCCAGGCGACGCGCATGCCATTAAAGGGGGCGAAATCGAGCTTGTTGACGTCCAGCAGGTTGAAGTTGAGCTTGCTTTGCTCCTCATCCGAAAAGCCCCATTGCGGGTCATTGAGCAGCCCTTCAATATCGACCACCAAGCCTTCGTTCGCCCAGCCGGCGACGGCATTGGCGTATCCGGCCACCAGGTTGGGCAGTTCGCCCGACAGAATCGCCGTGTTCATCAGGTCTTCAATGGTGCCATAATGACCTTGATGAATGGCTTCGACTGTGATGCCATATTCATTGCTGCGGTTGAAGTCGGCAATGAGGGCTGACATGGTATTGTCCTGCGAACTGTCTTCGGAATACTGATGCCAATAGTCGACGGTTTGACCGCTTGGGTCAATGCCTTCATACATGCTGTCTTGCGCCTGAACCAGGCTAAAGCCCAGTATGAACAGCAGTACAGCGCCAAGCAATGCGTTTTTCATGTTGATCGTTCTCCTTTGTTTAAGGGATTGTTTCATAAACTGGCTGAAGCCATACCCCCTCTTATGGTCAGCAGCCGATGCGCTAACATCGCGCCTTGCGTGAATGCACGATGGAGGGTTCATCATTAGCCCCGGATTCCGGTTTGGGCGATGCCTTCGGTAAATTGTTTCTGCGCCACGAAGTACAGCGCCAGGATCGGGATCACCGTGATCACCGACGCCGCCATTTGCAGGTTCAAATCGCCGGGCGTGTCGGCGG
The DNA here is from genome assembly GCA_965203755.1 of Phototrophicaceae bacterium. Classification (GTDB taxonomy): domain Bacteria; phylum Chloroflexota; class Anaerolineae; order Aggregatilineales; family Phototrophicaceae; genus UBA6055. The sequence continues at coordinate 946,354 of OZ241910.1, read as the reverse complement.
TTACGAAATTGGACAGGCCGACGGCAATCGGCCGCCAGTCATCATTGACCGTCACCAGCAGCGGCCACATGAGCGCGTTCCATGAGCCGATAAATCCCAAGGTGATAATGGTCATAATAGGCGCTTTGGACAAGGGCAAAACGACGCTGTGCAGAAAACGCAGATGCCCGGCGCCGTCGATGCGGGCGGCGTCCCACAGGTCATTGGGTATTTGAATAAAGAACTGGCGCAGCAGAAAGATATTGAACACCGACGCGAAAAAGGGAATCGTCAGCGCCGGCCAATTGTTGAACCAGGCGCCCATAGGGCCAAACAGGCTTTCGCTCAAACGTCCCAGCCAAATCACAGTCAGCAGATGCGGTATCAGCATGACGATGCCGGGGATCATCATGGTAGACAGGAAGATGGCGAAAATGACGTTGCGGCCGACAAAGTTCATCCGCGCAAAGGCATACGCGGCCGGGACGCAGACCAGCAGCGAGCCGGTGACTGTGATGAATGTAATGCGGAGGCTGTTCCACAGATAGCCGGAGATGCTGACCGACTGCAAGCTGCCGGTGGTCGGGTCAGTCGATAATTCGACATCAAGAAAATTGGCGCGGCGCAGGGCGGTGGCATAATTTTCCCAGAGCGGGTCTTCGGGGAACAGCCGCGCCAGACTAACTTCGCTCACGGTCATAAACGAGGCGCTGATCATCCAAAGGAAGGGCCCCAAAGCAATCAGGACGCCAGCGAACAAAACCGCGTAAATGCCGATTTTGCTCCAGTTTATCCTGGCGGAAGAGCGCGAAACCGGCGCTGATTTTGTCTTAGCCATAAAAGACCCGCCTTCCCAGCACGCGGTTTTGAAAGACCGTCAGGAAAAGAATCATGGCGAAGAGGACAAAAGCCATCGACGAGGCATATCCATAGCGATTGCTGTTTTGCAGTTCATCAAAAATATAGACGCTGGCGGTATTGACCTTGCTCCCGACCGCGCCGGTTCGCAGAATCCAGATTTGGGTAAAAGCCTGAAAAGTGCCGATAATCGCCACCAAAGACAGGAAGAAGATGGTTGGGGAAAGCAGCGGCAGGGTAATATGACGGAAGATGCGCCAGCCGCTTGCGCCGTCGATGCGGGCGGCTTCGTAGAGTTCGCTGGGGATGCTGCCCAAACCAGCCAGGAAGATGACCGCATCGTAGCCGATGTAGGTCCAGGTCGAATAAATCATAATGACGATTAATGCCAGGCTGGGGCCCGCCAGAAATTCGGGCAGGCCCAATAGCTCGCCAATGGATGAGCGCTCCAGGATCCAGCGCTGCGGCTCAATGCCCAGGACGGCGATCATGCGATTGGCTGGAGCGTGTTTGCCGGCGTTAAAGAGGATGCGAAAGACAATCGAGGTGGCGACGAATGGCGTGATATAGGGGATAAAATAGACCATGCGGAAAAAGGCGCGGAACCGAATCGGCTGGAACAGGAGATAAGCGAGCGTCAAGCCGATAGCCAGCTGCGCTGGAACGGTGCCCAAGGCGTACATGACCGTCACCCAAAAGCCTTGCAGCAGGTCATCATCGGCGGCCGCCAGCGCCGCCGGCAGTTCAGCCAGCAGCAGGTATCCGCCCAGCGCCAATGCGACCCCGCCAAACAGAGACAAGGCAAAACGCTGATTGTCATGGGTTTTGACGCCGCGCTGGAAAATAACCCAGCCCATAACCATGAGAACGATGCCGGCGGTGATAAAGACAAGCTGCGACCAAATCGGCAAGGCTTCGCCGGACTCGCGCGCTTCGGCAATCGCCAGTTGAGTTTCGGCAATCATCAGTTGCAGCAGAAAAAACGCGCCAAAAGCCAGGATGACGGCGATGCTGCTCCAGGCGATGATGCTGGCGGTGTGTTTTGAGCGGAAGCGCAAAGCCAAAAAGACATTGACGGCTATGGCGGCCAGCAGGGCGAGGAGCATCAGATTGCCGGCCGAAAGCGCCTCGGCGGTGGCAAAACTTTCGCCCAGTTTTTCCATAAATAGCTCAAGCGAGGTGCTGCGCCCGCGCACTTGCCGCGGAATATCCATGATGACCGGAATGAGCTTGAAGAACCAGTCGATGGTCAATAGAACCGCGTAGCCGGCGATGATTCCAGAGACAATATGGCTGTAATCATGGGGCTTGCTGGCTTGTCGCAGGGCGGCGAGCAAGCGCCTGATGACCAGCGAAACCGCCGCCAGTGCAATCAGCGCCAGCCAGAAGAACAGGATGTAACCCAGGTTGCCCAGCGCTTTTTCATAGTTGGCAAGCCCGACATAGTCGTCGGGAAAACGGCGCCAGCGATGCAGACTGACAAAAAACGCAAAGGCAACCGGAAAGAGTCCGAAAAGCAGAATCAACAAGCCGGCCGGCGCCAAAAACGCATAGGCTGTCAGATTTTCAAGGACAGTTCTGCCGAGTCGGGTGTGGAAGAAACCCGGTCTCGGATAATCTGCCAAACTTTGATTTGCCATCCGCTTTTCTATCGACTTATCCGGCGAGAATCATTATCATCCCAAGTATAGTGCGACTCGATTCCTAGATGAGAGCTTTTATCCCGCGCTTAACCCAAGCGGCGTTCACATTGCAGAAAATCGCCCGTTTCTGAACATCCCTATGATATTATATCCAATTATCACGAGCAGGGAAAACATGAGCAAGACTATTTTGGCGGTTGATGACAGGGCAAGCTGACCATGGCGCGTATTTATGTCATCGGGGCGCTGGTCTCCGATATGATTTTTAATGTCCCCGATTGGGTCGCGCCTAACCGCGCCGTGCATGCCTCGCGGGTGACATTGTCTCCCGGCGGCAAGGCTTTGAACCAGGCGGCGGCCGCCTGTCGTCTGGGCGCGGATGTGACGCTGGCGGGCTGCGTCGGCGACGATGCCTTTGGCGATGAATTGCGTTCGTCCATACAGCAGGTGGGCGTCAATGTGGATCATGTGCTGAAGCATGAATCCGCCGCCACAAGCCTGGCCGCCATTGTCGTGAAAGATAATGTGCCCGGTTTTATCGGCGCCCCCGATGCCAGCCGCAAAATCACCGCGCCCGACATACGGGCGGCTTTGGCGGGCATAAGCGCCGATGATGTCCTGCTGGTGAACTTTGAAATTCCGCAGGCCCTGGTCCAGCTTGCGCTGCGGCTTGGCAAAGCGGCCGCCGCCACGACGGTATTGAACCCGGCGCCCTTCTTCACCAGCGATTCGTTGGCGCTGAATGATTTGCGGCTTGTGGACGTCGTCATACCGAATAAACTGGAGGCGCAGCTGCTGACGGCCTGCCATGCCGAGCGTCCCGATGAACTGGCGCAGCGTTTGTTTGGTTTGGGCGTCAGGCAGGCTGTGATGACCCTTGGCGAAGCCGGCAGCGTTTTCTTTGAGGGTTCAAGCAGGATAGAACAGCCGGCTTTTGCCGTGGATGTCGTCGATACCACTGGCGCCAGCGATGCTTTTGTCGGCGCGTACGGCTGCGGTCTGGCGAAGGGCTGGCATATCAGGAAGATATTGGAATTCGCTTCGGCGGCCGCCGGGCTGGCCTGCGCGAAACATGGCGCGATGTCGTCCATGCCGACCTTGGCGGCGGTCAATCGGCTGCTGCAGGACCGGCGCGGGTGATGGCCCGCCGATGCCAATCCGTCCGTAACCGCGAATAAAGCGCTGGGTTATAAAGTGTATGAAAAAACTGTTTGTCAAACGTACCAGCTATGGCGAGCTTGACGACCGAGAACTGGTTAAGCTGGCGAAAGAAGACCAAGGAGCTTTTGGCGAATTGTACGAACGCTATATGCCGAAGATGTATAATTACATCTACTATCGCACCAGCAATCAGCATGATGCCGAAGACCTTACCGCCAGGGTGTTTTTTCGGGCGATGTCACATATTGGCGGTTATGTTGACAAGGGGCTGCCTTTTCAGGCCTGGCTGTATCGCATCGCTCATAATCTGGTCGCCAACTGGCACCGCGATCAGGGGCGGCGGAAGATCATCGCGCTGGATGATTATGTGACCCATTCCCTAAAGTCCGAAGCGCCGGATCGCCTGGCGGAAGAACTGGACGAGCGGGAACAGCTGATGCAAGCGGTGCATCGCCTGCCCGAAGATCGGCAGCAGCTGCTCCTGCTCAAGTTTATCGATCAATTATCCAATGCGGAAATTGGCGAAATTATGAGCCGTACCGAAGGCGCGGTCAAATCACTCTATCATCGGACGCTGCTGGCGCTGCGCGATGAATTGCAGGCGCCGGAACGTCATGTCCGCCGCCGCCGTCAAAGCCGAACAAAGGGATCAACGGGATTATGACCTCATCATCGGATGTCAATATGCAGGATTTACTGGATGCCATTACGTTTGCGCTGCAGCAGGATGATGACATCGAATCGCTGATAAAACAGTCTGCCGTTCCCTACAGTGAAGCCGAAAGTTTGGCAAATGTCATCCAAGGGCTTCAAGCGGCATTGGTTCCAGTAGAGCCGACCGCCCAGTTCACAGAACAGCTGGAGGCGCAGCTGATGGATACGCGCCGCGGGGTCGTGACGCGGGTGCGTCAGATGCCGGCGCGGGTTCATATCGCGGCGGTTCTGGCGGTTGCCGCCGGCTTCGGGCTGATTGTCTATCGGCGCATTATGGGCTCGCCCGCGGCCCAGGACATCTCCGAAGAGCCGCTCGCCATCTAAGCGCGCCTGGAAATCTCGTTTTCTTCCGTAGCAGTCCAAGGCCGTTGCTGTACCCTGATGGACTGCTCGATTATTCAGCCTTAAATCAAGACGGTTACGGCATCACAACCCCTTCACAGTTGGTTAAGTCTCCGCTGATTTGAAAGGCTGCCAGACAGGCGCTCAGCAAGTCCCCAATTTTTTGATGTCCGGCGGTACTCCAATGTGTGTAGACCACGTTGGGATCTGGCATATAATCAAGCTCGGCATCAAGTATATGGATTGGATTGAGATAGGATATCTTCAGTTCATCCATTAATTGCACCGCTTCGTAATAGCGGTTACTAGGGGGGGGGGAATATCTGTCCGGTCTGGAATCAACAGAACCAGCAAGGCGGTATCCTGCGCTGCGGCCGCATCGCGCAAGTCCCGCAGATATTTCGCCGTGATATCTACCTCCTGCGCCCATGTGGTTACGGGCCTTGCCTGCACCATATTAATCACTCTATCACGCATTCTCAGTAGCAGCGATCCCAGGCGGGTTCTTCCAATAAGCCGCTCGATTTCGCTGCCAGGCGGCTCAACGCGATGCGCGAGATAATAGTACCTTAGATATTCTGACGTAATTGCATTTGCAGTGTCATCGACCTGATGCCGCCGTGGTATTATTCGTCCGTGCGGAAACGCCACCCAAAGCCGGAGATCCATCGGCAGCGTATTATCAACGAAGTCATTCCTATAGAAGCCGAGAATGGTCAGCTGAGGCTGAAGAACGGGCGCATACACCTGAAACAAGGCCAATGCCTGTTCGGTCCCAGCGCCAAGCAGCCCGGTATTCCAGACAATGCTCTGCGGGAGGTTCGATTCGATGGTTTCGACATACGATTTTCCGATCTCGGCATTCCAGCCGAATGTGTATGAATCGCCTAAGGCCAGAATCCGCATTCGCCCATCAAAGTCATCGTCAGCCACAAAGTCCTGCGTATCATGGAAGCCCTGCTGGTTCACAATACAGGACCGACCGGAAATCTGCCTGTTCTCACACGCGGTGTTTACAGCATCAGGGCTAAAGCGACAGCCGAATTCGTCACAAAGCCACCACGGCTCCGAATCAGCAAAGTCTTCCGGAATATCAGGAAAATAGACAGGTATGTCGATATTAGCCAAAACAAACTCAAGAACAATCAGCGTTATCACAGCAATAAGCAGTCCCGGCGCCCAATGTTTTCTCATAGCGGCCAAAATCCGGCGGCGCACATGACTGCGGCGCAAGACAAAGGCCGTCAGGGAACACAGCAAGCCAGCAGTAATCAGCAGCATCTGCAACAGATTCAAGCCGGAGTAGGCGCCTGGAAGAACATCGATCCCAATGCCGAGCAGAGCCACCAGAATCCCCCCAACCGTGAGTAGCGTGAAGACCGCATTCAACGCAACTGACCGCCGTGATTGGGTGTCTTGCATAGCGGCTCCTTTCTATTCGCCATACCCCTGTGTATTCATCAAGGGCGCTAGTTAAGAATCACGGACAACACGCTAAACTTTAAGTATGAACACAAAAAGTGAAGAGTGAAGCCGTGACTGACAGCGATTTTATCATAGAATTGTTCTGCTGTGTAGATGATCAGCGACCCGTTTCCCAACTTGCTGGAACGGCCCCGCTTGTTTCGCGGCTTTGAAGAAGCATCACCCTTACACGGCGCGTTTTTTGGCCCAGCTTTCGCTGATAGGGTTGATTGACGGTTTTGATATTGAACTGCTTTATCCGCGCCGAGAAGGGCGCAGTTCGTGTCAGATGGGACGCCGGACATCTCCGAAGAGCCGCTCGCCATCTAACGCCGGCTTCAATCCATTCCCGATTCCTGCCCAAAATGGCCAGGCGGCATCAACACACTACCCGATTCAAAAATTGCGTGATAGGCTGTTGCTGTGCGGCGGCGGTTTTATCATCGTATGGAGAAGTGCCGAAACCTCATGCCATCGGCAGACAGAATTTACGCCCTGCGGGGAATGCGCCATGCCTTCGGCGCCGAATATGCTGCTCGGCGGCAGATTCAAGATGAGCTTGAAGCGCATCTGCGGCTCCATGCTTATGCGCCGATTGGCCTGCCGATCCTCGAAAATACGGAACTCTACCTGCGTAAATCCGGCGAGGATATCGCCGCGCGTCTGTATGAATTCAACTTCAAGAGCCGCCGTATCGCCCTGCGGCCCGAAATGACAGCATCTATCCTGCGCGCCTATGTCGAAGGCTTGCAGGATGAGCCTTTGCCGCTGCGGGTTCAATACACCGGCCCAGTCTTTCGCTATGAGAAGCCACAGCAAAACCGCTATCGCCAATTCACGATGACCGGCGCTGAAATGCTGGGCGCGAGTGATTTGATGGCTGATGCCGAAATTGTGTACCTGGCTTGCGCCGGGCTGGAGAAACTTGGCATTCGGCAGTATAAACTTGTGATTGGACACACGGCGGTTTTGGCGGGTTTTCTGCATCGGCTGGGCTTGCGAAAGCAGCTTTTGAACTTTTTGCTGCGGAATATGGAAAATATCCGCAAACGGGGCCTGCCATTCGTCGTCGAATCGCTGCGCGAAATCGACCCGCAGCTTGAATTGACGGCGGCGGATCTGCATCGTTCTGATACGGCTGACCCAATCCAAAGCCAGCAGTTGGTTCATGTCTTGCGGGGGATGAGCGATGCCGAAGCGCATCAGGCGATTGCCGATTTTCTGTACAGCCTCAATATCCGCATTGACGCCAACCGCGATGAAGGCGAAGTCATTGACCGGCTGCTGCATAAAATCCGCGAAGATCAACAAGGGCCAAAACTCCGCCGGGCGCTGAATTACATGCAGCGGCTTAGCGAGTTGGTCGGCGCGCCGGCCGATGTGCTGCCGCCGGCGCGCAAGCTCCTTGATGAATACGGGCAGCATCCAGCGGCGCTGGCGGCGCTTGAATCGCTGCTGAAGCGGCTGGCTTGGTTTGGCAGTCTCAATGCCGAAATACAGCTTGATTTTGGCTTGAATCGCGGTTTGCACTATTATACCGGGCTGATGTTCGAGATCCACTGCCGGGCCCAAAGCGGCGAGGAGATACAGCTTTGCGGCGGCGGACGCTATGATAATCTAGTGACCGTCTTGGGCGGCGGCGCGCCGGTTCCGGCGCTGGGATTTGCTTATGGCATTGAACGAATCGCCAGTCTGCTGTCTGCGGATGAGCCGGCCCTTCGCGGTCACCAGCCCGATGTGTATATTATTCCGATTGAAGCGGCAGATTACCCTTGCAGCTTGGAAGTGGCGCGGGGCCTGCGCGGGCGGGATGTTGTGGTTGAGGTCAGCATCGACCGGCGCAGTGTCCGGCGAAGCCTGAAACATGCCGACCGCCGCCGGGCGCCGATTGTCATTCTCATTGGCGAAGCTGAACGTCAGCGCCGGCAGATGGCGCTGCGCGATATGCGTAATCACCAGGAACAGCGGGTCTCGTTTGATGACATTCAATCCATAGTAGAGAGGCTGTTAGCCGACCATGCACAGCGGCCGGCTCAAGAATAAGCTGATTATCGCTCTGCCCAGCAAAGGCCAGCTGGGCGACAGCGCCGCCGGCTTTCTGGCTAAAGCCGGGCTGACCGTCTATAAGCCCAACCGGCGGCAGTACACCGCCTCGATCCCCAGTTTGCCGCGGACTGAAGTCGTGTATCAGCGTCCCCGCGATATTCTGGGCAAAGTCAGCGAGGCCCGCGTGGACATCGGCATCACCGGGCTCGATATCGTCGCTGAATACCGCGAAGAATCGGACGATGTGATGATCATCGCCCGGCTGGGTTTCGCCAAGTGCGAACTGCTGCTGGCGGTGCCCGATTCATGGATTGATGTGACTTCGATGGCTGACCTGGCGGATTTAAGCCTGCGTTATCAGGAACGGGGGCGGCAGCTGCGGATTGCGACCAAATACAGCAACCTGACCAAGGGGTTTCTGTACCGCCAGGGGATTTCGCATTTTTTGCTGGTGCATGCCGATGGCGCGATGGAAGCGGCGCCCCGAATGGGCTATGCCGATATGATCGCCGACCTGTCCGAAACCGGCACTACCCTGCGCGAAAATCATCTGCGGCCGATTGGCGGCGGCGCGGTTATCGCATCGGAAGCGGTCTTGATTGGCAATCGGCGCACTTTGCGGGCTTCAGCCAGCAAGCTGGAAACGCTGCGAGAAATGGTGGAGTTAATCGAAGCGCATCAACGCGCCCGCCAGTTTGTATCCTTGCGAGCCAACATCATCGGGACATCGGTCGCCGATGTGCAGGCGCGCATTCTTGCCAATCCAGCCTTGAGCGGCTCCAAGGGACCGGGGGTGGTTGAAGTCGCCAGCCCGCAGAACCGGCCGGCGCATCAATGGTTCGAGACCAATCTGCTGGTGCCGTCTCATCTGATTCACAAAACCATGCAGCACCTGCGCGAGCTTGGCGGAACCGACATCATTGTGACTCGCCCCGATTATGTCTTTGATGAAAAATCGGACACCTATGAACAGTTTGAGCGGCGTCTGCATGCGGATGACAAAGCGGGATGGGAGGAGCAGCGATGAGCAGGGTTGGCATTTTGAATCCGGGCGCGATGGGCGTCTCGATTGCGGCTTCGGCGCGGGATGCCGGCCACCAGGTTTATTGGTCGGCGGCCGGACGGAGCCCGGCAAGCCGTCAGCGCGCCGCCGAACAAAACCTGATTGAAGTCGATTCCCTGGCGCGGCTGTGCGCCGCCTGCGATGTGATTTTATCCGTCTGCCCGCCGCATGCGGCCGAGTCGGTCGCTCAATCGGCGCTGGCGGCTGGTTTTCAGGGTTTGTATTGCGATGGCAACGCCATTTCGCCGCGCAAGGCACAGGCCATTGGCGCCAAGCTGACGGCCGCCGGCATTGATTTTGTGGACGGCAGCATCGTCGGGCCGCCGGCCTGGGAAGCCGGCGCGACCCGTTTCTATTTAGCCGGCGGGGCGGCGAATCGAGTGGCGGATCTGTTCGCCGGCAGCCTGACCCAAGCGATGGTGATTGGCGAAGATGTCGGCCGCGCATCGGCGCTCAAGATGGTCTTCGCGGCGCAGACCAAGGGCTTTACCGCTTTGATTTCAGCGATTCAGGCGGCGGCCGAACAGCTGGGCGTCCGCGAAGATCTGGCGCGCGAATGGGGATTCCGCGACCCAGACGCGGCGGCGCAGACGCAAAACCGCGTCCGTCAGGTGACTGCCAAAGCCTGGCGCTTTGCCGGCGAAATGGACGAAATCGCCGAGACCTTTGATATGGCGGGAATCCCGGCGGGCTTTTTTGTCGCCGCCGGGGAGGTTTATGAACGGATGGCGGGCTTCAAGGATGCCGATGAAGCGCCGCCGCTGGAGGATGCGCTGGCGGCGCTGCTAAAAACTGAATGACGGTTTTTTTACCACAGAGACAAAGAAGGTGAATATAGGGAAGGACGAATGACTGTCGAGACCGTCCAAACTTTGGACGACGTACGGCGGCAGCGCGAGCAGATTATGGCGCTTGCCCGACAATATCGAGTCCGCTGGATAGCTGTCTTTGGGTCTTTAACTCGCGGCGAACTGCATGCCGAGAGCGATATTGATTTTTTGGTTGAGTTTGAGACCGGCTACAAATTGCGCGACCACATCCGCCTGACCCAGGCTTTGCAGCGTTTGCTGGGGCGGCGGGTAGAGGTGGTTGACCGTAGCCGCCTGCGCGAAGAATTGCGGACGGCCATCCTCAAGGAAGCCCTAAGCCTGTGATAAAAGACCAGCGATTTATCGCCGGGATAATTTTTTCACCACAGAGGCACAAAGGACACCGAGAAAATAAAAACACCTGTTCTATTGCAAAGAAAATGAAAACAGGTTATAAACAGCTTGCGAGATAAGTCTTTTACAGACTTTTTCTTTCAGCGTTTCCTGTGGCAGTCAGGTTGGTAGCCATGCGTCTGCCACAGGAAACCGCAAAACATTGAAAACCCGTTTGGGCTTTCAATGGCGATTATACGTTAAATCAGCCGAAAACGCAGTATGGCAGCGCCTAACTTTGAGAACCGCACTTTGTATCATGGCGATAATTTGAGCTTTCTGCGCGGGATGAACAGCGAAAGTGTTCATCTTATTGCCACGGATCCGCCCTTTAACAAAAATAGGGATTTTCATGCTACGCCAGACAGCTTGGCTTCGGGGGCGAAGTTTGAAGACCGATGGCGATGGGAAGAAGAAACACATGATCCTTGGTTCGATGAAATCTATCAAATGCACTCGGAGGTGTGGCATGCGATTATGGCGGCAAAACAAACCTACGGCAGTGATATGGGCGCTTTCTTAGCCTTTTTGGCGGTGCGTTTGCTAGAGATGCGCCGTATCTTACGAGTCGACGGAAGTATCTACTTGCATATAGACCATACGGCGCACGCTTATGTCAAGACATTGATGGATGCTATCTTTGGGCGAAAGAATTTTAGGAATGAAATTATTTGGATTTATGGCAAGTCGGCTCGGGGCGGGAAAGGCATTGCCAAACAGTATGCGCGAAACAATGACATTATTCTCTTCTATACCCGTTCTGACAAATGGACTTTTAATCCACCGATAGCTTACCACGAATTGTCATACGAGGAAGCTAGAAAAAAAGGATTCCGTAAAGATGAACGCGGCTGGTTCAAAACCGCACCGCGTGGAAATTATACAGATGAATCTATTAGAAAGCTGGAAAAGGAAGGAAGAATACATAGGACAAGAAATGGGAACATCAGAATCCGCTATGATTTGCAGGAACGAAATGGACAAGTATTAGAGCAATACAGACATGGCGCTGCTTGGGATGATATCCCAGACATGATGCACACGCCAAAAAGTGAACGCACAAAATACCCAACACAGAAACCGCTTGCCTTGTACGAGCGCATCATCAAGGCATCAAGCAGTCCCGATGACATCGTGCTGGACCCTTTTTGCGGCTGCGCCACCACGCCGATTGCCGCCGAGCGATTAGGACGGCAATGGGTCGGCATGGATATATGGGACAGCGCGTATCAAGTCGTGCTGGACCGCCTTGCGGATGAAGGATTGGCATCGGCGACCGGACAGGCGAAAGATGGACAGCGTATTTTGGCATTTGACAAAATCCACTATCGAACTGACATCCCGGCGCGAACGGATCATGATGCGTCTTCGATACCCGTATTCGAGACTCCAACGCGCCGCGCCAAAAAGAACTATCCCAAGCCGCGCACTCAACATGACAAATTGCTTACCGACTTGGGCGCGTTTTGTCAGGGCTGCGGGAATAATTATGGATTTGATCCCCGCGTGCTGGAGGTGGACCATATTCGCCCGAAGTCCGATGGCGGAACGGATGCCTATGACAACCTGACGTTATTGTGCCCGCCCTGCAATCGAGTCAAGCATGATGCGCTAACGTTGTCTGGATTGCAGATAGCGAATCGCAAGCACGGGTATCTGAAACCAGAGAACGAAAAATACCTTCAGCGCGGGCGGGCAAGCAAACCTAAACGCAGACGCCGGCGCCGATAATGTGCGTTGATCGGCGGCTAAGCCTTGTCCTGCAATGCCGCCAAAAGCGCCGGCAAGCCTTCAAAAACACAGTCCGGCTGGATCGCGCTGGCTTTCAGGCTTGACTCGGTTTCGACCCCGGTCATCACCAGCGCCGTTCGCATGCCCACCGCCTGCGCCCCTTGAATATCGGTGCCGATGCGGTCGCCGATCATCAGCGTTTCGGCTGGCTGCGCGCCAAGCTGACGCAGAGCCGATTCAAACATGCTGCGTTCGGGTTTGCCGATGATGATTGGCGCGGTGTCGGCGGCGGCTTCAAGCAAAGCCAAAATGCTGCCGGCGCCGGGCGCCAGACCGGCCGGCGAGGGAAAGGACGAATCCGGATTGGTGCCGATAAAGCTGGCGCCGCGGCGAATCTGCAAGGTGGCCGTCCGCATTTTGCTGTAAGTCAAGTCAAAGTCGATGCCGCAGACGACCGCTTGGGCATCTTCTTCGACCAGCGCAAAACCAGCCTGAACCAGAATTTGCTTGAGGCCATCGCCGCCGACCACAAACAGCCGCGCGCCCGCCGGATATTCCCGCTGCAAATAGCTGGCGGTGGCGGTGCCGCTGGTGATGATGTGATGCCGCGCAATGCCATGAACGCCCATGCCGGCGAGTTTGTGGATGTAATCATCGGGCGTTTTGCGGCTGTTGTTGGTGGCTAGGGCAAAGGCGGTCTTTTCGCGGCGAAAGTAGTCGAAGAGCGCATTCATGCCGGGCAAGGGCTGCATCCCGCGCCATAATACGCCGTCCATGTCGGAAACGACTGCTTTGATCTTGTGAAGCACGGGAACGGATCCTTTCCCCTGATTAAGCATTACAAGCCGCGCAGCAGTTCGGCCGTCTGCTGCTCCAGCTTCCAAAGGTCGAGTTCTTCCTGCTCGCGCAGCAGGCTGGCGAGCCGTGGATAGCCGGCTTCATATTCACGCGCCCATTCCTGCGCGAAGCCGCCATTGCGGATTTCGTCCAACGCGGCTTCCATCAAACCCTCCAGCTTGAGTTCCTGAAAACGTTCCAGGCGGCTGAAGATGCCATATTGTCCGGTGAGAGACGACAGGCGCAGGGCATGCAGCAGGCCGCGCTGCGCCGCCCGCGACAGATAATCGGTCAATTCGCCGGCGACATACAGGTCCATGATGATCGCTTCGGGTGGATAGCCCATGTTTAACAGGAGCTTGGCGGCGGTGGTCATAATATGATGAAAAGCCGGCAAAATCGCCTGTTGAGCAAACAGGTCAAGTTGGACTTCCTGTTCCATCGTGATTTCGATGGCGCCGGCGCGCAGGGAACCCATCGCTTTAGCCAATGCCAGCAAAGAATCCCAGGCGCCGCCGGTCGCATCCTGACCGATGCCGATAAAACTGTAAAAGCCGCGCCCGTCAAGATAACGAGAGCGAACCGCGGCGCCAATCGTCCGCGGCGCGATCATGCCGACATCGACAAAGGGCGGCGGTTCGACGTAGCCAAAGGCGATGTTGTAGCCACTGGCGAAGACCAATAGATGCCCGCGCCGCAAGGCGGGCGAAACCGTCTCCAGATAAACCTCGGGCAAGACCTCATCGGGCAGCATAAGCATCAGAATATGACATTTGCCAATGATATCCTTGATGTTTTGCGGCTCAAAGCCATCCTGGCGCGCCTGTTCGCGGGTTTCATCATGTCGAACGCCAATCAGCAGCCGGATGCCGGTGTCGCGCAGGTTATTGGCGACCGGCCGCCCAAGACCGCCATAGCCGATCATGCCAACGGTCTTGCCGCTTAGCACATTCAGGCTGGCATCCTCTTCATGGTATAGGCTGGTCATAGGCCGCGCTGCCTTGTCTGCGTTGATTATGCCAGGGTTTTGTGCCAGACCTCGTGGTCAAAGCCGCGGCGGCAGAAACCATAGTTCCGGTACAGGCGCTGGGACGAATGATTGCTCTGCTGGGTGTTGACAGTCACCGAATGAATGCCGGCCCGATTGAACTCGCGCAGGAGTTCATGCAAGAGCGCCGATCCAATCTGCATGCCTTGACAGGCGGGGGCGACTGCCAATCTTGCCAGATGTCCGCTTTCCTGCTGTCGGGTGCTTATCTGATAGCCCGCGATTTCGCCATCCAGCACGGCGATGGCGGTATGGGTCGAGATGCGAAACGCCTGCCGCAGGTCATACTGCGTCATCTGCCAGGGCGGATAAAAAGCCAGATGGTCAATTCGAGCGATGGCGGGCAGGTCTTCGGCGCCGGCCGGCGCCACTTTGACCGGCGAAATGGGCGGCGCGGGGAGCTCGGCCCCGATATGGCCCAGGGTGATGATGCGGTCCAGGCAGGCGAATCCAAGCTGGCGAACATAAGCCGAAAGCCAACTGTTCGTCAGCAAAACAGCCACGGTGGAAACACCCAGCCGAAGGCGCTGCGCCTGCGCGCTGTGCCATAATTCCCGAATGATCGGCGCCGGGACAGCCCCGTCCTCGATGCCAAGCAGACGAATCCAGGATGAGCCGTTCAGCGCCGCCGACAAACCCATGTAACCCACCAGCCGTTCGCCCTGCCATGCCAGAAAGACCGCCCCCGCTTCGTCGTCAAGCCACCGACTCATCTTGTGCCAGTCCAAATGCTGATGCGTCCAACGGCTGTAATAGGACAGGTTGAGCAGGTCGCTGCGGCGCCGCGGCTCATAAGGGGTAATATGCAGTCGGGTGCGGAGCATTATCGCTTTTTCTTTATCCACCGTTTGGCATAACTGCGAACCCCTATATTAAGCGCGTAGCAGAGGCGGCGGTCCAACATACGGGTTTGAAACCGTTCATCTATATCGTCTACTATTTCTGACGAGGTGATGACGGTCGGCAGCCGGGCGACATAGCGATAATCAATAATCTGAAAAAGTTTTTCCTTTGTCCATGCAGTGGCGCTTGCCAAGCGCAGATCATCCAGAATCAGAATCGGCGCGTTCATAATTTTTTCAAAACGTTTGTCGAAGCGAACGCGCGACTCTGGATTAAAGCTCCGGTGCAAATAATCCAGAAAATTCGGCACGGTGATGAACAGCGCTTCTTGCCCGCGGTCATGCAAATCGTTGGCAATCGCCGCCGCCAGATGGGTTTTGCCCGAACCGAAATCGCCGGCGATATAGAGCCAGCCCACCGGATCTGCCGCCCATGCTTGGGCAAATTCGAGCGCATTTCTCAGATTGGAAGCTTCTTCAGGCAGGGGGCTGTCGGTCGAGAAGGCGTTGAAGCGCATACGATGATAGAGAAGGGAAAAATGCCGATGCTTATCAATATGACGGATGATTCCCTTGCGATAATCGGGCGCTTTGATCTCGATGTGTTTGACCACAGTCCCCTCCATCATGCGGCTGCTGATGCGCGGGTCGAGCTCATCAAGTGGGGTGTTGGTGGTGATCACCGTCGGCAGCGCCTTGGCATGGCGATAATTAAGCAGCTGAAACAGTTTTTCCTTTGCCCAGCCGCTTGGATTCTCGACGCCCAGGTCATCCAGCGCCAGCAGCGGGGCATTGCAAATCTGCTCAAACGCCTCGCTGTAAGAGACTTCGGCATTGGGATTAAAGGTCGTTCGCAGGAAATCGAGCAGGTCGGGCGCAGTCATAAACAAGACCCGGTCGCCAAACTGCTCCAGCCGGGCATTGGCGATGGCCACCGCCAGATGGGTTTTGCCACAGCCATAAGCGCCTTCATAAACAAGCCAGCCGCGCGGTTCGCGCACAAAATCTTCCGCCCGCTGCAAGGCGGTTTTCAAAGAGTTTACAGCATCCTGGGTTTCCTTGGTTAATTGCCCGTGAAAAGGATCGATCTGAAAATTCTCGAAGGTCTTATCTTTGTAGGCTTCCAGATTGCCAAGGCGCCGCAAACGTTCATGCAGGCCCGTATCCGTGTCAACCGGATGATTGGGGCAGCGCTGCAATTTGCCATAACGCGGGTCATCCAGCGGCACATCCCACATAATAACTCCCTTGCCATCACAAATCGGACAGGGGGCATCGCGGTTCTGCGGGTCGTGGCAGATGATTGTTATTGGGATTTGGATTCCTTCATTCACGTCGCCGTAATCCCGCCGGCTATTCAAAGAAGTCTTGCCATTCTCCGGCGGTGATTTGTTTGTGCCGTTCAGGTTTGCGTCGTTCAGAATGTCGCCAAGATTTTTCATAGCCTCGTCCTTTCTGCTGCCAGCCATCCAGCACTTTGCTAATATACCGCCAATGGCGGACATTGCGTTCCACCGCGACTCGGATGGCATCTTCAAGCCAGCCGGCGGGATAGCTTTCCTGCGCGTCTTTGATGGCATCGGCGATCATAGGGGTCAGCGCGCCGATATTTTCTTCATAGAGCGCATAAACATTCGGGCGCGCCGGCAGCACTTCAATTTCATCGATGCTGACAGGAATCCACTCGCCGCCTTCTATCTGGTCGACGAATGCCCGGCCGCGCTCGCTGTTGATGACATAATAACACAGCTTCTGATGGTTCAGGGTGACTGCCGCCGTCAGCAGAGTGCCGCGGCGCTTTGCCCGGTCCAAAGCCGCATCAAGGATCTCGGCTGGGTCAATCGACCCGTTGAGGATGCCAAGGCCGCTCATCAAGTCCGCATCAGCAAGCAGTTCATCATAACGCAGGTAACGATAGCCCGCTTCTTTCTGCTGCAAGGCATACATGCAAAAGAGCGTCACCTTGAGTTCGGCGGCATCGTCGATTTGGGGCAGCAGTTCGCTGAAGAACTGCGCCGGTATCGCTGTGTTCTGCGCCTTGCCCCTGGTAAAACCCTTGAATGCTGCCGTCATGCTGTTTATTCCAGATCGCTAAGGTCAACCCGCTGCATACTGACATCCATGAACTTGGTAATCGATTTTTCAAAGTAAAGCTGGATGACGCCGGTGGGTCCATGCCGATGCTTTGACAGCAGCACATCGGCCTGATTCGGAAATTCGGTGGTTTCTGGGTTGTAGACCTCATCGCGGTACAAAAACATCACCGCGTCGGCGTCCTGCTCGATGCTGCCGCTTTCACGCAGGTCGGACAGCTGCGGCCGTTTGTCCTGACGCTGCTCAACCGCGCGCGAAAGCTGCGACGTCGATAGCATGGTCACATTGAGTTCGCGCGCCAGTTCCTTGAGCGCGCGGCTGATATAGCTGATTTCCTGCACGCGGTTGTTTTCATAAGGCCTGCCGGCCGACATCAGCTGCATATAATCCACCATCACCACATCAAGCCCGTATTCGTGCTGCAAGCGGCGGCATTTGGTACGCATCTCAACCGGCGTAACCGCCGGCGTATCGTCAATGAACAGCGGCAGATTGGCGAGACGGCCGATGGCTTCGGTAAAGCGGGTATGTTCGCGCGCCGAGATGCTGGCAGTACGCAGCTGCTGAATTTTGATGCCGGTCTCCATCGAAATAAGACGCTGCACCATCTGCTCAACCCCCATCTCCATCGTGAACAGGGCGACGCGCGCGCCTCGTCGGGCGATGCTTAATGCCACCGTCAAGAGCCAGCTGGTCTTGCCCATGCCGGGCCGACCGGCGAATACGATCAGGTCAGACTTTTGAAACCCGCCCAGCAAGCCATCCAAAGCCTTAAAACCGGTCGGCAGGCCCACCATGCCCTGCCCGGCGGCCAGCAGCTTTTCCATTTCGTCATAGTATTCGCTGACGGCATCCCATATCGGCACAAATTCGCGCTTGATTTGACTGCTGCTGACAGAGAAAAGCGTCTGTTCAGATTCACTGATCACCTTGTCAATCGGGAGTTCTTCATCCAGCGCCAGCTTGCGGATCTCATCAGTTGCCATCAGCATCTTGCGGCGGATGGAAGCCCGCTCGACCAGACGACCATACACTTCGGCATGAACTGACGAGGGGGTATTATTGACCAGACTCGTCAGATAAGCCGGGCCGCCGACCTCTTCCAGTTTGCTCATATCTTGCAGTTCGCGCGATAAGGTTACGTAATCAATAGCCTCATTGCGCGCCTGCAAGCGGTTGAGCGCCTGCCAGATATACTCATGGCGCTTGAGATGAAAATCATCCCCCTCCAGAAACGACGCAATGTTCAGGAATGCCTTGGGTTCCAGGAGGATGGCCCCCAGCAGCGCCCGTTCGGCTTCGTGGCTTGCCGGGACTTGCAGCTGCGGTTGAGGTACTGGATTCGTCATGGCTAAAGTTTCCGCCAGCTTAAAACTCAAACAGAAGCGCGCGTCTTGCAATCGTCCGATTTCAATAGGCTAAGCCGCTGTCAGACGCGCCGGATGGCTATTCTTCATCTTCAAGATCATCGAGATTGAGGGTATCCACAAAGTCGGCGAAGGCGCTGAGTTTGATCTCGCCCTCTGGCGGCAGGTCGTCTTCCAGCCCAAGGATTTCTCGTTCCACATCCCTGTCAGGCCGAATGCTGGCTTTGTCCATCACCGCCTCGTCCACATAAATGGGCGCTTTCAAGCGAACGGCCAAGGCAATCGCATCGCTTGGACGGGAATCGACATCAATGGATTCGCCATTGACGGCGATGTTGATGCGCGCGTAAAAAACATCTTTGTTCAGGCGATTAATGAAAATATGGCGCACCGTGCCGCCCATTTCCATAATGGTCGTCTTTAGCAAATCGTGGGTCAAGGGGCGTTCACGCAGCATGTCCTGCAATTCAAGCGTGATGGCTTCAGTTTCAAACACGCCAATCCAGATTGGCAAATAGCGGTCAGCCTGCATTTCGCGCAAGACGACCAAACGATGCTGTGACATCAAACTTATCTGAATGCGGTCAACGATCACTTCAATCATAACATTCGGCCACTTCACTAAAATTGACTTCAACTGGATTATACATGTTTCTTCAATATGTTGCACGACTTTTTATGATGCGATTATGATGAATGCCAGCCCGCCGCACCCGCATTTTGGCACCGGGCGGTCTTTGATTGAGGTTATTGCTGTGCGTATCCTTTTCTATCTGATATTCATCTTGCCAGCCGCTGCCTGCCTGAATACCCGCAATGCGAAACCGGACAGACTGCCGACGGCCGGCTACCGCTACCTTGATTTGGCGGTCGATGAAACTTTTGACCATATTGGAGACTGGCGCAGTTATGATGATGGCGATGCCTTGTCTATGAACGTTGAGGACGGAGCTTATCGCATGGATTTGACCGGCAGCCAATATGTCTGGACGCAGACATCAGCTTCATACCGCGATGTTATCATCGAAGCCACTGCCGCGCAAATTTCGGATTACGATTACAATGCCTTTGGCATCGCCTGTCGCCTTGACCCAGCCAACAGCGGCCGCGGCTATTTTTTCCTGATCAGCGGCGACGGGCATTACAGCATTCGCTGGAGCAACGGCCGTTCATTGGACAGCATTGTCAGCGCGGCGCCATCTGGCTGGATACACGCTGGCAAAGCGGCAAACCGGATTCGCGCGGTATGTATTGGCGATTATCTGGCTTTGTGGGTCAACGGTCAATTCGTCGCCGAAGCCCGCGACCGCCGCGCCGCGCAAGGGGTGGTCGGCTTGGCTGGGCTAATGAACTATGAAGGCCGGCGGCTGGCCGTCGAGTTTGACGACCTCAAGATATGGCATGCGGCTTTCGATGATTAAGGCCGGCGCGACGGACGGCGCTCATTTGCGTATAATTAAGTAGAGAAGCTCTCAACAAGGCGCAAGGATTGATCATGGGATTAGAAGATACCATAGCAGAAGCTGTCATCATGGCAATGGACGAACTGGCCGGCAGCCCGCAGAATGCGGTTGAGGCGGCGATGGACTGCCAATCCGTGCCGCAGTGGATTCATCAGGAGACGACCAAGCTGGCGCTTGTCGGCGGCGCCGAGATGGTGATACCAGGACTTCACGCCTTGACGATTCCGACCGGCATCAGTTACCTCCTGCATAAAATGGGGTATATCGGCTGGGGCATCGGCGCATTGAAAGGCGCGTATGTCATTGAGACCGAAGCCTATTCCGATCTGCGTAATATCCTGGCGCTATGGGCGAACGATACGCATTTTAATGCCAGCATCATCGAGCATCTCGCCATCTCGCTTGAGGCTTTGAGTTGGGCGATGACCGCCGAAGGGCAAAAGCTCATGCCCAGTCTGCTGGAATCGCAAAGCGATGAGACGACTTTGCGTACCTTTCACATTTTGCAGGCTCTGGCGGAAAATTATGTGGCTGGGGATGAGCGCGGCTTTCTGGTGGTGGAGTCCATCGCCGGGCGGGCGGCGGCTCAAGCGATGCTGGCTGACGGCAAAGCCCATGTCAAGCCATTGGGCGGCGAAGTCATCCTGACGCGCCCCTTGGGACGCAAAATCAGCCGCCGGCTGGCGGGCCGGCTGGCATCCCGGCTCGGCGCCCGCATCCCGGCGCGCTTCATCGTTGGCTTTGTGCCTTTGGCTGGCGCGATTGTCAATGCCTTCCTCAATGCACAAACCTTGCAGAGCATGGCTGAAGCCGCGGAAAAGTATTACGACCGCCGTTTGCGCCGCCAGCATCTGGAAGCGGTCAATCCCTGATTGGGCTTGAATTCATTTGGATGCCCCATATTTTTTGATGACATCCCTGGCGACCACCATGCGATGAACCTCGGAGGCGCCGTCGTAAATGCGGAAGGCGCGCGCCTTTTCAAACCAGGTGGACAAGGGCAAATCCCGCGAAATGCCGCGCCCGCCGCAGATTTGAATGCAGCGGTCCAAGACGCGGTTGACAGTTTCCGCCACCTGCACCTTGGCGATAGAGGTTTCGATACGCGCCTGTTCCCCCTGCGCCAGCAGCCAGGCAGCCTCATGAATCAGCAGCCGGCCCATCTTGAGCTCCATCGCCGAATCAGCCAGCATCCACTGAATCGACTGATGGCCGGTCAATGCGCTGCCAAAGGCTTGACGGCCGGCGGCATACTCGACTGCGATCTCCAGGGCGCGTTGGGCGATGCCGGTCCAGCGCATGCAATGGGTCAGGCGCGCCGGGGCCAAGCGCGATTGAGCCAGCATGAATCCATTGCCTTCGCCGCCAAGAACCGCGCTCGCCGGCAAACGGACATCGTGATAGCGTATCTCGACGTGACCGCCGAAGTCTTTTAGGCCCATGACCGGGACATCCCGCAGAATATGGATGCCGGGGGTATCGCGCCGGGCGAGAAACTGCGTGCAGCCC
This sequence comes from Phototrophicaceae bacterium, assembly GCA_965203755.1. Taxonomy (GTDB): domain Bacteria; phylum Chloroflexota; class Anaerolineae; order Aggregatilineales; family Phototrophicaceae; genus UBA6055. The sequence continues at coordinate 924,991 of OZ241910.1, read as the reverse complement.
TGATAGGGATGCACGGCTGGGTTTGTCACCGCCATGATAATAAAGAAATCGGCGATTTCACCATAGGTTGTCAGCCATTTATGCCCATTGATGACCCACTCGGCGCCGTCTTTCGCCGCTGAAGTCTGGATCATGCGCGGGTCGCTGCCGGCGCCGGGCGCGGGCTCGGTCATCGAAAAGCCGGAAAATGCCTCGCCCTTAGCCAGCGGCGCCAGAAATTTCTCGGTCTGCTCTTCGTTTGCCCATTGATGCAAAAGGTGCATATTGCCCTCATCGGGTGAGGCGCAGTGAATCGCCAAGGGGCCCAGCAGGCTGCGGCCGGCGGCCTCGAACACAGGCGCGATGTCCTGAATGTTCAGCCCCATGCCGCCCCATTCCTTGGGCATGGTCGGCGCCCACAGCCCGGCGGCTTTAGCCCGCGAGCGCAGGTCTTGCAGCCGGTCAATGCTCAAGTCTTCGCCGGAACGAAGCAGTTCGCTTTCTACTGGAATGACTTCGTCGGCGACAAATTGCCGCACGCGCCGCGCAATCGCCTGTACATGCCGCGGTATTGCGAAATCCATGGTTGCAGCCTCTTCAGCAAACCATCCAATCCCTATTCAATCTTGAGTATAGCATGGTCGGCCAGGCTGTACCCAGGGCAATCGCGCCAAATCGGTGGCAACAGATCTGCCGTTTTTGGCAATAAATGGCGGTCCACGGCGTGATAAGCGCTGGATACTGCGCTGTGGCGGCAATTCAAAGGTAAAGTGAAAGCCGCCGAATGAATCGATTTGAGCCATCAAAGTCCTTCTGATTGGATGCGCCAATCATCTGAAAGGCATCCCTTTCGCGCCGTCTCGATGCTGAACATCGTCCTTCCCCGCGCGGCGCCCTTGAATAAACGTATCACAGAATGATAGGCAAAAGGCGACTCTTAGGCCGCGCTTTCGCCCGCCGATTTTTTCAGCGCGCCGCCGACATGGTACAATCAGAATACGCGCAAGCGATTTGGACTGGAGTCCCTTATGCGGAAATTCATCATTGACACCGACACGGCTTCCGATGATGCGGTCGCCTTGGTCATGGCTTTGCGGCATCCCGACATTGATGTTCAGGCTATTACCGTGGTCGCCGGCAACGTCCCCCTGGCACAAGCGGTGCAGAACGCCCTCTATTCCGTCGAGCTTTGCGGCCAAGATACCCCGGTGTATGCCGGCTGCGCCAAACCGCTGCTGCGCGGTCTGTCAACAGCTGAAGCGGTCCATGGCCGCGACGGAATGGGCGATATCGGCCTGCCGCTTTGGGGCCGGGCGCCGGCGGCCGGGCACGGCGTCGACAAGCTGCGGCAGGTGATTAACCGCCATGCCGGCGACATCACCCTGGTCACCTTGGGCCCCTTGACCAATATCGCCCTGGCATTGCTGTGCGAACCCGAACTGGCGCAGCGAGTCTCCCAATGCTGCGTCATGGGCGGCATCGGCTCGGGACACGGCAATGTCACGCCGCTGGCCGAGTACAACATCTGGGCCGATCCAGAAGCGGCGAAAATCGTCTTTGAATCAGGCCTGCCGATCACCATGGTCGGCTGGGACATCTCATGGAAATACGCCGCCTTCAGCCCAAAGCAGGCTGACGAAATCCGCCGCATCGGCACAAGGCTGGCAGAATATGTGATCGATATACAGGCGGCGCTGAATCAATATGCCCGCGACCAATCAAACCTGCCCGGTTTCGATCTGCCTGACCCGATTGCGATGGCTCTCGCGATTGACCCGACCATCGCCAGCTATGAACAGTTCCGCGTCGACATTGCCACCGGCGAAGGACTGGCGCGCGGGCTGACTGTGGTAGACAAACTCGGTGTGACCGGCCGCCGGCCGCAGGTCAATGTGGCCATCAGCGTCAAACGCAAGCTGTTTGTGGACATGCTCAAACAGGCGGTGCGATAAGCGCCGGTCATTCGGCGTCATCAAGCCCGCTTGCGCCGCCGCCGATTTTTCCTTTGGCGTTTTGCCGGCTTGCTCTGCTGTTTTTTCCACTGGTCGCGCAAGGTCACAGTGCGATTGAACACCAGCTTTTCCTCCGTCGAATCGGCATCGACGACAAAGTATGCCAGCCGCTCAAACTGAAAGCGGTCGCCGGCTTTCGCGCCTTGAACCGACGGCTCGATATAGATCGGGTCAGCGACTTTGAGCGAATCAGGATTGATAAACTCGGTGAAGTCCTTTTCCTTGTCGCCAGCCGGATTTTCGACGGTGAACAGGGTTTCATAAAGCCGCGCTTGGGCTTGGATGGCATGCTGCGCCGATACCCAGTGCAAGGTCGCCTTCACGCGGCGCCCATCCGCCGCCGCGCCGCCGCGGGTGGCCGGATCATAACGGCAGCGCAGTTCGATAATTTCGCCGGCCTCGTCTTTGATCACGTCGGTGCAGGTGATGAAATAGCCATAACGCAGGCGGACTTCGCGGCCCGGCGCCAGACGATAAAACTTCCGCGGCGGGTCTTCCATAAAGTCCTCGCGCTCAATATACAAAACCCTGGAGAAGGGCGCCCGGCGCGTCCCCGCCGATTCGTCCTCGGGGTTGTTGACGGCCGACATCTCTTCCACCAGATCAGCCGGATAATTCTCGATGACCACCTTCAGCGGATTGAGGACAGCCATCACGCGCGGCGCCGCCTGATTGAGATGCCGGCGGATATGGTATTCAAGTTTGTGCAGCGCGACCACCCCCTTGACCTTGCCGACGCCGATGTCTTCGCAGAACGCGCCGATGGCTTCGGGCGTATAGCCGCGGCGGCGCAGCCCGGCAAGGGTTGGCATCCGCGGGTCGTCCCACCCTGTGACATGGTTTTCCCGCACCAGACGAATCAATCGGCGCTTGCTAAGCACAGTGTGGCTCAGCCGCAGCCGGGCGAACTCAATCTGCTGCGGATGATCGATCTCGATATGATCCAAATACCAGTCATACAAAGGACGATGGTCTTCATATTCCAAAGTGCAAATCGAATGGGTGATGCCTTCGATTGAATCCGACTGCCCATGGGCGAAATCGTACATGGGATAAATTTTCCACTTGTTCCCAGTGCGCGGATGGCTTGCGTTCAGAATGCGGTACATCACCGGGTCGCGCAGGTTGATGTTGCCGGCGGACATATCTATTTTGGCGCGCAGCACCGCCTCGCCCTCCTTAAATCCGCCCGCCCGCATCTTCTCGAACAGCGCCAGATTGTCTTCAATGCTGCGGTCGCGCCAGGGACTCGCTTTGCCCGGCTCTTTGAGCGTGCCGCGGTAATCGCGCATTTCATCCGGGCTAAGCTGGTCAACATAGGCTTTGCCAGCTTGAATCAACTCAACCGCCATGTCATGCAGCTGGTCAAAATAATCCGAGGCGAAATAAAGCCGTTCGCCCCAATCATAGCCAAGCCATTTGACATCCCGAATAATAGCATCGATATATTCCTGCTCTTCCTTGGCCGGGTTGGTGTCATCGAAACGCAGGTTGCACAGCCCGCCGTACTCTTCGGCGATGCCGAAGTTCAAACAGATGGACTTGGCATGACCAATATGCAGATAGCCGTTCGGCTCCGGCGGAAAGCGGGTGTGAACCCGGCCCTCGAAGCGACCGCTTTGATTGTGCTCGTCGATGATTTCAGTAATGAAATTTCTGTTTGCCGCCGCCGTCATAAGACCTTTTCCTGATCAGGATGAGACTGAAAAACAAGCATAGCGCAATCCAGCCGCATCCAAAAGGGTCAGGCTGAACCGGCGCCGAACCGCTCGCGGAAACCGATGACATTGATGTAGAATATGATAAAAACGTTTCAGCGTTTGCATCCAAAGGCCGCCATGACATTACGCCAGCAGATAGCCGCCCTGTGCCTGCTCTTCTTGACGGCGCTGCCAGCCCAGACGCATGGGTACGTCGTTCGCGCCATACCGGCCGACCGCAGCGTCTTGCCGCGGCCGCCCACCCGCCTGCAGTACTGGTTCAGCGAAGCCCTAGAGCGGCGCTTCAGCGAACTGAACCTGCGGAATCAATCCGGCGACATGATCGCCGTCGGCGGCGTCGACGAAGCCAGCCCCTCGCTGCTGTCGCTGCAAGTGCCGCCGGATTTGCCGGACGGCGCCTACATCGTCGAACTGCGACCAGCCTTTGCCAGCGATGGCCATGTCATCGCCGAAAGCCGGGTGTTCTTTGTCGGCGAGGAAGTCGGCGGGATCGCCGGGCAGGCGGCCGATGGCCGCGCGCTCCCGCTGGAGACGCTTTGGCGCGCGCTCCTTAGCGCGGCGAACAGTTTGTTTTTTGGCGCCGCCCTGCTGTACTCGCTGGCGCTGCGGCCGGCCTGGGGCAGCCCAAAACATCCCGCCGGCGGCCTGCCGCCGCGCGTCATGCGCCGCCTCCGCCGCAGCCTGATGGCGGCCGTCGCCCTGGCTTTGGCGGCGAATATGATCGCGCTGATGCAGCAGTCAATGGCCTTCTTCGGCGCTGATGCCTTGTCGGTGATTCAGCGCAACCTTTGGCAGGTGGTCCAAATCGGCTCGCGCTTTGGCGATGTTTGGACCTTCCGCATGGTCCTGCTGACGTTCACCGCCATTCTGATTTTCGCGGCCGAATACTACCGCGGCGTGATGCCGCGGCTGACCGACGGCATCTGGAAAAGCCTGGCTTGGCTGGGCGCATTGCTGATCGGCTCGACAATGATCACCAGCCACGCCGCCGGCTCCCTGCTCCTGCCCTGGCTGGCGCTGGCTGTCCATTGGCTTCATGCGCTGGCGGCCGCCTTCTGGCTGGGCGGCATCATGGCCTTGGCGCTGGTTTTGCCGCCGGCGCTGGGCCCCTATGAGGGTGAGGCGCGGCGGCAGGCCTTCAGGGCTGTCATGGCCCGCTTTTCCAAGCTGATCGCGCCGATGGTGATCATCCTCGTCATCAGCGGCGCCTACAATGCTTTGAACTGGTTTGTCTCGCCGGCCGATGTCGCCGCCAGCTACGGCGGCTCGCTCGGCGTGAAGCTCGTCATGGCGGCGCCGCTGCTGCTGGCGGGCGGACTGAATCATCTGTCACTGCGCCCGCAGCTTGCCGAACGGCTGCTGTCCTTTGGCAGCCGCAAGCTGCCCGCGGCCGCGTTCAGGCTGGGCATCTGGCTGCGGCTGGAAGTCGTTTTCGCGCTGCTTGTCCTGCTGGCGGCCGCCTGGCTAAGCGCGACGCCAATCCCGCAGCCGAAATCACTCCAAAACCAAGCCGATGCGCCGCAGGCGACGCAAAAAATCGGCGGCTATGCCATCACCAGCGCCGTCATCCCCGGCGGCCCAGGCATCAACACCTATGATATTATTCTGCGCCGCGCCGACAGACCAGCAGACGACGCGCGGGTTTATCTGCAAATGGTCAATCCCAAGCGTGGCCGGCGCGCCCCCTGGACGCTCGCCGCGCCGCTGGAAAAGGGACTTTACGCCGCCAGCGGCGATGAGATCGATGCGGCTGGAACTTGGTGGACGCTGATCGATATTGTGGCTGAAGACGGGGAGATGACCCGCGCCGCCTTTGTTTGGGAAATCGCCGAATCAGACGCTGTCCTGCGATCCCGACCGCCGCAGTTCATTCATCTGCTCCTGCTGCTGCTGCTCGGCGCCGCGCTTTGCCTTTGGGCTTATCCAGCCGCGAGACGCGCCCTTGCCGGCTTGCGTATCACCCCTGCCAGCGGGTTGATGGCGCTGACGGCCGTCGCCGCCGCGCTGGCTGTGATGGGCTTTGGCGCCGCCTTCATTGCGCAGCGGCAGACCGCCTATGAACTCACCCTCAATCCGCCGCCGGCGCCGGTGAACGCCGTCCTGCCCGATGCCGATTCACTGCGGCGCGGCGAAGCGCTGTACCGCCGACATTGTCTGGTCTGGCAGGGTCATTCGGCCGATTTCCGCGCCCTGCGCGCCCAGCTGGACGATGCGCGCGACGATGCTCTGTATGCCGCCGTCGCCGATGGCTGGCGCGGTCTGCCGGCCTGCGCCGCGCCCTTGAGCGAAGACCAGCGTTGGGATATCGTCAATTACTTCCGCACCTTTGAAGCGCGTCCTTCAGCTTAAATTCTCTAGCAATGCCTGGCATCGTATCAAAATCGCGGGAAGAATCTTTAGGGATGATTTATCCGCAAATAGCCTCGCATGGTATCCCGTCGTTATCACCGTCAAGCCGTCCATTGCCACATTGAGTAAAGTGAAATCTTGCTTCAGCGCAGGACGACATCTGCCCGCAGGTTTTTCTGCGGCCGCAAGAGAAGTTATTCTGTGACCGCGCCACCGACTGTGACCGCGTCGCCGACTGTGACCGCGCCACCGACTGTGACCGCGTCGCCGACTGTTGCGGCGGCGGTATAGATTGTCCGCTGGAACCGCAAGCATGAGAATGCGGCAGCCATTTCGCCCAGAATACCTGGCGCCCGTTCCAATGCGCTCGATACCACTGCCGGCCATCATCGTCATGCGCTGTTGCCAATATATGCAAGACTGTGCCCGCTGGAACCGTGTCTATCAAAGTGCGGCGGCTAATAACAGGTGATGTACGCAGATTTGACCTTACCCTGATCGTGATGCAGGATTGCGCGCCTGGCGGTATCTCATGGGGGGCTATATTGACCCCAAGACTCGCAAGATAGCCTGCTTGCCAGTGGCCGTCTGTACGGCACAATCCCTGCCATATCGTATGACACAGGTTATTGTCGGCGTTGACCCACAGCCCCAGGCACAGCAATATGCCAATCAGGAGTAACCGCCTCATAATCTTGCCCCGCTTTCGTTTTTGGCCGATTCATTCATATAATCGCCATTGAAAGCCGAGACGGGTTTTCCGCCGCGGTCTTCAGCGTTTAGGGGTCTCCGATGACAGAACTTGGCGACCAAACCCGACTGCCACCGGAAACACTGTAAAAAACGAGCCTAAGACTCATCTTTCATTATAAAGCCTGTTTCTGCGCTTTTCGCAACAGCGTCTAAGCCCCACCATACATCGCTGCCGCGCGGAACGCGGCAACCCAGTAAAGTTCATAAAACACCGTCAAAATCATAAGCAGATAAACGATATGAAAGACTTTGACCGGCCGCCTCAATATCATAAACTGAAACGACTGCATCTGCGGCGCATGCACAACCGCCCCAACTGTCCACAGCAAGGGAATGACCAATGCTAAAAGCATCCTTACGCCGCCAGCCCGGCTTGAAATCGGCAAATACCAAATAAAGGACAATCCATAAAGCCCAAAAAACAAGATAATCCACCAAGCGGCCTGCGTATTTTTATAACTGCTTTTGACCCGTCCGCCTCGAAAAACAGCGAAAAACAGCAGACAAACAGCGACCATCATCACATTCAGCACAACCTGATTGCAGTATCCATACGCGAATGGACTGAACTGGTCATTGCATCCGGCCCAGATGAAACGTTTTGCGCCCAGTCTGAAGCGCGAAATGATATCGCTTAGCGAATGCTCTTTGAGATATTTGCTTAAACTGGGTATCTCTTCATCGGGCAGCTTAGGCCAGCCGGCATGATCCCCGGCCGCCCGCGTGCTATTGTTAGCTTCTCGCCAAGTGTCATGCCACATATAAAAAGTTGTGTTGACATTGTAAAAGTAAGAACCGTATCTCTCTTTGCTTTCCTGAAAATAAGGAAAGAGCAGAATCATGAACACCACCAGCGGCGCCAGCGCATGATACAGGATTCGTCTGACCTCTTCGCCATCCAGACGGCGGCGAAACAGCTTATGCAGGAACAGAATGCCATAGCTGCTTATAAAAATGAACAGGCCGAACATAGCGCTGGCTTTGCTAAGATGAGCCAAAGCAAACAAAACGCCGACGCCGATGGATTTATACCGCTTGGGCGATATGATCGCCTCCAGCGACAGCATAAAGGCAAAGCCAAGCAGGGTATAAAACAAAATCTCCACCTGAAACCAAGGCGACTTAATGGCAAACACAAGAAAGGCGATAACCAGCAGCGAGTAGAAGGCATAGATTTTGGAAAACTTGATGAAAAAAGCGATGCCCAAAGCCAGCAGACACAGCAGAGACAAGACAACATTCAGCCATTTGCCCTGTTGGAAAAATGCCTCATCATCCAGCTGCGGCGAGTAAAACAAAGCCTGGATAAAAGGGTAAAGCGGCATTTGATTGCGATTCCCCGTATATTGAAACCCAGTCTCATAAGCCTGTTTCGCAATGTCCATATAGACAAGCTGATCATTCTTCGATAGCTTAGAATTAACAGAACTCTGCTTTTGCGCGGCATCCAAATATAAATAGGAAAAAAACAATACGGCGCCCATCGCCAGCAGAACCCCGATAACAACTCGCAGCGGCTTCTGCATAACGCCATAAGCAAAGCGCATTCACCCTTAACCTCGCTGGCCGATTCATCATATAATCGCCATTGAAAGCCGAGACGGGTTTCCTCGTCGCGGTCTTCAACGTTTAGGGGTTTCCTGTGGCAGAACTTGGCGACCAAACCTGACTGCCACAGGAAACACTAAAAATATCGCCAATAAATGGCAAATTGAAACTAACATAGTATTTTCACATTTGCAACTGAAAATCATTGCGAATTGTGCTATAATATCAACGACTATGTTATGAGCGGAGGTCATGATGGATACCGGTACGGTGGTCGCTGGTCTTGGCGTGCTTATTGCGCTCTTTGGATACTTGGAGATTATCCGCCGCGATCTGCGGCAGGAGATTAAAGAAAATCGTCAAGCATCCGAAGCCGCGCATAACGGTCTGCGGCAGGAGATTAAAGAAGCTCGCCAAGCATCCGAAAGCGCGCATAACGGTCTACGGCAGGAGATTAAAGAAAATCGTCAAGCATCCGAAGCCGCGCATAACGGTCTGCGGCAGGAGATTAGGGAAGTTCGCCAAGCATCCGAAGCCGCGCATAACGGTCTGCGGCAGGAGATTAGGGAAGTTCGTCAAGCATCCGAAGCCGCGCATCAAGATATACAGGGGCGTTTAAGCAGCGTAGAGACGCAGCTGTCTGCCATCACCGCGCGGGTCGATTGCGTTGATGACAAAATTGACAGCATCCAGCGTCAACTGACGGACGCCAAATAAACAGCGACTTTCCCCTACCGCAAAAAAGCCTCATGCAGGCCGCCATCGACGCTGAAAATCTGCCCGGTCGTCTTGCTGAAGGCATCCGTAATCAGCAGATAAGCCACCTCGGCCTGGTCTTCGGGCGTGATCGCCTTTTGAGTCAGCGTGCGCCGGGCATAAAAATCCGCCAAACGGCTCCGCAGCGCTTCAGTGCTTTCGCCCTCGTCAAATTCGATATCATACTTGTCAAGCGAACTGATGACGCGCTCGCGCGGGAACATGCCGCTGCCTTCGACCACGGTCGCCGGCGCCAGCCCATTGACGCGCACCAGCGGCGCCAGTTCAATCGCCATTTCGCGCGCCAGATGATTGGCGGCCGCCTTGCTGGTGTCATAGGCGACCGAGCCTTTTTTGGCGACGGCGGCGTTCACGCTGGTGGTCAAGACCAGCGCCGCCGGCAGACCCTGCGCTTCCCAGATGGCGCCGGCGCTGTCGGCGGCGACATAACCGCCCAGCACATTGACATCAAAGGTCAAACGCCACTGCTCATCAGAGATGCGCCCGCTTTGGTCCGGCGCGGCGAAGACGCCGGCGGTGACGATGATGTCGTCGATCCCGCCATAAGCCAGCAGAACCTGATCCAAAAACGCCGCCATGCTTTCGCGCCGGGTGATGTCCACCGCCAGGGCAATCGCCGCCCCGGCGCTGGAAATCCCGGAGCCGGCCACGCCGATGCCGGCGCCGTGAATCGCGGTTAGCTGGCTGGCGATGGCCTGCGCCGCTTCGATATTCAGATCAGCGCAGACCACATGGGCCCCTTCTCGGGCGACCCGATGCGCCGTGGCGGCGCCGATGCCGCTGCCGGCGCCAATCACAATCACAACCCTGCGCGCCAATGATTTCTCGGCCGGCATGCGCTGGAGTTTGGCTTCTTCCAAAGCCCAGTATTCGATGTCAAAGGCTTCCTGATAGGGCAGGGCGACATAATCGCCGACGGCTTCGGCGCCTTTCATCACCGCGACGGCGTTGCTGTAAAATTCAGCCGTCACGCGGGATTCGCTCTTGTTCTTGCCATAGGCGACCATGCCGATGCCGGGGATGAGAATCACGCGCGGGTTGGGGTCGCGCATGGCCGGGCTGTCATCATGTTTGCAGCCTTCATAATAGGCGCGGTAATCCTGACGATACCGCTCGATGCCGCCGCTCAATTCGGCGCGCAGGGCGGCGGTGTCGCCCGCTTGCGGATCCCAATCGACAAACAAAGGCTTGATTTTGGTACGCAAAAAGTGATCGGGGCAGGATGTGCCTAACGCGGCTAGGCGGCCGGCATCATGGCTGTTGACAAAAGTCAGGATGTCATCATCATGCTGCACCGTCCCAATAAACCGATTCTGCTGCGATACCATGCCGCGCAGGCTGGGCAGCAGGTCGGCCCACAGGGCATCGCGGGCGGCATCGTCAAGTTTACGGTATTTCGCGCCGCCAAAGGTCCGCCGCCCTTGGTCATGCTCCTCAAGGTAACGGGCCGCTTTTTCAATCAGGGTCAAGGATAGCTCATAGCAGGCCTTGTCATCATCCGCCCAGTTGATTAAGCCATGCCCGCCAAGCACAATGCCGACCAAGCCTTCATGGGCGGCAATCGTTTCTTGCAGAACCAGCCCAAGGTCAAATCCCGGCCGCTGCCAATCGACCCACCGCACCGCATCGCCGTAAATTTCGCCGGTCAGCCGCCGACCATTGCTGCAGGCGGCGATGGCGATGACGGCGTTCGGGTGAGTATGATCAACGTGGCGATAGGGGATAAAGGCATGCAGCGGCGTGTCAATCGAACTGGCGCGCGGGTTCAGATTGTAGACGCAGTGGGGATACATCGACACCATCTGATCTTCAATCGGCGTCTTGACGCCTTTCAGCGCCGCCGCATTATAGACAGCCCGCAATCGCATCACCTTGTCCATGTGCAAGGCGGCGAAGTTCGCCCGTTTGGCGGTTCGCAGGTCGCCCCCCGAGCCTTTCACATACATAATATCGACTGCCTCGCCCGTTAGCGGGTCAGTCTGCATGATTTTGCTGGAGGTGTTGCCGCCGCCGGTATTGGTGATGCGCTGGTCATCGCCGAGCAGGTTGGAGCGATAAACCAAGCGGCCCACCGCATCCAGTGAATCGGCATGAGCATCGTCCCATAGATATTTGACATGCCGATAATCTTCGGCTTTGAACAGCTGCATATTGTCTCCTGTGCATAGTTAGGTGAATCTAGCTCCGTTCTGGCAAAACCATCGCTTCATAGGCGCTGATCTCGTTCATAAACGCCATGCCGACCGGCGCCGCCTGCGTATGACAGTAATAATCCCAGACAGCCCCAAAGGGCAGACCTTTTAATTCCTCCAGCAACGCCAGCCGCGCGGTGAAGTCGCCCTCATTTTCATATTGACGCAGCAAATCGCGCGGCTCCAGCAGCGCCATCAGCAGCGCCCGCAGCGCATTGCGCGCGCCAATCGCCCAAGCGCCGACGCGGTTGATGCTGGCGTCGAAGAAGTCCAGCCCAATATGGATGCGCTCCAAAGCGCCGCTGCGGACGATTTCCTGCATGATGGCCTGGAGATCATCGTTAAGGATGACGACATGGTCACTGTCCCAGCGCACCCCGCGGCTGACATGCAGCAGAATTCGCGGCACATAAAGCAGGACGGCCGACAGCTTGTCGGCGATGGTTTCGGTCGGGTGGAAGTGGCCGGCGTCCAAGCACAAGACCTTTTGATTGGCGATGGCGTACCCCAGATAAAATTCGTGCGAGCCAACCACATAGCTTTCTGAACCCAGCCCAAACAGCTTGCATTCCACCGCATCCAGATGATGCGCCGGGTCGAGCGGCCGGCTGAAAATCGCATCCAGCGCCGCCTTGAGCCGCTGCCGCGGCGCCAATCGGTCGGCCGGCAGGTCTTTGTAACCATCGGGGATCCAGATATTGGTAATGCAGGCCGTTCCTAATTCGGCGCCAAAATAGGCCCCGATTTCGCGGCAGGCCTGACAGTGCTCAATCCAAAAGTTCCGCACAGCTTCATCGGCATGAGACAGCGTGAAGCCGTCGTCGGCCAGCGGATGCGAAAACAGGGTCGGATTGAAGTCGATGCCATGCCCCTTTTCCCGCGCCCAATCCACCCAAGCCTGGAAGTGCCGCGGCTGAATTTCATTGCGGGGAACTTTGCGTTCGCTTTCCAGATACGAGGCATGAAGATTGAGCCGATGCGTTCCTGGAATCAGACTGTAGGCCTTGTCGAGGTCGCGGCGCAGCTCTTCGGCGGTGCGCGCCTTGCCCGGATAATTGCCGGTGGCCATGATGCCGCCGCTAAGGCCGCGTTCAGGGGCCTCAAAGCCGCCGACATCATCGCCCTGCCAGCAGTGCAGGCTGATGGCGACCGCGTTGAGGGCTTGCATCGCCGCCGCCGCATCAACGTCAAAGGCGCCGTACCGTTCGCTGGCGATGCTGAATGCCGCTTTGATTTGCCGTTCGCTGGGTGTGAATGTCATCTCTGCTTCCTTTACCGCGCCCCGGCGGCTTGCAGACAGGCTTGCATGTGACCGCGCGCTTCGGCGGCGATAATGCAGCACTGTTCGAGTGTATGCCCTTGCGCTTTAGTGCCGATGACCTCCAAATCAAGCGCGCCGGCGTAGCCATTTTCATGCAATACCCGAATATAGCCCACCAGGTCAATATCGCCGCGGCCATTAGCCTGATCTTCAGGCGCGCCAGGCCCCGCCTGCCGCCCTTTGCAGTCCCGAATATGGACGTGCCTGATGTGCGAAACCACCGCTTCAATGGCTTCCACTGGATTTTCGCCGGCGCGGTGAATATGAGAAGGATCCATATCCAGCCCAAAATAATCCGATTGGATGTCGTTCAGCACCTTGAGGCTGGTCGGCGTATTGTAGACGTACTGCCCGACATGGGCTTTGATGCACAGCGTCACGCCATATTTTTCGGCTTTGCCAACCAGCAGCCCCAGTTCATCCAGCGCTTGCGGATAGGTCGATTCATCGTCGGCCACGCCGCCAGGCCCGCAGTTGATAATCGGAATGCCGATCTCGACCGCCGCTTGAAAAGCCTTTTCCATCAGGTCAGGATCGCGCGACGACTGCTCCATCGCCAGCAGTTCAAGGTCATAAGTCTTGGCGAGCCGCTTGACCCCCGGCGCGATCTCCCGCCAGCGGTCCAATACCAGGTGCTGGCTCATGCTGTCAATCGCCGACATTTCGATGCCGTCATAGCCGGCCATCGCCAGATACTTGAAAGCCGTTTCCATATCCCACGCGCCGAATAAAAGCGAATTTGCGCCGATTTTCATCATCTATCTCCTGTCAACTGGTTGCATAAATGTCAATTAGCTGATCTTGTATTTTCTCTTTCACTTCAGAAATCTCTCTCACTTTATCCCGAATTTGATTTTCCAATGCTGCGATTTCTCTTTGCCGTTCTAGGGATGGCAGCGGTATTTCCATCCTGGAAAAATCCTGATATGATAAACTGGCGCGGGCGACTCCAACCATCAGATTGCTCGCAGCTTCCTTAAAGAACTCACCGCGAAGCACATTAAATAAATAATCATGCAGCACCCTGTCTTGATCAATCGAAAAAACTACATAAATAGGAGATACCGCCAACGGATACGAGTAGCGATTCCAACCGAAATTACCAATATCAGCCCCCTCTTTCCTATAAACGAATTCTCCCGGCATAACCAGCTTATACCCGCGCCTGTTTTCGGATTGAAATTCTTTCTTATAGTATTCCAGCTTAGGGATCAATCCCCCATGATCCCTAGCTCTCGCGGCAACGGTTCCGACTGCGTAATTTTTGAAATCCGCTCCAGCCTTGCGAAATTGCTGCGTCGTTATTTCGCCTAGCAAAACCGCGTTCTCGCTTCCAAGACCACTGCTTAGAAACGGTATCATTTTATATCCGTCTGGCCTGATGTTTTCTATATCAACTGCTTTGAATAACTCATGGTCGCCGCTAAACCTGTACATTAAGAAGGTGTCAAGATCGTTTGTTCCGTGTTTAATCCGTTTTCTATTGCGAGCAAATGTATATCCATCCTTTTTGACTTTGAAGTACCAGTATTTTTCTTGTTGAGAGCCGTGTTTTATGTTAGTTAGATAAAGGATATTGGTTTTTACTGTATTGCTGTACGGCGCAAAGACACCGGGAGGCAATGACACGACAGTATGCACAGTTGAATTCTTGAAAATATATTCCCGCAAACGCTCATAGCGATTGCTGACAAGCACATCATCGCCGCAGATTAGAACAATCCGACCCGATTCAGACCTAGAGTCGATTGCTTTCAAGCAGTGCTGTATGCAAATACTGTTGCCATTCCTAGTAGGAAGATCATAAAGATTCCCATATTCCGTATCCTGCGAGAATGGCATATTGGTAATGACAACATCGTACTTTTCTTTAATTTGATCTAACTTTTCCAATGAATCGCATCGAGTGATATTATTGTGCCCGTCGCCCATTAAAATCATATTCATCTTGGCGATTCTGGCATTATTGGTAATTTCATGCCCAAATAAAGAATCGTCTCTAAGCGCGTTCGCATTTCTTGAATTCCTTATCATCTTGGAATTAATATGGCGGAATGATTCAATGAGCATCCCCCCTGTGCCGCAAAATGGATCATATACAGTTTCTCCAATTTGCGGATTCGCCAGCTTAACACAGGTTTTTACAATATGCCTGGGTGTAAAATACTCCCCTAAATCATTGTTGTGACTGCTGATGTACCTTCGCAAAAAGTATTCAAAAGCATCGCCTTTAATATCCGAATTGACATCCGTCAAGTTTAGCGGATCGAGAGTATCGATAATCTTTTTTAACGTATTCGGGTTTCGCAGCTGAAGTGATTCAAATATGGTTCGATCATCATAACTTTGTGAGAAAGACCTAAGAACAGTATCATTGACATAGTGCAAAAGTTCAGCGCCGTGCTTGTTCTTGAAGAAATTCCACCGAAATTCAGGTTCAATGACTGTTTGTTCCCCTGCGCTTTCTTTGATGTCTTCAAGTTCGCTGATTAACTTCAGAAATAAAATATTCGCAAATTCACTGAATCTCTCAAGCCCCGCTTGAAGCCCTTCGCCGCGCAGCAGGTTATTTGCAATCTCAAAAATTTGAATCAATTCTTTTCTGGATTGGATGACTCTTCTATCGAGTGTTCTAATCTCATTCGTTTCTTGCCGTACGTATTGAAGCGCTATAGTCTCTCTGATGAACTCATCAATCTCCTCGCCATCCTTGAAGAGCGGCTGTTGGGATCTAATATGCCTCGTTTTTACATAGATTCCATCTGTCGCAAAACATATTGGAGCGTTTAACCGGCGACAATAATCTTCTCCTTGCGCCAGCGCCTTTTCAACACTTCCATAAGGCCTCTTGGCTTCAATTACGATTATTGGCCGGTCAGTATCGGTTTGATACAGCACATAATCAGGAATTTTACCTCCAAGAGCTTCTCTTTGATTTCTAGTTTTTACTGATTGCTTCCATACATTTCTTTTTATGTCGGATGGAGCGTCAATCCAGCCAAGATTGCGAAGCTGGGTGTCAATAAGCGTTTCGGTGTCGCGCTCTACAAGATTTTGCATTTAGAGATTCCTCCTATACTATAAATATACCACCGTTTCAGTCTCCAGCGATTCAATCGCCGCCGCCAAGGCCTTCTGCGCCGCCAAGCCCTCGGCCGCGCTGCCGTCGATATCCGCCGGCGCCACGCCCGCCGTCACTTGCCGCAGAAAGGCATGAATCCGTTCGCGGAAAGTGTTTTCAAAGTTATGAAATCCGCCGAAGAGCGGGTCGGTATAAACCGTTTTCTCCAGATCCCCGGCCGGATAAAACGTCAGTTCGCGCCACATGTCATCCAGCACAAAACGGCCGCCCGTCCCCGCCACTTCGCACCGCTCCATCGGATGACCGCGCGCAATGTCATAGCTGCCGGTCAAGGCGCCGACGACGCCATTCCTGAAGCGGAAACTGAACTGCGCCGTCGACCAGATCCGCCGCCCGGGCGCTTTGGCCGCAAAACAATGCACCGCTTCAATGTCGCCGCAGAAATAGCGCATGACATCGACGGTATGGGGATGCAGCGACTTGATGTGATAATAGGGCGAGCTTTCGGCCGGGTTCATAATCCACATCGCCATATTGACAAACAGCAGATGCCCCAGCCGCCCTTCATCCAGCCATGATTTCGCCAGCCGCGCCGCCGGCGTGAAGCGGTGATTGAGGTTGATGCCATAGCAAACCCCCATCTCCATCCCTTTGGCGACCATCTCTTCCGCCAGTGGAATCTCGTTGGATATCGGTTTTTCGCCCAGCGCATGACAGCCGGCCGCAAGCGTCTGCATGGTCGGCAGATAATGGTCGCTGCTGTTTTCATAGCCCCCGGTCGCGATGCTGACGACGTCCGGCGCCAGATCATTCAGCATCGTCTCGACATCATAAAAAGGCGGTACGGCATAACGGCTGGATGCCGCGTCGGCGCGGTCCCTAACAAGGTCACAGACGCCGACCAGTTCAGCCAAGTCATCCTGCTGATACAGCCGGGCATGGAGATTGCCAATCGGCCCCAATCCGATGACCGCGGCTCTAAGCGTCAAGTCTTGCCCCTTTCCACCTGGCCTCAATGCGGGCTGGCGGCGGTATTTCATAGCGGTACTCGCGCATGGCCGGTTCAAAGAAGTCGAAATAATTGCGCCCCCGGTCGCATTTCCAGCGATGAATGGTGTCCCGGCGCAGGATAATGCGCGCCAGCGGCAAGCCCAAAAAGGCTTCCAGCCGTTGCAGAGTCTCTTCCTGCTTCAGCACATAATCCTCAAAGCGCACCTCAATCCAGCGCTTGGGCTTAGGCGTCGTTTTAACCAGGTCATATTGATACTTCCAAGAGATGGCGCGGCGCATCCGCTCATCTTCCGTTTCGGGATACTGAATGCCAAAGTCGCGCAGGTCATCCGTCTTGTGACTGCCCAGAATGCAGTCGCGCGGATTGCGAATCCAAAAGATATAATGCATCTCCGGAAACAGCCTGACCACCCAAGGATAAACCAGGGTCGTCTCCGGGATTTTCCAGCCTTTGAGCGCGCCGCCATGATCCAATACGGATGACAGGTAATGATGCAGCAAATCAATGAAGCGCTGCGGAATCTCCATTTCGCGGCTTCGACTGAAATCCCAGCTTAAATCACCGTTCCACTTGACATATCGGCCAAAAATCCGACAGGCATCATACATCGCTGTCGGCGGGATCAAATCGCCGGACGGGTTGAGGCTGCCGCCCATATAAACGCCGCTGGCATACAGGGTATGGGATATGGTGCGCGTGCCCGAATGCCCGCGGCCGATGACGGTAATCACAGCGCCGCGACCTTTCCCGTATCCCAGGATTCAATGGCGGCTTCAATGACGCGCTGCGCCTTGAGCGCGTCGGCGCCAGAAGCATCGATCTCGTCCGGCGCGGCTTGGGCGATATTCTGCTCGACCCAGCGTGAAATCCGGCTTTTGAATGTCTGGCTGAAGTGACTCATGCCGCCCAGATTTTCATGCCGCTCCAGTCCTTTTTCAAATCTTGGATAAAAGATGAGTTCCTCACAGGCATCGCGCAGGATAAAACGCCCGTCAGAGCCGACGACCTCCAAGGTTTCCAGCCCATAAGTGCCGGCGGCGCCAAAGTTGCCGTCGTAACTCCCGCGCAGATGACCGATAACGCCGTTTTCATACAAAAGATTGACCTGCGCGTTCGACCAGATGCGGCGCCCCTTGCCCTTTTTGAAGAAAGCCTGCGCTTTGATAACCTCGGCGCCGGCAAAATAGCGCATGACATCCAAAGAATGCGGATGAAGCGCGCGCATGTGGAAATGCGGCGATGTTTCATTGGGATTGTTAATCCACATCGTCATGTCAATCATATTCACCTCTCCCAGCCGGCCAGCATCAACCCATTCTTTTGCCAGCCGGGCGGCCGGCGTGAAGCGATGATTGAGGTTGATGCCATAACGGAGATTCTTCTCCCGCGCCAAGGCCACCATTTCCTCGGCTTTGGCGATTTCATTCGATATCGGCTTCTCGCCCAGGACAGGATAGCCGGCGCCAAGCAGCTGCATAGTCGGCTCATAATGATCGCCGCCGTTTTCGGTCCCGGCGGTGGTCACGCTGGCGGCGTCGAACTCAAGGCCGCTGTCCAGCATGGCCTGCACCGAATAAAAGCCCTCACAGCCATAAGCCGCCGCCGCTTGATCTGATTTCTCCGCGATGATGTCGCACACAGCGACAACTTCCGCCTGCGGATGCTCTGAATACACCCGCGCGTGCGTATTGCCAATCCCGCCCATGCCAACAACCGCGATTCGAAGTGTCATCATGATTCCTCTCTCATGTCTATTCTATGGGGCTCGTTTTCTTGAATCATCGCCGGATTTCGGCTGCGCCCGCGATTCCGCCTGAAGCCGAATGGCTTCGTCCAGATTGCCGATATACAAGCTGTCATAGGCCTGCTGCGACGAGGTGAAAGCCCCAACGCCCGCTTGCCCGTGCCAATCGCCTTGGTGATGCATCGGGTTTGGCAGCCCGGTTTCGGCCTCGCGCTTGGCGATCCAGGCTTCCATCCGCCCCCGCAGCCAAGCGGCGACATCCGGCTCCTGTTCCGCCAGATTATTGTTCTCGTCCGGGTCTTCGACCAGGTTGTAAAGTTCAATTTCCGGCTTGAAATGGAAGTCAGGCTCAAGCGCGACCATCAGTTTCCATGCCGGCGTGCGCCAGCCATGCTTCCGCATCCAAGTGCATTCGGTGATGTAAATTTCGCTTTCAAACGACGAGACTTCGCCCGCGACCAGCTTGGTCAGGCTTTGACCGTCAAAGCGCAGATCAGATGGAAAATCAATCGCATCCAGTGGAATATCCGCCAGTTCAAGCAGAGTCGGCAGCAGGTCTTTATGCTGATTGAAGCCTTTGACGCGCTTGCCGGCCGGCAGTTTGGGCGGATAGCGGATGATGAGAGGAACATAAAGCACATTGTCATAGATGCCGTGATGGTCAAACCAGCATTCATGGTCATAAAGCGTTTCGCCATGGTCGCCGTTGATGACGACAATGGTGTCGTCCATGACGCCCTGCGTTTCCAGCGCCTCAAAGATGGACTGCATCGCCGCGTCCATATAGGCGATGGCGCCGTCGTACTGGGCGATAATGTAATCCTTGTCGCGGATGCCCGGCGGCATCCACGAGGCGAAGAAATCGCGGAAGGGCTTGAAGCTCATCACCGGCTCCATGGATTGATTGCTGGGGTCGGTTTCATCCCCATGATAAAACATGCGCTCATAGGGCGCCGGCGGCAAATAGGGCGCATGAGGATCCATGTGGCGCAGCATCATCAGCCACGGCTTGTCATCGGCGACCAGCCGCGCCAGTTCCGGCATCGCCGCCGCATTCAGATTTTGCGCTTTGGGGCTGCGGCCCTGACGCCAGCTGCCCCAGCCGGCGTAGCTGATATAGGTGTCGAATCCGCGCGAGCTTGGATTGCCGCTGAATCCGACCGAAGTCGTGTTATAGCCCTGCCCGCGCATGATTTCGGCCAAGGTCTTGACTTCGGGCCGCAGAGGCCCGGCATGACGCAAGGCCACCACTTGAGTGCCGAAGCAGTCCATGCCGGTCAGCATGGAAGCATAAGCCGGGGTGGTCGGGATATGCGGACTGTAGGTCTGCTCGAAAAGCGCCGCCTGGCTGGCGAAGCGGTCGATATGCGGCGTGGTCAGGCGCGGATAGCCATAACAACTCATGTGATCGGCGCGGATTGAATCAATGGCGATCAGCAGGATATTGGGTTTCTTGGGCACATTATCATCCTTTTCACAATAACTTCGTCTCTAAATCGACGCAAATGATTGCAGCGTTTACCGCCCGCCAATATAATCAGAAAAGCTGATGCGCGCAAACGATTTGCGCTTTTTAGTTTTCTGGTTATGATAAACGGCGCGCCGGTTAAATCAGGCATCAGTGAATTAGGGTCGCCAATGACGCTCTTAAATAATAATTATTTATCAAGGAGATATACTTATGACAAGGAAACTTGTATTTCTTCTCAATGTTGGCGCTGTTGACGGCGCCAGCGTTCGTCGAGACCCCTCCTTGATGTTTGGGGGAGGGGCTTGGAGATGAAAAAAACTATTCCCCACAAAACGCGGGGGTGAACTCTCTGATGGGTGGTTGAGCCAATGAGATTGCTGCGAACTTACATCCTGCCGCGCATCGTCCAATGGGCGGCGGTCATCTTCATTGGCGTTTCGCTTATCTTCTTGATTCCGCGCCTGTTGCCGTCCAGTCCGGTCGACGAAATGATTTCCCGCCTGACGGCTTTCCAGACCATGGATCCCAAAGCGGTGGTCGCCATGCGAGCCACCATGACGGATTTGTTCGGGCTGGATGGTTCTTTGCTGGAACAGTACGGTCGGTTCTGGGGCCGTCTGCTCCAAGGTGATCTGGGCCCTTCGTTTCAGAGTTTCCCGACGCCCGTTTCGGAGATCATCGGCGCCGGACTGCCCTGGACGATTGGCTTGCTGGGAACGACGACCATCCTCTCATGGATCCTGGGCGTCATCAGCGGCTCTTTCGCCGCTTACTACGCCGACCGATTCGCGCCGCAGGTGCTGGAGCGGATCGTGCTTGTTATCTATCCCATTCCCTATCTGATTATTGGCCTGATCCTCCTTTTCATATTTGTCGCCTGGCTGAAGCTGTTTCCGCAGGTGGGCGGCTCGCGCGGGGCGCCGGCCTTCACTTGGGAATACATCAGCACGCTGCTTTATTTCGGTTTCCTGCCGGCGCTTTCGATAGTCATTGGCGCGACCGCCTTCCGCTTCATCATGGCCAAAGCGCTGGGGACAACCGAAACCGCCAGCGATTATGTGCAGTATGCCGAACTGGCCGCCGTGCCCAAACGCCGCATCCTGTTTTCCTACATCATCCGCAATACCATGCTGCCGCATCTCAACGACTTGGCGCTTTCGCTGGGCGCGATATTTGAAGGCACGCTGATAACCGAAGTGCTGTTTTCATATCCGGGCGTGGGCTATGTGCTGTATAACGCCATCATCAACGCCGATTACAACATCATTATGGGGATTGTGCTGCTGTCCATTGTGGGGGTCGCCACCGCCTCGCTGCTCATCGACCTGCTCTATCCCATCGTTGACCCGCGCGTCCGCCTGCGATAAGGAAGGCTGCCATGCTCACAACCATACGCGACCTCCTCAAGTTCAGCCCCTCATTTCGCTTCGGCTCGCTCTTTTTGCTGCTGGTGGCGGTTATGGTGATTCTATCCCTCTTCTCTCCCTATGAGCACGATAGACTGCGCCGCAAGGTCAAGCGCAACCAACCGCCTTCAGCCCAATACATTTTCGGCACGACATCACAGGGTCAAGACGTCTTTTGGACAACGACCTTCGCCATCCGCAATACCATCGTCATCGCCGGCATCGCAACCCTGATTGGACGCGGCATCGGCGTTGTGCTGGGCATGATATCCGGTTATTTAGGCGGAACTTTTGACCGCGTGACGCAAGCCATTGTCGAGAGTGTCATCGTCATCCCGCGGCTGCCTCTGCTGATATTGATTGCCGTCATTCTGCGCGGATATTTGGGCATTGTGTCGCTGGGGATACTCATCGGGCTGCTGGACTGGGCGCACCCTTCCAAACGTTACCGCGCCGCTGTGCTAAGCCTGCGCGAGCGCGACTTCACCCATACCGCCATTTTCAGCGGCATGAACACCGTTAAAATTGTCATTCGAGAGCACCTGCCCTTTATCATTCCCTTTCTGCTGGCCGATGTCATCAGCGGCTTTATCTTCGCCATCGGCATTGAGATTACGCTGTCCTATCTCGGCTTGGGCGATCTCGAAAACCCGACCATCGGCACCATGATTTTTTGGGGCGACTATTATAACTCGGTCTGGGCGGGCCGCGCCTGGGTCCTGATCGTGCCGGTGGTCACCACAATTCTCATGCTTCTCGGCTTTTATCTGGTATCGATTGGCTTGAGCGAATACCTCGACCCGCGCAAACGGCTGGCGCGGATTGAAGCCCACGCGCAAGGCGACCCGCGGAAAGCGAAGGACGAGTAATGGCCGCTGTCATCGAAACCAACAGCCTGCGCGCTTACTACATCACCAAAGCCTACGGCGTCGAGCGCACCGTCAAAGCCGTCGATGGCATCTCGCTTCAGATTCAAGCGGGCGAAGTCTATGGCATCGCCGGCGAATCCGGCTGCGGCAAATCAACCCTGCTAAAAGTTCTGCTCGGCGCGTATCAGCCGCCGCTGACGGTCGTCGGCGGCGACATCACCTATCACCTTGAGGGCAAGACCATCCGCGCCGACGAAATGACCGAAGAGCAGAAACAAGACCTGCGCTGGCGGCAAATCTCGTATATCCCGCAGGGCTCCATGCACGTTTTGAATCCAGTGCGCCGCATCCGCGATACCTTCCACGACTTTATCGGCGCCCACCGCATGGTCACCAAAAAAGAATCCTTCAAGCTGACAGCCAGCTATCTAAGCGATCTGGGCCTGCCCGAAAAGGTGATGGCATCCTATCCGCACCAATTATCCGGCGGGATGCGCCAGCGCGTGACGATTGCCCTGGCGACCATCCTGTGGCCCAAGCTCGTCTTCGCCGACGAGCCGACAACGGCGCTGGATGTGGTCGTGCAGCGCGGCGTGATTCAAATGCTCAAGGAAGTCCAGCAAAAAGAGGGCAGTACCTTGGTGTTGATCACGCATGACATGGGCGTTCACGCCAACCTGGCCGACCGCATCGCCATCCTGTACGCCGGCAGGCTGGTCGAAGAAGCCGCCGCCAAGACCATCTTGCGGAACCCGCGCCATCCCTATACCCAATATCTGATCGATTCACTGCCCAGCCTGGAGTCGCGCCAAGAGCGCGTCAGCATTCCCGGCCGGCCGCCAGCCTTGGATCAGCCGCCGGCGGGATGCCGTTTCCATGAGCGCTGTCCATTGGCGCGGGATATTTGTCACACGATTGACCCGGATCTGATTGAAATTGCGCCCGGACATCGCGCCGCCTGCCACGTTGTCGAAGAGGAATTGAGCCATGCGCCAGCCGTCTAAAAACCAAGCGCCGCTGCTGCAAATCGAAAATTTAAGCAAGATATTTCATATTCGGCAGGGCTTCAGCAGCCAAGAATTTCATGCGGTCGACCGCGCCTCGATTACGATTGATTCCGACAAGCCGGAGATTTTCGCCGTTGTTGGCGAAAGCGGCAGCGGCAAAACCACCTTGGCCAAGATGGCGCTGGGCATGGAAACCGCATCCGAAGGCATCCTGCGCTATAAAAATCGGGTCATCAACGATATTGGCAGGCGCGAGATGAAGTCCTGGTTCTATAAAGAAGTCCAGCCAGTGTTCCAAGACCCCTTCGCCGCCTTCAGCCCGCTCAAGCGAATCGACAGCTATCTTTATGAAACCGTTCGCAATTACAAAATGGCCGCGAAAAATAAGCAAGACGCCGGCGAATACATCAATGCCGTCTTGAGCGAAGTCGGCTTGACGCTGGCGGAAATCGCCGGCAGATACCCCAACGAATTGTCCGGCGGTCAAGCGCAGCGGGTGGCCATCGCCCGCGCCCTGATCACCAAGCCATCGCTGATTGTCGCCGATGAGCCCGTTTCGATGCTGGACGCCTCTTTGCGGATGTCGATTGTCAATATGTTCCGCAAACTGAAAACCGATAATGAGGTCAGCGTCATCTATATCACCCATGACCTGGCGACCGCCTTTTATGCCGGGGATCGGATCGCGGTCATGCTGCGCGGCTGGATTGTCGAGATGGGCGCGACCGAGCAGGTGCTTGGCGATCCATTGCATCCCTATACCCAAAATCTCAAGGCATCCATTCCCAGCATCCAGACCAGCGACGCCTGGAACGAGAAAATCGACCTGGCGGTCATCGAAACCGATGAATATACGCGCACCGGCTGCAAGTTCGCCGGCCGTTGCCCGGCGGTCATGGACATCTGCCGCGACAGCATACCGCCAAGCGTGGTCCACGAAGGGCGAAGTGTAAAATGCTTCCTGTACGCCGACGCGGCCGCCAAACCCGAAAATGCGGCGCCGACGTCCCGGCCGGCATGATTTTGTTCAGCGGGCCGCGCTGATGCTGGACGAACAGCGGCTAAGCGTCTTGAAAGCGTTGGTGAATGCCATTATTCCAGCCGACGATTATCCGAGCGGATGGGAGGCTGGGGTGGGCGACTGCCTCATCCGGCAGTTCGGCGCTGATTTGTCCGACCTTGTTCCGACTTATGCTCAATGGCTGGCGGCGCTTGTGCATTGCCGCTGTATCCCAGCGCCTGCAAGCGTCATTGGCCGGTCAGCAGGGAGACGACATTGGGTTTTGGCATGGAATCCCGCTCTTATTTTCCACATTGCCCGGATGCTGCCGGCAATGCCATGATGTCGCCTTCTGTTTCAACAAGTTCGGCGGGGACCCATCCAAATGAAATTTCCAGCCAGGCGCCGTCTGCGCTGCGTCCACGCGCGATCAGCTCTTCGCCGCGGTTAAATACACCGGTGAAATCCAAACCGCTGTTTGGCCCAACCCGCGCGATCATGCCGACGGTCGCGGTGATGGCAATCCCGTCAGCGGGTTCGGGCGATGATTCAGTCGCAAAGACGCGCGGGAAAGTGTAGGCTATATCGGGAAAATGGTAAAACAGCAGCGTCAGATTGGCGTCGTCGCTGTTGACGATGGCGATTAGGCTGCCGCTTGCTTCATCGCCCGGCGCTAAATCAAACGTCAGGGCATCGGAAGCATCTTCAGCCGCGTTGGCATAGATAAGACCCTGGTCACCAGCTAACTCAAAATCCCACCAGATAATGTCGCAGTTTTCTGCGCGGGATGACGCGCATCGCACATCAACCGACACGCCGACGCATTCGACTCCGTCTGGCCTAAGGTTCTCCTCGCACATGGCTTCATCCGCCGGCCGTTCCAGCCCGGTTACCCGGACAAGAAGCCCGTTTCCGGTGTCGGCGAAGCTGTTGAAAACGAAGGGGTCTTTGAATGTGCCGGCGCCGGCGTATCCTCCATCCTGTGCAAAAACGGGACCAGCAATGACCAAGAGCAGAGCAAAGAAAAAAGGCAGCGACTTATTCATGGCTTCGTTCCTTCTGATAAATTGTTTATTATTGAGATTATACCAGCTTTCGCGATGCCAAGAATCCCCGAAGAACTTCGCCAGCCGCAGATATTTTTCGTCGCCGGTGACCCGATGCAGGCGCATCAAAGCCAGTTTGATTTCCTGATGTCCGGGGACATCGCGCAATTTGTCGGCGCCAAAGACCTCATCGATCAAGCTGGCGTTGCTAAGCGCAATGTCGAGGAACTCGCGCTTGCCGGTAGCCTGAAAATAAGCCACCGCCGCTTCGTACATGTGACCGACATTGTAAAGCTCATGGCTGACAGCCAAGTTGGACCAGCGTTCCGCGCCGCATCCTTGCGGGGGATTGGCTGGGTCAATGGTTCGGGCGGTGTACAGATAGCCATCGTCTTCCTGGGCGGCGGCGAACTTTTGAATCAGGTCATCGACATAGGCTTCCAATTTCGGGTCAGGTGAAATCTGAAGGGCATAAGCCGCCCCTTCAACGACCTTGAAGACATCGGAATCATCGTAGAAGATGCCTTGATGCGCGCCGGCCATCAAACCGCCGGCCTTGGAAAAATTGTCAATCCGTCCGGTTTCCTCGCATTTCTTGAAATCATAAGGAATCGTTGCCTTGACGGCGGTCTCAATCCGCGGCTTCCAGAACTTGTCTTGAATCGAAACCTGCGTGAAAGGAATCGGCTGGATTGGGTAATCATAATCGGCGGCGCTCATATTTTGTCCTGTTCATTTGGATATGATAGCTCTGCGAATAGGCGGCGGCTTACAGCAGGTTGGGCGGAATGCCAAGCTGACGGAAGGCGGCGGCGGCGGCATCCAAATGAACTTTGCCGCCGCTCAATGAAATCTGAAGATGCCCCGGAATGAGCGCGTCAAATTCCTGTTTCTCCATCTTGAACATACTCTGGGCATAGGCATCTATGCGGCAGTCATGGATATGCTGCCAGATGACCTTGCCGCCCCAAAAGACCAAATCAGCGCCAAGCAGGTAGATTCGGTCGCCGCCGCGCATGATAAAGCTAAGATGGCCATCGCAATGCCCGGGAGTTTCAAAGGTCTCAAGTTCCAGGCTGCCAGCTTGAATGATGTCGCCTTCCACTAGCTCGACATCCACTGGACAGGGCGGCAGAACATAATCCTCGGGGTAAAATTTAGCCGCTTTGGCGACATCAAGGGCGACCGCCTGTTCATCGCCGCGGCGAATGGCGGGCGCCGCCAAAGCCGATGAATACACCTCGACATCCAGACGTCGCCGCGCTTCGGCGGCGGCGCCAATGTGGTCACAGTGATAATGCGTCAGAATCATTTTGCGGATCTTCCTAGGGTCAAGCCCATCTTGGCGAATGTTATCCAAGATCGTGTCAAAATCGCCCTTCATCCCCATGCCGGGGTCAATCAATGCCAGTTCCGAGCCGCTGTTAAGCGCAAAGACATGACAGTCGAGACGGCCAGAAAGACCAAAGCCAAAGTAACCGCCGCCAACAACGTGTAAATCACTCGTCAGTTTCATTTTCGCTCTCCAATTCTCCGATCTTTTGCGAAGGCAGCGAATTGCAACATCGCGCCTTATGCCGGCGGATAGCCGAGCGCGTCGATGGCGGCGGCGGCGGCGAAATCTTTTTCCGTGAGTTTGTTCCCGGCATCATGCGTCGTAAAGGATACGGTCACTTTGCGCCAGCCAATGGCTAGGTCGGGATGATGGTTCAAGCCCTCGGCAGTGACTCCGACCGCCGCGGCGAATGCCAAGCCCGCCAGATAACTGTCCAGCCTAAAGGTTTTCACCAGCCGGTCGCCATCCCGCTTCCAACCGCTCAAGCGCGGTAGGCTTTCAATGATTTCAGCTTCGGTCAATGCGGCTGCCATAAGACAGACTCCTTGATTATTTTGCATGTCGCAGACAATGTAACACACTTGGCTGGCTTGCTGAACCTTAAATATGCTTGTCATCCGCCGCCATGAACGTTATCCTAATGAACCCGAATGATGATGATGAGGCGATGGCAGCGGATGGCAGCCGACAGCTTGTTTATTGTGATTGAAGGCCTGGATGGCTCTGGAAAAACCAGTGTTGCGCGGCAGCTGCATGCCACCTTGTCCAAGACGCATCCAAACCATGTGACGCTGACCTTCGAGCCGCACGACCCTTCGGCAGCCGGGCTGTATATCCGCAGCGCCCTGACCAAACGCATCAGAGCGACCCCCCTGACACTGGCGCTGGCCTTTGCCCTCAATCGCGCCGATCACAACGACCGCGTCATCAATGCGTTTCTGTCAGCCGGCGGCCGGCGCATCCTCATTTCAGACCGGTATCGGCTGTCATCGCTGGTTTATCAATCGACCGGCGGCTTGAGCATGGAAGACATCTATCATTTGAATCACGGCGCGCGCCCGCCAGACTTGACGATTTTCCTCAACGTCAGCCCGCGCAGCTGCTATGCCCGATTGCGTAATCGTCCCAGCGACAGAGAACTGTTCGAGAAAAATCTGGCCGCCCGCGCCAGGAAATATCAAGCCGGGATCAAACTCCTGCGCGGTAAGGGCGAAACCTTGATTGAGGTCAATGCCAATCCAGATTTTCCCGAAGTTTTTGATAGGGTATTGAATGCGCTCAAAAAACACGGACCCGATTGGCTGCGTATCCAGCGCCCCTTGCCGCTGGATGAATCCGCGCCGGCGCAAGCGGACTTGCCCGATGACGGCGGCGAGAGTCTGCAAAGCTGGGCTGCCAGGCTGAAAGCGGATGAGTTGGCGGATCTATCGCCGCCGCAGGTCAATCGGCTGTTCAAGGCATTCGTGCTGGCTCATGGCTTTGAATGGGGGAAAAAGCAGGCATGGTCAGAAACACCAGCCTATGCGCTGCGTTATACCCTGCCATTGGGCATTGAACAATGCGGCATCGCCTTGATGCTGGACAGCGGACAGCAAAGCGACCAAGTGACCAAGACCATTCAAACCCTGCTGGACAAAGCGCCCGAAAGCGACTGGCTCCGCCTAAGCGATTTTATCATTGCGCTGGACAAAGCGCGCTTGGAGCCGCCAGTCCGCTTTGACCGCGATGGCCGTTCCAGGCGCAAAATATCGCCCCAAGTGCAGGTCGTCACGCGGCAAACCTTGGCCGACTGGCTCAACCGACGATGATTTTGTCGAACATCCCTTGACACTGGAACAAGTGTTCTGTATCATCAGGGTATGAACATCAAAACAGCTTCAGATACCCTGACCGCGCTGTCCCAAATGGGCGATGTGACCTTTTACGAACCGGCTGGCGACCGTCCGCAGCAGGAACGGGCGCGCAGAACTGGCGCCGCCAGACCATCGCGCGGCTTAGCCGGCTGCATCGCCAATCTTAGCACGTCCAAGGGCCCTAAACCGGTGCTTAAATCCATGATGACCACCGCCTGCGAGCGCAACTGTCATTATTGCCCTTTCCGCGCCGGACACAGCAAAACCAAACGGGTCACCTTCACGCCCGACAATATGGCTTCCGCCTTCCAAACATTGGAACAGGCAGGCAAGGTGGATGGTTTGTTCTTGTCCTCGGGCATCATCAAAGGTTCGGTCACGACGCAGGATAAAATCATTGATACTGCCGACATCATCCGCCGCCGGCAAAGGTACAAGGGATATATCCACCTGAAAATCATGCCCGGCATCGAATACGACCAGCTGCGCCGCGCCATGCAGCTGGCTGACCGCGTGTCGGTCAATCTTGAAGGCCCGACCGCCGCTCGTTTGGCGGCGCTGGCGCCCAAGAAAATTTTCATTGACGAATTGGTGCGGATGTTGCAGTGGGCGCATCAAATCCGCCGCGAACATCCCGATGAAAAACTGGCAAGCTCTGTAACCCAGTTCGTCGTCGGCGCCGTCGGCGACACCGATTTGGAACTGCTGTCCATGAGCGACAAGCTGTACAGTCAGGCTGGGCTGGCGCGGGTTTATTATTCCGCTTTTGGTCCAGTCGCTGGCACGCCCTTCGAAAATCTGCCGGCGACCAAAGCCATCCGCGAATTGCGCCTGTATCAATCGAGCTTTCTGCTGCGCGATTATGGCTGGAACGTAGAAGAACTGCCGTTTTTGGGCGATGGCAATCTGCGTGCCGATGTTGACCCCAAACGAGCCTGGGCCGATTCGCACCTGATCCATCAGCCGCTTGAGCTTATGCAAGCCGACCGCGAGCAGCTTATGCGCGTGCCGGGCATCGGCAAAGTCGGCGCCGAGGCCATCATCCGCTCACGGCGGCGCGGCAAACTGACCGAACTGAATCATCTCAAGCAAATCGGCATCCGCAGTCCGCATAAGCTGGCTGATTATGTTCTGCTGGACGGCAAACAGCCGCTCCGCCAGCTTGGCCTGTTTTAAGCGGTCAGCGAAAAGCGAACCGCGCCTTGCGGAATGATTGCCAGACAAAATGCGCGCTGTTAAAATAAAACTAGCGGCCAAGCTATTGACCCGCAATGATGGCTTCACGCCATTTTAAGGAGCGGCAATGAAACACGCGACCAGACTGCTGGCTGCGCTAGGCATAATCGCCGCGTTCAGCTTTATCGCCAGCGCGCAAGACCGATTCGCCGACGGGACTGAAATCAGCCTGCTGCAATGGAACCATGTCGTGCCGCGTTACGATGAGTGGTTTGATGCCTATGCCCAGGCATGGGGCGAAGCCAGCAATGTCACAGTCACGGTGGACCGCATCCATTTTGAGGAACTGCCAGCGGCCTTCGCCGCCGAAATCGACGCCGGCGCGGGGCACACCCTGGTTGAACTGCTGTTCCCGCCGACATCGCTTATCGAAAGCCTGCATGACCTAAGCGACATCAACAGCCAGGCTTTGGCGAGATTTGGCGGCCGCGCCGACACCTGCCAAGCCACCTCGCACCTGCCCATCAGCGATACGCATTATGCCTATACGCATGGTTATGTGCCCGGCCCCGGCGATTATGACATTGCTCTATGGACCGAAGCCGGCTATCCCGAAGGGCCCAAAACTTACAGCGACCTGCTTGAAGGCGGCCGCGCCGTCTTTGAAGCCGCCGGCATTCCCGTTGGTCTGGGCATGAGTCCAGAGATCAACAGCGAAATGGCGCATCGCGGGGTGATTTGGAGCTTCGGCGGCAGCATCCAAGACGAAGATGAAAACGTTGTCCTCAACAGCGAAGCCACCATCGCCGCCGTCGAATATATGGCGCAGCTGCAAAACGAAACCATGACCGGCGAAGTCTTTGATTGGACAGCCGCCAGCAACAATCAGGCGCTCGTCGCCGGTGAAGTCAGCTATATCCTGAACTCCATTTCCGCCTATCGCCGGCTGCAAAAAATCGATGCCGCCGCCGCCGAAAACATCGGCTTCACCAGCGCGCTCGAAGGCCCGGGCGGCGCTTTTGCCCCCGCGCATGTCTGGCAGATTTATGTCATTCCCAGCTATGTCGAAGGCGATGAACTGGCGGCCGCCAAACAATTCATCCTTGACCATACCGCCAATTATCGGGACGTCGTCTATCACAGCGAACTGTACAGCTTTCCCTGTTATCCCAGCACAGCCCCCGAGCTTGACGGCTGGCTGGAAGCTGATCCCTTTGGTTCAGTCCCCGCCAGCAAGCTGAATGTCCTCAAAACAGTTCGGGATTGGTCGGTCCATCTTGGCTATCCGGGAGTCAGCAGTCCAGCCATCAGCCAAGTCTTCGCCGAACGGATTATTTCAAATATGAGCGCGCAAGTCGCCGCCGGAAAGATGAGCGCCGAAGATGCCGTCGCCCAGGCGGCCGAACGGATTGAAGCGATTTTCGCCGCCTGGCGCGCGAAAGGCTGGATCGGCGGCGGCGATTAAACGTTTGATGGCTTGACCGCATGCAAAAGGCGCCGGGAGGATGATGTTCGGCATCGAGACGGCGCGAAGGGGGCCGCGGTTCAGATGATTGCCGCCGCCCTGATTATTGCCATTCCAGTCGGCTTCGTCTATAATTTGTTCCTAGACAGCCTGGTGCAAGGCTTTACAATGGGCGCCGTGAAAGGATAACTGGATATGCAAGAGGCAAAACCATGCCAAGCATTACCGTAAAGCTGTGCCAAGTTGACGATGCCACCACCGCGGCGCAGATTCGCCAGCACGGCATCGCTATTGACCGGCCGTCAGCCAAAGGCGGCCATGACCAAGGCGCGATGGGCGGCGAACTGCTGCTGGCTTCGCTCGGCGGCTGCTTCAACAGCAATTTGCTGGCGGCCATCCGCGCCCGTGATTTGGACATCGACGATATCGCTATCGAGGTCAGCGGCGAGTTGGCGGCTGCGCCAGCCCGCTTTGATTCGATTCAAATGACAGTAAGCTCGGCTTATGCCGACCGCGAAACCTTTGCGAAGCTGGTTGCCATCTCGGAGCGCAGCTGCATTGTCGCCAACACCCTCAAACCGGCAGTCAAATTGTCGGTCACAGTCGGATAAACCCGATGCCCATTCATCATCGCCAAAGCGCTGGCGAGCCGGCTTTAATCCGCAAGACCGCCCGGCATTCAACTGATTATGATCGAGAAGGCTGCTATGAAAACGCCCCTCATCTTAACCAACTGCTTGATATTGAAAAAGCGAATGGGTATAATTAGTGAGTGGCGAAAAACACGCTAAGTTTCAACAAATCAACTAAACGATATGGAGATAAAAAATGAATACCGTTTTGAAGATGCTATTCTTGCCTGCGGCGCTGCTTATGATGGCGCTGGCTCCGGCAATGGCGCAGGGTACGGTGTGGACGGGTGCATTTGTGCTGGGAACCTGCTGCGAGCCAAACTCGCTTGACCCGGCGGCGATGGGCATTTCGCAAACCGAAGGCTATGTCATCAATGCGATGTACGAAGGGTTAACGCAATACTCGCCCGAAGGAAACATTGCGCCGCGCCTGGCAGCCGGCTGGGAAATTTCGGAAGATGCCCTAACCTACACCCTGACGCTCCGCGATGATGTGCTGTTCCATGATGGAACGCCGCTGAACGCGGCCGCCGTCAAGCTGTCTCTGGAACGTCACGCGGCCTTGGAGCTTGGCAATCTCGGTTTCATCCTCGCGCCAGTAGACACCATTGCCGCCCTTGATGATGTCACGGTGGAAATCACATTGAGCAAAGCCGACTTTCAATTTTGGGCTGGCTTGCCACACATCAAAATTGTAAGCGCGGCCGCGGTGGAAGCCAATGAAGTCGACGGCGACTGGGCTGGAGAATTCTTCAGAGAAAACGCAGTCGGGACGGGGCCCTATCAGTTGGCTCGCTGGGATCCGGGCCGCCAGACTGAATTAGAGGCTTTTGCGGATTATTGGCGCGGCTGGGAAGGCCCGCATATTGAACGATTTATCGCTCGCTATGGACTGGACTACACCACTCGTCTGCTCCTGATAGAAGACGGAGAAGTGCATCTGATTGACTGGGCTGGGCTTTCAGACGTTCGACGCGCCGCCACCAATGCCGATATCAACCTCAATTTCGGCAATCCGCTTCAGGGCTTTTATCACTTTATGAAGCAGGACGGACCCTTGGCCAACAAAGCCGTGCGCCAGGCGCTGCTGCATGCCTATCCATACGATGCCATGATTGAAGTCATGGGCGGGTTTGCAGTGCCGCTTACATCGCCGGCTTTGGGCGGCACAGTCGGGCATTGCGATGTGTTTGAGCCGGTGCAGGATTTGGAAAAAGCGCGCCAACTGCTGGCAGATGCCGGCTATGCCGATGGCTTTACCGTGCGCCAGGCCTACCGCCATGCCAACGAGCCGCGCCGTTTTGCCGCTGTTTTGTATCAGGAAGCGCTGGCCGAACTGGGCATTGAAGTCATACTCGAAGATATCCCCTGGGGCACCTTTATCGACGCCCAGCGCAATTTTGACACCGCCTATGATATGAGCAGCCATTGGCTCAATATCCCCATACCCTATTCCGGCGAAATGCTGTTCCGCCTCAACCATTCAGCCCTGATTGATACCGGCACCGGCAATTGGGCCTGGTACAGCAATCCTGAATTTGATGCCTTGCTTGAGGAAGCGCCGACGCTGACGCCGGGCGATCC
The DNA here is from genome assembly GCA_965203755.1 of Phototrophicaceae bacterium. Lineage (GTDB taxonomy): Bacteria > Chloroflexota > Anaerolineae > Aggregatilineales > Phototrophicaceae > UBA6055. The sequence goes on along the minus strand of OZ241910.1, from coordinate 891,656 downwards.
CCGCATTGATGAATTACTGTGTCAGGCACAGCGGATTCTCATTGACGACGCCGTCGTCATCCCAGTCATGATTTCGCAATACCTTGACTTGACCCACGCCTCGGTCAAAGGCTATCAGTATGACCCCTACGGTTTCCCAGGTGATTTGCATCTTTATGACATCTACCTGGAAAACTAGATATTTATTCTAGCCACAGGAGTTTGATGCAGAGCGCAGTGACCTTTTTCGGCTGCGTTCTGCATTGACACAATGCAAATGGGCCAGCTGCTTCTTGAGCGCATCCTGACGTTGCCTCTCAAACTGTTCGGCATAGCGGTCATTCTGTTTGTGGTCATGCATCTTCTGCCGGCCGACCCGGCGGCGGTGGCGGCCGGCGCCAATGCCCGACCAGAGCAGATCGAGAAAATTCGACAAGAGTTGGGGTTGGACCGCCCTTTCCACGAACAGTTCATCACCTATATCTCCGGGCTGGCGCGTGGCGATCTTGGAAGATCGCTGCTGACGCGGCGGCCTGTCATCGATGACTTGAAGCTGCGCTTTCCAGCCACATTTGAACTGGCATTCACATCGAGCATTGTGATTGTTGTGCTTGGCATCAGCCTGGGCATCGTGGCAGCCGTCAATGCCGGCAATCCCGTTGATTTCCTGATTCGTATGTTTGTTGTGATTGGCATGGGAACTCCTGCCTTTGTCATGGCTTTGTTCCTGCAGCTGATTTTTGCCAAACCGCTGGACTGGCTTCCGCTTGAAGGCCGTTTGAATGCGCTGATGGCGCCCCCGCCCTTCGTCACCGGCATGTACACCATCGACAGTCTGCTCGCAGGTCAATGGGATGCCTTCTGGTCGAGTCTTCGTCATCTGGCGCTTCCCGTCGCCTCCTTGTCGCTAGGGGGGCTGGCTGTCGGCGCTCGCTTCACCAGAAGCGGTATGCTGGAAACACTGTCCCAGCCCTACATACGCACGGCCAGGGCCAAAGGCCTGCGTGAACGGCGAGTCATCTATCGCCATGCCTTTCGCAATGCCTTAATCCTGGTGGTCACGATGCTGGGCATCCAGATTGGCTTTTTATTGAGCGGCGCGGTGCTGGTCGAAGTGGTGTTTACTTGGCCCGGTCTTGGACGATATATGGTGGAATCCGTTATTTCATCCGATTACTTTGCAGTCATCGGCGCGGCGCTGGTGATCGCCGTCATCTTTGTGGTCTCCAATACGGTTGTTGATTTGCTCTATGTTCAATTAGACCCGCGAATTACGCGCAAGTAGCGCCGGGAAGGGCTTTTATGGGGTTTGAGCTTGGATTTGATATTGGCGGCACCTTCACCGACTTTGCGCTGTTGGATTCGGCAAAGGGCGAACTGAAGGTATTCAAAGCGCTGACCACTCCCGAGCATCCCGAAGTCGGCGCCTTGGCCGGCATCCAGGCATTCATGCAGGCGGCCGACTTGAGTCCAGAGCAGCTTCTCAATGTGTTCCATGCCACCACGCTGGTTGCCAATACACTCATTGAGCATAAAGGAGCGCTGGTCGGTTTGCTGACGACGGCCGGCTTCCGCGACATCTTGGAGATGCGAACCGAACAGCGGTATGCCATCTACGATTTGTTCCTCCAATACCCACCCCCACTCAGCCCGCGCTACTTGAGGCGCGGCATCCGCGAGCGCATTGACCGCGATGGACAGCTTCTGACAGCCGTCAATGAAAACGACGTTCGGCAAGCCATTCGCGATTTTAAGCGGGAAGGCGTCGAAGCGATTGCGATTGCCTGCCTGCATTCCTACCTCAATCCGACTAACGAACAGCGCATTGTCGAGCTTGTCCAAGACCTATGGCGCGGTATTCCAGTCACGCTCTCCAGCGACATTGCGCCCGAAATCCGCGAATACGAGCGCGCTTCAACCACCGCCGCCAACGCCTATGTGCTGCCGCTGATGTCCCAATATCTGCAAACGCTGCATGACCAGCTTGCCGAAGCCGGCTTCGGCGGGAATTTTTATCTGATGCTGTCTTCGGGCAGCGCGGCTTTAGTCGCCGCCGCCGCGCAGCAGCCGATTCGCCTGGTAGAATCCGGCCCAGCGGCCGGGGTGACTGCCGCCGCCTATTATGGCCGGCTGGCGGGACACAGCGATTTAATATCCTTTGATATGGGCGGAACGACTGCCAAAGCTGCGCTCATTCACAATCAACAGCCGACCATCGCGTCCAGTTTAGAGGTTGCCCGCGTTCATCGCCTGACCAAGGGCAGCGGCTACCCCCTTCAATTTCCAACTGTCAATATCCTCGAAAGCGGCGCCGGCGGCGGCAGCATTGCCTGGGTCGATCATTTGGGCCTGCTCAAAGTAGGCCCGCAAAGCGCCGGATCAAGCCCCGGCCCAGCCGCTTATGGCTTTGGCGGGACACAGCCAACGGTGACCGATGCGGATTTGATCTTGGGGTATCTGAATCCGGATTACTTCCTGGGGGGTGAAATGATGCTTGACCCGACCGCGGCGAACCATGCGCTCCAACCCATTGCCGCTGCCTTTGGCTGGACAGTTGTTGAGACTGCCGCTGCCATTCACCGACTGGTCAACGAGAATATGGCGGCGGCGGCGCGGATTCATATTCTGGAACAGGCTGGCGATCCGCGCAATTATGCCATGATTTGTTTCGGCGGCGCAGGACCCGTTCATGCGGCCGGCCTTGCCGGCATCCTCGGCAGCCCAGAAGTGATCGTCGCCCCCGAGGCCGGCGTGGCATCCGCTATCGGACTGTTGATTGCGCCGGTCGCCTTTGATTTCGCGCATTCATATCCAACGGCGCTGGCAAGCGCCGATTGGCAAAAGATTCAGGCGCTTTTCGTGCAAATGGAAGCGCAGGGACAGCAGATGCTTGCCGCGGCCGGCATCGCTGAAGTGGATATCAAGGTTGAGCGGAGCGTGGATGGACGATTCCAGGGGCAGCTGCACGAAATTCAAGTGCCGCTGCCATCTGACTGGAATCGGATAACGGTCGATGACTTCATCGCCCGCTTCAATGCGACCTACAAAGAACTCTATCATTATGTACCCGACCATACACCCATTGAGCTTTTGACATGGCGGACAAGAGTATCCGGCGCGCGAACCCCGCCGCCGGCGCCTTTGCTGGCAAAAGCTGATGCCGATATTCATTCCGCCGGCAAAGGTCATCGCCGCGCCTGGTTTTCAGAGCTTGGCGGCTTTGTCGATACGCCGATTTATGACCGCTATCGACTGGGCGCCGGGATGCAATTCGCTGGTCCGGCGATTGTTGAGGAACGCGAATCAACCATCGTCGTTCGTCCCGGCATGCAGGCCAAGGTGGACCGTCATGCCAATGTCCATCTCTATCTCAACCAGCCGCGTTCACAGGAGACCCTATAACCATGCGCGTTTTATGGATTGACCCGATTGTCGAAGACAAGCCCTATGCAGCCGCTTTGGCATCTGCGCTCCAGGCGGCGCGCCGAACAGGCACAGATGTCGATATCCTGTCCCTGCCGCCCGGCCATCATCCCCGCCATCTGCGCTATCACGCCTATGAAGCGCTGGTCATGGCTGATATTGTGACAGCCGTCTATCGGTATGCAGATGATTATAACGCCTTTGTTATTGGCTGTTTTTATGATTTGGCTCTGCGCGAAGCCCGCGAGGTTTCCAAGAAGGCGATTGTGACCGCGCCCTGTCAATCTTCGATAGCTATCGCCAGTCATCTGGGAAATACCTTTTCCATCCTGACCGGCGCCAGCAAAGCGATTCCGAAAATGCGCGAAAACATCCGCGCTTATGGTTTTGAGCATTGCCTGGCTTCCATGCGCCCGCTAAATATGGGCGTGCTGGAATTTCAGACACAGGCTGACCGCACGATGGCGGCCATGCGGCGCGAAGGCCGAAAAGCGGTTGAAGCAGACGGCGCCGAAGTTATCGTATTAGGTTGCAGCGCCGAAATCGGATTCCACCAAACACTGCAAGCTGAATTAGGCGTTCCAGTCATTGACGCCGCCTTGGCGCCCTTCAAGTATGCCGAGTTTCTGGCGGAAACAGCGCAGCGTTTTGGCTGGTATCCGAGCCGCAAATGGGGCAGTGAAGCGCCGCCAGCCGATGAAATCAAAGCCTGGGGCCTGTTCCAGCAGACCAACCGCGAGATGCACATAAAAGGATAATGCCTGTGCCTGACCATGGACTCGACCCACTGACTTTGGAGATCCTCTGGCAGCGGCTTATCACAGTCGCCGACCAGATGTCAGCGACTCTGGCGCGGACCGCCTTCTCGACCACGATTACCGCCTCGAACGATTATGGCTGTGTGATTATGGATGCCCAGGGACACTGCATCGCCCACGCCCATCGGAGCCTGCCCATTTTCAACCGCACCATGCCTGGCACAACCAGGCTCGTGCTGGAACGTTTTGGGCGCGGCAATATCGTGCCAGGCGATGTTTTCATATCCAACGACCCTTGGCAAAACGCAGGACATAACCCGGATATCACAGTGATTACCCCTTTCTTCAAAGCGGACAAACTTATGGGCTTCGCCGCCAGCATCGCCCATCATGCCGATGTCGGCGGCTCGGTGGATATTAACCAGGTGCGCGACTGTTATGAAGAGGGCTTGATGATTCCACTGCTGCGCTTGTATCAAGCCGGCGAACTCAATCAGACCGCGCTGGATTTCATTGAAGCTAATGTGCGGCTGCCGGTCGCTGTGGTGGGAGACATCCACGCTCAAGTGGCTGCCAACCAGACCGGCGCGGAACGTTGTCTGGCGCTGCTGGATGAGTATCATCTGGCCAACCTTCAGTCGCTTGCTGATGAAATCCAGAACCGCTCGGAAAAAGCCATGCGCGGCGCCATCTTAGCCCTGCCTAATGGCGTTTATGGTTCGGAAGTCGTCGTCGATGAGCTTGACCGGCCCTTAACGCTGGTGTGTAGGCTTGAAGTACGCGGCGATGAGATTTTCATTGACTTCAGCGGCACCTCCGCCCAACAGCCGCGCGGCGGCATCAATGTGACCTTTACCTTCACTCATGGGCAAATCTCCTATGCTTTGAAGGCGACGCTGCTGCCCAATGTCCCCGGCAACGATGGCTGCTATCGCCCCATTCATGCCAGCGCGCCGCCGGGATGTATCCTGAATGCCCGCCGCCCGGCCTCCGTCAGCCAGCGTCATCGCGTAGGGGCGCATATTTTTGGCGCGGTGCTGCGAGCCCTGTCCCAAGTCCTGCCCAATCAGGTCATTGCCGGATCGGGTTTTCTGATAAGCGCGCGCGTCTTTGCCCGCGCCCATCAGGATTCGTCCATCTTTCACAGCTATTTGTTCAGCGCCGGCGGCATGGGGGCAAATGCCAACTCCAGCGGCATTGCCACGGTTCAGGTGCCGGCGCTGGCGGGAGCGGTGCCGGTTGAACTTTTTGAAATCGCTGTCCCTATTTTGACGCTGCGCCGCGAATTCCTTCAAGATTCGGGCGGCGCCGGCGCAGAACGCGGCGGCCTGGCGCAGCGAATAGAGCTTCAACTGCTGCCCGGATTTGACGGCGCGGCAACGGTATCCGTTCACGCCGCCGGGCAAAATGTGCCGCCCTTTGGATTAAAAGGCGGCCGCGGCGGCACTCCGGCCGAAATTCTTCGTAATGGCAAAGCGCTCACGCGCGAAGAGAAAGTTCAGCGCGCCAGTGCCCTGCCGCTTGTCGATACGGGCATGACTGTTGGCTTTGATACCGCCGGCGGCGGTGGATACGGCTCGCCGCTTGAACGCGACATCGAAAACGTGCAGCGAGATGTCCGCGATGGCGTCGTCTCATTCGACCAGGCGGCAGCAGTCTACGGCGTCATCTTCGATCCAGACACCCTGGTTCCCGACCGGGCAGCGACCGAAGCCCGGCGCAGTGAATTGCAGGCCAAGCGCCGATTTGAACAAGGTTAAATGCGGAGCGGCAAGCGAGTGATGCATCAGATACGGCAGTTTGGGCTCAAACAGATACAGCTTCACCGCCGCAGCCCTGAACTGCTGGCCGGTTTGTTATTACTGCTCCCCTTCCTTTTGTTTGCCCTGCTGCCGGGAGTCTTTGCCACGCATGACCCCATCAAAACATCCATTCGCGAGCTGTACGCGCCGCCAAACGCCGACCACTTCTTCGGCACCGATGAATTGGGGCGCGATGTCTACAGCCGTGTCGTCTACGGCGCCCGCATCTCCTTGGTTTCGGCTGCGCTGATTATTGGCATCGCCTGCTTGATTGGCGTCGTCCTGGGCACCATTGCTGGTTATTGGGGCGGCTGGAGTGACCGCATGATTATGACACTGACGGATTTGGTGCTGTCGTTTCCGCCCTTGATTTTGGCCCTGGCGGTGAGCGCCGCGCTGGGTTCAGGGCTGCGGAGCGCGATTATCGCCACCGCCGCCGTTTGGTGGCCGGTTTATGCGCGTTTGCTGCGCGGTTTAACACTGCAACTGGCTGAAATGGAATTTGTTACCGCCGCAAGGGCTATGGGCGCTTCATCCCCATTGATCATCATCCGACATATTTTGCCAAATGCAGTTTATGCCATCATCGTGCGCGTCAGCCTCGATCTTGGACTTGCCATCCTGCTGCTGGCGAGCTTGAGCTTTATCGGCCTGGGAGCGAGCGCCCCCACGCCCGAATGGGGCGCGATGGTTGCCTGGGGGCGGCTCCCGTTTCTGACAGAATGGTGGATTGGCGGATTCCCGGCGCTGGCGATTACCCTGGCGGTCGTCGGCATCACCATGCTGGGCGATGGCTTGAATCACGCCCTCAACATCAACTGACTCGATTGGACAAACGCTGCCAGAAAGGCTCCATGCCAATGCCGAACCATCCCCGATGGAACAAGCTGTACACCATCATGCGCCAGGCGAAGCTGGATATACTGGCTCTGATTCCCGGGCCCAACCACCGCTATCTTACGAAGGCGGTCCACTTCGTGATGGAACGTCCGATTGTGATGTTTATCCCCTTGGATGAACAGCCGATTGCGGTTGTGCCCGAACTCGAAATCCCGCTGTTCAAACGGCATCCCATCCAATCGAGGATTTTCTCATGGACGGATGCCGCTGGATATGACCATGCTTTTGCGAACGCGCTGGCTGCCTTGCGAACGCGCGGCAAAACCATCGGCGTCGAGGGTTTGCAGATGCGCTTTTTTGAAGCCGAGATCATCCGCGCTCATGCGCCCGAAGCCAGCCTGGTGGATGCCTCCAAGCAGCTGGACGAACTGCGAATGATTAAAGACGCCGGCGAAATCGCATCCCTGCGTCAAGCCATCCAAATATCAGAAGCCGCGCTGCGGGCAGCCCTTAATCAGGTGCAGCCGGGCATGAGCGAACGAGAAATCGCCGCTGATCTGGAAGCCCGCGTCAAAGCGCTGGGCGGCCAGGGTTTGTCTTTCGATATTATCTTGCATGGCGGCGGCAACACCGCTTTGCCGCATACCGGCCCGCTTGATTACCGCATCCGACACGGCGACCCTCTGCTGGTTGATTTTGGCGCCACCTTTGATGGCTATTGCGCCGATATAACCCGCACGGTCTTTGTGGGCGCCGCCAGCGAAGCATACCGTCGGCTTTATGCTGTGGTTCAAGCGGCGAATGAAGCCGGACGCCAAGCAGCGCGCCCGGGTGTCACTGCCGAGTCGGTCGATGCGGCCGCGCGGCAGGTGATTATCGATGCCGGCTGTGAACATCTGATGCGGCACCGAACCGGCCATGGATTGGGCTTGCAGGCGCACGAAGCGCCCTACATTGTCGAAGGCAATCAGCGCATGCTGGAGCCGGGCATGGTGTTCACGATTGAACCCGGCATTTATCAACTGGGGGAAATCGGCCTTCGGATTGAGGACAATGTGCTGATTACGGACGATGGCTGCGAGAGCCTGACAACTTTCCCGCGCGGCATTGTCGTGCTGGAATGATAAGACTGTGGTTTGCGCGGCGCGCGAAAGTATGTTATTGTTACCCGCGTCGCAGTATATTATTCAGTATAATCAGTTTTCAGGAGGCGCTGATGGCAAAAATGCTCCCAAGGCGAAGTACCGCATCAAGACAGCAAGCATATTTATTAGGAGGATGAACATGAAAAATAAGAACCAGATGAGCCGCCGCGATCTGCTGAAACTGGCGGCCGCCAGCGGCGCCGGTTTGGCCATGAGCGGCCTGCCCGTGCGCGTCATCGCCCAGGATTCAATCGTCGTCAAAGTGCAGACCGCCGGCCTGGATGACAACACGCTGGAGCCGGTCGGGGATATGCTTATGGCGCAGAACCCCAACGTTCAAGTGGAGTGGGTCGTTTTGACCGGGATTGACCATGAAGAGGTCGCCGCCAAGATTCTGGCGCTGGTCGCCGCCGGCGAATCGATTGACGTCGGTTATGCCGCCACCGAAGCCACCCAGCTTTTCGCCGGTCAAGGCTTGGCAGTGCCGCTCGATGACCGCATCGTCAACGATCCTGACCAGGACTTTTGGACCGAATACTTTGCCGATGTCCATCCTTCGCTGGTTGAGGCGATGATGTACGAAGGCAGCCTGTATGAGCCGCCGCGCGACTTCAACGCCGCCAATATGTACTTCAACACCAAGGTTCTGGCCGACAACGGCTTTGAAGTGCCGGGCCCGAACTGGACCAAGGACGACTTCCTGGAGATCGCCCGCGGCACGACCACCAAGAATGACAGCGGGCAGACCGAAATCTTCGGCTATGCCTGGACGAATCGCCTGTGGGGCAGCTGGATGCCGTGGATCTTTGTCGCCGGCGGCAACCTCTATACCGAAGAGCGCGCGCCTGGCGGCGAATGGCTCTGGGACGGCTATTATGCCGGCGATGCGGCTGTCGAGGGACGCGGCGGCGGCTTCCGCTGGCGCACGCCGATTGCCAATTCATCCGAAGTCGTCGAAGCCTTGCAGCTGGTCGTCGACCTGTGGCAAGAAGGCGTCACACCGGACATCGCCATGGGCACCGGGCAAACGCTGACCGGCTTTTATGCCACTGGGCGGCTGTGCATGACACCGGCCGGCGGTTTCTGGGCCGGACGGCTGGGCAACGAAGGCATGGCAAAAGGCGATTTCGACGTACAGCTTTGGCCGGCATGGCGCAACCAGAAGCATCAGTTCGGCACCGGCGGCCACTGGCTAAGCGCCACTTCGGAAAATCCCGACGAGGCTTGGGAATTTATGAAACTGGAGGTCAGCCACGAAGGCTTCCAGAGCAGCGAGTTCTTCAACCCGGTCATCGTCACCACGCCGTCGCGGCGCTCCTACAGCCAAGCGGACGCCTTTGAGTCCACCGGACCAGCGAACAGCGATGTTTTCTATAGCACTCTGGATGACCATCCTGACACCGCTCCGATCCCGGCGCCGCCGTGGTCAAACCCGATGACGACCATCTTCACCACGTACACCGGGTTTGCCACCTCTGGCGAAATGGAACCGCAGCAGGCATTGGATGAGATGCAGCGCGAACTGGAAGACCTGACCAACCGTCAGCCGAAATACTACGGTGATTAACAGTCTGTGACGTGCAGAGCCGATACATCCGCTATTGGCTCTGCGCATCCAACAGATAAGGAAAATGGAATGAAATCCAAATCATCCCAAACCCGGGGGGGGGGCGTCACTGGCATCTGGCATTGGCTCATGCAAGACACCATGGACGGTCTCCGACGGCGGCGCGCTTTATTGGGTTATCTATTTCTGCTGCCGACCCTGCTCGGTATTTTTATTTTCACCGCCGGACCCATTTTCGTTTCCTTTGGCCTAAGTCTGTTTCGTTGGAATATCTTCAAGCCGCCCGACTTCATCGGGTTGGATAATTTCGAGCGGCTGCTAAGCGATGGCAGGGTCATCATCGGCTTGGGCAACACCCTGAAGTTCACCGTGCTAGCGGTTTGCAGTCAGGTTTCCATCGGATTGCTTTTGGCTTTGGCGGTTCATCGAATATCCCAGACATGGCTGCGCTATTATTTCCGAACGGCTTTTTTCCTGCCGCTGCTGATGTCCGGCGCTTCAGTCGCCGTCTTCATGGGCTACATCTTTCATAAAGAGTTCGGCCCCCTGAATTATTACCTGACACTGTTTGGCCTGCCGCAGATCCCTTGGCTGACCTCGTCTGACCTGGTGATGATTTCGATTGCCATCATCTCGGCCTGGCGCAATCTGGGTTTCACCTTTTTGATCTTCCTCGGCGGGCTGTCCAATTTGTCGCAGGAAGTGCTGGACGCGGCCGACGTCGACGGCGCCCAAGGCTTCCGCCGCCTGTGGTCGGTGGTCATTCCACTGCTTAGTCCACAGATCCTATTCGCTATGGTCACCGGCGTGATTGGCGCGCTGCAAGTCTTTGATGAGCCCTACATCATGACGCGCGGCGGGCCCGGCAATGCCAGCCGCACCCTGGTGATGGTGATGTATGAACACGCTTTCAAGCACATCGAATTTGGTTACGGTTCCGCCATCGCTATCGTGCTCTTTCTGATGATTCTTGTAATGGCGATTGTGCAGATGTGGCTCTGGCGCAGCCGCGTGTTCTATCAATAAGGCTTGTCAGGAGACGATTGATGACAACCAGATTAAGCGGCGGCCCCAGAGAAGTTTCACAAGCGGAACACCGGCGGCAGGTGCTTTCCCATCAGTTGGGCCGCTGGCTGCCCTTGCTTGTACTGGCGATCATGAGCGGCGTCGTTTTGGCGCCGATTATGTGGACGATTTCAACTTCCCTGCGCGACGGCGTCGATTCCTTTACCGTGCCGCCCAAGTGGCTGCCGACTGACTTGGCGGTCGAGAACTATGAACAAGTATTCGAGAAGGTGCCTTTTGCCCGCCAAATCGCCAACAGCGCCATCATCACCTGGGGCACGGTGCTGGGGCAGCTTATCACCGCATCGCTGGCGGGCTATGCCTTTGCCCGACTGGAGTTCCGCGGCCGGGAACTCCTGTTCTGGATTGTGCTGGCGACCATGATGATCCCTATTCAGGCGACTGTGATTCCAGTCTTTATCTTGATACGCAACCTGGGTTTATACGATACCGTCTGGTCGCTGATTCTGCCGGCGACGCCGACTGCCTTCGGCGCTTTCCTGCTGCGACAGTATTATTTGACCATTCCCATCGAGCTAGAGGAATCGGCGCTGATCGACGGCGCCAATCAATGGCAGCTTTTCTACCGCGTCTACCTGCCGCTGGTCAAGCCCGGCTTGGCGGTGCTGGCCATTTTGAGCTTCAATTTTCATTGGAATGAATTCTTCCGCCCGCTGATTTTCTTGCAGCACGAAAATTATCCAATCACTATCGGCATCTTTCAGCTGCAAGGCTACATGATGACCGGCAGCATATCGGTTGTGCTGGCTGGAGTGGTCATATCGCTTGTTCCCGTGATTATTATCTTTCTTTTCGGACAGCGTTATTTGATTGAAGGCATTATGCGCGGCGCTATAAAGGGTTAATGCCCGCAGACAGTTGATGGTGCATGAACGTTTTTTATCGACCCGCGGACGGGTTTGTTGGCGATGTCATCCCCTTTTACTGGGAAGGCGTCTATCATGCTTTTTATCTCAAAGCGCCATTGCCGCCGCAGCGCAGCGGCGCCGACGGCGCTCCCTATGCCCATATCGTCTCGCAAGACCTTGTTCATTGGGAAGAATGGCCGCTGGCGATTGAACCTGGGCCGCCCGGCTCGCCCGATGCGGTCAGCTGCTTTACCGGCTCGATTATCGAAAGAAACGGCATCTTCCACCTCTTTTACACTGGCTACGCCGGAGAGAATCAGCCGCAGACCGTGTGCCGCGCCGCCAGCGGCGACCTGCGAACCTGGCGCAAAGACCCGCGCAATCCAATTATCAAAGCCGACCCGCGCTGGTATGAAGCCATTGACTGGCGCGACCCCTTCCCGTTTTGGAATGAAGCGGCTGGCGAGTATTGGATGCTGCTTGCCGCGCGTGAAAAAGACGGCCCTTCAAACCGCCGCGGCTGCATTGCGCTGATGACATCGCCTGACCTGGAACATTGGGAAGTGCGGCCGCCCTTTTGGTCGCCGCGTTTATATTACACGCACGAATGCCCGGATCTGTTCCGCTGGGGAGAAAATTGGGTATTGGTCTATTCGACCTTCAGCGAACGTCATGTCACCCATTATCGCCTTAGCGAGTCCTTGCGCGGCCCTTGGCTTGCCCCTGTCAATGACACCTTTGACGGCCGCGCGTTTTATGCCGCCAAGACCGCCGGCGACGGTCAGCGGCGCTTCGTTTTTGGCTGGAACCCCACCCGCGAGGGCGAGCAGGATGACGGCGGCTGGCAGTGGGGCGGCGATATGGTCGTCCATGAGCTTGGCGAGTTGAGCGCCGAGGGCTTCCGCGTGTCGGCGCCGGCGGCGCTGGCGGCGGCCTTTACTCATTCTGAAGCGATTGACTTCCAGACGCGTTTCGGTGAATGGCAGGTCAGCGACTCTTCATGCGCCGTTCAAGCCGATGATCATTTCGCAGCCTGTACATTGGGCAAGCTGCCGCGGCGCGCGCTGATTCAGGCGCGCCTGGCCTGTCAGCCGCAGACACGCGGCGGCGGCCTGCTGCTGCGCTGCGACCAAGACATGGAGCATTATTATCAGATTCGCTGGGAGCCTGGACGGCAGCGGATTGTATTTGACCGCTGGCCGCGGCCGGGCGACCAGCCCTTTATGCTGGAGCGACCGCTGCCAATGTCAGCCGACGAGCCATTGCGACTCAAGATATTCATGGATGGGTCAATCATGGTGGTCTACATCAATGATTCAGTCGCATTGAATTGCCGCGTCTACGATCATCCTGCCGGCCAATGGGGGCTTTTTGTTTCCGAAGGCGGCGCATCCTTTGACGATCTTTCCCTGCGAAGCCTGTCGGCCGGATAAAACGATGAGCGAAAAAACTCCGTTTCAATCTCCCAAAACCTATAAGCCCGGGCTTGTCTTTCAGCCCTCGGCGCATCAGCACATCCAACGCGGCATCAACACCCTGGTCGCCGCTATCCGTCCGACGCTGGGACCGACGGCGCGGACGGTGGCGATAACGCGCCTTTCGAATGACCAGAAGCCACCCGAAGTCCTCGATAGCGGCGGCATCATTGCCCGCCGGGTGATTGAATTGAGTCGGCGAGACGAAGATATGGGCGCTATGCTGGCGCGGGCATTGATTTGCCGTCAGCACGAGCGCATAGGGGACGGCACGGCTACCGCTGCGGTCTTGTTTCAGGCGGTTTATAACGGCGGCTTGCGTTACCTGGCATCAGGCGGCAATGCCATGCGCCTGCGCTTTCATCTGCAAGCGGCTTTATCCCGCATCCTTGATCTTTTGGACGAGATGACTTTCCCGGTCGAGGGGAAAGAAAAGCTGGCTCAAGTTGCCGAAACCATCTGCCACGACCCGCCTATGGCGAAGCTGCTGGGCGAGATTTTCGATATTATCGGCGCCTATGGACAGCTTGACATTCGCAAAGACCATCGCCGTGAACTGCGTCGAGAATATATCGAGGGCATGTTTTGGAACAACAGCGGCTTGTTTTCGCGCGCGATGATTATGAACCGCGCCGAGCTTCAGACAGTCTATGAAGAGCCGGCCATATTAATCGCCGACTTCAAAATTAACGACCCGCGCCACATCATGCCAGTCCTGGAAATCGCTGTTGAGACGAAAATCAAGAAGCTCATTTTGGTCGCCGGCGATTTATCCCCGGATGCTTTGGCCGGTTTGCTGCTGGCGAATGGCAAGCTCAAGAACTTCCACGTCATGGCAGTCAAAGGCCCGGGGCTGAACCCTGATGACCGCATGACCGCCATTGAGGACCTGGCTGTTTTGACCGGCGGCATACCTATGCTGAAGGCAGCCGGTCACAGCCTCAAGGATGTCACTCATCAGCGCTTTGGCTGGGCGCGGCGCGGCTGGGCCAGCCCGCACAGCTTTGGCATTGTTGGCGGCAAAGGCGATCCGCGCCGGCTGCGGCGGCATGTCAGTCAGCTGCAAGCCCGTTTTCAGCGTAGCGATGACCCTAAGCAGCGCGAGAAAATCATTCAGCGCATCGGCAAATTGATGGGAGGGTCGGCGACCTTGTGGGTGGGCGGCATCTCGGAATTGGAAATAGAGCGGCGCAAGGAACTGGCGCAGCGCACAGCCGATGCCATGCGGGCGGCCGTCAAGGACGGTGCGCTGCCGGGCGGCGGCATGGCCTATCTTGCCTGTCGGCCGGCGCTGGAGCGGGGCCGCCGGGAAAGCGCCGACCCCGATGAACGCGCCGCCTGTCACATCCTTTACCAGGCCCTGGCTGAACCGGCGCGGGCCATTTTTGAAAACGCCGGCTATGACCCCAGCGAAATCATGGCGAAGCTAATGACCAGGGACGATCTCTATGGCTTTGACGCGGTATCTGGACAGATGACCGATATGAAGCAGATCGCCGACAGCGCCTCGATGCAGAAGATGGCGCTTCGCAATGCGGTATTGACCGCCGGCATGGCATTGACCCTTGATGTGCTTGTCCATCACAAGACGCCCGAAATCGCACGCCAGCCTGGATAAGGCGCAGTATGCCAGCGACGCATTCCACTCTTCAGTTACAGCATGGCGACACCGTTTTTTCGCTGGCGGCCTCGCCCGATTTTGCCCAGGACGGCATCTGCTTCGCAGCCTGCGCTTCGGGGCTTTATCGGTCGCAAGACGGCGGGCGCAGCTGGGAATCGATATCGTTTTCCGACGAACATCATGGGCAAATGGCGGCTACGGCGCTGGCTGTTTCACCCGATTATGCCCAAGACCGAAGCCTGTTCATCGCAGTCAAAGGCGGTGTTCTGCGCTCAAGTGATGGCGGCGATACCTGGTTCACAGCCCGTTTTCCGGCGCCGCCGCCCCTGTTTTCGGCTTTAGCCGTTTCGCCCAGCTTTGAATATGATGGCGTCTTACTGGCGGGAACGATGGAAGACGGCGTGTTTGCCTCGTCGGATCGGGGAACGCACTGGCAGCCGTGGAATTTCGGCCTGTTTGACCTCAATGTGCTTTGCATCGCCCTGTCGCCCAATCTACAGCAGGATGAAACCGTCTTGGCCGGCGCCGAAACGGGTTTGTATCGCAGCGCCAATGGCGGCCGGGCATGGCGCGCCACCGCTTTCCCGACCGACAAGGCGCCGGTTCTGTGTCTGGCATTCGTCAATGAAGGCGCGGCCGGCAAGACCAGGATATTGGCCGGCGCCGAGAATCACGGGCTGTGGGTTTCTTGCGATGAGGGCGAAAGCTGGACTCGATTGGCGCCGGCAATCATTCCCGAATCGGTCAACGACATCCAAATCATTCGCAAGCCAGATGGCAGCTGGCATCTTTTTGCGCTGGTCAATGATGGCCTGCTGACTTCCGCCGACGGCGGTCAGACCTGGACGCGGCTCATGCAGACCGGCGACGCGCCAACCGCATTGCTGGCGGCCGCCGACGGCTCCATTTTTGTCGGTCTCTTAGGAAAAGGGATTATGAGGCTGCCCGCGCCATCATCGGCGCCTGGACGCAGCCGATATGTCTAGCAGAGACAGACGGCGCATCCGGCGCTGGCAAACCGCCCATTAATCAACCATGATATTGATATTTATCCAATTTTCAACGAAAGCATGAGGGATTATGACACAAGCAGATTATACCTCGCGCGTTCCAAAATACAGCTTTGCGGCGACTTTGGACGAGCAGAAAGAGCAGCTTAAGACCAATCCATTGCTGCGGCGCTTCGTCGAATCGCGCCAAAGCCTGGCGGATGACCCCCATCGCCCGCTTTATCATTATGTGAATCCTGAAAGCACGTTGAACGACCCCAATGGGCTTTGTTTTTGGCAGGGACGCTGGCATCTGTTCTATCAGGCTTATCCGCCCGAAGACCCGCGCCAGCACTGGGGGCATGCTGTCAGTGATGATTTGATTCACTGGCGGGATTTGCCTTATGCCATCTATCCCCATCCCGAAGAATGCTGTTTTTCGGGCTCGGCGCTGGTCGACGATGACCGCGTGATCGCCATGTATCACGGCACCAAAATCGGCAATATGGTCGCGGTATCGCATGACCCGCTCCTGCTGAATTGGGAGAAAGTCACCGCCGGCGCTGTCATTCCCTTTGGCAGCGAGACCCCCTACACCGTCTTTGACCCCTGCATTTGGAAAAAAGACGGCTGGTACTACGCGCTCTCTGGCGGCACCTTGCCGCAGGGGCCGGACAAAAAACAGATTCGGGCTAATTTTCTGTTTCGTTCCCGTGATTTAGCCAACTGGGAGTATCTGCATCCCTTTGTGGAAAATGACCAATTCACATTGGTCGGAGACGACGGCGCCTGCCCTTACTTTTGGCCTATTGGTGAGGATAAGCACATCCTTTTGTTTTTCAGCCACATGAGCGGCGGGCAGTATTTGCTGGGCGACTATGACAAAGCCCGCGACAAGTTCGCTGTCACCGATCATGGCCGCTTCAATTTTGGCGCCGCCCTCCCGTCCGGTGTTCATGCGCCATCCGCCGCTCCGGACGGCGCCGGCGGCGTCATCGTTTTGTTCAACATGAATCAAGGCCGGCCCTCGCAGGGCTGGAATCAAATTATGACCCTGCCGCGCCGGCTGACCTTGGGCGCGGACAACAGACTGCGAATGGAGCCGGCCGGCGACATTGAATCATTGAGACATCAGCATCAAAGCCTTGGCGCGGCTGTCTTGCCAGCCAATGAAGAAGTGGTCCTGGATGCGATTCAAGGCAATGCGATGGAGCTTGCGATCGAGCTTGATCCGCGCGATGCGCCTATGGTCGAGGTCAATGTGCTGCGTTCGCCCAAGCGAGAAGAATACACTCGCATCGCCTTCTTCAAGCATCGCGGTTTCCGCTATCGGGAACGGGTTCCCAATCACACCGCGCTGAATGCCAATTCGGATGTCCTGAAACCGCTTCCAATACGTTCCGAAAGTTTAATCGCGATGGATACCGCGTATGCTTCTGCGCTGCCGGATGCGCTTTCGAGAGCGCCTGAAACCGCGCCGGTTTATCTTGAGCCGAATGAGCCGCTGCGACTGCGAATCTTTATTGACCGCAGCGTGGTCGAAGTCTTTGTCAATGGCAAACAATGCGTCGCGGCGCGGGTCTATCCCGGGCGCGAAGACAGCCTGGGAGTGTCTTTACGCGCTCAAGGTCAGCCTGCCGAGCTAAAGCGCCTCGATGCCTGGCAGATGCAAAGCATTTGGACAACGGAATGAATCCGGCGTCATCAGACTTTGAATATAAGAGCTTCCATGCAGCGAGCCCGACATGACCTTCAAGCATATCCATGACCTGGAAACCCCCAGCGTCCTCATCGACCTCGATATCATGGAGCGCAACATCGCGGCGATGCAAAAGCGCTGTGATGACTTGGGAATCCAATTTCGCCCGCATATCAAGACCCACAAAATCCCTGACATCGCCCGCCGCCAGATTGAGGCTGGGGCAAGCGGCATCGCCTGCCAAAAGACAAGCGAAGCGGAGGTGTTTGCCGATGCCGGCTTTAGCGATATCCAAATCCCATACAATATCGTTGGCAAAAGAAAGACGCGGCGTCTGGCGGCGTTGGCCAAACGCGCCAAAGTGACCGTGACGGCAGACAGCCGAATGGTTGTTGACGGCATCGCAGCCGCGGCTCAAGAGGCGGACGCGGTCGTGAATATGATGGTTGAACTGGTCGCCCTCAATCATCGCACGGGAACAGCCCCCGAAAACGCGCTTGAACTGGCGCGGCGGATTGTCGCCGCCGACAGCCTGCGTTTCGCCGGGGTGATGATTTATCCTTCTGATGCCGCCATTCGCCCGCGGCTGCGAAAAGCCTTGTCGCTGCTGGAAGACGCCAGCATCAAAGTCGAGACAGTCAGCGGCGGCGGCAGCGGCGCCATTCTGGAATCGCACCTGCTGCCGGAATTGACAGAGATGCGGGTTGGCACGTATGTGTTTTGGGATTGGAGCAGCGTCGACAAGGGCATGACAGCCTTCGACCACTGTGCCATGCGCGTTCGCGCCACCGTCGTCAGCGCCCACGAGCCGAGCCGCGTCATCCTTGACAGCGGCAGCAAAACCGTCAGTACCGAAACAGTGAACGGGTTGTTGGGGCACATTGTCGAATATCCCGATGCCCGTTTCCATCAGGCCAATGAAGAGCATGGTTTCCTTGACTTTACTCACTGCGCCTCGATGCCCAATGTAGGTGACACGCTTCACATCATACCGGTTCATACCTGCGTCGTGACCAACCTGCACAGCCAAATCTATGGCGTCCGCGGCGCTGCCATTGAGCAGATATGGGATGTCGCCGCCCGTGGCCGGGTCTGGTGAATAAGGACAGGGTCATGCTTGTTATCGATGCCCATCTGGATTTATCCATGAATGCCCTGCAATGGAATCGGAATCTGCTTGAGTCGGTGTACACCATTCGCGCCGCCGAAGCCGGGACGCCAGGCAAGGGCCGCGCCCAAGGTGCCGTCGCTTTGCCGGATATGAAGCGCGGACGCATAGCCCTTTGTTTCGCGACGCTGCTGGCGCGTTCCACCGGGCATAAAGTGGAGCACCTTGATTATGGCTCGCCAGCCCAGGCTTATGGCATCGCGCAGGGACAGCTGGCTTATTACCGCGCCTTGGAGATGGACGGTCATGTCCGCATTCTCACCGATGGCGCCGGTTTGAAAGCTCACCTTTCGGAATGGGAAAGCTGGGAACAGCGGGGAGCCGCCGCGCAAAGCGCGCCGCCGCTCGGCTTTGTCATCAGCATGGAAGGCGCCGACCCGATTCGTCATCCGCAGCAGTTGGAAGCCTGGTGGGAAGCTGGCCTGCGTTTATTAGGCCCAGCCCATTATGGACCCGGACGCTACGCAGGGGGCACGGGCACAGAATCGGGACTGACCGCATTGGGCAAACCCCTGCTGCAAGAGATGATGCGGCTGGGTATGCCGCTGGATTTGACTCATTTATCTGACCAAGCCTTTTGGCAGGCGGTCGGCATCTATGACGGTTTGATCCTTGCCAGCCACAATAACTGCCGCGCATTGGTGCCGCAGCAGCGTCAATTCAGCGATGAACAGCTTCAGCTTATCATCGAACGCGACGGCGTTGTCGGCGCCGCCTTCGATATTTGGATGCTTCAGCCTGGCTTTGTGCGCGGACAAAGCAACAGCGCTGTTTTTATCGACACGGTAATTGACCATATCGACCATGTATGCCAACTGGCTGGGAACAGCCGCCATGCCGCCCTCGGCACTGATTTGGATGGTGGATTTGGCCGCGAACAATCCCCCTGCGACCTGGACACCATCGCTGATTTACAGCGAATGCCCAAAAAATTGGCTCGCCGCGGCTACAGCCAAGCCGATATTAACAATATCATGCACGGCAATTGGCTGCGGCTCTTGTACACCGCTTGGGATGACTGAAACGTTGAGCCGGACAGCTGGAGAATATCCGGCTCATCTATGACAAATATGGCAAAATCACCGTCTCTCAAGTCCGCGCTGTCAAAAAACTATTCGCCCAGCATAGCATCAAGCTGTTCGCTGGCCGTCTTGAGAACTGATATCAAGGCAAAATCGCCGCCAAAGGGAATCATTCGCGCGCCCTGTTTGCGATAGACATCCACTTCTTCAATGGATGACGCCGTCCTGGCCCAGACTTTATGATGCTTGCGGGCCGCCGCCGCGACCTGCGCCACCGCCTCATCGATGCTCATGCCAATCGACGGGTCGGCGTCGAGGCGCAATCCCAAATCGCTTGGTCCAACAAACAGAGCGTCAATGCCGGGAACAGCCGCGATCTCTTCGGCATTGGCAACCGCTTGAGGAGTTTCGATTTGGGCGACAATAAAGGTTTCTCGATTGGCATCTTCGATATACGCGCTGTCGGGAATCCAGCTGTCGCCGCCAAAATCGCCGTCCAGCCCGGCGCCGTCCAGCCCGCGGTTTCCCAGCGGCGGATATTTGGCCGCGCTGACAATATCATGCGCCATCTGTGCGTCGGACACAAAAGGAATCATCAAGCCGGCGGCGCCATCCTCCAGATAACGATAAAGGCGGGTGCGCTGAACCGTCGGCGGGCGAATCATGCAGTCAATGTCATACAAATGACAAAGCGCCTGCAAATGCTGAACTTCGCGGGCATCCATGCTGCGATGTTCGAGGTCAAGCCAAATGCCATCATATTTGCAGTGCGCCGCGTAACGGATGAAAAAAGGCAGCACATGCCCCAGCGAGCAGAAACGCGCAAATTCATTTTTCCGCCATTTTGCCAGGACTTTACTCGTTCTCATCGATCATTCTCCCCCATGATAATATGGATAAAATGATGCCGCTCTTTTTCTGCATAGCCAGACTTTATGGCATTCGGCATGGTTGGGTCAAAGCGGCGCGGGATATATCAGCGTCATGCCAGCAGCGGTTTCATCCGGCGCAGCGCCTTGTCAATCAAATCCGCATCGGCCGCAAAACACAGCCGCAGATAGCCTTCTCCTTCAGGGCCAAAAGCCGCGCCTGGCGCAAGCCCAACACCGGTTTTGCTTAAAACCTCTTGGGCAAACGCAAAGCTGTCCCGAACGCCATCCACAGCAAAGAACGCATAGAAAGCCGCCTGCGGCGGCGGGCATGCGACCCGCGGCAGACCATCAAAGGCTGTCATCACCACGCCAAGCGCCGCCCGATAACGTTTGATGGATGACTGAATAAAGGCCTCGCCCTCTTGCAGCGCGGCGATGCCAGCGACTTGCGTCGGCGCGAAAATACAGGAGAAGTTAAACTCGGACACCGTTTCCAGCGCGGATGTCAGCGACTTTGGCGCCGTCAGCCAGCCCAAGCGCCAGCCGGTCATGGCCCAAGACTTTGAAAAACTGTTGATGATCATGAATTTATCCTCGTCGGTCACCTTATCAGCGAAACTGGCGGCGCAAGCCCGGTCATAAACAATCCGGTTGTAGACTTCGTCGGCGATCAGCCAAATATCGCGCTGGCGGCAGAAGTCCAAAATCGCTTGCTGTTCTTCATCTTCAAGCATCCATCCAGTGGGGTTGTTGGGCGAATTAAGCAGCAGCGCCGATGTATTTGGCTTGCAGGCCGCAAACAATTCATCAAGGTCCAAGCTCCACTTGTCATTGACTGGACGCAAGGGAACGCGGACGATCTCAGCGCCAAGTATCTCGGCAATCGAGGGCAGATTGGGCCAAACAGGCACCGGCGCCACAACAGCGTCGCCTTCGGCGACGATGCACTGGGCAGCTATGGATACTGCCGACATGCCAGAGGGCGTTACAGCGATATTGTCGATATCGAAATGGGTCCCGTGGAGGTTATTCATATAGTCCACCAAAGCCTGGCGCAATTCACACATCCCCAAATTGGCCTGATAGAAGGTTTGGCCGCCATCGATGGCGGCTTTAGCGGCTTCGCGGATGAACTGTGGCGTCGGTCGGTCGGGTTCACCGAACCACAGAGGAATGACATCGGTTTGTCCTATGGCGGCATTCGACAGCCTGCGAATCAGGCTGGGCTGCAAACCATGAACGGTCGGTCGGGTTGCCTTAATCATCATGCTGTGTTTCTTAATCCCCTGCCTGCTTATAGATGGCTACGGCCGCGACGATAATGATTCCTTGGATCAAACCTTGGATAAATTGGTTGACGCCCAGCATGACCAGCAGATTGGCTGTGATGCTCAATAACAGCGCCCCGCCTAGGGTCCCCATCACACTGGCGCGGCCGCCAAACAGGCTGGTGCCCCCAATAATCACCGCCGTGATCGCCTGAAGCTCAATGCCATCCCCGATAGCCGGGTCGCCTACACCCATGCGCGAAAGCCACAGCAAGCCGGTGATGGCTGCCGAAATGCTGCACAGGGCATAGACCCCATAGCGCGCCGACTTGACCTGCACGCCCGAGAGACGGGCGACTTCTTCATTCCCGCCGATCGCATAAAGGTATTTGCCGAATGCCGTATAACGCAGCAGCAGCATCGTCAGTATCAGCAGCAGGGCGAACATCAGCGCGATGACGGGCGCCGGGCCAATCTTCTGGACGTAAAACAATGAAAACTCACGGCTGGCGCGGCCCACCGGCGACGTCGAAATACTCAATCCAATGCCGCGCAAGATCACAAGGGAAGCCAAAGTGACAATAAATGGCGCGATTTTCACTTCGTTAATCAGAAAACCATGGATGATCCCCACCAGGAATCCCAATCCCGTTACCGCCGCAATCGCAATCCCGACATTGCTGCTTTCGCCATTCATCACAATCGCCGAAACTAAAATCGACACTTTGATCAGCGACCCAACTGAAAGGTCAATGCCCGCCGTCAAAATGACCAGCATTTGCCCCAAAGCGACAATGCCCAAAAAGGCGGCCTGACGGGCGACATTGGCCAGGTTCCGTTCGGTAAGAAATCGTTCCGATTGCGTCGCTCCGATAATGAACAAGAGGATAATAAAGGCATACACCGCGAAAATCGGGCCATTGCGGCGCAGGAAGACTCTTTGGGCGGCCGACAATCCATCCAGCCGAGCCGACAACATTTTCACGAATACCCTCCGGACTTGCCAATGGTTGCCAATTCAATAATGCCGGCCTCTGTGGCTTCCTCTTGCGAAACTTCGCCAGCTATTTTGCCATCGCGCATGACCAGGATTCTATCACTCATGCCGATGATTTCGGGCAGTTCAGACGAAATCATCAAAATAGCGATGCCGCGGTCATTCAGCTGCCGCATGAGTTTATAAATCTCAAACTTCGCCCCCACATCCACGCCGCGCGTGGGTTCATCCAAAATAATTACAGCCGGTTCCGTCTCCAGCCACTTTGCCAGCACTACTTTCTGCTGATTGCCGCCGCTCAAATACTGCGCTTCCTGGTCGGCTGATGCCATGACAATGGACAGGCGCTGTTGGGCATGGTCAACAATTTCGCTCTCGGCCTCTCGCCGTAAAATGCCGAAATGCGTAATCCGCGGCAGAATTGGAAGCGTGATATTGATGCGAACCGACAAGGCCGTAAAGAGGCCATGCGCCTTGCGATCTTCTGGCACCAGCGCCAGGCCGGCTTGAATCGCTTGAGCCGGATTCTTGCAGCTGCCGGCTTTATATCCTTTCAAGGCAATGCTTCCGCTTGTCAGCGGGTCAGCCCCAAAGAGCGCCCGCGCCAGTTCAGTGCGCCCAGAGCCGACCATGCCAGCAATGCCCAGAATTTCGCCGGCATGGAGTCGCAGACTAACCCCGTCAAGAATCGTATCAGTCGAGATATTTTCGGCCGCCAGCGCCAAATCGCCTTGCTGATGATGCGTCTTGGGGAAAATCTCGTCCAGCGGCCGCCCGACCATCAATTCAACCAGCGTCGGCCGGTCAAGCTCATCAATCGGACGGCTGGCAGCGACCTCGCCGTCTTTGAGCACCGTAACTTCATCAGCGATCCGAAACACCTCTTCCAAACGATGTGAGATGTAGATAATCGTGACGCCCTGCTCGACCAATGACGAGATAATGCGGAAAAGCTGATCCAGTTCGGCGCCTGCCAGGATTGCCGATGGTTCGTCCATGGCAATCAGGTCGGCATGCTGTGAAAGCGCCTTGGCTATCTCAACCAGCTGTCGCTGGGCAATGGTCAATTCGCTCACCGGCAAGCGCAAATCCAGCGAGACGCCAAGACGTTCCAGCAAAGCCGCCGACCTTTGGTAAAGTTCCTTTGGATTTAATATGCCGAAAGCCAGACGCGGTTCACGACCGAGAAAGATATTTTCGGCCACTGACATTTCTGGCACCAGCGCCAGTTCCTGATAAATAATGCTGATGCCACTGTCGATAATATCGCCCGTAGAAGCATAGCCGCGCTTTTTGCCTTTGAAGATGATGTCGCCGCTGTCAGCTTGATAGGCGCCGGCCAATATCTTCATCAAGGTGGATTTGCCGGCGCCATTTTCGCCGCCGATGATGGCAGTCTAGGGCTTGTCGGGATGTCTTTCTAGTTCATACTTCCCTACCTCATCGGTAGAACCTATCACGCAGTCACGCTGGAGAACGTGTACATTTTCGCGTAGCAGCTAGGTACAAGAGACTAGGTTACACGAATGATTCCAGCAGCGATTTTCATTTAGGTTACCTGAACTACTTATACAACATTGCTTTCGACAAGAATATGTACAAACACCGGTGGGTAGGACCGGCCTGTTATTAGTGTAAGAAACCCAGTCTGAAGTGAGACACTCTAGATCGCGTGTGTCTTCCGTAGCGGTGGGATCCGGTGCTGGCGTATTCGTCGGCGGAGGTCTGTGCGTATTTGTCGGTCGGGGTGTTTTTGTTGGTTTTGGCTTTGGCTTTTTCTTCGGTCGTGTAGTTGGCGTGGTAGTAGACGTATTTGTCGCCGTTGCCGTTGCCGTATTCGTTTGCGTTGCCGTTGCCGTTGCTGTGTTCGTTTGCGTTGCCGTTGCCGTTGCCGTTGCCGTTGCCGTTGCAGTCGCGGTTGCCGTTGCTGTGTTCGTTTGCGTTGCCGTATTCGTTTGCGTTGCCGTTGCCGTTGCCGTGTTCGTTTGCGTTGCCGTTGCCGTTGCCGTGTTCGTTTGCGTTGCCGTATTCGTTTGCGTTGCCGTATTCGTTTGCGTTGCCGTTGCCGTTGCCGTGTTCGTTTGCGTTGCCGTTGCAGTCGCGGTTGCTGTTGGCGTCGCAGTTGCCGTTGCTGTGTTCGTTTGCGTTGCCGTATTCGTTTGCGTTGCCGTTGCCGTTGCCGTATTCGTTTGCGTTGCCGTTGCCGTTGCCGTATTCGTTTGCGTTGCCGTTGCCGTTGCAGTCGCGGTTGCTGTTGGCGTCGCAGTCGCCGTTGGTCTCAGCATCAGTGACAAAACTGCACTCCAGGGGCCTCTTCTTTCATAACGTTCGCCATCGCCCAGCGCCCGCACCCGTACCTCATAAGTCACACCAACCGTCAGCCCCGCGAGTGTGTAGCGCGTTTGTGAAGCAGATACCGAATCAAACACTCGATCCCCTGGCGGCCCCCAGCGCAGGCGATAGCCGCTCGCCCCGGCAACCGCATCCCAAGTCACGGTGCTGCCGGAAACAAGACGCAGATTGCCCGGTGCCGCCAACTCCATGGATGCCGCCTCAGTAGCAGGCACAGTGGAAGTAGGCGTGGACGTTGGTGTATCTGTCACTGTTGCCATTGGTGCAGCGGTCGCCTCTAGCGTCAGCGACAAAACTGCACTCCAGGGGCCTCTTCTTTCATAACGTTCGCCATCGCCCAGCGCCCGCACCCGTACCTCATAAGTCACACCAACCGTCAGCCCCGCGAGTGTGTAGCGCGTTTGTGAAGCAGATACCGAATCAAACACTCGATCCCCTGGCGGCCCCCAGCGCAGGCGATAGCCGCTCGCCCCGGCAACCGCATCCCAAGTCACGGTGCTGCCGGAAACAAGACGCAGATTGCCCGGTGCCGCCAACTCCATGGATGCCGCCTCAGTAGCAGTCGCCGTTGTCGTCGGCGTATTCGTCGCTGTCGCCGTATCTGTGGGTGTTACCGTATCGGTTGTAGTCGGTATTGCCGTTGACCCGAACGTCAGCGACGAAACTGTGCTCCAAGGACCTGCTCTTTCATAACGCGCACCATCGCCCAATGCTCGCACCCATACCTCATAAGTCACACCAACCGTCAGCCCCGTGAATGTATATTGCGTTTGCGAAGCAGACACCGACGCAAACCATCGATACCTGCCCACTTCCCACCGCAAACGGTAGCCAGTCGCCCCTGTAACCGCATCCCAAGACAGCGTGTTGCCAGCGACGCTAAGGTTCTGCGGTTTCGCTAGATCATGTTGTGCGTGGGCAAGAGAAAAAGAGACGAAAAGTGTTGAAACCAGCAAAAAACGAACAAAACTGCTAAACTTCATTTCTTTTCCTCCAACTATTTGTTGATAAAATTAACCTGCCGGCGTGTTTGGGTAGCGGCAGGTTAATTCACACTATCGGCATGCAGCCAGCAGGCCACCTGACACTCGCCGGCGACCGCGGGCAGGTTTGGCATAGGGACTGCTGTCTTGGGCACAGGAAGCCGCGCAGCGCGAGAATCGCTGCAAATGCTTGATAAAGATCGTTTTTGCCCGCGGGATGACCCACATGGCTTCCCCATCCCATTCCTGCCATACCGGTGTGACATACGGATCGCCCCGGCTGTCCACCGTAGCGATCCGCGCCACCACCGGCCCATCAAGAAACCCTTTGAGTTCCGCTGGGTAAAGCCCGCGCATTTTACCCATCCAGTCAGGATGTCTCGTCATAAAAATCCCCTTCCTTCAATCATTTATCCAACAAGGTATTTTTGAATTTCTGACCTGTCTGTTATTATACTCCAATTTTATCAAGGCCAAGTATAATTAAGTATAATCAAATCATGTTTAACGGTAATTTTTTAAGTATTCTGTCACGCTGGTTATCGGATGTCTTATCATCTATTCTCTTAATCCCATCGTTACACCCCTTGCCAATTTTTTGAATTATATGGCTTCACCTCCAACTGCAAATGTCGTGACAAGTCGAACCGTCATCAATAGCATTAAAAGAATTGGCAAATTGATAACTGTAACTAGCGAAGTCCACAAAGAGAGTGTTTACGTATCCATCAGTCAAGGTTTTCTAAATTCAGAATCATACAGCGCAGATCACGAAGCGATAGGCGTCATTGATGCTGGTATCGACTTTACTAAGGTTAAAGGCGATAGTTTTTATTGTGATGATTCTAGCTGCACTTTGAGACTGCCCGCGCCGGGCATTACCCATTGCCAAATTGTTCGATTCAAACAGATGGATTATTCGATTACGATTCTTCAGGCAGATTGGCAGCTTGTTGAAGAACTCGGCAGGTATGAATCCGTCGAGTTATTCGTGAAAGACGTGCTGGAAGCTGGTATTCTTGATGAGGCAGAAGAGGAAACAGAGTTGCTTTTGGGAGAATTCGTCAGTGATTTGACGGGCAAACCGGTGGACATCATTTTTGAAGAGCAAGACGATAAAGCTGACCTCGCGGACACTTGTGAACCGGAGCCTCCGTTTGGCTGGAAAAAAGGCAAGGATGGGAACTGGTCGCGAATAAATTGATGTCGCCACAATCGAGTAATCGCATCAACTTGCATAATCGAGTATCCTTCCTCATAATCTTCGTGGATTCAGACCGGAGTATAAACCTCTGCGCCTCGCCGTCTCTGCGGTAAAAAAATTTGTGCAGTTGCCTCGTAGACACAAAACAGAAATAAAATGAACTGTGTTACAATAACCGGCAATCCTCTGCGTTCATATTCGGAAATGGATGATAAAGCAGGTGAGCAGGGCAGGTCGGCATTCAATGGCTTGGTCAAATTGGCGCGTATGTCCTGTCTGCGCCAAAATGAACGCGCGCGCAAAGGAAGACTCCGCGTGAAGAAACGGGTGCTGTTTTTGTTCTCGGATACCGGCGGCGGCCATCGTTCGGCATTTCAGGCGATTCAGGATGCCATGACGATTCGCTATGGCGCTGCTGTTGAATTTGATGCGGTCGATGTCTTGCGAGCCTGCAAGTGGCCGCTCAACAGGCAGCCGGAACTGTATCCGGCGATGGTCAATGCGTCCAAATTCCTGTGGGCATTGATGTACCATGGTTTTGACGGCAGGCGGCGCGCGCGCCTGATTCGCCAGCTAATCTATCGCAACAACCGCAAGAATCTGCGGCGCGTGGTCCAGGAACACCCAGCCGATGTGGTAGTCTGCACTCATTCCGTCATCGCCAATCCGTCCTTCCGCGCCTTTTTGACTTTGGACGAACGGCCGCCCTTCTTGACGGTGGTCACCGATTTGGTCACGACGCCCACCTTTTGGTATGATCCGCGGATCGATTACTGCTTTGTCCCCACAGAAAGCGCCTATCAGCGCGGGCTTAGGCTTGGCATGTCACCTTCCCAAATGCGGATTACCGGCCTGCCGGTCAATCCACATTTCATCCATTCGATGACGACCAAGGCCGAAGCCCGTCATGAGTTTGGGTTTGACCCTAATCTGCCGGCGGTGATGATTGTGGCTGGCAGCGACGGCATGGGAACGATCTATAAAATGGTCAAAGCGCTTGATGCCCAGCGGCTTAATGCCCAAATTGTTGTGATTTCCGGGCGCAATGAAGATTTGAAAGCCAAACTTGAAGCGCGTGAATGGAAGAACTCACATCACATTTTTGGTTATGTGACCAATCACCATGAAATGCCGAGGATCATGGCGGCATCGGACATTATTGTCACCAAAGCCGGTCCGGCGACCATTATTGAGGCAGCCATCGCCGGCCTGCCGATGATCATCAGTGACCGCATTCCCGGTCAAGAAACGGGCAATGTGAAGTTGGTTGTGGATAATGATGCCGGCGTCTATCTGCCAAAACCGGAAAAGGCTGCCCATCAAATCATCGACTGGCTGGCGGAGGGGCCGGAAAAGCTGGAACAGCGCGCCATGAATGCCAAACGAATCGCGCATCCCGAGGCCGTATGGGAAATTGCCGAGGCGGTTTGGGAATGGGCGCATAAACCCAATATCGCCACCTCGCCGGTCTCTTAGCCGCGGTCACCGCCGGCTGTGCAGATGACCAAGATAAGCCGCCGCGGCCACCTTGGCCACCTGACCGCTTTGCAGATCGAGCTTCCAGGTGCCATTCCGCCCCTCACCGGTGAACAGGATAGCAGTATTATCCTCGGTCCACTTGATTGGATGCACGAAAGCCGCAATCGGTCTGCTGACAATCAACTGCTCCAGCGTAAGCAGATTCACGCGAACGAAGACGGTACGGACAGTTTGTTCGGCGCCGTGACCGCGCCGCCGCGACCAGACATAAATCGCCGATGTGTTATCGTCGTTAATAAGCACATTGCCAGCTTGTGCATTGTGATATTGGGAAATGGCTGGAATCACGCGGGCTGCGCCGCCGCGCAGGCTGTCAAGCCGGACATCAACCCCGTTTGACTCTTCGTCGGGCAGCAGCCGTAAAAACAGACCGGCTCCAAAACCGGCGGCGCAGAGAAAGCAGGCTGGTTCGCCGGGCAGAGTGCGTATTTCGCCAGAGGTCAAATCGAGCGCGAACAGGCTGGCATATTGGGTATAGGGGACATCCGGTCGGATTTCATCCGGATGGACATCCAGGTAAAGCTCGGTTTGGTCATCACCAAACGCAAGCGGCAAAACTCTTAGCTTCTCCCGCGGACCATCCGCTAATACTTCGCGAATCTCGCTCCCGGCCGCGTCAGCCACAAAAGTAGAGGTCATCAGGGCATGGTCAGCGTTTCTGCGAGTCAGAGTCCAAGCGATGGATTTGCGGTCGGTCGAAACCGCCCAATCCACTCGATAGGCATCGGGAGTCATGGTGATAAAGGGATGCTGGCGAACCGCGCCATCAGGCTTTGCCAGCTTGACCTGTCGGTCGCTGGCATCAAAATACAAGACGCCGCTGTCCAGCAGGGTATAACGTTCGCCGACTGTGTTGAGCGAAACGGTTTCCCCAGTCAGGATGTCCATAAAAATCAGGTTCGTTTGCTGTGACCGGCCGTCTCGGCGTTCAGCAAACACGTCCCAACTGCGCGCGTTCAGTTCCGGCTGAATCGTTTCCTGGGCGTCAAGTGGATTTAGCGAAGAGAAAGCCGCCAGTAAAACGACGGAGAGCAGGGCTAGGGTTCGCATGAATGTGGCATTCAGATTTGCTATTCTCATTGAAATTATAGCGCGGAGTAAATAGATCAGCAAACCAGATGAAAAATAAAAAGCCCTGCTTTTGGCAAGGCTTCCGACGGTTAGAGATTGGTCTTATCTGGTTTTGCGATGGCGGTGAAGGCGGCGTTGAATCCAGCTGTTGGCTTCGCGGCGCTTCTTTTCGTTCAAGAAGCGCTCAATGCGGGCTTCTTCCTGCAACTCATGGGCGCGCTGCCGGTGCAAAATCTCGGCAGTGAAGCTCAAGTTTTCCATGATATATCCTCCTCTTAGGATAAACACCATACAACTGTCATCCTATCATAATCGGGTATTTCGCACAAGTAAAAAACGAACTCATCATCTATTTTATATAAATATCTTACATTCGCTTCATAAAGACTCCCATCAGTCAGTCATCTATGGGTTTTATGTTCTTTTCCGGCTATAATGCGCCGTCAGGCAAACATGAATGAAGGAGTCGCTGGTTTGAAGTCGGTTACTATTCAGCATATCAAGCTGCACCTGGCTGCGCTGCCGCTGGTTGAAGCGCTAAAAACCAGCTTTGGCGGCGAGCCGTACAAGTCGGCTGTGATTATAGAAGCGGTGACGAAGGAAGGACTGACGGGATGGGGTGAAACAGCCCTCAAAACCGCGCCTGCTTATGGAGCCGAGACGATGCTCACCGGGCTGCACATCACGCGGGATTTTTTGATTCCCAAGCTCCTTGGGCAAAAACTTGATTCGCCGACCCAAGTGCCGGGTCTGCTGAAATCGGTGCGCGGCAATCATCATGCGCGGGCGGGCATTGAAGCGGCGATTTGGGATGTGATGGCCCAGGCTAATGCGATGCGGCTGGCGGATTATTTCGCCGGTCATTTGCCGGCCGGCAATGCGCCGCGCGCTTCAGCCGCCGTCGGGGTCAGCATCGGGATTCAGGATTCGATGGATGAACAGCTTGCTCTCATCCGCAAACGGGTCGGCGAAGGCTATGGGCGCATCAAGCTCAAAATCGCGCCCGGCTGGGATATTGAGCTTGCCCGCGCGGTGCGCGAGCATTTCCCCGATATCAAGCTGATGCTGGATGCCAACAGCGCTTATACCTTGGCGGACGCCAAACACTTGAAACAGCTTGACCAATTCGATTTGATGATGATCGAGCAGCCCCTAGCTTATGATGACATCTATGAACACAGCAAACTCCAGCCGCAGCTGCGAACCCCCATTTGCCTTGACGAGAGCATCCATTCCGCCCATGACTGGAAAATCGCCACCCAACTGGGCGCCGGCAAAATCCTCAATCTCAAGCCGGTGCGGGTAGGCGGCTATACCGAAAGCCTGAAGCTGTATCAGCTTTGCGTCGAGAATGGGGATCCGCTTTGGATTGGCGGCATGCTGGAGACAGGCATCGGGCGGGCGGCTAATCTGGCTTTCGCGGCTTTGCCGGGCGTTACCCTGCCGAGTGATATTTCGGCCACCAACCGCTATTTTGACCCCGACATTGCCGAACCGCCCTTTGTGCTGGGCGAAGGCAGTCGGCTCAAGCTGCCAGAAGGCATCGGCATTGGCGTTGAGGTTCAGCGGGATCGGCTGGAAGCGGCGAAAGCCGCCTGGCGCGAGTACAATCCCTTTGCGCCGCTGTGATGAAAAGCCGCTAATAAGGACGCAGGTACGATACCTTGGGAGCGACTTCGCGCGGCGAGCCGCTTAATGAGAAGATCATTATGGAGGCGGTGGCGGGATATTCTTCCGGCAGCTGGTAAGCGATCAGCTTGTCTTTCAGATGAGCTTCTGGCGCGCCGCCCTGTGCATGAAGCCAAGGGAAGACCAGGATGTCGCCATGTCCGACGGCGGCTGCTGATTCGCCGCGGTGCCGCGCCAGCGCGAACTCAAAAAAATCATGCACTCGATTAAGCACCGTCAGCGGCATCTCATAGGGCGGCTGGTTGCCGGTATACAAATCCCAGTTCATAGCCGCAAGCTCAGCGGTCGGTCGCCCTTCGTATGGCGTCGAAACCTCGATGATGCGCTCATCAAGGACTGGCTTCAGGTTCTTATGATACCCGGCGACAATGGCGGCCGTCTGCTGGGCGCGTTCCATCGGGCTGGAGTAAATGGCGGCAAGGGGCTTGTCCTGGAGCCATCGCCCGGCCGCATGAGCCTGCTGTCGCCCAAGCTCGCTAAGATGATAGCCCGGCAGACGGCCGTACAGGATTTGGGCTGGGTTATGGACATGACCATGCCGCATCAGATAGAGTGTCGTTTCCACATGCTGCTCCGTTCACATTTCGCATCCGCCGCGCCAGCCTGCCATTCATGTCGGCGAATAACGGCTTCCACTTATGATATTGACTTCTTTGCCGTATGATAGGGGCAGGAAGACAGGAACGAAAGCAGGGTCAATATCTGCCCAAGCGAAAACCGCCATGGGTCTCATGGCAGCTGCTTGAGGCAAGTCGGGGCGGCGGGATTTGAACCCACGACCTCACCGACCCGAACGGTGCACGCTACCGGGCTGCGCCACGCCCCGACAATATATCCAGTATAGCGAAGCTGTTTGCTGATGACAAGGTGAAATATGACCAAAGACCATCCGGCAACGTTGACAGACCGTCTGCGACAGACGACCCAGGCGCCGCTCAACCGTATCGGCGGCTTGTTGGCAAAGCTGGGCGTTCATCCGGATGCAGTCACGATAGCCGGCTTGATGCTGGTGGCTGCCGCCGCGGTCTTGATGGCGCAGGGATTGTTTTTGGCGGCTGGCATGCTGCTGCTGTTCAGCCTGCCGCTGGATGCCGTGGATGGCGCTGTCGCCCGGGCGCGCAATCGCAGCGGAACCTTTGGCATGGTGCTCGATTCGACGCTTGACCGCTATGCTGATGGTTTCATTTTTGCATCTTTGGGGTATTATTTTGCCGGGCAAGACCGTTTCGATATGCTGGCTTTGGCATTCTCGGCGCTGGTGGGCAGCTTTTTGGTGAGTTATGTTCGCGCACGGGCTGAAGATGCCAAAGTCGGGCTGCGGATCACTATCGGCTGGTTCACCCGCGTCGAGCGCGTCATCGTGATCCTGACGATGATTCTGGCGATGGGCCTGTTCGAGAATCCGATTGCGCTTGAAATCGGGATGGTGATTCTGGCAATCGGCACTCATTTGACCGCTTTGCGCCGTTTGCTGTTTGTCTATCGTGCTTTGAAAAACCGAGGGGACTGATTATGGAGTTTCAACAAACCTATCTATCGTTTGGCAACGTTCAAGTGCGTTATTATGGCATCATTATCGTCGCCGCCATATTGGTCGGCGCCTATGCCGCATCGGTCCTGGCAAAGCGAAGCGGACGCGACCCCGATCATATTTGGGGTGGATTAACTTGGGCCATCCTCCCGGGCATTGTCGGCGCCCGACTGTGGTTTGTCCTGTTTCCGCCCATCTCTCTGACCGCCGGCTGTGGCATAGAAGGCGAAGTCTGCCAAAACACAGCCTGGTTCTTCGAGAATTTCTTCAACCCAGAAAATGGCGCTATCGCCATCTGGAGCGGTGGACTGGGCATTTTTGGCGGGATAATCGGCGGCGCCTTGGGGGTCTATCTCTATTTGAGCCGCTGGCACAACCGGATTGTCAATGGCTTTGCTGTTGTCTTGACGCCGATTTTGTGGCTGGGTCAGTTCCTGGACTGGCTGGTTAAGCGGCTTATCGGACAAGCGACGGGCAAAGATGTTGAAGCCTTCAGCTACCAGCGTCCCGTTGGCGATTTCCCCAAGGAGGGAATGCGTATGACCCCCTGGATGGATATTGCTGGCGTGTCCATTCCCATTGCTCAAGCTATTGGTCGGTTTGCCAATTATGTCAATCAGGAACTTTATGGCAGCCCGACAACCTTGCCCTGGGGGATTCAGATTCCACGCGCGGCAAGGGTCGCGCCTTATGAAAGCATGATCGATTATCCCGCCGATATCCTCTTTCATCCCCTGTGGGCTTATGAAGCTGTTTGGAGCCTTATTGCGTTTTATGTTTTGTGGCGTCTATACAATCAGTACCGCGACCGCCTGCTAAGCGGTGATATCTTCCTGCTGTATTTGCTGCAGTATTCATTCGTGCGCTTTTTGCTGGAATTTTTGCGCGTGGAAATCGCGGTCATTGGCGATTCAGACATCAATAGCTCGCAGGCCATCACGCTGCTGGTGTTTGTGGTATCCTTGGCGATGCTGATTTATCGTCGCCGCGCCGGGAAGTTTGAAGCTGCCAAGACAGCAGACAGCCAAGCTGAACAGGCAGAATCGTCGCATCTCAACCCGGCCGAATCCTGAAATGCGCGAAATTTTTTGAACCGGATGCCGATAGGTATTTTGATTTTCCGCGACTTATGGTATGGTCAGTACAGCTTGGCTGCAAAATCGGGATTTTGGTATAATGAGGCTGTATTTTTGTAATTAGTGATGACGCAAAGGCGAGTATATGGCGCGTGTAATAGTTTTAGGCTCATCTGGGGTAGTGAACAACGCCGATCATGATTATACCCATTTCCTGCTCATTGGCGAAGAAGACACCCCTGTCCTTGTGGATGCCGGCTCCAATCCATTGGCTAAAATCAAGCGGCTGGGCATTGATGACCGCGACTTGCAGGACATTATCTTGACGCATTTCCATTCGGATCATGTCGCCGGGGTGCCCAATATGCTGATGCACATGTGGCAGCTGGGCAGAAAAGCGCCGATGCGGTTTTATGGCATTCAACATTGCATTGACCGCATTGAAGAAACGATGGAGATGTATGGCTGGCGGGATTGGCCCAACTTCTTCCCGGTTTCATTTTATCGGGTTGGCCAGCATGATGGCACTGTCCTGCTGGAGAATAAGGACTTTGTGATCCGCGCCTTTCCGGTTGTGCATTTCATCCCGGCGATTGGGATGCGGATTACCAACAAGCACAATGGCAAGGTGCTGGCATACAGCGGTGATACGGAACCCTGTTCCAACGTGTTGAAAATCGCCCAGGATGTGGATATCTTGATTCACGAAGCCGCCGGCCCGCCACCAGGGCACAGCACCGCTAAGATGGCCGGTGAAGTCGCGACCCAGGCCGGCGCCAAGGAGCTTTATCTGATCCACTATCAGGTATGGAATCAAGACCCGGAGCCGCTGGTGAAAGAAGCCGCCGAAACGTTCTCTGGCCCCATTCATCTGTGCAAAGACTTCGACGAGTTTGAATTTTAATTGAGGTTCTGGCGCAGCTGCACGGGCTGTATGGACTGTGATAGAGGCTGAATGGAGCGATGAATCAAGGCGCAAAGCCATCCCCATTGAACTAGAACATGAAACATCGCCATGACATAAGCCAAACGTATTTCAAAGTAGTCCCAAACATAATGCGCCAAACGGTTTGAGGCTCGACCGCCCGCGTCAGCATCGTTCAATTCCGGATGAATATGATTTGCAGCCTATGCTTCGGCCCAGCTGCGGGCGCGCGCAACCGCTTCTTGCCAGCGCGCATAGAGCGCCTCGCGCTGGTCGGCAGACATGGCGGGTTCAAAGGTTTTTTCCAGCTGCCACTGCTGTGCGATTTCTGCTTGTGATTCCCAGAATCCCACCGCCAAACCCGCCAGATAGGCGGCCCCCAAAGCCGTCGTTTCGGTGACGGTCGGCCGCTGCACCGGCGCCCCCAGAATATCTGCTTGAAACTGCATCAGGAAATCATTGACGACCGCGCCGCCATCGACGCGCAAGGCGCCGACAGCCAGCCCGGCGTCGGCTGACATGGCGCTGACGACATCGCGGGTCTGATAGGCGATGGATTCTAGGGTGGCTCGAACAATCTGCGCTCGGCCGCTGCCGCGCGTCAAGCCAACAATGGCGCCGCGGGCATATTGATCCCAATAGGGCGCTCCTAGGCCGACAAATGCCGGCACGACATAGACGTCATCGGCGCTGTCGATGCTGGCGGCGACGGCCTCGCTTTCGGCGGCCGAGTCAATCAGCCGCATCTCGTCGCGCAGCCATTGCACCGCGGCGCCGGCGACGAATACGCTGCCTTCCAGCGCATACTGCCGGGCTTGCCCTTCCACCTGCCAGGCAATGGTGGTCAGCAGATTGTTGGATGAGCGCTGTGGCAGCGCGCCGGTATTCATTAACATAAAGCAGCCGGTGCCATAGGTATTCTTTGCCATCCCAGCCTGATAGGCAGCCTGACCAAAGGCGGCGGCCTGCTGGTCGCCGGCCATCCCGGCAATGGGTATCGACCTGCCAAACCATCCGGCATCGCAATTCCCGTAAATCTGGCTGGATGGTCTGACGGCGGGCAAAATCGCCGGCGGTATGTTCAGGCGCTCCAGAATGGCCGGCGCCCATTCGCCGGTGTGAATATCAAACAGCAGGGTGCGGGCGGCATTGCTGACGTCGGTGATATGGAGTCGTCCGCCGCTTAATTTCCAAACCAGGAAGCTGTCAATCGTTCCAAAAGCCAGGTCGCCGGCTTCGGCTTTTTCGCGGGCGCCGGCCACATTGTCCAAAAGCCACTTGACTTTCGTACCCGAAAAATAGGCGTCGGTAACGAGGCCGGTATGCTTTAAGATGATTTGGTCAAAGCCTTCCGTTTTCAGTTCATCACAAAAAGCGGCGGTGCGGCGGTCTTGCCAGACGATGGCATTGTGAATCGGTCGGCCGCTGGTCTTGTCCCAAATGAGCGTGGTTTCGCGCTGATTGCTGATGCCGATGGCGGCAATGTCGCCGGCGTTTTCAACGATATCCCGGGCGACCTGGAGTTGGGTGTGCCAGATTTCACTGGAATCGTGTTCAACCCAGCCGGGCTTGGGGTAAATCTGTGTGAACTCTTGCTGGGAACTGCGGACAGGATTGCCCTCATGGTCAAAGAGGATCGCCCGCGAGGAAGTGGTGCCCTGGTCAAGCGCGAGAATACAGCCTGCCGTCATCATCTTTATGCCCTTTGATCAACATTTTCGATACCCGCTTCCATTGTAACCTAATCCGCGCTGTGGTTGTCCCCCGCGTCTGTGAGATGTCGGCGGCGCAGGCCCGCAGTCCATAGCGCCAGAAATCCCAGCCCCAGCCCTGCCAGCCCGCCGGCGAGGCTCCATAGCGGAAGCCGCTCAAGGATTCCAAGCATCAGCGGCGGCGGATAATCAGGATAGACATGACCATGACGCAGGTCCTTGAACAGCATCAGCAGAACCGTCATCGTGCTCGAAAGCGCCGCCGCCGCAGAGCCGACCAGCGCGGCAAGTTTGAGCAGGGCGGCCGCCCCCAAGGTCCGGCCGCCAAGACGAGACATCAGACCGAGCATGACGGCGAGGATGGACAGCAGCAAACCGAGCGCGGTTACTGTGATGACATCCTTGTCTTCTATGCCAGACCAGAACAGGATGACGATGCCCAGCAGCACAGTCAGCAGGCGGGAGAAGGGGTTGCGGGAGGGAATGGTGAATTTCATGTATGGAATACAGATCCAGCCTGAAAGTCCACCAGCTAGGACCCATGCCGGCGCGACAGCCAGCCGCGGCGGCGGAACTGAAATATGCGCGAGCCATAGGGCGGGACTTCGACAGTCAGCCCCTTTTTGATGAGGTCTTCGCCTTTGCGGCGGCTGCGGCTGTCCGATAAAGCATCATGCAGCTGCCAGTTATGGCGCGCCAGATGCGTCCAATGCGCCAGCTGCAAGCGGCCGCGCGACCATTCGCCGGTGAGATTCACCACAATCAGTCGATAGGTTTCATTATAGTCCCAAGTGTAAGCGGTCAGGCTGTGATGGGTTTGGCTGCCTTTGAATGCCGGCTGCGCTTCCAGCATAAGCCATTTGCCCTTGTGATAGACGGGAGCATGGACTTCTTGCAGCAGACGTTTGTAAAATCTTTCCAGCAGGGGATGCTTCATTTCTTCGGGCTGGCGCCTGATTTGCACCGGCAGCTTGACGCGCCGGCCGGAAAACTGCCCCTGATGCAGGAGCGTCGCGCCGGGCAGGGTGCAAATCAGCGCTGCGGCGGCGCGTTGGCGGTCTTCTCCCAAAGTATTCATCGCGCGGGCTTCATCGTGATTTTCGATAAAACGCACATTCGATTCGAGGTAAGATAAATCAGCGCCTAGGTGCGCCTTGATTTCGTTGAGTTCGTGATTGATAAGGCAGTCGTAAATCCTTTTGTCATAGGTATAGTCAAACCCTTGCAGCTGCAGTTCATGCTCCAGATTCCAATAAACCTCAGCCATGAAGAGCATCTGCGGATGGACTTGGCGCACTGCTGGGATAATCTCATTCCAGTAATCCGCTGCCGGCGCGGCGCCAGCCCGTTCGCCCCATATTTTCGCGAAGATGGAGTTCATCATTAACATCGCCATATCACAGCGCACCCCGTCGCATTGTGAACCAATGTCAATCAGGGTATCCGCCGCCGCCTGCCGCAGCCCTGGATGAAAAACGTTAAGCTGCGCTGTGTCAATCCAGGGCGGAAAGTACAGGTCGCGGCCATGGGCAACCGCCACCGTATCGCCGCCGGCCGTATCCGAATAGAAAAAGTTCTGCGGCCATTGCTCGGCTTCGGCGGCGGCGGCCTGGATAAAGTATTCAGGGTGATGATGAATCCAGGCATGGTCGGCAGAGACATGATTCGGCACATAATCCAGAATCAGCCGAATGTCATAATGCCGCAGCTGCTCGCGGAAAGCCGCCAGCCCGCCGCGGCCGCCAAGCTGTTTTTCCACCTGATAGTCGCGGATGGCATAAGCCGAGCCGACGACATCATCGGCGGTAATATCCGGCAAAGCCTGGCGGTATTCGTGGATATAGTTCAAGGCGCTTTGGCGGCTTGCCGGCCCCCGATGCCAGACACCCATTAACCAGATGGCATCGAAACGCCAGGAAGCAAGATCCTCAATTTCTGCCATGGGTATGTTTGCCAGATTAATCTCGCGATTATATTTTTGGCTGAGGCTGTGCAGCCAAACCCAGGTGTTGATCTCATAAATGGTCGGGTTTGGTCGCCAGCCCGCCGTCCGAGCTTGGCTTTCAGCCTGAAAAAGTCTTTGCAGCAGCTTCATCATGTCAATGTATTTTTGATTGTCCTAAGAACGCAGTCAGTCTAACATGGAAACATTTTGAAACCAAAGCAAACTTCGCCGCCGGCGCGAATCTGCCGCAAGCTATGGTTTGGCAACGCTGCGGAGATGCTGCAATGTGATGTCATAAAATGCTTCCCTTTGCTCATCATGCACAGCGTGACCGCCGGCGAACATTTCCAAGCGGCCACGCGGCGCGCTTTGAATGAATCGCTCGCCATAATGGCGCGGGTTGAGTTTGTCGTCCTGACCCAGCATGATGATGAGCGGGCAGGTGATTTGACTCGCTTGGCCCAGGCTGACGTCGCCGCCGGCATCGATCATCCTGGTGGCGGCGCGAACCCAGCTGCCGGTGAATTGGGCGGCATCGGTGAAACCATGTTCCAGTTTTTCGGCTGCGCTGATCCAATCGCCAGGATAAATGCGCTGAAAAACCGGCCGCAGTTCGGGACCAAAGTTCCCGACGGCGCCGATGGCGATACAGGAAGCCACGCGGGATGGCGCTGCGCCGGCGGCGATGAGGGCAACCTCCCCGCCGTCCGAATATCCGATTA
The DNA here is from genome assembly GCA_965203755.1 of Phototrophicaceae bacterium. Lineage (GTDB taxonomy): Bacteria > Chloroflexota > Anaerolineae > Aggregatilineales > Phototrophicaceae > UBA6055. The sequence continues at coordinate 852,348 of OZ241910.1, read as the reverse complement.
AATGCGCCTGAAGCATGCCGCGGGCGTCCATAAAAGCCAGCAGGTCATCGCTGTCGCGATGATAGAAATTGTCCGGAAAATCACGCGGTTTAGGCAAAGACTGACCATATCCGCGCAACGTCAGACCAATCACGCGGAATCCCCGGCCGTCCAGCCAATCCATCACGTGCCCCAGGTGACCGCGGGCTGTTCCGAGCAGGCCATGGATCAGAATGACCGGAATTTGGTCGCTTTCAGGCTGCATGTCTTCGTAGTGCAGCACGGCGCCGGTCGCCAGTTCAGCCAGCGGCATCAGGCATCCTCCTCAAGACGGGCGATGAATTATTCTTCCAGCGCCAAAAATACTTCCCAGCTGCCACTCATGCCATTTTCGGTCACGCCGTAATAGATGCGAATGTCATCCTGAATCTGTTGAACCAGATCATAGCGAACGCTGCTGCTTTTGCGATACTGCCGCCATAACCCGATGGAACCCTGCCACTTTACTTTGTCCTTCTGCACTGGATTGCTCTCGAATTGCTTAATGGCATAATCCCACAGTTTTCGCGCCGATGAGCGGGTCACATTGCGTACCATGCTGCCGTTTCGCAAGTCGTGCATGGTATAATAACGGGTGCCGTCGCGGTCTTCAGCGGCAATAATCTCCACGCCCGACTGCGGTGGCTCAAGCTGATTCTCCTGTGCTTGCGGCCGATGGTCGCTGTGGCTGGTTTGGCCCTCGACGGCATTGGGCTGGGCGCTGGCGCCGCTCTGGAAAATCAAGCCCTGCTGCACCAGATTGACAATTTCATCGCGCACCGCCAAATTGGAATCGGTATCATCGCGGACGTAGATATACTGATTGTCAATCGCGTAGGGTCGATATTCGCCATAAGGCACCAAAATGCGAATGATGGTCTTCCCTTGTGTTTCCTGCGCGTCGATGTCAATGTCGAGCGAGGGGGTGATTCTGCGGCTTATTTCCCGCTCCAAAACCTTGATGGCGTCCTGGCTGGCGGGGATGCCCGATGGCTTTGTTTTCGGGTCTTCGTTCAGACCGACATAAACAGCGCCGCCATTGGTGTTGGCAAAGGCGCAGACGTCCATGGCGATCTGATGCCGATGGCCGCCTTTCTGTGTCATGGATTCATGGAAGGACTGGACAATGCTTGCGCCTTCCTCGCGGGCTGCCTGGATATGGTCAAAGGGCTGGCGGTTTGGATTGTAGGGCCGGGTGCGGGAAAAATCCGTGCCGGCAAAAGCCTCAAAAACCGCGGCGAAAGTCCTTTCCGCCAGTTGAATCTCGGTCACCCGCTCACCCACGCCGTAACGTATGATTTTGCGCTGCCGCGCCGTGTCCAGGCTGTGTGCGTCTGAACCTTGGATGCAGTGCATTCGCCGCCCATATTCGGTTTTGGCGCCGTTGAAGAAACGCTGTGTCGAGCCGCGCCCGCGCCGCGACAAATCGGTTACTTCCAGCGCGTGCAGGTGTTTGTCCTGGGTGTAGGCGATGCGCGTTTGGCCGCCAAAGTCAATGCCCTTCATCGCTACCCCGTGATTGGCGTTGGCGTGGGCGGCGATACATAATCCGCCGGCTTCAGCAATCATCTGATAGGCGCTTAGCGCATCGGCGGTCGAGCCGGCGGCCGGGTCGCCGCGGTCAAGCGCATCGTAAGGCACGTTCAGGCTCAATAAAATATGCTCGATATAGCGCACCGGCGTATCGGCGGCGAAGATGCCCAAAATATGAAAGCCAAACGTCGCCGTAAATTCAAACCCGGGCAGGACCAGCACTTTATCCAGCAGGCGCCGATACTCGGCTAACAGACGAAGCTCATCCGCCTGCGCCCGCCCCGACTGCTCCAGAAACACCAGCCGGCCGATTGCGTCGGTCATCGCCGCGTAACCATTGACGGTGTTGTGGTCGGTAAAGGCGAGAATATCAATGCCGCGCTGTTCGGCGCGCCTTAGAATGTCAATATAGCTGGCGTCTTTATTGATGTAATCGGCTGAAGCTGGGGTATGGACATGCAAATCCATGCGATACCATTGCATCCGCTTTTTTCGTCTGCTTGCCATCATCTCTCGCTAGGGTTAGTTCATTGCGTCATCATGTCTAAGTCTACCCATCTTCAAGCGCAATCGCCAAAACCTCGTCGAGATGTTCAGCCAGAATGAAGTTCAGTTCGCCGCGGATATCTGCCGGCACATCGTCCAGGTCATTTTCATTCTTGCGCGGCAGGATAATCGTATCCGCGCCCAAGCCGTGGGCAGCCAGCACCTTGTCTTTGATGCCGCCGACTGGAAGCACCTGTCCGCTCAAGGTCAATTCGCCGGTCATGGCGATGCTGCTTTTTGCGCTGCGCCCGGTGAGCAGGGAGGCTAGGGCAATCGCCATCGTAAGCCCGGCGCTGGGGCCGTCTTTGGGCACGGCGCCGGCCGGAACATGCAAATGAATGTCGTACTCGCTGTAAAAGGCTGGGTCTACCCCAAGGTCTTCAGCTTTTGAGCGGATGAAACTGTAGGCGATCTTGGCGCTTTCCTGCATGATATCGCCCAGTTGGCCGGTGTATTGGAAGCCCTTGCCGCCTTTCATTTTGGTGGCTTCAATAAACAAGACATCGCCGCCCGCCGGCGTCCACGCCAGCCCGGTGGCGACGCCCGGCGTTTCCGTTCGGTCTTGCATCTCGCTGCGATGCCCATAACGCGCCTTGCCCAGCAAGTCCTTGACCCGCTCGCCGGTGATGTCAAGCGATTTGATTCCGCCCTCGGCAATCTGCGTCACCACCTTGCGCGCCGCCTTGCCGATTTCACGTTCCAGGTTCCGCACCCCGGCTTCACGGGTATAATCGCGGATAATCCGCAGCAGCGCCTCGCTGGTAAAGCTGATTTCATTGGCGCGCAGGCCGTTTTCACGGCGCTGCCGCGGGACAAGGTACTGCAAGGCGATGGCCTGTTTCTCCAGTTCGGTATAGCCGCTTAACTGAATGATTTCCATGCGGTCGCGCAATGGACCGGGAATAGCGTCGACGGAGTTGGCGGTGGTGATAAACATCACCTCGCTTAAATCAAAGGCAACATCAAGATAATGGTCGCGGAATTCGGCATTTTGTTCGGGGTCAAGCGCCTCCAGCAGGGCTGAAGCCGGATCCCCGCGGAAATCCCGCCCAAGTTTGTCGATTTCATCCAGCATAATCAAGGGATTGCGCGATTTGGCGCGGCTTATGGTCTGAATGATGCGTCCCGGCATCGCGCCGATATAGGTACGGCGAAAGCCCCGAATCTCGGATTCATCGCGTATGCCGCCCAAACTCATGCGGATAAACTTGCGCCCCATCGCGCGGGCGATAGACGCGCCCAGCGAAGTTTTGCCGACGCCAGGCGGGCCAACAAAGAGTAAAATCGCCCCAGACCGGTCCCGCCGAACCGGATCCTGCCGATTGCGCGCGCTCAATTCGGCTTTTCGTTCGGCGCGGAGTTTGCGGACAGCCAAAAATTCCAGTATGCGCTCTTTAATGTCGGGCAAACCGTAATGGTCTTCATCAAGGATGGCGCGCGCATTGGCAATATCGAGCTTGTCCGCGGTCCGCTCGTCCCAGGGCATGCTGCATATCCAATCGAGATAAGTGCGAATGACGCCATATTCGGCGGCCGCGACCGACAGCTTTGACAGCCGGTTCAATTCGCGCTCGGCTTCCTGGCGGGCTTCATCGGGCATCTTGGCCGCTTCAATCAGCTGGCGGAATTTCTCCATTTCATGCTGGTCGTCCTCCTCTTCCAATTCGCGCTGAATGGCTTTCATCTGTTCGCGCAGATAATAGTCGCGCTGCGATTTCTCCATTTCATGCTGGGCGTCTTCCTGAATTTTGCGCCCCAGCGACAGCACTTTGTACTCTTTGGTCAGCAGCTTCAAGAGACGGCGCAGTTTGTCGGTCACGCTGTCCATCTCCAGCAGCAGCTGCGCGTCTTCGAGGTCAATCCGCGCATACGTGGCGATAGAATAGACCAGCTGCAAGGGGTCTTCCACGTTAAGCGCGTTGCTCACAAGCTCTTGGGGGATGCTTGGGACTAATTCGGCGAGCGCCGAGAAACGGTCGACGATGCTCCGCACCAGCGCTTCCATTTCGATATCATCGGCAAAAGCCACCTCATCTTCCGGAATTCGCGTGACCCGCGCCTTGAGATAGGGCGCGGTGGCGACAAACTCATCAATTTGAATCCGCTGCAAGCCCTGAATCAGCAGACGAATGGTGCCGTCCGGCGTGCGGAACAGACGATGAATGGTCGCCAACGTGCCGACCTTCTGCACTTCTGCCGGACCGGGCGTTCCCAAGCCGGGGTCTTTTGAGGCGACAAGCCCCACCGTTCGGCTGCCGGCGACGGCATCATCCACCAGTTGGATGCTGCGCTCCTGCCCCACAGTGAGGGGAATGGCTGTCTGCGGGTAGACGACCAAACCGCGCAAGGGCAATATCGGCAGCTCTTCCGGCAGGTCTATCGCGGCGCCTTCTTCAGCCAGTTCCTCATCAAGATGGATGTCGACTTTGGTTTGAGGCAGTTCGACGCCGCTCATCCACTTATTCCACAATGTCATCTGTGTCCGTCCTTCTTGTGCTGTTCTCTGTTTCCCAGCATAAAACCGCGCTTTGCGGTCAGCCCCGAATCACAAGTTGATTCTGTACTGTAGAGCCGGCTGTTTAAGGTTACTTTACCGACTGGCGTATAAAAAAAGTATCAGAGTTCAGGATTTGGCATAATTTTGATACGTTTCTTATGATTCGGGCTGGATACGGTCTTGCGGATTTTGGCGCGAATCGAGATGGAAAGAACTATGCCGATTTGACAGCTTTCGCTATAATAAAAACGAAAAAGGATTAAAACTCGGGTTGAAAAACAGTCAGATGGATGATTACAGGCGACAGTCAAAAAGGCGCAGTGAGAATCGGGCGCGGGAACGTCAGAAAGCGCGGCAGCGGCGCTATCAAACGGCGGTCAATGCCAGCGCGCATTCGGCGGCCGAAACCGCTAACCGAAGGCCCGCCAGCGAAATGCCTTCCCTCTTGACCAAAATAAAATCGAAGCCTTCGGGTATAGGGCGGCTGTTTTCCCGCTCAATCGCTATCGGGCTGACGGCGCTGGCTGGGCTGGCGGCTCTGATCGTCTTTGCTGGCAGCTATGTTTTTGCCGGGCGCATCTTCCCCAATGTCTATGCCTTGGGCGCCGCGCTGGGCGATCTGACTTTGGACGCGGCTGAAGCCGCAATCCTGGACGAGTGGGAGAATAATTTCAGCATTGACCTGACTGTTGACGGCGAGCTTGTCATGCAGGCGGCGCCCGAACAGCTGGGTTTGTCGATTGATGCCGCGGCGATGGCGAATCATGCCCGGGCGGCCGGATTATCTGGCATCCCCTTTGGTGTGACGATAGCGCCGGCGGCGGCGGTTGATTATGCCAAAGCGCAGGCGCTCCTGCTCAACCTGACGGAAGCGATTTATGTTCTTCCCTACGAAGCCGGGTACAGGTGGTCCGAAAACGGACTGCGGCCGCTGCCGGGACGCGCCGGCAGACATTTGGATATCGTGCTTAATTTGGAACAGTTGATCAACGACCCTGCCAGTGTCATTTTGAATCATCGATTTGAACTTCAGGTCATTGAACTCTTGCCGGCTGTCATGGACAGTTCGCCATTTTTAGAAGAGGCTAATGCCTTCCTGCGGGATGGCATTCAATTACAGGGCTTCGATCCCTATTTGCACGAGATCAAGACCTGGCAAATCAATCCGCGGACGGCGGCCAGCTGGCTGACCGCCGGCGCGAATGGGCTGGCTGTCCGCCGGGATGCGTTTACCGCTTATATTCAAAGCATCAATCAGGATTTGGTGAACAGTCTGCCGAGCCGATATATTGATGAGCTTTTCGCGCGGCAAAAGATGCAGGAAGCGCTAAATGCGAACAACCCCAATGTGGTCATGCGGATACATCATCTGCCCAGATTTTATACGGTAGAGCAGAAAGACAACGGTTTTCGCATCGGGCGCAAAAATGGCATTCCATTTGAATTAATCTCCGAAGCTAACCCCACAGTCGACTGGCGCCTGCTGACCGTCGGGCAGGAGATTCAAATCCCGTCGCGCGATGAGTTGATCCCCGAGGATCCAATACCCAGCAAACGCATCATTGTTGACATCGAATCGCAATGGCTGGTCGCCTTTGAAAATAACAGCATCATCTTCAGTTGGGGAATATCATCCGGGCGCGAAACCGCGCCGACCTATCCGGGCATATTCCAGGTCTTGTCTCACAGTGATGTCGCTTATGGCAGCGGTTTTGCCTTGTGCAGCGAGATCGGAACCAACTGCGACCAATGGGAAATGTACTGGTTTATGGGCGTCTACGAAATTATCCCTGGCTTGATGAATGGATTCCACGGCGCCGTGCAGCTGCCAAACGGCGGCTATCTTGGCGGCGGCGGCGTGTATGAGCCGACGACTTATGGCTGCGTCATGTCCCTGGATGAGAATGCACAGCTTCTTTATCGCTGGGCGGAAAAAGGCACCATTGTCGAAATCCTGTCCAAGGACTTTGAGCCTGAAAGCGAATTGGGCCGTCTGGCGCTGAACTATATCAGTACGATTGACACCAGCTATCGCCCGACTTCCTAGACCTGGATGTCCAATTCCCGGCCGGCGCCCTCATCATTTTCTGTTCCACCGCATCTCCAATTCTGCGGTACAATGGACAGCGGTTGAATCAATCCAGCAAAAGGCGGCAAGCGATGAGTAAACCTTATGGCGCTTGGGACAGTCCAATCACCGGCACGGCGATTTCAAGCGGAGTCAGCTTGCGCGATGTTCAATGGAACAGCGCCGGCGATACCATCGTCTGGTGGGAAAACCGCGGCAAAATCGGAACACTGCTGGCGCAGACCGGCATTGACGCGCCGCGCGAACTGACCGACAAGAGCCTGAACGTCGCCGGGCGGGTCGGATATGGCGGGGCGGCCTTTACTGTCGGCGCCGGGCAGGTGGTTTTCGCCGCCAATGGCCGCCTCTATAAACAGGCGCTCGCTGGCGGCGTTCCCCAAGCGATCACTCCCAAGTTTGGCAGCTATGCTTCGCCGGCAATATCCCCCGATGGAAATTGGGTGGCTTTTGTCCACAGCTATGAACATACAGATGGAATCGCACTGGTCGATGCTTCGGGCGAACAGTTCCCGCGCAAGCTGGCTTATGGCACTGATTTTGTCATGCAGCCGACCTGGCATCCGGCTGGCGCTCATCTAGCCTATGTGGCTTGGAATCATCCGCAGATGCCCTGGAACGGCGCTGAACTGCGCTTGATTCAGCTGGCTGCGGACCAGAGCGGCTGCCCGTACGCAGAATATATCGTCACTTTGGCTGGCGACCTGAATACGGCTATCTTCCAGCCGCAGTTTTCGCCCGATGGCCGCTATTTGTCTTATGTCAGTGATGCCAGCGGCTGGGGCCAGATTTATGTCTATGACCTGGACAAACAGACGCACACTCAATTAACCACGACCGCGGCTGAACATGGCGCGCCAGCCTGGATACAGGGCTTGCGTATGCACGGCTGGGCCGCCGACAGCCGCAGCATCTATTATCTGGAGAATGCGCGCGGGTTTTTCACGTTGCGGCGCGGTCATCTGGAAACAGCGGCATCCGAGCCGATACCCGGCTTGGAGCATTACACGCGGCTGGAGCAGCCGGCGGTATCGCCCAAACAGCCAGCGGTCGCTGTGATTGCGTCTTCGGCATTGATTCCGGCGCGCATTGTCACCTTGAATCTGCCGGGCGGCGAAAGGATTCATCGCCGGCGGCAAACCGAAAACCTGAAAGCCGACCAGCTGTCGGCGCCAACGGCGATAACCTGGAAGGGAGATGACGGCGGGGAGGCGCATGGTCTGTATTATGCGCCCGTTCTTCAGGACAAAATGCCATCGGGCAAACCGCCCTTGCTGGTTCAGGTTCATGGCGGCCCAACATCCCAATGCACGGCCGGCTATTCCAGTGAGGTTCAGTTTTTCACGACCCGCGGTTATGCTGTTTTGCAGGTTAATCACCGCGGCAGCACCGGTTATGGCAAAGCCTATATGGAATCGCACCGCGGCAACTGGGGAATCTATGATGTCACCGACTCGGCCGCCGGTGTTCGTCATTTAGATCAAAGCGGATGGATCGACATCGGCAAAACAGTCATTATGGGCGGCAGCGCCGGCGGATTTACGGTATTGCAGTCTTTGATTGATTATCCCGGGCTCTACAAAGCCGGCATTTGCTCTTATGGCGTTTCCAATCAGTTTGGCTTGCTGATGGATACCCACAAGTTTGAGGAACGTTACAGCTATTGGCTGCTGGGCGAGCTGCCCGAGGCCGCCGATGTGTATCGGCAGCGCTCACCGGTATTTCATGCCGACAAAATTCAGGATCCGCTGCTTGTTTTTCAAGGCGCTGACGACATCGTGGTGCCGCAAAATCAATCGGATGATATTGTCGCCTCGCTGAAGCGGCGCGGCATCCCGCATGAGTATTGCCTGTTTGAAGGCGAGGGACACGGCTGGCGCAAACCGGAAACGATAGAACGTTATTACAGCCAGATTGAACGTTTTTTGCTCCAGCATGTCATCTATGCCTGACTGTTCCCAAAGCAAAGATCAAAGCCAGTACAGAAAGCTGCTGTCATGACGAATCTGCCGGCTGTAGAACGTTTCAAGAGCGATACCGGTGTCACCATTTTTAGCATTCCGATGGTGCTGTTTCCGAACAACTTTACCGGCAACGCCTATGTGCTTGAAGGCACCGGCGAATTAACTCTGGTGGATGCCGGTTCCGGCATCGGCCGCAGCAACGGCGATTTGCTCGCCGGCTTCCGGCAGATACAAACCAGATTCAGCCAGTCTTTTACCCTCAAGGATATTCGGCGGGTGATTATTACGCATGGTCATATCGACCATTTCGGCGGCCTGGCTTTTGTCAAAGGGCAAACCAAGGCCGCCGTCGGCATCCATGAACTGGATCGGCGCGTCTTGACCGATCATGAAGAGCGGCTCATCGTCGCCACCAAAGCGCTTGGGATTTATTTTCAGCGCGCCGGCATCAAACCGGCGCTTAGGGAATCCTTGTTTCAAATGTATGGTTTTGCCAAGAAGCATGTGACTTCGATTCCAGTCGATTTCAGCATCGAGGACGAGCAGATCATTGACGGCATGGAGTTTATCCATACGCCTGGGCACTGCCCTGGGCAAGTCTGTATTCGGATCGGTGATGTCCTGTTAAGCGCCGACCACGTTTTGTCGCGGACGACGCCGCATCAGTCGCCAGAAAGCATTACCCATTATATGGGCTTGGATCACTATGCCGATTCACTGCGGAAGCTGCGGCGCGTGGAAGGCATCCGCATCGCTTTGGGGGGACACGAAGACCCGATTGACGACCTGTACGGGCGCATCCATGAAATCCGCGCCAGCCACAACCGCAAGCTCGACCGCATCCGCAAAATCATGCGCGGCAACGGCGCGCCGATGACCATTAGTGACATCGCGGCGGCCATGTACCCGGATGTCAAAGACTACCATATCCTGCTGGCGCTTGAAGAGGCCGGGGCGCATATTGAATACCTCTATCAGCATGGCCACCTGACCATTGCCAATTTGCAGGAGTTCGAGGCGGAAGATAATCCCGCCATTCTGTTTGCCTTGCACGATTAAGGCTTTCCGGCCGGGAGCGGGCTGCCAATCGTCCGAAATGCAGCTTTGTTCACCAAGCTGTTGCCTCTTGTTCCAGTTGAGGTTACACTAAATATGAATTTTACATTCTCATTACACTTCCAATGAGTAAATCGCATATACTGGGATAAAACAGTAAGGAGAGCGGCCTGATGGAAGAAAAAGCAAAAAATGATCACGGGATGCAGACCAAAGAATATGAGTTGGCCGGTTTGATGGATCGTTTTGCCGCCAATATCATTGACAGCTTTCTGTTGATCCTGCCGATTATGATTGTCATCGCTGTGATTGGCTCGTCCGGCCATCGTCTGCCGATGGAACTGACGCAATTTGTCCTTTTGGCAGTGCCGGTATGCTATCACTGGTTTTTCTGGACGCGGCGCAGTGGACAGACCCCGGGCAAATTTGCCTTGGGCATTCGCGTCATTAAGACCGATGGCAGTCAAATAGGCGATACCGATGCCTTGATTCGGGCGATTGGCTATCATGTCAGCGCGATGCTGTTTGGGCTTGGGTTTGTTTGGGCGCTGTTTGACAAAAACAATCAATCCTGGCACGACAAAATGGCGCGCACCTATGTGGTCCGCAACAGCAAACAGCGTAAAACCGTGGAGATACATGTTTGACGCGAAGCTGATGAATGCTGATGGCATGCTTGCGCGGCGCAAATGAGGCGGCAGCTTTTGATGGCAAGGCTGGCACAGCGATTGGGGCTGACTCGCCGCGATGCCGATGAGCGCTATAAACAGGCATTGCAAGCCTACCAAAAACGCAATTTTGAAGCCGCGCATGCCCAGATGCGGCTTGCTGTTCAGCTGTTGCCAAACCATGCCGAATATCATGGCGCGCAAGGTTTCTTTCTCCTGGAAGATGGCGCCGAATCCAAAGCCGTCGAGGCTTTTGAGCGGGCATTGTCGCTGAATCCCTATGAAATGACGGCGAATTACGGGCGCGGCGTGATCGCCTATCATAAGAAGAACTGGGAAGCGGCTGAAGCCTGCTTTTTGAATGCGCTGGCGGCACAGCCGACAAGACCGGAGACACAGTATTATCTGGCTATGGTCAAGCATCGTCAGGGTGACAATGCCTCGGCCCTCAAATGGATGCAGGCCGCGCAGTCAGGTTTTGCCAAAGCCAGCGACCAACGTGAACGGCGCTGCCGAGCCTGGATGCGCGAGTTGATGAAGCTGCTTGAAGACGAAAGGCTGCCGGGGTGAATCCAAAAGGCCGCTCAAGCCGGTCATCATTTGCTCGTTTTGATGGTGGTTGAATTTCAGTCGGAGGCGGCTATGGAATGAATTAAAGGCGGCGAGACCGGTTACCGACATTGCGATTTCCATGAAAGCAAAATTTTTCAAGATGGCTGAATTAGGTTATAATCAAACATCATATTGAAAGACAGAATAGAGGCCAGACGATGACCGAATATAGAATCCGTCCATTGGAACGTTCTGACCGGGAATGGGTCGCCCATTTCCTTGACGAACACTGGGGCACAACCCGGATTGTATCCCGAGGCAAAGCCGTTTATGGACATCTCTTGCCCGGTTTCATGGCTGAACGAACCGAGACCCAAGCGCCGCAGTCCGAGCCGAACAAGATGGACTATATTGGCTTGATTACGATTCATGTGGCTGAAAAAGAATGCGAAATCACAACCCTTGACAGTTTATCGGAAGCCAGCGGCGTCGGCACCGCTCTGGTGGAAGCGGTTGAAACCTGGGCCAAGGAAGCCGAGATGCAGCGGCTATGGCTGGTAACGACCAACGACAATCTGGCTGCGCTCCGGTTTTGGCAAAAGCGCGGCTATCATCTGGTTGCGGTTCATCGCGATGCTATCGCCCAAGCCCGGCGAATCAAACCCCAAATTCCGATTACCGGCCTTGACGGCATTACGATCCGCGACGAAATCGAACTTGAAAAACGTTTCTGATTCCTTGACGCCCCTTATCACAGCCTGTCCGATGAGTTGGATTCCGCAGCCGCGCGCCCGTCTTTCGCCCGCGTCTGCCGGCCTTTCTTCGCTTGGTAATCGCGCCACAGGCTTTCCCCGATGATGAACACCGTCCCGAATACAATCGCATGGTCAGCCAGATTGGAGACATTGGAAATCAGATTCGGTATCTGATAGTGTATAAAGTCAATGACATGTCCATATTGCAGTCGGTCAATGACATTGCCAATCGCACCGCCGATCACGATTCCAATCGCAAAGGGGACAAAACGGGCTTGGGCGGGCGTATCGCGGAAATGCCAAAGCATGACGCCGATAATCCCCAGCGCCAGCAGGAGAAACACATTGCCGGCCATAGGCAAAAGACCGAAAGCGGCGCCGGTGTTCGCGCTGCGCGTCAGCTGAAACCAGGGCGCCAGAAAAGGAATCGGCTGGATGCTCTCATACAGTTCCAGATTGGCGATGACCCAGCCTTTGCTTAGCCGGTCAATTAGAACCGCGATGCTCACGGCGGCGCCGAGAATAATCCATTTACGCATTTTCCGCTCCGGCGAAATCAGTCGGATATGGCTGCATTGTAACAAAAATGATGAGATGCAGCCCGTTGATAAAAGTCATTATCTTGTATTGGGGCGGTGAGATCACCTTGATTGACTTCAATAGCTGGTCGCTGAAGGCGCAGAAAACATTCTGGCTGCGGCTGGGCTATGCGGCTGTCCGCCGCTGGAATCTGCGGCTGAAAGGGCTGTCCTGGCTGGGATATACCCATAATGCGGTCTTCAAAGCGAGCGCCGTCGGCGGTGATTATGTCCTGCGGCTGCATCCGCCGGGGCGCATCAAGGCGCCGCAGTTAAGGTCGGAACTGCAATGGCTGCGGGCGATACGGCGCCGTACCAGTCTGATGGCGCCTTTTCCGCATTCGGCTGTGATTGATGGAGAGGAGCGGCTGTTTGCGCCGGTCATCCATGACCGCCTGCCGCCGCCGCATATCGCCTATGCCAGTTTGTTTGAATATCTGCCGGGCGCTGCGAAATCGGCTCAAGCGATGAGCCTTGACGAGGTGTTTCGGATTGGGGTGTATCTGGGCAGACTGCATACGGACGGGCAATTCATGCCACCGCCGGATTTTTCGCGTCCGCGCCTGAATTGGGAAGGCTTGTTTGGTCGGCATTCGCCCTATCATCCCGGCGAAAATGCCCATGTCATCCAAGCCGGGCAAGCGGAAGTGTTTGAACAGGTGGCGCGGCGCCTCCAGACGGCGATGAGGGCATTGGGGGAGGGCGCTGATGGCTTTGCCCTGATTCATGCCGACCTGCTGGCGAAGAACATCCTGTTTCATCAAGATGTCCCGGCGGCGTTGGACTTTGAATACAGCGGTTGGGGTTACTGTCTGTATGACCTGACACCCTTGCTGTGGCAGTTCAAAGGCGAGCGGGCGGCGGATTATGAAGGGCTGGAAGCGGCGCTGTGGTCGGGCTATGTCTCCATTCGACCTCAAGCTGATGCCGAGCGCGAATGGCTGGAGACATTCATCGCCGGCCGTCAGCTGGCGTCTTGTCGCTGGCTGGTGGTCAACCACCATCATCCGGCGGTGCGCGATGCCGCGCCGCCGCTGCTGGCGCAGCGCACGAGGGAATTGGAGGGATTCCTGGATACCGGCGAACTCCAGCGGCGGTCAAAGACTCTGTAAATCCGACAGGCAAGGAATGCGAATGCCGGCCAAACCGCGTATCGCCAAAGCCGATGCTTACCGGCTGTATCTGCTGATGACGGCGGCGCAGTCCTTTGCGCTGTCGCTGGTGTTCACGGTCAACCTGTTTTATCAGGTCAGGCAAGTCGGTTTGAATCCCTTGCAGCTGGTCTTGATTGGCACGACTTTGGAAGCGACCGCCTTTCTGATGGAAATACCAACCGGCATCGTCGCCGATATCTACAGTCGGCGGCTGTCTGTGATTCTCGGTTTTGCGCTGCTGGGCTTGGGGTTCATCGTCGAAGGCAGCCTGCCGTGGTTTGAAACGCTGGTGGCGGCGCAGGTCATCATGGGCGTGGGCTATACCTTTTTGAGCGGGGCGACATCGGCTTGGATGGTCGATGAAATCGGTCAGACGCGGGCGTCAGCGGCTTTTTTGCGGGCGGCGCAGGCGGCGCAGATCACCGGTTTTGTCGGCATCTTGGTCAGCGTTGCCCTGGCGAGCATCAGCTTGCAGGCTGCCATCGCTGCCGGCGGGCTGGTTCTGGTCGCGCTGGCGGCGGCATTGACGCTGTTTATGCCCGAAGCCGGCTTCAGCCGCCGCGCCGCATCCGAAGGCGACTCTTGGTCGGCGTTCTTTTCCACCTTTCGGCAAGGGGTCAAATTGGTGCGTTCCCGGCATATGCTGATGGTCATCATGCTGGTCACGGCGATTCACGGCGCGTTCACGGAAGGGTTTGACCGACTTTGGACAGCGCATCTTGTTGGTCATTTCACACTGCCGGCCCTTGGTCAGCTGCATGAAATTGTATGGTTCGGCATGATCAGCGCGGTCTCGATGCTGCTTAGCCTGATTGCGACCGAAGCGATCAGACGGCGAGTCAACCTCGCCAGCAGCCGCGCCGTGGTCAGAACCTTGACCGCCGTTTATGGCATGATGATCTTCAGCGCGTTGCTCTTCACCTTGGGCGACCGCTTTGAATGGGCGCTGGCGGGACTGTGGCTGACTGGCGCTTTGCGAACGATTCGCAATCCACTTATGGAAACGTGGATCAACCAAAATACCGAATCCAATGTCCGCGCGACGGTGCTTTCGATGCAGGGACAGGCCGACGCTTTTGGACAGATTGCCGGCGGGCCGGCGGTTGGGATGATTGCTTTGCTGCGGTCGGTGCGCTTTGCCATTGCCCTGTCCGCTTTGATGCTGACGCCGATTTTGGCGGTTTTCTATCACAGTTTTAATGCACAGGATATTGGTTCATCCAAAGCGCCGCGTTAAAATATCCAGCCTGGCGCGAACGAAAAATAAAAGGGAAAACTGATGTCGGTGTCAAACAGGCAGAAAATGCTTGAAGAACTGAAGGACTTTGATACGGCTTCGATTACCAATGTGGTCGCCACCTATCCCGATTCGCCGCTTTGTTTGGGGCTGTACAACCCATGGAGCGAGAATTGGTACACCGATCAATCCATTCGCTGCATGTTTCCGCAGCTGGGACCAAGAGTGGGCTATGCGGTGACCTGCGTCTATGGGCTGCCCGACCCCGATTACACGCGGCTTGGTTTTCATCATGTGCTGGCGGCTTTGGAAGCCGCGGAACAGCCGAGCATATTGGTTATCCAGCAGAAGTTTCCGCCGCAGATCGCCGGCAAGGGCGGGCTGGCGGGTGGGAATATGGTTTCGGCGATGAAGGCATTGAACTGCGTTGGTTTGCTGTCCAACGGCCCCTCGCGCGATGTGGATGAAGTGCGCCAGATGAATTTTCAGTATATGCTAAGCGGCCTAACCGCTGGGCATGGCAGGATGGCGGTTCATGCGGTCAATGTGCCGGTGTCTGTTGGCGGCATGGATGTGGCGCCAGGAGAGTTGATTCACATGGATGAAAATGGCGCCTGCAAGTTTCCGGCCGATCAGCTGGAAGCTGTCTTGACCAACGTCAGGGCTTTGCAAAAGGAAGAAGCGGCGCGGATGAAGGCCTTGCGGAATGCCAAGTCGGCGGCTGAACTGCGGGCTATTTTTGAGGGTCATGCTTATGGCGATGATGACCAAAACTGAAAGAACAGATTTGATGAATGACAAACGAATTCTCATTACCGGCGCCACCAACGGCATCGGCAAGACGGCCGCGCTGGACTTGGCCAAGATGGGCGCCGAGGTCATTATCGTCGGGCGCAATGAAAACAAGACGCGCCGCGTGTTGGATGAACTCAAGGCGGCCAGCGGCAGCGACCGACTGGATATGCTGATTGCTGATTTGTCATCTATCGAGCAGATCCGCCGCGCGGCGGATGAATTTCGCGGCAGATACGAGCGGCTGGATGTCCTGCTGAACAATGCCGGCGCCATCTTCCCCAAGTATCAGGAGTCGGCCGATGGGCTTGAGATGACCTTCGCCCTCAACCACATCAGCTATTTTTTGCTGACTCATCTGCTGCTGGACAATCTGAAGCAGACGGCGCAAAAGCAAGGCGAAGCGCGTATTATCAATGTGTCGTCCAGCGCGCACCGCGGCGCGCAGTTTAACAGGCCGGATGAGGCCGGCGCCTATAGTTCGTCTCGGTCTTATGGCAAAAGCAAGCTGGCGAATGTTCTGTTCACCTATGACTTGGCGCGGCGGCTGGAGGGTACGGCAGTGACGGTCAACGCCGTGCATCCAGGGCTTGTCGACACTGGCTTTGGCAGTGAATTCAAGGGTTTCCTGGGGTTGCTGATAAAAGCGCTTCAGATGACGATTGCCCGCTCGCCGGAAAAAGGCGCCGAGACCCTGGTTTATCTGGCCTCATCGCCCGAAGTCAGGGGAGTTGGCGCCAAATACTGGAAAGATAAGAAACAGGTCGAATCCAGCAAGGCCTCCTTTGATGTCGCACAGCAGCGGCGTTTGTGGGAACTTAGCGAGACAGTCACAGGCATGGCAAGCTAGCGCGGCGCCAAGGCCTGCGCCAAATCAGCGATAAGGTCATCGGCGTTTTCCAGCCCAATCGAGACGCGCAGCAGGTTGTCGGGCGTTGATGAGTCTTCTTCAATGGATTGACGGTGTTCAATCAAGCTGTGTGTCCCGCCAAAGCTGGTGGCGGTGGTGAAAATGTTCAGCCGGCGAACCAGCTGAAGCGCCGCCTCGCGGCCGCCCTTGACTTGAATCGACATCAAGCCGCTGCCAAGCCGCATTTGCCGCCGCGCCAATTCATATTGCGGATGGCTGGGATGCAGTGGATACAGAACGCGTTCGATCTTGGGGTGTTCTGCCAGAAAACCGGCGATTTTGAGCGCATTTTCACTATGGGCGCGGACGCGCCAGGATAAACTCTGGATGCCGCGCAGGGTCAGCCAGCAGCCCATGGGGGACAAAACCGCGCCGCCGATTTTCACCAGCCGGGCAACGCGCCGCGCCAAGTCATTCTCCGCGCCAAAAATAATGACGCCGCCAAGCACATCATGGTGTCCGGCGATGTATTTCGTCAGCGAAATCACGACAATATCAGCCCCCAGCAGCAGCGGATTTTGGGCAATCGGCGTGGCGACCGTATTGTCAACCAGCAGCAAGGCGCCGGATTCATGGGCAATCCGGGCGATGGCTTGAATGTCTGCCAGCCGAATCATCGGGTTGGTGGGGGATTCAAAGATGACCAGCCTGGTTTCCGGCCGCATGGCAGCCCGAACCGCATCCAAATCGCTCATGTCAGCATAGGTCGTTTCCAGTCCCCAAGGCGCGAAAAACTCTTTAAGCTGCACCCGAATGCCGAAGTACATATCATCGCTGGATACGATGTGGTCGCCGGGGCGAAGCGCCTGAAAAATAGTCATCATGGCTGCCGAACCGCTAGGCGCTGCATGCGCCAAGACACCCCGCTCCAGCTTTGCCATCGTCCGCTCCAGCGCATCGCGGTTGGGGTTCTGGTATCGGGTATAGACAAGCTCGTCTGGATGATGCTCTTGACCGCTGGCTTCATATTGAAAAGTCGTGCTGAAGACCAGCGGCGGCACGATGGCGCCGCTGGACGGGTCGATTCGGGTGCTGTGAACTGACGTTGTTTCCTGCTGGTGAGTCATCTGGTTTTGCCATTCTAAAAATGCCAAGCATCGCCTAGAAACGCTATTCTGCTTGAATCCAGGCCCTTTGGCAACACTGGGGACTGAAAAAGGGTTTGACGGACAATCAGTGTATATTATGATATTCTTTGGCGGAATGCCGAATCCGTTGGAATGCGCTGGATGGACCGGGCTGTGTATATGGGGTGAACGATGCCGGATATGCTGGTCAAATTATATGATCTGCCGGCGCTTGAACCGGCCATCGCTTATCAGCGCCAGCAGGGGATTACGATAAGGCGAGGGATGCCGCCGGAAAAGGGCCTTGTGGGCCGCTGGATTGAAGAACGTTTCAACGGGTATTGGGTTAGCGAGGCGGATGTCGCCTTTTCCGTGCATCCGACTACGATTATGCTGGCGCATCGAGGCGATACGCTGCTTGGATTTGCCTGCTATGACGCCACGTACAAGAATTTTTTTGGGCCGACCGGCGTCGATGCGGCCGAACGCGGCCAGCGCATTGGCACGGCATTGCTGCTGCGGTGCCTCCATGCAATGCGCCACGCCGGTTATATGTATGCGATTATTGGATGGGCGGGCCCAGTCCGCTATTATGAGAAAGCTGTCGGGGCGGCGCCGATTCCCGATACCGAACCGCCAGGCAGCTTTCGGGGCTTGCTGGGGACGGATGCGGTCTTCAAGGGCAAAGCCCAGAGCGACTCCTCCTCATAATCCTCCCCCGTTCAAGATGATTGCAGCCGTTTTTGGGCTTCATAGACGACTGCGCGGACGAGTTCGGTCAAGCCGCGCCCCTTGCCCATCGAAATATCATTGCCAAAAAACGCGAAGACGACCTCGCCGTCAATCGCCGCCACCTGCTCCAGCGGCGCGCCGGAACAGGATTGGTCTAAGATGGCGCTCAACGCCATAGCCGACAGCCCTTGCGGATTGAGGACGTCAAAGTAAAAGTCAAGCGCGCCGTCTCTGCGCTCAACCGCCCAGACAAAAGCATCAGATTCACAGCCGATGACGCGGTTGGATTCGCGGTAGGGCTGGACGGCGATGGATTCTGGCACCCGACTGAACTCGTCGGCTGTCGCAATCAGAAAATCGATCCGTTCCGCGCGCGATCCAATAAACGCAAAGTCATCAAGGTATTCTTGCAGCTTGTCGGGATAATTCGGCATGGCTTGCTTTCCAGAGTGTTCGGGATCGGAACATGGGCCGCGCTTCAATGAAGCCGGTTCCCCCCTGTGATTCACTTCTCAATCGGAAGTCCGACGCTGTTGCCCCATTCGGTCCACGAACCGTCATAGTTGCGGACATCATCAAAGCCCAGCAGATTTTTCAGGACGAACCAGGTATGGCTGCTGCGCTCGCCAATGCGGCAGTATGCAATCGTTGGCGCCGATGCTTCCAGCCCAATTTCATCAAGATAGATGGCCTTGAGTTCGGCGGCGTTTTTGAAAGTGCCGTCTTCATTGGCAGCCCGCGACCACGGCACATTGCCGGCGCCGGGGATATGACCGCCGCGAACGGCGCCTTCTTGTGGATAGCCCTCCATGTGCAGCTTTTCGCCGCTGTATTCGCCGGGGCTGCGGACATCCACCAGCTGCCCCCCGGCTTCGACATGCCGCAGCACGCCGTCGCGGAACGCGCGAATCCGGCTGTCGTCGCGGTCGGGCGCGGTGTAGGATGTTGGGCTGATGTCCGGTTTGCCGCGGGTGAGTTCACGGCCTTCGGCGGTCCATTTTAGTCGGCCGCCATCCATGATTTTGGCATTGGTGTGGCCAAAAAGCTCGAAAACCCACAGGGCGTAGGTTGCCCACCAGTTGCTCTTGTCGCCATAGAACACGACGGTGGTATCGGGCTTGATGCCAATGCGGCCCGCCAGCGATTCAAAGCCGCCGCGGTCTAGATAATCGCGGCGGAGCGGATCGTTGAGGTCTTTGACCCAATCGACTTCAACGGCGCCGGGGATGTGCCCGCTGGGGTAAAGCAGGGGGTCTTCGTTCGATTCAATAATTCGTACCCGGTCGTCGTTCAAATGTTCGGCGACCCAATCGGTTGAAACCAGTTTGTCGGCATTGGCATAGCCGCGGCTGCTGATGTCATTCATTTGCACTGCTCCTTATCGTATAAAATCTTTCGTCTGATGCTGCTGGCTGTCCGCTTCCGCCCTCAATCAAAAAAGCCAACCTCTGGCGGGCTGGCTTGCTGATATTGAACAGCCATGCTGCTGGCAAACCCAAACAGCCCCGCCTAATGACCGGCATTCATGCAACAGCGGAAAACGGGATGGAAGATGCTATGTTCGCTCATAAAAACAGATTAACACAGCCACAGCCACAATGCAAGCCCGGCCGCGGCTGATCTATTGGATTTCTTATACAGGCGCCGTCAAAAGGCATACGGCGGAAAATCAAGGCGGGCGTTCAGGCTGTCGAAGCGCAGCCGACACTGTTCCAGTTTGAGTGTGACATGAATGCTGTCGGGCAGAGTGACGTCAAATTGGCTGCGTCCGATGCCGCCGATGAGCGGCTTGCGTTTAGCGATCATATAGACACCAGCTTCATCCTGCTCGACAGCCATCTGCCAGCCGAAGCCGGCTTGCAGTTCCACCTTGGCAAGCGCCTGCAATTTGTCATGCCGCGCCAGTTTGACATCGGCGTGTTCAGCCTGAAGAAAAAAAGTCGCGGCGGGCTTAACCTCCCATTGATAGGTTTTCGATTCGACAGCCAGTCCGCGGGCTGAATTGAGCAAACGAAGCGCCTGCCGCAGGTTGTCGAGGCGCCGCATCAGAGTTCTTCCAGATGAGTTTCTACCCAAGCCTGATAGGCATGACGCAGCTGTTTTGTCTTTGCTCCGACTTGCCCGCCGCCGATGGTGATGCCGTCAATCGCCGCCACCGGAATAATGCCGCGGCTGCTGCTGGTGAGAAAGGCTTCGCTGAAATCGGGGATATCGTCCAGATGCGGGGCGGTTTGCTTGAGCGGGATGATGCTTTCGCAAATCCGAAAGACAATCGCCCGAGAGATGCCGGCAAGCACAGCCGCGCCCGCCGTCCGCAGTTCGCCATCCAGCACGGCATAGAAATTGCTCGCCAAGCCTTCCAGCAGATACCCCTGCGAATCCACCAGAAAAGTGTCATAGATGCCGGCCGGCATGGCTTGCTCCAGCGCCTTGCGGTCGTGCATCCAATCGCTGGTTTTTGCCGCTGGATGATGACGCGCGGCGGCTGATGATGTCATACAGGCGGCGCCATGCTTGATAAGCGCCGCCGGCGGCGGCTGGAACGGCTCCAAGGTCAAGATCATTTCATCAGGCTTTTGCGCGGCGACGGTAATCCGAAATCGGACATCGCCAAAGCCTGAATCACTTATCATTTGTTTCAGCGCCGATTTGAGGCGGCGGCGGTCATAAGCCAGCGCGATGTTCTCGTGCCGCGCCGAAGCCTCAAGCCGGTCAAGATGGGCATCAAACATCACGGTTTGGGTGCCGCTGCGGGTGTGGCTTACGGTGTAGACGCCGCGCCGGGGCTCGTGCTGCGCGGCCGCCTGCAAGCTGGCTGCCGAATAATCGACATCAACCAAGCCGGTCGCTGTCAGCCGTTTGATGAGAGTAGGCATATTCGGCTTTTCCGTTTAGCGGTTTAGCCATTTGTCCTGATAAATGTTCCATTGTTCCTGGCTCAAGTCCTGGTCGGAATAGATGGCGACCCCGGTCAGCGAAGCCCGCGCGGCTTCATCAAGCCCCGTCAGCCCAACAGTCACCCCGTCCAGCGCGGCGGCAATCGTCTCTACTGAAGGGCTGTGGGCGATGCTCCCCGCTTGATAATTTGGAACGCTAATCAGAATGCGGGTATTCACATCCTCATTCAGCAGGCTGATGTAAGTTCTCACGTGATAAGCCACCCAACGGATGTAATCGAGGGGTTTGTCGCGGTAACTCTGATACAGCTGCAATACGATCTCATCGGCAGCGGCCATCACCTGCTGTTTATCGGCGGCGGTCCACATAGTACCGGGCGCGATGCTGGCGATGCTGGCGACGTCGGGGTCGTCCGGGGTCAGGTCGGGGGAGACTGCGACTGCAATCGGAACGTCCACGCTGACGGCCGAGCGAATATGGCGGATAAGCTGCAAGAAATCGTCATTGCCGCTGAACAGCGGTTTCACATCAAGCAAAATGCCATCGAAACCAAGCTCCTCAACCATTCGACTGCTAAAGTCGGCAATGTTTTGCTGGAAGTCGCGGTCATCGAGCCGATATTCGCCGGTACTGCCTGGCGTTGCCCAAATCTCGATCCAGCCGTAAATTTCCGACAGGGGATAAGCCTGTTTGAGAGCCTGCCTGAAATCAACCACATCATCCTGCGACTGCATGAAACTGTCGTTGCCGTGCGGCCCGCCAGACCAACGGCTGCTGATGTTCAAGGTGCTTACATAAGCATAGATTTTGCCGATTTGATTTTGCTCCAGCCGGTTAGCGAGGTCAGTGATTTCGCCGTCGCCGCGTTGGGCGTAGGTCCAGGATTTGCCCAGCCAGATCGCGTTGTCAAGCGCCCGAGGCTGATCGTTCCTAAACAGCGACGAGCCAATGACAGCCGCCATCGCAGCAAGAATGACCACGGGAATGCCAATAAGCAGGCGCCGCCTGGTTTGCCTGGTCGGCCGCTCGCGTTGGGTTCGGCTGCTGCGTTTGTCGCCGCTCTGCGTCGCCATCGCTTGTGCTGATCTGCGGCGGCTGCGTTCGCTGGCGGGCTTGTCTGATGATGAATCCATAATATCCACCTCGGATCGTAAACATGGATAAGTCGGCGTCTAGGGCCGGCTGTCAACAGTATAGCATATTTGACTGTGCGCCACTAATGCTGATTGTGCAATTCGCGCCGTCACATCCCAAGCGCGGCGCCGCGCCACTTATCGAGAAGCGGCGGCCCCAAGACGAGGCAGCCGATAAGGACGGATGCCAAAACCGCCAGCAGCACGGCGGCCGCGGCGACATCTTTGGCGACCTTTGCCATTGGATGAACGTCCAGGGTCGCCAGATTGACGGCGGCTTCAATGGCGGCATTGATGAACTCGGCCACCCATACCAGAGTGACCGTCAGGATTAACACCGCCCATTCCAAAGCGCTCATGCCAAGCCACAGCGCCAGAAGCAAGACGGCAGCGCTTGCCAATGCCTGAATGCGGACATTCTTTTGGCGGCGCAGCATATACAGGCAGCCGGCAATCGCATATCCCAGACTCCTGATGCGATTTGGGCTGGTGAGCCGGCTGTGTTCATCGGGCTTAACCCGCGCCGTGCTGGTGAGTTCGTCCAGGATGGGCTTCATCATCCCTCATCCCTTCATAAGCGGCCGCGATGCCGGCGTCCATTCGCAGGCTGTGCAAAGCCTCTGCCTGCGCCGCCCGCATTCCGCGCCGCGCCGCGGCTGAATCATGGTCATAGCCCAGCAGGTGCAGGGTGGCATGAATAACCAGCAGACAAAGGACATCATCCAGATTGGCTTGGCATTGTTCGGCATTCGCGGCTGTGTATGGGTAGGCGATGACGATATCACCAAGATAGCGCCGGCCGCGCTCCAGACAGGCCGGCAGCGGCGGCGCCGGAAAAGACAAGACATCGGTCGACGTATCCAACTGTCGGTGTTGAAGGTTCAGTTCCCGCACTTGGTCATTAGAGGCAATGACAATCGTCAGGCAGCTGCCGGCTGGCTGCCGCTGCTGTTCAAGTACGGCGGCGGCGGCTCGTTTCAAGCGCGGAACATCAAGCGGATACTGCCGCCGGGCTTGCAGATAAATGCAGTGGCTCACGATGTTGTATCCGGCTCCTTGGGGCTGACGGCGGTTTGCGGCTCGTGCGCGGTTTTTGATCCATTGCGTTTGGGCAGAGGCGGCACCTCCAGCAGAGGCTCTTCATCCTCTATCATGCCGGCGTCCATTTTGTGAGCCGCGCCGGGCTTAACTTGCCTGCTGTTCGAGTTCGCCGCGCGGGCTGGTTTCAGCCGTGGATGTTCCGGCGCCGGCTTGGATGGCGCCGCTTCGCCATTTTGGACTTTTTCCGCTTTGTCCGCCTTAATCCGCAGCGCCGGCGCCTTTAATACGGCTTTGCCCGGCGATGGGCTGTGTTTTGGACTTGGGAAGCGGGACTTGGCGGCTTTGGCATAATCAATCCGCGGATGGAACAAACCTTTGAAGATATCAATAAAAGTCTCTTCGATTTTGCTTAGGTCGTTGAGCGTCAGGTTGGAGGCATCCAGCTGGCCGGCGCGGCGTTTATCTTCAATGATGCCGCCGACAAGCTCAATAATTTCCTGATTGCTCTGCGGCTTGACGGCGCGAATGGCTGATTCGCAGCTGTCGGCCATCATCAGAATGGCGGTCTCGCGGCTCTGCGGGATGGGCCCAGGATAGGAAAAGTCACTAGAATCGACCGCGTCTTCACTGCCGGCGGCCTCAAGCGCGCGCTGGAAGAAGACGTAAACCTGCGTCGTGCCATGATGTTCGCGCACGAACTCTCGTATGCGGTTGGGCAAGTTATATTTTTTGGCGATCAAGTCGCCTTCCAGCACATGGTTGATAATGATGTCGGCGCTTCGATAAGGGTCATTCAGCGCGTCGTGGGGATTGTGGATATGCTGCTGGTTTTCGGTATAAAAGAAGGGATTGCTGATTTTGCCAACATCATGGTACAGCGCGGCGACGTGCGTCATTTGGGTATCGGCGCCAATCGCTTCGGCAGCCTGTTCAGCGAGATTGGCAACCTGAAGCGAATGCTGATAGGTGCCCGGCGCTTCGCGCAGCAATCGCTGCAACAGGGGTTTGCTGGGCTGGCTTAGGTCAATCAGTTTGAAGGGGGTCGGCAGGTTGAGCAGCACCGTCAGCGCATACATGCCGGCGAATGCCGTCGTCGGCACAATCACAATCCCATTAAAGAACGCTTGCAGCATATTGGTTAAATCCGGCGCTTCAATATCAATCAGCAGGGCGAATATCGCCACGACCGCAACGTTGGTGATGCCAACAATCGAGCCGGAGATAAAATAATTGTTCAGCCGGCCGGCGTTACGCAGGGTCAGAATCGCGCTGATATTGCCGGCGGCGATCAAGCTGGCGATCTCCAGCGACGGACTGCGCCCCAGCAGGCCGCCGAGAAAAGCGAAGCCCAAAGCGCCGATGACAGCGAAGTTTGGCGTGCTGATGGCCACGTAAAGGATGCCCAGCGCGGCCGCCGGCATGAGGTAGATATTGGAAGCGCCGAACGTCTGCACAATGGACAGGGCGATTAAAAACAGCACGG
Organism: Phototrophicaceae bacterium; assembly: GCA_965203755.1. Lineage (GTDB taxonomy): Bacteria > Chloroflexota > Anaerolineae > Aggregatilineales > Phototrophicaceae > UBA6055. Next base: position 827,648 of record OZ241910.1, on the reverse strand, counting down.
CGATGAGTATGATGGTTTTGGTATCGGCATAAAACAGTTTTGGCTCAAAGCGGATGATGTACAAACCCATCAAAACCATGACCAGGGCGCTGGCGAGGAAGGCGCGCAGAATCCTCAAGCCGCGGTTGCTGGTTTGGGCAAGCAGCCCTAGTTTCTGCAAAGCCTCAAATGACAGGCTGTCGATAGGCTGGTTCGCCGGCGCGACAATCTGGCCGACAATATACTGCCGCTGCTGGTTGGCAATGCCGCTAAGGGCTTCTTCGCGGTCGATGGCGGTTTGCTCTGGATTCTCAAACGTATTCGCCCGGATGACATCGCCGGTGATCACGGCGACGATTTGGCTTTCTTGAGGGGTCAGGCGCAAGCCCACCTGCGTGGGCAGCTGTTCGCGCACGTTTTCCAGGTCGGCGTCACGGATTGAATCGCGCATGACGCGCTCCAGAACCGAAATGATTTCGTTGCGTACCAGCAGCCAGCTGTCTTCGGGCAGCTGCAGGATGGCAACGATCATGTTCGCATCTTCGTCCTCGTCCAGAACGAGCGAGGTAATCTGGTTGATATCCGAGATTTGCTGTTCAAGCGAGGCATACGGGTCGGCGCGCACATTGTCGATAAACTCAAGGATTTTTTCTGTTAGTTCGCGCTGCTGACGGGCGACGTTGGGGTCGGGCGGGTCGAACACTGTCGGCACCTGCGCCAAAGCCTGCTCGCGCTCCTGGCGGGTCAGGATTTCACTGACAAAGGAGCCTTCTTCGCGGGCGATGATATCTTCCGAAGGCACAGAACCAATGCTTAAATTGGCGGCGCTGTTAAACCCGGTAAAAATATCATCAAAGCCGACGATCACCGTACAGCCCAGCGCGAACAGGATGGCGAATGTCAGGATGAAACTGCGCCGGAGGGCCTTCAACGCGCGCTCTGGTTCAATATCAAAGCGCTCTGCGAGCGATTCTGTGAAGCGGGTGAACATGAGTTTAGCCCAGGAGTTCCCTGACAATGGCATTGACTTGTTTGCCATCGGCAAGCCCGTTCACTTTTGGCATGACCATTTTCATAATTTGTCCCATTTGCTTCATTGAGGTTGCGCCAGTCTCAACGATTGCCGCCTGGACGATGGGCTTCAATTCGGCGGCGGTCAGCTGGCGCGGCAGGAAGTCTTCGATGACGGCCAGTTCAAACCGCTCGCTGTCGGCATCACCGCGGCGGCCGGCGGCCTCAAGTTCGTCAATGGCCTCACGGCGTTTCTTGGCTTCTTTCTGCAAAATTTTCATCACGGCGGCGTTATCGAGTTCGTTTCGACTGTCGATTTCGACCTGCTTGATGGCGCTTTGCAGCAGGCGGATGGCATTGCGGCGGTCTTTGTCGCCGGCTTTCATGGCGTCTTTGAGCGCCGTTTGCAGTTCGATTTTCAGATTCTTCATGGCGGCCCTTCTTGGGTGCGTCTCTTGCGACTGGTTATTATTTTACAGTCAGGAGAAAACAATGTCTATTCCAAGACGGCCGGTTCGTCGGCGCTATCCGCCGCCCGCCAGACTCAAGACGGCGAGGACCACGGTGATGATGCAAGCCCCGACCATCAATAAAGCTCCCACGATAGCCAATGCGCTGATAATGGCGGGAAGGACGAAGACAACAAAAGCGCCAATCACGACCCCGGCGATAATGATTTCCATATCCGGCTCCTTTCGATCAATTCAATGGGCAAAGCAGCCCCATTGATCTTGGTATGATGCGTTTTATGCTAGATAACTGTACCATGAATCGCGCCATTGGCATAATCGCCAAGCTGCGCGTCGGTGATGAGATTGGTCAGATCGCGCTGATGCACGGTTTTGACGCGCATATAATTATCGCTGTAGCCGGCATAAATGCAGCCATCCGGCGCCGCGCCGCTGATTTGTTCCCACAGGACTGACTGCTTAGTGCCTTTGAGGGTCGCCGCGAATGCCGTCTCCATCGCGTTGGATAATGCCAGCAGTTTGGCGCTGCGCGCTTTTTTGACTTGGGCGCTGACCTGGTTTCTCATGCGGCTGGCGGGTGTGCCTGGGCGCAGGCTGTAGCGAAAAACATGCAAGCCGGCGAAGTCCATGTCTCGAATAAAGGCTTCGGAGGCGGCGAACTCCTGTTCGGTTTCGCCGGGGAATCCGACGATGACATCGGTTGTAATCCGCAGCTGCGGAATTTTCGCGCGGGCGGCATCGACCAGGCGGCGGAAGGCGCGCTGGCTGGTGCGGCGGCGCATCCGCTTGAGCGTTGCATCGCAGCCGCTTTGCAAGGGCAAATGCAGATGACGGCAAAGGCGGGGGCTGTCCCACAAGTTAAAGAAATCGGCGGCAAGGTCCCAAGGCTCCAGCGAAGACAGACGAATGCGCGGGATGTCACTGTCTTTCAGCAAGGCATCAACCAGATGAATCAGCCCATTGCGCTTGCCCAAGTCATAGCCATAGCTTCCCAGATGAACGCCGGTCAGCACGATTTCCTGATAGCCGCTTTGGCCGAGCGCGCTGACCTCGCGCACGACGTCGCTGATGGCGCGGCTTCGCCCTTTACCGCGGGCGAGGGTGGTCACACAGAAGGCACAGGCATTGTCACAGCCATCTTGGACTTTGACAAAGGCGCGGGTTTTCCCTAATGTTCCCGGCGCGGTTTGCCGTTCCAGCGGCTCGCTGTCATAAATCTCGATGGTTTCGCCCGTGATTTGGGATACCAGCTGTTCTTTGCCGCCGTTATCGATCACCCGACGAACGCCGGGCAGCGGCCGCAGGGCTTGTGGAGCAAGCTGGGCATAACAGCCGGTGACTGTGGTTTCGCCGGCCGGATTCAGGCGGTGAAAATCACGGATCAGCTTGCGGCTGGTCTTGGCGGCTTCGTTTGTCACCGCGCAGGTATTGAGTATGAATTGATCGGCTTCTTCGGCTGAATGGACAATCTCGTGTCCCAAAGCCTCAAACTGCCGCGCCATCGTATCAATCTCGCTTTGATTGAGGCGGCATCCGACCATCCGCAGGTGAACTTTCATGCTCTCGATTCCTCGTCTGGCGGATTGTCGGCGGGGCTGAAGACAATCACATTGTCAAATTGAACGACGACGCCACCGCCGCCGGTTTGTGTGGCTTGCGCGATGAGGCCAAGCCGGCCGGTCGCCATCGAATCGTCATGCAAGATCGGCTGCATCGTCCCTTCGATACATTCGCCATTGGCATAGGTGCTGATGGCTTTGGGGTCATCGGGAATGCACAGCATCGCCTGCTCGCCGTTAATGAAAAACTGAAAACTCGAGCCGCGTCCAATCACGCGAATGGCATTTTGCGAACCCAAGCCCGGCTTCACCATCGGCGCGGCTATCCAGGCGCTAAGTTTGCGCCGGATGCCGGCTTCAGTTTTCCAGACCGAATAATAGCCGTCGCTGCTAATGAAAAAGGCGTAATAGCTGGCGGGGCTGCCGCGGTCGGTCATTTGTCGAATGGCGGCGCCGGCCAGCGGCAGGTAACGGTCGATGCCGCAGAGAATGACGGCGGGCAGCCGGCACAGCCCTTCATCAATGCCGTGCATGCGAAAAACGATGCCAAAGGCATTGTCCACCGGACCGGCCAGGGCGGTCGCCTGTACCGTGATGTCAAAATCCGCAAAACGGGGAAGGGCGGCTGACCAGCCGGCGGTATGGGCGGCGCTGATGCCAAGCTCAAGGCGGCCCTCAAGGATTTTCGCGCTCTGCTGTCCTTGATATACATCCCATTCGTCGGTGAATCCATCAAATGCCGCCGCATAGAGCAATTCGCCGCCGGCGCCGTCAAGCAGGATTTCGCGCTCGGCGATGGCGGCATACAGCCGGTTTGCGCCCAGCAGGACAAGCATCAGGATGAGCAGAACAGCAGTTCGTCTGCTCGACCGCAGGAACAGGGATGGTTTGCCGGCTGCTGGGCTGCTGGGCTTCGACACGTTCGCTTCGGCGCCTCATTTGACAGTTATAGCTGGATTTTAACATAAAGCTGGACAAGCGCAAACGACCTGATGGATGTCATAAGCGGCGATGGTTCTTTCTGCCAGGACTTGCGCCATTCCGCCGAATCTTCCTTGACAGGGCGGGATGGAAACGTTAAAGTAAGCGCGCGATTTGATGAATGAGCGATCATCATGTTTAACCTGACTGCCGCCAGCGCCGCGATGATGACCCTGACTATGATGCCCGGGAGGGCTCGCGGTGGAGGTTTTGGCTTGCTGTAAGCAGACGGAAATAAGCGGCAGACAGGCGTATGGAAAACCTCCATGCGCCTTTTTTATTGCTTGACAGCCTGCGGGAGAGATGCGAATGACAAAGTTGACGATGAAATTCGGCGGCACATCGGTCGGGTCGCCCGAGGCGGTTCGGCAGGTGGTGGACATCGCCAAGGATTATATCGCTCAAGGCTGCCAACTGGCGCTGGTGGTCTCGGCTATGGCTGGCGTCACCGACCTGCTGCTGAAAGCCGCCAAAGCCGCCGCCGCCGCCGACCGGCAGACGTATGCGGCTATTAACCAGGACATTCGAGACCGGCATGAAGCGGTTATTCAGGAGTTGATTGAATCGGAAGATGGGCGCGATGCGATTCGGCGGGAAGTGGATCAACTGCTGGCGGCGCACATCGATCTTTGCCAGGCAGTCCATATCTTGGGCGAAGCCACCCCGCGCATCCAGGATGCGGCTGTGTCATTCGGTGAACGGCTCATCAGTCGGGTGATTGCCGCGGTGATGCAAGCCGAAGGCATCCATGCCAGCCAGTATGATTCGACCGGTTTCATCATCACCGACGCTAATTTTCAGGCTGCCGAACCGCTTTGGGATGAGACGGCGGCGCGGATCGCCGCTGACTTGGCGCCGGACATGGAAGCCGGCATTACGCCTGTGATCACCGGCTTTCTTGGCGCGACGGCTGATGGGACTGTCACGACGCTGGGGCGCGGCGGCAGTGATTTCGCCGCCGCTGTCTTCGCGGCTTGCCTTGCCAGCGACGAGTTGTTTATTTGGACGGATGTCGATGGTGTGATGACAACCGACCCCCAGCTTGACCGCCGCGCGCGGGTGCTGCCTTATGTGTCGTATCAGGAAATCGGGGAACTTGCCTATTATGGCGCCAAGGTGCTGCATCCAAAGACGGTGCAGCCCATCATCAACCGTCAGATCCCGCTGCGCGTCCGCAATACCTTCAATCCCTCTCACAGCGGGACTCTGGTGGGCGCCCGCATGCAAGCCAGTGAGACGGTCATCAAAGCCATTACCAGCATCAGGGACGTCAGTATGCTGACGGTGCGCGGCCGGGGCATGCTGGGGGTGCCGGGCATCGCCGGGCGGACCTTCCTGGCAAGCGCCAATGTGGGCGCGAACATCCTGATGATTTCGCAGTCGTCCTCCGAACAGAGTTTTTGCTTCACGGTCGTCGATCCGATTGCGGAACGCGTCAAAGCGGCGGTCGAGCAGGAACTCCAGCCGGAAATCCATCAGCGAGACGTTGACGGGGTGGATGTCTTGAGCGATATTGTCATTATTACAGTGGTCGGCGCCGGGATGCGCGGCACGCCCGGGGTTGCCGGGCGCGTCTTCTCGCTGTTGGGGCGGCATGGCATCAATGTTCTGGCGATTGCCCAGGGGTCTTCCGAATGCAGCATTTCCTTTATTATAGCCGAGTCGGATTTGGCGCCGGCGGTTGCCGAACTACATTCACTGGCGCTGGAAACCGTTGAAAATGATCGGGTTAATGGAAACGGCAGTCGGCATTAGGCGCGGGCGGCCAAGGCTTCCAGAATCGCCTGCCAGTGCGAAAATAAAATCAGATGTCCCGCCTGTGGCTCAAGGCGCAGACGGGCGTTGGGGATAAAATTTCGCATCCGTTTGCCCACCAGCGGCGCCGAAAAGGTATCGGCTTCGCCCCACCAGATATCGACCGGGATCTGGATGGACTGCAAGTGAAAGCCCCATGATTGGACCAGGGTGACGATCTCATCGACAAAGGCGTCGCTGCCGCCGCGGCGGATCTCATCCCACATATCGCGGCGGCGGCTGTATATGGTGGCGTTTTTGAGGATTTCGCGGTCGACGGCGGGCATTAAAACTGCCGATTCTTGAATGCTTTGGGCGGCCTCGCGCTGCGAATCAATCCAGAAGAAACCGCGCATAAGCAGGCGAAAGAACGATTCCATTCCGCTTGCCAACTGAAACAAACGCGAATAATAAGCATTGACCGCTCGAAAACCCTGTGCATTGTCCATCGGCGGCAGGCTGGAAACGACCGCGCAGCGCGTGACAATCTGCGGGAAGCGATAGGCGCATGCCAGCGCATAGGGGCCGCCAGCCGAATAGCCCAATACCGCGAACCGGTCGATTTTCAGCGCCTTGGCGAGGAGCATGGTGTCATCCACGACGTCCATAAAACGGCGGCCGGGCTTGCGGGTGGATAAGCCGAAGCCGGGCCGATCCATGCCGATCAAGCGAATGCCCAGCCGCGTTAAGATGGAATCGTCTGGATGGCGCAGGGTGCGGTTGCCCCACAAATCATGGAAAAGGATGACCGCTTTGCCGGCCGGATCGCCGTATTCGGCGAATCCCAGGCGCCGGCCGTCCTGAAGCTGCGCCTGCCGCGCGGTTGCCGCCTGTGCCAGTTTGACCATAATTGTCCCGCGATTTTCTTGTATGCCTTATGCCAAACCTAATTATAGCAGGCATTTTGAGGATTACCGCCTGCGATTTCGTATAAAATGCACAAATATAAAACCAGCATAAAAAGTTAATCGGCTTGATTGAACAGGAGAATTTTGAATGCGGCATAAAATGAAAGGCATTACCGGCCGGGATTGCCGCCAATTCGTTTTCTTTTGGACGCTAAGCTGCCTGCTGGTGTTTGTTTTGATTGCCATTCCCGTTCACACAATGAGCTTGAGCTTTCCATCATTGGACGATGCGTTCATTGATCTTATTGCGAACGGCGCGATGTTCATTGCTTTCGCATTCTTGCAGCGAAGTCTGATCCGGCGATACCTGCACATTGACATGCGTCATTGGGTTCTATGGACAGGGATCGGTTTTATCGCCGGTTATGCCGGCAACAGTCTATTCACGGCTGTAGCCGCGCATCCAGTCCCGGCTTGGCTGCAGCTGTACTATGGGGGAGAGCCGAGCGAGTTTGCCGACTTGCTTTACGCAGCATATTATAGTTTGCGCGACTTCTTTTTGTTTGGTTTCCCGGCGCTGTTTCAATGGTTTGCGCTGCCGAAAACCTTTTCCTCTCGCTGGCTTTGGCTGCTGACGGCTTTTATGACGGGTCCTATAGACTATATGGTTATGGAAAATGAAGGCATCCTGTTCAGCCTCGTCAAGATCATCGAGGGTCTTATCGGTGTCGAACGCATTGAGGTCCTGCGGTTCGTCGCTGTGCTGGATCTGCTGACTCCCATTGTCATCCCAAGCATTGTCCTGGCTTGGCTGGCGGCGCTTGCGGATAAGCGAAGGAAGATGGCCGCATCCAACTAACGTGGATAAAGGGCGCTTAGGCAAGCTGGTCGGCGATGCCCCGAATCCGCTTGACCGCTTCCTGAAGCAGCTGCATGTCGGCGGCAAAGGAAAAACGGATATGGACGTCTTGGGTTATGCCAAAGGCGCTGCCGGGCACGCCGACCACGACCGCCTGGTCAAGAATAAGCGCGGCGATCTCCTCGCTGGATTTGCTGGTCTGATTGACTTTGGGGAAGGCATAAAATGCGCCTTCAATCGCTGGGCAGGACATATTTTCGATGCTGTTGAAGGCATTGACCAGAAAGTCGCGGCGGTCTTGATAGGCCTGCCGCATGATGCCGATGCAGTCTTGGGGGCCATTGAGCGCGGCGACCGCCGCATGCTGTATAAAGGTCGCTGCCGAAGTCGCGGTTTGCGAATTGAACATACTGGCGGCGCTGATGAGGGATTTGGGACCAGCCAGCCAGCCGAGGCGCCAGCCGGTCATGGCATAGGCTTTGGACATCCCGTTGATGACGACCACGCGCTCGGAAAGTTCGGGAATGGAAGCCAAAGAGACCACCGGGCGGCCGTCAAAGTTGAGTTTTTCATAGATTTCGTCGGCGATGACAAACAGGTCGGCTTGGTCTGCCAGGGTGGCGACGGCTTCAATTTCGTCCGCTGACAGGATATGTCCGGTTGGATTGCCGGGCGAATTGATGATGATGGCTTTGGTTTTGGGTGTGACAAATTGGCGCAGGCGCTCCAGCCGCAGCCGATAATTGTCATCGCTGCTAAGGGGAATCGGCACGGGCGCGCCCCCGACCATGGTAGTGATGGAAGGATAGCTGACCCAATAGGGCGCCGGTATCAGCACTTCGTCGCCGGGGTCGAGCATGGCTTTCAGCGCCAGGAACAAAGCCAGCTTGCCGCCGGGCGTCACAATAATATCGGTCATCGGGTCAATCCGTGCCTTGCTGTCGCGTTCCATCTTCATCGAGATGGCTTCCAGCAGCGGCGCAATGCCTTTGGACGGCGTCGCATAGCGGGTTTCGCCGTCTCGCAGGGCTTTAACGCCAGCTTCGACAATATGTTCGGGCGTATCAAAATCCGGCTCGCCGCCGGCCAGCCCGATGACCGAATGGCCTTCGGCCGCCAGCCGCTTGGCTTTGTCGTTCATCGCGATGGTCGGCGATTTGGCAATTCGTTGCGCCAGTTGGGTTATCCTCGGCATAGCTTAACCTCTTCTAATGATAAAAACAGCCGCCACAGACTGCGCTGAAGTGTATCTGCTTTGGAGACCGGTTAAAAGGGCGGTTCATGGTTTCACGCGGATTCGTTCGGGCCGGCGGCTAAGGCAGTCTGTACAGCGAAAGCGGATATTGCGCGATATGGCCGGCTTGCTTATAATACGGGTGATGAAATGTATGTCATTCAGGTCAATGCTGTGTACAGAAAGGCTTCCAAATGCGCGGAAGAAATGCTTTCGCTTTTTTGCCGCTTGCCCTGTCAGAAGAGGATTTTGTCACCTTTATGCGCTCTGGCGGCCGATTGGCCCAGACCATCAGTATTCTGCCAATCGTTTGAGCGACAGCGGTTCGCGCAGCCTGTATCAGTATCTTGTGTCTTTGGCGCGGGGCGGCTGAAGCGCGGCTTGTCCCACAGTGCAGCGATGATGAAGCAGCTTTTGGAATGCGATGAGCCCTTCAGATGCGGCGGCGCTTAGAGGCGAGCCAAGCTATGTTTGGCGGGCAGGCCAGGAACGGCGCTTGCAGATGACAGCCAAATGGGGGCGGCTCAAGGAGGCGCGGGCGCTTGTCGCCGGCTGCGGCGTCGGGATGTATGCCTGGCAGATTCGCCGCCGTTTTACCCAATTTGTCGAAGCCTTTGACATTGAGCCAGACCGCGTGCAGGCGGCCCGCGTCGGCGTCCCCCATGCGCTTGTATCGGCTGGGGAGCAGATTCCCTTTGCCGAAAATACCTTTGATGTTCTGCTTTCGCATGAGGTCATCGAGCATGTCAGCGATGACCGGCAATCGGCGCGGGAAATGGTCAGGGTACTCAAGCCGGGCGGACGGATTGTCATGTTCTGCCCAAATCGCTGGTATCCCTTCGAGACGCATGGTCATTATTGGAAAGGCGAGTATCACTTCGGCAATACGCCGCTCATCAACTATCTTCCCAAGCGCTGGCGCGACCGGCTGGCGCCCCATGTCCGCGCCTACACTTCAACGGAAATCCGAAGCCTGTTTGATGTTCAGCAAGTGAAGCTGGTTCATCATTCGCGCATCTATGGCGGCTATGACAATATCATCGCGCGGCTGGGCGGACCGGCGGTTGTTATCCGCGACCTGCTTTATCGCTTCGAGCAGACCCCGCTGGATACTTGGGGCCTGTCACACTTTCTGGTTATCGAAAAGCGCTAGTCAGCCCTTGCCCAGACGGGGCATCAAGCGCCGCAGCCAGCGGCGGATGATTTTGCCGCGGGTGCGATACCACGCTTTTTCGGCTGTTTCGGCATGACGGGCCGGCTCGCTTGGGTCCTTGCCGCCGCCTCGATAGCGCTCCAAGGTGTACAGATCGCTGATGGCGCGGATCGGTTCTTTGGCCGCCGGGATGCGCTTTTGAAGCTCACTGCGTTTTTCGAGCGTGGTTTTATTGCTGCCGACGCGGATGCCGATCAACTGAATATAGCGTTCCAGCCGAGCATAAGCGCGCGATACCGGGCTGAGTCCGCTCATGCCGCGCCATTCCCACCACCAAACCAGGAATGCAAGCATCAATGCCAGGACAATCAGCAGCAGTGATATCGACAAAGCCATTAGGACCAAAGGCTGGAAGAAAGGAGTTGGCTCGTCGGGGGCGATGGGCGGCGCTGTGGTAGGGACAATCACCGCCGTTGCTGTCGGCGTCGGGCTGGGCGTTGCCGTCATCGTCGGCAGGGGTGGATTCTCCTCTGGCGCCGCTTGGGTCGCCGGGGAGGTCGGGCTGGGGACCGGGGTTGGCGACGGCGATGGCGTTGGGCTGGAAGTGGGCTGTGAGCTTAGCGGCGGCTGCGCTGATGCCTGGCTGTCGCCGTCACGGTTATACGGCTCTTCTGCGGTCGTGGGTTCAAATTCAATCCAGCCATAACCGGGGAAATAAACCTCAACCCAGGTGTGGGCGTCGCGCTCGCGGACGACGTACTGTCCACTGGCGGCATCAACTTCCCCCTGCGAAAACCCGGCCGCCAGCCGCGCGGGAATGCCCAGATGACGCAGCATGACAATCATGGCGGTGGCATAATAGGTGCAGTAGCCTTGGCGCACATCAAACAGCACCCATTCAACTGGATCCACACCGGGCGGCGGGGCGGAAATCGTTTCGCTGTAAGTGATGCTGCCGCGCAGCCACTGTTCAATGGTTTTGGCTTGATCATAGGGATTGCCGGCGCCGGCCTCACTGACAATCCGCTGCGCCAGGTTCAGCACGCGGCCATTGGGCTGGCCGACATATAGATTGGGGTTGCTGACCCATTCGGGATAGGCGCTGCCGGCTGACCGCAGATCCGCTGCCGTGGCGGCGCTTGTCAGGCTGCTCACATGGTAGGTTTCGCCGCGTTTCAACACCTTCAAGGGGCGAATCACCGAGACATTCATCGAACTGTTATTCGGTTTGTCGGTATAGATGAGGTCGATTCGTCCGGCGCCGGCGATGAAACCGGGCTGCGGCGCCGCATAATAAAGGCGCGAATTGGCGGCGCCGACTGTAAAGACTTGATTGACGGTTTCGCGCTTTTGTCCAATGACTTCGGCGTTCATGCTCAATTCCAGCGGCGCGGATTGGTCTGTGATTCGCAGGTCAGCCGACGGCGACCACTGGCCGTCCGCGTAGCGCTCGTATACGCGGGAGCGCCAATAGTAGCGGTGTTTTGAACGGGGCGCATCGACCAGCAGCACCACCTCATCCCCCAGCCGAACTGCCCCGCCCAGGTTCAGCAGGTCACCGCCATAATAGTCGGTCGTCGCCGGCCCTTCGCCTTCAATCGGGGTAAAGAGGCGGCTCCAGACTTCCGAGATTTGCTGGATGGGGTCGGAGGCAAGGAAGCGCTGAAAGGCATCCAGCCGTTCTTGAAGATGGTCAGTCGGGATGCTCCAGGCGATGGTCAAAGCCAGGATGGACAGGGCAGCGCCGATGGCCGCCGCCTGCCGGCGCACGGCGCTTGGCGCTTGAACGCCACTGACATACCAGTCCCACTGCCGCGCATCCAGATTGGAGCGGACAATCAGCAAAAGCGACATCATCAGGAAAAAGACCAGATAAATATCCAGTGATTCGCTGCCGCTGTAGATGACCGCATTCACCAGCAGGATCAAACCGGGCGGCAGAATGACGCGCCAAACGCGGTCCAGCCGAAAGAGATGCCAGCCGGCGCTGTAGGCCAAAAACCAGAACAGCATCGCCACCAGCATAGTGAACACCAGGTCGTCGGTGTTGATGCCGCCGGTGAATAAAGCCACCGTCCAGTCCCATGTCCGCCGCAGAACTTCAGCGACTCCGTCAATGAAGACGGTCTGCTGATGGATGGCGGCTGCGAAAATGACGGCGCCGATGCCATACATCAAGCTCACGATGAGCGCTGTTATTTCGCTGAATTGACTGCGCGCCAGCACAAAGCCGAAGCCGACGCCGATCAGGATGACTGGAATAATCGTTCGCAGTTCGACTGACCAGCCGGCGGCAGTGAGGGCAAGCGCCGGCATCGTCAGCAGGACGCTGATGATGATCAGCGCCGACAGATCGCCAAGTGTGATTGGACTGCGCCAGCGGCGGCTGAGGCCGCCTTGAGCTTGATAGGGGGCAGTACGCATAATGCCAGGCTGCGATTCCATATTTTGACCTGCCTAGCTTATGTGATTTTGCAAATGCTGTAAAGCGGTGTTTGTCCGCGCTTGCCTGAACGGGAGTGAAACACAGAAAACCCTAGCCCGGCTTCTATTTTAGCGGTATAATAAATTATCCGGGCTGGCTGGGGGAATCGCGGCGAGTCTTGAGCTTGTCGAGGAAAGTCCGCACTCCAGCGGGCGGCGATGCCGGTTAACGGCCGGGCAGGGCAACCTGACGGCAAGTGCAACAGAGAGCAGATTGCATTCTTGTGGATGCGAGGGTGAAAGGGTGCGGTAAGGGCGCACCAGCATCGGCAGCAATGTCGGTGGCTGGGCAAACCCCATCGGGAGCAAGGTGAAGCAGGCGCATTGGGGCGGCCCGTCCCGTGAAAAGCGCCGGGTACACTGCAAGAGGTCGGCGGCGGCGCCGATCCCAGATAGATGATTCCCGCGTCACAGACGAACAGAATGCGGCTTATCAGGCTGACCCGGATGAAAGGGCCCCTCACTTAGGTGGGGGGCTTTTTGTCCATGCCCTTGATGTATTTGGGGCCGGCGCGGCGGGGGTCGATTCAGACCCGGACAACATGGTGCGCCTGTTTTCCTTTTTGATCCTCGGTAATGGTGAATTCAACGGCTTCGCCTTGTTCAAGGCTGCGATATCCTTCCCCGACGACATTCATCACTCCCAGATGGCTTAGTCCATAAAACGGTACTTGAGCAAAGTCCAGGCTGCGATTGGCGCGTCGATCCACCTGATTTTCTTGCCCTCTTCATATTCGCGGCCATAATAGGAGATGGGGACTTCAACAATCCGTATCCCTTTTTTTAGGACTTTCGCCGTGAATTCTGGATCGAATTCAAAACCGCGGGCATGGATGTGCATGTCTTCCATGATTTCTCGCCGGAAACATTTGTAGCAGGTCTCTATATCGCTCAAAATGGCGTTGTAAAGGATATTCGCCATCAGAGTCAGACCTTTGTTGGCGATCATATTCCAGAAGTTCATCGCTTTTCGGGCGCCGCCAAGAAAACGCGAGCCATACACCACGGCCGTCACGCCTTCCTGGATGGGCTTGAGCAGTTGAGGATACTCGCGCGGGTCATATTCAAAATCGGCGTCCTGGATGATAATGACTTCACAGCCAGTATGCTCGAAGCCGGTGACCAGCGCCGCGCCTTTGCCTTGATTGCGCTTATGATAGACAATCGTGACTCGGCTGTGCTGTTCAGCCTCGATTGCTTTCAGGACTTCCACCGTGCCATCGGTCGAGCCGTCGTCGACGATGACAACTTCATCCACAATCTCCACCGCCAGCACGCGCTGCACGATATCTTTCACGGTCTGAACTTCGTTGTAGCAGGGGATGACCACGCCGAAAGAAGGCTTTGGCGCGTTTGGGTCGGGCGCTTTTGAAGGTGGATGCTTCATCTTGCTGCTCATATTGGTTTGAATTGCGATTGGCCTGCCGATGAGATTATATCACAGCGCGTCTGGGCAGCCAGACTTTGAACGCTGCGCTTTCTGTATGCCAAGGTCGCGGTTTGATACATGGGGAGCGGTAAAAAAACCGGGGCATGCTGAAACAACGGACTTCGCGCATGAAATTCCTTTCCTTTGGGTTGGGGGCAGATTGCTGATATCCATGACCTTCATCACTCCCAGATGGCTTAGTCCATAAAACGGTACTTGAGCAAAGTCCAGGCTGCGATCGGCGCGTCGATCCACCTGATTTTCTTGCCCTCTTCATATTCGCGGCCATAATAGGAGATGGGGACTTCAACAATCCGTATCCCTTTTTTTAGGACTTTCGCTGTGAATTCCGGCTCGAAGTCAAAGCTGCGGGCGCGAATGTGCATATCTTCCATCACCTCGCGCCGGAAACATTTGTAGCAGGTTTCCATATCGCTCAAAATGGCGTTGTAAAGGATGTTCGTAATCAGAGTCAGGCCTTTGTTGGCGACCATATTCCAGAAGTTCATCGCTTTTCGGGCGCCGCCAAGAAAACGCGAGCCATAAACCACAGTGGCCACGCCTTCCTGGATGGGCTTGAGCAGTTGGGGATACTCGCGCGGGTCATATTCAAAATCGGCGTCCTGGATGATAATGACCTCGCAGTCGATATGCTCGAAGCCGGTGACCAGCGCCGCGCCTTTGCCTTGATTGCGGGCATGATAGACAATCGTGACGGCGCTGTGCTGTTCAGCCTCGATTGCTTTTAGGACTTCCACCGTGCCATCGGTCGATCCGTCGTCGACGATGACAACTTCATCCACAATCTCCACCGCCAGCACGCGCTGCACGACGTCTTTGACCGTATTGACTTCGTTGTAACAGGGGATGACCACGCCGAAAGAAGGCTTTGGCGCGTTTGGGTCGGGCGCTTTTGAGGGTGGATGTTTCATTTCGCTGCTCATATTGGTTTGGATTGCGATTGGCCTGCCGACGAGATTATATCACAGCGCTTTGGGATAACCAGCCTTTTGGGGTCGGGCGCGCTTATTGAATCTCGGCTGGCGCTTGCCGCATCATGGTCCCGCTGCCGGCGATGATGCGAATCTCGCTGTGCGGTGTCCGGACGCGGTACAGTCGGGCATAGTCGGTAATGGAGGCATAGGCATCCGGGAATTGATGGATGGCTTCGCCGACCAACCCGGCTTGAATCATCAGCCGGATGCAGGCCGGCTTGTCGGCGATGCTAAAATCGGCGCTCGACCAGGTCATCGGCGCGTCGATATAGGCGACATCCGAAAACAGGATATAAAAAGCGGGCTGGTTCCGCTGCCCTTGATAGACGCTCAAATACAGGCGGGACAGTTTGCGATGATAATGAAATATCTGGCAGCGATAACGTTTGGGTTGAGTGATGTTGAATACATTGGCGCTGCCAGGTTCGGTTTTGACCATGAAAAAAGGCGTTGTCCTTGGGTTCATCGAGCTTTCACGCGACAATGTACCGCATTCCTGTTCAATTCAATAGCTGCAATTCCAGCCTGCGAGCGAGGAGAAGGGTTATGGTTCAGCGATTCAAAGACAAAGTGGTGATTGTCACCGGCGGCGGCAAGGGGATTGGCCGCGCATCGGCAGTCGCATTCGCCGGCGAAGGCGCCAGGGTGGTCATCGCCGACATTGACCGGGCTGGCGGGGAAGAAACAAAGCGAATCATTCAAACTGCCGGCGGCGGCGCGGTTTTCACAGCTGGCGACATCGCTGACGAAAGGTATGTCAGACAGGTTGTCCAGCAGGCGGTCAGTCAGTTTGGCGGCATTGATGTGCTGCATAACAATGCCGGCGTGATCCGCTATGGCACGGTGGTGGAGCAGTCGGTTGAAGATTGGGACTATCAGATCAACATTAATTTGCGCGCCGTCTTCTTAACCTGTAAATACGTCATTCCGGAGATGCGAAAGCGGGGCGGCGGCGCCATCGTCAATATGTCCTCGGTGCAGGCAACCGCCTCCCAGCGAACCGTGGCCGCCTATGCCGCTTCCAAAGGCGGCGTGGCCAGCCTGACGACCACCATCGCGCTCGACCATGCCAGAGAGAATATCCGCTGTAATTGTGTGGCGCCGGGCTCTATTCATACGCCGATGCTGGATGATGCCGCCGACGTCTTCGGCGCCGACAATCCGGCCGCGATGATTCAGGATTGGGGCGAGCTTCATCCGATAGGACGGGTGGGACAGCCGCAGGAGGTGGCGAAACTGGTCCTGTTTCTTGCCAGCGATGAAGCCTCATTTATGACCGGCGGGTACTATCGCGTGGATGGCGGCCTGCTTTCCGGTTTGCTTTGATTCAGGGATTGATCATCAAGTCAAATGTTCCAGATGCGAAAGTCGGCTGTCTTTGGTCGGCTGTTCCGATTGATTGAGATCAATGCGCCGCTTCGACGACCGGGCTGCCGATGACGTCCCATCTTGGCGCGATGCCCAGGCCGGGCGCGTTTGAGGCCGCCATGCGCCCCTGCACGCGTTGCGGCGCGCCTTCCGCGGCGCTGACGGTCACATAGCTGTTGAAATCGGTAGCTGTGAAGAGAAAGTCTGGCGGTGTGCTGTGCGCCAAATGGGCAATCGCGGCTGTGGTGATGTCGCCGCCCCAGCTGTCTTCAATCGTCATGGCGATGCCCAGCGAGACGCATAAATCACGCGCCAGCCGCGCTTTGGTCAGGCCGCCGAATTTGCTGATTTTGATGTTGACCACATCCATCGCCTGCTCGGCGTGACCGCGCAGCAGGATATCGAGGTCATTGACCGATTCATCCAGCACAAAGGGATGGCTGGTTCGGCGGCGGATCGACAGGCATTCTTCATAGCTCAAGCAGGGTTGCTCAATATAGACGTCGACATCATCAACCGCCCGCACGACCCGCGCCGCTTCGTGCATCAGCCAGCCGGTGTTGGCATCGGCGATCAGCTTGTCGTCCGGCGCCAGAAGCGCGGCGACTTGGCGAATGCGTTCGATGTCGGTCTGCGGGTCGGCGCCAACCTTGAGTTGAAACCGCCGATAGCCTTGGCGCCGATAGCCGGCCACTTTTTCCGCCATGTCGTCCGGCGAAGCCTGCGATATCGCTCGATAAAGCGCAAAATCGCCGCCATAGCGCCCGCCCATCAGGATGCACGCTGGCTGTCCCGTCACTTGACCGAGAATATCCCAGCAAGCCATGTCGATGCCTGATTTTACATAGGGATGACCCTTGAGGGCGGCGTCCATGCGGCGGTTAAGCGCCGACAGCTGCGTCGGATCGCAGCCCAGAAGGTGCGGCGCGAGTTCTTTAATGCCTGCCCGCACGCCGTCGGCATAGGCTGGAAGATAGAAGGGACCCAAGGGGCAGACCTCGCCGTGGCCGACCATGCCGGTATCGGTCTCCACCTGGACAATCGTACTGTCGAACACCGAAACGGACTTGCCGCCTGACCATTTGTAGCTGCCCTCATGCAGCGGCAAATCAACCTGATAAGCGGCGATCCGTGTGATTTTCATCATTAAGCACCTTTCTTTGAAGCTGGCTTTATGCACTAAGCCGTTTCAGCATATCCGTATCGACCAAAAGCACATAATCATCATGTTCGGCGATGTTAAAGTCATCTTCGATGTTAAAGACGTCGGTGTTGTTGAGGTCTTCCCACTCTTTCAATCCAAGCCGTTCGATGGCGGCGAGTTCGTCTTCAAAGCCCTCCAGGCGCTGAAAATTTTCAATGAGTATCTCGGCTTGCGCCAGCGCGGTTAAATGATGAATGGGCTTTTCGGGTGGACGGCCGGGCAAAGAGCGGCCGGGAATGATGTCTTGGATAGCATCTTGATTCCAAAAATCCTTCCGACTTTTTTCGATAACGTCCATGAGAACATCGTCTTTTCTACGTAGCCAACCTTCAATGTGGATATAACGCTGCAAGTCATCAATGCCGACCAATTCGTGGAAGTACCGAGCACGATGGACGCCAAGTAGTTGGTGGACAAATACGCCCGTTCGTTCTCGATAGTCCTCCAGGCGCCCTTTGAGTCGGTCCCGCGCCAGCTTGTGCTCGTCTGTTTCGAGATAACAGCGAATTCGCATCGTGTCGACTTGCATAGCTAACAGAAGGTAATCCTGTGCTATTTGACCTTGTTCCGAACCTATCGAATCTTTAAGCCGATCCTCAACTTTATCCAGAATATGCTTTCTACCCTCGTTCAACTCCTGATTCAGTCGCAGGACATCGCGCTTGTAACTGTCGCCCTCGGCTTCTGCTACATCGCGCATGCTTTCCAGCGCAGCCGACAGCTTGTTCCATCGGTCTCGGTCAAATTCTGCGGCGATCTTCTCAATTTGTTCCCCAAGGCGATTGATGCGCCTGTTCAGTATATACAAGGTACAGCCGGAAATAGCGATGTTCAGAATGCCCATTGTTCCGATGAGCATCCCCTGCGTCTTCAAGGCCCGCATGATCAAATCATGAGAATGGGCAGAAACGACGGTGTTTAAGATGCCCGTCGCCACCGAACCCACACCACCGGTTGCTTGTACCAGCCCGGTCAGGATGTTTGGATTGCTGGCGATTTTACCGCCTTCGCGCAGCCAGACAACGATTTGCTTGCTGCCGACCTCGCGGATGACGCCGCCGACGCGTTCCAACGTTCCATTGGCAAGTCCCTGGGCGATGGCCGGTGGAACTTCAAGCAAGACTTCAATGACTGGCATAAGCCATTCTCCAAAAGACTATGTTCTGTCGAGAATGACCCTGGAAGGACTCGAACCTTCAACCTAACGATTAAGAGTCGCTTGCTCTGCCAAATTGAGCTACAGGGCCGACTGCGGAAACAAAATTATAGCCTTCAGCTTTGCCGCATTTCAAGGGTAAAATAAGCTGAAGCGTTGAGGATAAATTGGAATGGGCCATCATGTCGAAAAAGATTCTCATCATTGGCGGAACTCGAAACATAGGCTATTACCTGTCCCAAAAGCTGGCTGAATCGGGAGAAGACCTGACTATCCTTAATCGGGGAATCACCAAAGACGAACTGCCGGACCGCATTCATCGCCTGCACGCCGACCGCAAGGACAGCATGCAGCTGCGGCGGGCGTTACTGGCGAAGTCCTTTGATGTTGTGATTGATTTTGTCCTGTACCGCGGCGCCGAGGCGGAAGCCATCATTGAACTGTTCCGCGGCGCCGTTGGCCACTATGTCATGATCAGCAGCGGGCAGGTCTATCTGGTGCGGGAAGGAGCGCATCGTCCCTTTGGCGAAGACGATTATGACGGGCGCTTGATGCCGGCGCCCAAAGCGAACTCCTTCGCTTATGAAGAGTGGCGCTATGGCATGCAGAAACGCGAAGCCGAAGACCAACTGCGCCAGGCATGGACTCAATCCAAGTTCCCGCATACCATCCTCCGTTTGCCCATGGTCAACAGCGGCCGCGATCCATTCAACCGTCTCTTGAACTATTTTCTCCGACTGCGCGACGGGGGCGAGATTCTGGCGCCGCAGACACCTGATTTCGCCTTGAATCACGTCTATGCGCTGGATGTCGTCGACGCCATTTGCCACATCATCCAATCCGGCCAAGGCAAAGGACAGGTCTTTAACATCGCCCAGGATGAGACCGTCAGCCTGGAAACGTTTCTGTCGATGATGGCCGAGCTTATGAATACGAAGGCGCGTATTGTCCGCGTGGAGCGCAGCCAGCTGGAGGCGAACGGTTTCCTGCCCGACTGCTCGCCCTTTAGTGAACGATGGATGAGTGAACTCGACAACCGCCGCAGCAAAGCCGAGCTTGGCATCACCTATACGCCGCTTTACGATTATCTGGCGCAGCTTGTCGAATTTTACGATGCCCATAATGCCCTGGCGCCCTTCACCTATCGCCGCCGCCGAGCCGAATTGCAGTTTGTCAAACAGTTGACCGGATAATATGCCGCTGGATTCTAAATAATCGTTCATCAATTTGTTAGCATTTGAATGTATCATGGATGAGACGGCAGTTATGAACAGGGAGCGCCTATGCGAACGCTAATCAATGTTCTCGTTTTGATGATGAGTGGACTTGTGATTTTGAGTGGCTGTGACACGGTCACGACATTATTGCAGCCAGCAGTCAAGCCAGCCGCGGACTCGAATCCGACGACTCCAACGGCGGCTGAAGCGCAGCCGACTTCGGCGCCGGCGATGAGCGGTTTTATGTTTTACAACTCTTACGCCGCCTGGTGAACGGCCTGTCGGCGGAATATGCCCGTCGTGAATGGGCTGGAAGAAGAGTTTGAAGGACAGATAGAATTTGTGACCCTCGATTGGGATGACTCGGCGCTGGATGAACTGCGCGGGCGGCTGGGCATTACCGACAGAACGCAGTATGTTCTGACGAATGCCGCCGGCGAGGCGGTCAAGCGGTGGTATGGCTTGTTGAACGAAGCTCAAGTGGCGGCTGAACTGGCGCTGCTGCTGAAAGGATAGCGCCGGGCGAGGCAATGCTTCAAGCAGCCCCAAGGCAAATTGACCTTGCGTTATGCAAAGCAGCTTGCGATGATGGATTATAATCAAAGCCATAGCCGTTGAGCGCGAAACCGTTCGCCGTTTGGAGTACGACAATGGCTATTCGCAGGGGGGCTGGTCTGTTTGTCCTGGCGCTTGTCATTAGCGCCTGCAACCTCCAGCCGCCGCAGGTTACACCCACCGCCGCTCCCACCAGCACGGCGACGGCGCAGGCGACTGACCTGTCCGAATCACCGACGGCGACGGCGCTGATCCAGCTGCTGCCAACAGCGACAGTATCCCCGATACCTACAGCGGCCGCGCCGTCCGCGACCGCCACCTTCGCACCGGCGCTGACGTCTACAGCCAGATGGACCGCGACGGATTTGCCGCCCTACACCGCCACCACGCCGCCGACCGCGGCAGAATCCCATACACCGCAGCCCATCACGCATACCGCGACGGTCACAAACAGATTCCTGCCCACATTGACACCGCTGCCCACACTGAACCAGACTGAACTTGCGGATTTGCTGAAATCGCCGGAGCCCGTCCCGACGGCATCATTCACCGATACCGTTGTCGCCGCCACGCTTATCGCCGCGCCAACCTATGTCACGGCGACGGTGGACGACGACCGCCAGCCCGTTCATACGCCAAGCCCTTCCACGCCTGCCGCTCGGTTCGGCGGGGCAACCTTAACGCCCTCGCCGACCTTGTTTCAGCCGACAGTGGCCGTCAATCCGGATCTGCTGATTGCGCCGATACCGCCGCCGGTCAGCCGACCCTCAACCTTCAGCGCCGTTGGCGCCGCCGTCTATCAATACAATGTCGGACCGGGGCAGGTCTTTCATTATGACAGGCTTCAGCTTGGCGGCGGGGTCGCCTTGTTTGCGCCCAATCCGGCAGCCGCCAGCAGCTTCGTTCGCACCGACCCAAACGGCATGCTGCTGTATCAAGCCATCGGCGCTTCAGGCGAAACGATGATGACGCACTCCCCGTTTTTTGATGGCTTTGCCGCGGCCAGCGGCGATGAAAACAAAAACCGAGTCAGTGAGATCGACTGGTCGGCTGATGGTCAGCGATTCTCGTTCCGCATCGACACGCCGCCGGGGCTGGACAATGGCGCCGCCGGCATCTGGTTTTGGCAGCCCGAAAACCGCCTTTCAACCGACCCAACCTATCAGGTCATTCGCGACTGCGCCGCCGCCGATTATCAGCCGTGCGGCTTCGTCACGCGCAGCAATGCCGATTTCTGGAAGACCATAGCTGTCGAGTGGTCGCCGCAAGCGGGCAGCTATGATATGCTGCTGACTGTTCACCTGCCGCAAGAGGGCCGTAGCGCGCTGGCTGTGACAAAGGCGCTGCGGGACGCTGATTACGCCAATCAGGCGCCGCCATTCGTCCGCTATGATTACGGCTATTGGGATGACCGCGGCCAAGATATTATTGTCAGCGGCCGCCGTCCTGATGGCCGGGTTATCATCGGATGGGTCAACAGCGGCCTGGCTGACGAACGCGTCGTCCTGGATGCTTCCGCCGCCGGGCTGTGGGTGCAGGATGCCGTCCGCCGCCCCGATGGGCAGTTTGTCGCTCTGGGACGGACCGGAAGTCCATTTGACGACGCGCCGCTCGCGCTTTATGATGGCGATGGCCGGGCGCTTTCGGCTCCCATTGGCGCCGCCGCCCCCGAAGCCGTCAGCTGGTATCCTGACCGCAGCGCCGTGGCGCTTAGGGTGCAGGGGCGCCAGTATGCTGTTCAGGCAGACGGGAGCGCCATCGCTGACGTCACTGACTTGACCGCCAATCCAAGTTTTGGCTTGGCTGACGTCGGCTTCTCACCGATTCCCGCCGCCGTCGTTCAAGGCAGTGAATACTTTCCAGGACAGCAGCTGCGCGTGGCGGCCGCCTCCGGGCTTAACGTTCGGCAGCGGCCGACCACCGCCAGCCAGATTTTAGGGGGATTGGTCAGGGGCGATTATGCGGCTGTGATCGCCGGCCCCTATGAAGACGAGCGCTATCGCTGGTGGAAGGTGCAGACGGCGAATCATGTCATCGGCTGGATTGCCGGGCGGATAAACGGCGCTTTAACAGTCGCGCCGGCTTGACGGCAAAGGACGAATCCATGCAGAATCATCCGCTGGTCAGCATTATCATCCCCACCTTTAACCGCCGGCATTTTGTTGGCGATGCCATCGACAGCTGCCTGGCGCAGACTTACCCCAACTGTGAAATCATTGTGATTGACGATGGCAGCGCTGACGACACCGCAAGTTTCCTGCGGCATCGGTATGGGGATCAGATTCATTATATCTATCAAGCCAATCAGGGCCCCGGCATCGCCCGCAACCGCGGCATTGCCGCCGCCAGGGGCAGCTTCATTCACTTCTGTGATGCCGACGACCAGCTTGCCAGTCAAAAAATTCAGCTTTGCATGGATTGTTTTCAGAAACATCCCGAAGCTGCTGTTGTGCATACCTATTATCAGTTTGTGGCCAGCGATGGCAGCACGCCGCTTGAAACGCCCCCCTTTCCGCGCTTCTCGGAAGATATATTCTGCGAACTGCTGCGGCTGACCGGCAATCATATCCTGATTAGCTCCACGATGGTTCGCACGGCGGCTTTGCGCGCGGTCGGCGGCTTCCCTGATGACCCCGAATTTCGCAGCGCCGAAGACTGGGATTTGTTCCTGCGGCTGTCGGCAAAGCATCAATTTCACGGGCTTGATGAGCGTCTTGTTTATCGGCGCATGCACGGCGATATGCTTTCCGATGACGGCCTGCACGGCGCTTTGGGACGGCTCAAGACCGTTCAAAATGCGCGGCGCTATGGCTGGGAGCGGTGTATGTCCGCCGCTGATTTTGACCGCAAGGAGGCGGCCCGTCATCACATGTACGCCCTGCATTTATGGCGGCGGGGACACCGCGCCAAAGCCAGCCGTTCCTTTCTCCGCGCCGCCGAACTCTATCCCCCTCAAGCGGCGCCGCGCCGTTTGTATGCCATGTATGCCGGTGTTCTGCCGCCGGCTTCCATCGAATGGACCTTGGGCATGGTGCGAAGAATCAGAAAAATCATCTCGACCGTATGCCGACTGCGCCCCGTCGCCGCCTTCGGGTTCTGCCGCAGTCGGAATCGGCGCCGGCGCGAATGATGCTTCTCCTATCTCCCTTCGTCTAAAATGTGGAATGCTTCTTCTCGCTGGGGGAGTGTGGAAAGAGCAAGGCTTGAACTAGGGTGGGTAGGGGAATGGAATTTAATTTGCCAATAACCTGAAATGCATCCTCTGTACATGGATTGCTTGACATTCTTTTTCAAGATTGCTATATTGATTAGGCAGGATAACTATATTCAAATGATTGGCTTTACATATACCAAGTCAATCCGTCGAATATAAGTGGTATGCGCTGGTATGCAAGTGATCCATGGATAGGCGGCGTGTTTGATGTATTTTATGGCGGGAGGCCGCTTGCGGTTTCCGTTAGGTGGTTCAAAGACGGGCATCTGCATCGGAACCCGCGGCGCGTTGGTTGCTGGCGGCGCGTGGCATGTGTTTTACAATTTGAGGCTGAAACCTGCTTAGTAAAAGGCTTGCAATGAGTGCGAAAAAGAAACGATACGGTCTTCTTTCGCGTATGTTGCGTCTTGCCTTGCGTATCTTCTTGATGTTGATGGCTGCTTTTGTAGGTGTTTTCATCATATTTGCTGTCCATAGCATAAATATGGAGCGAAGCGCTTTTCCTGAAGGTGAGCTATTTGCTTTGGCATACGGGGCTGGCATGGATGTCGAATCGGCCGAGCAAGAGCAGAATGTGCCAGTATACACCATTTTGCAGCGTCAGCCGGTTCATAAACCTGATGGAATCCTCTTTTTGTATTCCTGGTATCGTAAAGATGGCGAGCAATGTATCGCAACGGTATTTGTGAGTAAGAGAGAGGATATTTTCGGTGGATGGCAGGGGATGTTGGCAGACACACAATGCAGCGACGCTTTGTACACAGCCAACTTAAAATCAGGTGATCGGATTTCCAATCACACCGTCTTCTTCGGCTTGAGCGGCGATGCCAGCCGTGTAGAGATTGAATGGCAAGACGGTACTGTCAGTATCGCCAAAGCCATCAGTGACACTTATATGGCGGCGATCCGGCGCAAAGATGCCAAGATTGAAAAGGTCGTCTTCTTCGCCGCCGATGGCGCTGTTCTGCACTCTCTGACCGCTGAAGATGCAATGCGATAGCATTTCCCGCAAGCCTGCTAAATAGCCAATGCGCCGGCAGGCTTGCCCCCGAAGCGGCGCCGTTTGTATGCCGGTGTTTTGCCGCCGACTTCCGATGAAGAACTAAGCTGCGTTGCCGCCGGCGGCGCAAATGTTTAATTATGGCGATGAACCGATGTCACACATAAGCGCCACGCGTCAGATTCGGAAAGAATTAAAGACACAGGGATACAGCCTGGTGCGGGCGGCAGAATTGTCCATATCGGACGAATTGCGGCAGGCTTGGCTGAGTCTGTCGATGGATTATGCCGATTTGCCGCCGGATGATTTTTTGCCGGGGAAAGTCAAGTATCGCTTTCGCCGCTATGGACGGTTTTATTTTATGCCGGCCAGCGAAGAATTAACCCGCCTGCCACATGAAAATTATTTTCAGAGCAGCGACATCAATAAGGTGACCGGGGGCATGGTGCGTAAGTTTGCGCCGCTCCTGGATGCCACCTTTGACAATCCTTTTCTACAAGCATTAATTCGCTTTGATTTCCGACAGTTTCCGCTTGCCGATGAAATGAAGCGCGCGCCTTGGGAGGTGCAGGTCCATCTGATTCGCGTGACAGCCAATTCGCAGGCGCGCGGATACCCATCCCCCGAAGGCATTCACCGAGACGGCGCCGAATTTGTGACCGTGCATTTGGCGGAATTGGTCAATGTCGAAGGCGGCGATGTATCGGTCTATGACGATGACCAAAACCTGCTGGCTAGGTATCGCCTCAATCAAATCCTGGATTCTTACCTGCTGAATGATAGGATCCTGTGGCATCAGGCAGCTTCGATTAGACCTAAACAGGCGGCGCATCAAGCGATTCGCAGCATCCTGACCTTTGATTATCATTATGCGTCCGGCTTGCGAAGTCAGGCAGACCGGGAATTATGACAAGGCTTTCAAAAATTCATGTTCTGCCGCCCCCAATCGCTGGCGGGCGACTTCTAGGGCTGGCTCGGAGCCGTCGATGCCAATCCAGCAACGTCCAAGGGCTTGGGCTGCCAGCAGGCTTGTCCCCGAACCGCAAAAACAATCCAATACCAAATCGCCGGGGTTGGATGATGCCGCGACAATCCGTTTCAGCAGGTCAAGATTCTTTTGGGTTGGGTAAAGGGGATGCTGCGGGTCTTTGAACTCCCAAATATCCTGTACTTTTTTCCCTTTGCTTTCATTGAGGAACTTTTTCTTGCGCGGGACGCCGTTGGCTGACCATTCAAT
This sequence comes from Phototrophicaceae bacterium, assembly GCA_965203755.1. Taxonomy (GTDB): domain Bacteria; phylum Chloroflexota; class Anaerolineae; order Aggregatilineales; family Phototrophicaceae; genus UBA6055. Next base: position 801,901 of record OZ241910.1, on the reverse strand, counting down.
CAAGCCTTGTGCATCCCAAGCCTCCAGTGTTTTCGGGTCGCTGCGCCAATGACGTCCATCGGGCGGCTTCAGGCCGCGCCAAGCCTGCCCGGTGCTGCCATTCAGGGTTTCGCCGGGCGCGTGCAAGGGTATCGTGGTGTAGCGGCGCCCCCTCTCATCTATTTTGCGGAACAGACGGCGGGCATCCTCGGCCGCATAGTCTTGTCGAGGGTCGTTCCATATTGGGCGTTCCCCTTTGGAGTAGAACAGAATCAGGTCTTTGATGTTGCCATAAGCGCGGCGGCGGAAGTTCTTGGGATTGCATTTGATGCGGCTGATGTCGCTGCGGAAATTGTGCGCGCCAAACACCTCATCCATCAGGATTTTTACATAATGTCCCATTTTGCAGTCGATATGCAGATAAATCGAACCCTCATCCGACAGCAGTTCGCGCAGGAAAATCAGCCGTTCCCGCAAAAACTCCAGATACTCGGCGCCGAGCCGGGTATCGCTGTAAGCCAGTCGGTCATGGCGGCGGCTGCTTATCGTGCTTACCCGGTTTCTGCCGATCCTGAACTTGCCGTTGGTGGCGAAAGGCGGGTCAATATAAACCAGGGCGACTTTGCCGCGGCAGCTTTCGAGCAAGGCGCGGAGAATGGGCAGGTTGTCCCCCTGAATGAGTTTATTGACCGCCCCTTGACCATAGACGGATTGCAGTTCCGCCTTGGGTGTGTTTTGCAGGATGTCGTCTTCTGGCTTCTTATTTTTGTATGACAGGAACATGACGACGCCCTTGCGTTACAGTTGATATAGGAACTCTCTTGAAACCAGGCTGCTAAACAAAAAAGCCTGCGTGCCGGCAGACTTTTTGCTTGGCGCGTTTCAGCGAGGAAAGGACTCGAACCTTTAACCTTGTGCTCCAAAGGCACCTGCTCTGCCAATTGAGCTACCTCGCTAGCTGACAAAGATAAGTGTATCAGATTGGCGGCGATTCTCAAGGCTCAAATTTGCAGCGCAGCCTGTCGCTAGTCCTTTTGGCTGCCGCCGGCGCTGTGGCTTCGCACGCCGATGGCATCATCCAATGGCACGACAAAGGCGACGCCATGATTAGGTTGCAGCAGGTCGCCCATCACGGCGCGGGCTTCGTCCATTAGGGTAGAGATCAGGGTTTTGGGAACAACCGACAGCAAGACGTGGTTGGTATGCTGCATTTCGCCCAGCACATAAGCCATCATGCTTGCCATTGAGCTTGCCATGTGCAAAGGCACTTCCACGGTGTCGCGCCGGATTTTCTGCTGCAGGCTGTAAAGGCCGACGCTTTTGATGATGGTGACTCCCGGCGCGCCGGCATCCTGCCAGCGATTGGCGACTTGCAGTCCGCTTTCCAAATCCGAGGTGATAAGGATAATCATTTTCATCATTATTCTCCTGTCGCTGAATCTGCCAGAGCCGGGCTGCCGGCTGAACCTTGCTGATTGGTTTGGAATACCCAGCGCACCATAGGCGGGGTAAGCACTGTGGTCAATAAAATCACCATGAACAGGGCGGCGTAAAGTTCGCTGCCGCCGTCGATGATGCCGCTTGACAGGCCAATGGAGATGATAATCAGGCCGACTTCGCCGCGCGATACCATGCACACGCCAACCCGCAGCGATTCCCAAGTGTTAAATCCCCCCATGCGAGCGCCTATTCCAGCGCCAAAGACCTTGCTGATGACCGCCATCAGCAGCAGAACCAGCATAAAGGGGATCGCGTTCATCGGGAAGGCGCTGAGGTCAGTTTCCAAGCCGACATTGACAAAAAATATCGGGACAAGGAAGACATAAGCCAGATGACTCGTGCTTTGCTCGATTTCGCGTTTCATGCTGTGGCTGTGCAGTTTGCTCAAGCCGACGCCGGCGATAAAAGCGCCGGTAATCGCCGCCACGCCGCCCAGATACTCTGCCGACCAGCCAAACAGCAGGGCGGCGATCAAGGCAAAAATCGGAATCCCGTAAGACTGTGACAGTTCCGAACGCTGCTGTATCCATTCCAGCGCCCGCGGCAGGATATGCCACGCAATCAAGAAGGCAATCACAATATAGCCCGCCATCCGCAAAATAATGACGATGAGTTGGCTAAGGTCGCCGCTGGCGCTGTCCGCGCTGGTGCCAGCCAGCACCAGGGTGAGCGACACCGCCAGAATCGCCAGCACATCATCAATCAATGCGGTCGCGAGCAGGGCATTGCCTTCTTTGGTCTGCAAATAGCCGAGTTCCAATAAGACCTGCGCCGAGATGCTGACCGAGGTCGCCGCCATCGTCACGCCGGCAAACAAAGCCGGCTGCCAGCTGTATCCGGCCGGCAGCGCCACCGCAACAGTGAATGCGACCGGCGCCGCCACGCCCAGCACACCGGCAAACACAGCCACCTTGCCCACTTTCGCCAGTTCGTTCAGATGGACTTCCAGCCCGATGTTAAACATCAGCAGCAAGACCCCCAGTTCGGCGAATTCTTTGATGGTATGCTGCAAATCAACGCCCTGCAAAATGCCCCAGTGGAGCATATCGAGCACCGTAGGCCCCAACAGCAGGCCGACAATCAGCTGTCCCAGCACCCGCGGCTGATTCAGGCGGCGCGCCAGCGCGCCCCCGGCGCGGGATGCCAGCAGGATAATCCCCAAGGCGCACATCAAGGGAATAAACGAGTTGACTGTGGCTGCCTGGTCGTCGCCTTCTGCCAATGCAGCGGCTTGCGTCATCAGAAAAAGCCAGACAAAAGTCAGTGTCAAGGTGAACAGACGGTTTGAAAATAGTCCGCTCAAACGATCCAAGGAAAAGCGCCTTTCACTATAAATTTGGCAAGAATTCACCCCTTTATTATAATCCGATATCATCCAACATTGAAAGCTGCATAACGATAATCGCAGGGCGTGCTTATGAAAATAACGCAGATTGAACTTTTTACCGTCCCGCCGCGCTGGCTGTTTCTTAAAGTTTCTACCGATGACGGCTATGCTGGCTGGGGAGAGCCGATTGTCGAGGGACAGGCGGCCACCGTCCGCGCCGCCGTCGAAGATATGTCGGATTATTTGCTGGGGCGCGATCCGCGTCAGGTTGAAGACATCTGGCAGTCGCTTTATCGAGGTCGCTTTTACCGCGGCGGCCCGGTGATGATGAGCGCGATTGCCGGCGTCAATCAGGCTTTGTGGGATATCAAGGGTAGATATCATGATGTGCCGGTTTATGAATTGCTGGGCGGCAAAGTGCGCGACAAAGTGCAGATCTATGCCTGGATCGGCGGCGACCGCCCGGCTGATGCAGCGCGGCAGGCGCAGAAACGCAAGGACAGCGGACTGAAAGCCGTCAAGATGAACGCCGTCAGCGAAGTCCACTATATGGATGCCTATCGGCATATTGATGAAGCCGCTGCCCGCGTGGCATCGGTGCGAGAGCAGGTCGGCGATGACTTCAGCATCGCGGTTGATTTTCACGGGCGCGTCCATAAACCCATGGCGAAGATGTTAATCCAGGAGTTGGAGCCCTATCACCTGATGTTTGTTGAGGAGCCGGTTTTGCCGACCCACAACGAAGCGTTGCTGGAGCTTAAACGGGCAACCTCCATCCCGATTGCGACCGGCGAGCGCATGTATTCGCGCTGGGATTTTAAGACCATCCTGGTTGCCGGCGGCGTCGATATTATTCAGCCCGATTTGTCCCATGCCGGCGGAATTTCCGAAGTGGTGCGGATTGCGGCCATGGCCGAAGCCTATGATGTGGCCCTGGCGCCGCACTGTCCTTTGGGTCCGATTGCCTTTGCCGCCTGTTTGCAGGTGGATGCGCTTGCCTATAACGCGCTGATTCAGGAACAAAGTCTTGGCATTCATTATCACCGCGAGACTGATTTGCTTGATTATCTGCAAGACAGGTCGGTTTTTGATTATCAGGACGGTGATGTGGCTGTGCCAACCGGCCCCGGACTCGGCATTGAGATCGACGAAGACAAAGTGCGGGCGGCTTCGGACCACGGCTTTCGCTGGCGCAATCCGGCTTGGCGCCGCCGCGATGGCTCGGTTGCTGAATGGTAGCGGCGCCGCGCCGACATCCCGTCCCCAAGCGCTGCGCTTTAATGATTTGTCGCTGGATACCGGGACGCATCGCGCGTATCGTCATTCACGCGCCATTGATTTAACCGCCAAAGAATATGAACTGCTGGCATTGTTCATGCGCCATCCGCGCCAGGCATTGACCCGCAAAGTGATTTTTGACCGTGTCTGGGGCTATGATTTTGGCGGCGAAAGCAACATTATTGAAGTCTATGTCCGCTGCCGGCGCCAAAAAACCGAAGTCGGCGAAGCCAGCCGCCTTATTCATACTGTCCGCCGAGTTGGCTGTGTTTTGCGAGCGGCATAACATAACAGCCCGCCGCCATGCCGTGAAAATTCCGATCGTCTCTGAAGAATCACGCGGCTAATCAAAGCGCGACGCATCCACGGCGCCGGCCGAGCCGCCATGCAAGAGCTTATCCACCGCGCGTTCAACCGCCGCCGCGCCCATTGCCAGCCCGTGGCCGGTGAATCCGACCGCAAAGCCAACCCGCGGTTTGCCTGGCAGGCAGCCTGCCAGCGGCAGGCCATCCGCGCTAAACCCCATGATGCCGCTCCAGCGATGGGCAACGGCGGCGGTGACATCGGGGAAGTATTTTGCCAGATAATCATCGAGGTAGGCATGAACATTGGGATTCAGGCGGTCTTCGGTGGTGTTGGCTTCCTCGGCTTTGAAGCGCTGGCGGCCGCCGCCCAGCAAAAGGCGGCCGTCAAAGGTAGTGCGATAATACATATAACCATAGTCGCTGTAACCGCAGCCGGGGATTGGAACATGATCCAGCCTTTCGGTGACCAGGCATTGGGCGCGGGTGGGTATGACCTTGCCAATAAAATAGGGGTCAATCATCGGCGACCAGGCGTTGGTGCACAGCAGCGCATAACGCGCCTTGAAAATGATCTGGCGGGTGTAGACGCGGACACAGTTCGCCTCGTCCTGCTGGATGCGATAAATTTCGTTGTTGGGGATGAGCTCGGCGCCGCTCTGTGCCATGACCGACTTTGCCAGCAGATAGGGCTGAACGCCGGCATCAAGCGGCTGTTGGATGCCGGCGTAATAACCGCGCCCAAGTGGATCTTTGCTGTAGTATTCGATGTCGATGCTGTCTTTGGACAATGCCGCCGCCGCGCGTTCAAGTTCTTTCGCCTCTTCGGGCGTTTCTGCCAGTAGCAGCGACCCGCAGCTGTCCAGCGGCACCTCGAAGGGACTGTTTTTGATGAACGCGCGCCAATGGGCTATGCTGCGATGAGAAAGCGCCCACATTTCGCGGGCGACGGCATGACCATAGCGTTCAATCGCGCGGTGATAATAAGTATCCAGCCCGCTAATCATAAAACCGGCATTGCGCCCGCTAGCGCCCAGCCCAACATCGCGGGCGTCGGTGACAACCACCTCTCGCTGATGCGCCTGTTTGGCAAAGTAAGCGGCCGCGCTGCCGGCCAGACCGGCGCCAACCACCAAAAAATCGACTTCGCGTGCTTGTTGTCCCTGCCGCTGCCAATGTGAAACGGTCATAAGCTGGTGTCCTGTCTGAAATGGAATGCCAATTAAAAAAACGAGAATTAGGCTGGCGGAGATGAATTGTCGTCAGCCGTCGCTGACAAACGCGATTTAGCGATCTGCACATAGTCGGGATTGATCTCAAATCCGATGAATTGACGATTGAGGCTCTGACAGGCGCCGGCAGTGGACCCGCTTCCTGCAAATGGGTCGAGTACAATCTGCCTTTCGCGTGTTGACAGTTTGATGAGAAACTGAAGTATCGACAATGGTTTTTGCGCCGGAGACTGCCCCAAGAGCGCCGAGTTTGTGTTGCTGTGCAGAACATCCCAGTCATCCAAGCCAATGCCGTAAGGAATATCGGAGATACAGCAATGCAAACTATCAGCTTCCAGTTGTGGAATTAAGGACAGGGCATCGCCTAATGTAATTTTGTTTAAGTAATTATCCATCAAGAGATTGACTCACTTTATTGATGGATTCATGTCCCTGCTTGAGTCTGGCGTTAAAGCAACTGCTGCGTCACATGCTCTTTCAGCGTAAGTACCTTGTCCCACTCCTTGTCGGTGCCATCACAGATTAAGGCGATGTGTCCGGCGAAGCCGGCCGCCTTGACCAGCGACAGGCTGTGATGAAACTCATCGACATCGAGCTTGCCGCCGTCAAAGCGGCCTTTGCAGTGCAGCGACGCAGCTTGGGGCAGCAAGGCTTGCATGGTCGCATATTTGTCGGCGGTTTTGGCGGCATTGCCGAAATCGACGCATAAGTTTAGCGGGCGGTCTACCCGCCGCATGATTTCGAGCAGATTGGCGCTTTCGACGCTGGTTGCGCGCCAATTTTCGGTGGTGGTCATCAGCCCGATGCGCTCGCCATAATCGACTAGCTCGCGCAGCGCTTGGCTGCTGCGGGCGATGGTTTCTGCCGAAGGCGGTTCGGCGCCGCAGTCAAACCGCACTCCCTTTGCGCCTAGCTTGACGGCAATGTCCTGCCACCGTTTGCCCATGTCAATGTCGCGCCGCCGCTCTTCGTTATCCAGCGATGACAGATTGCCGGTATCGACCAGCAGATTCACCAACGTAACCCCGGCGGCTTCAATGGCAGTCCGCAGTTCCGCCAGATAATCGGCCTGAATCGAGGGCAGATGAAAATTGCAGATTTCCAGCAGCATGATGCCCTCGGCGGCAATCCGCGCCGGCAGGTCAAGCAGGGATAAAGCGGCCGGCTGCGGGTCATGCTGATTGATCATATTGCCATCGTCATCCGGCAAATACCAAACTTGTCCCAATGCGCCATGCACCGTCCATGAAGAAATAGCAAGCTGAATCATAGCAGTCCTCTCTGTTTGTCTATATCGCGGGTATGGTTTGCCTTTCCCGAAATAAATGATAATCGCCAATTCCCGATTGTTAAAGACATGATGAGTCTATCACAACAATGGAAAACCTGTTAAAATACAAACTTGCATATTTAATCTATCGTTCGCTGATACTTTTCCTTATAAGGAGGATTTGCATGCAAGTCTTTAGAAGAATCATTTTAATGACAGCCTTGATGTTTTTGGCTTTTCCCTTCGCTATGGTTTTTGCACAGGACGCGCTGCCCGATCTTGGCGGGCGCGTGGTCACAGTCGCCGTCGAAAACGCCTATATTCCGTTTAACTTCATCGACGACGACACCGGCGAGCCTGATGGCTGGGATTATGACGCGCTGGCTGAAATCTGCGCCCGTCTCAACTGTGTTCCGGAATACATTGAGCAAAGCTGGGAAGGCATGATTGTCGCCGTTTCCAATGGCGAATATGACTTGGCGGCCGGCGGCATCACCGTCACCGACGAGCGCAAGGAAATCGTCGCTTTTTCCGATGGCTATGTGGATGTCGCGCAGCGCATGATGGTGCAGCTTGACGAAGACCGCTTCGCATCCGTTGCCGATTTCGTCGCCGGCGAGTATCGGATTGGCGTACAGGTGGCGACAACCAATTACAAGGCCGCTGAAGACTTGGTGGGCGAGGGCGACCGTCTGGTCGGCTATGAGACCTTTGGTTTTGCGGTGCAGGCTTTGATTGCTGGCGATGTGGATGCGGTGGTGATGGATGATGTGGCTGGTCAAGGCTATGTGGGCGTCAATGCCGATGTCCTGCGGCTGCTGCCCGAAGCGCTGACTTCTGAAGAGCTTGCTTTCATCTATCCCCTGGACTCTGACTTGATTGAACCGTTCAATGCGGCCTTGGCCAGTATGAAAGCCGACGGCGCCTTGATGGCCATCAACAGAAAATGGCTGGGGCCTGAAGAGGAAACGTCCATGCTGCCTGATCTTGGCGGGCGCTTGGTCACCGTCGCCGTTGAAAACGCCTACATCCCCTTCAACTTCATTGACGACGAAACCGGCGAGGCCGATGGCTGGGATTATGACGCGCTGGCTGAAATCTGCGCCCGTCTCAACTGTGTTCCGGAATACATCGAGCAAAGCTGGGAAGGCATGATCGTCGCCGTTTCCAATGGCGAATATGACTTGGCGGCCGGTGGCATCACCGTCACTGATGAGCGCAAGGAAATCGTCGCCTTCTCTGACGGCTATATTGATGTCGCGCAGCGCATGATGGTTCAGCTTGACGAAGACCGCTTCGCATCCGTTGCCGATTTCGTCGCCGGCGAGTATCGGATTGGCGTACAGGTGGCGACAACCAATTACAAGGCCGCTGAAGACTTGGTGGGCGAGGGCGACCGTCTGGTCGGCTATGAGACCTTTGGTTTTGCGGTGCAGGCTTTGATTGCTGGCGATGTGGATGCGGTGGTGATGGATGATGTGGCTGGTCAAGGCTATGTGGGCGTCAATGCCGATGTCCTGCGGCTGCTGCCCGAAGCGCTGACTTCTGAAGAGCTTGCTTTCATCTATCCCCTGGACTCTGACTTGATTGAGCCATTCAATGCCGCCCTGTCCAGCATGAAAGCCGACGGCGCGCTGGAGGCCATCAACAGAAAATGGGGCCTGCTTGACTAAGGTCAATGCCTGACAGCGGGGCCGGGTTCGCTCGACCCCGCTTGTCGCTAATACCATTGCAAAGGATGTGCCTATGCTCAACCCTGCCGACCGCCAGCCGGATTTGGACGACGTCACTGCCGAATCGCGCGGGCGGGCGATGCGCTATAGTCGTCTGTATACGCTGCCATATTGGTTTATTTTTCTGGTCATCGTAGGCATCCTGCTGGCGATCAGCATTGTCACCGATGAGATTTACGCCAAAATCTTCGACCAGCTAAAAGCCGGCATCCTGATGACCCTGTTCGTCAGTGCCGCGTCTTATGCCGGCGCGCTGATGCTGGCGATTGCGGTCGGAATTATACGTTCCAATCCACCGTCGGCGCCGCAAACTTCGGAAACCGCCTGGAAAACGATTGCGCGGGCCTTCCGCATATTGATGTACAATCTGTGTACCATTTATGTGTCGGTGATGCGCGGCATCCCGGTGCTTATCGTGCTGCTGGTGACGGCATTTATCGTCGTCCCGGCTTTGCGCGCCCTCATCAACGATACCATCGTGGACGGCTTTCGCAGCTTGAGCAATGATCCCGACATTCCAGATCTTGTCTGGCGGGGCAGTTCGGCGCCTTCAGCGATTATGGCCTTGGCGATTACCTACGGCGCCTATATGTCGGAGACGATTCGGGCTGGGATTCAATCCATTCCCAAGGGGCAGTTTGAAGCCGCCTATTCCGTCGGCATGACTTACTGGCAGACCATGCGGCTGATTGTTTTGCCACAGGCTTTTCGCAATGTCCTGCCGCCGCTCGGCAACGACTTTGTCGCCATGATTAAGGATTCGTCTTTGCTGGCGTTTCTTGGCGTGCGCGATATTACACAAATCGCAAAAACATCCTCGGGCCGTTCTTTCCGCTATATCGAAACCTACTCGGTGGTTGCCTTTATCTATCTGACGCTGGTCATCATCGCTTCGACGCTTGTCAATCTGCTGGAAGACACCATCAGCATCAACCGCGAAACGCCGCGGTTGATCCAGCGCTTGGGTACATTGCGCGGCGGCAAGGCAAAACGCCAGTCCACAGCCGAATCATTTGATTAGCGGCGATTATTGAAAACGCAGGCTTTGCAGCTGAACTTCGTCCATAGCATCAATGGTATCTTGCAGCTTGTCGATTTCGTCTTTGACCTCGACGCTCAACCGCTGACCTTTGGCGCTGTCGGTTTCTTTGGTGCCCAGCAGCGACATTTGCGCATACACCGTACCCAGCGATGATAATGTGCTTTCCAGTTGAATCTCGGCCCGTTTGATATTGCTGAAGGTCGCCTCAAGGTTCATTTGCTGCTGCTGCAAACGGCTCAACTGAATTTCCAGATCTCGTTTGAGGCGGTCGTCGCTTTCGCGTTCAATGCGGGCTTTGACTTTTTCGATTTGCTGCGGCACCTGCTGTCGGTCGCGCATCACCAGGTCATTGCTCTCGAAGAGGTCGATATGCGCCGCCAGGTTGTACATATACGTAATCCAGTCGCTGACATCGTTGACCAGGGTACGCAGACGGGTACGCATCGAGCCTTTGCTGCGGTCAACCAGCTTGAGCATATTGCGGCGATATTCAAAGGCATCGCGCAGACGTTCGCGGGAAACGCGGTTGCGGATGTTCCGCAGGTCATATTCGCGCTCAAAGTCTTCTGCCATCGCCTGTTCGGTGGCTTCGGGGTCGGTGAGGGTTGCGGCAATCAATACCGCCTCGGCCAGGCCGCCTAAAACCAGCCAGAACCAGGGCTGCCATTCCACAAACGGCAGACTGACATCCGGCACAAACAAAAACAGGATAGCCGTCACCATGACCGTGACCAACGTTTCCCACCGCAGCAGCGCATTGGTCAGCAGAGCTCCAGCTGCCTTTTGCCGTGCGTTATCTTTGTTTGACATGATGATCCCGACTCCGTCTGGCGCTAACAAAGAATATGTCGGATTGGCGCATCACCTTACCATGATTGTAATCGCTTGGCAATGGAACCGCAAACAGAGACGCCGCATGGCATAGATCCTGTTCATCAGTCGGGCATCAGGCCGGGCTTGGGTTAATTGCTGCCGAGCAGGCGCTGTTTGCGCTCTTCCAACTGCAATTCCACCTGACCGATGCCAACGGTGTCTTCGATTTGGTCGGAAAGTTTGCGGCTTGCCATTTCGGCGCGGGCATCTTCCTGGTCGATCCGGGCATAAATGGAATCCAGCAGGCTGTCGATTTCCTGATCGCCAGAGGTATCGAGCTTGTCCATGCTCTTGAGGGTCTTGGTCATCACCTTCTTGGTTTCTGCCAGTTCGAGCAGCGAGCGCATCTTTTCCCGTTCCTGCTTGATGGTGGTCAGCCGGCCTTCCAGCTTCATCCGCATATTCATCATGCCTTGATACTGTCCTTCTTGCGACTGCCATTGTTCGTAGTATTCCTGCGCCAGTTCCTGTTTGGTGTTCAACTCGGCCTGCGCCGCCGCCGCCAGGTCATCCTTCCCGCGCAAAATCAGGGTGTCGATGTCGCGGTCGAGCTTGTCAGCCTGGTTGGAAAATTCTTCATATTTGCGTTTCAACGTGCGGACCGACCCGCCGACGGTCGCCGCCGAATCTTCAAGAGCATCCAGATTGCGTTCAACCTGACGGATGTATTCGTCCATGACCTTCAGCGAGTTGGTTTCCAGGGCACGGTCAATCATGCCGTGCATATTTGCGCTAAACAGAGTTTGGAGCTTTCGTATGATGGATGCCATTCAGATTATCCCCTTGCTGGCCTAAGTGTCCATGAAAACAATATCTGCCCAGTATAGCATAGAGGCGGGCGGTTTATCAAAAAATATATGAGCGATATCCTTATTTACGGGATTTTCATGCAGATGTTGCATCGTTTGTCCAAATTGTCGTAAACTAACCGCGTTTTCGATGGTTTCGATGGATAGACAGCAGGTCGGACAAGATGGCGGCGGCGGTCTCGAGCCTGCCGGCGCCGGCGCCGATTAGGGTGACGGCGCCCATCAGGTCGGTTTCCAGTGTGATTGCGTTGGTAGAGCCGCTGACGTTTGCCAGCGGGTCACTCAAGGGCAGCCGCCGGGGGCTGACGTTGCCGCCGGCCGCGCTTGCCGCTGCAATCAGTTTATAGCGCTGTCCCTGCGTCTTGGCATCGGCGATATCGGCGGCGGTAATTTCAGTGATGCCGGCGACATCCAAATCTTTCATCGTCAGCGGGCTGCCAAACAGGGCATTGGCTAGAATCAGCGCTTTGCCGGCCGCATCCCAGCCTTCCACATCGCCGCTTGGATCGGTTTCGGCATATCCCATTGCCTGCGCTTTGGCCAAGGCATCATCATAAGACATACCTGCTTCCATCTGCGTCAGGATATAATTGGTCGTGCCGTTGAGGATGCCCCGCGCCGAACGGATGACGCAGCCAGCCAGCGCCTCTTCAGCCAGCTGCATGATCGGCGTGCCAGCCATCACCGTGGCTTCATACCGCAGCTGCAGGCTGTTGGATTCAGCCTTGGATTTCAAGCGCATATAATCAAGCGCGACCGGGCCTTTGTTGGCTAAGACAAGATGCAGTCCGTTATCGAGCGCCAAGTGACAGTAATCCAAAGCCGGCTGGGCGGTCTTCAAATCGGTCGGGCTGATCTCAATCAAGGCATCCGCCTGTCCCTTGAGGATCATGTCGCTTGCCGTCCAATTTCGCCGCAGGCCGGCGCTGGCAGGATAGCCGGCGAATGTGCCGACTTGCGCCGCGGCCAGCAATGCCGACACATCCAAGCCCTGCGGATGATACAAGCTGCCTTTGGAAGCTGCTGCGACGCCGGTGATCATGGGGGAAAAATGATGCTTCTGCCGCAGTTCCGCCGCTTTGCCGCGCAGGATTTCGGCAAAACCCTGACCAACCACACCAAAACCAATCAGAATGAGTTTCATATTCATGTCCAAATCGAAAGGGGCTAATCCAATTTGCCTATCATACATGGACTGGCGGCGGTTGGGACAGCCCGATTTAATCGGTTTGACCGAGCCTTGCGACGGCTGCCAGCGCCTTCTCGACGCTTTCGAGCGGACTTACTCCAATCTGCTGCTCGACAAGAATTCCCCGTTCGTCAATCACCCAGTACGACCGAGTCGCCGCCACCGGCAGCTTGAAGATCATCAGCTTGATGCCCCAAGCCTCCCAGGCGGTCAGCATCTTGTGATCAGGGTCGGACAGCAGATCGTATTGCAGTTTTTTCGCCGCTTTCCAGGCGGCGAGTTCGGCAGCGCTGTTGGCGCTGACACCGAGCAGGACCGCGTCTTTGGATTCAATCTGCGGGAAGGCATCGCGGAACGAGCAGGCTTGATGGTTGCAGCCGGGTGTATTGGCTTTGGGGAAGGCGAAAATGATCACTTTTTTGCCGCGGTAATCACTAAGCCTGATTGTATCGCCGTCTTGATTTCGCAGTTCAAAGTCCGGCGCTGGCTGTCCGATGATTGGCATAGGGCTGTTCCTCATGCAGTTGGTTCAAGTATCCCGTGCGCCGCGTCGTCTTCGCGGGCAACGCGCTGACCTTCCTGGATATTGACGCGGTTGAGCAGATAGCCGCCGATGACGAATAACAAAATCAAGCTAAGAATGGCGGGACGGCTGCTGCCCAATACAATGCCGGCAAAGGCGAAAATCAAGGGCCCGATAATCGAGGCGAATTTTTCCATGATGCTGTAAAAACCAAAAAATTCACCGCTTTTGGCAGCCGGACACAGGCTGGCATATAGGCTGCGGCTAAGCGCTTGGCTGCCGCCCTGCACCATGGCAACCATCCAGGCGAGCATCCAAAATTCCAACGTGGCATTGAGGACGAATCCCCAGCAGGCAATGATGCAGTAGATTGACAGTGATAAAAGAATGCTGCGCCGCGTATCCAGCCGGCTGGACAAGGCGACAAAATGAGATCGCAGCAGAAATGCGAACAGCAAAGCCAGAATTTCAACGCCGATGATGATGCCGATGATAGTTGGCAGGCTGCTCTGGCGCGCCGGCGGCTGCACTTCAACCGCGCGCAAAGCGATTCGCTTGCCGCGCGCCGCTTCAGCCGGTTCGGAGATGTTGATGATCTCAAGCTGGCGCTGGCCGGCTTCGGGCAGTTCCAAGGTCGCTGTCTCCTCGTAACGTATCGTTGGGTTGTAGGTGTCGATGATGACCCGGCTTCCGTCCTCATCGTTTAGCGCTTGCCCGTCCACCAGGAATCCGATGACGCCGCCATCGGGTGACATGCGATAGCTTAGCTCCAGATTCTTGCCGTTAAACAGGAAAGTCTGGCTGGCATTGAGTTCGTCTGTCGTGGAGTAGTTCAGGTCATCGGGGCGGCCGGTCAGCAGAGTGGTCAGGCTGCCCAGCCATCCCTCACCGCTCAAGTCGTCGCCCGATACTTGTATTTCATCCCAGCGGCCGCTGGCGGTGAAGGCATCGCCGCGGATGAGATAGACTCCCTCGCCGACATGACTGCCGGCGGTGGCGTAAGACGTTGGCAAGGCGCCGGAGACGTTGGCTGGCAGGGTATTGACGAGTACAATGCCAAGAATCGGCAAAGCGATGGCATTGAGCAGAATAAATGCCAGATAGAATGGCGCCCGTTTGTCATGGCGCGAGGGCAGACGGCCGAAGATGATGCTAAAGGGTATGCCGACGAATTGCACCAGCAAAAGCGCCAGCACCAGTTCCACCAGCCCAAAGCCAAGCTCGGCGCCATAGATGGCGGCCACAGCGATAATCGTGCCGATGCCATCATTGTAAATCAGAAAGGCGACCAGATATTTGAACAGCTGGCGGTATTTTTTGATCTCGCGGAAGGTCTGCCGCAGACGGCTGATGCTGACCCCGATGACCGTCTGCCCGGATTGAAGCACAGCCGTTACCGAAGGCGGTTCGGCGACTTGGCGTAAAATCGGCAGTGAGAACACCGCCCACCAGATGGCGACGCTCAAAAAGGACAGGCGAATGCCGGCGTTTTCAAACAGGCTGTCGGGGATAAGGAAGAACATCGCCACGTTGATGGCGAGCAGAATCCCGCCGCCAAGGTAGCCCAGCGCATAGCCGCGCGAGGATACCCAGTCGCGGTCTTCTTCGCGGGCGACATGCGGCAGCAGCGCGTCATAAAAGACCAGCGACCCGCCAAAGCCGATGCGTCCCAGCACGAAAAACAACGACGCCAGCAGCCAGTCGCCGGTGCTTACCAAGATCAGCAAACCGGCGCCAACCACACCGATGCCAATGAAGATCGCCAAGAAGCGCTTCTTGCTACGCATGACATCCGAGATGGTGCCCAGGATCGGCGACAGAATCGCCAGGATAAACAGTGACAGGCTGATGGTCAGCGACCAGTAGGCGGTGGCGGTGGCTTCGCTGGGCAGGGTGCCGCCGGCGACCGTGCTGTAATACACTGGCAGCAGGCCGCCAATAATGGTGGTGGCGAAGGCAGAATTAGCCCAATCATACATCGCCCAGGCATTGATGCGCCGTTTGTAACCGGCTTCATCCGCTTGCTGTCGTTTGCTCGCCATTCGCGTTTCCTCCCGCGTTTCAGCGCATCCATCCACAAAACATCTTGATTATATCATCAAATCCAATCATCGCCGCATTGACGGAAGCATCTCGCCGCCGCTGTCTATCGACCTGTCGCTTCGATGCCGCCTAAAAACCGCCACTGGGATTGGGATAGGCATGACCGCCGCCGTAGCTGAATGAAGGGGTGGATGTCGGGCGCGGCGGCAAAGGCGCTTGATAATCAATCGGCAGCGAGCTAATCACCGCTTCGGTTTGCAGGGTGAATAAGGCCATCCAGCCAATATCACCGCCCGCATCGACCTTGACCCAAGGGCTGTAGGGGCTGCGCGCCAGCAGCTCGAGCTTCTCGCCGAAGGGGATGGTTCTTTTGACTCTAAAGGCGATATCAGGCGCCGCGCGCAGGTTGCCGCCCTGGCTGACATTGACGCTGGCATGGCTGGCAAGCGCACCGTAGCGCTGCGGCGGCGGCGGCGTAAGATCGTAAACCTGCTGAATGCCGCCTAGATTCTGCGCCAGCAATTCGGCGCTCATCCAGCCGGTCTCGCCGTTTCCCAAGCGAATGTGAAGCCATTCGCGATTGGCGCTGATGCCGAGAACACTCATGGTTTCGCCAGCCGGAACCTGGAACAGCAGCCGCGAATCAATATCCGGCGCCGCCCGCATATTCACGCGCCCCTGTGTTTGAACAAAGCCAGGCTGTGGAATGACAATCGGACGGTCAAACAGCACAATCGGCAGATCGCTGACAAGCTCATATTCCAGCAGAATCGGTTCGCCAGGCAGCCCGGCCGGCGTCGTCCAATCACCGGCCGGATAGCTGACGTTCAACTGTTGGCCGACATTCAGGGTGACGGGCTGTCCATAGGAAATCAGCCGAAGCTGTCCTTCAATCGCTATGAATTTGGTCATGTTCGCTTGTGTCATAACGACCATCGTGCCGTTGATTTCGACGGATACGCCGTTGATAGCGACGCGGGAGCTTTGTCCGTACAGCCCTTGCGCCACCAGCGCGCCGGTTTCGGGTATTCGGGCGCAGGCTGAAGCGACCGTTCGGCTTTCGACAGTGAAGGACTGCCACTTGGCAAAATCGCTTTCGGCCGGCACGATGCTGCTGATGCGGATGTCCCCGATGAGCAGGGCATCCATCAGGATATTCTCTTCAAGACGGAGCCAGACAAGACCGCCGCCGCGGATCGTAATCGGGGCGGTTTGCAGGCTGTCTATTTTGGCGGCTTCGACCAGGCCGCCGGGCGCGCTTAGGGCATTCGCAGCCGCTCCTTGCGGCTCAGCTTTGGGCGCCAAGCCGCCATTGCAAAAATAACCGGTTGGTCCGGTCAAGCATAAATCGCTGGCATGGGCATACAGCCGCTCAAGCTCGGCATTACAAACCTCCGCCCCTGGGCTTGCCGTTGGAGCAGCAGATGACGCGGTCGGGATGGCCGCCGCGATACGCACCGCCGTTGGCACCAGAGTCGGCATCGGGGTGGGGGTGACGTAAAGTACATTGGCCGGGGGCGGCTGATCTGCGATCTCAATGGACTGTGGGGCTTCTTCGCTGGGAGCGCAGGCGGCGGCTAAAGCAATCAGCAGCGCAGCGACAGTGTAAATTCTCATAGCGATTTTTCTGGCTCGGAAGCGGCAAATAGATTCGGCTATTGTACCCGATAATCAGTTTTTTGAAATAGAAGATGGCGCCTTGGCACTTGACGGATGCAAGTGATTTGAATAGATTTATCTGTGCGGATATCCGCTTGCCTTGGGGTATCGGCGCGCAAAAGAAACACCGTTAATCTGCCAAAAGGAAAGGTCAATGCCCATGCTGTTCAACATCAACCGAAAGCTGCTGATTATGCTTGCTTTGCTGCTGACATCTGTTTCTGCGCTGACGCAGGAAAGAACCGTCGGCCTTATGGTGAACACCGCCGACGCTTACGATGGATATGTTCTACTTACACCAATGACCGATGAATCAGTCTACTTGATGGACAATGACGGGCGGATCATACATACCTGGCGTATTGAAGGAACGACTGCTGCCGAGGCGCATCTGCTCGAAAATGGCAATCTGATGGTCGTCGTCGGCGTCAGAGACGCCGATACATCCCTTATACCGGGGGATAATCGTCCTACTGGGGGCATACGGGAATATACATGGGACGGTGAATTAGTTTGGGAATACCGGTTCACCGGCGCCGAAACCCATCTGCATCATGGGATTGACATCATGCCGGACGGCAACATTCTTGTGATTGCCTGGGATTATCATTCGCTGGATGAAGCGGTGGCGATGGGGCTGGATACTCACTTTGTCAATACCGAGTTTAGAGACCATAGGTATCTGCTTCCCGACATCATCATTGAAATCGATCCTTCGACGGATGAATTTGTCTGGCAGTGGGATACTTGGGATCATCTGGCGCAGGATTTTGACCCTGACTTGCCCAACTATGGCGCCATCGCTGAACATCGGCGCCGCATCGACATCAACTATCAGTCGTATTTTCTAAAGGGGACGCCATCAATCTGGGACGAGAGAGGCGCTGGTGATTGGATGCACAGCAATTCGGTCAACTATCATCCTGAACTGGATCAAATTGTGCTAAGCGTGCGGTCATTTGATGAGTTCTGGATCATCGATCACAGCCTGTCTACGGAAGCGGCGGCTGGTTCGGCTGGCGATCTGCTGTATCGCTGGGGCAATCCATTTGCATATATGCGGAAGATGGGGGGGATTTCTCTGGATGACCGTCATCTCTTCGCCCAGCATGACGTTCAGTGGATTGATGCTGGTCTGCCGGGCGCGGGCAATATCCTCCTCTTTAACAATCGAAACCAGATCTATACGGATGAAGAGCATTCTTCCATTATGGAATTGAAGCTCCCGTTACAGCCCGATGGCAGCTATGATTGGAGTCAGGAAGCGGAGATTGTTTGGTCTTATGCCGCCGATGGGTTTCACTCTCACGTTCTATCGGGTGTCCAACGTCTGCCGAATGGCAATACTTTCATTACCGAAGGGTTTCATGGGCGGCTGATTGAAGTTCGGCCGGATGGCGAGGTGGTCTGGGAATTTGTGAATCCCAAAACCAGAAATGGCTTGATTAGACAGGGCGATCCACCTAATCCTGAAGGCATTGATTTTTACGACCGGAATGTCTTGTTCCGCGTGCACAAGTATCCGCCTGATTTCCCCGCTTTTGAGGGCAAAGGCATGATGCCAGGGGATCACTTGGTTGATTAGGACTTGCCGACGGTGAGTTTGGCTTGGGCGCGGCCGCCCCGATAACAGCCCGCGTTCAGTTGTCGGCCAGTTCAGTCAGACGTTACAATGAGGCCGCCAAAGAATTGGAAAAAAGAACCTCATGGCCATCATCCCCAAAGATTTTTCCGGCTATATCGCGGTCGTCAAAGAGGACTGCGCCACCTGTCGTTTGATTGAATCGGTTTTAGCAGACCTGCGCCCGCTGCGCGTTTATTCACAGGACAATCCTGACTTTCCATCTGGCTTGGATCATGTGATTGACGACAGCCGACTTGAGGTTTCCTATCGGCTGGGCATCGAAATTGTGCCAACCTTGATTCGGGTGCAGGCGGGCGATGAAATGGAACGGCTGACAGGCTGGCAGCGCGCGGATTGGCGCCGACTGACCGCGCGCCCGGCGCTGGGGGCCGGTTTGCCTGAATTCAGCCCTGGCTGCGGCTCGAAGTCGCTTGACCCGGGCATGCCGGAAAAATTAGCTTACCGCTATGGCGATACGTCCTTGCAGGCGCGGCGGATTGAAGTCGCCGCGCTTGAGGACGAATATGAACTCGCCTTTGCGCGCGGCTGGTCGGATGGTTTGCCGGTTGTCCCGCCCACCGAGGAGCGGGCGCTGCGGATGTTGGGGGGAACGGCCCGCGCGGCTGACGAGATCCTTGGCATCATCCCGCCGAACCAGGTCGCCTGCACCGTGGAAAAAGCCGCCATCAACGCTGTCATGGCTGGCTGCAAACCGGAGTATCTGCCGGTTGTCCTGGCGGCGGTTGAAGCGGCTTGTCTTGATGCGTTTTGCATGCACGGCTTGCTGGCGACCACCTATTTTTCGGGACCGATTGTCATCGTGAACGGCCCGATTGCAGACCGGATTGGCATGAATTGGGGGACGAATGCGCTGGGGCAGGGCAACCGCGCCAATTCCACCATTGGACGCGCCTTGCAGTTGGTGATACGCAATGTCGGCGGCGGCAAACCGGGCGGGGTGGACCGCGCCGCTTTGGGGCAGCCCGGCAAAGTTGGCTTCTGCTTTCCCGAACGCGAACGCGATTCCTGCTGGGAATCGCTGGCGGTTGAACGCGGCTTTTCTGCCGATGAATCGACCGTCACCTTGTTTGCCGGCGGCGGTGTCTATCCTATCGCCGATCAAAAATCGCGCCGTCCCGAATCGCTGACGCGGA
Organism: Phototrophicaceae bacterium; assembly: GCA_965203755.1. Taxonomy (GTDB): domain Bacteria; phylum Chloroflexota; class Anaerolineae; order Aggregatilineales; family Phototrophicaceae; genus UBA6055. Next base: position 782,364 of record OZ241910.1, on the reverse strand, counting down.
GCATGGCGCTGACCCTGCGAACCGTCGTCCATAGCAAATTGGCGCCGTCAGCCGACGCCCTGCTGATTATCGCGCCCGAACATCTGCGGATCTTCCGCCAAGCCAAATGGACGAAAGCGCGTTTTCGCCAAGAACTCAATCAACATCTGACCTTCTGTGGGCGGGACATCCTGCGCGGCGCCGATGGAATCGCAGAGGGCGTGCCGGCGAAATATGCGGAAGCCACCCTGAACAAGTTCCGTCCCGGCGGTTTGCTGATTGTCCATACCGGCGGATCGGCCGGGTTATGGTCAGCTGTCATCGGCGGCTGGCCGGCAAGCGGCGTCAAGGGCAGTTCGCCGGTGACGGTCGCTGTCAAATCGTAAATCAAAGAGGAGGATATGATGTCAGTATTATTAGATCCAACCGGCGAGTTGCAGCCAATGCCGCGAGACCGCCAGGCGCGGCTGTCATCCCTGGACGGCAAAACCGTGGCGCTGCTGGATATTTCCAAACCAGGCGGTGATATTTTTCTGGATCATCTTGACAAAAAACTAAAGGGCATGGGCATTCGCGTGCGGCGATATCGCAAACCGACCTTCACCCGCATCGCGCCGGCTGACCTGAAACATCAGATCGTCACTGAATGCGATGCCGTCATTGAAGCCCTGGCGGATTGAGGGTCATGCACCTCGTGCAGTGTGCACGACATCACAGATTTGGAATTGCGCGGCATCCCGGGCATGCTGGTCGCCTCGACCGAATTTATCGAAGCGGCCGCGGCGCAGGGCAAAGCGCTCGGATTCGAGCCGGCGGCCTGTTATGTGCCGCATCCGATTCAAGACCGCAGCGGCGATGAAATCCGCGCCTTGGCCGAAGCCGCCTTCAATGCGATTCTTTCGCGGGTTGCGGCATAAGAAAAACGCTGCGGTTAAGCATAACGGCTGATGACCACGGCGGTATTGTGACCGCCGAAGCCAAATGAATTGCTCAAAACATGGTCAATCGGATGTTCCTTGCCGATTCGGGGCGTATAATCGAGGTCGCATTCCGGGTCAGCCGTTTCGAGATTAATCGTCGGCGGCACGAAGTTGTCCTCAATCGCTTTGATGGCGAAAATGGCTTCGGCGGCGGCGGTTGCGCCCAGGATATGCCCGGTCATCGACTTGGTAGAGCTTATCGGGATGCTGTAGGCATGTTCGCCCAGAGCTAGCTTGATCGCCAGGGTTTCGCTGATGTCATTCAGCTGCGTGCCAGTCCCATGAGCGTTGATATAACTGACATCATTTGGACTGATTCGCGCTTCCCGCATGGCGCGGCGCATGGCTTCGGCCGCATCCACGCCGTCAGGGTTGGGCGCCGTGACATGAAAGGCATCCGATGTATGTCCATAACCGGTCAATTCGGCATAGATTTTCGCGCCGCGCGCCAGGGCATGGTCAAGGTCTTCAAGGATTAACAGGGCGGCGCCTTCGGCGGCGACAAAGCCGTCTCGAGTGGCATCAAAGGGGCGCGACGCCTTTTGCGGGATATCCTCGCTGTTGCTCAAGACCTTCATGTTGTTAAAGCCGCTGATGACCATGGGCATGATGCAGGCTTCGCTGCCGCCGGCGACCATGATTTTCGCGCGGCCCATGCGAATCAGATCAGCCGCATCCCCCAAGGAATTGTTGCTGGTGGCGCAGGCAGCCGTGATATTGTAATTCGGCCCTTTCAGCCCAAAGCTCATCGAAACCCGCGAACTGATGCCATCATGCAGCAGCGCCGGCACAATCACCGGGCTGACCCCGCGGTGCCCCTTCGCCTCAAAGCCTTGGAGGGCCTGGACCACCGTCACAATCCCACCAATGCCGGAACCGACAACGACGCCGATATCATATTGATTGTCATCGGTGATTTCGATAGCGGCATCTGCCAATGCTTCTTCGGCGGCGATCAGCGCCAGCATCTGCGCCCGGTCCATCCGCCGCATCTCGCGGCGGCCAAACTTGGCGGCCAGGTCGAGATTTTTGACTTCGCCGGCGACGCGGTTGGCGACAAGTTCAGCATCAAACAGGGTAATCCAGTCAATGCCGGATTGACCGGCTCGAATGCCTGCCCATGATTTCTCAACGGTATGGCCGACCGGGCTGACTAATCCCATGCCGGTGATAACGATGCGTTTTCGTGTCATGGATCATCTTTCCTGACTGCTTGGCAAAAGTCGCTCAAATCCGTTTGTCATTATATTTATCAATAAAAACCCCTGCCGCCCCGAATCGTTTCAGGATGACTGAATCGATTGATGATTGGCATATTCAGGGCCGGCGACGGCGATGACCATCTCCGCCGGCTTGAGATAGTTCCGCGCCGCGGCGAGCGTATCTTCCTTGGTGATGCGGTAAATCGCATCCTTGTAGTTCGCCAGGTAATCCAGCCCCAGACGATAGCTTTCCATGGTGTGAATATGGGCGGCGATCCCTTCATTGCTTTCCAGCCGCAGCGGCAGCCGCCCGGTAAAGTAGCTTTGATTGTCGGCAAGGTCGTCGTCCGATACGGTCTCGCTGATGAGCCTTTCGATTTCTTCCATGATGCTGTCCACCGCCAGTTCCACATTGTCCGGATTCACCCCGGCGCTAATAGCCCAGGGATCGGGCCCATGCCCGCCGCCAAGCTGACTGAAGGCATAGTAGGCCAAACCCTTCTGCTCGCGGACATGCTTGCCGATGCGCCCCATCATGCCAAACTCGCCGAGGACGCTGTTCGCCAGCTGCGCCGGCAGATAATCGGCGGCATAGCGGGAGGGCCCGACCGCGCCTATCTTGATGTCCGATTGCGTTTTGCCGGGTACAAACACAAACCGGCGCTGGCTGCCCGTCAGCTTGCTTGGTTCGGCGGCCGCGGCCGCCGGCGGCTGGTGGGGATTTTGCCAATCGCCAAACAGTTCCGCAGCCTGCTGGATGGCCTCTTCGGCTTTGACGGCGCCGACAATCACCAAAATCATACCGCGCGGCCCAAAATGCGCCGCCTGATAGCGCAGCAAGTCGTTTCGGCTGATCTTCGCTGTGGTGTCTTCGCTGCCATAAGTCCCGTAGTGATAGGGATGCGTGTCTGGATACAGCGTCTCGCGCATGGCTTTGGCGGCGCGGTAGCGGGTGTCGAAACTGCTGTATCGCAGCCATGTCAGCCGTTCGCCGCGCAGCCGTTCAATATGATCTTCAGGAAAGACCGGCTGGCGCAGGGCATCATTGGCAATATCAAGCAGTTGGGGCAAATCTTCGGCCAGGGACTTGCCATATAACCCGATTTTGTGGATATGACCGCGGAAATTGAGCTCGGCGCCGATGTCTTCCAGCGCGCTGTGAATCTCATCAAAGCTGCGGCTTGCTGTGCCAGTCATTAAGGCCAGCGCGGCAAACGAAGCCAGTCCGCTTTTGTCTGCCGTTTCATAGATGCCGCCGGCATGAATCGATGCCATCATATTGACCGACCGCACCGCCGGATTTTCGTAGACCAGCAGAGTCATGCCATTCTCCAGCCGCGCGCGGCGGATATTGCTGGAGTTGGGGATGCTCGCGGCTGCCGTCGGATTTTTCGTCATGGCGACACCGCCTCTTCTTCGGCATCTGTCGGATGCAGGATGCCAACAATGCGATTTTTGGGTACAAGATAGCGGTTGGCGGCATCCACCACATCCTCAAGCCGAACGCTCGTCAAACGTTCAGCATAGCTGTCAAACCAGCTTTCATCGCCCAAGATAAAGGACTGCGCCAGCCAAAAGGCTTGTTCGGTGACGCTTTCGGCGCTGTAGGCGAAGGCGGCTTTTGCCTGTTTCCCGGCTTTGTTTAGCTCGGCTTCCGCAATGCCGTCCGCTTGCAAACGGGCGATTTCTGCCAGCAGAACGGCTTCGGCTTCTTCGGGCTGCCGACCTTCGCGCAAGATAACAAGAATGCTGTAAAGATAAGGGTCGATGGTCGGGTTGATTCCACCGCCGACGCTGGCGGCGATTTCGCTCTTGACCAGTGCTTGATAGAGGCGGCTGGTTTTGTTGCCGCCGGCGCCGCTGGAGCCGCTCAAAATGATATCTAGAATCTTCAGCTTCGCCCAGTCTTCGTGAGTGGCTGGTGGAATGCGGTGGCAGATTTCATAAAATGCGGTTTTGCCCGGCCGTTCAACATGAACGCGGCGTTCGCCCTGCTGCTGCGGTTCTTGCCGGACGAACAGCTTTGGCTTGGCGGCGGCTGGAATCGTCCCGTAACCGGCTTCAATCTTTGCCAGCATCTCGTCGGTGTCAAATGCGCCTACAGCCACCGCGGCGGCATTGGCGGGAGTGTAATGACGGCGATAATGCTGATAGAGGTCATCGCGCGACATGGTACGCAAATCGGTCTCGTCGCCGATGATTTCGTGATGATAGCCATGCACCCGAAAGGCGGCGGCGCGCAGCTCCTCTTGCAGCCAGAAGGTCGGCTGGTTTTCCGCGCCCTGACGTTCCGATATAATGACGGTGCGCTCGGATTCGGTCTCGTCGGGGTCAAACAGCGCGTGGGTCATGCGGTCGGCTTCGGCTTGCATGGCGATGTCGATTTTATCAGCCGGCAAGGTCTCGTAATACATGGTATAGTCCATTGAGGTAAAGGCGTTCCACTGTCCGCCGGCGCGGTCAATCTCGCGGTCGAGCGTCCCGGCTGGAAACTCTTCGGTGCCCTTGAACATCATGTGTTCCACCCAATGCGAGATGCCGGTCTTGCCAGTCGGCTCGTTGCGGCTGCCGACCTTGTAAGCCAGCCACCAGCTGATCACCGGCGCCGAATGCGCTTCTTTTAATATCACCGTCAAGCCATTGTCGAGGGTGCGTCGCGTTATCTTGCTCACAGCGCCATCCTGTTTGGTCTGATCTTGAAGTTAGTTGGCGGATTATAGCATATTTATTAAGCCTGAAAAACCGCTCCGAAGCGGATATTGCATTATAATGAACTTGCTTGTGAGACCTATTCAGAAAGTTCATCTTCATGCCGGTAACCGAAGCGCAAGCCCGTGAAAATCTAAAGTCGCTGCTTGATGAATACTACAGCCTGTCGCCGGAAGACAAAAATGCAGCCTCCGAAAGCAGCGTGCTTGTTTTTATTGACCGTCTTTTCCGCGATGTGCTCGGCTGGCCCACAGACGACATCACGAAATACGAGCGCGAAAAATCCATGCCCAACCGCAAACGGGTAGACCGCATCCTCAATTTGGATCATGGCGACAAAATTTTCATCGAGGCGAAACGTTTTGGCATCATTGACGAACTGTCGGATGAGTGGACGGTGCGCCCGGGACAAATGGCCTTGCCCGGCATGGCGACTGACCGCACGCAGGAAGAGCAGCAGGCGATCAATTATGCGTTCGAAAATAACTGGACCTGGGCGATTCTAAGCAGCTTTGAGCGTTTTCGCCTGTTTAACGCCCGCCGCGACTGGCTGGTCTTTTCCTTTGAGGTGCCGCGCGCTTATGAGCAGGATTTTGAACTGCTTTGGCAGCTGTCGTGGGATAACATGCACCAGGGGAGTTTGGAAGCGCTAAACAATCAACGGTGGACTAAAGAGGTCGATACCGATTATCTGGCTTTTATCAATCAACAGCGCGAACAGCTTGCCATCGACATCACCCTGAATCGCCATCAAAATCCCTGGGCTTATGCTGACGATGGCAGGCTTCGGCTGGACCTATTGCGTAAGGTCGTGCAGCGTTTTCTGGACCGCTTGGTCATTGTCCGCTTCGCCGAAGATCATTATGTGATTCCATCCCGCACCTTGCAGCGATTTTATGAACTCCGCCGGGAAAACTCGTATTACACCCGCGAACTCCGTCATTATCTGCATGACTTTTTCCGCCGTTTTGACCAGGAACACAACTCGGCTCTCTTTGCTCCAAGCGAAGTCGACGAGGCGCAGTTCAGCGATGAGGTCCTGCTGCCGCTTATCGAAAAGCTCTATGAAGCCCGCTTTCGCGCCATGCCGGCCGACATCATCGGCAACACCTATGAGCAGTATCTCGGCAAAACGCTTGTCGCTGACGATGGCGCCGTCAAAATCCGCGACAATCTGGAAACCCGCAAGAAACAGGGCAGTTATTACACACCGCAGTACATCGTCCGTTATATCGTCGATCATTCCCTTGGCCGTTATCTTTACGGCACGCGCAACGGCCGCCCCAATGGAATCCGCATCCGCGGCGAAACTCGCAAAACATCGGCCGACATCCGCGGTTTGCGCCTGCTTGACAGCGCATGCGGCAGCGGCTCGTTCCTGATTTACGCTTATCAGGTCTTGGCGGAATTTTATCAAGCCGAAGCCGCGCGGCTGGAAACAGACTATCAGCAGAAGATCAAAGCCATGGCCGGCCGCCATTTTGCCGATGTCGCCCTTGATGACCGCATTGAAGCCCAGCGCATCGAAGACGAACGCGACTTTATCCGCAAAAACTATCGCAATCTCATCCTTGAAAAACACCTCTACGGCGTTGACCTTGACCCCCAGGCCGCCGAAATCGCGGTGGTCAACCTGATGATGCGGGCGATGGAACGGAAAGGGCCGGACAAACGTCTGCCGCTCATCCTCAACCAGAACATCAAAATCGGCAACAGCTTGATCGGCCTGCGCCCCGATGACCCGCGCCTGGCCGACCATGCCGATTCGCTGGCGGCGCTCCGGCGGCTGCGGATAGAACTCATCGACACCTCCAACCTTGACCCGCGCCACAGCGTCATTCTCGCCGAACTCAAGGCTGTGACCGAGTCCCTTTACCGTCGTTTTCATCAGGATTATGAACGTTTCGAAGCCCCTAAGCGCGTCCGTCCCTTTCATTGGGCCGTCGAGTTCCCCGAAGTCTTTGTCGATGAACATGGCCGGCCGCTTGACAATCCTGGCTTTCATTTTATTTTTGGCAATCCGCCCTACAGCGCCAAGCTAAATCAAGCGGAAAGAAACTATTACAAACAGCGGTTTAAGATTGGCACGACCAACACGGCCGCCTTGTTTATGATACAGTCGTTGAATCTGCTAAGAGACGGGGCAGCGCATGGCTTCATTGTGCCTAAATCATTTCTTTACGCGTCGAATTGGAGAATCCCGCGCGCAAGACTGCTGGATGGACTCGAAATCCTGGTGGACTGCGGCAAAGTGTGGGATGAGGTTTTGTTGGAACAGGTGATCTATCTCCACCGACGCGGCGCGACATCGCCCGACTATCGCAATTTCAAACGCGAAAACTCGCAATTCAAACTTGTAGGCGGCATTGACAAACGGGAATGCCATCGCTTTGAGATTTATGTAAATGATGTAGATAATGCTGAATTGGGAATAGCCCATCAGATGGTAAAGCAGGGGAACTTCTTGGAAGATCAGATAACGGTTGCTTCTGGCGGCGATATGCAACGCAAAATCAGCGGAATCAAGACTAATAAAGCTGTGCTTGGCGGTGCAAATGTGCAGAGATATTATCTGCGGGGAATCAAGGGATATTATAATTTAGATACCGTCCACAACAGAGCAGTTGTTCAAGTGGGGAGTATATTGGTTCAAGATATACTTGCCTTCATAGAAAGGCCAATGCGGCACATTAAAATTACCGCCCATATAGTTCAAGAGGCTGAAAGCAATTTCTTGATTCTCAATACAATAAATCAGATTGAGATTATATCTGATGACCTTTCATCATATTTTGTTTTAGCATTATTAAACAGCAAGTTGATTAACTGGTATGTTTATCGCTTTATCTATGCCAAACCTATTCGCACAATGCACTTTAATAGACCTGTCATTAAGCGAATCCCTTTGCCAAACATTGCCGAAGAGCCCGATTTATACGCCGAAGCCATCGCCGAAGTGAAGCGGATTTATGCCAATCGCCATGCCAACGAAGCCGCAGCCCAAAGCCGCATCGATCAAATCATCTTCCGTTTATATGGTCTGTCGCCAAAGCAAATCGCGCTCGTCGAAAAGGATATGCCCTAATCTCGCAGCTTGCGCGCCAAAATCCGCGCGTCTTCATGCAGGCTGGCCACATAGCCGCCGACGGCGTCCACGGCGCGGTGCATGCCCCAAGTCGGGCGGGCGCGGCCCAAGCTGGTCATCTGCACGATGTATTCGTTTTCAGCCCGCCGCGGCGCCATCCGAATCATCGTATGCTGCGCGATGGTTGGCTCTTCGACGACGACTTCAAACACGGCTGTATCTCGCTTCGGATTGGCGTAGGCTTGCAGGACAGCGATATAGACGTCGCCGGCTTGGCGCCGCGTGGGCTCAAACCGCGCCGCGATGGCGGCGGCATTAAGCGGCGAATGCAAAAATAGATGCGGCATATCCAGGTCCTTCATCACGGGCGGATGCGCGGTTGGCTTTTGGTTGCGCTGATAGATGAAATAATGTCCGCGCCGCCCTTCGCGGCGGGCCTTCATTTCGTATTTGGTGCGGAAGCGGCCCGCCAGGTCATCCACCCAAGGGCTGGCGAACCGATTCGACAGGCCGGCGGTCTGCGACAGAATCTCGTGCGCCATTTCAGCGTATTCAGCGATGTCGGTCGCCAGCAGCAAGGTCCCCCCGATGACCAGACGGCTGGTCAGCAGATCCACCGCGCCGCGTTTGATCAGTCGGCGCCGGCGGTGCTTTTTCTTGAACCAAGGGTCGGGATAGTTGATGTGAAATTCATGGATGGATTCAGGCGTCAGCAGATGCGCCAGAGCCGTTTCGGCGGCGGCATGAATCGGGCGGACATTGCGAAGCCGCCGCTTCTCGATTTTCGCCTCGGCCTTGGCCATGGACTGGCTCGAGATCTCGAAGCCGATGATGTTGTGTTCCGGCCGCGTCGCCGCCAGATGAATCAGGTAATCGGCGCTGCCGAAACCGATTTCCACGATGACCGGCCGCGCCCTTGGAAAAAGGCTGGCGTAATCCAGCGGCCAATCGACGGTCAAATCATTGAGCTTTTTAAGCATAAATCGCCTTGATTCGCATCATCGCGCCGCCGCCAGCTGCCGGCGCTTTAGCGTTTCGGGGACAAAGAACAGAAAGATGCTGGCGGCCGCCAAGCCCGAGCCGGCGATGACCCAGACCGCCGAGCTAAGCACAAATAGATCGGCGACGGCGCCGACGACCAGCGGCCCGCCGGTGAAACCGACATCGCTGATCAGCCGCCAGACGCCAAGAAATTCGCCGCGCGATTCGGCCGGTGACAAATCGGCGCCCAGGGTCATCATCGACCCGGCGCCCAATCCATTGCCAAAGCCAATCAAGACGGCCGCGAAGAGCAGCCCGCCGAATGTGGCTGTCAGGGGAACAAGCGCCATGCCCAAAGCCTGAATCGAAAAACAGGGGACAATCGCGAATTTGCGCCCGTGTCGATCCATCAGCCAGCCGGCGACCAGGAACAGGCTGAAATCGACAGCCGCCGACAGGCTGACGATGAATCCGATCTGATCGACGCCCAGCCCAAGCGCGTCGGCGGCGAAAATGGGGATGACCGCGATGCGCCCGGCTCGAATCATCTGCCCGAAAATCTGCGCCGTGCCGGCCGAAGCCAAGACGCGGCAATGTGACCGCAGCATGGCCAGCAGATGAAGCTGATGATGCTTGGCGCTGTGTTTTTGAGTCTGTTTTTCGCGGCCGCTGTGGGTGAACAGCATAACGAAGACCAGCCCGATGCCGGTCGCAAGCGCGAAAACGATGAAGACGGCGCGGAATCCAAAACCGCCGGCGATGATGCCGCCGATTGCCGGGCCGATGAATCCGCCAAGGCGATGCGTGCCGCCAAAGATCGAAATCGCTTTGCCGCGCTGGGACAGTTTGACCTGGCTGGCGACGTAGATGTGCATCGAAACGCTGATCATCGCGCGGCCGAATCCAGCTGTCAGTCGAAGGAGCAGGACAATCCAGATGGATTGGGCAAAGCACAGCAGCGCGACCGATATCATCGACACCGCGAACCCGGTCATCAAAACCTGCTTGTTGCCAAACCGCCTTTGAATCATGCCGGTCGGGACATCGGCGATCAAGGTGCCCAAACCCTCGCCCGCCAGGATCAAGCCAATCAAGCCATAGCTGATTTCAAACCCGGCCGCGTACAGCGGCAGAATTGGAACTAACAGGCCGCTTCCCAATGTGGTCATCAGCGCCGGCAAATACAGCGACAGCGCCAGTGGACGAAGCTCGGAAAACAATCTGGTCACGTTAAGGCTTTCCTAGTGATTTTGATGCAAAACGCTGGCGCGGCGCGGATGCCGGCCATGTGAAGCGGCGGCCAAACACAAAGGCGGCTTGGCTAGGCATGGTCTTTGATAACCTGCCCTAGGATTTCGATGGCGCGGCTGATGTCGTCTTCATCGAACCGGGTGAAGTTCAGCCGCATGGTCGCCAGCCCTTCGCCCGGCTGAATGCAGAAGTATTTGCCGGGGACAAAGGCGACCTTGCGCTCGACAGCCTGCCAGTAAAGCCGCTCGGCATCAACGCCGGCGGGTCCTTCAACCCAGATAAACATACCGCCTTCGGGTTTGATCCAGCGCCAAGCAGCTGGAAAACACCGCTCCATCGCCTGGAGCATCGCCGCTTGACGCCGGCGATAAAGCTCAATAATCCTAGGTATTTGCCGGTCGATATAGCCGCCGCGGATATATTCCGCCGCCAGGGCCTGCGCGTAGGTATTGGTATGCAGGTCGGCGCCTTGCTTGGCAATGGTCAGCCATTGATGAACAAGCGGCGGCGCGGCGCAAAAGCCTAATCGCAGTCCGGGCGCGAATATCTTGGATACCGTACTCAAATAGACCGTGTTTTGCGGGGCAAAGGTATAAAAAGGCGCGACCGCTTCGCCGCGGTAACGCAGCGCGCTGTAAGGATCGTCCTCAATCACCAGCGCGTCGTGCTGTTTGACGATTTCTGCGATTTGCCGCCGCCGCTCGATGCCAAGCGTGCGTCCGGTCGGATTCTGAAAGGTCGGCACCAGATAAATAAACTTGACCGCATGCTGGCTTAGCAGCCGGTCGAGCGAATCGGGCAGTATCCCGCCGTCATCGGTTTCAATGCGCCGATAAGCTGGCTCATAGGCGTTAAAGGCAGAAATAGCGCCCAGATAGCTCGGCGATTCCAGCGCGATGATGTCGCCGGGCGTGATCAGGATTTTGGCGATCATATCCAGCGCGCTTTGCGAGCCATTGAAGACGACGATCTCGTCGGCGCTTACGCCGATGCCTTTCGGCGCCAGATAGTCAGCCAGCGCCTGGCGGAAGGGCGCGAATCCTTCGGTCAGGTCATACTGAAGCGCGGCCGCGCCGTATCGGTCAAGCACGGCTTCATTCAGGCGGTACATTTCTTCAAGCGGAAAACTCTGCGGCGCCGGAATGCCGCCGGCCAATGAAATCATCCCCGGCTGTGACACCACTTTCAGGATTTGGCGAATCGCGCTCTGCTGCATGCTTTGGGTTCGCCGGCTAAGTAAGTTTTGAAAATGATTGGACATAAGGCCTTCGCTTTACAATGCAAACAGCCGGCCCCGCTTCAAGCGCGCCGCGCGCCGACTGTTTGTTCAAGGGCTGTTTCGCCTAGGCCAGATAATCGCGCAGATTATGCGCCAGCTGTGGATGACGCAGGCAGCGCAAAGCCTCTTTCTCCAGTTGGCGAATGCGCTCGCGGCTTAGGCCAAACTTGTTGGCGATTTCTTCCAGGGTATGCGGTTCGCCGCCGCCCAGCCCAAAGCGCAGCCGCAGAATATGACCCTGGCGCGGGGTCAATTCGGCCAAAACTTCTTCAATGGTTTCTTGCAGCAGGTTTTGCGTCGCCGAATCGACCGGGCTGGGGGTATCCCGATCTTCGATAAAGTCGCCGAATTCGCTGTCACCATCATCGCCAACCGGCCGTTCGAGGGCAATGGCGTGCTGGCTGGCGTCCATCATGGCGCGCACCGTGTCGGCCGCCAGCCCCATGGCGCCGGCGATTTCTTCGGCGGTGGCGCGGCGCCCATGCGTCTGCTCAAGCTCCTGGGCCGTGCGGTACATTTGGCGGATTCTTTCGGTCATGTGCAGGGGAATGCGAATGGTGCGGGTCTTTTGCGCTAGGGCGCGGGTGATGGCCTGCCGAATCCACCAGGTGGCATAGGTGCTGAAGCGGTTGCCGCGCGAATAATCATATTTGTCGACAGCGCGCATCAAGCCGACGTTGCCCTCTTGAATTAAATCGGGGAAGGGCAGCCCTTGCCCCATATAACGCTTGGCGATGCTGACCACCAGCCGGGTATTGGCGCGTCCCAGATGCTCGCGGGCGCATTGTCCGTCAATGATCTGGCGCCGCAGATAACGCCGCCAGCGGCCGCTTTTTTCCATGACGTCGGGCTGATCCAGCCGATATCGAGCCCTCAGACCGCGTTCAATGCGCTTTGCCAAATCAACCTCGTCTTGGGCGGTTAATAAAGGCTCCTGTGCCATTTGCCGAAAATACAAGCCGACCGGATCATCGGAATCGGGTTCAATGAGTTCGGTCATCAGTTTGACGCGCGGACTGTCGCTGTCTTTACGCAGTTCAATGCCGCGTTCATCCAGCTTGTGCAGAAGATGCTGAACGGCCGCCTGGTCGTCGCAGTCATCGTCGAGCGCCTCAATGATTTGTTCATAAGTCACATAACCGCGTTTGCCAGCAAGATCAACCAATGCTTGTATCACGATGAAACCTCTGCCTGTTGTTCGGTGAATAAAATTAGTATGTTTATCGGCTTGTGAATAAGTGAATGACATGACATCTAAACGATACTAAACGTTATCATATACCAAATGCCAGATTGCACAAGCCATTGATAAACCTTTTTTCAGGAAAAGCGGCGGTCGGTTTCTGATCCGATTGCGCCGCCCGCCCGCGAACACGGCGGCAAATGACGCTGAAATGGCAGCAAATGACGCTGAAATGGCGGCTGCGTGCTGAGTCACGGCAAAGTACGGCAGCTAAGGATCAAGCAAGCGACACTTGCTGGTCTTCTTTGAACCATAAAAACCCTTTATGACAGGTCAAAGCGCATGAGCGCGCCAGTCATCTGAAATCAGCCGGCGCCGGCGCCGTTTCAAAACGTTTTTCGGACAAAAAGCCCGCCGTCGGGCGGCGTCTGGTCTGGATTGTTAATCTGCGCGTGAATGACACGGTATCACAGCGTGATGGACAAAAGGTGATCAAAAGTTCGCCGTTTTGATGCGATTGCCCTGTTTCAGGCGCGGCTGACAGACAAGCCGCCTATCTTGACAGAATCCGGTTGACGATGTTAAACCAAAAGGGCGCGCCCTGCCCGGCCGCAATCACAGTCGCGGCGATGCCCAGCGCCTTCGCCAGCAGCAGCCCCGTCCAGCCCTCGGGATTGTTGTCAGGCAGATAATTCCAAAGGTTGTTCGGGCTGCTCCGCGCCGGATGGTCTGCCGGCAGGCCGCTGACATCCACCAGCGACCATCCTATCGGCAGACTCAAATCCTGAATGTCTTGCAGGCTGCCGACAGCCGCAGTTCCCGACCCGATAACATCCCCGACGGCGCCGCCCATGCCGGCCTCGCTGGCCGCCGCGCCCTGATTGACCGGCGCGCCTTCATCAATCGCGGTCGTCAGCTGCCCGCTTTGCACCGCGCTGGCCGCCTCGTCGCTTAACTGCTGCCGTATGACGGGGTCTTCCCACAAGGCGCGGGCAATATGAAGGGTGTCAATGTTCGCCGCCACCGCAATCAGCAAAGCGACAGCAAGCGACATGTTCTTCATTTTGGCGGCAAAGGCCGAACTGGCGCGGGTCATGGCATTGCTGAACCAGGTTTCAAGATTTGCCTTTGCCTCGTCTATGTTTTGAGCGTTCCCGGCGAGCGTCGACAAAGCGCCGCGAAAATGGGGACTGTCAATCTGCTGAATGCCAGCCATGACCGAAACGATTCGGTTCGGCTCTAATCCAAGCTGGCTGATATCCTCGTCGATTTGGTTCAGAACGTCATTGAGGGCGTGTCGCAGCCGCCGCTGCTGAACATAATTGACAGCCTGGCGAAGCTCGGCCATCCCGGCGCCAGAAGCCACGACCCGATTGACCATCAGACGCAGGCCGCGCCGTTCGAGGCCGGGCGGCATCCCGTCAATCACATTCAGCAAAGCGCCAAAAAGCCGCTGGTCAGATTCAACCTTGATGACATTAAGCACCACATCAATAAAAATCTGCGGTTCGATCCAGTCCATTTTCGCTGCAATGGCGCCGTTGGCGATCTTGGCGGCATCCTCTTTGGAAATGCGCTGGGTTGACGATACCGCCGGTTCATTCACCAGTTGAATGAGCGGATGGGTATAGACTTTGGCGCGTATCACCGGATCTTCAATGAGTTCGTTCAAGGCGCTGCGAAGATTTTTTGCCCGCAGGCGCGTGGCTCTGGCGACCAGCGAGTTCACCTCCGCCACCAGAATGCCAAGCAGAATGTAGACGAATATCATGCCAATAATGACTTGAACAATCGCAGCCAAGTTCGATCCCTTTCGGTGCGGCAGATTTTCATTCTCACATACTGGCGGCGTGAAATGAGTATAGCGCAGGCTGGTTCATCCGCAAACTAAAGATGAACGCTGGGCGGAGTCGCGCTAGGCGCGATGGTGGCCGTAGGGGCCGGCGAGACGGTGATTTCGGCGGCATCGCGCGGCGGCCTTGATGGTATGCCCGAAGGCGTGAAGCTCGGCTGGGGCGTGATGGTGGGCGCCGGCGTCAACGTTTTGGAAGGCGTCGGCGTCGGGTTGAGAGGCCGAATAATGTTTTGGTGCATATAAACCGGCTCCAAGCGGCGGGTGAGTGGATTTTTATCGACCACCAGCCATTCCGATCCCGGATGTCTGGCGATGACGCAAACCGTCTCACCCTGCGAAAGGGTCTCTATGATGCCGCTGCGGGTCGTTGGCTGGGCGCGAACGATGGCGCTGGCTACGTCCACGGCGAAATCCTGGCAGGGCGGCGGCGGCGTTTGAGTTGGCAATGGCGAAGGCGCGTGCGTCTCCAATTCCAAAACCCTTTCGGCTGTGGCTGTGCCCCCCTCAATCGCCTGGCGGGTCGCCTCAACGGCCGTCATGCCAGAGGACATGAAATCGCGTATCCCCAGCCACATATAATAGATGCCGAATACAACGGCTGTCCCAAGCAGTATGACAAACCATGACGGCGGTCCCGCGCGCTGACCGTAGCCCATACGTCCTCTCTAACCCCGTCTCACTCTAGCATAATCACAACGCGCTGACAAGCAGGCCGGCTGAAAATCGATTCAAGTCATTGTCATCCGCGCCGAATGCCTGATAAAATGCCTTGCCTGACAGGGCGCGTCATCAAGCGAATTGCGTTAAGGAGACCTTATGCCCGGTCCTTATGGTATGCGGCCTGCGCGACTTCTAACAGCCATCAGTCTGTTCCTTGCGGCCGCCTTGGCGGCTTATGGACAATCTGCCGAAAGCCTGACCATCTATGCGGCCTCGTCGCTCACGGATGCTTTCGAGCAGCTGACCGCCGCCTTCGGCAAACAGCATCCCAATGCCGAGATTGTGATTAACTTCGCCAGTTCTTCCACCCTGGCCGCCCAACTCATCGCCGGCGCGCCGGCCGATGTTTTCGCCAGCGCCGCCGAAACGCCGATGTCGCTGGTCACAGACAGCCGGCGCATTGGGGAAAAAACAGTCAAAGTCTTTGCCCGCAATCAATTAGCCCTGATCGCGCCGGCTGACAATCCGGCCGACATCCACGCGCTCCAGGATTTGGCGAACGAGAACGTTCTGCTGGTGCTGGCGGTGGCCGGCGCCCCGATACGAACCTATGCCGATGCCATGCTGGCGGCGCTCAATGATGAATACGGCGCTGATTTCAGCCAGCGCGTCCTCGACAATCTGGTCTCGGAAGAAAGCAATGTGCGCCAGGTGACGGCGCGCGTGGCGCTTGGCGAAGCCGACGCCGCGATTGTCTATCAAACCGATGCCGCCGCCGAAATCGGCGAATCGCTCATCACCATCCCCATCGATCCATCCTTCAATCAAACCGCATCCTATCCGATTGCGGCTTTGTCGGATTCGCCAAGTTCGGCTCTTGCGGCGATGTTTATCGAGTTTGTCTTGTCGGACGAAGGCCAAATGATACTGCGCGCTTACGGTTTCTGTTCACCTGATATAATCGATGTCGATGCTTTAACCGAAGCGGCGCCCGCCCCGACAAGTGAAGTCGATGATGAATCCCAAGCGAAAACCGCGCCCTGCCCCTGACAGAAACTTCAAAGCCGATAAACTCCTTCTGTTTTCGGTCAGTGGGCTGACCTTCCTGCTGCTGCTGCTGCCGATTCTGGTGCTGATTGGCTATGGCATCAGCGCGCGCGGCTGGGAAGGCTTGCCCGATTCGGCGACTATCCTGAAAGCCATCCTTTTGAGTTTCGCTTCGACCTCGGCCGTCATCGGCCTGACCGCGCTTCTGGGCACCCCGCTCGCTTATGTCTTGTCGCGCTGTCAGTTCGCCGGCAAGCACATAGTCAGCCTGTTCATTGAATTGCCGATTGTCATGCCGCCGGCCGTCGCCGGCCTGGCGCTGCTGCTTACATTCGGTCGGCGCGGCTTCATCGGTTCGCTGCTGTCAGATGCCGGTATAATCATCCCCTTTTCGATAGCGGCCGTCATCATCGCCCAGTTCTTTATTTCGGCGCCTTTTTATATCCGTTCGGCGCAGACCGGCTTCTCTGGCATACCGCCGGAAGTCGAAGATGCCGCCTGTGTGGACGGCGCATCGGGATGGCGGCTGTTCTGGCATATCATCCTGCCGGTCGCCTGGCGGGCGCTGGCATCGGGGCTGATCTTGAGTTGGGCGCGGGCTTTGGGCGAATTTGGCGCTACCATCCTCTTCGCCGGCAATCTGCCCGGGCGGACGCAGACCATGCCGCTGCTGGTGTACACCGTCTTTGAGCGCGACATCAACGCAGCCATCTGGACCGGCTTGATTTTGGTCGTTCTGGCGCTGATCGCGTTATCCCTGTCGCAATGGTTTGCGCGGGCCCAGGATCGGCTGACCTGATGAAAGCGATTGCCTTGACTTATAGACCATCGTCAATATGATTTAGGTTATGAATGTCGATCTTGTGAGTTTCGCCAAAGCGATGTCCGATGACACCCGCCAGCAGATGTGCCAGCGCCTGTGCTGTGCCTGGCTAAGCGTCAATGATCTGGTAGACGCGCTCGGCGGCAAAGTCAAGCAGCCGACGGTCAGTCACCATCTCAAGCGCCTGGAAGAGGCGAAGCTGGTATTGGTTCGCCAGGCCGGACGGCAGCGCCTTTATACCCTTGACCAGGAACAAATGACCCTGTGCTGCGGATCGCTGGTCAGCAAATTCGCCCCGGATTATGCCGAGCGGTTTGTCAAGGCGGATGCCGCCGCAGCCCTCTGTGGCCATCGCCTAGACTGAATCCATGTTCTCGATGATGCGCGTTGCGAATTCGCTGGTGGCGACTTGGGTCGCATCGGCCATCTGACGGGCAAAGTCATAGGTGACATAACGCTGGTCGATGGTTTTTTCGTAGGCTTTGGCGATCAGTTCGGCGGCTTCAAACCAGTTCAGGTGTTCCAGCATCATCACGCCGCTAAAGAGCAGCGAGCCGGGATTGACCATATCCTTGTTGGTGTATTTTGGCGCCGTGCCGTGGGTGGCTTCAAAGAGCGCGATCTCGTCGCCGATATTGGCGCCGGGCGCAATGCCAACGCCGCCGACTTCGGCCGCCAGCGCGTCGCTAAGATAATCGCCGTTGAGGTTGGTGGTCGCGATCACATCATGCTCACGCGGGCGCAAAAGCATCTTTTGGAACATAATGTCGGCAATCATATCCTGAATCAGGATTTTGCCGGCCGGCGCTTGACCATCATGCTTGGCGGCCGCCTCGTCCCAAGAGATGGTCTGCTCCGCGAATTCTTCCCGCGCCAGTTCATAACCCCACTTTTGAAAAGCGCCCTCGGTGAACTTCTGGATGTTGCCTTTGTGAACAAGCGTGACGCTGCTGCGCCCGCGTTCAATGGCATATTCAATGGCGGCGCGGATCAGCCGTTTGCTGCCGAAGGGACTGATTGGCTTGATGCCAAGGCCGGCATCCGCGAAGAAATTGCCGGCGCCCAATTCATCTTTCAAAAAAGCCGCCAGCTTTCTGTTTTCCTCTGTGCCGGATTCAAACTCGATGCCGGCATAGGTATCTTCGGTATTCTCGCGGAAAATGACGACATCAATATCTTCAGGCCGCTTCAATGGGCTGGGAACGCCCTTGAACCAGCGCACCGGCCGAACGCAGCTGTATAAGTCGAGGACTTGACGCAGGGTTACGTTCAGGCTGCGAAAGCCGCCGCCGACAGGGGTTGTCAAAGGCCCCTTGATGCCAATTTTGTATTCGCGGAATGCCTCGAAGGTCTCTTCTGGCATATAATCGCCGTCATAGATGCCGGCGGCCTTTTCACCCGAATAAACCTCCATCCAAGAGATCGCTCTTCTGCCCGCATAAGCCTTCTCGACCGCTGCGTTCCAAATCCGCTTGCTGGCGGTCATAATGTCATAGCCGATGCCATCGCCTTCTATGAACAGCAGAATCGGATGGTCAGGGACATTCATCTTGCCATGGGTAAACGTGATCTTTTCGCCGGTGTCAGGTGCGGCGATTTTATCGTAAGCCATCTTCCAATGGTCTCCTTGTGCTGTTGGCTCGAATAGTGTATCCAGCGATTATAGCACAAAAACCCGGTGGATAAACCGGCTTGATTCAATAAGCATCGACAGAATCCCCCCTTTGCTTATCCTGGCGGCTGAAGCATAATTGCCAGAGTCATTTCTGTTGTGCATCTTGGAGGATCCGTCTCAAACAATGAGCGACCGGAGCCGCTAATGCCTTCCATTTCTGTTGTGATACCGGTATATCGAAGCCAGAACAGCATCGCGCTGGTGGTCAAGGAATTGGCGGCCGAACTGCCCAAACTGACCGATGTATTTGAAGCGGTGCTGGTGGAAGACTGCGGCGGCGATGGCAGCTGGGATGTGATTCAGCGATTGGCTGCTGAATATGAATGGGTGCGCGGCTTCAAGCTGATGCGTAACTATGGACAGCACAGCGCCTTGCTCTGCGGCATCCGCGCCGCCAGTTTTGAGATTGTCGTAACGATGGACGACGATATGCAGCATCCGACTCCAAAAATCAAAGACCTGCTCGACAAACTGGCTGAAGGCTATGATGTGGTCTATGGCAAACCGGAGCGAGGACAGCATGGATTATTCCGCAATATCGCCTCTCTGATGACCAAATGGGTTTTGCAAGGCGCCATGGACGGCGAAACAGCCCGCAGCATCAGCGCCTTTCGCGCCTTTCGCGCCGACTTGCGCCCGGCCTTTGCCGATTTCCGCGGCCCGCCGGTCAATATAGATGTCCTGCTGACTTGGGGAACGTCCAGCTTTACCGCCGTCTCGACGCCGCATTCACCCCGCGCCATCGGGACATCCAATTATACTTTTGGCAGGCTGGTCGCGCATGCCTTTAACATGGTCACCGGGTTCAGCGTGCTGCCCTTGCGTTTCGCCAGCGCGCTGGGTTTGATCATGACGGCTTTTGGATTCTTGATTTTGATCTATATTATCCTAAGCCAAGTTCTTGCTTTCCAATTTGAAATCCCTGGCTTCACCTTTACAGCTTCCATGATCTCCATCTTTGCCGGCGCCCAGATGTTTACCTTGGGCATTATCGGCGAATATCTGGCGCGAATGTACCTCCGCCTCATGGACAAACCGGCCTATGTCATCCAGCAGTCAACACAAGAAAAGGAGCGTCGCGATGACAGATAGCGCCCCGGCGGCTTTTCTGGAATGGGATACAGCCCATTTTGGATATCGAATCGCGCGCGCCAATATCCATCAGCTTGATGCCGACAGCTATCACCTGCTGGAAAAATGGTGCCGCGAACAATCCATTGACTGCCTTTATTTCTTGGCGTCGGCCGCCGACCAGGGCACGATTTTTGAATTGCAGCGCCAGCGTTTTGATTTCCTCGACATCCGCATGACCTTTGAAAAGAAATTGCGGCGGCCCCAGCCAAAGCCGGCCGACGAGAATTTTCTCTTCCGCGAAGCCCATGAAAAGGACGGGCCGCAGCTGCTGGAGATAAGCAGAGGCAAGTTTAACTTCACCCGTTTTTATGCTGATCGCTGTTTTGACGATGGGCTGGCGGCGCGGATGTATCAGATTTGGCTGAACAAGAGTCTGACCATGGGTTTTGCCGACCGGGTTCTCGCGGCTGAATTGAATCAGCAGCCAGTTGGGTTTGTGACTTGCCATCTGAATCGCCCGGCGGGTGAAGGGAATATCGGCCTTGTTGGTTTAGCGGAATCCGCCCGTGGCATAGGATTAGGTCAGAGCATGGTCCAGTATGCAAGTCAATGGTTTCATAGGCGAGGTATGAATCAAGTCAATGTGACCACCCAGGGCCGCAACATTCCAGCCCAAAGATTCTATCAGCGCTGTGGTTTTGTAACCCGCTCTGTCGAACTGTGGTTTCATAAATGGTTTAACAAGTGCCAGTAAGCAGGCTGCTTTTACTGTTGAGGCGATGTATCATAGATGAAACGCTATCGAATCCCGTTTAACAAACCTACCTACCTCGGCCATGAAACCGACTACATCAAAGACAGCCTGGCGAGATGGCACGTCTCCGGCGATGGCGAATACTCCAAAAAATGCCATGCCTATCTCGAAAATGCCTTGGGCGTGCCCAAAGCCTTGTTGACAACATCATGCACGCATGCCCTGGAGATGGCGGCGCTGCTGCTCGACATCCAGCCCGGCGATGAAATCATCGTCCCGTCTTTTACCTTTGTATCCAGCATCAATGCCTTTGTGCTGCGGGGCGCGCGGCCGGTTTTCGCTGACATTCGCCCGGATACGCTCAACCTGGATGAAAGCCAGCTTGCCGATCTGATCACCGAGCGAACTCGAGCCATCGTCCTGGTGCATTATGCCGGCGTCGCCTGCGAAATGGACCTCATCATGGCGCTTGCCAAAGAACGCGGCATCGCTGTGGTTGAAGATAATGCCCACGCTTTGTTCGCGCGCTACAAGGGACGTTATCTAGGCGCCTTTGGCGAATTGGCGACGCAGAGCTTCCACGAGACCAAAAACTTCACCTGCGGCGAGGGCGGGGCGCTGTTGATTAACGACCCGAAGCTGATTGAACGCGCCGAGATTATCCGCGAAAAAGGCACCAATCGGAGTCGCTTCTTTCGCGGACAAATCGACAAATACACTTGGGTCGATCTTGGCTCAAGCTACCTGCCGTCCGACATGCTGGCAGCCTACCTGTGGGCGCAGTTTGAACAGGCGCCGGCGATCCAGCGGCGCCGGCGGGAAATTTGGGATCGCTATCAAACCCATCTGTCACAATGGGCCGGCTTGCGCGGCGTCAAATTGCCCACTGTTCCCGATCATGTGGAGCAGTCCTATCACATGTATTATCTGTTATTGCCGTCGCTGGCATCGCGAACGGCTCTCATCAGCCACCTCAAAAGCCGCGGCATCCTCGGCGTGTTTCATTACCTGCCGCTTCACCTGTCGGATATGGGCAAGCGGTTTGGCGGTCAAGCCGGCGATTGCCCGGTGACCGAAGCGGTGTCAGACCGATTGCTGCGGCTGCCCTTTTTCCACGCCCTGACGCAAGCCGAGCAGGATGAGGTTCTGGCGGCATTGCTGTCGTTTGAAGGATGGGGTTAAGCGATTGCGAAAATTGTGATACAGTTAGGATGAACTGGCATAGAACTTTGGATTTTAACATGCCCGCGCTGGCGGCATGAACTTGGCATATCCCGGTTGGATGATATTGGAAGCGTCGTTATTGATCGACAAATAAGCAATATGCTGGATTGTTCGCGTACCCGCAGCATCGCCTGGCGCTGACGGGCTGTTTGTATTTGGAGAATAAGCTGGATGACAAAAAAATCAAAATTCAAAATCACCCCTGTTGGCGGTTTAGGGGAAATCGGCAAGAACATGACCCTGTTTGAAATGGATGGCGAGGGCTTTCTGATTGACTGCGGCATTATGTTTCCCGCCAACGACATGCACGGAGTCGATTACATCATTCCCGATTTTCGCTGGCTGCAAGAACGGCAGGACATCACGCTTCACGGCATCTGCTTCACGCATGGGCACGAAGATCACATCGGAGCGGTCCGACATCTGGTGCAGTCCTTCGCCGGCATGCCCCTCTTCGCTACCCCGCTCACAGCCGGCCTGCTGCAAGTCAAGCTCAAGAACGCTCGGCTGCTCAAGGAAACCACCATAGTCGCCTTTGAAGCCGGCGACAGGCTGGAAGTCGGTCCCTTCAAGCTGGACAGCTTTCACGTATGTCACAGCATCCCCGATTGCGTCGGATACGGCATTAACACGCCTTATGGAATCGTGGTGCATACTGGCGACTATAAATTTGACAGCACGCCGATCCACGGCAGAAAAACAGATTATGCCCGCTTGGCCAGTTTTGCCCAGCGCGGCGTGGCGCTGCTGCTGGGCGACAGCACCAATTCCGACAAAGCCGGCTGGACACAGTCCGAAGCGGCGATTGATGGCGCTCTGGACAAAGTATTTCGCAATGCCAAAGGACGCATTATGGTGGCCACCTTCGCTTCATTGATATCGCGGGTGCAGCAGGTCGTCAATGCGGCCCAAAATCATCAGCGCAAGGTCTGCATCACCGGCTATACCATGTCCGAATATGCCAAGATCGCCCGCAAACTCGGCTATCTGAACGTCGACGATGATATGCTGGTCGATATCGGCCGGGCGCAGACTCTGCCGCCGCACAAGATC
The DNA here is from genome assembly GCA_965203755.1 of Phototrophicaceae bacterium. Lineage (GTDB taxonomy): Bacteria > Chloroflexota > Anaerolineae > Aggregatilineales > Phototrophicaceae > UBA6055. Next base: position 759,550 of record OZ241910.1, on the reverse strand, counting down.
GTCTTTATGGTAACCGGCTCACAGGGCGAACCGGCGGCGGTTTTGGGAAAATTGGCGAGCGGACGCCATCGTCAGCTTGATATCCGCGAGCATGATACGATTGTCCTCTCATCCCATCCGATTCCGGGCAATGAGGAGATGGTCTACCGCACCATCAACCGCCTCATGCAGCGCGGCGCCGATGTCGTCTACGACCCGATTGAATCGGTGCATGTTTCCGGGCACGCCTGCCAGGAAGAAATGCGCCTGATGCTGAACCTGACACAGCCCCGATACCTCGTGCCGATTCATGGCGAAATCCGACATCTGCATCTGCATGCCAAGCTGGCGCGCGATAATGGCATCCCGCCCGACAACGTGATTGTGATTGAAAACGGCGCCACCCTGGAACTGGACGACAAGGGGCTCGCCGTGGGCGAACGGCAGCCGGGCGGCTATGTGTTTGTCGATGGCAGCGGCGTCGGCGATGTAGGGCCGGCAGTGATTCGGGATAGAGAAATCCTGGCGCGCGATGGTTTCATACTGGTCAGCGTCAACATCGACCAGCAGACCGGCAAGCTGATTGACGAGCCGCGCATTGTCTCGCGCGGGTTTGTGTACCTCAAGGACGCTGAAGACCTCTTCGATCAGATTCGAGATAATGTCACCCAGCTTATGCGAAATTATCATCGGGTGAACGGCAATCGGCGCTTGATGGTTGAAAACAGCTTGAGCAAGCTGATCTATAATGAAACCAAACGCCGCCCCATGATTTTCAGCATCGTCAACAAGGTTTAGACGCCGCCCGCCAGACGTCTCGATTTGGGCCGCGACAATCGGCGCGCTTCAACGTATAATCTGTGCAGCGTTTTCTGTTTATCATTGAGGAGCAGCCCTTATGCAGCCGCCCGTAATCCGCGCCCAAAACATCACCCGCGATCTTAAACTGGGCAGCCATACGGTTCATGCCCTGCGCGGGGTCAATATGGAAATCTTCCCAAACGAAATGGTCGGTGTTATCGGGCCATCGGGCAGTGGGAAGAGCACCTTGCTTGGCATCATTGGCGGGCTGGACAGCCCTACTGACGGGATGATTGAAATTGACGGCCTTGATATTACGCGCATGAATGAAAATCAACTGACTGATGTCCGCAATCAGAAAATTGGTTTCATCTTTCAATTTTTCAATCTGATACCCACGCTGACCGCATGGGAGAACGTGGCTTTGCCGATTGAATTCGCGCAAATGCGCCGACACAAACCAAACAAACGCGCCAAAGAACTGCTGGGGATGCTGGGCCTAGGCGACCGCCTTCATCATCGCCCCAGCGAACTAAGCGGCGGCCAGCAGCAGCGGGTAGCCATCGCGCGGGCGCTGGCCAATGACCCGCCCATACTTTTGGCCGATGAGCCAACCGGCAACCTCGATTCCAAGTCCGGCGATGCGGTCTTGGCGGCGCTCAATGCGATTCGAGATGAAAATGGAACCACGGTCGTGCTTGTGACTCACGATCCAAAGCTGGCGGCCCAGATGGACCGCGTCCTGACGCTGGTGGATGGCCGGCTCGCCGCTGACCATGAGAAAATATCGGTAGCCGGCTAGCTGACCGCTGCGGGAATTGGGATGGGTAAGGCAAACCGGCCTTTCCTGAAGGCGGGGGCTGGATATAATCGGGATGTGAATGTCGAGGCGCTGAAAGGGATTGAATATGCCCCCAGAGACTTTTGGTGTTGAAGTGGCTGGAATCAAACGCGAACTGCCGCTGATGGAAATCAAGCCCGGCGTGAAAATCGCGATACTCAATATCTTGGGCGATGCCGAATTTGTCAATGCCGCCAGCAAGGAACTTGCCAAAAAACTGGAGAGCAAAGCGATTGATGTTCTGGTCACAGCCGAGGCGAAATCGATTCCACTAGCGCATGCCCTAAGTACCGATATGAAACTCCCCTATGTCGTGCTGCGTAAAATCCACAAGCCCTACATGGGCGATGCCTTGCAGAGCGAAACCCTAAGCATCACCACCGGCAAGCCGCAAACCCTGTTTCTCGATGAAAAAGACCGCCGCCTGGTAGCGAATAAACGAATCGCGATTATCGACGATGTGATCTCGACCGGCAGCACATTACAGGGCATGCGTCTGATTATGAACAAGGCAGCCGCCAAGATCGTCGCCGAAGCGGCGATATTCACCGAAGGCGACCGCGCCCAATGGCATGATATTGTCGCTCTCGGCCACCTGCCGGTCTGGGTTGACGATGACTCGTAGCTGCCGCCCAATACTGATGGTTGTTATACGGTAGCCGGCCAGATGCTATCGGAATCATCGCCGCGGTTGACCGTCGCTCTGTTTCTTGTCGTCATTAACCTGGTCGCTTTAAGCGCGCTGCTGCTGTTGCGGGCCCGCCCCGCGCCGACAGTCATCACCATTCATCCGCCAGTTCCAACGGCGACGCCGGCGCCGATTTTGGTCTACGTTACTGGCGCAGTCCATCAGCCCGGGACGCTCCATGTACTGCCATCGGGCAGCCATGTGCAGGATGTCATTGCCGCCGCCGGCGGCGTTGCTGATTTGGCTGATGAATCCCGGGTCAACTTGGCCGCGATATTGCGCGACGGTGACCATATTCATGTGCCTTTAATCCATCAGGACAGCGACAGCGCCGCTTTGCCAACGGCTTCGGGCGGAAACCAGGTTTATGTCAATACGGCCACGGCTGTCGAACTGGAAACCCTGCCGGGCATCGGCCCGATGATGGCGCTAAGGATTGTCGCTTATCGCGACGCAGTTGGCCCCTTCAAGAACCTCGATGACCTCGACAATGTGTCTGGAATTGGGCAGAGGACCTTGGCAAAACTGCGCGGGCTTGTCGCTTTCGACTAGCGGATTCGGGCGCCGCTGCCGGCCCGCGACCAATCTGGATGACATGGACATAATGATGGAAATGCTGCCGCTGCCTGGTATAATGACCGTCAGTGCCAAGACGAAATGAAGCTGTTCTGTTTTCAGCAGTCGGCAGAATGGAGAGCCATCTTGACGAATGCGATTCAGCCAGATCGGATACCGGTGACAACGGCGGAAGACTGGCGCCCCGATCCCAAAAATCCGCGCCGCCGCCCGCCTTGGATCAGGGTCAGGGCGCCGCGCGGCGAAACTTATGAAAAAGTTCGGCGTTTGATGCGCCGCCAAACCCTGCATACCGTCTGCGAAGAAGCGCAGTGTCCCAACCTTGGTGAATGCTGGGGAAGTGGAACGGCGACTTTTCTGATGATGGGCGATACCTGCACCCGCAGCTGCGGCTTCTGCGATATCAAGACCGGGCGGCCAAATCCACTGGATTGGGCCGAGCCGAATCGCATCGCGCAGACTGTGCGGACGATGGGATTGCAGCATGTGGTGATTACCAGCGTCAATCGAGATGACCGTCCCGATGGCGGCGCCCCGGTCTTTGCGATGGTCATCCGCCGGATACGTCAGCTTCAGCCCCGGTGTTCAGTCGAGGTCTTGATCCCTGATTTCAAGGGCAGCGAGATGGCATTGAAAATTGTAATGGATGCCCAGCCGGAAATCCTCAACCACAATGTCGAAACCGTGCCGCGCCTGTTCAAAAAGGTGCAGCCGCAGGATAACTATGAATGGGCGCTGGCGACCTTGGAAAACGCAAAAAAGATGGATCCCCTGGTGCTAAGCAAAAGCGGGATCATGCTAGGCCTTGGCGAAACGATGGCTGAAGTGCTGGACACGATGCGAGACCTGGTGAACATCGGCGTCGATATCTTAACTGTGGGGCAGTATTTGCAGCCAAGCAAAAAACACCTGCCGATTGAACGTTACTATACCCCCGCCGAATTCAGGCGGCTGCGCGAGACCGGCATTGAAATGGGATTCAAATGGGTCGAAAGCGGCCCCTTGGTTCGCAGCAGCTATCATGCCGCCGAACAGGTGCGCGAACTGTCCCGGCTTCATCATTTCCGCCGCCATGAAGCGCGCGTGGAATCTAAGGCGCGGAGTTAGTTCTCTCTGGCGGCCGCGTTCATTGCCAATAGAGCCTATTGAATTCGGCGATAAGGTCGGATATAGTGTAGAAAAGGAAGAGTCAAACGAATGAGGGAAGATCATGACGGCATTTTTCGCCAGTCGCCGCGGCCAGTCAGAAGTCGAGCCACAGCCGGCGGCGCCTTTGCCCGCCAGTCAGCCGGTCGGTTTTGACACTGTGATTGGCGCCAACAGTCAAATCGAGGGCGAATTCACCAGTTCGGGCAATGTGCGGATGGATGGGAAGTTCACCGGCGCCCTTGAGATCGCGGGGAATATCCTGGTGGGCGAGTCGGCGGATATTCAGGCCGACATCCATGCCCGCAACGTCTCTATCGCCGGCGCGATACGCGGCAATGTGACCGGCGATAAAGTGCAGCTGCTGCGAACCGGACGCATCTGGGGGGATATTTCCGCCGCCGCGCTGACCACCGAAGAAGGCGCTTTCATTGACGGAAAAATCACTATGGCCGGTCATGCAGCCAATCGTCCGGCCGCCGACGGCGAAGACGGCATCCATGAGCCTGCGGCATCCGACGAGGTCGAAATTGCGCCAGTGGATGAAATCACTGTGGAAGCCGACGCCAACCCGTCGCAGCTGGAGCTTAACGAGACCGCCCCGCTTGAGTCGGCTGATGTGGACGGGGAAGACAAAAACCGCGGCCGTCATCAAGGCTGACCTGCGATTTTCAACTTTTCAGCAGTGCCGCGCGCCGCGCTAGGCGATACAGCCTGGATCGATGCCAAAATCAGATCGCGCCCACGGTCAGCCCGCCATCAGCGACCAATACGGCGCCAGTCGTGAAATCGGATGCGGCCGATGCCAGGAAAACAGCCAGCCCGGCAATATCCATCGGCTGACCGATGCGGCCCGCCGGCATTCTGGCGATTATCTGCTGCATCAGGGCTTCGTTTTCCCACAGCGCTTGCGAGAATTTGGTTTTGATGAGCCCCGGCGCAATCGCGTTGACCTGAATGTTGTCGCCCCCAAGTTCCAGCGCGAGCGTCTTGGTTAAGCTGATGACGGCGGCCTTGGTGATGCTGTAGATGCCTTGGAACTGCCCTGGGTTCAATCCAACAATCGAGGCGACATTGATGATCTTCCCGCCGCCATGGGCGCGCATGACCTTGACCGCCGCTTGCGACAGCCACAGATTGCCCATCAAATTAACCTCAATCGTCTTGCGCCAATAACTGTCTTCTGCATCGAGAACAGCCCCGAAATGGGGGTTGGCGGCGGCATTGTTGACCAGAATATCCAGCTTGCCATAACGTTCGAGGGTCTGGTCGACCAGCGCATGCAGCGCGGCTTTGTCGCCACTGTGCGCCGCGATGCCGACCGCTTCGCCGCCAGCTGCCTGAATCGCCGCCGCCGCCTGGTCCAGCGCCGCCTGTTTGCGGCTGGAAAGCGCGACTTTGGCGCCGGCTTGGGCAAATTCTTCGGCAATCGCCCGGCCAATGCCGCGCGAGGCGCCGGTCACGATGGCGACCTGTCCTTGTAGATCAAATAATTCGCTCACGATATTTCTCCAGCCCGTTTTCTTTGAAATAGGTCTGTTTTCGGCTTGGCTCTTAACCTTTGCGCTTGGGGATGCTGCCGACAATCGGCAAACCAAGCCGGCGGATTTCCTCTTGATCGTAAATAGTGGGGTCAAGATATTCAGCGAAAAACGCAAGAACAAATCCAATAAACAGCCCAAGAGCAGTCTGGATGACGGGAGCGAAGCGATTCGTCAGCGGCCGCGGCGCCGCGGTGATGAGGGGCTGTTCCAGGATGGTCACCTGCGCCGCTTCGCCGCCTAACTGCGGGAAGTAGGTCTGGCTGCGGCGGCTCAAGACCGAAATCGCGGCTTGCGAGATGGTTTGCAGCGCGTCCCCCCGGGCATGGCTCAAGTAGATGATGCCAATGCTGCGGGCATTGTCGGCGGCGATGCCAAGCGAACCAAAATCAATGTTGGAGTCGCCAAGCTCGGCCATCATCTCGGCGCGGAAACTGGCGCTCCGCACCCAATCGGTAAAGGCATTCACAGTCAGTTCAGATGCCAGCCAGACATCCTGATAGTCGCCGTCGCGCTGCGGCAGGTTCAATTCCTGCGCCGCGCTGTAGCGAATCTGCGCGCTGAAACCCGCGGCGGCCGCCGCGGCGCCGTCAAAGTGACCGATTATCGCCGGGACGGCGCTTAGAACTATCGGGATCGCCATAATCCACCAACGGCGAAGCAAAATGCGAAGCAGTCTGGCGAGTTCCATGCGCGCTTATCCTTTTTCGGCTGTGATTGGGTCCTGCCAGCGAAAAGCCGTATGCGTCTGATGGGCATGCCAGGCCTGTTCGACAAAGGCATGGATTCGCCGGATGAAGATGCGGGTGTCAAATTGGCAGGCATGCGCTCGAATTTGTTCAGGATGATACCGCCTGGCATCAAAGCGCCGCATAGTCGCTTGCAAACTTTCGACCGTCATCATCCCGAAGTGTTCGCCGGTGACGCCCGGAATCACCGTATCCAGCGCGCCGCCGCCCTGATAGGCGATGACGGGGCGCCCGGCGGCCTGTGCCTGTACGCTGGTGATGCCAAAATCTTCCAGCCCGGGAAACAGGAATGCCTTGCACCTTGCCATCAGGCTTGGCAGTTCCTCGTCCGATACATACCCCAGAAACTCGACGCTGCCGCCGGCCATCGCCTGCAAACGTTCCAGATCGCGCCCTGTGCCGGCCACCTTTAAGGGCAAGCCAAGCGCAGTCGCCGCCCGAACCGCCAAATCGATCCGCTTATAGGGGATGAGACGCGAAACAGCCAGAAAATACTCCTCGACTTCCCCGATGGGCAGCGGTTGAAACCGCGCCGTGTCGACGGGCGGAAAAATGATGCTGGCGCGGCGATTGTAAAACGTTCTGATGCGCTTCTTAATGGCTGTGCTGATGGCGATAAAGTGCGAGACGCGCTGTGCCGCCGCATAATCCCAACGGCGCAGCAGCGCAGTCAAAGGACGCAGCATCCATTCGACCGGCTTCCGCAAGCCTTCGCGGGCGATGTAATGCTCCAGCTGCCAGACATAACGGGTTGGCGTCAGACAGTAACAGATATGCAAAGCAGACGCATCGAACCGCAAGCCGTGACAAAATCCGCTTTTGTTGCTCAAGACCACATCATAGTCCGACAGATTGAGATGATTCCAGGCAAGCGGATAAAAGGGCAGCCAGGCTTGATGCCGGCGGTGAATGAAAGGCAGGCGGTTGATCCAGAGCGTCCGAACATCCCGGTCAAGATAACGGGCTGGCATCAGGTCGGCGGCGAAGATGCTGGTGTATATCGGGCTGCCGGGATAATGACTGACCAATACATCCAGCACGTCTTCCGCGCCGCCCATTTGATTCAGCCAGTCATGCGCGAGTGCGATTTTCAAGTGACGCTCCAGGCTTGTCGGGATGCAGAAATTGTTGAACCGGTTTGTAATGCCGGCGGTGATATGGGCTGGGCCCATACCGCTCCAATGCTTGACGGTGCGCTGCTGTGCCATAGCCCTTATGCCGGGCAAAGCCATATTGCGGATACTGCCCATCCAACTCCAGCATGAATCCGTCGCGCCATACTTTGGCAATCACGCTGGCGCCGGCGATGCTCAAGGAATGCCTGTCGCCGCTGACGATACTGACTTGCGGGATGTCGCGGCGTTCGGGCAGCAGCATATAATCAAGGAACAGGCAGTCAGGTTCAAGGCCGCTGCCGGCGAGCGCATGATCCAGCGCCCGCTGCATGGCTGTTTTGGTGGCGCCGACAATGCCCAGTCGGTCGATTTCGCCGGCGCCGCTGTGTCCAAGACCCCAAGCCAAGGCAATGTCCTTGATTTCGTCCACCAGCAGACTGCGCTGGCCGGCGCTCATTGCCTTGCTGTCGCGGACGCCGGCCAGGCATTTGGCGAGGTCGCTGCGCTGGAGCGGCAGGGCGACGGCAGCGGCCGCCACCGGCCCAGCCCATGGACCGCGGCCGGCTTCATCTATGCCAAAGATCACCCGACAGCCCAGTCGGTAATAATGACGTTCATGGACGAGGCTGGCTGTTTTGGATTTCCTAGCTGTTTTTGTCATAGACCCCTTGGTGCCAGTTTTGGCGAATTTGCCGGATTTCTTGCAGCATTTTGATCGAGTCATCCCACAGTTTCATGGTGGAATAAGAATCATAATACCATCGTATCGGCACTTCCTTGATGGCATAACCGCGCTGCTTGGCGATGAACAGCAGTTCGACGTCAAATCCGATGCCATTCATTCTTTGCACGCCAAACAGGTCTTCAGCCACAGCTTGCCTGAACATCTTGAAGCCGCATTGCGTGTCTTCAAAATCGCTGATGGCGGCCATTTTAATGATGAGATTATTGATCCGTCCCATCAAATGGCGGTATTCGGGTTCGCCAACGCGTTCAGACCCGGCAACTTCGCGGCTGGCGATCATAATATCATAGCCGTCAATTTCGGGCGGCAGGAATTTGACCAGTTCATCAATCCGCATCGACAGGTCGGCGTCACAGATAAACCGCCATGCTCCGCTGGCGGCGAGCATACCCTGTTTGACTGCCAATCCTTTGCCGCGCTGATTGTGAGGTGATTGCAGGGCGCGGACATAAGCATATTCGCGGGCATGCGCTTGCGCGACTTCATAAGTGCGGTCATGGCTGCCGTTTTCGACAATGATGACCTCGGCGCTGAAATCCTGCTGCCGCAAGAAGGCGTCGATCTGCGCTAGGCTGGGGGGCAGTCGGCTTTCTTCATTGTGCGCCGGAATCACGATGCTTAAAAATGGAGGGGTCAAACGGCTGTCTCCCGCGGCTATTCACCAGACACAAATACAATGCCGCTATCATACATCAAAATCGGGATTTATCCATGCGATTCAACCGTGAGCGCCGGTCAATCGCGTCAAAACCGCGGCAGCGCGACCGGCTGATCCGCCTCTTTAACCGAGCTGGCTTATGTGATAAGATGTATCCGAAAAAGAGCATGGCTGATGGTTATTGGCTATTGGCGCGATCTGTACCTTTTACCAAAGGGAAACGCAATGTTTGATCAATTGGATAAAAGAACGCGGCTGATTCTGCTGGCGATAACGATGACCGCACTGTGCTTGGCCGTCAACCGTCTCGGGCACCAGCCACTGTGGGTCGACGAAGCTGTTACTTGGTTCTGGACGAAGCATTCAATCCGCGGGATCGTGGAGGGCGTTCAGCACAGCAGCGAAACCCATGGAGCTTTCTACTTCTCGGTTATGAAGGTCTGGTTCGCCTTCGGCGACAGCGAGTTCTGGCTGCGGTCTTTCTCGGCGCTTTGCTTTACGTTCACGGTGCCGGTCGTCTATGTCATCGGTCAGACGATGAGCGGCCGGCGCGCCGGGCTGTATGCGGCCTGCCTGGCAGCAACGGCGCCCTTTCTGATTCGCTACGCGCAAGAAGCGCGGATGTATGCGATACTGACCTTCTTTTGCAGCCTGGCGCTGATGAGCGCAGCGCTGATTATTTCAAGACAGGCCGACCGGCCGCCGGCAGTCATCGGACAAAGGCTGCGCGGCCGGCGCGCCGGGCTGTATGCGGCCTGCCTGGCAGCAGCGGCGCCCTTTCTGATTCGCTACGCGCAGGAAATCCCCTATGCGATACTGACCTTCTTTTGCAGCCTGGCGCTGATGAGCGCAGTGCTGATTATTTCAAGACAGGCCGACCGGCCGCCGGCAGTCATCGGACAAGGGCTGCGCGGCCGGTGGCGGCGATGGCGGCGCGGCGCTTTCGATTGCATGGGGGAGGACGATCTTCTGTGGGCGACGTACATTGTCGCCGTGCTTGGCGGGATGTACAGCCACCATACCGCCCTCCTGCTGCCGGTGGTGACGACGCTCATCTTTCTGGTCGCCATCGCCGCCGCGCCGTCGTACAGATGGCGGCGGCTGCGGAATCTCATCGCTGCCAGCATGGTCGCGCTGGCGCTGTATTTGCCCAACATTTCCATGCTGTCAGCCAGCGTCGAGAACCTCGAGCGGGGGGGATCGCCGGCGCCGGTAGACTTCGGCTGGTTTCAAAAGACCCTTTTTATCGTTTATGGCAGCGGCGAATACCTCCGTGAACAGACCATCGCGCTGGCGGCGCTGTGCGTCCTTGCGCTGTGGGGCTGGCGGCGGCGAAAAGACTGGAAATGGGTCGGGTTCGCGCTCATTGGGACCTTGGGACTGCCGCTGATGCTGGCGGCCGCGTCATCCCTCTTCCGTCCAGTGTTTGGCGCCCGAACGATTATATGGTCGTCGATACCATTTTATGTCGCCTGTGGGGTGGGGCTCGCGCGGCTGCCAAGCGCCGGTCTGCGCCGCATCGTCCTGGCTGGGCTGCTGCTGTGCAATCTGTACGGGGTGTGGAAACAATATGAACGGGCGATCCCTGAACCCTGGGATTCAGTGGCGCAGACTGTGGCTCAAGCGGCTTCAAGTGACAGCGCGCTGCTGCTCTGCCCCGGCTGGGGACGTACCCCGTTCAGCTACTACTGGCGCCGCCATGATCATGATATGGCGATATTTGGCGAACTGGACAAGCAGATGGCCGCTTTATTCCTGGAGCCGGCCGCCGGTGATGTTAAGAAATGGACGCGGCAGGGCGATCCGCGTGCGATGGCGTCCCTGTTCGACGATTATTCCGAGCTGTGGATCGCCACCCGCCGCGGCAACGCACCCCAATACGCATACTGTGGCTTGCCGGCTTTGCAGGACGTGTTTTCCGGCCGCGGGCGGCTGGTGGCGGAGCGCGACTTTGGCGAAAGCCTTAAACTGCTCACCTTTGCGCGGGATGATGCGCCGGCAGCGCCTGACTGATGTAAAAATGAGCGCCGGCATTATCGCCGTGTGAGCATACTGTCCACATAATCATCCGTGACGGTCTTTGCCGCCTGAATCCGCCGCCGTTTCCGCAGCGCGCCCCGAATCGCCAGTAATCCGGCTGCCATGCCCCGCAAACGCGCCCGCGCTTCCGCCCCGCGCCAAGCCTTTAGCGCCTGCCAAGCCAGCCCCGCCTGCCGCATGAGGATTTGCCCGGCGTATTTGCGCCAAAGCGCGGCCGGCAGGTTTTTGACAACCAGCCAGATGGCGTTTCTGCCATCATAGAAGCTGGCCATGACGCCGCCGCCGGTGGCCGACAGACGATGATAAACAACGGCGTCCGGCGCATACAAGGCTTTGTACCCGGCAAGCTGCGCCCGCCAGGCGAGGTCGATATCCTCCAGCAGGAAGAAATAATCATCGTCGAGCAGGCCAATCTGGTCGAGCATCGATTTTCGATAAGCCGATGACCCGCCGCAGGCAGCGAAAACATAGTCGGCGCAATCATATTGCCCTTCGTCTTTTTCCCATACGCCGCGGTTCCCGGCGCGGCCATCAGTAGTGAAGAAATCCCCAGTGGCATGAATGCGGCCGCGCTGGTCAAACAGCAGCATTTTGCTGGCTATCATTCCGACTTCAGCGTGATCGTCAAAGGCATTGACGATTTCAGCGACCCAGTTCGGCTCGACTTCGGTGTCATTGTTCAGTAAAGCGATGAAGCAGCCGCGCGCGGCTTCCATGCCGATGTTGCAGGCGCCGGTGAAGCCTTGATTTGCCCCAAGCTCAATCAGGACAGCTTCCGGATAATTGGCTTTGACATACCTTTGCGAGCCATCCGACGAACCGTTGTCAGCGATGATGACTTCAATGGCGGGGTAGGTTTGGGCGCGCAGGGAATCCAGACAGGTTTTAAGAAAACGCCGCCCGTTCCAGTTCGGGATAACCACCGTGAACAGGCGCGCCTTCATGGGATGGCGGCCTCGGCCTGCAAAAAAGCGCGCACGCCGTCCTGCCAGGGACGCAGGCGAATCCCGATCTGCGCGCCGGCGATGTTCGCCAACTCGGTATATTCAGGCGGGAGCGAGGGGCGCTGCCACTCATGGCGGCTGATGCGTTCAATGGGGGTATCGCCAAAGCCGCTCTGGTCTAATACATAACGGGCGAAGTCCCAGCGGGACACCGCGCCTTCATTCACAAAATGATAGCTGCCATAGCGCTGCGTCTCGATTAAGGCCGCAATCGCGCTGGCGACGTCGTTGGCATAAGTCGGATTGGCGACTTCATTGGTCACCACCCGCAGCGATTTTCCGGCTTGAGCCGCCTTCTGTATCGCCTGAATGAAATTCGTCCCGCCATGCGCGAACAGCCATGCCGTTCGCACGATATAATGCCGCGGATTGCTCTGTCGAACCGCCCGTTCGCCATACCATTTGCTGTAACCGTATGGATTGCCCGGATTGGCGACATCCAATTCGGTGTAGGGTCGATTGAGCTTGCCGTCAAAGACTTCGTTGGAGCTTACATACAGAATCGGAATGCCAAGCCGCGCCGCGCTGACGGCGATATTGTGCGCGCCGACGCCGTTGATGACCAGCGCCTGGCGCGGATCGCGGGCGCAGCCGTCCACATCCGTCCAGGCGGCCGAATGCAGGACAATATCAGGCGCCGTATCGTGTATTAGCTGATGGCAGCCAGCCCAGTCGGCAACATCTAATCGGCGGCGGTCAGCGCCGATGACATCATGCGCTTTATTCAGCTGTCGGCTAAGCTGCGCGCCGAGCTTGCCCGCCGCGCCAGTGATTAAGATCTTCATCTGCGGATGCCCGCTCCCCAAATCTCGCGGAGCCGCTCGATTTCGCCTGCCCGAATTGTACCCTTAGCGAAAGACCGCGACCAACTGGCTTTCGGTGATGATGATATCGAAAAGCGGATAGGTCTTCCCGTCCGTCTGCGCCGATAACCCTTTTAGCATTTGATTGACGCCTGCCTGAACCTCGCCGATGCGCCGCCCCAATTCGTTATCGGGGATGCGGTAGCGGGCGCCATCGATGCCGACGCTGTCGATCTGAATGGCATTGGCGGGGCTTAGAGATAATCGCAGTTCAATCGCCTGCCAGGCATTCAGAACATCCACAAACGCCTCGCCGGCAATCACGGCGCCGCCGCTTTCCAACGCGATCTTCGCCCGACGAAAAGGATTCCCGCGGTCACCGCAAAAATCAGTGTACTGCAAACAGAGCGCGCGGATATTTTCGGCGCCGACGGTGATTTGAACAGTATCAGCGCCGCTGTCATCTGTGCCCGCGCTGATGCTGTAGCTGGGTGAAGCCGGCAGGTTCATTTGACCAAAGCCGGCAGCCGAAAGAAACACCGCCGGACTTGCTGCATGGGTTCGGACTATTGGAATCGCCGCGGCCGTCACCGGCTGGATCGCGCTTGTGATGGGTTCGAACCCGGCGATTCGCAAAGCGATGGCCGGCAGCATAGGCGCCGCGAAAACCGCGAAAACCACAAGCATGACGCCCATGCCAGCGATGATGAAAGCGCAGCCGCAAGCCCTGAATCGTCTTTGCCGCGGCGGATATCGTTCAATTTTCAAATTGACCTCGCTTGCTTGATCAATCAGCGCGGGGCCGCCAATGCCAGCCGCTCGGCATACTGCCGCCGGTAAAAATCCAGCCAGGCGCCGGTTTTGATTTTGCGCCACCACCACGCATTCGCCGCATACCAGCGCACTGTGGCTTCCAGCCCGCGGTCAAAATCAAACTGCCGCTCCCATCCAAGCCGCCGCGCTTTTTCGGCGGTCATGGCATAGCGGCGGTCATGCCCTTGGCGGTCGGGAACATGGCGGATCAGCGATTCCGGCTTATCCAGCAGCTTTAGGATGCGCCGGGTGACATCCACGTTAAAACATTGGTTTTCGCCGGCAAGGTTATAAGCCTCGCCCGACTTGCCAAAATGGAGCGCCCGGTCCACCCCCCGGGCATGGTCGTCGACGTAAAGCCAGTCGCGAACCTGTTCGCCATCGCCATAGAGCGGCAGCGGCTTGTCATCAATGGCTTCGGTTGTGAAGAAGGGAATGAGTTTTTCGGGGTATTGATAGGGACCATAGGTGTTGCTGCCGCGCGTGACCACCGCGTCGATGCCATAGGTGACATGATAAGCCCGAACCATAAGCTCGCCGCCGGCTTTGCTGGCCGCATAGGGGCTGTTTGGCAGAAATCGGTCCTCTTCGCCCGAAAGCCCCGCCTCAATGTCGCCATAAACTTCATCGGTGGATACATGACAAAAGCGGTCAATGCCATGTTTGCGCCCCTCGTCCAGCAGGATGTAAGCTCCGACCACATCGGTGTGAATAAAGGCGTCCGGCTCCAGGATGCTGCGGTCTACATGGCTTTCGGCGGCGAAGTTGACAATGGCGTCGATGCGGTGCCGGTTCAGCGCCTGGCGCACCGTCGCACGGTCGGCGATATCGCCGCGTTCAAAGCGATAATTCTCGTCATCACTAACCTCCAGCAGATTGTCAAGGTTGCCGGCATAGGTCAGCTTGTCATAACAGACGATATTGTAATCGGGATAGGTCTTGACCATGTGCCTGACAAAAGCGCTGCCGATAAATCCCGCGCCGCCCGTGACCAAGATATTTTTCATGCTGATGTCTCCGCTTCTGTTTCCGGCTGCATGACTAAACCCAAACCGCGCCGTAGTCCCCAAGATTCATCTTGATGCCGCTTGGTTTGCCGCGGCTGCGTTTGACCGAGGCGCTGCGCCCGATGAGGCTGTCGCGCAAGGTCTGGTCAATATCGATGATGCGGCTGTTTTCCAAAACAATGCTGCGTTCAATTTCGCAGTTGCGTATTTCGCAGTGGTGATAGATGCTGGTGAAAGGCCCGATGTAGCTGTTCTCGATGGTGGTGTTTTTGCCGATGACCGTCGGGCCGCGGATAACGCTGTTGAGAATCTGGGCGCCCGGCTGCACAGTGACCCGTGGATCCACGCGCGAACGTTCGTCAATCCGGGCGCTTTCGGCAATCGCCGGCCGGATCTCTTCCAGCACATAACTGTTGGCTTCCAGCATATCCGTCGGCTTGCCGGTGTCAATCCACCAGCCTTTGTGGATATGCGGATAGACGGTATAGCCATGGTCAATCAGCCATTGGATGGCATCGGTGATTTCATATTCGCCCCGAGCCGATGGCTGTATCGAATCAACCGCCTCAAAGATATGATGATCGAACATGTAAATGCCAACCAGCGCCAGGCTGCTGGGCGGGTCTTCAGGCTTTTCGATGAGCTTTTCGATGCTGCCGTCCAGCCGCAGTTGGGCAATGCCATAAGCCGATGGGTTTTCTGCTTCTTTCAGCACGATCTGGCTGTTCCAGTCATTGTCCGCAAAGTCAGCGATCAATGCGCTGATGCCGCCTTCGATCACATTGTCGCCAAGGAACATAACGAATGGGTCATCTTGGAGGAAATCCCGGGAAACCTTGACCGCATGCGCCAAACCATCCGGCCGGCCTTGTGGGATATAGGTCAATTCCACCCCCCATTCGCGCCCGTCCCCCAGCGCTTCTTTGATTTCCGGCGCCGTCTGCCCAACGACAATGCCGATTTCTCTGACTTCTGCTTCGCGGATGGCTTCAATCACCCGCACCAGCACTGGCTTATTCGCCACCGGAATCAGCTGCTTGGCGCGGGTATAGGTGAGTGGATAGAGTCGAGTGCCTTTGCCGCCGCTTAGGATGAGCCCTTTCATCGCTGTTTCTGTCCCCTGTTCATAGCTCCGGTCAAGGCGCTTCACAAGATGATTAGAACAATCAAGCGCATTCCAACTTTTTAGTAAGCGATTTTGTTTTCGCGCGGGGCATTGGTCAAAACCGCGCCGATCACGCGGACATGCACCCGTTCCAGCGCTTGCCGCGCCTGTGCGGTGTGGTCGCGGCGCGTGTCTCCGGCGCGGATGGCTAGCAAAACGCCGTCCAGCTTGATGCCCAAAAGCGCGGCGTCCGTCGCCGCTAATATCGGCGGGCTGTCGAAGAGAATGTAATCGGCGCGCGCCTTTAAGGCGCCGATAATCTCATCCATCCGCTTCCCGCCCAGCAGATCCGCCGGGTTGGGCGGCAGTTCCCCGCTTGCGATCACTTGCAGGTTGTCCACTTGGGTCGCGTGCAAGGGTGGATCGCCAATGGCGGCAGCGTTCATCATCATGCCGGTCAGCCCGCGCCGGCTGTTGATTCCCCAAATATGATGCTGTTTGGGCTGCCGCAGATCGGCATCCACCAGGATGGTTTTGCTGCCGCCCTGGGCAAAGGTCACAGCCAGATTGGCGAGGGTGACGCTCTTGCGGTCATCGCGCGCCGCGGATGTGACCAGCAGGGTATGAATGGGGTTCTCGACGCTGCTGAACATCAAATTGGTACGCAGGCTGCGATAGGCTTCGGCCGCGGCCGAACGCGGTTCGGACAGGGTGATTAAGGTTTCGTTCACCATACATGCTCCTGATTGGGCGCAAAAACCCGCGTTTGTCAAACAGCCCTATCTTACCGCATCCAGCAGCCGGCCGTCAGGGCGAAACCCGTCGACAGTAACAATATACAGGCGCAAGCCCGAAAACACTTAAAATCATTATGATGAAAACTCAAGCGGCGCGCGCGCCAGGCCGGCCCTATCCAAAGCGGAACGGATGTCCGCTAATGTCCTGCCTTCAGTCGGATGCCGATAGTCCGGGGCGATGTCCGCCAATGGAACGGCGACATGGGCAAAATGAATGATATCCTCATCCGGCACTTTCCAGGGCTTTTCGCCAAACTCCAGCGCCTCGCTGTTCCAGAGTGAAATATCAAGGTCAATCGTGCGCGGCGCATTTCGATTGTTCGGGTCGCGGACGCGATGCAGTTCGGCTTCAATCCGGTCAATCACCTCGGTTTTGAACCGCAGCGGCGAACGCCGGGTATGAATCTTGACAGCCATATTCAAAAAACTGTCCTGCGCCGCATAACCGCGCGGCGCGGTGCGATAAACCGGCGACAGAGCCAGCAGCGTGGTATAGCTCCGCAGGAGGCGCACTGCCCGGCGCAGGTTTTTTTCGGGCGATATATTCGACCCCAGCGAGACATAAACCGCATTTTTGGCATAGTCTTGCGGCCGGCGTTCAATCCGTATGCCGACTGTATCCGAGCGCCGCAGAGCGCCAGGTTTGTGTACGTTCACTTCAATATACGGAGCTTGATAATCCACAATAGACAAACGGGCGATTTCTTCGGCAAGTTTTTCAACCAGGCGGTAGCGCGAACGCTCGACTGCTTGAATGATCGCTTTGGTGATTGTTTTGTAGTTGTAGGCGTCTTTGGGGCTGTCGGTTTCGCCAGCCAGCCGCCGATGGATGCCGATGCGAAGATTGATCACAACATCCTGCGGCTCATTGAGTTCATGCGAACTGAAACCAATGATGGTACGCAGCCGCAAATTGTTGATTTCGATGATGTCCATGCTGTACTCCACTTGCCTGCCTAATTGAAAAAGTGTAACATAGAATCGCGGCTGAAAAAGTGACAGTGAAGCTGTCTTGCTATGCCGTTTGCGCGCCAGGATTACAGTATTTGTTTCAATTTCAACTGATATTCTAAACAGATATTGTATTTTTGTAACAGCCTGCTATAATATCCATAATTCGCAGCATGCTGCATTGGAGCAGGGGCGCGTTGCAAAGAGACGGATAAATGCCGGATAACAGAAACAGGCCAGGTGTAAATTGAACAGTTCTGAATTGAAATTAAATGCCACAGCAGAAACAAACATTCAGCAAAAGCTCGAATCAGAGGAACTGCTGACCCGGTTTGAATTGGATCTTGAGCCTGTTGATCTGAAGGCCGCCATGCGTTCGATTTCGGATTTGCTGCGCGCCATTGGCGAAGACCCCAATCGGGAAGGCTTGCTGAATACGCCTGAACGCGTGGCCAAAGCCTATCAGGAGTTGGTTAGCGGCTACACAACAGACCCGAAACAGCTTATCAACGACGCCATCTTCGATATCGAATATAGTGACATCGTCGTCGTGAATGACATTCAATTTTACAGCCTGTGCGAACATCACCTGCTCCCGTTTATAGGCTATGCCCATGTGGCTTATATCCCGAACCGGAAAGTGATCGGCCTAAGCAAAATTCCGCGCATTGTGGATATGTTCTCGCGCCGGCTGCAAGTACAGGAACGTTTGACCCGTCAGATTGGGAAGTTTCTGGACGAGATATTAGAACCCAAAGGCGTCGCTGTTGTGATGACCGGACAGCACATGTGTTCGACGATTCGCGGTGTCAAGAAACATGATTCCAATATGACAACCAGGGCGATGTTAGGTGATTTCAAGCAGAACCGCGAGCTCCGCAATGAGTTCATCACGCACATTCGGCGCCCCGGCAAATAACGTCAGGCTGCCCCACAGCCGCATCTTCCCGCAGTTCCTTGCAATCGCATCAAAACCGCGTCCCTTTGGGCGCTCTTTTGCCGGTCGACTGTGACTTGATGCGATCTGCTGTTTTGCCCTTTTACGGCGATGGATTCTGTGTTATAGTTTAGCTGCTGAAGTCTGAATGACTTGCGGCACTCATCAAGAGCGAGTAAGAGAACCGGCTCGATGATCTCGCGGCAACCCCCAAGGTTTGGGACGGTGCTAACTCCGGCAGGGTTTGAACTCTGGCAGATGAGCGTATCTGAATGAACATCTCCACGCCTTCTGCCTAGCAAGGCGTTTTTTATTGTCTAAGAAAGGACGATCATGTCAACGACATTTATGACCTCCCCCAAGTATCTTTTCACTTCGGAATCCGTGTCGGAAGGGCATCCCGACAAAATCTGCGATCAAATTAGCGATGCGATTTTGGACGCCATCCTAGCCCAGGATCCGATGGCGCGGGTGGCTTGCGAAGTGGCGATATCCTCTGATTTGGTTGTGGTCCTTGGCGAGATTACCACCAAAGCCGATATCGAATATGAAAAAATCGTGCGCCAAACGATTGCGGATATTGGCTATACAGCCGAATATGGCTTCGATGCCGAAAGCTGTAAAGTGTGCCTTTCCATCAATCGGCAGTCCAGCGATATTCGACAGGGCGTTGACCGGGAAGGCGCCGGCGACCAAGGCATGATGATCGGTTTCGCCTGTGACGAAACGCCAGAAAAGATGCCGCTGACGGTGTCGCTGGCGCATCGTCTGGTGCGCCGCCTGGCAAATGCGCGCAAGACCGGCGAACTGCCGTGGCTGCGCCCAGATGCCAAGAGTCAAGTGACCGTTGAATATGCCTATGGCATGCCCCGACGGGTCGACACCATCGTCATCTCGACCCAGCACGCCCCAGAAATTTCGCAGGCGGATATTCATCAGCAGGTCAAGGAACATATTATCGGCGCCGTGGTCGACGATGATCTGATTGACGATGCGACCCGTTTCATCATTAACCCGACCGGCAGGTTTGAGCAAGGCGGCCCGGCGGCGGATGCCGGGCTGACCGGGCGCAAAATTATTGTCGATACCTATGGCGGCCTTGCCCGTCATGGCGGCGGCGCCTTTTCTGGCAAAGACGCCACCAAAGTTGACCGCAGCGCCGCCTATATGGCGCGGTATGCCGCCAAGAATGTCGTTGCCGCCGGGCTGGCGAAACGTTTCGAGCTGCAAGTCTCTTATGCGATTGGCGTCGCCAAGCCAACTTCATTAGCCATCGAAACCTTCGGCGCCGGCCAGGTGGCTGATGAAATCATCGAACGATTGATTCAAGAGCATTTCGATATGCGTCCGGCCGCGATTATCTGCGGCCTAGAGCTTCGCCGTCCGATTTATAAGCCGGTGGCGGCTTATGGACATTTTGGGCGCGAGGATGTCGATGCGCCTTGGGAACGGACCGACAAGGCTGAAATTCTGCGTAAGCAAGCCGGCTTGTCCTAGCCCATTTGCCGCTGGACTTGTGTTTTGGGAGGGCTTATGACCGAGCCGCCGCGCATCTGTGATTATGGCGATTCGACCTATCGCCAAGACTTTTGGGAAGGGCAGGGGCGCGATTATGAAGATGCCGTTGAGCGGCGGGTTCTGCGGCGGCTCTTGCCAGAAAGCGGGCATCGGCTGCTCGAAATCGGCGCCGGTTTCGGGCGGATGACCAGTGAATACAAGATGTACCAGCAGGTGGTCTTGCTTGACTATTCGCTGGAACAGTTGCAGTATGCGCGGCGGCAGTCGGGCGATGCGGGAACTTTGTATGTGGCGGCCGACGCCTACCAGATGCCTTTCCAATCGGGTGTGTTTGATGGCGCGGCGATGATTCGCGTCATCCACCATATCGAGGATGTCCCGGCGGTCATGGCGCAGATTCGGGAAATCCTGTCATGCAAGGGTAAGTTTATTCTTGAGTACGCCAACAAGCGCAACCTCAAGTCCATGCTGCGTCATGCCCTGGGGCGAAACCACTGGAACCCCTATGCCCTTGAACCGATTGAGTTCATTGAGTTGAATTTCAATTTCCACCCCGACTATATGCAGGCGCAGGCATCGCAAAACGGGTTCGACCTTCGGCGGGTTATTCCCGTTTCCTGGTTTCGGCTGGCTTGGCTCAAACGCGCTCTGCCGACCGCGCTTCTTTCTGGCATGGACGCGCTTTTGCAAAGAACAGCCTGGACAGTTTCGCCCAGCATATTTCTTGACCTTCAGCTTGCTGGTTCGGCTGGCAAGCCATTCGATTTAGGCTTGGATAATCCAATGAGCATCTTCAAATGCCCTCGTTCTCATACCACGGTACGGCGGGAAGAAGATACCCTGATTAGCGAAACGGGAATACGTTGGGGAATTGATGATGGCGTCTACGATTTTCGCCGACCGCTGGACTGACAGCCAGCCCGGCGCCGTGAATCAGAATGACGTCGACTTTGCCTTGGACCGGGCGCTCATCGGCAAGCCCGGAAATCGCCGCGCCGCCTTATGAATGCCTAGCATCAATCCGTCCTTGAACCCGACCGCGCTTGTCGGCTTCTGGTTTCATCTTTCGGGATTGACCTCGCCGACTTTGGCAGGTATGATATGCCGTCGCATCGCCTGATTATGATGGAGTATAGCAGTGAGCAAAGGAAAACAGGATTTGTCCCGGCCGCAAACGTCAGCGCAGTATTTGCGCCTGTTCTTGACCGGATTCGCTATGGGGGCCGCCGATATTGTGCCCGGGGTGAGCGGCGGGACGATGGCTTTCATCCTGGGCATCTATGAAACCCTAATTCATGCCATTAAGTCCTTTAATTTTGAGGCGCTTAGGCTTGCTTTGAGCCTCAAGGTCAAGGAACTGCTGGTTTACATTTCATTCCGATTTCTGCTAGCGTTAGGCTTGGGGCTGCTGGCCGCCATCGTCCTTTTGTCCGGCTTTTTGAGCGCGGTCATGGATGATGAACAGGGGCGAACGCTGCTGTTTGCCTTTTTCTTTGGTCTGGTATTGGCTTCCATTTTGACGATTGGCGTCAAAGTGCGCTGGTCGCCGGCATCCATCGCCATGTTTGCGGTGGGTGCGATTTCCGCCTTGGTCATCGTGAACATCGTTCCAGCCGCGGCCGATCATTCGGCGCCGATGCTGTTTCTTAGCGGCATGATTGCGATTACCGCCATGATTCTGCCGGGAATCTCCGGGTCATTCATGCTGTTGATTTTGGGACAGTACGATTATGTGCTGACAGCGGTCAGTGAACGTGATTTGCCGCCGGTCATCATCGTCGGCTTGGGGGCTGTGGCTGGCATCATCGCCTTTTCGCGCGTGTTGAGCTTTTTGCTGGCGCATTATTATCATGTCACGGTGGCTCTGCTGGTTGGATTTATGGCTGGCTCACTGTGGAAAATCTATCCCTGGAAAGAATGCCTGACCAATGACCTGGACCGACACGGCGACTTTCGCTGTCTGGCAGAACAGAATGTCCGGCCGGACTTGGCTGCCGGTGACTTCTGGCTGGCGCTGGTCTTGATGATTGTCGGATTTTTGCTGGTCAACCTTCTTGATCATCTACAGTCGAATGACAATCCGATTTTCCGCCGTTTTGGGAGGTGAAGGCTCTTGATGGCGGCCCATCGCGCTTGTGTTTTCTCGATTTTGACGCCCTGATTAGAGCTCTATCCGTCGCCGTCTTCCCGGTCATCGGCGGATAGATGAAGCACCCGCTGCTGCGCTTCAATAATATCCTGGATTCTTGAGCGCGAAAGGAAGCCGGAGATGTCCACCGCCGTTATGTCCAATTCATCTTCAGCGGCTTCCATTTCGACAAGTTCTTCAACAATTTCAGTTCGCCGGTATTCGGCGGCGGCGATGGCATGAGTGGCCACCGGGCTGGTCAACAGCACGAACAGCCCCAGCGCCAGAATCTTGAAGAAAATGGCGGGCATCAGAATCGCCGCGCCCACCAGCAATCCAAATAACCCCAACGTCGCCACCTTGCCAGAGGCATGAAGCCGTGTCAGGCTGTCGGGCATGCGGATGACTCCCAAGACACCCACCGCGCAAAAAAACAAACCGAAAACAAGCGCGCCAACACCGACGATCTCTAACAGCATCTAAAACACTCTGCCTTCAGAAATATATCGAGCGATGCTAATCGTTCCAACAAAAGCGAAAGCCGCCAGGGCAATCGCCATATCTACAAAGCCCTGCGTGCCTTCCACCAGCGCCAGCATCACGATAATGCCAATCAAGAGCGTCGTAATCAGATCGACAGCTTGCAGGCGGTCGGGCAGGGTTGCGCCGACGATGACGCGCCACGAAGCCGGTAGCAGCAGGCTGACCAGCGCCAGCAGAATGAGCCGAATGGCTGTTTGCACGAATGCGCTTTCAATCATGACCGAGTATCCCTTTGATTCGTCTTAGCCGAATGGTTTGATCACTGTCCAGATTTTGCGCCGATTTTGTGATGTTCAAGCTGTGTATAATCATAAGCACGCCCTCTTCAGCCGTTTCCTCAAAGTCTACCACCAGTTCACCGGGCGTAATCGTGATGCCATGGGCGCTCACAGCGGAGACGACCGAGTTTTCGGTAACGTCTTGCGTGTTGACAGCAGACAGCCCCGGGTCGATGGGAAGGCTTGGGCTTAGGATCAATCGCGCAACCTGAAGCCCCGAAACCAAAACCGCATAAGCCAGGAAAAAGATATAGACAATCAAATTGAATAGCTGTTTGGGGGCATTCCGCAGGTTGAAACTGTCCCCGCGAACACCGGTTGCGACCAGCACAACCAGGCTAAACAAATAGCCGAGCAGAAAATTGCCAATGGTGGGCTGGGCAGTATAAATTGTCCAGCCGATTGCCAAAGGCAGCGACAGGATCAGCCGTTTCATCAACATACTCAAGCGCCTTTCGACAGCAGATTAACCGCCGAGATATAAATGTTTGGGTCGCCAAGCTGACGGACGGTTTCTGTGACAAGCAGCACCAGGGGTTCGGCGAATACGATCCCCAGCAGCAGGCTGGCGGCAACCAGCAAAAAAGGCGCCAGCAGGCTGTCCCCGCCGTCTTTGGTTTCGGTGGTGCTTGCCAGCGGCGCTTGCTGGAAGATGCTTTGCCAGGCGCGAATCATATACATCAGCGTCAGGATGCTGGCGCCAACCATAAGAAGCAGGTTGAACCAGTCCTGTTTATGAATCCCCCCTTGAATCAAAGCCAGTTTGCTGATGAAACCATTCATCGGCGGCATGCCCGCCAGCGACAAACCGCCTGCCAGAACCAGCCAGCCGGTGAGCGCCGGCAGCTTTTTGCCAATCCCGTTAATGTCGGCAAAGTTGGCTGTCTTGACCTTGGTATGACTGGCGACGACTCCGATAAGCATGAGCAGGGACGACTTGATAAAAGCGTGATTAAAAGCATAAACAATCGCGCCGACCAGCGCGAGCGGCTCTCCCCAGCCGATGCCAACCAGGATAAAGCCAATCTGTGCGAATGTCGAGTAGGCCAGCATACGTTTGGCATTGTAGGTTCGCAGGGCGCCCAAGCTGCCAAACAGGATGCCGATGATGCCCAGCAGCCCCAGCCAGCGTTCAAGCAGAGGGGCTTCGACAATAAACAGCAGGGTCACTAGACGGATAATCCCGTAGACACCAACTTTAACCACAATCGAAGAAAGCATGGCGCTGACCGGGGTTGGAGCGGTCGTATGAAAGTCGGGCTGCCAGAAATGAAAGGGGAAAACGGCGCTCTTGAGCAAAAAGGCGCATAGAAGCATGAGCGCCGATGCCGGCGCCAGAAAAGGCCGTTCACCGGTCAGCAGGATCTGCGCCATATCAGCCATGTTGAGCGTGCCCAGCGCTGCGTACATGGCGGCGATGCCCAACAATAAAAAGAGCGTTCCCATTGAGCTAATCAGGATATACTTCAGGGCGGCTTCGAGTCCATATTGATCGTCCGATATTGCCGTCAGGGACACCGAAGCCAGCACCATCAATTCCATAAAGACAAACAGGGTGAACAAATCGCCGGTCAGCATAGCGCCCGCCAGCCCGACTTCCATCAGTAAAAACAGCGGCACAAAGGCCGGATAGGTCATGCACTTGTCGCGGCTGTTCAAGGTATAGAGCAGCCCGCCGACCATGATGGTCGTCACCATAAAAGCGAAGAGGCCGCCCAAGGCGTCGGCGACCAGCACGATTCCATAAGGCGGCCTCCAGTTTCCCAATTCATAAGTTTGCACGCCCATAGCATGAATCTGCACCAGCAGGACCGTGCTGGAAAGCCAGGCGATGAGGCTGGTCAAGACGCCGATATAGCGCTGAATGCGGTTCAATTTGGCAAATAGCAAGGCGGCAATGGATCCAACCAGAGGCGTCGCCAGGGTGCCGAGAAGAAAGACGTTATTTTCCATCGGTGTCGGTCGCTGTTTCCTAGTGTTTCAGATGATTGACTTCGTTGGAGTCCACTGTGTCATAACGGCGCGAGATGATATTGATCAATCCCAAGACGAGCGAAAAACTTCCAAAGCTCACCACGATGGCTGTCAGGATCAGGGCTTGAATCAAGGGATCGCTGGTAGGCCTTCCCGCTTCAACATTGCTGACATAGGGGGCGAAGTCGCCTTCAAAGGCGCCGACAGCGACAAAAAACAAATTGATGGCCGAAAACAGGAGGGCGAATCCGATTGCCACCTTGATCAGGTCGCGTCTCAATAACTGAAACACGCCGATGCCAAACAAAATCCCAATCGCCATCGCAAACATGAATTCAATCATTTCAAGTCACTTTCTACTCGTCGGCAAAAGTCTGCACCTCTTTGGGATAGGCAATCGCTTCCATAATGATGCCCAATCCACCCATCACTGTGATGGCAATCGCGATCTCAAAAATCAGCGCCGATGTAACGTGCAGCCCAAACGACCCAACCAGGTCATAAATGCCCAAAGCCTTGTCAAATTCGATATGCCCCATAAACCCTTTGCCAAGCGGCAGCGGCAAGAGCGCGTTCAAAATGGCGATGACCAAACCGAGGCGCACAATCTGCGCCGGACGAAACCAGGGCAGCTGCCGTTTGGCTTCAAAATAACCCAAGACCACATACCACAGAGATATCGCCAATCCGATAGTGACGCCGGCGGTGAATCCATCGCCAGGACCACGGCCGCCGTACAGGATCTGTGCGATGCCAATCAGAATGGCAATCGGCAGGACAATATATGAAACCGAACGCGTAAAGGGTGTGGACAGGTGGGTAGCGTCTTGTATTTCCGCAACCGCCTGCAGATCGAATTCATGTGATGGCTTGACAGACTCCAGCTGGGGCGCCAGTGGGCTGCTGCCTTGCCGTCCGCGCGACAGCAGGGTTAAGACGCCCAGAGCCGCTGTGGTGAATACCGCGATCTCCAGCAGGGTGTCTGTGCCGCGGAAGTCGGCGACGATAGCGCCAACGACATCCTCGGTGCCGACGGCGGCCGTATTTTCCAGATGCCATGCGGCAATGCTGCTGCGTTCGGGACGATTTTGCAGCGCGATCAGCGCGAAGACAAACACAGCCGAACCAATGACAATTGATATGCCTATGTCTCGCAGCAGCCCAAAATTGTATCGATGCCGCCCGCGCCACATACGGTTGATGACCTCTCGGCGGTTGGCGGAGCTTATGCGTCCAAGCATGATGATGATGAGAACAGTCGCCATCGTCTCGACCAGCATTTGCACCAGGGCGACATCGGGCGCATGTTCAATCAGAAAAATGACGCCAATGGTATAGCCGATCACACCATAAGCAATCGCTGCCTTGACATGTTCGCGGACAGTAATCGTCAGCAGACCCGCCACCACTGTTAGAAACAGCATGAAAATTTTTGCCAAGTCGGTAATCGTTACCGACAAATCGGATGGGAAAAGCTGCTCGCCGGCCGTAACCGCAGTGAGTGTCCCCGAGGCGATAAGCACGGCCGACACCGTGCCCAGGATGATCGCCAGATAATATCGAACATAGCCGGATTGCGTGCTAAGAACGCCGTCGCCGGCCCGTTCGATATAGCTGATAAGCTCTTGATAAATTGAATGGGCGGAAAATGGAAAGGTGATGCGCTTGATGAGAGCGTTTCTGAACCAAAACAGAAACAGGCCAGCAGCCAAAATGCCCATGCTCATCCGAAAAATGTCATTGACGCCTTCAAACAGATAAAGCTCAAATGCTTTGGGGACCGCCAACTCCAACAGAGGCGCCAGCACAGGTTGAACCAGAAAGCCCAAAGTCAAGGAGCCGAACGACAGTAACAGAGGGCTTAGCCGAATGAGCGGCGGAGGGGAATGAAAATGCACCTTTGTATCGGGCGCTTTCCAGAAAACGTCGTAAATGAGCATATATCCAGCCAAAGCCGTCAGTGCAGAACTGGCAAGAACGATGCCCATGACCAGCAGTGTATAGGGCGGACTGTACTGAAGCATGGCGTCAAGCAGGGTCTCCTTGGCGACAAATCCAAGTAAAAACGGCGCTCCCGCCATAGACAGCCCCGAAATGACTGTGACTATAAACATCCAAGGCATTTGCCGGCGCAGTCCACCCAGCCGGTCGATGTTTCGGGTGCCGGTGGCATGGTCAATGGCGCCGGCGACCAGGAATAATGCCGACTTGTACAGTGCGTGCGCCATGATTCCGAGAAATGCCGCCTTCAGTCCATTTTGTCCCGGCAGGCCAATCATAGCGACAATCGCACCCAGCTTGCTGACGGTTGAATAAGCCAGCAGACCCTTGAGGTCGCGCTGTTTGACAGCGAAGTATGAGCCAATCAGCATCGTCAGCAGACCAAATGAGAGCAGCAGGCTTGACCAAAGCGGATTTGGGTACATAACAGGGGACAGACGAAGAAACAGGAAGATGCCCGCCTTGACCATCGTCGCGCTGTGCAGATAGGCGCTGGCTGGCGTCGGGGCGCTCATGGCCCCCGGAAGCCAGAAATGGAAGGGGAATTGGGCGCTCTTGGTCAAGCCGCCCAGCACAATCAAAATCGTAAATGCGGGAAACCATTCATGCTGATGCAGGGTCTTGGCTTGGAGAATGGAATCAAAATCCGCAGCGAAGTAGATTCCCGCATCAGGATATAAAATATGCCCGGCGGCCACGCTTAGCATCGCCAGCCCGATAATCAGGGCCAAAGCGCCGCCGCCGGTCACGAAGAGCGCCTTGAATGCTCCCGCGCGCGCCGCCGCCATTTTATCCCCAGTGAAGCTGATGAGCATGAACGAGGTAACGCTCGTCAGTTCCCAGGCAACGAACATCATCAGCAGATTGCCCGACAAGACCACGCCCAGCATAGCGCCGGCAAAGCCCAGCAGCCACACCGCGAAGCGGTTGTGCGCCGCGTCGTTTTCGAAATAATATCCTGCATAGAAAAAAATCAGGGCGCCGATGCCGGTGACAATGAGAGCGAAAATCAAAGACAAGCCATCCAGATAAAAGGACAGACGGATGCCCAGCGAGGGAATCCAATCGAATGTCTGCAAGATGACCTGCTCCGCCTGTACCCGCGGAACATAGCCCAAAAAAGCGAAAAACAGCCCAGCCATAACCAAGGTCGTCAGAAAAGTCTGTGCCGACTGATGGAATGTTTTCCTTATCCATGGGGCTGCCAGCAGCAGCGCCAGCAGGAATGGAACACCGGTGAACAGCGCAAGTTCCATAAATCTGTGAGCCTGTCAGGTCAATGTATCCGGGCGAGAATGCCGCCTGATTCAGTCAAGTCTCAAGCATCGGTCTCATAGTTGCAGACTAATGGTTTCCTGTGGATATGCTATGGTGAATTATCATAATGACCATACATTGGATTGTGGTGAATTGGAACAAAAGAGCCGCTGATTCGCGCCCCATTGCCGTCTAATTTAATTTTTTCCGCAGCGCTTTGGTTAATGCCGGCACAGCCCGATAAAGGTCGTCAACGATGCCATACCGGGCAAGTTTGAAAATCGGGGCTTGGGCATCTTTGTTGATGGCGACGATAATTTTACTGCCGCGCATGCCGGCTTGATGCTGGATGGCGCCGCTGATGCCGCAGGCGATGTATAAATCAGGGCTGACCACTTTGCCGGTTTGGCCGACCTGATGCTCATAGGGAATATAGCCGGCATCAACGGCGGCGCGGCTGGCGCCAATCGCAGCGCCAAGAACCGCAGCAAGCGGTTGCAAGGTATTTTTGAAGCCCTCTTTGGCTTTCCAGATGCCAGCGGCCTCTCCCTTGAGGTCGGCGGCCGCCAGAGGATTGTTCGCCATCCCGCGGCCGCCGCTGACCACAATCGCCGCCTCGCTCAAACTGACCTTGCCGGCTTCGGACTTGAATCCTTCAATTTGGGTGGTGATGCTGCCGCTGTCCAAGACGGCTTCTGCTGCGGCGACTTCTGCTGAAGCCGCGGCATCCGCAGGCAAAGTTTGAAAAGCGCGGCCGCGAATAGTCACAAATGTGGTCGCCGTGTTTGATGTCATTTCCATCAGCGCCTTGCCAGCATAGACCGGGCGCGTCGCGATGATGCCGCCAGCTTCAACGCGCAAATCAATCACCTCGGAAATCAATCCAGAGCAGGTGTCGGCAGCCGAGTTTGCCAGCAGTTCGCGCCCGCGATGGCTCGCCGCGGCGATGACCGCAGTCGGGCTGTGCTGCCTGACAAGATGGGTCAGCAGCGCCGCGTAAGGCTCCGGGCGATACACCGAAAGACTGTTATCCGAACATACAATCGCCTTGGCGGCGCCGTATTGCCCGACCTCGGCCCCGATGGCGGCGGCATTTTTGCCAAAAACAAGCGCCGCAAGCTCCGTCCCGAACGCGTCCGCCAGGCTCTTGCCAGCCGCGGCGGCTTCCCGGCTGCTTGAGTTGACTTGACCTTCGAATGTTTCGATCCAAACAAAGACACTCATAACACCTTCTCCTCAAACAAGCGCTCCACCAGGATATTCGCCTTTTCGTCGATGCTCTGCCCTTCAATGATTTCGGTTTCGATTTTCCGCGCCGGCAGATTTTTATAAGCGAGAACAGCTGTCGCCGCTGGCGGCGGTTCAATATCCATGTCCTTGGCCGACCAAACCGGGATCTGTGCTTTGGCGGCTCTGCGAATGCCAAGAAAATTTGGATAGCGCGGTTCGTTAATGCCTTTCATCACGCTAACGACGGCTGGCAGTCTGGCAGAGACCAGCTGTTTGCCCTGTTCCAGCATTTTTTCGACTTTAATGGCGCCGGCTTCGCGGTTGACTTCAAGGATATTGGAGACATAACTAAGCATCGTCCAGCCCAGCCGCCGAGCCAGCTGATAGCTGTGCTGGTCAGTGCCGACGTCAACGCTCTCTTTGCCAAACAGAATCAACTCGACATCGCCTAACTTGCGAATGGCGCCAGCCGCCAGCGCCGACCATACCAGGCTGTCCCTGATGTCGGCCCGATGCTCTTCGATGCGGATAGCGTTTTGAATGCCCATAGACATACTGTGCTTGAGGGCATCGTTATGAAATTCACCGCCAATGGCGATGACAGTCGCTTTGCCGGCCGCATTTTCAGCCTGTGCAATCGTTTCTTCCAGTGAGTATTCGTCCCAAGGATTGACGACGGTGGCTGTACCGCCCCAGGTGACATTGCCATTGTCATCAACCCAGACTTTGGCGGCGGTGTCGGGTGTGCTGCGGGTGAAGGTAACAACATGCAAGAGCTTATCCCCCCAAAATCCATGCTGTCAGCAAGACTTTCGCGTCTATTGTACCGGCGAACTTCTGCGAAATCTAATCCTGATTGGAAGTGAATGCCGCCCAGTCTACAGCCGCGCTGTTTGCTTTGCCATTGGGCAGGATGGTGGATGAATCCGTTTTGACAGCGCTTACATGACAGCCGGTCATAACGGCGTTCGTCAAATTGGCGCCGCGCAAATCAGTTTGCCATAAGTTTGCCTGTGACAAATCGGCGGCAACCAGCCGCGCCCGGTTCAGGTCGGCTCTGGCAAAATTGGCGCCTTGCAGCTTGCTGGCGGTCAAATTGGCCCCGGCAAGTTTCGCCGCCCGCAGATGGGCATCAGTCAGATTGGCATCTTCAAAGTTGGCATGACGGAGGTCAGAATAGGCTAAATACGCGCCTTGCAGCTGTGCCCGGACAAAGCTGGCATTTGCCAATCTGCAAGACGAAAGCAGCGCGCGGTTCAGCTGCGATGATGACCAGTCTACCGATTCCAACCTGCCGTTCTGGAATGCCTGCCGTTCTTTGAGAACGTTCAGAAGGGGCTGTATAGCCGCGCCGCTGTTTTTGGCGACCCGCGCAATCAACTGTTCTGTCGGCATAAATCGGTACAGGCGGGTTTGGAAAGACTGCTGAAGGCGATATAACAGCGACATGCACAATACCTTAGCCTGGCGGGCAATTCCTTATCTTAATGATGCCGGTTTTCGGCGGCAAGGTTTCTTTTCATCTCGCGATACAGTCCATAACTCCATTTTCAATTCCTGTTTGGTGACATTGTTTAGCTCAACAAGGGTAAATTTGTCGATTTATGCCATGCTGAATCGGCGCCGTTCTCGTTATGCTATAAGCATGAAGCTGCTTCTGATGTCACATCAGGATGAATGCCTTATGGTGCTTGCTGCGGAAAAAACCGAAATGCTTGTCACAACCTACCTGGAAATGGTCAGCCCATCCAGCTTTGTCCCAGCCTTTGTGCAGGCGGCGGATATTGAAATCGTGAAGATGGAAATGCCCGATCTGGGTTTCTATAAATTTCTTTATCAATCGGTTGGCGAGGAATGGGCTTGGCGAGACCGCCTGGTGATGCCCAATGCCGAACTGCGGAAGGTTCTGGCTTCCGAGAACACGCAGGTTCACGTCTTGTATGTCAGCGGTTCTCCCGGCGGTTATGTCGAACTGTTCCAGCACGAAGATCAATCGGTTGAGATTATGTATTTTGGCCTGCGCCGCGATTATATGGGCCGCGGCCTCGGCAAGCACCTGTTAAGCTATGGCATCGCCCGCGCTTGGGAGATGAACGCCGCCCGCGTTTGGCTGCATACCTGCAATCTCGACGGCCCTCACGCCCTCGCCAATTATCAGAAGCGCGGCTTCAGCATCTATAAAGTTGTTGAAGAACCCATGCCCGAACTTTATGTCTGATTCACTGCCTGCTCTTTTGCCATCATTTCCATCAATCTTGGCTTGTCCGCATGCCACTCCAGACCAACGCGGTCCACCAGCCCGGCGTAACGCTGTCGGATTTTTGCAGCCGCTTCCTCCGGCGCCGCAATAATGGCGACCTCGTTGAATATCTCGTCGGAAACGGCCGGCGGCATATCCTCCCATGCCTGCTTGCCTGCCATCTGACGGAGCTTGATATGGACATTATCCCAGCCATGATGTGCCATCACGGCTTGATGCGCCGGCTGGCTTGCGTAAAAGGCAATCCGTGCTTTGACTTCTTTTTCGGCTTTTTGTCGGTCGGCGGGAGTCTCCCCAGTGACGACGAATACCGGCGCCGTCAGGGCAAAGTCGCTTCGTTTTCGCCCGGCTTGGCTTAACCCTTGCTCAATCTGGGGCTGAATGACTTCCTTGAGATAAGAAACAGTGTGGAAGCCAGGAACATGGGCGCCCTGACAGACTTCACCAGCCAGCTGACACATCTTCGGGCTGACCGCGGCGATGTGAATCGGGATATCGGGATGCTCAATCGGACCGGGATTGAAAAAAGGCAGCATCAAACGGAATTGATAGTATTTGCCGCGATATCGCAGGCGGGTGCCGGTTTGAAAAGTGTCCTGGATGGCGCGTATGCTTTCAATGTATTCGCGCATTCGTCCAATCGGATCCGTCCATTCTTCGCTCAATTGGCACCCGGGCATCTGTGTTCCCAGGCCAAGTATAAACCGTCCGCCTGTCTGCCTGGCTAAATCCCAGGCAATCTGCGCGCTGATCATCGGGCTGCGCGGCGATGCGGCTGCTGCTTGTGTCCCGATGCGGATATTGCTGGTGATCTTGGCCGCCAAAGTCAGCGGAAAAAACGGATTGCGCGCCGCCTCGACTGCCCAAGCCGCATCGAATCCCAAGGCTTCCGCCTGTTGAATCTGTTTGGCATCGAAACTTAAATCGCCGCCGGGTCGGAAGGTCATGTCCAATTTCATCAGCTTGCCCCTTGAGCATCATCTGCGCCATTAGCGCGCCATCGCTTTGGATGCCTGTTCCCAGATGATGCCTTTGCTTTCGTCATCAGGTTCAAATGGAAAATAGAAGCCAACCCGGTCAAGCAGTCCATCGTAACGTTCGCGGACTTGATAGGGAAGTTCCTCGGGCGGCGCCACAACGGCAAAGTGATCGAGCATGGCATCACTGATAAGGGTGTGCATTTCATCCCAGCGATTGCGGCGCAGCATCGCATTCAGTTTTGGGATTAAGTCCTGCCAGCCATGCAATTCCAGAACTTTGCTGTAGCTGGGTGTGCTGGCGTAAAAAGCAATTTGCGATTTGCTCATCATTTTACTTCTTTCCATTTCGGCTTCCGTTTGACCGGTGACGACAAAGACGGCGCAGGATAAAGATAAATCGGCGCGCCGCCCGCCTTCCTGAAATGCCGGCATCAGAACCTCGCGCAGGTAACGCGGAGTATGAAAGGAATGGACGTGAAATCCGTCGCAAAGTTCGCCGGCCAGCTTTGCCAAGCCAGTATTGACCCCGGCGATGTAGATGGGAATCGGATGATGTTCCAGCGGCGGCGGTGCGAAGCAAGGCGCCGACAGGGAAAAGCGGTAGTATTCACCTTGACTGACGAGCGCGTCGCCGGTCTTGAAGCTGCGCCAGATTGCGCGTAATGATTGAATGTATTCGCGCAGCTGCCGCAGAGGCTTGCCCCATTTCGAGCTAAATCGCTTGGTGATGTGCGGCTTGACTTGCGTGCCCAGCCCAAGGATAAATCGGCCCCTGGACTGCTGCGCCAGGTCCCATGCGTTTTGCGC
Source organism: Phototrophicaceae bacterium (assembly GCA_965203755.1). Taxonomy (GTDB): domain Bacteria; phylum Chloroflexota; class Anaerolineae; order Aggregatilineales; family Phototrophicaceae; genus UBA6055. The sequence continues at coordinate 726,278 of OZ241910.1, read as the reverse complement.
CATGACCATCGGACTGCGCGGAAATGCGACGGCGATGGCAGTGCCAAGCTCAATGCGCTCGGTCGTCACACAAGCATGCGCCAGCGGCAAAAACGGATTATGCGCCGCTTCCGCCACCCAAAGCCCGTCAAAACCATACGCTTCGACAGTCCTTGCAAGCTGATCTGCCCGGTTCAAATCATCACAAAAAACCGTAACATCAAATTTCATTCAATTATCCTTGTTTTTTGAACATCGTTCCGTTATTATAATCGGCTAATCTTATGATGGCGAAGGTAAAATTCAATTCGCCCTCTTTCGACATCAATGCTATAATATCAATGCTATAATCCTTGTCAAATCTATCCGAGTGAATCCGCGGATCTGTCTTTGGATGACCATCATAAAGTTAAGGAAAGCGCTTTTCATTGGGGGATGTAATGAATCCAAATGACTCCGGCATTATCAACCTGGGTTTACGCAACATCCTTGTGGCCATTATCATCGGTCTTGGCTTGCTGTTTATCTGGGAGATCCGCGGCACGTTGATGCTTACCTTCGCCGCCGTGATTCTGGTTGTGTTTTTTACCATGCCTGTTCGTCTGTTTATGAATCACTTCAATATGAATCGCTTTCTGGCAATTATATTGAGTGTGATTGGTTTTTTCATCATCATCCTGTTAATCGCGCGTTTAATTGCGCCAACGATTGCCACCCAGTTTTCGGAGCTTGCGACTAATGTCGTGCCGAGTGGCGTTGAACAGCTTCAGGCAACGATTACCCGTGAAAATTTAATCGCCTGGTTTCCATTTCTCGAAGGCATTATCACCGGCGACAGCACCGAGCTTATCAATCAGGTGATATCGCAGGTTTCTGATGCCTTGGGTCGTCTTGGCGGGACGGTTTTGCCAGTTGTAGGCGGTGTCGCCAACACCATCCTTAGCGTGCTGATTATCTTTTTCTTGAGCATGTATTTGCTGGCGGAACCCGAATTGTATGTGAATGGCATCATTACGCTCACCCCAAAATGGTATCGCGACCGCATGCACATTATCCTGCGTCGGATTGATTCTACCCTGCGCGTCTGGTTAAGCGTCACCGGCGTGTCCATGATTTTCGTTGGCTTAGCGACCGGGCTGGGGCTGGCCGCGCTGGGCATTCAAGAATGGGTCGCTTTGGGTGTCCTAGCCGGGATGCTGTCTTTCATTCCGAACTTTGGTCCCATCGTGGCGCTGGTCCCTTCGGTTGCGGCTTCTATGGTCCAAGCGGAAGGCAATGTAATCTGGACAGCGGTTATTATTTATGGCGTTTCCTTTATTCAAAGCCAGGTGGTCAGCCCCATCTTGGCAAGCGAACGCATGAATATGCCGGCGATACTTGTCCTGCTCGGTCAGATTATCTTTGGCTTCTTTTTTGGTTTTCTCGGATTGATGCTGGCAGTGCCGTTAAGCGCTTGCGTTGCTGTGCTGGTGGATGAGATATATGTGAGAGATGTTTTGGGAGACCGTCCCAAAGAGAAAGTGGATAACGATTTTGAAGCAGAACGTTTGCCCGATCCGTTAATGAAAGAAGGAGCGGGTCCTTAGCTGGATTCAGAGTGATGCTTGCCTATAGGCATTCCCATAATTTGGTCGGAAGGAGTTAAATGATGAGGAACAGAATTACGTTTTTAGGCACGGTCTTTGTCATTCTTGTATTGTTGATCGCATCGCTGGTGGCATCTGTGCAATTACGGGAAGCGCACGACCTTGTGGCTGAAGCGGCGCAGGCCAGCCGCCAGATACGCCGGCTTTCCGACCTGATGCGGCAAAGCACGGACGATTTGACGCTGATGGTGCGTCTGTACGCGGTCACCGGCGACCCGCAGTACCGCGAGTATTACCAGGAGATTCTGGATATACGCAACGGTGAGGCGCCGCGGCCGAACAAGTATGATGAGGCTGATAATTATTGGGAATATGCAGCGGCGACCGGCGAGCGCCGGGGCGAATTTGGACCGGCGATATCGTTGAGGATGCTGCTGCAAGATCCGAGATTTATGGATTCGGAGTTGGCGATGCTGCCGGAGGCAGAAAGAACGCTGCTAGAGAAATCCGAAGATTTGTCCAACGAACTGGCCTTGATCGAGGAAGAGGTCATGGCTGTCGTTGAAGAGCAGATTGCGGCCGGCGATGGTGAGTATGTGCTTGAAGGCGCGGCCCTCAAGGGACTGCAACGGCTGTACAGCCAGGAATACCTCGATGCCAAGCTGAAAATCCTAAGTCCGCTGGGAGAGCTTGAAGCGGCATCCGAGCAAAGAATCCAGGACGAGATCGATGTCCGTGATCGGCGGCGCAGGCAGCTGGCTGACCTCCAGCTGGCTTTGGTGATCTTGGCGACGCTGCTGGTTGCCGCTAAAAAAGCGCTGCTGCTTTTGAACTGGTGGAAGTTTTAGCACAGTCCTTCAGGGTGCATCTTGAATGGAATTTGAACATAGTCTGAAAACCACCTTGGCATGACAGGCAGAGGGCAGGTGATATCGTCTTTATTGTTTGAAGGCAAGCTGATATGCAAATCGCCCTTTATTTATCGAGACCGCACCATGTCTAGCGCCCGGCAATGGCCGATTCTGGCCGCAGTAACGTTGACCGCGCTGTGCTTGGCTGTGATTCAGCTTGACTATGAACCACTGTGGCTCGACGAAGTGCTGACTTTCTACCAGACACAGAGGCCAGCCGATGAGCTTGTGACCAGTTTGCGAGGATGGCATCCCCCCCTCTATTTTGGGCTGCTGAAGATATGGATCGCGTTTGGGAACAGCAGTGAGTTCTGGATACGGCTCTTCTCGGCGCTGTGCTTTGCGCTCACGGTGCCGGTGGTCTATGTCATCGGTCGGACTGTGAACGGCCGGCGTGCCGGGCTGTATGCGGCTTGTCTGGTGGCGACGGCGCCGTTTTTGATTCGCTATGCACAGGAAGCGCGGCCGTATGCGATGCTGCTGTTGTTTTGCAGCCTGGCGCTTATGAGCGTTGCGCTTATTGTCTCCAACCAGCCGCCGGTCATCGGGGAGGGGCTGCGCGGCCTGTGGCGTCGACGGCGGCGCAGCGCGCTGTGGGCAGTGTATATTGTCGCTGTTCTTGGCGCGATGTTCACCCACCACACCGGCGTCCTGCTGCCAGTGGTGACGACACTCATATTCATGGTGGCAATTGTCGCCGCGCCGAAGTTCAGATGGCAGCGGATTCGGAATGTCATCGCTGCCAACACAGTTGCGCTCGCGCTGTACGTATGCTACATTCCCCTGCTGTTAAGCGGTATCGAAGCAGTCGAGCGGTCATACAAGCCAACGCTGATAAGCCCCTTGCAGATCGTAAAGACCTTTGTCATGGTTTATGCAAACCAGCACGTTCCTCTCCAGTTCATCGCGCTGGCGGCGCTGTGCGTCCTGGCGCTGTGGGGCTGGCGGCGGCGGGAAGGCTGGAAATGGATAGGGTTCACGCTCGTTGGGTCGCTGGGTTTCCCGATGCTGCTGCTCGTCATGTCGGCTGTTTTGCTGTCAATGTTCCTCTCCCGAGTCCTAATCTGGGCCTCAATCCCGTTTTATGTCGCCTGTGCGGTGGGCCTCACGCGGCTGCCGGGCGCCGGTCTGCGCCGCATCGTCCTGGTTGGACTGCTGCTGTGCAACCTGTATGGAATCCTGAACGAATATAAAATCATCAGGGAACCATGGGACCAGGTGGCGCAGGCTGTGACTCAAGCGGCTTCAAGCGGCGCCGTGGTGGCGCTCTGCCCGACATATATCGTCCATCCGTTCAACTACTACTGGCGCCGCCATGACCGTGAGATCGCCGTGTTCGATGTAATGGCCAGACCATTTTTGGTGTCTGCCGGCGACGAGGTATCGAAGTGGAGAATGGTGATGGGAGATGAGCCGCGCGATCTGGCGTCCTTGCTCAACGACTATTCAAAACTATGGATGGTGGTCTACAACGACGGCTTATTCTGTGACTTGACGGACTTGCGAGCCTCGCTTTCCGAACGCGAGCGGCTGGTCGCGGCACGCGACTTTGGACACAACATTAAACTGCTTGTCTTCGTGCGGAGTGTGGATGACGAAGCATTGCAATAAACCTTGAACTTGCTGCGATGCGGATGTATCCGCGGCGAATTTGAATCAATTTGGTCAATTATCGAAAATAGGCCTTGACAGTGATTTCGAGTGTTTGGTAAAGTATGGCTGGTAAGGTGGAGGATAACTTCTCTCACCGCTTTGTCCCCTGTGGACAGTGCAAGTTAACAGCAGAATAGTGGGTTCAAGACAGAGTAGAAGAGAACCCTGTTAAGAATACGGAGAGTTTGATCCTGGCTCAGGATGAACGTTGGCGGCGTGCCTAACACATGCAAGTCGAACGGGAAGCGTCTTCGGACGCCGAGAGTGGCGAACGGGTGAGTAACAAGTAACTGATCTGCCCTGTAGAGCGGGATAACTGCTGGAAACAGCAGCTAAAACCGACTAAGCTCACGGTGATTAGAAGGCTGTGAGAAAAGACCGAGGTGCTACAGGATGAGGTTGCATCCCATCAGCTAGTTGGTGAGGTAAAGGCTTACCAAGGCAATGACGGGTAGGGGATCTGAGAGGGTGTTCCCCCACACTGGGACTGAGACACGGCCCAGACTCCTACGGGAGGCAGCAGTGAGGAATATTGCACAATGGACGCAAGTCTGATGCAGCGACGCCGCGTGGGCGAAGAAGGTTTTCGGATCGTAAAGCCCTTTTCTATGTGACGAGAAAGGACGGTAGCATAGGAATAAGTGTCGGCTAACTACGTGCCAGCAGCCGCGGTAAAACGTAGGACGCGAACGTTATCCGGAGTTACTGGGCGTAAAGCGCGCGCAGGCGGTTGAGTAAGTTACCTATGAAAGTTCCCGGCTAAACTGGGAGATGCTAGGTGATACTGCTCAACTAGAGAGAGACAGAGGGAAGTAGAATTCCGGGTGTAGTGGTGAAATGCGTAGATATCCGGAGGAATACCAGTGGCGAAGGCGGCTTCCTGGGTCTCCACTGACGCTGAGGCGCGAAAGCGTGGGTAGCGAACGGGATTAGAAACCCCGGTAGTCCACGCCGTAAACGATGTACATTAGGCGTTCGCATGCGTTCAGTATGTGAGTGTCGAAGCAAACGCGATAAATGTACCGCCTGGGGAGTACGGTCGCAAGGCTAAAACTCAAAGGAATTGACGGGGGCCCGCACAAGCAGCGGAGCGTGTGGTTTAATTCGAGGTTACGCGAAGAACCTTACCTGGGTTTGACATCATGGTAGTACGGAAGCGAAAGCGGAAGGACCCTTCGGGGAGCCATGACAGGTGCTGCATGGTTGTCGTCAGCTCGTGCCGTGAGGTGTTCGGTTAAGTCCGCAAACGAGCGCAACCCTCGGTGCCAGTTACAAGTGTCTGGCGCGACTGCCCGTGACAAACGGGAGGAAGGTGGGGATGATGTCAAATCAGCATGGCCTTTATATCCAGGGCGACACACACGCTACAATGGTCGTTACAATGGGTAGCGAAGCCGCGAGGTGAAGCCAATCCTCCAAAGACGATCTCAGTTCGGATTGCAGGCTGCAACTCGCCTGCATGAAGTCGGAGTTGCTAGTAACCGCGAATCAGCACGTTGCGGTGAATACGTTCCCGGGCCTTGTACACACCGCCCGTCACGTCATGGGAGCGGGTCACGCCTGAAGTCGGGAAGCTAACCGCAAGGAGGCTACTGCCTAGGGCAGGATTGGTGACTGGGACGAAGTCGTAACAAGGTAGCTGTAGCGGAAGCTGCGGCTGGATCACCTCCTTTCTAAGGGAAAAAGCTGACCTCACCAAGGCAGCGAAGCTAAGTTAAGACAGGTGTAAGGGTGAATCGACTATCATGTCTTGCCCACTATTGTGCTGTTAACATCCAGCTGCTTGGATTGGGGCTGTAGCTCAGATGGTAAGAGCGCACGCCTGATAAGCGTGAGGTCGCAAGTTCAAGTCTTGCCAGCCCCATAAGCGCTTCTCTTCGGCAAATGTATGAATGTCTCCACAGTGACCTTGCAGATATCGAAAATTTCAAGCATGGCATGGTCGCGTTATCGTTTGCTGCTGGCTGTGCTTGCGGCGGCCGGCGCGGCTCTGGTTTTGCTGCGAAACGCCGCTTGGGGCCCGGGGCTGCACTGGGACTCGGTCAACTACATCTCTGTAGCCCGCAGCGTGTTGGCTGGTGAAGGGTTGATGCAGTTCACCGGCCACCTCTATACCCATTGGCCCCCGCTGTATCCGCTGCTGCTGGCGGCCATCAGCCGGCCCGGGTTTGACCCGCATTCTGTCGCCGGCCCACTCAATGCGTTTCTGTTTGGCTTGACTATCCTGGTCGCCGGGCACTGGCTGCGGCATCGCATCGCATCTCGGCTGCTGTTCCTGTGGGCTTGCTTGGCGGTCACCTTCGCGCTGCCGCTGACCTCGGTCGCATCTTGGGCGCTGTCCGAACCGGTCTTCATCCTCTTCGTTACGCTGGCGCTGTTTTCTATGGATCGTTTCCTGCGCGGTGACCAAACCGCCGCGCTGATTTGGGCCGCGCTGTTTACAGCCCTGGCTTGTCTGACGCGGTACATCGGTTTCGTTGTGGTGGTGGCTCTGCTGCCGCTTGTGCTTCTCCAGCCGGATGCGCGGCGGTCGGCGAAGGTGAAGCGCGGCGCGGTATATGCGCTGATTTCCGTTATTCCGATCAGCCTGTGGCTGCTCCGTAACCTGCTGCGCGTCGGAGCGCCTTTCGGAAGATTTAGTTCTCCGACTGATGACGATCCTCTGCGGCGTTTTCTGAAGGCGGCGCTCACTGAACTAATAGAATGGGTCCTGCCTGGACTGTCGTCGAGCGGGCTGCGGCTGTATGCAGCTGCGCTGGCGGCGGCGGCGCTCGCCGCGCTGGCCATCGCCGTCGGGTTTGCGCTCATTCGCATATATCAGAAGCCGACATTGCGGCGCCAGTGGAGTTCCTTCTGTTTGTGCGGCGGTTTTGCACTGGTCTACCTTACTTGGGTAGGAATATCATCAACCATCAAGAAGATACATGATTTCTCGGAGGTGAGATATTGGGCTGTAATATACATTTCACTCCTCTTTGCGCTGGTGTTTCTGCTGGATCGCTTTCTGATTTGGCAGCGTAAAAGACCGCAGAAGAGCGGCGCTGTCCGTTTGCCGGTCATCGTGACATTTGTACGGCGGCGGGGAGACTTGCTGGCGGCCGTCTTAGGCATTCTGCTTTTCATCTGGCTTGGCAGCGCCGTTAGGCTGAACATCCAGGCTGTCGCCAAAGTCAGCGAAGGCGATGACCGCGGCTATGCGGCGCCGTCGTGGGTGAATGGCGATGTAATCCATTTCATTCGCGAAGCGCAGCTGAAAGGCGCTGTCATCAGCAACAAGCTGGCAAATTTATACATTCACACGGATCCCGCCAATGACTATCTCACTCTGCCGATCTCTCGTGATCCGGCTTGCGATTGGTCTTGCGGGGTGGAACAGCTGGAGCGGCTGAAACAAATCATTGAGCAAACTGCCGGGGATCGTTATCTGGTCTGGTTTTACGACCACATCAACTGGAAGAATCTCCAGTATGGCTACGGGCCCGCCGAATTGGAGGCCATGCCGGAACTGGAACGGATGGCACAGCTGGACGACGGCATCATTTTTCAGGTCAAGCGCGGTTTTTAGTTTCATTGAAAATTGGAAATTTCAGGAGTTGCAATGAACCGCGTCACTCGACACTGGCACACCCTGCTGCTGGTCGCGCTGGCGGCGCTGGGCATGGTTTTGGTGCTGCTGCGGAATCATCCCTATGGACCCGGACTGCACTGGGACTCGGTCAACTATATCTCTGTAGGCCGCAGCCTGCTGGCTGGGGGAGGGTGGCGGCAATTCAACGGCCCCCTCTATACCGTCTTTGCGCCGCTGTATCCGGCGCTGCTGGCGCTGTCTGGTCTGCTTTCCGGCTTTGACCCGCGGGACCTTGCCGGACCGCTCAACGCCCTGCTCTTTGGTCTGACTGTCCTCGCGTTTGGACATTGGCTGCGGGAATGCATCAAATCGCGCTGGCTGGCGCTGTGGGGCAGTTTGGCGCTTGCCTGCTCGCTGCCGCTGACTGCCATATTTGCTATGGCGATGTCCGAACCGCCCTTTATCTTTTTTGTTACGCTGGCGCTGTTTTCTATGGATCGCTTTCGGCGCCGCGACCGAGCCGCCGCGCTGATTGGGGCGGCGCTGTTCACGGCTTTAGCTTGCCTGACGCGCTACGCTGGCATCGCCTTCTTGATGACTCTGCTGCTGTTCCTGCTGCTCCAGCCCGGTCGGCGGCTGCGAGAGAAAATAAAACACGGTATTATATTTTTGCTGCCTGCCGGTTTGCCCTTGGGTCTGTGGCTGCTGTACAATACGGCGCGCGTCGGCGGTCCTTTCGGCAACCGGCTTGAGCATTGGCCGCCGCGCTTCACCCTGGCGGAGTTTGTGGATGCCTCTTTCTCAACGTTGGGGCGCTGGATTCTGCCCGATCTGCCGTTGGGGTTGGATGTTGCGCTGGAATTGGCTGTTGCACTGGCGGCGGTTATGCTGTTTGCGCTTGCCATCGCCGTCGGCGCTGTGTTCATTCGCGCGTATCAGCAGCCGAAATGGTGGCCGAGGTGGAGTTCCTTCTGTCTGTGCGGCGGCTTTGCGCTGGTCTATCTGACCGTCATGGCCATCCTGAACAAGTTCACGCGCTATGATATTGGCGGCTGGCACAGCAGATACTGGACGCCGCTCTACATTCCGCTGCTGTTTGCGCTGGTCTTTGCGCTGGACCGCTGGCTGATGCGGTTGCGGCGGCGGGAGGGGACTATCCTGCTGGCGGCGCTGCTTTTCATCTGGCTGGGCGGCATCGCTGAACTGAACCGGCGGGCCATTGTCAGGGCAAACCAAGGCGAACACAAGTATTATGCAGCGTCTCATGTGGTGAATAACGAGACGCTCCGCTTCATTCGACAGCAAGCGTCGGGCAAGTTCTTTTTTAACGTTGCCTATTACTCAAGCCATCCAGTTTTGTACCTCTACGCCGAACACGCCCTCAGTGACTTTAGTTACCTGCCGCGAGACCTGGCGAGCCTGTACGAAACGGTCGCGGCGGCTGATGAGGGCGACTGGCTGGTTTGGTTTTACCCTCACAACCAATACAGCTATGGGCCCGCCGAATTGGAGGCCATGCCGGAACTGGAACGGATGGCACAGCTGGACGACGGCATCATTTTTCAGGTCAAGCGCGGTTTTTAGTTTCATTGAAAATTGGAAATTTCAGGAGTTGCAATGAACCGCGTCACTCGACACTGGCACACCCTGTTGTTGGTCGCGCTGGCGGCGCTGGGCATGGTTTTGGTGCTGCTGCGGAATCATCCCTATGGACCCGGACTGCACTGGGACGCCGTCAACTTCATCGGGACGGCTCGCAACCTGCTGGCTGGGGGAGGGTGGCGGCAATTCAACGGCCCCCTCTATACCGTCTTTGCGCCGCTGTATCCGGCGCTGCTGGCGCTGTCGGGGCTGCTTTCCGGCTTTGACCCGCGTGCCCTTGCCGGCCCGCTCAACGCCCTGCTCTTTGGTCTGACCGTCCTCGCGTTTGGACACTGGCTGCGGGAATGCATCAAATCGCGCTGGCTGGCGCTGTGGGGCAGTTTGGCGCTTGCCTGCTCGCTGCCGCTGACTGCCATATTTGCTACGGCGATGTCCGAACCGCCCTTTATCTTTTTTGTTACGCTGGCGCTGTTTTCTATGGATCGATTTCGGCGCCGCGACCAAGCCGCCGCGCTGATTGAGGCGGCGCTGTTCACGGCTTTGGCTTGCCTGACGCGCTACGCTGGCATCGCCTTCTTGATGACTCTGCTGCTGTTCCTTCTGCTCCAGCCCGGTCGGCGGCTGCGGGAGAGAATAAAACACGGCGCCCTGTTTTTGCTGACTGCTGGTTTGCCCTTGGGTCTGTGGCTGCTGTACAATATGCTGCGCGTCGGCGGTCCTTTCGGCAACCGGCTTGAGCGTTGGCTGCCGCGCTTCAGCCTGGCGGAGTTTGTGGATGCCTCTTTCTCAACGTTGGGACGCTGGATGCTGCCCGATCTGCCGTTGGGGTCGGCTGTTGCGCTGGGGTCGGCTGTGCTGTTTGCGCTTGTCATTGCCGTCGGCTTTGCATTCATTCGCGCGTATCAGCAGCCGAAATGGTGGCCGAGGTGGGGTTCCCTCTGTCTGTGCGGCGGCTTTATACTGGTCTATCTGACCTTCATGTTCATCCTGACCAAGATCACGAGTTATGATATTGGCGGCTGGCACAGCAGATACTGGACGCCGCTCTACATCCCGCTGATGTTCGCGCTGGTCTTTGCGCTGGACCGCTGGCTGATGCGGTTGCGGCGGCGGGGGACTATCCTGCTGGCGGCGCTGCTTTTCATCTGGCTGGGCGGCATCGCTGAACTGAACCGGCAGGCCATTATCAGGGCAAACCAGGGCGAAGGTGAACACAAGTATCATGCAATGTCCCATGTGGTGAATAACGAGACGCTCCGCTTCATTCGACAGCAAGCGTCGGGCAGGTTCTTTCTCAACTATGTCCGTTACTCAAAACAGGCAGTTTTGTACCTCTACGCCGAACACGCCCTCAGTGACTTTAGTTATCTGCCGCAAGACCTGGCGGGGCTGTACGAAACGGTCGCGGCGGCTGATGAGGGCGATTGGCTGGTTTGGTTTCTTTACCCTGACCCTTACTGGCAATACAGCTACGGGCCCGCCGAATTGGAGTCTATGCCAGAGTTGGAACAGGTGGCGCAGCTGGAAAGCGGCATCATTTTTCGGATCAATCGCGGTCTTTAGTTTTTGTTCAGATTGTTGGAAAGGGAGTGGTGAATATTAAGGCTGTATGTTAAAATGTGTCTATGAACCAATGTCCCTATTGTCAAAACACAGAACATCAGATCAAGGCCGGGCGCACCGGCGCTGGCAGTCAAAGGTATCGGCGCAAGCCTTGCGACCGCCGTTACACGCCCCAACCCAGCCAGATGTACAGCGATGAGATGCGCCGCCGAGCGGTGCGCTTCTATGCGGATGGTCTAAGTTATCGTCAGATTGGGCGTCATTTGGGTGTGCATCATGTTACCGTCATCAATTGGGTCAAAGCCCATGCCGATCAGCTGTCGCCGGCTGTGACACCTGATGAAAGTCCCTTGCATATCGTTGAGATGGATGAGTTGTACACTTTTGTCGGGCGAAAAAAATAGATGGTACATAATCACTTTGGTTGAGCGAGCCAGCAGTTGTATTGTGGGTTTTCGGGTGAGCCGGCGACGAGATGAGGCGATCTTGCAGGGCTTGGTTGATCAGAGTCCGAAGGCTGCTTGGCACTACAGTGATTTGATGGCTGCTTACAAAGGCTTGATTTACCATCCGGGCATACACACGCCAATGCCTAACAAGCATGAGACCTATCGGGTGGAAGGGGTGAATGCCGAATTGCGTCATTATCTGGCGCGTTTGCGTCGCCGTTCGCGTTGTTTTTCGCGCTGTGTCAAGGCGCTTGTGCGGAATGTCAAGCTGTTTGTCTATGCTTGGAATCGGCGACAATTGCATCGCCGGCAGCATCCGGGTTATCCTGTTCACCTCAAAGACTTTGTATATCCATGATATTCACCACTCCCGTTGGAGATTGGGTCTTGACAGGTTATTGATTGTATGTGATGATAGTTATTCCTGTTGGGGGACATAGCTCAGTTTGGGAGAGCGTCTCGTTTGCACCGAGGAGGTCAAGGGTTCGAGTCCCTTTGTCTCCACAGGGTCGGCTGCTGTATTGGTGGTCGGGTGCATATTAACAGTTGAATAGTCAACGCGAAGGTAATACGAGGGTATGCGCGTGCGTCAGGCGGGTCGGTGTCTCCGCATGATGTATGCGGAAAGCGAATAAGGGTGCACAGTGGATGCCTAGGCGTCTCGCGCCGATGAAGGACGCGTTATGCTGCGAAAAGCTTCGATGAGGTGCATAAGACCGCAAGAGTCGGAGGTGTCCGAATGGGGAAACCCGTCGGGGTTCAAGCCCCGTCATCCCGTTAAGGGAGGGGAACCGCTCGAACTGAAACATCTAAGTAGGGCGAGGAGAGGAGATGATTCTGCGAGTAGTGGCGAGCGAAAGCGGAACAGCCCAAACCAGTTGCTTTGTTGGCTGGGGTTGGAGGACTCATGGAATGTGCGGAAGCTGAAGCCGAAGGATCTGGGAAGGTCGGTCGCAGAGGGTGAGAGCCCCGTAGGCGCAGGCGGAAGTGCGGTTGAGTATCCTGAGTACCACGGTTCACGCTAAGACTGTGGGAATCTGGGGGGACCACCCTCCAAGGCTAAATACGCGGGGCGACCGATAGCGCAGGAGTACCGTGAGGGAAAGGTGAAAAGAACCCCGGCGAGGGGAGTGAAAGAGAATCTGAAACTGTGTACTTACAACCGGTCGGAGGGTATGAAGATATCTGACGGCGTGCCTTTAGGAGAATGAGCCAGCGAGTTAATGTGCGTGGCGAGCTTAAGACAGTGCAGTCGCAGGCGCAGGGAAACCGAGTCTGAAGAGGGCGGTTTGAGTGGCGCGCATTAGACACGAAACCATGCGAGCTAGCCATGGTCAGGGCGAAAGTGCGGTAATGCGTACGGGAGGTCTGCACCCACCGATGTTGCAAAATCGGGGGATGAACTGTGGTTAGGGGTGAAATGCCAAACGAGCTTGGAGATAGCTTGCTCTCCCCGAAATAGCTTTAGGGCTAGCGTTGTGCGCTGGGTGCTGGAGGTAGAGCGCTGCATGGGCTAGGGGGCGTCTTGCTTACTGAACCCAAGCAAACTTTGAATGCTGGCATGCCGAGCGCGGCAGTTGGACTGGGTGAGATGAGTTGCCTGGTCGAGAGGGAAAGAGCCCGGACTTTCGTCTAAGGTCCTGAAATGTATGCTAAGTGTGAAACGAGGTGATGGTGTTGAGACAGCCAGGAGGTTGGCTTAGAAGCAGCCATCCTTGAAAGAGTGCGTAACAGCTCACTGGTCAAACGCGATTGCGCGGATAATGTATCGGGTCTAAGCATACTGCCGAAGACAGAGATTGCTTGGTGTTGTCTTTTGAGGATTATCTTGAGGGGTGATGCGGAGTGATGGTAGGGGAGCGTTCCGTATGCGGTGAAGGCGGGCTGTGAGGTGCGCTGGAGCGTGCGGGAGTGCGAATGCTGGCATGAGTAACGAGAAATAAGTGAGAATCTTATTCGCCGCAAGTCCGAGGTTTCCGACGGAAGGTTAGTCCGCGTCGGGTTAGTCGGTCCTAAGTCGAGGCTGGGAAGCGTAGGCGATGGATAACGGGTTAATATTCCCGTACCGGTAGGTGGAGGGCATGGAGTGGCTTTTGGTAGGGTCAGCCTCTGAGTGAATTGAGGTGGCAAGCGGGTAACGCCCGCGAGGTCGTGCTTTATTGCAGGAAGTGGCTTTGGCCAAGGGACGAGAAAAGCTTTGTGCTTGTTGAAGTTTGCCGTCCGTACCGCAAACCGACACAGGTGGACGAGTAGAGTATACGCAGGCGAACGGGAGAACCTCTGCTAAGGAATTAGGCAAAATGGGTCCGTAACTTAGGGAGAAGGATCGCCTGGTAGGGATATCAGGTTGCAGTGAAGAGGCTCTGCCGACTGTTTACCAAAAACACAGGTCTCTGCGAAAGCGCAAGCTGAGGTATAGGGGCTGACGCCTGCCCAGTGCCGGAAGGTTAAGTGGAAGCGTGCGAGCGCGGAAATGAAGCCCCGGTGAACGGCGGCCGTAACTATAACGGTCCTAAGGTAGCGAAATTCCTTGTCGGGTAAGTTCCGACCCGCACGAAAGGCGTAACGAGTGGAGCGCTGTCTCAGCAGGGGGCCCGGTGAAATTGAAGTATGCGTAAAAATGCGTATTACCCGCAGCAGGACAAAAAGACCCCGTGGAGCTTGACTGCATCTTGCCATTGAGTTAGGGCGCTGTTTGTGCAGGATAGCTGGGAGGCGTGGAAGCGTGTTCGCGAGGGTGCGTGGAGTCGTTGTTGAGATACCAGCCTGGTGGCGCTTTGGCTCTAACCTAGTTGTGTGGATCCACATCAGGGACAGTGGCAGGTGGGCAGTTTGACTGGGGCGGTCGCCTCCGAAAGGGTAACGGAGGCGTCCAAAGGTTGGCTCAGGTGGAATGGGAACCCATCGCAGAGTGCAAAGGCAGAAGCCAGCTTGACTGCGAGACGGACATGTCGAGCAGAGACGAAAGTCGGGCTTAGTGATCCTACGATGCAGAGTGGAATGGTCGTAGCTTACCGGATAAAAGCTACCCCGGGGATAACAGGCTGGTCTTGCCCAAGAGTTCATATCGACGGCAAGGCTCGGCACCTCGATGTCGGCTCATCGCATCCTGGGGCTGTATCGGGTCCCAAGGGTTGGGCTGTTCGCCCATTAAAGCGGTACGTGAGCTGGGTTCAGACCGTCGTGAGACAGGTCGGTCTCTATCCGCTGTGGGCGTTGGGAATTTGAGGGGTTCTGTGCCTAGTACGAGAGGACCGGCATGGACGAAGCGCTCGTGTGTCAGTTGTTGCGTCGGTGGCATAGCTGAGTAGCGACCTTCGGTTGGGATAACCGCTGAAAGCATCTAAGCGGGAAGCCTGCTTCGAGACGAGATTCCCCACTGGAATAACCAGTTAAGACCGCTGGCAGACGACCAGTTAGATAGGCGGGGGGTGTAAGCGCAGCGATGCGTGCAGCTGACCCGTACTAAGGGTCGAGGGTTTTCCGTGTATATGGTGCGGGGTTGCGGGCTGGTCTGATGTGCGTGCGTGTGCGGTTGTGTTATGTGAGAGCGTTGATTGTTTGGCTGTTGCTGGTGTGTTGGGTTGTCTGTTGGTGGCTAGAGCCGTGGGGGTACACCCGGTCTCATTTCGAACCCGGAAGTTAAGCCTGCGAGCGCGGATGGTACTGCATTGGCGACGATGTGGGAGAGTATGTCGCTGCCAACAGACACCATCACCAACACACCAAACCTCGCCTTCTGTGGTTGTGTTGCTGGAGCCTACTGCATGAAGAGAAGCAGTCGATATTTCTTTCAACTCATGGTTGTGGTCGGCTACCTTTTCTTTGTCTACTTCATGGGTGTGAACAACCTCAAAAGTAATCTCCTAACGCGAGACGAAAATTCAACCCTTCATTATATCTTCTATGACGACGGTACTCCAGTCATTCAAACCTCGCACAAAATCATACCCGACTTTGGACGCCTTCGTCGCTGAATATGCCTCGTTTTGGCTGCTCTACAACCCGCAAGAAACCGTCCCGCAGGCGATGAGTCAGGTGTTTAACTGGATGTACAATTATTACCGCTCATGTGGCCGAACAGTTGATGAGTCGCAGGCAGTCATTGAACGTTTCGTACGGGATTCGGATCCCTGTTAGTGTCACACCGGAGACTTATATGGCAATGCAGTCAACTCGCAAAACACCTCAAGGCCCGGAATGGATTGCCATTTATGTTACCCACAATTTGCAAGAAGCGCACATCATGGCCGGGAAATTGGGCGCGAATGATGTTCCGTCCATGATTCACCAGGAAGCGGGGGCAACGGCGCTGGGCATTACCCTTGGACATCTCGGGGAAGTCAAGGTGCTGGTTTCCCCGGCGGATTATGAAAGAGCCGCCGCCATATTGTTTCCGGCTGCCGACAGCCAGCTTGAAGCCAATACCGACAGGCTGCGGTTGATTTGGCGGGACGACGAGGATGGCGCCGAGTATGATGTCGAAGATGAAGACGATGAATAACACGTTGACGGCCGTACCCGGCATCAAAGTCGGGCATGTTACCGACAGACAGGGCGCGACCGGATGCACGGTGGTGTTATGCCCGCCAAAAACGACCGGCGCGGTCGATGTCCGCGGCGGCGCGCCCGGCACGCGCGAGACTGACCTGCTGCAAGCGCATAATCGAGTGGATGAGGTGACGGCGGTGATGCTGTCTGGCGGCAGCGCCTTTGGGCTGGCAACGGCTGATGGAGTCATGCGCTGGCATGAAGAACGAGGGACAGGCTATAAATCAGGAAGCGGCGTGGTCGTTCCGATAGTGCCAACGGCGATTTTATTTGATTTAACTGTTGGGCCCAAAGGAGTCTATCCAGACGCAGACTACGGCTATCGGGCTTGTGAAAACGCAGCTTCGGCGGCAGTGACCTGCGGCAGCGTCGGCGCCGGAACCGGCGCTAGGGTCGGGGCGTTCCTGGGCAACGCCCGCGCATCCAAGGGCGGGATCGGTTCAGCGGCGCTGGAATTGGAGAATGGCCTGATTATCGCTGCCCTAGTCGCAGTCAATGCCTTCGGCAATGTCATCGACGAACATGGACAAATTCTGGCGGGCCTGCGGACTGAAGATGACCGCGGCTTTGCCCCGGCGCTGACGGCCCTGACCGCTATGATTGACAGCCGGCGCGCATCGTCCGAACGTGAAAATACGGTGATTGGGGTCGTCGCCACGAACGGAAAGCTGAACAAGGCGCAGGCGCATAAAGTCGCCCAGATGTCGCATGATGGCATCGCCAGAGCCGTCAATCCATCTCATACGATGTTTGACGGGGATACGATATTCGCATTGGCGACTGGAGAAATCCCCGCTTGGCCCACCATCATCGGCGCTTATGCCGCTGACCTGGTGGCGAGTTCCATCCGCGGCGCGGTTCGGTCGGCATCATCGCTGGCGGGTATTCGGGCAATCCACGATTTCTGAAAAGCGAATCGCGATGGCGGCTTCGCCTTCTTTAAGACACTTGCCAGATGTTTTAACATAGATTTAGCATTCTGCTGGTATGCTGGTGTTTATCGGTGTACTTTGGACGGCATCTATGGCAAAAAAAATCCTGATTGTAGAAGACGACGAAAAGCTGATTGCCAATCTTGCCGATAATCTCCGCGTTGAAGGCTATGAGGTGTTCAAAGCCCTTGATGGCGAGACCGGCTGGGAATTGGCGCGTAATGATGTCTATGACCTCATCGTGCTTGATATTATGCTGCCGGGCCTGGACGGGCTTAGTTTGTGCCGCCGCATACGAAACGATAAGAAAATTCCCAATATGCCCATCATTATCCTAACCGCACGCGGCACCGAGGGGGATAAAGTCCACGGACTGGATTATGGCGCCGATGATTATGTCGTTAAGCCCTTTGGCCTGCATGAATTTTTGGCGCGGGTGCGCGTGCAGATGCGGCGCCCCTTGCCAGATCAAAACCTGCGCCATGAATTAGTCTCGCACGACCTGCGGCTGGATTTATCAGGTCGCCGCGCCTATAAGGGCGATGTTGAAGTCAAACTTAGCAACAAAGAGTTTGATTTATTGACCGAGCTTATGCGTAACAAAAATGCGGTTTTGTCCCGCGACTTGATTCTGACCAAGGTCTGGGGCTATGATTATTTTGTTGACAAACGCACCGTCGATGTTCACATTCGCTGGCTTCGTGAAAAAATAGAGGACAATCCCTCCAGTCCCAAACGCATCAGCACCGTTCGCGGCGTCGGCTACCGTTTTGAGGATTGAATATGGAAGTTGTTTTCGCGCTTGCCGCGATGGTCTCAATCGGCTTGGCATATTACAGCTATCGCCAGCTTGAGAAGGTCAGTATGCTCAAGCGCGGCATCCACAGCCGCGATGCGGCCATTCGGGAATTGCGCTCGCAACTCGACGTGACCGAACGCGAAAACCTCAAAAGCAAGGCTGTTTTTACAACGATTTCAAACGCTGCTTTTGATCTCGTTATTCTCTTGGACGAAGAATGCGCCATCCTGGCGTATAATGCCGCAGCAGAGGGTTTACTTGGCGAAAGCGGCGCCATCGGCAAAAAGCTGGACGATGTGATTCACTCGCCAGACTTGATTCATCTTGTTCAATACGCATTGAAAGACAAAGACAGCCTCGAAGAACAGTTTATGATAGCCGCTGCTCATTACCGCGCCAAAACGCAGGTGGTGAATGTCGATGATGACCGTCGTTTTATTGGCATCGCCATGCAGGATATCACCCATTTGGTTAGCTTGAATCGCGCTCGCCGCGACCTGGTCGCCAATATCTCTCACGAATTACGCACGCCGATTACCCGCATTCGCCTCATTATCGAAGGTTTGTTCCTGGATGATGACCGACCCAAGCGCAAAGCCAGCATTCAGTCGCTCAAGGAAATTGCAATGGAAACCGATGCTTTGCTGTGGCTGGCGCAGGAATTGCTTGACCTGTCCATGATTGAATCGGGTCAGGCGATTATGAAGCTGGTGCGGACTCCATTAAAGCAGGTTGTCGATGATGCCATTGAACGGCTTGGCTCGCAGGCTGAAATGAAGGATTTGACCATCGTCAGCCGCGTCGGCGGAAAATATGATGTCCTTTGCGATGCCGACCAGCTAAGGCGAGTCCTCGCCAACTTGATTCACAACGCCATCAAATGGTCGCCGCCAAAAGAAGCCATAACGATTACTGCCACCGAACAAGGAGACGAAGTTGTCATCGCTGTGTTTGACAACGGTCCCGGTGTTCCTGATGATCTGCGCGAGCGCATCTTTGAACGTTTTTATCAGGTGGATGTGTCCCGTTCTGGAGCCGAAGGAACTGGCCTGGGGCTGGCGATTTGCAAGCATATCGTCGAAGCGCACGGCGGCCGGATCCGGGCTGAAGGCAACAGCCAAAGCAAGGGTGGACACTTTCTGTTCACCGTGATGAAGGCTGACGCTGACTTTCAGTCCGAATCCCCGAATGTCAATGACGCCGGCCTAGCGCCAGTTTCGGATTCATTCAAGCCTCTCCTATAGCATTCTAACAAAAGTCCGGCTATACTGGGTTCAAATTCAATCGAAACCAACCTTCGGGGCAGGGTGAAATTCCCTACCGACGGTGATGTATGATGATGAATCATGCCGAGCCCGTGACCCGAGTCATCCCCTGATATCAAGGGATGCGCCGCAGCCCAAGCGCTGCGCAGGTGGATGCTGGTGAGAATCCAGAGCCGACGGTGACAGTCCGGATGGGAGAAGGTGTACGCGCTGACTCTGCCGCGTCGGCGGCGTGCGGTTTGATATACAGCTTCAGATTTAGCTGGCCGCCTTCATCGGGTAGCGATGGCCGCCGGTTTGTATGTCACCTTTGCCTCGCGTTGGTTATGCCATGAGGTATAATGAATATGCAGGCAGCCATCCAGTCCACTAAGGGCAAAAAGCGTTCTGCTTCCAGGCGCAGACAGCTTCGCCGGCTGGCGCCGCTGTTCACTATCGCCATTTTGCTGCTGCTTTGGGATTGGGTTGTCGCAATGGGATTCTACCCGTCCTTTATGATTCCGCCGCCGGCGGCTGTGTTTGAGACCTTCATGGATGCCCTCTCAAGTGGATTGCTGCTTGAACATACGCAAACAACGCTTGAGGAAATAGGCTATGGGTTGCTCGTTGGTGTTGGCATTGGCATCACTCTCGGATATGCCATCGCCAAAATCCCATTGCTGGAGCAGCTGCTGTCCCCAGTCATCGTTGCCTTTCAATCGACGCCCATTGTTGCCTATGCCCCACTGCTTGTCATCTGGTTTGGAACTGGAGTCCCCAGCAAAATTGTTACGGCTGCGGTGATTGTGTTTTTCCCAATGCTCATCAATACCATTGTCGGCGTCCGCAGTGTTCCGCCGAATCTCAAAGATATGATGCGCTCGCTAAATGCGACCTGGTGGCAGACTTTTCGCCATTTGGAACTGCCTTCGGCGCTGCCTGTGATTCTGGCGGGCCTCAAGACCAGTTCGACCCTGGCTGTGATTGGCGCGGTCGTTGGCGAGTTCGTGAGCGCCAGCAGCGGCTTGGGATACCTCGTGACTTTGGCGCGAAATCAGTATGATACGCCCCTGGTGATAGTTACCGTATTGACCATGACCGCCATTGCCCTGGCATTGTACAGCTTGGTTGTTTTTCTGGAAGGGCGCTTGCTGGCTTGGCAGCGCCGCCTGTAATCAAAGGAGTCCCGCTTGAACATGCACCGCATCATCCGTCTGTGCCTCATCTTTATACTGGCTGCGGCATCCACAGCGTCGGCGCAAAATGATCTTGTTGATGAACGCATCCTGTTAACATTTATCCCCAATGTGCAGTTCGCGCCATTTTATGTCGGTATTGAAGCTGGATACTTTGCCGAAGCCGGCTTCAATGTGTCGCTGGAACATCTTCAAGAGCCCGAAGTCGTTGACCTGGTTGCCGCCGGACGGGCAAACTTTGGCATTGTCAGCGGCGAACAGGTGATCCTAGCCCGCGCGCAAGACCGTGATATCGTCTACGTTTTTGAGTGGTTTCAGCAATATCCGGTCGGCGTCGTGGTCGCCAGCGACGCCGGGATTGATGATATCGGCGGTCTGCGCGGGCTCAAAATCGGAATCCCCGGCCGTTTTGGCGCCAGCTATAGCGGCTTGACTGCCTTGCTCCAAAGCGCCGGGCTGTCAGAATCCGACATTGAACTGGAGGCGATTGGCTTTCATGCGCCCGAAGTCTTTTGCCTGGGGGCCGTGGACGCCGCCGTAGTCTATGTGAACAATGAACCGCTTCAAATCCGCAGCCGCGCCCTGGCCGGCGACTGCGGCGCGATTGCCGATGTCGACGTCATCTCCGTCGCTTCTCAAGCCGACCTGGTGTCGAATGGCATGATCGTCAGCCAAAAGCTGCTTGAAGACAATCCAGCGGCCATTCAAAGGATGGTCAGCGGCTTTGAAGCGGCGCTGCGAACAGCCATCCATAACCCGGCTCATGCGTATCTGGTCAGCATGAATTTTGTTGACAATCTGCCCGATGATGCCGATTTTCTGGCTGAACTGCAAACAGTCGCCGAACAGCAGAACCGATTTCTGGAGTCCAATCCGACGCCTGAACAAATAGCAGACCGCCGCCGGGCAATGTACCGGGCCCTTGCAGAGGTTTTCGACCCGGCTATCTTGACTCAATTTGAAGTATTGCTGGCGACCATCCATTTGTGGGATGCGGAAATACTCGGCTATACCGATTTGACTTCATGGGAAACCATGCGCGGTACACTGGTCTCGATGAATATCCTCGATGATGCCCAATCCAAGCTGGCGGCTGCTTTTACCAATCGGTTTATCCAAGGTCAGGGCGGATGAGGCTGAGTCTGCATGAACTCGCGGTCTATTTCACCACGCCGACAGGACAGCCCTTGCCGGCTTTGGGCCCCATTTCATTAGAAGTTGAAGACCACGAGTTCGTCTGCGTCTTGGGGCCTAGTGGCTGTGGCAAAAGTACCTTAATCAGGGTTTTGGCTGGATTGCAAAAGGCGACTTCGGGGGAAGTATTGGGGGACGGCATTCCCATCACCAGACCTTTGCCCGAACTTGCGATTATGTTTCAGGATGTGAATCTAATGCCGTGGCGGACCGTGCGCGACAATATCGCCTTGCCGCTGGAATTGGCGGCTGTTCCGGCCGCGCAGCGCTATGAGACCGTGCGTATGCTGCTGCCCCAGCTTCGTCTGGAGAGCTTTGAGTTGGCTTTCCCCGGCGAGTTATCCGGCGGGATGGCGCAGCGGGTCGCGCTTGGGCGGGTTATGGTTCAGGCGCCGCGCGTCCTGCTTTTGGACGAGCCTTTTGGCGCTCTGGATGCCTTAACGCGGGAAAAGCTAAGTTTGGAATTTCTTCAGGTTTGGCGGCAGTCGCGGCAAACTGTCCTGATGGTGACTCACGACATCAATGAGGCTGTGCTGCTGGCTGACCGAATTATCATCATGTCGGGGCGGCCGGGCCGGGTGGCTGCCAATCTGCCAGTCAGCCTGCCGCGGCCGCGCCGGGTGGACATGATCTACCGCGAGGAGTTCATTCGGCTGGCAAAACGCGTGCGGCAGACCATAGAAGAGCAGGTCAGTTGACGGGACGTCGTTACGGTCAGCGTTCAGCCAGCTGCCAGGTGGTCATATCACTGCAATACTGACAAATATCGGGTGGCTCGGAACCGACGACGACAAAAACATACTGCCCGCAGTTCATACACCGCCACTGTTTGGTATGGGTCAGATGCTTGGCTGCCTTCGCATCAGGAGAGTTGGTGGGTATATTATCTTCACTTCTCCGCTTTGCAAACATATTTTGCGATAGCGCCTTTCTGCAATCCTTGCATGCTGGCGACTTGAACTGTAAGTATCAATTTCACCCGATTTCCATTATAGTGAATCCTGGCGAGTTTGGTAACAGCGCATACGATAAGGATGAAGCGATGAACTTTCATGCAAATGAGATTCGGCCCCTGTTTCCATCGATACTGACTCCAACCCAGGATGAGACCCTGCCGGTCTTCTTGGACAATCCAGCCGGCACGCAGGTTCCGCAGACGGTGATGGAAGCCGTTACGGATTATTATATGACGATGAATGCCAATTCGGGCGGTCAATTCTTGACCAGCCGCCGGAATGACGAGATGGTCGCGGCGACTCGCCAGCGCATGGCTGACTTCATCAACGCGCCCAGCGCGAATGAAATTGTCATCGGGCCCAATATGACCACATTGAACTTCGCCTTGAGCCGCGCCATTGCCAAGACCCTTTCCGCCGGCGACGAAATTGTGCTGACGCGGATGGACCACGACGCTAACATTTCGCCCTGGATTCAGATTGCCGAAGACCGCCATCTGGTGGTGAAGTGGGTTGATATTCATACGGCTGACTGCGCTTTGGATATGGATTCACTTGAAGCCGCGCTGACAGCCAAGACCAAAGTCGTCGCCACTGTTCATGCCTCGAATGCAGTCGGCACTGTCAATCCGGTGCGCCAGATCGCCGGCATGGCTCATGCAGTCGGCGCGTATCATGTGGTCGATGCCGTGCAGAGCGCGCCGCACCTGCCAATAGATGTGCAGGAAATCGGCTGTGATTTTCTCTTATGTTCGTCGTACAAATTTTATGGTCCGCATCTTGGCATCATGTGGGGGCGCGAAGACCTGCTCAACGAACTGCCGGTCTACAAACTGCGCCCGGCAAAGGATAAAGCCCCCAATCGCTGGGAGACCGGCACGCCAAGCTATGAAAGTTACCGCGGATTGTGCGCCTGCCTGGAATACTGGGAGATGATTGGCGAACAATATGGCGATGCGGATTTGCCCCAATATGAGGGACGCGCTCTCAAGCTGAAACAGGGAATGCTGGCGGTGCAGGAATATGAGCGCAGCCTGACCGCCAGGCTGATTGAGGGGCTGCAAGCTATTGACGCGGTGTCCATCGCCGGCATCACCGAAAGCGACCGATATGAATGGCGCGTCCCGACGGTTGCACTGGTTCAAGAGGGGAAAACCCCCGATGAAATTGCCGCTTGGCTGGCGCAAAATCATGTCTATGTGTGGAGCGGCGATTATTACGCGGTGGAAATTATGAAACGGCTTGGACGACCGGATGGAATGGTTCGGGTTGGCATCGCCCAATACAACACGTTTCAAGAGATTGAGCGACTCCTGGAATTGCTTGAAAGCCGGTAGATTATGCCTGCAGGCCGGCATAGTAGCTGGCTGCGGCCAGAGTCAGCGTGCCTGGGCGTCTTTCAAGTTCATGCTCCCTGACGAGCTTATTCGCCAGCCTGATTTTCGTTCGCTGCCTCGGCTGGCGGCATCGGGAAGGGCGGGAACTTGTAGATTTTGCCGGCTGCCGAATCGCTGACATAGATGGAGCCGGCTCCATCTACGTCGATGCCGCCAATCCCTTTGAATTGGCCGATTGATCCCATGTCGCCCTCTTGCCCAAAAGAGCCGACGCAGTCGCCGGACGGATGGTAGACCAGGATCCGTTTGCTGTCCGGATCGCTGATGTACAGGAACTGACGGTCTTCATCAAGCGCTAGGTAGGGTCTGTTAAAGGTATCTTCATACCAACCGCGCACGCGGAAGTTTTCCAAATGATTGCCCTCAGCGTCAAATACGGCAATCCGCCGATTCCAGGTATCGGCGACGAACAATCGGCCGTCCGAGTGAACGGCAAGGCCGCTGGGTTCGTCCAGTTCGCCAGCGCCGCTCCCCCCTTTGCCAATGTCAAACTGATGCACGGCGGTCAGCCCATCCAGGGTATAAACCCGAATCCGTTTATTGCCGGTATCAGCGACATAAACCCGCCCGCCGGCGCCGATGGCGGCATCGCGCGGTCCCCAGAAGCCGTCTGCGGGGCTGGATGGCGCATCAAAGCCAAATGTTCCCGCCTGTCCCCATTGGGTAACAAGATTGCCGGCTGCATCAATCCGCTGCATGCGATAATTCCAGGTATCGACCACCAGCAGGTCGCCGTTAGGCATGGCGGCGACGCTGTTGGGTCGATGAAAAGTTACTTGATCGGAAGAAGTATCTTGCGCGCCGCCGAAGCTCTGGACGAATTGGCCATCTGTGGTAAAAGATGCCACTTGGTTGGTGTGCTCGTCGGCGACGTAGATAAAGCCATCAGCGACGCTCAAGCCAAGCGGCTGGCTCAAGGGCGAATCCGCCGCTTCGATGACTGTCAATGGGGCGATTTGCTGCCAGTTTGCGCTGCATTGATTGACTTCGGTCGGTGTGTTGACCGCAACCTCGCCGTCGCCGATGCCATATTCCCAGATCTGCGCGGCGAAGTCTTTGCGGATGTATACGTGCATGCGATCCGAAACCGGCCAATTGGTGAGTGAGAAATCCTGACCGATTGCTGCGCCATACTGGTCATAGTCACGCGACCACCAGATATCAAAGATGCCGCGGCGGATGGCGGCGCCATCTTCATTGGCAGGGGAGAAATCCAGGAGGTTGTACAGTCGTTCTGGCGTCAGATTGAAGTATTCCTGCATCGGCCACCACATACGCATGTAATCGCGGTGCCAATACCGATCCTCGAGAATGGGCTCGACCTTGCCGCGGTTGCCCTCGCCAACCACGACAAATACAGCATCATCGAGATTTTGCACAGTCGGATTGCTCTCAACGTAGACGGCGGATGAGTAATCGCGGAAATACCAGCTATAGGGCCAAGACACCTCGTTGCCATAGGCGAACTTGAGCGCCTTGCCGTCGGTCATCCGCAGGCTCATCTCTTCAATATCTTCCAGCACCCACTTAACCGCTGGCGCAGCGTGGGCATACACCAGAAACTCGGTGGGAAGGTTATAGTTGATAAACGATGCCAGCCATGCCGAACGGCATGTGATCAGGCTGAGCAAGCCAAATATCGTTATCGCGCAGAGCCGCCGCAGATGAATCCATCGGATGGGCTGGGCAATGCGAAAGAGGACATATCCCAATCCAATCGCCAGCGCAAGCGAAGCCAGCCAGCCATAAGTGCGCTCCAGTTGAGATTGCGACAGCCCGGCAAAGGGCGGACTGCCGGCCGCGAAGGCGCCGATGACCTGAATGACGGTCACGACAAAGAGCGGCATCACCAGCAGCGCCATCCAGCCGCGCGCCAGAAACATGGATTTGTCGATGCGCGACAGGATGCCGCCAAAGTACCAGGCGGTCAGCAAAATCATGGGGGTAGTCAAATGCGTGGCGAGCCAGGGCATCTTTTCACCAGCCAGCGAATAGCCAACCAGATTCAGAATTGCCCACCAGGCGACCAGCGGCAGGAAGGGTATTTTGCAAAGCCGGTCATCGGTTGGCTGGCTTTCGCTTTCGGTCTGCGCCGGCGGATTGGATGGCTTGTCAGGATCAGGTTCGGCAAGCGCGGCTTCCAATGCCAGCCGGCTTTCTTTTTCCACTTCAATGATACGGCGGCGGCGCATTTTCCAGAAGCCGGTCACACCGGCGAACATGGCGGCGACGCTGCCGATGATTGGCAGGAATTCGTACATGGGCATGATGACCAGCAGATAATAATACTGTGGCTGGCTGCCGCGGCGCACCCCCTGCTGTTCCAGCCAGTAACCAAGGCTGTAAATCATGCCGGTCGCCAAGCCGGACATATTGGTAAACACGGTGGTGAAGAAGAAGGCAAAAAGCACATGAAAGATGACGGATGCGATTAGCCAACGTTTCCAGTTCCATGCCAAGCCGACAGCCATCATTAAGATGAACAGGGGGACAAAGGCATAAGCGCCCAGCATAAACTGGCCTACCTGCTCCGCCGAAGAGAGATTGGGCAGATTCAGGAACAGGTTATAGATGCCATCGGGCAGCGCTTCGGCCAGGCTGGTATAATCGCTGCTGCTGGCGTTCATCAGCCGCGGGAAGATGGCGGTTGTCCATGGCAGAATGAGCGTGCCGATCAGGATGATAAAATCAAATTCGGGAAATGAATGCAAGAAGCCCCATAAACCGCTATTTTGGCTCTTGTCGGCTGCGAATTCCCCTCGACGGCGGGCATTGTAGATTAACAGCGCGACGCCGACAAACATAATGAGCCATAATGCGATGATCGGCAGCCAATTCATCGTCGATGCGACCTGAACCGCTTCAGTTTCGGCGCTGGATGCGGCTGGCTCGGCGGGGGTGGGGAAATGTGACAGTTCTTCGATATAGAGCAAACCGCCGGCAGTCAAAAACGCGGTCAGGAAAATCAGCAGCGCTTCTCGCCACGGGATGCGGCGCCAGCGGTCGCGGAAGGCATAGAGCGCGGTTGACGCCAGCACGAACATCCCGCTGCACACAGTCAGCGCCATCCAGGAAATCCAACTGGAGCGCTGCAAGTCGGACAGGTCGCCCCAAGGCGTGCCGCGGCCGGGAATGATTTCGGCCGGGATGATATCGACGATGATGTACATGCCAAGCGTGATCAGGCCGCCGAGTAATATTCCCAGCATAATCGAATAAAACAGCGGCTTGCCGCGCCAGTTGAATTGATGCTGCGCGAGGCGGACGAGCCAGTAGATGCACAGGAAGCTGCCAAAGATGGCGATATAGATAAAGGCGGTCTCTTTGGAGCCGAGATTGAGAACCATGGCGGCGGCAAAAATGTACAGCCAGCCGGCGCGGCGGCGAAAGCGCGGCGAGCCATTGATATACATCAGAATGCAGTAAGCCATAACCATGCCATAGAAGATCGAAGGCGTATCATGGCGGATATAGCGGTTGTAATAGAGGATGAGCGGCGATATGAGCAGCATCATCGCCGCGAGCATAGCCCCCCATTTGCCCAGCCACCTCCTGAACAGCAAGGGGAACATCACCATCAGAACACCCAGCAGGGCGGTGTAAATACGCGAGGAAAAGTCGCTGTCGCCAAACAGAAAATAAGAAAAGGCAGTGGCATGAAACAAGACCGGCCCGTGCATCAGCGGCGTGTGCTGGAAGCTGCCGTCGGCAAAGAGATTATAAGAATAGCGCGTGTGCAGGCTCTCGTCATGGCTCATCACACGCTCTTCCAGAATATAAAAGCGCGTGAAGATGGCCAGCAGGAATATCAGGATATAGACAGCGACTTCCCAGTTGATGGTGATGCGCTGTGACAAGACCTGACTCAATGCGTTTTCTTCTGGCTGGTTGCGGCTGGTTATCATAATACTGTCTACCTTTGGATGCTTAAAGCGGCGGTCTTGATTTTATTGATGGAAGTTCGCAGCCGGTGTGTTCTGTAACCGCGGCCGCCGATAGGACGTTTTGGATCGGGTGGATGCGAAGGCAAAATGTCTGCTTTGTGCAGCGGTCGTCGGCGTTCTGGCGATCTCAGCGGTTTGTGGGCGGGGCGGCAGATCCAGGGCGGCGACCGATGCGTGATAGCCAACCGCCATAGGGATCATCAAGGCGATGGAAAGCGCCAGCATGACCAAGCCATACCCAAATGACCAGTTTGAGCGCCGTTTGCCGACCCGCATCGCAGATAGTGTGCGGTCTGGCAGATTGAGTTCAGTTTGAATCGATGTCCAAAGCGCATCCAGCCTTTGCGAATCCGGGCGTCCAAGCGCGGGGAGTTCGCGTTCTAATTGGCTGACAAACTCCACTTGGCGAATATATTCCAAGTAGCAGTCTTGGCACTCGTCAATGAAACGGGCGATGCGCCGGCGGGCAGCATCTGACAAATCGCCGCTTAGATACTGCGCCATGTGTACTTTACAGTAACGATACTTGAATTTGATCATCTTCCCCGATATACCCCATAACCAGAGACTTAGTGCACTTTCAGCAGTTCTTCCAATAATCCATGTCCTACCGGCTGCAATGACTGTTTCAAGCGCTGATGCCCGAGCCGCACCCGGCTTTCGGCTGTCTTTTGCGGGCAGCCCATCACTTCAGCGATTTCGCGGTAGGTCAAGCCCTGACCGTAACGCAGAACAATGGCTTCGCGCAGCCGCGGCGACAGGTCTGCCAGCGCCTTATGTATCGATTCTTTGGCGTCGCGGCGGATGACGGCGGCTTCTGGCGCTTCTGAAGGCGGCGCTTTGGGCTCAAAACCGAACCATTGCGAAATGTCTACCATCAGAAAACGTTTGCGGCGATAGGTGTTGCGGCAGCGGCTGACGGCGATGGTATATAGCCAGGTTTTGAGCGATGCCTTGCGCGAATCATAGCGATGCAGGTTCTTGAAGGCGTACAGGAAAGATTCTTGCAGGATGTCTTCGGCATCTTGCTTATTGACAAGCAGGCTGTAACACAGACGGTACAGCCCCGAGGCAAATTGGTCATACAATTCCGCATAGCCATGCTGGTCGCCTTCTAGGGCGCGTTGAATGATGGCATCGGTATCCGCATGGCGGCGCGCTTGATTTTCTGACATAACTTTGACCTCGAGGCGGTTGATACACATATCCCTGTTACACATGGTTTGGCGAACATCCTCACTGCCGGGCTGCCGGGCTGCCGTCATAAACATCCTGGCGCAGCCACAAAACAGCGGCTTCTTCGGCTTGCTGTTCGGAACGCAGGCGGCGATGCGACCACCAGGCCGGCCAGTCCCAGCTGCCCAGCTGCCTGATTGACCAGCTGCGCCGCAGGACAAAACGCTGCCCCACATAATCACCGCCCAGTTCAGGCTGGCTTTTACCGCCTTGCGCCATCAATATCATCCGCTCGCCGGCGGCCGCCTTGACGCTGCTGACAAAGCGGGCATTGGGAAAGTCGCGCACCAGCCAGGCAATCAGCCCATTGCTGTTAATGATGCCAGCCTGGTCGGTGACGATGCTGAACTTGAACAGCGGAAACCCTTTGGAATCGAGGTCAGCAAGCTCGAACAGGGTTTCTCGCAAAAGGTAGGCATCTTTGGCAGCGGCGCTTGGATGCCACAGTTCAGCCGGATTGTGGGCGCGGACGACGGCGGCGTTCCAGGCGCCGCCCATGCCCGAAAGCAGCATGAACCAGACGAACCCAAGCCCAATGCCCTGCAAGGTGGTGCCGTGACCCCAAAAATGAATGACCAGCAGATAGACAATCGGAATAATAACCGCGGTCATAATCATCAGTCCCAGGCCTTGTACCAGCCCGGCATGAGAAAACACATCCGACGAGGCTGTCTGCGGCAGCAGCATAGCCCGCGCGACTTGCAGGAATTGAACGGAAAGGATAAACAAAAACAGCAGCGCGCCCAAAGAAATAACCCATTTGACCCACCAGTATCGAGTTGAATAGAGCGCCGCGTGATCGTCATAATCGTCATCACTGTTTGGCCACAGAACGATTACCAGACGATTGACCATCAGTTCGGTGATGCCATAGCTTGCCAGCAGGCTAAGCGGCGCCGCCACCCACATGGCGTCGGCGGTTTTTGCGCCTGGATACAAAATCAGCCCAAGACCGGCGATCAGCGCCCAAGCGGCCGCAAATCGGTCAATATAGGTGACATCACCGTGTTTCCAAAGCAGCCAGGCGCCGCCGAGCGCAAATATCATCAGCAAAGGCTCATAAGTCAGCAGGGCGACAAAAGCTGACCGAGCGCCATCAGCAGCGCCGGCCTGCGTCAAGCCGCTCAAAGCGGTGTGGATGAGTTGGCTGACCGTGCCCAGTCCGGCCGGATTGAGCATGAACCCGGTCGCGGTGATGACCACCACAGCCACCGGAACAAAAGCGACTTTGAGAAAGGGAAACTCGATCAATCGTTTCAGCGAGCTTTGCAGGATATCATCGCCGGGTAAGTTGAGACGTTGCGGGGCGCTTAGGGCTGTTCGCCAAACCGCCAGCCAGCCAGCTGCAAGTAAAATCAGCAAGAGCGGGATGCCCGCCGGGCTGGACAAGAGCAGCATCAAGGTCACAAAAGCGCTAGCCCAGATGGCGTCGCTAAGTTGGTTTGAATACCAATAGCGCCTGATCATCCAAATCGCCAGCACGGTGAACAGCATCATCCAGGCTGTGCCATCGGCAAACCGCGAGGATGTCACCGGAATGGTCAAGACCGACAGCAGGACAGCCCATACGAAGCTGCGGGTTTTGCCGATGCTTTGACGAAAGAGCAAGGGGGAAAGCGCTAGCAGGGCGCCGGCAAGGGCTGTGCCGATTCGCGTTGAAAATTCACTCGCGCCCAGGGTCGAGAACGTCAGCAGCTGCGTCAGGTAAGTGATTGGGCTGTTGGAAACGGCAAACGCGCCGGGGGCATCGTCCTGCACGCTGTGCCAGGCATGGAGCGCCTGCTGGGCCTCATAATCGCTTAACGGGACGGCATCAAGCTCAGCCACGCGCAGCAGCAGGGCAACAGCCGCCAATGCCAAATATGCCAGCCATTCGGCAGAAATGGACAGCTGCGATGCGGCTGCCGATGTGTCATCGGAGGGATGGTTTGCCCGGGCGGGCATCAGTTGATTTTCGGCTTCCAACACATTTCGTCTCTCTCTAGCTTGCAAGCCGGCGCTGGTTTATCCGATCATCGACAAAGAATATGCGCGAATGCCCGGATTCACAAACGACTGGCAGATGGTCGATGAATTTCTCCTCGCCGGCGCTGCCGTACTGCGACCGTTCGGTCAAGCCGTACAGAATATAGCTGATGTCATAACGTTCAATAATATCGGTAACGAGCGTCATATCCAAAGCCGAATAGAGCTCGTCAATATCCGCTCGCCGCGTGCCGGCCACTTGGGCATACGTGGCTCCGCGCCATTGACGCTCATGATTTTCCCAACCCAGCACAATGGGAATGCCGGTTAATATGCCGACGCGGCCATACTGCGCGCTGTAGGCATCGCGAACAGCTTCGGCGACCACCGCATCATCCCCCTTGACCAGATTGCTCAAACAGGTGATGACATGAAAATCATCGCGGTCAATCATGCTGTCGCCGCCGTCTAATGTCAATGGCCGCATCACGGCGATGGCGTCTCCCCGCAGTGATACCACACCGCCTTGACTGGCTTGAACAGTAAGAGACTGCGGATTGTCCTTCAAGCTGCCGTTTGAGTACAGAGTGGCGCCGGGTTCAACGTACATGCCTTCGGACACCTGGCGAATCGGATTGTCCCAGTCTGCGGGCGGCGCGTACAGACGGTCTACGGGTGTGTGATGGCGGCCGGATTCAATCCAGGCGCGATAATAAACTCCGAACACAGTGTACATCAAGCCGGCCATCAGCGCCAATGCGACCAGAATCGCCGCGCCAAGACGCAAAATCAAGGCTGGGCGCGGCATGCGATGGTCAGCGATGATGCTCCAGACGGCATAGGCTCCGGCAATGCTCCAGACGGCCCATGCCTGATAATAGAACTTAAAAATCGTATTGATGCGCGTATTGAAATTGTCTTTCAAGTAAAAAAATTCGGGGAACAAAGTCAGGCATAAACCCATGCCAATCAGCAGCAGGGCAAAGCCGCCGGCTGGAGGATAGATGCCGCTGCCGTTATACTGCGCCTTTCGGGTAATGGGAAACAGCCGGGCAAAGACCAGCATGATGGCGAGCAGCAGCGCGAGGGTGGTCAGGCCAAATTCAATGCGGCGCTGCAAAAGCAAGGCGGTGACAGCCACCCAGCCGCCCTGGTCCGTCAGGAAATCCTGTACATAGGCGCTTATCGCTGGACTGCCGCCCCCCAGAGCCGTCAAAATCAGCATGAATCCTAGCAGCCCCAGCAGCATGGCGCCGCCCATCGAAAAGCCGAAACGCCAGTTCATCGTTCGAGATTGGATGCCGCGCCAGGTCTCTGTCAGCAGGAAAAGCGACAGGATCAGGATAAAGGGCCCAAACATAATAAAGAAACGTTGGAACAGGGTCGGATGCAGCAGATTGGGCAGAATGCCGCCCGCCTGTGACCGGAATCCAATGATAAAAGGCAAATAGGCGATGATGGCGATCCCCGCCAGGAGCAGACCGAGCTTGAATAGCTGCCATAAATCTCTGATTTCCAGCCTGCCTCTTTCATTCCGCATCAAGCGGCGCAGCCCCTCGGCGCCAGCTATGCCAAGAAGATAAATAGGGCCATCCCATGTATTGAGGAATATCAAGCCGCCGACGGCAAGGCCATACAGCAGGATTTCAGGACGATTGGGGCGGCGGCCGGTCAAGACCAGATTCAGCATCATGCCGATGGCCATGATGACAAACGGCAAAGCCAATACATGGGGATGGTTATCAGCCAGCAGGAAGCTGAAGGCCGGAAATTCGTCAATCGGCTGGGCATGGCTGGACAAACTGCCATCGAGGTCATAATCGGTCAGGACGCGGCTGGCGCGAAACCACCACCAGTATTCCCATCGAGACGGGTCTGCAATCAAGGCGGCCGCCGGATTGCGCTGATAGCTGCCTTCGGCAAAATGGGAACGAGCCTGCGTCCCCCAAAACTCCAGATAAGACGGCGGCGCGGCTTTGGATTGATAGGGAGCCTCAATGAACGCCGCCTGAAAATTGCCGACGAAGATCATCAAAAGCGCCGCCAGTCCGCCGGCCGCTGCCGCCATGGCAGGAGATGCCGAGTGACGGCGGTAGCGGCCGGCGGCAGATTCAAAGGCGCGTGAACGCACCAGATTGTAACCGACGCCGAAGGCCGTCAAGCCGGTGAGGGCGAACTGTGAGGCAATCGTCAGGTTAAAGCCGATGGCGCTGGTGATGCCGCTTAGCATCGACAGCATCGCCGACATCACATAACCCTTGTAATAATAGCTGATGGCGAATCCAGCCATCCAGGGATCGTTGGGCGGAAAACTCTGACTGCGCTGGACGGCGCTCATAAAGGCGAGTTCCATAGGCTGTTCGGTATGGGAAATTTGATTGTAATGGGCGCGGTAAATCGCCCAGATGACAAGCAAGCCCAAAAACAGAAGCTCGCTCACCAGCAAAACCAGGCGGTTTTGACGCCACCAGTCCAGGATGTCGCGCCAGTTGCCGAAACGGACATAGATAAACAGTGACAGGATGAGAACCAGGACCCACGACAGGATGATGCTGCCGACAGAATTGTCAAGGAAACCGCAGCTTGCCAACAGCCAGAAGACCCATGTAACCAGCATCATGCCGCCGGCGCGGGCAAGGGTATAGCCTTTGTCGGGCAGGCCGCCCAGAAGCCGGATACACAGTGGAAAGACAGCGGCGCCAGCCAGAGTTATCCACAGCCACCAGCCCAATATGAGATGTCCTTCGCGCGACAGCCATTCCAGCACCAGGGTCATCGGTTCCGCTCCATAAGATATTGCAGCAGCGCCGCTTCGTTGACTTGGTAGATGGCGCCGCCGTCAATGGCATAGGCGACGGACAGCAGACCCTGATTGACCATGATGTCAAATTTTCGCTGTCCGGCCGGGCTGGACTGCACCCGTTCCAGTCCGCTGTGGACGATATATTTGACATCGTAGTGATAGAGCAGGTCAATGGCGGCATCCACGTCGGCGGTGTTATAGAAGGCGCGTATATTCAGGTCGCGCTGATCTACCCAGCGCGGCAATGGATCCAGGGTGCGCTGCTGCCGCTGGTGATAATTCCAGCCGAGGACGGATGGCAGACCGGTTGTGATGGCAAAGCGCCCGTTCCACTGATATTCGCTGGGATAGCGCCGCCCTTCCATAATCACCGGCGACCCGACGATATTTTCCTGCATCCATCGCATCAATTCATAATCCACACCGAGGTCAATGTCTCCGCCGCGGTTTTCGCTTGGCGCGGTTTCATAGTAGGTTGACTGCTGCATGTAATCCAGTCCATTGAGGGTTAGCGGCAAATCGGGCGCCATGCGATCCAGGGCCCGGGCGGGGGTTGCCATCACTGGATACAGCCCGGCGATGAAGAACAGCAGAATGCAGGGGACGTACCACAAGATACGCAAACTTTTGCTCCACTGATTCGATGCCTGAAACAGGCAGCTGAAGGCGGCGCCGCCGGCGACGCTCAAAAGCAGCCAGGCTTGAATGTAAAACTTGAACACGGTGTTTTGGCGGCCGATGTCACCCCCGATGACGATGATTTCGACGCCCAGGGTCATGGACAGCGCCAGACCGATGAGCGCCAGCATGAAGCGCATGGCAAGGGACTGACCAGGACGGAAGAACAGAATGGCAATCCAGATAATCAGCGGCAGCACAATCAGCGCCGCCTGATAGTCCGCCATGCCAAGCGCAGCCGTCAGCAGCCCCGCCAGAATAAGGACGATGCCTGTTCTCTTGAAGGCGCTCCGATGTCCGCGCAGGATTTTGACTGGTACATTCCGCAGCCACCGTCCGCTTTCCCAAAGCAGAATCGAAACGACCAGAAACAGGAACAGTCCGTGCATGTCAAAATAAGCCCAGAGCGGCGTCTTGCCGCCCGTCCACAGATGGATGCTGTTATAGGTTGTGGCATGCCATGATGTGTAGGGCAGGGCGAATGCAAGACTCAATGCCATAAACCCGGCAAGGTTCGCCAGTAAATCAATCGTCGATGCCCGCGCAAGAAAATGCCTGACTGCGATCCAAAGCACAACCAGCCCCATGCCCGCCAGCAGCAGCGAGCGGATGATGCCAAGCGCATCCGTGAAGGGCAGCTGGGTGACTGCCACTGTCGAGACGACAAGCATAGCGAGAGCGGCGCCATAAAACCGGATGTCGCTGATCGGCCGGAAAGTATGCCGCCAGCGCCGCCACCAGACATAAGCCAGGCCGACGATGGCGAACAAGGTCATTGAAGGCCAATCCCAGGTGTTGGTCGCCTGCATCAGCCCGACGGCCATCGCTCCCAGCGCCAGCGCCAGAAAACGTTCAATGCGGCGGCGATGGTCGCGGCCGACCTGTGCCAATTCGCTGAACACGAACAGTATGGTCAGGAGGATAAGCGGCATGTTAATCATGTGGGCGTGCAGGTCGCCGTACAGGAAGGTGAAATAAGGCATTTCGTTGATGGCATTGCCGCCGACGCCGTGGGTTTCGGCCAGCACGCGGGTGGGCCCCCAATACCAGCGGTCATGTCCAATCGGCAGAGCTTCACCGCCGATGGCATCA
Source organism: Phototrophicaceae bacterium (assembly GCA_965203755.1). GTDB lineage: Bacteria > Chloroflexota > Anaerolineae > Aggregatilineales > Phototrophicaceae > UBA6055. Next base: position 690,980 of record OZ241910.1, on the reverse strand, counting down.
ACGGCGCCGCGCACCATGCCGCCGGCTAGGGAAAGCGAATGGCTGACTTCATAACGGAGATTATCGAACAGGTTCGCCTGATTGGCCTGTGCCGCCAGTTCGGCGCGGGCTTCGGCAGTGGGCGCGCTGCCGTTGGCGGCGGTGTATTCTTCGACGAGGAACGACTCCAGCCCCAATGGCGACTCATAGCCGCCAAGCCGGGCGATGCCGCTGCCAAGCACGCGAACTGTGTCCAAATTGCCCAGCGCGACGCACAGCAGGAGCGCCATGATGCCCGCAAGCCAGGGATTGCCGCGGCGGCTTGCCGGACTGGCGCTGGATGGCTCGGCGCGCCAGCGCGCCAGCAGATTAAATGCGCTGGAAAAAGCGCCCATTCCCGTCATCATAAAAACAGTGGGAATCATCAGGTTGTAGGCAAAAGCCGGCACCGCCCCCAGCAGCAGAACCGGTGAGCCAAGCAGAACATAGCCAAAATAGTAGTAGTTGATGTATCCGCCGGCGAACCAGGGGTCTATGGGCGGGAAGGTGGCGCTGCGGAGGACGCCGTTCAAATAAGCGAAGTCCATGGGTTTCTCGCCGCCTTTGGCATAATGCCACAGGTCGGGATTGGTCAGCCGCACGGCGATCATCATGCCAAAAGCGATAACTGCCAAAACTTCCATCCATGCCAGCCGCTTCCAGTGATTTCGCAAAAATGCGCCCAGCCGGACGCGGTTGCGATAGCCGAGTGTCAAGCTAAGCAGTGTCACTGCGCCAAGCGAAACCATCACCCCGCTTTGCGACCACAGGGGTATTTTCAGGCTCGAAAGGGCCCAGGCAAACCAAGCCACCAGCAGCAAGCCGACCAGTTTGCTAAAGCCATAGCCGCCGTCAGCCATGTTCGGGAAGAGCGAAAACATGAGCGGAAAGGCGAGGATGCCGAAGATGAGCAACGTTAAATACCAGACGGCCACACCAAAGGCCTGATGGGTGTTCATCAGGCTGTCGCTAAAGAAACGTTCCGACCAAGTTCCCCCGTTTGTCTGCGTTTCATAGCTGTCCGGCGGCAGTGTCAGAGCGGTCGGGGCGGCATCGGCTTCAATTGAAGGCCAGTTGATGACGCCCAGTAATTGCGCGTCATCCTCAATATAAGCGATTTCGTGAATTTGCAGCAGCGATGCTTTGGACAGGATGGCTCTGACCCGCGCCGGTGAATAATGTTCGGTCTTGCGGAAGATAAAAGCAGCCGGATGGTCATAAACATGAAAGGCTTCGTCAGCCTCCAGTTCGTTCAGCCACGCTGGTGAATCATAAATGGGCAAGTGCTGGTCGGCGACGCGCCAGGGACCCCATTCAAAACCTTCGTCAAAGACAGCCAGCAGTTCATATCCCAGTTCACCGGCGAAGAGCTTGTCATAATAGCGCGTGGTCAGCGGCCAGCGCAGCGGATTGCGGGTTTCGGTGTCATAAAATCGGTTGCTGGCGATGGTCAGATAATCGCCCAGGTCAAGCGAGCGCAGGATGTCATCATACTTGATTTGATTGTCTATCGGGAAGGACATGGCTTGATCGTAGGCGTTGATCAATGAGAACCAGGCTTGCGTGCCGTGACAGTCGGCGGCGGCCGCCAATCCTGATGGCGGCTTGTCGGCAAGCGCGAGACCGTCGGGCAGCTGGCAGGTGTGGATGGCGGTGACGCGGTTGTCCCAGTCGCCTTCGGTGACGACGACCGAGCCGGAGCCGATGACGTCGCCACTGCCGGCGGCCGTCACGACTTCAAAGCGGTAGGTTTTGCCAGCCTCAACTTGCAGCGGCGTATCAAAGGGGATTGTATAGGCGCTGCCAAGCGGATGGTTGTCGCGGAGCAGATTCGTTTCCAGCGCGGCTTCCGCAATCGCCGCGCCGGTTTCTTTGGCATAGACTCGCATTTCGATGCGTTCAGGCTGCATATCGTCAAGCGGATCGCCCAGATGAGGCGCGAACACGTTGGTGACCGCGCCGTCGGCGGGCGCCGTGAACTCAACAGAAATCGGCACGGCTTCAGTGTAATAGGTGGCTCTTTCAAACAGGCTGCCGGTCAATGTCGAACTTTGATAGCCGTTGTTGCTGATGGCTAGGTTAATCAGGGGAACAGAATCATCGCTTCCCTCTATTCTCATCGCGAAATCGCCCGGTATGCGCTCAAAAAGAAAGCGCGATGACTGCACCAATGTGGTTTGATGGCGATACACATTGCTGAACATCACGCCCCATATCATCGAAAACAGGATGCAAAACGCGCCCAGCGCCCATGCCCGTCGGCTTCGCAAAATGGGGAAAACAGCGATGGCCAGCAGGATGCCGCTGATGCCAAGGGCTGTGACGGACGTGGCGTCGACGATCCCGTTGAGCCATTGATACCCGCCGATGGCGCCCAGCAGGATGCCATAGAGACCGAGCAGGAGGCGGGTCATGGGTGAATCGCGGCCGGTGCGCCGGGCATACTGATGGAGTTGGCACAGGCCCCAGCCAGCCAGGACCGCCAGCGCGCCATACAGCGGCAGGTAATATCGCGGGGTCATCACCCAGATGCCGCCCATCCAGGCAAAATAAAGACCAATCCATGCCAGCAGGACAAGATTCGCGGCGGCGCCCTTGTGATTGCGAACCAGACGATAAACCGACCAGCCCCAGCCAAACCATGCCAAAATCCCAAACCCCAAGCCCATTGACCAAAGCAGCATATCTTTAAGCGGGTAGAAATAAGGCGGACGCGCCAGCCATTGCCAGTTGGGCGGCCAATCCTGATGTCCGCTGACGCCATGACTGCCCGAGCTAATGTTATCCAACCAGCGATTGTTGAGGCCCATGCCAAAAAACCCGGGGCCTTCAAAAGCGTAGGGATTGAAGATGCGGAATGCCAGGAATGCGCCGAAGCCAGCTAGGATTAAGCCGAAGAAGTGATTGACGAATAACCGCGACCGTTCCTTTTGGCTCAAGCGCGAATCGAAAACGGGCATGGCCTGCGCCAATGCCGCCAGCACAATCATGCCAGCCAAGGGGGCCGCATTGATTCGGCTGGCGACCGCGGCGCCGCAGGCGATGCCAAATCCAAGATAAGCCCACAGTTTGCCGCGCTGCTGGACTGCCACAGCGCAGTAAAGCGCGCCGGTCACCAGAAACGAGGTGATGGCGTTGACTGTGCCGAAGTGCGCTTTTTGAATGGCGAGCGGCGCGGCGGCATACAGGACGGCGGCGATGAGGCCAGCCCATTTACTGTGCATGCGCGTGCCAAGCGCAAAAACAAGCAGGACGGTGAGCAGATCGAAAATCATAGACAGCCCGCGCCAAACCAGGTGTCCCCCTTGCCAGTTGAACAGCGGGGCGGCAATGGTTTCCGCGGCGAGCAGGGTCTTGCTGGTGAAATAGGTGAGAAACAGCGGAAAAGTGCCATAGGTATAAAAACCCTGCCCGGCCTGATGCGGATTTAGCGGTGAACAGCGCGTATCAAAAAAAGCGCCGATGCCCTTGCCCTCTGGATGGAGATACTGGCATCGCAGCGCCTGGATCGCCTGCGATGTCAGGGGATCGCTGATGATATTGGCATCGGGCAGATACGCGCCGCCGCTGACAATGACCGCATCGACTTCAGCGGCCTGCAAGGCTTCCATTGCCATAAGATCATTCTCATAGGCGAACACTTGACTGCTGTCCACCAGCCAGTTCGCCGCCCTGTAAGAAAATGTGTCCTCGGCGGCGGCGATGCGAACGGTGGGTGAGTATTGGATATCGAATTGATTGCGAAGGGCGGCGTCGGCAAGTGTGATGATTTTCTGGCTAGGGAAGTTGGTTTCGTCTGGCGTAAATTCGTTGTAGTCGCCCACTTGCGGTAAAAGATTGAGGGTCAAAAAGCGCTCATCAGGGTGAGTATGCGAAAAGTCGTCCCAATTTTGCCCGGTGAAGCGCAGTATGCCGGCGAAGAGCAGAATGGCAGCCAGCAGAAGGGACGCAAGCATGTTCTTCATCATTGATTTATGCCTCAAAACGTTAGTCCTCACAGGTACTTTTGTTAATTGCACGCCGGGCGCGGGTTAGTCTCAATGCTCACGAATGGCTGCCAAGGAATGCTTCCAAGCCGGCTTCCCCCAGAAAGGGCACGCGGTATAACAGGTAACTGTCATCTGGGTGATAAGATTGTATTTTCTGCTCGTATCCGCTTGGGAACCACTGGCGCAGCTGCAAGGGAGATGCCTCATCGTACGGCGGGTAGAAAAATAGCAGGTCTCGGTCTGGATTCAATTTGAACCGGTCGGTTCGCTGTCTGGCATTGTCCAGGAAGCGGGGCGCATCTGACAGGCTGGCGATGCTATTGGGCCAAAATGGCTCGCCGGCTTCAATTCCGACGGCGCGGTGATCCCAAAAATGCGGATAAGCGATGATGAAGGCGTTGCCATAGCCGCCGCCGCTGTCGGCAAAGCCGCGCAAGACGGCGCCGACCTCGCTGTAGGGATATGATCTTTCAATGTAGATGTCCGGATAGCGGTCGAAATAAAGTCGGGTGTTGCGCTGATTGGCAAGCAGGAGCAGGCTGGAGCAGAAGATGACGGCTAGGATAATGCCGCGGCGGCCGGGAAAAGCTCGTCGCAGGCGCTGGGCGATGATGGCAATGGGCACAGCCGCGACCAGGTAGACCAGTGGCATGACGCCGCTCGCTCGGGTATGGCTTGGGTTTTCGCTGGGAAAGGCGATAGCCAGGGCCGATGGCAGGAGCATAATGAATATCATCGCCGGCACAGCCCAGAGGACTGGATCGCGCGACTTGAGCATTTGCGCCGCCCAGGCCGCCAGCCCAAGAATCAGAAAAGCGCCGGTGAACATGTCCATCGCCGGTTCGCGCGGCACGCCATGAAGCCAGATGATGTCGCCTTTCCAATGGAACATGAGCAGCGCGTTTCGTATATTGCTCATCAGAATGGGGACGTTGGAAGTAAAGGCCTCAAGCCGTTCTTCGGCGGCGACGCCGTCTCCCAGGATGCGGCCGCTGGTGCGCCGCCAGAAGCTTTCCGGGTTTTCGAGCGAATAATGGAAGAGCGGCAGGAAGACCATGAAAGACACAAAGATCAAGACCGCCAGGTTGATGCCATACATCAGCCGCACGCGCCAGGAAATCCGGCGAACCGCCATCGCAATGACGACGCCGGCCACAACAATCAGCGGCAGCATCCGTATTGCCTGATAGCCATACAGGCCAAAGCCGAGCGCCAAGGCGGCTTTGACATAATCGGCGCGGCGATTGCGCCGCATGGCGCGCGCCAAGTAAATCATCAAGAGGGATGTGAACAGCGGCGTCAAAACAATTCGCAGCCCCAGCCGACTCAGCGCGGCATGCCAATAGCTCACGGCGACCAGCCCGGCCAGGAGCAATCCGATCAGCAGGCCAAACTTGCGCCGCCGCACGCCCATGAGCTCGATGCCGACCGCAGCTAGGATCGGCAGGGTCACCAAGCCTTCAAGAACCCCCAGCAGCTTGAGGGTGAAGTGATTGAAACCGAGCCCCGGCAGGGTCGCCAGCATCGACATCAAATAAAACTGAAGCGGCTCGCGACCGCCATTATTGGAGAAGAAAATCCGGTGGTCGCCTTCGAAAACGAGATTGGAATCCCGAATTTTTTCGACCAGATCGCTGTTCATTTCCGGCGGATGAGCCTCCAGCTGCGCCAGCCGAAATCCCATGCCGAGTATCATAATCAGAGCGAAGGCGATGATTGCCCATGAGTGTTCCCGCCAGCGGATGCGGCGCAGGGCATCAATCGTTTCGGCGGCCCATTCAAAGCAATTCCACTTGAGGGGGGCAAAGACCAAAGCCCAGAGAACGGCGCTGGCGAGCCACAGGATGATGATGGGCGGCGCGATTTGGTTGCTGGTGGTGTTTATCCAGACCAGGATGCTGGCGACCGCCGCCAAAATGAACTGCGCGGCGCGGGCGCGGTCGATTTTTTGCCGCCAAGGCAGCGGGTACGGCGGCGCGGCTGTTTCCTGTGGTGGAGGCTTCTGGTCAGCAGCTGCGGATGATGCGGCCGCGCGCTGCCGCCGCCACCGATTCACCAATTCAATCAGCAGCCAGACCAGGCCGCCGAGCGCGAGCCTGCCAATCGCAGCCGACACAAGCTCCAGCGCCGATTCGGCTGGCGCCGTCATGGAATCCGTCAGCAGCAGAAGGGATGTCAGCCAGATCAGCAGCGGCAGCAGCCGCGCCGTCCAGCGAAACTTTGACAGCCGGTCCATGGGGCGCCACCATGCTTGAAGCTGCGCCCAATGACCGATCAACTCGGCCAGCAGCCAGATGAAGAAAGCCATCCAGAGGAAAGGGGCGCCGGCTGCAAGCGAACCGACTGCGACCGGAGCATCGTCTCCAGAACCGCGCAATAAGGAATTGCCAAACAGGCCGCCGGCGACTGCGATTAGGTACAGCAGCAGCTGTGCATTCCGGCCGGTCACCAGCCGCTCCCGCCATGCTGCGGTCGGTGTTTCGAGGTCAGAGTCAGCCGTTGAATCGGCCGGGCTTGCCGCGGCGGCTGCCTGAACGTTCCCGCGCCGCGAACCTAGGGTCGCATTGAAGGCGCGCCAGGTTTTGGCTGGGGATTTCACAAATTGGTGAATCAACTGCGCCAGCGTCAGATCTTCAAACTGGATGCCATTATCAGACATAAGGCTTGCGTCCTTTTATCGCTAGGGTAACGGTTGAGCGCTTGGTTCCCTCGTTGAGGACGTTCCTGCGGTCAAAAAAATTAAAGATGGCGATGCCCAGCGCAATCGGATTCCATCGGCTGCCGGCTTCTTGGTCAAAGTTGAGGCGGCTGCCGGCTGATTCGGCAAATCGGGGCAGGGCGCCGGCTTCAAAGGGTGAGTATGCGAAAAGTCGTCCCAATTTTGCCCGGTGAAGCGCAGTATACCGGCGAAGAGCAGAATGGCAGCCAGCAGAAGGGGCGCAGGAATGTTCTTCATCATCAATTTATGCCTCAAAACGTTAGTCCTCACAGGTCCTTTTGTTAATTGCACGCCGGGCGCGGGTTAGCCTCAATGCTCACGAATGGCTGCCAAGGAATGCTTCCAAGCCGGCTTCTCCCAGAAAGGGCACGCGGTATAACAGGTAACTGTCACCTGGTTGATAAGATTGTATTTTCTGCTCGTATCCGCTTGGGAACCACTGGCGCAGCTGCAAGGGCGCTGCCTCATCGTACGGCGAGTAGAAAAATAGCAGGTCTCGGTCTGGATTCAATTTGAACCGGTCGGTTCGCTGTCTGGCATCGTCCAGGAAGCGGGGCGCATCTGACAGGCTGACGCTATTGGGCCAAAATGGCTCGCCGGCTTCAATTCCGACGGCGCGGTGATCCCAAAAATGCGGATAAGCGATGATGAAGGCGTTGCCATAGGCGCCGCCGCTGTCGACAAAGCCGCGCAAGACGGCGCCGACCTCGCTGTAGGGATATGAGCGTTCAATGTAGAGGTCGAGATAGCGGTCGAAATAAAGGCGGGTGTTGCGCTGATTGGCCAGCAGGAGCAGGCTGGAGCAGAAGATGACGGCTAGGATGATGCCGCGGCGGCCGGGAAAAGCTTGCCGCAGGCGCTGGGCGATGATGGCAATGGGCACAGCCGCGACCAGATAGACCAGTGGAATGACGCCGCTCGCTCGGGTATGGCTTGGGTTGTGGGCGGGATAGGCGATGGCCAGGGCCGATGGCAGGAGCATGATGAATATCATCGCCGGCACAGCCCAGATGACTGGATCGCGCGACTTGAGCATTTGCGCCGCCCAGGCCGCCAGCCCAAGAATCAGAAAAACGCCGGTGAACATGTCCATCGCCGGTTCATGCGGCATCCCGTGAGCCCAGATGATGTCGCCTTTCCAATGGAACATGAGCAGCGCGTTTCGTATATTGCTCATCAGAATGGGGACGTTGGAAGTGAAGGCCTCAAGCCGTTCTTCGGCGGCGACGCCGTCTCCCAGGATGCGCCCGCTGGCACGCATCCAAAAGTTTTCCGGGTTTTCGAGCCAATAATGGAAGAGCGGCAGGAAGACCATGAAAGACACCCATACCAAGACCGCCAGGTTGATGCCATACATCAGCCGCCCGCGCCAGGAAATCCGGCGAACCGCCATCGCAATGGCGACGCCGGCCACAACAGCCAGCGGCAGCATCCGCATGGCCTGATAGCCATACAGGCCAAAGCCAAGCGCCAAGGCGGCTTTGACATAATCGGCGCGGCGATTGCGCCGCATGGCGCGCGCCAGATAAATTATCAAAAGGGATGTGAACAGCGGCGTCAAAACAATTCGCAGCCCCAGCCGACTCAGCGCGGCGTGCCAATAACTCACGGCGACCAGCCCGGCCAGGAGCAATCCGACCAGCAGGCCAAACCTGCGCCGCCGCGCGCCCATGAGCTCGATGCCGACCGCAGCTAGGATCGGCAGGGTCGCCAAGCCTTCAAGAACCCCCAGCAGCTTGAGGGTGAAGTAATTGAAACCGAGCCCCGGCAGGGTCGCCAGCATCGACATCAAATAAAACTGAAGCGGCTCGCGGCCTGCGAGATTGGGGAAGAAAATCTTGTGGTCGCCCTCGAAAATGAGATTGGAATCCCGGATATCTTCGACCAGGTCGCTGTACAATTCCGGCGGATGATCCTCCAGCTGCGTCAGCCGAAATCCCATGCCGAGTATCATAATCAGAGCGAAGGCGATGACTGCCCATGAGTATTCCCGCCAGCGGATGCGGCGCAGGGCATCAATCCTTTCAGCTGCCCATTCAAAGCAATTCCACTTGAGGGGGGCAAAGACCAAAGCCCAGAGAACGGCGCTGGCGAGCCACAGGATGATGATGGGCGGCGCGATTTGGTTGCTGGCGGTGTTTATCCAGACCAGGATGCTGGCGGCGGTCGCTAAAATAAACAGCGTCGCACGCGCCGGGCCAATTTTTTGCCGCCAAGGCAGCGGGTACGGCGGCGCGGCTGTTTCCTGTGGTGGAGGCTTCTGGTCAGCAGCTGCGGATGATGCGGCCGCGCGCTGCCGCCGCCACCGATTCACCAATTCAATCAGCAGCCAGACCAGGCCGCCGAGCGCGAGCCTGCCAATCGCAGCCGACACAAGCTCCAGCGCCGATTCGGCTGGCGCCGTCATGGAATCCGTCAGCAGCATAAGGGATGTTAGCCAGATCAGCAGCGGCAGCAGCCGCGCCGTCCAGCGAAACTTGGACAGCCGGTCCATTCGATGCCACCATGCTTGAAGCTGCGCCCAATGACCGACCAATTCCGCCAGCAGCCAGATGAAGAAGGCCAGCCAGAGGAAAGGGGCGCCGGCTGCAAGCGAACCGACTGCGACCGGAGCATCGTCTCCAGAACCGCGCAGTAAGGAATTGCCAAACAGGCCGCCGGCGACTGCGATTAGGTACAGCAGCAGCTGTGCATTCCGGCCGGTCACCAGCCGCTCCCGCCATGCTGCGGTCGGTGTTTCGAGGTCAGAGTCAGCCGTTGAATCGGCCGGGCTTGCCGCGGCGGCTGCCTGAACGTTCCCGCGCCGCGAACCTAGGGTCGCATTGAAGGCGCGCCAGGTTTTGGCTGGGGATTTCACAAATTGGTGAATCAACCGCGCCAGTGTCAGGTCTTCAAACTGGCTGCCATTAGACATAGGGCTTGCGTCCTTTTATCGCTAGGGTAACGGTTGAGCGCTTGGGTCCCTCGTTGAGGACGTTCCTGCGGTCAAAAAAATTAAAGATGGCGATGCCCAGCGCAATCGGATTCCATCGGCTGCCGGCTTCTTGGTCAAAGTTGAGGCGGCTGGAGGCTGATTCGGCAAATCGGGGCAGGGCGCCGGCTTCAAGCAAGGGCATGCCGATGCCATAGACAAGATTATGAATAAACGGAAAGCAGTAATGTGTAAATGCCCGTTCGTCTTCAATTTGGAAACCGGCCGCTTTGACTGCCTGGCGCAGCTGCGCTGGTGTATACAAGCGGACATGATTTGCCCAGATGCCGGCGAATGCGCCGCGCGGAATATGTCGATTGAAGAGGGTTTCCAAGGTTTTGTTGATGGGGTCCCACCAGAAGGGATAGTTGGCATGCGGGACTGTAACTGCGACGACGCCGCCGGGTTTGAGTACGCGGAACGTTTCGCGGAGGCCGCGGGCGTCATCGTCGATGTGTTCAAGGACTTCGGACAAAATGACGGCATCAAAGCTGCTGTTCGGATAAGGTATGTTATAAATGTTTCCTTGTTGAAGCGCGACCTGATCCAAATGGGCGACGTTGCGCTTTGCCTTTTGAATCACATCCCAGTTCAGGTCTACGCCGATTAACTGACATTGGCTGACATAACGAAACATCTTAATGTAAAAGCCGCGGCCGCAGGGCAAATCAAGAATACGCATATCGTCGCTGGGATCGACGTATTCAAAAATGGTTTGGACGCGCATCTTGAAAGACATATCAGCTTCCCGGCGCGTCATAAATTGGATGGTCTCCAGATCAACCATACTGCTTCCTCGCATGCTGGCGGAAGATGGCTTCATAGCGGTTGACTGTTTCTTCAAATGAGAAACAGGCGGCGACAAACTCTCGTGATTTTACATACTTTTCAGGATTATCCAAGATATCAAGGACAGCTTTTCCAATCGATTCCCAATCGCCCGGCCGCGCCAGCTTGCCCATGCCGGTGACTGTCACTGGGACGCGGCCGCCGGGGATGTCGGTCATCACCATCGGAGCGCCGCAAAGCATCGCTTCGACCTGCGCCAGCGCGAAGCATTCGGTGTCGCTGGGCAGCGCGACGAGATCACAGGCGGCATAAAAATCTGCCAGTTTTTGCTTGTCCGATATCAATCCCAGAAAAATTAACTGCGGCTTGAACTTTTCGATCAGCGGCTGGTGGCGCCGCCAGGTGTCTTCGTAGGGGATGTCATATTCGCCGGCGAAGACAATCCGCGCATTTGGATATTGTTTATTGATGACGTCCAGCGCGCGAATGAGCAGTTCGGGACGTTTTTCCTGCACAAAACGGCCGGAATAGCCGATGATTGGCCCGCCCGAATGTCCCCACTGCTGCCGCAGTTTGTCGGCGTTTTCGGCATTGGGCTTGGGGATGTGGATGGGCGGGTAGACCGGCTTGACCTTGCCGCGGAAAGGGCGCAGGTAATAGGAATGGTCGGCGTAGTCATGGCTGGGGCTGATGATGCAGGGGGCGCGGCGCGCCATGAAAGCATACAGAGCGAACATAATTTTGGCGATAAGTCGGTTCATTCGGCTTTCGGGCAGCACCAAGTCGCCATGATGGGTTGGGATGACCTTGAGGCCGCTCATCCCAGCCAGCAGGCTGACCAGCGCGGTTTCCAGCATGGGCGTGTGGATGCTGACGACATCATGCTGGCGGAGCAGCCGCGCCATCGCCCAAGGATAGGCGGGCATGATCATGCCGCGGCTGATGCGAATCGGCGCCCACAGCCGCACGACGCGGACGCCGTTGTGCATCACCGTATCGCGCGGCAAGTCCTGCCGATAGCGGGCGGTTAAGACGGTGACCTGATGCCCGCGCCGCGCCAGTTCCTCGGCAATCAACTGGACATAATAGGTCAGTCCAGTCAAATGAGGATAGTAATACAAAAGGGAGATTAGGATTTTGAGTTTGCGCTGGCTGTGGTCGGGCTGGGTCATTGGTATCTTAACTCGCGGAACGGCGCTTCATTTGCCGCGCGCCGGATTGTAATTGGCTCAATGAGATGCCTTCCTGCGCCAAGCCAAAAATCCCGGTGACGGCGTTGAATAAAATGTTGATGGCATGGACGGCGACGGCGAAGGCGATGGCGGCCTCGTGTTCATAGCCGAGCAGGATGAGCGCGCCCAGAATCGATGCTTCATACGCGCCGATGCTGGCCGGGGCCATCGGCAGGGCGATAGCAAACGCGGCCATGGCGACCGAGAGAATGCCAGCTGTCCAATCGCCGCGGTCAAAGAAGGCGAACAGGAAGATGTAATTGGCGGCGGCCGACAAAGCCCAACTGATGCCTGTCCAGAAAATGGCCAGCGCCAATGAACGCAGATCGCGCATTGGCATCAGCCCGTCAAGAAAATCGCTGGCAAGTTGGTCGAGCCGAAGCCGCCGGAGCAGGGCAGCTTTTGCTGTCAGGCGTCTGACAAGAGCTTGGGTGAATTGGCGCTGATAAGCCAAAACAAACAATATCGCAAAACCGCCAATGGCGAGCGCCGCGCCAAGCATGGCAGCTGTCTGCAATGCGGTCGATGCCGCGGCGGCAGTCAGGGCAAGCGCAGCCATGACGACGACAGCCAGCAGATCCAGCAGCCGTTCGACTACAATCGTGCTGGCCGTTTGCATAGGCGGGATGGCTTCTTTGACGCGGGCGGTCAGGTAAATGCGGGCGACTTCGCCCAATCGCAGCGGCAAGACGCCATTGACCAGATAGGCGATGTTCATAATGTTAAAAGCGCGCCGCAGGGGGAGTTGGCTGGCGAGCAGCACGCGCCAGCGCATGGCGCGGGTAAAGAGCCCGAGCAGCAACAAGGCCGCGCCGGGCAGTAGAAACTGATAATCGGCGTTTAACAGCGCCGATGCAAGACGGTCAATGTTGATTTGCAGTGCGATAAAGCCAATGGCGATGAGGCTGACGAGCAGTCCCAATGCCCCAAATCTGAAATGTCCCAACCCATTCACTCTGCCCGCGTCCTTTGCTGTTCAGGCAAGGCATCATAGCATAAGTTCGTTAAAGCAGATACGTTTAACTTTGTCCACACACCCCCAAAATGAGGGTGGAATTTTAACAGGTCATGGCAGCCCGGCAAGCGCCGCTGTTTTCTTTGTCGCGGCAGTTGGCGCGCGCCGGATTATCTGTCATGATTCTGATTCTCGCGCCGCAGCCGCTTCGGCAGCGGATGAGCGGTCATGCCGGGCGCGGTGTTCATCCATTGTCAGCCGCGATGTATCGACATCGTCCTCGCGCTGGAGATATTCATCCAGCTTCTGCACAATGAAATAGGCATAGTCTTCGGTGACATCGCTAACAATGATTTTGCGGCCGTTGTCTGACCTGTTTGCCCACACGTGATAACGCGGCGTGTCGTATGCTTTCTGTTTGGATGCTATGGTTTCTTCGGTTGAAACGGATATCACATCAAACAGGTCAATCGCGCGCGTTTGACCGATATGGGGCAGAGGCTGACGCGAAACCTTGATCGAGGCGCTACCCATATCAATATGCGTTTTGTTCAATACAATCAATCCAAGCCAATAATACATCAGCAAGGTGACCAGACCAAATATCAAAGGCAGGGTGAAGAATATCTCGCCGGCGAGATAGACGCCGGTCATAAAGAGGGTTGCAAGTGTAAAGACGGCGCTCGAGATGACGCTGGCGATAAAGTCCTCGTCTTTGTCCAGGCGGAAAAGGGTTCGATATGCGATATGCAGCCCTTCGGCTTCGCGTACCTGGAGATGGCGCGGCTGCCGCGCCTTGCGCCGTTTGAGCTTCGGCTGCGCCAGTGTGAATTGAAACACATCGCCGCAGGCCGGGCAGGCGGCGACCATCTGCTGGATATTGATATGGTCGGTCGGCACGGGCTGACCGCATTGAGGACAGGCCAGTTGCATGGATGAACTCCGTCCAGTATATTTTCAGATGATGGCAGTCGGATGTCACCAAATAATTATATCCTGTGAACCGTCCCGAAGGAATGCTGGAACAGCGCTGCTTGAATGGAAAGGACATTATGGCGTGCCGCGGTCGGTGATATTGAATGCCGTCTTTACCCTGCTTGCCGGGCTGGGCATCCTGATAGCTCTGCTTGGCATCGGGAAGGATGTTCTTTTTGGCGGCTATCCCGGCTTGAGTCTGCCGCAGCTGCTGGTGACTGCCGCCGGATTGATTATGTCCCTGGTTTCTTTTGCCTTGCGGTCGGCTCATGTACGGCGGCGAGTTTCGACAAAGATGAGAAAACATCTTGCGCCGGGACTGGTCGTTACTGCCATTACGTTGATTGTGCTTGAGTTCGCTTTGACGGCCGCCGGCATGCCGGCGCACTTCCCGCTTGAGGGCCCGGAAGCATTTCCCGATCTGGAACCGTGGCGGGTCTGTAATGAATCCGGCTGCCGCTATAACTATGATGCTGTAGTCGCCGGCTGTGAGAACGGCGAGCTTGCCGGTCGGGCGTGTATCATAAACCGGCAGGGCTTCCATGATACGCAGGAATTTGCGGCGGGCGATGACTTTGATGAGCGAACGCGGATTCTGGCGCTGGGCGATTCATTCACCTATGGCGCAAGCGCCGAAATCGGAAAGTCGTATGTCGAAACCGTCGAAGCGAACTTGCCCAAGAGCATCGTCTGGAATACTGGGATTGGCGCCAATGGAACCAATCATGCCTTGGCCGCGTTTCGGGTGTATGCGCTCGTTCTCCAGCCGCATCTAACGATTCTCGGCTTCACCATGAATGATTTTAAGGACAATCTGTTTCCGATGGACAGCATGGTGAGGGGGGTGAATAGGCTGAATGAGCGATTTGCTGTGCGGCAGTATCGGATTGATGACCTGGGAAATGCGGTCAAGCTGGATCGGCGCACGCTCTATTATCGTCTGCACGCCGTGGATCCTCCCGCCAGCGAAATCGAGCGGCTTATTGGCATAACCCGCCTTGGGTCGCTGGCGCTGAAAATGATTGATGCGGTGCGGCGGGGCATAACCGAATCCTTCCTTACCAGCCGGGAGGTGGATGCGACGCGCGAATACCTGCGAACCCTGCGCGACTCGGCCATGGCGCAGGATACGGCGCTGCTGGTTCTGCTGGTCCCGCATCGGGATGATATTGGCGCTCCCGGTCTTCGTTATCAGACGGCGATTCGCTTAATGACGGAACTGGAGATGCCTTATCTTAATCCAATCCATCTGCTTAATGCCGCGCTTGATTATGCGCCCAGACCCGACGATCATTGGAACAGCGCCGGCCATCAGAAAATTGGGGCGATGCTAAGCGAATGTCTGGCGGTTTTTCAAATCAGCGGCGACCTGTCAGACTGCGAACAAGTCGAGATGCCCTAAACAGAAACTTGACACAGCTGCCGAGCCTTTTTATAATGCGTGCGCTTTGCGGGTGTAGCTCAGTCGGTAGAGCGTCTGCTTCCCAAGCAGAAGGTCACGGGTTCGAGCCCCGTTACCCGCTTCAGATAACCGCGCCCGCGTCATGGCGGGTGTTTTTGTATATCGCGCATTGACCTTATCTATAGCGAAGTTTTAGAATAGACCGGCTTTCGCCGATGATAAAATACAAACCGGTCCTATCGCAGAAGGCGAAATAGAAGGAGAATCTGATATGGCAGAATTTGAACTCGCTGCTGAAGTCCGTACAGTACGCGGCAAAAAGAATCGGCGGCTGCGCCAACAGGGCTATGTTCCTGGCATCGTGTACGGTCCAGCAAACGACCCCATCAGTGTGCAGTTTCCGTACCGCGCGGTTGAGGTGACGCTGATGAATGCCGGCGGCACCAACCTGATTGATATTGTGGTTGAGGGCAAAACCTATCCGTCGCTCGCCCGCGAGGTGCAGCGCGATGTGGTGCGCGGCGATATCCTTCATGTGGATTTTCTGGCAGTTGATGAAAGCCAGCGGATTCGCGTGGAAGTTCCAGTGGTGATGGAAGGCGGCAGTCCGGTCATTGCCGCCCGCGAAGGCATCTTGATTACCGGTAGAAGTTCATTGACGTTGGAAGTCTTCCCCAGCGATATTCGCAATCACATCGTGATTGACTTGTCTAAACTGACCGAACTGGGGGCAGAGGTGCTGGTGCGCGATCTTGAATTTGGCGAGAATGTCACCGTTCACAACGATCCCAACGAGATGATTGCCAAAATCGTACAGCCAGCCGCCGCCCGCGCTGACGAAGACCTGGCGCAGTTTGAGGATGAAGATGCTGAAGGAGCCGAAGCCGGTCTGCTTGAAGTGGCTGAAGAATAGCTGCGGCATCCATGTAATGGCATCTTTTCAAAGCGGGGGCTTTAATCTTCTGGTCGCTGCTTTGCATTTTGCCATTACTGTTCCTTGCCGTTTCGCTGTGACAGATTCTCGCCATTGACCGCAAGACGGTCTTGATCTTCGCCGTGCATGATGGCGATCCCGGCCACCTCATCGTCACGGTCAAGATTCATCAAGGTCACGCCCTGCGTATTGCGTCCGGTTGCGGGTATCTTGGCTAACGGTGTTCGCAGCACGATGCCATTTCTGGAGATGAGCATGATGCCGTCTGTTTCCCGTATGCAGCGCACCGCGATGACCGAGCCCTTGCGCGCCGTGCGTTTGAGCGTTTTGACGCCCAGACCGTAACGCGCCTGCACATTATAGTAATCAATCGTGGTGCGCTTGCCATAGCCGTTTTCGGTGACAATGAGGATGTGGCTGTCGTCTTCGCTCACCACATCCATGCCGGCCACCTCGTCGCTGTCGCGGAGTTTCATTCCCCGCACCCCGGCCGCTTGACGTCCCATGATCCGAACATCAGCTTCATGGAAACAGATACTCTGGCCATCGGCAGAAACCATAAAGATATCCTGCTTGCCGTTTGTCCATTTAGCCCAGCGCAGCGTATCGCCTTCCTGTAGGCTTATTGCCATCAAACCACTGGGGCGGACATTGGCAAATTCACTTAGCCGGATCCGTTTGATGCGCCCTTTTTGCGTCGCTAAAACACAGCAGGCTGCTTCCAGCGCAAAAGCAGCGACCGGCAGCGCCAGAATCGCCGTAATCTGCTCATCGTTTTCAAGCGGCAGGATGCTTTGGATCCAGGCGCCGCGCTTTTCGCGCTGGGTTTCTGGAATATCGTATGCCCGGCGCGAATAAACCTTGCCCTTGCTGCTGAAAAACAGCATCGTATCGTGGCTGTGTGCAGAAAAGACATCCAGCAGCGCATCGCTGTCTTTGGTTGCCATGCCCCGGACGCCCTTGCCGCCGCGCTGCTGGGCGCGGTAGTGGCGGGCTGCGACCCGTTTGATATAGCCCCGCTGCGTGAGAGAGATGACGACATTTTCCCGGCGATAAAGCTCTTCCTCATTCAGATCCGCATTGCCATAAATCACGCTGGTATTGCGCTCGTCGCCAAATTTTTCGGCAATGTCGCTGACATCTTGCCGGATGAGGTCAAGAATCTTGTGCGGTGAACCAAGCAGGTCTTCCAGATAGTCAATTCGCGACCGCACAGAATCATATTCATCTTGCAGCTTTTGCCGCTCTAATGCCGCCAGACGGCGCAGCTGCATATCGAGAATGGCGTTCGCCTGGATTTCATCAAGTTCAAAGTTTGCCATCAGCCGGGCGCGGGCTGTGTTCGCGTCCGGCGAATGGCGAATGGTTTGTATCACGGCATCAATGCTGGATACGGCTTTTAGCAGCCCCATCAAGACATGGGCGCGGGCGCGCTGACGTTCCAAGTCATATTCGGAGCGGCGAACGATGACTTCGTAACGATGTTCAATGTAAATCTGCAATGAACGTTTGAGTCCCAAAGTCCGCGGCTCGCCGTTGACCAGCGCCAGCATTTGAATGCTGTGAACGCTTTGCAGCTGGGTGAATTTATAAAGCTGATTAAGCACCCGTTGGGGCTGGGCATGTTTTTTCAGTTCAACCACCAGCCGCAGACCATGACGGTCAGATTCGTCGCGCAAATCCCGAATCGCTTCAATGCGCCCCGCGCGCACGAGACTGACGATGCGTTCAATAATGGCGGCCTTGCTGACTTGATAAGGTATTGAAGTGAATATGAGGCTGACGGCGTCGTTCTGACCGGCTTCAAATTCACAGGTTGATCGGACAGCCACTCGGCCTTTGCCGGTGGCGTAGGCTTCTTTCAGGTCATCGCCGACCACGATGGTGGCGCCGGTGGGGAAGTCGGGTCCTTTGACAAACTGCATCAGGTCGTCAACAGTAATATCGTCAACAGCCTCATAATGGTCAATCAGATGGATAATGGCGGCGGTCAATTCGCGCAGGTTATGCGGGGGGATGCTGGTTGCCATGCCGACGGCGATCCCACTGGCGCCGTTCAGCAGCAGATTCGGCAGGCGGGCTGGCAGCACGGTGGGCTCTTGCTGGGTGCCGTCATAGTTTTCTGCGAAATCGACGGTGTCCATGTGAATGTCCGTCAGCATCTCACTGGCGATATTTGCCATCCGCGCTTCGGTATAGCGCATGGCCGCCGGTTTGTCGCCGTCTTGGCTGCCGAAGTTCCCCTGCCCGTCCACCAGAGGATACCGCAGTGAGAAATCCTGCGCCATTCGCGCCATCGCATCATAGACCGCCTGATCCCCATGCGGATGATATTTGCCCAGCACCTCGCCGACTAGACGGGCGCTCTTCTTGTAGGCGGTTCCCGGGCGCAGCCCCATATCGTGCATGGCAAACAGGATGCGCCGATGCACCGGCTTCAGCCCATCGCGGGCATCAGGAAGCGCCCGCGCCACAATCACGCTCATGGCATAATCGAGATAGCTGCCGCGCATCTCTTCGTTGATATTGATGGTGCGAACTGTACCGATGTGTTCATCGGCTGAATTTGAATCGAATGTATCCATAAGTCGCGGCTAATCTGATATTTAGATTAACCCAACGCTCCTTTCGCGCTTTGCGAATGAGACGCGGTTCAGGCAAATCCGCGTATTCATTCGCCGGCATGCTCGAGGTGTAGCCTCGCCTGTTGTTCAAAATAATGATAACAGAAATCAATGAATTTTTCTACTTGAATTGCGTTGGGGAGCAGGGCGGCCGCAGCAAAACCGCGGCCTTTTGGTCACCTTTTGCCAATCGCTCTGTGATACCCCTTTGAACAGCGCCGGCCGCGGCGATTGGGCGATGAGGCGAGGAGAGCATGATGTTTTCGGCATCAAGGGTCTTTTGCTTCATTTTCAGCTGCCCAACTTTGCCAAGACTCGGTCGCTAAGACGTCCGCTGCTGCCGTTTGCTGCCAAAATCGGCTCACTTGCTGCCATTGCATCGGCATGCGGCGCCATTCAGGAGGCTTTATATGCTTGCGCCTTTGCACGGAAAAGGTTAAACTAATATCCAGCGAGCGGCCGACAGTCATGGCGATGCCGCGCCAGGGACAACTCGGCAGCCCGCAATAAAATATTTTTCATTGTCTTTTCGGGAGGAAAAGCATGAACAGCGAAAATATGAGAAGAGGAGTTATACCAGGGGTCATTGCCGGTTATATTTTTCTTGCCTATGCCGGCCCGGGTATGCAAGACATGGTCGGCGGCATGATTAGCGCTGATGCCTTCGTCGGTTTCATCCTGCATATCATCTTCAGCGCAGTGATTGGCGCCCTCTATACCGGTGTGTTCCTGCAATACGCCGACCTTGGCAACCCGCTGGTGAACATTGCAGCCGGCGGTTTGATTTATGGGCTGATCTGGTGGATCGTCGGCGGTAACATCATCATGCCGGCTGTTGCCGGCGGAGATCTGCTGCAACTTAATTTCACCGGCGCCAGCTTCTTTGGCCACATTATCTTTGGTCATACACTCGCTTTCCTGGTGGTCCTGCGCGACCTGGTATTGAATGCCGCCAGCAAATAAGCGCTCGGTTCTTTGCGGGGCTGCGATTCGTTTTCGGTGACCCTGCTGGGGAGTGTCGGGTATGAAGTTCCGCCCTCATTTTGAGGGAGGATTCAAGGTGAGGGGCAAGCGGCTAACTGGCGCGTTTCCAAATGCCCTTCACCAGATTGAATCGAATAATATGGTCGCGGAAGGTGTTTTCCGCTCCCGTTCGCACAGTTGCTCGCAGTTGAGGGGCTCCATCGGACCCCCTTTGTACAATCTGCGCGATGACTTGCTTTGGCTGTGGCGGGAGATTAGCATGGTAACGTTCGTAGGCAGCGGCTCGAACAGTTTCTTCCGTGAGGTCGTACAAATTGAGCCATGCGCTTTCGGCGCGGTTTGCAATCAGCTGATCTTCCGTGTTTAAGCGCCAACTGATAAAGCCGCGCCAATCCAGCCCGGCTTGGCCGATTGGCGCTGGAATAACCTGCTGGATGATGCTCATATCGGCTGTGGCGGTGAATCGGGAGACCAGCTGACCGACCTTGCCGATGCCATATTGGCTGGCGAGTGATTTGACCAGCGCGGCGCCGGTGTCTATTTGTGCAAACTGTTCGACCAAGTAGGCGCGCACCGACTGCCACAGTTGAAAAACATCATGTGGATAGGACACCGTCAGATTCCCGGTTTGCGCTTTGATTAGCCGTTCAGCCAGCAGCTTGGCTGTTTCAAGCCGTAATTGCGTATCGAAGGGCATGTCGGCTCTGGCGCCATGCACATAAGGCGACTGCATCAGCATTCGCAGCCGGCTTTCGTCCGACCAGGACACTGCTTTTGGCGAATCGGTAACGATGTCGATGGACATCGGCGGCAGACTGCCGCAGTTCAGGATGTCGCATCCCTGGTCTAACCAGGCTGTTATCGTTTTGTTTAGCTGCTGGGCAAAAGTCTCATCCACTTCGCGGTATTGAATCCGCAGCGAGTCCGATTCGATGCTGCTTTCCTCTCCCCAAAAAGTATAATCCGGCGGGACATGATGCCAGCCATCAGCATAACGCCAATAGAACCAAACCTTGGCATAGGGCGTGCTGTCAATGATCTCTTCGACCAGAACGCGACCGCGCTGCCCGTCGATATCCAAAGCCAAAATGCCCCCCGTCAGCTTGAGGTCTTGTCGGGCTTTCATGTGGGTGTATTCCTGATAGGTCGCTCGCTGCGTATTCAGCCATTCATCGGTGGCGCTTCGCTGAATATCGAGGAATGCAGCCAAGTCGCCAATACGCAGGGCGGCGGCCTCGGCGCGGACCGTATCGCGCAGCAGCAGCTCGACTTGATTCTGGACATCCAGCAAACGTTGCCGCGCTAGCAGCAATCCGGCGATGATGGTCCCAACCAGAATGCCAATCAGCAGCGGCAGCCTAAGCATGCGGCGGCGGCGCGCCCGCCTGGCCGCCGGATCTTCACTGTCCAGTTTGCTGGTTTTGTTGGATTCGATATTCCACTCTAAACGTATCCGGCCCATCTAATCGTCCTCGCAGTGATGAACGGCGAATAGATCGCCGGCCAGCGCCGAATGAATGACCGCCGAATCATCTTGCACCAGCAGGCTGCCGCCTGGCTCGACATCCAGCGCCAGACCTTCAATCTTTTCTGCTTTGACGCGTCTGCCAAGCATATTAAGGCGGTTTTTCCAGACTGCAAACAGCGCGTCGGAAGCGATCAGCCGGTACCACCTATCAATCCGTTGCAGCAGACAGTCAATCAACTGCGCCCGATGGAGCGGTTTGTCGGCGGCGCTTTCCAAACTAATCGCCATGTCCTTGAGGTCGGTTCGGCTAAAGTCCACGCGCACATTGACGCCTATGCCGAGCGCCACACCGAGCAGTTCTCCGTTTTGCCAAGCGGCTTCCGGCAGAATGCCGCCGACTTTCCGGCCATTGACCTGAACATCGTTGGGCCACTTGATGCCAATGTTCGCACAGCCAACGCGCTTTGCCAAATCATAGACGCTTAAAGCGCCAATCAGGCTAATGCGCCAAAGATACTGTGGCGGCGGGCGCAGAATGACCGAAAGCGCCAGAGCCGTATTCGGCGGCGTATGCCACAGACGGCCTTTGCGGCCACGCCCGCGCAGCTGTTCGTTGGCGATGACCGCCGCCGTATCGGGCGCTCCCTCCTCAAGCCACATCCTGGCAAGGTCATTGGTGCTGCCGACCGATTCAAAATACTTGAACGGGCGCGTTAATCGGCTTTGCAGAATTGCATTGGAAAGAGTCATAAATCCTCATAGCTGAAAATCTATGCTGTGCATTGTAACAGACTCGACAACACCGTTAGAATGGATTATCCGCCAATTAGCTGTTTTGACTTTATCATGTTCTGGCAGCAGGATGCGGGGAGCATGAGATGGAACATTTATGGACGCCTTGGCGCATGGCTTATATCAAGGGAGCAGCCCAGCCGGCCGATGCCTGTATCTTTTGCATGAAGGCCGCCCATCCCAACGATGATGCCGCCGAGCATGTCATCGCCCGCTCATCGCATACCTTCGCCGCGCTGAATCGGTTCCCCTATGCCAATGGGCATGTCATGGTGGTTCCATACCAGCATATTTCATCGCAAGAAGATATGGACACCGCTGCCTTGACCGATTTGATGGTGATGACCAATCGAACGATGCGCGTTTTACGAGAATATGCCAATCCGTCGGCCTTTAATATCGGGGCAAACATAGGCGCGGCGGCTGGAGCGGGCATCGCGGCGCATTTTCACTTTCATATTGTTCCACGCTGGCGCGGCGACGTTAATTTTATGACCAGCATCGGCGATACCCGCGTGATTCCGGCTACACTTGAACGCGCTTACGGCCAAATCAAGGTCATCTGGGAGCGCCTGTACCCAGCCGAATGACCGGATTGCCTTGCTATCGGAGGATTCCTCGTGCAGCCCGTAAGTTCCCTGCGGCAGCGCGACTTGCCCGTCTTGCTGTTTATCCTCTTCATCGCAGCCTGGATGCGATTGGGGCGAAGCGCGGCTGTTGAGTATTTCCATGATGATGCCATGCTGGCGACCCTGGCGCTTGAGATGGCGGCCGGCGAGCGATTCCCGCTGACCGGCATCCTTTCATCCACCGGCATCCCCAACCCGCCGACCGGCGTTTATGTGATGGCGATCCCCTTTAGCCTGTCGTCCGATCCAAACGCTGCCCTTCATTTCATCATGCTGCTCAATGTCTTCGGAGTCGGATTGTTATGGCTGATGGCGCATCGGTATTTTGGGCGCCGGACTGCTTTTGCCGCCGGACTGGTCTACGCCGTCAATCCGTGGGCAGTCCTGTTCAGCCGCAAAATCTGGGCGCAGGATTTCCATACGCCCCTGATTCTGCTTGGGCTGCTTTTCTTGCTTTATGGTTTTTGGGAGACAAGGGCAGAAGGACAGCGGCGCCGGTTCAGCCTGATTGCCCAAAGTTTGAGTCTGCCGCTGCTGCTGTTTGCCTTTCAAATCCACTTTGCCGCCTGGGCGCTTTTGCCGTTGATTCCGATTGTCCTGTGGTTTGGCCGAAAACGGGTCATCTGGCTGGGCATGGCAATCGCCGCTTTGCTGTCGCTTCTGGTCCTGCTGCCCTACCTGATGGGGCTTTCGCAAACTCTGGACAGCGACCCGACGCGGATTTCGGATGCCTGGCAGCGCTCGGCGGCGGCCGATAGAACCAGGCTGAACGGCAAGGCGGTCACCGATATGATTTCGCTGGCTTCGGGCATTGGGCTGGAAACATGGCTGGCCCCTGACCATCAAACGCAGCTGTCAGCCGGCTATCCGCCCTTGACACCGGCGAGTCTTGGCTTGGCGCTGGCGATGACTGGCGGCATCTATGCGGCCGTCAGGAAATCCTGGCGATTCGCCGCGTTGCTTGTGGTGTGGGCTTTCTTGCCGGCGCTGCTGCTGCTCTATGAATGGACGGCGGTTTACATTCATTATTTCGTCCCCTCGATTCCCGCGCTGGCGCTGCTGACAGGAATTGGGCTGGACTGTGGTTTGGATCGGCTGGCAGGGAGGCGGCTTTTGAGAGGGTTGCTCTGGCTGATCTTATTCCTTATTTTCGGATTGCAAATCCTTCAGTGGCAGACGGCGCTGGATTATGTCGAAGCGCATCATCTGGACTATCCCGGATTCACGACGCCGCTCGGCGCGCTGAATGCGCTTCGCGAGCGGCTGCGTCAAGCTGAAGATGTCCTGATATTAAGTCAGGGGATGTCATGGAATTTGCATCATGAAGTGGCGGTATGGGATACGATGCTGTGGGATGATGTGCCTTGCGTGCGGACCCTGGCTGGCGATGGCTATGCGGTTTTTCCGTCCCAGGCCTTCAGCGCTGTCGTCGCCCCGGACGCGCCGGCTAATCCTGTCAGCGGGCTTTATATCGGGGAATCCCCCATTGTCTTCAAGACTCGAAACGGAGGGAATGACTATATTGTCTATCAATGGGACGCTGCGCCGGCATGGACTGGCATCCCTATTCAGCCCCTTGTCCCGACTTTATTTGATAATGAAGTGCAGTTGAGCGGTTACGGGCTGGCGGATGATGCGGTGATACTGGAATGGCGGCTGCCGGGCGAAAGAGTCGGCCGCGACTATCAATTTACGGCGCAGCTGTTTGACAATGCCGGCAATCGCATTTCGCAGCTGGATGCGATCTTCTGGCATGGGCGGCACTGGTGTGATGGTGACCGGCTGCTGACTTGGGGCCCTTTGAAGGCAGATTCGTCGGCTGCCCTGCTCAAGGTGGGCATGTATATTCTCGGCGCGGGTAAAGACCGCGGGCGCTACTTTAATGCCCATGTCCTTGATGCGCTCGGCAATCCAGCCGGACAATACGCAGACATTCGACTGGATTGAGCATTCAGGCTAGGGGCTGCCGCCGGTTTGCGGGGTTTTGGTTTCGGATTGACTGGACTCGTTCGGATCCATGGTCACTTGGGGCTTTGCTTCTTCTGTTAGCTCAAAGGTCTTGTAGGCAAGGTCCCATGACAGGGTGTAAGAATCAAAGAAAAGCTCTTCTTCAGTTTCAGTTTGGATGCGGTATTCGGCTCGCGGATAGGTTAGTCCGTCATTGAGATACCAGCCGACGATAATGGTGTGTTCAAGCATATTGAAGTCGGCAGGGAAGCTGTGATAGGTCAGATAGCTTTCGCCCCAGCGCCAGTATGCTGTCGGCAGGCGCGGCGGCGCATCGGCCTGCTCGACGATATTGCCGCCCTCGTCCAGCATGTGCATGAATACGGTATAATTTTCACTTGGCGTCGATTCCGCTTTCCAATTCAAGATGACTTCATTGCGGTCGGCATCAATCAAAAATTCCTGCAAGCGAATGACATCATCAAAATTGGGCTGAAGTTCGGTCGCGATCTCGGCAAAGCCGGGTGAGGCCGGCTGGGCGCGAAGATAGACGACAGCGCCTGCATCCAGCAGAACTGGTTCGATTGAGTCGCCTTCCAGGTTCGTAGCGGCTATCGGCTCGCCGCGCGCAAGGTTTTCCCATTTGACCTGCAAATCAAAGGGATAACGGCCGAACGCGTCCGCGTCAATCGGGATAATGTATTCGTCGGCATAGATGGCGCCGGCTTTCCATTGCGAGGTTCGCAGGCTGCCGGCGCCGGGATAGCTGGCATAGCGTCCGATTTCTTGCCGATTGTCGTCCACCAGGGACAGATAAATGCTATGATCCTGTTCGGATTGAGCCCGGACTTCCCAATAGAGCGTGACGCGGACGCGGTCGCCGGGAACATATCGGCGGTTGATGCGCTTGTAACCGATTAAAGCGGCATCCCCAAATTCAGCGTAGACTGGACGGGCATTGTCGGGCAGAGCCGACAGTGGTTCGGGGATGGCATACTGATTGGCGATGACGGTGAAGGGCGCCAATAAAGCCACTATGCCCAGGAATCGAAGCGGCCACAGCATGGTTTCATGGAGCAGTTCTTTAGGTACGGCATCGCCCGCCCGTACAAATTCAAGATTGGGGGGCCGCAGCGAAAACACAATCCACCAGACCGTCTCGACAAAGCCGACGGCGATAATCGGACTGATGACGGCAATCAGCGGGAAGAGGACTCGCCCTTGGGCGGTTTGAGCGACCGCACTCCAATAAAGGACGCCCATCCAGAGCAGCATCAGGATACTCAAGAGCAGCAGCAGATGTCTTAATTCATAACGGGCATAGGCAAAATCGCGGATTGCCAAAAGCTGCAAGACGAGCAGCGCGCAGCCAATCACGCTAAGGAAGGTCATCAAATCCAGCAGGATGTAAAAGATGGCGGTAATCTGGATATTAAGCGCCCCGAACAAACCCCAGTAGGACATGCGGAACTGCTGATATTCGGCAAACAGATTAGCCAGACTGAAAGCCGCGCCGCGGGGGCCGGCGATGTTTGCCATCGTCATCATGCCAAAGGGATCGCCATATAGCTGAAGGTTGCGGATATGCCACCAGGCGGCGATGAGGCCCCAAAAGATGAACAGGCTGAGCAGAAACCAGAGCAGCCCGCGCCGGTCTTTGGTTCGGTAATAAACAGCAATGCCAAGACCAATCAAGACCGGCCACAGAACAATCGAGGTTAGTTTGGTGATGCTGGTCAGCCCGAAAAGCAGCCCGATGGCTAAGGTGTATTGAAGGTTAAAGCTGTCGCGGAGTGTACGCAGCATCAGCAAGACCAGGGCCGCATTCAGAATCATGGCAAGCGAATCATTGCTGACGGAGGCGCTGACAAATATAAACATCGGATTAAACGCGGTGATGGCCGCGGCGGCAAAAGCCACAGTTGGGCGCTGCGGCGCGATATATCGACTGATCTTGTGAATCATCACAATCGTGCCGGCGCCCAGAACCAAGCCAAATCCCCGAATCATCAAGACTACCAGCCCGGTTCCGGTCAGCATCGACCGCGATTCATCGTGTACAGTCAGGTTTTTGTTGCCGAAGGAGTCGGGTTGATTGGCTCTAACGTGCGGATTGAGTCGGCGGTAGACGGCGGCGTCATCTATATGAAAGGGTGATGTCAGCAGCGCCATGAGTCCATAATAGAGCGGGGGCTGGCCGCCGTGCTGGGCATAGATGGTTTCGCTGCCGTCGAGCGCCGGCTGCGGCAGACTGCCGGTTTCGCGCAGGCGCTGAAGGTATCCAAAATGCCAGATTTCGTCATTGGCTTCAAAAATGGGCGTGGCTGTGATGTAGCCTATGCCGAAGATGGCATAAAACAGCAGAATCCACTGGATGGCGCTTAGGGGAATATCAAGGGAATTGAACCACTGCCAACTGCGGCGCATGCCTTGGATGAACCACTCCAGCCCGTGTCGCAGCCGCGCGGTCAGGGGGCGGATTCGCTGAAACCATTGTTGGATACGTGCTTGCATGAAACCATTGTGCTCCGGCTGCGTCTGCCCCCAGTATAGCGCCTGTCCACCCTTAAAAGATACACTGCTTAACAAACTCACACCAAGCGGCAGGATTTCAAAATCTCAATTCAGTTAACCACCAGCCTGACAGGCAGTACGCCAACCGTGCCATTTTCTGTCACGTCCGCTCCCGCCACATTGAGACGTTCAAGCGAGTCGTTTTCGGGATAATAGCGATACAGCAGCGCCCAGATAAGGTATTCGCCTGAAGCGGTTTCCGATGGCAGACGCAAGGCGCGATGGTCCCAAACCGGCGTATTCGCCGGCCAGGATGATGTTGGGGCAAAACCGGCCTGGGGCGCCGAATCCTGTCCCTGGACAATGGGCTGCATGGTCTCGGCATCGACAACAAACCAGGCCACCGTGTAGTCAAGCTGAAGCTCCTTGTCCGACTGCCACAGCAAGGATAGCTCAAGAGCATGACCCGGCTCATAGCGCCGCCCTCCGGGCAGTTGAAAACCGAGCAGGCGGATGTTTTCCCCATATTTCAAGTCGGATGGCATGTCGGCGGCAAAGGTAGAAAATGGATGGGGCGCGGCGCTGCGGGCGCTGTATTCGAGCAGGCGCACGGTGCCATCCGCATGATTAAGCGGGACTTCGCGCAATGGGTAATAATGCAGCGCCAGATATCGCTCCACCGGGCGAAAGCTCCAGGTCATAAAAGGGCTGGTATTGGCGAGATACCAAAAACGGTCATATTTATTGGCGATGTGATGGATGGCGCGGCTGCTGGACAAATGCAGCCAATCGTTTGGATTGTTGGATTCAATTTGAGCCGGCTGCTTGTCACTGGACGCTTCGGCCAAGGATGCCGGCAGTATGATGGGGCGAGGGATGCCGCTGTCGAGATGATTGAGGATGAAGTCGGCATACTGCCTGTTGGGGAGCAGAAGGATGTCGTCCGCTTGTGCATGTCGGGACAGAAAGTCAAACGTTTCGTGCAGCGCCGGCTTTTGTGACTGCGTTACCGGATCTTTGTCATAGATTGCGGCAAGATTGAAAAGCAGCAGCGGAATCCACATCATCGCAAATAAAGGCGAAACGTATCTCCAGCGCGCTTGCGGCCGGCGCACGCTTGCGGTCAGAAGCGCCGCCAGCCCGCTCCCAAAGGCTGCAAAGCTAATCCCCCATGATGGCAGAGCCGAGCGCAGCCAGACAAAATCCAGCCCGAGGTCATTCCATCGCTGCGGCAGAATGACCCAGCGAAAGTATTGCGGCTGAGTCAAGCCGGGCTCCCATTCCGATAATTGGTGTGATTCGGGCGGGAGCGTCTCGCCGTAATGCCGCCAGCTTAAAGATACACTGCTGAACTGTATCCAGATGCCATAGACCAGCAGGATCACCCAGAGCAAAGCCGGCAGTTTGCGCCTTTGGTGAATGATGGCTTGCGCGACTGGAGCCGCCGCCAGCATGACCAGGGGGATAATCGGCGTCAGGAAGCGGGGCGGCCAACTGTGGCCGCCAAACCAGTGCCGGCCGGTGGTCAAGGCATGTCCGAGGCTGTAGCAGGCAAAGATCAGCCAGATTGTCCAGACCAGTCGGCGCTGCCTCTGTCGCAGCAGAATGATGCAGCCGCCGACAGCCATGATTAAAATAGGCGAGGTGCCCCACAGACTCCCGCCGGGACTCAAGATATAGACCCGCAGTGCGCGGACGATGAACGCTGTTGTCTCGTGAAAGGCTGTGAACAGGTTTTGCAAGATGACTGGCAGGGGATCAATCAGCATCAGCGCAAAGAGAAGCAGCGCTTGAAGGGCCAGCAGCAAGATCGAGACCCGGCGGACAGCCGGTTTGTCAAGCTGCTTGAACGCCGGGAATGCAAAAATGAGGATAGCCGGCAGCGCCATGACCGCCGAGAACTTGGTCAAATAGGCCAGGAACAGCGCCGCCAGGCCGGCTAACGCGCCGACGGCATACCAGCGCCATCCATTTCTCCGTCCCGTTTGAATCAGGAAGAGCGCCATCAGGATAAAGAAGGATGTCAGCGGTTCGCGGAAGAAGGTCTGGCTGTAAGCCCAAAGATTGGTCGCCAGCCCGGCGCTGATGGCGACGCACAGAGCCGTCCGGTCGCTATAATCGAAAGCGCGGACAATCAAATAAATCAATCCGATATTGAGCGATGTAACGATGATATTGAACAGCCAAAGGGTATGGATGCTGCCGAGGCGCGGGAAGGCTTCTGCAAGTTTTAACAGCGGCAGGGCAAGCTGGAGATTGAGTTTCTCCTGTACATCGTAAGGGCTGAGCGGCAGACTAAAGCTGGAACGTATCTTACGCGGCGGATTATGCCACATGGTTTCATCCATCAGCCAGTCTCCGAATCGCGACTGGCTGGTTAGGGCGTCCATCGCTCGCCGAGTGTCGCCGCTTTCAATCCGCGCGCGATAGCTTAACATATACAAACTTGCCATCAAGATGACAAGCAGGAGGAAAATCCGCGCCTGGTGATATTTTGGCATCAGATGGCTGTCACTCAAGCCTGCTTTGCAGCAATGCTTGGCATTATAGACCTGCGGGCTGCCGCGAGCAAGCTGCTAGATTTTTTGGAGCATAAAGCGCAGCTGCGCCAGCCAATAGCCGGCAAAGCCGGTTGCAGGGTAAAAATCAAAGAGATAGAATCGGATGAGAATGAGAACATTTGCTGTCGAAATGTCCTTTGGCTTTTGATGCCGCTAATAAAGAAACAGGATTGCATTTGAACGAGACCAGCCAGGACAAGGCTTGCGAGCCGGTCAAAGCGCTAGCGCGAAGTTTATTTGGATTTGCGCTTTGCGCGTGGGCGCCCATGTTGATGACATGGTGCCTGTTTGTGATGTCACCCATACCGCCGAACGAAGATTATGCCCGCATACGGGTCATCATCATTGTTGGCTTTGGCATTGCGACTTTGCTCGGTTTTGGCCTGACAGTCCGGACTTTTCGGCAGGATGGCGCCTCGTCCTTGCGTATCGCAAGCCATTTGGCACGCGTTTTTGGAAATCGCTGGCTGACTTTGATTTTGATGCTGGCATTGGCTGAAGCCAACCTGCTGGCTTTCATCTTGCTTGAGAACATCGCTCCTGCAATCACAAACCCGCTGCAATTCCTGCTTCTGTGCTGGTCTCTTGTTTTGGGCGGGGTACTGCTGACCGTTCATTGGCGATACCTGAAAAATGGATATCAAGACACGAGACAGGTCTGGGCAGGCATTGGCATCGCGGTGGTGAGTGCGGTCATTCTTATGGCTTTGTTCACATTCAGCAGTCTCCTTGTGGATATGTCAGGTGTTTCCGGGCGATTGCGGGGGAGGCTCGATTATCGCCGACTGGAGTTTATTGACGATGGCGAGGCGCCGGCGCCGCAGCAATTTTGGGCCGAGCAGGGACAAACCACGGTGCGATGGCTGCCGTATAATTATTGGACTGTGGCGCCCTTTGACGGGGAGTTTATTAACATTGACCGGCAGGGGCTTCGTTATACACCTGTGTATGCTGAAGCATCCGCAGCCAGCGTCTACTTTTTTGGCGGTTCAGCCCTGTGGGGCGAGGGCGCACGCGACGCTTATACCATCCCGGGGCAGATTGCCAAACTTCTGTCGGATGCCGGGCATCCTGCCGTCGTCCTGAATTATGGTCAAACCGGTTATGTCAGCACACAAGATCTGATTTTATTTCAGGCGCAGCTAGCGCTGGGCAAGGCGCCGGATATTGCTGTGTTTTATCAGGGTTTTAATGATGTCTTTTCTGCTTACACGCAGGGCAGGTCTGGGATTCCATACCAGGAACATCAGCGTGTCAGCGATGTAGAGGCTGGTCGGATCCTGCGCCGTGGACGGCCGGCGCTGCGTTTGCCGGATGGCGACATCAGCGAATACGACTGGAGCTTGGTTGGCAAGGCTGATGCCGGCGCAGACGCCATTGCCGACCGCTGGTTTGCCAATCGCCGTTTGGCGCAGACTTTGGCAGATGGATACGGAGTTCGCGTGCTGTTTGTATGGCAGCCGGCGCTGTTTGCCAAGCAGAGACTCGTCGGGGCTGAATCCGGTGTTCTTGAAGAGCTTGAGATCCAACAAACAAACTTTATTGATCTTTATCGTGAAGTGGACAGGATTGTGCGTGATCGAACGGCGGCTGATGCGGCCGACAATGTGATGGCGCTTTCCGATTTGTTCAGCGACAGTGAACAGGAGCTCTTCTATGACCAGGTGCATATTACCGAGATTGGCAACCGGATGGTCGCTGAAGCCATCCAAAGCCGGATATTCGATCTACTGACAGATTAACTGGCGCCAGCGAATAGCCAGCAAAGCCGTTCTTGTTCGCGCTTATTCAAGCCATTGTGTATCTTCATCAATAGCTGACATCAACTCAAGCGCATCCGCTTTCATCTCGTCAGTCAGCCTAAAGTCGCGGCTAAAGTAGACCGACTCCGGAAAGCGATAATTCCAGGCGCGGTAAAAATCAGCCCGCTTGTGGTCGCGGCTCAAATTGCAATCGAATCGGACCAGGTAGCTATCCTCCAGCGGCCCGTCATGGTCGTGATGAATATGCGCCAGCCCCCAGGTGATGCCGCGGCCGTCGCCATGATCAGCAAATGCGTCCGGCACATAGGGACCAGCGGCGACCGGGGGGACGCTTACCTTGCCGACAACATCAAAATGAAGCCCGTCGGACGCATACTGCACTGTATTTTTCTCCGGGCCTTCATGGCTGGTCACGGCGACAATGCCTTCGCGAAAGGGATACAGGAAAGTCTCGTGGCCGCTGTTCGTAATCGGATTCAACGGTGATTTGATGAAGGGACCTTGTGGGTCGTCGGCCATGGCTACCCCCCAGGCGATGCCTAAATCATGGCGGTGTGTCCGTGCGAATCGCACGCCTTTATAAAATAACCAGAATTGCCCGCGATACTTCAGAATATAGGGATCATGCAGTTTGTGTGAATCCCATTCGCCGTAGCTCTCTATCGCATTCGGGTCATCGGCGGCGCCGACGAAGCGCCCGCGGCGCCCCGGGGTCAATACCGGCTGTTCCAGCTTGGTCCACGGACCGGCTGGCGATTCGGCCCATGCCATGCCAATCTGATGCGCCGAACGATGTTTCCATATCCCTTGAATGACCTGATAGTAAAGGTAGTATTTGCCATCATGCTTCAGGATATCGGGTGTGAACACCGAGCGGTCATCATAGGCGCCGCTTTCGCCGCGCGGCACCGCGATGCCTTGCTCGCTCCAATGAAAGCCATCTTTGGATGTGGCATACCCTATCTCTGCCATATCCCAGTCCCAGGCCGGTCGGGTTTCGCTGGCGTATTCAATGCCCTTCCAGGCCGCTTGGGTTTGGCGGCGGGTGTACCACAGGTAATAGGTATCGCCAACTTTGATGATTTTTGAGGGATCGCGCCGCGTGACGCCCTTTTCCTTGCCAATCCCGCTGATGCGTGAATACTTGAAGGCGGAAAAAAAGTCGCTTTGCTGGTCTTTGCAAGGACCATAAATATCATAAACCCGTTCGGTCGCTTTGCTGATGGGAGCCGGCGGCCGTGCTGATGTCGGCTGTTCGGGTTCATGCTTATATGCGAGCGCCTGCATATTGGCGTCGTTCAGCGCCAGATCGGCTGAAAAATAAACGGCTTCAGGATAGCGGATGTTGGCGCCGCGATACCCCGGCCGTTCGATATCGCGGCGCAGATTGCAGTCGAATCTGACGATATACGAATTGCCGCGCTTCATTTCTTCGGTGGCGATATGCGACAAGCCCCAGATAATGCCTTTGCCGTCGTTGCCGTTGCGGTACGAATCGGGCGCGAAGGGACCCGCTGCCAGCGGCGGCAGGGTTACATGAGCGACGACCTCAAAGTTGAGCCAATCGGCTGCATATTGAATCGTGTCTTTTTCCGGACCATCGTGGCCGCAGATGGCCAGCACGCCTTCGCCATAGGGAAAAAGGCAGGTTTCGTGGCCGCTGTTGGTCACCGGATTCAGCGGCGATTTTACGAATGGCCCTTCGGGTTGGTCGGCGATAGCCACGCCCCAGGCAATCCCTGGAGCGTATCGGGTCGTCCACCCCATCGGCTGCCCTTTGTAATACAGCCAGTATTTTCCGTCATGCACCAGGATAAACGGATCGTGTACCTTATGGCTGTCCCAGGCCCCATAGCGGCTGACCTCGTCGGAGTCATCGCCGCCGAGCCATTCGCCGGGTTCACCGGGCGATAATACGGGGGATTCGGCGCGATGCCAGGGCCCATCGGGAGATTCAGCCCATGACATGCCAATCGTATTCCGCGTCCGATGGGTATATGGATAATCGACTGCCTGATAATAAAGATAAAACCTGCCCCCAGCCATGAGAACATCGGGGGTAAACACAGAACGGCCGTCATAGGCGTCTTGGGGACCTGGTCGGACGGCAATTCCCTGTTCTTCCCAGTGAAAACCATCTTTCGAGGTGGCATACCCAATTGCCGCCAAATCCCAATCATAGACTGGCGTATCCCAGCGCTGTTCACGATGCGGCGGTTTGTTTAACGGATCGCGGTCATTTGCCGTTTGGCGCCGGGTGTACCAAACGTAGTAGATGCCATTGATTCGCAAGACAGTTGTTGGGTCGCGGCGGGTGACGCCGGCTTCTTTGCCAATTCCGCTGACTGGGCTGTATTTGAAGGTGGTGTAAAATTCGCTGGTGGAATCCTGAAAACGGCCCCATTTGTCATACAGACGCTCGGTGGCGGCGCTGATGGGGCGGTCCATGGGTTTCGCAGTGGTGGGTTCGCCTGGCAGCAGTGGTTTGTCGCTTCGTATGGGTTTCATGGCTTGATCTGTTCATTGAGGATCAAATCGGCGGCTTTTTCGCCAATCATAATGCAAGGCGCATTCGTATTGGCGTTGATGAGAAAGGGCATGATGGAGGCGTCTGCGACCCGCAAGCCGTGGATGCCGTGTACCTGGAGGATTGGGCTGACGACCGCCATGCGGTCAATCCCCATTTTGCAGCTGCCGGCCGGATGGTAGATGGTGGTCGCAAACTCGCGGATGTACTGGATAAGCTCGTCGTCCGACGCGACTGATGCCCCGGGCAGGAATTCGGCGCCGCGATAGGGATCAAAGGCGGATGCTGAAACGATTTTTCGTCCCAGTTTGATGCCCGCCAGCAGTACCGCAAGGTCATCATCGTGACTTAAACAGGCGAAGTCAATTCGCGGCGCTGCCAATGGATCCTTGGATTGCAGCCGAAGCTCACCGATGCTTCGGGTTCTGACCAGCCCGGTCAGCACGGTGAAACCATGTCCCTTTGGGCTTTCAAAACCATGGCGGATAAACCAGTCCGGCCCGAAATGATACTGGAGTTCGGGCGCCCGCGATTCGGGATTAAGGCGCACAAAGCCGCCCGCCTCGCCCAGGTTGGAGGTCAGCAAGCCCTTTTTGTCCTCATGGTAAAGCCGAAGCTGCCGGGGTAAATCTTTGGCGGCCAGGGTGATCGGCTGCTTGCAATGATAGGCAAGCGGAACTTGTATATGATCCATCAGGTTTTGTCCCACGCCCGGCAAGTCCTTCACGACCGGAATGCCAAATGCAGCCAGATGTTCAGCCGGGCCAATGCCGGACAGCAGCAATAGCTGCGGGGAATTGAGCGCGCCGCCGCACAAGATGACTTCTTTGTTGGCATGAGCGGTTTTGATGCGGCCCTCGTGCCGGCAGCGCAGTCCGATACACTTGGTCCCGTCAAACAAAAGCTGTGTGACCCGCGCAAATGGCATGGCGGTCAAATTGCTGCGTGCCAGCGCCGGATGCAGATAGCCGCGGGCGGCGCTATAGCGTGCGCCGTCTTTCTGTGTGAGTTGATAAATGCCGAAGCCTTCCTGCTTGCCATCATTGAAATCAGCGTTTGGCTGGAATCCCAATTCCAGCGCAGCTTCGACAAATGCCAGGCTTAGCGGATTGGGATCTTGCGGGTCGGCTACATTGATGGGCCCATGAATGCCATGATGCTCGGATTCGCCGCGTTCCTGGTGCTGCATTTTTCTAAAATACGGCAGCACATCGGCATAGCTCCAGCCTTCGCTGCCCAGTTCAGCCCAGACGTCATAATCAGAAGGATGTCCGCGCTGATAAACCATAGCATTCATCGAGCTTGTGCCGCCATAAACCTTGCCGCGCGGGATATACTCACGGCGATTGTTTAGGCCCGGCTGTGGAATGGTCTCATAATCCCAATCCACGTCGCTGTGGAACAAATTGGAGAAACGGGCGGGGATATGGATGTCAGGCTGTTCGTCAGGGCCGCCGGCTTCCAGCAGTAAAACTGTGTGCTGACCGGCTTCGCTTAGCCGGCCGGCGACGGCGCATCCTGCTGAACCGGCGCCAACAACAATATAGTCAGCAATCATCCGACAATGCTCCTGGACACTCGTTTTGAATCAAAAATGCCATGCCAAGCGATTAGAATAAAGTTGACAGACCTTTGTACATTGTCTACAATCTGCAAATTATATCCAACCAGTCATCTCAATGCAATTCGGCTCGACTTGTGCGAATAACAAGAACATTTTGCGAGGAATAATGAACGAAGCGAATCTATCCCCAACTGCTTTTCCCAGCCGTCTGCCGCCGCAAAAGCCGACCGACCGCCCAATCAGCCAGGCAACCGCGCGTCTCTATGATCTATGGACGCCGCGGCAAGACCTTGGCAACCCCTTTTATACGACCTTCAAATACTCGCGCATCACCGGTATCGGCAAGGATGAATCGGCTATGTCTGTTTCTCGCCGCGACCCGTCCAAAGTGCTGAAAATAGGCGATGACTATTATGTTTGGTACACACGGCGGCGGACGCAGGCTGACCCGGCCGGGCAATTCAATATCGACCAGGCAAGCGACGAAATCCCGATTGTAGACTGGGACCTGGCGGATATTTGCTATGCCACATCCAAAGATGGCTTTCATTGGGAGGAACAGGGAGTCGCGGTGGCGCGGGCGCCCAAAGGCAACTATGGTGACAGGTCACTTTCGACGCCCGATATTTTAGCTTTTCGCGGTCGTTATTATCTCTATTATCAAACCTTTACCGCCATTTGGCGCCAGAACGATTGCGTCAACGTCAGCATGGCATGGGCCGATTCTCCAGATGGCCCATGGACGCGGCTGGACCGGCCGGTGATTGAGCAGGGCGCGGCTGGGGAATGGGACAGCTGTGCCATCCATGACCCCTATCCGCTGGTGTATCAAGGAAAAATCTGGGTTTATTACAAAGGGGCGCCGGTCGATAAAAGCCGTGGCAATCTGCTGCGGGCACAGGGAGTCGCCATTGCCGAAAACCCCGCTGGTCCCTATGTCAAAGCCGATGTTAATCCAGTAACCAATTCAGGACATGAGACCATGCTGTGGCCCTATCAGGATGGCATTGCGGCTTTGCTGATTTTGGACGGACCCGAGAAGGACACGGTGCAGTATGCAGCCGATGGGTTAAATTTTGAGCCGAAAGCCCATGTGCAGCTGCCCCCAGTGGCGCCGGGCCCTTTTTGTCCCGATGCCTTTGCCGATAATGGAGACGGCCGCGGCATTACCTGGGGCTTGAGCCACATTAACCCGCTCGGTGGCGGCCCGGACAAAAACTGCTTTATTATTCGCTTTGACTGTGACCTCAGCCGCGATGTGCAGCGCCCCGAATTTAAGCGCAGCAATGTGCGCTATAGTGAAGACACCTGGTTTCAGCGAGTCACCGCACTCCCCGAAAGTTGGAAAGAACGGATTCTGCAAGAACAGAATCAAGTTGACCGGCCAACCATCATCAGCCAGGCTTAACCCGCCTGCGGCGCGGTTAGCGTCCCATCCAGCCGCCGTCGACGACGAGGATTTCGCCATTGACAAAATCGGATGCCGGCGAGGCCAAGAACACAGCCGGCCCCTTAAAATCATCAATTTCGCCCCAGCGTCCGGCCGGGATTCGCTCCAGGATGGCTTGGTAGCGGGCTGGATTGTTTTGCAGCGCTTCGGTATTGTCGGTGCGAACGTATCCGGGCGCAATCGCATTGACCTGGACTCCATGAGCCGCCCATTCGTTGGCCAGCGCTTTGGCTAGCTGGCCGATGCCGCCTTTGCTGGCTGAATAGCCGGGGACGGTGATGCCGCCTTGGAAGGTGAGCAGCGAGGCAGTAAAGATGATTTTGCCGCGGCCACGGGCTAACATCTGTTTGCCGAACTCGCGGCTAAGGACAAATTGCGCGTTTAAGTTGACCTCAATGGTTTTGTCCCACCAAGCATCCGAATGCCGCGCCGCCGGTTCACGGAGCACCGTGCCGGCATTGTTGACCAGAATATCAATGACCGGGTGATTGCCGGCTGCTTGGTCGATAAAGCGGTAGACGGCGGCGCGGTCTGAAAAATCGCATCGGTAGCCGGCAAATTTTCGCCCAAGCGCAGTGACTGCGTTTTCGATATCACTGCCCGATGTCTCAAGATTGGCGCTGACCGCCACAATATCGGCGCCGGCTTCTGCCAGGGCTGTCGCCATAGCTTTGCCGATGCCGCGCCGGGCGCCGGTCACCAGCGCCGTTTTTCCGTCCAGACGGAACATATCAAGCACATTCATTTAGATCTCCAACAGTATTTTCATCACTTGCCCGCCTTTTTCCATGTCCTCAAAGCCGGATTTCAAGGCGCTTAATGGGCGCAGGTCGGTAATCAATTCATCCAGCGGCAGTCTTCTCGATGCCGCCAGCGCAATGGCGTCCGTGAAATCCTGCGGTTCATAAACCCGCACTCCCTGCAAGCGAAGCTCGCGCCAGAAGAAACGGAACAAGTCTATTTTAGGCGCTTGGGCAAAAATCGCCACCACAACAGCCAGACCGCGCGTGCGGAGCAGTTCGGTCATCACGGCGGCGCCGGCCGGTGAACCCGATACTTCAAATACAACATCGGCGCCGGCATGATGGGTCTTTTGCATGACAAGCGCAGTCAAATCGGTTTCGCGCGGGTTGATGGCTTCCATATTGAGGCTTCGCGCCAGTTCAACGCGGTAGGGATTAATCTCCGACAGAATCACATCGGCGCCGGCCTGCTGCGCCACCAGCGCCACCAGCATGCCAATTGGGCCGCCGCCCAGAACCACCACTTGGTCGCCTTCCTTAACGGCAGCCAAGCGCACATCGTGACAGGCCACCGCCAAGGGTTCAATCAAAGCGCCATGTTTCAGGGACAGGCTGTCCGGCAGTCGGCAGACGGCGCTGGCTGGGACAGTCCAGTAAGTTTGAAAGGCTCCAGGGGTATCAATGCCCATGAACTTGAGATGATGGCAAATATGCTGATGGCCGGCCGCGCAGGCCGGACAATCGCCGCAGGGCGCCAGCGGCATGACCGTCACCCGGTCGCCAATCCTGAAATGTTCGACAGCTTCACCCAGCCGGTGTACCGTCCCGGACATCTCGTGACCAAGCACTTGCGGCATGGTGACCCGCTTGTCCATCGCGCCGTGGAAGATGTGCAGGTCAGTGCCGCAGATGCCGCAGTGCGAAACTTTTAACTGCGCTTCGCCATAGCCGGGCGCAGCCGGGTCCTGGCTGCCAATCCGTATCTTCCGATTTCCTTCATAAAAAGCCGCCTGCGTCATGGTGTGTTCCTGTCTGTCAGCGCGGCAGTCCAAACCTGGCGCTGCTGAATAAAGTTGATTTCGCTCGCATTGGCGGATAGGCGCGGTTCTTGCAAGACCTCGCTACTGGATATTGTTTTCCAATGCTTGAATGGCTTCCTCTTTTTGCCCGTTATGGATCGCGTCGAGGATTCGTTTGTGTTCGCGGTAGCTTTCCATAATGTCATCAAGGCGATGGTAGTGCATTAGCATCCGCATCATAATCGGCTGCCAGAGCGTGAACAGGTCTTTGTCATCATGGCTTTGAATAATGGCGCGATGAAACCGAAGGTCATGTTCGGTCAGGGCATCGACATCGTTTGATTCGCAGGCCGCCTTGATGTCCGCAAGTATTTCATCCCATACCGCCAGATCAGCGGCCGTAATGCGGTCAAAAATGCTGTCGAGGACAAAGGTTTCGATTTTGCGGCGAAGCTGGACGACGAGCGGCCGGACTTCGACGCTTGGATTTTGGGCGACCCGAACGCCCTTGTTGGGCTCCAGGACAAGCAGCCCCTGCTGGGTCAGCTGGCGAAAGGCCTCGCGGATGGGGCCGCGGCTGACCCCGAAGCGCTCCGACAAATCCATCTCTCGCAGCGGGTCGCCCGGTTTGAGTTTGCTTGAAAGCACCTCTTGTTGCAGTCGGGCGGCAATCTGTTCCGGCAATGTCCGATAAATCTCGAATGCGGGCATCTTGTCCTTTTACCTTGCTTACTGTTTATAGGGGTCGGCGGCGTCGCGCAGTCCATCGCCGAGAAAATTAAAACTCAAAACGGTAACGATAACAAACAGCCCCGGAATCAGCAGCCACGGGCTTTGGCTTAGGGCGCGGATATTTTGGGCGTCCTGCAATAAAACGCCCCAGCTTACCGCCGGTGGTCGAATGCCGATTCCTAGGAAACTAAGCCCCGTTTCCGCCAGGATCATGGCTGGCACGGCCAGACTGATGATGACAATCAAATAGCTGGCGAAGGAAGGCAATAGGTGCTTGATGATGATGCCCAAGCCGCTCATGTTGGAAATGCGGGCGGCCATAATAAAATCGGCCTCGCGCAGTTCCAGCAGTTTGCCGCGCACCGCCCGCGCCAGCCAAGGCCAGCGCAAAGCCGCCAGCACAAATGTAAGTCCAAAGAATATCTGGGTTGTGTCCCATTCAACCGGCAGGGCCGCGGAAAGCGCCATCAAAAGCGGGATTTCTGGTATCGAGATGAGGAATTCAATCAAACGTTGAATCATCAAATCAACCGTGCCGCCGAAATAGCCGGAGATGCCGCCGAAGAGACAGCCGAGATAAAAGCCGGTCACCGCGCCAAGGAATCCAATCGTAAGCGAAATCCGCGCGGCATGAATCGTCCGCGAATAGAGGTCGCGTCCCTGTTCGTCGGCGCCGAAGGGGAAGAAGACCGCCGGCTCGTCCACGCCTACCAGATGAATGCTGGTGTCAAAGAGACCTAATAATTGGTAAGGCTCACCTTCGACAAAGAACTTCAGATGATAGCGCGTGGAGATGTCTTCGGTGTAATGCCGCTCTAAGGTCGACATATCCAGTTCCTGCTTGAGTTCATAAATGAAGGGAACTGGATGGAAGTTGCCGTTCTCATCGACAAAATGCAGGGTGTGCGGCGGCGCTTTGGCATAACTAACGTGACGTTTATAATGGTCGTTGATGGCAAAAAATTCAGGAAAAATCGCCAGCGAATACAGGAAGAGGATGACCGCCAGCGAGGGCATCGCCAGACGATGGCGGCGGAACTTGCGCCACATCAGCTGCCATTGCGAGACCAGATAATAGTCCTCGTCATAGACAGATGTCTTTCTTCGCTTCAGGCCTATTCTCCGCAGCATGGATCTGCCCTCATCAATTCATGCTCCGTTCTATCCGAATGCGCGGATCCACCACGCTTAGCAGGATATCGGAAACCGTTGTGCCAATTACCGTCAGGATGGCCATAAACATCAGCAGCGTTGCCGCTAGGTAGGTATCCTGTGTTTTCAAGGCCCGTATCAGCATCGGCCCGGCCGTCTGCAAACCCAGCACATAGGCAGCAATCGCGCCGCTGGAAATCAAGGACGGGAACAGCCAGGCAAAGCTGCTGACAATCGGATTCATCGCCACCCGCACCGGATATTTGAAGAGCAGCCTGACTTCGCCGACGCCTTTGCTGCGGGCGGTGATGACATACTGCTTGCTGAGTTCATCAAGCAGCGTGGCGCGCAGCACCCGTATCAGGCCGGCTGCACCGGCGGTGCCGACTACTAAGATTGGAACGGGCAGATGGAGCAGCAGATCGCTAACTTTCGCCCAACTCCAAGGCGCATCCAGATACTCTGGTGAAAACAGGCCGGTCAGATTAAGGCCAAAGTGCTTGAAGGCGATGTACAAAAGGATGAGCGCCAGCATAAAATTGGGAACAGCTAAGCCAATAAAGCCGACTATCGAGGCGATGTAATCGCCAATAGAATACTGATGCGTCGCTGAATAGATGCCGATGGGAATGCCCAGAGCATAGGTAAAGACAGCGCTGAAAATGGCGACGGTGAAGGTCAGCGCCAGCCGTTCGCCAATCAAATCGCGCACCGGTTTTTCGTAGTCAAATGAAAAGCCAAAGTGGCCTCGAAACACCTGCCCGAACCATTTGAAATAACGCTCGTGCGTCGGTAAATCCAATCCATACTGTCGGCGCAGGTTTTCGACTTGGTCCTTGCTAGGCTGGTCGCCGGCTTGCTCCAGGCGGGCAATGCGGGTGGCCAAAAAATCGCCCGGCGGCAGTTGAATCACGATAAAGATGACCACCGAAAGCACCCACAGCAAAAAAACCGTGGAAGACAATCGCCGAAAAATATACAGTCTCATCAGCCGGCGCCTTTGTGAACGCTAATCTGTTTCGGCATTTTTGCAGGCGGAACTCTCACTAATCATACGCAGTTTCCATAATGATACAGGCAAAATCGCAGATTGTCAACAATATACACTTGACAATTTCTCGCAAATCCGATATTTTGCTATTATCTTTTGTTCACCGCCGAACGTCATTGAGGACGGCTATGAGCATGATCGTCAAAAACATGGAAAGCAGACATTATGTCTTGCCCTTGCGTCATGCCATGACCGACGCCACCCATGGCGTCCATACCTGCTTTGAGGTCGTTCTGGTCATCTTGCAGACTGAATGCGGACTGAAAGGCTGCGGCTATACCTATACGATTGGGCGCGGCGGCGCGGCGATACAGTCGCTCATCCAGCGCGAACTCAAGCCGCTGCTGCTGCATGCCAACGCCGACCGCATTGACGCCATCTGGGAGCGGATGTGGTGGCAGCTGCATTATGTGGGACGCGGCGGGCTGGCTTCCTTTGCCATGTCAGCCGTGGACATTGCCCTATGGGACCTCAAGGGGCATCAGGAAAGCAAGCCGCTGTGGCAGCTGCTGGGCGGGCATTCCGGCCAGGCGCGCGCCTATGCCGGCGGCATTGACCTGCAACTGGACACAGAGGAGTTGATCGAGCAGACGCGCCTCAATATCGAAAAAGGATTTCGGGCGATTAAGATGAAGGTTGGGCGCGGCAAACTTTCGGAAGACCTGGAGCGGGTGCAGGCCCTTCGGGAGTATATCGGGCCCGATATGCCGCTGATGGTGGACGCCAATATGCGCTGGACGGTCGAGCAGTCCATCCGCGCCGCCCGCCGGCTCCAGGAATATGATGTCTATTGGCTGGAAGAGCCGACGATACCGGACGACTATCCGGGCATGGCGCGGATTGCCCAGGAAGGCGGCCTGCCAATCGCATCGGGTGAGAATCTGCATACGATTTATGAGTTTCGGCACATCATCGAAACCGGCAAAATCGCCTTCCCCGAACCCGATGTCTCCAACATCGGCGGCATCACCAACTGGATGCGGGTCGCCAAGCTGGCCTATGCTCACAATCTGCCAGTTACATCGCACGGCGTCCATGAGCTTCATCTGCATTTGCTAGCGGCGATCCCCAATGCCTCATTTTTAGAAGTGCATAGCTTTGGCCTGGAGCGTTTTATGAAAAATCCGCCTAAGCTGGAGGATGGCATCATGGACGCGCCCAATGCGCCCGGGCATGGCGTCCAGTTTGATTGGGACGCGCTGGCGCCGTATGAGATCAAATAGACCGCAGGAGGTGAACAAGGCAAGATGCAATGCCAATCGAAATTCGTTTCTATTAAAGTATTGACGAAAGGAATCCTCCCATGAAACGAGTTCTTATTTTGCTGCTCATCGCAACAGCCGTTATGTCCGCGAATGTACTGGCGCAAGATATGGGCGAAAGGGTCTACCCATCGCAGTACGCCAGCCTCGATGCCTATACGGCCGCCACCGGCGATTCGATTGAAAGCTGGGGCGAAGCGCCGATGCTGGCCGAACGGGTCGCCGCTGGGGAACTGCCGCCGGTCGAGGAGCGTCTGCCAGCGCAGCCGGTTGTCGTCCAGCCTTTGGAAGCTGTTGGCGAGTACGGCGGCGAGCTTGCCGGTCCGTCTACTAACCCAACCTGCTGTGGCTGGGATGTGCTGGAGATGCGCCTGCAAAAGCTGCTGACCATTGATACCGACCTGCAAACCATCATCCCCAACATCGCCCAAGCCTTTGAAATCTCCGACGACCAGACCACCTTCACCATTCACCTGCGCCAAGGGCATAAATGGTCGGATGGCGAGCCCTTCACCGCCGAAGATTTCCGTTTCTACTTCGAAGATGTGCTGGGCAACAGCGACCTGACGCCAGCGCCAGGCGGCCCCTGGGCCGTCGATGGCGAACTGCCGCAGTTTGAAGTCATCGACGAAACGACTGTGCGCTATACCTACGCTGAACCGCGCCCGACTCTGTCGATTGCTTTGGGCAGCGAGGTCGGCAACCGCGGCTTCCGCCCGGCGCACTACTTCCAGCAGTTCCACATCGACTACAATCCCGATGCCGATGAACTGGCCGCCGAACTGGGCTATGAAAGCTGGGGGCAGATGTTCAACGCCAAGATGACGCCCTACAACTTCACCTGGAATCTGGGCGCCGAACAGGATGCCTACGCGCCGACGCTGAATACCTTCGTCTTTGTCAGCGAAGACACCTTCGGCAACAAGCTCTATGAGCGCAATCCCTACTTCTTCAAGGTCGATACGGCCGGCAATCAGCTGCCCTATACCGACAGCCTGCGCCGCATCCTGGTCGAAGACCTGCAAGTTCAGGATTTGAAGGCGATTGCCGGGGAATACACGCACTTTGGCTGGGGGACGCTTTTGAGTTTCCCGACCTATCGTGAAAACGAGGAAGCCGGCAATTATCGCACCGCGCTGGCCGAATACAGCCGCGGCAACGAGTATTCGATTATGTTCAATTTCACCACCGAAAACCTGCCTCTGCGCGAGATTTTCTGGGATGTTCGTTTCCGTCAGGCGATGTCGGTCGCCATCAACCGCGAGGAAATCAACGAACTGGTCTACTTCGGCTTGGCGAATCCATCGCAAACCGCCATGGTGCCGACCTCCG
Source organism: Phototrophicaceae bacterium (assembly GCA_965203755.1). Classification (GTDB taxonomy): domain Bacteria; phylum Chloroflexota; class Anaerolineae; order Aggregatilineales; family Phototrophicaceae; genus UBA6055. The sequence goes on along the minus strand of OZ241910.1, from coordinate 646,882 downwards.
CTTTTTATGAACCGTGGATGACGACCAACTATGCCCAGTACGATCCCGATTTGGCCAATCAGCTGCTGGACGAGATGGGACTTGACCAACGCGGCGCCGACGGCTTCCGTCTGCGTCCCGACGGCGAAACCCTCTTCCTCAACTTCCAGGTCTCTGTGCCAGAAGATGCCTGGCAGAAAATCGGCGAACTGGTGACCGACTACTGGAATGAGGTTGGCGTTAAGACCAACTACAAACTGATTGAAATTGGTCTGTACAGTGAACTGCGGAATGGCAACAAGGTTGATCTGGCGGCTTGGGGCGCTGATATTCTGGATATTGGCGAAGTCGCCAATGGGCTTGGCAATACGCGGCCGCATTGGGGCGCTCGCGCTTCTGGGCATTTGTGGCGCGAGTGGCTGCAAAGCGACGGCGAAGAAGGCGAAAAGCCGCCGCAGGAAATCCAAGACTTGTGGAATCTCGGTGAAGAATTTTTGGATGCGCCCTATGGCTCGGCAGAATGGCTGGCCTTGGGCAAGGAATTCTTCAAGAAATCCTTTGAAGGCCTGTATCAGATCGGCACGATACAGCGGCCGCCGCAGCCTTTGCTCTTCAAGACGAATCTGAAGAACACGCCGCCCAATGACACTACCGGTCAGTGGAGTTGGAGCTATCGCCAATGGGTCATGTTCATGCCCGAACAATGGTATTTTGAGAGCGGCGGCTAGACCCGCAGAATCGCAGTGAAGTTCGCATGGCGGCCTGGCCCGTTGGCCGGGCTGCCGTGTTTTTCAAAGGAAGTCCCCGATGACTCAAAGCGCGGCCATGCGCCGTTTCAAGCGGCCGGACGAGGAAAATCCCTGGTTCACGAAATTTCGCTATATGCCAATCCAGGGCTTGGGCTATGAAAAAGGGATAACCCGCCGCGATCCCAGCTGCATCATCCGCGCCGATGACCTCTACTATGTCTGGTACACCCGCGCCGCGCCGCCTTGCCCGCCAGTGGGGCATGAGCGAGCGACAGACCTATTGCCGGCCGTCCCCTGGGACTTGGCCGATGTCTGGTATGCCACCTCTGAAGATGGTCATCTGTGGGAAGAACAGGGGCCGGCGGTTGAGCGCGGCCCGCAGGGCAGCTATGACGAGCGCAGCGTCTTTACCCCCGATGCGCTGGCGCATGAGGGCCGCTATTATCTGGTGTATCAGGTAACGACTTCACCGAGCTATCGTTGCACGCCGGAATCGATTGCGATTGCATGGGCTGATGCGCCTGATGGACCCTGGACAAAGAGCGCCGCCCCGATTGTCGAGCCGGACGAATCGGGAGAAGTTGACGAACGCGCCCATCCGGAACAGGCCGCCGTCAAGGGAACCTGGGACAGCCTGCGAGTGCATGACCCGGCGCTTTTGTTTCGGGAAAACAGATATTGGCTGTACTACAAGGGCGAAGGCATTGGCTTTAGCAATATGGAATCCAAATGGGGGGCTGCGATTGCCGATGACCCGCTTGGCCCCTATGCCAAATCCCCGCTCAATCCGATTTCCAACAGCGGCCACGAAATTATGGTCTGGAATTATGCCGGCGGCGTCGGCGGCTTGCTGACCCGCTGTGGGCCGGAGAAGAACACGATTCAGTTTGCCGCTGATGGCATCAACTTTGAGGTAAAATCCACGGTGATCGCCCCGCCCCAAGCCGCTGGCGCCTGACGCGTCGACGAGGCGCTCAATACCGAACCGCTATCTGGCTTGAGTTGGGGCTTGAGCCATGTGACCACTTACAGTTCCCATGTCATACAGCAGGGGCGCGATGATTTGGACCTCGCTGCCATAGAGGAACCGTGGGATTTTATCGTTCGCTGGGAACGCGACAGCGAGTCAGGCCAGTTTGTGTAAGTTCTGCCCGGCATCGGAGACAGCCCATGTCGCAGCGTCCCAATGTCATACTGCTTGTTACCGATGACCAGGGTTATGGCGACATTGCCTGTCATGGCAATCCGGCGCTGAAAACACCTCATCTTGACCGGATGGCGCGTGAAAGCGTCCAACTGGACAGCCACCATCACGACCCCTTGTGTTCGCCGTCGCGGGCCGCTCTGCTGACCGGCCAATACGCCAGCCGCAATGGAGTCTGGCATGTGATTCATGGACGGCATCTGCTACATCCGGATGCTGTGACCATGGCGGATATTTTTTCTGACAATGGCTATCGCACCGCGATGTTTGGCAAGTGGCATCTGGGTGACAATTACCCTTTTGCCCCGCGGTACCGCGGCTTTGACGAAGCGCTTTGTCATCGGGGCGGGGGCGTTGGGGAACTGCCTGATTATTGGGGCAACAGCTACCTGGATGACATCTATTTCCATAATGGCGCGGCTGAACAGTGCGCCGGCTACTGCACCGATGTGTTCTTTCAGGCGGCGCTCCAGTTCATTGAAGCCGACCAGCGCCAGCCTTTCTTTGTCTATCTGGCCGCCAATGCCATGCATTCCCCCTTTATTGTGCCGGATTCCTATTCCGCGCCATACAAGGCACAGGGCATCGCCGAAGACCGCGCCAACTTCTATGGCATGATTGCCAACTTCGACGAAAATGTCGGGCGGCTGTTTCGGCGGCTGAAGCGGCTCGGCATAGACGAGAACACCATCGTCATCTTTACAGCCGACCACGGGACAGCGGCCGGCTTTGACCCGATCACCGGCGAGGGATATAACGCCGGTTTGCGCGGCGCGAAAGGCTCAATTTATGATGGCGGGCATCAGGTCAGTTTTTTCCTGCGCTGGCGCCGCGCCTTGTCCGCCGCAAGGAAAATCACCGCGCTGACGGCGCATATTGATATTTTACCCACTTTGATGGATTTGTGTCGTTTGGAGTCCGGCGCGGCGCGTGATTTTGACGGCGTGAGTCTGGCGGCGCATTTGCAAGATGAAAACGCTGCTTTGCCAGAACGTTCCGTCTTTGTCCATCTTCAGCCCGACCAGCCGCAGAAATGGCATCATTGCGCTGTGATGAACCGACATTGGCGGCTGGTGAATGGCAAAGAACTGTATGATGTGAAGCGCGACAGAGGCCAGGAATTGGATGTCGCGCCGGATTTCCCGCAGGTTGCGGCCGCCTTGCGCCAGGAATATGAGTCGTGGTGGGCTGGCCTGCAAAGCGCATTTGCGGAATATGTCCATATACCGATAGGAACCGACTGGGAAAATCCAAGCCTGCTATCGGCGCGGGATTGGCATCCGACCCAAGGCCGCGTGCCCTGGCGGCAGGACTGGATTGGCAATCCCGCTTATGATGCCAACGGTTTTTGGATGATTGACGTTGTTCAAGCCGGCTTGTACAGCATTGAGCTTCGATCCTATCCACGCGAGGCGAATCTGCCCATGGGGATCGTCAGCGCCGAGCTTCAAATTGGAAACGAAAGCTGTTCCCAGGTAATTTCCGAGCAGGATACTGCGGCGCGGTTCAGGCTGGAACTGCCGGCGGGGAAATGCAGCGTGCAGACATGGCTTGCCGATGGTGACGGACAGCGCGAATTTGGGGCTTATTACACCTCCTTTCGCCGATTATGAGGTCCTTCTATGACACTTAAACGTTCTGATGTGCTTATCACCCGGCCGTGCAGCATGGAAGATTATCGCCGTTATCGGGCGACTGCGCTTGCTTGGGGGTTTCTGCCCGAGCCCGACCGCCGCGGACTGCCGCCCGATGAAGAGATGATGCGCGGCGTCGATGAAGCCCATCGCTGTCAAGCCAAGTTTCAAGGGCGCGTCGAATTGGATGCCGACTGGATGGGCATGATTGATTATGATTCCAATTTTATGGAATCCACCGTGCGCGACCTGAATAACCAGCCGGCCGTCACCTGGTGGACGCATCGCTATAAAGGTCATCCAGCCTATCATTACTGCACCAATGCCCCTGGCTATCGTCATTATCTGATGTATCAGCTTAGGCGGGTCATGCAGGCTGGCAGCGACTGGTTAATGATTGACTCGGCCATCCCGACGATTGGGGCGCTGAATGCCCGTTATGGCGGCTGCTTCTGTGAACATTGCATGGCGGGCTTCCGCCAGTATCTCCAGGCGCATTTGAACGAGGAGGATTCGCAGATTCATTCGATTGATGATCTGACGTCCTTTGACTACCGCCAGTTTTTGCTGGCGCAAGGCATCGCCGACCAGCAGTACCGCGCCCAAATACTCGCCTTCCCGCCGGTGATTCCCCTTGCCAAAGAATACTTTGATTATCAGTGGCGGGAAATCAGCGGCCTGTTCCGCGAATTCAAGCGCTGTGCCCAGGAATTTGGCGATGATGTTCCCATGAGTTCCAACTCGCCTTATTATTGGGCTGAATTCATGTATGCGGTCGATGCCCATGATTTCTATACCAACGAGATGGAATATCAGCCGCCGGAAACTGAAATTTTTCCAACCGAACCCATTTACACCTTCAAACTGGCGGATGCGCTCAATCGTTTGGTCGCCATTACCGGGATTCCGCGCGCCTTTGAACCTTGCCGCATCAATGACCGTCCGGGACATATTCGTTTGTGGATTGCCCAGGCTTATGCTTTTGGTCATGTGTTTATGGCGCCGGTCAAGATGTGGACGCTGCGCTTTGAAGGCCAGCCGGACCGTTGGTATTACAGCAAACGCGGTGATTATGAACCTCTGTATCATTTTGTGCGCGATTATCCCGAACTTTTTGATGAGTATGAATCGGCTGCATCAGTGGCGCTGATATTCAGCAATCAGACAGTGCGGCGGTATCTTGGCGACCAGTTGAGCGGCGGTCATCTAGGCGGGCAAAATCGGACTGCGCCCAAGACGGATTTGGTCAAAGCCAGCATTGCGCTCGCCAAAGCCAGCCTTCCCTATCGTTTAATCATTGCTGGCGATGAATGGGTGCAAGATGATTTGTTAGAGGCGGATTTGTCAGCCTATCGGGCGGTTGTGCGTTTTGAACCCTCATATTTGACAGCAGAACAAGAGGCGAAGCTGCGAGCCTGCGGGCAACGTTTGGTGACATGGACGAATGTGGATGACCTGCTGGACAAAATTGGCGCCGATATTCAGGTGCATGGCGCCGAAGAGGTCACCGCGCTGCCGCGGCGCAAGCCGAACATGCCCGACTCGCCTCTGATTTGCCACCTGCTGAACAGCAATTACAATCCCGAAACTGACCGCTATGCGGCTTTGAACAGTGTCACAGTGACGATTGCCAAAGGTATGCTTGGACGCACCTTTTCATCGGCCACGCTCTATTCACCCGACCATGAGCCGATTGCGCTTGACTGCCGCGTCGCCGAAGCCGGCACTGCGGCTGTTATTGCGGAACTGGGGATGTGGGCTGTTCTTAAACTGGAATAGCCATTGGGCAGGCGTTTATTCAGCGAACAGCGAAACTTCCCAATTCCGGCGCTCTTCGTCCAGCTGCGCCAAAAGCTGCTGGCGCGTCCATTCATCTTCAAAGAAGGCGCTGTGCTCGAAAAATTGGATAAGCTCGTCCAGCCGCGCCATCATGTCCGCGCCTGACGGCGATTGACCGAAAACTCTTTTGCGCCAGGAAACAGCATGCCATGCCGGCGGCGGTTGGTGATGTTGCAGGATATATTCTGCTGACTTGAAATAGCGCGTGATGGCTGCCGAGGATGCCTGATGGGTTGACCAAACCATCACACGGGCGATTACGGCAGCGGCAATCATGGATGCCAAGATAAAGGCAAGCAGCAAATCCATAAACTATATTATTCGCCCCCCCCCCGCAAATCCAGTTCTTTGGCAAAATGACAGGCGGCATAATGTCCGACCTGGACCTCGGTCCACTGTGGCTTGTCGGTCTTGCAAATGTCTCGGGCATATTGACATCGGGGATGAAAGTAACAGCCGGCAGGCGGGGCGGCCGGGTTGGCGACTTCGCCCGGCAAAATAATCCGATCCATTTTAACTTCGGGGTCGGTCGTCGGCACAGCCGACAGCAGGGCTTCGGTGTAGGGATGTTTCGGGCGGGTGAACAGAGCTTCGGTGCTGGCCATTTCGACCAGCTGCCCGACATACATGACCCCGACGCGGTCTGCGATGTGTTCGACAACTGACAGGTCGTGGGCAATAAACAGGAAGGTCAGGTTGTACTGCTCCTGCAAGTCCTCAAGCAGGTTCAAAATCTGTGCCTGGATCGAAACATCCAGCGCCGACACCGCTTCATCGCAGACGATGAGGCGCGGATTGGGAGCAAGCGACCGCGCAATGCCGATGCGCTGCCGCTGCCCGCCAGAGAAAGCGTGCGGATAGCGGTTGAGATGCCGTATGTCCAAACCGACCACATCCATCAGTTCCATGACCCGTTCCTGTATTTCGCGGGAATCGGCGAGGATTTTGTTGTTCCGAATCGGTTCGGCGATGATATCAAGGACGGTCATTCGGGGGTCAAGCGAGGCATACGGGTCTTGAAAAATCATGTGAAAATGCCGGCGGACATTCCGCAGACCGCGCTTGTCTAGGCTGGCAAGATCGACTTCACTGCCATCGGGCAGGCGGAAGAAAATCTGTCCATCGGTTGGGGTGATGCCGCGGACGATGCAGCGCCCAAGCGTGGTCTTGCCACTGCCCGATTCACCGACCAGGCCAAAGGTCTCGCCCTCGTGAACAGTGAAGCTGACGTCATCCACGGCTTTGACATGCCCCTGAACGGTTCTGAAAAAGCCTTTTTCGATGGGAAAGTGCTTTTTGAGGCTGCGGACTTCAAGCAAAACGTCTCCTATTTGCTTGCTCCCAGCGTTTTGCGGCTCAAGCATGCGCCGGCTCGCTTTCATCACTGTACAGGTAGCAGCGCAGGTCATGTTCATTGCCCATATTGACCAAAGCGGGCACAGCGGCATCGCATTTGCCGGCGATAAATTCATCGCAGCGCGATGCAAAGCCGCACTGCGGCGGCGGATTAAGGGGGACAGGAACATTGCCGCGAATGGCATCCAGCCGTCCACGGCCGCGGCCGCCGAGCCGCGGGATGGATTTGAGCAGGCGACGGGTGTAGGGATGCAATGGGTTCTTAAACAGTTCGACAGTGGATGCCCGTTCAACCACGCGCCCCAAATACATGACATTCACCTCATCCGCGATTTCGGCGATAACCCCCAAATCGTGGGTGATGTACATAATCGCCATGCCAAACTGTTCCTGAAGCTCTTTCATCAATTCCAAAATCTGCGCCTGCACGGTGACATCCAGCGCCGTGGTCGGCTCATCGGCAATCAGGAGTGACGGACTGCAAGAGAGCGCCATGGCGATCATCGCCCGCTGCCGCATTCCGCCGGATAATTGATGGGGATATTCGTCAAAGCGCTGTCTGGGGTTAGAAATCCCGACGCGGTTGATCATATCCAGCGCCAGTTCTTTTGCCTGCCGTTTGCTGCGGGTGATGTGCAGCCGGATCGCCTCGACAATCTGCGAGCCGATGGTGTGCACTGGCGAGAGGCTGGTCATCGGCTCTTGGAAAACCATCGAAATGGCTTTGCCGCGGATAGCGCGGATTTCCTTGCTGCGGGGATTGAGTTTGGTCAGGTCAATCGTCGCGCCGTCGCTTTGATGCAAAAGGATCTCACCCGATTCGATAGAGCCCGGAGGCGGAACGATCTGCAAGATGGACTGTGCGGTCACACTCTTGCCCGAGCCGGATTCGCCAATGATGCCGACGGTTTGATTGGCTCCAATCGTGAAATCAACCCCGTCAACCGCCTTGAGCGTGCCTTCTTCAAGGGCAAAGTAGGTTCGCAGGTCGCGTACTTCAAGGATGTTGTGATTTGACCGAGATCTATCAAGCATGTTCGTCACTGTTTATCTTGTCATATTGTAGACAATCAACAAAAAGGTGTCAAGAAGGATTGATATTCGGGCAGGACAATCGCGCCAAAGCGGCTGGCTTGAACGCTGAACCACAGCGCATCGACCTTAAAGCGCCGCGTTTTATGCCGATGCGATGGCAGCAGGTGTGTTGATTTTGGCAGCAAATGGCAGCAGCGGGCTTCTTGACGGCCGAGACTCGGCAAAGTTTGGCAGCTGAAAATGAAGCAAAAGACACTTAATGAATTCTTTTGAATCACGAAAGCCCTTTCTGACTGGGGCAAGCGCAGGGGCGGCGCCAATCATCTGAAATGCGTCCCGCTTCGCGCCGCCTGGATACTGAAAACATCATGCTCCCCTCGTCTCATTGCCCAATCGCCGCGTCCGGCGCCATTCAACGAGAGTATCATGGAACAAGCGGCAAAAGGCGACCAAAAGACCGCGGTTTTGCCGGCTGATTTTTTGCCACTGCAAGTTTGATGCGATTGCCCTGAAGGTATCAAGGAGAACTGTCTGCTGCCAGCGAGGCGTGAAAACAAAAAACAGGCCATGCCTTTACGTCTGCTACGGTCAAATGTTTCATGTGGGCGATATAAGACTCGAACTTATAACCTCCCGGGTGTAAACCGGACGCTCTAACCAATTGAGCTAATCGCCCTGCGTTTAGTAAAGTATATCGAAATCAGCCCAGACAAGTCAAGACCTAAATCCAGAATCAGCGCGTCTACATCCGCGGCGGCGTGACGCCCGTTTGACCCTGATACTTGCCTTTTTTGTCGGCATAAGACTGCTCGCAGCCTTCGTCGGCTTCAAAGAACAGCACTTGAGCCACCCCTTCGTTGGCATAGACCTTGGCCGGCAGGGGGGTCGTATTGCTGATTTCGAGCGTGACAAAGCCTTCCCATTCCGGTTCAAAGGGGGTCACATTGACAATCAGTCCACAGCGAGCGTAGGTGGATTTCCCCAGACAGACGGTCAAGACCAGGCGCGGAATGCGAAAGTATTCGACCGAGCGCGCTAGGGCAAAGGAATTGGGCGGAATGATGCACACATCCCCCTGAAAATCGACGAAGGAATTGGCGGCGAAGTCCTTTGGGTCAACAATGGCGGAATAGACATTGGTGAAAATTTTGAATTCGTCGGAGACGCGCAAATCATAGCCATAAGAGGATACGCCGTAGCTGATGGCGCCTTGGCGCACCTGCTGATCGACAAATGGCTCAATCATGCCATATTCGCTGACCATTTTTTTTATCCAGTGGTCGGGTTTGAGTCCCATATTGCCTGCCTCTCCATTTTAGTTTTGCGCCGCTAGTATAATGCAAACCGGGATTGGCTACATTCGTTGCGGCGCCGACATCCCCATCAGCCGCAGCAAACGCTGAAAGACAATCCCAGCCGCGCGGTAAAAGCGCAGCCGCGCTTTGGCGGCGTCCGGCGGCACTTCGCTGTGCAGCGCCCGCACCTGGTCGTAAATGGGATGAAAGACGCCAGCCAGGTCATGGGCGAAAAAGGCGATCCGATGCGGTTCATAAGCAGTTGCCGCCTGCTCAATGACATTGCCCAGTTCCAATGCCTGGCGAATGAACTCGCGTTCCTGCTGACCCAGCAAACTCAAATCAGCATCATCATCGCTGATGCCGCGCGCTTCTGCCGCGCGCAGGATGCCGGCGCAGCGCACATGAGCATTCTGAATATAGTAGACCGGATTCTCGTTCGATTGTTTGACGACCGCATCGACATCAAAATCCAGCTGTGAATTGGGGCTGCGGGCCAGCATGTGATAGCGAACGGCATCGGCGCTGGTCATCTCGACCAGTTCATCGAGGGTATCAAAATTGCCGGCGCGCTTGGACTGCTTCAGGGTTTCATATTCGCCGCTTTCCTGATTCCAGCGAACGGCGCGCACCATCTGAATAAAAATGACATGAATCGGCTCCGGGTTCATATCAAGGGCGCGGATGCCATGCCGAACCACAGCCGCCTGTGAAAAATGATCGGCGCCGAGGACATTGACAGCGATGTCAAAGCCGCGTTTCAGCTTGTCAAGATGATAGGCGATGTCGGGCAGGGTATAGGTCGGCGCGCCGTCGCTCTTGACCATCACGCGGTCTTTTTCATCGCCCAGTTTGGAGCTTCGGAACCAGGTCGCCGGCTGATAGCCCTTGGCCGTAGCTTCGGCGATTTCTGCCTCGCTGGCGCCTTCCCAACAGGCGGCCTTATAGATATAGCCGTTATCCCGCATGGTTTCCAATACCTGCCGAATCTGTTCGGATTCAAACAGAGAGGTCTCATTAAAAAAGGCATCGTGCTGGATGTCGATGACGGCCAGAGATTGCTTGATCCAGTCGAACATACGGGCTTCGGCGATCTCCTTGAAGGTTTGCCAGCCTTTGTCTTTCAGGGAATCGCCATCGGTATGAACAAGCTCGGCCGCAATGTCAACCAGGTAATCTCCCTGATAATAATCAGCCGGAAAATCAGGCTTTTCGCCCAGCTGCTGCAAGTATCTTAGCATCAGGCTCTTGCCGAGGATGATCATCTGGCTGCCGGCGTTGTTGTAATAGTATTCGCGCTGGACATCATAACCCGCCGCTTCCAGCAGCCGCGCCATCGCATCGCCAACCACAGCGTTGCGGGCATGACCGATGGTGATGGGGCCGCTGGGATTGGCGCTGACAAATTCGACCTGCGCCCGTTTGCCTTTGCCGATGTCCAGCTGGAAACATTGTTCACCTTCCTGAATGATGGTCTCGACCTGCTGCTTCAGATAATCGTCCGACAGGAAGAAGTTCATGAATCCAGGCGATGCAAGCTCGATTTTGTCAAGATAAGTGACATTGGACAGATGCGCCTTTATGGCATTGGCGATATCGAGCGGTCGCCTGCGCGCCAGTTTTGCCAGCCCCATCGCCGGGTAGGACAAATCACCTTGCCCGTCGCGCTTGGGGCGGATGACCGTGATGGCGGGGATCTCAAATTCAGGCAGGTCGCCAGCTGCCTGCGCTTTTTGAATAGCTTGATGAATCAGAGCTTCGAGTTCTTTATTCAGCTGTCTCAAGGTCAGTTCTCACTGTTTCCGGGCAGTTTGCGATTTTTGGATTCTAGCAAACTTGCGGGCGAACTTTAATGGTGATTTGCCGCTTTGACTGCCCAGACTTTGCTGTAGTCCTCTTGCCAGATTTCAAACTCAATCGCGCCCATGCCGCAAAATTGCAGATTGGCGCGCATTCGCGCTTCGCTCCAGGCGCGGTCTGGCATCCAGCGCGTGTCGATCCTGATAGTGGTTAGTAGCAGACCGCCCGGACGCAGCACCCGTATCATTTCAGCCAGCGCCGCTTTGGGGTCGGGCATAAATTCCAGCGCTTCGATGCAGGTCACCACATCAAAGCGATTGTCCTCAAAAGGCACCGACTGGGCACTGCCGTGAATCAGGCTGATGAATGGCTCAAAGTGCAGCGCCGCCGCCTTCCGTTCGGCGACAGCCAGCATCTTGCGGCTTAAATCAAACCCGATGACCTGCCCCTCAAATTGAGGATTGCGCGCCATGATGATGGGAAGCCGGGCGGTGCCGGTGGCGGCATCGAGCATCAGCGGGGCACGGTTCGGCTGGATGCGAGCCATGATGGGGTCAGAAAGCAGCAGGAAATCGGCGCGGTCATCGAACTGCTTGATGCCATCGTAACGTTCGGCGTAGAGGTCATAGAGCCACACGACCACCCGCCGACCGAGATAGACGCCTTCGGTCTCGAAGATCAGCCACCAGATGAGAAAAGCGATGACCGCCAGCGCGCCTGCCAGAATTGTCAGCGCAGTCATTCAGGCAAGCCTCCTAAGCGCTAACAAACAAGTCGGCTTCGCGGAACTGCATTTCATAAAGTTTGGCATACAGCCCTTGCTGCGACATCAGCGCCTCATGGGTGCCCAACTCAATAATCGTCCCTTTATCCAGCACAGCAATGCGATGAGCCACGCGGACCGTGCTTAACCGATGGGCGATGATCAGGGTAGTGCGGTTTTGCATCAGGTTGCCCAGCGCCTCCTGAACCAGCTGCTCGCTTTCGCTGTCAAGGCTGGAGGTCGCTTCGTCCAAGAGCAGGATGGCTGGATTCTTGAGAATGGCGCGGGCAATGGCGACGCGCTGCCGCTGACCGCCGCTGAGCTTGGCGCCGCGTTCGCCGACGATGGTGTCATAGCCTCGCGGCAGTTCGCTGATGAAGCCGTGGGCATTGGCGGACATCGCCGCCGCCGTGAGTTCGTCCTCACGGGCATCCAATTTGCCATAGAGGATGTTGTCGCGGATGCTGCCGCCGAAGAGCAGGGTTTCTTGGGGGACGATGCCAATCTGCTGCCGCAGGCTGTTTTGGGTGACCTGACGAATGTCGCAGCCATCGACGCGAATCGAGCCGGCGTCCGGGTCATAGAAGCGCGGGATGAGGTTGAACAACGTACTCTTGCCGGCGCCGCTGGGGCCGACCAGCGCAATGATTTCACCTTCGCTGATGTCAAGGTTGATGTCGCGCAGCACTTCATGGCTGTCTTCATAGGCAAAATGAACCTGCTGAAGCGAAATGGCGCCCTTGACAGCCTGCAAGTCCACCGCATCAGGATGGTCTTGAAGCTGCGATTGGGTATCCAGGATTTGGAAAACGCGCCGGGTCGCGCCCAGCGCCTCCTGAAACTGCGAATACAGACTGATAAGCCCGGCGAAACTGCCGGCCACGGTCAAACCATAAATCAGGAAGGCAATCAACTCACCGGCGCTAAGCCGGCCGTCAAGCACTTCGCGCCCGCCGAACCAGAGAATCAAAGCCAGGCCGCCGAAGGCGAAGAATCCAATCATCGGGCCAAAGACCGAACGCACGGTCAGCAGGCGGACAGCCGCTCGAAAAGCGATGTGAATGGCGCGGTTGTAACGTCTGACCTCATAAGATTCGCGGACAAAGCTCTTGACTTCGCGGATGTTCTGGAAGACTTCTTCGGCGACGACCGTTGCGCCGGCGATTTCGTCTTGCACGCTGGTGCTGATGCGGCGGATGTAGGTTCCAAAAATGAAGCCGACGATGACGATGACCGGCATCAAGACAACGATGAACATAGTCAAGCGCCAATTCAGCCAGAGCATAATCATCACCGAGCCGACGAGTGTCAGGGACTGCTGAAGCAGCGTGCTGACGTTGCCGGTCAATACCGTTCGCATGACCGTTACGTCAGAGGAAATTCGGCTGATGAGTTCGCCGACGCGGCGTTCAGTGAAAAACTTGATCGAAAGCGATTGCAGATGGGCATAGAGCTCCTGACGAATATCAACAACGATTTTCTCGCCAACGAAATTCAGATGGTAGTTTTGAACAAATGATGCCAATGAGCGAAACGCAAACACCAGCAAAAGCGCGAGGGTAATGGCGTCGAGCAGTTCGAGGTCGGCATCGGTGAATACAGAATCGACAACGTTTTGAATCACAGCCGGGAAGACCAGGCTCAAGGCGGCCGAAAAAATTAAACCGACAATCGCCAGCAGCAGGCGAAGTTTATAGGGGGACAGATAGCCAATCATTCGGCGCCATTGCACCGATGTATTCGGCGTTTCTTGGCTGGCGTTCTCCGGCCGCGATGTACGGCGTATCTTAATCACGCTGTCTCATTTCTGCTGGCTGGTCAGCCGCGCTGCCGCATCGCCTGACCTTTGAAAAGCTGTACGCAAAAACGTCCTTTAGGTGTCAGAGCCATTCAGTCCGCATCGCCGCAGTCATCGCTGTCGCGGCGCTTTTCCGATTGCGGGGCGGGCGGCTCTTGCGCCGGAGCCTCGTCGCGCTCGACTTCAATCACCACCCGGCTGGCTGAATCGGCATCTTGCGCGACAGTGACTTGCGGCAGCGCCGGCTGTTCCAGGTCTTTGACCGGCATTGGATCTATCAAGACTTGCCAATCAGCATTCGCATCCAGGGTCTCGCTGTGCCCAGAGGGGAAGTCCACCCGGATATGATCCGCCGAACGGGTAACGGTGACGCCATGCTGTTTGACCGCGATGTCCTGCCCCCAGACAAAATCGCCGCCGACCCAAACCTTGCTGCCCGAAACGATTCGTACGCCAATCACTTGCGACAAGAGATAGAGGGGAACCATGCCGCCGATATGATGATCTTCGCCAAAACCCCGACTTTCGTCGGCGTGATAAAATTGTGACAAATGCCCGTCCGCTTTGAGTATGTCTGTCAAGCCGACCAAGACGGTTTGGATTAACTGCGCGGCTTCAATATGAAAGCCGGATTTCATCATGCCTTCGCCGATCAGCGACAGCCAATACATCCAGATGCCGCCGCCACCGCGGGCGTTTGAGGGGTCAAAATTCCTGTCGCTGGCGCTAATCATGGTCAAGCCGTTCGGGCGCATAAAGCGCGCCTCATCCATAGCCAGCTTGACCAGCGATTTGGCATGACTGGCTGGCAGTCTGCCGGTCCACAGGGGAATCAGATGGCTAATGTCGAGGCGGCTGCTGTCTACCGTTTTGGCGTCGATTTTATAGACGCGGCTTAGGCCGCTGACTTTGATGGAGTCGATGTAAGACAGCGTTTGGCGGGTCGTATGGATGCCTTGATGATGATGCCACAGGAAATCATCGGCATCGACTTGAATCCGGCAGGCGCGGCTCTGTTCGTCTTTTCCTTCAAGCGTGAGGGTGATGCGCGGGCGCTGGCTGACGCCTCCAACGATCCGGATGAGGACGCGTTCGGGCGCCGGAAGAGACTGGTCAATTTTGTGGATTTGGTCGCCGCGGCCTCCGCGCAGCAATTCAAGCCCGGCGCCGGTGCGATGTGAATCGCGGTCGCGGTAGACATAACGGCTGCCGTCCCAAAATTCCGCCAGACGGAATTCCAGCTGGGTCCGCCGCTGCGCCATGTCTTCCTGTACAGCCGGCGCTTCCAAAAGCCGCGCCATGTCATGCAGGGCATCGGCCTCGGAAATAAGATAGGCGAGCAGGTCCGGCGTCTCCATTTGCCGGATGCCGGCGCCCTGCGCCCATGTCTGGCCGCTGCCAAAGGTCGGCAGGGCGACATAGCCCATTTGCCGTTCGGACTGCCATTCCGGGACGCCATCGCCGTCGGCGTCCATGTCCGGCTTGAACCAGCGCTGGAAAAAGGCGGTCAAGCCGGGGAACACATCGCCGATAAATCGACGGTCTTCGGTTTGCTGGTAAATCATCCACGAAAGCCGCGCCAGCAGCGGCATCATCAGCATGCCTTGACGTTGCCCGGCAAGCCCCGGCTGTCGGTCTATAAAACCGGATTCATCCTGGACCGCCAGATAGTTGCGGATAATGCCCTTGGCAAAATCGGCTTCAATGTTTGCGATGGCTGGCGCGGCAAGATAGGCGAGGGTAGGGTCTTGCCCGGCCCAAGCGCGAATATGGTCGCTGCCATCGCCGCGTTGACTCCAGCCGCGATGACTGGCGCGGTTGGCGACGAAAGATGGATAAGGCAGGTCTTCGGTCGGATTCATAAAGGCGTTGATCAACTGTACATAAGACAGGTCAATCAGCCGATCCCACTCGCCGCTGCCGGTGAAGATTTTGGGTACGGCGGCGGCTTCCAGGTTCATCTGCTCGAAAAAGGCTTGCCAGGGGCGCGACATCCAGTTCATGGCGAGGCTCACTGAATCGCGCATGTCTGCCATGCCAGCCACCACAAAGGGAATGCGAAGGGTTTCGCCGGGCGGGAGCGTCGTTTTGCAGCCAATTTTCGGGCTGGAAATATGACCGCCGTAGACATCCAGCGCCGCGCCTTCCAAGGTCAGGACCGGGTTGATATCGCCAATCTGCCCGAGATGCAGGGCAAGCGCGCCGTCGCCGAGGGTAAGGACATTGAGCTTGCGCCGCTGTCCCTGGCGGACGACACGCCCGAAAAGGTCAAGCTGAAGCTGGATGGCTTGGTCGCTGTGGTTCGCAAGCAGATATTCGCCGCCGGCAGCCCGCGATTCCATCGCCCAATATCGGGCGACCAAGGCCAGTTTGGGGATGACTGTGGCTTCAGCGCGCAGGTAAGCCGGCGCAAAATGGGTGATCAAGGGCGGGGCTGCGTAGCTCTGATATTCATAAACCAGGCGGCCGTCGATGATCCAGATGGGCGCGATGCTTGCCAGGCCCGCCCGCCCGCCATATTGAGTTTGGAATGCCAGCGCCGGCTGGCTGCGCGAGCCAAGATTCAAGCGCCAAACTTGATCGTCGCTGTAATCGGTGCGGCTGAATCGCGAATCGGCTGCCAGCTGAAAGCGAAAAGATGCAGTCGAATCAATTTCCCAGCGACGCAGATTGTCCATTGCAGCTGCCCCTCTGTTTTGCGCTTATTCGTCGATCTGCCAGGTCGCAGTATCTTCGTTGAGTCGGAAGGTGTCGCCATACAGGCTTTCGACCAGATGATGCCCGGGGGCGAGTTCATATTCGCTGTTCTGGTCGAGGCTGCCGCCGGGATGATATTCATATCGGGTTGTATGACCAAGCTCGGTATCAAGCGCCCATCCCAAGGCGGCTTTCACTTCCGGATTCTCTCGCCAGAGCTTGCCGAAGCCTCGCACCGGCTGAAAAAGACCTTCGGGCGGGACGATTTCCGCATCGGACTCGGCCTCCCCCTCAACAAAGGTGTCATTATATGTCGTCCAGTTGTATTCGCTGCCGGCGCTGACTGACAAAACCCAGATTTGTCCAACCGGCTGAAGCCAAAGCATCCAGCCCTTTTCAAAGCGCTGTTCGGCGACGTAGATCGCTCCTTTTGTCACAGTCGGGAAGCCGTCGGGCATTGGGCTGTCGTCCGCGGTGACTGTGGATATGGCTATGGTCACTGCGTCGGCTGTCGGCGCAGCTATGCGCGTTGGCCTGATCGAATCGACTGCCAGCCCCTCGGGAGCCGCCGGCGTCGCGGTGATGATCACTTCGACTATTTCGGTGATGATAATGACGGTTTGCGTCGGCGGCGGGCCTTGACAGGCTGCCAGCATGAGCGAACATACAAACAGGCAAAGCGCGAAAGTTCGTATTAGCATGAACGATGCCCCATCATAATGAATATGGATGATACTGTGCGTATTGTAACAGAGGGCTCGATATCTTCAAGGCAGGCTCAATGGTTCATCGGGGAGTCGCCGGCAGCAGCCTGCCCGGAGGCGAATTGCCGTTTGACCAAGCCTTGTTGCGCCGATGTGATGACAGCTTCTTGTGCGATGAGATACAATCTGCCTGGCGCGAATTGATGAAGAAAGCGAGCGTCTGAAATGAATCACAGACCTGCCAGCATCACGCTGGACAAAAGCCAAGGGCATCTGGAAATTGTATGGAATGACGGGCTTGTCAGCCGCTATCCCTTGTCACACTTGCGCGAGGCTTGCCCCTGCGTCGAATGCCGCGGCGGCCATCAGAACATGGGGCTGGAACACGCGCCCGATGACATCTTGACCCTGACCCCTCGCCGCTCGTATGCGATTGCGGGTTTGAGCCCGGTCGGCAATTATGCCATACAGCCGACTTGGGACGACAGCCACGCCACCGGCATCTATACCTGGGAATATCTGCGCCTGATTTCGCCGCCGCAGCCAGGAGAATGAATGTTTGCGAGGGCGCTGCCGACGAGGAGGTCTTGTTTCAAATGAAGTCAAAGCGGCGCGATGAGGTCGTTATGCAGCCAGAACAAGTCGCGGCTGGGGGAATGGAACGTGGCATTTGAGGCGGCGGCGCATTCGCATCGGCGTTATAATCCTCTGATGGATGAATGGATTCTGATTTCCCCTCACCGCGCCAAACGCCCGTGGCAGGGAAGCCAGAAAAGCCTGATGCCGAATAACCGCCCGCGCTATCATCCGAAGTGCTATTTGTGTCCGGGCAATGTCCGCGCCAACGGCGACCGCAATCCCGATTATGACGGCGCCTTCGCGTTCACGAATGATTTTGCGGCCGTCCTGCCAGACGCGCCCCAAGCAGCCGCCAGTGAAAATCGGCTGTTTCAACTCCAATCGGTACAGGGTCAAGCGCGGGTGATCTGTTTTTCGCCGCGGCATGACCTGACGTTGGCCGAGATGTCCGCTGCCGAAATTCGCCGGGTTGTTGATCTTTGGGGGCGGCAAACGGCTGAACTTGGGCGCGGGTATGCCTGGGTGCAGGTCTTTGAAAATCGCGGCGCGATGATGGGCGCATCCAATCCACATCCGCATGGTCAGATATGGGCGACCGACACCCTTGGCAGCATTCCAAAAACCGAAGATGCACAGCAAAAAGCCTATCATGCCCAATATGGCAGCCTGCTCTTGATGGATTATGTCCAACAGGAAATGCAGCGGCGAGAGCGCATTGTTCTGGAGAACGCGCACTGGACAGTCGTCGTGCCATATTGGGCGGTGTGGCCCTTTGAAACTCTGCTGCTGCCCAAACGGCCGGTGCGCCGACTGCCGGATTTGGATGCCAATCAGCGTGATTCCCTCGCCGAGATTCTCAAAGGTCTGCTGGTTAGATATGACAATTTGTTTGAAACCGCCTTTCCATATTCGATGGGATGGCATGGCGCGCCATATTGGGAGGATGACTGTGCTCACTGGCAGCTGCATGCACATTTTTATCCACCGCTTCTGCGTTCGGCCACCGTGAAGAAATTTATGGTGGGCTATGAAATGCTGGCTGAATCCCAGCGCGACATCACCGCCGAACAGGCTGCCGCCCGGCTGCGGAAGCTGTCGGATATTCATTACAAGTTGCGATAATGTCCGGCGGCGGTCTATTCCAGCCATACTGACTGCATCAAATCGGCAACGAGCGGGTCGCCGGTATAATCGCAGCTGCCGACGGCGGGAATAAAACCGTCGCGAATGGCGGCTTGGGGCTGGTCTGGATTAAAATAATTGTAGACCCGGCGCGACACTTCGGCAATCACCGGCAGGGATTCCTGAAAATCGAGCCATTCAGGCTGAAAGAGCATCATGGTGATTACATAGTCGCCGCCGGGGGTAAAGAACAGAGCCGCGTTGCCGTGGGTATCGGAAATCCAGCCGTGCTTGTGTGCGACGCGCACATCGGCCGGCACGCCGGCTTTGAGCAGGGCATCGACTGTGTTGCTGCTCATCACATGCAGCATTTGCCGGCATTCGCGCGGCGCTATAGCGGCGCCAAAGGCGTCGGTGAATGCGCCTCCCTCGCCGTAAGCGCATTGATGCACACTGGCAAGCAGCGCCCCGATTTCCGAGACTGTGATCTGGTTGGAAAGATCGGGGTTGGCGCGGGTCTGGTCGGTGCTTGTCTGCGGCGAAAGGATAGGACGGGGCGGGGGAACCGGTGTGCCGATGGTGGTGAATGGCGCGGTCAAAAAAGACCGCGACAGGCCGAGTTGGCGATAGAAACTTGTGACGGCTTCCGCGCCGAGATAAAGGTCGCCGCCGCCGAGACGGCTCAACAGCCGGTTGGTGGCTGTGTTTTCACTGCAAATCATGGTATTGGCGATATCCGTGGCCGCATCGACCGCGGGCGGATAGGTCAAGGTTTGATAGAGCGCCGCCAAAATGCCAATTTTATTGATGCTGGTGCCGCTGAAAGCGAAATCGTCGCCAAAGGCAAAGGCTTCGCCGCTTTGCAAATCCATCACAAACAAGGCGCCGAATCGGCTGGCCGCCGGGTCAAATCCATGGTCAAGCACAAAGTTCCACAGGTCATTGCCCAGGGCCCGAAACCGGGCGCCAAGCGAAACCGGCGACCGACCGACTATGCTGCTGGCGCTGATGACCGCGGGCGTTGCTGTCAGTGTGGGCAGGTTAAGCCGCAGCTGCGTTACGGCTTGCGCGCTGCTTAGGCGACCGCTGATTTTCAGCAGGTCGCGGGCAATCCATGCCTGCTGATTGGCGGCGCCGGCAAAACGTATCCGCACCCAGGGAACCTGGGTGTGATAACCGGTGATTTCATATCGTTCGCCGGCAAAGGCGACGCCGACGCGCGGATATTCAATGCCGGGTCCATAGCGGATATTGACCTCGCCAATCACCTCGCCCGTGACTCCAAAGCCGCCCGCCGGCGGGGTCGCGGTCGGGACGGGGATCGTGGCTGCGGCGAGCGCATCAGATGATGCCCGGTTTGGCGTGGATGTCCCCGTCGGAGTCGGCGGCGGGTTTAGAATCAAGTCGGAAAATGGAACAGCCTGGATGTTTCCCTGAACAATAACGAGAGTGTTATAGACCCAGCCTTTGGGGCGGTAAGTGTCGGGTTCGCCTATAAGCAGCCAGGGGTAAAACTGACTCCGCCCAAGCACCGGATAAGACGCGCCGGCGGTGATTTCGCCAATTCGCTGCGAATCAATGCTGGCGTCCGCCCGCAGATTGGCTTGACCGATTGCCTGCGCTGTGACCCCTGTGTTTGGCTGCTGCGCCAGCGAAAAAGCGGCGAAGCACAGGAACAGGGCGGCGATGGTCATGGATAAGCGCATCAAGAGACCTATCATATTCAGGCTAATAAACGGAACGCATTATAGCATGCCAGCAAAGTCCTGAAACAGGGATTTGTGAATTGGCGATACGGATATTGACAAGTTCTGTGAAGGCGGTATACTTGCCAGTAGCTCATTGGCCGAAGTGGCGGAATTGGCAGACGCGCTGCGTTCAGGGCGCAGTTCTCTTCGGGGAGTGTGGGTTCGACTCCCACCTTCGGCACACTTACAGGGTTTTCTCCAAGTCATGGCTGCTGGATTCTTAATCCAGATGATGAGAAGCGAATGACAGAAGCAGGCTCGAATCGACCTATCGAATCAAACATCATTGAAAAACGCAGTCAAGAACGGCGGTTGTCCAGTGTTCAGGTTTTGTTTGCGGTCATTCTAAGCGCGGGCTTAATGCTCACGCTGAATTTTAGCAGCCGCATTCAAGCCGACCGCGAACTTCAGCGCATTCATACTCAAGTGCTGCAAGAGATCGAATTGCTTGAACAGCGGCAGGTGGAACTCGCTGCTGAACTCAATTATGTGAAAAGCGATGCTTATGTCGAGGTTTGGGCGCGCGATGAGGGCAAAATGATACGCGACAACGAGGTGCTGGTTCTGGCGCAACGTTCCCAGTCCAATGTAGAGACACAGGCGCCGGCCATCAGCCCGGTGGAGTTCCAGACCAAGCCCCCTGAACCGGAAAACTGGGAGTTGTGGTGGGCGCTGTTCTTTGACAGCCCGCCGCTTGAATTGAATTGAGCCTGAAGCCGCCGCTTGTCCCTTATTCAAAGATGAACGCCGGCTGCTGCCCGGCGCGGTCAATCACTTTGGCTGCGACGCGCTGCGGCCCGACCTCTAGTTCAGTACCGCGGCCGGCGCTGGCGGTCTTGATTACGGCGAGGGCAAAGATCTGCTGATTGGGAGCTTGGGCGCTGCTGGTTAATTTGCCAGCCAGTCGGCCGCCGTCATAAACCGCTGCGGGCGCCTGAACGAATGCCGCCAGGTCAAGTTTGACGATTGTTTTAGCCAGGCGCCGCCGGCTTTCCATTCGCGCGATGATTTCCTGCCCAGTATAACAGCCCTTATTGAAACTGATCTCGTCCCATAATCCGACTTCCAGCGGCAGATAATCCGGCCCCAGTTCCAAGCCGGCGGGTCTTCCGCTTCGTATGCGTAAGACGTTGTACGTCAGAGACCCGGCCGGTTTTAACCCAGCCGCCCGTCCGACTTGCAGCAAATGACGATGGACGGCGGCAGCTTGATGCCGTTGGCAGACCAGGATCCAGTGCTGTCCGACGATGGATTTGCGGCCGGCAGCGGTAAGCCGGGCATCCGCGGCTTCAATTTCGGCGCTGAACAGCGGCGGCAGGTCAGCAAGCTCCGCGTGCAGGCTGGCCATCACCGCATCCGCGGCGGCGCCGTGAATGGCGAAGTGGGCTGTTTGCGCGCCAAGCTCGCGGAGTTCAGCCTTGTCGCCAAAAAAGATGTTTCGCCGCAGATAATTGGCAAGCGCATTCCCTTGTCCGGGTTCAGTAATCAGCAGCAAACCTTCGGGCAGGCTGTAGCTCATCACCCGATACAGGATGCGGGCATGGGCATTCGTGAAAACAGTTGGACGTCCTTCGTATAATTTCAGCCCGATGAGATTGTTGGTAGACATGCGATTGACCAACTCAAAGCGGTCTGGTCCGGTCAAGAGCATACGGCCCTCGTGAGAGCGGTCAAGCAGAATGGATGTTTCCAGCGCCGCCTCAAATTCTGCGTCTTGGTCGCCATAATCAAGCGGGATGCCGTCGGCGGCAAGGGCGGCGCCCAGGGAGCGGTGCCAGGCTGCTAGGGCATTCATAACCGCGCCTTGGCAAAGCGGCGCTGCCGCAGTTCTTTTTGGATGATGGCGCTGGTGGCATATATCGCCGGTTCCAGCGCATCGTTAACGACGATGTAGTCACAGCAGTTTTGATAGGGCAGTTCAAGCAATTGGGCGCGCGCCAGCCGTTGAGCAATGTCGGCGGCGCTGTCGCGGCGCTGCCGCATGCGTTCCTCGAGCAGCGCCAGCTGCCCGGCGATGCTGTCGCCCGGCACGGTGACAAAAATCCGAATGGCATTGTCGGGAAAGGCTGCCGCCAGCGCTTTGGCGCCCAGCACTTCAATATCGGCGATGCGGATTTTGCCGCTGGACAGGCAGTCTGCTATCAGCTGGCGCGGAATCCCGTACAGTTTGTTGGGGGTGACTTCCTGGTATTCCAGCAGCTGGTCATTTTTAATCATTTGCTGGAATTGGTCGAAAGTCACGAACAGGTGTTCGCGCCCTTGCTCTTCATCGGGTCGCATGGCGCGGGTGGTCGCGGTTGGCAGCTGCCGGATATGATCGGACTGCGCGATGATGGCTTTCATAATGGCGCTCTTGCCGGCGCCGCCGGGGCCAATCATCACAAAGATGACACCGGGCAGATTCCTGGAAGCGGTCACAATGTGCTATCCTTGTCAAGCTCATGGTACTGTCCAGTATAGCAGAGGATGATACATTCTCCATAGGAAAAGGATGAAGAAAGGCAATCCGATGTCAGCCAAAATTATAGATGGACGGCTTATTGCCCGGCGGATTCAAAGCGAAATCAAGGCTTCTGTCACCAGATACCGCCAGCAAAAAGGCGCTGCGCCCGGCCTGGGCGTTGTGCTGGTGGGCGACGATGCCGCTTCATCCATGTATGTTCGCATGAAGCGGCGCGCCTGTGAGCGAGTTGGCATCTGGTCCCAAGCGGAAATGCTGCCAGCTGATTCGACCCAGGAACAGGTTGAAACTGCGGTGCGTCAATACAATGCCGACTCGAACATTCACGGGATTCTGGTGCAGCTGCCGCTGCCAGATCACATTGACGAAGAAGCCGTGCTCAACGAAATCAGCTTGAAGAAGGATGTTGACGGCATCCATCCTCTGAATCTGGGCCGGCTGGGCATGCGCGGGCGCCAGCCTTCATTTACCCCGGCGACGCCGACCGGCGTCATGGCATTGATCGCAGAAACCGGCGCGGCAATCGAGGGCAAGCGGGCAGCTGTTATCGGGCGCAGCAATATCGTTGGTCTGCCG
The DNA here is from genome assembly GCA_965203755.1 of Phototrophicaceae bacterium. Classification (GTDB taxonomy): domain Bacteria; phylum Chloroflexota; class Anaerolineae; order Aggregatilineales; family Phototrophicaceae; genus UBA6055. The sequence goes on along the minus strand of OZ241910.1, from coordinate 623,543 downwards.
ATTTTCCTGATGCTGACCAATGCCAACGCCACCGTTACGCTCTGCCACAGCCGCACCCGCGACCTGCCCGGCTGTCTGAAGCTCGCCGATATCGTCGTCGCCGCCCTTGGGCAGCCGGAATTTGTCAAAGGAGCATGGCTGAAACAAGGCGCCATCGTGATTGACGTTGGCTCGAACTCAATTGATGACCCGACTGCTGAAAAGGGATATCGCTATGTGGGCGATGTGGAGTTTGAATCGGCGCGGGCTGTCGCCGGGTATATTACCAAAGTTCCGGGAGGTGTGGGACCGATGACGATTGCGATGCTGCTGCGAAACACACTCAAAGCGGCGCTGAATGTACAATAGTTCGGAGAAAGACCGCAAGGCAAAGCATGATATTGACCAAAGTTCGCGCGGCGAACGGCCTTATAGCCCGAACCTGGATGGCTTGTGGACCGGCCGGCGGCGATATATAGTTAGGTAAAATGACTGGCGGCCGAGACAGCTATGGCAACGTTATTGCTCAAGGACATTCACACACTGGCGACGATGGATCCGCGGCGGCCGGAATTGTCCCATGTGTCCGTCTACATTCAGGATAACGTCATCGCTGCGCTGGGACCGCTGGACGCGATGCCCGCAGCTACAGCCGACCGGGTTTTGGATTTGTCAAATCATGTGGCGCTGCCGGGCTTGGTCAACACCCATCATCACATGTACCAAAGTCTGACGCGCGCGCTGGCGCAGGACAGTGAACTGTTTGATTGGCTAAGGACCTTATATCCCATCTGGACTCGTCTGACCGGCGAGCATATCTATACTTCAGCCAAGCTGGCGATGGCTGAACTGATGCTGTCGGGCTGCACCACCTCAAGCGATCATCTCTACATTTTCCCCAACGATGTGCGGCTTGAAGATGAAATCCGCGCGGCTGATGAAATGGGCCTGCGTTTTCATGCCGCCCGCGGCGCCATGAGCCGGGGCGAAAGCCAGGGCGGGCTGCCGCCCGACGAAATAGTCGAGCGGGAATCCGACATTCTCAAAGATACGCAAAGCCTCATCGAAAGCTGTCATAACGCCGCGCCGCATGCCATGCTGCGGATCGCGGTGGCGCCCTGTTCACCCTTTAGCGTGTCGGCCGATTTAATGCGCGAATCGGCCAGCCTGGCGCGCGATTACGGCGTTCATCTGCATACCCATCTGGCGGAAAATGACAGCGATGCAGCCTTTTGCCTGGAGCGCTTTGGGCAAGGTCCCGGCGATTATGCCGCGAGTGTGGGCTGGGTCGGGGAGGATGTGTGGCACGCCCATTGCGTCAAGCTGAATCCCGATGAGATCGGCTTGTTTGCGCGTACAAAAACCGGCGTTTGCCATTGTCCCTCTTCTAACATGCGGCTGGCATCGGGCATGGCGCCGCTGCGTCGGATGATTGACCAGGGGGTCAGGGTCGGCCTAGGCGTCGATGGTTCGGCTTCCAATGATGGCGGCCACTTGCTGAACGAAGCCCGGCAGGCGATGCTGCTGCAACGGGTGAATGGCGATGCCGCCGGCCTGTCGGCTCGCGAAGCGCTTGAACTGGCGACTGTGGGCGGCGCCACCGTTCTTGGGCGCGACGATATCGGCCGGATCGCACCCGGCATGGCTGCTGACATCATCGCCTGCCGCTTGGATGCGATAGGCATGGCCGGCGCCGGGCATGACCCGATTGCCGGCTTGATTTTTTGCCCGCCGCCACAGGTTGATCTGTCGATTATCAATGGCAGCATTGTGATAGAAGACGGTCATCTCCTGGTGGTTGATTTGCCGGTGTTGATTGAGAAACACAATAAACTGTCGCTTCAGCTTATTCGAGGAGACAGCTAGCGCCATTCGGGATTGAAGCGACTGGTTTTTCAGGAGGTGTCGGAATGTCTATTGTTGATCGTCTGGCTGCCGCCCGCGGGGATCGGCCGGCCGACTTGATTTTACGGAATGCAAGGCTGGTCAATGTGATTAGCGGCGAAATCCATGCCGCCGACCTGGTTATCCATGACCGCCATATTGTTGCCTTGGGCGCCGGCTATGAGGCTGAACAGGAAAATCGACTTGAAGGCCAGGTATGTCGCGCCGGGGTTGATCGATGCCCATGTGCATATCGAAAGCAGCCTGGTCACGCCGCCCGAATTTGCCCGCGCGGTTTTGCCGCATGGCGTGACCACAGTCATTGCCGATCCCCATGAAATCGCCAATGTGATGGGGCTTGAGGGAATCCATTTTATGCTGGAACGGGCTAGGCATGGCATGATGAGCATGTATGTGATGGCATCCAGTTGCGTGCCGGCGACTGAAATGGAAACATCGGGCGCGCGTCTGGAAGCCGAAGATCTTGGCGAACTGCTTCATCATCCCTGGGTGCTTGGCTTGGCGGAATTGATGAATTATCCGGGCGTGGCGCTGGGCGACGAAGGCATGCTCGACAAAATCGGACTGTACCGGCGCCGCATACTGGATGGTCACGCGCCGGGCATGACTGGCGCCATGCTGAACGCTTATGTTACGGCTGGCATTCAAAGCGAACATGAATGCACCTCTGTCGCCGAAGCGCTGGAAAAACTCCGCTTGGGTCTGACCATCTTTATTCGAGAAGGAACAGCGACTCGCAACCTTGTCCCGCTGCTGCCGTTGATTACGCCGGAAAATCATGGTTCGATTTGCTTCTGCACCGATGATCGAATACCGGCCGACCTCATCGACAAGGGATCGATTGATGGTATGATTCGAGTGGCGATTGAGCATGGAATCGACCCAATGACGGCGATTCGGATGGGTACGATTAACAGCGCGCGTTATTTTGGCTTGAAGAAGCATGGCGCTGCTGCGCCGGGCAAGTACGCCGACCTGGTAGTCTTTTCAGATTTGGAGAGCTTTGTTCCCGAGCAGGTCTATCGGGGCGGCTTGCTGGTGGCTGAGTCCGGTGAGATGGTCCTTGGGCGGTCAAGCGAACGTCCGCATGATTTGCGCGGCGCGCTGAACATCAAGCTGGATGCGCTCGACTTTTCGATCCCGGCGCAGGGGGACAAAATTCATGTCATCGAGGCTGTCAGAGATCAAGTCGTGACCGAGCATTTTGTGGATCGCGCGGCGCTTGCTGATGGTTTGGCTGTCAGCGATGTCGAGCGCGATATTTTGAAGTTTGCCATGGTGGAACGGCATCGCGCCAGCGGGAATATCGGCAAAGGTTTTATCAAGGGTTTTGGGCTTAAGCGTGGCGCCATCGCCGGCACGGTTGCTCACGACCATCATAATCTGGCGGTCATTGGCGTTGATGATATCAGCATGAAGCGGGCTGTGCACGCCATTGTAGAAATGGGCGGCGGCTTGGCGGCGGTCGATAAAAATCAAGTCTTGGCGCGTTTGCCGCTGCCGGTAGCTGGCCTGCTGAGTCAATCTCCGATTGAGGAGGTGCGGGCGCAATATGACCGATTAATCAAAGAGGCGCATAAATTGGGCAGCCGCATGAGCGATCCCTTTATGGCGATGAGTTTTATGGGCCTCGAAGTCATCCCCAAGCTCAAACTGACCGACATGGGTTTGGTGGATGTCGAACAATTCAAATTGATTGACTTGTTTGTCTAAATTTATCTGTGCAGATGGGCGATTTTTCGTTAAAGTATGAACATTTATTGAGCCAGGCAACCCACAGGAAACAGCATGGTGAATCAAGCGAAGTTGGAAAAGCTGAAAATCCGAGTCGAAGCGGAGCGCGAAAATATCATCAGGTTTTTGTGTGAAATCTGCGCCATCCCCAGCGTGGAGAATCATATTCGCGAATGCGGCGAACGGATTGCGGCCGAGATGAAAAAGCTCGATTATGACGAGGTCTGGTGGGACAAAATGGGGAATATCGCCGGCAGGATCGGCGACGGCGACAAAGTCCTGCTCTATGACAGTCATATCGACACCGTTGGCGTCGGCGACCCGGAGGAGTGGAGTTGGGACCCCTTTGAGGGCAAGGTGGAAGACGATATTCTGTATGCGCGCGGCGCTTGCGATGCCAAGGGCGCTACGCCGGGCATGGTCTATGGCTTGGCGATTGCCAAAGAACTCGGCTTGCTCGACGGCTTCACAGCTTATTATTTTGGCAACATGGAAGAGTGGAATGACGGGCAGGCGCCGCATGCTTTTGTTCAGACCGAAGGGGTCAAGCCCGATTTTGTGGTCATTGGCGAACCCACCAAAATGCAGATTTACCGCGGGCATAAAGGCCGGGTTGAATTCAAAATTGTCGCCAAAGGCCGCAGCGCCCATGCCGCCAGCAACTATCTGGGCGACAATGCCATCTACAAACTGCTTCCCATTATTGAACGCATCAGCCAAATGGAACCGGAACTGGGGGACCATGAATTTCTGGGACACGGGCGCATCACCGTGACCGATATGGATGTCAAAACCCCCAGCATCAACGCGGTGCCGGACGAAGCGACGATTTATATAGACCGGCGCATCACCTTTGGCGAAGAACCCCAAACCGAATTGCGGCGCTTGCAGAAAATGATCGGCGCCCGGGATGATATCCATGCCGAAATTCTGGTGTATGACGAGCCAAGCTATACCGGCTTCGTCTTTCCACTGGATAAGATCTATCCGGCCTGGGCTTATCCCGAGGACGCTCCTATCGTCAAAGCTGGCTTGGCGGCAGGACAGGCATTGTATGGTGACATTGGCACTGGAAAATGGGATTTTTCCACTAATGGCATTTATTGGGCTGGCAAGGCGGGCATCCCCAGTATCGGCTTTGCGCCTGGCGATGAAGTTCATGCCCACACGGTATTGGATCAGGTGGCGTTTGACGATGTGGTCAAATCGACCGAATGGTATGCCCTGTTTCCATCTGCCTTGCTGCAAACGATTCAGGGATGAGGCTGTCGGGCAGGCTGTTTTTGGATCGAATCGACTGACCTCGACAGCATCCGTCTGGATGGCTTTGAGTGGATTTGGCAACGTTACACCGGGAGTAATGGACTTATGCAAACCGACCTTAGAGGCCGCGATCTGATTAGCACGCAGGATTGGTCAAAGGAAGAAATCGAAACCCTGCTCGATGTCGCCTGGGACTTGAAACGCAGGCGGGCGATGGGCGAGGCTCATGCCCTGCTGCGCGACAAGGTGCTGGCGATGCTGTTTTTTTTCACCAGCACCCGCACTCGCGTCAGCTTTGAAGCCGGCATGGCGCAGTTGGGCGGACACGCGCAGTTTATTGACAGCGCCACCACGCAGATCAGCCACGGTGACACCGCCAAGGAAATTGGCGAAATCGTCGGGCGCTATGCCGATGGCATTGCGATACGACAGTGTGACTGGCAATTCGGCAACGGCTACATCAAGGCCGTCGCCCGCGCCAGCCGCGTGCCGGTGCTCAACATGCAGTGCGATATCTATCATCCTTTTCAAATCTTGGCTGACTTGATGACCATCCAGGAAAAATTCGGCCGCGACCTGCGCGGCAAAACCATTAATGTCAGTTGGGCTTACGCCGCCAGCTATCAAAAGCCGATTTCAGTCCCGCAAAGTCTGGTCTTGCTGATGACGCGCTTTGGCATGGATGTTCGCCTGACCCGGCCGCCAGAATACAGGCTGATGCCGGATATCGTTGAACAGGCGCGGGCAAACAGCCGCCGCCACGGCGGCTCCTTTGAAATCCTGGACGATTTTGACGCTGGCTTTGAAGGGGCTGATATCCTTTATCCCAAGAGTTGGGGGAGTTGGCTGACGACCGAAGACGATGAGGAATCAGCCCGGATTGGCGCTCAATACAGCGATTGGATCGCTGATGACCGGCGGATGGCGCTGGCGAAAGACCATGCCATTTACATGCACTGCCTGCCGGCTGACCGCAGCATTGAAGTGACCGACAGTGTGATTGATGGCCGACAGAGCGTGGTCTATGACGAAGCTGAAAACCGCCTGCATGTTCAGAAGGCGGCGATGGCATTGACCATGCGCTGATGCCCGCATCGCATTGCCTGGCGCAGGGGCATGCCGCCTGAAGTTTGTTATAATGATGGCAGGCGCTTGGGCTGATGAACTTGTCATTCAGGTTTCCGATGAAGGCGGCTTGGTATGATTGATAAGCTGGTTGTGGTGGCTATCGGCGGCAATTCGCTGATTACTGACCCCGGCAACCCTGATATTGTCCGCCAATGGGACGCCGTGCGCGAAACCTGCGGCCATATCGCCGATATGATCGCCGATGGCTGGCAGGTGGTGATTACCCACGGCAATGGGCCGCAGGTCGGCTATATTCTGCGCCGTGCCGAGATTGCCAAGCGCGAGGAAAACCTCCACGATGTACCGCTTGACCTGGTGGTTGCCGATACCCAAGGCAGTATTGGCTATATGCTTCAGCAGGCTTTGGACAATTCACTGCGGCGGGTGGGCATGAATCATACGGTGGCGACCATTATCACACAAATGCGCGTTGACCCCGAAGACCCGGCTTTTGACCGTCCGACCAAGCCCATCGGCAGTTTTCTGTCGGCGACCGAAGCCGACGCGGCTCGGACGGAAGGCTGGCAGCTGATGGAAGATGCCGGACGGGGCTGGCGGCGGGCGGTGGCATCTCCCAAACCCTTGAGCATTAACGAAATTCATGCCATTCAGGCTTTGGTGCTTAGCGGGTATATTGTCATTGTCTGCGGCGGCGGCGGCGTGCCGGTGGTTCGCAACGAAGTCGGCAGTCTGCGCGGCATTGATGCGGTCATCGACAAAGATCACGCCAGCAGCCTGCTGGCGCAAACACTGCGCGCTGACCTTCTGCTTATCTCTACCAGCATCGAAAAAGTCTGCCTCAACTTTAACACGCCGCGGGAAGAAGCCGTGGATGAAATGACCGTGCGGTCGGCGCAGCGCTATTTGGCGCAAGGGCACTTTGCCCGCGGCAGCATGTATCCCAAAATCGAGGCGGCGATTGATTTTGTCCATAATGGCGGCCCCCGCGCCATCATCACCGACCCGATGAACCTGACGCGGGCGCTGCATGGCGAGACCGGTACAAGGATTGTCCCCGGTGAATAAAGGCAAAGAATAAAATAATGTGTATATTCAGCAGGCGATGCGCCCTCCAATCAACAGGATAAGCATGCCATGGCGGAAATAAAAGAACTGCGATGCGCTGTCGGCGGCTGCGCCTATTCACGCGATGCCGTGACCTATACCTGCCCGGCGCATGGCGAGTTGGGAACGCTGGATATTCTCTATGATTATCAGGCGCTAAGAAGCGGCCTTGACCGCGATGAACTTGGCGCCACCGGGCGGACGGACTGCTGGCGTTATCATGCGCTCCTGCCGGTCGCCCCGGACAGCCGGGCGCCGCCCTTGAACGTAGGCTGGACGCCTTTGTATAATGCGCCGCGTATCGCCCAATGCCTGGGCGTGGATCGTGCCTGGGTCAAAGATGATGGCGCGAATCCAACCGGCTCCCTCAAAGACCGGGCGAGCGCCCTGGTTTTGGCGCGGGCGCTGGAACAGGGCATCGGGACAGTGTGTACGGCAAGCACCGGCAATGCCGCCGCCGCGTTGGCTGGGCTGGGGGCGTCGCTGCCTGAAATCGATATTCTCATCTTTGTGCCGCAGACGGCGCCCGAAGCCAAAATCGCGCAGCTGCTGGTCTATGGCGCCCAAGTTTTGCTGGTCGAAGGGACGTATGACGATGCTTTTGACCTGTGCATGGAAATTTGCGTGGCGGAAGGCTGGTATTCGCGCAACACCGGCGTCAATCCATTTACAACCGAAGGCAAGAAAACGGCAGCGCTGGAGATTGCCGAACAGCTGCAATGGCATGTGCCGGATGTGGTAGCGGTCAGCGTCGGTGATGGCAGTATTATCAGTGGACTTCATAAAGGTTTTGCGGATTTGCGCCGCTTGGGCTGGATCGACAGAATCCCGCGGCTTGTTGGCGTACAGGCGCGCGGCAGCGCGGTCCTGGCGCAGGCTTGGGAAAAGGGGCTGCCGGCCGCCGATATCCACCGGACCGCGGTCGAGACCATTGCCGACAGCATCGCGGCGGAACTTCCGCGTGACCGTGCCAAAGCCCTGCGGGCGGTGCGAGAAACCGCCGGCGCCTTTGTCACTGTATCGGATGATGAGATTGTCGCCGCCATCCCGCAGCTTGCCCAACTGGCGGCTGTCTTTGCCGAGCCGGCCGCCGCCGCCGCCTTCGCCGGTGCCAAACGGGCGGTTCGGTCGGGTTTGATCCATGCTGAAGAAAGCCTGTGTCTGCTGATCACAGGCAACGGACTCAAGGATGTCGCCCGCGCCCGGCAGTCGGTGGCGCAGGGCATCCGCGTCGCGCCCAACATCGATGCGGTACGCCAAGCATTGAGACAAGTCAGATAATATGACCGACAGACCGGTATATTCAATCGTTGCGCCGGTATATAATGAAGCCGGAAACCTGCGCCCCTTCTGCCGGGAAGTCCAGGCGGTGATGGATGCCACCGGCGAATCCTGGGAACTGCTGATGGTCAATGATGGCAGCGCTGATGGTTCGCTTGAACTGATGCTGGACATCGCGCAGGAAAATCCACATATCAAGGTCATCAATTTTGCCCGCAACTTCGGTCATCAGATTGCCGTTACCGCCGGCATTGATTATGCTTCGGGGCGGGCGGTGGTGCTTATTGATGCCGACTTGCAGGACCCGCCGGCGGTGATTCCCGAATTGATTGCCAAATGGAAGGATGGCTATGACGTCGTCTATGCGGTTCGCGCCGAACGCAAAGGCGAAAGCATGTCCAAGAAATTAAGCGCCAAACTGTTTTATCGCCTTATTCATCGGATTACTGACATCGATATCCCGGTGGATACCGGTGATTTTCGTTTGATGGACGAGAAAGTCGCCAACGTTTTACGGCAAATGCGCGAACACCATCGTTTTATTCGCGGCATGACCAGCTGGGCTGGATTCAAGCAGACCGGCGTCGAATATGTCCGCAAAGAACGCGCCTGGGGCGAGACCAAATACCCCTTGCCCAAGATGATTGCCTTTGCTTTGGACGCGGTCACCAGCTTTTCCTTTTTTCCATTGCAGGTTATGGTATTGATCAGTTTCATCTTGGGTTTTCTGTCGCTGGGGGTCGCCGCGGTCATTTCAGTTTTGCGGCTGACAATGGGGGCGGATTTTTTTGGCGGGCAAGCCACCACCATTGTCCTGCTGATGCTTTTAAGCTCCTTTCAGTTGTTTTTCCTGTTTATCATTGGTCAGTATGTCGCCCGCAACTATGACGAAACCCGCGACCGGCCGCTTTATGTGGTGGCGTCCACCGCCGGGCTGGAGCAGCCGCAGGCGGCGAACCAGCACATTCATCCCGGCGCTGTCGAATGACCTGGATTTGAGGAGTATGGCTGTGATTACCGGCCCAACATTTGAAGAAATGCTGCACCCGCAAAAGATAGCTCCGAGCATTCGTCGGGATGCCATTCGGGCTTTGACGGCGGATCCGCTCAACCCGCTCAACCTGTTTAACATCACCTGGCGCGACCAGGACAATCAGGTATATCACCTGGTCCTGCCGAAAGAACTGACCGGCGTCGATGCTGAAATCGTCGTGATTTATGGGATGGATTTTCCCTCTGGCAGTCATAAAGTGGGGGCGGCTTATTCGGTCCTGCTCGAAAAACAGCTGCTGGGCGAAGTGGACCCCAATGTGCATACTCTGGTGTGGCCCTCCACCGGCAACTATGGAATTGGCGGCGCGTTTATCGGCTGCCGCATGGAATACGACAGCGTTGTTGTCTTGCCGGAGGAGATGAGCCAAGAACGTTTTGAGCGCATAACCCGTTATGGCGCCAAAATTATCCGGACGGCCGGCAGCGAAAGCAATGTCAAGGAAATCTACGATGAGGTCAAGCGGCTGCGCCGAAGCGACCCCAAAATCCGGATTCTCAATCAGTTTGAGGTAATGGGCAACTACCGCTTTCATTATTATGTGACCGGCAGCACCGTTATCGAGTTGGCGGATGAATTGAAGCAAAGAGGAATCGGCAAAGGCAAGGTTTCGGCTTATGTTTCGGCTATGGGCAGCGCCGGGACGATTGCCGCCGGCGACCGCCTCAAACAGGCTTGGCATGACCACAAAATTGTCGGCTTAGAACCCATTCAGTGTCCGACGCTCCACAGCAACGGCTATGGCGCCCATGAGATTCAGGGAATCGGCGACAAGCATGTCACCTGGATTCACAATGTCCTCAATATGGATGCTCTCATGGCGATTGATGACATGGATGCGCTCAATGGCTTGCGCGTATTGGCGGAAACAGCCGGGCGGAAGGTCTTGACCGCGCGGTTCGGAATCCAGCCAAGCCTGGTCGATGATTTGGCGCAAATCCTCGGCATTAGTGGAATCTGCAATATCATCGGCGCCATCAAGACCGCCAGATATTATAATATGTCGGCGGATGATGTCATTGTGACCGTCGCCACCGATGCGATGGAGCGCTACCATTCGGTGATGGCGCGAATGCGGCAGGCTCGGGGAGCGCTGGATGAAGCCGCCGCGACGGCGATTGTGGATGGCGTTTTCCACCGCGCCGGGGTTGACTGGATTATGGAAGGCACGCGCCAGACACGCGAACGTTGGCATAATCTCAAGTATTATACTTGGGTCGAGCAGCAGGGTAAAACAGTTGCCGAACTGGATGCCCAACGCGACCCTGATTGGTGGACAAGCCATCAGGAGCGGGTGGGCGAGATTGACAGACGGCTGCTCAAGACGCGGTCACAAAGGCAGCTGGCTGGACGGGATGAATGATGTATCCGGATGACCGTGTTCTGGTGGGGGTTGTCAATCGTAAAAAAGATTTTCGCATTGTCCGCCGTCAGCATTGGTATCGGATTCCGCAAAGTCGGATGCCACGCGGGATTCAGGCCGAGTATATCGCCTTTTTCCTAAGCGGCAGAACCTTCAGCGAACCGGCGGGCGGGATTGTCTGTTTTGCCCGCATCACCGGGCTTGAACTGGTCCGGCGGCGGGAACTGCTCCCCGATGAGGACAAGAAAGCGGAGGAAATCTACTACAAGATCCAATTTCGACAGCTTGTCGCCAAAGACCCGCCGATCCTGAATGTATCCAAACGTTCAATCAGCTTTGTCCATACCACTTGGGACCGGTTTGTCCGCGCCCGCACCATCGCTGATTTATACCGCGTCGCCGATTATTATGTTGACCGCGTTTATTATGCCCGGCCTTATTGAAAATTCATGCCGGCTTAGGACGCGCCGCCAGAGAAAGCCAAACAGTATGTTGATTGTGAATGCCAGCCTTATTACTTTGGGGGAAAATCCACAGCTGCTGCCGCATCATGCCCTTTATATTCAGGACGGTCTTGTCGGCGCTATAGGCGCCAGGGACGAACTGACTGCAAAGTATCCTGATGCTGAAGTCATGGATGCACAGGGGCAGTATGTCATGCCGGGCAATATCTGCGCCCACACCCATTTTTACGGCGCTTATGCGCGCGGAATGGCGATTCCCGGCCCGCCGCCGCCGGATTTCCCCCAAATTCTTCAGCGCTTGTGGTGGCCGCTGGACAAGGCGCTGTCCAAAGACAGCGTTCGCGCCAGTGCGCTCGTCTGTCTGCTGGATGCCATCAAGCACGGCGCCACCAGCCTTGTCGATCATCATGCCAGCCCCAACTTTATCGCCGGCAGTCTTGATGTGATTGCCGATGCGGTTGACCGCGCCGGACTGCGAGCGGTTTTGTGCTATGAAGTGACTGACCGCGACGGGATGGACAGAATGCAGGCCGGCATCGCCGAAAATCTGCGCTTTATGGCGGCCGTAGCCGACAGACCGCGTCTGGCTGGCTGCTTTGGACTTCATGCCAGCCTGACCCTGAACGATGAGTCCCTGCGGGCTTGCGCCGATGCGATTCCAGCCGCAGCCGCTTATCATATCCATGTTGCTGAACACGAAGCCGATGAAGCCGACAGCCTGCGGCGCAGCGGCAAACGAGTTGTCGAGCGCCTGGATGAGTATGGCATCTGGCGGAGCCAGACCATCGCCGCCCATTGTGTCCATATTGACGAAGCCGAGCGCAAGATATTGCAGGATCGCGGCGTCTGGATAACGCATCAGCCGCGTTCCAATATGAACAACGGGGTCGGCGCGGCCGATATCGACGGCTTGCTGGAACAGGGTATGAAGCTCTGTTTGGGAAACGACGGCTTCGGCAATAATATGTGGGCCGAATGGAAAACCGCCTATCTCTTGCACAAGGTCGTCCACCGCGACCCGCGCTGTGCCAATGGGATGAATATCGCAAAAATGGCCTGGGACAACAACGCGCGGCTTATTGAGCAGTTTTTTCCCGGCGCCAAAATAGGTGAGATCAGCGTCGGCGCCAAAGCCGATCTGATCTTTGTCGATTATCATCCCTTCACGCCCCTGACGGCCGCCAACCTGGCTTGGCATCTGATATTTGGCTTTGAATCTTCAATGGTCACAGCAACCATTTGCGAAGGCCGGGTCTTGATGCGAGACCGCAGCATACTCGTCCTGGATGAGGCTGAAATTGTCGCCGAAGCCTTGGCGCTGGCGCCGGATGTTTGGGAAAAGTATACGCGAAATGCCGAAGCTGTTTTACAATCGCAGCAAAATTAGAAAACTCGGCGCTGAAAAGGAATGTGAATGACAAAGATTTTGATGACCGTGGCGATCTTAGGCGGGACTGGCAAAGAGGGCGCCGGCTTGGCGATGCGCTGGGCGCTGCATGGCTACCGCGTCATTATTGGCTCGCGCGCCGAAGCCAAAGCCAAGACGCGCGCCGCCGAAATGAACGCAGAGCTTGGCGCGGATTATTTGAGCGGGATGTCAAATGCCGCCGCCGCCAAAGCGGCCGATCTGGTCGTGCTAAGTGTTCCCTATGGGGCTCATCAAGCCACGTTGGAAAACGTGTCCGAATTTTGCCAGGGCAAGGTTGTGGTCGATCTGACGGTGCCCTTGCAGCCGCCGGAAATTATGTCGGTGAATCTGCCTGAAGGAGCAGCGGCGGCCCTGGAAGCGCAGGCTCTGCTGGGTTCGGGCGCAGTGGTGGTGGCGGCCTTCCAGAACGTAAGCGCGGTCAAGCTCAAGCGGCTGGATCAAGCAGTCGATTGCGACGTTCTTGTTTGCGCTGATGATGTCAAGGCCAAACAGGCGGTGATTCAGCTGGTCAAGGCGGCCGGCATGCGCGGCATTGATGCCGGGGCGCTCAAGAACGCCGTCGCCGCCGAATCGCTGACGCCCGTCCTGCTGCATATCAACAGGGTTTATGGGGTCAAGGGCGCCGGGATTCGCATTACTGGCTTGGAAGACTGAAATGACCGCTGTTCCGTCTTTTTCGGCATTTGCGATTCCGAATATCCCCTTGATTCAGCCGGACGATGATGTTCTGACCATGCTGTTAGACAAGACCGAGCAGGCCGGCTTTGCGCTGCGGGATGGCGATCTGCTGGTGATTGCATCCAAGATCATTGCCAAAGCCCAGGGGCGGCAGGTGCCGCTCGACCGAGTCCAGCCTTCGGCAGAAGCCCGGACCTTGGCGGCCGAGACAGGGAAAGACCCGCGCCTTGTCCAACTCATTTTGCAAGAGGCGGTGATGGTGTCGCGCAAACGGTTGGGGGCGCTGGTGACCCAGCACCGACTCGGCTTTGTGGCCGCCAATTCCGGCATTGACCAATCCAATATCGAGGCCGGCGATGATTCGGCGATCTTGCTGCCGCTTAACCCCGACGCCACTGCCAGCGAGTTTCGCGCCGTCATCCAAGCCCGCCTTGGCGTCCATGTCGCGGTTGTGATTAGCGATACGCATGGACGACCTTTTCGGACAGGGAATGTGGGCGTGGCGATTGGCGCGGCCGGCCTGCCGGCGGTCAAAGATCTGCGCGGGCGCCAAGATCTGTATGGCCGGGCGCTGGCAATCACCCAGCAGGCTTACGCTGATTTGGTCGCCTCGGCTGCTCACCTGCTCTGCGGCGAGGCTGATGAAGGCTGTCCGGTGATTCTGATGCGCGGTCTCGATCTGTCGCCGCCGCATGGTTCGGCGGCAGACCTGAATCGCCAGCCTGAAAATGACCTGTATCGTTAAAACCGACGCTGATGATGACGATGAATCCGACCGATGTACTGGAGTTGATTCGAGGGCGGCGCTCGCTTAGACGTTATCGGCCGCGGCCGGTGCCGCGCGAATGGATTATGCAAATCCTTGAAAGCGCCAGTTGGGCGCCTTCCGCGCACAACCGACAGCCTTGGCGTTTTGTCATCCTGGACAATGCCGCGCTCAAACAGCAGCTGGCGGTCTCGATGGGCATCCGTCTGCGGCGCGACCTTCAGGCTGACAAGATGCCTTCGGCGATTATCGGCAAAGATGTCAGCCGCTCCTATGATCGAATATGTTCGGCGCCGCTGATTATCGTTGTCTGCATGACCTTGGCTGATATGGACGTTTATTCGGATGCCCGGCGGAATCGCCATGAACAAACCATGGCGGTGCAAAGCACGGCGATGGCTGGGCAGAACATGATGCTGATGGCATTCAGTCTCGGCTTGGGCGCCTGCTGGATGTGCGCGCCCTTGTTTTGCCCCGACCTGGTTCGGCAAGTTCTGGATTTGCCTGAAGACTGGATCGCGCAGGGCATGGTCACCATCGGCTTTCCGGCGCAAACGCGCCAGAAAACCCGTCAGGCATTGGAAACGAGGGCGCTGTGGCGCTAGAGCGGAATGTGGCGGTATTGATTGGGGGCGTCGGCGGCGCCAAGCTGGCCGTCGGTCTATCACAGATTGTCTCGCCGCCGCGATTGACTTTCATTGTCAATACCGGCGATGACTTTTGGCATCTGGGACTCAAAATCTGTCCCGATCTGGATACGGTGATGTACACCCTGGCCGGGCTGGTCAATCCGCAATCGGGCTGGGGCATCAAAGACGACAGCGCCATCGCGCTAGGCAGCCTGGAAAAGAACTATCAGTTTGAAGCCTGGTTTCACCTGGGCGATAAAGACCTGGCGACCCACCTGCTGCGAAGCCACCTCTTGCGCGGCGGCCATTCCCTGACGGCGGCAACGCGCTTCCTGTCACGGCGGCTTGGGGTTAAGTCGACCCTGCTGCCGATGTGCGATGCCGAAATGCCGACTGTGATTGACACAGTTGGCTTTGGCGAGCTTGGCTTTCAGGAGTATTTTGTCAAGCATCGCTGGCAGCCGGCCATCAAGTCGATTCGTCACGAGGGCTGCGAACAGGCAGTATTGTCGGAGCCGGTTCGTTCCGCCTTGAAGGCCGCCGATGTGGTCTTGATCGCCCCCTCGAATCCATGGCTGTCGCTGGCGCCGATCCTGTCGATACCGGGCATGAGAGCGCTGCTTGCGGGGCTTGAAGCGCCGGTGGTCGCCGTGACGCCGATTATCGCTGGCGCGGCGGTGAAGGGGCCGACAGCGAAAATCATGGGGGAATTGGGGCTGGCGACAACAGCCGAAAACGCAGCCGGTTATTACAGCGGCATCATCAATGGCTTTGTGAATGATGTACGCAATGATACACTCAAGCTGGATGCTGTCTGCACGGTGCGATTCGATACGCTGATGAAGAATTTGAATGATAAAATAAAATTAGCGCAATCCACGCTGGATTGGATAGAAGGGTGGGGGGCATGAGCCTGTGGGCAATTATCCCCGTCAAACCACTGAAAAACGCCAAGAGCCGCTTGTCCGATGTTTTAACGGCCGAACAGCGCTATGAGCTTGCCCAGGCGATGTTTCGCCATGTCCTTTCGGTTGTGACCACGGTGCAGCATATTACCGGTGTCATCGTGATTTCGCGCGATACCAAAGCGCTTGCCATTGCCCGCGAAATGGGCGCGAAGACGATCCAGGAGAGCGCTGTCTCTGACCTTAATCCAGCCTTGATGCGGGCGACGGCGGTGGTCCGGATCTGGCGGGCTGATGCGGTCTTGGTTTTGCCGGCTGACCTGCCCTTTGTTCATGCCGATGATGTCCGCGCCATGATTCACCTTAGCAAAGAACGCTCGATTGTCATTGCCAGCGACAGCCGCGCCGACGGGACGAACGCGCTGCTGGTAAGGCCGCCGGGACTGATTGAATATGAATATGGCGCGGCGAGTTTTCAGAAGCATATCGAAAGCGCCGGCCGCGTCGGCGCCGACATTGCATTCTATCATTCTGACCGTTTGGCTTTGGATATTGATTTTCCGCAAGACCTGGAAAGCTATCATCACATTCTGGCGCATGGCCGATTTGGTCACTTGCCGGCTTTCCCGGTCCCATTTGCCAAGGGCGTCAGGCATTTGAAGGCCGATTGGCTTGTTTGACAGCTTTATTGACCATAAACTTGGGATAGCATAGATCAAGACTGGAGTTTGACGATGGCAGATCATGTGGCGCTTTATTTACAGGACGCGCATTCGCTGCGGGATGCGATTGAATATGTAAAATACGCCGAAGCGCGTGGTTTTGAAGCGGTGTGGCAAGCCGAAAGCCGCCTGGTTCGCGATGCAGTCGTGCCGATGGCGGCCTTTGCGGCGGTGACATCGCGCATCAAAATTGGCTCTGGCGTGATCAACAACTGGACGCGCAATGCGGCCGTCATCGCCGCCACTTTCCTGACTTTGGACGACCTGGCGCAAGACCGCATTTATTGCGGCATCGGCGCCTGGTGGGACCCGCTGGCGGCAAAAGTGGGTATTCAACGGCGCAAAAACCTCCTGGCTATGCGCGAGGTCGTGACAACGGTGCGCCGCCTGCTTCATCGGGAACGGGTGACCTTTCATGGCGAGTTTGTGCAGCTGGAAGATGTCGAACTGGATGTGGTGCATGGGCGCAAGGAACCGCGCCATGTCCCCATTTATATCGGCGCGACGGGACCGAAGATGCTGGCTTTGACCGGTGAGATCGCTGATGGCGTCGTGCTGAATTATCTAGTATCGCCCGAGTACAACGAGATGGCGATGTCCCAGTTGGAAATCGGCGCCAGGAAGGCTGGCAAATCCGTCTATGACATTGACCGACCGCAGCTGGTGGTTTGTTCCGTCGATGAAGACCGACAAAAAGCATTGGATGCCGCCCGCAAGCTGATAACGCAGTATCTGGGACAGCAGCCGCATATTATGAAAGCCAGCGGGGTCAGCCAGGACCTGCTGGATGAAATCGGACAGGTCTTGACTTGGCCGGCGAGGGAGGAGCAGATCCTGGAAGCGATGAAGCTGGTGCCGGACGATGTGGTTCAGATGATCACCGCATCGGGCCGGCCGGATGAAGTCAAAGCCAAAGTGCGCGAGTATATATCCGCCGGCGCCACCTGTCCCATTCTTTATCCCTTGGGCGCCGATGTCCGTCTGATGATTGACACCTTTGCCGATGGCTATTCCAGCTAGAGAGGCTGGCCGCGAGTCTCAAGAAATGAGATTG
Source organism: Phototrophicaceae bacterium (assembly GCA_965203755.1). Classification (GTDB taxonomy): domain Bacteria; phylum Chloroflexota; class Anaerolineae; order Aggregatilineales; family Phototrophicaceae; genus UBA6055. Next base: position 606,127 of record OZ241910.1, on the reverse strand, counting down.
TGCAGGACCGAGTTGTGAAAATTCTTTGCGTCAGCGATACTGAAATGCCCCAGCTGCTCAGTACGATTAATCTGCGCCGTCAGTACAGCGATATTGATATGATTGTAAGCTGCGGCGATATGTCCAGCGCCTACCTCGATTTCATCAGCACGATTATTAGCGTCCCTATGTTTTATGTGCGCGGCAATCACGACGAAATGTATGACCAGGAACCGCCGGGCGGCATTGACCTGCACCGGCAGATTGTCCACTACCGCGGCCTGACATTGGCTGGCTTGGAAGGCTCAATCCGCTATAATAAAGGTGGAGTCCAGTACACTCAATCGCAGATGCACTGGATGGTTGCGCGGCTGGGTCCCAAAATCGCCTGGCGCCGGCTGCTCTGTGGGCACGGCATTGACTTGTTTGTGACCCATTCGCCGGCCCGCGACATCCATGACGGGAAAGACCGCGCCCATCGCGGTTTTGACAGCTTTCTCAATTTTATGAAGTGGTATCGCCCGCGTTATATGCTGCATGGGCATGTGCATACTTGGGATCGGCGCAAAACAGTGCGAACGCAATATCAAGCGACTTGCATTATGAATATCAACCCGTTTACTGTATTGGAACTGGGTCCGGCCGGGGACGGCGCCTGATTTGGGGTCAAGCTCTCTGACAAGGAGGCATCGCATTTATGTGGGAAGCATATTACAGCGTCAGCAGCCTCGACGAAGCGGCGGCGCTTTTGGATGAATATCGGCGCCAGGCGCGGATTGTAGCCGGCGGCACCGACCTGATCATCGAGATGGAACGCGGGCAGCGCCCTGAACTCAAGGTCTTGATTGATATTACGCGGGTCAAGGGCCTTGACCAAATCAGCCGGCATGGGGAGAGGATTCGGCTGGGGCCGCTGGTGACGCACAATCATGTCGTTGGCAGCCCGCTAATCCGGCGTCGGGCATTGCCGCTGGCGCAGGCCGCTTGGGAAGTCGGAGCGCCTCAAATTCGCAATCGGGCGACCATTGCCGGCAATTTAATCACGGCATCGCCAGCCAATGATACCATCACGCCATTGATTGCCCTGGACGCAGAACTTAGGCTGGCATCGGTCGATGGCGAAAGGACGGTCGCCCTAGAGGACTTCTACACCGGTTTTCGCCAGACAGCCCTGCGACCCAACGAACTGCTAAGCTCGATCAGCTTTCCAGCCTTGGATGATAAGCAGCGCGGCGTCTTTCTGAAACTTGGTTTGCGCCGCGCCCAAGCTATTTCGGTGGTTGATGCCGCTGCTGTTCTTCGTATGGATGACAGCGGCGCTGTTACTTCGGCGCGGATCGCGCTGGGAAGCGTCGCACCGATGATTATATCGGCGCCGCTTGCCGAGCAGTTCTTGATTGGCAGGCGACTCACAGCAGAAACCATCGCCGAAGCCGGCCGTTTGGCATCCCAGAGCGCCAGCCCGATTGATGACATCCGCGGCAGCGCCGAATACCGCCGCGAGATGGTTAAGGTATTGGTTGTGCGGGCTTTGCGGCAGCTGGCGCAGGACGAGATGGAGACCGGGCTACCCGAGGATCCGCCCATGCTTTGGGGAAAAGACGCCGCGGTCGTGCAAGAAGGCCTGAAAGCACAGGTCAAACATACGATGGATACCCCCATCGAAAGCACCATTAACGGGCAAAGGCGCTCGATTTTAACCGGGCAGCGCAAATCTCTGCTGCATTGGCTGCGGGACGATGCCAAACTGCCCGGCACGAAGGAAGGCTGCGCCGAGGGCGAATGCGGCGCCTGCACCGTCTTTCTGGATGATGTCGCGGTGATGGCTTGCATGGTTCATGCTCCGCGGGCGCACGCCGCCGAGGTTGTGACTGTGGAAGGATTGCAGCAAGGACAGCAGCTGCACCCAATACAGAGCGCATTCATTCAGGAAGCGGCGGTGCAATGCGGTTACTGCACGCCCGGCTTCCTGATGGCGGGCGCAAAATTGCTGGAGGAAGTGGATCAGCCGAATGCCGAACAAATCAATTACAGCATCAGCGGCAATTTGTGCCGCTGTACCGGCTATTACAAAATCGTGCAGGCTTTTGAAGCGGCGAGCAGGATGAAAGCCGGGCCGGCCGAGGGATAAGGATGAGTGTGACAAGGAAGCTGCTGTGCCAAAAGAGAATGCGGTCGCGATAGGAGAATCTGCCCAACGGGTTGATGCGCTCGGCAAAGTCACCGGCGCCGCAGCGTATCCAGGCGATATCGACATAGAAGGGCAGCTTTGGATGCGGATCAAATTCAGTGACCGCGCCCATGCCCGCGTGCTTGGCGTCGACAGCCGCCAAGCCGAGGCCTTGGATGGTGTGCTGCGCGTGTTCACCAGCGCGGATGTGCCGGTGAATGAATACGGCTTGGTCATCAAGGATCAGCCGGTGCTTTGCGGCCCCGGCAGCAAACCAGGCAGCGATGTGGTGCGCTGCTATATGGATATGGTGGCGACAGTCGTCGCTGAAACCGATGCCATCGCCAAGCAGGCGCTTGACCTGATTGAGGTTCAATATCAGGATTTGCCAGCTGTCTTCGAGCCACAGGAAGCTATGCAGGCCTCGGCGCCGCAGCTGCATCCTGACAGCCCGGGCAATCTGATCGCGCATTATCGAATTCGCAAAGGGGATATGGATGTCGGCTGGGAACAGGCGGATGTTGTGGTCGAGGGCGAATACGAAACAAGCTGGCAGGAACACGCCTATCTACAGCCTGAAGCCGGTTTGGCTTATATGGACGGCGAAGAGCGCGTCACTGTGATTGTCGCCGGCCAATGGACACATGAAGATCAGGAACAAATCTATCATGCGCTGGGTCTGCCGCCGGAGAAGGTTCGCGTCATTTACCCGGCAATCGGCGGCGCTTTTGGCGGCCGGGAAGACATGTCGGTGCAGATTATCCTGGCTCTGGCTGCCTGGAAGCTGGAAAAGCCGGTCAAGATTCAGTGGAATCGAGAGGAGTCGATACGCTATCATCATAAACGGCATCCGATTGCAGTGCGGACGAAATGGGGCGCCAGCCAAGACGGCCGCCTGACCGCCATGTCGGCCCAGGTGATTGGCGATGCCGGCGCCTACAACTATACATCCAACAAGGTGCTGGGCAATGCCCATCTCACCGTCACCGGCGCTTATGTCATCCCCAACATCCATATCGACACCTTCCCGGTGTACACCAATAACATTCCATCGGGGGCTTTTCGCGGATTCGGCGCGCCTCAAGCCTTGTTCGCGGCTGAAGGCCAAATGAACAAGCTGGCGGATGCGCTTGAGATGGATCCGCTGGAAATTCGGCTGAAAAACAGCATTCAGGAGGGCAGCATCGCATCCGTTGGGACACCTTTCCCGCCGGGGGTGACCATGCCGCAGGTTTTTGAAGCCTGTGGTCGGTCATCGTGGTGGCAGGAGACCGCGGCCGGCTGGAAACTGAAGCCGCCAGACCCGCCATCCGATAGCTCCAAACGGCGGGGGCGCGGCATCGCCGGCGGCTTCAAAAATGTTGGATTCAGCTTTGGTTTTCCCGAGCACTGCTGGGCCGGCGTCGAATTGCAAGGCGCTGTCGAAATTGAAAAGGCGATGCTCTTTCATGCCGGCGCCGATGTCGGGCAGGGGGCGCATACCGCTTTGATTCAGATGGCGGCCGAGGCCGTCGGCGTCCCATTGGACAAGGTGCAGATTGTCCCCTCCGATACAGCCAGTTCAGGTTCGGCGGGGAGCGCTTCGGCGTCGCGCCTGACCTTTATGTCCGGCAATGCCATCCAGGGCGCGGCCGAGCTTGCGCTGCAAAAGTGGGCGGATGAAGAACGGCCGGCGAAGGGCGAATTCATGTATCGCCCGCCGGCGACCACAGCCTTTGACCCAATGACTGGCGAATGTGAACCTAACTTTGCCTATGGCTATGTCGCCGAAGCTGTTGAGCTCGAGGTCGATATCGAGACCGGGCAGGTGCGGCTGTTGGAGGTGGTCTGTGCCAATGATGTCGGCCGAGTTGTCAATTTGCAGCAGGTGCAAGGGCAGATTGAAGGGGCGGTTGTCCAAGCGCAGGGTTATGCCCTGATGGAAAACCTGATTTCCCATGCCGGCAAAATCCAAAATCCGCATCTTTCAACCTATCTTATCCCAACTTCATTGGATGTCCCGCCGGTTGTCAAATCGGTCATACTGGAATATCCGGATCCCATTGGGCCTTGGGGCTTGCGCGGTATGGCTGAAATGCCCTTTCTGCCTTTGGCACCGGCGATTGCCGCCGCGATTTATGATGCGACTGGCCTTTGGATCGACTCGCAGCCCTTCACGCCGCAAAAAATCGTCAAAGCATTGCGCGAACAGGGGCTTGGGGTCATCTAGGCGGGCTGCGGTGAGGATTTGGGATGAAGCTCAAGCAGGCGTTTGAGGTTGCCCGCGGCGATGTGGTTGCCTTTATTGGCGCCGGCGGCAAGACGTCGGTTTTAGTTGGCCTTGGTTATGAACTGGCGGAGGCCGGCTGGCGCGTCCTGGCGACGACCACGACGGCGCTTGCCGCGGATCAGCTTGATTTATTCCCCCGTGCGATGCCCTGCCATGCTGATGCACAATCCATCTCCGGCGCTTTGAATGAAGATCAGTTTGTCCTGCTCTATGACCAAATTCGCCGCGGTCGTGTCTATGGTCCCGCGCTTGAATGGATGCCAAAACTGTTGGATACACTCGATTCTGATGTCTTGCTGGTGGAAGCCGATACATCGGCTGGTTTGCCGTTTAAGGCGCCGCGGGACGATGAGCCGCGCATTCCTCTGGAAACATCGCTGGTTGTGCCGGTCGCATCATTGAGCGCCCTGGGCAGACCGCTTGATGAGGATCATATTTACAACCCGCAGCCAATGATTGAAAAATATGGCTTTGCCGCCGACAGCCCGGTCAAGTCGCCGTGGCTGGCGCAAGTCTTGCGCGACGAGGAGCTTGGCTTAAAGGGGGTGCCGAAACCGGCGCGGGTCGTCGCCTTTTTGAATCAGACGCCAGCGCGCGGCTATCTACGCGGGCGCGCCCGTATGATCGCCCGGCTTGCCCTGCAATCTGAACGGATTCAGGCTGTAGCTTTAGGGTCGGTGCGCGCCGCCGAACCGGTGCATGAAGTTCAGCGTCGGGTTGGGGTGATTGTGCTGGCGGGCGGGCGGCCTTTGCCGATAGGTCAGCCCAAAGCGCTGCTCCCCTGGGGCAAAGGCAAAACCATCATCGCCCATATCACCGAGCAGTTCATCCGCTCGCGGATGGACCCGATTTGCGTTGTGACCGGCTTTTGCGCGGCGGCAATCAAGGCGACCGTCGAGCCACTCGGCGTCAAGGTCGTACACAATCACTCGTGCAAGACTGGCGAGATGCTGCCGTTCCTGCAGGCCGGTTTGCGAGCCATGCCGGACAATATCGCGGCGGCGCTGATTGCTCTTGGCGATCAGCCGCGGATTCAGCCGAAGGTCATTTATCAGCTTTTGTCGGACTATGCGCGCGGCCGAGGAGATTGGCTGATGCCCAGTTATCAGAAGCAGCGCGGTCATCCTATCTTGATTGGACGCCGGTATTGGTCGGAAATCCTGAAGCTGCCTCAAACCGGCTTTCTGCGCGATATCATCCATGCCAACGAAGGCAAAATCAGCGATGTCATCGTCGATACGGACAGCATTCTGCACGATGTGGCTGCACCAGAGGCTTATCGTCGGGAACGCATCCGAGCCGGTTTGAAAGACCAGCCCTAGGCTTCCTCATGCTGTTTAATAAGCTCGCGAATCATATCCCGCGACCAGCCTCTGGTTGTCTGGGTATCCATGTGCAGCCGCAGCGTCGCCGGGCGTTTGCTTTGGTGAGATATCGCCAGCGCCCGCATTTCATCAAAGAACATCATCGGCGTGATCACAATCAGAACTTCCTGCGCCCGAATCACATGAGTCAGGGGCGGTGCATAGATGAATGTTTCGCGGTCCGGGCGGCGGATGCCAATGACGCCGGCGCGGAAACGTCCTCGGAGATCCAAAGACCCAATCGTTTTGCCAATCCAGGGTGAATCGTCTTCCATATACAGTTCGGCGGTTTCAAGCCCGGTAACCTCGTTGTACAGGACATGCTGCAAGAACTCGGCAACTTCGGGCCGGGTAGTCGCCAGCAGAACAAACTGGGCGGCGACATGGAAGGGACTGACGACGCGGTCGGCGCCAGATCGCTTCAGTTTTTCGATCATGTCATCCATAGGCGCAGTGACCGAAATCAGAAGCGAGTTGCTCATACCGCGGGCGGTTAGGACCGTCAAGAGCGCCTCCGCTTTGTCCGGACTTGATATCATGATCGCCAGCGCCCGTTCAACCCCGGCTTTTTCCAGGGTCTCTTCTTTGGTTGGGTTGCCATGTATAACGCGGAAGCCGCGCTGAAGCCATTCTTCTGTTGTGCGGCGGTCGTCGCTAATCAGTACAAAGGGACGCGATGGATCCAGGAAGCTGACGGCGTTTTGAATAATGTGGTCGCTGCCGCAGATGACAAAATGTTTTGACATCGACTCGATGGCTTCTTCGCTCTTGATTAAATTGAGTATTTCACTTGGGGTTTTCTGTTTTCGAGATTGCACCAGACGTTGCCAGGCCGAAGGGCGCATAGCATTGCGGCTGCTTTGGCCGCATTCCGTTTGCAGCTTTGGAATCATAATCCCCGGTGCGACGCTGAGCAGAATTTCATTTTTTTCCAAAATGCGGTCACTGTCAGGAGCATAGACAAAGGTGCCGCTGTCTTGTCGAATGCCAATAATGGCGGCATCAAAGCGCCGGCGCAGCTGCAAGTCGCTGACTGACCTGCCGATCCAGGCAGAATCACCGCCAAGCTCAAGCTGGGTAATTTGATGATTGGTTTCTTGATCGTAGAGGATGCTGTTGAAATAATCATTCACAGCCGGGCGCAGAGTGGCGCTGTTCAAAAATTGCCCGGCGACTTCATAGGGCGCAAGAACGATATTGGCGCCGACTCGAATCATGCGGAGCTTAAATTCTTCTGCGATGGCGGCGGCGGTAATGTACAAGGTGGGGTTCAAGCTGCGGGCGCTGAGGACAGTTAATAACCCCTCGGTATCGCGGTCGCGCATGACCACGATTGACCGGGCGCGGTGAATGCCGGCGGCGAGCAGTGAATCATCATCGGCAGGGTCGCCTTCAACCACAAGGATGCCGGCGCTGCGGAGGCGGCCCGCATATTCTACGTCTTCAGTGACGACGACGATCAAATCCAACAGGGTGGTATATTGCGCGAAGGTATTGAAGTAAATGATGAAGAGCCGATGAACGAGCTTTCGCACCCCCATAAATCCGCCGCGTTGAACATCGCCAAATAATTGATTCAGAACATTCTCGATGGGCGCATAACTGGTTTGTTGATGCTGTGTGAGGCGAATCTGGGCGCCTTGCAGGACATAGCCGATGGTTTTGTCAACCATTTCGCCCTTGCCACAAATGATATAATGACTGTTCAGCTTGCCGATTTTTTGCTTGATGCGCCTCTTGCGCCGCCGCGTTACTGCTTCGGAACTGAACAGCAGGGCAAATGATGAAGACAGGAAGAAGGTAAGCGCACTCAAGCCAACCAGGACCAATCCAATCGTGAAGAGCTTGCCGATATTGGTGTTGGCGTTTATATCCCCATAGCCAATCGTGGTCAACGTGATAATCGTCAGCCAGACAGCGTCGAGAAACGAGTAGCCTTCAATCTCCATATATCCCGCGATCCCAATCGGCATAACGATAAGGATCAAGATGGCGGCAGCGCGGAACTGCCTGCGTCTGTCATTCAAACCAGCTTTTCTCCATCAAGCCAAGCTGTAATATTCCTATTATAATCGGAGAACATCAATATGTGATATTATGATTTTAGCGGAATATCAGGTTTGGGCTTATGCCAGCTTATTAAAACAAGACCTAGTAAATGAGGCGCAGCCATGTGCAAACATGAAAATTATCAGCAGGCTGCGGATGCGATCCGTCAGAGAACGTCTCTGCGGCCGGACATCGGGCTGGTGCTTGGCTCTGGGCTGGGGAAATTGGCTGATGACCTGGGAAATCGTGCGGTGATTCCTTATGAGGCCATTCCCGGCTGGCCCCGCGCGACGGTCCTGGGTCATCAAGGCAATCTGGTCATCGGGGACATGGCAGGACAAATCGTCGCGGCGCAGCAGGGCCGCGCCCATTATTATGAGGGATACACCATGCAGGAGGTGATTTTCCCGATACGCGTGATGTATTCGCTTGGCATTCGGACGGTGATCTTGACAAACGCTGCCGGCGGCATCAATCCATCCTATCAGGTCGGCGATTTGATGCTCATTGAAGATCATATCAATTTGCCGGGTATGGCGGGCGCGAATCCACTCATGGGGCCCAATGACGACCAAATTGGCGAGCGCTTTGTCGGTTTGGCACAAGCCTACGACCGCAAGCTGCGGCAGCGTGCCTTGGCCGTGGCGCAGGCAAACGGGATTCCGCTTCATAGCGGCGTCTACTGCGCTTTGTCCGGCCCGTCCTTTGAAACGCCGGCGGAAATCCGCATGATCCGTGCGCTTGGCGGCGATGCCGTCGGGATGTCCACCGTGCATGAAGTTCTGGCTGCGCGGCATGCCGGCATGAGAGTCATGGCATGTTCGGGCGTGACCAATCGGGCGATTGACGCCATAGATACCGACTCCGAAACCAACCACGAAGAGGTGCTGACGGCCGGCAAGTCCATTGTCCCGCGCCTCACCGCTGTTTTGAAGGGCGTTCTCAAGAATTTTCCAGCATGACAGTCTTGGTCGCATTCATTAATCAGGTTGCGGTCGGCATTTATTTTCTGATTGCCGCCGGCATTCTATTTGCCCTGCGCCGTTTCTTTATCTGGGGGGATGAGTATCGCTCGTCTTATTTTGAACTGGAACGAGATCTGTCGCGCTATCGGCAGGCGAATGCAGTGACGGCTGTCATTCTCTTGATTGAATTGGCTGTGATTATCGCCGGGATTCAAGTCATGGTTGCGCCGGCCTTGCAGCGGGACCGTCAAATCGAAAATTTGGTCGCCGCCGCGCGGGTCGAGGATGGCGTTTTTGAAACGCCGGTTCCGGCGCCGCCGGCTGCCAATCTTGGCATTGAACCGGTGGCATTGCCGCGCTCGGCTGATTTTGTCGGGCAGATTCAGCCGACGCCGCCCTTGACCCCCACGCCGGTTGGCACGATTATCCCGGCTGATCCGGCTGTGGGCTGTGACAGTCCACAGGCACAGCTATCTATTCCCGCCAATGGCATGCGCGTGTTTCAGCCGATTCCAGTGGTCGGAACGGTGTTCACCGACCAATTCGCCTATGCCAAAATCGAAATCAACGGGCCCAGCACATTTGGCAACTTTCAGGTGATTGAAGACCAAAGCACCGAAGTTCGCAGCCGCAGTGCATTCAGCCAGTTTGTTCCCGCCGGATACCAGCCCGGCGAATATGAGTTTCGGCTGATGGTCTATGATGTCACCAATACATTGAAGGCTTTTTGCATGGTGCATATTTATATCTCCGACCCCTTGCCGACGATAACCCCCTTGGGCGGCTGAAGCCGCATCCAGCTTCTCGGTTAGGGCTAAGCATGCTCGACGCAAGACTTTATTGTGGACGCATATCCCGAATCGTGCGATTGATTCGACGGCGCCAGCGGCGCGAGCGAGAACGCCAGCGCGCCATATAATACTGGGCATGGCGGCGCTGACGGTTGAGCCGGGAGCCGTGCTGTTCGCTTGGTTTGGGGATGCCCCACTGAATAATCATGGCAGCCCAGGTCAAGCCGCCGCCAAACCCAACCAGGGCAATATGGTCTTTGTCGTGGATGCGTTTTTGTTCAATGGCTTCACATAAGGCAATCGGGATGGACGCCGCCGATGTATTGCCATAACGTTCCACATTGCTCATAAATTTATCAATGTCGATGTTGAGTTTGCGGGCGGCCGCCTGCAAAATGCGGAAGTTGGCTTGATGCGGTATCACCAGGTCAATGTCGTTAATCTGGATGCCGGCCATCACGGCCGCCTGCTCAATGCTGTCATTGACGACCCGCGTGGCAAACTTGAAAACCTCGCCCCCGGCCATATACATTTTGTAGAGTTTGTGCCGGCCGGCGCCGGCGCGGGACTGTGAAGCGTCAATGCTGCCGACGCTCGGAATCGCCAGCAGGTCCCAGCCGGCGCCATCCGAACGCAGGACGCTGGACATGACGCCGCCTTGAGCGTCACTGGCTTTTAGGACCACCGCGCCGGCGCCATCGCCAAAAAGAATGCAGGTGCCGCGGTCATGCCAGTCGAGGATGCGGCTCATGGTTTCGGCGCCAATGACCAGCGCGGTTTGGATGCTGCCGGCGCGGATTGAATCGGCGGCGGTATTCAGAGCATAGACAAAGCCGGAACAGGCGGCGCTCAAGTCAAATGCGCCGGCATGGCTGGCATTCAGCCAGTCCTGCACCAGGCTGGCGGTGCTGGGGAATATGTTTTCGGGGGTAGAAGTCGCAACGACAATCAAGTCAAGGTCTAGCGGCTGGATGTCGGCGACTTCCAGCGCTTGCTGCGCCGCTTTGTACGCCAGCGTCGCGGTGGATTCCTGCTCGTTGGCGATGCGCCGTTCCCGGATGCCGGTGCGGGCAAAAATCCATTCGTCGCTGGTTTCCACAAAGGACGAAATATCGTCGTTGGTCATGACGTTTTCGGGTACAGCCATTCCCCAGCCGACGACATGGGCAAAAGTTGGCGCCTTGGGGGCATAGTTATTTTTCTGGTTTGGATAATGGGCTGCCATTGTCTTGGTATTCGCCAAATATAATTACGGCATTATGTCCGCCAAAGCCGAAAGCATTCGACATGGCATAACGGACTTCGCGCTGCTGACCCAGGTTGGGAACATAGTTCAGGTCGCAGGTGGGGTCGGGTTCTTCCAGGTGGATTGTCGGCGGAACAAAATGATTGCGAATCGCCATGATGCTAAAAACCGCTTCAATGGCTGCTCCGCCGCCCAGCAAATGCCCCGTCATGGATTTGGTTGAACTGATGGGGATGTGATAGGCGGTTTCGCCCAAGGCGCGTTTGATGGCGTTTGTTTCGGCGGTGTCATTCAAAGGAGTGCTGGTGCCGTGGGCGTTGATGTAATCAATGTCTTCCGGGCTTAAATTGGCGCTGTGCAGCGCCAGTTCAACCGCTTTGGCGGCGCTTTCGCCGCTTTCCATCGGCGCGGTGATGTGATAGGCGTCCGAGGTATGCCCGTAACCGACCAACTCGGCATAGATGGCCGCGCCGCGCGCAAGCGCATGGTCAAGGTCTTCCAATACCAGGATGCCGGCGCCTTCACCGGGAACAAAGCCGTCTCGGTTCAGATCAAAAGGGCGCGAGGCGGTGGCTGGGTCGTCGTTGCGGCTAAGCGCGGTCATGTTGTTAAAACCGGCGACGCAGAGCGGCACAATCGCGGCTTCGGCGGCGCCGGCCAGCATGGCTTTGGCATCGCCGCGCCGGATGATGTGCATGGCTTCGCCAATTGAGTTGTTGCCGCTGGCACAGGCGGTCGCGATGCAGTGGTTGGGGCCGCGCAGGTTGTAAGCCATTGAGACCGTGCCAGAACTGGAGTCGCTCAAAATTTTAGGTATGGCGAGTGGCTTGATGCCGCGGTGTCCCTTGCTGTCAACGCCCTGCTGGGCTTCGATAAACGAGCCGATGCCGCCGACGCCAGTGCCGATTATGCAGCCAATTTCATACTTGTTGTCTGCGGTAACTTGCAAGCCGCTGTCTTCCATCGCCTGCCGGCTGGCTTCAAGTGCGAATTGGGCAACGCGGTCAATGCGGCGGGCTTCTTTTTTGCCAAATAGTTCAGCCGCATCAAAGTTTTTGACTTCGCCGGCGAGTTGATTTTGGGTGATGCGGCGGTCGTACTGGGTAATGTAGCCAATCCCGTTCATGCCGGCGGCGGTATTTGTCCAGGCTTCGGCCACATTGTTGCCGGTTGGGCAGACGATGCCCATGCCGGTGATGACGATGCGTTTGTTATCCAAGGAATCCTCCGATACCTCATACACAGTCATAAACACCGCGATGCGCTTTCCGTTGCTTTACAGGGACAAGTTTGCCTCATATAATAAAGCGCTTGCAATCTATAATGAGTTGGATGGATATGACGAAGCCCATCATACCATCAAATTTGCCAATTTTGAATTTTATGAGTTGCCATGATTTTGATTACCGGCGCGACCGGACTGGTGGGGCGGCATCTTGTCGAGCGGCTGATGGAAGAGCAAATACCAAGCCGCTGCCTGCTGACGGAAAGACGAGCGCGGCGCCTGCCATGGAATGCAAGCCATCCTCATGCGCCCGAACTCGCGCTGGGCAACGTTCTCGACGAAGAATCTTTCTTTCGAGCGGTGACGGGCTGTCATGCGGTCATTCATCTGGAAAACGCGCAATGGTGGGGGCGCCGCCGCGAGCTTGAGCGCATCGAGATCGGCGGCGCGCGGGCGCTGGCGACGGTGGCGCGGGCGGCGCGCGTTGGGCGCATTATCGCCCTAAGCCAACTGGGCGCGGCATCATCGTCTGCCTATACCCTGCACCGCGTTAAAGGTCAGGTTGAGGAACTCGTGCGCCACAGTGGGCTTGCTTATACCATTATTCGAAGCGGGGTGGTCTTCGCGCCGGACGATTCGTTCATCAATTATATTGCCGGTATGCTGCGCGTCAATCCGCTCTTTTTTCTGATGCCGGGTGATGGCGAAGTTGTCCTGCACCCGATTTATATTGACGACCTGGTAGAAGCTATTTATCGGAGTTTGCACCGAGTGCGTCTGGTTGACCGGACGGTCGAAATCGGCGGCGCTGAATACATGACGTTCAAGGATATGATCTTGACCATTATGCGGGTGACCGGCATGCCGCGCCCGGTTATCCCGGCGCCGCCTTATCTGCTGCGCTGGATGACGAGTTTTTACAGCCGCGCGCTGCCGCGTTCACTTATGACGAATCAATGGCTTGACATTCTGGCATCCAACCGCACCGCGCCTTTAGGCAGCGCTTATCGTCATTTTGGGTTTCATCCACGCCGCTTTGAAGAAACGCTCTTGGGCTATTTGCCGCAGCGGCGGCATCTCTTCGGTGTCATGCGGGATACCTTCCGCCGCCGACCGCGCCCGCTTTAATGCACAGGACAGGCTATGGATGAAATCATTATCAAACGGCTGAAGACTCCGTCCGAGTACGACCAAGCCGTTGAATTGCAGAAAACGTACTGGGGCGACTGTGTCGAGACACTTGTGCCAACCCATGTGCTGCAATCGCTGTGCGATCATGGCGGACATGTCTTGGGCGCTCGCTGTCGGGGCCGTCTGGCTGGCTTTGTCATGGGGTTTATCGGTACCAGCAGCGACTGGGAAGATGAGAAAGCGCGGCCGGCGGCGGCAAATCTTCTGATTATGTCTAAGCGAATGCTTGTCCTGCCGGAATACCGCGGTCGAAACATCGGCTTTCGCTTGAAAATGGCGCAGCGCGAGGTCGCTATCAAGCAGGGAATCCAACTGGTGACTTGGACCTTTGATCCGCTTTTGTCGCCGAATGCACATCTGAATATCCGCAAGCTGGGTAGTGTGATACGGCAGTACAAAGTCAATTATTTTGGGATGACGCAGCAGAAAAGCCTGCGGGCGGATCGTTTGGTTGTCGAATGGCCAGTGACACATCCTCGGGTGCAAGAACGCGCCCGCGGCCGGGCAGGCAAGCTGACCTTGCAGCAGTGTCTTGACCTTCAAGCATCGATGGTCAACCGCGCTGATGCCGCTGGTCAGTGGCTTCGTCCAGCTGCCAGAATCAATATGCCGGATTCCGCTTTGGCTCTGGTCGAAATCCCGACCGATATTCAAACGTTGGAAGCCAGTCAGCCGCGGCTGGCAGAAGCCTGGCGCGGTCATATTCGCCTAGCGCTGCCGCAGATGCTTGCTGTAGGTTATAGGATAATGGATTTTGTGCATGGCGACTTTGAAGGGCGGAAGCGCAGCTTTTATTTATTGAGCCGCCATGCGGATGATGGCGATTGACAGAACCGGGGTGGATTTATGGCATTTAATGGTGAGACGATTGCATTTGTTGGCGCAGGAGTCATGGGTGAGGCCATGATCAAGGGCCTTCTCCATCAAAAACTGGTGAAACCGGAAATGATCATCGCCGCCGACCCCCATGAAGCCCGATTGAAACAGCTTCATAAAAGCTATGGCATCCATTGCACAGCGGACAATGCGCTGGCGGCGCGGGAGGCGGATGTGCTGGTGCTGTCGGTCAAACCGCAAGTGATGAACGCGGTGCTGCCCGAACTGCGGGGGCAGTTGGATGGCGTGCGCTTAATCGTAAGCATTGTCGCCGGCGTAACCTTGGAGACCATTGCCGACAGTCTGCTGAACGCGCGGGTAGTCCGGTCGATGCCTAATACCCCCGGGCAAATCGGACAAGGGATTACGGTTTGGACAGCCTCGCCGGATGTAGCCGATGAACAGCAAAAACAAGCTGAATTGCTCTTGGGCGCATTGGGTGAGCAGATCTTTGCCAATGATGAGCGCTTCCTTGATATGGCGACGGCATTGAGCGGCTCGGGGCCGGCTTATGTTTTTATGTTTATGGAAGCGATGGTTGATGTCGGGGTACACATGGGTTTTTCGCGGCGGGTGGCTGAAAAGCTGGTTAGCCAGACGATTATGGGGTCAGTGGTGTATGCGCGGCAGTCGGGACTGCACCCGGCGCAGCTTCGGAATCAAGTCACCAGCCCCGGCGGCACCACAGCGGCGGCGCTGCATGAGATGGAAAAGGGCGGTTTGCGAACTGTCTTGTCCGAAGGCATCTGGGCGGCTTATCGGCGCTCGCAGGCGCTCGGTGCACAGGATGATGATTTAAGATAGCGCGGAACTGCGGTCATCGCCGGGAAATCGGTCAATTCGCCGGTTGATGAACGGACATAAAACTGGCAAAATAGGAACGGACTGCACCGGCGTTGATATGGCTTGAAGAGCATTTGTGAAAATGTGGACAAATTAGGATTGGCTAAGCTACAATACATATCATCCTGGCTGTTCTGTATAAGCGCCGGCGGCATCCGAAGCGATTTTGAAATCTAGTGCTTTTTTGAGATTATTTCTTGTTTGACGTTGTATAAGTACACGCAAGGAGCCTGCGAATGGCAGAAAACATCTTTGGTTCAATTTTAGAGCAGATCAAAGACTTTGAGCTTGGCGCGCTGGAAGCTGTTGAAGTCGGTTATGTGGAAGAGGTTGGGGACGGCATCGCGCGCATCTCTGGCCTTGACAATGTGCGTTATAACGAACTGGTTCAATTTGAAAACGGCGTCGCCGGCATCGCTTTCAACCTGGAAAAAGACAATGTCGGCATCATCATCATGGGCGCTTATGATGATATTCAGGAAGGTGATACGGTCAAAGCGCTTGGTCGCATTGCCTCGGTGCCGGTTGGAACCGGGCTGGTGGGGCGCGTGGTCGACGCATTGGGCCAGCCGATTGATGGCCGCGGTCCAGCGCAGTTCGACGAATATTATAACATTGAGCGCATCGCCCCCGGCGTCATGGAGCGCCGCAGCGTCGACCGCCCGGTGCAGACCGGCATCCTGGCGATTGACACGATGATTCCGATTGGCCGCGGCCAGCGCGAGTTGATTATTGGCGACCGTCAAACCGGCAAAACCGCGCTGGCTCTGGATACTATCGTCAACCAAAGCGGTCAGGATATGTATTGCATCTATGTGGCTGTTGGCAAGCGGCGCGGCGAGGTGGCGCGGATCCGTGAAACGCTGGAACGCGAAGGCGCGATGGATTATACGACCCTTGTGGTCGCATCGGCATCCGACGCGGCGGCATTGCAATATCTGGCGCCTTATTCCGGCTGCGCCATTGGCGAATGGTTTATGGAAAATGGCAAAGATGCGCTTGTGATTTATGACGATCTTTCCAAGCATGCCAATGCCTATCGCCAGGTTTCGCTGCTGATGCGGCGCCCGCCCGGACGCGAAGCCTACCCCGGCGACGTATTCTATCTCCACAGCCGTCTGCTGGAACGGGCGGCGCAGTTAAGCGATGAGCGCGGCGGCGGCAGCCTGACAGCCTTGCCGGTGATTGAAACCCTGCTGGGCGATGTTTCTGCGTTTGTGCCAACGAATGTGATTTCCATTACCGACGGTCAAATTTACCTCGAATCCGAGTTGTTTAATGCTGGGCTTCGTCCGGCGCTGAATACGGGCATTAGCGTGAGCCGTGTCGGCAGCGCGGCGCAGACGCGGGCAATGAAAGATGTCGCCGGCGGCTTGAAACTGCAAATGGCGCAGTTCCGCGATTTGGCGGCGTTTGCACAGTTTGGCTCGAACCTGGACAAAGCCACCCAGCAGCAGCTTGACCGCGGCCTGCGTTTGACCGAACTCTTTAAGCAGGTTCAGTATCAAACCCTGTCGCTGGAAGATCAGGTCGCGCTGACCTATGCCGGGACAAGCGGCTTGACCGATGATGTGCCGGTGGAGCGGATGATTGCCTGGAAGGATGCCTTCCTGCGCGCTTTCCGGACACAATTTTCCGATATTGCCGACTTCATTCGGGAAAATCGCAATGAGAAGGTCAAAGCGCAAATTCAGGAAAAACTGGACGCTGCCATCAAAGCCTTCAACGCGACCTGGTCCTAGCTGTCCCCGCCGTTTCAGGAAAGGAGACACGAGATGGCTACCCTAAGAGAAGTCAAGAATCGAATCCGAAGCGTCCGCAACATCACGCAGATTACGCGGGCGCTGGAGGCCGTTTCGGCGTCGCGCGTCCGCCGCGCCCAGGCACGGGCGCTGGCAAGCCGCGCGTATGCCGAAAAAGCATGGGAAATCCTGCTGAACATTCAGGCGGCCAGCAAAAGTCAACCTCTGCATCCCTTGCTCACCGAGCGCGAGGAAATCAGTAAGGTGATGGTGGTTGTCATTACTTCCGACCGCGGCCTAGCCGGCGCCTATAACACCAATGCCCTGCGAGTCGCTCAACGTTTTGCCACGCGTTTGGGCAAGCCGGTCGATTATGTCGCCGTCGGACGCAAGGCGCGCGATTCGCTGGCTCGCAGCGGCGCCAATATCGTCGCATCCTTCAGCGATATACCGGCGGCGCCAAAAATTGCTGATATTTCTCCGATTGCGCGGATTGCAATGGACGCCTATCTTAACGGCGATGTAGATGAAGTGCTGATTGCCTATACCGATTTCATCAATATGCTGGCGCAGCGCCCGGCGGTTTTGGGCTGGCTGCCGCTGACGACGCATACGGTGGCGCAGCAGGTTGCCGCCGAGTATGTGAAGGACGTGGCGGTGGTGAGCGAGGGTTTGCAGAACTATGACTATGAGCCCAATGCCGCCGCAGTCGTTGCCGAAATTGTGCCGCGCTTTACCGAATTGCAGCTTTATCAGGCTTTGCTGGAAGCGCAGGCGAGTGAGCATGCCGCCCGCATGGCGGCGATGAAAAACGCGACCGAAAACGCGACCCAGGTCACGTCTGACCTCATCCTGCTGTACAATAAGGCGCGTCAAGCCGAGATTACCGCCGAAATCCTTGATATCGTTGGCGGCGCCAATGCCTTGCAGCAGTCGATTGACAGCGCCAGCCAGGAAATCCTGGATACCTATGACAGCAGGAAACAACTGCAAGACGCGCGAGCCTAGCCCGGCGGCCAGGCTCATTCTGGATTATCATAAGGAGCGAAACAATGGCAGAAATTCAAGGAACCGTAACGCAGGTGCTTGGCAATGTGGTCGATGTTGAATTCCCGGCGAGCGAATTGCCGAACATTTTTGATGCGGTCAGGATTCCGCGTGAAAATGAAGACGACCTGGTTCTTGAAGTTGAACTGCATCTTGGCGACAGCGCAGTCCGCACCGTAGCGATGGATTCCACGGATGGTTTGGCGCGCGGCGCAGCCGCCTTTGCGACCGGACAGCCGATTGCCGTGCCGGTCGGCGACCCGACTTTGGGGCGAATCTTCAATGTGCTGGGGCGCCCGGTGGATATGGGCGAAGCTGTCCCGGCCGAATCCGAGCGGCGCCCGATTCATGCCGATGCGCCGTCTTTTGAGGAACAGTCGCCCAATATCGAGGTTTTTGAAACCGGCATGAAGGTGATAGACCTGGTGGCGCCGATGACCAAAGGCGGCAAGACGGGCATCTTTGGCGGCGCCGGGGTTGGCAAGACGGTCACGATTCAGGAACTCATCAATTCGATTGCCACCCAGCACGATGGCCTGTCTGTTTTCGCTGGCGTCGGCGAACGCACCCGCGAAGGGACTGACCTGTACCATGAAATGAAAGAAGCCAACGTGCTGGACAAGCTGGCGATGGTTTTCGGCCAGATGAACGAGCCGCCCGGCGTGCGCCTGCGGGTAGGACTGTCGGGATTGACGATGGCTGAATACTTCCGCGATCAAGGCAAGGATGTCCTTATCTTTATTGACAACATCTTCCGTTATTCGCTTGCCGGCGCCGAGGTTTCGGCGCTGCTGGGCCGTATGCCTTCGGCGGTAGGCTATCAGCCGAACCTAAGCGAGGAAATGGGGATGCTGCAAGAGCGGATTACATCCACCAAAACCGGTTCGATTACATCCATGCAGGCGGTTTACGTACCGGCCGATGATTATTCTGATCCGGCGCCGGTGGCTGTATTTACCCATCTTGACAGTACGATTGCGCTGGAACGTTCGATTGCGGCGCGCGGTTTGTTCCCGGCGGTCGATCCATTAGCCAGCACCAGCAATATCCTGGCGCCGGAAGTGGTCGGCGAAAGTCACTACAGCGCCGCCCGCGAAGTCCAGCAGGTCTTGCAGCGTTACAAGGATTTGCAGGATATTATCGCCATTCTCGGCGTCGAAGAACTGTCGGACGATGACAAAATTTTGGTCGCCCGCGCCCGCAAGATCGAAAACTTCCTTAGCCAGCCGATGTTTGTTGCCGAACAGTTCACCGGGCAGGCTGGACGCTATGTCCCGATTAAGGATACGGTGCGCGGTTTCCGCATGATTCTCGACGGCGATGTGGACCAAATCCCGGAACAGGATTTCTATATGTGCGGCCCAATCGAAGATGTTTTGCAGCGTTTTGAAACGCGCGGTAGCTCGTAGGAGGCGCTGATGCCGATTCACATCGAGTTGGTGACGCAGGAAAAGAAGATATTTGACGAACCGGCCGCTGATATGGTCATTGTGCCAGCCATTGAAGGGGAAATGGGCGTTCTGCCCAATCATGCGCCGGTGCTGACCACCCTGACCTATGGCGAGCTTGTGGTGCGTAAAGAGGATGCCGAGGAACGTTTTGCGGTTTATGGCGGCGTGGTGGATGTGCGCCCGGACAAAGTGATTGTCTTGGCGGATTTGGCTGAATCGTCCTTTGCGCTTGATTTGGAGATGGCGCAGCAAGCCCGTGAGCGCGCCCGCAAAATCCTGGAAGAAGGCCTGCCGGAAGTCGATAACCGCCAGGCGGAACTGGCGCTGCGCCGCGCCAATCTGGCGGTGCGGATTAGCCAAAAAGTTCGCAGCCGCGGCTCAATGCTTAGGATTATCGACGAAGACAGCCCTGAAGTGTAATTGATCTCGAATGGACTCCAAACGTTCTCCTGTATTCTACTGGCTCATTGCGGCCTTTGCCCTTGTGCCGGTATCGCTTTATGTTTATTTAGGGCAATTCAGCCGTATGCTGGCAGACGACTATTGCATGATTGGGCTTGGTCGAAAACTTGGTGCCTGGAACTATATGGTTCACAAGCTGGATACCTGGTCGGGGAGCTATGCCAACTGGTTCCTCAAAGGCGCGATGGCGCCGCTTGATACTTTGGCTCCCAGGATAATACCTGCGCTGATTATCGTACTGTGGCTGGCCGGCTTGTTCTGGTTGGGCTTTCAGCTCCTTGCCTATTTGAAGCTGGACAAGCCGCGTCTGGCGCTGTCTGTCTCAATTTCTGCGGTCATTGTCACTGCCAGTATCAATGCGTTTCATTCGATGCAGTCGTTTTACTGGTATTCGTCGAGTACCCAGACCGCTCTGTCGCTGGCTCTGCTCACGATTTATATGGCGCTGGCGCTTTGGACGGCTCAACAATGGCGGGGGGGGATACCTCATTTATTGGGAATCATCGCTGGCGGGCTGCTTTGTTTCATCAGCGCCGGCATGTACGAGATGTTTGTAGTCTTCCAAACGATCTTTCTCACGTTTTGTCTGCTGATAAGTTTTGCTTTTCTACGGGGTTCTGTACGGCGCTCGTATGCGCTTGTTTATGGAGTTGGCTGGCTGGCGACGCTGGTCGGTTTGGCAATCCAGTTGAGTTCACCCGGCATTGCCCTTCGCGCGGCGCGTATCGAGCGGGATATTGGGCCACTGAATCGCGAGATGCTGCTGACCCGAACATTGGGCTGGACCTTTGATTATCTTGGACATCCGCAAATCTTTGTTGGCTTTGCCATGCTGATGGCAGTCGGCCTGCTGGTCATGCTGGTCAAATACAAACCACAACCCGTATCCAAAGCGGCGCAGCCGGTCAAACTCGCCTTGCCGCCGCTGTGGCTTGGCTTGATGTTTCAACTGCTTTGGATGCCGCTATTGTGGCTGCACACGAGCGATCACCCACAGTTTTTTGGGCGCTTCAGCGGCAGGTATATGGTGATTGTCTTCTTCAATATGGGCTTCATTTTGAGTTTTCTGATCCTGCTTTGGCAGCGAAAGCGCATCCAGGCCTCACTGCAAGAGCGCGAGCGCGGCTTGCTGACTGTCGGATACATCATGGCGCTTATGTTTATTTTTGCGATATTGTTTGCCATAACGCAGCTAAGCATTAGTTCTCGCCTCTCAATCTACCTGTCCGCGAGTGTTCTGGCGGTTCTGGTCATATTGACATGGCAGTTATCGTCTTTGCTGTCAAGCGCGGCGGCGCGAAGATTGGGACTGCTGGCGCTGTGTTCATCTGGCATTGGGCTGGTCTCGATGGCGGCCATTGTCTTCCTCGCGCTGTTCGGACGCGGCCATGTGGATCTTCGCATCCTGGCGCCTAATGCCTGTCTGCTGGCGCTGTCGGGTCTGGTTTGGGGGGGCTATGCGGGCTGGCTGCTCAAACATTACGGGCTGTCATCTCAAGCAGGTCGGGTATGGATGAGGCTGCTGGAGCGCGGAAGCCTTGCCGCTGTCGTGATGATCGCTGTAGGCATCGTACTGGGTCAGGTGGCATTGATGCCCAATTTTCAGCTTTATGCTCGGGAGTGGGACCTTCGGCATCAGGAGATCATCGCCATGAGTGACAGCGGACAAACCGTTATTGAAGTTGCGTCATTGACCTATGACCTGGCTGATTACCTTGCTTTGACACCGATGGCATACAGCCCGATGGAATGTTCTGAACAGTATTTTGGCGTCGATTCGATGCGTGCGGCGGATGCCTGACCTGCGTTAAACCGCAGCCCATTATCGGATAATATCCAGGAAACTCTGATTGCGATGACCTTCAAGCGAAGCACTGTTTTCCAATGGCTGATTGCCGCGCTTGCCCTTGTGCCAGTGATTCTCTATGCCTATTTAGGGCAATTCAGCCGCCTGATGTCCTCCGACTACTGCACTGTCGCATTCGGTCGGGAAAAAGGCGCTTGGGACTATATGGTCTGGAAGCTCAATACCTGGGCGGGAGGGTATGCCAACTGGTTCTTCAAGGGCGCGATGGCGCCGCTTGATATTCTGGTTGCCAGGATAACGCCGACGCTGATTATTGTATTGTGGCTGGTCGGCTTGTCCTGGCTGGTTTTTCAAGGGCTTGCGCGCTTGGGGATAAACGGTTCGCGTCGGGCGCTTTCCATCTCGATTGCCGCGCTTGCTGTCGCCGCCAGCATCCATGCCTTTTATTCGCCGCAGTCGTTTTACTGGTATTCGCCGAGTACCCAGAATACCCTGCCGTTGGCTCTGCTCACGATTTATATGGCGCTGGCGCTTTGGACGGCACAGCGGCGGCGGGAAGATGGCCTGTCTTTATTGGGAATCATCGCTGGCGGGCTGCTTTGCTTCATCAGCGCCGGCAGCGGCGAGCCTTTTGTGGCTTTCCAGACGACCTTTCTCACGCTTTGCCTGCTGGCGATATTCGCTTTTTTGCCGTCGTCGCGGCGGCGCGCATATCTGCCGGTCTTTGGAGTTGGCTGGCTGGCGACGCTGGCCGGTCTGGTCATCCAGTTGAGTGTGCCCGGTATTGTTCTGCGCGCAGAAGAGGTTGTGGGACGTATTGGGCTGCCAAATCGGGCGATATCGGCATTGGTGTCCAAAACGTTTAACTGGATATTGGATTTTATTGGAAATCCGCCGGCCTTTGCCGGTTTTGTCATGCTGATGGCAGTCGGTCTGCTGGTTATGCTGGTCAAATACAAACCGCAGACCATATCCAAAGCGGCGCAGCCGGTCAAACTCGCCTTGCCGCCGCTATGGCTTGGCTTGATGTTTCAGCTGCTTTGGTTTCCGCTATTGTGGCTTCAAACCAGCGACAGTCCGCAGTGGCTGGGGCGTTTCAGCGGCCGCTATATGACAGTTGTCATGCTCAATATCCTGTTCATCCTAGGTTTTCTTATCCTGATTTGGCAGCGAAAGCGCGTCCAGTTCCAGCTCCAAAAGCGCGAACCTGGCCTGTTGGTGCTCTGGTACGTCATGGCCTCGCTGTCTATTTTTGTTTTATTGTTTTTATTGACCCAAATAAGAAGTATCGGTATCGACCGCCGCTCGGCAACCTACCTGTTCACGAGCCTGCTCATGCTCCTGGTCCTGCTGACATACCTGCTCCCAAGCGCGGCAGAACGAAACTTCGGGTTTCTGACGCTCTGCTGGTACGGCGCTGGATTGGTCTGTCTTGCGGCGATTGTATTCTTGGCAGAGTATGGGCTCGGATATGTGGATGCGCGTATCTTGGCGCCTGGCGCCCATCTGCTGATGCTGTCGGGTTTGCTTTGGGGCGCTTTTTTGGGTTGGTTGCTCAAGCATTACAGGTTGTCATCTCAAGCAGGTCAAGCCTGGATCAGGTTTCTAAAGCCGGCAAGCGCTGCTGCTGTGCCAGTCATCGGCATCGGCATCGTGCTGGGTCAGGCGGCGCTGGCATCTGATCTTCAGCTTTATGCCCGGGAGTGGGATGTGCGGCATCAAGAAATCATCGCCATGCGCGACAGCGGACAAACCGCTATTGAAGTCGCGCCATTGACCTGGAACCTAGCTGAGTATGTCGGCATTGCTACGGCAAAAAACCTGTCGGTTTGCGCCAGAGACTACTATGGTGTGGATTCGCTTAATGTTGTGAGGGATGGTTAAGGCTGACAGGTGGTTTGCCTAACTTGTATGCTAAATTGATGACGCATTATCGGACAATATCGGGATCTTCTGGATGACCTTCAAACGAGTCACCATTTTCCAATGGCTCATTGTTGCGATTGCCCTTGCGCCGGCAGGTCTTTTTGCTTATTTGGGGCAGTTCAGCCGCCTGATGTTCGATGATTATTGCAGCATTGCATCGGCTCGGGACAGGGGTGCTTGGGGCTATATGATAGACATACTCGATACCTTCGCTGGCGGTTATGCCAACTGGCTCCTCAAGGGTTTGATGGCGCCGCTTGATACTCTTCTGCCCAGGATAACGCCGCCGCTGATTGTCGTATTGTGGCTGGCTGGATTGGTTTGGCTGGTCTTTCAAGGGCTTGCGTACTTGGGGATAAGCGGTTCGCGTCGGACGCTTTCCATCTCAATTTCTGCGCTCACTGTCGCTGCAACGATTCCTGCCTTTTATTCGCCGCAGTCGTTTTATTGGTACACCGCGAGTACCCAGAATGCCTTGCCGCTGGCTCTGCTCACAATGTATATGGCGCTGGCGCTTTGGACGGCTCAGCGGCGGCGGGAAGATGCCCTGTCTTTATCGGGAATCATCGCTGGCGGGCTGCTTTGCTTCATCACCGCCGGCAGCGGCGAGGTTTTTGTCGGCTTTCAGACAACCCTGCTCGCGCTTTGCCTGCTGGCGATATTCGCTTTTTTGCCGTCGTCGCGGCGGCGCACATATCTGCCGGTCTTTGGAGTTGGCTGGCTGGCGACGCTGGGCGGTTTGGCAATCCAGTTGAGTGCGCCCGGCGTTGCCCTTCGCGCGGCGCATATTGCACAGCGGCAAGGCTTGCCGAATCGTTCGATATCGGTATTGATGCACGAAACGCTGGCTCGGTCCTTCGCCCATATAAAACATCCGCAAGCCCTCGCCGGCTTTGCCATGCTAATGGCGGTCGGCTTGCTTATAATGCTTGTCAAATACAAACCACAGTCCTCATCCGAAACATCAAAACCGGTCAAACTCGCCTTGCCGCCGTTATGGCTTGGTTTGGTTTTTCAGCTGCTTTGGTTTCCGCTATTGTGGCTTCAAACCAGCGACAGTCCACAATGGCTGGGACGTTTCAGCGGCCGCTATATGGTGGCTGTCATGCTCAATATCCTGTTCGTCCTCGGTTTTCTGCTCATGCTTTGGCAGCGAAAGCGCGTCCAGGCCCAGCTGCAAAAGCGCGAACGCGGCCGGCTGACTGGCGGGTACATCATGGCTTCTGCATGTATTTTTGTTTTGCTGCTGCCAGCAGCACAGCTAGATATTGACCGCCTCGCGGCAAGCTGGCTGTTCACGAGCCTGCTTATGCTCCTGATCCTGTTAACATGGCATCTGTCATCCATGCTCCCAAGCGCAGCGGCGCGAAGATTGGGGATGCTGGCGCTGTGTTCATCTGGCATTGGATGGGTCTGCATAGCGGCGATGGTCTTCATATCAATGTATGGCGCCGGGTATGTGCAGCCGCGCACCATGGCCGCCGGCGCGTATCTGCTGGCGCTGCCGGGTTTGGTTTGGGGCGCCTGGCTTGGCTGTTTGGTCAAACAATCTCGATTAGGTCCAATTAGGATCAAGCTGTTAAAGTCAGGCAGCCTTGCGACCGTGTTGATTGTCGGCGCGGGCATCGTGCTGGGTCAGGCGGCATTGATGCCTAATTTTCAGCTTTATGCCCGCGAGTGGGATGCGCGTCATCGGGAAATCATAAAATCGCGCGCCAGCGGCCAGGGGCACATTGAAGTTGCGCCTTTGACCTGGGATCTCGCTGATTATGCCGCCATTACTATGGGGCCAGACGACCTGACGACTTGTGCTTCTCGTTATTATGCCGTGGCTTCGATTGCTGTGACCGACAGTTAACAATGTATCCTTTGACCGTCCAGCAGCGGCGCCCGGCGGCTTTCATAATAGTTCATGTATTGTTTTTACAGTAGAATAGGGTCAGATGCGAATGGTTTAAGAGTTTAGGAAAGATGAGTGGCCTTATTTGGAAAACGGCTGGGCGTCGATTTGGGCACGGTGAATGTCCGCATTTATGACAGTGGCCGCATTGTGCTGCAAGAGCCTTCGCTGGTTGCTCTGCTGGCAGAAGAAGAGCGGATTGTTGATTTTGGACAGCCGGCGCGTGAAATGCTGGGGCGTGTTGACGATGAAGACATTCAGGTGATGCGCCCGCTGCAAAATGGGGTGATTGCAGATTATGAAGTGACCGAGGCGATGCTGGAATACTTCTTTGGCAAAATCGCTGGCAGAATCCGTTTGTTTCGCCCGTCTGTCATGGTGTCGGTCCCTTATGGAGTGACCAGCGTCGAAAAACGCGCTGTGCGGGAGGCGGTTCTCGCCGCCGGCGCGCGCGAGGTGCAGATGATGTGGGAGCCGCTGGCTTCGGCATTGGGCGCCGGATTGCCGGTGAGTACGCCGGCGGGGGGCATGGTGGTTAATATCGGCGGCGGCATCACCGAAGCGGCCGTATTGACCATGAACAATATCGTGCGGGCAGAGAGCGGGCGCGTCGGCGGCCTGCGTCTGGATGATGGCATCGTGAGCTATGTCCGCCGCAAATACAGTCTGGCAGTCGGACAGTCTACCGCCGAGTCGATTAAGATACAAATTGGCGCGGCGGTTGAGCAGCCGCAGGAAATGGCGATGGAAATCCAGGGGCGGGACAATGCGACCGGCTTGCCGCGCACGGTGCGCCTGACTACTGGCGAAGTGGTCGAGGCTTTATCCGAACCGCTTGGGCAGATTGCGAATGTTGTCAAGGCGGTCCTGTCGGATACCCCGCCGGAACTGTCGTCTGATATTATTGACCGCGGCATTGTCTTGACCGGCGGCGGCGCCTTGCTGCGCGGCCTTGATGCCTTCTTAACGCGCGAAACCGGGGTGCCGGTTTATCGCGCCGATAACCCTCTGATTAATGTGGTCGTGGGCTGTGGTCGGGCATTGGAAGACCCGGCCATACTGCGGCGGCTGGCGCAAAGCAGCTATTATTAAAGCGAGCGCGGCGCCGCACTTAGATAATAAGTCATGCGCTGCAAGTGGGTAACGGGGTCAATGTATTGGATTTGAATGCCTGCCGGGACGGTGATGCTGATGGGCGCATAGTTCAGAATCGCCTGGATGCCAGCCGCCGCCAGTTGGTCGGCGACGGTTTGGGCATGTTCGGCAGGCACAGCCAGCATGGCGATTTTGATATGCTCTTTGCGGATAATCTCGTGCATCATCGCAACCGGCTGAACGATGAACTCTCCGATTTGGGTATTGATTTTTTGTGGACTGATGTCAAACAGGCGGGCGATGCGAAAGCCGCGGTCCTGGAAGCCCCGATAATGCGAAATCGCCATCCCCAGATTGCCGGCGCCGATGACAGCCACCGGCCATTCCTGATTGACCTGCAAGACCTGTTGCAGCTTCTCCATCAGGTATTCGATTCGGTATCCGGTGCCTTGTTTGCCAAAACCGCCGAAATGGGACAGGTCTTTCCGTATCTGCGCCGAGCTTATGTCCAGGCGCTTTCCTAACTCATGCGAAGAAGTAAGGTCTTGAGCCTCTTGCTGCAAGCGCGTCAAGGCTCTCAAGTATAATGGCAGGCGGCCAATGACAATATCCGGGATATTATCCGACGAATTCGCTGACATACAGCTTCCCTGTTGACCGACTTGTGAAACTTTCTACAAACTGATTTTATCATTTCGTTTGCATTCGCGCCAGAGAGCAAATGACCAACAGAATCAACAGCCTTGAGCGGCGGTTTCGCCCCTTGTGCGGATATTGGCAGCTGTTTATAATGCTCTCGCAGTTCTAACCCGTGGGGAAGTGGCGGAATTGGCAGACGCGCATGACTTAGGATCATGTCTCCTTGAGGTGAGGGTTCGAGTCCCTCCTTCCTCATCCCGCGTTACTCCAGCCAGGGCGCAGCCTTTGCGTTTTCTGATAAAAAGTTTATATGTCTGGCAAGCCGCCAGATGCTAAAATATCAAAGTGTTAATCTAAGGGAAGCATGTTGAATTTACAAACGGAACGTCTTGACAATCATAAAGCGCAGCTGACAGTTGAGGTTGAGGCTGCACAGTTTGACGATGCTAAACGGAAAGCTGCCCGCCAAATCTCGCGGCGTGTGCGAATCAAAGGGTTTCGCAAGGGCAAAGCGCCCTATCGTTTGGTGGCGCAGTATGTCGGTGAGGCCGCCATCATTGAAGAAGCGGTTGAACTGCTTGGCAGCGACATCTACCCGCAGGCGCTCAAAGAATCAGAAATCGCACCCTATGGCCCTGGCGCGCTTGAAGACTTTAAGATGGAGCCGGCGCCAATTTTTACGTTCTCGGTCGCACTCCAGCCGGAAGTTGATTTGAAAGACTTCGCTGATCTCAGGCTGGACTTTGAAGCGCCGCTGGTCACTGATGAGGAAGTGGATGAGGCTTTGGAAAAGATGCGCCTGCGATCCATTGAAGTCCTGGATGATGAGCTAGACCGTGCCGCCGCCGGCAATCGGGTGACAGTCGATATTCACAGTGAATTCAGCGACGAAGAGGCTGAAGAAGATGATGAAGGCGGCGATGAAGAGCGCGATGGCGATGATGACGATGCGCCGGCGCCGAGGAAAGGCGATGAATTTCTGCATCAGCGCGATTGAAACTGATACTCGATCCCGAAAGAGCCACGATTATGAGTGGCTTTGCCGAGGCCTTGATTGGCGCCGAACTGGGCGCGGACGTCAAATTTGAACTGACTGTTCCGCCGGATGAGGGCTATGAAGCAGTAGCTGGGCGCAAGGTGGCTTTTGATGTCAAAATTAAGCAGATTGAGGCTATTCGAGTTCCTGCGCTTGATGATGAGTTTGCCCGCAAGATGGGCGAAGACAGAGGCGATGCGATCCACAATCTGGATGAACTGCGCCAGTCTGAACGCGAGGAACTGGAACAGGATGCTTCTGAAGATATCAGGCGGGAGTACAGCGAAGAGGTTTTGGAAAAAATCATTGAAGGCGCTGACATTGCCTTCCCGCCGGAGATGCTGGAAGAATATATTGACGACTTGCTTGACCGGCTTGACCAGGATCTTCAGCGGCAGGGGATGAATCTGGAGAATTTCATCCGCATCACCGGCACGGCGAGAGAAACTTTACGAGAGGAGTATCGTGACAAAGCAGCCGCCTCCCTGCGGCGGGACCTGACGCTGCGAAAGTTTGCCACGGTGCAAGACGTTGAAATCAGCGATGAACAGGTTGAGGAGTCGCTGGGTGGGCTCATAGGGGGATTGGGCGATGGCGATCCATACCGTGATTTTTTTGATACGCCACTGATGCGCCGCAATATCGCCAGCCGGCTGCTCATGGATCAGATAAGGACTCACCTGTGCGCTATAGGACAAGGTGAAGATATCGACAAGGCGCTTGAAGAACATGAAGCGCGAACCAAAGCCGATAACGAGAAAATGCGTCAGCGCACTGCCCGGATTAGGGGCAAGATGAAGGCAGAGGAAAGTGAGGCGGCGGCTGAAGCCGAAACCTCTGAAGACAAGCTAGCAGCAAATCACATAAACGATAGAAAAGGTTGAGGGCCGGGAAGATGAACAGCATTCACAGTCTTATTCCGATGGTCATCGAGCAGGGGAACCGCGGTGAACGCGCTTATGATATCTATTCCCTGCTGCTGAAAGAGCGCATTGTCTTTTTAGGCAGTGGCATCAACGACCAAATTGCCAACTTGATTGTAGCGCAGCTGCTCTTCCTGAACCGCGAGGGGCCTGACCGGCGCATACAGATGTACATCAACTCGCCCGGCGGCGTGGTTTATGCCGGCATGGCGATGTACGATACCATGCAGCAGATTTCGGCGCCGGTGGGTACGGTTGCCGTGGGCATCACCGCCAGCTTTGGCACGGTGATGCTGGCATCGGGCGAGCCTGGTATGCGTATGGCGCTGCCGAATGCGACCATCCACATGCACCAGCCGCTCGGCGGCGCACAGGGACAGGCTTCCGATATCTTGATTCAAGCTGAAGAAATTGTACGGTTGAAGAAACGGCTGATTGATATCTTTGTCCATCATACCGGCAAAAGCCCCGAGGAAGTGGAGCGCGTGTCCGACCGCGATGTGTATATGACGGCTGAAGAAGCCACTGAATTTGGGTTGGTCGACGCTGTCCTGTATGCCGAAGAGCAGGAAAACGGGGGAGAATTAAGGTGAATCACCGCTGTACCTTTTGCGGGCGCGGTCATGATGAAGTCGAACGTCTGATTGCTGGGCCGGACAATGTGTTTATCTGCAATTATTGTGTTGAACTCTGTCATAATCTGCTGGCGGATGAAGAACCTGGCGAGAACCTCGACAATGACAATAAGTTTGAGTTCGAGGTTTTGCTGTCCCCGCGCGAAATTATGCAGCGCCTGGATGAATATGTGATTGGTCAGCAGCTGGCGAAGCGCGTCTTGAGTGTCGCTGTCTACAATCATTACAAGCGCATTCAAGCAGCCCGAGATCCACAAGAGATTGAATTGGACAAGAGCAATATCCTGATGCTTGGCCCGACCGGCAGCGGCAAGACGCTTTTGGCGCAAACGCTGGCGCGTATTCTGGATGTGCCAATTTGCATTACGGATGCCACCGCGCTAACAGAGGCCGGTTATGTTGGCGAAGATGTGGAGAACATCCTGCTTCGTTTGATTCAAGCTGCCGATGGTGATATTGCTCGTGCCGAGCGCGGCATCATTTATATTGACGAGATTGACAAAATTTCTCGAAAATCGAACAGCAATCCTTCGATCACCCGTGACGTTTCGGGGGAGGGCGTTCAGCAGGCGCTCCTCAAAATCGTTGAAGGGACCTTGGCCAATGTTCCGCCCCAGGGTGGACGCAAGCATCCGCATCAAGAGTTTTTGCAAATTGACACCCGCAATATCCTGTTTATTGTCGGTGGCACCTTTGACGGCATTGACGAGGTGATCCGCAGGCGCATTGGTATGAAAAGCGCGATTGGATTTGGCCTACCGCCAAAGCACAGTGATGTAGAAACCATCGAACTGCGGCGTCATCTGGCGCCGGAAGACTTGATCAGTCATGGCTTGATTCCCGAGATGGTGGGCCGTCTGCCGGTGCTGGTGACTTTGGAACCGCTTGAACTGGAAGACCTGGTTCGGATCATGGTTGAGCCAAAAAACGCGCTCATCAAGCAGTATGAACATCTGCTCTCGCTGGACAGTGTGGAATTGGTTTTTGAGCCGATGGCTTTGCAGGCGGCGGCCGAACTGGCGATTCAGCGCGAAACCGGCGCTCGCGGCCTGCGCTCAATCATCGAGTCCTGTCTGCTTGATGTCATGTTTGAAGTCCCCAGCCGCGACGACATCAAGAAAGTCATTATCACCGAGGCCGTGGTGCGCGGGAAAGAGAAACCGCGGACTTTCACGACCGATGGCCAATCAGTTGCGCTGCCTGACAGCATTCACCCGGCCGCCTAAAGACTATTATACCGTCCGAAACCGAAAACGCCGCTTCCCATCAGGGTATGGCGTATGGGCTGATTGACAGCAGCGCCGCCTTGCAGCCGCCACCGCCGCGGTTTTTGGACTTGCGCCCTGTGAGCGGGTTTTATCTACACGTTCTGCTTAAACTTGTGTATGCTGTATGCCTGTGCAGGTTTGGGGAGAAGGCTGTGCCGCCATGTTGGTGGACGAGGCCCGGATATTTGTCGCCAGCGGCAAAGGCGGCGATGGGATTGTAGCTTTTCGTCGGGAAAAATATGTGTCCCGCGGCGGGCCGGCCGGCGGCAATGGCGGCCGTGGCGGTGATGTCATCCTCAAAGCCGATGCCAATCTCAACACCTTGTATTATTTTCGCAAGCGGGTGCATTTTAAGGCGCGGGCGGGCGGGCGAGGCGGACCGAGCAATAAAACCGGCGCCGATGCCGAGGCTTTGGTTGTGTCTGTGCCGATGGGAACGGTCGTTCGCGATGCCGAAACCGACAAGCTCATCGCTGATTTGCTGGACCCCGAATCGCAGGCGCTTGTCGCCCGCGGCGGCCGCGGTGGCAGGGGCAACTCACACTTTAGGTCGGCGGCCAATCAGGCGCCGCGGATAGCCGAAAAAGGTGAACCGGGAATGGAGCGATGGCTAACGCTGGAGCTCAAGATGATTGCCGATATTGCTTTGGTGGGCGTGCCGAATGCGGGCAAATCAACGTTTTTGTCGGTGGTGAGCAATGCCAAGCCCAAAATCGCTGACTATCCCTTTACAACCTTGCAGCCCAATCTGGGCGCGGTGGTGTATGACGATCAAGACCTTGTGTTTGCCGATATTCCCGGTTTGATTGAGGGCGCGCATCTGGGGGTGGGGCTGGGACATTCGTTTTTGCGCCATGTCCAGCGAACCCGCCTGATTGTTCATATTTTGGATGGGTCAGCCGATGACCCGATTGCCGATTACAGCCAAATCAATACCGAGTTGGCATTGTATGATGAGGCTTTGTCCGAGCGCCCGGAAATTGTTGCCGTCAACAAAATAGACCTGCCCGAAGTCCGCGAGTATTGGGGGCTGCTTCAGGAGCAGCTGCAAGAACGGGGCGTGATGGATCCTGTGGCGATTTCGGCATTGACGCGCGAAAATGTGACCGCTTTGATCCAACGCGTGTTTCGAGAGATCGCCAGGCTGCCGGCCCCGGTGATGAGAGCAGCCATTGAAGCCCCGGTGTATGAGTTGGGGGATGACTTTGCTGTTTCCGTTGAAGCTGGCGTGTATTATGTCACAGGCGAGCGGATTGAGCGGGCGGCCGCGATGACCTATTGGGATTATGAGCAGGCGGTGGCGCGTTTTCAGAAGATATTGGATGCGTTGGGTATATCGGCGGCCTTGGAAAAATCCGGTGTGCAGCCTGGCGATACAGTATTTATCGGTGATTTTGAACTGGAGTGGTCCGAGTGAGCGTTCAGCGCATCGGCATTCTGGGAGGGACCTTTGACCCGCCGCAGATGGGTCATTTGATATTGGCTGAATACAGCCGCGAAACCTTGTGCATGGATCACATCTTATTTGTTCCGGTGGCCGATCATCCGGTGAAGCAGGGCGAAACGCGCTTGTCCGTCCAGCACCGTCTGGCGATGCTGGAACGCGCCATACAAGACAACCGGTCTTTCAGCATCTCGCGGGTGGATATTGACCGCGAAGGGCCGCACTACTCGGCAGATACGGTCAAAATCATTCAAGGTCAATATCCGCAGGCGCAGCTGTATTTTGTGATGGGCGGCGACAACCTGCGGTCACTGCCTGCCTGGAAGCGGGTCGAGGCCCTGTACCAATCCTGTCGATTGGCGGTGATGAAACGGGCTGACGAGAACATTGCGCCAACCATGCACGATGATATTCTGCCTGGGCTTTCGAAAAAGGTAGACATTGTAGATGTGCCGATGCTTAGCATCTGGCTGTCTTCAACCTATGTGGTCGAACGTCTGCGTGAAAATTTGAGTGTCCGCTATCTCGTTCCTGACAGTGTGCTGGACTATATTGCCCGTCATCATCTGTATCGCTAACCGTCCATGAAACAGCTTGCCAAACTTCTGCTTCTGCTTTGTTTTGTTCCTGCCGGGATTTTATTTGTGGGCGGACAGGACAATCAGCCAATACCGACCCTAGCTGTTCCGACCCTGGTGCCTGTGCCGACATCGCCGCCGGCTGTGGACGCCCTGCTTTCGACTTCCGCCTTGGCCGGCATTCAGCAGTCGGGAGTCTTTCGGGTTGGCATTCTGTATAATGCGCCTCCTTATGGTGAACTGACCTTGCAGGGGCAGCTGCGCGGGTTTGATGCCGAATTGATGCGTTTGATTGCCGCCGGCTGGGAGGTTGAGCTTGACTTCGTACAGGTTACGCGGCAGAACGCGCTGGACTTGCTGAATCGCGGCGCTGTGGACGCCGTGGTTTCTGCCTTTGTTCACTATCGGCATCTGGATGCCGAGCTTGAATTCACACAGACTTATCTGACCGGCAGGCAGGCGATGATGGTGCTGGCGGACAGTGAATTTCAAGCGCCGACCGCGCTCGTCCATCAGCCGACGGGCTATGTCATCGGCACCCGAGCCGAACTGGCGCTTCAACTTTGGGAAAAGCGGCTTGGCGCCCCCTTGAACCGGCGTTACTACCTCACGCTTGACCAGGCATTGGCGGCTTTGACGCAAAGCGAGATCGCCGGCTTAACAGCTGAGGAGCAAGACCTGCTGCGGGTATCGCGCGCTTATTCTGAACCGGTCCGAATCCTGGATGCGCCTGTTCTGGCAGAGCCTCATGCTGTCGCTGTCCGCCGACAAGACGCTAGCATGAGAAGTCTGCTGAACCGAACCATTCAGCATTTGACGAAAACAGGTCAGCTGGAGCGATTGTTCAATGAATTCTTCCCGGGTCAGGAGTTTCCCGCCGCCGGTGTTTATCTGTGGGACGGAATTGGCGAGAGTCCAAAGCCGGCGCAGTTTGCCGCCGAGATCAAGTATCCGCCGCAGTATGCGCTGCCGCGCGTGCTGGAGTCTGGCCTTCTACGCGTGGGCGGACCATTTGGGGAGACGGAGAATCAGTCTGTTAGCGCTCGGCGTCTTGCCATGCTGAATCGAGATATTGTCAATGAGCTTGCCAAACGCTGGGATGTGGCAGTGCAGCTTGTGTCGAGTACGCCGGAAGAGGCTGCTGACCTGCTGCGGAATGGACAGGTCGATCTGGTGGTTGGGGTTCAGCCGGATTGGCGCCTGATGGATGTGATGGACTTCGCGGCGCCCTATTTGCTGCATGGTGACCGCCTGATGGCGCCGGCGAATTCGGCGATCAAAGGCTTTAATGATCTGCGCGGTGGGTGGATTGGGGTGATGTTTGGCGATGATACGGCGCAGGAACGCGCACAGGCCTGGGCTGACAGCATCAATGCGTCGGTCAGGTTCTATCGGACGCGTGAAGGTGATGCCGCCCTGACCATTCTTGAACAGGACAACGCCGATGTCATTTATGCCAACAGCCTGTCGCTGATTCCACATCTGGAGGCGAGTCCAAACGCGCTGCGCCTGACGGATCGCTGGTACAGCCGTTCGTATTATGCGTTTGGGGTGGCGCATAATGATATTGATTTTCGCTTGCTGGTGGACTATACCGTGCAGGAACTTATTGTTGATGGAACTCTGCAACGTTTGTCTTCATCGTTGATTCTGTCGGATGAATGGCATGACTTTGATATTTGGCCCGGCGCTTCGGCTTATGCCGGCCTTGAGCTATCTTCCCGATAGTCAGCTGGGCGGATGTCGCCGCGGCTTGCCAAGAATACCCCGGCGATAATGATGCCGCTGCCGATAATTTGCGGTCCCGGCGGCAGTTCACTAAACAGGATAAACGCAAGAACAGCGCTCCCGACCGGTTCAAGCTGGGAGAACATACTAACCAGGGTCGCCGGAAAGTATGCCAGGATATAATTCAATGAAGAATGCCCCAGCAGCTGCGGCACCAGCGCCATGACCAGCAGGACTAAGTAACCCTCAACCCTAAAGCCTAAAACGGGTGTGGCTGTCAAGAGGATGGCGGCAGTCATAACCAGGGCAGCGATGCCATAAACCAGCCAGATGTAGGGCATGACGGGCAGTTCTGTCCGCAGCCGGCGTCCGATGAGCATATATGCCGATATGGCCAGAGCGCCAATCCAGGCGAGGAATGCGCCAGTCAGGGTACCAGAGCTTGCTGAAAGGCTTTCCACTGCTGCTCTGTCCCAAGGAAGACCAATCCAGATGCCGCCTGCCAGCGCGATCAGCAAGCCGATCATCACCGGCCCTGACAAACGAACGCGCAAAAAAATGACCTCAAGCATCGCCACCCAAATAGGTCCGGATGAGACGATAACAACACTGACCAGCACAGTGGTATGCTGCAACGAAGAGACCCAGGCGATGAAGTGGATTGCCAGGAAGATGCCGGATACAGCTGCCAGCATCAGTTCTTTGTGTCCGAGTTGCTTAATATGACCCCAATAGTGGTTCAGAGTGATGGGGGTCAGCACCAGGGCGGCGATAAAAAGCCGCGCGCCGGCGATGAGCGCCGGGGGCATGGATTCCTGAAGCGCGAGCCGTATCAGGATGGCGGCGGCCGATGTCGAGATAACTGCTGCAATGATGGCTAGATAGGCTGTAATGGGCGCCTTGGCGGGTATTTGTTTTGACGGCAAAGCGCGTTCTCCCTGGAAACAGACGCTAATCATCGCTGGAATCGATGAAAATACAAGTCGAAACATTGGCGCTGAAACCCGTAAGAGTCATGTATAATTGTCAAAGTCCTGTTGCTTGGATAGGATTTTAATCTAAAATTCATTGACCTGCGGTATAGTTGCAAATTGCTTTGCATTCGTGCTAAAATATCGTTGGTGATCGTTTAACTATTATTTACAAAGGAGCTACCTAAGCCATGGCTTTTGAACTTCCACCTCTTCCCTATGCAGAAGATGCACTGGAGCCGCATATTGATGCTCGCACCATGGGCATTCATCACGGCAAACATCACGCCGGTTATACCAGCAACCTAAATGCAGCTATTGAAGGCACTGACCTTGATGGCAAAAGCATTGAAGACATCCTCGTCGATCTGGATGCTGTGCCGGCAAACATTCGTACCGCAGTCCGCAACAACGGCGGCGGTTATGCCAATCACAGCCTCTTCTGGTCGATTATGAGTCCGAATGGCGGCGGCGAGCCGACGGGCGCGCTGGCAGATGCCATCAGCGGCGCGTTTGGCAGCTTTGCCGAGTTTCAGTCGGCTTTTTCGGCTGCTGCTGCCGGTCAGTTCGGCTCTGGCTGGGCTTGGCTGGTTGCTGAAGGCGGCGCGGTCAGCGTGACATCAACGCCCAATCAGGATACGCCGCTCATGGAGGGCAAGTCGCCGATTCTGGGCATTGATGTCTGGGAACACGCCTATTATCTGAACTATCAGAATCGGCGTCCGGATTATATCGCTGCCTTCTTCAATGTGATTGACTGGGCGCAGGTTGCCGAAAACTACGCAGCGGCCGGCTAGGGCGCAGGGCTGTATGGAGATGCAAGGTCAGAACAAGGTAAGCCGCCGCGATGTGCTGAAACTGGCAGCGGCCGGGCTGGCGCTGTCGAAGGTTTCTTTGTCGGGCATCGCCGCCCTTGAAGCGGGTTTTGAACTGCCGCCGCTTCCGTATGCAGAAGACGCGCTGGAGCCATATATTGATGCCCGCACCATGGGCATTCACCACGGCAAACATCATGCCGGCTATACCCGCAAATTGAATGCGGCGGTTGAAGGCACCGACCTTGATGGCAAAAGCATTGAAGACATCCTCGTCAATCTGGATGCTGTGCCGGAAAATATCCGCACCGCAGTCCGCAACAACGGCGGCGGTTATGCCAATCACAGCCTCTTCTGGTCAATTATGAGTCCGAATGGCGGCGGTGAACCGACGGGTGCGCTGGCGGATGCGATTAACCGCGCCTTCGGCAGCTTTGCCGAATTTCAGGCCGCATTTTCAGCGGCGGCGGCTGGTCGTTTTGGCTCTGGATGGGCTTGGCTGGTTGCCGAAGACGGCGCCGTCAGCGTGACATCAACGCCGAATCAGGATACGCCGCTCATGGAAGGCAAGACGCCGATTCTGGGCATTGATGTATGGGAACACGCCTATTATCTGAACTATCAGAATCGCCGTCCGGATTATATCGCTGCCTTCTTCAATGTGATTGACTGGGCGCAGGTTGCCGAAAACTACGCAGCGGCCGGCTAAGCCGGTTGTTATTCTCAAGCAGTTCAGGGGGCGTTACAATAGTAGCGCTCTTTTTGCATTTTGATA
Source organism: Phototrophicaceae bacterium (assembly GCA_965203755.1). Taxonomy (GTDB): domain Bacteria; phylum Chloroflexota; class Anaerolineae; order Aggregatilineales; family Phototrophicaceae; genus UBA6055. Next base: position 568,917 of record OZ241910.1, on the reverse strand, counting down.
CCGGCGCTGTTTATTGCGCTGCCAGAGGAGATTTTGTGATGACAGACTATCGGATTGAAATCGATTCCATCGGCGAAGTGAAAGTTCCAAAAGATGCGCTCTATGCCGCTCAAACGCAGCGCGCCGTCGAGAATTTTCCGATTTCGGGCATGAGACCCTGGCCGGCGTTTATCTGGAGCATGGCGCTTATCAAACGGGCGGCGGCAGAAGTCCACAAAGAGCTTGGGCTGCTGGACGACAGGCTCGCCGATGCCATTATCCAGGCTGGGGACGAGATTCTTGCCGGTCGGCATCACGAACACTTTGTGGTTGACCCCTTTCAGGCTGGCGCCGGAACGAGCCACAATATGAATGCCAATGAGGTGATAGCGAACCGCGCCAATCAGATTTTGGGGTATTCGGCTGCTGACAGCGACAAACCGGTTCATCCGAACGACCATGTGAATATGGCGCAATCGACCAACGACACTATTCCGACAGCGATAAGGCTGGGTGTTTTGTGGCGTTTTGATGAACTGATGGCGACCTTGCGGCGCTTCGTCGATGTAACGCAGGGCAAAGCGGATGGATGGGATGATGTCGTCAAGACCGGTCGGACTCACTTGCAGGATGCGGTGCCTGTGCGTTTGGGGCAGGAAGTTGGCGGCTGGGCAAAGGCGATTGAACGGCAAATTGAAAAAGTCGCGTTTGCGGCTGAAGGTTTGCGGCGTCTGGGCATTGGCGGCACGGCGGCTGGTACCGGCTTGAATGCCCACCCGGAATATCACGGGCGCATGATTGTCAAACTGTCCGACTTGACCGGCTGGACATTATATGAAAGCGACAATCTGTTCGAATCAATGCAGTCGATGCAGGACGCTGTTTTCTTCTCGGCGGCATTGCGTAATCTGGCGATGGACTTTACGCGCATTGCCAACGATGTCCGCTTGCTCTCGGCGGGACCCACGACCGGCATCGCTGAATTGACTTGTCCGACGGTGCAGCCGGGATCTTCAATTATGCCGGGCAAGGTGAATCCGGTCATGGCGGAGATGCTGAATCAGGCAATGTACCACATCATGGGCAATGACACGGCGGTCAATCTGTGTGGAGCGGCCGGGCAGTTTGAGTTGAATGTTATGATGCCGATGATTGCACATAATTTGAATGAGATGATGCAGGTGATGATTGGCTCGGCGCGGGCATTCACTGACCGGCTGATGGCTGGCTTGGCGCTGAACCGCGAACGTACCGAAAGCTGGCTGGCGCGCAATCCGATTTTGGTGACGGCGCTCAATCCCATCATCGGCTATAACCATGGCGCGAAAGTGGCGAAGGCGGCGCTGGCAGAAGGCAAGAGTGTGCGCCAGGTCGTGCTGGAGATGGGCTTGATGGATGCCGACGAGCTTGACCGGGCGCTGGATGCGTATGAGATGACCGAGGGCGGGATTCGGTCGTGAGGGGATTGGTTAGTCTATTATAATAGATGTATGAGGGGCGAATTGTAGAATGATAACCAAGTCACAAGTTCACTACTATAAAGAGAATGATCTTGATTCTCTTTACCGCTGTTTGGAGAGCAGTGCATCGCCGACAGAACAGAGATTCATTCTGGAAAATCTGGGGAAACTTCCAAACGATTTTCGCGGTGAAACCCTGCTTCCTTATCTGCAAGCTGAAAACGAAGCGACTCGATATTGGGCAGTCAAAAATTTAGGGAAGCTGGAAAACGATGCTTACTTAAAGTATTTGCATAATGCGGCCATAGATGATGAAAGTTCTTCGGTGCGGCGGGAGGCGGTATCGGCGATCGGCCGAATGCGAAGCGAAGGGTCCATTCCAATTTTGGTCAGGTTTTTAAGCGATCCTGATCCCAAAGTTATCTTGCAGGCTGCCAGGGCTTTGCTGATATTCAAGGATAAAGAACGGGTAAGGCGATGCCTGTTGCGATTACGCGCACATCCAAATGAGCAGATACGAATGGTGTTAAAAACCGAGTTTGAGGACGATCCTGAAATTACAGATTACGGCAGGCATCCTGAATATCCCGATTATCTCAAGAATTGCGTTGTCAATGGCGATACCCGCGAAATTATGAAATTATTGCCGAATGGCTGTGTCCATTTGACTTTTACTTCACCGCCGTATTATAACGCCAGAGATTATTCGATTTATAAGAGCTATCAGCAGTATTTGTCGTTTCTGGAGCAAGTCTTCCAAGAGGTTCATCGCATTACCAAAGAAGGTCGTTTTTTGATTGTCAATACGTCTCCGGTGATCGTGCCGCGCTTCAGCCGCAAATATTCAAGTACCCGCTATCCCATTCCCTTTGATTTGCATGCGATTATCAGTGAAATCGGCTGGGAGTTTATTGATGACATTATTTGGGCAAAGCCCGAAGCGACGGTTAAAAATCGCAATGGTGGTTTTCAGCAGCACCGTAAACCGCTTGGGTACAAGCCCAATACGACGACAGAATATATAATGGTGTATCGAAAGCAATCTACTAGATTGATTGACTGGAATATGGAACAATACCCGGCTTCAATCATTGATGAAAGCAAGGTCGATGATGATTTTGAGACGACCAATTTGTGGCATATCGAACCGAAAAGTGACAAAGTTCACAGTGCCGTATTTCCACAGGAATTGTGTAATCGGATTATCAAGCTGTATTCTTATGTGGGCGATCTTGTTTTTGACCCCTTTGCCGGCAGTGGAACTTTTGGTCAATCAGCCAAAAAGCTCAAGCGAAATTTCTTTCTGACCGAGCAGGAACCGGTGTATGTCGAAAGAATGAAAGAGACTATTTTGCCGGGTTTGTTTGATGCCGAGGGTTTTGCACGATTTGTGACGATGGATGAATTTAGACAGTTAATACCAAAAGGCTGACGATGGCACTCTCAAACAAGGCGCTGCAAAACATACTGCGAATGATTTTGAAGAGCGATCATTAGCGTGAAGTAATCATCAAAGAGATTACATTCGGCGCGGTGAAGGGGTAACAGGAGTAGGCGCATGTATGATAAACTCGGACCCTGCGATAGTATGTCTATGAGTATGTAGCAATGATAGAAGACGAAAAAATTACATGCGGCGAGGATGACGCGGTTGATGTACTGGGTCTAAGTGTGCGTGTTTATAACGCCTTGAGACGCTCACGCGTGCATACGATAGGAGAATTGCTGGAAGTTCATAATGCAGATAAATTGTTTGCGATTCGCAATATGGGTGAGAAGGGCGTTGCCCAGATTGAGGGAAAACTTGCAAATATCACATTGATATCCTCTCCGCAGAGACATGAGAAAGCGGGCTTCTCTGCGGCTTCTAACATACCCATCATCGACTTGACTCCCCGCGTTCCAATACAAGAAGTGGTAAAGTGGCAGCAGGCTTTACTCGCCAAGCAAATGCGCGCTGGTCTTCTTCATCCGGAGATAGCTGTTGACGGCAAAACTCTTGGTGAACTTGCACAAGCCAGTATTTTTACTGCGGATTTGTACGACAGATTATTGAAAATACTTGCATCATTGATTTCGGTTTCGGATGAACTGGAGTTTTTGCTGTCGCTATTACGGCCAAGAGAGTTAGATATATTAAGACGCAGGTACGGTTTTCGGAAACAGACCCTTGAAACAGTTGGCATTGCGCTCTCGATTACACGCGAACGCGTTAGACAGCTTGAAAAGCAAGGTATATCTCGCTTTGAATCGACAATAGCGTCTGTTCCTTTGATACGAATTCGAAGCGCTATTCTGTTTGCAGGGGATAGTGGCATGGATATTTCGTTTGAAGATTGGTCGCAGCGCTTGTTGAGGACGGGACTTCTAGGGGATTGGACAAATGAGAAGTTTTTTGGTTTTGATCAAATTGAACTAATGGTGGCTGTTTATAAACTCACTAGCGATTCAGATACCGCAATCGAGTTTCCCAAATGTTTAGATTATATTCTTCGCTTGCATGGGCAAGGCAAATCCTCAACCCCTGCCAGAGTTTTGCATCTTACGGAAAAGGTGTCATCTGAAGAGAGGAAACTTGTACGGCGACATCTACAGCATTCTGGCGCGGTTTCTCTAGAGTGGCTCGTTGAGCAGGAGGATATGCCTTATGCTCAAACAGAAATGCAAGAAATTCTTGAAGCGCATGATTTTTTTGAAGTTGGCAATGGCTGGTATATGTCATACGACTACATGCCAGATTCTCTTGGTAAGAGTTATGTTTTTCACAAGTCGCTGTTCAAGATGTTTCAATACTGCGGCCCTTTGGAAATCCGCGATGTATATTTTGGAATCGAGCATACCCTCGTGAAGACAGAATTTCCAGTGCCGCCGCCTGACGCGCTCAAGACAATCTTGAGTAACTACGGCTATCCGAACGAAGATGATTTGTGGTACTGGGATGGTGAAATATCTGAAGAATTGAATACTGGGGAGGCAATCATTCTTGAGACAATACGCAAAACAAACGGAGTAGCGCATCATTTTGAATTGGCGCATGCCATGATTGACAGTGCTTTGTCATTTGCATCCCTACATGCAACTTTGCAGAGATCGCCTCTTTTTGATAATTTCCAAAGGAGTTTGTACAAGTTAAGAGGATTGCAGCCAAGTTATGATGCTATTGAACGCGCTCGTCTGGCTAAGGAAAGGACTCCGGTGAATCTCCATGAAGAATATGATACTCACGGTAATATCATTATTGGAGCTAATCTTGGCATACTTGCCATAGGAAGCGGTACGCTGATGTCAGACAAACTTCCGAATTTGGAAGGTGAATGGGAATATAAATCGGATAATGGAAAGACTAGGAAAATCACCGTAACAGAAAACGAAATACGCGGATTGTCCACGGCAATAAGATATTTTGACTGCAAAGTTGGAGATAGAATCCAACTGATATTTAATGCGTGGGATAGAACTGTTGCGATTAATAAGGAATTTAAATAGATGTTGAAACAAACTGATAAAATAACTGTGACGTCGCATGTCTCGCGGGATTTGCTGCAAAGTGCGGCGGTTTTTAATACGATTCCCAAGATTGTTTGGGAATACGTGTCAAATTCGCTTGATGCGGCAAAGGAGGGAGAAATAGCGCGCGTTGTTGTTGAGATTAAACCCGGTTTAATTGCTGTGGAAGACAATGGCAGGGGGATGTCGCGAACTGAATTAGTCAATTTTTTCCAAATGCACGGTGAAAATATGCAAAGGCGCAAGGGAAAGAGAGTCCGCGGACGGTTCGGCACAGGCAAGTCGGCTGCTTTTGGATTGGCGAATACCTTAATTATTGACACGGTACAGGATGGATTGCGTAATGTTGTAAAACTTACCCGCAAGGATATTGAGAATGCTTCAGATGGCGAGCCTATTCCGGTGCAAGATGTACAAGTAGATGAAGCAACCTATGAAGAGAATGGAACGAAAGTTAAGGTATTAGACTTTAATCTGAAGAAAAGATCAAAAATCGAAAAGGTTATTTCACATATTGAACATCACTTGGGTCGTTATAGGGGGCGGGCTCAAGTTATTATAAACGGACACGATTGCAACTTTGAAGAGCCAGCTTGCATTGATGTAATCGAAAAGAGTCCGCCGCCTCATCTCCGGGAGCATACAGGCGATGTTGTTCTAACTATCAAGATATCCCCGGTGCCGCTTGATGAAAGCAGAAATGGAGTCGATATCTTGTCACACGGCATCTGGCATGAAACCACGCTTGCAGGGATCGAAAATAAAGAAAGGTCGCAATATATTTTTGGGGAAGTTGATGTTCCAATACTAGAAGATGGAGATTGGAAGATACCACCGTTCGATAATACACGCAGTATTAAACTTAATCCGCAGAACCCGGTTGTAGCAATGCTGCTAGGGTGGATTTCGCATGAACTTGAGCAAGTGCGCCAGGAATTGGCGCAAGCTGAAAGAAAAAGGCGCAGAACAGAGCGAGCGCGAAAATTGGCGAAAGAGGCGGAAAAAATTGCTGAAATACTGAATGAAGATTTTGCTCAACAGGAAATGGAACTGGAAATCGCCCAGAGAATAAAAAATAGACAAGGTTCAAAAGGAGTTGATGAGATATTAGATGAAACTGGTGAACTTACTCCCGGCGGCGGCGATATTCCTAGTGGTAAGCAGGAGGCAGGCAATCCACATGGCAATGGAAATCGCGGTTCAGATAGATCGGAGGGTGAAACACCTGGGCCCGGTCCGTCTATAATTAACGGCAATGATCCGGGCGCTAAAAAACGTACAAAGAAAGGCAGCAGCAAGAACCGTCGTCCCATTTTTTCGATAGCCTACGAGAATGTTACTCATTCAGAACCGCGATCTAGATACAATCGCAATGAAAAGATAATATACATCAATCTTGATCATTATCAGATTGCAAACGCATTGCAAGCAAGCGGCAACAACATTGAAGGCAGGCAATTTCGCGAGATGTGCTATGAAGTCGCTTCAGTAGAATATGCTCTTGTTCTTGAGGACGAGAAGATCGAAAAAGGGAATGTACTGGATCCGGAAGACGCTTTGCTTAACGTGCGAGAGACCATAAACAGGATTACAACTCGCTTCGTATCACAGCTGTACTGAAAGTATGTTAAGCAATGTATTTTGTGAATGGAGTTACAAACTTTGAACAGGCAACAGGCATGGAAGATCGTATGCGAATTTGTGCAGGCGGACAGCTTGCGGAAGCACATGCTGGCAGTTGAGTTTGCGATGCGGGCTTATGCCGCGCATTACAGCCAGGACCCCGATTCCTGGGGGCTGGTTGGGCTGCTGCATGATTTCGATTGGGAGATTCATCCGTCGCTGGAACAGCATCCGATGGCCGGCGCGCCGATTTTGCGCGGGCGCGGGCTGGATGAGGAGGACATCCGCACCATATTAAGCCATGGTCCGCTGGCGGCGGATGACCGCGTAACACTCCGCGACAAGGCGCTCTATGCGGTCGATGAACTGACCGGCTTGATTACGGCGGTGGCGCTGGTGCGTCCGAGCAAGGACATCCGCGATGTCAAGGTCAGGAGCATCAGGAAGAAGTGGAAAGACAAAGCCTTCGCCGCCGGAGTCAATCGGCAGGATGTGATTGATGGCTGCGCCGTGCTGGGCGTCGATGTCTGGGACTTTCATGTGCCGCTGGTGCTGAAGGCGATGCAAGACCACGCAGCTGAATTGGAACTGGATGGCGGCAAGGCGCGTCCATAGCGAGGAAACGCCTCCTGATGGCGGGGGCTGCTAAGAGCGGACGTGAACCGGCGTGCCGATACCGGCAAAGTCATAGAACCATTTGGCATCTTCGTTGGTCATGTTGACGCAGCCGTGGCTCATGGGCTGACCAAAATTGTTATGCCACCAGGTGCCGTGGAATCCATATCCCCGGTAAAAATACATTACCCATTCGACATTTTCCAGGTCATAGTCGGGGCCGGACATGGTTTGTTCGCGGGTTTTGCTATAGATGGCAAAATCCCCCCGTACTGTTGGTGTGGCTGGCAGTCCAGTCGATACCAGCGCGCGGCGCTTGAGGATGCCATCTTCATAAGCATAAGCCATCTGTGCACTAAGTACCACCACCAGTTCACGACCTGTGCCCACGCGGGGTCCGGGATGATTGACGTCAAAGTTGTGATAATTCAGCAAGCCGGCTCGATAGGATGCCAGATCGCTGCTGTTGGGAATAATCAAGGTCATGCCGGGATAAACGGTGTTGGCATTAACGATGCCGTTAAGCTCGGCAATCGCTGTCCAGCTGATGCCCAGCTGCTGTCCAATCATCGACAGATATTCACCTGGCTGCACGATATGCTGCTGCCGCCCTTCGGCGATGGTATCAGGCGTTAAGCCAGCGGCCGCCGATTCAGGCACCCATACGCGCAATTCCTGCCCAAAGTCAATTCGATGCGGATTGATGATGCCATTGGCGCTCATCAGGTCGGCTACAGTGACGTCATAGCGCTCGGCGATCTTGCCCAGGACTTCGCCGCGCTGAACCACATGGGTGATGCGGCTGGTGACAGTGACGGGCTGTGTCATAGTTGGCGGCGATAAATCGGGTATCGTCAATTCCTGTCCGGGGTAAATAACATGGGTATGAATGTCATTGAACGATTTAAGTTCTTGTAAGTCTACGTCATAACGTTGGGCAATCTCGCCCAGGACTTCGCCGCGCTGAACCACATGAGTGATTGGGTTCGCGGCGATGGGCTGAACAGTGTGCGCGAGTTGGCGCGTGCCTTGCGCGGTGACTGAAGATGCAAGCAGAATAAGGATTGAACCCAGGGTAAACAGTGCGCTGCGTGGTTTCATGGCCTGGCTCCAAAACCGGCGACCCTATACCTATTAGAACGCATTATAATGCCGAATGGGAGTTTTGGTATTGCGAATGGATGGATGGCGAGTTTGTTTGTAGAATGCGCCCGCCGGGGCAGGCGAAAAAATCACCGGCGAAAAACGTATAGTCCAGCTGGTGATAATCGGCTATACTTGCAGGAGAAGGTGGATTGAATCTGACCATGTTAGGGAGGTCGCTTGTATGCTTGGGCTGATCACGAAATGGCATAGGTGGCGGCGGTTATTTTTATTTGCGCTGACCAGCATGCTACTATTGAGTTTGTCGCCGGTGTTAGCGCAGGATGAGGAGCGTATTCTTGTGCCTGGCTCAACCCTGTCCGGCGCATTGGGAGCCGAAGCGACTGCAATCGCTTATGTGTTTGATGCAGCTGCCGGCGCAAGGGCAGCGGTAGCGGCTGTTAATGAAGGCGCGGCCGCTTTGGCGCTGTTGATAAGTGACTCCAATGGAAATACGGTGGCACAGGCTGCTGATGCCGCCGCCTCGGGTGTGGTGAGCGTGGACGATGTGCTGCTGACGGCCGGCGGGCGCTATTTTGTCGTCGTTTATTTTGCGCCCGGCAGCACCGCCGCGGCATCTGTCTTTGACCTGACGTTGACTTTCCATGAGCTTCCTGAAACTGTCGAGACCGTTCCAGCGGCCGATGCAAGCGCCGCCGCGACGACGGCTGAACCGGCGCCGGAACAGATTTTGATTGCCGGCGGCATTCAAGTGAGCCTAGACTGGACCGGCGCGGCCGATATGAACCTGCAAGTTCGCGACCCATCCGGCGAAACTCTGTATTGGGATTCACGTACAACCAGCAATGGCGGCAGCTTCGGATTCGATGCCAATGGCTTGTGCGAAGTGATAAGCGAAAGCCCAGTCGAAACCGCAGCCTGGCAGCCCGGATTTTTGCCGACCGGCAGTTATGAAATCCTGGTGTTTTATCGGCAAGCCTGTGATGCCACGGTGCTGTCGGCGCCGTTCTCGGTTCAAGTGACTGTGGATGGTGTGGCAAGCGGGTCGATTGATGGCATACTCGCGCCGCCGCGGCCGGGGCAGGACAGTGTTTATGTCGCCCGTTTCGAGATTGACGGCAATGGCATAGCGACAGTGCATGCGGGGGGCGTCTATCCGGATTCAAGTTTGGCGCTGCTGCCGGCCGCGTTTGATATTTCAGCCAATGTTCCGACTGCCATTCGCCGCGATGAGCCGGCCGTGGGCGAAATCAGCAATGAACAGACCTTCGCAACCTACTCCTTTGCCGGCGCAGCTGGCGAAGTGATCTCGGTGGAGATGCAGGCTTTGGGTCCGAATCTGGATACGCTGTTGCAAATCGTGGATTCCAGAGGCGCCGTCATCAGTGTGAATGACGATGCCCGCGCGACGACCGACTCGTTCATTGAAAACGCCAGACTGCTGAATGACGATACCTATATCATCATTGCGACTCGCTATGGCAAAGAGTTGGGCGGTACTGAAGGCCAGTTCCAATTAACCCTGTCGGGTCCTGCCAATGACGTTCCCCTGGAATTGGCGGCCTTGCAGCTGCCCCAGGGCGACATTGAGGTGACGCTGCTTTGGGGCACCGGCGCCGATTTGCAGCTGCTCGTGCGCGATCCTATCGGAGACGTGGTGTTTGATGATGCGCCATTCAGCAACAGCGGCGGCATCTTGCAGGAAAATGGCAATGTCAACTGTATCCCGGCGGATACCGGCGCTCCGGTTTCTTACATCTATTGGCCCTTCGGTCGCATCCGTCCAGGAACCTACGAGGTTGAAGTGTGGTATCAGAACGCTTGTGCAGATTTGCCAACGCCGGTTGAGTTTACGCTGGTGATTGAAGTCGCCGGCGAGACCATCGCGGTCGAACAGCGGCTTCCACTGGTGGATCAGCGATTCGTCACCAATTTTACGGTGCTTCCCTCTGGCTCGGCGACAGCCGGCAGCGGCGGCTTTATTGATGGCGGCAGCCAAACATTGGCTTACCAGCCAGAAATCCTGTCGGCGCCGGTCATCCTAAGCGGTCAAGCCCAAACCGGCGTGATTACACCATCGAACGCCTTTGACCTTTACAGCTTTGACGGCATAACCGGCGAAACGGTGACCATCCGCATGGCGGCATCGACGCAAACCCTGGATGCCAACCTGTTTCTGATTAGCCCCAGCGGACAGGAAATCGCCGCCAATGATGATGGCGATGCGGCGCTGCTGGGGGCGACCGGCCTGCCCACTGACTCGATTATCAGCGAGATGATCCTGCCGGAAAATGGCCCTTATACGATTATCGCCACCCGCTTTGCGACCCAATACGGCGGGACTATCGGTGGATATACCTTAACCATGCGAAAAAACTAAGCCGTGAAGAGGCGTAAAAGCGCCTCTTTTTTATTCGCTGCTGTTGCTTTACAATCTGCGCTGCCGGGATACTGTACAAATCGCCGCGCCTCTGTTATGATACATTTGCTGCCGCCAACTATGTTTTGAAAGCGAAACTGGATGAATCGCATTTTGCTCTGCCTTTTTGCTGTGTCAAGCGCAGTGGTATTGGCCGCCTGCGCCTCGGCCGCCAACCTGCTGGATGAAACCAGACTCAATGACGCCAGCCTGCTTTCGGGCGAACCGTGTTCAGCGCCCTGCTGGAACGGCATTGTCCCCGGCGAAACCAGCTACCGGGATGCGAAAATACTGATTGAGGATGACGAGCGATTCGAGAATGTTGACGAAGCTGAACCGCAGGAGGACAGCAGTCTGCGGGTATTTGTCTTTTCGCCGAGCGAGGCGCAGCAATGCTGTCAGGTGATGAGCCGTGATGGCGAAGTGGTGGATTCGATGATGCTGCTGCTTGCCCCGACGATGACCTTGGGTCCGGTGCTGGAGCGGTATGGTGAACCAGAGTATCTTTTTGGCGGCGAATCGAGTGAAGATCAGGCTTATATGGCCTTGATCTGGACAGATGTCCCGATGGTTGTCTACGGCTTTGTCGCCGGCGCCGCCGAAGGCGGGCTTTCTGCCGCCAGCGAGATTTTTATTTCGATGTATATGACCGAGTCGGAAATGCAGCTGCTGACGAATTGCTTGCGTTTGTATGCTTGGGAAGGCTATCAGCCGTATGCGGATTATGTTGATGGGGACTATGATTTTGTTGGGCAAGACGCAGGCGACGAAGAGAAGTGTCCAACCAGTTAATGGAAAAACATACAGAGTTCTAAGGATTGGAGCAAGATGGCAGGAGAAACACAAAAGCGGTTGCCGCTTAACATTGGCGCCGAGGTGAATGGCAGGGTTCGGCATCTTGGCATCTACGGCGCGCTCGTCGATATTGGCACCGGTCAGGATGCTTTGCTTCATATCTCGCAGCTGGCGCCGAATGAAAAGCGCAAGTTCGAGGACGTTTTGCAGACCGGCGCCGAGATTACCGCCTATGTCTACAAAACGCGTCAAGATGGGCACATTGCCTTGACGATGGAAAAACCCCCCTTGGTGCCGTGGCAGACCATCAAGCAGGGCAGCCGATACATTGGTAAAGTGATTCGCATCGAAAACTTCGGCATCTTTGTTGATTTTGGCGCCGAACGTCCAGGTATGGTGCATGTATCCGAGATGGCTGACGGGTATGTGAAGGCTCCCGGTGATGTTGCCAACATTGGGCAGAAAGTCGAAGTGCGCGTATTGAAGAAGAACGGACGTTCGCGTCAGATTGACCTGTCGATGAAACCAGCGGCTGGAGAAACGGCGCTTCTTGACGATAAGGCTGATGAAAATGATGATATGCCAACTTCAATGGCTCAAGCCTTCCGCCGCGCTATGGAAGGCCGGCCTGACGACGGCGGCCGCATCAATGCCAAGCGGTCTTCAAAACGCGAGTTTCGCGCGCAGCAGGATGACATCCTTGCCCGCACACTCCGCAGTTCACAATCCTAAACAGCCGGCGCCAACCCGCTCTAATCTGTCCAATTTCCGCCCTCATTTTGGGACAGGACGCTATCCGCTCGCCATCTCCTGATAAAGCCGATAGCAGATCAGCGCGAACAGCATGGTGAAATTGATCTCGTGTGACAAACACCAAGGGCAAAGGGCTTGCAGCAGAACGGCTTGCACAAACACCAGCCACATCGAGAACAGCCAGGCAAATAAACCGACTCCAAAACAGATGAGCTTGCCATATTGACGCAGCATTTCTGTCCGCGCTTCAAATAAGATGATGAATCCGATGAGCAGATAGATAAAAAACCCAAGCCAGGCTATGGGAATCCCGCCCAATTCAGAATAGATGCTGTTCAGCACGACATCACAGTTAAAAGGGCCGCTTTGAATGCAAACCGAAGGCACATCGGTTAGTTTGAGGTAGCTTAAATAGCCGCTGACAAGCAACCCAAAGAGTATGGAAAGCAGTTGAAGTCGCCGCAGCGTCCTGTTTTGTTTTGGCTTGGTCATCGAAATCCCTCTCACGCCCCTTAGTTGAATGGCCGCAATAACAAGACCGACAGTTCGGCGCCGGCGGGAACGAGCCGTCTGCCTTCGGGTATGACCGCAAGCCCGTCCGCCAGCGCCATTGACATCAGCGCGCCCGAGCTTTGAATGCCGGTTGACCTGGCGATAACCTGTCCAGCGCGGCGCGACAGTGTTACCCGATTATAGCTGCGGCGGCCGTCCGATAGCATATCGGCGGCGATTTTTGCCTTGATGATCGGCGGCTGATAGCTGCGGCCAGCCAGTTTCGCCAGCGCCGGACGCACAAAGATCTCGAAGGTAACCATAGCCGAAACCGGGTTGCCGGGCAATCCAAAGAAAGGTATCCCTTGTATTGCGCCGTAAGCAAGCGGCTTGCCCGGACGCATATTGATGCGCCAAAAATCGATGTCGCCCAGTTCATCCATGACCACCTTGACCAAATCGGCGGCGCCAACCGAAACCCCGGCCGAACTGATGAGCATATCGGGCTGCTGTGCAAGCGCCGTCCGATACAGCCGGCGAATCGAATCCAGCGAATCACTTGCAATCGGCAAGCGCACCGGTATGCCGCCAGCCTGCCGCACAAGGCCAGCGAGCGTGTAGCTGTTGGTGTCGCGGATTTTGCCGGGCGCGAGCGGCTGGTGAATGTCTGCCAATTCGTCGCCGGTGGTCAGGATAAGCGCTTTGGGTTTGCGAATGACCTTGATTTCTGCCTGACCGACAGCCGCCAGCATACCGAGTTCGGCGGGTCGAATCAAAGTTCCAGCCGCCATGACCATCGCGCCAGCCAGGATATTTTCGCCGGCGCGGCGGATATGGGCGCCTTCATCAACCGGCTTTAGAATGTCTACCCTTGGCGGCAGGCTCGCATCGCCTTTTTGCCAGTTGTCATTGGTGTCTTCGATTGGTATAATCGCCGTCGCGCCGGCGGGGATGGGCGCCCCAGTCATAATCCGCGCCGCCTGTCCCGGCTTCAGACTAGCTGTTGGCGCAGCGCCGGCGGGGATGTCCATAACGACTGTCAGCGAGGCTGGATTTGTCTGGCTGGCATGCTGGCTGTCGGCGGCATGAATGGCGTATCCATCCATAGCCGAGTTGTCAAAGGGGGGCAGGTGGATTGGCGAAAGGATGTCTTCGGCGATGATGCGGTCCAAAGATTGAATCAAGGGGACGGTTTCATGCCCGAGCCTGGTCATGCTGCCGAGAATGTTCGCCAAGGCGGTGTCTACGTTAAGCAACTGTGGCAAAAGTGACCTCCTGTCAATGCGGGTGCAATGATTATGATTGATTGTAACACAAAATCGGAGCTTGATATCCAGTGATTATGAAGAGAGGGAGTTCACCGTCACCATGCCTGTTTTCATAATAATGCGAAATTTGTGCAAAAAATACCTATAGGAATTGTACAAAAGATAAAAATTACTTCCATTAATCGCTTGACAGCCGCGATTTCAGTTGTTACTATCCTTAATAGCATGGCGCTATTAACACTTATAACAACATGTATTCTGAAGGAGGAATCCGTGGATTTGAAGCTGTCGCGTTCATTCATTACTTCAATTCTATTTTTAGCTGGCGCAGCGCTGTTTTTGATGGCGCTGGTACAGCCCGTCGCCGTTCAAGCCTGCCAGCACGACTCAACTGACCCCGCGGGCAGTACCGAATTTCGAATCATTGTCGGCCCGCTGCGTATCCGCGATGCGCCTAATGGCAATATTATTGGGGTGCTGTTAATAGGTCAAACCATTACGGTAACAGAATATGTCCAAGCTGATATCTACCTGTGGGGAAGACACGCGCTCGGCTGGTCTGCGCTCCATACGGTTGACTGTACGCGGGAGTATGCTGAACCGCCGGCTGCGGGCGATGCCGCGCCGGAAGATGTCACTGGATCAGATGAAACTTCGCCGGCTGACGCGCCAGGGGCCGCGTCTCCGTCTGCTCCGGCGCTATCCGGTTCTGACAACTTATGCCATACTGTATGGACTTTCTGCAACACCGGCACGCCAGAACAGCAGGCTTACTTTTGGCGGCTCGGCTGGTTCGCTTCGGCTATTGAGCGCGGTGAAGTGCCGCCGGGTTCGCCGGAAGAATATGTGGCCGGAGAGATATCGCCTGAAGCGACAGCGGAGCCCTAATTGCCAGCGAATATGCGAAACCCTGCTGCACAGGCGTTCAATAGATATTGAAGTAGCCATGCCTCCTCCTTCAGTTAACCATTGAGCTCCCCTCCCTTAAATTTTCGGGGGGGGGGGGGCGGATCACAAGGGTTTTGTATTCTCAAAATCCCCTGCCGCCAAGACAGAAGCTGCGGGGCTGTTTTGATGTGACTGCTCTGGCAGCTGGCTTGAAGTCCCTTGTCAAATCAGGTTATAATAACGGCATCTATGAAAAAGTGCTGAAAATGTCACATTCTAATCGAGGCTCAGGGGAGCGACCTGATGCCTGTTTGGCGTTTATTGTGATTCTGTCACTTCGTTCATTCGTTCATCATATTTCTATCTACAGCATCATAGCGCAGAGGAGGTTACGCCTTGGAGGCGAAAGACTTTAGCGCACTACGCATTAGCCTGGCTTCTCCGGAACAGGTTCGTTCCTGGTCATACGGAGAGGTAACGAAGCCCGAAACCATCAACTATCGCCGTCTTCGTCCAGAAATGGATGGGCTGTTTTGCGAAAGGATCTTCGGTCCTACCCGTGATTGGCAGTGTTATTGCGGGAAATACAAAAACATTCGCTATCGCGGCATCATCTGCGACAAATGCGGCGTCGAGGTCACGCGCTCTGCTGTCCGCCGCGAGCGGATGGGGCATATTGAGCTTGCGGCGCCGGTGGCGCATGTGTGGTACACCCGCCGTGTGCCAAGCTATCTGGGGCTGCTGCTGGATGTGAGCCGCCGTAACCTGGACCGGGTGCTGTACTTTGCCCAGTATGTGGTGACGCAGGTTGATGAAGATGCCCGCAGCCGGGCAGTCAGCCGCATCAGAAAAGAACTGGCGCTCAAAGAACAGGAGCTTGCCGGCGGCATTGAAGAGCGAATGAATGAACAGCGCGGCGACCATGACCAGCGCGCGGAAGAGTTTGACAGCAAGGTCAAAGCCATCCGCGATCATTTTGACGGCGAACTGGCGCGATTGAGCGACGAAGTGATGAGCGAAGCCCAATCAGCCCAGCTTCGCGTCGAAAGCCTGCTTGGGCAGACAGCGCCAGCGGCAATCAATCTGGAATCCATTGAGGCGGTCGTTGTTGACCAGGGCGAAACGATTGCCAATGACCACATCTCGCGGATTCAGGCCGTGGTCAATGATTATTTGAGCGGCCTTCAATCCGAAATCGAAGATCTGACGCGACAGGAAATTGCAAAAGTCAGCGGAGAAATGGATTCAGCCAATATGGATTTGGCTAGCTCAATGAATGAGCAGCTGGCAGAGCTTGAAGACCGCCTGGAGACGGTTCGCGAGGCCGCGGAAAATCAGATTATCGAATTGAAAAAGCTCCAGAGCTTGCAGTTCCTTGCGGAAAAACCGGATATGGATAAAAGCAAGTACGAGTTCTTTCTTTCGGAAGGTCGCTACCGCGAACTTAAGAGCCGCTTTGGCAATGTTTTCCAAGCTGGCATGGGCGCCGAAGCCTTCTACGATATCCTAAGCGACTTGAACCTGGAAAAGATGAACGAGGAGTTGTGGCGAGAGGTTCGGACCACCAGATCAAAACAGCGGCGCAAGAAAGCGACCAAACGTTTACGGGTGGTCGAAAGTCTGCAAAACAGCCGCGCCACGGTGACCGACACCGATGAAACCAATCAGGAAAACGAACCGAATGGCAATCGTCCTGAATGGATGATTCTGACGGCGCTGCCGGTGATTCCGCCGGATTTGCGTCCGATGGTGCAGTTGGATGGCGGGCGGTTTGCCACCAGCGACCTCAATGACCTCTATCGGCGGGTCATTAACCGCAACAACCGCCTCAAGCATTTGCTGGACTTGGGCGCGCCGGATGTCATTGTGCGGAATGAAAAGCGGATGCTGCAAGAAGCGGTTGACAGTTTGATTGACAACAGCCAGCGCGGCAAGGCTTTGAGTCGCCGCGGGCGGCGTGAATTGAAATCCTTGAGTGATATGCTCAAGGGCAAAAAGGGACGCTTCCGCCGCAACTTGCTGGGCAAGCGCGTCGATTATTCCGGCCGCTCGGTGATTGTGATCGGCCCCAAGCTGAAGCTGCATCAATGCGGCCTGCCAAAGACGATGGCTTTGGAACTTTATCGCCCCTTTGTCATCAGCCGCTTGGTGAACTACAACTATGCCAGCAATGTCAAGGGCGCCAAGCGCATCATTGAACGTGAAAGGCCGGAAGTCTGGGAGATCCTTGAAGAAGTCATCAAGGAACGGCCGGTTCTGCTCAACCGCGCGCCGACCTTGCATCGTCTGGGCATTCAGGCTTTTGAACCGCTCTTGGTCGAGGGCAAAGCCATCCAGATTCATCCCCTGGTATGCTCGGCTTTTAACGCCGACTTTGACGGCGACCAGATGGCCGTTCATATTCCTTTGAGCGATCAAGCGGTCAAAGAAGCGCGCGACCTGATGCTAAGCGTTCGCAATCTGCTCAAGCCATCGGATGGCATGCCGATTGTGGGTCCCTCCAAGGATATGGTTTTGGGCAATTATTATCTCACGATGGATCCAACTGTCGAGATTATGGCGCTGAAGACCCGCGCCGATGAGTTCCGTTCCGAACAGGCTTTGTATGCCGGTGACCGCAAAGTCGGCATTGCCTTCCGTTCCAATGGCTACTATTACGCCCAGTTCCGCAAGGTGACAAACAGTCAGCTCTTCCTGGACAAGACGGCGCCGGATGATAACGGTCGCCCCAGAGTGGTCGAAACAGCTGTGGATCGGACAGTTCAGGCGCTGTTGGCTGGCGAGGTTGACTGTATGCTGGCGAATGCCTATGAGATGCGTAAGTATCTGCGGGCCAAGGGTTTGGAAGATCGATTGGAAATCACCAATCTGCATGAACGGCGGGCTGTTGTGGATATGGATGAAGTCGAATATCTTTATCGAATCGGTTTGGTGGGCCTCCATACCCCCATCTTGCTGGGCAACGTTTATGACCAGAACGACCACAGTCCCAAGACTGAACCCGAGATCTGCACAGTCGGGCGCGCCATCTTCAACCGAATCCTGCCTGATGAAATGCGCTTTGTTCAGGAAACCTTGGGTAAGAAAGGTCTGCAAAAACTGGTGGACCGCTGCTATCGGGTTATCGGCGCTGAACGGACGACCGCCGTGGTTGACAGCATCAAGAACTATGGCTTTCATTATGCCACGATTTCCGGCACTACCATTGCCGTCAATGACTTGACTGTTCCTGATGAACGCGCCGAGATTATGCGGCAGGCGGACGGGGTGGTTTCCCGCGCCGAACGCGACTTCCGGCGGGGTTTGATGACCGAGGAAGAGCGCTATCAGATTACGGTTGATGAGTGGAACCGCGCCAAGGAATACTTGCAGGAACGGATTCAGGATACGCTTGACCCTTATGGTCCGATTGCGATTATGGCGGTTTCCGGTTCAACAAAAGGCGGGTTTGGCCCGATTACGCAGTTGGCCGGAATGCGCGGTCTGATGGCGGATCCCTACGGGCGCATTATTGATTTGCCGATTCGCAGCCACTTCCGCGAGGGCTTGAATGTGCTGGAGTATTTCCTTTCGACCCATGGCGCTCGCAAAGGCTTGACGGATACGGCGCTGCGGACAGCCGATGCCGGCTATCTAACGCGCCGGCTGGTTGATGTCGCCCAGGACATGATTGTCAATCGCTGGGACTGTCATACGGAGCGCGGGCTGATCATCAAACGGTCGGATGATATTGCCGGTCAAACGATTGAGGAGCGCATTGTCGGGCGCTGCGCCGCAGATGATGTGCATCACAGCGAAAAACATGAGATTCCGGACGGCTGGGCCGTTCATGTGTCGGACGGTCAAGACATCGGGGAAGGCGAAACCATTGCCAGCCATCGTGAAGAGCATGAGATTCCGGACGGCTGGGCCGTTCATGTGTCAGACGGTCAAGACATCGGGGAAGGCGAAACCATTGCCAGTCGTCGTGAAGAGCATAGATCGGAAGCGGCGGGCATGGTGCGCGTTAAAGGCAATGCCATATCCATCTTTAGCTGCTCTGATGAGTTTGGATATGAGATTCCAGACGGCTGGGAGCTTCAGGTAAAGGATGGGCAAGGCATTGAGGAAGGCGCAGTCATTGCCAGCTATGGTGTTCGAACCTTACTCAACGATCTCGATAAGATCAGAAGCAGTCGTGAATTTGAACAGAGCCAAAAGCGCTTTGATGAATTGGCAAGGAAGGTAAGCAGTTCTGTAATTTCTGATGTGGACGAAATTAAAAATGCTCCTGACGGTGAAACTGCTAAACAGCATGCAGACGGCATATCTAAGACCATATCCGACACAAAGGAAATCGTCGATTCGTATATTCGCGAAAGAAGAGGTCTGGAAGAAGTGATTGTGCAATTGCAAGATCATCTTGCGGTTGCAGAAGAATCGCGCCAGAAACTGAAAGTCCTCAATTTGTCGGAAGCATTAGACGGGCTGGAGAAGGCGACAAACGAGTACACGAACGCCTGGAAAGAGATTCGGGATGTCATTAAAGACATCTCTGATAAGGATTTTGATGAGGCGTACAAAGTCATCAGAAATTTCCACGGGCGATTGGAGGTGGCTGGTAAATCTGTGCAAAGGGTGTTTGAACAGCTAAAAGCCATCAAGGAAAGCGCAGTCATCGCCGGCCATAGCGAAGAGCTTGCATCGCTCCGGGCCGGCACGGTGCATATTGAAGGCAATGTGGTCTATATCCGCGATGAGCATGAATATAAGATTCCAGATGGCTGGGAGCTTCAGGTAACGGATGGGCAAGACATCGGGGAAGGCGCAGTCATTGCCAGCTATGGTGTTCGAACCTTACTCAACGATCTCGATGAGATTAGAAGCAGTCCCGAATTTGAACAGAGCCAAAAGCGCATTGATAAGTTGGCAGGCAAGGTAAAATTGGGCGCAATGATTACCGCGCGTGAAATTCGAGATGGCCAGCTTTCTGCTGATAAACGACGGTATGCGGCTAAGATCATATCCGAAGCGAAGGAAGTCGTCGATTCGTACATTCGTGAAAGAAAAGGCCTGGAAGAAGTGATTGTGCGATTGCAAGATCATCCTGCGGTTGCAGAAGAATCACGCAAGGAACTGAAAGCCCTGCCGGAAGCATTAGTCGGGCTGGAAGATAAGACTAACGAGTATACGAACGCCTGGAAGGAGATGCAGGATGTCATTTCTGAGTACCAGGATTCAGGAGCTAAAGACATCTCTGATATGTCTTCTGACGAACGAATTACTAAGGCGTTCAAACTTATCAGTAATTTCTACGGCCCATTTGATGGAGATATCAAGACTATTAAGGGGGCTGATACAGTCTTGCAAAAGGCGATGGATACCATCAAGGGTGCAGTTATCGCTAACAGCGAAGAGCTTGCATCGCTCCGGGCCGGCACGGTGTATATTGAAGGCAATGTGGTCTATATCTGTGATGAGCATGAATATGAGATGCCTGCTGAATGGGAGATTCATGTAGCAGATGGGGAAGTTATCAAGGAAGGCGCAGTAATCGCCAGTCGCATCCAAGAGCGTAAGTCGTCCCTGTCCGGCACGGTGCGTATTGAAGACATCAAGAAAGGCGGCACGGTAATTGCTGTTGCCGGACGTCCATTTAGATCGTCCCTGGCCGGTACAGTGTATATTGAAGACAGCGCCGTCTATGTCCGCACGTTGATTGTCGGGCGCAATGAACTTATCGATGAAGATATTGCCGAAGCCATCCAAAATTCGTCCTTGGAAGAAGTTGAAGTCCGCAGTCCGCTGACCTGCGACCTCATTAACGGCGTATGCGCCTTGTGCTATGGTCGTGATTTGGGATCTGGCGAGATGGTGAATATCGGTTCGGCAGTTGGCATCATCGCGGCGCAGTCTATCGGCGAGCCCGGCACGCAGTTAACCTTGCGGACTTTCCACACCGGGGGGACGGTGCGGTCGGGCGGTGACATCACAAGCGGTTTGCCGCGGGTTGAAGAACTGTTTGAGGCGCGGCAGAAACCCAAAGGCGAATCCGTTATGACGGATATCGGCGGCATCCTGCGTTTGACCGAACGCGAGGATAGCGTCCGCATCGCGACGGTGATTGACAGCGAAGTTTTCAGCGAGACCCATGAGATTCCGGCTGACTGGGACATTCATGCCACCGATGGGAAGGACATCAAAGAAGGCGCAGTCATCGCCAGCCATGATGCGGAAGATCTTAGGTCTTCTATGGCGGGTACGGTGCATATTGAAGACAACATCGTTTATATCCGCTCTGAACGCCGCGAAGAGCAGGAATATGAGATTCCGGCCAATGCGCGGTTGAGGAAGGCGATTGTTGATGGCATGGAAGTCAAGCCCGGCGATCAGCTTACCGAAGGCTCGAAGAATCCGCATCACATCCTGCGGGTATTGGGCCCGGACGCAACGCAGTTTTATCTCTTGGGCGAGATTCAGGAAGTGTATCGCAGTCAGGGCGTGAATATCGCTGACAAACACTTCGAGACGGTTATCCGCAAGATGATGTGCAAAGTACAGATTACCAGCAGCGGCGACAGCGATCTGCTGCCCGGCGAGTTGATTGACGAATTGAAGCTCAAGCAGATTAACGATGATTTGACCGCAGAAAACAAAGAACCGTCAAGCGGCGCCCCGGTTTTGCTGGGCATCACCAAAGCCGCTTTGAGCACCGAAAGCTATCTGTCGGCAGCCAGCTTCCAGCATACCATCAAGGTGTTGGCCGGCGCCGCGATTGAAGGCAAGGTGGACCCGCTGCATGGTCTGAAGGAAAACGTGATTATCGGCAAGCTGATTCCGGCCGGCACCGGCTTCCATGCCTACCAGGACGGCGAGGATGATGCGCCGCCGGTCACTTTGGAAGCCGAAGGCACCTTGGACCTGGATGATTTTGGCGACCCGGATGACTTTGAAAACATGCTCAACGAACTGTAATCCAGCCAGCGCGAATAGCGCAAATGAAAAAGCGCGGGATGGTTGTCTGGTCCCGCGCTTTTTGTTTCAAGGTCGATTCGCCAAAGCCTCATACAGTGGCCGCTGCCGCAGGCCGCCGCTGCCGTCAAATGAAGGATACAAGAGGCTGTAGCCAGCTAATTCACTGCCTTGGTGAATGATGATCTCGTTGGCATAGCTCAAATTCCAGAGGATCATCACGCCGACGTCTTGACGCGCCTGCCCGATTTGAAAGGCGCGCAGGGTATAGTTCATCTGATCGTTGGGTGAATTGTAGCTCATCCAGATATCGGGCGGCTGGCTGGGATAATCCTGCCAGGTTGCCCAGCCAAATTCGGTCGCCCACATCTGTGCGCTGTCGCCGTTCGCGGCGATAATGCGGCGATAATCCTGGATATTCTGCCGAAAGAAGAATTGAGGGCGGTCATCCCAGCCTTGCCCGGCAATGCTGTCGCAACACAGAAAATCGGGCGGATTGCCCCAGCTATAGGGATGAATGCCGATCACGACATCAGCATATTGCGCTAAGCCGGCATGGTACATTTGCTGGAGGAAAGCGCGGTCGTTGACGGCAATGCCCGCCGCGTTGCCGGTGGGCGCCAGCCCGGCGGTGATGACGGTGATATTGGGCGAGTATGCCCGAACCGCGTCATAGCCGATGCGGAACAACTCCATATAGCCGGCGCCGTTAAAAGCCCGATTGCCGGTCCACTCGCGCTTTAGATTCGGCTCATTCCATATTTCGATGGCGTCGACATAGGGACCAACTTTTTCCAGCAAAAGCCGTATAAATCCGGCAAGCTGGCTAAGGTCGTCCGGCGGTCCGTCTTCGCTGCGATTGATATGACGAGCCCAGGCCGGCGCCTTGGCAATGCTCAATAAAACCTTGAATCCGCGCTTGTCCGCTTCCTGAACATGCAGCTGAAACAGGCGGAAATTTTGGTCGAATTGACCGGGGGAATCCGGTTGCAGCCAATTCCAGGCGGCCTGCATCTTGATCCAGCCTACGCGCAGCGCGGCGATTTGATGCAGCGTTCGGTCCCAGCCGGCGACATCAAAATTGTAATGCGCCTGAATGCCCATTTGTGAACTGTCGAGTCGGATTTGACCGGCCGGCAAGGGTGTTGCGGCTGGCATAATGACGGGAATTGGCGTCGGTGCGAATGAGTCGACTGCGCCGGTGGCCGGCGGGATGTAGCCTTCGCCTATGATTGCGCCGATGAATGCCGCCGGGGTAGCGGGAAGTATAATTGGACGCGGCGCCGCCGGTGGAGCGGAGGGCGGCAATGCGTCTTCCACCAGACGATTAGCGAGAATCCCGATCATGCCAGCGACTAAAACGATGGCTACGATGACTTTGATGCGCTGTCTGAACATGTCAGACAGTCTACCACAGCCAATATCGGCTTGCTATCATAGGTCGATGCCGGCTAGACCAGATTGATTTGACACTGGGTCAAATTGCATTCTACAATGATAGCCTGAAGCAAGCCGGCGCAGCCGGAATAAACTGCGATCCATGAAGGACATTTCATGACAGATGGTTCCATTCATCAAGTGAATATCGAACGCGAAATGCGCGATGCCTATCTCGATTATGCGATGAGCGTCATTGTGTCACGCGCCTTGCCTGATGCCCGCGACGGTCTCAAGCCGGTGCATCGCCGTATTTTGTTTGCCATGCACGACATGGGCGTTCATGCAGCCAGCGGACATAAAAAAAGCGCCCGTATCGTTGGCGAGGTGCTGGGTAAATATCATCCGCATGGAGATGGGGCTGTTTATGACGCGATGGTACGTATGGCGCAGGATTTTTCCATGCGCTATATGTTGATTGACGGTCAAGGCAACTTTGGCAGCATCGACGGCGATGGCGCCGCTGCCATGCGCTATACCGAAGCCCGGATGGCAAGTCTCGGCAGCGAGCTTCTGGTTGACATCAGCAAGGATACCGTGGATTTTGTCGAGAACTTTGATGGGACATTAAGTGAACCTTCTGTTTTGCCGGCGGTTGTGCCTAATTTGCTGGTGAATGGCGCTTCTGGCATTGCTGTTGGCATGTCCACCAATGTGCCGCCGCATAATCTGGCTGAAGTCTGCGATGCGCTGGTTTATATGCTGGACAACTGGGAGCGGCTTGATGAGATTGATGTCGAAGAGTTGATGCGTTATGTCAAGGGGCCCGATTTTCCGACCGGCGGCTTGATTTATAAGATGCGCGGCGGCGAGGATATGCTGCGGGCGGCTTTTGCCGCTGGCCGCGGCAAAATCACCATCCGCGCCAAGGTGCATATTGAAGATATGGGGCGCGGCAAATCTCGCATTATTGTCAGCGAACTGCCGTACCAAACCAATAAGACCGCGCTGATTGAGCGCATCGCGTCCTTGGTGAATTCAGGCAAGCTGGAAGGGCTGGCGGATTTACGCGACGAATCTGACCGGCAAAACCCTGTCCGCTTGGTGATTGAGTTGCAGCGCGGCGTTGATGTGCCCGCGGTGATGGCGGCGCTCTTCAAGCTGACCCCGCTGCAATCCACCTTTGGGATTATTATGCTGGCGCTGGTTGATGGACAGCCGCGTCTGCTGACGCTTAAGCAGGCTTTGCGCGTTTATCTGGAACATCGTCTCGAAGTTGTGCAGCGCCGCAGCCGCTTTGACCTGGCGCGGGCGAAGGAACGGGCGCATATCCTTGAAGGGCTGCTGATTGCGCTGGATCATCTTGACGAAGTGATTGCGGTGATTCGCAAGTCGCGCAATATGAATTCAGCCCGCAGTAACCTGATGAAAAACTTCAGCGTGACCGAGATGCAGGCACAGGCTATTTTGGATATGCCCCTGCGCCGCCTGGCTTCGCTGGAAATCAGAAAAATCAGGCAGGAATACAAGGAAAAGTTCCGGCTGATTAAATCATTGACGGCTTTGCTGGCCAGCCCGCAGAAACAACGGCGGCATATATCGGCGGAGTTGGTCGAGGTGAAAGCCGAATATGGCGACGAGCGGCGCAGTATTATTGCCGAAAGCGAAGCTACAGCCGTGGCGGTAGAAGATTTTTTGATGCCCGAAGAGAACACCTGGGTGATGTTCAGTGTGAGGGGACAGCTGGGGCGGACATTTAAGGATGAGCCGCCTAAAATTACGACTGCTACAAAAATCCCGCCACGATTCTTGCAGCGCAGTTCAACCGCACAAACGGTATATTTATTTACGGATAAAGGGAATTGCGCCACGATTCCTGTGCAGCAGTTACCACAGGGGGAGGATGCAGCTGATGGCATGCCTTTCAGCGCGTTGTGCCAACTGCCCGCCGACGAAACCATCGCTGCTCTGCAATGCCTGCCGATGAACCTCAAGTCCGGCTGTCTGTTTCTGGTATCCCAGCAGGGGCAGGTGAAACGATTGCAGACCAAGGACTTGCCCGGGCTGATGTCTCGGTCTTTTACTGTGATGAAAATTGCGAAAGGCGACCGACTGCTGACTGTGAGATACACCACCGGCGCGGATGAAGCCGTGCTGACCACAGTCAAAGCGCAGGCAATCAGGTTTAGCGAAAAGGATGTGCCAACCCAAGGTTTGGCGGCGGGTGGCGTGCGCGGCATCAAGCTGCTGGGGCAGTCTGATCGTGTTGTCGGCGCGTTTCTGGCGAATGATGCCCTGCACAGTTGGAATATCACTGAAGATGGGGTCGCCAAAATATCATCCATGGAGGAGTATCCGGTGCAAAGACGCGGCGGCAGCGGCAAAATCACGATGCGCCTGCCAGAATCAAGCCGGGAAGTCGCCGCGGCGGCTATCGGCAAGCTGAATGATACGGTATTGGTGTTGACGAGCCGGCACAAGGCAAAATACATGAGCCTTGGCCTTGCCGAGACTGTCAAGCGAGGCCGCGCCGGCGGCAGTTCGGTCATTGCCCTGCGTAAGAACGAAGCGGTCATTGCGGTCGTCGAGTATCGCCCTAAAATTGCCGCGGCCGCTGTTGCAGACAGCCTGCCTGCCCGTGATTCTGTGTTGATGCCTATGCTCGGCGGCGACTGACCAGACCTTGCAGTTCCTTGTCATACTGCGGGGCGATGACCGTCCAGTCAAAGCGGGCGATTTTTGCCTTTAGCGCGGCGGCATCCACTTGAATGCCGCCATCCAGATGATGCCGCAGCAGCGCGGTGAGCTTGCCTTGGTTATACAGACAGCCGGCTTTGAGTTCGTCTGTGATCAGAAACGGATAATTGAGGCGATTGGGCAAAATGGGAATGCAGTCACAATAGATGGCTTCGCAAATCGAAACCCCGAAAAATTCCTGCCAGGCGGTACTGACGACATAATCGGCTTGCCAAAGCAAGGCGGCATACTCGGCGAAGGAATGAATATAGCCCAGCTGAATGAGCTTGTCGCCGAGTCGGGACTGCGCCGTTTGGAAGGCCGGCGGCGTCTCGCCAAAGCTCTCGCCGGTGACCGCCACCCTGAAGCTGTAGCCCTCGCTGGCAAGCTGGGTCATGCTGTCCATAAACGCGGTCGGATTTTTGTCTTCTTCCCAACGATGATTCCAGAGGATGAGCGGGGGCTGCTGTGGAGGCGGCTGGTTTTTATGGGCATCGAATCGATGCAGGTCGATCCCCAGCGGCAGCGCCTTTGATTTGGATTTGATTTCCTCGATGGTCTGCAATTCATTGTAATCAGCAAAATGTTTGAGCATTCGGGGCAGCTGATTCATAAAATCATGCAGATGAAAGGCGCTGTTGAAGAAATTGGCATCGGCGGTCAGGGCGCTGATAAAGTTGATGAAGCCATAACGCCAGCCATGATGCTGACGCCGATTTTGCGGATAGGACAATTGATTTTCGTGGAAGTACATAGCGACAGGCACATCTCCCAGCCGGCGGTGTGTCAGGGCGCGGAAAATAGAAAGGTCCATCATGCTGGATGCCAGTATGACATCTGGTTTTGCATCCAGCAGGCGGGCCAAGGTGATGGCGGCGCCTTGCATGCGCCACTTCCAAAACTGCGCCGGCATCGTGATGAGGCTGATGTCATGCTGTGAAAACTTTTGGCAGCCATCGGCCCAAGACTTGTGACTGCCGCCATAATAAGCCTCAAGCAATGCAACGCGCATTGGCATCATCCGGCGCCAAAACAGCGCATTGACTTAGCTTGCGTTGCGCCGGCGAGCATCGACAACGCCGGGTATGCAGTCAATCTGGGACAGGATGCGCGTCAGCTGCTGATTGTTTGCGATTTCAAGCTGGATGTACAAGGTGGCGATATGCTGGCGGGTTGAGACTTCAATCGACGAGATATTCACTTTTTGGTCGGCAATGATGGTGCTGATTTCGCGCAGCAAGCCTTCGCGGTCATAGGCGATGACTTCAACCGGCACGGCATAGCGCTGTTCGTCGTCGATGGGGCCCCAAGAGACATCGATCAGGCGCTCGGTTTCGCGCATAGCCTGGATGTTCGGACAATCGGTGCGGTGGGTGGTCACACCGCGCCCGCGGGTGATATAGCCGATAATGCTGTCGCCGGGCATAGGCGAACAGCAGCGGGCAAGATTGACTAGCAAGCCGCCGGCGCCCATGATGCTGACTCCCTTGGCCGCATTGGGTCCGGGCGATTTTGAGCGCGGTTTCAGCAAATCGGCTTCACTGACTGCGTTTGCCGATTTTCGCCGTTCGTCCTCCAGAACACGGTTGGTAATTTGAGGGCTGGTGACATCCCCGGCGCCAATCGCCGCCAAAAAGTCATCCAGCTTGTCAAAGTTCAACAGCCGGGCAACCGAATCGAAGGCGATTTTGTCGATGACGCCCAGACGTTTGAGTTCGCGCTCCAGCGCCTCGCGCCCCATGGTGATATGCTTATCGCGGTTTTGTTTACGCAGCCAGTGACGGATTTTGCTGCGGGCGCGGGTTGTGACGGCATAGTCCAGGTCGGGGTTGAGCCAATCCATGCTCGGGCCGCCGCGTTTTGAGGTTAGAATCTCAACCTGGTCGCCCATTTGCAGTTTATAATTCAGCGGCACCAGGCGGCCATTGACCTTGGCGCCGCGACAGCGGTTGCCAATATCGGTGTGAATATGATAGGCAAAGTCAATCGGCGTCGCGCCGACTGGCAGGTCCACAATATCGCCGTTGGGGGTTACACTGTAAACGCGGTCCTGGAAGACCTCCGATTTGACTGTATCGACAAATTGAGAGGCATCATTGACCTCGGGTCCAAATTCCATCAGGCGCCGCAGGAAAGCGACTCGCTGTTCAAAGGCTTTGTCATGCTGATGATTGCCTTCTTTGTAACGCCAGTGCGCCGCGATGCCATATTCAGCGTCCTCGTGCATTTCCCAGGTGCGGATCTGCACTTCGACGGTTTTCCCTCTGTTATCGTGGACGGCTGTGTGCAGACTGCGATAAAAGTTATCCTTTGGGTTGGCGATATAATCGTCAAATTCACCAGGGATCGGGCGCCAGAGGTTATGGACAATGCCAAGTGTAAGGTAACATTCCCCAAGCGTGTTGACCAGGACGCGCATCCCGCGAATATCATAAATCTGTTCCAGCGGCAAACCTTTCTGGGTCATTTTGTTGTAGATGCTGTAGATATGTTTGGGGCGGGCGGCAATCTTAACCTTGGTGATGTTGCTTGCATTCAGTTCGGTGATCAGTTTTCCCTTGATGCCGGCAATGTATTCTTCGCGGTCAGCCCGCCGTTCATCCAGCGCTTTGGCAATCGAGCGATAAGCCGCCGGATTGAGATAGCGGAAGCCAAGGTCCTCAAGTTCCCACTTGATTTGCCAGATGCCCAGACGGTTCGCTAACGGCGCGAAAATATCCATAGTCTCTTGGGCGACTGATTTTTGTTTATGCTGCGGCAGATATCCGAGCGTCCGCATATTGTGCAGGCGGTCCGCCAGTTTGACCAGCACGACCCGTATGTCATCGCCCATAGTCATCAGCATTTTGCGGATGTATTCCATCTCGCGGTTGACCATGCTGGTGCGGCGGGAATCACCAACTGGGGAGACGTTTTTAAGCGGCAGGTTTTTGAGTTTGGTGACGCCATCAACCAGACGGGCAATGGTCGTTCCGAACTCGCTGCGGACCGATTCGATGGTCATATCAGTGTCTTCAGCGACATCGTGGAGCAGCCCGGCGGCAATCGTTTCGGCATCCATGTTCATTTCTGCCAGGATGCTGGCAACGGCGACGCAGTGTGTGAAATAGGGTTCGCCGGATTTTCGCTTTTGACCGGCATGGGCGGCTTCGGCGCGGTGATAAGCCGCCGTAATCAGGTCTTGTTCGTTGGGTTTGATATCAGCTAAGGAATGAAGCAGTGAATCCAGATCGCGCGAATAGACCGTTGTCGAAGCTAACATGAATCGTCCACCTTGACAATTTGCTTTAAGCATAGATTATCATATTCTGCGCGAATTGTCTCATATTTGCAAAGGGGTTTCGCTGCAGGGGGATGAAGGCAGGAACATCTTCTATGTTGGCAGTGGTGAAATGAATGATTTGAATTTCAGCATGGCTGGAATAGACGAGCAGGCCGGACAAGGCCGGCAAGGGTTTAGGAGACGGTCTCGATATCAGCCGGGGCCTTGCCCATGACCCCGCGGCCTTCCAGGTAGCCGAGCATCCGCGCCTGTTCCTTCTCAACATTTTGCAAGCCTTCGCCCAGATTCTTCACCTCGCCCTGCAACTGACCCAAACTCTCTTCCATGCGGTCAAAGCGCTCTTCCATGCGGTCAAAACGTTGGTCTACGCGTTCCTCAAGACGGGTCTGTCGCTGTTCTAAGTTTCCCATACGGTCGGCCAAGCGATTAAACTGGCGGGTAAGGTACACTATCCCGGCCAAGCCCAGCCCCAGCACAGCAACGAAAAATCCGCCAAATTGCAGCCAGATCATATTTTCCATATCTACTCCGGCATCTCCAAGTCATGTTTGCAGTATTATTTTAAGTATAGCACGGCAAATCCGGCTTGCCATGGCAATGATGCGGCTTAGCTGCCTACTTTGTGGCGAAGGTAGGCTTCAATGAAGTCGCCCAAACGGCCGTCAAGCACGGCGGCGGCATTGCCGATTTCAAGGCTGGTGCGATGGTCTTTGATCATCTGGTAGGGATGCAGCACATACGACCGAATTTGATTCCCCCAGCCGGCATCGACATTGACGCCTTTTAGCGCGGCCATCGCGGCTTCCTGTTTGGCGCGTTCCATCTCGAACAGCCGAGCTTTAAGGATCTGCATGGCGCGGTCGCGGTTTTGCGCCTGGCTGCGCTGATTTTGACATTGGACCACGATGCCGGTTGGCACATGGGTAATACGAACGGCGGTGTCGTTCTTCTGCACGTGCTGACCGCCGGCGCCACTGGCGCGATAGGTATCGATGCGGATGTCTTTTTCGACCACCTCAATTTCGATATTGGTTTGAATGTCAGGCCAAAGCTCAACCTTGGCAAATGAGGTGTGCCGCCGGCGGGCGCTGTCGAAGGGACTAAGGCGCACCAGGCGATGCACCCCTTCCTCACTTTGCAGATAGCCAAAGGCATAGTCGCCTTTCACGCTGACGGTAACGCTCTTGATGCCGGCTTCATCGCCGGCGCTACGGTCGAGTATTTCGGCTTGGTAGCCATTCTGTTCCATCCAGCGCAGGTACATCCGTTCCAGCATTTCAGCCCAATCCTGTGCATCGACGCCGCCTGCCCCGGCATGAATGGCAAAGATGGCATCCTCGCTGTCATAGTCGCCGGACAGCATCGCTTGCAGGGACATGGATTCAACCAGGCTGACCAGGTCTCTGGTTTCCTGTTCCAGGTCGTCTTGCAGGTCATCGTCGTCCATTTCTGCCAATTCAATGGCATCGCCGATGCGGCTGGCGACCCGCCGCCACTGATCGACAACCGACTTGAGCTTGGATAGCTGCTGCATGATTTTCTGCGCCGTTTCGGGATCATTCCAAAACCCGCGTTCACTTGCCTGCTGTTCCAGCTGGTCGGCGAGGCGCGCTTTGCCATCGACATCAATCCGCCGCATCAATTCATCTATCTGTGATTTGAGTTTTAAGAGTGTGGCGATTAGACTGTCCATAACCATCACGGGCATTGACCCGATTTTGCCTTTCCCGCTTGCGCCGGGCAACAATGGATTTAGCTAAAATGACGCTGACGAACGACTTCGTACATGAAGATAGCGCCGCTCACAGCGACATTCAGCGAATCTGCCAGCCGTCCGTTCATGGGGATGCGCGTCAACTGGTCGCAATTTGCTTCCCATGCCGGGCTTAATCCTTGGTCTTCTGTTCCCAGCACGATGGCGGTCCTTTGCCGGAAATCCGTGTCATAAAGGCTGGCGCCGCCCTGTGCATCCGCCGCGACAAGCTGGAAACCCTGTCGCTGGCAGTAAGAGATGGCTGCGTCGCTGCCTAGCTGGTAAATGTTATCCAAAAAACATGAACCGGTGCTGCTGCGGATAATGTTCGGATTATATAGGTCAAGTGAGATATCGACCAGTATGACTGCATCCAATCGGCTGGCGTCGGCGGTTCGCAGCAGCGCGCCGATGTTGCCCGGTTTTTGCAAAGCGACCAGCAGGGCGGCATGATCGACGGCCGCCTCCTGTAACTCGGACAAGCCTTTGGCAGCCGGGCTTTGCAAGACGGCAGCGATTCCGCTTGAATTTTCCCGATAGCTAAGCTGATTCAAAATCTGCGGCGAGATTTGGTAAATATCGACTGCTTCCAGGCTCTCGACAAAAACGCCGCCAGCCACTTGGGGACAGTGCAGCAGAAAATCAAGCTCAAGCCCTTGATTCAAAGCACGGCGCAGGTCGCGTTCATAATCAATCACAAAGCGCCGCTCCTGCTGCCGCCCGCGCTTGCTTCGCAGACGTTTGACCAGCTTGACCTTGCTGTTTTGCAGGCTCGTGATTTGCTTCAAAGTTAAGAACTCATCTGCCTAATTGTCTTCATCGTCGAAGAGGCTGTCCACAAAAAATTCAGGCGTGAACAGGACTAGGTCATGGATGCCTTCGCCAAGCCCAAGGTAATGAACCGGAAGTTCCAGGTCGTTAAAAATAGAGAAAACCATACCGCCTTTGGCTGTGCTGTCCAGCTTGGTGACAATGACACCGGTGACACCGGCGGCTTCCTGGAATTTCTTGGCTTGTTCGATAGCGTTTTGCCCGGTGGTGCCATCCAGAACCAGCAGAACTTCGTGAGGCGCGTCTGGCACCACTTTGCCCGAAACCTCACTGATTTTAGTCAATTCGCGCATCAGGTTGTAATTGTTCTGGAGGCGCCCGGCGGTATCAATAATCAGAATTTCGTATCCGCGGGCTTTGGCGGCGGCGGTGGCATCATAGACGACGGCGCCGGGGTCAGAACCGGGGCGATTGGCAATCACGGGCACATCGACGCGCTTTCCCCATGCTTGAAGCTGCTCAATGGCGGCGGCGCGGAAGGTGTCGCCGGCCGCAATCATCACCTTGCGTCGAGATAGATTTTTGAGCCGATGAGCGAGCTTGGCGATGGATGTTGTCTTCCCCGACCCATTCACGCCGACAACCAGTATGATAGAAAGCTCGCGCCCGGCGATGTCCATCGCCGGCGGGAAGGTCAGAAAACCGGCGAGCGTCTCTTTTAGCGCAGCTTGAAGCTGTTCGCTTTTGGTTATGCCTTCGGCGCGGACTTGCTTTTGCAGACTGTCAATCACCTTCACTGTGGTATTGAAGCCGGTGTCAGCCTGGATGAGCAGGGTTTCGATTTCGTCCCAGGTGTCTTCGTCGATTTCGGTATTGCCCAGTAGCTGCGAGATGCGACCGAAGAAGGACGCGCGGGTCTTTGACAAGCCACGGCGGAAGATGCCCAAGATGCTTTCTCCTGTGTATTGGTCGGGCTGACAAACCACTATTATACACTGACCTGGCGGCAGGAACAGGTCGCGATGATAACAATAATGCTGTATAATAAACCATCATGGCTTTCGGCTGGACAATTGATGGGCTGAATGATTGGCATGATTTATCAAGACCGTCTCGATCTACGGGAGCTTGAACGCTATGCCGCGGCATTGAATGCGCGCGCCAAGCGCGCCGGCGCGCCCGGCAGATTGACGGCTGTTTTGCTGCGGGACCGCATTCTGGAATCCGGCGGGCGCTGCGAATGGTGCGGCCTTCGTCTGGTGAATAACTTGTTTGAATTGGATCATGTCGTCAGTTTGAACCAGCAAGGGCTTAATGCGCCCCGCAACTTGGTAGTTGCCTGCCCGAACTGCAATCGGCGCAAATCACAGAAACATCCAGCGCGGTTTGCGGCTGAAATCTATAATGAGACCGGGGGGAAAACAGCTTTGGTGGATGCGATTCTGAAATGGCATCACATCCAACCTGCCAAACAGATGCCGCTGTTTGAAACCGATTCCACGATATACGAAACTCGAATTGATATCGATGAGGATGCGCCGTCTGTTCCTCCTTATACGTGGTCGGGATGAAGCTGTGCCGATTGGACAGCATGAACAGAATAAGTCATGGGAATCATCTGTGGAGCAAGCTATGGATAAAGAGCGGCAAGACACTTTGATTGATGATGAGACTTGGGCGCGCGTATTGGATTTGTGCGGCAGCGCGGTGCGCGAGGACATTGAGTTTGACCCCAGCGCCGCTGATTCGATTGAGCGGCAGGTTGCGGCCCGCAGCTATACGATTAAAAAGGCGGCGCATATCGTCGGGGTCAGGCCGACGGCGCTGCGCCAGGCAGCGAAAGAGTTGGCTTTGGACAGCTTTCGCGATCCGAAAGGGAGCTTGCGTTTTCCGGTGTACACCTTTCGACCCACCGCGGATGACCCGGATATGCGCGAAATGATCGCCGGCTATGAGCGTCTGCGCCCAAAAGATTTAAGGACGGTGCTTCATATCAACAGCGAGGCTCTGAACCGGCGTCTGCGGCAGGCCGGCATAAAGTCGCGGCATATTATCTGGCGCGATGTGCGCGGATTGTGGGACCTGCCCGAAACTTTTGACGAATATGCTCAACTGCTGGACGACCGGCATCAAAGCCAAGGCAAACCGCGGCGCGGCAAGCGGACGCAGCGGCGCAGACGCCGCGAAGCGCGGACTCGATTGCGGCGCCGTCTGATTGATGCCTTCCCCAAGTGGCGTTATCCCTACCGCGAGCAGCAGGAGATTTTCCTGCACATTGGCGAGCCGAACAGCGGCAAAACCCATGATGCCTTGCAGGCGCTTAAAAGGGCGGGTTCCGGGTGGTATCTGGCGCCATTAAGGCTGCTGGCATACGAAATCTATGACCGACTGAACGATGAAGGCGTCGCTTGCAGCCTGCTGACCGGCGAAGAATACATTCCGACGGCGGGCGCGAAAATCACCGCCGCCACCATTGAGATGTTTAATGCGCTGGACAGCGGCGCCTGTGTGATTATTGATGAAGCCCAGATGCTGGCGGATGCCGACCGCGGCTGGGCTTGGACGCGGGCGATGATGGAGTCGGCGGCGCCAGAGATGCACATTATTGGTCCGCCGCCGGCGCAAACCCTGATGGAAGTCCTCTCGGCGGCGGCCGAAATCCCTTATCAAGTGGTCGAACACCAACGGCTGGCTCCAATAAAAATGGCGGAAAGGCATTATACGTTAGAGTCTTTGCCGCCCTATACGATTCTGGTGGCTTTTACGCGCCAAGGCGTGCTTGACTTGAAGACCAAGCTGGAACGGCTGGGACGCCGGGTTTCCGTTGTCTATGGGAGTTTGCCGCCCGAAGTCAGACGGCGGCAGGCGGATCGGTTTGCCAACGGCGAAACGGAAATCTGCGTTGCGACCGATGCGGTCGGCATGGGCCTGAACCTGCCGGCCGATGTGGTTTGTTTTTATGAGATTGAAAAGTTTGATGGCAGAGAAGTGCGCCCGCTTTATCCCAGCGAGGTTCATCAAATCGGGGGGCGCGCCGGCCGTTATGGTCTGTCGAAAGCCGGGCTGATTACCTCTACCAACAAGCATCAGCTGCAAGCGATACGGCAGTTGTACGTTCAAAGGCCGGCGACCTTGGCCTATGCCCGCGTGGCGCCGACCGTCGATGATTTGAAGCTGATTCCCGGCAATCTGGCCGAGCAGCTGACGCAGTGGGCGGCGCTGGAGTCGATTCCGCCGGAGCTGCGTAAAGTCATCACCACCGCAGATCTGACCGAAAGAGTCGAACTGGCGAAGATGCTGTCCGATGAAGAGATCGAGCGGCTGGGTTTGGCGAGCGCCTTGCAGCTGGTCAATGCGCCAGCCCGCAAACGCACCCGTCTCTATTGGCTGGACTGCGCCACGATGATTTTGGAAGGCTATCAAATTCCGCTGCCGCCGCAGGCTGTCGCGCCGATTGCGGATTCCACCGACCTGGAAGCAGCCGAACTGTCGATTGCCTGTGCCGATATTTATCTGTGGCTTTCGCGCCGCAAGGAATTTGCCAGATATTGCGAAGCGCATCAACAGGTGCGCGAGGAACGGCGCGAATGGTCTTTGTCTATTGATGAGGCGCTGCTAAGGCAACTGGATACGGCTCGGCGCTGTTCAGTTTGCGGCCGAGTTTTGCCCTCGCGTTATCGCTATCGCATCTGCAACAGCTGTTTTTTTGGCAGACGGAATTGATTTGCCGTACTGCCTAGCCTTCGGCGGCCGGCGCTTCATTACTGACCGCAGCTGTGATTTCAACCCTTGTCAATTCAATGGAATCGGGCAAGCCCTCCTGTTCAAGGCGCTGCAAGGCGACTCGGGCGGCTTCCTGGGCTGCCGAACGTTTGCTGCTGCCCATTCCAGCGCCGATGATATGATCGCCAAGGGCGACTTCAACCTGAAACTCCTTGGCATGGTCTGGCCCGGCTTCGCCGACCACGTAATAGCTTGGCGCAACGCTTAGCTCTGCTTGAATCCATTCTTGCAATTCACTGCGGGCATCAATATGCAGGTTGTTTTCGATAATGTATTCAAGCGATTCGAGCAGGCTGGGCATCACAAAGTCGGCAACGGCTTTCATGCCGCGGTCGAGGTACATAGCGCCAATCACGGCTTCAAACCCCTGGCAAAGGATGGTCACACGTTCGCGCCCGCCGGTGTTTTCCTCGCCGTGGCCTATTCGCATATATTCACCCAGATTAAAGCTGGCGCCGATGCGAGCCAGTGATTCTGTTTTCACCAGGGCGGCGCGAAGCTGCGTCAATGCGCCTTCGGCAGCATCGGGGTATTGGTGGTAAAGCATATCGGCAACGACGACATCAAGAATAGCATCGCCCAGAAACTCCAGCCGCTCGTTATCCAGTATCGCCTGGTCGCCGTCATATTCGTTGACAAAGGAACGATGGGTCAGCGCCTGAGTCAGCAGGTCGCGGTTATGGAATTTCACGCCGAGGATATCTTCGTATGCCGGTTTTGCGTTGGTTGCTTGAGTCATTGAATCGCTTGAATGCTAAGGATGCGCTGCCGCCAGCCATGCCAAGTTTCGGTCGGCGTGTGCAAACCATTACGTTATTTTGTACCACAGCTTGGGGTGGAATTCCAGCTTATGAATCGCTCTTGTCCGGCGCTGTGGGGCGATAGCCGCCTTCAATCCAGGCTTCGCCATTCAGCCCGATTTCTTTTTTCCAGACCGGCACGATTTCCTTCAAGCGGTCGATTCCATAACGGGCAGCCTCAAAGCAGCCGTCGTCCCGATGCGGCGAAGAACAGGCGATTAATACGGTGTTGTGCCCGACCTCAAGCGTGCCGATTCGCTGGATGATGGCGATGCCCTCGATTTTGTCCCACTGCGCGCGGATTTCCTGCGCCACCTGTTTCATCTTGGCGATGGCCATGGGCTGGTAAGCCTCGTAGGTCAGACGCTCGGTCTGGGGGAGGTGCCCGTCTTTGTCAGTTTGACCGCGAACGATGCCGGTGAACAGACAAACCGCGCCGGTTTTGGCAGTCGTCACCGCGGCGACGATCTCGTCATGGTCAATCGGCGCATCGGGCAGACGAAAGATCTCCGGGCGTTTTGACGTTTCACCGCCGCTCACCGGCGGGAAAAACGCAATCTCGTCGCCCTCATGGATGGCGTCCTGGTCAAAGGCGAATTCTTCATTGACAGCCGCCAGCGCAATTTTGAGATGGTCGCCCGCGGCCGGATAGCGATTGATGAGTTCCTGCCGTAATTGCGCTACGGTGCTGGAGGCGGCTGGCATTTCGATGGTCAGTCGCTTTTCACCGATGATATCGCGCAGGGCTGCGAAAAAAAGCGCCGTGATTCGCATGATATCCTCTATTCGGCGGTATAATCGCCACGCAGGCCGCCCCGCTTTTCGAGCAGCCGTATATCGGACAGCCGCATTTCCCGGTCTACCGCCTTCGCCATATCATAGATGGTCAGGGCGGCGGTCGCGACGGCCGTCAGGGCTTCCATTTCGACGCCGGTCTTGCCCCTGGTTTTGACCGTCGCCACAATGTCAACCGCGTGCTTCGCTTCGTCGATAGTCAAATCAAGCTCGATGCTGTTGATGGCAATCGGATGACACAGGGGGATAAGCTCGGCGGCGCGCTTGGCAGCCATTATGCCGGCGATGCGAGCCACAGCAAGCGCATCGCCTTTCTTGACCTGACCAGCGCGGATCAACCGAACCGTCGCCGGCTGCATCAGCACCCGGCCGCCAGCGACAGCCACCCGTTCGCTGTCGGGCTTGGCGCCAACATCAACCATACTGACGCGGCCGCGGTCATCCAAATGTGTGAGCTTGCTTTTGGCTGTCATTTGATTTCCCATTATTTTACCAGACAATCATTGTATTGAAACCCCCGATTTGTCATGGGCGCGGTTTGATTTTGGCTGGCGCCGAAAACAGCGCGCCTGCCGTCAGTATGTCGAGGCCTTGGTCAGCGTAAATCAGACGCGCCGCCTGGCTCGACGGCGGATGCGTCCCGGCGACAGCCATGCGATAATAGGCGCGGACGGCGCCGCCGGCGGAAATCAGCTGCGGCGATGCCGTCACGGTAAGCGAATGAACGCATTTTTGCCGCGGACCAAGTATACGAATATCAGCCTCATGGTAGCTTGTCGGATTGGCATTCTGCCGCGGACGCAAACCGGCGCTCGGCGCCGGGTCAATGATAATGCCAAAGCCATAGGTCTGGTCATCATCGGCGGATACCGCGACATTGCCCTCCTGATAAACAATCGGCACCGCGCCCAAAGACGAATTGGCGACGGTTAATCGTATCAGGATGGTTCCGTCGGCGTCAATGTCAGTCACAGCGACTTCAAGTGTCAAGGGGTCTTGCACCGCGCGGCCAATGATCGATTGATGCGCTGCCAGGTCTCTTGCGGTTCGCAGGCGGCTGCAAGGCATACCGGCGAAGAGATAAGGCGAAAGGTCGGCGACAAATTTCGGCATCAGATTGGGCGCCGCAAACACACCCAGCACAATCAGCAGGATGATGCCGATAGCGGCGTTGGGACTGCTGCGGTCGGGCTGCGTCAGGCGGGTCACAAGGCTCTTCCTTGCAGCCAGGCTCGCAGTGTTTTCTCAATCGTTTCCAGCGGCTCGGCTTCGACATTGTGCCACATAATGCCATAATCGTGGCCGCGAAACCAGACATCCTGACGGCGAATGAACTCATGCGTGCTGAATTTGGTTTTTTGGATGGCTTCGTCAAGCGGCGCGCCGTCCAGCAGATGCTCCGCCATTTCAAGATAACCGAGACCGCTCATAGAAGGCAAACCGCGCCCGTATCCCATGTCAAGCAAAGCCTGCACTTCGGCGACAAAGCCAGCCGCAATCATGTCATCTACGCGCTTGTCCACCCGCGGATAGAGGATGGCGCGGTCAAGCCGCAAGCCGATGGTGAACATGCGCCAGGGCGGCGGCTTTTTTTCTTGCAGTTCGCTGATGGCTTTGCCAGTCAGGATGTGAACCTCCAGCGCCCGTATCACCCGACGGAGGTTGTTGGGATGGATTCGATCAGCCGAGATTGAATCCACCCGCCGCAGCCGGTCATGCAGGGCCGGCGCCGAATGCGATGCGGCATAGGCTTCGAGTTCGGCGCGCAGGTCAAAATCCGGCGGCACGCGCGGAATTGACCAGCCGGCTTCCACCGCGGTGATGTATTGACCGCTGCCGCCGACCAAAAACGGCAGTTTGCCGCCCGCGTGCAGCGCGTGAATAGTTTGAAAGGCGCGGTCTTGATATTCAGCCAGGCTTAACTGGCAGTCGGGCTCGACAAAGTCAATCAGATGATGCGAGATTCGCGCTCGCTGCGCCGCGGTCGGCTTGGCGGTGCCGATGTCCATATAGCGGTAGACCTGGCGGCTGTCGGCGCCGATGATTTCTCCGTTGAGCCGCTGGGCAAGCTCAATGGCAAGGCTTGTTTTGCCGACCCCAGTGGGTCCCAGAACAATAACGAGCGCCGGCTTACCAGTCAAAAGCGTCCTCCACATGATCAATAATCGGAGCCTGGCTGTGGCCGAGCGCGATGCCGATGACGTCAATCCGCCAGCCAGCATCCTCGTCAAGCTGTTTGTCGTGCAGATATTGATAAACGGCCTTGATGATGCGGTCATGCTTGGCGGCGGTGACGCCTGCCAAAGCCGATTCCGTATCGCGGCTGCGGCGCGTTTTGACTTCGACAAAGACATACATGCCCTTGAACCGCGCCACGATGTCGAGTTCGCCAAAAGACGTTGACCAGTTGGTATCCAAAATCGTATAACCCTGCCGAATGAGATAATTCCGCGCCAGCCGTTCCCCGCGAGCGCCGGTTTGCTGCGTTCGGCTCATTTTGTTTTCCCCGCGGCTGGAAAGACCGTCATATATGAGATACAGAGAAATGGACGGTTCATCTTTTCTCGGTGTCTGTCTGTGGTGAGTTGTCATGGCTGCTGCGATGGCATCAGCACAATCGAGCCGGGCGTCTTAATCAAGGTGCAGGTCATGTCGTTGGCGATGTAGGATGCCAATGGCGCGATGGCGCGCGGTATCGTTCGCGCATCCAAAAACAGCAGATAGCCTGCCTGCGGAAAGCAGACTTCAACCCCCTGCTCGACATAGCCCCAGATATCCACAGCATCAATAAAGCCGGCATCTACAATCGACTGCACGCCGACTCCACCGCCGTCAAGCTGCTGGCACTGCACGCCGCTCGCCAAACCATGCGTGGCATGAACGACAATGTCGGTGGCTTGGGACAAGTCGTGACAGGTCACTGCCAGCGGTCGCGACGTTGCTGATGCTGATAGGCCCGACGTCGCTTTCTTCTTTTCTTTAGGGTCGAGAATGGGAGTGGGAGTGGGGGTGACAAAGCCCGGCAAACAGAGACCCGTGCTGGAGTCGGTGATGTTGGCGCCGTTCCAGTTGCCTGACGGCTCCGGGTTTTCGCCCGTCTGGGCAAAATTGCCGCTGAAGGTGAGGCAGCCGCTGAAGGTGAGATAGCCGCCGGCGTTCGCGATCACATTATTGGCGCCGGTGTTCCCCTGGAAGATGGCGTTGTTTATCGTTACTCGAGCATTGGTATTGGGAGTCGGGGCTGCTGCAAGGATATGAATGAATCCAACCGCCGGGCTCGTTTGCTGGTTGTTCAGGAACTGTACATTCGTAAGATGAATTTCCCCGGTGTTTAGCAAACGGATGCCTTGTCCCACATTGTTTCTGAAGATAGTGTCGCTGATGTTAAGCGTCGCGCCACCTTCCACCTGAATGAGATATCCCCCCGAATTGCCGGCATTGTCAATGACAGCATTGTTCAGATTGAGAGTTGCGCCGCCTCTTACCCATATAATGCGCCCATTGGTTGTTCCGGTGATGCTGTTGCCGTTGCCGTTGATGGTGAAGGCGCCCGAATCAAAAGTCAGAAAGCTGTTTGTTGGGCTGTAACCATCGGCAGCGGTGCAGTCCGCGCTCATGTTGAAGGTGGTCACAGTGGCTGTGTCGCTGAATCTTGCGAAACCCGCCGGCAGACCGCAAGACGCCAGGTTCGTCGTCGGATTAGATATCGCCGTTGGCGCCGCCGTTGCAGCTGGCGTTAGAGTTGTCGTCTGGCTTTGGACTGGAGCAGCAAGGAAGACGATCAAGAATAAGCAGCTAAGCAGAACGTTCCTGGCAGGAGAGGAAGCGGTGAATTTCATCGGGATGCCTCTTTCCAAAGGTATCCCCAGAATATGCGGCGGCGAAGCTTTTTATGATATTTACTATTCATTTTGAGCAGCCGTTCCTATTTGCCACATCGCGCCGAGACCACATCATCATACCCTTTCATACAATACCTAAGCGCCTGCCTTTTGTCAAGCGTGTGGCGATTTGGGCTGGACAAACGCGCCCAAGCCCCGCGCCCCTGTCCTTGATTGGCTCTGCCCCGCCCAAAATCGCGGCAGCAAGTATGCCGTTTTTGGCAACAAATGGCAACAAATGGCAACAAGTGGCAACTGGTGGCAGCTGGTGGCGGGTAGACGCTCGAACACGGCGCAGTGACGGCAATTAAAAATGAAACGAAGGACACTGAATGAACCGATTTGACCCATTAAAAACCTTTTTGACCGCTAAAAACGCATTGGATGCGCCATTTATCTTAAAACGTCCCGATTCGCGCCGTCCGGATGCCAAAAATAATCCTTCGGCTCATTGTCCAAGCTGCGCCTCCGACGAAGGATATCACAGAACAAGCTGCCAAAGGCGACTAAAAGGCCGCGCTTTGGATGTGATTTCCCAGATCAAATCTTAGTCCAGTGTTGAAAAAATGTAAAAGTAGGTTACTATTCTCTAACTGTGGAACGTGTTATCTTCCCGACGCTTGCAAGCGGGAAGCTAGCCAGATAATCAACATAAGGGAGTCGGAATTGATGATAGATATGAATGCAGCCGTTGTGATTGCTGTCGCCGCCGCCGTGATTGGCTTGGCATTTGCTTGGTATCAACGCAGCTTTGTATTGGCGCAGGATGAAGGCACCGACCGCATGAAGCAGATTGCGGCCGCGATCCAAACCGGCGCCCAGGCCTTTCTGCGCCGCGAATACCGCGCCGTCGGCATTTTGGTGCTGATTGTGACAGCCGCCTTGGTCATCTTGAGTTCGGTGCCTGGTTCCGGGATGTCGATTTTAACGGCGGTGGCTTTTGTGCTGGGCGCCTTGGCCTCCGGTTTGTCGGGTTACATTGGCATGTATATCGCCGTGCGCGCCAATGTTCGCACAGCGCAGGCGGCCTCCAAAAGCCTGAACCAAGGCTTGCGGGTGGCATTCGCCAGCGGCACCGTGATGAGCACCATGGTCGTGTCGCTGGCGCTGCTTGGCATCAGCGTTCTCTTTATTGTGTTTGTCAATCAACTGGGCGATGCGGCCCAAGCGGCATCGGCTCTGGCTGGCTTTGGCTTCGGCGGCACCTCGATTGCCATCTTCGCCCGCGTCGGCGGCGGCATCTATACCAAAGCGGCCGACGTCGGCGCCGACCTGGTTGGCAAAACCGAAGCCGGCATCCCCGAAGATGACCCGCGCAATCCCGCCACCATTGCCGACAACGTCGGCGATAACGTCGGCGACGTCGCCGGCATGGGATCGGATCTATTTGAAAGCTATGCCAGTTCCATCATCGCGGCGATTTCGCTGGCGACGACCGCCGGCGCCTTTGTCGGCGATGGCTTGATGGCGGCGCAGGTCTTTCCGCTTTTGGTGGCGACCGCCGGCCTCATCATCAGCATGATCGCCAGTTTTTTGGTCCGAACCGAAGAGGGCGCCGACCAAGAAAAACTGCTGGGCAGCATACGCACCGGCATTTACAGCGCCTCGGGCTTGATTGCCGCCGTGATTGTCGCGCTGGGGCTGGCGCTCCCCTTTGGCGATGCCGGCCTCGGCATTGTCGTGGCGACCCTTAGCGGCCTAGTCGGCGGCGTGCTGATTGGATACTTTACCGAATACTTCACCGCCGATACCTATGGCCCAACCCAATCCCTGTCGGCCTCGGCTGAAGGCGGCGCCGGCATCGTGGTCATTCGCGGCCTGGCGCTGGGCATGATGAGTACCCTGGCGCCGGTCATTATCGTGGTTGCCGTTACCCTCATAGCCACCTCCCAGGCTGGATTGTACGGCGTTGCCGTGGCGGCCGTGGGCATGCTGTCCACATTGGGCATCACGTTGGCGACCGACGCCTATGGACCAGTCGCCGACAACGCCGGCGGCATTGCCGAAATGTCAGATTTGCCGGCGGAAGTCCGCAGCCGCACCGACGCGCTGGACAGCCTGGGGAACACCACCGCCGCCACCGGCAAGGGCTTTGCCATTGGCTCGGCGGCGATGACCGCTTTGGCTTTGACAGCCGCCTTCATCACCGCATTAACCGCCGGCGGCAGCGCGGCATTGGGCGCCGCCGTGAACCCAGCCGAGCTTCTGCTTAATCCGCAGTTCGTCACCGGGCTGTTTATCGGTGGCTTGCTGCCGTATGTCTTCAGCGCCTTGACGATGGTCGCGGTGGGTGATGCGGCGCAGCGGATTGTCGAGGAAGTCCGCCGCCAGTTCCGCGAAATCAAAGGGATTATGGAAGGCAAAGCCGAGCCGGACTATGAACGCTGCGTGGCGATCAGCACCGACAGCGCCATCCGGCAAATGCTGCTGCCGGGGGTGATCGCTGTGGGCGTGCCGGTGGGCATGGCTTTGCTGGCTGCGCTGGGCAATGGCAATGCGCTGGGTGATTTTATCGCGCCCATCTCGCTGGTTGGCGTGCTCTTGGGCTCGCTGGTGTCCGCATTCATGCTGGCTGTGATGAT
Source organism: Phototrophicaceae bacterium (assembly GCA_965203755.1). Taxonomy (GTDB): domain Bacteria; phylum Chloroflexota; class Anaerolineae; order Aggregatilineales; family Phototrophicaceae; genus UBA6055. The sequence continues at coordinate 525,302 of OZ241910.1, read as the reverse complement.
GGCAAACGCCGGCGGCGCCTGGGATAACGCCAAGAAAAACATCGAAGCCGGCAACTATGGCGGCAAAGGCTCTGATGCCCATAAAGCCGCCGTCGTTGGCGATACGGTCGGCGACCCCTTCAAAGACACCTCGGGTCCTTCGCTGAACATCCTGCTCAAACTGCTGGCAATCGTCTCGCTGGTGATCGCGCCGCTTATCGGAAACGCCTTTCCAGTGTGAACCCCGGCGTCATCCTTGACCGCTTGATTACTTATGATAAGAACAGCGACTAAGAGGAGTGATGGATGCTCAAGCTAGAAACAGATGCGCCGCGCGGTCTGTATTTTGAAGAATTTGAAGTCGGCGCCAAGATGCGAACCCGCGGCCGCACGATTACCGAATCCGATCTGGTGCAGTTTGCGGCCCTCACCGGCGATTTTAATCCCATGCACACCGACGCCGAATACTGCAAAACGGCCTTTATGGGGCAGCGGGTGGCGCATGGGATGCTGACGGCGAGCTATGCGGTCGGGCAGGCTTATCAACTGGGGATACTGGAGCGCACCGTGCTTGGGTTTCGCGGCTTCGAAATGAAATTCAGCGCCCCGGTCTACATTGGCGATACCATTCATGCCGAACTTCAAGTGACCGCAACCCAAGCGGCAAGGCGGCTGGGCGGCGGGCTGGTGACGCTGGCGATCTGTATCATCAAGCAAGATGGCGAAGTGGCGCAGAAGGGCAGTTTGACGCTCTTGATGATGTCGCCGTCTTAGCGCCGATAGCGGTTGATGCGATTGCGGAGGGCCGCGGCGGCCTGCGCCGGATGGTCATCAAAGATAATGCCGCGCGAAGAGTTAATGATAAGTCCCCGACCATGGCGGTTCAGCCCGGCCGTGACGGCGGCTTCAACGTCGCCGCCCTGCGCGCCGATGCCAGGCGCCAGCAGCGTCATATCGCCGACCAAAGCTCGAATCTGCGCCATTTCATCGGGATAGTTGGCGGCGGCGACAAGCATGCAATTCCTGCTGCTGTTCCACTCCGATGCGACCCGCTCGGCGACGATTTGCCACAAAGGCCCTTTGCCCACCCGTAAATTCTGCAATTCCCCTGAACCGGCGTTGGATGTGCGGCAAAGGATGATGGCGGCTTTGTCCGAATAGTCCAAGAAAGGCTGGAGCGCATCCCGACCCAGATAAGGGTTGAGCGTGACGGCATCAAAGCCGAGTTGGTCAAATATGGCTTGGGCATAAGCCGCGCTGGTGCTGCCGATGTCGGAACGTTTTGCATCGCAGATGGTCAGGATATCGGGATGATGCTTTTGCGAATGCGCCAGCGACAGAGCCAGCTGCCGCCAGCCTTCGGCGCCATTTGCCTCGTAAAAAGCCATGTTAAACTTGAACGCCGCCGCGAAAGGGGCGGTTTGCTCCATGATGTGGCGGTTGAATGCGAATTGCGGCCATGCCTGGCTGCCAAATCGAAGCGGCAGCCGGTTGATGTCGCTGTCCAGCCCGACGCAAACCAGCGAATGAATATCAGCCGCGCGCTGATTGTATTTATCGACCGCGTTCATAGGCGCTTCTCCCTCCAGCCATGCGGGTCGGCAAACCAATCTCGAATCACAGCGGCTTCGGCATCGGTGAACAGCCGCCGGCCTAGGGCGGCTTCGAGCAGGGTCTCGAAATCGGTTAGGGTGTGCAGCCTGACTCCAGCCTGTGCGAAAGCCCGGTCGGCTTCGCTGAAACCATAGCTCACAATCGCAGCCAAATCAGAAACGATGGCGCCGGCTTCTCTCAAGGCGCGCACGGCGGAAAGGCTGCTGCCGCCGGTGGTGACCAGGTCTTCTAGCAAAAGCGCCTTTTTTTGGCTGACGGCGCCGCCTTCGATGCGCCTGATCCTGCCGTGCCGCTTGGCTTCCTTGCGGATGAATATCGACGGGATGTTCATCATGTAGGCAAGCGCCGAGCTATGGGGGACGCCGCCCACGGCGACGCCAGCGATAAGCTCATAGTCCAGCGCCAGGGTCTCGAGCTTTGCCCGGAAGCCTTCGATAATCGTATGCCAAGCGGTCGGATGATAAATCAGCTGGCGGTTGTCGACATAAACCGGCGATACCATTCCCGACTTGAACGTCACCGGCGAGTTCGGTGAAAAGCCGACCGCCCCAATGTCAAGCAGGGCTTTCGCTGTGGATTGCTTCGTATTCGCAGTCATGCTGTGGAAGCTCGCTTTCGATGATGGCGGCCGCCAAGGGGCCGCGGTAAACGATGGCCGACCAGTACTGCGCCGCTTTGACGCCCAGCCGGCGATAGTCCCGATAAGTCGCGCCGTCAATGATTCCACCGCAGCCGATCAAATCGACGGCATAATTCATGCGCCGTTTTTCCAAGCAAAGCTCGGCGGCCGCCGCCAGCGCCGCCTCGAATAATTTGCCGCCGCCCACCCCGGCCGGCGTCGCATCATCGGGGCTTGCTTGGGGCCGGGTATTCGTGGCGACAATCGCTTTGACCCCCACCTCATCAAAGATCCGAATCAGCGCATGATATTGGCCGCCGGCGAGGTTTGGGCTGATCTTGACCCACAAGGGCATGCCCAGGCTGTGAGCCCGCAGATGAGCGATGAAGGCGCGGCACAGCTGACGGGTTTCCGCTTCCAGCTGATAGCCAAGCGGGTCATCGTCTGTATTGGGGCAGCTGATGTTGAGCGTGAACCAGGTCGGCAGGACGCCGGCGGCGATAAAAAATTCGACCGATTCAATCACTTCGGCCTGCCGCTGCTGGATATCATGGACGCCGGGCGATACCGCGATGTTGATGCCGAACTCTTTCGGCAGCTTGTTTTTCCTTTGAGCGAGGAACTGCGCCGCCGCCCTGGCGCCGGGGTTCTTCAAGCCGACCCGATTCTGAATCGACTGCGACTCAATATCGCGCCAGACCACCGCGCCTTCGTTGCCCATGCGCGGATAACGGGTGAATGAACCCAATTCGACCGGGCCCACCAGCGCCGGCATAATTCGCCAGCCAGGGATGATATTGCGCTTTGATTGCGAAAGCGCCGCCAAAGCCTCGGCCTCGCTGTGGAATCCATCGCCTTTGACGAATCCGGCCGCCAAAATTAGAGGATGTGACAAACGCAGGCCGCCGACATCGGTCGGGCTGTCGGTGAATGTCATCAGGTGCAGGAAGCCAGCTAATCGCGACGACAGGGGAGACCGCTCCAAAAATCGAAGCAGTCGGATGGTCGATTCATGGGCATCCTGCGCCGATGCCTTGAAAATCAGACGCTTGTTAAGCTGCTGGTATCCGGCGTTCAAGGCGGTCAGCAGCAGCCTTTTCAGCGGCGCTCTCATTCGGTCAGCCCAAAGAGATTGCCGCCAAAGCCGGCGGCGCTTAGGACCTGTTCGCCGTCATAGACCCGACGGCCGCGAATCCAAACTTCAAGGATTCTCCCGCTAATCGTCATGCCTTCAAAAGGCGACCAGCCGCACTGGGTCATCAGATTCGCCCCGGCGACGCGATGGCTTGGCGCCGTGTCGACCAAAGTATAGGTCTCGGCTGGCGGGCTGATGTTCCAGATGCGCTGTGCATTGTCGGACAGCATGGCCGCCGCCGATTCCAGCGGCAGCCGGCCGTCTTTTACCGCTTGCAGCATCAGCCCCAAGGTAGTCTCTAAGCCGGGTACGCCGTATGGCGGCGAGTCCGATGCCTTTTCGGCAAGGGTATGCGGCGCATGGTCAGATTCAATGACGTCGACGATGCCGCCCGCAATCGCCCGCCACAGGGCCTGCTGATCGCGTTTGGTCTTGAGTTCGGGTTTCATCAAGCCCAATGCGCCCAGCGCCGGCAGGTCAGCTTCGGTCAGAAACAGATGATGCGGACAGACGCCGACTGTGATCGGCAAACCGGCTTCTTTGGCTTGGGTGAGCAGATCAATCTCTTGTTTGGCGCTGATATGCAGAAAATGGGTCGGCCGGCGATGCCTCCCAACCAATTCGAGGATGTCACCCACCGTGTCGCCTTCGGCATGGACAGCCACCGGTTTATCGGCGGTCCAGGCGCGGTAATGTTTCGCGCGGTCGGATTGCCGGTCTAGCAGCAAATCGCCTGTGGTGGAATTGCTGTAGATTTTTAGACCGCAGACCGATGAAGCGATTTTTTCATATTCGGCGGTGTTATCGACTTGCGCCGCGCCAAAATAGAGCCCCCAGTCGCAGTGAGCGGCGCGGTCAATCAAAGCCAGCTTGCGCGCCAGCCGCGCCTCATCGACGGTGGATGGCGCCGTGTTGGGCATATCAAAAACAGCCCAGTACCCGCCGGCGATGGCGGCCCGCGTTTCTGATGCGAAACTCCCCTTATGCGCCCAATCCAAATCGCGCAGGTGAGTGTGCGGGTCGATCATGCCGCGGATTTTGATGACCGACATCAGACATAAACCTCGCGCAAGACCTTGACCAGCAGCGCCATGCGGACAAACATCCCGTTTTCCATCTGCTCAAAGTAAACCGAGCGCCGGTCTTCATCCAAAATATCATGGTCTTCGCGCGTGCCCATCTCTTGTTTGCGCGGCAGCGGGTGCATCAGGATGGCATTGGCGCGGCCCTGCGCCAGCGCCGCCGGCGTCATAATAAAGCGGTCTTTGATTTTTTCATAAGCCTTGGCATCGTCAAATCGCTCTTCCTGGATGCGCGTCCAGTACAGGACGTCGCTGTCGGCTATGACATTCATCAGATTGTCGGTTTCGATGACCTCAATGCCATGCGCCCGAACCAGTTCGGTGATGCTCGCCGGCATCGCCAAAGCCGCCGGCGAAACGAAGCGCAGCTTGACATCTTTGGCATTGTAATAGGCGATCAGCTTGGCGAGCGAATGCACTGTGCGCCCATGCTTGAGGTCGCCGACCAAGGTAATGGTAAGATGATCGATCGACTTCTTCTGGTCAAAGATGGTGAAGAGATCAAGCAAAGCCTGGGTGGGATGCTCTCCAATCCCGTCGCCGCCGCTGATCACGGCGGTTGGATTGTCAATCCGCTTGTTGAGTCGGTCGAGATAATAGCCGGCTTCATAAGACGATCCCTTCTCTGGGTGCCGCAGCACGATCACATCAGAATAACATCCGGTCGCCCGAATGGTGTCCGAAAGATTTTCGCCTTTGTACATCGATGAAAAGCGCACGCCGTTGCTGACCGCAATCACATCGCCGCCAAGCCGCCGCATCGCCGCCTGAAATGACATATCCGTCCGCGTGCTGGCTTCAAAAAACAGCGATGCCATGACCTTGCCGGCGCAAAGCTCGGTCAGGCCGCGGTCATGGCTGCGAACGCGCTTGCGGATGGATGTCGCCGCGTCAAACAGGATGTCGAGGTCTTCGCGCTGAAATTGATCGACTGAAATAATGTGCTTGCCGGTGAATTCGCCATGAATCGCCGCCGGCCGATAACTAAGCGCATGCTGGCTGATCAAAGATTCGCCGCTGGAAGCTGCTGCCAAAGGGCCCTCCTTGCTGAATGGATGGCGCGAATTATAACCCAGCCGCAAAGACTTGTGCAGTGACAAATGGCGGCGGCCGCTGAAGTTTAGAACAGCCCGACAACCTTGCCCTCATCGTCAATATCCACATTCATCGCCGCCGGCATTCGACCCAAGCCGGGCATCGTTCGCACGTCGCCGCATAAAGGATAGATGAAGCCGGCGCCGACCGACGCTCGAATATCAGTAATCGCGATGCGAAAGCCCTCCGGCGCCCCCTTGAGCTTTGGATTGTCGCTTAGGCTAAGGTGTGTTTTCGCCATGCAGATCGGCAGCCTTCGCAAGCCCTGCTCTTCGTACTGGCGAATTTTGCGCTGAACAGTCGGCGCATAATCGACGCCTTCGGCGCGGTAAATTTCGGTTGCAATCGTTTCGATTTTGCCTTTAATTGACATCTCATCCGGGTAAAGCAGGCGGAAGCTGTTCGGCGCGTCGCAGGCCGAAACAATCATCTCCGCCAGTTCAGCCGCGCCGGCGCCGCCCTCGGCCCAATGGCGCGCCGCCGCCGCTCCCGTGGCGCCAGCGGCGATGGCGATCTCGCGCACCGCCTGGATTTCCTTGGCGGTGTCGTTTGAGAAGACGTTGACGGCAACCACCGGATTAACACCGAATTTTTTAAGATTTTCCAGATGCCGCACCATGTTAACCGCGCCGGCTTCCACATCGGCGACGCTTTCCTCGCTTAGCGCCGGGTCAATCGCTTTGCCGGCGATGATTTTGTATTTGTCAGTATGCGCTTTGAGGGCCCGTACAGTCGCGACCAGCACGACGGCATTAGGCTGAAGGCCAGAGATGCGCGATTTGATGTTAAAGAACTTTTCAGCGCCGATGTCCGCGCCAAAGCCGGACTCGGTGATGACATAATCGCTGGTCTTCATCGCAATCAGATCGGCGATGATGGACGAATTGCCGTGGGCAATGTTGGCGAAGGGCCCAGCATGAACCAGAGCCGGCGTATGTTCAAGCGTCTGCATCAGATTCGGTTTGATGGCTTCTTTCATCAGCGCCGTCGCCGCGCCAGCGGCTTGAATGTCTTCGGCCGTCACCGGATTCCGGTCGCGGTCATAGGCGACAATCATTTTCCCGATGCGCCCGCGCATGTCGCTTAATGAGGTGGTCAGCGCCAAAATCGCCATAATCTCGGAGGCGACGGTAATGTCATAGCCGGTTTCGCGCGGTATGCCGTCGAAACGTTTGCCCAGACCGATGACGATATTGCGTAAGGCGCGGTCATTCAGGTCAACCACGCGCCGCCAAGGGATGTTATGAATGTCGATATGGCGCCGGTTGCCATGATAGATATGGGCATCCAGCATGGCCGCGATTAAATTGTGAGCCGCGCCGATGGCATGAATATCGCCGGTTAAATGCAGATTGAAATTCTCCATCGGCGCAATTTGACTGTAACCGCCGCCGGCGGCGCCGCCTTTGATGCCAAAGGTGGGCCCCTGCGACGGCTGCCGAACGGTAATCGCCGCATTCTTGCCAATGTGCTTCATGGCTTGCCCGATGCCCACCGTCGTGGTGGACTTGCCTTCTCCCAGCGGCGTCGGCGTGATGGCCGTGACATCAACATATTTGGCATCCGGCCGCGGCTTGAGCTTGTCCAGAACATCAAGATTGATCTTGGCGATGTATTTGCCATAATGTTCCAGGTCAGTCGCCGGATCCAACCCCATCTGCTCGGCGATTTGATCGATATGGACGAGATTGGCGTTTTGAGCGATTGTCAAATCCGAAGGAACGGCCATAAGTTTTCATCCTCTGCTTAAAGCTGAATAATTTTTCCTTATCTTAATGCGGCCGCGCCCATTTTGCTATCAGCTTGCTGCCCGCTTTGACCCGGCGGGCGGTTATGCGGCCGATTCATGCTTCAGGATTAACATGCCCAAAGGCGGCAGCCGCAGGCGGATGCTGTGCGGCAAACCATGCGCTTCAATCGGCTCGCTGGCGGCGGCGCCCAAATTGCCCACATTGCCGCCCCCATAAACAGCGGCGTCGCTGTTCAGCATTTCCTGGTAAAAGCCGGCCACCGGCACGCCGATTCGATAATCTGTCTGGATGACCGGCGTAAAATTCAAAACGACAATCAGATAGTCGCGGCTGTCTTTGGCATAGCGGATATAACTGTAAACGCTGCTGTCCGCATCGTTGGCATCGATCCAGCGGAATCCCGCCGGGTCAAAATCAACCTCCCAGAGCGCCGGCTGCGCCTTATAAAAATGATTGAGGTCTCGCACCCAAGCCTGCGTCTGGGCATGTTTTTCATATTGCAGCAGATGCCAGTCGAGGCTGCGCTCTTCGCTCCATTCAGAAAATTGAGCGATCTCGCTGCCCATGAAATTCAGCACTTTGCCGACTTGCGTGTACTGATAGCCAAACAGCAGCCGTAATTGGGCGAACCGCTGCCAGTAATCACCGGGCATTTTGCCGATGAGCGAAGCCTTTTCGTGCACCACTTCGTCATGCGACAGCGGCAGAACAAAATTCTCGGTGAAGGCATACCATAAGGCGAAGGTGATCCGATGGTGATGAAAGCGGCGATAAATCGGGTCCTGGCGCATATAGTGGAGCGTATCGTGCATCCAGCCCATGTTCCATTTGAATGTAAAGCCGAGCCCGCCGCTATAGGTCGGGCGCGAAACCATCGCCCAGTCCGTCGCCTCTTCGGCTATCGTCACCGCGCCCGGGACTTGGGCATGAACCGCCTCGTTAAACTCGCGCAGAAGCGACAGCGCCGCCAGATTCTCATGGCCGCCATATTCGTTGGGTATCCACTGTCCGTCTTCGCGCGAAAAGTTCAGGTAAATCATGGACGATACCGCATCCACGCGCAAGCCATCAATATGATACTTTTTGAGCCAAAACAGCGCATTGGCGATCAGGAAGCTGCGGACTTCGCTGCGGTCATAATTGAAAATCATGGTGCCCCAGTCTGGATGCTCGCCTTGACGCCGATCTTCATGGCTGTAGAGGTGCGTGCCGTCAAAGTAATTCAGCCCGTGCCCGTCTTTAGGGAAATGCGCCGGCGCCCAATCGAGGATGACCGCGATATCATGCTGATGGCAGCAGTCAACGAAGCGCATAAAGTCTGATGGCGTGCCATAGCGGCTTGTAGGCGCATAATAGCCGACCACCTGATACCCCCAGGATTCGTCCAGCGGATGCTCTGCCAGCGGCAGCAGTTCAAGGTGCGTGTATCCCATATCCACAAGATAGGGCACAAGTTCGGCTGCAAGCTCGCGGTAAGTGAGATACGCATTCCCCTGCTTGCGCTTCCAGGAGCCCAAATGCAGTTCATAGATGTTCATGGGCTGGGCAAGCGGGTCTTTTTGCGCCCTGGCGGTCATCCAAGCCTCATCCTGCCAGTCATAGCGGTCAATGTCATAGACAATCGAAGCCGTCTTAGGCCGTACTTCGGCATAAAAGCCATAGGGGTCTGTTTTTTCGGCGCGGTACCCATGATGATGCGAGCGAACTTCATATTTATAATGGACGCCGACGTCGATGTTCGGCACGAACAACTCCCAGATGCCCGATCCACCGCGGTTTTCCATAATATGCGTCCGCGCATCCCAACGGTTGAAATCACCGACGACGGCCGCCTTGTAACAGTTCGGCGCCCAGACCGCAAAATGAATGCCGGCGATGCCATCGACTTCGCGCCGATGCGCGCCCATTTTCTCATAAATGTTTTGATGGCGGCCTTCGCTGAAGAGGTAAAGGTCATAATCCGACAGCAGCGGCGCGAAGATATAGGGGTCAGCATACGATTCGACCGACTGGTCGGCGGCTAGGGCTTCAAAATGATAGCGCGCCTGCGCCCAGGTTTTATCGAGTGAAGCGATGAAGAGGCCGGCATCGTTGAACTTTCGCATCCTGACCCTGGCTTGAGTCTGGTCATTGACGATATCGATTCGCTCGGCCCAAGGGCGAAAGGTCCGAATCGAAACCTGGTCGCCAGACTGATGCCGGCCCAACAGGCTCCCCGGCGCTCCCATTTCACCGTCGATGAGCGCTTGAATCGCATCCGGGTGGATTGCTGGTGACATGACAGCCCCTTTTACATTGGAAAGTCACTCCAGTATAACCGGGAGTGGTCAATATAGATGACATTTCTCCCGGGCCCCAAAATGAGAGCAGGGGAATCTTACGTCGTCGAAGTCCCTCCTTCTTTGATGGGAGAGGGATTTAGGGTGGGGGTATGACATTGACCACTCCCTTGGCGCATCAGCCCGCCAGCAGGAAACAGACGTTTAGACGAGCGTAAACAGGCGGTGATATACCCCTTCAAGCCGCAATAGCTCCTGATGGCTGCCCTGTTCAACGATCTTGCCATGATCCATCACGACGATCATGTCAGCCGAGGTGATGGTGCTCAAACGATGAGCGATGACAAAGCTGGTGCGTCCAATCAGCAGCCGTTCCAGCGCCTTTTGAATCAGCCGTTCGGTTTGGGTGTCGATGTTGCTGGTGGCTTCATCGAGGATCAAAACGCGCGGGTCAGCCAAGAGGGCGCGGGCGAATGCCAGCAGCTGCCGCTGCCCGGTCGATAAGACGGCGCCGTCTTCTCCGATTTCAGTATGATAGCCATTGGGCAGTTCGGTGATAAAATGATCGGCGCCGACGGCTTTGGCGGCCGCAATAATCTCATCGTCAGCCGCCTTGAGCCGCCCATAGCGGATATTGTCCATCACCGTGCCCGAAAACAGATGCGTATCCTGCGGCACCATGCTGATCTGCCGCCGCAAACTGTTCTGCGTGATGTCTTTCAGGCTGTGACCATCAATGGTGATTTCGCCGGCGGTGGTGTCATAAAAGCGCATCATCAGCTTTACCATGGTGCTTTTGCCGGCGCCGGTATGCCCGACAAAAGCCACCGTCGAGCCGGCCGGGACATCGAGGTTGATATGCTTGAGAACCATTTCGCTTGCCGGTGAATACTGAAAGGATACATCTTCAAAACGTATATGACCGTTAATAGTCGGCAAAGTATCGGCATCCTCGCGGTCGCCGATGTCAATGGGATAATCCATCAGCTTGAAGATGCGGTAGCCCGAAGCCAGCACCGCCTGAAGCAGATTGTATCGCTGCGCCAGCAGACGGATCGGGAAGAAAAACTGCTGGATATACAGAATGAATGCCAGCAAGACCCCGACCGTAATGCTGTCGGTGAGCGCCAGACTCCCGCCAGCGAATATCAGCGCGCCAGCCGCGATGCCGCCCACCAGTTCAATCCCAGGGAAGAACAGGCTGGAAATCAGCACAGCGCGGGCGTTGGCTTGCCGATTGTCCATATTGATGCCGCCGATAAAGCGATTGTAATTGTATGGCTGGCGGGCGAATGCCTGCGTGACTCGAACGCCGTGAAAGGCTTCGGATAATTCGGCGTTGACCTTGGCGTTGGCATCGGACACTTTGAGATAGGCGGCGCGGGCGTGAATGCGCCAATAATTAGCGATGGCGCCAAGAACGATGAGTACCACCACGGCGACCACAGTCAGCTGGATGTTGATGAGAATCATGGAGATGACGATGCCGCCCAGCATCAGCACTTCGCGGATGCTGCCGACCGCGGCAAAGGTCACGGCTTCCCGAATGACGTTGACGTCGCTGATCACGCGGGCAATCAAACGGCCGGCTTCGTATTCAGCGAAGAAGCTGATCGACAGATATTGAATATGCTCAAAGAGTTCGCCGCGCAGGGTTTGGATAATGCTCTGCCCCGTTTCCGCCATATTGCCCAGCTGCGCGCGAAAGCCGATGAAGCCGATGCTTTGGATCAGAATCAAGGCGAGGACGCCCACAGCGACCGTGGACATATCGCGCTTGCGAATGCCTTCGTCGATTGCCCAGCCAATCAGAGGCGGGCTGGACACATTGGCGACCACGCTAAGCAGCATCGCCAGCAGAGCAATGTATAATCTCCGCCGATGCGGCGCCAAGTAGGACATAATCCGCATAATCACATCGCGGTCAAACCCAATCCGCTCATCATCGTCAATATCGAGGACGGTGGGTCCGCTGTCTTTTTGCCTGTCTTTCGCTTGGGTGCGCTTGGGTTTGCGCTGATTTACGGCAGTCATAAGCCCCTTGGTCTTGTGATGGGTGGTCTGTTGAATTATTTGCCGGCGAGGCGGTCGATCAAGGCGCGGAAATGCCGCGTGGACCGCCTTTCTTCCAAACGTATCTTGTCCAAAGGTATCTTGATGGTTCCAGAGATGATGGCTTGGCGGCGGACGCGTTCCTGTTCTTCAAGCTGCAATTTATAGATTTCTTCGTACAGATCGCCTTCCGCCAGCAAAGATTCGTGCGTGCCGCGCTGAATGATTTCACCTTCCTCGAGGACAATAATCTGGTCGGCTTTCAGGATGGTGCTCATTCGCTGGGCAATCACAAAGGTGGTGCGCCCGTGCATAATGCGCTCCAGCGCCTGCTGGATAAGATGTTCAGTTTGCGTATCGACGCTGCTGGTGGCATCATCGAGGATCAGAATGCGGGGGTCAATCAGCAAAGCGCGGGCGATGGCGATGCGCTGCTTTTGGCCGCCGGACAAGGTAAGACCCCGTTCGCCGACAAGAGTCTGATACCCCTGCGGAAATTCCGAAATGAAGTCATGCGCGTTGGCAGAAACAGCGGCGCGCACGACTTGCTCATGGCTTGCCTGCGGGCTGCCATAGGCGATGTTTTCTTCAATGGTCGCCGAAAAGAGCAAAGGCTGCTGCATCACAAGCCCAATCTGGCTGCGTAAGCTGTGCAGTTCAAAGTCGCGCACATCAAGGCCGTCAATCAGGACGCGCCCGCCAGTGACATCATAGAAACGCGGAATCAAATTGACGATGCTCGTTTTGCCGGCGCCCGTCAGCCCCATGATGGCGACGACTTCGCCTGGCTGGGCTTCCAGATGAATGTTTTTGAGGATGGCATGGGTGGAGGTTTGGTAACGGGCGCTGACGTTTTCAAAGCGCACCCGCCCTTTGATTTTGACGCGCTTGGCATCGGGTTTATTAACGATAAGCTCTTCTTCGTCCAGGATTTCAAAGGCGCGTTCGCTGCTGGCAACCGCCTGCGTGGTGAGCAGGATGACAAATCCAACAAAGCGGAGCGGCTGTGACAGCAGTAAAACATAGGCGTTGAATGTGACCACCAGCCCGACGGTGATGTTTGCCATCCCCCGCGCTTCAAGCAGACCGCCAAAAAACAGCACCAGCGCGGTGGACATGGCCGCCAGAAAAGCGCTCGCCGGCAGATAGGTGATCCACTGCCGAATAAAGTCCAGCTGTTCCTCAAACAGATTTTTGTTCTCGGCATTGAACCGGTCAATTTCGTGGGCTTCGCGGGCAAAGACGCGCACGACCTCGGCCGCCAGAGCATTTTCCTGAATATGGTTGCTCAAGACCTGCATCCGAGACATCACCTGTTTCCAGCGCGGATGAACGCGCATCACGAAACGGTTTGAAAATAATGCCAGCGGGACGAGCGGAACAAAGGCAATGATGGCTAGGATCGGGCTGGTCGCAAGCATAATCGTTACGACGCCGAGCAGCAGGAAGATGACGTTCAGCCCGTCGATCAAGCCGAAAGCGAAATAACGTTGAATCTCATTCACATCGCTGATGGCGCGGGTGATAATCGTGCCGACTTGGGCATTGTCGTGATAAGTGAAAGACTGCCCCTGCACCTTGTGATAAATCTGGTTGCGAATATCGTAGGCGATATAATGCGACAGCCGCTCGCCGTAAAACCGACCGAGAAAAGCGCTGATGCCGCGCAGAATGCCAAGCCCAACCACCAGCAGACCGGCGTTCAGCATATAGACGCTGTCACGATTGGCGATGCCGATATCAACGACATCGCGCAGGATATACGGCACGAAGACCGCCAGGATATTCGTGCAGACAATCCCCAGCAGCGCCGTTATCATCCAGGCCTTGTACTTGAGCAGGTATCTCATCAGCCGCTTCCAGATAGCGAAAGCCGATTGCTTCGGCGGCTTGGGAAGAGTCTCTGATGTCCTCTTTGAGGCAGCGATTGCCATTTGCCGGTCTCCCCGTCTGCGGGCATGAAAGCTGGATGAACGCCAAGTCTACAGCATTCCAAAACGTTTTTCTATGATTAGTATGCTTGAATCAAGTTTAGGATCAGGCATGGATTGACTCTGGCATTCTCGTCCGGATACATCAAAATAGCGGCCTGTATCGATAAAGCGTTGGGAAAAGGAAGCCGCCATGTCCAAAGTAAAACCGGCTGCTTTGCAGCTGTATTCAGTCCGCGAGTCATTGGCGCGGGACTTTGAGGGAACAGTCCGCCGGGTTGCTGATATGGGCTATGTCGGCGTCGAGCCATACGGCGGCATGCCAGGAGGATTAGCCGATGCCGCCAGCCTGTTCCGCGAGCTTGATTTGGAGGTGTGCAGCAGCCACGTCGCTTTTCCCGATGATGCCAATCAAGATGCGCTGCTGGCGGCTGCCGAGGCCTTTGATTTATCGCGCGTCGTGGTTTCCTTTCTGCCGCCGCCAGAGTTCGAGACGCTTGATGCCATCAAGCGGGTTTGCGAACGTTTGAACCGCGCCGGCGAATTTGCCCAATCGAACGGTCTGACATTGGGCTATCATAATCACTGGTGGGAATTCAAGCGGTTGGAAGGGCAGGCGACGCTTGACTTGATGCTGGCTGAACTTGACGATGCGGTTTTTTTGCAGATTGATACCTATTGGGCGCAGGTCGGTGGACTGGATGCGGTTGAAGTCGTCAAGCGGGTCGGGGAACGGGCGCCGCTGATTCATCTCAAGGACGGCCCCATGAACCGGGACGATGCCATGCTGGCGGTTGGCGCTGGCGGCATGCCCATCGCCGCGGTTGTCGAGGCGGCCGCAGCCGAATGGCACATTGTCGAGCTTGACCGCTGTGACGCGGATATGCTGCAAGCGGTTCAGGACAGCTATGCCTATTTGACCTCAAATGGGCTGGCGCGCGGCAAAAAGTAACCCGCCGGCAGCGAGGCTAAGGGTGTGGATGAGAGCATGAAAGTTCCAATAGACAGCCTGCGGGATGCAGCCAGACGCGCCATTTTGAATCAGGGCTACACCGTTGAGGATAGCGAAATCATTCTTGAGATTATGATGTACGCCCAGCTGCGCGGCAACAATCAAAATGTCATCAAGCTGACCGGAGCCGGGATGCCAGCCAATCCGGCGGCGGGGAAAATCGCCATCATCAAGGACACCAAACTTTCGGCGCTGATTGACGGCGCCTGGAATCAAGGCATGGTTGTGGTGACACAGGCGACCCAAACCGCCGTTCGCAAAGCCAAAGAGCATGGTTTTGGCATAGTCGGCGCGCGCCGGACCAACTCTTCGACCGGCGCCATCGGTTATTATGCCCGCCGCATCGCTGAAGCCGGCTTGCTTGGCTTTGTCTTTTCCGGCTCTTCGGAATTGATGGCGATGCACGGCTCGTATGAGGCTTTTTTCGGCACCAATCCATTGGCCGTCGGCATTCCCACCGCCAGCAAACCGATTGTGTTTGATATGGCGACGGCGGCGATGGCGTATTATGGCATTGCCCTGGCGCAAACCGCCGGCGAAGCGATACCTGAAGGCGTCGCCTATGATCAGCAGGGGCGAATAACCACTGACCCGGCGAAAGCGCTGACGGGAGCGATTAAAACCTTTGGCGGCTACAAAGGGGCGGCGCTTGCCCTGATTGTCGAGGTCCTAACCCGCCCGCTGATTGGCGCATCGCGCCGGCCGGATGGCGCGAAACACGATTGGGGCAGCCTTGTTTTTGCCATTGACCCAGCATTACTGGCGGATGATTTGGAAACTTTCCGCGCCGGCGTCAGCGATTTGACCGCCCGACTCAAGAACTGCAAACGGCTGCCCAATGTGGACGACCTGCTGGTCCCCGGCGAACGCGGCGACCGATTTTATGAAAGGGTGATGGCGGCCGGCGAGATCGAGCTTGAGGATAAGCTCTGGCGGGAATTGCAGGCCGCTGCCGACCAAGGCAAGCATGGATGAATGTAGACGATTTATCAAGGCATTTGGCCCAGCCCCAAGCGGTTTCAAGCAGGATTAGTCAACGATGCCGATGGAGGGCAGCATGCGTTCATAGACAATCCCGCGCTGCCCGCGCCGCTCGGCGGGGATGCTGCATAATCCGCCCTGGATAAAGAGGTGGCTTGAGCCTTCTCCGCTCAAGTTCAGGGCATCCACCGCCCCCTGTTCAATCAGAAAGTCGATCACTTCCCGCAAGGTCGCGCCGGCGCTGTCCAAATCGGTTCGCCAGGCGGAATCACAGCCATCCACCACAGCGAGAACCAGATCGCCATCCGCTTTAATCCCAAGCGCAGTCCGAGCTTTGCGGACGGTATCCGATGCCAGGTTCATGTGGACTGGCGATATGCCGATGACCGGCTTGCCGTTTATGGTCTGGCTTGCCTGGAACTCTTCGTGTTCAAGCGCCTGATGAATCATGCTTTGTCCGCCCGACAGCAAGATAGGGCCTGCCTGAATGCCGGATTGAATCCGCTGCGCCGGGTCAGCCAATTCATATTCAACCCAAGCGTCATGGATGATGCTGTCCATAGCAGCCACCGGCAGCGCATCGGCTTGCAGTGACAAAACAAATCCATTCTGCGGGATTCTCAAGCCCCCGCCTTGCTTCCAGCTGACCACCTGCCGGTTGACGATGACGTATTCGATTCGCCCGGCTGCCAAAGGGGTGCGGTTGAGCGGCTGCCCTTTGGCGCCGCGATGGCCGGCGCGGGTGTACACGGCAATGGGCTGCGCCTGTTCCGGGTTCAGGCAAAAGCGACAGCCGCCGCGGTCATCGCGGCTTAATTTGAGGTCGCCGGGTATGACTATGGCGATGTCAGCCAGGCTCAATGTCCGGATGACCCAACGTTGACCATCGTACAGTAAACAGCCGCGTTTGTAGATCGGCGGCCGCAAAATTGTATTCTCGGCAACCATCAATCCAACTGGGTCGCCATAGCCGGAATGATAGCTGATGAGATCATCATGCTCGTGCAGAAAATGCGATGTATTGAAGACCGCCTGCCGCTGTATGCTTTGGATAAAGTGACGAATAAAATCACACCGGCCGATGCGGACGAAATTCTGGTCTGCGTTAAATGAGTGGAAAATCCGCGGTTGGTACGAACCTTTCTCGATGTTGGGGTACAGATCAAGTTGAATCGTCTCCTCCAGCCATCGGGTGAAGGCATCGGCTCTGGCTTGCCAGGCGGTGTGTTCCGGCGGCGCTTGAGTATGCCATTCGTAGGTATCGCTGATGTATTCGTGCAGTTGCAGCCAGCCTTCAGCCAGAAGCCGGCGCAGCACATACGTAATAAAGGAATTGGCGCTGATAATCTGTTCGCCGTCATCAGCCGCGTGACTTAGCCCGGCAAACAGCTGGCTGGCGCGGCGGTCAGTCTGCATCGCCGGCCAAGTCAGGATATGGGGATTCGCGTCGCCGCGCGCCCGCGCCCGCGCATAGTGCATTCTGGCGATATCCTGCTGCCGTACATAGCTGCTTTTGGGATGCAGGTCTTCAAACTTCAGCTTGTCCGCCGGGATATGAACTGTGTAAAACATTGACCAGCTGCCGTCGCTGTACTGGATGCGCTGTTTTTGATATGGAATGTCGGGCATCGAAGCCGCCTTTGCCGAATCGCTTTACATGAACTATACCGCTTGCCCGGTCATCATGCAAAGTCATTGGCGGGGCTTAGCGGCTGCATAAACAAAGCGCTGCCGCGCCATTGCCGCCGGCGGTGGAAAGTTCCCCGATAATGCAGTACAATGTCTGCCAGTATCATAGACGCACCGGGATGCAGCGGCATGATTCGAGTTTAATCATCTGGCTGTCAGCTGAAAGGGAGCATGATGGGATTTTGGGAACGATGGCGCATCCCGTTGATGCTGGCTCCAACCATGACCGTTATTTTTGTTTTATTTATTGGCGGCTTGACCTATGGCGCCCTGGTGAGTCTTGGATGGCAGCCAATCATCGGGCGAACCGAGATTTCATTGACGGCTTATCACAGCATCTTGTTTTCCGACCGCTACGCCAGTGTATTCTGGCAGGGGCTGTTACTGACGATTTGGGTTAGCTTTGCCAGCACGTTGCTTTCGGCGGTGTTGGCTCTGGCAACCGCGCTCTTGCTGCGGCGCACGTTCATTGGCAAGCGAATCGCTACCTTTCTGTATCAACTGAATCTGCCGGTTCCCCATGTGGTCGCCGCCATCGGCATCCTGTTCCTGTTCTCGCAAAGCGGGCTGCTGTCTCGAACCGGCGCGCAGCTTGGGCTGCTGAACGGTCCAAGCGACTTTCCGATTGTGGTCAAAGACAGGCTGGGGATCGGAATCATCCTCTCTTTTGTATGGAAGGAAGTTCCCTTTGTGGGTGTCATCGTGCTGGCGGTCTTGCAGTCGCTGGGCGTCGACTATGAAGATTTGGCGCGAAGCCTCGGCGCCAATCGCTGGCAGCGATTTCGTTATGTCATCCTGCCGCTGGTCATGCCCGGTTTGCTGTCAGGATCGATTCTCGTATTTGCCTTCACCTTCGGCTCCTTTGAAGTCCCGGCGATTCTAGGGGTGCGCTTTCCACGCACGCTCACGGTGACCGCGGTGCGCTTCTTCCGCGATCCCGATTTGAATGCCCGCACCGAAGGCATGGCCATCAGCATCATCATTTCTGTTATCGTATTCTTCCTCGTTCTTGGCTATATGTGGCTAAGCCGCCGAACGATCCGACAAGATTGAGCCAAGCTGTGACCACTTTACCGACAGGCAGCCAGCGCATCGCTCGAATCCTGCATTACATCGCCGTGGTTTTGTTAATTCTGCTGCTGCTCGCGCCCCTGCTTGCGTTTTTTTTCAATGCGTTTTCGTTTCGCTGGTTCTATCCACAGCTCTTCCCGCGGGAACTCAGCCTGCGCGCATGGGAAAGCATCGTCGCATCCAATTCCAGAGTCCCCGAAGCGCTGCTCAACAGCGCCATCCTTGCCGTCGGCGTAACCTTAAGCTCGGTCGCGATTGGCTTGCCGGCCGCACGCGCGCTGGGTCTCTATGCTTTCCGCGGCAAACGGATTATCGAGTTCCTGATCATTTCTCCGACCATTGTACCGGGGATCGCTGTAGCCATGGGGCTTAACATCAATTTTATTCGCTGGGGATTGTCCGGCAATCTGTTGGGCGTCGGCTTGGTCCATCTTGTGCCGGTGATGCCATACGTGGTGCTGACGTTGTCCGGAGTCTTCGCCAATTATAATCCGGAGTTCGAACAGCAGGCGCGTTCGCTGGGCGCTGGAGCGATTGCCACATTTTGGCATGTTACGTTTCCGGCTGTGTTTCCTGGCATTGTGGTTGCCAGCCTCTTCGCCTATCTGATATCCTGGAGTCAGTATATCCTGACATTCCTGATTGGCGCCGGGCAAGTGATCACGATGCCGGTGCTGCTCTTCTCAACAGCATCGGGCAATAACAACGCGCTCACCGCCGCCATGTCGCTCGTTTTCGTGGCGCCGTCTATCCTGATACTCATTTTGACAGCCCGTTATCTATCAGGAAAATCAAGCGCGATCGGCGGCTTTGGGCAGTTGTGACCGCGCCGCTTTTTCGCACTTGACAGCCGTTGTGAGAGGTGATAACCTAGCCGAACTTTCAGGGGGCGTAGTGTAGCGGTTAACATGCCGGCCTGTCAAGCCGGAGATCGCGGGTTCAAATCCCGTCGCTCCCGTCAAACGGGGACACAGCAATGTGTTTCCGTTTTTTGTTTTGATGGATGCCGGCTTTTTCGGATTCTGCCTT
Source organism: Phototrophicaceae bacterium (assembly GCA_965203755.1). Taxonomy (GTDB): domain Bacteria; phylum Chloroflexota; class Anaerolineae; order Aggregatilineales; family Phototrophicaceae; genus UBA6055. Next base: position 505,983 of record OZ241910.1, on the reverse strand, counting down.
CATGGCGGCTTCGCCCAAGGCCATGATTCGTCAATCAGTTTTTATAAACTGCGACCATTTAGTCGCCTTTTGGCGGCCAGCCTGTGCTATGCTCGCCCCGTGAATAAGATGCAGAGACATTTTACTCTGCAAAACTTCCCATCAAGAGCTTGTCATCAGGTTTGAAAAAGGAGCAGTGCATGAACAGCGAATCATTCGTGCCAAAACCCAATCATGCTGGCGATGGCGTCATTGCGATTGCCAATACAAGAGCGGCGTTCAGCAACATACGCCGCGGGCCCGGCGTCGATTATCAGGATGTTGGCGACATTCTGGATAACGCGCTGGTGGTTTATTATCCCGAAACGCAAACACCGACCAAGTGGGTCTGGGTCGAAAAAGGCGGTCTGCGCGGATGGATGCACGTCGGCTATGTCGAGTTTGTCCCGGCGGTTGGCGCCGCCCCTTCAGCGAATGACAACAGCCCGACGCCCTATGACCGCAAAATCGCAGTCTGGCATTGGTCAGGACGCAGCGTAGCCGAGGTCACCATTAATCAGCTGCTTGATAATATCCGGGTGCGTACCCCGAACGTCAATCAAATCTGGGTGAAAATCACCGATGGCTCTCAATGGATGGGTGAATATGATCACACCGACCTGGCGATCCAAGGCCCAGACAGGGTAGATGAGTGGGTTCGAGCCTGCCAAGCCAAGGGGATGGAGTTTCATGCCTGGTGCGTTCCGCACGGTCTGGACGTCGAAAGCGAAGCGGCTGTTATCGCACAGGCATGCAAACGCCCCGGAGTCGGCTCCCTCGTTTTGGATATTGAACCCTACGCCGGCTATTGGCAGGGCGGCGCCGAAAACGTGCGCCCCTTCATGCTCGCGCTTAGAAGCGAACTGGGCGCTCGTTTCCATATCGGCATGAGCGTCGATCCGCGCAAACATCACCGGCACAGCGTTTTCCCCGATGAGTGGTTTCCTTTTATCGACAGCCTGCACCCGCAGCTCTATTGGAAAACCTTCCGCATCACCCCGGCGGAGGTGCTGGAGAATGTTTTCGCAGTTTGGGGAGACTATGGCAAACCCATCATTCCGGCTTTTCAGGGCGCAGCCGCGCTGTCTGAACAAATCGAAGCGCATACTCTGGCGACGCAGCAGTATGGCGTCAAAGGGTTGAGTTGGTGGCGTTATGGCATCATTTCACAGTGGACGGCGGTCAATACCCCCATAGAGCTAACCGATTCACCGGCAGATCCAGTCACCAAACCAGTCGATAATTTCACCGATGAGGTCATCATTCTGCCCAACAAAGCCGGCTTCCGAAGCGGGACGTACACCAAGGACGCCCAATTCAATTTGCGCGAAAATACCTGGGGCTGGGACTATCTGTATATATCAACCCAAACTCGCATCAGCAAAGTCTGGGCAGAATGGCGGCAGCGGCTTCCGCATGCCGGGCTTTACGAGATTTCGGCCTTTATCCCCAATCGCAAAGCGACGACGACCCGCGCCCGTTATAAGGTTCACGGCATTGTCGGGACGACTGCCGAGGTGGTGATTGACATCAATCAGCATCGCAGTCGCAACGCATGGGTGCCGCTTGGCGTTTTTGATTTGGATCCCCGACAGACGAACGCCGGCCGCGTCTTTTTGAATGATGTGACCGGCGAAGCCAATAAGGAAATCGCCTTTGATGCCATTCGTTTCCGCCGCATTGTAACGGTTGCTCCCAAGCCGCCGCCGGCGCCGGACAACGAACCAACGGCGCCCTTAAATCCGGATAAAAATCGCCCGGATGTGGTCGATGGCGTCCGCGTAGCCGACGGCTATGATTCACCGGTAGGCACAAGCGAACAGCGACGCGGGCGCGATATTTGGCCGCGCGCCTGGAGAGATGCGAATCCCTTCGGGAAATTGTATTTCATTGGCACGCCGAGCGAAGCCTATCATACCGGCGCCGATTTGAACTTCGGCAAACCTTATGAGGACAAGGGGATGAAGATATATGCCTGCGCCAGCGGCGTCGTGATATTCGCCGCCCGTCTAAACGTTTGGGGCAATCTTGTCATCATAAGGCATGACCCGCTGTATGAGCCTTCTGGAGCCGTCATATACAGCCGCTACGGGCATGTTCAGAATGTGCGGGTTGAGGTCGGGCAGCGAGTCGCGCGCGGGCAGCGGATTTGCGAGATTAGCGATGCCTACGGTCGCTTCGTGCCCCATCTGCACTTTGATATGAGCCCGACAACCATTTTCGAGACCCGACCCGGCGATTGGCCCAAAACCGACCATACGCGGCTGATTAAGAACTATATTGATCCCTTGCAGTGGATACAGCGAAATCGTCCCTAGAACAATCCCCAGTCGCTGGCGGCGCCCTCCTCCATCATGCTGGGGTCCCACATTTCCATGCCCATTTCGATAGTGGTCGGGACGCCAAGGAAGTCTTGAGCGGTGCGGCGCGTCTGTTCCAGCAGTTGAGGCGCATAAGGACAGAAAGGCGTGGTCATAATCATATTGACATGCGCTCGCTCGTCCTCGATTTCTACGCCCCGCACCAAGCCGAGCTCAATGATGTTCATGCCGATTTCCGGGTCAATGACTGCGCGCAGCGCCTCGTATAATCCAGCTTCTTTTTCTTCTTTTTCTTCAATCATGAGCTTGTCCTCTGTCTTGGTGAAACATCACTGCATCAAGCATAGTATAGCGATGTGATGCTAATCGAATCAATATCTTCGCAATTCTAATAAAAAATCTTCGCAATTCTGATAAAAATCTATCATTCCAAGACGATGATGAGCCGGTCATGCCACATTCACCCGACAGCCTTGTCAGCCGGCTTTCATAAACAGCCTTATCGTTATTGACAAGCATCAACGTTGCTGTTATACTGCCACTAAGTTCGACTTGGTTATAGAGTCAATTTAACCGCCATTAAAAACGAATGAGAGGAGATGTGCCGCCAATGGCTGCAACGTTGGAGATACGCAACCTTCATGCAAGTGTGGCAGGCGAAGAAAATCTGATTTTGTGCGGCGTGAACCTGACTGTAAAGCAAGGCGAGATCCATGCCTTGATGGGCCCCAATGGCTCCGGGAAAAGCACGCTTGCCAACGTCCTGATGGGCAGCCCGGCTTATGAAGTCCATGAAGGACAGATATTGCTGGATGGTGAAGATGTGCTGGATATGGATCCGGATGAGCGCAGCCGCAGCGGTCTGTTCCTGGCGTTTCAGTACCCGGTGGCAATTCCAGGGGTGACCTTGGGCAATTTCTTGCGCCATGCCATCAATGCCCGCATGAAAGCCGAAGACCCAGACAGCAAAGGCATTCCGATCCCCCAATTTGCCCGGATGATGCGGCAAAAGATGAATCAGCTTCAGATTGACCATGCCTTTGCCGGCCGGTATTTGAATGAAGGGTTCAGCGGCGGCGAAAAAAAGCGCGCCGAAGTCTTGCAAATGGCGGTGCTTGAGCCAAGCATTGCCGTGCTTGATGAAACCGATTCCGGCCTGGATATTGACGCGCTTAGAATTGTTGCCGAAGGTGTGACATCGCTGACGGGCCCGAACATGGGCGCGCTGGTGATTACGCATTATCAGCGCATACTCAATCACGTCAAGCCAGATTGCGTTCATGTGATGTACGAAGGGCGGATTGTCGAAAGCGGCGGGCCTGAATTGGCGTTGGAGCTCGAAGAAAAAGGATATGACTGGGTGCGCGCAAAACACGCCGCCCTGCAAAACCTCACCCGATAATTAGCTTGGACAAGGAAAACAAAATGACTGATGCGATCCAAAGCGAAAAACAGCTTACGAACGAAGAAGAAGCCTTGAAGGAAGTCGGCTTGACCTATGCCGAGAAATACGGCTTTTATGACGACGATGTCGAGTATGCGTTCAAGAGCCAAAAGGGGGTCAATGAGGATATTGTCCGCCAAATCAGCGCTATGAAAAACGAACCGCAGTGGATGACGGATCTGCGCGTCGAAGCCTATCACATTTTTATGGACAAGCCAACGCCGCAGTGGGGCGGAGATCTGAACCAGATCGACTATGACGACATCTATTATTATGTGCGGGCGACCGACAAAACCGAACAGGATTGGGATGAAGTGCCGCCGGAGATCAAAGAGACCTTTGACAAACTTGGCATTCCCGAAGCCGAGCAGAAGTTCCTGCACGGTGTATCGGCTCAATATGACAGCGAATCAGTCTATCATAAAATTCAGGAAAGCCTTGAAGAACAGGGCGTTATCTTCCTGGATATGGATTCGGGCCTGCGTGAATATCCCGATATTGTCCGCCAGTACTTCACGACGGTGATTCCATCCAACGACAATAAATTCGCTGCCCTGAACACCGCTGTTTGGTCCGGCGGCAGCTTTATCTATGTGCCGCCGGGCGTGCAGGTGGAGATGCCGCTGCAAGCCTATTTCCGCATCAATACCCAAAATATGGGGCAGTTTGAGCGAACGCTGATTATCGTCGATGAAGGCGCTTATGTGCATTATGTCGAAGGCTGCACCGCGCCCATCTATAGCTCCGACAGTCTGCACAGCGCGGTGGTCGAGATCATCGTCAAAGCCGGCGGACGCTGCCGTTATACGACCATCCAGAACTGGTCAAACAATGTCTATAATCTGGTGACCAAACGCGCCGTGGCCGAAAAGAACGCCACAATGGAATGGGTGGATGGCAATCTGGGCAGCCGCCTGACCATGAAATATCCGGCCGTTATTCTCAAGGGAGAAGGGGCGCATGGCGAAGTGCTTTCGATTGCCTTTGCCGGCGATGGCCAGCATCAGGATGCCGGGGCGAAGATCACGCATCTGGCGCCGGACACCACCAGCCAGATTATCAGCAAGTCCATCAGCAAAGACGGCGGTCGGGCAAGCTATCGCGGGCTGCTGAAAATTGCCGAAGCCGCCCGCAGCAGCAAGAGCAATGTGGTTTGCGATGCGCTGCTGCTGGATGATTTCAGCCGCTCGGATACGTATCCAACCATTGAGATTGACGCCAAGGATGTCACCATGGGGCATGAGGCTTCGGTCAGCAAAGTGGGTGAAGATCAGCTTTTCTATCTGATGAGCCGCGGCATCAGCGAAGATGAAGCCAACGCCATGATCGTGAATGGCTTCCTCGAGCCATTGGTGAAAGAACTGCCAATGGAATACGCCCTAGAGTTGAACCGACTGATTCAAATTCAACTGGAGGGTTCAATCGGCTAAGTCAGCCCATGATGTTTGGGCCTGGCGCCCAAGCCGCATTAAGGAGAAATGTACGTGACGATTGTGAGAAGACGGTCTTCACTGCCGCCGGCGCCGAATTACAGCCGGGCGGATGTCGAAGCCTTGAGTCAGCGAAACAGTGAACCCGGCTGGCTGTGCGAACGGCGCCTGCAAGCCTGGCAAACCTATGAAGACACCCCCATGCCCTACCTCGAGGAAGAATGGCGGCGCACGGATTATCGCCATATTCGCTGGCATGAAGCCGAAAGGCTGATTCAGGCTAATGGCGCCGCCGCCGAGCTTGTCCCGGCAAAAAATCTGGCGCCTTTGACCGGTGATGAGCAGGGCGGCCTGCTAGTTTTCGTCGATGGCAAAATGGTTCATCACCAGCTGGCGGCGGAATTGTCGGCGCAGGGGGTGATTTTTACCGATTTGAATACAGCGATTGTGAAACACGAAGCCCTGGTGCAGAAGCGCTTGATGACCACTGCCGTTAAGGCCGAAGATGGAAAATTCGCGGCGCTGCATGGCGCCCTGTGGAATTATGGCGTCTTGGTCTATATTCCGCGCGGCCAGGCTGTCGAACTGCCCTTGCATGTCGTTTGCTATCATTCCCAAGCCGGCGCGGCTCTAGGACATGTCCTGGTCGTGGTCGAAGACAATGCCCAGGCGACCATGCAGGTCGAATATGCCTCGGCGAACGGTGAAGCGCAGTCTGCTTACATTGGCGCTACCGAATTGATTGTTGGCGCCGCCGGCAGCCTGCGGTATGTGTCGCTCCAGGACTGGAATCGGGATACCTATGAATTCAGCCATCAGCGCGGCGTCGTGGGGCGCGATGCCCAGCTTGATTGGGTGAATGGGGTCATGGGCAGCCGCCTCACGAAGGCTTTTATCGAAGTCGATGCGGTTGGATCAGGCGCGAATGCCCGTGTCAGCGGGTTCTTTTTCGCCGACAGCGACCAGTTCTTTGATTTAGACACGCAGCAGAATCACAATGCCCCCTTGACCAATACCGACTTGCTCTTTAAGGGCGCGGCGCGGGACAGCGCCCGGACATTGTGGCAGGGGATGATTAAATCGCTGCCCAAAATGCAGAAAATTGATGGCTATCAGGTGTGCCGCAATCTGATGTTAAGCAGCCAAGCGCGGATGGACAGCATTCCAGGACTTGAAATTGAAGCCGATGATGTGGCTTGCTCTCATGCGGCGACCTTCGGCACATTGGAAGAAGAACCCATTTTCTATCTGATGAGCCGCGGCATTACGCGGCCAGAGGCGCAGTTGATGGTGATTGAAGGTTTCTTTGATGAACTGCTGAAACGGATTCCCTTTGAGCGGGTGCGCCAACGTCTGATGAGCGAGATTGAAGCCAAAATCATCGGCTGATGAATGCCTTGCGCCAAGTTAAAAAGACTTTTGCGACATAAGCAGGCAGGATGGCTGATGGAAGAGATGTATCGCGAGATTATTTTGGATCATGCCCGCCATCAACGTAATTGGGGCTTGCTCCAGCCGAATGACCTGGATCATGAGGAAAGCAATCCATTATGCGGTGATCGTTTGCGCCTGACCCTGCGGCTGGACGAGAATCATGTCATCGCGCAGGTGGGATGGGATGGCGAAGGCTGCGCGATAAGCCAAGCCTCGGCATCCATGTTTGGCGAGAAAATCCTGGGCATGACCCTGGCGGAGGCGCGCAAAATCAACAAGCGGCAGCTGTTGGATAACATAGGCTTGCAGTTGAGCATCAATCGCGTCAAGTGTGCCCTGCTGGCGCTGAAAGTGCTGGTGGTCGGCGCCTATGGTCAGGAAGAAAGCATCGAGCGCTGGGAACTGATTGAAGACGAGGCGGATGAATCATGGCAGCCTGGCTGACACTTTGTCCCCGCCAAGATATTCCCGCCGGCCATCGCGAGGTTTTTGGCGTGAATGGCCGTTGGATCGCGGTATTTAATATCAGCGGCAAACATTATGCGATTGAGGACCTTTGCACGCATGACGGCAATGTCTTGGCATTTGACCGCAATGATAAGCCAAGCAAAATTGAGGGCTGCGAAATCGTGTGTCCCCGTCATGGCGGCCGCTTCGATCTACGCAGCGGCAAGGCGACGCGCAGCCCGGCCGATGTGGATGTCCCCTGGTTCAAGCTGCGAATCGAGAATGATGACATTCAGATCCTTGTCTGATTTCGCATAGTCAGTCAAAAATAAGCACAGACAAGAACAGAACAAGCGGGCATGACTTTTCATACAATCAGAGACGCAATGGAATCGGGCCAATCCCTGGTGTTCGGACATCGCGGCGCTATGGCGTACGCTCCGATGAATACGCTGGCTGCATTCGAGTTGGCTTATAAACAGGGAGCGGCCGGCATTGAACTTGACGTTCACTGCTCCAAAGACGGTCATCCAGTCATTGTCCACAACTTCACCCTTGACGAAACGACCAATGGGGAAGGCGCGGTAAGCGGCAAATCGCTCGCGGAATTAAAAACACTCGATGCCGGCGGCTGGTATGCTGATGATTTTGCCGGCGAGTCGATTCCAAGCCTGGATGAAGTATTTGAATCCCTTGGCAAAAAGCTGCTCATCAATATCGAAATCAAATCCATCCTGCCAAACACCGACGGTCTTGAGCAAGCGACCGCCGACTGCATTCAGCGGCATCAAATGCAGGCTCGCGTCCTGGTCTCCTCATTCAGTCCATACGCCCTGCAAAGATTCAAGCGCATACTGCCAACTGTGATGACCGGCTTCCTATACGCGCCCGAAGCGCAAACCGACATCCAAGCTATCGCCGCAGATATTCCGCATCAGGCGCGCCATCCCCATCACAATATGATTAACGAAACCTATATGCGCTGGGCAAAGGCAAATCATTATTACGTCAACACATGGACGGTCAACAGTCCTGAACGCGCCCGGGAACTCAAGAAACTGGGCGTCAACGCTGTGATAACCGACTGTCCCGATATGATTATGGCTGCTTTTGCCTGATGTTTGACAAAGTATGGCGGCCGCTGCTGCGCTTGGGCTTTCATCTTTTGTACAACCGGCTGGCTTTTTTATATGATCGGGTGAGTTGGCTGGCATCACTCGGTCAATGGCGATGCTGGCAGCGGAGCGTCATGCCATATATGCCGGCGCCAGATGCCGGCTGGGTGCTTGAACTCGCCCATGGCAGCGGCAGCTTGCAGGTCGATTTGCTCCGCGCGCAGTATCAAACGGTCGCCTTTGATTTGTCGCCGTATATGGGGCGGCTGGCAGCGCGAAAATTGGCGCGGCATGGACTGGATACCAGTTTTGTACGCGGCAATGCCCTTCAGCTGCCGTTTATGGCGGCATCCATTTCGACCCTGGTTTGCACCTTCCCAACGCATTTTATTTTTGAGTCCGGCGCATTAACCGAAATCCATCGTGTTTTGTCAAAAGGCGGGCAGGGCATTATTGTTCTGGCGGGACTGCTTCGCGGCGGCGGCCTGCTTAGGAATTGGCTCGAAAGTTTATATCGCATCACCGGTCAGCGGGATACTCTATTCTCCCAAGCTCACATGCGCGAACAATTCGCCGGCTGCGGATTTCATGTGGAAGCGATAGAAACGCTGTGCCAAGACAGCGTGGTTCAGCTTGTGATACTGACAAAAAATTGAGTCTTCCCGGTCTTTATTGATTTGCGATAGGGAGTGGTGAATATCAAGGCTGTATGTTAAAATGTGGCTATGAACCAATGTCCCTATTGTCAAAACACAGAACATCGGATCAAGGCAGGGTGCCCCCGGCGCTGGCAGTCAAAGGTATCGGTGCAAGCCTTGCGACTGCCGTTACACGCCCCAACTATGCGGTCGGGGTTTTTTGTTTATCAGGAGAAAGACAATGATGATTCGCGCTGGCATCTATGGAGCATCGGGTTATGCCGGGCTTGATCTGGTCGAGATTCTGCTGGCGCATCCTGAAGTCAATCTGGTATTTGCGACCTCCAATACCTATGCCGGTGAGCGCATACCGGGCAGCGAGATGACTTTTGTCAGGTCGGCTTCGGCTTCATTGGACGATGTAGACGTGATTTTTCTGGCTTTGCCGCACAAGACATCGGCTGGCGTCGCCAAATTAGGCATAGAAGCCGGCGTCAAAGTGGTTGATTTATCAGCCGACCTTCGTATGGATTCGCCGCAAGCCTACCAGGCGCATTATCACGTTCCGCATCCGCATCCCGAACTGCTGCCGGCGCCCTACGGCTTGCCGGAAATCAATCGCGCCAATATCAAGAATGCCAATGTCGTCGCGACTCCCGGCTGTTATCCAACCACGACGCTGCTGGGTCTGTACCCGCTGCTGCGCGGCAACTGGCTTCAGGCACAAGCGCCCATCATTGTTGACGCCAAATCCGGCGTTACCGGCGCCGGGCGCAAACCATCTTTGGCGACGCACTTCGCCGAAGTCTACAGTAATCTGATACCCTACAAAACCGGTCGCTCGCACCGTCATATTGGTGAAATGGAGCAAGAGGCGCATAAACTCAATACGCGCATCGGCCCTCTTATCTTTGCTCCTCATTTGCTGCCGGTTGACCGCGGGCTGATGTCCAGCATCTACGCGACTCTGAATGATTCGCGTTCGAGCGAATCGGTTCATGCGCTCTATTGCCAAATGTATGACAGCGAAGCCTTGGTGGATGTATTGCCACCCGGCGAGCAGGCGACGCTGAAACACGCCGTAAAAACCAACAGGTGTGTCATCAGCATCACCCCCGTTTTAAGAAATTATGTGCATATCACCAGCGTAACCGATAATTTACGCAAGGGGGCTTCGGGGCAGGCGGTGCAGAACATGAACTTAATGTTTGGCATTGAGGAAACCGTGGGCTTGATCTAGTGGACAAGGCAATTACGGTACTTAAAATATCGGGGCATTACCTGGATGACGACCGACTCTTGAAGCGGTTTGCCCGCATTGCGGCAAGCTCCGATGAGCAGTTGGTGATTGTGCATGGCGGCGGCAAAGAGATTACAAAATTGCAGGCGAAGCTGAATATCGAGCCGCGCTATGTGGATGGTTTGCGGATTACGGATGCCGATTCGCTGGCGCTGGTGGAGATGGCGCTTTGCGGCGCCGTCAACAAGCGGCTGGTGCGATACCTGCTGGCGGCCGGCGTCGATGCCCAGGGCATGTCCGGGGTCGACCGCGGGCTGGTTCGGGCGCGGCAGATGCGCCATGCCAGCGAAGACATGGGCTATACCGGCGCGGTCGTTTCTGTGCGCGAAGCTGTCATTTTCCAGCTTTTGCATCATGGCGTTACGCCGGTCATCGCGCCGGTTAGCGTCGGTGAACACAGCAATTTTAATCTTAATGCCGACCCGGTCGCCGGCGCGATTGCCAAAGCCATTTCAGCCGACCAAGCGGTCTTTATCTCCAATGTCGCCGGTGTGATGGTCGATGGCGAACGAATTCAAACATTGACCAGGCTGCAAGCCGAGTCTTATATCGCTGACAACGTAATCCACGGCGGTATGATTCCCAAGGTGAAAACCGCGCTGCATGTGCTATCATCAGGAGTGCCACAGGTGGTCATTACCGATCTGGATGGCTGGGCAAGTCATGGTGGCACTGCATTTGTACAGCCCCATAAAACGATAACTGTAGAGGAAACAATGACAATAAAAGCTGAAGTAATACAAAAAGACCAGCAGTATAGTGTGCCGGTCGCGGCTCGGCCTGATTTTGTGCTGGAACGCGGCGAAGGAGTGACGCTGTACGATACGGAAGGCAAAGGATATACGGATTGGGTCGCCGGCATCGCTGTGAATGCGCTCGGCTATGGCGACAGGGCATTGATGGATGTGGTTCAGCGGCAGATGAGTACGGGGCTGATTCATGTGAGCGGCCTGTACCATACGCCGGCGCATGTCGAACTCGCCCGGCTGCTCTGCGAGAACTCCTTTGCCGACAAAGCCTACTTCTGCAACAGCGGCGCCGAAGCCATTGAGGGCGCGCTCAAGTTTGCCCGCAAGGTCGCTTATGTGAATCGCCAGAAGAACAAAACCAAAGTCGTCGGCTTTAGCCATGCCTTTCACGGTCGGACGATGGGCGCCTTGGCGATTACGCCCAAGGACAAATATCAAGACCCCTTTAAGCCGATGGTCCCAGGCGCGGTCATCGGGGAGTTCAACGATATTGACAGCGCCAAAGCCGCGATTGACGATGATACCGTCGCCGTCGTCGTTGAGCCGATCCAGGGCGAAGGCGGGATTAACCTTGCCACCGCCGATTTTTTGCAAACTCTGCGGCAGCTGTGCGATGCTCATCAGGCGACGCTTGTCTTTGACGAGATTCAATGCGGCTTAGGGCGCACCGGCGATCTTTGGGCGCACAGCTTTAGCGGCGTTTCGCCCGATATCATGGTCTTGGCGAAACCTTTGGCCGGCGGCTTGCCGGTCGGGGCGATTCTGACAACGGATGCGGTTGCCAGCGCGATGAAGCCCGGCGACCACGGCTCGACTTTTTCCGGCGGCGCGGTGGTGATGCGCGCCGGCGAGCTTGTGGTCAAACGAATCTTGAGCGATGGATTTATGCAGCATGTCAAAGAAGTTGGCGATTATCTGCTGGAGCGGCTGCAAGAACTCAACAGCCCGCATATTATGGAAGTTCGCGGGCGGGGCTTGATGGCGGGCATTGAACTGGATGCCGCCCCTGCCGCGATCATCGAGCAGGGGTATGAACAGGGCTTGCTTTTGGCCAGCGCCGGCGCCAACGTGATTCGCTTTATCCCCCCCTTGATTATTGAAAAACCTCATGTGGATGAACTCATCGAAAAACTGACGGTTATCTTGGAGAACATTGATGATTGAATTGACACCTGCGATTGATGTCGTCCAGGGATTTCGCGCTGCCGGCGTCCATGCCGGCTTAAAGCGAGACAATGCGCTTGATTTTGCCTTGATCGAAAGCCAGGTGGATTGTGTGACCGCCGCCGTATTTACCAAAAACAAGGTCAAAGCCGCGCCGGTCTTGTTCAATTTGGAACGCCTGCGCGAAAATCCTGAAAGAATCCGCGCGGTTGCCATCAATACCGTCAGCGCCAACGCCTGCACCGGCGCTAAAGGATTGGAAAACGCCAGAAAGACGGCCAATCAAGCTGCCGCGCGGCTGGCGGTGTCTGCCGAACAGGTGTTGGTGATGTCCACCGGCGTCATTGGCACGCATCTGCCGATGGAGAAAATCGCAAAGGGGATTGAACTGTCAAGCGCCCATTTGGGGCATGACTGGGCCGCGGCCGCAGCCGCGATCATGACCACTGATACGCGCCCGAAACTTGCCTCTGTGCGCGTTCGGTCGGCTGATGGTGAGTACGCGGTTGCCGGGATTGTCAAAGGCGCCGGGATGATCGCGCCCAATATGGCAACCATGCTCAGCGTGATTGTCACCGATGCCAAACTGACCTTGCCGCAAGCCAGAAAAGCGCTCGGCGCCGCGGCGCAGCAGAGCTACAATCGCATTGTGATTGACGGCGATACCAGCACCAATGATATGGTTGTCTTGATGTCCAATGGCATCAGCCGGCAGACGGTTAGCGATGGCGATGATATGGCGACCTTCCAAAATGCCCTGAACCAGCTAACGCGGTTTCTGGCGCGGGAAGTTGTGCGGGACGGGGAAGGCGTCAGCAAATTTATTACGTTGGACATCCAAAATGCCGCATCAAAAGCGGCGGCAGAAAAAATCGGCCATACCATCGGCTCATCGGTGCTGACCAAGGCGGCCTTTTATGGCAGTGATGCCAACTGGGGGCGGATTATTGCGGCTGCCGGCCGTGCCGATGCGCCCTTTGACCCTGACAAAACTTCCTTATGGATAGCGCCCGGAGAAGCGGTTGCTGTTGATGACTGCGGTCTCAAGATATTCAGCAGCGGCACGCCGACCGATTATCAAGAAGAGCAGGCAGCCGAAATCATGTCCGCGCCTTCCATTTACATCACCCTGGACTGTGGGCTTGGGACAGCTGGCGCGACCGTCTGGACCTGTGACATCAGTCACGATTATATTACCATCAATGGAGATTATCGTTCATAATGGCGAAGGCAGGACGGCTGGCATGCGCGCTGTGCTTGTTTTGGAAGATGGCCGGGTTTTTCCTGGCGAAGGCTTTGGCGCCGAAGGGATCGAGACCGGCGAGATTGTCTTTAACACCTCCATGACCGGCTATCAGGAAATCCTGACCGATCCATCTTATTACCGACAGATTGTCGCCATGACCGCGCCGCATATCGGCAATACCGGCATCAACTTGGAAGACCCTGAATCAACAAAGGTCTGGGTGTCTGGATTTGTGGTTCGTTCATTGAGTCCGATTGTTAGCAGTTGGCGGCATCGCGGCGACCTTGGCGCCTATTTAAGCAGCCATGATATTATCGGCGTCTCCGGCGTGGCGACGCGGGCTTTGGTGCGGCATATTCGGGAAAAGGGGGTGATGCGGGCAGCTGTCGCCCATGGCCGCCGGGCGCAGAACACCGCGGCGCTGGTGGAAATCGCGCGGAATTCGCCCGATATGTCGGGCGCTAATCTGGTGGATGATGTCACAGTCGATGAACCCTATAACTGGACGGAGGGCAGCGACCCGCAATGGTATCGCGACCATCGCCATGATGCCGGCCATCCTCTTGTCGTCGCCTACGATTTTGGCATCAAGCGAAATATCCTGCGGATGATGACGGATAGAGGCTTGCAGGTGAAGGTTGTGCCGGCGAGGACATCGCCGCAGGCGGTTAAAGCGATGAATCCCGCCGGGGTATTTCTTAGCAATGGGCCCGGCGATCCGGCGGCCGTCGATTACGCTATCGCCAACGTGAGGGCTTTGTTAGGCGAACTGCCGATTTTCGGCATTTGCCTTGGTCATCAGATCCTTGCCCTGTCGCTCGGCGGCAGGACCGAGAAAATGCGCTTTGGACATCGAGGAGGGAATCAGCCGGTGATGAATCTGAATAGTGGGGAAGTCGAAATTGCTGCCCACAATCATGGCTTTGCGGTCTCGGCAGACAGCGACTTGAGCGGCGGCCAGATTACCCATCTTAATCTGAATGACAGCACAGTAGCCGGTTTGCGCCACCCTGATCTGGAAGCTTTTAGTGTGCAGTATCATCCTGAAGCCGCGCCCGGACCTCACGATTCGCTCTATTTGTTTGATGAATTTGTCGATGCGGTCAAGAACAGCAGAACCCCGAAGCCGGCCGAGTCATAAACGAAAAGAACCGTGAAGCTGAAGCGCTGCCGATTGCTGTCGAAAACCACAGACCTTGCCCGGAAAACAAACATGCCCAAAAGAACCGACATCAAAACGATTATGATTATCGGCTCGGGCCCCATTGTGATTGGCCAAGCCTGTGAATTTGACTACAGCGGGGTACAAGCCTGCAAGGCGCTCAAAAGACAGGGCTATCGCGTAGTCCTGGTCAATTCCAATCCGGCGACCATTATGACGGATCCTGAATTTTCGGATGCGACCTACATTGAACCCCTGACGCTGGAGATGTGCGAAAAAATCATCGCGCAGGAAAAACCGGATGCTCTGCTGCCGACTGTCGGCGGGCAGACCGCGCTGAACCTTGCCGTTCAGTTGCAGTGGCAGGGCGTTTTGGACAAACATCAAGTCGAATTGATCGGCGCGTCGCTGAACAGCATCCAGCTGGCGGAGGACCGTCAGTTATTCAAGGACGCGATGGATGAAATCGGGCTGAAAGCACCTGACAGCAAGGTAGTCAGCCGGGTTGAAGCCGCGATTGAATTTGCCGCGAAAATTGATTATCCGGTCTTGATTCGACCTTCGTTCACGATGGGGGGCGCTGGCGGCGGGGTGGCTTATAATGAAGCTGAACTGCGCCAGGCAGCGGCAAACGGGATCCATCAGAGTCCGACCGGCGAAGTTCTGGTCGATAAAAGTCTGTTGGGCTGGAAAGAGTATGAGCTTGAATTGATGCGCGATGCCAAGGGCAACTTTGTCGTTGTCTGCTCGATTGAGAATCTGGATCCGATGGGGGTGCATACTGGTGACAGCATTACCATTGCCCCGGCGCAGACACTGACGGACAAAGAGGTTCAGCGGCTGCGGGATATGTCCCGAATGATTTTTGACCGCGTTGGCATTGCGACCGGCGGCGCCAACGTCCAATTTGCCATTAACCCGGCCGATGGCGAAGTCTATGTCATTGAAATGAATCCGCGCGTGTCGCGTTCGTCGGCGCTGGCGAGCAAGGCGACCGGCTTCCCGATTGCCAAAATGGCCGCTTTGGTGGCAGTCGGCTTGACTCTGGATGAGATCCCGAATGACATCACCAAAAAAACCCCGGCCAGCTTTGAACCCTCACTCGATTATGTTGTTGTCAAGATTCCGCGCTGGGACTTCAAAAAGTTCGCCGGAGCCGACCCGGCGCTTGGGCCGCAGATGAAAGCCGTCGGCGAGGTGATGGCGATTGGGCGAACCTTTCCCGAAGCGCTGCAAAAAGCGGTTCGCTCGCTCGATATCGGCATGGATGGCTTCGGCAGCCAATCGGATTCGGTGATATCCACCGAAGCGTTGAGCGTTCCAACCGCGCAAAGGCTGTTCCAGGTGGCGACTGTGATTGGCGAGGGCTTCGGATTTGATGAGATTGTCGCCAAGACTGGATTCGACCCGTGGTTTGTACAGCAGATGCAGGACTTGATGGCGATTCACAATACCGTGCTGCAAAAGGAACTGCGTCTCTCCGATCTCGACCATCAAGACTTGATGAAGCTGAAGCAGTATGGATTCAGCGATTCATATATCGCCCAACTGGTGGGTGAAGACGAGTTTGCGGTGCGTGAATATCGTAAATCGCTGGGTGTGGTCGCCCATTTTTACCGCGTCGATACTTGTGCCGCCGAGTTCGAGGCGCATACCCCTTACCTGTATTCAACCTATGAGATCGAAGACGAGGCTGCCCCCAGCGACAGGAAAAAGGTCCTGATTCTTGGCGGCGGACCCAATCGCATCGGACAGGGAATTGAGTTCGATTATTGCTGTGTCCATGCCTGCTTCGCATTGAAGCGTCTGGGCTGTGAGACCATCATGGTCAACTGCAATCCAGAGACCGTCAGCACCGATTACGACACCGCCGACAGGTTGTACTTTGAGCCATTGACAGCTGAAGATGTGATGAACATTGTTGACCGCGAGCAGCCCGACGGTGTCCTGGCGCAGTTTGGCGGCCAGACGCCGCTGAATATCGCCCGCGATTTGCAGCAGATGGGCGCGCCGATTTGGGGTACATCGGTGGATACCATTGACCTGGCCGAAGACCGTGAACGTTTTAATGCCCTCATGCAGGCGCTTGGCGTTGCACAGCCGGCCGGCGCCACCATCCTGACTCGCCAGGAGGCGGCCTTGGCAGCGGAAAAGATCGGCTATCCGGTGCTGGTTCGACCGAGCTATGTATTGGGCGGGCGGGGAATGGCTATCGTCTTTGACCAGGAGCAGCTGCTCGACTGGCTTGATAAGAACGTTGAATGGAGCGGGCATCCGATATTGATTGATCAATTCCTTGAGGATGCCTATGAAGTCGATGTCGATGCCTTGTGTGACGGCGAGCAGGTGACCATCGGCGGCATTATGCAGCAAATTGAGCAGGCCGGCGTTCATAGCGGTGACTCGGCTTGTGTGGCGCCGCCCTACAAAATCAGCTATTTTCATTTGGATATCATCCGCGATTATACCCGCCGCATTGGCAAGGCGATGCAGGTCAAAGGGCTGTTCAATATCCAGTGCGCGGTCAAGGATGATGAAGTGTATGTCCTGGAGGTCAATCCGCGCGCCAGCCGAACCGTGCCCTTCATCAGCAAAGCCACCGGGCATCCACTGGCAAGCTATGCCGCGCAAATCGCTGCTGGCAAAACGCTTCAGCAGCTTGGCTTTATGACCGAACCGGCCGTCGAGGGCTTCTTTATCAAGGAGGCGGTGTTCCCCTTTCAAAAGTTCCCTGGTGTGGATACTCGCCTGGGGCCGGAAATGAGGTCCACCGGCGAGGTGATGGGCCACGCATCCAGCTTTGGTCATGCCTTTGTCAAATCGCAATCGGCAGCCGGCCTGCCATTGCCGAAGTCGGGCACGGTGTTCATTAGCGTGAATGATTTTGACAAGGCTTCGGTCGCCAAAATCGCGCGGGATTTAAGCCGCCTTGGCTTTCGGCTGGTCGCCACTGCGGGTACATCCCGATGGTTAAACAGTCTTGGCATTGATGCGCCTCGGATCAACAAACTGTCCGAAGGCTCGCCGAACATATTCGATTCGATGCTGACCGGCCGGATTGACTTGATCATCAATACGCCTTTAGGCAGCCAGGCGCATGAAGACGGCATTCAAATTCGCAGTCAGGCTTATGCGCTTGGGATACCCATTATCACGACGATGAGCGCCGCCGCCGCGTCGGTGCAGGGGATGAAGCGCATGCAGGAAAAGCCGCTTGGCGTTCAAAGCCTGCAATCATACTATGCAGGCGCAAATTAGATTGAAGGGGCAGCCGCCGTTATGGCACTGACATACGAAAAATACCTCGAAGAGATTCTCATTGATGAGAATCGCCTGCAAGCGCGGATAGCCGAACTGGGAAGAGCATTGAACCGCGATTATGACGGGTGTGATGATTTGCTGCTGCTCTGTATTTTGAAGGGCGGCGTCATGTTTATGACCGACCTGTCGCGCCATCTGAAGATTCCGCACATGATTGACTTCATGGCGGCCAGCAGTTATGGAGTTGGCGCCCGTCAGTCATCCAAGTCGGTTCGCATCGACATGGACTTGCGAACGGATGTGCATAACAAGCATGTTCTGGTGGTAGAAGATATTATCGACAGTGGCCATACGCTTAATTTTGTGATGAAGACACTCAAAAACCGCGAGCCGGCAAGCCTGAAGCTGTGCGCCTTGCTTAGCAAGCAGTCGCGCCGGCAGGTCGCCATCCATGCCGACTATATTGGTTTCGAGATCGAGAACAAGTTTGTCTTTGGATATGGTCTGGATCTCGACGAGAAATTTCGCAATCTTCCATTTATTGGAGTGGTGCGCCAGGACGCTCTGTTCAATGCGTGATTCCCCGAATCGCCTGGTCTGGCCCGATTTTGTTTATGAGCTTCAGCGTCTCTTGCTGCAACAAGGGCCGGCGTCACCGGCCTTTATCGTCGGCGGGGCGGTGCGCGATGCCAGTTTGCGCCGGGCGATTATGGATATTGACATTGCGGTTGACGGTAATGCTGTGGCGATGGCCAGGCGGGCTGCCGATTGTCTTGATGGCGATATTTTTGTCATGGACAAAGACCGTGATGTGGCGCGGGTGTTTGCTGCCAGCGGCCAAGGTTCGATTGTCGTGGATTTTGCGCGGTTTCGCGGCGCCGCGCTGGCAGATGACCTGCGCGACCGTGATTTTACCATCAACGCCATGGCCGCCGATTTGCGCGGCGATGTCTCCACTTTGATTGACCCGCTTAATGGCGAGCAAGATCTTCAGCAAAAGGTCTTGCGGCGCTGCTCGCAGCGCGCGATTCAGGCTGACCCGATACGAGCCTTGCGCGCTGTGCGCCAAAGCACGCAATTCCGCCTGAAAATCCATCCCGATACCCTGTCCGATATCAAGCGGCACGGTGCGCGGCTGGCGCAGACATCCAGCGAACGGATTCGGGACGAGTTCTTCAAATTGCTGGCGTTAAGCAGCCCGTCGCGCGGCATTCGCGTTCTTCAGCATCTTGGTCTTCTCAAATACATTATTCCGCCGGTTGATTGCTTGGTCGGCTTGGAGCAGCCTTGGCCGCATCGTTTTGATGTCTGGCGGCATACACTGCTGGTAGTGGAGCGAATGAGCCAAATCCTGATTACGATCAGCAGCCAAAGAACGGATAACACGGCGGCCGCATTTGATTTGGGGATGCTGGCGATCCAATTTGACCGCTATCGGCCGCAGCTGCAGCGGCATCTTGAGCGGGTTTATGGCAATGGCCGCAAACACCGGGAACTGCTGGCGCTGGCTGCGCTTGTTCATAATGCTGGCAAATCGCAGGCTGCCGATGACCATGTTTTTCATTCGGCGCAGCTGGCGCAAAGCATTGCGAAGTCGCTGCGGCTTACGATTGACGAAGAAAAAAAGCTGGTCGCCATGATTGGAAATTATCGCCGCATTCTTGAGCCGGGGCATGGGACTGTTCTTGACCGCCATCGGTTTTGGCACACATTGGGCGAAAGCGGGGTGGATGCCATCTTGCTGGCGATTGCTGACTTTCTTGGCATTTATGGCGCCGAGCTTGAGCAGAAAACGTGGCTGGAACGAGTTGAAGCGGCGGCAGTCATGCTCGATACTTATCACAATCAATATGAAACACTGGTGAATCCTAAGCTGACGCTCAATGGCGATGACATTATGGAACTGCTGGATATAGAGGCCGGGCCCGTCGTCGGCCGCCTGCTGAAGGCTCTGCGTGAAGCGCAGGTCACCGGAGATGTCGGGTCAGTTGGCGAAGCCCGCGACTTTGTGCAGCGGCAGTTCAAGACGTTCAAATCACGATGACAGTTTTCATGTCGGTTCAGCAAAACGATAAAAAAGCAGCAGGGTTCGACCATATTTGCGCTGTTGATATTCAACGAGATGCTTGAATGTTATCGATGAATCATATTCGCGCGGGGCGATTTGAACAATCACGGTGGTATCTGAATGATGCCAATGCGGATTGGCGTCCAGCGCCGCCAAGGTCAGCGCCCACATATCCCGATATTGCGGCGGGGCGACGTAGATGAAATGATAGCGTTGTTTAGGCGGGCGGGCAAGAATGTCAAATGCGCTGCGATGGAGAACGCGGGCGCGTTCGGCAAGCCGCGTGTGGTTTAAGTTGCCGCGGATAACCCGGATGGCGCTTAGGTCGAGTTCGACGAAAACGGCATAATCGGCGCCGCGGCTAAGCGCTTCGATGCCGACGCTGCCGGTGCCGCCAAAGAGATCTAGAAACCAGGCGTCCCGAATATCTTCGCCGATGATGTTGAACAGGGCTTCTTTGGCGCGGTCCATGATTGGACGGACGCTTTTTCCTGGCGCCGGCTTCAGTCTCATGCCTTTGGCGCTGCCGGCAATGACGCGCATCGGCATTATAGAGCCAGGCTTTCCGTCAGGCTGCGAACAGCCCGTATGTTTGAAATTGGGGTTGTCACATAACCCGAACCGCTCCCGGATAGGATAAACCGCCGTGATTCACTCTGGCTGATGGCGTCTCGAATCACTGAACCAAGCAGCGCCGGTGTGCCTTGGTGAAGATCGCGCCAATCTTCCAGCCCGCCGCTGACGGCTCCGGGAAACATACGTTTGGCATACAGCAGGTCGGGCTGGCCTTGGCGCGTGTTCCAGTTGAGAGCCTGCACCGGCGCTTCGGCAAACAAGTCCAGCATGGGCGATGAGCCTTGAACCTGGACGAAGTTCAGCCACCAGCGATCCGGTATCGACTCCAGTATCTTGAGATTATGCGGCATGACCAAGGCGGCATATTCTGCTTCTGACATGACGTCGTGGCTGGCAAATTCGGTGACATAAAAAATGCCGGCGACATTAGGGATGCGCCGCAGCGCTTCGATAAAACGCAGGGTGCTTTCGGTCAGCTGATGGAGGCCGGTACGCAGACGGTCGGCGCGGGTTCTCATGTTTTTTAGAACCCGCTGCTTGCCCCCGATTCGAGCAGCCTGTGCAAAAGGACTGTAAATGGTGTGTACAATCGGCACGGCTTGCGATTGCATTGCCTTGCAGATCATACGCATGCACTCAAGCTGCTGCGACAAGGCGCCGCGGTCTGGTGAAAGAGCCCGCATTTTTGTCCAGTCCAGCGAGCGATTGACGATATGCTTGTTAATCGCGCGCCGGCCTTGCCGGTTGCCGCGCCATTCGTCCTGAATCCCGTAGTCGGTCACTTGAAAATTGCTGGACGGCATCACGCGAACGAAATCCCAGTTGTAATCATGCTGAAAATCAATGATAGAGCGCGCCAGATCGGCATAACGCTGGTCATCACCGGGCCAATGCCGCCAAAGAGCCACCGGAACGCGGTCTACCGGGTCGCCGGCAATCGCATTTTCCAAACGTTCGCGTTTGTGCATGATCTATGCTGGCGGATTCTCGCCGCTCACATCGTCAAGCCGCTGTTTCAGCATACGGGTAAGCATCATGAAGCGGTCATCATCATGGGTATCCAGGTTATTGGCGCCATGATGCCCCTCGACATGCGAGGTCAGTTGAACCGCGCTAAGAGCCTGTTCAGCATAACCCAACCCCGTTTGGAAGGCATCGGCGGCTGAAGCGATGTCGCCGGATGCCTTGTAAGCCAAACCAAGCCCATAATAGGCATCAACATTCTCTGGCGCGGCGCTGATAATGTCTTGAAATATGTCAATGGCGCTTTTGTTCTGGCCATCGCGGTGCAAACGCCATGCCTCGCTGATTCGTTCTGATGAGTGTAAAGTGGACATTTGGAACTCCTTTACTGACTAATCAACTTCATTATATCCTTCAAATCGCATTTATTGAATATCCTTATAACGATTTTACCGCAAACGGCCAGTCCACTCTCCGCCGCTGCGGGCTTGTTACCCTGATTGGCAGATGATATGCTACCGTTCCAATAGATTCATCCTGGCGGGCGCGATGAAAATACGGCTGGCGCAAGAATCTGATTTGACAGCGGCATCCCGGCTTTGGTATGAACGGATCGCGTTATTGCAGCAGACCGATTTCTTCTTTAGCCCCTTGCCGGATGCCGCGCAGGCCTGGAAACATCATGCGGCGGCATGGCTTGCAGACCGGCGATGCGCCTTTTTTGTTGCCGAAAAGGATGCCATACTGATTGGATTTATGGTTGTCGCGGTGTCGGATGGTCGGCCGGGCTTGCATCCGCGGCAGTTGGGCCGGGTGATGGAAATGGGATTGGATCTGCATCATCCGCATCCCGGTTTGGGCGGAAGTCTGCTGGATCGGGCTAAAGCCTGGTTAAAGGAACGGGGAATACCGGTCATGGTGACAGATTTGCCGGCGCGTTATCCAGTTGAAGCGGCGTTTTGGCGCAGTCAAGGCGCGAAGCTGCGTTTTAACGGATATTGGATGGAGCTATGATTCGACTGGCACGCGCCGATGATGCCGAGCGAATTGGTGAGTTGTGGCTGGAGATGATTGAGTATCATCGAAGGTTTGATGAAAAGATGTTCCGCGTATCAGACAAGGGAGGCGCGCGCTATTCAGAAAATATCCAAAATCGTTTGTCGGACAAACGTACGCGGGCGCTGGTTGCAGAGGCGCGCGGCGAAATCGTCGGTTATGCGCTGGGCATGATTCTGGACGTGACCACTGAACTGTTTATGCCAATGCAAAGTGGTTTTGTGGCTGATATCTATGTGGTGGAAGCGCACCGCCGCCAGAACTATGGCCGTCAGCTTGTCGAGCGCCTGGTTTTGTGGTTTGAATCACAAGATGTTCAATACTTTGAATGGCATGTTACAGCGCAGAATCGCATTGCCCGAAAGTTCTGGGAAGCCATCGGCGGGCAGATAACCATGCTCCGTATGCGAGCCGAAATACAGGGAGACAGGCAATGACAGAATTGATCTATTTGCAAGACAGTTATGTTAAGGAGTTTGCCGCAGCCGTTGTCAGCCATGACGAACAGCAGAACGGGGTGTTTCTTGACCGAACAGCATTTTATCCGGGCGGCGGCGGACAGCCTTGTGACCAGGGCAAGCTGCTTGCCGGGACGCGTGAATACGTCGTGAGCCGGGTCAAGCGCGGCAGCCGGCACATTATTGAAGGTGAACTGCCGCCCATCGGCAGCGAGGTGAAAGGCATCCTTGATTGGGACCGGCGTTACAAACTAATGCGGACGCACACAGCCATGCACATCCTCTGCGGGGTGATCTGGCGCGATTATCAGGCCAGCGTGACCGGCGGCAATATGGAAGTCTTGTCGGGGCGGATGGACTTTGCGTTTGAACGGATGGCGCCGGCGCTCATTGCCGAAATTGAAACTAAGATCAATCAGGAAGTGGCCGCCGCCAGAGATTTGTCGATACAAGTATTGCCGCGTGAACAGGCCTTTCAGATTCCCGACCTCATTCGTACCAAAATCAATCTCTTGCCGCCTGGAATCCAGGAGGTGCGGACGGTTGAAATTGATGGTCTGGATTTGCAGGCTGACGGCGGGACGCACGTCGCCAATACCAGCGAAGTCGGCAGGATAAAAATCAGCAAATACAAGAGCAAGGGCGGCATCAACAAGCGATTGTATGTGGAGATTTCGGATTAATGCGTTATCTGCATCCGGTGCAAAGGCACGAAAAGTTCGCTGCCAGCGGCCGTTACCGGTTTTTCAGGAATGGACAGGAATTGCGGAAAACTGAAGCCTGGACGATTCATCTGCATCCTGACGGCGAAACGTTGATCCGCGTTGATGTTGATTCGCGCCTTGAAGACGGAAAATCAATCCTGGTGGAAGCCTTGCAAAACACCGAAAACGAACTGGTTCGCTTTGATATTCATTATGACAGCGCTCGGTTTGAGGGCGGCATCAAAACTCTGCGGGCGACTTACAGCATTGCAGAAGGGCGGATACAGGTCGGTTATGCCATGAATGGCGCCAGCCGCGAGTATCTGGAGATCGACTTGCCGGCATTCACCCTGATAGATATGCCTCTGCTTGCCTTTCGGGGGCGCGCGATTGCAGAGATGGCGCGTGATGACGGCAAAGCCGTATCCGTGTTTGCGCCTGTGTTTGAACATGCACAGTTGTTTCCGGGGATTGTGAGGCAAGTTGAAGCCCAGGTGGAATATGCTTCGGATGACCTAGTGTCGATTGGCAAGCTCCAAATCGAGACGCGGCGCTATCGTTATGCTGACCGGGCAGCCTCATACTGGATTGACCGGCGCGGGGTGATTATCAAGCGGGTCAACGCATTCAAGCAGCAGGAGTTTGTGGTATTGATAAGCAATTATGCCCGCCGCGCGGCGACGTTTTCTTAAAACAGCCGCTAATTGTCGAAGGAACTTCAAAAACAGTTGATGTGAAGTGATGGTCAAACGTTTTCAGATTTTTCTCGGGCCGCGCAGATTTAAGATTTTTATCGCCTTGCTGGCGACAACCGGGCTGGCGAGCTTGGCTCTCAATGCGCTGGTTGAGCAGGTGGCATGGATTACCGCGCTGCAAACGGCGCTGCTAGTCGTTTTCCTGCTGGGCGCGGCTGTCTTGGTCCTCGGCCGTTTGCCAAGTGAGGAAAGGCGGCGCTGGCTGGCTGTCATGGCGCCGGCGGTCTTGGCGATCATTTTGGGTTCATTGGCTTTCCCACAGTGGACGGGATTGTTCCTTGGCGCCGGGGTCGGCTGGATGGTGGCGGGCATTTTTGTGTTTAACAGTTTTGGGGCGCCGCAGAACTATAAAAAGGCGATTAAAGCCATGCGGAAGCAAGAGTATGATGTCGCCATTGAAGTCATAAGCCAGCTTGTGAAAAAGGAGCCGCAGCAATCTGAACATTATCGCTTTCGGGCGGAATTGTTCCGCCTGGCGGGGAAGCTCAAGCGGGCTCGCCGCGATTATCTGCGAATGATTGAGTTGGACAGCGAGTCGGCGGTCGCCTATAACGGCCTTGCCGAGGTAGAATTGCAGGCGCGGAATTATCGGCAAGCGCTGGAGGCCGCCCGCACAGCCCATCAACTGGCGCCGGATGAGTGGGTGGCGGCCTATAATCTAGGCATGATCGAAGACCGCATGCGCGACAGCGAGCAGGCAATCGGGCATCTTAATGCGGCGCTGAAACTTGGGATGCCTGATTCGCGGCATCGCTTGCTGGCGCATCTGTACCTGCTGCGCGCTTATATGCGCTGTGGAAACAAGCCGCAAGCCGCGCAGGCTTTGAAGGCGATGAAAGGTGAAAAGTCTGGTTTGGAAGAATGGCAGGTGATTATGAGCGCGGATGAGGCTCAAGCGCTGCGAGAAGTATTGAGCCAGGATGTCGATCTTGCCCGCGCTTTCATTGATGGCGAAAAAGAGCTTGCCTCTCTTAAAGTTGGAGTTTGATGATGTCCAGCCGCCGTCTGCTTGTCTGGGTCGCAGTTTTTGTATCGGTCGCTTTGGCGGCGCTGGGCATAGTTGTTTTCGTTTTGGGCGTGCTGATTGAGTTTGCCAACGGTCTCACACAGCCGCTCAATAACTACGTCTCTCCGATAGCGCAGCTGGCTTTGGCTGGTTTATGCCTTTCGGCCAGCATGATGACCTTGGGTTTTCTGCTGGTCGGCGTTTTGCTGGCGCGGCAGTCGCGTCAATATGGGGCTGGATATGGCGAGGCTTATCGTCTCATCGAAAAACTTCAGTTCCCACAGGCGATTCAGCTGCTGGAGCGGGTTATGGCCGGTGGCAAAATCACACCCGACCTGCTCATGCTGCTGACCAGCGCTTATGCCTACAATGGACAGCTGGCGAAGGCGCAGGCGACGGCTGACCAGGCCGTTTATATGTTCCCGCGCAATGCCGGCGCTTACATCACCTTGGCCAACGGCTATCGGATGCAGGCAAGCTATGGCGAGGCGGCGATTGCGCTCCAGACCGCCGCGCAGCTGTCGCCAGACCAGCCGATCATTTGGGCTGAACTGGGTTTTGTTCAGCAGTTGGCGGGAGAGCGCGATTCGGCGATCGAGTCCTTCAAACAGGCTGCCTTGTATTCGATGCCCTCGATGTATTGCGTGCGCGTTTATTATCATCTCTCGCGCTATTATCTCAAGGCGGATGACCGCGACCAGGCGCTTCATGCGACTGACCGCATGGTGGCGTCAAGGCATGGATTGCAGGCTTGGAAATCGACGCTCAAAGCGCTGGAAGGCACGGCCTACGGCAGTTCGCTTCAATATGAAATCAGCAAAATCGAAGCCGCGATTGCCAAAGCAAAATCACAGCGGCAAATCATTGATGATGCTTAGACGGCTGCTGCGCGAGGCGCCTCAATGGGACACGGCTTCCAAGGCGGCGCTTGGGCTTGGCATGGCTTTGCTGCCGCTGCTGCTCATGCTTGGATTCCTGGGGCCAGAGCCGATTCAGCTGCCAGCCAGGATCGGCGCTTTTGGGCTTTTGCTTACGATTCAACTTCTGGTTTTATGGGGCAGCCGCCGGGTTTTGTCGCCCTATCACCAGGCACAGCGGCATTTCATCAACGGCGACTATGTGGATGCCCGCGATATTTTGGAGATGACGCCAGAATCGGGCCGGACGTCGGTTGATGCGCTGGTCTTGCTGGGCAGCGCTTATCGGCATTTGGGTCAATTTGACAAAAGCCGCGCCGCCTTGGAACATGCGCTGGGATTAAAGCCGGATTACCATTTTGCGCTTTATGGATTGGGCAAGTTAAGTCTGACCGTCGGGGAATATGAAGCGGCCGCCAACTATATCACCAAAGCCTTGTTATCCGGGGCGCCCGATGTTGTCCAGTTCGACTTGGGACAAGCCTTTTATCTGCTCGGAGATGCTGAAAAATCGAAGCATTATTTCAGCAATATCCGCTCGACAGTCGCCGATGAACCGGCGCAATCCATGCTGCTGGATTATTATCGCCATCAGATGGGCACAGGAAAGCGGCCATCCAATCGTTCCATCCGCGATAATCTTCAATTTTGGCGGCAGGAGGCGCTGAAGTACCGGCAGACGCCTTATGGCGCCGCTTTGCAAAAGGATGTCGATGCCATGAACGCCTGGTTATAAGGACACATAAGCCCCAAACTGATTTGCCCCTTTCACAATTTCGCCATTTACGTCATAATTCCTGCGGAAATCCAATCCAGACGGGGGAGGTGTTTACGTGGTGGCGGCGCAGGCGATGTCCACACCGCGAGTTATTGCCAGTTTGATGCGAATATCGATCCAAGCGGCTGCACATCTATTCTATTCAATTCGTATCAATGACATGGAGAAATGACGGCTTATGTTTAAGGCAGTAGACTCGAAGGTCAATAGCGAAATCATCAACAGACTCGAACAGGAACAGCTTGATTTCTGGCGGTTCAATCGGGTATTCGAGCGCACCACTGAAGGTCGCGAAGACGCTCCCCGGTATGTCTTTTATGAGGGCCCCCCAACAGCGAACGCCCAGCCGGGAAGCCATCACGTTTTGGCGCGCGCCTTCAAGGATATGTTCCCGCGTTATAAAGTGATGAACGGTTATTATTGTTTGCGCCGCGGCGGCTGGGATACGCACGGTCTGCCGGTTGAGATTGCGGTAGAAAAAGAACTCGGTTTGGACAGCAAGAGTCAAATCGAGGAATATGGCGTTGCCGAGTTCAATGAAAAATGCCGCAATACGGTTTTTCGTTACATCATAGAATGGGAAAAACTAACCGAACGGACGGCATTCTGGGTTGATCTTGACAAACCCTATGTCACATTTACCAATGATTATATCGAGAGTGTCTGGTGGATACTGAAGCAATTCTGGGACAAGGGTTTGCTTTATCGCGGATACAAGGTTGTTCCCTACAGCCCGACTTCCGGAACCCCCCTTAGCAGCCATGAAGTGTCTTTGGGATACAAGACCATTGTAGACCCAAGCGTCTACGTCCGTTTTCCGCTCAAAGACCAGCCAGGGGTTTATCTGCTTGCCTGGACGACGACGCCATGGACGCTGCCGGCGAATGCAGCCTTGGCCGTAGGTGAAAATGTGGACTATGTTCAGGTAGAAGGCCCCGCATCGGATGGCGAAGGCGCTGAACAGCTTATCTTGGCGGAAGCGCTGATGGAAAAAGTGCTGAACCAGGACAAGAAATACAAGGTGGTCAGGCGGCTGAAAGGCAAAGACCTGCTTGGCTGGAAATACAACCCTCTGTACACTTTTCTGCCAGTCGAGCAGGATTATGCGTATGTCGTTGCCAGCGATTATGTCAGCGTCGCCGATGGCACTGGCATCGTTCATACTGCGCCGGCTTATGGCGTCGATGATATGGCGACCGGCAAAAAATATAACCTGCCGGTGCTTATCACAGTGGACGAGTCGGGTCGATTTGTCGATGCTGTATCGAACTTCCGCGGTCTGTGGTTCAAAGACGCTGACCGGGAGATCATCAAGGACTTGGATGAACGCGGATTGATGTATCGCCATGAGCAGTATGAACACGCCTACCCGCATAACTGGCGCGATGAAACGCCCTTGATGTACTTTGCCCGCGAAACCTGGTTTATCAACACCCTGGAATACAAACAGAAGATGATTGACCTCAACCAGACCATCAATTGGGTGCCGGCGCACATCAAGGACGGGCGCTTTGGCAACTGGCTGGATGACCTCAAGGAATGGGCGCTGGGCCGAGAACGCTATTGGGGAACACCCTTGCCAGTATGGGTTGATGACGAAACTGGCGAAATGCTGTGCATCGGCAGCGTGGATGAATTGAGCGCGTTATCTGGCCAAGACCTTAGCGAACTGGATTTGCACCGACCCTACGTCGATGAAATTGCCTTTGCCAATCCAAATGGCAAAGGGGGAACCATGCGGCGGGCGCCCGAAGTCATTGATGTTTGGTTCGACAGCGGCGCGATGCAAGTCGCACAGTGGGCTTATCCCAAGAATAACAGCGCAAATTTTGAAGAGCAGCATCCGGCGGATTATATCTGCGAGGCCGTTGACCAAACGCGCGGCTGGTTCTACAGCCTTCATGCCATCGCGGCCATGCTCTTCGAAACGGTGGCCTACAAAAACGTGATTTCGCTGGGGCATATCCTGGATGAGCATGGGCAGAAAATGTCCAAGAGCAAGGGGAACAGCGTTGACCCCTGGGCAGTGCTTGAGCGGAATGGCGCCGATGCCTTTCGCTGGTATCTCTACACCTCTGGCCCGCCGGGCGAGCCGCGCCGATTCTCCGAGAATCTGGTCAATGAGGTGATCAAGAAATTCTGGTCAACGCTTTGGAACACCTACAGCTTCTTTGTGACCTATGCCAACATTGATGGCTGGACGCCGGCCCAAACAGCGCCGGCGCCGCAAGACCGCGAACTGCTGGACCGCTGGCTGCTGGCTGAATTGCATCATTTGACGCAGACAGTAACCGATGCCTTTGAAAACTATGACGCGATTAATGCCACCCGGCCGATTGAGGATTTTGTTGAGCGCTTGAGCAACTGGTATGTTCGTTTGAGCCGCGACCGTTTTTGGAAAAGCGAATCGGATGATGCCAAGCGGTCAGCTTATGCGACGCTGTATGAGACCTTGACCGCGCTTTCAAAATTGCTGGCGCCGACCATGCCATTCTTGAGTGAGGCGATGTATCGAAATCTGGCTGCCGAGCAAGACAGCGCTCAAGCCGACAGCGTACATCTGGCGGCATGGCCCAAATATGACGAATCTCTGCTGGATAAAACCCTGATCGCGGAGATGGCTTTGGTGCAGCGCGTTGTCAGCTTGGGGCTGGCAGCCCGAAATGCAGCCCAAATCGGAGTTCGCCAGCCGCTCGCTGGGGCGCAGTTTGCCATGCGCGATATTGTGGAAGCGCCCATCATTGAACGCTATTCGCAGCTGATCATGAGTGAGTTGAACCTGAAATCAGTCAGTGTCATGGGCGCCGATGAAGCCAGCCAGTTTGAATCCACCACCATCTACAGCTTGAATCCCTTGCCCCGCTTTTTGGGACCTAAATTCGGCAAGGACTTCAAGGCAGTACAGGCGGCTCTTAAAAATGGCGGGCAGGATTTTGTCCGCCCCTTTGCCGAGCAGCTGTTGGCAGGCGAGGACATCGCGCTTGAATTGGACGGGACGGCATTCGAGATTTTGAATAACGAGTGCGAAGTCAAAGTCAGCGTCGAAACACCTGCGGGCGCGATTGAGGATGGCGGTTACGTCGTTGTCCTGGACACCACCCTGTCCACCGGTCTGGTGGAAGAAGGACTGGCGCGCGAGATCATCCGACGGATTCAGAATCTACGCAAAAGGGCTGATTTTGAACTGGATGACCATATTGAGATTGTCTACCGCGACGCTTCCGACGGCATAGATGCTGTCATGCAGCGCTTCAGCGCGTATATCAGCCGAGAAACACTGGCGAATGCGCTGAAACCGGATGAGATATCGGACGAATATGTCAGCGAAACAGTCACAGTCAAAGGTGAATCACTGACCATCGGAGTCAAATTGGCATTGTGATTTGTTGAATTTGTCCAATGAATTGAGCGGGGCGGCTGAATATAATTCACTCGCCCTGTTTTTTTGTGTGATTCGCTGTATAATTATCTATAATTCACAAAACAGGACCTCGATTTTGTTTATTTTGCTTATTTAGACGTGGAGTGGCTTTAGTTTACATCATTAAATGCGTACAGGATATTGGTCATGTCAGATAAAAACACAGCCTCGATTCAGTCTTTGCTGCGCTATTCCCTGCCGCTTGGCGCGGCTATAGTCGCTGGCGATGCCGAAACACAGGTGACCTGGTCAGTGACCATCCGCGCCCAGCCGCCGGCGTTCCCGGATATCTATGGCGGCGAGTTGGCTTTGGTTTCGATGGATGTCTTGCGGAGCTTTGACAGCCGCCTGACGTTTGCCAATGTCATCCGGCAGCTGGCCAAGCTGGGGGTTCATGCTGTGGTGGCGACTGGCGCGGCCGAACAGAGTGCGGTCAAAGCCGCCAATGCCTGTAACATCGCGCTGGTTTCCATGCCGGCCGATGTCAGCCTGACCACCGTCGAACGGGCGGTCAACGCCTTGATTCTCAACCAGTCAGCGCGTCTGACCGAACGGGCTATCGAGATTCAGCGGCAGCTGACGCGGCTCGCTGCCGAAAACCGCGATTTGAACAGCCTGCTGCAAGTCATGTCGCGCTCGACAGGCAAACCCATTGTCATTCATAATGATGCCGGCGTGCTGATGACGCAGATTCACCCCAACCTCGGCCCCAGAAGAGCGAATGGCCCTTATCAGGCGGCGGCAATGCCATCCAGCCAGTTTCAAGAGTGGCTTGACCATGACGCCCCGTCCAGCCAAGACACAATCAGCATCAGCCCGCTTGGCTATACAACGGTCCTCAAAGTCGAAAAACGCATCGCCGGCTATCTGTCCCTGGTTGGCCGCAGCCATGATTTGGATGAGTTTGACCGTCTTGTTTTGACCTATGGCGCCGATGTCTGCGCGATTGAAATGGCGAAAAACCGAGCGATTGCGTCTGCCGTCGAACAGACGCGCGGTGATTGGATTCAAATGTGGCTGAGCGGTGCGCCGGCTGATGATGATTTGCTGCATGCCCGCGCCCGACAAGCCGGTTTTCACCCCGACTCCTCGTATGTCGTCGCTGTTTTTCGCGCCGGACGGGCTTCGCCATTGGAATCACTGGTTTCTCTGCTGCGGGACGATATGTCGCGGCAGCCGGTCAATGGGGCTGTCGGGCAGTATGTCGATGCCATCGTCGCTTTGTACCCACTGAATGAAGCGGCGAATGCGCTGGCGCGAACGCGGTTGATGATTGAGGATGCGCGCGCCCGGCTTGCTGCCCGTACACCGAGCCGGCTGATTGCGGCCGGCATAAGCCGCCCGGCGGTCGGTTTGTCCAATTTGCGCGTTTCATACCGCGAAGCCAAGGATGCTGTCGGCATTGCCCGCGAACTTGGCGACCATAATGCAACGACTTTTTATGGCGACTTGAAGCTCTATCAGCTGCTGCTGGCGCTCAAAGAACGCAATCTGGAAAACTTGAATCAGTTTTATCAGGATGCGCTCGGCCCACTGGTGGAGCATGACAGCCGCAGGCAAAGCGACCTGATCCGAACCTTGGGCGGTTTTTTTGAGGCGAATGGCAATCTTGCCAAAGCAGCGCAGGAGCTTGATGTGCATCGCAATACGCTTGTCTATCGCCTTGAGCGAATCGCAGCATTGACCAAATTGGATTTGAACGATTCGGATAATCGTCTGATTTTACATCTGGCATTGAAAACGCAGCGCGTTCTGGCGACCATTCCCGGCAAGGCGGCGAACGTCTGATATTCATTCGAGTGCATTATCCAGAAGCCGCCAGCGCATTCGCCGCCAGCCTTGAAAACGCATCTAGCCGGCGCTCGCCATTTGATGCGGCAGCGGCGGCGCGATCTTGATAAAGTGGTCGCCCGGGTGTTTGAGCAGCGCATAAATGGGCTCGGCAGCCTGTGACTGGTGATTTTCCTCAAGCGTGCGAATATAGGCATTCAGCAGTTCCCGAACATCCTGATGCCCTTTGTCGTCCAGTGGATGAATTTCCACAAGCGAATCGGCGGCGATGCGATGGCGAATGGCATCGACAGTCAGGTTCATCTCGGGTTGAATCCGCTGGTAGACCACGCCGCCGCTCATCCCGGCGCACATCCACGGTCCCGGATCGCCCAATACCACCGCCCGCCCGGATGTCATATACTCAAAGGCATAACCCTTGAGGTTGGCGCGGGCGCCCAGTCCGCCGAGGCGGTCTTGCAGCGGCGCCAGTATTTCGCCGCCGAAGATGGCATCGGCGCCGCTCATGCGGATGCAGGCGCGGGTGTCTGCATTGCCCTGGACGATAAACAGCCCGCCCTGTGCGCCATAGGCAAAGCTCTTGCCCACCGAACCATCCAGGCGGCGGCCGTTTTGATTCAAGCCTTTCAGAATCGAGATGGTGCTGCCAGAAGCGCATTTGCCAACGCCGTCTTGGGCACCGCCTTCCACTAGCACATGGACTGGATCATCAAGGAATGCCGCCAGGCCGTTGCCAGGGATGGCCGAGTTGCTGAAGCTCAAGTGAATGGCGCGTATCCGTTCGGCATAAGGGACATCCTTCCGTTTGATCGCGCCCGAAAGATGGGTGCCCAAGGCCCGATCCATCGCCATCACCTGCCCGTCATCATAGGTAAGTTCAAATTCACCTTTTTTCACATATTCGGCGACAATATCGGTAATCTGCTTGCTGACCGTGTTGCGCGGCCGGGTAATGCGCCGCCCGCCAGGCTGCGCCGGTTTCTTTTGAATGCGCGGAACAGAACGCAGCAGGGCAGCCAGGTCAATGCGCTCGTGATGGGATGATTGATAAAGCAGGTCGGCGCGCCCGACAATATCCTGCAAGTTGCTGATGCCCATCTTCGCCAGCCACTTGCGAATGTCGCTGGCAAGCGCATCAAACATGGTCACAATGCTGTCTGCCGAGCCGCGTTCCTCAAATGGGCGGAAGGCTTTGAAATCCCTTTTTTCCGCCTCTTCCTTGGTTTTGACATGGGTTGTAATGCCAACATGACAGGTGCCGTCCTGACATCCGCGGCAGATGGTGCAGCCAACAGATACCATCGCCAAGGTGGCGAAGCCGACGCGATTGGCGCCCAGGCACGCCATCTTGATGACATCGCGCCCGCTCTTCATGCCGCCGTCAGCCCACAGTTCAACATCGTCGCGCAAACCGCTTTCAATCAAGTGACGATGCGCCAGCCAAACGCCAATCTCGGCCGGAAGCCCAACATGGCGCAAGGCATGGGCCCGCGCGGCGCCTGTGCCGCCGGTATAGCCGGTGATGGTGATAATGTCAGCGCCGGCTTTGGCAACGCCAACGGCAATGATGCCGATGCCCGGAACCACCGGCAGCTTGACGGAAACCTTGGCTTGGGGATTAGCTGTCTTGAGCTCGTCAATCAACTGCGCCAGGTCTTCAATCGAATACAGGTCATGGTTGTTGCTTGGCGAAATCAGGCCCACCCCGGGGGTAGTGCTGCGAACGGCTGCGATCTGCTCGGTGACTTTATAGCCCGGCAGCTGTCCGCCTTCGCCCGGCTTGGCGCCTTGACCAATTTTTATTTCGATATAATCAGCCGCGTTCAGGAAATCAATGTTGACGCCGAATCGCCCCGATGCCACTTGCTGCCCGCGATTGCGCGGGTTCTTGCCCAGCAGGTCATGAATCTCGCCGCCTTCGCCGTTCATGCAAATGATATTGAGACGGTGCGCGGCTTCGGCGTAAGAACGATAGGACAATTCTCCTTGCGACCCGAAGGACATCGCGCTGATCAAGACCGGCATGTCATAGCCTTTGATGCTAATATCAACATCTTCGGGATCAATTGGCGTTGGGCTTTCTTTGAGCCTCAAAATATGCCGCAGCGAGACCGGCATTTTGTCCTCCAGGTTCAGCAGGGTTTCGGTATAGTCATCAAAGGACATTTCGCCATGCGCGACCGCTTCGGCTTTTTTCCACATTTTCGGATAAAAACGCTCCGGATTTTTCAGACGGGCGCGAACCTGACCGCGGAACTCCTGCGCTCTTTCTTCAGCGTCGTTATAGAGTGATGTCCAAGTCAATCCGCGCCCGGTTGAACCAAAATAATTGGGTGTTCCCAGCAGGCTGGCGAGATTCCTGGACAAGCCGACCGAACTGAAACTGTGTCCATAGCCGCGCAGTTCATGGCAGCCGATGGTCGATGTGATTTTCTGCAAGCCAGCATGAATGGCTTTCAGCGCGTTGCCAAGACAGGTTTCTACGTGTTCGGGCGTTAGCACGGTTCTGCGTCCCCGCGGCGCGGTGCCCAGACTGACCGCATACAGCGCATAGGGCAGCACGGCATTGGCGCCCAGACTGACGCACAGCGCCAGGTCATGCAGATCTCTTAACGCGCCCGAACGGACGACAAGCCCGACTTTGCGGCGCAGATTCGGGCTGAAATCGGCTTGGCGCAAGGCTTTGTCCACCGCCGCGATTGCCAGCAGCGGGTCAATGAAAAGTTCCGCGCCAGAGGCGATCTTGCTGTCGTTCAGGATAATGCACTGCGCCCCCTGCAATACAGCGTCAATGGCATTGTCCTGCAAGGTTTTGACTGCCTGGTCAATGGTAGAATCAGTCGGACAGCCCATCGACAGGAACCTGACCTTCCCAGCGAAGATATCAACCAGATCTTCGATGACCATGGTGCCGAACCGCGATGCGATTTCACGAACCAGGCCGGCGTCTTCAAAGTCAGGCAAGGCTTCCAGCAGAAAGGGAATCTCAAGGCGAATCAAAGTCTCGCTGTCATCTCGTCCGGCTGCGATTTCGGGGCGGCTGCCGACCAGAACCTGGGACGAAAACTGCGCCTGCTCGCGCTCGCGGTCGATGGATGGGTTGGTAACGACGGCAACGGTCTCTTTATAAAAATCCGCCAGGTTGACCCGTGTATTGCTAAGCGCAGCCAGCGGCCCATCCCAGCCCAATGAGCCGATTTGCTCCTTGGCGTTTTCCGACAGGGATTTGACGATTTCAACGTGATAACGTTCCCAGCCAAAACCGGACATGATGGCTGCGTTGACCGCCAGCGGGGTATCCAGCCAGGGAAGTTTGGTTGGCGTCTTGTTGGGTTCAAGTGTTTTTCGCAGCACGGCGACCGGCGCCGTTTCAGCTTGAAGCTGCCTGTTTGCATCGGCGGAATAACCAATCGGGAAATTGGCGGGCGCTGATTCCGCGGCTGGTTCTGTTTGGCTTGCCCAAATGCTGGAAGCTGCTGCCGGATATGGCTTGCGCTCGCGGTATTTGCTGAAGACGCGGCGCTGAATGGCAGGGTAATCCAAGACCTTAATCGGATGCCCGGCATTGATTTCAAGGGCGATTTTCTCACCCGGGGACATCGGTTTGGGACTGACTGACATGACATCTAGGGGATAGACGCCGCGCTCGGAGGAAACGAAGTATTCCTTCTCGGTTTCTCCAAACCATAAGGGGCGAAGCCCGAGGGCATCCACACTGAAGACGGCAAGATTGCCCAAGCGCGAGGCGACCGCGGCCGGTCCCTGGGCAAATGGCCCAAAGGATTGCCGAATCTCGGCATACATCTGGTGAATTTCAGGCGAGTTCTGAATGAGGTCATGCTCGAAGGGCGGGAAGACATGCTCCATCGCTTCGATTAAGTCGAGTCCGTTTTGCATGCACAAGGCATAGATCGCACGGTCTACATCCTGCGAATCAGATCCGTTTTCTACCATGGGGATATTCAGCATTTCAGCCTCAAGCCGAAAACGGGAGATGGTGTTGAACTCACCATTGTGACCGATAATGCTGAAAGGCTGCGCCCGTTCAAAAATGGGGTTGGTGTTGGTGCTGTAACGCGCGTGTCCCATGGCGATTGCCGAAGCATAATCCGGGTCGCGCAGTTCTGGATAGTAGCGCCGCAAAATCTCGATAGTGCCTTGTACCTTGTAGACGGCGCTGTAAGCGGAGAATGAGGGAAAATGTA
This sequence comes from Phototrophicaceae bacterium, assembly GCA_965203755.1. GTDB lineage: Bacteria > Chloroflexota > Anaerolineae > Aggregatilineales > Phototrophicaceae > UBA6055. Next base: position 469,556 of record OZ241910.1, on the reverse strand, counting down.
TCCCCAGCCCGCGCTCTAGCTGAACCTGCAATTCGAAGAGCTTCGCGTCCAGCTTGCTTGATGCGACCTGCCCCTTGATGCCGGCGATCTGCCAAAAGACGGGCTCGCTCTTTTCGGCATGGGGCCCTAAAACCTGACGATTGACGCGGCCGCCGCGGTCAATAAGAATGTGCAGTCCGGCCTCGCTGATTTGACGGCAGATTTGGTCAACAATGTTTTGCGTACGCGCCCGGTCATCGGATGGAATCATCACATGGGCAACCCAAAAGTCTCGACCGGCGGCCAAAGATGACCGCAGTCCCGCCTGTGCCAGCCATTTTGTCCACAACTGACGTGGAATGTCGGTTAAAACACCGACGCCATCGCCTTCGCCATTGATGTAGCCAGTACGATGCCCCATGCGGGTCAGAGCTTCAATCGTGCGCTTTACGTTGCCGTGCGTCGCTTGCCCGCCCTTGCGAACCGAGCAGATTAACGCACAGGCATCTCGATGGTCGCGGTCAATGCGATGAAGATCGCTGAACGTATCATTGGATGGATCGCGCTGATGGGTCATTCTCATCCTCCTGCTGCTGACGTCAGTCCAAATCTGCGGAAATAGTGTGCCTTAATGAAGTATATTATCACAAACGTTCACAAGCTGCGACCACTGGAAGTGATGGATTATTCCAGAGGAATGCCTTGGGCGAAATACACAAATGCTGTTCGGCATGGCAGACATCCATACAAAACTGGTTTGCCAGACATATCGCCTAGCCTAGCATCAGAAGTCGTCGAATGGTCAAAGCCAGATGCAGCGCCAATCGCGTCTCGGGCCGGTTCAGGTCAATGCCGGCGATCTGGTTGATGCGGTTCACCCGATACAGCAGGGTATTGCGGTGAATGATCAATGCTGCGGCGGTTTGTGACAGATTGCCGTGACAATTGAAAAACGTCTCTAATGTCTTGATAAGCTCCGCGCCTTGCCGCATGTCGTAAGTGGTCAAGGCCCCCAATGTCTGCTCACAAAAATCGCTAAGTTTTTCACGCTCGGACAAATTCAGAATGAGTTGATAGACCCCCAAATCTCCAATGAAAAAGGGGATGTCAGTTTGCAGACGTTTTGCCAATTCCTTTGCCTGCGCGGCATCGCGGTAACTGATGCGCCAGGCGTTGATGTCGCGGGCGACCTGACCCAGGCCGATAGCGACGCGATGGTCAGGACACTGCCGTTTAATCTCTTTGCTGAACGCATTCGACAACTCCAGGCTTTTGTCGATTGGATTGTCAAAATCGGTAGCATGAAAGACAACAACCTCGCCTTCGCTTTCACGAAGCCACACAAGGGCTGCCGAGCGCTGACTGGCGATGGTGGTATTGACCAAAGTTTCCAACCGCCGCATGGAGGGCTGATCTTCGCCGCTCCAGGACAAGACAAAAGCCAGATGTGTCTGTGTCATGTCATGGTTAAAGCGCGCGCCTTGACGGATGGCTTCCCGCTGGCTGACATCCCCCAGAAGCAGTCGGTCAAGAAATGTTCCGCGCAGACGTTTTTCGGTCTCATGGATGGCTTTCTGCTTCGCCATTTCCAAAGCGCATGCCGCCGCGCCGTGTTCACAAACAAGCTGGTCAATTTCATCCAGGTCGCCTTCGCGTCCAATAATGGACAAATATCCTCGTCCAACGTCCTTGGTGATGATAGGCGCTATCAGGCGAGCCATGCCCGCAATGGGAAGCGCCTGCATCAGCACGGGCGGGTCAGCTTCGACCACGCGATGCCGATCATGAAGTTCCAGCGGCAAATTATCCCGCTTCTTGAGAAAGATCTCAATATCATCCCATATATCGACAAATTGAGGCTGGAGTTTGTGCGAAAGGGGATGCAGCCGCTTGTCATGGATCATCGCGTTTTTTTTCGTTAAACGCGCCATAGCGCCGATGAGTTCGTCCATACCCTCGTTACGCGATGAAATCTGCGTCAGCTGGCGATAGATTTGCGCGCCGCGCGGTTCAATTTGACTTTCGCGATGCACCAAAAGGCTGATAATGGCTCTTTCAACCTCTTGAATGCGGATGTCGCTGGATAAAGTCATGACCGGCAGATGATAAGACTTGGCCTCGGCCAAAACCGTCGGGCTGACGGCATCGCTGAATACAATCGCGGCGGCTGGTATTTTTGCACTCCAGTGTACAAGTTCCGAAGCGCTGCGTGCCTTTGACGAATTTTTCACCGGCGCAAACAGGATAAGTTCATGCTCCTGAACCGATCTTGAGGCGATGTCGTCTTCGGGATGGATGACCGTCGCCCAGGTCACGGCGCGGTCCAGCAGACCCTCGCCAGAGATAATATGCGTGCTTAACGGCAGCGCCAGCTTGCGAATTGTTTCGACAGTAATCTCGCGGGTGCTTGTTTGACTCATGTTTATATCCAAACGCGGCATATATTTTGAAGGAAACCTAGGTTTCGTTGGTAAAGGCGCCGATGGCAATGACAATGACGGTCAGGATAATCACCACGAATGACAGATCCAGTTCGGGGCGCTCAAAGACGTTGTAAATCGCCATAGCCAGCATAAGGGCGCCGGCGGCCCAAGTCGAAAAATGGACGCGCCATTTTTGGCGGCGCTGATAGACGCCCGACAGGATAAGCACAAGCCCGGCCGCCAAAGGGATGAGAGCATTGGGCATCGCAATCCCGTCCGGCATGATGCTTGAAACAACAAGAATGCCTACCAAGCCAAACCAGGTCATGCGTTCGGCCCTTAGCTCGTTTGCCGACTTTTCCGCCGCTGATGTTTCCGCTGTCCTGTCCATAGCCTCTGCGCCGCAAACTTTGTTCAAAAATGCCAATGGATGATTATCAATGAGATAACCTCTGCCTTATTATACAAATTATACAAGGATTTGGGTAAATTACCACAGATGATTTGGTTGGGGCAAACTTGAATGGACTCTGGATTCGCAACTGTGCGGCGGATTATGACGCTTATTGTTTGTTTTCTTTCATCAGCTTTCGATAGCTGCCTTCCCAAATTTTGGGATTGCGGGTCATCTTATGAATTTGAATGCTATTAAAATGCGGAAACAGCTTGACCATGGCGTCTGGCAATTGCTCCCAGCTGCCGGTTTTGACGAGGTTTTCGATGGACATCCCCAACAAAGACGTCCACCACCACTTTTGCTGGAAATCGTCGGCTTTTTTCCAGTAGCCGCGTTTTTCCCAGGCGCGCGCCGATTCTTCCACCGTGTCATCAATCGCCCGCAGGCAATAGACAAGCATGGCCGCCATGTCTTTGGTATCGGCGTTGATTGCTTTCTGCTGGCTCAATCGCCGCAAAATCTCTGCGCTGGTACGCATATAACTGTGGCGGCGCTTGCCCGGGCTGTTGGTATTGATAATACGCGCCATTTGTCAGGCCTCGTCCCCTGGCTGACAGGGGCGGATGCCACGATAAATGCGGATGCCACCGATGGTCTTGAGAATAGTTGCCGCCTCTCGGCCAGTGATCTCGGCGAGTTCCTGCGCGTTTAAGGGCCGATTGTCATTGACGAGAAAGGCGCGGAAAACACTGTCGATCAATCCAATATGCTCGGTGATAAAATCATCCCGTTTGGCCGATTCCTGGATTGCCAGCCCCAAAGCGTCCAACTGGCACACTTCGCCGGTCTCCGGATGCACATAATCAAATACTTCCTGCAAGTTCCGATCTTCAAGATTAGCCTGCAGCTGCTGCGACAGGTGAGTCAGCAGATAGACGTTCAAGTCATCGCGGCTCGTTTTCCACCAGTCATAATCAATACAGAATTTGGTTTCGACGCTTGGCTTGATCAAGTAATTGGGGGGCATTGGGCAAATCCTTTCGGTCAATCACTGAGCTTCCAGTAATCCCCGCCCGCATTCTCAAAGTCCGGGTTCGCTATGAGCGTGGCGAATATCGGGCCGGGCGGACAGCGCCGCAAAATGTTGAGTGCGCTGTACAGGACTTTGGCATGAACGGTATTCTGCGGATTTTGCTTGCTAAGTTCGGCAATAAGGTCGCGCAGCAGTTTTGCCAGCGGCAACTGTTTATTCTGCACATCCTTGCCTAATTTATCCACTTCGGGCAGATTGCTGACCCCGACAATAATCAGGTCATCATAATCGGCGCCGATGGCGCGCTTGGCGGTTTCAAATCGGAGCTGCTGGTTGTCGGCGCTTTCAACCAGTGGAATCCATTCTGTTCGCGGGCGATAATTGTCAAATTCGATTTCGATTCGGCTTGGGTCACTGGTTCGGTTAAGATAAACATAAGCGCCGACCGGCAGATGGTGTTTTTGATAGAGCGCTGCCAAACCATAGACATATTTATATTGATGAACGACCCAGCAGGGATATTCCTGTCGGTCCAAGGCATCGACAATGGTGATCGCAATCCGCGGCGTCTTGGCTTCGGGGAAGATGTGCTTGGTCTCCGAGTTAATGGGCAAGGTGCCAACACGGCGATGGGGATAAATCAGCGTCAGGCTGACTTCATCTTCCGGCGGCGAGCTAATTGATGAATGCTCATCATCGAGGTCATATTCCAGTTGCAGCATGACTTTGGTCAGCAGGCTGCGGTCGTAGGCGATGGTTTTGTATTGCAGGATGGCTGGCACTTGTCGCGCCATGCGCGGCAGCAGGCGATTAAGATGCCACAGGACTTTGCCGGCCGGCCCAACCTCGTCGAAACGCTCGTCCTGGTTCATGGCATAATTCAGTGAGAAAATCTGCAAAGGCTGCGGCGCCGCGCCCAAGCCGCCGATTTCTTCCAGGATTTCAGCCGGGGTTAGCGGCCCGCCATGATTCATATCGAGAACAGCTTCAGCCAGATGCAGATGACCGATGCCCACATCAAGCATCAGGTCGCGTACAAACCAGGCGCCGGTGATCTGAACCAGGTCAGGGTTTTGCTCCAGCGCCTCGTCCACCTGCTGGATAATGGTGACGGCTGGGTCTTTGATGATATCATCCACGGTATAAGCGCGGTTTAACTGGCTCGGATGTTTATTCAAATCCAGGTTGTTGAGCGGGTGTTCGTCATTGAACTCGGTCGCGAATTCTCGAATCCGGCTGCCAGCATAATTGGCGTCATGGTCAAATTCGACTGTGGCGACTTTGAATGTCTTCAAATCAGCGCTTTGACCGCCCCGAATGCCGGTTACCGTTGCCGTTGAATAATCCATCATCGAGAATACCAGCCGATCACCAATATCGTATGCGCCAGCCGGCTGATAGATTTTTGTCCCTTGATACTGCCGCTTTAGTTTCGACTGTCTTTTCTGTTCGCGCTGTTTGATGATCGCGGCTGCCAGCTGCACACTGGATAAAGGCGTTTCTTTTTCCAACAAGAGGTTCGTGATGCTGTCAATATCTTCAGCACCAATCGAAAAGCTGTATGCCCAATGCTGCGCCGGTATCAAAGTTCAGCACCTCCAGATCCGTTCATCGCATCAGCAGCGAGGCGGCTGCCGACAGCAGGGTCAAACCTCGAATAATAACAATCCTACTTGAATGACCAGCTTATCGTCAAGCGCTGTTTGCGTTAATCTTGCATAAGCGACTGTTGACCCAGTATCATTGCTGGGTTATACTTGCCGCTTATGGCTGGAAATGATCTTAGATAAAGGCAAGTGTCATGTCAACCAAACGCACCTGGCAGCCCAAGGTTCGCCGTCGCAAGCGCGTTCATGGCTTTCGCAAACGGATGAGTACCCGCAGTGGCCGCAGGGTTCTTAAAGCCCGGCGCCGGCGCGGACGTCATCAGTTGGCTGTTACGCCCAACCACGTCAAGAAGGTGAATTGGAATGCCGGCTAGCCGATGAAATCGGCGCTGCGGCTGCGACGGCCGGCCGATTTTGCCGATATTTGGACTCATGGCAGGTTCTATCGGCATTCGGCTTTAGTCCTTGCTCTTCGCGCCAACGGCTTGTCACATAACCGCTATGGCTTTGTGACTGGCAAGCGGCTCGGGACTGCTGTGGTGCGAAACCGCGCCAAACGCCGCCTGCGCGCCGCCATTGGCCAACTGCACGTCGGTTTGCTTCCAGGATATGATATTGTGGTTATCGCGCGGCCCATGGTATTGACGCAACCCTTCAATGAACTGCTGCGTATATTGAATGAGTTGTTTTTGCAGGCGCAGTTGATAGAGGAAAGCTAGGATGCTGAAGCAGGTCTTGCTGAAATCAATTAGCGGCTACCAACGTTTTCTTTCGCCGGCGCTTCCCTCCGCCTGCCGCTTTACACCGACCTGTTCGGTTTATGCCTATCAGGCAATCGAAATCTATGGCCCTTTCAAAGGAATGTGGATGGGCTTACGGCGAATTTTGCGGTGTCATCCCATGCACCCGGGCGGTTATGACCCGGTTCCACCTAAGGAGTGATATTTGAACAAGATGAATCTCAAGCGGTATCGCTTGCCAGTATGTTTGCTGATGGCTGTTTTTCTGCTTTCTGCCTGCGTCGGCACGCGGATGGGAATCAGCTGGCCCGCAATCGGCTTGATTGACCTGCACGGCGAACAAAACATTGCCCTTGCCTATAATGATCAAGTCGCGATTTTGAGCCCGTCCAATGGCGTGCCGGCGCGTTTGATCAATCCCGTCACCGGTGAAGTGCGCCGTGACCAGGACAATAACCCGCGAAGCTGGATGCTCTTGGGCAGCGAATACGAAAACGCACAATTCTATGGAACGCCAATCCAGGTTGACGAAGAAACTTTTCTGATTGCCGATCACAACAGCCGCCTGTTTGAGGTTGATTCGGTGGCGGCCAACGTTGAACGGGTTATACCGGCTGCCGATCAGATTGTCGCTGACCTGCTTGCTGTGGATGATGTCATCTATATTCCTTTCCAAAATGGCAATTTGACTGCGATGTCGCTGACGGACTATGAAGTATTGTGGACCTATCCAACCGCGGGCGGCATTTGGGCGAAGCCCCTGCTGGTCAATGATATGATCGTCTTTCCTTCGCTGGACCATTCCTTGTATGCGGTTGACCGGGAAAGCGGCGAGCATCAATGGTCGCTTGACCTGGGCGGCAGCGTGGCATCAACGCCGCTGCTTGCCGAGGGCCGCCTGTATGTGGGCAGCTTCAACAAGTCGTTTTTTGAAATCTCGCTGGATGGTCACATCCTGAACCGATACGATACCCAGAATTGGGTTTGGGGCACGCCGGCGATCGACGATGAAGGAATCGTTTATGTCGCTGACCTAAGCGGCTATGTGCATGCCCTGGATACCAACAGCAGCCTTGCCGAACGCTGGTCAGTGCAAATTGCCGAACGCGGCATCCGACCAGGGCCGCTGGTCTATGAGCAGCGCGTGATTGTCGCATCGCGCGATGGCAAGGTATATTGGCTTGACCGTCGGGATGGCGGACTCATCAATGACCGGGAGATTGAAGGCCGGCCGGAACTGCTAGGCAATTTGCTTCTGCTGCAACCGAGCGAAACACTTGACATTGACCAGCCGCTTGTGATTGTCAGTTCGGTAAACGCCGGCGAATTATTGATTGCGTTTGAGGTCGATGGGCGTCAAACATGGGTGTACAGTCGTTAGTCCATCGACAGGAGTTTGTTTGAATGTGGGATTTAATTCTAAACCCGTTTGTGACGATTCTGACATGGCTGTATGCGGCCCTTAATCAGGATATTGTGCTGGCTATCATTGTGCTGACGGTAATTATTCGCTTCCTGACCTATCCACTGCTGGCGCGGCAGCAGGAATCCTCGCGTAAAATGCAGCAGCTTCAGCCGCAGCTAAAGAAGATCCAAGAGAAATACAAGAACGACAAAGAAAAACTTTCCCAAGCCCAGATGAAACTGTATCGGGAAAACAAAGTCAGTCCGGTCGGCGGCTGTTTGCCGCTGGTGATTCAATTCCCCATCTTGATAGGTCTCTATCAGGCGATTTTCTTCGCCTTGGCGGCCACCCCGTTTCAGTTGGTGGATCTGTCGGAACGTCTGCTTATTCCCGGATTGGATTCCTTGATTCCCTTGCAGCGGATGTGGCTTGGGATGGACTTGACCTTGCCGCCGACGACCAACCCGGCTTATGCTTTGGCGCTGCCCCTGCTGGTTCTGGCGACGACCTGGGCGCAGTCGAAATTGACGATGGCGACCACCAAGGGCAGTCAGGACAGCAAAGACAAGGATGACGATGATGACGGTCAGTCGAGTGGTATCGGCGGTCAGGCGCAGGCGATGACGAAGAGTATGACAACCATCATGCCGCTGATGTTTGGCTTCTTTTCGCTGTCGTTTTCGGTGGGCTTGTCGATTTACTTTGTAACTTCCAATCTGATAGGCATTGTTCAATACAGCCCGCAGGGGCGCAAAGTACTGGACAAAATTTTTAGCAGTAATAAAGGCGGCGATGTAATTGTGGCTGTGGATGATAAAGCCGAGGATGACAAACCGGTAAAGAAACCGCGCAAATTCAAGAAAAAGAAACCGCGCAAGAGGTAGCTCGCTGCTGCAATGCCATCGCGCACAGGGGATATAGAATATGGAAATGATAGAAGCAACCGGCAATTCGGTCGAAAACGCAATCAATAACGGGCTGGCTGAACTCAATGCCGCCCCCGGTGATGTTATGGTAGAAGTCCTGGAAGAGCCAAACACCGGGTTATTTGGATTCGGCGCCAGAGAAGCCCGCGTTCGCCTGGTGCTTATTGGTCAGCGCAAACCGGCAGAACCCGAAGCGGCTGATGATGACCCAGCCGACTATGACGATTCACCCGCAAGTGAACAGCTGTCGGATCTACCGCCGGAAGAGCTGGATGAGGATGCCGTCGTCGGCAAAGAGGTCCTTGCCGAACTTTTGGCGAAGATGCAGATTAAGGGACAAATCATCGTTCACCGCGTCGAGGAAGAGGTTGAAGGAGAAGAGCCTCACTGGATGTTAAACATCACCGGCGAAGGCATCAATCGTTTGATTGGGCGCCGTGGCGAGACCTTGTCCTCATTGCAGTACATTGTGCGATTGATTTGCAGCCGCCGTTTGCAGCGCCGCGCCAATATCATCATTGACGCCGCCGGCTACAAAGCAGGGCGTTCTAATCGTTTGCGGGGTTTGGCGAACCGGATGGCGAAACAGGCGGTGCAGCAAGGGCGAACGATTACACTGGAGCCGATGCACGCCAACGAGCGGCGCATCATCCATTTGACCTTGCGCGGCCGCGGTGATGTGATGACCCGCAGCGTTGGCGAAGGCCATGCCCGTAAAGTCACGATTGTTCCAAAATAAGCCGGTCAAACAAGATCAGCTGGCGGTTGGCGCATAGACGCGCCGGCTGCCGCTTTGCTGTGCCTATGACTTCAGAAATTGATGTTTTGGTGATTGGCCACATGACAGCCGACCTTGTCCCAGGCGGAAGAATCTTGGGGGGGACCGTCTCCTATGCTGCGCCCACATACGCCGCGCTTGGGCATCGCGTCGGCATTCTGACCAGCGCGGCTTATAACGAATCGCTGCTCAAACATCTGCTGCCTTTCGGCAAACTCATCGTGCTGCCGGCTGATTCTTCCCTGACTTACGAAAACATCTACCGCCACGGCGGCCGCCAGCAGTTTGTACGGGCAACAGCGAGAGCTATTCGCTATGGCGATGTGCCTAATGGATGGACGGATGCGCCTTATGTCCATTTGGGCCCACTGGCAGATGAAGTCGATCCCTTGCAGATGGCGCGCCAATTTCCGGATGCCATCGTCATGCTGACGCTCCAAGGCTTGATGCGGCGCTGGGATGAGGGTGGCAAAGTGCAGTTTAAGCGCTGGTTTGACCAGGAAGCCTTCAAGCTGATTGACATCCTCGTGTACAGCGAAGAGGATGTGCATCCGTATCCGCGGCTGACGGATGAGATTCGGCAGGTGTGCAATCATCTGGTGGTCACCAATGGCCGCGCTGGCGGCGCCTACTACTATAACGGCGATTCCAGACGCTACAGCAGCATTGAAGTGCGGGCTCGCGACCTGACCGGCGCCGGTGATGTTTTTGCCGCGTCGCTGCTGGGACTCTTGCCGATGGTGGAGAATGATGTCTTCAGGGCGGTTGAGACCGCCGGGCGTTTGGCAGCTTATTCGGTTACGCGCGCCGGGATTGACAGCGCGCCGACGGCGGCGGAAATCACGCGCGAACTGGGAAATATGTTACAGGACTGACTTATGATTCAGACTATTTTGCTTAATGGAAATATCATTACCCTGGATGCCAGGCAGCCGCGCGTCAGTGCGCTGGCGGTTAGCTATGGCCGCGTGGTGGCCTTGGGCACAGATGCCGAGATTCGCCGCTTGGCAAACGCCGCCACAGCAGAATGCAACCTGGATGGCAAAACGGTTTTGCCGGGACTGACCGATGCCCATATTCACTGGGAATGGCAATCCAGGGCGCTGCGGTCTGTTGATGTCTTTGAAGCGCCGAGCAAACAGCAGGCATTGGAGCGCGTCAGGCTGCGCGTCGAGCAAACCGCGCCCGGCGAGTGGGTCGAGGGCCAGGGTTGGACGCAAGTCCTGTGGGAAGGCGGCGCATTTCCTGACAAGTCAGGTTTGGACGCCGTCGCTCCCGATAACCCGGTAATGCTTGAAGCCAAGAGCGGCCATGCTTTGTGGGTCAATTCCAAAGCCTTGGAATGCGCCGGCGTCACCGCTTCAACGCCAGACCCGGAAGGCGGCAGAATTCAACGCGATGCCAATGGCGAAGCAACCGGAATCCTGCTTGAATCTGCCATAGAACTCGTGCGGGGGAAAGCGCCGCATCCAACACCCGGGCAACTGGCGGACATGATGGCCGAAGCGCAGCAGGCGGCGGTCCAGTCTGGCATTACGATGATCCATGATTTTGACGATCCTTCGTGCCTGGCGGCGCTGCAAATCTTGCGCGAACGGGGGATGCTCGCTTTGCGAGTATTAAAACACATCAATCAGAAGTGGCTGGATGCGGCGATTGAATCAGGAATCCGCACGAATTTTGGCGATGACTGGGTTCGGATAGGCGCGCTGAAACTGTTTGCGGACGGGGCATTGGGACCGAAGACGGCGCTGATGTTCGCCCCTTATGAAGGTGAATCCGACAATTATGGCATGGCTGTGGTGGACAAGGAAGAGATGGTTGAATATGTCAGCCGAGCCAGCGCTTGCGGTTTGCCCGCTACCATTCACGCCATCGGCGACAAGGCGGTTCATGATGCGCTTGATGTCTTTGAAAACGTCCGCCGCGAAGAGTTGCGGCGCGGCGAAAACGCTGCCAGCCGCCGCCATCGCATTGAGCATGTTCAGATCATGCATCCGCAGGATTTGAGCCGCCTGGCATCATTGGATATCATCGCTTCCATGCAGCCAATTCATGCCACATCTGACATGGAAGCCGCCGACCGCTATTGGGGCGAAAGGACGAAGTACGCCTACAATCCACGGGTTCAACTGGATTATGGCGCTCGGATAGCCTTCGGCTCGGACGCGCCGGTTGAACCCTTTGACCCTTTGCTGGGCATTCATGCCGCGGTGACTCGCCAACGCGCCGGCCAGCCGGAAGGCGGCTGGCATCCGCAGGCTAAATTGAACTTGCATGAAACCCTGCTCGGCTTCACGCAGGGGCCGGCTTATGCCGCCGGCATGGATGACCGGCTGGGCAAGCTCGCCGCTGGATACCTTGCCGATTTGATTGTGCTTGACCGCGATATTTATGCGGTGGCTCCTGATGAAATCCCTGAACTGAATGTCATCGGCGCTATGGTTGGCGGCGACTGGCGATATCGCCGTTTTGATTAGCCCGACGCCTCTCTTAGGGTGATTTACGATAATTCAGCCGAGCTAAATACGACCCCGAAAGGCACACAGTAAATCACGACGCTTTGGTATTGAGCCAGGTCGGCATTTGCCGGAATGTCATAATTCTGACTGCCGACGTTTCCCTTGAGGCTGCCAAGGTGAATCGCATCTTCGCCAAGCCCGGCAAAGGTGCTTTTTGGCACGCCGCTGGACAGATAAACATGCAAATCGGGCCCGTTGGAAGACCTGAAGTCCTCGAAACGCAAGACGCGGCTGCCGTCCGGCAATTCATAGATGACGGCGGTTCCCTCGGCGCCGTGTATTGGGTCGATGGTGATAAACGAGCCAGAATGCAGAACGACCGGTTCGTCGGGCATCTCGTCTGGCGGCGGCTGCTGTTCCGGCGGCACGATGACATCATCGCCGGTCTGGGCGATGGCGACGGCTTCTGCCATCTCCGGATTCTCTTTTGCCATCGCCATCAGCGCTGCTTTCTGCTCGGCTGGCATATCGCCGACGGCATCGCGCTGTGAACCCGACAAGCCTGGAAAAGCCTCATCGACCTCGTTGACCACAAAATACGTCCACGGCTCTGTGATGATTAAGCCGGCGATTGCGATGACTGCTGCAATAACACCGATGATTACACGCCGCATAAGCTTTCTCCCCTGTTTAATGTCAGATAATCCATTATACTCTTTTATACTTTTTCAGATGTTGATGATTGTGATAGGCTTACTTGCTTGCTTATAATTCGGATGTGAGTATCCAAGGAGAAACCGAAATGACGCGCAAAGGGATGATGGTCGGTGATAACGAACACCACATTCAAAACGCTATGCTTGAAGTCGGGACAAAGGCGCCCGATTTTACCTTGATTGCCAACGACTTGAGCCAAAGATCTTTGTCCGACTATGCCGGCAAAGTGAAGGTCATCAGCGTTGTCCCATCTATTGATACCGGCGTCTGTTCCGACCAAACTAGACGTTTCAATGAAGCGGCTGCCGGTCTTGAGGATACAGTCGTCTTGACCGTGAGCGCGGATATGCCCTTTGCGCTGGGTCGCTTTTGCAGTAATGAAGGCATTGACAATACTGAAACGCTTTCGACGCACCGCGATATGAAGTTTGCCGATGATTATGGCGTGCATGATACGGATTGGCGCATTTGTCAACGGGCTGTGTTCGTGCTGGACAGGAGCGATGTTGTTCAGCACGCGGAATATGTGGCGGTCATCGGCAATGAAGTCGATTTTGCGCGCGCTTTGGCGAAAGCCCGGGATTTGGCTTAGACAGCCAACGGGACTTCATCAGGAACGGGCGCGGCGGGCAGCTATAATTCGCGCCCGCGTCCGGCCGAGGAGGGCGAATCCTGGTCGATCAGCCGAAGATGCGAATCCATGTCGGATTTACCGCGGTGCGAGTTATAAAATGGGCATGATAAATAAAAAAAGACCTCGGATGAGCTCTCGTTGGCAATGCTGATGGGAAGATTCGAACTTCCGACCTCACGATTATGAGTCGTGCGCTCTAACCAGCTGAGCTACATCAGCACATATAGCGGGGGCTGGATTCGAACCAGCGACCTTCGGGTTATGAGCCCGACGAGCTACCACTGCTCCACCCCGCATCACAAATTTGCAACAGATTGCGCTGCGAATTTGAATGTTATCACCTAGTATTGAGATTGTCAATAACAGATTTTATCTTGTGTTCATGCCATCTGCTGCGTTATACTGACCTTCCTGACCGAACACCTGTTCGCTGTTCAAGGAGCGGCCATGCCTGAATTTGAACTGGAATCACCATTTGAGCCAACTGGCGACCAACCCACAGCGATTGCCGAACTGCTGGCGGGTCTGGAACAAGGCCATCAGCATCAGACCTTGCTGGGGGCGACTGGAACGGGAAAGACCTTTACCGTTGCCAATATCGTCGAAACAACCCAGCGCCCGACGCTGGTCATGGCGCATAATAAGACGCTGGCGGCGCAGCTTTATGCCGAATTCAAACGGCTGTTTCCCAAAAACGCAGTCGAGTATTTTGTCAGCTACTATGATTATTATCAGCCCGAAGCCTATGTGCCGCGCCATGATTTGTATATCGAAAAGACAACAGATATCAATGAGCAGATTGAACGTTTGCGCCTGTCGGCAACGGCGTCCCTGTTTTCGCGGCGCGATGTTCTGATTGTGGCTTCGGTCTCCTGTATTTATGGCTTGGGCGACCCGGTTAGCTGGCGCAAGATGTCGGTCGAACTGAAGGTGGGAGATATGATTCGGCGCGACCGCATTCTGCGAGATTTGGTGCAAATTCAATATAGCCGCAACGATATGGAACTGCGCCGCGGGACGTTTCGGGTGCGCGGCGATACCCTGGAAATCGTCCCCGGCTATTCCGAAACGGCTTATCGCATCTATCTGTGGGGCGATGAAATCGAAAAGGTGATTGAATTTCAGGCGCTGACGGGCGAGGTGATTCATTCACACGAGCGGGTGACGATTTTCCCGGCGCGTGAATACATCACTGACGATGAGCATATCCATGAAGCGCTTGATGATATTGAAAAAGAGTTGGAGGACCAAATCCGGCGCTTCAAGCAAGAAGACAAACTTGTCGAAGCTCAAAGAATTGAACAGCGGACGCGCTATGATATCGAAATGCTGCGCGAAGTTGGCTTTACTTCCGGCATCGAAAATTACTCGCGCCATTTTGACCGCCGCCCGCCTGGCTCCGCGCCCTTTACGCTGATTGATTATCTGCCGCCCGATCATCTGCTGGTCATTGATGAAAGCCACATGACCGTGCCGCAGATCCGCGGCATGTACAAGGGGGATCGTCAGCGCAAGCAAACGTTGATTGAGTTTGGCTTTCGTCTGCCCAGCGCCTTGGACAACCGCCCGCTCAAGTTCGCCGAATTCGAGGGACGGGTCGGGCAGACCATTTATACCAGCGCCACCCCGGGCCCGTATGAACATGACCATTCCGCCCAGGTAGTCGAGCAAATCATTCGCCCGACCGGCATTGTTGACCCCCAGCTGGACGTTCGCCCGACTCAAGGGCAAATTGACGATTTGCTGCAAGAAATTGCCTTGCGCGTCAAGAAAGGACAGCGCGCGCTGGTCACCACCTTGACCCAGCGCATGGCCGAGGAGTTGGCTGGCTATTTGAATGAGTTGGGCATCAAGGGGCAATACCTCCATGCCGAAGTCGATACGCTGGAGCGAGTCGAGATTTTGCGCGACCTGCGGGCAGGGGGCTATGATGCTGTCGTCGGCATCAACCTGCTGCGCGAGGGTTTGGATTTGCCGGAAGTGTCCCTGGTTGCGATTCTAGATGCCGATAAAGCCGGCTTCCTGCGCTCGGAATCGGCGCTGATTCAGACGATTGGGCGAGCGGCGCGGCATCTTGAAGGCCGCGTTGTCATGTATGCTGACAAGATAACGCCGGCGATGGCCGGCGCTATCGAAGAAACGAATCGCCGCCGCGCCAAACAGGAAGTCTACAACTTGGAACATGGCATCAAACCGCAGCAGATTGTTAAAGATATTCAGGACATTACCGACCGGCTTCGCTCGATGGATGCCGATGCAGACAAGCCCAAAGCCACCGACGCGCCCGGTTTGTTTGCGCTGCCGGCGGATGAGTTGCAGCGCATGATCGCTGAACTGGAAAGTGAGATGAAGAAAGCCGCCCAGGCGCTGGAATTTGAAAAGGCGGCCGCGCTGCGAGACCAAGTATTTGATTTGCGCGGCGCATTGGCTGACCAGCGGGGAATCGAGATGGATTTGCTGGTTCGCTAAAGGCCATGTATGCGGCGCAGCTTTTTGACAAGCGGGCGAATCTCGGCGATCGGGGCTGAACTTGCTGGCTGCCCATAAGGATCGCTGAACCCGTCGGCTCCGAGCAGGGCGCCGGCGATGTTGCGCCAGCCATGAGCCAGCGCTTTCAGGTCATAGCCGCCCTCCATCACGAATACAATCCGGCCGTCACAGAATGCCTGCGCCATCTTGATGCTTTCGCGCGCCATATAATCATATCCGCCCAGACTAAGCTGCATCTGCGCCAGTGGGTCAGCCCAGTGGGCATCGAATCCAGCCGAAATCAGCATGAGTTCAGGCTGAAAACCTTCCGCCGCCGCCCAAACAATATCTTCAAAAAGCGCCTGGTAAGACTGGTCGCCATGCCCAGCCGCGACCGGCGCATTCAAGGTCGATCCACGGCCGTCAAGCCGTCCGGTCTCGCCTGATTTTCCCGTTCCCGGATAAAGCGGGCTTTGGTGTATTGAGATGAACATCACCGAACTGTCGGCATAAAAAATATCCTGCGTTCCGTTGCCATGATGCACATCATAATCGAGGATCAAAACTCTTTCGAGTTTGTGCTGAAGTTGAGCGTGACGGGCGCCAATAGCGATATTGTTGAGCAGGCAAAATCCCATCTGGCGGTCAACTGTGGCATGATGACCAGGCGGCCGTATAATTGCCAGCCCGTTGTCGGCTTTGGCGCTAAGGACCGCGTCAATCACATTGACAACCCCGCCGCCGGCGAGTCGGGCGATGCCTAAAGACGCCGGCAGCGCGTAGGTATCCTGGTCAATCAAGACCGTCTTTTCCTGCTGGCTGATGTCGACCAGTCGATTCAGATGATTTGCCGAGTGAACCGCAAGCGCCTGCTGATCGCTGACCGGCGCCGCCTCCACCGGCAAAAGCCGCTCCCTTAGGCCGGCAGCGTCCAATTCTTTCCATACTGCCCGAATTCGCCCTGCGTGTTCGGGATGCCAGCGGAAGTGGTGTTCTGTAAATCGTATGTCGGTTGCATAGGCAGTTGCCAAGCGGTTAGCTCCTTTGATAAGTATCAGCGCCAATGACGGCGATTCTTCATTCGCTTCAGGCAGGTGAATCGCCCAGTGGAATCAGGCTTAATCCGACAATCAAGGCTGCAACCATGATGACAAGGACGGCCGCCTGAACCGGGCCGATGCCGCCTTCTCGGCCGACTTCAAGCAGGTCAATCGACAGGACTGCGATTGCCCCGCCGCCGCCGCCGATGGACAGGGCAATGCCAAGCTGCCGTTTTGTAATCGTGCGTTCTTTCTCTAGCATAGCAAA
Organism: Phototrophicaceae bacterium; assembly: GCA_965203755.1. GTDB lineage: Bacteria > Chloroflexota > Anaerolineae > Aggregatilineales > Phototrophicaceae > UBA6055. The sequence continues at coordinate 452,678 of OZ241910.1, read as the reverse complement.
AAGTTTAGACAGCAATCGCTTTGCTGTAAAGCGCCACTGCGAAACCCGAACCATTTTCATACAGAATAAGTATATGCCGGACCCGATGCTCGTGCTATCCTTTGAACCCTTCAATGCAATTCAGGAGCGGCCGTATGATGATGAAAACACATACCTGTGGGGAACTTCGGGACAAGGATGCCGGGACTGCGGTCACTTTGGCTGGCTGGGTCAACCGCCGCCGCGACCAAGGCGGTTTGATTTTCATCGACTTGCGCGACAGATGGGGCATTACCCAGCTTGTCGTTGATCTGGAAGCTGCGCCCGAAGCTCACGCCATCGCCGACCGCGTCCGCAATGAGTTCGTACTGAAAGTTTCCGGCAAGGTTCGCATTCGTCCCGAAGGAACCGCCAATCCTGACTTGCCGACCGGGGACATTGATATTGTCGCTGACGAGATCCTGATTCTCAATCGCTCCAAAACTCCGCCTTTCTACATCAATCGGAAAGAAGACGCTGTGGACGAAGCCTTGCGAATGCGCCATCGTTACCTGGATCTGCGCCGGGAAAAAATGCAGTACAATATCATTCTGCGGCATAAGACAGTCAAGTTCATTCGTGATTTTCTTGATGATGAAGGCTTTATTGAAGTCGAGACGCCGATACTCTTTAAGACAACGCCTGAAGGAGCGCGGGACTTTCTGGTCCCCAGTCGATTGCAGCCGGGCATGTTTTATGCTTTGCCGCAGTCGCCGCAGCAGTTGAAGCAGCTGCTTATGGTTGGCGGGTTCGAGCGCTATTTCCAGATCGCCCGCTGCTTCCGCGATGAGGATTTGCGCGGCGACCGGCAGCCGGAATTCACACAGCTTGACCTTGAGATGAGTTTTGTCGAGCGCGAAGATGTCATGGCGCTGATGGAACGGCTTGCCATTGAGACCGTCCAGACGCTGACGCCGGACAAGCGCCTGGCGGCGGCGCCTTTTCCGCGAATCCTGTACCGCGATGCTATCGAGCAGTATGGTACCGATCGGCCGGATATTCGCTTTGATCTGCGGGCGATAGACATTAGTCATATCGCCGGACGGAGCGCCTTTCCGATATTCGCTGACAACGTAAAAGCCGGCAGGCCGGTAAAGTGCATGCGCGTGCCGGGCAAAGCGGCGGCGCTAAGCGGCACACAGCTGCGTAAAGTCGCCCGCGATCTGGAAAATATGGCTCGGCGGGCTGGCGCCAAGGGCTTGGCGTATATTACGGCGCCGACCGAAGCGGAAGGCGAGCTAAGAGGCCCGATTGGCAAGTTCTTTAGCGTCGAGCTTAAACTTGAACTGCTGGAGACGATGCAGGCCGAGGGCGGCGACCTGCTGCTGTTTATGTCCGATGAACCGCAGATTGTTTATGCCGTAACTGATGCGCTTCGCAGTCATTTTCGACAGGAATTGGATCTGGACGAAGACCTGCTGGCGTTTTGCTGGGTGATTGACTTTCCAGAATTCATCCGCGACGAAGAGAACCAACGTTGGGATCCGTCGCAGCATTTGTTCACTATGCCATTGCCGCAAGACCTTGAACTGCTGGACAGCGACCCGGGCCAAGCGCGCGGATCGCAGTATGATCTGATTTGCAATGGCTACGAAGTGGGCGGGGGCAGCATTCGCATCCATGACCGCGCGATTCAAGAGAAGATCTTTCCATTGATTGGGCAAACACTGGAGCATGCCATGCTGGAATTTGGTCACATGCTGGAAGCGTTTGAATACGGCGCGCCGCCGCATGGCGGCATGGCTTGGGGAATTGACCGCCTGGTGATGCTCTTGGCGGGGGCGCCGAATATCCGTGAAGTCATCGCCTTTCCGAAAACGCAGAGCGGCGCCGATATTATGGCGCAGGCGCCGTCGCCCGCCGAGCCGCAGCAGCTGCGCGAGCTGCATCTTCAGCTTAATCTGCCTGAAGATGAGGATGAAGGCAATCTGAATTAGGGAGGTATCCACAATGAAATAAAGTAATCCCCATAACCATGGGATTACTGCTTTTAGCCATACGATATACGAGGGTTTCTAATCGCCCGGCGCAGCATATTGTTGACCCAGCTATGTGGTGCCATTTCGGACACTGCATCAAGCTGTATCTGCAAGCATTCTACTTCGCGCGTGGTAGGGTCTAAACTATACCATCGTCCTGCATCCCACTGATGTATATGGCAAGCCTCATGTATGAGTACACTGGCTAGAAGCACCGTGTCGTCATCATGTTCGTCAGATATTTCAACGCGCCTGCGCCTTACGTAAGCTCTGGAGCCGGGGTCAAATGGTGGCCTCTGTCCAATAGAACTGATTTTGCTTACGGCATAGTTAAACCAATTTAGTGACCGATCCCTGATGTAATGGAACGCCTCTACTGTTTTAGATACAAAGCTAGATGAACCTTCTATTAAAGGCAAAGGTAAATCAGGGGCAGTAGTGGCAGAGGATTGCGACGGTACAATACACTCATTATTCTGAAATGCCCAATAGCCGTCTACCCATTCTTGGTTGGTGTTGCACTGCCGATCTACATGACAACAGTTATCGATTTGAGACGCCGGTTGCGCCTGCTGGTTGCCCTCAACACGAGTATGACTTACCCAGCTTGCCATCCATACTTCGTTGCCGTTTCTGTTGATCTTCAACCATCTGTTGAACTCGCCAATGACGTGCAAGACAGTTCCACGCGTTACTGTTTCCACAATACCGCTATTGGTACTATGTAAAACTCTCAAATTGGTATTGTGATTGGTCTGAATGTAGTATTCCTGTGCTAAAACCACATTGACCGATACGATGAACAGGAACAGTGCGAGCAATTTCTTATTCATCCGATGTCTCTTCTTTCACCTTGCCTGCGCCCGAATATAGCCGCAGAGATTATTACACCTATCAGGATACCGGGTACACCGAGCACAGAACCTAAAATTAGAGGGGGTAGCAAGAAGCCAACCATCTTCAATAGTTTCCACAGTGCCCATACCGCCAAGCACCCAGCGCCGGCAGTCTTTGTAAGATCCTTCAATTCTCTTTCAGGTGAGCTCATTCGTTTCCTCCTAGTGAAACTGTGAATATAACTAATATGGGTTACACTAAAGGCTGAAAACCATCATGGTTTTCAACTTTTAGTTCGTTTCCTGTGGCAACCATTGGCTACCAACCTCATTGCCACAGGAAACCCTTAATACAGCCCGATTGCAGGGCTTCACCAATATAACAGGCTTATAGTAGGTTGTCAACCAGATATTGGCGATAGTTATGAAATTGCTACAATTCCCCCCTTTTATTCGGATGATTCGCCCGATGGCAGCACATAAGCATGCACAAGGCCGCCGATGGCGCCGCCGCCAAACAGCCCGACTAGATATGGAATGAGATAGGATGTATCCCCAGCGGCGAGGGCTGGCCCCAAGGTGCGGGCAGGATTCAATGATGCGCCAGTTGCCGGGCCGCCGGCGAAGATGCTTGCCGCCAGCGTCAGGCCAATGGCAAGGCCAGCCAAATTCCCGGCGCGTCCATAAACCGCGGCCTGATACACTGCGCTGACGAGGAAAAAGGTCAGGATGGCTTCATAAAGCGCGGCCGTCCAAACGGCGCCTTCGGTGAGAAACCCGGTCGTCTGACCATAATTATAAAGATCCGCGCCGCCCACAAACTCGACAACCGCGGCATGATCCGGCGGCGCAACCGTAACCAGCGCGGCGGCTGCGGCGATGCCACCGATAAACTGAACCAGCATATAAAGCGCCGATTTCGTCGTATCCTGCTTGCCGCCAATCCATAAGCCAAAGGTGACTGCCGGGTTCACCTGCGCGCCGGAGATATGCCCATAGACATAAATCAAACTCACCAGAATCAAACCGTGCGCCAGAGCCGGAACTACCAGACCGCCGGCATTCGGCGCCACAAGCACAGCCGCCGACCCGACAAAAACCAGGACAAATGTACCTATTAACTCGGCTAAACTTTCTCGGAACAACCCATTATTCATCGCCAACTCCCGATAACATGTTTGGATCAACAGTGTCCAGCCCATTATAGGCAGGGAAAGCTGCCATGAGTATATGAGATTAACCAGAATCTGGCCGCGGCGAAAAGCGCGGTATGGTGATTTTCAAATCCTTCAGCCGCGAAATCAGGCATTCCCCAATCGTATTCAAACAAAACTCGCCGCCGAAACAGCTTATGGAAGCGGCATCAGCACAATCGAGCCCGGCGTTTCAACCGCGCCGCAGGTCATGCCGTTGACGGTGTGCGCCGCCAATGGCGCGATAGCGCGCGGCATCGTGCGCGCATCCAGGAAGAGAAGCTCGCCCGCCTGTGGGAAGCAGACCTCGACGCCCTGCTCGACATAGCCCCAGATATCGACGGCATCAATAAAGCCGCCGTCCACAATCGACTGGACGCCGATGCCGCCGCCGCCAAGCCGCTGGCATTGGACGCCGCTCGCCAGCCCATAAGTGGCATGAACGGCGATGCCGGTCGCCTGGCGCAGGTCAATGCAGGTCGTGGCCAGCGGCCGCGCCGTGGCCGATGGCCGCGGTGTAGCCGTTTTCTTGGACTTCTTTTGCGGTGTGAGCGCCAGCCAATAGCTGAAATTTCTCGGACAGCTGCCGGTGCTGCTGTCAGTGACTTGTCCGGTAGCGCCGCCGGTAGAATAGCCCCTATGGTCGTTTGCCGCCGTGATGCCGTCTGCCTGGACATTGTCCTCAAAGGTCATGCAGCCCTGGAGTTGGACCGAGGCTCCGGTCCCGGCGGCTACGACCACGTCAGTTTTGCCAGCGGTGTTTCTGTTTCCGCGGAAGATGCCGTCGGTGATGCTCGCCGTGCCGCCGGTGGAGACGGTAATAGCGCTCCCGAATATCCCGACGCGGGCTGTCTGACGGTTGTCTAGGAACTGCACATTCCGCAAAGTGGCTTGTGTGCCGCTGTTCGAGACCCACAGCACAGGATTGACAGAATTGTCTCTGAGGATGAGGTTTTGGCTTCTAAGAGTCGCTCCACCCTGCACGGTAATGGTCGGCGCGCCCCCGCTCTGGCGAATGGTTACATTGTTCAGATTGAGGACGGCGCTTGAACCCTGTACCTGTATGGCAAAGGTATGGGGCGGTCCGATAATGCTGTGTCCGTTGCCGTCGATGGTGAACTCGCCGGATGAAAAATGCAGAACGGCAGTGTTAGCCGGGGCTGACCAGCTGTGATAAGCGCAGTCGGCGGTCATGTTGAAGGTGGTTGTGCTGGCGGCTGAAGTGAACTGTGCGTAAGTTGCCGGCAGGCCGCAGGTATCCGCCAAGTCTGCCGCCGTCGGATTGGTCAGCCGCGCTGGCACAGTTGGCGCTGGCGTTGCCTGGCTTTGGACCGGCAGGGCGAGGATGCAGAACAGGAACAGCAGGCAAAGAAGCAGAGTTTTCTTTACCATGCCGGCGTGCTCCAAGAAAATTCGGGGGGGGGGGGATTAACCGCCGCCGCCATTCCCCGCTTGGGATGGCATTTTTCTATATTCATCACTGCCTTATTATTCATATTCATTTCATCACGCTCCTATTTTATCTAAAACTTCCCAAGTATATGCTCTGAAATCCGATTTTGTCAAGGATTTTTTGAATTTCCAAGGTAATCGCGCCAAATCGGTGGCAATAGACCTGCCGTTTTTGGCAATAGATGGCAGCACGTGGCGGTCCAGTGCGCGAAAAGCGCTGGATACCGCGCAATGACGACAATTCAAGATGAAGCCGAATGCGCTGAATGAATCGCTTTGACCCATAAAAACCCTTTCTGATTGGATAAACCGCTTCGCGCCGTTTTGATGCCAAAAACGTCATGCTTCCCTCGCCTCATTGCTCAATCGCCGCGTCCGCCGCCATTCAATAAAAGGGTATCATGGAACAAGCCGCAAAAGGCGACCAAAGGGCCGCGCTTTTGATGTGATTGCCCCGCGAGGCGCTGCGGCTTCATCTATTCGCGAAATCAGAAACTCCCCAGAATCTTGTCTGTATTTGCCGCCGATTCTCACTTTACAGGATACGCCGCTTATGCTATAACAAAACAAGCCGGCCGCATTCGTGATAGAACGATACGTGTCGAGCCAACATGCTCATTTGCGGGTGTCTACTTTGGCAGCCCATGTAATAGGCCCGAGCCAAAACAGCGGTTGCCAAGCGATGCCCAGTCTGTTTTCACAGGTTCGAGAACGATGGGCTGCACGGTGCGGCGGGTCAGGAACAGCGTACCTGGGGTGCGCTGTTTTGCTTTGGGCTATTGCCAGTAGCCGTCGCCGAAGACCTCGCGCATCAGATTGCCCAATGGCGCCCGCAAAGGGACAAGAACGTGCTGCCCGGATTCGGTGGTGTACTCTTGCAGATACCTGAAATTGATGATGCCGGTCTTGATATTGCCGCGGTCAATGTCTTTGATGTATAAACCCAGTTGGATCAGATGCTCCAGCGACAGACCGGTATAAACATTGCTGCTCAAGGCGTTCCAGAAAGCCGGCGCCTGGATAAGCAGCTGTGGCAGCGCGCCGAAGTCGAGCACGCGGTCGCGGACCGCGAAAAGAACCTGCTGCTGACGTTCGGCGCGCCGAATATCGTTGTTGCCGTGCCGCGTGCGGGCGAATCGAAGGGTATCGTAGCCATCCAGATGATGCGTCCCGGCGGGCAGATAGAAAGGATCATAACCGAAATTCATATCGGGATAGCGCGGGTCGTTAATGGTATAGTCAATGGAGACCTCGACGCCGCCGATCAGATCCACGACGTCGATAAAAGCCTGAAAATCGATCAGCATATAATCATGGACGCGAATCCCGAAATTAAGCTGAAAGGTTTGCATCAAGAGCGTGGGGCCATAACCTTCCCCCCGCGCTTCGCCCAAGTACAGCGCCGCGTTGATTCGATAGTTGCGCCATCCAGGTATTTGAACGTACAGATCGCGCGGAATGCTAAGGATGCCAAGCCGCCCCTCTGTTGGGTCAAGGCTGACCAGCATCATGCTGTCGGTGCGAAACTCCAGCCCGGTTTCCCCTGGACGGCGGTCAAGACCAGCCACAATCATGGTAAAGCGCGATTGCCCGTCCCAAGGCTGGAGTTCAATCGTTCTGCCATCCAGCAGCGGCAGGATATCAACGCCAATCTGTTTGTCATCAGCCCTGAATTCAGTCCGCGCATCGACCGGCGTGGGCAATGCGGTCGGGCTTGCGGCAGTGGGTGTGATCTCTTGAGCGGACAAGGGCAGCCGCAGCAAAAACAGCATCGCCAAAATCACCAAGGCAAAGCCGGCCATCATGGCGCCGGCGATGGTGACCCAAGCCCACTCGTTGATGCGATGAGGGCCGGGGACAGGACGCTGGCGGGAAAGCCGCCGCCGCGATAAGCCGCCCGGCGGCGATTGGCGCGGCTTGGGTAAATGAGACGCGCCGCCATAGCCGGAATTCGCCGCGTTTGAGTTTGATGAAGTGCTCCCGCTGTTAAAATGATCGGACATGCAGGCTGATTCCGTTCATTGCTGTATAGAATTAGTATAGCAAGGTGAGAAAATGCGTCAATGCCGTGTTATCGTCGAGTCCGACTTTCGGCGCGGGCCGGACAATATGGCGGTCGACAGCGCCATCCTAGAAGCTGTATCGAGCGGCTGGCAGCCGCCGACCCTGCGCTTGTATGGCTGGCGGCCGATGTGCCTGTCGCTTGGTTATGGCCAGCGCATTCGAGACCTGGACATGAGCCGCCTGCATGCGCGCGGCTGGCATCTGGTGCGCCGGGCGACCGGCGGCAAGGCGATTCTGCACGGCGATGAACTGACGTACAGCCTTAGCTTGCCGATTGCACACCCACTGGCGGCCGCCGATGTGGTCGAAAGCTGCCGCCGCATCAGCCGCGGATTATTGCGCGCCTTGCAGCAGCTTGGCTTGGCGGCGCAGTCAGAGCATCAAGGCGCCGGGCTCAACAGCCAAACTAGCGGGCCTGTTTGTTTCGACATGCCTTCGCACTATGAAATCACGGTCAAAAAACGCAAGTTGATCGGAAGCGCTCAACTGCGGCGCAAGGGGGGAATCTTGCAGCATGGCGCGATTCCGCTGGGCGGCGATATCGCCCGTATCTGTGATGCGCTGAACTTTGATTCTCCCCAAGCGCGTCGGCTTCAGCGGCAAAAGCTGCGTTGCCGCGCCGCGACCCTGGCGGATGCGCTGGATGATCCGCCGGCCTGGGATGCGGTCGCTTTGGCGGTTGAACGCGGATTTTGTCAGGCATTTGATCTAGAGATGGCGCGCGGCAGGCTGTCAGACAGGGAATTGCGGCGCCGAGATGCCCTGCTGGACGAACGTTTCGCTAACCCCGCTTGGACAAACAAACGTTGAAACGCGCCGTCAAAACTTCGACTTGACTGCTCTGCGCATCCGTTCTATGCTTGATGGAAAATCTGTGCTGCAAGATAGGTGTTTTATCATGGCGAAGCAACTGCCGCTGTTTTCCAATCCGCCGCGCTCGGCTCAAGACATCAGCCAACGCACATCGCTGGCTGCGACCTTTGACTTGTTTGCCGATTATCTGCGAAAAGAAGGCAAGTCAGAGCATACCATCAGGGCATTTCGCGGCGATATGAATTTGCTGGCCAAGTTTAGCGCCCCAGCCAGGCCGATTGGGCAGTATTTAACATCGGATTTGAATGCCTATCTGGATTGGATGGAGAATCAACGCGGCATTCCATGCAGCCGCAAGACCTATGCGCGGCGCGTCACGACGCTCAAAGTGTACTTCAAATGGCTGAAAGGCTTGGATGCTGTCCGCTATGATCCCGCTCTTCCAATCCGCCAGCGTTCCGGCCCGGCGCCGCTGTCCGAGGTTCTGAATGAGACCCAGGTCAAACATTGCCTGGCGGCCTGTCAAACCATGAGAAAGAAGGACGAGCAGGATTATCGGCCTGAACTGCTGTTCAGATTATTACTGCAAACCGGCATCAAAAAAGCGGAAACCGGGCGGCTGAAACTGGAAGACATTGACCAGTGTCATCCCGAAAAAGCGCTCGTGATCATCAAGCATAAAATACGCAATGTGTATAAAGAACGGCGCATTGAACTTGATGCCGAATTGCCGCCGCTGCTGAACCGCTATCAGCAGCAGTATCGGCCGCCGGAGACCGTCTTCACCTGCACGCCCCGCAACCTTGAATATATCCTGACGGAGATTGGAAAGCGGGCCGAAGTAGGGTTTAAGCTGTCATTTGAGGTCATGCGCTGGACGATGGCGGTTCGGGATTACCGCGCTGATGTCGATGAAGACCGCATCCGAGAGAAACTTGGGCTAAGCCGGATAAGCTGGTATGAGACCGGCGACAAAATCAGGCGAATTTCAGCCCATTTGGACGCCGCCCCAAGCCGCGATTCCGCTTGATGCCGGCGGTGCCGCCTATTCCAAAATCATGGCGCGCAGTTCAGCTTCTGTAATGACGGGAACGTTATTTTTCGCGGCTTTTTCGACCTTGCTCCCCGCAGAATCACCGGCGACGACATAGCTCGTTTTTTTGCTGACGCTGCCGGTCACTTTACCGCCGTTGGCTTCGACAAGCGTCTTGATTTCACCGCGGGCGACGCTCATCGCGCCTGTCAGCACAAAGGTTTTTCCTGCCAGTCGGTCGCCCGCCATCACTTTGGCTTCCACCTGCATATTGACGCCGGCGGCGCGCATCTTCCGCAGGACGGTTTGATGATGGTCGTCGGCGAACCAGTCGACGATGTTCTTGACCAGGATGGGCCCCAAACCCTCAATCGAATGCAGCGGCCTCGAAACCTCAATCAGGTCTGCCAGCCGGTGTTTGATTTGCCGCAGCCGGGCTTCGGGCAGCGGATGCAGTGGTTTAAGAAAACGCCGCAGGCGCGTGTCCAAATCAGCGGCTTCCAGATAACGCGGCGCAAGCTCGGCGTTCGGCTGTTTCAGGCGGTAGATCGCTTTTTGCGCCGCGCCGCTTTGGCGGTCGTCTTCGCTTGCCGATTCAACAAGCGGCATGGCGGCATCGATGAAAGCCTGTTCAGCGTCTCTGATGTTTTGGGTGGTTTGGAGCAGGATATCGATGGATGGAAAGCTGTCGGTGATGAGCGCAGCCACCGTCGAGCCAACGCCGTCAATGCCAAGCGATGTCAGTGCTTGGGTGAAGGAACGCGACTTGGCGGTTTGAATCGAATCGAGCAGGTTGTCCACTTTCTTCTGGGCGAATCCTTCAAGCCGCAGCAGGGGTTCGGCTTGCAAATAGAATATATCGGCTTCGTCGGCGATCAACTCTTCCTTCATCAGGGTTTGGATGGTTTGCGGTCCCATCCCCTCGATATCCATAGCGCCGCGCGACGCAAAAAACTCCAGCGTCCGCATGACCTGTTCCGGACACTTTCGGTTGGGGCAGAACCAGTCTACCGCCCCCTCGGGCTGGATGAGGCCGGTTTCGCAAAATGGACAGGCTTCGGGCGGCATGATCGCCCTTTCCGCGCCGCTGCGGGCGGCCGCGACCGGCCCAATCACATAGGGAATCACATCGCCCGAACGTTTGACGATGACCTGGTCGCCATAGCGAATGTCAAGGGATGCGATTTGTGCATAGTTATGCAGACTGGCGTTCGAGACCGTGACCCCACTGATAAAAATCGGCTCAAGCTGGGCGGTCGGGGTGACTTTGCCGGTGCGCCCAATGTTAATCGTGACATCAAGCAGCTTGGTCGCGGCCTCTTCAGCCGGGAATTTGAAGGCTATCGCGCCGCGCGGGTCCTTCCCGACCGCGCCGAGTTCGCGCGCGCAAGCCAGGTCGTCGATTTTCAATACCAAGCCATCAATCTCGAAGGGCAGCTGGCGCCGCTTGTCTTCCCATTCAGGCAATGTTTGCATGACCGCCGACAATGACGGATAACGCTGCATATCCGCCATGACCTTAAAGCCCATTTTGCGTAAATACGCCACAGTTTCCCATTCGCTTTGCAAATCCAGGCCGCCGCTGTCCACCATGCTGTAGATGTAAGCGGTCAGCCGGCGCTTGGCTGTTTCGCGGCTGTCCTTCTGCTTGAGCGAGCCGGAAGCGGTATTGCGCGCATTGATGTAGGCTGGCAGCCCCTTCGCCGCCTGTTCCCGGTTCAGGTTGATGAAGTCGTCTTTGTGGAACACGATCTCGCCGCGGACCACAAGCCGCGGCGGCGCGGCGCCCAGCCTGGAATCAATCGGTATCCTCAAGGGAACAGAGCGAATCGTTTTGACGTTGGCGGTCACATCATCTCCAAGCTCGCCATTGCCGCGAGTCGCCGCCCGCGTCAAGACGCCATTTTCATAAGTGATCACAATCGCCAGACCATCCAGTTTTGGCTCCAGAACATATTGCAGCCGAATCCCAGATGGCAGCAGCTTGAGATTGCGCTCTTCCCAAGCGCGCAGCTCATCTTCGTCGAAGGCGTTCGCCAGGCTCAAGATGGGCGCCGGGTGCGGCGCTTTCGGAAAATCAGCCTCCAAGTCCGACCCCACCCGCTGCGTTGGCGAATCAGCGGCCGCGTATTCAGGATGCTCGGCTTCGATTTGCTGAAGTTCACGAAACAGACGGTCATATTCGGCGTCCGCGATCACTGGATCATTCCGTACATGATAATGATAAATATGGAAATGCAGCTGCCGACGCAGTTCAGCCGCCCGCTTGGCAATGTCTTGACTCACTGGGATGATCCTGTTCCTGCTTGGTATGCCTGAAGATAATTGGCGGCCGCCCAGCCGTCAAGCTGCGAGAATGGGTCTTGGATGCGCCACCAGGTCAAGCCGTCAGCCGGCTGCGGCCCGCCAATGATATTGAGTATCGAGCCTTCGGCGGCGCGGAATAAAACCTGACTGCCCGCGACCCCCGGCCGATGGCGGATATTCAATTCCCGCGCGCCTACATTCGCAACCTTGGCCTGTGCCCCGACAGAAAGCGATGCCGGCGCATGGGCGCTGGATGCGGCCAGCAAAACGATACCAAGGGCCGCCATGAACGCAAGCCCCAAGAACCACAATCGAAAATGGAGCCGCCGCCGAACGCGCTCAAGCATATCCTGCGCCCTATGCCGTCTGTAGGCGATGCCGCGCCGCGCTCGGTTGGTCATGCAAGCCGCCCTTCAGTTCGCCTTACTGATGCCGATTTTGAATCCATTGCATCAGCTTTTCAAATGACCAAGTGTTGATCACATGGCGCGGTTCGACCCAGCCGCGCCGTGCGTTGGTAATGCCAAAGTCGATCAAATCAAGCTGCTCTTCGGCATGGGCATCGCTGTTGATGGCCAGCAAAACCCCCATGTCCTTTGCCAGCCGCGCCAGTTCCGGCTTGAGGTCAAGACGGATGGGATTGGCGTTGATCTCAAGAATGGTTTGATGTTCGCCGGCGGCTCGCAGGACAGCCCCCCAATCGGCGTCCACCGCTTCCCGATGGGGAATTTGACGCGCGGCTGGATGGCCGATCATGTCAACATGAGGATTCCGAATCGCATTGAGCAGACGTTCGGTGATCTGCTCGCGTTTTTGGCGCAAACCGATATGCAGAGAGGCAATGACAAAATCAAGTTTTGCCAGGATTTCGTCGGGATAATCCATCGCGCCATCGGCTTTGATATCGACCTCGCTGCCGGCCAAAACGCGAATGCCGCCGCCCATCTCCTCATCCACCTGACGAACCTCCTCAATCTGCTTGAGCAGCCGCTCAATCGAAAGCCCGTTGGCGATAGCCAGGCTTCGCGAATGATCGGTGATGGCAATGTATTTGTATCCGCGCGCTTTGCAAGCCGCCGCCATTTCGCGAATGGCGAGTTTGCCATCGCTGGCGGTGGTATGCAGGTGCAGATCGCCAATGATGTCCTGGCGGGTTATCAATGTCGGCAGGGCGCCGTCCTTCGCCGCTTCGATCTCGCCGCTGTCTTCCCGCAATTCTGGCGGGACGAATGGCAAGCCCAGCCTTTGATAGACCTGCTCTTCAGTATCGCAAAGAATTTTTTCAGCCGATTCCATGACGCGCTTGCTGTCATCCACCGGACTGAAGGCATGTTCATTGAGGCTTAGGCCGCGGTCAAGGGCGATCTGGCGCATTTTGACGTTATGCGCCTGGCTGCCGGTGAAGTAATGAAGCGCCGTGCCCCAACGGGCTTTTTCCAGTACGCGCAGGTCTGCCTGCAGCCCGGACAAGAGCTCAACCGAGCTTTTGGTGGCGCCATGACCCAGCACGCGGGCGACATTCTCCATATTGACGAAGGCCGCCATAATCGGCGCGGCATGGTCGCTGGCGATGAGAATATCAACGTCGCCGATGGTTTCGCGGCCGCGGCGGATGCTGCCGGCGAGCGCGCCTTCAAGCGCTTGGGGCAGTTCCAGCAGCGAATCAAGGATGCGGCCGGCTGCCGGCAGCGCATCGCCAATCGGTGTGCGCCCGCTTTGGCGTGACAGAGCCTCGATGCCATCCAGTATTTTTCGCTGGCTTTTTTTGCCCATGCCAGCCAAACCGGCGAGTTGATTTTCTTCAGCGGCCTGTTGCAGCTGGCTGATTGAAGTAACGTCGAGTTGTTTCCAAAAGAGCTTCGCTTTTTTGGGCCCGACGCCATTGATGTGCATGATATCGACCAAGCCGTCGGGAATCTCGATTTTGAGACGATTGTAGAAATCAAGTTCGCCGCTATCAAGCATCTCGTCAATTTTCGCCGCGATGGTTTTGCCGATGTGGGTTAGTTGGGTCAAGCCGCCTTCCTGCGAAATCGCGTTTAGGTCTCGGGGCAGGGCGCGAATGGTTTCCGCAGCGCGGCGATATGATAGGACGCGGTGGATGTTGTCCCCTCGAATCTGAAGCATGTCGGCGCAGCGCTCAAAAATGTCGGCGATTTCTCGGTTGCTAAGGCTCAAGTTCGGCTCCTGATGTTAAGCGAATTAAAATAGAACGCATATTCGGTCACAGTATACCAGAAATGGTTTCGCTGAAAAAGCCGGTTTCAGCCAATTCTCAAAATGCGCTTGACACCCGGTCAAAGCCGCGTTAAGATACAATCGCAAGTTGAACAAGCTATAAAGACTGTGAACCGGAAGAGTACGCATTGTCTTGCTGTCAAGAGAGTCGCTGGCTGCTGTGAATGCGATGCATGCGGCGATGTGGAATGGGCCGGGGAGTTGCGCGGGTGAAAGGGAATCTGACTAGCCTGCGCCGGCGAGCGCTCCGTGATCATGGCGCAGGATATCGACCCTAGGTCTGTATCCGCCGAGCGGCCTGCCCATGCGGCCGGCAATCAAGGTGGCACCGCGGGAACCCATCTCGTCCTTGAATGGATGTTTTGGGTTTTTTAATTTTATGGAGATTCGACATGGTGATGATAACCCGACCAGCCCGTACCGCCATTAAACCCACGCGCGAAGACATTTACCGCTATTTTGAGCAGGGCGACCATGTTCCTGTCTATCGCACGCTTCTGGCTGACCTCGAAACGCCGGTGTCGGTTTATATGAAGCTAAAGCAGGCCGAAGAGCCGGCCTTTTTGCTGGAAAGCGTCGAGGGCGGCGAACAGGTCGGACGCTATTCCTTTATTGGTGTCAATCCCAAAGGGGTGCTTAGCGTCAAGGACGGCATCGTCAGCATGAAGCGCGGCGGACATGAGACCCGATATGCCATGCCCGCCGGGCAGGATCCGCTGCATGTCATCAAGCGCCATTTTCAATCGGTCAATCCGGTCGCGTTGGAAGGGCTGCCGCGGCTGGTCGGCGGAGCCGTCGGCTATCTGGCTTATGATATTGTCCGTTACTTTGAACAGCTGCCGGCGACAGCCAGCGATGACCTGCAAGCGCCGACAGCCGCGTTTATGCTGCCGGATACGCTGGTGATTTTTGACCATGCCAAGCACCAGCTGATTGTATTGGCGAACGCGCACAAAAAAGACGATGGCCCTGATGCCGCCTATGACCGGGCGATCCAAAGCATTGACCGAATTGCGGCGGCTTTGGGCAAGCCGCTGCCGCCTCAATTTTATTCCGCCCCGAGGCTGGACATCTATGAAGACCCGCAGTCCAATGTAGAGCAGGCGGTCCATGAAGCCCGCGTTCGGCAAGCCAAAGAGTACATCCGCAACGGCGATGCCTTTCAAGTCGTGCTGTCACAGCGCTTTAGCCGTCAGACACGGGCGGCGCCTCTCGAAATCTACCGCGCCTTGCGGGCGACCAATCCATCGCCCTATATGTTCCTGCTGGAATTCAGCGCCGAGTTGACCTTGGTCGGCGCATCGCCGGAAATGCTTGTCCGCCTTGAAGACGGCATCGCTTACAATCGCCCGCTGGCCGGCACCCGCAAACGGGGCGCGGACGAAAAGGAAGATTTGGCGCTGGAGCGGGAACTGCTGAATGACCCCAAAGAACGCGCCGAGCATGTGATGCTGGTTGACTTGGGCCGCAATGATTTGGGGCGCGTCTGTGATTATGGCACGGTGAAAGTCAAGAAGATGATGTATGTCGAACGTTACTCGCATGTCATGCACATCGTCAGCCAGGTTGAAGGCCGGCTCCGCAAGGGCATGGATGCCTTTGACCTGCTGCGGGCGACCTTCCCGGCCGGGACTTTGAGCGGCGCGCCGAAAGTTCGAGCGATGGAAATCATTGAAGAATTGGAAGGCACGCGCCGCGGACCCTATGGCGGGGCGGTCGGCTATTTCAGCTTTGACGGCTCTATGGATATGTGCATCGCGATACGTTCGCTGCTGATGCAAAATGGCGCCATCAGCGTGCAGGCCGGCGGCGGCATTGTCGCCGACAGCGTGCCGACCGCAGAGTATTTTGAAACCATTAACAAAGCCAAAGCCGTGTTTGAAGCCGTCGAGTATGCTGAAAGCGGGCTGATGCCGGCGACCCTAGCCAAGGTGGATGATGATGATTCTAGTGATAGATAATTATGACAGCTTTACCTATAACATTGTGCAGGAATTGGGCGAACTGGGCGCAGATCTGTCGGTTTATCGCAATGACAAAATCACGATAAAGCGCATTCGCGAGCTTCAGCCAGAGCGCATTGTCATCTCGCCGGGGCCTGGATTCCCCGGCGACGCCGGGATTTCTTTGGAACTCATACGGCGGCTGGGCGCAGAAATTCCACTGCTGGGCATTTGCCTGGGGCATCAGGCGATAGGCGCGGCTTATGGCGGCCGGGTGGTCCATGCTCCAGAATTGATGCACGGCAAAACCAGCATGATTCATCATCGCGGCGACGCCATTTTTGCCGATATACCCAGCCCTTTTGAAGCCACGCGCTACCATAGCCTGATTGTCGAAGAATCGACCTTGCCCGAATCTTTGATGATCATCGCCCGCGCCGAATCCGGCGAGATTATGGGGTTTCGGCACAAGCATGATCCCGTGATTGGCCTGCAGTTTCATCCAGAGAGCATCTTAACCGCCTATGGCATCAAGATGCTGCGAAACTTTCTGGACAATGAGCCGATTCGGGCCGAGATATAGATGATGCGCCAATGCGGCTGGCTGAAAGCGGCCATGGCGGCATCTTGTTGAACAGTGCGGATAATAAGGACAGCCGAGGGACGGATTCAATGGACATACAAAAGGCGATTGATGTATTAAGCCGCTTGGATCACCTTCAAGCCGACGAAGCCGAATCGGTGATGAAACAGATTATGACCGGCGCGGCCACCGAGGCGCAGATGGGCGCGTATCTGATGGGTTTGCGGATGAAGGGCGAGACCGCCGAAGAAATCACCGGAAGCGCGCGGGCCATGCGCGCCGCTGCCAGCAAAGTGCCAACGCAAGTGGCTGGAGATTTGCTTGACCCCGTCGGCACCGGCGGCGACCAATCAGGCACATTCAATATCAGCACGGCGGCTGCGTTTGCTGCGGCCGGCGCTGGGATACCGGTGGCGAAGCATGGCAATCGGGCGGCGACCAGCAAATGCGGCAGCGCCGATGTATTGGGCGAATTGGGCGTTAATCTGGATTTAGGGCCCGAACAGGTCGGTCGATGTGTTGATGAGGTCGGTATCGGCTTCCTTTTTGCCGTCAGGCTGCACCCGGCCATGAGACACGCGGTTGGCGTTCGGCGGCAGCTGCGGATACGCACGATTTTTAATATCCTGGGGCCCTTGACCAATCCGGCCGGCGCTCAACGGCAGTTGATTGGCGTATTCGCCGCCGATTTGACTGACCTGCTGGCGCGTGTGCTGAAAGCGCTCGGCGCGAAATCAGCGATGGTCGTTCATGGCCATGACGGCCTTGATGAATTAACCGTAACCGGACCGAACCGCGTCAGTTATTTGAAAGAGGACGGCGCGCTTGAATCATTTGAACTCAATCCAACCGAACTGGGCTTTGCCGCCGCCAGCGTCAGCGAACTCAAAGGCGATGATGCGCCCGCCAACGCGGCGATTCTGCGCGGCGTTCTAAACGGGGAGATCGCCGGCGCAAAACGAGATGTTGTTCTGCTGAATGCCGGCGCCGCCATTATGGTAGCGGGTAAAACCGACTCGCTTCACGCTGGCATCGCGCTTGCCCAGGACGCAATCGACAGTGGCCGGGCTGCCGCCAAGCTCGACCGACTTATCGAGTTCAGCCAAAGTCTGGCATCATGAGCGCGCAGTTTGTCACAACCGATACCG
Organism: Phototrophicaceae bacterium; assembly: GCA_965203755.1. GTDB lineage: Bacteria > Chloroflexota > Anaerolineae > Aggregatilineales > Phototrophicaceae > UBA6055. The sequence continues at coordinate 435,071 of OZ241910.1, read as the reverse complement.
CGCTGGATAAAATCCTCGCGCGGAAAGTGGCGGAGATCGCCGAACGCAAAGCAAAAGTCCCTCTGGATGAGATGAAGCGGCGGGCGCAGGATGCCGCTCATTGTCCGCGCGATATGATGCTGGCCTTGCAAAGAGATCAGGTCGCCCTGATTGCCGAAGTCAAACGCGCTTCGCCAAGCAAAGGCATTCTGACTGCCGACTTTGCGCCGGTGATGCTGGGAGTCATCTATGACCAAAATGGCGCTGCGGCCATATCGGTGCTGACGGATGAAGACTTTTTTATGGGCAGCCTCGACTATCTAACGGCGGTGCGGGAAGCGGCGGCGGCGCCGATATTGCGGAAGGATTTTATTATTGACCCCTATCAGGTTTATGAAGGCCGCGCGGCTGGCGCTGATGCCATTCTGCTGATTGCCGCGGCGCTTTCGGATAGTCAACTCAAAGGTTTGCATGCTCTGACTGCCGAACTGGGTATGTCGCCTCTGGTTGAAGTGCATAATGAAGTCGAAATGGAACGCGCGCTCAAGCTGAATGCCAAACTGATTGGCATCAACAACCGTGATTTGAAAACCTTTGAGGTTGACCTGGCGACGACCGCGCGGCTGTCGCCGATGGTGGCTGATGATGTTATTTTGGTGGCGGAAAGCGGCATCCGAAGCCCGGCTGATGTCCGGCGAATGGGGAAGCTGGGCGCAGATGCGGTCCTGGTTGGGGAATCGCTGGTTCAATCCAAGGACCGGGCGCGGCTGGCACGGGCTTTAAGCAGTCAGCGCCGAGGTTCCAATGACTAAAGTAAAGATATGCGGCCTGCGTTCCTTTGACGATGCTCTGATGGCGGCGCAGGCTGGCGCCGATATGCTGGGGCTGAATTTCTATAGGAAGACGCCGCGCGGCATTGAGCCCAAAGAAGCGCGCGCGATTGCCGACAGCCTGCGGCAGACACTTGGCGCGCAATGCCCGGTTTTGGTTGGCGTATTTGTCAATGCCGCGGTAGACTGCGTGCGCCAGACGGCTGATGATGTCGGGCTGGATTTTGTGCAGCTGCATGGCGATGAATCCTGTCAGATGGTCGGCAGGCTGCAAGGGCTTGCGTTTAAGGCTGTCAGACCGGTCAGCAAAGCCGACGCCTTGACCGCGCTTCAGACTTTCGCGCCGGCTTTTCCCGAAGATGAACGGGCGCCCTCCCTGCTGGTGGATGCCTTTAACCCCAAACTTTATGGCGGCACCGGCGAGACCGCCAGCCTGAACGCGGCGCGGGCTGTCAATCAAGCGGTTCCCCGCATGATGCTGGCTGGCGGCCTCAACCCGGAAAATGTCGCTGACCGGGTGCGGGCGATAAGGCCTTGGGGGGTTGATACGGCCAGCGGCGTGGAAAAGGATGCCCCTGGATTCAAGGACGCCGGCAAAGTGCGCGCCTTTATCCAGGCGGTTCGGGATGCCAGCCGGTGACGGAACTGTTTGATATTTATGATGAAGATCTCAAGCCCGCGCGGCGAGGGTGAATAGAGATCCCCGGCCGGCGCCGGTTTGTTCAAAGAAGAGGATGGATTGCGATGACTGAAATTTATATCCCGACAAACCCTGCTGACCTGCCGGATGACCGCGGTTATTACGGCGAGTTTGGCGGCCGGTTCGTGCCTGAAACCATTATGCCGGCTTTGGACGAGTTGGAAGCCGCGTACAGCGAGGCGATGTCCGACCCGCAGTTTCATCGGCGGCTGGCGCATCTGCAGCGCACCTATACCGGCCGTCCGACTCCGATTACGTATGCGCGGCGGTTGACCGAAGCGCTGGGCGGCGCCCGGATTTATCTCAAGCGCGAGGACCTGGCGCATACCGGCGCCCACAAAATCAATAATGCCTTGGGGCAGGGTTTGCTGGCGAAGCGGATGGGCAAGCGGCGCATCATTGCCGAAACCGGCGCCGGTCAGCATGGCGTGGGGACAGCCACCGCGATGGCGCTGCTGGGGCTGGCATGTCATGTATACATGGGCGCCGTGGACATCAAGCGGCAGCAGCCCAATGTGTTCCGCATGAAGCTGCTCGGCGCCGAAGTTATCGCCGTCGAAAGCGGCAGCCGCACCCTCAAGGACGCCATCAACGAAGCCATGCGCGATTGGGTCACTCATGTCGATACCACCTTTTATTTGCTCGGCTCGGCTTTGGGGCCGCATCCTTACCCCATGATGGTGCGCGATTTTCAGAGTGTGATTGGCATAGAGGCGCGGCGGCAGATTCAGGAAATGACAGGCCGGCTGCCGGCTGCCTGCATTGCCTGCGTTGGCGGCGGCAGCAATGCCATTGGGCTGTTTCATGCCTTCCGCGGCGATGAGAATACGGAACTGATTGGCGTTGAAGCCGGCGGGCGCGGCATCGCCAGCCAGCGGCACGCCGCCCGTTTCGCCGATTTGGAGATAAGCCGGCCAGGCATTCTGCACGGCACGCGCTCGTTTGTGATGCAGAATCAGGATGGACAAATCATGGAGACCCACAGCATATCGGCTGGGCTGGATTATCCATCGGTCGGGCCCGAACATGCCCATCTGCGGCAGATGGAACGCGCTTATTATACCATGGCGACCGATGAGGAGGCGCTGGCGGCTTTTCAAACCTTGAGCGAAATGGAAGGCATCATCCCGGCGCTGGAAAGCTCCCATGCCGTCGCCGAAGCCATAAAACGGGCGCCGACCATGCCCAAAGACAGCATCCTGCTGGTCAATCTGTCGGGGCGCGGCGACAAAGACCTGGATACCGTGATCGACATTTTGGGATTTTGATATGCGAGACAAATATGGTTTGCAGGCTCTGGACGAGATGTTCGCCGCTGCCAAAGCGCAGGGGCGGGCGGCGTTTATGCCTTATTATCCCATCGGCTATCCGAGCTATTCGGATTCGCTGGAAGCCATTGAGGCGATGGCTGAAGTCGGCGTCGATGGCTTTGAAATTGGCATCCCCTTCAGCGACCCGATAGCCGACGGCCCAACCATTCAGGCAGCCACCCAGATTGCGCTGGACGGCGGAACCACGGTCAGGAAATGCCTGGATGCCGTCCAAACCCTGCGCGGCAAGGGGATTATGCAGCCGATGATGATGATGGGCTATGCCAATCCGCTGCTTGCCTATGGCGCCGCGCCGTTTGTCAGGGATGCCCGCTTGGCTGGCGCCGATGGCTTGATTGTGCCGGATCTGCCGCCGGAAGAGGCGGGGATGTTTGCTGATGTCTGTACTCAAGAGGGCATGGCGCTGGTGTTTTTCCTGGCGCCGACCAGCACCGCCGAGCGCATTGACATCAGCGCCAAACAGGCGACCGGCTTTATCTATGTGGTGTCGCTGACCGGGATCACCGGGGCGCGGGAACAGCTGCCGGCCTATCTGACTGATTTTATCAAGCGTCTGCGGCGCAGAACGGACAAGCCGCTGGTCTTGGGCTTTGGCATCAGCACGGCTGACCAGGCGCGGCAGGTGGGTCGGCTGACCGACGGCTTTATCGTCGGCAGCGCTTTGGTGCGCGCCGGGCAAGCGGGCGCGGGCGCCGTTCGCGATTTAGCCGCTGTCCTGCGGAATGCGATTCGATGATTTTTCATCACCGCGGCGCCAAGGACATCGATAAAAGCCACGCGCCAGGATATTCACCACTCCCTTGCGATAACGGGGCTGGATTTTGCCTGACTGTCATGTTATACTGTTGACGTTGGCTATGGTGGATGTAGCTCAATGGCAGAGCACCTGATTGTGGTTCAGGCGGTTGAGGGTTCAAGTCCCTTCATCCACCCACATGGCGCAAGCCCTTACTGCCGCGAACGCAGTCCCATCTTTTGCCGGCGCGCAATCCGCCGCCGTCCGGTAAGTTGAATCGCCATCTTGGCGCCAGCCATTGAGGCATCTGTTTCCGCTGCGTCTTCAGCCGCCTCCAGCGGGGCATTCAAGGCTTCAGGGACGTTTTCGGATGCGGATGCCGCCAAATCCGGCGCTTTAGGCCCTTGGCTGGCGATTTTGAGGCTGTTTTCCGCTTCGCTTGGCTTCTGTAGACCAAAGACATCAAATACGCTGACGTCGGCAGCGCCGCGAATAGCTCTTGATGGTGTAATTGCCGGTTCTTTCCGGCTCAAATCTTCGGCTTGTGGAATCGGTGGCTTATTACTGACCGGCTCCGGTGTAAGCGGCTCCGATGCAGCTTGGGTTTTATCCTGCGCGCGGGCAGAGCCTTGAATTTTTTCGACAGCTTGGACGACCGGATTCGGCTTGGTGTCATCATCCGCCGCTGCCGGAATGGGATCGGTCTCGCGGTCAAGCTCATAGGAGATAGGCTGTTTTGCGGCGTATTCTGATTCGGCATAAGTCTCTTTCAGGGCTTCATCGACAAATGTCGAGGGATGGCGCGGCTGGTAACTTGAGCGCTCTTCGACATCCGGCGCCTCTCTTAGGCTCGCCTTTGCCTCATGGGTAGAAATACCGCCCGTCTCCTCTTGAATCAACTGGTGCAAGTTCCTCAAACTGTCCTGAATGCCGCTGGCGATGCTGCGTTTCAGGCCTATCGAATTGCGAATGCCGCCGAATACGCCGCCAGGTTCGTATTGGAAGGTCCACCGAACCCGAGTGCCTTCAGCGATCTCCTGCAAGCGAATCCGCCCCAGATTGCTGCTGAACCGCACGCCGTCAACGATTTGGTATTCGTATCCCACCCGGTCATACCAGACCACAATCTCGGCAATGACATCATGGCCTTTCGCTGTTGAATAGCGCCATCGCGCGCCTTTGCCTTCATGCCGGGTTGTGAGAAAGGAAATATGCGTGAGGCTTTCTTGCCAGGCCACATTCTTGGAAAGATCGCCAACGAAACGCCAGATGAAATCTGGCGAGGCCGGGATAAGAATTGCCTGATCGATGATGTTCATGATCCATGCCTTCAAGACGTGACGGAACGTCGACTTTATGCTACACTAGCCATAGATTTTACCACTGGACGATTGAATAGCAACCGCGATGCCAAACCCGGTCTTCATTTTTGCCTTGATGATTGCGACCCTGTATGGCTTAGGCTTCCATCTGCTGATGGGCGGCGGTGGCCGGCGCCTGGCTCTGTTTATCGCTGCGAGTTGGCTTGGCTTTTGGCTTGGTCAGTATATTGGCAGCGCCTTTGAAATCCATCTATTCAAAATTGGCATTATACGTTTGCTGCCGGCGACATTGGGCGCTTTGGTCGCGCTGATTTCCGCCCATCTGCTGACATCAGGCGCTTCAAGACGAGCTTCGCGGCGATAACCATGACCGAAACCAATGGCAGCATCGCAGCGACACCGCCCAATAATCGCGATGAAGGCGCGTCCGGCATGAGTCTTTCCCGAATGGTGAAGCTGATGGCGGCGGGCGGCATTGCTTTCATCCTCGGGCTGCTGATTTTTGCTCTGCTGATTTCGTTAACGGCAGCCGAAGCCTGGCGGCCGGTGATACAGATTTTCCGCGATATTTTTGTGCTGGCGCTTGTTTTGGAATTGATTCTGGTCGTGCTGGCGCTGGCGATTTTGATGCTGCAAGTCGCCGGGTTTATGATTATGCTGAAAACAGAGATCAAGCCTATCCTTGACCACGCGCGCGAAACAGCCAAAATGACCAAAACCACCGCTCAATTTGTAAGCGGCAATACAGTGGATCCGTTGGTGCAGATCAAGAGTTTTTTGGCTGGACTGCTGGCGTTCATACGCGAGATGATTCGCCTGCGTTCGCTTATCCATTCCGACCGGGTGAATCAAGATGAGCCGTAAGGAGCCGGCTTTAGACCAAGGCGCGGTTCTCGTCGGGATTTTGCTGGGCATGGCGGCCGGCGGGGTCTATGCCATGCTGCACATCAAGAAAAGCGGGGCGGTCAGACGCAAGGACTTGGCGAACTTTGGCGCCGGGTCGGTTGAGCTTGAGATCGAAACCAGCCTGAATGATGCCAAAGACTTGGCAAGGAAACGTCTGCAAGACGCCGATTAGCGCCCTTCGGCCGCCTTGAAAGCCAAGCCCAGCGCCCGCAGCACATCTCCGGCTGTTACGCTGCGGCTGCTGCCGACCGCCGTCACAGCGATGGTGCCGGCCAGCCCGTGAATATAAGCGCCCAGCCGCGCGCTGTCAAACGCAGAAGAGCCTTGCGCCCGCAGCCCGGCAATCAGTCCAGCCAGGACATCGCCGGTGCCAGCGGTGCCCAGGGCATCGGTTTTGAAGGGCATGACACTGGTTTGCCCGGCGGGGGCGGCAACCAAAGTATGCGCCCCTTTCAGCACAATCACCAAGCCCCATTCTTTTGCTTTTTCGGCGGCGATTTCCCAGCGATGGGCCTCGATTTCGCTGGTCGGCAGTCCGGTCAGCCGCGACATTTCGCCCGAATGCGGGGTAATGATGGTTCCCGCCGGCAGCCGCCGCCAATTCGTCTCGGCGCTGATGATATTCAGCGCATCAGCATCCATGATGAGGGGCGGCAGAGCTTTGCCGGCAAGCAGCTTCCGCACAAAGTCCCTGGTTGATGGATGCTGGCCGATGCCGCATCCGACCAGCAAAGCCTGATAGCCTTGCGTCTGCTGGATGAAATCCTCGCATGCCGATGCGGCGATGGCGCCCTCTTCATCCGCCAAGCGCAGCCAAGTGGGTTCGCGAAGCCGGCCAGCCACAGCGTCCACCAGTTTGCTGGCGCTGGCGATGGTCACAAGACCGCTGCCAGAGCGACAGGCGGCCTCCCCGGCCAGCGCGAGGGCGCCAACAAAATTGGGCGAACCGGCCACCACCATCGTTTTTCCAAACGTCCCCTTATGACCGTCAATCGGCCGCGCCGGCAATATCGAATGCGCCTGATGGCTGTCCATGACTGTCGTTGTGACCTGCGCCAATTCGGGCCGGGTATCCGGGATGCCGATTTGAGAAAGGATGAGCTTGCCGACATATTTAGCGGCCGGAAAAGTGAACAAACCCGGCTTGGCGGCGATCAATGTTATCGTCTCATCGGCGGCGATGGTGTTGGCATCCGCTTGCCCGCTGTTGCAGTCAATGCCACTGGGACAGTCAATGGCAAAGACAAAGGGCCTCGGCGCCGGGGGGAGTGGATCGGGCTGTATAGGGTCGACCGCCGCCACATCGCCGTAAGTCGGATAGACGGCCGCGGCCATCTGATTGACGGTACGTAGAATCTTCGCCGCCTGGCCGCGCAGTGGCAAACGCAGGCCAATGCCAAAGAGAGCGTCCACAATCACATCGGCGCTGCCAATCAGATTGCTTAACAGACGGCCGTCGCGGTCATCGGCAGCCAATCCAATGAATATGCCTTCGCTGACGACGGCGGCGAAGTTCTGGTCGTCTTGATGTCGCGCCTCAAGCAGGTACAGACGAATCCGCGCTGGGGTGTTCTGTGACAGATAATGCGCCATCGCCAAGCCGTCGCCGCCATTGCTGCCTTTGCCAATCAAGATGGTCAATCGCGTCTGCTCCGAGATCGCAAGCCGTTGCTGGAGATACTTGCCGGCGGCGCGGCCGGCATTCAGCATCATCTGTTCATAGCTCATCACAGATGCGTCGACGGCGGCTTCAATCGCTCGCATAGCTTCGACAGTTACCACTTTCATCATATTCCCCTGCTTTGAGTCAACTCCTGTCTGCGCCAGCGAACTTGGCGTCGGCGCGGGCTTTCTGTCGGCAGCCAAACAGCCATGCAAAGGGCGCGTGCCGCCATGATGCGCGCCGCCGGCTAGGCTATCGAGGGAGTGGTTTAGTATTCGCGGCTGGCGACCAAATTGGCTAGATGAATTAATTCGGCTTTGGCAGATGTATCAGGCAGAATGACAAGGCCGGCGATGGCATGCTGAACCAGCTGTTTTGCCTGTTTGCGACCTTTTTCAATCGTGTCGCCTTCCAGCATTTTACGTTTGATGGCTCCCATTGGGTCATCTTGAACGGCGGTTCTGCCGCCATTCAACTCATGTAAAGCGACAGCGATGCCGCGGCCCTGCTCGATGTCGATGCTAGCGGTCTTGCCCAGCTGCTCTTCGTCGGCATCCAGATCGAGAATGTCATCCACAATCTGAAAAGCCAGCCCGACATTGAAGCCAAAGCTGGACAGGGCAGCGACCTCGCTTGGGCCGGCTTGCGCCAGTTTCGCGCCAATCGTGCTGGCTGCCCGGAACAGGGCGGCCGTTTTGAGTGCGATGATCTGCATATAGATTTCGCGCGTGAAGTTATTGTTCTTGACGGCGCTTGCTTGCAGCGTTTCGCCTTCAACCAGCGCCCTTGCTGATTCTGCCAAGTCAACATTGAGGTGATGATATGGCGCCATGAGTTCGTAAACGGCGGTGAAGAGAAAGTCGCCGGTCAGCAGGGCGAAGGTGCGTCCCCAGATCGAATTGACCGAAGGGCGGCCGCGCCGTATAATCCCGTGGTCGTTAATGTCATCATGGACCACGCTGGCGGTGTGCATCAATTCTACGGCGGCGCCCGGTTTGGCAACACATTTGAGATCAGCGCCGCCAAGCGCCAAATAGGCTAACAGCAGCAGACGCGGCCGGATCCGCTTGCCCCCAGCGCTCAAGATATGGCGGCTGGCATCGCGCAAAATATCGACATGGCTGTTGGTGACATCATACATTGCCTGTTCTATCGTCTCAAGCCCGTCAGCAATGACTTGACTTAGGTTCACCTGATTTGCCTCTTTGGCCGCCATTTCGGACTCCAGTTCGTGAATCTGGGATTTTCAGAACTAATTGGACATTATAACATTAAAAATAAACACAATCCATAAACGTCTGCTCGCTTGCTTGAAACACACTATCAGCTTAGATTCTGCCTCTTTTTGCCTGTTTTTGCAACGATAGTTTCAATGAAAAACGCCTTGGCTGCATTTGCCCACGGTCTGGCACAGCTGCGCGATGTGCAGACGGTCATGCTGCGCCGTGAAATAAGCCATCTCAAGCAGATTGGTCAAGCCAAAGATGCTGTGCCGCGCCGGGCGCTTCCAATCCTCATGTTTTAGCTGTGACAGCAAGTCAATCGTTGCCAGACGATGAATCCGAAACTGATTCAGCGCCGCGTGCCCCTCGTTGTGACAGAGCGGAATATGGGGCCCGGGAGCCGGGAGCGCGGCGATAAATGGATTATGCTCAAGCAAGATGGCCTTGAGCCGTTTCTGCTGAACTTGTATCTCGGATTCGCTCAAGTGACAAAGAATTTGCAAAATCGACCACTCTTCAGGGTCTGGGCGCTGATGCCATTGATGCGCTTTGACTTCGCTCAAAAGGCTGTATAAAGCCCCAAGATTGCCTTGGTACTGCGGTGCGATCATATCGGGATGAAGTGGACGGGGCATATACGCCTGCCGCCAGCTGCCCGATTGAACCTGTTCATAAAAGGAGCGCAGCGTTTCCAGCCCTTGGATGCGCCGGGCATGTATGCCGATAGTTCGCGCCGGCGCGATGTCATTGGTTTCGCTGTCGCCGATCATCAGCGCTTCATCGGGTTCGATGCCAATACGAGCCACAAGCTCGGCGTAATAGGCTGGCTGCGGTTTGGAAAAGCGCATATTTTCGCTATGGGCGATCAATGCCAGATCATTCTGAAAATCTGATAATCCCGCCCACTCCATCCGCTTGAGAATGGCTGACGCCGGATAAATTGGATTGGTGGCAATCGCAACCGACAAGTTCTGCTCGAGCAGGGTTTTGACAAGCGGGTATGCCAATGGAATAACCGAAGTATATCGCCGCAGTGCGTTGTAAGGATGTCGATAAAAAGATGCCAGGGCTTTTTGAACCGGTTCATTTGAAACCTGAAGCGCCTGTGCAAGCCCCGCGACAATGACTTGGGAATTGGCGGTCATCATATCCCGCTGGCGGCCGAGGGTTTGGATGACGCCGCCGAAGGATTGCGAGAGCTCCTCCAAGCCAAAAAAATCAAGAAAATGAGCGTCAAATGCCTGCCTGAAGGCACAGGCGAATTGACCATCCGGATTGTGCAGCAGCGTATTGTCGAGGTCCAGCAATACCGCTTTAATCATCGCTATGGTCCAATGCCTGTCGAAAAAGTTCCAGCCCTGGATGATCGTCCGGACAGCCTACATACGGATCCACCTTTTTGCCATTCTTTAGACAGATGGCTTCGACTTCAACGCGGCGCATCAATCCTAGAAACCCGGTCTTTATCGTGAGAACAAGCTGGGTATCGCGGCTGGCGTTCGCCAATACGATATCGGGAACCGGGCATTTAGCGCAGTCTTTGGGATGCCATGACTCGGAATCTAGATTGTGCTTGGCAAGCCGGCATTCTTCAATGTCACGCGTGTGGCGGTTAAAATCGGCATAATAATGCGGGCATTCACGTCCGGCGGGTGTAATCATTTATGTCCCTCACACCTTGTTAATCCATGCTGATGCAGCCCGCGGCAGATTCTCCAACGCGCCATATTGCGTCGTGCAGTCCGGCAGCGATTCAAGAAAACGGCTGCCATAGCTTTTTGTTATGACGCGGCTGTCAAAGATAGCGACGACGCCGCGGTCGCTGCGGCTGCGAATCAAACGGCCGAATCCCTGGCGAAAGCGCAAAATCGTATCCGGGATGGCATATTGCTGAAAGGGATTGGCGTAAGTTTCTGAACGGGCCGCAAAGATCGGGTCAGAAGGTACGGCGAAGGGGAGCTTTGCGATGACCACCGCGCTTAGGTCATCGCCGGGAATATCAACCCCCTCCCAAAAACTGCGCGTCCCCATCAGCACGGCTTTTTCGGCGGTCTTGAAGTTCTCCAGAAGCGCTTCGCGGCTGCCGCCAAAGCTCTGGTCGTAGACCGTGATGCTGCCGAGCTTCAGCCGCGCGGTGATCGCCTTGGAGGTCTCGCGCAGCTGTGCATAACTGGTGAACAGCGCCATGACCCGCCCATCAAGCGCGGCGGCAAGTTCGATAATGCCGCGTTCCAGCATCTTCTGATAGGTGCTGCGCTGGTTGGGTTCTGGGATGTCATCCGGAATATAAAGCAAGGTCGAATCCTGGTAATCAAAAGGCGAGCCCAAGGCGACAGTCTCATAGTGATCTCCATAAAGCCGCGCTTTGATGTGGTCAAAGCTGCCCTGTGTTCGCAGGGTGGCGCTGGTGAGGATGATGCTTTCCTTGCGCTGGTTGAGATATTCTTCCATCATAGGACCAATATGCAGCGGCGAGATGTGGATACGTAGCAGGTCGGCTCGGCTGCCCGGGCTGACCGCATAGATCGTATTGCTGTTCGGCGCCTGGGTGAATTGCTCCAGCTCTTCGTGCAGGTCAGCCAGAAATTGCCAATGTGCATTGAGCGCGCTGCTGTAATCGTCCAGGTTGGGCAGCTTGTATTGTTGGTATCTGGGCAAGGCTTGGGACAAATGCGCGATTTTGTCTGTCACCACCAGAAAAAATTCACCAAGGCCTTTCCAGGCGGTTTGCACATCGACAAAACTGCCTGAATCCCGGTGTGAGTTTAACAGGCGCATCGGATAGTTGCTGTTCTTGCGAAGGTTCAGGACAAAGCCGCGCAGGGTATGGAAATAATTGTGAACGCGCCGTTTCATAAGGCCCAGCGCTTCGCCGATATGTTGGATAAATGCCTCCAGCTTGAGCGCGGCTTCGTCCGGCAGCGGTCCACGCGCAGCCGACAGCAGTTCCCCCAGGATGCCGCTGTTTTCACCGCCCAACTCGGTTAATCGGGTAGTAATAAGGCGCTGATCGATCTGCCGGCTCAAACCGTGGGTGATGGCTTCTTCCAGGTGATGGGCTTCGTCAATAATCAGATTGGAGTATTCAGGCAATGCCCGATTTTCAATTTTAGCATCCGCAATCAGCAAGGCATGATTGGCGATCATAATATGCGCCGCCTCGGCTTTTTTGCGCGCTTTGTAATAGGGGCATACGCCTTTCATCATAGTGGCGCAGCGCCAGGTCGTGCAGTCTTCATCCTGGGCGCTCAAACGCGTCCAGACCCCCCATTCACCGGCGCGCAAGGTGATTTCGCCTTGGTCACCGCCGCCGCCGGTTTGCATCCAAACCAGAATTTTTGCCAGTGTACGCAGTTCATCCTTATTCGCCGGTTTGCGCCGCCGCAGGGTTTCGAGACGGCGCGGACACAGATAATTGCCGCGGCCTTTCATCACCGCCGCCTGAAGCTCGACATCAAGCGCTTGTTTGACGAGCGGGATGTCATTTTTCAGCAGTTGATCTTGCAGGTTGATGGTCTGCGTCGAGACCACCACGCGCTGGCTGTTCTTCGCTGCCCAAAGCGCCGCCGGCAGCAGATAAGCGAGTGATTTTCCGGTACCCGTCCCCGCCTCAATCATAATGTGGTCGCCATGATTAAGCGCGCGGGTGACTCCATGTGCCATATCAAGCTGCTGCGCGCGCGGTTCGTAGTGATCGACGATGGTCCCAAGTTGGCCTTGTTCAGCAAAAATTTCATTGACCGCGCTGGGCTCAACCTGGATGCGCGGCGTCGGCGCCGGAGGCAAGGCTTTGGCATCAAGCTCGTCAGCGAAAAAAGCAGTGGCCGCCGGGCTGACGGCTCCCGATGCCCGGCTTTCTGCCAAGGCTTTCTCGAATACATGCCGCTGGCTCCAGTTGATGCCGGTGCTGGCATGGACAATTTCTTCCAGCGCCGCGGGCGGCAGTTGAATCGCTTTTTGCCACAGCTTCCAATAAAGACAGGCGGCTGCAATGGCATCATTCAGCGCGCGGTGTGGCTTATGGGGAATCCCCGAAGCCGCCGTCAGACTGCCCAAACTGTAACTGGATGCGGACGGCATGAGAATGCGGGCAAGCTCATAGGTGTCAATCACTGGATTAGCTTTGAGCAAGCCGTGTTTACCCATAAAGGCCATATCACGCTTTGTGTCATGGGCGATAACCGGCGCTTGCCCGAAGAAATCCTTGAGTTCTGGCAGAATTTGCTCCAGCGGCGGCGCATCCTTGACATCTTCGGCATCGATGCCGGTCAAATGGGTAATGTCCGCTGGGATAGGAATAGACGGTTTGACAAATGACTTATATTCGTCAAGAATGCTGCCATTTTCCAACTTGACGATGCCGATTTCAATAATTTCATCGGTCTTCTCATCAAGCCCGGTCATTTCGATATCAAAGGCGATACATTCACCGCGCATGGCGCGCTCCCATCTAGCTGCTGCGAGGGCTAGCTTGAGTATAACATATCCCGGCAAGCAAAAAGGCGGGTGATATGCGTTCAGCCCGCCGTCATGCTTTTGCCGCCCAAGTTGGATTCGGAAAGCATTAATCCGAACTGTCGGCTTCTGTTTCGGCCTCGGGCGGGGGGCTGGCTTCGGCGGCCGCCTTGCTCTCTGCCAGGCTAAACTGTGTTTCGAGACGGCTTCGCGCCGCCGCCAGGTCAATGAAATTCAGCCCGACAAATCCCTCGCGTTCCATCGCTGACCAACCTGGTTCAGAGAACAGGCGCCAAAGATAAGATTGCAGGTTAATATCGGCAAGCGACATTTCGTTCACAAGCAGGCTGGCCGGCCGTGAAAGCGGATAAGCGCCGCTTGTTATGCTTGCTTTGGATGGACGAATGCAGCCCGCGCCGCCGTCAATGCTGACAAGCTGGATATTAGCCTGTTCATTGTCCAGCACGCGCTGATAATCTCCCCAACTCATATAGGTGAGCGCGCCGGCGACATTGCCGACGGCAGCGGCGCGGTAGAGCGGGTCGCGGTCGAGTTCGGTGTCGCGCCGAATTGGCGGGATGGCTTGCCCGGCGGTTTTCATCAGAATATCGGCATACTGGTCGACTGTGGATAATCCAAACAGGGTCATATCCTGTTCAGGGAAGGATTCATCAAGGTCGGACCAGGCATTGATCTGCCCAGCAGACTTTGCATGCCAAATTGTTCTGATTTGACCGGCGGTCAAACAACGCGTGTGTTCGTCGGCGGCATTTCCGAGCAGCGCTGCGGCTTGTGTGCCGATGGCGACCGGTATCGCGCTGACGCTGTTGGCGTCACAGGCAGCGAGCGCATTGGCTTCGGGTTCTGATTCCAAGACAGCGATATCGGTTTCATTATGGCAAAGACGCCGGATGCCGGCGTTTTGTCCGCCGATGCTGAACTGGATGTCTAGCTGCTCATTGCCGCTGGTAAGCTGGCGGGCAATGGCGTCAAGCAGTCCATAGGCATTGGCGGCGCCGCTGATATCGATTTGGCCGCTTAGGGTATCGGGTATGTTGAATTCGCTTTCGGCGCCACTGAACCGGCGGCCTGATTCGGCATTGAGCAGAATGGCTGCGTTGAGCGCATAGGTATCGCTGGTTGGCGGCGTAAAGCCGGCTTCGGCGACGACATCGGCGGCGGCTTCGCTGGCGCTGAAGCCAATCAAGGCGGCAAGGGCTGGGTTCTGCTCAAGCCGCGCCCGATTGACATACAGAAACAGGGATTGCGCCGCATTGTACTGACGATTCTCGACATTCTGCGATGAGGGACTGACGCAGCCCGATGCGCTTCCGTTATCCAGTTCCAGCAGGACAAGCGATTCCGCGGCCGTCAGATCACTCGAAAAGGGGATCGCGGCAAGGGCGCCTTCGGTCTGGCTGACTTGTAAAATCGCATCTTGGCGGTCTTCATAAGTCCTGACATCGCGCCGTAAGCCATCGCCGGCAGCCAAGCTGTCAAGAATAACATACTCGACGCGGTTGTCCGGCGGTGTGATCAAAGTAATCGGCAGTTCTTCCAGGTTTTCGTCATAGCTTGACCAATCGCGGAATTGATGGGCTGTTGATGGCTTGAAGAGGATATCCAGTTCCGATTCGGTCAGGCATTGAAGCCCTGTGCCAGGATGTGCAGCGAAAGCCAAAATGCTGTGCGCTATGAGAAATTCACTGTAGACGATTTCGCTGGCGGCGCATATAGCATCTTCGGCGGCGGTGATGGCGCGGGATGCTGTGGCGATATCGACCTCGCCCTTGCAGAATTGGTCAAAACCAGCCGAAGCGCCGGTCGCGGTGATGCTGATGGACTGGGTTTCGTTGGCTTCTGCAAGTGATTCGACAACTGAATTCGCGATGCCAGAACCAGCCACAGTCAATGCTTCAATATCTTGTGCGGAATGGATGGCTGTACTTGAAAGAAGCGCAAGAAGACAGAACAAACCGTATTTTATGATAAATCTCATCAATGCAGAACTCCTTGCGATAGGTTGAATGTATGCCGAAGAATTGTACATTCAGGACAGGGATTGTAAAGTCTCTCTTGCCGTTATCGGGACATCAGCATCTGGCAGTCAGCCGGCCGCCATTTCATCAGTTGAGTCTTTTTGCATTTGATCTTCTTTGTGTTCAATGATCTTCTCGATGATAAAACGGGGCCGGCGACGGGTTTCATCAAGATTGCGCCACAGATACTCGCCAATGATGCCGAGGATCAGCATCTGCGCCCCGGCTGCGATCAGGACAACAATCATCAGGGATGCCCAGCCTTCAGCCTCAACCCCCAAGGTCAGCCGGGCGAAGATCACCCAGATCGCATATACCAGACCAAACAGACTGAACAGGATTCCCAGCCCGGTTGCCAAACGTATCGGGAAATAGGAGAAGGCGACAAAGGAATCCACAAAATATTTGAACTTTTTGGTGAACGACCACATCGACTGACCGTACTTGTCCACCCGTGCCTGACGGTCATAATAGAGGACATAAGGATCAAAGCCGAGCCAGAGGATCAAGCCCATGAGGTAGGCGTTGTTCTCTTGAATGTCATTGAGCAGCGCGCCGACTTGCCGGTCAATCAGGAAGAAGTCAAAACCGCGTTCAGGCATGGTTTTGATGGCATAGCGGCGGAATAACCGATAAAAGCTGTCCGCCAGCAGCGAGGTAGGGAAAGGGTCTTCGCGTTTGCGGCGGGCAGCGATGACTACTTTATGCCCTTGGCGCCAAAGCTCAAGCATGTCATGGATCAGCGCCGGCGGATCTTGCAAATCGGCGGCGATGACAGCGACAGCATCGCCCTTGGCCCTGGTCAATCCGGCCATGATTGCCAGGTTGGAGCCAAAATTGCGCGACAGCTTGACTGCCTGCATGCCCGGCGTCGATTGCGCCAGAGTCTCCAGCACGGCGAAGGAATCATCGCCGGAGCCATCATCCACAAAGATAAACTCGAAGTCATCTTGCTGGTTCTTGTCGGCGACCGCCCGCATCTCGAGCAGTAAATCGGGCAGACTGCTGGCGTTATGATAGACCGGCGCGACAATCGAAAACAGGCTCATTCAGCCTCCCCGTCATTCAGGCCAAAATGCCGCCGCAGCTGCCGGCGGCTGTGCTGGTCAATTTTTCGTATTTCGCGGGCCGGCACGCCGGCGACGACAGTCCAGGGAGCGACATCTTTAGTCGCCATGGCGCCCGGCGCTACTATAGCTCCCATGCCGATTTCGATATCGGACGCAAGATTCGCCCCGCTTCCAATCACCGCAAAGCGCCGTACCCGCGGTGCTTTGACCTCAAAAGGGATCAAGCCGAAGCGTTTGAGATAAACATCGCTGTCGTTTATTGTGGTGACACCGGGACCAATAAATACATCCGATTCGATAAGCATGCAGCCCGTGAGGTGTACCAGGTTGTGGATGCGGCTGCGCGCTTGTATCACAGTATCGTGCATCACAGTGCTGGCTTGCCCGACCACCGTCCCATCCTCCAGCCGACTGCCTTCGCGGATCGACGTCAAATCGCCAATCAGGATATTGCCGCCGATTCGCAGATGGGTGTACAAGACACAATTAGCCCCAATTATACAATTAGGGCCGATGTGTACCGTTGCATCGCCGCTGCTAATGGGACGAGTGGTCGCGCCGGCGCGCATCGGCGGGCGGCCGATAACCGCGCCATCGAAAATTCTTGTGTTTTCGCCAACGTGCACATTGGGATAAAAGGTTACATTTGCCCCGACTTCGACCCCTTGCGCCAATGTAAGACTGCCCAGGGCGACGAGGTTGTCGCCGCGCCGCGCCGAAGGGTGGATATTAAGCTGTGTCATCATTCCCCCAGTAATGCTGTTTATAACAGCGATAAAAGGCGACGGTCTGCCGCAGCCCGTCCTTTAGAGCGGTGCGCGGCGCCCAGCCGACGAGCCGGCGTATCTTGCTGATATCCGAATAAAAATCGCCCGGTTCCTGCGCTTGGCGTTCCGACGAAAAGGCTGCGAATTCCCAACGGCCCGCGCCGGCGACCTCAATCAGGGTTTCTGCCAATTCAATAAAGCTGGTCGGCTGGTCGATGCCCACATTCAGCACTTCGCCGACCGCTTTCGGCTCCAGCGCCGACATCAGTATAGCCTCAACCGCATCATCAATATAAAGGAAGTCGCGCAGGATTTTGCCATCGCCAAAGACTTGGATAGTTTCGTCATCGACTGCCAGCCGAACAAACCAGTTGACAACCCCATAACGCGGATGTTTCATCTGCGCGCGCGGGCCATAGATATTCGTCAGCCGCAGCAATACAGCCGCAATGCCATGAATATCATGGTAGACTTGAATGATCTTCTCGGCAGTCAGGTTGGAAATCTCATAAATCCCCTTGGGCTGGGTCGGCGCGTCTTCGCTGACGGGCAAAGAAACAACCGGTCCATATTGCCCGCGGGTGCCGGTATAGATAATTTTTGCCTGCGGATTGTGCCGGCGCAGCGCTTCCATCAAAATGGCGGTGCCCTTGATATTGATGTCAATATCGGGGAAGGGATTGGTCAAGCTCAAAATATGATCCACCTGTCCCGCCAGGTGAAACACATAATCCTGCGCTTGCGCCAGGTCATTCATCGCCTTGACATCCCGCACATCACAGAAATGGATGGCAGCGCGGCCGCGGATGGGTGCGATGTTAAAGAGGTTGCCGGCATAACCGGGAAGCATGGCATCTGCGATGGCGACTTCGGCGCCGGCCTTGACGAGCGCAATCGCCAAATTGCTGCCTGTGAACCCCATACCGCCGGTAATCAAAGCCCGTTTGCCTTGAAAAGCTCCGCCAAAATCCATTGGGATTAGCTCCCCCTCAAGCGCTGAATGGCATCGCAGACGCGCGCAGCTTCATCATCGGTCAAGCCGATATACATGGGCAGCGAGACGATTTCCCGCGCTGCTTTTTCGGTCTCTGGCAGGCTTCCCGCGCTTAATCCGAGGTCGCGGTGCGATGCTTGCAAATGAATCGGGACAGGATAGTGAATCAACGTGCCGATATCAAGCGCTTTAAGCCCTGCCATTAGCTGATCGCGCTGGCTGTCGCGGATGACATAGAGATGATAGACATGCCGGGCATCGGCATTGACGGATGGTGTCACGACAGCAGCGCGCAGCTTGTTATGATAGATGGCCGCTATTTCCCGCCGAGTTTGATTATGGGCATCGAGGTGCTTGAGTTTGACGCGCAGAATAGCGGCCTGGAGCTCATCAAGGCGGCTGTTTGTCCCGCGTGATTGATGGATATAGCGGCTTGCCTGACCATAATTGCGCCATTTTCGCAAGCTGTCAGCCAGCTTGGCATCCTGCGTGATGACCGCGCCGCCATCGCCATAAGCGCCCAGATTCTTGGTCGGATAAAAGCTGAATGCGCCAAAATGCCCGACAGCGCCGACCTTCCGCCCTTTGTATTCGGCTCCGTGCGCTTGGGCGCAATCTTCAATCAGCAAGAGGTCATGCTTATCGGCGATGGATTTGAGCGCGTCCAGATCGGCGGGGCATCCATAAAGATGAACGACGACGATGGCGCGGGTTTTGGCGGTGATGGCTTGGCAGGCTTTTTGCGGATCCAAAGTAAAACTGTCGGGGCGAATATCCGCCAGTATCGGGGTCGCGCCGCTGTTTTCAATGGCGGCGACGGTTGCCATTGCCGTATGCGCTACCGTAATCACTTCATCGCCGGGGCCAACACCGCCGGCTCGCAGAGCAAGCTCAATGGCGTCGGTGCCGCTGGCCACGCCGACCGCAAAGGCGACGTCATGATAGGCGGCGAATTCAGCCTCGAATGCCTCGACTTCCGGCCCCAGGATATACCAGCCGCTGTTCGCTGCCCGCCTCATTGCCGCTGCGATTTCATCCGCGTGCAGGTCATGCAGGGGTTTCAGTTGATTGAATGGAATCATTGCCGTCGCTCCAGGGATGCGCCAGTGCGTATTATAACCGGCCTTCTTATGCGTTTCTACACTGGAATTCAGGCTGCCGTCGCCTCTTCAATCCCCGCCGCATCGCGTTTTCCGAAGACGATCCACAATATCCACAGCAGGATGGGTATCACCAGCAGGCCCGATATCAGAAGCAGAATGCCAGGCGCGCCCAACGGCGTATCAATCAACACCCCAATCGCCCCGGATGACAGGGCGCTGAATAAGGTGTACATCGCAAATTCAGTCGAAAATACCCGTCCGCGCACTTGATTGGGGACAATCTGCAGCAGCAGCTGCGTTGCCAATACCCAGACAATGCCGCCGCCGATGCCCCGCATGAAGGCGCCGACCAGCACGATGGGAAATGAGGCCAGGGTGGATGTGATGAGCAGACCAAACAAAGAGCAAACATAGCCAAGCGCAATCATCAGCCGAAGCCGCTGATCGCGATCCCGCGCCCAATGCCGTCCCGCTATGGGCCCAATCCCGGTGCCAATGCCCACAGATACATACATTAAGCCCAAGCTGATGCTGCCGCCGGCGCCAATCGGGAAGTATTGTTCGGCGATGGCAACCTGCGCGACCTGATACCCGCCGACGACCAGCAAACCAAGCACTCCCTTGTGTACGGTAATGGTGAAAGTATCCACGTGCCGGCGCAGATAGCCCAGCCCGTCGACATACTGCCGTATGCCGGCGATAATGGATTGGTCAGAATCCGACGACAAGAGTGACTGATAAGGCATTCGGAAAATAATCGCTGCGCTAAGGAAGAAGGTCATGGCATCAATGATAAAAGCCGGGTAGACGCCGACAATGCCGGAGACAAGTCCGCCCAGCGCGGCGCCAAAAGCCAGCATCACCGACCAGGTTGCCGATGACAGAGCGTTGGCGACGCCCAGTTCTTCTGCCTGTGTGATGTCCGGCAGCATCGAATTCCATGCCGGGAAGAAGAATCCCTGTGATGCGCTTTGTATGGCGGTCAATACATAGATTAACCAGACCTGTTCCGGCTGGCGCGCCAGCACAAACCCGAGTACAACAAACCCGCGCAGAACGTCGGTCGCCATCACGATAGTTTTGCGATTATAGCGGTCGGCCGCCACGCCAGCAAATGGACTCACCAAAAAGGGCGCCAGCATACGCAACACAAACAGACCGCCGACGGCAGCGCCGGATTGTGTCAAGGCGGCAATCAAAGAAGCCGAGGCAATCAGGTTGAACCAGTCTCCCAGCAGGCTGACAATCTGACCGGCCCATAAATAACGAAATGCCTTGTTTTGACGGACAAGGCGCAGGTAGCTAACATTTCTGTTTTTACGTTCTGTCAAAATAGTCTCGCTGTAGCCTTGGCATATTTTTGAATGCGCTGGCGGGCTGTTAATCAATGGCGCTAGCTGAAAATCAGGGACAGCGCGCTAAACTCGAAGCGCCGAAACAAAAAGTGAGAAGTGAAGCCGTGACTGGCAGCGATTTTATCATTGAATTGTTTGTCCGTATAGACTATCAGATGAAAGATATGATATCCCCATGCCTTCGCCCCGATCTGCCTCGGCAAACTCAGCGGCACGACGTTGCCATCCAAGCCGGGTGAATTTATCTGGGGCCGGGAGAATGAAATTCTGCGCTGTCCCTGGCATGGCTGGGAATACGATTTGCACAGCGGCGAATGCCTGACAGACCGGCTAAAACTCAAGCGGTTTCCGGTTGTGATTGAAGATGCCGCGATTTATATCGAGTTGTGAAACCCGTTAGTTGACTTGAAAGAACTCGACAACCTCGCCGCTTGGGCCGGTGAAGAAGGCGATGGTGACATTCAAACCGCCGAGATTGACGGCGCTGGGTTCGCGCGTGATTTCCATGCCGGCTGCCCGAACCCGTTCAAGCGCTGCGCTGATGTCGGTGGTGGTGAGCGCAAAATGAGTCACGGTATCATTGGCGGCGGTGGCTTCAGCCGACTCGGCTGTCGGTTCAAAGAGTTCCAGATGGCTGCCATCGCCAATGTCCAAGAGCGCAATCCGCCGGCCGCCACCGATGAACTCGACAATTTTCTCCATCCCCATCACTTGGGTATAAAATTTTTGCGAGACATCCCAGTCGCGCGTTTGTATGGCAATATGATGGCATCCCAGCCCGGCAATCGCCTGATTGCTGTTTCCGACAGGCATAGCTACCCTCCTTAATTGGTATATTAGCTGCTTATCAAAACCGCGGCGATTATAACAGGAATTCTGCCCAGCCCCAAACTCTGCCCGCTCTTCTAATCATCAGGATTTGACAAGGGCAGGGAAAGACAGCCAGTAGTATAATCGCTAAGTATCACAACAGCCGCGCCTTGACTGCTCGGTTCAGACAGGAGAAACCTGATGTTCAAACAAACTCGATTATTCTATTTTATCCTTTTGCTGGCTGTTCTGCTGGCAAGTTATGCAGCTGTGGTTATGGCGCAGCCGGCGCCGATCATTTTCAATGACTCCGACTGGATCACCATCCGCATCCAAAACCGCATCGCTCAATATATGGTCGAGAAAGGATACGGCTATGCCACGGATGCGGCGCCAGGAGGTGAATTAGATTCATTCATGGGTTTGCGGCAGGGCGAAAGCGATGTGATGATGGAACTCTGGTTCCCCAACATGGCTGAAGCCTGGCAAGAGGCGGCCATCGCCGGCGAGGTGGTTTCGCTTGGCGTCAGCGTCGACGCGATAATACAATCGGCATTTATGATACCGGCTTATCTACAAGAAGCGCATCCCGAATTAGACGCAGTGGAAGACCTAAAAGAAGCCCAATACCAAAGCCTGTTCGCTGCTGCTGAAAGCGGCGGCAAAGCCCGATTGGTTTCCTGTCCGGCTAGTTGGGCATGCCATGGCATCAACCAAATGCAAATTGCGGGTTATGGTCTTGCCGAACATGTTCATGTCCATGCCCCTGAATCAGAGGCGGCAAAGGACAGCGAACTCTTTGACCTCTATGAGAAAGGAGAGCCTTGGCTGGGTTATCTCGAAAGCGTCACGGCGCCGTGGATGCAGCTGGACATGGTTCAGCTGGAAGAGCCGGCGCACAGCGATCTGTGCTGGGCATCGACCAAGGCCTGCGCCCATGAAGCGGGGAAGATCTTGATTGTGGCGCGCCCGCATCTGCTGGAACGCGCTCCCGAAGTCACCCAAATGCTGCGAAAATGGAAGTTGAATGCCGCCCTCTTCAGCGGCCTGTCATCTTGGAAAACCGACAACGATGCCAGCTATGCGGATACCGCCATCTGGTGGCTCAACGAGAACGAGGCTGTCTGGAGCCAATGGGTCACCGCGGCGGCCGCCCTTGCCATCCAGGAAGCTCTGGACCGCGGCGAACGCGCCGAAGGCTGGTCCAGCGAGTAGCCAGCAAGGATGCGCCGCGCCGGTCTGTTTTCGATACCGGCAAGGCATACGGCCCGCATTCCTTACTCTTCTGATGCGTCGCGGCCGTTCCACATTTGGGCGCGGTCCATAAAAACAGTCGGGTTCTCTACCCACTCGGCATAGCCGATACGCCGGCTGTCCGTGAGCCAGTCGATCTTCTCGTCGAGGCACGAAGCCAGTTCAACAGCATCGACGTCGAGGGTAAAGCCGCCATATTCGACTTGATCATCAAGGGCGGTTACAGCAAAAGCGCCGTCGCTAAGGTAGGCGGCATCGCGGTTGCCGATTTCTCCTCTGGCGAGGGCGTCGATTTCACCGGCGCCAAGGGCTTCA
This sequence comes from Phototrophicaceae bacterium, assembly GCA_965203755.1. Lineage (GTDB taxonomy): Bacteria > Chloroflexota > Anaerolineae > Aggregatilineales > Phototrophicaceae > UBA6055. Next base: position 412,219 of record OZ241910.1, on the reverse strand, counting down.
ATCAATTCTGCTTCGCCAAGTTCACTGCCAAGATAGATGACCTGGGGCATGGTCGCCGATGGCGGGTGGAGGCGCAGCCGTTCCACCAGCATCGGTGTCTCGCCGGCTGGGGTGATGGCATAATCGGCGCTGCCGTCGGCGGTCACCGCGCCTTGCGGCGTGTCGATGCGGACACCGGCGGTCAGCGTCCCTTCAGCGTCGACAAGCCCGGTGAGTTCAAGCAGGCGGAACTCGCCGGTGGTGCCGGCCAGAGCGCCGACGCGTATATCGCGGTTCAGGTCGGCATGGCTTTGCAGGCTGGGTTCATCTTCAGTCCGCACCAGCAGCGATTGACGAAAGGCGATGTGGCCCGAGGTGAAGGCGACCTGTTCCTCGCCATTGGCATCGCGCGTTCGCGAATCAAGGATGGTGATGCCGCCGCCGACCATATCGTACTGCGGGCTGGCGGATTGCAGCCAAATATCGTCCCAAGCGGCAATCGCGCGGCGATTAAAAGCCAGCCCGACCCCGTCCATCGCTTCCAATGCCGTCAGTATATCCGATTCATAACCGAGATGAGTGTTGAATTCTTCAGCTTCGGCATCTTCAGCGGCGCTGTGACTCACTGGCGCAAAGTAGGCATAAAAGCCGACTTCAAGTACATCGCTGGCGCAGACCTCTGACGAATCCTCCGCGCTGGCGGAGTAGAGCGACAGGAACAGCAGGGAAATTCCAATCAGCAAAAGTTTTATCAGAGACGGGATGAAGGATAGCTGGATCATTGTCTTGGCGCTCCTTTGCGAATGTCTGTCTCATATCCAATCGGCAAATCTGATGAAAATCATATCCTATTTTGCGCTTGCGGGACAGGATGGTGCGCGGCGATTTTCCAGAGCTTCGCCTGTTCAGGCAGCGAAGTCCAATAAAATGCAATGCCTGAATATCAGGCGAAAGCCGCCCTTACTCCGCCAGTTTGATGCCCGCCGCCAGCAGGGCTGTCTGAATCGCTTGAGTTTGCGCTGTCGAGCTTTGAGGCATCGGCCGGCGCGGTATACCGGCCGGACGTCCCTGCAATGCCAGCGCCGTCTTGACATTGGCGGGCAGGTTGTCGTCCATAATGGCATTCCAGATACGCAGTAAATCATGATGCGATTCGAGCGCCGCGGCATGGTCGCCGGCTTCTGCCTGCTGCCATAACTTCACGCATAACTCTGGCACTGCCGAAAGAATGGCGGCGATGGCGCCGTGCGCTCCCAGACAAAACGAGGGATAGAGCAAGGCATCCACAGCCGACATGATCAATCCGACATCCGCAGAGCCCATGAGCAAGTCAGCCATCAGCTTGAGGTCGCCGGCGCTTTGTTTCACGCCGATAAGGCCGTCGATCTCGCGCATCATGCGGTCAAGCAATGCCGGCGAACAATAAGACCAAGGCACGACATTATAAACGATTATCGGATGAGCTGACTGTTCTGCCAATGCTGCGAAATGCTGCATCATCATCTCGTCAGTCGGGCGAAACAGATAATGCACCGGGGTGACTTGCAAGGCGGCGACATCCAAATCGGATAGCGCCTGTGCCTTTTCAAGCGCTTGTCGGGTGCTGTCTGCGATAATCCCGGCGATGACCGGCACGCGACCGGCCGCCCGTTCCAGGGCAATGCCTGCAAGACGTCTCAACTCCGCTGTAGACAAGGTTTGCCCTTCGCCGGTGCTGCCGCCCACGGCCAATCCATGGACGCCGGCAGCCGCTGTCAGATATTCGACTTCGGCGCCAAAAGCCGCTTCATCAATCGCCTCGGTGACATCAAAAGGCGTGACCATCGGCGGCACAATCCCGTGAATCTTCATACGGTTTCCTCCCTTTTGGCTATCATACATCTTTTGCCGCGAATTAGCGAAACATCATCGCTTTGAACGCGAATGCGCCCTGCCGCCGCTGTTCGCATAGACGTATCATCTGCCAGCGATTATACTTGGCTTACCGGCACGGAGTATCAATAAGAAAGACAGGAACATCAAAATGCAGACTGTATATGACATGCTCGGCAGTGAAGAGCCGTTTCGCCGACTGGTTGATTCGTTTTATGCCAAAGTTGACCAGGACGAGGTATTGCGCCCGATGTTTCCCGATGATCTGGAGCAGAGCAAGCATCGGCAGTTTTTGTTTCTGTTGCAGTATTTCGGCGGCCCCAAACGCTATACGGAAGAGCGGGGGCATCCGCGGCTGCGGCGGCGGCATTTCCCCTTTCCCATCGACAGCGACGCCCGCGACCGCTGGCTTCAGCACATGCTGGCGGCGATTGATGATGCTGAAATTGCCGAACCGGCGCGTTCGGTCATGCGCGAATACTTTGAACAGGCATCCGCCTTCTTAATCAACCGCCATAAAATCGACGCGGCTGATGTTGATTGAGGCGGCTATCCTGACTTGAGGACAAACCGCTCAAATGCCTGCGCCGTCCAAGGCAAAGCGGGCTTGAAGAAATGCTCATGGATGGCTTTGGCAAAGACCCGAATCTCGTACTGCGCGTCTCCCGCCATTCGCAGCCGCAAAAAGCGCATCAGGTTATGCGCGTCGATCTTGACAACCCAAGTGTAATACACGCTGAAACCGGGCAAAAAAAGACGCGCCATTTCTTTGGATGCGCCCTGTTCCAATGCTTCCGAATAGAGCCGGAACCCCTCTTCGTAGTGGCTGGTTAATTTTTGTGTCAGCGCCTCGTTTTCCGCCGTCTCCAGCCGGCCTTCGCTGGCTTGTTTGTTGTCTCTGCTCTGCCGGCGCCAGACAGCCGGCACATAAAAATCATTCTCTTGGAAAGGGGTATAGCGACCGGATTGCGCGTTCATGTTCCAGGTGCGATGCCGAACCCATTGCCACCAAGTGACCAAGGGCGCGCGCACCCGAAACTTAAACTCGACCATCTCGAAAGGTGAGGTGTGTTGATGACGGAGCAGGTAAAAAAGGAGTTTTTTGTCGCGCTCGGGGCCTTTGCTTTCGCCAAGAAAGCTGACGCGGGCCGCATTGACAATCGCCAGGTCGCCGGAAATATCTGAATCCGGGTGGGGCATCATATCGACAAGTTCAATCCAGCCCTTGTCAAGCGCCTCAATCCGTTTGCCAATCAAGGTTTCCGGCATTAAGAATCTCCTGTTAGTTTCCAAGATACCGCAAAGCAATCAAAACCCGGTCCTCAACGTTGTCGGGGGCATCAGCCGGGATCGACTGAACCGCCGACTGAGCCTCAATAATACTGTAGCCCAGCGCGGTCAGGGCATCCATGACATCAGCGACCAAGCTGCTGAAATCATCGGCCGGCAGCGCGTCCAAACCAGCCGCGAACTTGTCTTGCAGTTCAAATATGATTTTTTGGGCTGTTTTCTTGCCGATGCCAGGGACGCGGCTCAAGATTTCCGGCCGGTCGTTCAGCACGGCGCCGCGAATGTTGTCGGCGCTCAAGGAACCCAGTATGGTGATGGCCAGCTTTGGACCGATACCGCTAATTTTGACAAAGGCATCAAAAAGCCCGCGTTCGGATTCGGTCGAAAACCCGTAAAGCGCGAGAGCATCTTCCCGGACGACAAGGCGCGTATAAAGGAAGGCGCGGTCGCTGTTGATTTTCTCGATGGTGGTGTATGGCGCAAAAACCTCGATGCCGACGCCGCCGACGAGGATGATTAGATGGTTGGTGTCTTTGTGAGCGACCGTTCCTTCAAGCGAGGCAATCATTTAATCAGCTTTCATAATGACCGAAACGGTGGCTGTGAATATCGGTGATGGCAACCGCGAGCGCATCGGCGGCATCATCGGGACGCGGAATCTCTGCCAGCCCAAGCAGTAAGCGCACCATTTCCTGCATTTGCGGTTTGTCGGCGCTGCCATAGTTGGATACAGATTGTTTGATGATCTGGGGTTTGTATTCGGCGATGGGCAGCCGGGCATTTTGCAGCGTGAGCAGAATAACTCCCCGCGCCTGCGCGACTGTGAGGGCATTCGTGACATTGCGCGCGAAAAAAAGCTCTTCTACCCCGGCGCGGTCAGGCTGATACTGGTCAATCAGTGATTTGAGCTTGTGGTGGATTGTTTGCAAACGTTCGGGCATGGGTGTTTTAGCTTGTGTGCGAATAACGCCAAAATCAACAGCTTCGAGCGCGCCGTCGCGATGTTCGCGCACCAGCCCATAGCCCAATATGGCTGTGCCGGGGTCTATGCCAAGCGATAGCATCCTAAGACTCGTAAGCAGCCAGAACGTCATCGGTAATGCTAAGGTTGGATGCGACCGTTTGAACATCATCCGATTCTTCCAGCTGTTCCATCAGACGCATGTTTTGCAGCGCTTTTCTGGTTGGGATTTCGATTTCGTTTTGCGGAAACCACCGCAGCTCGCTGTCTTCAAATTCATAACCGGCTTCGGTCAAAGCCTGCTCAACCGCGCCGAATTCATCGCGCGGTGTATAGACCGCGATCAAGCCATCTTCATCAGTCACATCCTCGGCGCCGGCTTCGGCCGCTTCCATAAACAGTTCATCAAAATCCGCATCCCCCTTGATCGTCAGAAAGCCCTTTTGGTCGAACTGCCACATCACGGCGCCATGGGTCGCCAGGCTGCCTTCGTGTTTGCTGAAGGCATGCTTGACTTCGGCTAAGGCGCGGTTCCGATTATCGGTGATCACTTCCACAATGTAGGCGACGCCATCTGGTCCATACCCTTCGTAGACAATCTCGACCACTTCTCCCCCTTCGATTTCGCCGGCGCCTTTTTTAATGGCGCGGTCGATATTGTCTTTGGGCATATTGGCAGCCCGCGCTTTGACAACCGCCAGCTTGAGCTTGGGGTTCAAACTTTCGTCACCGCCGCCGTCACGCGCCGCCACCATAATATCACGGCCCAAACGAGTGAAAATCTTGGCGCGTTTGGCATCTTCAGCCCCCTTCTTGCGTTTGATTGTTGACCACTTGCTATGACCTGACATGGCTCAAATGACTCCGGTTGGATTATCTTCTAATTGAATCCTATTTATTATACATTAAAAAGGCAGCGACAAAACAGCCTGCGAATGATATAATTCGGGCCTGCGTCTTGCGTTTCGATATTGAATCGAGGCAGTCATTTGACAGAAGCCGTACAAGAATGGGTCGAGCAATCGACAGAAGCGACCGATACAGCAGCATCAGAATACACTTATCAGCCGTCTATCCCGCCCGAACGGGTGGCGTGGAGGGTGTTGCTCGCTGCCTTTGCCATGTTTTGCCTGTTGAGCGTATCTGCCATCCTTGGGATTTATTTCTACCTCTTTGAATCGGTGATCGCCATCCCGACGGTGCTTCAGGTGGCGCAAGGCACGGTGGGCATCACCGGCGCTGACCTGATCGAAACCGTCGAACGCAAACAGGAAGACTTGACCAGCGCCGCGACCAGCATCAGCATCGATTCGCAGTCGCAGGCCATCATGCAATTTTGGGATGACCGCATCGCAGAAGATGAAATGCCCGACCTAATCGCCGCCGTCACCCTTCAGCGCAATACCCTGCTCGCCTTTAATTATGCCTGGCGCCCCCGTTTTGAATGGAGTTCCAATCGACAGAATATCCGACTGTCCGAATTGAGCGGTCAGCTTGATATTGTGATTGTCGGCGCCCAGGAAAAGCCGTTTCTTATGAGCATCCACACCCGGCAGGGTTTGAATATCGACCTTGCCCGAAATGGCCGTTATCGCATCCATGCCACCGATGATGAAGTTCGTCTGCTTAATCTGGCAGGCGAGGCCGCCATCTTTTTCGCCGACGATGCCGCCAGCCGCCGGCCGGTGCTGAACGGCCAAGAGGTCCTGGTACGGCTTGGCAATCGCTCCATCGAAATCCGCCCTTCGGTTGAGAACGTATTAACCAACGCCATCTTCAGCTTGCAGGATGTTGTGGAAGACCGTGATGATTTGCCGGGTTTGCCGCCCAAGTGGGGCTGCCATGCCAGTCATGGCGCTTTTGCGATGGAGGAGTTTGATGGGCGCGCCGGCATCCATCTGCGCCGCCTTGGCAATGTGACATCGCCCGGCGAAGTTCGCTGCATACAGCCATTTGGCAGCGACGGGCTGGATGTGACCGGCTTTGATTCCATCCGCGTGGTGACCACCTTCAACCTGAATTATCAGTCGCTAAGCCGCTGCGGCATTAAAGGCAGTGAATGCCCTCTGATGCTGCTGATTACCTATAATGACCAGCTTGGCGTGGAACGAAGATGGTTTCGCGGATTCTATTATGATGAGCCGGTTTCCAGCGAGTATCCATTGCGCTGCGCCAGCTGCTTTCAGGATCATCTGAACGTCAACGCAAAAGCCTGGTACACCTTCGAGTCGGAAAACCTGTTCAATCTGATTAACGAAGCGCGGCATCCGGCCAAGCTGCGTTCAATCGAATTTTATGCCTCCGGGCATCAATTTGACACCTTGATTAGCGAAATGATGATTCTCGTCAGTTCCACGAATGCCGAAACCGGCGGCGCCTAGCTGGGTTCAATCCGCAGCCGGCGCTCATCATTCGGGGACTGGGCGGCGGAATGTCATTGGGAGTTTTTCGATGGGCGATTTGTTTCTAATCCTGACCCTTTTCGTTGGCGTCAATGTTGTGGTTTTCTGGTTTGCGATGGTCATCTGGGCTTACCGGGACATGCGGGTTCGTTCGCGCGACCCGCTGGCGCGGGTCCTGGCTGCTATTTTGGTCGCCCTGCTCAACCTGCCGGGATTATTCGTTTATGTCCTGCTGCGCCCCCGCGAAAGCCTCTCCGAAGCATACGAACGGTCTTTGGAAGAAGAAGCGCTGCTGCAAGAAATCGAAGAAAAACCCGGCTGCCCCGGCTGCGGACAACGCACTCAACATGATTGGCAAGCCTGTCCCTATTGCCATACGCGCCTCAAGAAAACCTGTGTAGACTGCGGTTATCTGCTCGAATTGCCGTGGAACATCTGTCCAAGCTGCACCGCCAGCCAGATCAATTATACTTCCGATGGCAAAATCGCAACCGATTCTCGGCACGTCAAGCCGTCCGAGCCGCCGTCAATCGAGCCCCCTTCACCCAATGCAGAACAGCAGCTTGGCTGGGACGATGCGGTGCAATTCGTAGATCGTGAGGATTATCGTCCATAAATCCTGACGGCTGCGCGAGCGGGGCGGCATCGATCCCCCTAGATTTCGGCTTCTTCGCCGACGGTATGAATCTTGATCAGATTCGTCTGCCCGTCAATGCCAAAGGGAACACCGGCGATAATAATCAGCCGGTCGCCGCGGTTAACCAGCTTTTTGTCATGGGCGGCGCGGACGATAATGCTGATCATCTCGTCAATAGTGCCAAATTCCTGGACGAGCAAAGGAATGACACCCCAAACCAATGCCATTCGCCGCTGCGTGATTGGGTTTGGGGTCATACATAAGATGGGTGTGCCGGGCCGTTCTTTGGCTACCCGTCTGGTCGTATAACCCGACAGGCTGGTGGTGACAATGGCGGTCGGACTGATGATTTCCGAAATGTCAAAGGTTGCTTTGCTGATCGCATCAGAAATATATCCTGCCCCTTCGTTTCCCGGCGGCTTGATGATGGCGGCTGCATTCGATTGCAAGCCGGCGCCCTTCAAATGCTGCTCGGCGATCATGGCGATTTTGGCCATCACTTCAACCGCGCGGACCGGATAGGCGCCGCTGGCGCTCTCGGCGCTTAACATAATGGCGTCGGTGCCGTCAATGATGGCATTGTAAACATCGCTGGCTTCGGCGCGGGTCGGCCGCGGATTCTGGGTCATGGATTCCAGCATTTGCGTCGCTGTAATCACCGGCTTGGCGGCGCCGTTGCAAAGGGCAATGATTCGCTTTTGATGGAGCGGGACCTCTTCGGCCGGCGTTTCGACGCCGAGGTCGCCGCGCGCGACCATAATCCCAGCGCAGCTTTCGATGATGTCTTCGATATTGTCCAGCGCTTCGCCCATTTCGATCTTGGCGATGATGGCGGCCTGTTTGCCGAGTCGCTCCATGAGCCGCTGCAATTCATGGATGTCATCTGCCGACCGCACAAACGACATCGCCATATAGTCACAGCTTTTCGATAGGGCGAATTCGATATCTTGACAGTCTTTCTCGGTGATTGCCGAAAGCGTCAGTTTGGCCTTGGGCGCGGATACCCCTTTTCGCGACTTGAGAGCGCCGCCCACCACGACATCGCAGACAAGGCGCCGCGCCGTGGTTTCTGTAACCTGGAATTGCAGATTGCCATCATCAAGCAAGAGCATCGTTCCCACTTTGATATCCTTGACAAATTCAGGATGAGGCAGCGATACCAGCCCCGCGCTTCCAATCACGTCATCCAACGTTAACGCGATGGCCTCGCCGGCTTCAAGCATCATCGGCTCTTGGGCGAGTTCGCCAATGCGAATTTTGGGCCCTTGGATGTCACACAAAATAGCGACGACGGCGCCCTCTTCGGCGGCGATGCGGCGAACGGTGTCAATGGTATCGCCATGGATCTGATGATTGCCATGCGAAAAGTTGATTCGAGCCACATTCATGCCAGCCCGAATCATGGCTCGCAGGGTTTCGCCATCGCGCGAGGCGGGGCCAATAGTCGCCACAATTTTGGTGTGTTTGCTGTATAAATCGAGCAGCACGCTGGTTCCCTTTCGGCATTTTGGTCTATTCAACGTCCATGTTCAAGTTGGCGAAAGCGCTCCGGCCGGCATAACGGGCCGCATCGCCAAGACCTTCCTCGATGCGAAGCAACTGATTGTACTTCGCGGTGCGTTCGGCGCGCGCGGGGGCGCCGGTCTTGATTTGGCCGCTGTTCATGGCCACGGCGATATCGGCAATGGCATGGTCTTCCGATTCGCCGCTGCGATGACTGGTGACCACAGTCATATTGTGCCGCTGCGCCATTTGAGCGGCCGCGAACGCTTCGGTCAGGGAACCGATTTGATTGACCTTGAACAAAAGCGAATTGGCGGCTTTTTCGGTGATGGCGCGCTTGACTTTTTCGACATTGGTGACCAGCAGGTCATCGCCAACGATTTGAACGCGGTCGCCGATGGCAGCGACCAGCCGCGGCCAGTTTTCCCAATCGTTTTCGTCGAGGCCATCTTCAATCGAAATAATGGGATAGCGGTCACACCAGTCGCTCCAAAAATCCACCATGGCTTCGCCGTCAAGCCGCCGGCCTTCAATTTCGAGATGATACTGACCCGCTTCATAGATTTCCGACGCCGCCGGGTCAAGCGCAATGAAAATATCTTCCCCGGCTTGATAGCCGGCTTTTTCGATGGCTTCCATAATCATATCCAGAGCGGCCTCATTGCTCCCCAAGCTGGGGGCGAATCCGCCTTCGTCGCCGACAGTGGTCGCATATCCCCGGTGATGCAAAACCTGCTTCAGCTGATGATAGACTTCCGCGCCCCAGCGCAATGCTTCGCGGAAGGTCGGGGCGCCGACGGGCATGACCATAAATTCCTGGAAATCGGTGCTGCCCAGCGCATGCTTGCCCCCGTTCATAATGTTCATCATCGGCGCGGGCAGGACATGGGCATGGATGCCGCCCAGATAAGCATACAAAGGCAGACGCAGGCTGTTGGCGGCCGCCTGCGCCAGCGCCAGCGATACCCCCAGAATGGCGTTCGCGCCCAATTTGCTTTTGCCAGCCGTCCCGTCAAGCTCCAGCATGAGTTCATCGACCAATTTTTGATCGTAAGGCTCAAGCCCCAGCAATGCCGGCGCAATCGCATGGTTGACGGCAGCGACGGCTTGGAGAACGCCCTTGCCGAAGTATCGCCCCTGGTCGCCATCCCGCATCTCCAGCGCTTCATGCTCGCCGGTCGACGCGCCGCTGGGGACAATCGCCCGACCCAGACTGCCCTCTGACAAGTGAATCTCTACTTCAATGGTGGGGTTGCCGCGTGAATCCAGCACTTCGCGTCCGTGAACTTTGCTAATGGTTGGCATAACTTCCTGTCTCCTGTCAATTTATCCAATCAAGGCAGTCCTAAATGTCCAGTATGATAGTATATCATTGGCGCGAAGCCTACACAGCCGTTTCTTTGTCATCAGGGCAACCGCACCATAGCGCATCGGCCTTGAAGCGCCGCGCCCCATGCCCCCGCGCCTCATTGCTCAATCGCCGCCCCCGCCGCCGTTCGAAAGGGTATCGCGGAACAAGCTGCGAAAGTCGACCAAAAGGCCGCGGTTTTGCCGGCTGATTTTGATACGATTGCCCGGTCTTGGTCACAGTCTGTCCTGACAAGGCTGCCATGTTGGTTTACAATAGCAATGTCCTGCAAGAATCGGTGAAGCGAACGTTAGCTATGACCGCCAAACCCGAGGTGTATCTCGATTATTCCGCATCAACGCCAGTTGACCGGCGCGTATTGGAAGCCATGATGCCGTACTTTAGTGAGGTGTATGGCAATCCATCCTCATCGCACCGCTTTGGGCGCAAAGCTGAACAGGCTGTCGAAGACGCGCGCGCTTCAGTCGCGCGCGTTTTGAATTGCAAGCCTGCCGAAATTGTCTTTACCGGCGGCGGTTCGGAAAGCGACAACCTGGCAATACGAGGCGCCGGCTGGCGGGCAAAGCAGCGCGGCAAGCCGTCTCGACTGATCACATCGCCGGTCGAACACAGCGCCGTGCTTCATACCGTGCGGCAAATGGGCTGGCTGATGGATTTTGAGACTGAAATCGTGCCCGTCGACCAATATGGGTTGGTCGATGTGGATGTGTTCCGGGCAACGTGCGAGCGGGGCGGCGCAGTCGCCAGCATCATGTATGCCAGCAACGAGCTTGGCGCGATTCAAGACTTGGCTGCTTTGTCTGCCATCGCCGGCGACAATGACATCCTGTTTCATACCGATGCGGTTCAGGCTGGCGGCCAGCTGGACCTGGACGTCAACGCGCTCGGCGTGGATATGCTTAGCCTGTCGGCGCATAAATTCTATGGACCAAAAGGCGTCGGCCTTCTGTATGTCAGGGAAGGCATCGAATTAACGGCCGCCCAAAGCGGCGGCGGCCATGAACGCGGCCGGCGGGCGGGAACGCACAATACCCCCTTGATTGTTGGATTGGCGAAAGCGCTCGAACTGGCGCATGCCGAAAATGAACAAAGAACGGCGCGCTTCAAGGCGCTGCGCGACCGCTTGATTCAAGGCATCCTGGAGCGATTGCCCGGCGCCAAATTGAGCGGCCACCCTGAACGTCGGCTGCCGTCTCATGCCAGTTTCGTCCTCGAAGGGATCGATGCCAACCTGCTTCTAATGCACTTGGATATGAAAGGGATCGCCGCCAGCAGCGGCTCGGCCTGCAAGACCGGCGATCCGAAACCGTCCGAAGCGCTGATGGCGATTGGCTGCACGCCAGAGCAGGCGAAATGCGGCTTGCGGCTGTCGGTAGGCATGGATACGACCCAAGCCGACATTCGCTATGCCACTGACGCGCTGGTCGCGGCGGTTGACAGGTTGAGCGCATTGAGCCGGGAGTGGATGAAGTGAGTCGGGCAACTACGCGCGTGGCTGTCGCCATGAGCGGCGGCGTGGATAGCTCGGTCGCGGCGGCTTTATTGGTTGAGGCCGGCTATGATGTGGTCGGCATGATGATGCGCCTGTGGTCAGATTCAGCGATGGGCGGCGCGGCGCACAATCGCTGCTGCACGCCGCAGCAGATGGCCGACGCCGGCGCCGTGGCCGACAAAATTGGCATCCCCTTTTATGTTCTCGATACCAAAGCGGTCTTTCGGAACAAGGTCGTGCGATACTTCATTGAGCAGCACCGCGGCGGTCTTACGCCCAATCCGTGCCTGGAATGCAATCGGCATATCCGCTTTGACTGGCTGCTGAATCATGCGATGGCGCTGGATGCCGATTATCTGGCGACCGGCCATTATGCGCGCATCGACCGCGATTCAGCCGGCCGTTTTCGTTTGCGAACCGGCCTGGACGCCAGCAAAGACCAAAGCTATGCCCTTAGTGTGATGGGACAGCGGCAGCTTCGCCGGACTCTGTTTCCGGTTGGCGAATATCCCAAGGCGGAAGTCCGCCGGCTGGCGCTGAAATTCGGCTTGAATGTGGAAAGCAAGAAGGACAGCCAGGATCTGTGCTTCCTCGGCAGTCAGGATTATCGGAGTTTCCTGCGCCTGCATGCGCCCGATGTGATGAAGCCCGGCCCGATTGTGCGCCAAAACGGAGAGCTTTTGGGCGAGCATCGCGGCTTGTCCAACTATACCATTGGTCAGCGCAAGGGCTTGGGCGTTTCATACACCGAACCGCTGTATGTGCTGGCGATGAATCATAATCAGAACGCGCTGGTTGTGGGGACCGGCGCCGAACTTGGGCGCGATGCCTTGCTGGCTGCTCGAGTTCATTGGGTCAGCGGTATCGCGCCGCAAGAACCGTTTCGGGCTGCGGTTAAAATCCGATACAGGTCAAGCCCGCAGCCGGCGCTTATTGAACCGCGCGATGACCGACAGATCAAAGTGAGATTTGATGAGCCGCAGCGCGATATTACGCCCGGACAGGCGGCGGTGATGTATGCCGGCGATGTTTGCCTCGGCGGCGGAAACATCACCCGGTTTGAAGCCTCGCCGCTAATAGCCGAGCAATAGCGGGCCCAGTTCGGCGCCAAAAAACATCACCATGATGGTAGCCGTGACGATATATGGCCCGTATGGGATAGCGGTATAGGGGCGATAGCGTCTGGCGGCGAACAAGCCAAAGCCGAGATAAAAAACAGCGCCAATCGCCCCCAGAAATATCGAAATGAACAGCGCCAGAATCACATCCGGCAATCCAATCATCAGCCCGCTTAGACCAGCCAGCATGACATCGCCAAAGCCAAAGGCCAGGGTATGGATTTTTTCTCCGCGCATTCGCTCCACAAGACGCCGGAAAAGATAACCGCCCTGATAGACAAGGTAGAAGATGACGAAGCCGAACGCGCCGCCGGCGAGCGAGGACGCCAGCGTCGGCAGAGGATTCGGAAAAAGCGCGGCGTCCACCAAAGCGAGGACACCAGCCGGAATGACAGCCGCGAACATAATCAGTCTGTGTTCCAGGTCAATGACCGCGATTAACATGAAAATCGCCATGTCAATCAGCCAAATAAGCATTTGTCCGCCGGAAACATCCGCGGTTCTGCCCATGATAATGTACGCAGCGACCATCAGCGCGGCGGTTGCGGTCTCCGTAATCGGATAACGCCAGCCAAGTTTGGGCTCATTGGCTTGCGGCGGTCGCCGGCGACTGAAGAGAAATGCGGTGATGCCCAGCCAAGCGCGAATCGGACGCCGACTCCCGTCTGGATAGGCCGGCCGGCCAAGCCGCCGATAGGGCAGGCTGTCAGCCAAGACATTGACGATGCCGCCCGACAAAATGCCGAAAATCGCGATCCCTATCAGTTCCAGGCGCATGAAACCGCATACCTCTGGCTAAGGAAGGATGACGGGCGCCGGCGGCAGGAGCGTCAGTGAAATCACCAGCATTAAAGCGAGACTTAGCGCGCCGGCCAAGATGACGGCGATTTTTTGTTTGTCTGACAGAGGTTCATTGGAATCATCCAAACTTGACTCCGTATCAAAAATCAATTCAATCGGCGTTACGGCCGCCGTCTGTATGCGCCACAGCTTGAGCTTTGGCTTGCTGTGCCGCAGCGAGACAATCAAATGCAGAAGACCGTCATCGCTTGCCTGTTGGATGTCAGCCGGCGAGGGGATGGGGCGGGACTTGGGATGCGAATGGTAGATGCCAATCCATGTTAAGCGGTCGGCGTCGATTTGTTTGAGCGCCTTGAGTTGTTCGTCCGGCTGCAACTGATACTGCGTTTCAGGCTTGTCGGCGATATTGCTGACCGGAAACGCTTTCATAATTCGCTTTCCTGAACCAGCCAGCAAACCACAGACCTCTTTGGGATAATGCAGCGCCGCCTGGTCGGCGATTTGACGGGCAGTGCGATAGGATATCCTCATGTTTGCCACAGACTTATTCGGGCGGGATATGAAACTCGATTTGGCGCCGGTCCTGCGGCGGATCGCGGGTTTCATAATATAGCTCGGCGGTCAGAGTGTATTGCCCGGTCGGGTCATCCAAGCCGCGCAGGTGCATGGTGTATTCATTGTCATAGTGCATCGTGGCGATAATGTCCAGGTCGCCTGCCTGCCTGCCATCCATGCGATGCGCCATAATCACAAGATTGGGACGTTCTTGAAAAGGTGTCAGCTTCAGCTGGACCTTCACCCGAAAGCGATCTGGATAGGGGCTGACGGTGAACGTTTCGATTTTGACCTTGTGTTTGGGCTGCGGAACCAGGCTGGCATCATTGAACAGATTGATTTCCATGCTGTGATACCCCTATGTTCCCATTCGATCTTGCAATGCTTTCAGCGTCGAAAGCGCCTTTTCAAAATCAGCCGCCGGCACAAAGATATGATCTCGCGAATAAGCGGCAAAGGGCATCACCGAAATATCGGCTTCGGCCAGGGCTTGGCTGATGAGCGCCATAAAGCCGACCAGCGCCGGTTCAAGCGTCACATCCAAGGTGATCAGCCGATAGACGGTGTCGCTGATAATCCCAAATCGGAGCCGCTTCCGAAATTCCTGGCAGACCTCTGCCGGCAGCATCAGCGTGACTTCATCTTGATCGACCAGCAGCGCGCAAAAAGGAATGCCGGCCTCGGCGACGACGCCGGCGGCGGCCGTAATGCCATTCGCCGGCAGCTGGACAAATCGATACGGTTGCCCATCAGTGCGGAACCGCGCCGCTTGCAGCGCCGCTTGAACGGTTTGCGCCATATAGATCACTCGTCGAATTGATAGGTCGCCTCTGCATAATAGCGCACGCCGCGCGCCGCCAGCTTTTGCCGCATCCATTGTCGCAGGTGTCGGTTCTTTTGTTCAAGGGGCGACTCCTCGCGCAGCCGGCTCATCGGATAATTCAGTTTCAAAGCCCGCCCGTGTATAATGTGGCGGCTGATGCCCGGCGGCAGATAGGCTTTATGGACAGCGGCCTCGATGATGTTTTGCGGCCGGTAAGCCGGGAACGTCACCAAGGCGATGCCGGCTGGATAAAGCGGCCATATCTGCGTCGGATCGGTTAAGGACGTGCGGTAAAGCGCAGCATGACGATGATAGGCGGCGACCACTTGACGAAGAATCGAGTTGCGCTCAATCACGCCGGCCATCGCCGCGTGGACGCTGTAGACCGGCCCTTCGCGCAGCCGGATTCGCGCCGCCGCATCCGCATCCCAGCCATCCCGAATATGGATGCGGTCAATCTGTTTCAACTGCTGAACAAAATCTGTGATGTTCCAATCGGATACAATATGCTGCCAGACGCCCAATTCGACAAATTCCGTTTTGTAATCGACAACCTGCACCAGAATATGCACAAAGCCGAGATGCTTGAGCGAATGATAGCGGTTGGCGCCATCCATCAGGACATATTGGTCATTGGCGATCACCGCGACCACCAGCGGATTCGTGAAAAACTCGGCTGCTTGAAGCCGTTTGATTAAAGGACGTGAACGTTGCCGGTCATTGGTTTCATGCGGCAGGACATCGCCAATATGGACAATCCGCAGATCCGGAGGCGGAGCGCTGGTCGGATTCGCAGTCACGTGTTTCCTTTGTACAATCGATTACAATGTGACATTAGCTTATCACGAAGTCCGCCGCTCGGCAATGTTCACCGACGCATTATTTTACTGGAGGGCAGAAAATGGGCGCCAAACAGCAGGGAGCGGATGCGACCCAAGACCGTTGGCTTGTTATCCCGCGTACATTGTCCTTTGTGATGAATGGCGATGATATGCTGCTGATGAAACGGGCGCCGCACAGGCGGGTCTTTCCCAATCAGTACAATGGCTTGGGCGGGCATATCGAACGCAATGAAGACCCGCTCGCCGGCGCAGTCCGCGAGATTGAAGAAGAAAGCGGCTTGAAAGTTCATTCCATGCGTCTGCGAAGCATCCATAACATTGACGCCGGCGAAGAAACCGGCATTCTCCTGTTCGTTTATACAGCCATCAGTGACAGCCGCGCGCTTTCGCAGGACGCGTCTGAAGGAACATTGGAATGGATACCCAAAAGCAAGGTTCTCGACCTGGATCTGGTGGAAGATTTGCCCTGTCTCATACCTCGCATCCTCGACATGGAAGACGACCGGCAGCCAATGTACGTTCACGTGAGCTATGACGCCGCCGATGTGATGCAGCTTCGCTTCAGAGGTTGAATAAAGAGGGAATGTCAGTATGATTGCGCCTGCCAAAGATGGCGCGCCAGCCATTAGCGATATGATGGGGCATTGAATGCCTGAAAACGGTTCCCTGGATTCCAGCCCGATGCAAGCTCAAGCCAATCGCATGCCGGCGGATGACATCGGTCCGCGCACGCGGGCTCATCCAATCCTGCGTTTGGGATGCGGCGCGCTGCTTGCCGGCTGGTTTATCGCGCTGCTGCTGCCCTGCGCGCTTTTTTATCTGGCGGCGAATGGCGAAATACGGTTCTGGCACCGGGATATGCCGCAGCCTCATTCACACCCGCTGCTGCTGATTTCCCTGGTGAGCGCCGCCGACAGCCGCGGCCTGCGAATCGAAAACTCATTCGCGGTCGATAACGGCGCCGATGAAACCTCCCTCTGCATTCAGACCCTGGTGCGCTTTGTATTATGGGAGACCAATGAAGACGGCAGCCAGAATGTATCTTACTGTGACTGTTATCGCCGCGCCGATGCCGCGGCCGCCTGGCAGCCGGACAGAACGTTCAGCGGCGGTTGCCAGCCGGCCGAACCAGACGCGCTTGAATGACCCCGGAATTGAGACCGGAGATTATCAATGGAATGGCTGCAAAGCATTGACCCATCCCTGCTCCCATACCTAGCGGTCGGATGCGCCTTGCTGTGTGTGGTCATCGTTGTGGTCGGCTTTGTCATGCAGGCTGTTGGCGGCTTCTTTGATGTGCTCTTCGGATTTGCCGAGGTGATCATTGATATTCTGGAAGGAGGGCCGATGGCTTGGTGTGGATGTGCGCTGCTGCTGTTTGGCTGCATCGCTTGCGCGGTCATCGTGATTCTCTTCTTGACGGCGCCCAATAATTGCGCGGTTTATCCAACGCGGTTTTGCGACTGGTTCGGCTTTTTGCCCTAAATCTCACTGGACACGGCCGTTTTTTCGCATAAAATTATTTTGCATCCCTAAATAAATGGCTGTAGAATAAAGCGAGAACAGTTCGCAAGGGAGAACATCAATGGCATCGACCGCTATCCCGCTTTCCAATACCGAACGCTACGCCGCGGAAATTGACCGGGGAGGGCTGTGGCTCCGCAACAAACGTTGGGATTTGTTCTTCATCACCTTGAGCGTGGTCGTTGTGCCTTTGCCCTACATCCTCTATCTCGCCGGCATACAGTTGGGCATGGAAGACGACTTCAGCCGCAACCTAGTCAATACCTTTGTGGCGGTGGCGATTGGCGGCCCGCACATGATGTCTACCTTCCTCCGCACCGGCCTCGACGAAGGCTTTAAGGAACGTTATCCGACCCTTATCCGCTCTTCAATTATCATCCCGATTATCGTCATCTCGCTCGCCTTCCTGAACCTGAATCTGATGCTGACCTTTTTCTTCTTTTGGGCATCCTTGCACGTGCTGCATCAAGTGACCTATATTGTCGAGCTTTACAATCACAAGGAAGCCGAATTTGTCCGCAAAAGCGCATTAAGCCCGATCTCGCGTTTGATTGACTATGCCATTGTCCTGACCAGCCTGTTCCCGATTGCGATGTGGAAGATCAGCCAAGGGACTTTCGAAATTGGTCAAAATGATTTGGGCGAGGCGATTCCAGACCTGTTTCAGCAGCCCGACAACCCCTGGTTTTTCATCCTGGTCGCCATCATCTTTGGCGCGGCGCTGGCGGCCTATATTGGCAAATCGATCTATGAATATCGCAGCGGCATCCTCAACGGGCCCAAATTCGCTTTCGTGACCCTAACCGTCATCGTCGCCTTTTTCACGCCGCTTCTGCCCAACCTGGATACCGCTTTTCAGGGTTTGAACACCTGGCATTCTTTCCAATATCTGGCGATCACCTTTTATATCATCAAGATTCGCCAAATGGTCGGCGATTTGGACGATGATGCGCCTTTGGTCGCCCGCTTTAGCCGCCGAACTAAAGATGCCAAAGCCTTATATGCCTTTAGCGCCATGCTGCTCATCGGCTCGGCAGTCATCTTTCTGCTGGTCTATGTGCTGGCGGGGATTGTGAAGCCAGGCATTGACGGCGGCAGTCATTTTGACATCGCCTATTATACCGCCATCCTGTCCTTTCTGTGGATTCATTATTATCACGATCACTTTCTGTTCACCGATTTTGAGGCGCTTGACGGGGCTTTCCAGCATTGACCTTGCCGGTATCAAAGTGAAAGCTACGGGAATGTTTCCTGAACCCATTGCATAGGGTCAACATTGACGCCGTTGAGCCAGACTTCCCAGTGGAGATGCGGCCCGGTGCTCCGACCGGTTGAGCCAATCGCGCCAATAATCTGCCCCGATGTGACCGCATCGCCAGAATTGACATACAGGACATTCTGATGGGCATACACGGTATACAGCCCCCAGCCGTGGTCGATAACGGTCGTGTTGCCGCGTATGTTGAGCGTATCGGCAAGCACGACAGTCCCAGCCGCCGCCGCCAGCGCCGATGTGCCGGTGGCGCCGGCGAAGTCGACGCCGCGGTGAAAACGATTGTAGGGACTGCCATTGTATGACCGCCGCGTGCCAAAAACGCTGTTCATCGGCGCGGCCGCCGGCAAGCCCAGTGAGTTTGTCCAGCCGGCGCCGGGATTGAACTCGCTGGTCAGGCTGGCAAGAAGCTCGATTTCCTCGTTTTCGACCGCCAATGTCAGCAGGTCATTATTGTTAATCGAGATATTCTGATGTCCGTAACTCCCGCCGACGATTTGCAAATAGGCATCTATCGGCATGGAAACGCCGGCGGCATCGACTATATTAAGCGCAAGGGGATAGACTTCCTGTTCGGTGAACATGGGGACGCCGATACGGATATGATGCTGTGTGCCGTTGTTTTGCCTGATCGACATGAACTCCTGACCGAGAAACTGCCCGCTGATCTCGACGGGTTCGGTCGTCGCAATCTCAATCCGCCCGGTGCGTCCCTCTGTCAAAATCTGTGGATTGAAGCTGAAGGCGCGAATGATTTCGGGCAGATCCTGCGCGAACCGCGGCAGTTCGATGCCGGGGATAATCAACCGCTGACCAACGTAAATCCTGGTGGGATCCGGCAGATTATTGGCTTGCGCCATAGTCGTGACGGTCAGGTTGTAGCGCAGACCGATTTCAAACAACGTTTCTCCAGCCGTTACGGTGTGGAAAAAAGCGGCTGGCGGCTCATCAGCGCGCGCGTCGGTCGGCGTCGCCTGCGGCGGCGGACTGTTGACATCGGCGGCGGCAGTTGGCTCGGCATCGTTTCGGTCGCTTGTCGACAAACCGCCGGCTTCTCCTGGAATAATCAGAAGTTCCTGCCCGACGAAAATCTGATGCGAATTGGCCAAATTGTTAAGCGCCGAAAGCTCTTCCAAAGTTTTGTCATAGACTTGGGCGATGCTGCTAAGGGTTTCGCCGGCGACCACAGTATGCGTCAGTCTTTGCCGCTGGGCTGTGGTTTGAATTTGGAGCGGGATAAGCAATCGCTGACCCACGGCGATGCCGCTGGTATCGGTGATGCCATTGGCTTCAATAATCTGCGCGGCTGACAGATTATATTTCAAGGCAATATCAGAAAGATTTTCGCCGCGCTGAACCACATGCACAGTCAGGCTGGCGCCAGACTGTCCCTGGGTGAACACAATCGCCGGCCGGCCCGACGCACTCATTAGAAGCAGCGCGAACAGCGAAATGAATAGGGGCTTCAAAAAACCACCTCGTCAAACCGGAGCGTATCGCCGGTTTCAACCCGATCCAGTAAGGATGGATGGGCTTCGATGCAATACATCGCCGGCGACTTGGGTATGCAGGCAAGGCGCCACGGCTTGGCGCAGGTTGTATCAATGACGTTCCCATCTTTGTCGAGCCAGACAACGGCAATGCTAAAAAACATGAAAAACGTATGAACCGCCGCTGCCAGACGGCTTTCAGAATGTCTGGCAAAGAGCAGGCCTTCGCCCTCTGGCAGGCTCCTTGTGAATTGCAGCCCCTTGAGATGATCTAAAAACCCCGCGCAGCGCCTGGCGCGGGCCAGCGCCGTCTCATTCGTTCGGACATTTTTGACAGCTTGCCACTGACTCATTCCGGTATCACCAAGACCTGTCCCGGATAAATGAGATTATAGTTGGGAATACTGTTTGCGTTTGCAAGTTCAGCCACATCGATGCCAAAACTTTCCGCCACCCGAAAAAGCGTATCGCCCGCCCGCACGGTATAGGTTTGAGTCGCTGAATCAAGTATGGCTTGAGCCGCCGCTTCGCCGCCGTCAGCGGCGCTGACCGCCGGGATTCGCAAGACCTGGCCGGGAATGATGCGGCTCGGATTCAGGATGCCGTTTAACTGCGCCAAAGCGACGGCGGTTGTGCTGAAACGTTCGGCAATGCTGCCGAGTGTATCGCCGGCGCGAACTGTATATTGAATGGGCGTGGCAGTTGGCGTCGGCGTGCCAGTTGGCGTTGACGTGTCAGTCGCGGTTGGCGTCGGCGTGTCAGTTGGTGTTGGCGTTGACGTCGGTGTTAACGTGGCGGTGGATGTGGCAGTTGGGGTTGGCTCCGACTCGGCGGCATCAAGGCTTTGAACTGGGATGATTAGACTCTGATCTGGAAAGATCCGTTCGGCTGGAGTTAGGTTATTCGCCTCTCGGATGGTGGCTACTGAACTTTCATACAGGATGGCGATCTCGCTTAGGGTTTCACCATACTGGACGGTATGAAGGACTGGGGTAGGGGTTTCGCTGGGAGTCGGCTGCTCTTCGGCGAGGTCGGCTGTTTCGGGTGTGGGTGTGCTTTCTAGGATAATTGTGGCTTCCGAAGCGGTTTCCAGCACAGCATCGTCTAGGTAGATATAGTTATTCGCCACCGGTTCTCCGATGGTGGACATGACAAACACAGTTATCCGGCTGCTTTCCGCCGGCGCGATCACAGAGTACTGACGATAGGCATCGTAATGAAAGATGGCAAGCGGCGACCAGATAATATCGCTGCTGGTCCCATCGGCGCCGCCGGTTGGGTCAATGCCGACGCGCACCGCTGCATCACCGGGCCCGTCGCTGTCGTCAAAGTCCTGAAACGTCGAAGACCATACCCAGGCATAAATGCTAAAACGATAGACCGTATCGATGACGGCTGTTTCTACCTGCTGGTAAACGCCCCCCTGATGAGTTGCGTACAAGCTGAAATAACTTTGTGCATTTTCCCCAGATCGAATGCGGCTGGTGTTTGGCGCGGCTTGCTGATAATGCGGCGAATGATTGGCGTAAGCCGGGCTGTCGCTGCTGGCGGGCGCATGCCAAGGGTTCCAGCCCGCGCCGACTGAACGCGGCTCTTCACCCTCGAAGTCGACGAAATCCGCTTCAAATCCCGGGTTGGACAGCAGGTTTTCAACAGCTTGCGAGTGTCCGAATGAAACACTGACCAAAAGGTATAGTGCGGTGATGAAAAATAGCGGCCGCTTTTGTTTCACCATGCTTTCCCCTCCAACTGTCGCCGGCGGTAAAACAATTATCAGTATAGGGTTTTCCTGTGATTAAACAAGCGCGCGAAAATCAAAACAGCCCGACGCAGCCTCACGATTGTCACTTGAGATAAACCCAAGTATAGCGTAACCTTGCAAAGCCTGCCAAACTGACCGGTGACATCATTTTATCATCATGGACTGTATTTGAAGATTCCCTGATAAAATCGGCCGTTCATATTTTCAAGACAAAATCGCGTATGGATTTGGAGGGTCAACCGCTTGAAGCTGCATGAGTATCAATCAAAGTTTTTGTTCCGAGAATACGGGATTCCGATTCCTGAAGGCAAGGTGGCCGCCGCCGCCGATGAGGTGTATCAGATTGCTTTGGAAACGGGCGGCGCCGTCGTCGTCAAAGCACAGGTTCATGTTGGCGGCCGCGGTAAAGCCGGCGGCGTCAAAGTCGCGCGGAGCGCGGCCGAAGCCAAATTGTATGCTGAACAGATCCTTGGCATGGATATCAAAGGGCTAAAGGTTGAAAAGGTTCTGGTGGACCCCGGCGCAGATATTCAAAAGGAGATTTATCTGGCGATCACGAATGACCGCAGCGCCGGCAAACCCTTGATTATGACTTCCATGGAAGGGGGAATGGACATTGAAGAATTGAATCGTCAGCAGCCCGAAGCCATTATCCGCGAGCATATTGACCCGCTGATGGGCCTGCAAAATTATCAGATGACCTATATCGCCAGCGCCATGGGGCTGCCGCGCGGTCTGTGGCGCCAATTCGGCCGGATTCTGCGCGGGCTGTATCAATGCTATCGCCAGAGCGACGCCGAACTGGCCGAGATTAACCCCTTGGCAATCACCGCCGCCGATGATTTGCTGGCTGTGGATGGCAAGGTGATTATTGATGACAACGCTCTGTATCGTCAGCCCGGCTTAGTGGAAGACCGCGATGCCAGCCATGAACCGGCATCCGAGCGTCAGGCGCGTGAAGCCGGCATCACCTATATCAAGCTGGATGGCCAAATCGGCTGCATGGTCAACGGCGCTGGGCTCGCCATGACGACCATGGATATGACCAGGCTGTATGGCGAAGCGGATGGCATTGGGCCGGCGAATTTCCTGGATATTGGCGGCGGCGCCACTCCGCAGCAGGTGACGGTGGCGCTCCGTATTATCCTTTCTGATGTCAATGTGAAGTGCGTCCTGTTGAATATCTTCGGCGGCATTACCCGCTGCGATGAAGTTGCCAAAGGAATCCTGACTGCCTACAGCGAAGTCAAGCCCAATGTGCCTATGGTCATCCGTTTGCAGGGCACCAATGCGGCCGCCGGCAATCAGATTATCAATGACGCCGATATCCCCAATATCATAAGCGCCGAGACGCTGACCCAAGCTGCCCAGCGGGCGGTCGCCGCAGTAAAGGAGCAGACCTAAGATGGCTATTCTTATCGATAAAAACTCAAAGGTGCTGGTTCAGGGCATTACTGGCCGTCAGGGCGGTTTTCATGCCCGGCTGATGATGGAATACGGCACCGATGTGGTCGGCGGTGTGACGCCGGGAAAAGGCGGCGAATGGTTTGAAGGCAAGCCGGTCTTCGACACCATGCGTAAAGCCGTCGAAACCACCAATGCCGATGTCAGCCTGGTCACAGTGCCGGCGCGTTTTGCGCCCGATGCCATCATGGAGGCGGCCGATGCCGGCATCCAACTGATTATTGGTTTGACAGAACACATACCGGTTGCCGATATGATGAAGGTCGTCAGTTTTTGCGCCCGGCGCCCGGCGCGCCTGATTGGCCCAAATTGCCCCGGCGCGATAACGCCCGGTCAAGCCAAAGTCGGCATCATCCCGGCGATGGTGGCGGTCCCCGGTAATGTCGGGGTGGTCTCCAAGAGCGGCACATTGACCTATGAGGTCGGCTTTGCCATGAAGAACAAGGGCATCGGCATTTCGACCATGGTTGGCATTGGCGGAGATCCAGTTATTGGCACCACCTTTGTGGAGGTGCTGGAGATGTTTGAAAATGACCCAGAAACCGAAAAGGTCGCCTTGCTGGGCGAAATCGGCGGCAGCGCCGAAATTGCGGCGGCAGACTATATCAAGAACTCAATGACCAAACCGGTGGCAGCCTTCATCGCCGGGCGTAGCGCGCCTCCCGGCAAGCGGATGGGACACGCCGGAGCGATTGTGGACGGCGGCGAAGGCTCGGCGGAAGAAAAGATACAGGCGCTGGCGGCCGCTGGCGCGCGCGTCGCCGCCAATCCAGAGGAAATCCCTGATTTGCTTTCTTGATGTTATTTGGGCTGTGTTTCGGAACGAGGCACAATATGATGCCGGCGGCAGCGGGCTTCATACGCTTCCTGGGCGCCTACCAGAATGACAGGCTCATGGTAGCCGGCCGGCTTGCCGTTCACAAGCCGCTGCGTCCGACTGGCTGATTCCCCGCAAATCATACAGATGGCATGAAGTTTGGTCACATCTTCGGCAATGCTTAACAGATAGGGCATCGACCCAAAGGGTTCGCCCCGAAAGTCAAGGTCAAGCCCGGCGGCGATGACGCGGATATTGTGAGCATCGGCGAGCTTCTGCGCCACCTCCACAATGCCATCATCAAAAAATTGGGCTTCGTCAATCGCAGCTACCGTGGTATCGCTGTTCGCCTGTTCCAGGATGTCAAGGGATGAGCTTACCGGAATCGCGTCTACCGTTTGGCCGGCGTGGCTGGTGACATTTTGGATGCCGTAACGGTCATCAAGACTTGGTTTGAAGACTTTGGTCTTTTGCCCGGCGATGATGGCCCGCCGCACCCGCCGAATGAGCTCTTCTGTTTTTCCACAAAACATACTGCCGCAAATCACTTCAATACGACCCGAATGATGTTTCATCCTGCCGCTGCCTCTTGATGATGTGTATGAGCGTGGAACTTGTTCGCGCTGGTTTAGCTGTTGAGTCGGTAGCCTTTGGCGCGGAGTGTTTTCTTCAGGTCGCTAAGGACTTTGCGTCCGATGCCCTGGATCGCCAAAATGCTGTTGTCATCGCTCTCTTCGCCCAGTCGATTTAACACATCCGACACGACCTTGATGCCATTTTCTTCCAATATGGTCGCGTATCTTGCGCTTAGCCCCAAGTCTGCAATCGGCAGGTCAAGCGGCGCCTTTTCCGCTTGTCGGCGGTCTTGCGCCGAACGGATTTCGTCCCGCTGCCTTAAACGTTTCATAAACTTGTCAACTCGTCCTTCGGTATCGACGATGCGCTGCTCGCCGGTGTAGAAGGGATGACAGTTGGAACAGATTTCGACGGTAAGCGAATCGACGGTTGCGCCAGTTGTCCAGGTTGTCCCGCAGGTGGTGCAGCGAACCTGCGCCTCGTGCCATGCTGGATGAATATCTTGTTTCATTGTTTCCTCCGCGCCTTCACGGCTCCGCGGCGAGTGGCGTGAAGGACTTGATTGGGTATCGGATTAGTTTAGGGATTGTCCCGATTTTGCATGCGTCTCATAAACGCTGATGCGCTTCTGCCCCTTGCGCCCGCGCATTTTTTCAAACGTAACGAAGCCAGGGCGGGTCGCGAAGATGGTGTGATCCTTGCCCATGCCAACACCTTCGCCGGGATGAAATTTCGTGCCGCGCTGGCGCACGATAATGTTGCCGGGAATGACAAACTGCCCGCCGTAATTCTTGACCCCCAGCCGCTTCGCATTGCTGTCGCGCCCGTTGCTGGTTGAGCCGCCGCCTTTTTTATGTGCCATTTGAGCTTTCCCCCTTAACCTTGATATCATCAATGCGGAGGCGGGTATAATACTGACGATGCCCCTGTTTGCGCCGATAGCTTGTGCGCTGACGATATTTGTAGACGATGATTTTCTTGCCGCGAAACTGTTCAACGACGGTCACCGCAACCGATGCGCCTTCAACCCGCGGTTGACCAATGGCGGTGTGGTCGCCATCAGCAACCAGCAGGACATCATCAAGTTCAATCGATTCGCCAACCTCATGGGGAAGCCGGTCAACATCAACCGTCCTGCCGACTTCCGCTCGATATTGTTTGCCGCCGCTGCGGATAATTGCATACATAATCGGTTTCTCCAACCTTCACTTCGATTCTCCGCAAGAGATGCCGTCATCGGCTCTGTTGACGGGGAAAATTGGCTAACAGCAAAATACCCTACTTTCCGACGCAGGGCAACAGGCATTATAGCGGCAAGGTCAGGATACGGTCAAGCGCTGGTTTTTGCGAGTTGAGATGCGGTCTATTTCGTTAACTGATAAACATGGCATCGCCGAAGGAATAAAATCGATAGTTTTCCTGTTTGGCGATTTCGTAAGCGGCCAGCAGACGTTCGCGGCCGACGAAAGCCGCCAGCATCATCAGCAGGGTCGATTTGGGCAGGTGAAAGTTGGTGATCATGGCATCCACGGCGCGCCATGAGTAGCCTGGATAGATAAACAGGCTGGTATCGCCCTCAAAGGCGGCCACGGTTTGAGGCGGCCGCCGGCGGCTGGCGGCGGTCTCGATGGTGCGGGCTGAAGTGGTGCCGACGGCTATGATTCGCCCGCCGCCAAGTTTGGCGTCATTGATAATTTGGACGCTGCGGCGGTCGAGGATGGCGAATTCGCGGTGGATTTTGTGTTCAGTCACGAGTTTCGCCGTGACCGGCTGAAAGGTGCCCAGCCCGATGTGCAGGGTGCAGTATGCCAGCTTGACGTCTTTGCGCTTCAGAGCAGCCAGCACATTGGGTGTAAAATGCAAGCCGGCGGTCGGCGCCGCTGCCGAGCCTTCAACCTGGCTGTAAATGGTTTGATAACGTTCATCATCATCCAAATCCGCCTTGATATAGGGCGGGAGCGGAATTTCCCCCAATTCGCCCAGCAGAGGGTTCACCGGCTGACTGAATTCAAGAATCCGTTCGGCTTTTTCCAATACCCGAATGACATGACACGACAGGTCGCGGCGGCCAAACTTCAGCCGCAGACCTTGTGTGACATTTTTGCCGCCCACAAGCGCATGCCAGCGCAAGGCATCCATTTGTCTCAAGAGCAGGATTTCGACTTTGCCGCCGCTTTCGGCTTTATACGCCCGGAGCCGCGCCGGGATCACGCGCGTATTGTTCATCACCAGGACATCATTGGCGTCAATCATATCGACAATATCAGCGAAGCTGTGATGAGACACCGCGCCGCTGCGGCGATTCAGACGCATTAGCTTGGACGAATCGCGCGGATCAGCCGGCCGCTGGGCAATACAGCCGGCTGGCAAATCATAGTCAAAGTCGGACACCTTCATAGCAGGCGCTGCTGTCCCGATGCCTGATTGTCTGAATAGTCGATGCCCAGATGATTGTAGGCATGGACGGTGCAAATCCGCCCGCGCGGCGTGCGGTCAATAAAGCCCAGCTGAATCAGATAGGGCTCGTAGACATCCATGATCGTCGCGCTGTCTTCGCTGATGGCGGCGGAGATGGTTTCCAGCCCGACCGGCCCGCCGCTGAATTTTTCAATGATGGTGTGCAGGATGCGACGGTCGATATCATCAAGCCCCAGATGGTCGATTTCCAGCAGTTCAAGCGCCGCCTGTGTGACCGCTTCGGTGATCACCCCGTCAGCGCGCGCTTCGGCATAGTCGCGGACCCGGCGCAGCAGCCGCAGACCCACGCGCGGCGTTCCGCGGGCCCGTTTGGCGATTTCGATGGTGCCTTTCGGCTCGATTTCGACATGAAGGAGTTTCGCTGCCCGCCGAATGATGTGTTCCATTGCCGGCTGGTCATAAAAATCGAGCCGAAAGCGGGCGCCAAAGCGGTCGCGCAGCGGGGCTGCCAAGAGCGCCAGGCGCGTTGTCGCGCCAATGACCGTAAAACGCGGCAGATTCAGCCGCAGCGTCTTGGCGGCCGGCCCCTTGCCAATGACAATGTCAAGGACAAAGTCTTCCATGGCTGGATACAGAATCTCTTCAACGGCTTTGCCCAGACGATGAACTTCATCAATAAAGAGGATGTCGCCTTTTTTGAGATGGGTTAGGACAGCCGCCAAATCCCCGGCGCGCTCGATGGCAGGCCCAGCGGTGATGCGAATGCTGGCGCGCACTTCGTTGGCGATGACATAAGCCAGCGAGGTCTTGCCGAGCCCCGGCGGGCCATAAAACAAAACATGGTCAATCGGCTCGCCGCGGGCGATGGCGGCTTCAATGATGATGCTAAGATTCTCGCGCACGCGGCCTTGCCCAATTATGTCCCCCAGACATTTTGGGCGCAGGGCGATGTTTTCGCGTTCATTGGTTTTTTGCGCGCCACTGACGAAGCGGCCATCATCGGGCATCATACACCTGTTTTATCGTACCGCTTATCTGGCAAAAATGTTCTATCAGTATAACCCGGCGACCGAAGGTTGCAATGATCGCTTTACAGAATGTGCATCCCCGCATACACTAATAACAGGCATCGGCGAGGAAAGAGGCGAAGGGCAGATGACAGAGCGATTGCATGTCTCATCACATCCATTGGTCAAGCACAAGCTGACCCAGCTGCGGGATATCAGCACCGATCATCGAAGGTTTCGTGAATTGGTGCGGGAACTGGCTTTGTTGTTATGTTATGAAGCCACGCAGGATTTGGAACTCACAGCAAGAATGGTGAATACACCTATGGGGCAAGCCGTCGGCGCCGAAGCGGCCGAAGTCATTGGACTTGTTCCGGTCCTACGGGCAGGCTTGGGATTGGTTGATGGCATCCAGGAATTGCTGCCTTCGGTTCAGGTGTGGCACATCGGCTTGTATCGGGATGAGACGACGCTGCGCCCGGTGGAGTATTACAACAAACTGCCGGCGGCGCCCACCGTCCAGCTTTGCCTGGTGCTGGATCCGATGCTGGCGACCGGCGGCTCGGCAGTCGCGACCGTCGATATCTTGAAGCAGTGGGGTGCGAAGCGCATCAAATTTCTAGGTGTTTTGGCAGCCCCAGAAGGGGTGGCCGCTTTGTCCGCTGCCCATCCCGATGTTCCGATTCATGTAGCCGAACTGGACGAGAGGCTCAACGAGATCGGCTTCATTGTCCCGGGCCTTGGTGATGCCGGCGACCGTATGTTTGGTACCTGATGCTTGACTTGTTTGCATTTGTGATGGTCTTTAATTTGGCGCTGGCGATTTCATTGGCGATGATTCCGGCGGCGCGTTACATCAGCTGCCGATTCGACATTACCTCACAGCCGGGCGGTCGGCGGCAGGAATCACTGGCGATGCCCAAATTAGGCGGTCTGGCGATTTTCGCCGGGTTCCTGATTGCGATTGCGCTGGCGCAGCTGCTGCCGGTGCCGCGTTTCGATCCATACGAAATCATCCGCCTGGCCGGCTTGATCATTGGCGGCATCGTCATTTTTGCGCTGGGCATCATCGATGACATCTGGGGACTCAACTATTTTCAGGCTTTCCTGGGCCAAATCCTTAGCGCTGCCATTGCGATAGTCTTTCAGATCTTTATCGAGTTCTTCAACAATCCCTTTACCGGTTTGCAAACCGACCCCTGGCCGCCGCTGGTTACGGTCGCGCTTACGATGTTCTGGCTCATCCTGATGATGAATACCGTCAATCTTCTGGATGGTTCGGATGGTTTGGCGGCCGGGCTTGCGGTGATTGCCGGCATGGTTTTGTTTCTCAATAGCGCCTTTCGGCTGGAGCCGGCGCAGACAAGCGTGAGTTTGCTGCCCTTGGCATTAGCGGGCGCATCGCTGGGCTTTCTGGTTCACAATTTCTATCCGGCGCGCATTTATATGGGCGGAAGCGCCTGGTTTCTGGGGTATGTTCTGGGGACGCTTAGCATTATCGGCGGCGCCAAGATGGCGACGATCCTGCTGGTCATGGGCTTGCCGCTGATGGACTTGGGCTGGCAGATCATCAACCGACTGCGACACGGGTATAATCCTTTTCATGGCGACCGCGGCCATCTCCATTTTCGACTGTTGGATGCCGGCTTGCTTTCTCCGCGTCAGATCGCACTGGGATATTATGCGGTTTGCGCGCTGCTTGGGCTGTTGACCCTGGTTACCGCCAGCCAGTTATTCAAGTTTATCGCCTTTGGCCTGATGCTCGTATTCGTCGCGGTCGGCTTCATCGCAGTTGGACGGATTTCGCCGCTGCGGGACGGCTAGAGCGCGTCATCATAAAAGCTGCCATCCTCTTCAATATATTCATCGTCAATCGGCTCGTATTTTAGCTCCTGGTCTTCAGCATGCCCTGAATCGCCCTGTTCCCGATTCGCATTCCTGTCGGCTTGTCGGGCTGGCTTGGGTGCGGGACGCGTCTTGCTGAATGCCGGCATGGATTTCGATCGGTCCTTGCCCATCTGCTGCCGGCCGCTTGCTGTGGCTGGGCCTGGCTTGGATTCTGACATTCGCTTTGCCGGCGGCGCATTGCCCTGGTCGATGCTTTGATCAGCGAAGGGGCGCATAAAGGGCGCCTCCCTTGATGCCGGCGGGCTGTCGCCAGCCTCATCGCGGTCATCAGCCGCAGTAATATCAGTCGCCGGCTTAACGAAAGGGCGGCTGAATGGCGTAAACCGCGCGCTTTCCCTGCCGGTGCGGCCGGCTGCGTCGAGCGGCGGCGTTCCGCCTGACTTGACTTCTGGCTGCTGACGCGGTTTCTGTTTGCTGAAGGGCGCAATGTTAGAGGCCGGCTTTGCCATCTGCCTGGGAGTCGGCAAGTCCATACGGGGCGGGATGACAGACGGCGGCATTGATGCCGTCCTTTTATCCTTTTCCCTGACAGCAGGCTCTTGCTTTGAACCCGGCGCATCAAGCACGGTGACGACGCTTCTGCTTATGGGTTCCTGCCCCGGCGGGCCTGGAATCGGCAATTTTAGCATGTAAATGGAAGTGGCGGCGGCCGCGTTCTTGCGGGCGGGAGCGGAGCGAGCGGACTGCCGCTGCTGCCTTTCCGCCTCTTTTCGCTCAAGCGCCTGCTGCCGAGTCATGGCGATCATCCTGCCATCCTGAAACGCGGCGCTGTGTCCGGTTAAACCTTCAATGACGGCCTCGACTGTGCCGAGGACAATGATCATCAAGATATTGATAAGGGTCGTTAAGCTCAAAATCAGCGCTAGGCTGTTCAATAATTGCCCGATTGCCTCCCCGGCCTCGGCGGCAAAAGTTTGGCTAATGCCCAAAGCAAGCCCGATGATTATCACCGGCAAAGCCGCAGCGCCAATCTGCCTCCAGCCGCGCAGCTTGGCAGGCATAGTCGGAAGCATGGTGTTGGCAATGGTGAATGCCACATAAAACCAGAGCCAGAAATCCGCCTGGGCCGTCAAGGCAGAGACGGCCCGAGCGACATCATCAAGCTGTCCGGGCGCGGCAATGCTAAGAACGGTGTCCAACGCAAAAGCATTCATCGCAATCACCCAAAGCGCCAGCAGCCCGGCGACCGGCGGCGATCCGGCGATGACGGCGCGTTTGACTGGATGCGCGCCGGGCGCGATCTGGATGAAGTTGAGTTCCAGTCTGCCAATTTCCGTCTGCTGTGGCAGCTTGATGGATCGGTTTGCCCGCACGTTCAGCACGCCGGCAGCCAGCCAGCAGACGGCTTCGTGAAGCAACGCGCCCGGCAGAAAGACAATGTAATACAAAATGGTAGTGATTTGATGATTGCGAGTCAGCAGCCAGCCCACCTTAAAGATGTGCTGGTGCAGCCACCGCTCGGCGCTGCGAAAAAGAAAGAAGAGAACCCCGACAAGAATCGCCGGGCCAAAAACCTCAAATTCGCCCAGATTCAAGTTCCTTTCACCCGCGCGGCGATTTCGACGAGGGCGCTGAAGTCGTCGGCGTTGAGCGATGCCCCCCCCACAAGGGCGCCGTCAATATCGGGCTGTGCCATAAATTCTTCCATGTTGGCTGGTTTGACGCTGCCGCCGTATTGGATGCGGACGGCATCGGCAGCATCGTCGTACAGCTGGCGCAGGGTGTCTCTGACGGCGCGCTTGATGATGTGATTGGCGAGCGCGCCGCTTGCGCTTTTCCCAGTGCCGATTGCCCAGACGGGTTCATAGGCAATCACCACATTTGTTATATCGGCGGCGGCGATGCCATCCAGCACCGCCCGAACCTGTGAACTGACAAAGGCTTCGGTTTCGCCGGCTTCATTCTGCTCAAGGCTTTCGCCGACAGCGATAATCGGTTTGAGGCCGGCCGCCAAAACAGCCTTCGCCTTTTGATTGACTTGCCGGTCAGTTTCGTTAAGGTATGCGCGGCATTCTGAATGACCGATGATGACATAATCAGCAAAATCAGCCAGCATACCTGCCGATATCTGCGAGGTATAAGCGCCGCTGGCTTGCCAGTGAGCATTCTGCGCCGCGACCTGAATCATTGAGTCTTTGAGCGCCTGCGCCACAGTCACCAGGGACAGAAAGGTCGGGGCGACAACCCGTTCAACATGATTGAACGTTTCGATTTTGGGCGCAAGCTCGGTCACAAATTCAAGCGACTCGCCGGGCGTCTTGTTCATTTTCCAGTTGCCGGCGATGATGGGCATTCTTGGCATGGTTTTGTCCTCGGCTGCGTGGAGTGTATCCAGCGCTATTGTAACCATCTATCCGTCTGCTGCGCCAGTTTGAACCGGTGCATTCTGGCGATCATCCCGATATAGGCAAAAGCCAGTATGCCGGCGCCGACGCCGGGCAAGCCGGCCTGCGATGACAGTTGATAAAGCCGCTGCGCCTGATGCTGACCCGCAAGGGCAGAAAGCAGCCCCGTTATCGCCAGACCGACAGCCGCAAGCGCCATCGGTCGGGATGGCTTGCGCGCGAATAATGCCAGCCCGGCGATGAGGCTGATGGCGGCGAGCAGAAACTGCTGCTGATAGTTGCTGTCATGGCGCGAAATGGTCAGAAATTCCAAGGGCGGCAGCTGCGCCGCGGAAAGCGAAAGGATGATAATTATTGCCAGCAGTCGGGTCAGCGAACCCCTTGCGAACAGCGCCGCCAAAAGAATGATGACGGGCAGTTGCAGCCGGAGCAGCAAAGGGACGACCAAGGGAGTCCCAAGCTGTGTTGGATGCAGGCGGGTCCATTCGGCAAGGTCATAGGCGTTGAGGGTCATCGGCGCTGTCGGCGCGACCATCCAGGGCAGCAAATATCCCACAAGCCCCAAAGCCAGCAAAAGATAGAAGGTCATCGTGTGTTTGGCTGTGCCTGCGATCCAGTCCATCGGTTCATGCGCGCAGCAGACGTTCATAGATCGACTTGAGTTGCCGCGCTGATTTTTCCCAAGTGAATTGCCTGGCTTGCTGATAGCCGGCGTCAATCAGAAAAGCGCGGTAATGGCTGTCCGATTCGATACGCATGACCGCCGCCTCAATCGCGCTGATATCGAGCGGATCGACCAGGACTCCAGCCGCGCCGGCGACTTCCGGCATGGAGGACAGGCTGCTGGTGATGACCGGTGTGCCGCAGGCCATCGCTTCCAAGATCGGCAATCCAAATCCTTCATACAAGGATGGGATAACAAGCGCTCTGGCTGCGCTGTAAAGCGCCGGCAGGTCATCATCATCCACAAATCCCAGCAGATGAACGGCGTCGCCCAGCCCGGTTTCGGCAATGGCTTGGTGCATTTCAGCTTCAAGCCAGCCTTTTCCGCCGGCAATGACATAGTGCGAATCATAACCCCGCTGACGCAGGCCGGCAAGCGCCCTGACGACGCGGCTGTAATTCTTGCGCGGCTGCACCGTCCCCACCGACAGCAGGTAGCTGATACCGGTCAATCCATACTTCGCCCGCGCCTGCCGCAAGACGGTCACATCCGTGATTTTTTGAAAACGACTGTCCACGCCACTGTACAGAACAGTAATTTTGTCGGCATCTGCGCCGTACAGCGCCAGCAAGTCATCTTTTGTCGCCTGCGAATCAGCCAGGATATGGTCTGCCATGCTGACCGCGCGCGGCACAGCCCGATTCAGATAGGCTTGCAAAGACGGGCTGGCAGCCTGTGGCGCGCGGACAAAGGACAAGTCATGTACCGTCAAGAGCGTCCGCGTGGCCGGCAGGGTGGGCGGCAGGACAAAATCGGTCGCATGAAACAGATCAATCCGACCGGTAAAGACCTCTGCTGGAATCGGCATTCGAGCGCGATGCCAAACCCTTGCCAGCCAGCGGGGCGGTATCGGCGTCGGTTTCCAGATAAAATTGGCTGCCGGCGGCGGTGGCAGCGGCCTGGAAGCTCCGGATACGAACAGGCGATATTCCGTTTTTCGGTCAAGCGCGGCAAGGGCGGCGGCGAGTTCGCGCACGTAACGGCCAATGCCGCCGCTCTGCTCGCGGGCGGGTGTGTAATCAATGGCAATGGGCGTCACGTTAATCTACGTCGTTGAAAGTCCAATAGCGGTTTGCCAGGAAGTTCCAAAACATCACAATAATCACGCCAATAAACATCGCGATCATCGTTCCCAGTTTCCGCTCATCCAGTTGCGACGGACTGTAGTCCGAAAAAACGGCTTGAACAAGCGATGTCGACAGCATGCCAAAGAAATCGAAGGCGGCGGCATTCCAAATGGCTCTTGCCGTCCCGCCAATGACGCTGACGATGGCAAATTGGGTTAATTGACGGCGAATGGAGTAACTGCGCGAATCCGGGTAAGTCCACAGGTAGTTCCAGATGAAATTGCTGCACACAGCCAAAACAAAGGCGATGGTTGTCGCAACCGCGACATTGATCTCGCTGACCGGCGGCAAGAGGCTGAACTGCAAGACAAAGACGGCGCCGAAGTCAATCACAAAACCAAACAAGCCCACAAATGCGAATTTGATAAAACGTTCAACTTCTTTTGCCCGTCCGCCGCCAATTCGCTGTGACGCCCGGATGATGATGCCATCCATAGGTGTATGGAGCGCGCGGCTCTCATTCGATGAGGTCACGGCCTCCGGGACAGCGGGACGGGACATTATGACTCCAGGTTCAGTGATTGATTGACTTGTCGGTACAAAATAGCGAGTATACCTAATAATACGCCAATATGAAGGAAAAGATTATTGACATACAAATTGTCAAACAGGCTGTGTACGGCGATATAAGTCCAGCAGCCAAGGAGCCCAATGGCGATGGAGCGGGCAAAAATGTCCGGGTGATTTCTGATTTGCCAGGTCAGCCCCCATGCCATGAGCCAAAACGCCACATAGGCAAAAAAACCAGGAATGCCGGTCTCGGCAAGGATGTTCAGATAATAGTTATGGGCATGACCCAGCGGCTGGCGCCAGTTGATGAGGCGATAACGGTTATACACAGCCTCATAATTTCCCAAACCGACGCCCAAAATCGGCTTGTCTTCCGCCATATTGACGGCCGCCTGCCAATGCGCCAGCCGCTCGACCACCGCATAATTGATCGGGCTGATATCCACCCCGCGAATGTCCCTTATGGTAAAGAAGTCGCCGCCGGCTGTGGTCAGGCGGCTGACTATGGACTGTGGCAGCAGGCCCGCCAGCCACAGCGATGCCGCCAGCAGGATGAATCCGAGGGCAAGGGCGATGCTGTGTGACAGCCGTCTTGGAATGGCGAAAAGCATGACCGCGGCCGCCAGCATAAATCCAAGCCAGGCGCCGCGGCTCCATGAAGCGATGAGAGCGCAGAAAATGAGTAAAGAAACTATCGAGAATAACGCAAATGAGAGGATTAGGGATTTTGAGAGTTCACCGCTGTGGCGGCGGCGTGAATACAGCATCGCCAGCTGTCCGTATGCGCCCATGAGACTGACCGGCAGCGCCATTCCCATCAATCCGCCAAAAGGATTCGGCTGTCCGAAAGTGCCGAATGCACGGAAGAAACGTCCCAAGATCAGCAGATGTTCGGCGCCGCTGCCGCCTAGAAAAATGTAAAGCCCGACGATGGCGTTGGCAGCCGCGCCAAGCAGCAGGGCAAAGATCAGCCAGCGCCAGTGTGTGCTGGCTGACAGGCCGAGATGCCAGACAAAGACGGCGATGATGACCCACTTGAGCCATTCCCGCAGCCAGGCCGAAGTGGATGAACCGGTCCAGGCGCCTTGGGCGAACAGGATGATAAGCGCCACCGTCGCCGCCAGCACGATATCGCTTCTGACTTTGGCAGCCGGTCGGCGCTGGACGATCTGGTATCCCAGCCAGACGAACAGATAGGCAAACAGCAGGACCTGCCCAATATCCAGCGCGAAAACCATGTCCGATTCAGTTGCGATGAGCGCCCGCAAAGGCGACAATACCAGCAGCATGACCAGCAGAGTCATCGGCGTGCAGGGTATAATCACCAGGCACAGGACAGCCAGAATCCCAATTAACACCCAGGCCGCCGGGAATATCATCGCTGCGGCGCCGGCTGCGAACGCAAGCATCGCCCAAACGAATCTTCGAGACACATGAACCTCTAGGTCAGCAATTTCAGATGATGACTTCCCGAAAGTATTGGATGGTGCGTCCGAGACCATCTTCCAGTTCAACTTTGGGGCGCCAATCGAGTATGTTCTGCGCTCTTGATGTATCCGGTTTGCGGGTTTGCGGATCGCCATCGATTCGCAGTTGGTCTTTGTACACAATCCCGCCCGGATTCGCCGACGTCTGGTTGACGATGCCGGCAAACTCCAGCATACTCATTTCCCGCGTGGCGCCGATATTCACCGGGTCGGCGAAGTCACTGTCCAGCAGGCGAACCAAGCCTTCAACAAGGTCATCCACATACAAAAAGCAGCGCGTCTGGGAACCGTCGCCATAGACCGTCAGCGCTTCGCCGCGGATCGCCTGACCGATGAAATTGGGTACGACGCGGCCGTCATCCAGCCGCATTCGGGGGCCATAAGTATTGAATATCCGCACAATCCGGGTTTCCATCTTGTGCTGGCGGTGATAAGCCATCACCAAGGCTTCGGCATAGCGCTTCGCCTCGTCATAGACGCCGCGCGGCCCGACTGGATCGACATTGCCGACGTAGGCTTCGCTTTGCGGATGAACCAAAGGGTCGCCGTAGACCTCGGAGGTGGATGCCAGCAGGAAGCGGGCTTGCTTGGCGCGCGCCAGTCCGAGCGCGTTGTGAGTGCCAAGCGCGCCGACTTTCAAGGTTTGGATGGGATATTTGAGATAGTCCATCGGGCTGGCCGGGGAGGCAAAATGCAGCACGGCGTCAATCTGCCCGGCGACGTAAATGAAATTGCTCACATCGTGATAGATAAATTCAAAATGACGATTGCCGGCCAGGTGCGCGATATTGTCCGGCGAGCCGGTGATAAAATTGTCAACGGCAACCACGCGATGACCTTCGCCAAGAAAACGGTCGCTCAAGTGCGACCCGATAAACCCGGCCCCACCTGTGATTAAGACTCGCAAATTGAAATGCCTCCGATTTCGCCAAACATTCAAAAGCGCGCCGCCGCGATTATTTGTCCTGGAGGGCAGCCAGGCCGGGCAGGACTTTGCCCTCCAGCATTTCCAGACTGGCGCCGCCGCCGGTGGAGATGTGCGACATCCGGTCAGCCAAGCCGGCCTGTTCCACCGCCGCCGCCGAATCGCCGCCGCCGATGATGGTGGTCGCCCCTTTTTTCGTTTCAGCGGCGAGTATGCCGGCGATGCCAAAGGTGCCGTGGGCAAAGGCCGGCATCTCAAACACGCCCATAGGCCCGTTCCAGACTGCCGTCTTGACGTCCTCAAGCTCACGCGCATAAGCCGCGACTGTTTCGGGCCCAATATCGAGTGACTGCCAGCCGGCGGGAACATCTGCCGCCGCGCCAATGACCTTGTTTTCGGCGTCAGGATGAAAACCGGCGGCGATGCGCTGATCGACTGGCAGTTTGAGCTTGCCGCCGGCTTGGTTCAGCAGG
Source organism: Phototrophicaceae bacterium (assembly GCA_965203755.1). Classification (GTDB taxonomy): domain Bacteria; phylum Chloroflexota; class Anaerolineae; order Aggregatilineales; family Phototrophicaceae; genus UBA6055. The sequence continues at coordinate 374,745 of OZ241910.1, read as the reverse complement.
CTGCGGGCGATATCAAGCGACTCGGCTTCAACTAGGGAATCGGCCATGCCGCGGCCTTGGGCGGCGAAGAACGTGTTGGCCATCCCGCCGCCAATCAGCAGTTTATCGACCTTGGCCAGCAGCGCCTCAATGACATCAATTTTGCCCGACACTTTCGCTCCGCCGAGGATCGCCGCGAAGGGACGCCGCGGATTTTCGACGGCATTGGCAAGATAGTCGATTTCTTTTTCGAGCAGCAGGCCGGCGACGGCTGTCAAGTGTTTCGCCACTCCGACGTTGGAGGCATGGGCGCGGTGTGCAGCGCCAAAGGCATCGCTGACCAAGATGTCGCCGTGCTGCGCCAGCTGACGGGCAAATTCGGGGTCGTTTTGGGTCTCTCCAGGATGATAGCGGGTGTTTTCCAGCAGCAGGATGCCGCCTTCGGGCAGGCTTGCAATCGCTGCTTCCGGCGCTTTGCCGATGCAGTCGGCCGCAAATGCGACGTTCCTCCCCAGCTTCTGCGCCAGATTTTCGGCGACCGGCGCCAGCGACATCTCCGGTTTGCGTCTGCCTTTGGGACGCCCCAAATGGGACATCAGCAGCACAGCTTTTGGATTCTGCGCTAGGATGCAGTCAATAGTTGGCAGCGCCGCCCGAATGCGGGTGTCGTCAGTGATGGCTGTGCCTTTGAGCGGCACATTGAAATCGACGCGGACCAGCGCCCGTTTGCCGGCAAAGTTCACATCGCGGACGGTCATCTTGTTCATGTGAATGCTCCCGGCAGGATGCCAAAAGACGAGTGTCTCAACTAGAGTCGGTCGCCGACGAACTTGGTCAAGTCGGCTGTGCGGCAGGCATAGCCCCATTCGTTGTCATACCAGGCAATGACCTTGACCAGGCTGCCAGCGACATCCGTCGACAGCGCATCGATGATGCTGGAATATGGATTGCCAATGTAATCATGGGATACCAGCGGTTCGTGAGACACATCCAAATAGCCCTTCATCGATCCAGCGGCGGCTTCCTCGAATGCCTCGATAAGCTGCTCTTTGTCAGGCGCCTTTTCGACTGTGGCTACAAAGTCAACCAGGGAGCCGGTCGGTGTCGGGACGCGGACGGCCATGCCATCAAATTTGCCGGCCAGTTCAGGAATGACCAGGGCAACCGCTTTGGCGGCGCCGGTCGTCGTTGGAATGATATTCACCGCCGCCGCTCGAGCCCGCCGCAAATCCGAGTGGGGCAGGTCGAGGATTTTCTGGTCATTGGTATAACTGTGGATGGTGGTCATAAAGGCTTTTTGGATGCCGTAGAAATCGTTCACGACTTTGGCGGCCGGCGCCAGACAGTTGGTGGTGCATGAGGCATTGGACACCACATGATGGCTGGCGGGGTCATATTGGTCTTGATTGACACCCAGAACAATGGTGATGTCTTCGCCTTTGGCTGGCGCCGAAATAATCACTTTCTTCGCGCCGGCAGTGATATGTTTGGCCGCGCTTGCTTTGTCGCGGAAGATGCCGGTGCTTTCGATGACCACATCAACCCCCAAGTCGCCCCAGGGCAGCTGCGCCGGGTCTCGTTCGGAAAGCGCCCTGATCTTATTGCCATCGACAGTCAGCGCGCCGTCGGCGGCTTCTACCGCGCCTTTGTAGACGCCATAATTGGAATCATAGCGGAACAGGTGCGCCATCGCGTCCAACTGACCAAGATCATTAAATGCCGCAACTTCAATGTCATCCGGATAGTGTTCATACATGGCTTTGAGTACCTGGCGGCCAATACGGCCGAAACCGTTAATCCCTACGCGAATCGCCATATTCGTTCTCCTTCATCTGTTCTGGCAACAATTCACCTTGCACTTTAGTACACAGCCAATCATTATAACATCCTGAAATGCAAAATGGGCAGTGTCTCTATTTTGAATGGCGCCCTAGCCGTCTATGCGGCTTATGGACTCGGCATTCCGTCGATTGTCCACGCCGGCTAGGCATATCAAAAACCGATCCATCGGCGGCTGTCTTGGTCCATCAAGATGGCCGCTTTACATTGATTTCCTTCCCGCGCTTGCCGGGCGAGCTTTGCCCCACCGCCGCATGAGGATGAGGATGAGCAGGGCAGCCACAGTGTCGAGGATGCCGATGGCGATGGCGGCGTCAAACCAAAATCGCTCTGGAAACAGGCGAATCAAGGTATCCGAGAAGGCGAAACGCCAGGTCCCGCTGGCAAAAAATAGCTCATGGAAGCGGTCAAAAAAGAAATCCCAGGCCGTTACGGCAAACATGGCAGTCGCGGCGACGGCCGCCAGGGTTAAGCAACTGCCATAAGTCAGCCCTATGCGAATCGCCCGCCGAAAGCCTGCCGAACGATGCGTCAGACCAGCGAGTCCCACAGCAGTCAAGCCAAACAGAAAAGCCAGCCAAAAGACCGTCTGGATGATTCTTTTGACATCAGCCAGATGCGCCAAAGCCCGCGGCTGATACATCGGGCAGTCTTCTGCGCCCGGCAAGGGCTGCCAGCATTTGCCGCGCGGCAGCCGCAAATCCCCCAGAAAATCAATGTCTTCGCCATTTAACAGATAGTCGATGCCATAAGGCGCATAAGCGAGCCGGTCTTGCGCGCTAAAGCCATACAAATCAGCCGGAAAATCGGGACGCAGATACTCGAAGCGCAGAAATTCGTAGGTCATGATCAGCCGAACGCTGCCGGCCGTCAGCAGCAGCGGCGCCGCCAGCGTAAAAAACAATCGAAGAGCAGCCTGAAGCAAGAGCTTATGATTCATCAGCCAGCCGGAATCTCTCGGCGCGGCCCGATAACAGAAAGTTGAGCACCATCGAATCAACCAGCGTTTCGACTGGGGCGCGGTCGTCGGTGAATAGGATATCACTCTCGCCGGGCGCAGCCAGGGCGGCGCCTCCGGCGGACAGAATCTCATACAGAATTGGATTGACATTATCAACCGGGTAGCGCATGTTTTCCAGCAGGCTGTCGGCTTCAGTTGCCTGAACGGTCGCCGCCAGAATGGTATTGAAGGAATGGGGTACATCCATGGCGTGAATGCTGGGATAGACGAAGGACAGTGTATGGGCAAGGGCGTCGACCAGGCGGCGGTCGGTATCGGTGCGTCCGACGTTGATCATCACCACGCCATCCGCCGTCAAACGCGCTTTGGCTTCGGCAAAAAACTCCATCGTCGTCAGATGCCAGGGGATATAGGGCGGGCGATAGGCATCAATCGCAATGACGTCATATTTGCGGTCAAGCTGATTAAGGATATAGCGTCCGTCTCCGACATAGGGTGTCAGATTGGGCATAGCGCTTGGGTTCATCTCAAAGAATCGGGCGCCAGCTTCAAGAATGGCCGCGTCGATCTCAATGCCGTCGATGGCGATCCCGCCATATATCTCGGTATATTGCCGCGCTATGGTGCCGGCAGCCAATCCAATCACCAGCAGCGAGCCAACCTGATCGGCTGTAAAGGGCGGCCGGTTAAAAAAGGGCCCGGTGAGAAAAAAATCCCAGGTTCTCCCATAGAAAACCTGGGTCGGATGCCATTGACTGTGGATGCCCTGGCCTTCGTTCAAGTATAAATAACGAAAGCCGTCTTCATCCTCCTGAACCTGGATGTAATTGTAGGCGCTTTCCTTATCATAGCGCAGGCTGGCTTTGGCGGCCGGCGGCCGCAGCGGGCCATTGAGCAGATACATCGCCGGCAGCGCAATCGCGACCGGCATCCAAAGGTAACGGAACGCAATTTTGCGGTCAGCGCGGACCAGGCCGGCGAAGGCAATCGCGAACAAAATGCCAGCGAATAGCAGAAAGGTGCGTGTGGTGCCAAGTTCGGGGATAATCAGCAGCGCCGGCAAAAAAGTGCCCAGCAAACTGCCGAGCGTGCTGATGGCATAAATCTGGCCGGCGACCTTGCCGCTGTGCTTGATATCGGTGACGGCCAGGCGAATAACAAATGGGGAAACCGTGCCCAGCAGCGTGACCGGCGCCGAAAACAAAATCAGGATGGAAATAAACGAGCCGAGCGCCAGCGCCGCCTCGGCGCCGAACACAGCCTGCGCCGCCTGTGATAGGATCGGGCGCGATACAATCGGAATCAAAGCGCTAAGGAATGCCGCCCAAAGGACAATCTGAAGCAGGGTGCTTGCTTTGGGCGAACGGTCTGCCCAGCGGCCGCCGATGAAGTAACCCACCGTCAGATAGAGCAGCATCAGCCCGATCACATTCGCCCACACCAGATTGCTGCTGCCAAAGACATTGCCAAGCAGTCGGGAAGCCGATAGCTCAACCGCCAGGGTGGTCATGCCGCTGGCAAAGGCGATGAGGTACAGGAATGTTCTGCTGAAGTTTGTCGAAGCTGCGCTTGGCAAAGCCGGTCCTGACGAAATGGATGCCGATAAACAAACAGTTTAGAGTCAATGATATGCCTTGAGAAGGGATAAATCAATGTCCATCCAAATCCGCCGCGCCGCTGCCGATGATGCGCCAGCCATTGCGGCGATTTCGCGGTTGAGCTTCGGCACGGCAATGGATGAAGCTCGTATTCGGCATCTGCTGCTGCTGAACCGCAATATAACTTGGGTCGCGGTTTTGTCGGGCGGCGCTGCTGGCTTTGCTGACTATTTTCTGACGGTATCCCGAGATGATGAAGTGCGTTTAGAGCTTGATTTGCTGGCAGTGCATCCCCAAGCGCGGGGGATGGCGGCTGGTCAGCGGCTGGTCGGCGTCGGCATTGAACAGGCAAAGCGCCTGGGCGCCGCGTCTGTTCGCGCCTTGGTGGCGGCCGACAATCATGCCATGCAAAGGCTGTGCGCGGCGCTTGGATTCCGGCGCTCAAAGGAAAGCTATGCCTTGTTTGTCATCTCGCCGCATCCGGCATCGCCGCATAAAAATAATGCCGCGGCTGTTCTGATTCCGGTGGAAACCCTGATCTACTCTGGGATATGGATTGAGGGCGGCTTCAGCCAAGTTGCAATCGACAATGCGCTTTTTGTCGCCCATTCGCGCCGGCTCGCCACGGTTGGCGCGGTCGCGTCCAATGAGGATGCCGCCGCGCAGTCGCTTTTTCGGGCGAATGGCTTTGATTGTCTTGGCGCTTTTGACTGGTGGACCATCAATTTATGAAGCGGTCAATCTTGAACAGCGCGTCGTTGTGCGTCGTTTCGCCATCCAGAGCAATGTCGGTCAGCATTTTGCCGATAATCGTGCTGAATTTGAATCCGTGTCCGCTGAAGCCGGCGCCGACAAGCAGATGACGATGTTCGGGGTGGGCATCCACAATAAAATGCTGGTCCGGGGTGTTGGTGTACAGGCAAATGCGGCTTTCGCGAAGCGGCGCCTTGGCCAGCGCGGGAATATGCGCCTGCATAAATTGGCGCAGGCCAGCCAGGCCATCCTCATCGGGCCTATAGTCCACTTCCGCCGGATGCCGCCGCGGCTCGCCGCCATGCCAGGCGATTTTGAATCCTGAATGTTCATGCGATGGTATGCCATAAACTGTGGTTGGGAATCGCTTTTGTACATGAGCGATCCATATCGGACAGCGTTCAGCCTCATAGGCCTTCTTGTCGGCCGGCATCACAAAATTAAGCTGGCACCGCAATGGAATCAAGGGCAGGTCAATGCCGGTTTGCAGCAGCAGCGATTTTGCCCATGAACCGGCGGCAGCGATAAGTTTCCCGGCGGAAAATGTTCCCTCTCTGGTCGTAACCTCAACGCTGTCGGCATAGATTCGAATCCGATCAACGGCTGTATTGTCCTTGACGATGGCGCCGTTTCGCTTTGCCAGTTTAATATGACCGAGCACCGCTTTGGATGCGGTGATGAAGCCACTGTCGGGCTGATACAAAATCTGAAAATCTTCATCAAAGCGGAATTGAGGGAATCGCCGCTGCGCTTCGCTGATGGAAAGCAGTTCATGCTGGATTTGACTGGACTTGAGGGCGGCGATGGTGTCTTGCAATGTGTCATCGGCGGCAGGTCCGAAATCCAGGCCGCCGGTCTTGACATACAGTGTTTCGCCCAATTCATCCTGCAAGCTGAACCAGAGCGGATAATTGTCTTTTGCCAGTTCGACGTATTCCGGACGGTCATAAGAATATCGGATAATCCGCGAAAAGCCGTATGAACTGCCCTTGCGGTGATCCAATTCAAACTGTTCCAGCAGCAAGACCTTTTGCCGCCGCCGGCTTAGATAGTAAGCGGCGGCGCTTCCCATGGCGCCGGCGCCAATTACAATCGCGTCAAATGTTTGGGCCATAATTGCGTATCCTTATCCGGTATCGGTCATTAAATCGGACGCTGCTCCAGCGCCACCGCGATGTCATCGTCTTTGCCAATCACCACGGTAGGTATCTTCGCCAGTTGCAGCATGCCGCGCATGGCGTCGGAATTGTACTGTGGATTGAATGACTGTGGATCGACGAAAATACATAGCGGTCGAATGCCGCGCCGCATCAAAACCTGCGCTTCGGCTGTCCAGTCCATGTCAAGCGATGATGTCACCACAATAAGCGTTGTGCCGCGTGTGAAATGGGGCGTCTCTAGGGTCAGCATCGCTTTGAGGGAGTAATTGGATGTGCTGCGCGCCACCGCCAGCGCCTGCCATATCCGCGTTAATTGACGATTGCCGCGGTCGGGCTGGAATATCTGACGATAGGGTGTATAAGCGGCATAGCCCACCATCCGCTCGCTTTCAATGAAATACTTTGCCAGCGAGGCTGCGATGATGACGCCATACTCTTCCGTCGATGGTGGAATGCCTGGTGCGCTGGGAATGATATTGCCAATTTGCCCGGCGCGGCGAACGTTGGGGTCTTCATAAAGAGAATCGGCCGAGAAATCGTTAAAAAGCCAAATATCGACCAGGGGGTCAAGCTCAAATTCCTTGACCATCAGCTTGTCGGTACGCGCGGTAGAGCGCCAGTGAATCCGATTCATGCTGTCTCCGCTCACATAATCGCGGACGCTGCTGGCGTTCGTCGTGACCTGATGGGTCAGCCGTCTTTGCGCGTCGCCGCCCGAAAGGAAACCCATCGGCAGAATGACCCGGTTCAGGTCTACGGTCATGGGATAAACAATCAATCGTTCGGTGACGCTGACGCGGCGCGGCAAGCGAAAGAAGCCAAAGGGGTCGCTGCTGATGACCGTCAGCGGGCCCAGTTGAAATTCACCGCGGACAGCGCAGACGGTCTTGACATCCCAGCGATATTCGCGGCGGTTCAAGAGGGTCGGGATCACATGGCTGGCTTGATGGCCGGGAAGGTTGGAATGGTCGCGGATTTCCAGACAGAGTTTGGGCAGGATGCCGGTTTTGCGGACACTGAAGGATTCGCGAAAAATCCGCCCCACTTGCGAACGGCGGGTTCTTGTTGTCCGCCGCAAGGCGATGCCGCGCACGGAAAGCCAGGTCCAAACCAGGGCAAGCAGCATGACGGCGGCGATCAGATAGGTGAGATTGAACAGCGCCGCGCGGCCGGTGAACAGGCCGGTCAGCAGGCTTAAGATCATCAGAATGTAAAACGCATTTCGACGATTCTGCATGGGACACTATCGAACAGATGAACCTGGCACCGGGGTGGTCTGCAAAATATCCTGCACCACCGTCCGCGATGTGATGTTCTTGATGCGGGCGGCGGGGCCGACGAGAATGCGATGAGCCAGCGTGACTTCAGCCAGCGCTTTGACATCGTCGGGAATGACGTAATCGCGCCCGGACATGGCGGCGCGCGCCTGGGAGGTGCGGAAAAGCGCCAGCGAACCGCGCGGACTGCTGCCTAGATAGACATCCGGATGCCGGCGCGATGCGGTGATCAGATTGATGATGTATTGCTTGACTTCTTTGGCGACATACACTTCTTTAACCAATTGCTGCACCGAAAGCAGTTCTTGTCGGCTGACGACCTGTCTTAGATTTTGAATGGGATGCTGATACTGCTGCGCCGAAAGAATCGTGAGTTCTTCGGCTGGTTTTGGATAGCCGATCTGTATGCGGATCAGGAAGCGGTCCAGCTGCGCTTCGGGCAGCGGGAAGGTGCCTTCGTATTCGATTGGATTTTGCGTCGCCATAATCAGGAAGGGATCGCTTAACCGGTAAGTCGCGCCGTCAATCGTCACTTGCCCCTCTTCCATCGCTTCCAAAAGCGCCGACTGGGTCTTGGGGGTGGCGCGGTTGATTTCGTCCGCAAGGATAATTTGCGCCATGATCGGGCCGGGGCGGAACTCAAATTCGCGGCTTTTGGGGTTATAGATTGAAACCCCGGTGATGTCCGAAGGCAGCATGTCGGGCGTGAACTGTATGCGGCTGAATGTACAGCCCAAGGCTCTGGCAAGCGACTTTGCCATCATCGTCTTGCCGACGCCGGGAATGTCTTCGAGGAGGATATGTCCGCGGCAGAATAAACCCAAGGCGGCAAGCCGAATCTCATTGCGTTTGCCAATGATGACCTGTGCGACGCTTTTGGCGACGCGCTCGGCGGTTTCCTGCGCCGAAGCGCTGGATTGGCGCCGTTGTTCAGCCCGCCGTGTTCGTTGGTACTGTTCACTCATTGAATTTGTTCCAATCGTTTTCCATGGATTATCGCGGCTGTGCCCGAAGCGCAATCGAGCGATGCCGCTTGCCCGCAATTCAAAAACTGCCAACCGGCAGCTTGCCGATTGGAATATGTCTAGTATAATCAAGGATGACAATATGCTATATAGCAAATTTCCGAATTGATGATTGTTCACTTGAAGTTCATTGCCATGCGAATAAAATAGACGGTGACCATCGAATCTGTGACCGGGCTGCCTGCCGATAGGCGGCTAATCAGCCATGTTGACGGCGAAAACTTGCGGCGGGAGAAATAGTTTCCCGCTTTGTCTTTTATGATAGATAACTGGATGAGTGAAGGTGAAACCGAAATACATATTCTGTACCGGTGGGGTAGTTAGTTCGGTTGGCAAGGGGCTGACGGTGGCGGCGATTGGCCGTATTCTGAAAGCGCGCGGGCTAAAGGTCGCCATACAAAAACTGGATCCCTATCTGAATGTCGACCCCGGCACGATGAGCCCTTATCAGCATGGTGAAGTCTTTGTGACCGCCGACGGCGCCGAAACCGACCTCGACCTCGGTCATTATGAACGTTTTGTCGATGAAAATGTCAGCCGACTTTCCAACGTAACCGCCGGCCAGGTCTACAGCACCGTTATCGAAAAAGAGCGCCGCGGCGAATATCTCGGCGGCACCATTCAGGTCGTGCCGCATATCACCAACGAAATCAAACGCTGCATGAAGCTGGTTGCCCAGCGAAGCGGCGCCGATGTCATCATCGTCGAAGTGGGCGGCACGGCTGGCGACATTGAAGGGCTGCCCTTTTTAGAGGCGCTGCGCCAACTCCGCGCCGAACTCAAACGAAGGGACACCCTTTACGTCCATGTTACCTTTCTGCCCCATATTGGCGCTACCGGCGAGCTAAAAACAAAGCCAACGCAGCATAGCGTGCGCGAGCTGCGCGGCATCGGGATTCAGCCCAATGTCATCATTGCGCGGACGGATTATCCGGTGAATGCCGAAATTATCAATAAAATCGCGCTCTTCTGCGATGTCAATGAGAAAGCTGTCATTCCATTGCAGACGGCTGATGATATTTATGCCGTGCCATTGATGATAGAAGCAACCGGTTTGGGCGATTATATCCTCAAGCGGCTCAAGATACGAGCCAGCCAGCCCGATTTGAGTGAATGGCGCCAGATTGTCGTGCGTTCGCGGACGGTTATGGAGAATCTCCGCATAGGAATCGTCGGCAAATATGTTGAATTGCACGATGCCTATATGTCAGTGAAAGAATCGATTGTACACGCATCCATTCACCATGACCGCGCCGTTGAGATTGTCTGGATTCATTCGGGCGAGTTGGAAAAAGACCGGCGGCTTGATGAATTGCAGACATTGGACGGGATTGTCGTACCCGGCGGCTTCGGCTGCCGCGGCATTGAAGGCAAAATCGCCGCCGCCCGATTTGCGCGTGAAAACAAGTCGCCCTATCTGGGTTTGTGTCTTGGCATGCAGGTGATGTGCATCGAATTTGCCCGCGGTGTTCTCGGTATGGAGGACGCCAGCAGTTTTGAGTTTGACCCAAATACGGCTCATCCCATTATTGACCTGATGCTGGAACAGCGCGCCATTACAGACATGGGCGGCACCATGCGGCTGGGAGAATATCCCTGTGTCCTGCGCCCCAATTCGCTGGCGGCACAGGCTTATGGCGCCGAATCCGTTCAGGAGCGTCACCGCCATCGCTTTGAATTTAACAACAGTTATCGGGAACTCTTTGAAGCCAATGGCGTCTGTTTCAGTGGACTTAGCCCTGATGGAGTGCTGGTGGAAATAGCCGAACTGCAAGACCATCCCTTTATGCTGGGAAGTCAGTTTCATCCGGAATTTCTAAGCCGGCCGAATCGACCGCATCCCTTGTTCGCGGCTTTGATCAGGGCATCGATAGCCTATCGCGATGCAAAAGCGCAGTTGAATGACAGCCAGCCTTCCCAAGTGACATCAGCTGATTAAGGAAAACGAAATGAGCCTTCGTGAATTTATTGCCGCGATTCCAAAAGTGGAACTCAATCTCCAGCTAACCGGCGCCCTAAGCCGCGAAAGCCTGCTGATGATTGCACATCAAAATGGCGTGCCGGCCGAGTTAGAGCGCTTTGACGACTGGGTCAATTTGCTGGATGCGCCCGATTATGCGCGGCTGGATGAAATTGCGCGGGTCGCTGGCAAGTGGGTCAGGTATCCAGAAGACATCGCCCGCGTGGTTTATGACATTGGCGTGGCGCTGTCCAAACAGAATGTCCCTTATGCCGAAGTCGCTGTTGCCCCGTCGGATTTTCTGGATGCCTATGGCATGAGCATCGACCTGTTTATCGAGGCGCTTAACGATGGCCGCGACCGTGCGCTGCGCGGATGGAATGTGGATATGTCGTGGATATTTTGCATTCCGCGCGACAACCCGCGGGCTGGAGATGACGCGGCGCGCTGGGCGGCTGGAGCCACGGCGCGGCGCGGCAATGTGGTCGCGCTGGGTCTGCTAGGGCCAGAAGACGCCCAGCCAGTAGGACAGTTTCACCGCGCCTTTGCCACTGCCCGCAAGAAAGACATCTTCACGGTGGCTCATGCCGGCGGCGCTTTGGGCATTAAAGGCGTTGCCGCCGCTCTGGAAGGGCTAAACCCGCATCGCCTAACCGATTCCTGGGGCATCCATGAAGATGAATCCCTGCTCGATTCCCTGGCGCAGGCGAGCCTGCCGGTGGTGGTTTCGATTAGCCGGGCGCTTCGGCTGGGCTTGATTCAACAGGCATCGGATTATCCCTTGCAGCAGTTGTTTGACAGCGGCCTGCCCATCATCCTGTCGTCTGGAATGCCTTCGCTCTATCAGACATCGCTGGTTGATGAATATATGCTGGCGCATGAAGCATGCGGGCTGGGCATAGATGAAATCGTTGAGCTTGCGAAACGTTCGATTGTGTTGAGTTATATGGATGATGAGGCCAAGGCAAGCCTGCTGACCAGCTTTGAACAGCAGGTGATGACAGCCAAAAATGCCTTGCTGAATCCCGGTTGAGTTGTCAGACAGCAGAAATTGTGCAAGCCGCGGTTCGGGCGGCTTTTTATTCAACCGGCGTGACTTTGATGCTGCTGTAGATGCTGTCGTCAATCGGCAGGCTGATGATGAGGCTGTTTCCGCTTCCCAGCTTCGCTCTAGCCTCGTTGGCTTTGACCGGGAAGGGCAGTTCAACAGCGCGCGACAAATATCCAAAGCGGCGTTCTTGCAGCAAATATCGGGCTGTTGGCGGGGTGGTTTCCGGCTCGGTCTGGACGCCAATGGTCAGGATGTTGTTCTCCACGCTGATTTCGATGCTGGTCTTGACCAATCCGTCAATAGCGCTGGTGCGAATCATCAATTTCCTGTCAGCCTCATACATATCGAGAATAATCTGTTCGGGAACATGAGTGACCGTCCGAATCCCTTTCTCGATCTGCTTGCTAATCTGCTCGCCAAAATTTTGGATTTCTTTCATGGGGTCAAACCGCGGTTCTTTAGTCATTGCATCTCCTTGCTGTAAGCGCCGTTCTCTATATTATACGAGTTTAGCGTCAATTTGTTGCGCGGCAAACCCTTTAACATTCGATAATTGCCGGCTATGATTTGGCAGAATCAAATAACATAAAGCGGGATTATGATGCCGACAGTAGCCTATCAAGGTATGCCGGGCGCCAATTCGGAAATCGCGATTCGTCAGCATTTCGGCGATGACGTCAACTGCTATCCATGCCCGGACTTTAACCATCTTTTTGACGCTTTGCAATCCAACCAAGTCGATTACAGTCTGCTGCCAGTGGAAAATGCGCTGGCTGGCTCTGTCAGCGGCGCCTATGAACTGCTGCTCGATCATGATGTGCGGATTCAGGCTGAAGTGATTCTGCGCGTTCACCATGCCCTGCTCGCCAACCAGGGTGTGTCCTTTGCCGATATCGAGAACGTTCGCTCGCATCCACAGGCATTGGCGCAGTGTGAACGCTATCTAAAACGCCACGGATTCGAGACGATGGCTTGGTATGACACCGCCGGTTCAGCCCAGGACCTGTCCAAAAATCCGGACAGCAGCATCGCGGTCATTGCGACAGAATTGGCGGCGCAGCTTTATCAACTGGATGTTTTGGCAGCGCAGATCGAAGATGAGCCCTTTAATTACACGCGATTTTTGCTGATGGGGCATGATGACCCGCAGCCGTCGGATTACAATAAAACGTCCATCGTATTTGCGACCCGCAATCGCCCGGCGGCGCTCTACGAATGTCTGGGCGAATTTGCGCGGCGCAATCTGAATTTAACCAAACTGGAATCGAGGCCGCGCCGAAATCGACCGTGGGAACCGATATTCTATCTTGATTTTGAAGGTCACTGGCAGGATGCAGAGTGTCAGGAAGCTCTGACGCAGCTGCTGCAATTAGCCTCCTTTGTCAAGATGCTGGGTTCTTATCCGGCGGTTCGCTCCGACACGGTTGGCATGTAAAGCCCGCGCGGCGAGAGCGAACAGAACTCCCGCATACACGCATAAGAATGAACTTGGGCTGCCGGCGCCGACACGGGTTCATTACGGAAGAAGGAGAGCATGATGCAGAAAATGGATGTCGCTATTTTGGGCGCGACCGGCGCTGTCGGACAACGTTTTGTTCAACTGCTGGATAATCATCCCTGGTTTCGAGTCAGCGAAGTGATGGGTTCCAGCCGCAGCTCCGGCAAGACCTATGGCGAAGCTGTTCACTGGGTGTTAAACGATAATCCGCCCGAAGACGCGGCTGTGTTAAGGGTCAAGACAATGGACGATCCCGTCGATTCGCCTTTGATTTTCTCGGCCTTGCCCAAAGAAGCGGCCATTGCCAAGGAGACGGAACTGGCAAATGCCGGTCACGTTGTTTGCACCAACGTATCGGTCAATCGGATGGTCGCCGATGTGCCGCTGCTGCTGCCCGAAGTGAATGCCGAACACCTTCCTTTGATTGATGTCCAGCGCCGCCGTCGCGGCTGGAGCCGCGGCGCCTTGATCGCCAACTCCAACTGCACCGTCATGCCGGTGGTCATGGCGCTAAAGCCCCTGGTCAAATATGGCATCGGCCGCCTGCATCTGGTCAGCGAACAGGCGGTGAGCGGCGCCGGTTATCCGGGCATGCCGTCGATGGATATTCTGGATAATGTCGTGCCTTACGTCCCCAGTGACGAGAGCAAAATGGAAACCGAGTCGCGCAAGATGCTGGGCGCTTTTAACGGCGAAGGCATTGACGAATTGGATATGGTCGTTAGCGCGACTTGCACGCGGGTGCCGGTGATGGATGCCCATCTGGTCAATATCTCCGTCGAACTGGCAGAGAAGCCTGACTTGGATACCATCATCCGCGAATGGGAGACTTATCGAGCTTTGGACCCTATTCCGACGTTGCCCAGCGCGCCGCAGCGTCCTTTGCAGTATCTTTATCAGATTGACCGTCCGCAGCCGCGCCGCGACCGTCAGGCTGGCAAGGGCATGACCACCAGCATCGGCCGCCTGCGTCAATGTCCCATTTTGGGCTACAAATTCGCTTCCTTGTCGCATAACACTATTCGCGGCGCGGCCGGATGCAGTATCTTGAATGCCGAACTGCTGGCAGTCGAGGGATATATTCAGGATTTCAGGGTAACTGAAGCCGCCTTGGCCAACTGACTGGTCAATCAGTCAATGCAGATGCCGAAGCGCGGGTTTAGTCATATTCCCCGCTCGAAAAGACATAGACCGCCGGACCTGCATAATCAGCATTGGCAAAATCAAATTCGTCTTCAGCCCAGTTGTACAGCCAATGAGCATCCAGGATAGACAGGTTGACGCAGCCATGACTTCGACGAAAGCCAAAACCGTCGTGCCAATAAGCGCCGTGCAAGGCAATGTCATTGTCAAAATACATCGTCCACGGCACTTCTTCCAAGTAGTAGAAATCGGGTCGATTGTAGGCGCCGCTCATCAGCGTGCGGGAATAGCGCAGATAAACATGAAAAACGCCTTCATTGGTAGGCCAGTCGCGCAGTCCCGATGAAACCAGCGTCGCAAAAACCGGCCGGTCACCCTCATAGGCGACGGCGACCTGCTCGTACAAATCGACGCTAACCCATTTATAAGTGTCCACCTCGGCCGGCTTGTCAGCCGCGATGATTTTGGCTACCTTGAACTGGTGCACCCACTGATTGGGGCCGATTTGATACCAGTTGTAACCATCTACCTCGACCGTGGCGTAGATGTTGACGCGGCTGTATCGATATAAAAAGGGATTGCTGTTGGAAGCCTCGCCGCCAGGCGTTTCCGCGGCCCGAAGATGCCGCAATGTCCAGGCCATCGTGTAGGGCAGGTCATATCCAGGCAGAGTGACCCCGGCGAAGCGCGACGGCTTGGATGATTCGCCCAGAGCTTCTGCTTTGACCCATCTTCCCTCGCCGATTTTTGCCCAGCCTTCCGCTTCTTCGATCACGGTCGAAAAATTGTAACCCTCGTCAAGCGTTTCGATAAGATTGCCATCAGGGGCATCATAGATTGCCATCGCGGCGTGAATAGGTCGATAATCGCGGTCGTATAATATAGCCTCGTTAATCGGTAAAGGATACACATTCGGTCTTGGATAAGCATCGATCTCGTTTCTGCTCACACCGCAGTTCAGAGGCAGGCAGCTGCTTTGCGCGGCTGCAACGGGCGTCGATGCCATAATGACGGCGACAAGAACAATGCACAGAGTCCAGACGCGCATAACATTTCCTCACTCTTTGGATGATTGACCTTATTAAAGCCTATTTCCGACTTAAATTCAAGCTGCGCGAATCCAACGAATCCAATCGCTTATGGTTTGGAATTGACTTTATGGCATGGCGGTTATTTTTGGTAAGATGCAGAAGATACGAAGGAATCGGGTTTGAAAGGTATTCTCGATGGAAATGTTAGGCATAGATATTGGCGGGTCAGGCATTAAAGGGGCGCTGGTCGATACCGCAGCCGGCGATTTTCTCACCGACCGCCTGCGCGTTCCGACCCCCCAGCCCTCAAAGCCGAAACCGGTATCAGATGCGGTCAGGCAGATCGTTCGTTATTTTGATTGGCAAGGCCCAATCGGATGTACGTTTCCGGCGGTTGTTCAGCACGGGATAACGCTAACGGCCTCCAACGTCCACGAAGATTGGATCGGCGCCGATGCGAAAAGCCTGCTGGAAAAGCGCACCGGCAATCCGGTGACTGTGCTGAATGATGCCGATGCGGCTGGCATTGCCGAAATGAAATTTGGCGCTGGACGCGACCGCAGCGGATTGGTCATTATTCTGACGCTGGGCACCGGCATTGGCAGCGCCGTCTTCATCAATGGCCAGCTGCTTCCCAATACGGAATTCGGCCATCTGAAAATTCGAGGTGAAATTGTCGAACATCGGTCATCCGACCGCGCCCGACAGCTAAAAGGCTACAGTTGGAAAAAATGGGGTCGGCAGTTGTCCGAATATCTTCAATATATGGAATTTCTGTTCACGCCCGATTTGTTTATTATGGGCGGCGGCGTGAGCAAACAGTATCAGAAGTTCTTTCCGCATATTGCCTGCCAGACCGAAATCGCGCCGGCGCAGCTGCGTAACCGCGCCGGGATTGTCGGAGCGGCGATGGCGGCCGTGGCCCTGCTCTAGTTTTTGGTCGGCGGCTTCGCTGGCGGCGAATCGCAGGATTATTTGTTTTCGGATGCCTGGAAATTGCCCCATTGGCGGTTGTGATAGAGGAGCGGGGTTTTGCCGTCGCTCCAGCCGCCCTCTTGCACCCGCCCGATGAACATGGTATTTTCGCCGAGGTTAATCAGATGTTCGACCGTGCAGGCTAACCAAGCCATGCAATCGGGTATAATCGGGTCATTGAATGCGGTTGTCTCACAATCCATCCCGTCAAAGCGATTGTCAAGCAGACTGTCATAATAGCCAGCGAAACGTTTGCCGATTTCAAGCTGCTGATCGGACAGAATGCTGATGGCGAAATGACCTTCGCGGGCTGCATAGGCTCGCAAGTCGAGACGATTGGCCACATTCAAACAGATCAGCGGCGGGCTCATGCTCACGCTGGCAAAGGAGTTGACGGTAATCGCCTGCCAATCCGCGTTTGAAGACACACTGGCGACCGTGATGCCGGCCGTCCAGCAGGCGAGGATATTTTTGAAACTCTGGCTGTCAACTTGGCTCATCGCATCTTCCTTTGCCGTGAATGTATTTTATCATAATCACACTGGATGACCGCCCGGCATCGCTCATTCGCCGCCCGGCTTTGATTTAGGCCGCCAAAGCTCATAATTGAAGCCGTTCATGGGGATGATGACATCAAGCTCATAACAGGCTTCAATCGCTGTCAGCACCGGCGGCGGGAACAGCCTGGCTCGCAGGATAATAATGCCAAACTTCTGTGATTCAATATCGCCAATAAGTTCCTCGGGATTATAGCGTCCGTTTTCCCATAAATTCTTGAGTTGTATGGCGTTGGTGATGACTTGGCGCTGGCTGCGGAAGTTAAATCCGGCATCCTCCGAAATCAATAAGCCATTGGTCTGGTTGATTTTGCTGACGATTTCCCAGCCGTTGTCATAATCCTCTTGCGAGGGCAAATGGCCAGTGATGGCATAACCGACAGTCCAGCCGGCCGGATCATACAGGGGATAGCGCCATGTGGGCAGAGGGGTGATGTTGAACACTTTGGCAATCGGTTCAAAAATGGCGCCCGAAGTCGGCATTTTGAAGACGGTAAGGCTGTAGCCCAAAAACATCAGAGCCGCCGCGCAGGCAATCCATCCCTGAACCGCGGGCATGGGGGCTCTTAACAGCGCCCTAGAAAGATAATTGCGCGGCAGCCGCCAGCCGCGCTTGACTGACCTCGCCAGGAAAATCCCGCTTAGGATACATATCGCGGCCAATGCGGTTGCGAAATAGCTGTCGCCGCCGCCCCATTTGCCGCCGGCGGCTGTGTTGGCAAAAGCAGCGGCAAACCATACCGAATAGACAGACAGGCGGTCAAAATAAAGCTCGTAGATGACCATGCCAACAGCAAGCGCAATCAGCCACCAGTGCAGGCGCAAAAACTGGCGCAGCAAACCGGTGAACTGTTCGAGGATGTACGGGTTTTGGTTAGCGGTAATGATGTTGGTCCACCAATGACCGTCCGTCGCCAGCATCAATAATCCAAAAATGATGACGGCCAGCATCAGCAGGCCGAGACCATAACGAATGGCGGTTCGCGGGCTTTGCAAAAACGTCCACAAAACGACGGCGATACAAGTCGCATAGGCAAGCTGTTTGGTGTAACCCGCCAGGAGAAGCAGGGCGAATGCGATGAAGAGCCGGCGCGTCTTTTGCCGGCCTTCGGCTTCAAAGGCATTGGCGATGACAACCACCGCCAGCGTTTCAAACATGACCATCAGCAGGTGCTGGCGCAGCAGCGGCCCAATGTGATAGATGGTGTTGGATGCCAGGAAAGCCAGACCGGCGGCAAGGGCAATCGTTTTGCGCCGCGATTCGCGAAAGACCGCCCATCCAATGGCGCCGGCGGTGATGAACGTGGCGCTGAAAATTATCAGACGGCCATACCAGAACTGCGGCCCGAACAGCTTAACAAAGGGGACCATCAGCAGGTGAAACAGCGGCGGATAACCGCTCCCATAGAATGGAGAGGCATCATTGTCACAATAGGGACAAGCGCCGCTGGCGATAAGAACGGCGTTGTTGAGTTCGTGCCCTTCCGCCTGGTCGTAATCGAATGGGAAAGGAAGGAGCGACAGGCCATAGGCGATGTAAATCAGGGTATGGACAACCATCAGGCTTAGGATGATAATCAGAAGAATCTGGACGAGCTTTTTCATCGGCGCGCGTGTTCCTGAATATGGGCAGATGCCTGAAACACTTAATCTAACGAGGATAAAGTTCCCTGTAAATAGAGAATGCCAGAAAGCAATCATGCACAGCGATCTGCCTGATTTTCGCAGAGTAAAAAAGTCCTATGCGGCCGCCTTGATGAACAATGTCTTATCGGGAGCAGGCGGGCCCAGCCTGGTGCGGCTGATTGAATTTGAAGACCATCATTTTCGGGCGATCTTCAAACCGAGCTATTTCCAGCTTGCCGAAGGCACCGACTCACCGAGCAAATCGCAATGGAACACGCTCAAGAAAAAGATGAAACGCCGCAATCGTTCGGTATTTGTCTATCGAGAATATGGTCAGATTGCCTGCCATGACCTCGATAGCCGGCAAGCCTGTCTGTATCTGGATTTTGGCTTCTTGTATGCTTAGGCGCGGCTGTTACTTTTCTAGGGCGATGAAGCGATAGCCGACGCCCCGTTCGGTGATGATATAACGCGGATTGGACGGCTCTTCCTCGATTTTCTCGCGCAGATAATTGACATACAAGCGCACATAGTGGGCTTCATCGCGGTATTCGTATCCCCAGACTTTTTGCAGCAATTGGTCGTGCGGCACGGTCCAGCCGGCGTTTTTGATGAGATGGTACAAAAGTCGATATTCGGTGGGACGGAGCTTGGTTGGGGCGCCGTTGACGATCACTTCGCGCTGATTGAAATCGACGCTCAAGCGCTCATCAATCTGCAAAATGGCTTCGTCGACGCCGGGCTTTTCCAGCCGTCTGAAGAGGGCTTTGATGCGGCTGGAAAGCTCTCGGGGGCCAAAGGGTTTGGTGATATAATCATCGGCGCCTAGCTCCAGCCCGTACACCTTGTCGTTTTCCTCGCCCTTTGCGGTCAGCATGATGACCGGAGTGTCCGAAAATTCACGGAGCATCCGCAGGGTTTCAAAACCATCGAGATCGGGCATCATCACATCCAGCAAAACCAGATCAGGAAGCTGGGTGCGGATGGCATCAAGCGCCTCAATGCCGCTGTGCGCCTCAACCACCTGATGATCTTCCAACTCCAGATTCATTCGAATAAAACCAATCATTCGCGGCTCGTCGTCAACCACAAGAATGCGTTTGCCCTTGCGTTGGGTATGGATAGACTGTCTTGGATTCATGGCGGCGGCTATTCATCCTCACAATAGTTCTTCTAACCAAGATTGACACATTCAGCTGCTTTTGTCAATGATGCCGGCGGCGTCAGGCGGCGGATTGTCCGGAATTTTCAAAATAATGACGGTGATGTTGTCAGTGCCGCCATGTTCATTGGCAAGGACAACCAGCCGGTCGCAGGCATCCTGCGGCGATGATGATTCGAGAGTCACTTGCTTCAGAGCGCTGTCATCTACCAGATCCCACAGACCATCGCTGCAAATGAGCATTTGAGCGCCGGGCGGCAGGCTGCGAATCAATCGCTCGATTTTGAGTTGCTCGTTTTGTCCAATCGCTCGATACAAGATATTTTTTTGCGGATAATCTTCAGCTTCCGCCGTCGTCAGTTCGTTCATCTCGACAAGCCGCTGCACCAACGTGTGATCTGTTGTCAGCTGCTCAATTTCGTTATGATGGATGAGATAGGCGCGGCTGTCGCCGACGTGAACCAAGTAAGCCAGATTATCGACTATGGCAACCGTCGACAAGGTGGTTCCGCCGCCGGGAACCTCTTTGATGACCGCCAGGTTGGCTTTTTCGGCGGCCTGCACCAGGGCGTCAAGGATGGTGGGGCTGTCGCTGGCTTTGAAGTCGCGCAGCATTGGGATGTGTATCCTTTCCAGCATTTCCGAAGCTAGGGTTTGAACGGCGGTCGCCGCCGCTTTTTCACCGTCAAGATGCCCGCCCATGCCATCAGCCACAATGAAGAAACCAAAATCCGGCCGGTCGTTCACGGTGATGGCATGCCAGTGCATGGCAAAACAGGCATCCTCATTGTGGTCGCGCACCATGCCAGTATGGCTGGCCATGCCATAAGTGAGCGCTGTCTGCTGGTTGTGCGGCCGAGCCGGCGCTGCTGGCGCGCTGTCTGTGGCGCTGCGGCTGGCGTCAAACGACGGTTCGGGCTCGGTCTCGGCTGCCGATGATTCCGTTTCCGTCGTCGGCGCGTCGGGCTGTGCATCTTGATCCGCGTCGTCGGCGCTGTTGAGCCGATTCTGGGCGATGGTGTGATTGCTGCTGGGCGTTACATGAGGCGCGCGCCGCGATTTGGTTTTCCAAGCCAATTCGACGGAAGATTTGCCAAAGATACGGCGGATGAGGTTCATTCGATTTCCCTGATGTTCCATGTATTCAGCTATGACTGACGGCAGAGCATATCATGATGGCTTGCATTATTATATTTTAGCAATGACAATGGCGCAATCTTAGGCTTAAAGAACAGCATTGGGAAAGATGTTCGCGCAAGAGCCATTGTCCATTTACATCCATATTCCATTTTGCTCGGTTCGGTGTGCCTATTGCGCTTTTAATACCTATACCGACCTTGAACACTTGATGCCCGCCTATGTTGATGCCCTGTGTAAAGAACTGGAATATGTGTCAAGGCAGAACCCGCACCAGTCGGCACACACCCTGTTTTTTGGCGGCGGGACGCCCTCGCTTGTCAGTCCACACCACTATCGTCTGATTTTTCAGGCCCTCAAGCGCCGGTTTGCGCTGGATGCCCATGCCGAAATATCGCTGGAAGCCAATCCCAATGACCTCGGCCTGGATTACTTGCGCGCATTGAGGCGACTGGGTTTTAATCGCTTGAGCATCGGGATGCAGTCGGCATCGACCAAGGTTTTGCAGCAGTTTGACCGGCGGCATGATCTGCAAATGACTGTCGATGCTTTGGCCTATGCGCGCCAGGCTGGTTTCGATAACGTCAATCTGGATGTGATTTTCGGTTCGCCCGGCGAAAGCCTGGATGACTGGAAAGCGACGGTGGATGCGCTTCGGCGTCTGGCGCCGGAGCATATATCCATGTACGGTCTTGAACTGAAAGGCGGAACGGCGCTGCGGCTTCGAGTCGATGCCGGCGAAATCCCGGCGCCGGATGAAGACTTGTTTGCCGATATGTATGAATATGCCGCTGAATGTCTGGCGCTGGATGGTTATGTGCAGTATGAAATCAGCAATTGGTGCCGTCCAAATCGGGAATGTCGGCATAACCTGCAATACTGGCGCAACCTTCCCTATGTGGGGCTTGGAGCCGGCGCTCATGGGTTTGCCGGCGGCTGTCGCTATTCGACGATGGCATCGCCGCAGCGTTATATCGCCGCCTTGAACGGCGCGGCCGCGGCGCCTGTTTTCCCGTTGACGCCGGCAGTCGCCAGGGCAAACAGGGTCGATGCCGCGGATGACCTCTATGAAACGATTATGATGGGGCTGCGCCTGACCCGCGAAGGCATAAACCGCCCGGGGTTCAAGCGCCGCTTCGGACAGGATTTCGTCGAAATGTTTCCAGCTGCCATAGCGAAATTCCAATCAGCCGGACTGCTCAAGGTCAAGGATGACCGCGTTCATCTAAGTGATTCGGGCCGGCTGTTGAGCAATGCCGTTATCAGGGAATTGGTCTAGTTCGCTGGCGCGGATGCGGATTGCGGGTTGAAACGTTTAATCAGTGATTCGATTCAGTTCTGCCTGTCGCAGCTGCGCGATATTTTGGGAAGCAGTGCATAGCATGGCGATTCGCAGCTGCATCTGGAGTTCCTGGATCAGCAAATCGACGGCTTCGACTGATTCACTGGCGGCTTGCAGAAAGGGCCCCGCCAGGCCGGCAAGGGCTGCGCCCAAAGCCAGGCTTTTGGCGACATCAATCCCGTCGCGCAATCCGCCGCTGGCGAATATCGGCAAGGCTGGCGCGGCCGAACCGGCGTATTGAATGGCATCGGCGGTCGGGATGCCCCAATCGGCAAAGCTGCGGGCCACGCGGGCATCAAGCGCGGCTGGCGCGCGATGGTATTCGACTTCGCTCCAGGATGTGCCGCCGGAGCCGGCGACATCAATCGCAGCGACGCCGGCATTGGCAAGGTCGCGCACATTCGCTTGGGAAAATCCCCAGCCGACCTCCTTGGCAATCACAGGAACAGCCAGGCTGCGGCAGATCTTTTCGATTTTGCCGAGCAGGCCGGAGAAATTGATGTCGCCTTCCGCCTGAACCGCTTCCTGCAATACGTTGAAGTGAAGAATGAGCGCATCGGCTTCCACCATATCCACTGCCCGCCGACACTCTTCAATGCCATAGCCATAATTGAACTGCACTGCGCCCAAATTGGCGAACAGCATGATATCCGGCGCCGCCTTGCGGATGGCATAGGTGCTTGCCAAAGCCTCATTTTCGATGGCGGCTCGCTGTGAACCCAATCCCATAGCGATGTTATGCTTTTGCGCGGCGGCGGCAAGATTGCGATTGATGCTTTGCGCTATCCCGGCGCCGCCGGTCATTGACGAAATCAGAATCGGAGAATCAAGCGATCTGCCGAAGAGTTCTACCGAAGTATCGACATCGGCAAGACTCAATTCGGGAACTGCCTGGTGCATAAAGCGATATTTCTCCAGCCCGGTGGTCAGCCGTGGAAACTGCACGTCTTGTTCCAAGTTGATGCGAATGTGATCGACTTTTCTGCTTTCAGTTGGCGGGGTTTCCGTGACTTTTGGCATAGACGGGTGTTTCCTTATTATGGTGATTCTCATCAGAGCGAACTTGCGCTATCGTACTGGCGAAGTCGTGGTATGTCAATCATTGCCGCCGCCGAATCAAACACTGGCGCGGCTGGCGAATATCCGTATAATGGATGGCTGTTCAAGCTCGTCCATATTTATCGCGAAAGGAACAAACCAGAATGGAAAAGCGCAAACAGAAGAATTCAGATCCAGATCCAATTGAAGAACGCGTAAAAGGCATCGTTGTCGAATTATTAGGCGTAGAAGAGGATCGGGTGATCAGCGGCGCCAGCTTTCGCGAAGATCTCGAAGCCGATTCGCTTGACCTCGTTGAACTGATTATGGCATTTGAGGAGGAATTTGGCGGCGAAATCAGCGATGAGGACGCCCAGAAGATTGAAACCGTCGGACAGGCGGTGGACTACATCAAGTCCAACATGGAATAGAATGATTGACAAGACCAATCAAATCAGGCTGATAAGGCAGTGATGGCTGCCTTATTTCATTCATATCGCCGGCTGTTCGAGATGTCTTTAAGGCGAATGACCGCCGCCAGCTGAAACATAAAAACAAAAGCCAGGTCGAGGACGAAAACACTGTTGTCGATGAAGCCGTGCGCCAGCAGGCCGGCCATGCTGCCTATCAAACCTAGGGTGAGGGCAAAGAGAGTCCGGTCTTGCTGGCGGAATACCCTCAAAGCAGCCACAGCGTTTTTCCAAAAGGCAATCTGCATCGTCGCAAACAGGCATACGCCGATGATGCCCAGACGCGTCCAAAAATCTAAAATGACGTTGTGCGGGTGAGAAAGGTCAAGGTCCCAAATGGCGTCGGGACGAACATATTCGCCGCTAAACCGGTAAAGAAACTGATCCAAGCCAATACCGCTAATCGGATAGTCGCGTATGATTTCAACCGCGCTTTCCCAAAGCCGCAAGCGCAGAAAATTCGTTCCGGCCGTGAAATCTAAAATGTTGGCAAATCGCGCCGATACCTGTGAAAGAACGGCAAAACCGATTGAGACTATCGCGCCGAGGGCGATGACCGGCGGCAGCGCTTTCCGTTGATAGCGTCCGAACAAGAGTACCATGATGCCTGCTGGGAGGCCAAGGATAAGCGCGCCGACGCTTTGGGTCAAAATCAGGGCGATGCCCATGAAAAAAAGCGCGGCCGCGGCAAACATCTGACGTTGATGATCTGTTTTGACCAGCAAAAACGCCAAAGCCAGGGGGATCGTCCTGCCAAGCAGCAAACCGACATTGTTGGGCGAGCCATAAACGCTTGTCAGCCGCCAGGCGCCGCCTTCTGCTGTGATGATGGCATCGCCGCGGAGATAGCCGAACAAGCCAATCAGCGCAACCAGCAAGCCGGCGATAATCAAGGCATCGACAAAGCGGATAAGCGATTCTTTGCTCGGTCGCGCCGCTCGAAACAGACCATAAAACAGCGCCGGCTCAAGGATAAGGGTACGCAATTCGGTCACCGCCACATCCATCCGCCGCGTCCAAACCAGCGAAATCACCGCCATGACCGCCATGCCGATAATGGCCGCATCCATCATGTTTAGTTTGGTGAAAAACGTTTTGGAAACCAGCGGCCAAGCGCTGTTTGACATCTGAAGCTGTATCCCCAAGCCTGCCAGCAGCTTCAGCAGCGCGGCCAAGGCGGTTAATAACATCATCACCTCGGCCATCGGGAAGGCAAAGCTGTATAATTCAATCGGGAACAAAAAGAAGGGCGACCAAAACAGGGCGAGCATGAGTCCGGTTTCCAGCCGATGATAAATCAGGACAAAGAGCACAAGTCCAGCCAGGATGGAAATGATGAAGCCCGGCGACAGATAGAGGAGGCCGCCGCTAACCAGGGCAAGCAGGATGTTAAGCTCGCCGCGCAGCAGAATCGCCGGGCGCTCGGATGTCCATGTCCAGAGCATGGCCATCATCATCGCCGCCGATGTGACGCCACTGATTGCAAGCTGTAATGTGACCGACAGCCGCTTCATAAAAACGGCTGCCGCCGGCAGCCAGGTTTTCCATGGCGCAGTCACAAGAGAGATGAGGAAGACGATAAAGGACAGGCAAGTGGCAATCGCGCCAATGGCGATTTGTCGATTGTAGCCGGCTGACAAGTCACCAGAACTTACAGCGAAACCGGCAATCGCCCATCGATTCCAACCTCTGTCAGCGACGATGCGCAGGGTATGCCGCGCCAGTGGGAGGCGGGTGGAGATATGGACAAGGTTGGTTTCCGGCTGGTGCGAAGGGCTTCGCAGGAAAACATAGGCATTGCCATTGGAGTCGTGCGGCGTGGCGTTGGCTGGCTGGCCGTCGACGGTCGGATACAGGAAAGCGACATAATCATCTTCGCGCAAGAGCATCGCTAGATCCGCGCCGAAAAAGTCAAATGCCAGTTGGCTGTCGCTGGTTTCCAGCCAGCCGATATCGGCGCCAAGTTCGCTGAACTGCCAGACACCGCTATAGCGGGCAAAGGGTGTGCGCGGATGATGCAAGCCGTTTTGCGCCTGGCTCGGAAAAGGGTAGTTTTGGATGGCTTGCAGTAATCCTGACGGCTGGCTGTTCGGCTGCACAAGCGCGAATCCCCATTGGGCGCTGCTGGCCGCAGCATCGGGCTGCCAATGATGCAAGATCATCGCGCCTAGCCAGGGCCATTCGCGATAGGCGCGGTCAAATGCTTTCAGGGTGAATTCAATCTGCTCTTCAGCCGTGACCTGTCCCCAAATCGAAGCATCGCCCGACCAGCCGGCCGGCAGGGCATTCCAGCCCCAATGGCTTGCCCAAAGGGCTGTTTGAGCGTCATCGTTGGCGGTCATCACTTCACGAAGCGCGATGATTCGCGAGAAGTTCAGGCGCGTCTCGGACACAGTTCGGTCCATGGCGGACGATGAGAATCCATAAGGCTTGGCGGCCGCGGCATCCATGAACTCGCGGGCGCCATGCTGATACATGGCATTCAGAAAGCGGATGTCGCTTATGTTCTGCCCGGCGGCTTCGGTGGTCGGCGCCAGCGCCGCCGCGATCACGGTTGCCCCAGGGTCGGCGGCATGGACAGCCTGGTATGCCGCGGCCAAAAGCGCCGCATATTCGCCCGGTCTTGGCGGCAGCGAGCCCCAGGCATCGTCGAGATTTGGCTCGTCCCAAATTTGGTAATAGTCAATGACATCGCCGTACCGTGCCGCGAAAACCCTGGCAAAGGCCGCAAAATCCGCCAGCGACTGCGGCGGCGCGGTTGATGTTAAGGCTGTGTTGGGGGCGGATGCACGCGCCCATTCGGGCGTATTCATCAGCACCGCGACCAGTTCGAGTTGGGGATAGCCGCGCAGAGCATCAGCGACGGCATCCCAGTCCGACCAGTCATACCTGCCTGGCCGCGGCTCAATTTCATCCCAATGGACAAACTGGCGGATCCAAACAAAATTGGAAGCCTGAATAAGCTCCAGGTTGGCTTCCAGTTCTGGTCGGCTGTACTGTCGCAGTTCCGCGTTGACGCCCGGTCGGGGCGCTGCAAAGGGCAGGTTCGGGTCGGCTGTCGGGTTAACATAGCCGCGCAGTTCAAAATCTCGAATGCTTGCCGTGCCGAATGTTGCGACCAGGCTGCCTGCCAGCAGGACCAGGCTAATCGAAAATGTGACCAGCTGGCGCATCATCTTGTCCAGACAGGATGGGCGGCGCCGCCGTCAAAAGTCACCTGATAGCTGTCGGATGACTGTACATCAACAATCCACAGGTTGCCTTGGTATACAAGGGCGATAAAACGAGCATCGGGACTCCAGGCAAAGCCATTCGCCGACAAGCCAAAATCACTCATTTGCATGCCAGCCCGCGCGGCTGGGGGAAAGATGATGCGCCGGCTGCTCCCGTCTCTGTCGGCGACGACCAGATCATACTGACTGTCAATGCTGTTATACGGCGCGCGCGCCTGAAGGTAGGCAAGCCAGCCGCGCGGGAAATCCGAGTTGGGGGCGGCGATGCCCGGCGAATAGCTAGGCGCAGCCCAGATGCCCACCGCTGTTTTGACTTGAGCCGAATAGCGGCCATCGGCGCTGGTGACAGCCAAATCAAATACAGAATCTATCGCGGCGGGTTCGCTGCCAAGGGGGGCGCCGCGTCGGATGGAGGCAATGAAATGACCGTCATGCGACCAGGAAAGCGGCGGCAGCCACACCCCAAATTGGGAGGTGCCAAAGGCGGTGTAGTCGAGCAGCGCAATCAGCTTCTTTTCCTCAAAATCCACAATCCCCATCGCATCGGCTCTTGCCCAGGCGATACGGTCCCCTTGCGGCGACCAGCTAAAGTCCGTTCCCCGCCAGCCGTACCGGCCGCCGTCGGATTCAGGAATGATGGCTTCGATATCCACCGCGCGGCCGGTATGGCGATCAATATCCATCAGCCAGAGGTTGTTGAGCGCTTTCCGCGGCGGCATCGCCTGACGCCCTTCGCCAGTCGAATAGGCGATGGTGTGTCGGGTCTGCGGCCGCCATTCGGCATAAAGAACATCCGTCGGCGCCAGCCTGACCGCCGGCGAATTTTCCACTGTGCCAATCATCCATAGCTCATTGAAGAAATCACCATCGGCTGTTCCCCTTGTATAAATGAGCAGCGTTCCGTCTTCGTTTTGGTCAAACACCAGTGAATCCAGACCGCCGCTGGCTGTCAGGGGCCGTTTTGCGGATGTGTTTCCCTTGATGGTCCAGGCATTGCCGTTGTTGATATAACTTAGTGTGCCCATGAGCGCAAGCGGCTCCACTTCGTTCAGGGTCCCCACATAGATAATTTCATCAATCGGCTCGGTTAGCATGGTCGGCTGCCCGACTGGAGTGCGCTGGCTTTCGACGCCGTCCTCAAACAGAATGCGATAACAAGCCTCTTGGACGCCGGGCTGTCCTGATTTTGCAAGCCGCTCTTCACCGGCGGGGATGCCTTCATAGAGTACAAATCGACGCGCAAAAGGAATGACTTCCTGCTGACATGCCTGTGTTTCCATGACCCGCCGAACGGTAATGCGCATCCCGTCGGTGATCGGTGTCAGCAGCGGGTGACTGATGCGGTCTTGATTCCCCAGTTCAATTTGCGCTTCAGCCAGGAATTCGGCCACAGTACCGGCGCCGGCGTAGCTGAAGGTTTGTTTCAGTCCGTCCGCAATCAGCGTGACGGTCATCAGGTTTTCTTCTGCCGCCGGCTGACAGGCGGCGAATGTCATCGAAAAGACCGCAAGCAGCAAAATTCGCAGCGGCATGAAATCCCCACTATATTCGTATGATTCACACGTTACATCCTGGACGATTTTTGCTCAAGGACAAATATGCGCGGGTGCAGTCCACCCAGGTTGATTCGCGTTTCCGACTTTATTTTCCAGGACGAGCGATACAGGCAGCGGCGCAAAAGATGGACTTCATGTGTCAGTATCACCAGGCTGGCATTTATGTGCGCCAGTCGAGCCGATTCGTCCAGTATCGCCGGATATAAACTTCGGTTGGCTTGATGGCTGCCAATATGATGTCCGAAGGGTAAATCGGCATAAATGCGGTCAGCCAAACTTGAGGGCAGCGGTGTTCGGCTGGCGTCTGCTTTGATATGATGGATTCTGGCCGCGGTTTGGCTTGCTTCAGCGTTCCTGACGGCCGCTTCAATCATCCGGTCGTCATGGTCTACCGCCAGCAGAATATCCGCCGGGCGCATTATGGCATGCTCAATCAGAATCGTTGAAGCGCCGCTGCAAAGGTTGACGGCGACAGCCGGATGCGGCGGCGGATTGAACTGCGTCATGGCATAGGCGACTGTGGCGTTGAGCGCGCCCGGTATATTGGCAACTCTCCATGCCCGTTTGGATAAAGGCCGGGCGGTGGTTCGCACCAGTATTTCCCAGCCCTTCTTATCGCGCTGCCGCGCCAGACGAATATACAGGTCGCCTTTGCCATCTTCAGCCACCGTTAAATCAAGCGCATCCGAAAGCTCTCGTTTCAGCCGCCGCAGCACCGATGATTCAGATCCGGCGGCGCCGATGCCCAGGCTAAGTTTGTCATGCCGCCAGCGCTGGATGACGTCTCGCAGAATGCCGATTAAACGCGTGAAATGCTGATGACCGAGCAGGGCTTTGGGGCGCGGAATGGCAAAGCCATGAATATGATACACGGCGACGACCGAACGAAGCGCAGCCAGCTGTTCCGGCGCCGCGGCCAGACGAAAGCGAATGAAACCCGGCCGGGTTTGACGAACAGACCGGACCGCTGACCCCGCCAGTGAATGAAGCTCATGGATTGCGATGGGTTCAATGCCGGGGATCACCTCGGCTTCATACTTGACCATGCGTTTGATTGGAGTCAATCAGGCATAAGCTGATTGCGAAATGGACACTCTGCTTTGTCAAGCGACTTCGGTAATCCGAAAACATTAATGCCAGTCGGGATCATATTCGCTGCTTCCGTCAGGTGTCAGGCGGCTTAGATGACTGCCATCAACCCTGATTCTGTAGATGTTGCTTGCGCCGCCGTTATCGCGGTCGGAAACAAAAGCGATCCAGGCGCCGTCCGGCGACCAGGCCGGCTGGCGTTCATTGGTCGCGGCGGTGGTCACCCGGCGCAGACCGCTGCCGTCCAATGGATTGACCAGCATGATTTCTTCATTGCCAAAGCGCGTTGATGTAAATGCCAGCAGGCTGCGGCTGCGGTCATGCAGCCATGCTGGGTCATAGTTGTCCTCTGCTTCGGCTGTGAGCGTGAAGATCGGCGCGCCGTTCACAGCGTCAATAACAACAATGTTTCGGTCACCGGCCGCATCTGAAACATAAGCGATAGCGCGGCTGTCGGGCGACCAAGTGGGACTGATGTCGTCGGTCGTATCGACCGTAAGCTGAATTTGACGGCTGCCGTCAGCGTCCATCACCATAATATCATTGTCGCCAAAGCGATCCGTTACAAAAGCAATCCGTGTGCCATCCGGCGACCCGGCCGGCATGATGTTGTTGCCTGTATCCGTTAGACGATTGACGCCTGATGAATCCATTGCCAGGCTGTAAATATCCCAAGCGCCGCCGTCGCGTTTTGATGAGAACAAAATCGAATCGCCGGCCGGCGACCATGATGGATGCCGGTCATCGGCCGGGCTGCCGCTAAGGTTGATCGGCTGTGAACCGTCGGCGCCCATAAGATAGATTTCATTGTTGCCTGTCCGATTGGATGCGAATAGGATGCTTCCGCTTAACGAAGCCAGAGGTTGAGCGACCGCATGGACAGTGACAGTTTGGCGGATGGCATGACTGCCGCCGGCATTCGATACGGTATGCGATACGTGGTAGCTGCCAGGCGCAGCATAGGTGTGTCTTGGATTCCATTCGCGGGAGACATTGCCGTCGCCGAAATCCCAAATGCCTCTTAAATTGTCGCCGCTGGCGGTCGAAACAAAGCTAACGGTGAGATCGGTGATGATGAAGTCAAAGTCGGCGGCGGGCGCGGGGATGGTCGCCGCGCCTTCCACCGGGGTGGGAGTCGGTGTTTCCGGCGTATTTTGGCTGTGGTTCGGCGCCCCCCGATTCCCTAACGATGCAATCGCCAGGCTGAACATGAACAGCAGGGTAATCGCCTTTCTGCGCTGATCTTGGTCAGGTTTCATAAAGGGCCTCTCTGTGGACACTTTTTACAATTATACTCTATATTCGTGAATACATCCTAGCAGAAAACATCTCGTTGCTTGCCGAAAGATTTTGAGTTGAAGCGCGAGGGCAGCGGTTTGCCAGCATCCTGGCGCTAGAGGTCCGGATGCAAGGGCTGTAAAATCACTAACGGCATTGGCGGCAAGTTCTGCTGGACGCAGCTTCGTATCTTTAGGGAGCGCCATGAAAATCGCCGTTTTACTCTGCATCCTGCTGACTGCTTCGCTCATCAGCGCGCAAGACAGTGATAAAGCAGCGCCAACACCAGGAACAACCCCAGAAGCGCAGGCATCGGCGCTTGCCAGTCCGTTTCTCCAGGATGATCTGGAACTGCTGACCGGCAACGTTCAGCGCCCGAATGCAATCACCTGGTATGATAACTATCTCTATGTGATCTGTAACGGCGATTGGACGATTTACAGAATTGATGACCGTTCCGGCGATACGATTACCTATGTCTTTGGCGTCCGCAATGGCAGCAGCTTCATTGCTGAAGACACGGAAGCCGGATTTGACCTGTGGATACCGGATACAGACAGCGAGACTCTGTGGAAGGTTGACCAAGCTCGTTTGGCGCCGGTTAGCATTGCCAGTCAACTCAATACCCCTTGGGGAATTACCCGCATCGACCCAGATCATTTTCTGGTCACCAATGCCCACGCCCATTCCATTTCCCAAGTATCCGAAAGCGGCATAACACATACCATACTCACTGATTTGCGCTCGCCGACCGGCATCGCAAGCGATGGCAGCCGCGTTTATGTTGCCAACGCCGGCAGCGCCAGGCGCGGTATCGAATGGTTCGAGATTCAAGAAGACGGCTCATATTCCGAACCACAGCCCTTGGTGTCTGGGCTTCGGAGCATCACTAACGTAGCGCTGGCGAATGACGGTTTTCTGTATTTTGGATATGCGCTGGGAACTCGCGGGATCGTTGGCCGCATCAAACCGCGTCAGTGTCTCGACAGCGGCTGCGCCAGCGACGATGTGGAAGTCGTCGTTTTTCCCGATATTCCGGCGCCCATCGCCTTAACCATATCGGAAGACCGGCGCCTGTTTCTGCACAGCCGATACCGCCCCGAAATCTATTGGGCGCAGCTGCCCTAGCCATTAAAGGCAGCTTATTCAGGCTCGTCCACGATGTATTCCTGATAGTGACCGGCGAGCTTGCTGGGCAGGCGAAGGGTTAATTGCCACCCTAATTCATTTGTCCTTTCGGATTGAATATACCCTTTGTCATACAGATGGGAATACGCTTTGCCGCGGTCGTAGGGAATAAGAACCTTGAGCGCCGTCTGCTTCTTTGCTAAGACCCGCGCGATGATTTCCCGCAATTCATCCAGCCCCAGGTTTTCCCGTGCCGAGACGGGAACAACAGCCTGGTAGATATCAACAAGAGCGATATCAGGCAGGGCATCGGGCCATTGGTCAATTTTGTTCAGCGCCAGGATTCTTGGCATTTGAGCGGCGTCTATCTCCGCCAACGTATCTTCGACAGCCTCAATCTGCTGCATGACATTAGGCTGGCTGATATCGGCTACATGCAAAAGCAGGTCAGCCTCAACCACCTCTTCAAGCGTTGCCCGAAAGGCTGGAATCAGCGTCGTTGGCAGTTTCTGAATGAATCCAACCGTATCACTCAACAGCGCTTCCGAACGGTCAGGGAGTGCGATTCGGCGGATGGTGGGGTCGAGCGTCGCAAAGAGTTGGTCGGCAGCGTAGACATTGGAATGGGACAAGGCATTCATCAGCGTGGATTTTCCGGCATTGGTGTAGCCAACCAGGGCCGCCAGCGGCAGGCCAGACTCGCGGCGTCTTTCCCGATGCAGACTGCGATGGGCGCGTACCTGCTCCAGGTCCCGTTTCAGTTTGGTGATTTTGCGGCTGATCTCGCGGCGGTCGGATTCTAGCTGCGTTTCGCCTGGGCCTCGCAGCCCGACGCCGCCGGCGCCGCTGCCGCCAGCCTGCCGCGCCAGGTGCGTCCACTGCCGCGTGAGTCGCGGCAAGCGATATTCATACTGCGCCAGTTCCACTTGCAGCGCGCCTTCGCTTGTTCGCGCATGCTGGGCAAAGATATCCAAGATCAGCGCCGAACGATCCAGCAAACGAACCGACTCGCCAAACTGCTTTTCCAGTTCGCGCTGATGGCGCGGCGACAACTCATCGTCAAAGATAATCACATTGATATCGTTATGGGCGATTTCCTCGATAATTTCCTGCAATTTGCCCGAACCGATAAAAGTCTTGGGGTTAATCCGTTTGACATGCTGCCAGGTGTGCCCGCCGACTTCGATGCCGGCTGTTTTGGCCAGCAAAGCTAGTTCACGCAGCGAGTCTTCAACCGGCAGCAGCGCGTCTTTCTGCTGTATGCCAAGGCCAACCAAGTAGCCGCGGTCGGTCGCCTGTTCCTGCATAGATTGAAATTTTGACATAATTTTTCCAGTTGATTCAGTGACACTGTGCCTGGATCCATTCGTCGCCCAAGCTGTTTAAGGATGCCATCATGGAGCGGTGGGCGCGTTCGGCGTAAGCCTGCCGTCTTTGCCGCTTGTTTTTGATTTTCACCGGGAGCGGCGGCAAAATCCCCAGATTGGCTTTCATTGGCTGGAAGCTGCCCGGCGGACTGTGGGTAACATAATGACACAGAGCGCCCAGCATGGTATCAACTGGCGGTATCCATGCCGACAGCCCCTTGAGTTGCCGTGACAGGTTGAAGGCGGCGACAAAACCGGTGGCGATGTTGCCGACATATCCCTCCACACCGGTAAGCTGGCCGCCAAAATACAGATTCTCGCTGGTGCGAAACTGCATGGTCGGGCGCAGCAGGGCTGGCGCATTCAAGAAGGTGTTGCGGTGCATCTGCCCCATCCGCATAAACTCGGCCGCCTCCAAGCCGGGAATCAATCGCAAAATCTCCTTTTGCTGCCGCCACCGGATATTGGTCTGAAAGCCTACTATATTATAAAGACTGCCGGCTAAATTATCCTGCCGCAGTTGAACGACGGCATAAGGTCGCTGCCTGCTATGCGGATCGATCAAGCCGACCGGCCGCATAGGACCAAATGCCAGGGTGTCATCTCCCCGCTTGGCAAGCTGTTCAATCGGAACACAGCCTTCAAAGAAATTAGGGTCTTCCCGCTCGAAATCGCGAAGCGCAGCTGTTTCCGCGTTTTGCAGGGCATGGACAAAGCGTCGATATTGCCGCTTGTTCATCGGACAGTTGATATAGTCGCCGGCTTGGCTGTCGCCGCGGCCATAGCGATTGGCATGAAAAGCGCGGCTCATGTCGATGCTGCCGGCGACTACGATTGGCGAGATGGCATCATAAAAATAAAGATAATCCTCGCCGGCAAGCTGTGCGATTGCCTTGGTCAGCGCCGGCGATGTCAGCGGCCCGGTGGCGACAATCGTGGGCAATTCCAAATTCAGTTTTGTGATTTCTTGGCGGATGACAGTAATGTTGGGATGCTGTTCGATATGCTGTGTGACCCGCCGCGCAAATTGAGCGCGGTCAACTGCCAGCGCCGCCCCGGCCGGGACGGCCGCTTCTTCGGCGCAGCGCATCAATAAAGACCCCAGCATTTTTATCTCATGCTGGAGGATGCCGGTCGCGCGGTCTGGCAATTTGGATCCAAGCGAATTGCTGCATACAAGTTCGCCCAGTCGGTCACTGACGTGCGCTCCGGTGGTTTGCTTTGGGCGCATTTCATAGAGCCGGACGCGGTGATGACGTTCCGCCAGCTGCCAGGCTGCTTCCGTACCCGCCAGCCCGCCGCCAATGACAGTGACTTCCTGGTTCATCGCTCACTCCTGAAGTTCATACATTCCGAACCACGATGGATGCGTTCTGCCCTCCTAATCCGAAGCTGTTCGACATCACCGTCCGTATGCCGCCGGCATCGCGGGCAATGTTCGGCACATAATCGAGATCGCATTTGGGATCCGGTATTTGATAGTTGATGGTCGGGTGAATCACCTCATGCCGCAAGGTCATCAGGCAAGCCGACAGTTCCAGTGAACCGCAGCCGGCCATCGCATGCCCAATCATGCTTTTGGTCGAACTCACCGGTATATGATAGGCGTCTTCGCCAAAGACCTGCTTGATCGCCAAAGTTTCAATAATATCGTTCGCCGCGGTTGACGAGCCATGGGCATTGATATACTCAATCTCGCGGCGATTGACCTTGGCGTCATCCAATGCCCATTGCATGGCGCGCTGCGCGCCGGCGCCTTCGGGGTTGGGCGCGGCCACATGCCAGGCGTCGGACGAACTGGCATATCCCAGAACTTCGGCATAAATCGGGGCATCGCGTTCCAGCGCATGTTCCAGGCTTTCCACAATAAAAACCGCGCCGCCTTCGCCCAGTACAAAACCAGAGCGCCGGGCATCAAAGGGGCGGCTGGCTTCCTGGGGGGCATCATTGTAATCGCGCGTCAAGGCGCGGGTGGCGCTAAAACCGGCCAGGATATAATCAAGCACAACGGCGTCAATCGCGCCCGCAATCGCCATGTCGCACCTGCCAAGCTGAATCAGGTCGGCGGCTTCACCCACTGCCTGGATTCCAGTGGCACAAGCCACTGAAGGCGTGATGAGCGGCCCGACGGCGCCGGTCATCCGACTGACATAATGCGCCGGCATATTGGGCAAGGCGTTAATAATGCTCATGGGGTTGGCGCGTCTGTATTCGGACTGCTTCCAGACGCGGATGCCGGCTTCTCCCACTTCATAGCTGCCCAGGGTGGTTCCAATGACTGTCGCCACCCGATTGCCCAATTCGGGCATCGCCTCAATGGATAAGCCGGCGTCTTCAATGGCCTGCGCCGATGCCACCATAGCGAATTGCGAGGCCCGTCCCATCCGGCGGGCTTCTTTGGGCGCGATATAATCCGAAGAATCAAAATCCAGGACTTCGGCGCCAATTTTCACATTCAGATGCTCGGTTTCGATATTTTGCAGCCGGCGGATGCCGGACTTTCCTTCTTTGATTGCCGCCCAAAAATCGTCTTTAGCGCCCAAGGGTGACACCACGCCCATGCCGGTAATCACGACCCGTTTGCGCTTATGTCTCGTTAATTGCATCTTGCTCTGCTCCAGTCCGGGCTGTTTCCTTGGATATGCCCTGGTATATGGCATCAATGACGTTTTCCCGAACCGCAGTACGCGCCTGCTGAATGGCGTTTTTGATCCCAATGGCTGAATTCTGCCCGTGTCCAATAATGACAACACCGTTGACGCCTAATAGAGGCGCGCCGCCGATTTCGGAAGTATCCACTCTTTGGCGAATGCGGTTAAATGCCGGCCGCGCCAAAGCGCCGCCAAGCATGGACAGCATGTCATTCCGAAATTCCTGACGTATCAGGCTGGCGATGTAATGGGTGGTCGCCTCAAACACCTTTAGCGCGATGTTGCCGACAAATCCATCCATGACGATGACATCGGCGGCCGAGCGCATCAACTCGACCGGTTCGACATTGCCGACGAAATTCATCTCGCTCCGTCGCAGCAAATCGGCGGCTTCGCGGATAAGCAGATTGCCCTTGGTATTTTCAGCGCCATTAGACAGCAGGGCGACGCGCGGCTGTGGACAGCTTAGAACCCGTTGGGCATAGATGCTCCCCATGATGGCGAATTGCGTTACCCACTCTGGCTTGACATCGGTATTGGCGCCGACATCCAAAAAGATCATCCGATGATTGTTGACTGGAAACAGCGCCGACAAGACAGGTCGTTTGACGCCGGGGATCCTTCGCAAGGTCTTGAGCGTCGCAATCGCATGGACAGCGCCGGTGTTTCCCATGGTCACAAAGGCATCGACATCGCCGTTTTTGACCGCATTGAGCGCGACATGGATCGAAGACGATGCCTTTGACTTGATCACATCGGTGGGTTTGTCATCCATGGCAATATAATCAGGGGCATGTAAAATTTCCACTTTGCCAGTGCGAATATCGTGCTTGCCGATCTCGGCTTCAATGAGTGATTGGTCCCCAACCAGGACCACAGTATCGCCAAATTCGGCGGCCGCCAGAACACCGCCGGCGATGTCATTGACAGGATGAGTATCCGTTCCCATTGCGTCCAAAGCGATGTGCATGTATCCGCGACCTTGCTCGCAAGTCAGTATCATTCAATATCCTGCTATGATACGGCACGATGGATATGACCTCAAGATGGAGTCGCAGTAATTCAGCAGTTACAGGGATTGACATTTGTTGGGGAAAACATATACTGGTGCGATACTTGCCCTGATGGCGGAACTGGCAGACGCGCACGGTTGAGGGCCGTGTCCTTAACGGGGTGGAGGTTCGAGTCCTCTTCAGGGCATTCTGGCTAAGCTCGCCGGTGCCGGCGGGCTTTTTGGTTGCGTATTCAGTCAACTGGATGTACACTGCCTGTACAGCGGCTTGGCTGAATACTGGCTCGCCATGAAGGAAATTTATCATGAGTGATTCGACCGATGCGATTTTGCAGAACGCATTCGACTTGATTGAGCAAGGTCAACTTGAACAAGCGCAGACAGCCTTGGTCCCCTTGCTCGAAACGGAAAATGATAATCCGGCCTTGTGGTGGATTTATGCCCATGCCGTTCAAGACAGCGAAATCGGCATCCAAGCGCTTGACCGCGTGATTCAATTAGACCCGGCTTATCCCGGTGCGCGTGAACTTAGGGAACGGGCTGCTTTGGCGCAATCGGCCGCGCTTGACGCGGCGGCGATCCAGGCTGAAACCGCTTCGGCGCAGCCGGCTGATGAAGAGCCGGGTGACATAGCCGACTGGGAGGACTTGCAGCCTGAAGTGGAAAGGGCATCGCAAAACACAAGATTCGGCCGACGTTTTGTTCTGGTCATCGCAGCCTTCCTTCTTATTGTCATTGGCGGCCTGCTGGTCTGGTCGGGCGAGTTGGACATCACCGGCCTGACAGTGCTTATCGCTCCAACGGCAGAACCGCAGATAAGGGCTGTATCTGCGCCGACTGAAGCTGACAGCGCCCCAGCTACCGTGTCAGCCGCCGCTCCAGAAACGGTCGCTTTCATCGCCCTGGTTTCCGACGCCATTTCCGATTTTGAGATTGACGAAACAGCTAGCGGGCTGCGTATCACCGAGTTGGGGGATGCCTTGGTATTGCATGTATGCGCTGTGCCTGGACCCGAGTTTCAGGCGCGGCTCGGCAGCGTGATGAAGGCCGTGGTCAGTCTTGATGCGAATATCCCTGAAGATGCCGAAGCGATTGCCGTCAGCCTTGTGAATTGCGATGATGCCGATGCGGCGGCGCGCGTCATCGGCGTCGAACGCAGCGCCATTCAAGCATACGCGAATGAAGAGATTGAAGCCAGGGATTTCCAGCGATTATGGAAACCGCTGGCTTGAAACACACTCGCAAGTTTAGGATGCAGTTTGCCGTTTCTCTGCTCATGCTGTCGTGATTCAACAAACCATAATGAAAGACATCTCAATGCGCGGCGGTAGAAAAATCATCACCAAGAATCGCAAAGCCCATCGGGATTATCTGGTTAAAGACCGTTATGATGCCGGGCTGGTCCTGATGGGCTCCGAGATTAAGTCCATCCGCGCCCATCATATCAACATCAGCGACGGCTTTGTGCAGGAGAAAAACCGGGAATTATGGCTTCTGAATGCCTATATCGCGCCCTATGCTCAAGCCAGACACTTTGGCCACGCCGACCCGCGCCGCCCCCGAAAGCTGCTGCTGCATCGGCGCGAGATTAACCGCATCATCTCCAAATTGCGCGAAAACGGAATGACCGCCATACCCTTGCAGGTGTATCTGGAACGCGGCAAAGCAAAAATCGAAATCGGGGTTGCCAAAGGCAAGAAACAGTATGATAAACGGGCTGACTTGGCAAAACGCGATGCCCGGCGACAAATCGAAAGAGCCTTGAAAAACAGATAGCTGCAAATTCGACGCTTGACTCCAAGATCAGAAGGGGAGTCTAATGACGCCAACAGAAAGGGCCGGCTGCACATGAAAGACATTCCATCAAAGCGGACAGCCGCATGGAATACCGCCCTCGCGCTGCTGGCCGGGCTGGGCATTCTGATAAGTCTGCTTGGCATTGGGATCGATGCTCTTCCGGGCAGCTACCCCGGCTTGAGTCTGCCGCAGCTGCTGCTGACGGCCGCCGGTTTGACGCTCGCTTTGGTCGCTTTCGCCTTGCGGTCGGCGGCTGTGCATGCGGGGGGGGGGGGGGGGGGCGAAGTATGGGTCGCGGCTATTAGTTATTGCCGCCATGACCCTGATTGTTCTTGAGTTCGTTTTGGCGGCTGCCGACATCCCCACTTATTTCCCGCCGCCGATTGATGATGTTCCGATGCCATTCTACCAGCCGGCGCCATGGTGGACCTGTGATGAAGCCGGCTGTCATTATGTTCATGAGCATGTCGCCGCTGCCTGCGAGAGCGGGCATATTGGTGGTCGGGAATGCACTGTGAACCGACAGGGCTTTCATGACAGCCAGGATTTTGTGGCCGGCGATGACCTTGATGAGCGAATGCGGATTCTGATGCTGGGCGATTCATTTACATTTGGTCTGACAGCCAAGATTGGAAAATCGTATGTCGAGACCATTGAAGCGAACTTTCCGCAGAGCATCGTCTGGAATACCGCGATATATGGCGCTGGAACCAAACAGGCCTTGGCGTCGTTTCAGGTGTATGCGCCGGCGCTTCAGCCGCAGCTTGCCATTCTGGGCTTCTTTATGAATGATTTTCTTGAAAATATGCTGCCGGTAGATCATTGGGTCGTGGGGATAGATTGGAAGAACAAGTCATTTAGAATAGGTCGGTATAATACTGATCAGCGTTCGGGCGCTGTGACCGAGTTAGACGATGAGGGGCTTTATTACCGCCGGCATAACTGGCCGTACCCTCCTGACAGTGAACTGGAGCGGCTCATCGGCAGGACGCGGCTTGGATCGTTGCTGCCGCGCTTTTTCAATGCGAGGATGCGGCAGGATGTGATAAGATATAGACGCGCCAGCCCGCCGGTTAGCCAATCCGTCGATATCACGCGCCGATACCTGAAAGCCTTGCGCGCTGCGGCTGCGGCGCAGGATACGGCTTTGCTGGTTGTGTTGATTCCAGATCGAGAGGACCTTCCCTCTCCTACGCCGCGCTATCAAAATGCGCTTGCCATTATGACCGAACTGGAGATGCCTTATCTTGATCCGTTTCATGCGCTTGACATCCGCGACTATATTCCGCCCCCTGACGGTCATTGGAATACTGCCGGACATCAGAAAGTTGGGAAGATGCTAAGCGACTGTCTGGCAGTCTTTCAGATCAGCGGCGACCTAGCGGACTGCGAGCAGGTCGAGATGCCATCAGCGGGAATGAGATGATGCGCGCTAAGCTGTAAAAACCGCCCTCATTTTGCCGACCAGAGTAGGTGGACTTTGCGGTTGAATGGCGCCGAGCGAAATGCTAGAATCTGAACGGCTTATTGAATGATGCAAGGGCTTGGTATCGTTATGACAGAATCCGCAAGCAAGCAGCCGCGCGTATTATCGGGCATTCAGCCTTCCGGCGATTTGACCATCGGCAATTATCTCGGCGCCTTAAAGCAGTGGGCCGCGGTGCAGTACGATTATGACAGTTTTTACTGCGTCGTCGATTTGCATGCCATCACAGCGCCTCAAGACCCCGAGGAATTGCGGCGGAAAACACGCGAGAGCGCTGCCATCTATATCGCCGCCGGCATCGACCCCGAAGCATCGACGATATTTGTTCAGTCGCATATCCCGGCGCATTCTGAACTGGCCTGGCTGCTGACCTGTTTGGCGCCTGTGGGCTGGCTGCAACGCATGACGCAGTTCAAAGATAAATCTGCCCGACAGACGCAGGAATCGATTGGCGCCGGGCTGCTCAATTATCCGTCGCTGATGGCGGCCGACATCCTGCTCTATCACGCCGATTTAGTGCCGGTTGGCGATGACCAGCGCCAGCACTTGGAGTTCACCCGCGACCTTGCCCAACGTTTTAATCATCTTTATGGCGATACCTTCACTATACCGCAGGTGATGACGCCCAAAGCCGGCGCCCGCATCATGGGGCTGGACAATCCCACCGCTAAGATGTCCAAGAGCGATGATTCGGATAATCACGCCGTCTTTTTGCTGGACAGCCCGCCGCGCATCAAGCGGAAAATCATGCGCGCCGTGACCGATTCGCATCGGGAAATCCGATTCAGCGATGATCCCGAACGCGCCGGCATCAACAATCTGCTGACGATCTATCAGGCAATCACCAATGAAACCGCCGCCGAGATTGAGTCGTATTTCGCTGGCAAAGGATATGGCGACTTGAAAAAGGCGGTCCTTGAGTGCGTCATTTCGACGTTGGCGCCGCTGCAAGAGCATTACAACCAACTGATGAACGAAGCCGGCTATTTGGATTCGGTCTTAAAGCGCGGCCGCGACAAAGCCGGCGCGGTAGCCGAAGCGACGCTCAAGCTGGCGCAGGAAAGGATCGGCCTTCTTGCTCCATCTTGACCGCGCCCGCCATTTTGAGTAGCATTCTGCACAAGCCCCATTCGTCTAGCGGCCTAGGACGTTGCCCTCTCAAGGCAAAAACAGGAGTTCGAGTCTCCTATGGGGCATACACGATATATTAGCTTGTTCCTTATTTGGAGAAAGGCTTTAAGCGAGATGACCTATAACACTGGTCAGATTGTACAGTTGCGCGCCGATACCAGCCGTCAAGGAGCAATCATTGAAGAACTTCCCTCTATTGGCGGAGTCAGAAGATATCGAGTTTTTCATTCATCTGGAGATGTTGGAGAGTATTTTGAAGATCAGCTTGTTCTGGCTCCGACACGCGCCATCTCAGATCTTGCAAGTACGCTTCTTCAAGGTGATTTATCGTCTTCAGATGAGTTTCGAGCGAGAATTACAGCGGCGCGCTTGTCCAATCCCCAAACGGACAGTCTTTATTCCCTTTATGCCGCGCGTATTCAACATATCCCGTTCCAATTCAAACCGTTGCTGCGTTTCTTACGCGCAGATCAACCAAGACTACTTATTGCTGATGAAGTAGGGGTTGGCAAAACAATTGAGGCCGGTCTCATCTTACGGGAGCTTCAAGCGAGACAAGAAGTTGAAAATGTCTTGATCGTTTGTCCTAAAGCATTGGTTTCGAAGTGGAAATTTGAGATGGAACGCTTTGATGAAGACTTCCGTCCATTAAGCCCCGAGATCCTGCAATACTGCATCAAAGAGACCAACCTAGATGGAGTATGGCCTTCACAATATGCGAGATCGATTGTACATCTTGAATTGTTGCAAAACGCTCAATACATTTCAATCGAGCGTCATATCGAGCGTCAGAAGAAACGGGAGAGAAAGCAAAAGATTCTCAAGAAAAAGAACCTTAATCAGCTTCCTCGTGGTTTGAAAGATTTGAATCCCCCTCCACATTTCAGCCTTGTGATATTTGACGAAGCCCATCACCTGCGAAATCCAGATACCTATTCCCATGAGATAGCACAATTCTTGTGTAAGGAAAGCGAAGCAGTTATCTTATTGACGGCAACACCAGTTCACTTAGGCTCAAAAAATCTGCATACATTACTAAATTTGCTGCGCCCCGACGTGTTGCCGGATTTTACTGTTTTCCAGCAAATGATGGAGCCAAACTCCCATCTAATCGATTCTATGCGTTATATTCGCACACGCTCTCCCGAACAGAACTGGCAGAGTGAAAGTTTGTCCGCAATCAAAAAGGCAATGGATACAGTATGGGGAAAACAAGTCTTACGAAATGATCCAATAGCAGTCGAATGGACTGAAAGGCTTTCTCCGCGTCAAGGCAAGATTGACGAAGAAGAGAGAATCCGGCTCTTAAGGGATTTGGAAGAGTTGCTTCCTTTATCCCATTTGATAAATCGCACACGGCGGCGAGATATTCAGCAATTTCAATTTACCACTCGTGAACCACATACCGTTGAAGTTCCATTTACGCAGCCACAGAAAGAATTTTATGAGGCGCTTATTGATTTCCGCCGTCAAGTTCTAAATTTGAAATATGATGAACGCGTTATTCGTCTGATAACGAATACAGTAGAGCGTCAAGCCTCAAGTTGTTTGCCCGCATTAATCCCAATGCTGGATAATTTCATCAGAACAGGGCGATTTTCTTCAGAAGAAGTTACAGATGATTTGGAACTTGATGAAGATACTCCGAAACTGCCGTCATCTCTTGTTGATATGGCGCGCGGCTTACGTAATCAAGCGGATAATATCCCCTCTGATGATGATCCAAAACTCAAAAAATTAACTGAAATCATAAGCGACGTTCTTGAAATCAGCACACCTAAAAAAGTGCTTGTGTTTTCTTACTTCCTGCACACTTTGACATATCTTGAAAAGGAACTCTCGCGGGCAGGCTACCGAGTCAGCCTTATCACTGGAAAGACACAGGAGGAGGATCGACACAAATTAAGAAAGCGTTTTCGCTCACCCAACGAAGATCCAGAAGCCATTGATATTTTGTTATCATCTGAAGTTGGTTGTGAGGGACTGGATTATGAATTCTGCGATTGTCTTGTGAACTATGACATACCTTGGAATCCAATGCGGATTGAGCAGCGAATCGGTCGTATTGACAGGTTTGGACAGAAGAGTAAAAAAGTGTCGATCTATAACTTCATTACGCCGGGAACCGTAGAGGAACGCATCTTTGCCCGCTGTTATGAGCGATTGGATATA
The DNA here is from genome assembly GCA_965203755.1 of Phototrophicaceae bacterium. Classification (GTDB taxonomy): domain Bacteria; phylum Chloroflexota; class Anaerolineae; order Aggregatilineales; family Phototrophicaceae; genus UBA6055. The sequence continues at coordinate 331,263 of OZ241910.1, read as the reverse complement.
TTCCGCAACACTATTGGTGATATGGAAGAAGTTCTAGAGAGGATTGTTAAGGATTTAAATCGGGTTGTCTATAATCCTACTCTTACACTTGAACAGGCTGACGAGGAAGCCCGGCAAGTGGCTGATAATGCGATAAGATGGGCAGATGAACAGCGGAGGCTGGAAGAGGAAAGCGAATCATTGCTGGGATTGGATCGAGCTTTTACAGAAGAGATTGATACACTAATTGGCGAAGGTCGATTTGTCGCACAAAATGACCTAGCTCAAATGGTGAACTTGTATGTTGAACAGGACAAGATCGGCGGAAAGATTATGCCAGATCGTCAGAAACCTGGAAGACATCATCGACTCCGCTTGAACAAGGAAGCCAGGTCTGTCATCTCAGATAACGCTTCTGTTCAAAATCGATATGACCGTTCTACAGTTAAATTCAAGCGTTGGCTGAATGGGAACAAATCAACGCTCTCGATTACTTATGACCAAGAAACGGCATTAGAGCATCGAGATACTACGTTTATCACACCCGTACATCCTCTCGCTAAGGCCGCCGCAGCCTATTGGAAAAAAGATGTACTGACTCCTCTTGGAGCAAGGCTGCGAGTTCGACATTCTACGCTCACAGTTGGATGGCATTTTTTCATCCTTTATCTTTGGGAAACTGTTGGAGTACAGTCTGAGGTCAAACTTAAGGCATTTGCTTGGGATATAGACCAAAATAAGCTGTCAGAAGATGTATCTGCGAACTTGCTTGGTTTGTTTGAACATGCTTCAGACATTCAACAGATCCCATTCACAACAAAAGCCAATCTTCAGCAGTGTATAAATGCAGTTGAAGAGGTCGCGAACGAAGAGCGATTGAAGGCAGTTCAGCAACTCAATCAACGCAATAAACATCTACTTGCACGCCGACTGGCCACTTTGGAAGGTTACTATCGTAATCAGCTTGCCCGTGTTGCAGAAGAGTTGAAGCGAAATACGGATGAACGGATTCAGCGGATGAAGCAAGCCCAAAAGAGCCGTATCGAGTCTGATTTTGAACACAAAAAAGATGAAATAGAATTGAAACGTGATAGTGATATTGTGAGTGATCGAATAGCGATGGGAATTCTGCAAGTCCAAAGGGAATGACGGTGCCTATTACTACTTTCATTGGCAAGGCTAAGCGACTCCTGCGTAAATTTGTAAGCAGATATTTTAGGAGAAGACAAAATATGGTTCGTATTCGCTTACGCCGTCAAGGATTAAAAGGTCAACCCACATACCGCGTTGTTGTGACAGATCAACGCAAGGCGCGTAATGGGAGTTATCTGGAGAGTATCGGTTACTACAATCCGCGCACTCGTCCAGCTACCGAAGTCATTGATGAAGCCCGCGCCTTGTATTGGCTTAGTGTTGGCGCACAGCCCAGCGATGCTGTACGCAGGTTGCTTGAACACACTGGCACATGGTGTCGATTCCAACGGTTGCGCGCTGGTGAAAGCAAAGATGAATTGGTCAAAGAAGCTAAAGAAAATCAACCCGAGTTGCCAAATCCAAAAACTAATTATCCATCTCCGGGGGATGGCGAAGGAAAGAAAAGAAGGATAGAACCATCCGAACCGCCCGAATCACCTGAACCTACACCTCCTCCTACTACTGAAGATCCTGCCGGCGGCAATACAGATGAACCCAGACCAGAACCAGGTGGAAGTATAGAGGAAAATAACTCGGCCTTAAGTGATGGAAGGCAAGAGGATAATGACCTTGATCCAAGTGGTCCAGATAATTTGCCAAGTCCACCGGAAGATGAAGACGAAACTGATGGGGTGGTTTTTCCCGATGGCTTGTACGGTGCCTTTAATCGCCACGGTAAAATACAGTTATGTGATCCTGCCCCCGCACCTAGACCGTTGCAGAATCCTGATCACAGGTTCAAACAAAAAAAGGAACAGATCGTAGAAGCTATCAGGAATGAATCCAATAAAGAAACGCGTTTCAAACTAAAGAAATCACGAAAATGGGAAGGCAAAGATCCAGCGACACGAGAATTCTTGAAACAAGAGTACGCCGGCCGCTGTCAGATTTGTGACTCTACTTTCCCAAAGTGGGATGGTAACCCATACTTTGAAGGTATTTATATTGTACGACGTACAAAAGCTGGATGGCTTGATGATCCGTCGAATGTACTTTGTCTGTGCGCCAATCATGCTGCTCAGTTTCTACACGGTGCGATTAAAGCTCCGGATATCCTTGACCAGATTAAATCCTATCAAAGTGGCGAGCATCACTATTTGAAAATTCGACTATGCGGTGAGCAAAAGAAAATTCGTTTCACTCAACGTCATATAGTTGATCTTAAGGCGATTGTAGAGGTCACCGAAAATCCCCAACCATGACCCCCTACCACATCCCCGCCAGTCCAGTCCGAACGCAAATCACAGTCAAAAAATCGCGCTTCCTGACGACATCAGTCCGCCAGCTTGCGGGCGATCAGCTGACGCAGTTTCCATACCTCGCCATGTGATGGCGCGATGCTTTCGGCGCGTTCAATATACTGCCTGGAATCGTCCAGCTGTTCATTTTCAATCAAATAATTCGCCATCTGCGCCAGCAGATAAATGTCATTGGGGAAGCTCTGCAAAGCCGAATTCAGTTTTTCGACAGCCTGGTCATGCTGATTTTTGCGCCATAATATCTCGACCATGCCCTGTACAATTCGCGGATGCTCACCGGCTGCCTGTTCGGCATCAGTCAGCACCTCATAGGCAGCTTCAATGTCGTTCCAGCTGCGGTAACAGCGGGACAAAACAATATACAGGTCAATGACAAGCGGCGCGGTTTCAAGCGCTTCTTCCAAAAATTCGACATCTTGGTCCGAAACATTGCGTTTTGCATCCAGCATCACCTTGATTTCGGCAAACCTCTGCTCGAAATCTGGCAGCGCCGCCGACAGTTCAAGACGCTGAAGCTCTAATTCCAAGTCATGGTCGGGCTGCGCGAGGGATTGACGTCCGGATGCGATGCTGGCTTTGGCGAGGTCGCTGTTTTCATCAACAAGGGCAAGCTGCGCCAAATAAACATAGAAATAGGGTTCAGCAGGATTCCTACTGATAAAGTCCTGAAGTATTTCATAAGCGGGTTCAAGGTCTTCAATGTCGATAAGGCGTTCAATAATGTCGCTGACGACCAGGTCGGCGCGGTCATTTTGCACCAGCCTGGCAAAATACTCCCACAATTCTTCATCATCAACCTCAATCATGCAGCTTAATGCCAGCTGCAATGCACTTAGGTTCTTGGGCTGAAGCGCTAACAGTCTTTTTAATGAATGAATGATTTCAAAGGTGATTTGCTCTTGCGCGTCAACCTCATCTGGATCAATCAAGATGACATCTTCAATAAACCAGTCATGGGTTTCGGACATCATCAGCATTTGTGCATAACGCCAATACAGGGCTGGATGCTCAAGACCGTTTTCCAAAGCCCGCTGATTGGCGTCAATGGCGGCGGCGGTTTGACCGGTGCCGAGATAAAGGTCAATCAGCGCGTTCCCAATACTGGCATCAGTCAGTGGATACTGTTCCAATAGCTGAATTGCCCGGTCGGCATATCCCGATGCCGCCAAACCGACCGCCAAAGCAGCTGCTCCGTGGGGATATTGGCGCTTGGCATCTAGGGGCTGATTCAGAAGCGGAACAATGACATTCCCGATGGCATCCAGCCCGATTTGCATTACCTGCTTCGCCATCATGCCCAGACACCAAAATGCAAAGCCGTTTTGCAGTCGGTCAAATATACTGATAATGTCATTGAATTGCGCCAAAACATCATCATCGTCCCAATCCGCGTCCCATAAGTGCAGGTACAAATCCAGATTCCATTCGAAGACGATTTCCAGCAGCGCGTCGATTTCAGCAGAATCGCCGGCAAGCGCCGGATAATGGATGATAAGCTGATGGGAAGCTCCACCCGATACGCGCTCAACGATTTCGGCGGCGACGCGCGGCAGCGAATTGATGAGCTCATGCAGCGCTCTAAAATCAAATGCGAGTTTGACGATATCATCATTGCCGAGCAAGCTCAAATCCATGAAGAATCGCAGCCGAAAACCGGCGTCGGTTTTCTCCAGCTTCCCCCAAAGGGCGGCGTTATCGTCAAGCCCTTCAAATTCCCAATCGGCAATCGAGAATTGATAGTCGGCCGCCGTGATTTCTGTACCGTCATCGTTGGGGTCAATTTTCGCAAAACAGCGATAAACCTTGATGCCGCGGTACTGTTCCAATAAATAAGACAGGCAGGATGCAATCCCCATGGCGGCATCAGCCATATCGGCGCAGACGATTGGATAGACGCTGATGCGGAAGCGATCCGGCGCCGCAATCGATTGTGCCAATCCCCCGGCGCTGCCAAATATCGCCGATTGTGAACGGGTATTCCTGACCGGCTCGCCAATGGACTTCATTTTCTCGGCTGCGTTCAGCATGGTATGAGACTCCAAGCAAGACACCCTATCAAAAAGATCGGGCGCCTTGTATCTATGCGATGAAAATGCAGCCGGCATCAGCAATCAGTTGATGACCAGCACCTTGCTGTAATCGCCGCGGAAAATGACATAAGTATTGTTTAACCAGCCTTGGCCGAAATCTCCTTCCACAAGATACCAGACACGGTCTCTGGCAACACCCAGCACGGTCAACTCGGCGCCGCCGGGCAAGGTGGTCACGATCTCGGTTGAAGCGCTTGGGCCGGTACGGATATTCAGGTGTTCCGTGTTCACGATAACCCGCGCCACCGGTATCGTCGGCGCTTCGGCTGTACTGTCCGTTACCGGAATGCCCATGAAATCGCCGCGTCCGACGGTATAATAGGAATTGACCCATCCATCGCCGCCCTCCGATGACACCTGATACCAAAGCCGGTCGCTTGCGATTCCGATGACGGGAAGTTTGGCGCCGCCGGGAACCGTGGTAATGATCCGGTGATTGATGCTGGGGCCGCTTCTGATATTCAAGTTGCCGGTGTTGACGACAAGATGCGGTCCGGCCGGCGTTTCCGTCCTTACCGGCGAGAAAACCGAGAAGTCCCCGCGCCCGACGGTATAGTAGGAATTGACCCATCCGTCGCCGGCAGCCGATGACACTTGATACCACAGCCGGTCCTCCGCTATCGCCAGTACGGGAAGTTTGGCGCCGCCGGGAACTGTGGCGATTATAGTGTAATCTACCCCCGGGCCGCTTCTGATATTCAGGAAACCGGTGTTGACGACAAGATGCGGCCCGGCAATCGGCGGCGGCTTGGCGCTTATGACCGGGACATTCGAGAAGTTACCGCGTCCGACGGTATAGTAGGAATTGACCCATCCATCGCCGGCAATAGATGACACTTGATACCACAGCCGGTCATCTGCCATTGCCAGCACGGGAAGTTTGGCGCCGCCGGGGACAGTCGCCACAATGTCATGGCTGACACCTGGACCGTTTCTGATATTCAGGAAACCGGTGTTGACCACAAGATGCGGCGAATTGTCCTGTGCAAAAACCCCCATCTGGAAAACGGGCAGCGCAAAAAGGACAATAACCAGGCTAAGCAACAATCGAAATCTCACGAGTGGTTTCATATTCTCCTCCTATTTCTGGGCTGTCTTTAATTAGGCAAACACACATCATTTCTGACTTTGACAATACGACAAGTATAATTTGCAGAAGACGATTACGCAAACAGAATATGTGTCAAGACAGGTATTTTATGGATGCCGGCTGAAGGCGCGGCGCCAACACCTGCCGGTTCCATCTCAAGATGAATCGGCGACCTGGCGCAGTATGGCCTCATATTCATCGACACTGCGTTTGACGCTGAAATGCTCTTGGGCGAATCGCCGTCCATTCTCGCTCATCTGCTGGTAGGCTGCATGATCGTCAAGCAGTTTCGCAATAGCTGTGACCATCGCCTTGGCATTGCCGGGCGGAACAGTGATGCCAGACCCAGCCTCTGCAATGACTTCGCGCATCAATCCTCGAACAGCAATCACAGTCGGCGTGCCGCTTCCCATAGCCTCGTACAGCTTGGCTTGAAATCGCATTTGATCGACCGGATTATCGCGCAGCGCCCAATAGGATAGGTAGGAAGCAGCCCAAAATCCAGGAACTTCATCATAATCAATCCAGTCAATCCATTGACAATGGGCATACTCGGCTGTTTCCAGTGTTTTCTGTAGATGACGTTTTTGATGTCCAGCGCATGCGAACACGAACTTGATATCGGGAAAATCCTTGAAGTGCAGCGCCACGTCCAGCATGGTTTGAAGATCAATATGATAGCCCAGGATGCCCAGAAAAGTGATGAGCCGCGCTTTTCCCAACTGGCGCTTTTCGCGAAATGCCGAGTCATCGATCTGTTCATCAAACTTTTCCGAATCGACGGCATTGTAGATTACTTTAGTGATTGCCTTTCGCCCGATGCGCTTTTCGATAAGAGCCGAAAGCGGAGGGTATAAGGTGACAATGCCGGCGGCGTTTCTTTGGGTATGATTGACAAATGCTGTGAGCAGGCGATAGATTGGGCTTGTTTCTGTGGTGATGCCGGCGGTAGCCAGGTACTCGGGCCAGAAATCGCTAACGTTGGCCAGATAGGGGGCGCGTTTAATCCAGCTAATGAACCAGCCGGCCAGGGCAGTGAAAATAGGCTGATTCTCAATCAGCATCACATCGGGACGTTTGACGAAGATACCGCGGATGGAGCAGGCGATCATAAATGACAGCTGGCTTATCAAACGAAAGACGATGCGCTGTCGGGTAGTGGCATAGAGCCAGACTCGGATCACGCGGATATTGCCGCGCTTCTCGCTGACCGTGAATCGCCAGCGATAATCGGGATGGATGACACCAACCGGGTAGTGGGGCATGGGCGTCAAAATCGTGATTTCATGCCCGCGCTGTTCAAGCTGCGCTGCCAGCCGCGTCAGACGAATCGCAGCTGCGCCGCTGTCGGGCTCAAAGTAATGTGTTACAAACAGGATTTTCATGGGCTGGCGTTCGTCGGCAAGCATGAATGTTTGATTTTGATGTTCAAAACGCGCCTAGTCTAGTACAAGTTTGCACTCGCGTCAATTTTTCAGACACTCATTGTAAAGTGCGTTATCATGGACAAGAATGGCTAAGATGGAGCGAGGATGAAATATGCGAATCTATGGAACGACGATTGAAGGCCAGACCGTTGAAGAATACACCTTGACCAATGCACAGGGCATGGAGGTGAAATTCATCACCTATGGCGGCATTCTGACCGTCATAAGCGTGCCGGATCGAAACGGGCGATTTGCCAATGTCGCTCTTGGATTTGACTGCCTGGATAAATATGAAGCCGATCATCCTTATTTTGGCGCCATCACCGGGCGCTATGCCAATCGAATCGCCAAGGGGCAATTTTGTCTGGACGATAGGGAATATGCGCTCTTTGTCAATGATGGACCTAACTCGCTGCATGGTGGCAAAACCGGCTTTGACCGGCGAATCTGGTCAGCCAGAGAAGTCGCCGGCGCGGAGCATTCTGGCGTTGAACTGTCATATTTGAGCGTCGATGGCGAAGAGGGCTATCCTGGCGCGGTTGATGTGGCTGTGACTTATAGCCTGACTGACGCCAATGAGCTTCGCATCCATTATTCTGCCAAAACCGATGCGCCTACTGTGATCAACCTGACCAATCACTGTTACTTTAATTTAATGGGCGAGGGAGAAGGCACCATTTACAATCATATTCTAACCTTGAATGCCGATTATTATACGCCGACCGATTCGACCCAGATTCCGACCGGCGAAATCGCAGCCGTCGCCGGCACGCCGTTTGATTTTCGGCTGCCCAAGGCGATTGGTCCGGGCGAACGTTCCTCACACCCGCAGATTGTGATGGCGAAGGGCTATGACCATAACTTTGTGCTGAACCGCGACGGGCTGTCGGCCGGTGATTTGGGATTGGCTGCCCGCCTGTATGAGCCGGTCTGCGGGCGGTTTATGGAAGTCTGGACAAGTGAGCCGGGCATTCAGTTTTATGCCGGCAATTTTCTCGATGCCACCCTCGCCGGCGCCAGCGGGCGTTTGTATCGTCAGAGTGACGGACTGGCGCTGGAGACGCAGCGCTTCCCCGATTCGCCCAATCAGCCGCATTTCCCATCGACTGTATTGCGCCCGGGAAGCCGGTTTGAATCGACAACGATTTACAAATTTTCTGCCGACTAGCTGGCTGCTCTAATTTTGAGAAGCGGGGTCATTTTGCACAAGGCTGCCTCGATAAAGTTTTGTTTGGGATGTACAATAGCCGCTAAAATTCTGCTGTAAAATTGCGTTTATGCAGGGAGACAGGCTGATGACACCGATTGACGCGATTATTGTCGGCGCCGGCGGACGCGGAAACGCTTATGGGCAATTTGCCCTGGAATATCCAGATGAGCTTAGGGTGACCGGCGTGGCTGAACCAGATCCGATTCGGCGGCGGCGCATGGTGACTGACCATGATATTGCCCCGCAGATGATTTACCATGATTGGGAATCCCTGCTGGCGGCGCCAGAAAAAAAGGCTGCGGCGATTATAAACTGCACGATGGACCGCTTGCACTACGTTTCCACCATGAAGATGCTCGATTTGGGATATGATGTTCTGCTGGAAAAACCAATGGCGCCGGCGCCGCGCGAAAATGTGCGCCTGGCGCAGAAAGCGGAAGAAACCGGGCGCCTGCTGCAAGTGTGCCATGTCCTGCGTTACAGCCCCTTTTGGCAGACATTGCGGGCGGTCGTGCGTTCGGGGAAGCTGGGGCGCATCGTCAGCGTCACTCATCGCGAAAACCTGATTTACTATCACATGGCGCATAGCTTCGTGCGTGGAAACTGGCGCAGTCAGGCCACTTCCGGGCCGATGATTCTGTCGAAGTGCTGCCATGATTTTGATGTGCTGTTATGGATTTTGGGCAAAGATGTTGTTAATCTCCATTCTTTTGGTTCTTTGACGCATTTCCGACCTGAAAATGCGCCGGCAGGCGCCACGCGGCGCTGTACCGATGGCTGTCCGGCAGTCGAAACATGCAAATATGAAGCCACAAAGCTCTACATGCGCGACGGAGATGGATGGCCCCACAGCTACGTGTCCAGCATCCCAACCAAGGAAGCCCGACTCAAGCAGCTGAAAACCGGCTGGTATGGACGCTGTGTTTATTATTGCGACAATGATGTCGTCGATCATCAGACCGTTAGCATGGAACTGGAAGACGGCGCGACCGTTACCCTGATAATGAATGGACAGGGAGATGAAGAATGCCGCACCATGCGCTGGGATGGCGCCAAAGCGACCTTGTATGGCAAGTTCGCTTCAAGCGGCAATGAGATTCGGGTTCATCATCATTTAACCGGCGAAGTAGAGGATGTGCCGGTGATTGATCGCGACAGCAGCGGTCACGGCGGCGGCGACTTCGGCATAGTCCGCAGCTTCCTGAATGCGGTCAAGGGCATACCGGACGAAGACGTCACCACTGCGCGGGAATCACTGGCGAGTCACCTGCTGGCTTTTGCAGCCGAAGAATCCCGCCACAAGAAAACAGTCATCCACATGGAAGAATTTCGCAAGCGGCTGGAAACCGAAACGCGCGGCACGACAGAAAAATAGTACCCCCGACAGGATTCGAACCTGTGCGCCTGGTTCCGGAAACCAATGCTCTATCCCCTGAGCTACGGGGGCTTATATTCAATATCGTAACAGATTCATATCAGCTTCACAAGTCCGATACTTGTTAAGGCAGAACAATCGCATCAAAATCGCCTGGCGCTGTGGTTCGCCAGCAAATCTGAAGCATTCAAAACCGGCAGCTTGGGCGCGCTTACCCAATCGCGCATAATTGCGATAGTATAATATAGCAAGTGATAAGACCATATCGCCGGGGCGCATGAAGAAACCTTTCGCAGACGCCGCTGTTTTGAGCGCGAAAGCTGAATCGGAAAGGACGAGACCGGGCTGGACGGCCAGACTGCGTTTTTTGTTGAGCCTGATTTTGCTGGCAGGATGTCAGACGCTGACCGGCAATGACAATTCGGGAACCCTGGTCGCGGAGATGACCTTATTTGTAACCGAAGCCGCCTTGATCCAGCAGGCTGCCGCTGCTGACCAAACCCGGGCTGTTGCAACCTTGGCCGCAGCCGGCACCAGAGTCTCCCAAATCTTGGCTGTGAATTTGGCATTGGCGTCCACCGTGAACGCGAGGCTTACAGCGACTCCGGTGATGCGCGCGGTTGTTGTCAGCGCGGCCGATATGAGCAGTTCTTTGGATATGGAAATGATCGACGACCAGGCTGCAAGCGGTGATGGCTTGGCTGTAATGCGCGTTTCCAATGTGGCGACAGCCCGCCGCCTTAATCCTGACAATGGCTGTTCAAGCGGGAATGCGGTTCAGTTTAGCGGCGATGATGAGCGCATTTATGTAACGGCGCGGGTCTCGGCGTTAAGAAGCGAAACCCATTTCGTGGTGGATTGGCTGTATGAAAATCGAGCGGTCTATCGCAGTTCTTGGCTGGCAGACTATTCGGCGCAGTTTGAATGTATCTGGTTTTATGCCACGCCGGCTGACTTTCCATTTTTGCCGGGCGCATATACAGCTACATTATATGTCAATGGCCAACCCGAACCCTCAACTCGATTTTCGATTCGCGCCGGTTAATTAAAGATGCTGCAAACCACCCTATTCGAGGTTATTGAATGCCATTAACAACTCGGCTGCGGCCATGGATAGCTATCTTTTTCTGCTTGTTTTCGCTCTCGATAAGAGTTGCCGCTCAAGATGCAGCAGCCGTGCCGCCAAACTCAACTCAAGCCCCCATCGGTATCGAGACGGTCACGCCGCCGCCAGATTGGACCGCCAGCCCCACATCGGCAGCGGCAGCTGAAATCGATTGGTCAGAAATTGAACGGCGCGATCATCATGTGCTGCGCCGCCCGATAGCATTGTCGGCTGATAAAGTCCATTGGGCTGACCGCACGTACCCTTATGGCAGCACGCGCGGGGGTACGCTTGCGGTTCATCTTGGCGTTGAATTTGTCAATCCCCGCTTTACCCCGGTGTACGCGGCCGAATCGGGCAGCGTCGTGTTCGCCGGGGAAGATACGGACTTGATATTAGGCCCCTATAAAAATTATTACGGCAACGTTGTGATCCTGGCGCATGATATCCGCTCACTGGACAATCGTCAGATCTTTACGCTTTATGCACATCTCGACCGCGTTGAAGTTGAAGCGGGACAAGACGTCCAGGCTGGCGACCGCTTGGGGCGAGTCGGCTCCTCTGGCATTGCGCTGGGGGCGCATCTGCATTTTGAAGTTCGCGTGGACGATCCCTACGATTATCGGCTGACCCGCAACCCTGAATTGTGGCTGAAGCATTATACTGACCACGGGATGATTGCAGGATTTGTGCATGATGCTCAAGGCAATCCGATTTATGGCAAGCGGATTGCTGCGCGCTCGGACACTGTACACCGCGAAGTCTTTACCTATGGAAGCGACCGCGCGAACCGCGACCCGGTATGGAACGAGAATTTCACTGTGAGCGACCTGCCGCCGGGAGGTTATGAGATTGTGATTCTTGATGAGGTCGGTCGCTTGGCGCATCGCAGTTCGGTCATGGTCGAAGCCTATCAAACCACATTCGTTGATGTGCTGATTGAAAACTAGCCGACAACTATACATCAATCCAAACAGCAGACAGCCAAAATCCATATCCTTAATCTTGCTTTTCAATGCCTGCCTGATATACTCAATGAAAGCAATGAGAGCAAGGAACTGCGTTATGGCATCAGAACAGACCTACTTAACCAAAGAAGGTGAAGCCGAGCTTCGCCGCGAACTCAAGGGATTGATTGAGGTTCGGCGGCCCGCTTTGGCGCGAAAATTGAAGGAGGCGGTCGCTCAAGGTGATTTGAAGGAAAATGCAGATTATCACGATGCCAAGGAGCAGCAAGGCTTCACTGAAGGTCGAATACAGCATATTGAGGCGGTCTTGCGTCGTGCGACTGTCGTCGAAGATGAAGGCCCCAGCGACGAAGTAAAAATCGGCTCGACGGTGATTATCCGCGAAGACGGAACGAATGAAGACGAAGAGTATAAAATCGTTGGAAGCGCCGAGGCAAACCCGCGCGAGCGTAAAATCTCTCAAAAAAGCCCTATCGGCGCGGCTCTTTTGGGTAAGAAAAAAGGCAGAAAAGTGGAGGCGCTAACACCCGACGGGCCGGTCAAATTCAACATTGTCGATGTCCGATAGGGCGCTGCCCTAATTTTGCAGAGAGTCCCGTCAGACGGCGGGACTTTTTTGCTGTTTAGGATGATGGCATGAAATTGCCGCTGCCCCCAAAGGGATCGTCCTCTTCATCTTCTGGTCGCCGGGGCGGCGGCTTGCTGGATGTTTGGCGGGTCGTATCGAATGAACTGCTGTCAAATGCGCCTGCTGATTGTCCCCCAGCGGGCGGCGGCGGTGTGGGCGGCGTCGATGGCATTTGGGATGGCGGGGCAAACTGCATATCGGTATAGTCGCCGGCGGCAGCGGTGAATCCCCGACCTTGCTTTTGCCAAGCCATGAGCTCGATTTGCAGATTCTCAATGCCGCTGCTGGGCGCGCCGCCGCCATAGTTGTAAATGATGGTGTTGATTCTGGCGCGGATCCGCATCGCATTGGTATCCAGCATCAACTCGGCCCCCGGCTCGGCGGCGGCAATATCTGTCGCCGGATTCGTTACCCGGTTTGCCACGGCCGCCTGGAAGGCCGGGTCGTTGATGGCCGCCGGCGCCGCAAACACTTTGGCAAATGTCTCTTGTGATGCCATGTCAAAAACCCATAATTCGACCGATTGCAATTCATTGCCGACTTTAGTCACGGCGGAGACACCGCATTCACCAAGGAATTCGCCGCCTTGTTCCGGCCCGAGTTCAATGGCGAAAGAATCATCATAGTTGCGCCCCTTGGTATAGCTGGAAAGGGTATGCAGAACAGGCACGCCAAATTCTGCGTGAACAAGACCGCTCCTCTCCGTTTCTTCCGCCAGCCACTGCTGTTCTGGCAAGGGATCGCGAGCTTTGGCTGTCTGGCTTTGCGCGGCGGCCGCTTCTGGGTCAGACGCTGGCCAAACTCGATGGGCTGCCGGCGCCACAACTTTGGCAAAGATCAACTCTCTCCAGATGAGCGCCAAAATCGGAACTCCAATCGCCACGATAACCAGCGCCAGCAGAATTTGCACGCTGCTGGCAGCGATGCCAGGGTCAACCGGAGCGCTTGCTCCAGTGAGTTCATCAAAGCCAGGGATCGCTTTGAGATTGCTTAAGGCTTCTTGTTCACTTTCAGGAATCTGCGGATTATTTGCCAGTTGGTCAACGACCTGCTGTGGATTTGGAATGCGCTGCAAAACCAAGAGCGTATTGGCATCATCGTAGTGAATGGCTTCGGAATGTCCTACCGCAATCATTCGCACCCACTGCGCGATGGCATTGCTGCTCAAATGGCGCGGCGATGCCCCGGCAAATTCTGTCGGGATGATCAGATATGCCGTAATCATGCCAATAATCATGCCCAAGAGGATTTGGACAATCGTCATCCTTTCGGGCATGGATGATTCAAGCATGGCCCGAAAGCGACCATTGTTCGAATCAAGGAGGCTGCCGCTTATCCTGCTTATGAATCCGAACCGCCCGGCATCGCCGCCGGTATTTTCACCAAGCGAATTCGACGTTTCGGCGGCTGTTGACATGTCAGCGCCGGATCTGTTTCTGTTACGACCTAGAAAACGCATAAATAACGACCTTTCGAGTCGATGAGTTACACCATTTATTCTATTTTATGTTGAGGCGAGGCACAACAAACAAGTTATCCCGCATCCTTTTTCAGATACTGACAGTATACCGATACTTGTGTTTTTACGCAAAGTCACACCACCGCCATTTTAACCTGCTGAACGTTCCCGGTTTTTCTCTCTAGCGGGGTCCGTCTTGATTTTTACGAGCCCTTTCGGCAGCTTCCAAGCCGAGAAGTCACAGCCTGGATACCGACTGCATCCATAAAAAGGACGTCCCTTGCGCGTGCGCCGTTCGACGATTTCGCCCTGGTGTGCTTCGCCGCAATCAGGGCAAAGGAAGCCTTTTCGCTCCAGATAGGGTTCGGTATGGCGGCATTCGGGATAATTCGCGCAGCCGATGAATTTGCCAAAGCGCCCGTATCGAATGATAAGCTCGCCTTCACGGCAGCTGGGGCAGCCGCGCCCGACATATTCGACCAGGTTTTGTTTAGGCATATTCGCATCGGCATAATGCAGCCGCTGCTCAAAAGGCTGATAGAAAGCGTCTAACATCGGCCGCCAGTCCATCTTCCCTTCAGCAATGGCGTCAAGCTGCGCTTCCATCCGGGCAGTGAATTCATAATCCATTTCTTCGGTGAAGTATTCTGACAGCAGATCGCTGACAAGGCGACCGGTTTTGGTTGGGACAAACTGGCTGCCGTTTCTATGAATATAATCGCGGTCTGGACTTTGTATCAGTGTTACCGTCGGGGCGTAAGTGCTGGGACGGCCGATTCCATGCTCTTCCAATGCGCGTATCAGGGTGGCCTCGGTATAACGCGGCGGCGGCTGGGTAAAGCGCTTTTCCTTCATCAAACGGCGCAAATCCAGCTGCTCTCGGCTCGCAAGCTCCCACAAAATGTCTTCATCATCTTTGCTGCCCTGTTCGCGCGTATCGCCATACAGCGCCAGAAAGCCGCGGAATTTCAACCGGCTTCCCGATGCTCGCAAGAGATAAGGCATGCTGTCCGATGTCAAGCCGGCTTTGATCTCAACACGAATCGTATCGTAGACCGCGTTGGACATTTGGCTGGCGACAAAGCGCTCCCAAATCAATGTGTACATACGAAACTGGTCGTGATTAAGAGCGGTTTTCACCATTGCCGGGTGGCGCATGGCGCTGGTTGGGCGGATGGCTTCATGGGCCTCCTGCGCCCCTTTTGCCTTTGTCTTGTATTTGGGCGGCTTGTCTGGCGTGTAATTTTTACCGAAGTTTTGATGAACATAATCTCGCGCCTGCGCCTGCGCCTGCGCCGAGACTTGCAGACTGTCGGTACGCATATAAGTGATAAGACCGACCGCCTTGCCTTTCCCGATGTCGATGCCCTCATACAGCTGCTGTGCGATTTGCATCGTTCGCCGGGCGCTAAAGTTGAACCGGCGCGAGGCCTCTTGCTGCAAGGCGCTGGTGGTAAAGGGCGGCGATGGCCTGCGCTGACGCGTGCCGGGCTTGACAGCATGCACGATGAAAATGCCTTCCAGCAGTTGCAGATGCGGCAGGACCGCCGCGGCGCTGTTAAGAACCGGATCTTGGTCGCTGTCTGCCTTGTAAATCACATTGACGTCATTGATTTTAACCAGCCGCGCGGTGAATTCGCTTTTGCCGCGGTTCCGATTCAGTTTGCCCAGCAAACAATCAATCGTCCAGTATTCGACCGGAACAAAAGCCTCGATTTCTTTCTCGCGTTCAACCACCAACCGCAGGGCAATGCTTTGCACCCGTCCGGCTGTCAAGCCCCGGCGAGCCTTATACCGCAAAAGGCCGGAGACTTTATAGCCCACCAGACGGTCAATGATTCGCCGCGCCTGCTGGGCGTTCACCAAATCCATATTGATGTTTTGTGGATGCGAAAAGGCCTCCGCCACGGCCGTATCGGTAATTTCGTGGAAAACCACGCGCTTGACATTGCCCGCCGGCATGTCGGCAGCGGCAACCAGATGCCAGGCTATCGCTTCCCCTTCACGGTCAGGATCGGTCGCCAGGAATATCTCGTCCGCATCCCGGGCAACCGCCTTCAACTCCTTGACCACCAGGCGTTTGTCTTTGGGGACGCTGTACCGGGGTTCAAACGCATTGTCCACATCCACCGACAACGTTGACTTCAGCAGATCGCGCACATGGCCTTTGGAAGACATCACCGTATAGCCCTTGCCCAGAAATCCCCCGATACTCCGGGCTTTGGCCGGTGATTCGACAACGACGAGCTTGTCTATGTTTTTGCGCGGCGATTTCTTTTTTGCCCTTGTCCTCTTCGGCTTTTTCTTGCGGGCAGGTTTTTCAATGTTGTCCGGCTTGGGCAAGGTCTCGTGCGCTGCGGTTTTCCCCATGCGAAAGAGAGCCGTGCCACATTCCGGACAAACCCCTCTGCTGGCGGGCGCGCCCGTCCGCGTATAAACCGCCTGCGAGTCTTGCATATCTCGCTTGGTCTTGCATTTCATGCAATAGGCTTGAACTGCCGGCAAGGTATTGTCGCTCATGCCCCTTCCTTCGGGAATGCTATCGCTTGGCATTGTTTAGAGATAGGCTTCGCTGCCGTTTTCTTTAAGATAATCGACAACCTGTTTCACATCTTGCGTGCGGTCTTTGTGGCAAATCAAAAGAGCATCATCAGCATCAACCACGACGATGTTTTCTACCCCAATGGTGACTGTCAGGCGGTTGCTGTAGACCAACGTATCGCGGGTGTCGAGGATGATCCGATTATCGGCGGCTTCGCCTTTGATGCAGTTTCCGAAGTTGTCCTGCGGAAGGATGTCATATAATGAAGCCCAACTGCCGATGTCACTCCAGCCGATGTCCACGGGGATCACAGCAATATGTTTAGCTTTTTCCATAATCGCAAAATCAATCGACAGCTTGGGCAATGTTTCCCAGATGTCTTCCAGCTTCTGTGCATAATCCGGGGCATCAAAGGCAGTTTGCAGGTATGAGAACAGGGCATACATTGCCGGCTGGTAATGTTCCAGGGCGCGCATGGCATGCTTGACTTTCCAGATAAACATGCCCGAATTCCAACTGTACCGTCCCGATGCAAGGAACTGCGTCGCCTGCACAATGTCGGGCTTTTCTGTAAATCGCTTTGAATGATAGACCTTGAAGCCATTGACCTCGGTAATGATATCCCCTTGCTGGATATATCCAAAACCGGTCGCCGGATGAGACGGAGCGATGCCCAACGTTACGATTTTGCCATCTTGTGCGACATGCCAGGCCGATTCCAGCACGCGGCAAAACTTTTCGCGATTGGAAATATAATGATCGGCGGTCAGTATCGCAATCGTGGCGTCAGGATCGCGTTTCTGAATGTAAGCCAGCGCCAAAGCCAGCGCTGGGGCGGTGTTTTTGCCATAGGGTTCGATAATGAAATTGTCACTTGGAATTTGAGGAGCTTCCTGTCTTAATGCCGGCGCATAGTCCTTGGCTGTCACCACGAAGATGTTCGCCGGCGCAAAAAACGTCTCAATCCGTTTGATGCTTGCCTGGAACATGGAGTCATGGCCGATCAGCGACAGCATTTGTTTTGGCGTCCTGACGCGGCTCATGGGCCACAATCTCGTGCCTTGTCCGCCGGCGGCAATCAAGGCATAGTAATTTTTCATCCAAGCCTGCCTTTATTTGAATGACTAACGCGGGCGACAGTATTGCATAGGACCAGCGCTCTCTGCAAGCCCCTTTAATTCAAGCAGCGCTAAGGTGCCGGTCACCGTGGCCGTCGGCAGCTGTGTTTGGCGGACAATCGCATCCACATGAATGGGGTCGGCCCCCAGCTGTTCGAGAATCATCGTCTCAGCCTGGTTTTCCGGCTGAACCTGTTCGGTCTTAATGCGGGTTTGGGTGTTCAGGTGCGTGATGTTGAGCTCATCCAGCACGTCGCTGACGCGCATCACCAGCTTGGCGCCGTCTTGAATCAGCCGATTGCTGCCGCGCCCGGTTTTGCTAAAGATGTTGTGCGGCACAGCAAAGACATCGCGTCCCTGTTCGTTTGCGCTGGTAACAGTAATCATGGCGCCGCTTTTTTCGGGAGCTTCGGCAACCAGAACACCCAGGGACATCCCGCTGATGATGCGATTGCGGCGGGGAAAGTTCTTGCCAAGCGGGGCGGTGCCAATCGGCATCTCGGTTACGATTGCCCCCTGTTCAATAATCTCGGCGGCTAAATCGGTGTTGTCGCGCGGATAAATCTGGTCGATGCCGGTCGCCATGACGGCAATGGTATGCCCGCCAGCTTTTAAGGCGCCGCGGTGTGCAGCCGCGTCAATGCCCTGCGCCAGACCGGATACGATGGTCACCTGCTGCTGTGAGATGCGAAACGCAAGAAGATAAGCAGCATCCCATCCATATTTGCTTGGTTTGCGCGTGCCAACAATAGCAAGACATTTAGCCGCGCGCTCAGCCAGCTGACCGCGCACATACAGCAGCGGCGGGCGTCCGGTGATCGAACGCAGCAGGGGAGGATAAGACTTGTCTTCAACCGTGACCAGGCTCGCCCCACAGCGCAGCACTTTGTCCACTTCTCTTGGCAAATCAATCGTCCGCCGCCCGGCGACAAACTGTTCAAGCAGCGGCCGCGGCAAATCCAGGCGCATCAGGCTCTCGTCGCGCTCTTGCCACAGCGCTTCAGCCGAATCAAACTGCGCCAGAAGCTGCGATATTTTTACGATGCCAAATTGGGGGATTAAATGCAAGCCCAGCCAATACTGCTGATGTTGGTTTTGCTGCATAGACAACCATTACCATATTGTTGGCGACATGTGCATATCAGCCCGTGATTTTTGCTGTCAGACGGCGAAGTCAGGATGAGTCGGCCGGCAGCAGGCCTTCTGGCAGCGACATCGTTACGATTTCGGCATCAAAATCAATGCTGGCGATGGTTTCTGCATGGGCTGGGATGAGTATTTCGCCGTATTTTCGGCTCTCGACCACATAGACATCATTGGCGCCGGTTTGCAAGACTTCTTTGATCCTGCCGATATCCTGATAATCTGCAACCACCTTCAAGCCAATCAGTTGAAAGAGATAATACTCGCCGTCTTCAAGCGGCATCGCATCATCGACATCCACCATCACGACTTTGCTGCGCAGCCGGTCGGACTCACTGCGGCTGCTGTAGCCTTCCAACGTTAGCAAGGCATAATCCTTGTTGAAACGGACCTGTTTCAAGCCAAGCCTGGCGATGTGTTTGTCAGTTGCGGATTTGCCAATGTAGACCGCCTTAAGTTCGGTCAGACGTTCGGGATAGTCAGTGAACATCCGCATACGAACTTCGCCTCTTATCCCGTGCGGGCGCAAAATCTCACCTAACACAAGGTATTTGGGCTGCTTGCGCGCCATGCTGTTCGTCATCTTATTCGATTTCCAAAATGACGCGTTTGCGGCGGCGGTTATGTTCTAGGCTTTCATCGAAGGCTGGGAGCGCGCGCAGCAAGGCGCGGATGGAATTGGCCACGCGGCCGCTGCGCCCGATGACACGGCCCATATCATCTTCAGCGACTGACAGTTCAAGAACGACAGTGCGATGGGTTTCCTTGCGGGTGATCTGTATCTGGTCAGGATCGTTCACAAGGTTTTCGGCAATGTACTGGACAAACTCTTCTTCAATCATAATGATTATTCAATCCCGTTTATTCACGTTGGCTGTCGGCAGATTCTTCGGCGGCAAGACGGACAGCTTCGCGCGCTTTGATCTTGCTTTCGCCATCGCCAGGGGCTGGATAATTGGTCTTGGGGCTTGGCAGTTCGGCTTGATTTTCTTCAGCTTCCTTGACCAGTTCCTCCATGTTTTCGCCGGCGCGCAAGCGCTGGAAGCGGTCCCATGTGCCGGTATGCTCAAGCAGCCGGCGGACGGCATCGCTGGGCTGGGCGCCAACACTAAGCCAATACAGGGCGCGGTCTTCCGCGATGACCTCGGTCGCCGGGCGGGTGCGCGGGTTGTAGTGACCGATATTTTCCAGATAGCTGCCGTTGCGGGCTTTGCGTTTGTCGGTCACGATAATGCGATAAGTGGGTTGGCCCTTCAGGCCTTGGCGGCGTAAGCGAATACGAACCATAGCTTGTCTTCTCCTGAATGCCGGCTTACAAATTCAAGCCGGGTATATTGGGTAATCGGCCTCTGCTTATTTGATTCATGAGCGTGCTCATTTGCCGGAACTGCTTGAGCAGGTCGTTGACATCGCGCACTTCGACACCGCTGCCGGCGGCAATCCGGCGCTTGCGGCTGGCTTTCAGTATTCGCGGCTGCTCGCGTTCTGCCGGCGTCATCGAATTGATAATCGCCTCGACTTTCCTGATGCGGTTTTCGATATCGTGGTCGTCAATCTCCGCCTGCATCTGAAGTTTGAACATGCCGGGGATCATCCCCATCACCTTGCCCAGCGGCCCCATTCTGCGAATCTTCTGAAGTTGATCCAGAAAATCCTGCAAGGTGAACTCGTTCCTCATAATTTTGCGTTGCAGACGTGCGCTTTCCTCTTCTTCATAGAGCGACTCGGTCTTTTCAATCAGGGACATAATGTCGCCCATACCGAGGATGCGCTGCGCGATGCGGTCAGGATGAAAAAGCTCAAGGGTGTCGGCGCTGACCTTTTCGCCGGTTCCCATGAACTTGATGGGAACGCCGGTAACCGCGCGCATGGACAGCGCCGCGCCGCCGCGCGCATCACCATCGACGCGGGTAAGGATTAAACCGGTGATGCCAAGACGGTCGTTAAATCCGCGAGCGATATTGACGGCTTCTTGTCCGGTCATGGCATCCGCAACCAGCAGGATTTCGGCGGGCGATGCGATCTGCTTGATTTCTTCCAACTCTTGCATCCGCATTTCATCCATTTGAAGCCGCCCGGCGGTATCTACCAGGACGATGCCGGCGCCGGCTTCTCTGGCTTGTTTGATGCCGCGTCTGACGATAGCCGGCGGGATGTCCGAGGCGCCTTCCTCATAATAGGGGACTTTGATTTGCTTGGCAAGGGTTACGAGTTGGTCCACTGCGGCCGGACGGTAGGTGTCGGCGGCAATCAGGAAAGGCCGGCGGCCTTCGCGGCGCAGATGCAGGGCGAGTTTGGCGGTGTTGGTGGTCTTGCCCGCGCCTTGAAGCCCCACCATCATAATCACATGAGGTTTTGCGCTGCCGCTATAGTTCAGGCGGCCGGCCTCGCCAAGCATATCCACCAGTTCTTCGTGGATAATTTTGACAACCTGTTCACTTGGTCGGAGCGCCTTGTGCACCTCTTCGCCAATGGCCCGCTGGCGCACCTCTTTGATGAAGTCTTTCACAATCGGCAAAGCCACATCGGCTTCCAGCAATGCCATGCGAACTTCACGCATGACGGCTTTGACGTCGGCTTCTTTGACTCGACCGCCTTTGCGTAAGCCTTCAAATGCGGTATCCAGTCTTTGTGTCAGGGATTCAAACATGTTCTTTCCCGCTAAAAATCACAATTAGGGATTGTAGAGCAGAGACAGCTATTCGTCAAGGCAAGGACCTGGCTTTGGGTCTATGCGAAATATCCTCGTTATCGGTGGTCAATAAACATGGCTCTGTCTTTGAAGCGCGGCAAATCGCAGGCTGCGCTTTCGATGCAGGCTTGTATTTCAGCGGCAACAGTCTGCGCCACGATGTCATGAATCGCTGTCCCATAATGTCCTGCCGCGGCCCAATAAACATCATCAACATACGATTGATCGAGGTATTCTTCGGTCGGGATGTAATGATAGGCACTGTCAAAATGATCAAGCAAGGACTGCCAAGGGTTGGTTTGATTATTGTGATAACGTCTCAATTCGCTTTGGCGCGGCAAATGCAGCACAAAAAACGTTGCTTCGCTTGCCATCACCTCGGCTGCGAACGTCTCGACAATCGCTTGCCCCAGCATCCCGCGTTCACTGGCTAACCCATAATCTTCATCCGGCTTCAGCGCTTCAAACATAAACCCGGCGAGTCGACTGGAAGCCCACCAGCGCCGGGCGGCATCACTGCTCTGATAATGACGTTCGTAGGCGGCCAGTGGATGATTCTCAAACGTTTCATACACAGCGATGGTCTGCTCAGGCGGTATTGCGGGTGAGTTTATTAATTCGAGTCCCTGGTTGGTCAGGATAAAGCGCGGTTTGGTAAAGGGGCTCGGGGTCCCTGTATAATACAGATGGCGGAATATATTGATATTGCGGTCGAGATTTTCCGAATGAAAACCAAAAATCACAATATCGGGCGAGTATTGCCGTCCCTGGCGCCGCCACTTCAAAAAGGCCTGATCCATCCCGTATCCGCCAACGCCAAAGTTCAGCACTTCGGCGCGGATGCCGTGATTCCGATTCAATTTCCTTTCCAGTTGATGCCCCCATATCTTATCATCGGCAGCCTCATCACCGGCTGTGAATGAATCGCCAAACAGGGCAATCCGCAAGGTGTCCGGCAAGGGCTGTTCGCTGTATTCGCGCCGTGACCGCAGACCGGCGCTGTTTGTCGTGAACGTGTTTTTGTGCCAGACCTTATTCGGTCGATATGTCCAGCCGAGCATCGCATCATATACCACGGGCGCCCGATCTATGTGGACGAAATAGAGTTCAACTTTGTCCCGCAGATTCTTGATTGGCAATGCGTAGGGTTCCAAGGCATAGCCCATAAAAGTGAATTGCCCATCGATGTCGGTATCGCCGATGACGCGCACCGCGGCCTCCAGCGCAGCCAACGTCAGCAGTATGGTGATGCACACAATCAGCGCATTGGTTAGAATTCGTTTAATCATCTTGTTTCCTGTCTTTGTCAGCGTGAACTGCGGCTTCTATTTTTCTGCCGGGATGAACCGCCACATGATGATAAATGCCAGCAGCCCGAGGCCGCCGGCGATGAATCCAACAAACACAAAGCTGCCGCCGGATGAGGCGTAGACCAAGCCGCCCAAAGCTGCGCCGATGACGCGCCCCAAGGAATGAGCGCCCATATTCGCGCTCATCATAACCGATCTGGATTGCGGCAGAATCTCGGTGAACATCGGCAGCGAGGCGACGATAGCGGTTTCGATGCCAATAAACATGACAAAAATGCCAAACATAGCCAAGGGCAGACTGAATGACAGCGACGGGATGATGCTGAAGCTGATGGCGGCCGCCAGCATGCCGGACATTGAGGTGGTCTTTGGGCCCAGCCGGTCGGCAATCGCAATCACGATAAACTCGCCAATGATTTCGGCAATGGCAATCACAATGGTGACAGTGCCAAGCGCCGCCAGCACAAGGTCAAATGAATCTTCCATCCAAAGACCGTAATTGATGAAAAACATCTCATGCGCCACGGTCAGGCAGATGGCGAACAGCAAAGCGAAAACAGCCGGCGGGTGTTTGCTGACGATGCGAATGGCCGCCAGCGGGTTGATCAGCCGAATTTTTTGATGATCTTGTCCCGGACGCGCATCCGATTCGACAAATATCCACAGGGCGGCCGCGCCGGCGGCAAGCGCGGCCGCCAAAAACACGAATACGGCTTGCAGGCTGCTCGCGTCCAGCAGAAAACCGGTCAGCGGCGCCGCAATGACCAGCGAAAGCGCCCAGCTAAGTTCGGCGATGCCCATCACCCGCGCCCGGCGCTTAAAATGAATCACATCGCCCAGGTAAGCCTGAAACGTGGGGTCATAGATGATCTTGCCGATGCCGAAAGAAAACATCACCACCACAAAAATGCCATAATCGGCGAACAAAGCCCCGATGATACTCATGCCGGACATCATCGCCAGGATGCCGAACATGACGGTTTTGCGCCCATAATGCTCCGAAATGGTGCCCAATAAGGGGCTAAGCAGGCCGCTGCCGTTGGTCAGCGCGATCACATTCTGAATGCTGGCGGCAGATACATTGAATCCCGCGCCAATCGCCGCTACAAAGGGGTAGGGGAACCGCTTGGTGATGTTGATGACCAGACGGGCGAAAACAATCGCCAGGATAGAGCGAATGATTTGTACAGTCAAGCGTCTCTCGTTTCGGTGAGCATGATTCAGCTTGTATTGAACAGCATTCTATCACAGGCGGGAACAAAATCAGCCAGCGACCGATAGCCTTCGGCGAATTCGGCAGCGCGGCTGCCGATGACCAGGGTAGGGACATCGTTGAAGGTGTGGCGGCGAATGCTGATATCTTCCATGTTGCCGTGGTCGCTGATGACAAGCGCCAAACCTTCATCATCATCCCATTCGTCAAGCACTCCGCTTAATACCTGGTCAAATCTTTCCAGCAGTTCGACGCCGCGTTCAAGGGGACCGCGATGTCCGACGCGGTCTGTCAGCCAGTGGGAATGGAAAGCGAAATCGTAAGCCCGCGAGAGCCGCGCCAGCAGCCGACCCGCTTCTCGAGCCGAGTAGCTGGCTGTATTGCGAATCGTCAAGTATTTTTGCCAGTCATCTGTGGTCCATTCGGCGGTGAGCGCGCGTTTGTTCCGGACATCCTCGACGGTAAAATGCGCTTGACCGGCTGCGTAGGCTGCCTGCTGGATGCTTGAGCGCAGTGTTTTGCCGCGGGCGAAGTCATGCAGCAGGCGCGGCGGATAGGCGGTCAGCAGCTGCGCTTTTTTGCCGCGCTCAACCAGTCGCTTGAAATAACTGTGCTTTGATATAAGCTGTCGGGTTTGCCTGTCCGGCTTGGGCCCATAGTGCCGTCCGATGATTTGCGGCACATTCAGGCCGGTGAGCAGGCTGGCCTGCCCGGTGCCGCTTTGCGGCCGCCCGACGACGCCCAGCCGCGGATCCGTGGGAATAAAGACCGCCCGCGCTGTGTTTTGAAGTTCGGTTTCAGCCAGCCATCGCCGGCCCCCGGTGAGCTCCATGACGGTTGGCATATTGGCGGCGGCGAAGGGATTTTTTTCAGGGTCGTTTTCGCCAAGGCCGATACCGTCCAGAAAGAGTGCGAGAATGTGCATAATAGCTTTGCCGCCTTAAAAACATCGGTCGCCGGCTTGCTCGAATTATTGAGCTTCATGGTTATTCCATGAGAGCAGAAAGGGATTCGCCGCCCGCTCACAGCCGATTGTCGTGGCTTGCATGTGACCGGGAAGAACCCGAACATTATCGTCCAACACCATCAGTTTTTCATAGATTGATTTCATAAGCAGCTTGAAATCCCCGCCCGGCAGGTCAGTGCGTCCAATGCTGCCGGCAAATAAGGTATCCCCACTGAACAGAATTTTCTGCTCCGCCAGATAAAAAGCAAGATGTCCGGGCGCATGTCCCGGTGTGTACAACGTGTTCAGGCGGATCCCGTCCAACTCAATCGTTTCGCTTTCGGTCGTCAGCAGGCGGTCTGGTTTTGCCGCCGGCGGAAGTTCGCCAAGTCCAAACAATTGACCCTGCGCCGGGATTCCATCCAGCCATGTTTGGCAGTCCTGGTGAATATAAAATGGAATACGCAGCTGGTTCTTGATCGCCTTGCTTGCCAATACATGATCCAGATGGGCATGAGTGGCGAGCATCAGCTTGATGTCCCAGCCCTGCTCCGCGGCGGCGGCTAGGATGCGCGCGGCATTGTCCGCCGGGTCAATCAAGATGGCGCCGCCGGTTTCCGTATCGCCTACCAGGTAGGCATTGGCGGCGAAGGCGCCAAGCGTAAGCGATATGATTTTTATCGGCATATTTCCCTCTTTTCTATACCGTCGGTCTTTGTCGAACGATGAGCCACAGTTCGGATAATTCCTTCATTTTGAGCGCTATGCCAGCGCCGATGAAGACCGTCAGCCCGATGACGGTCCCCACAGCCAATCGCACCATGGTGGCCGGCAAGCTGCCGCTTGCCGCCGATGCCTGCCATAATGTATCCGCGATGATGATGGCTACCGCCATGATGAGCGATGCCGCCAAGGTTTTGACCAGCGTTTGCGCCAGTGCGTTTTCCTGAATGCCATGCCAGCGCCGCCGCAGCAGATAAAGCAATGCCAGAACTTCAAACATCACCCCAAATGAATTGGCGAGCGCCAAGCCGCTCACATTGCCGGTTTCAAGTGGATAGCCGACTGTCGGAAGCGCGATGATAACCGAATTATAAAATAGCCTGGCATCAGCTGCCCGTACATCGCTTAGCATGAAAGCCAGCGCCAGATTGACAAGGGCGCCGCCAAGGGCTGCGAAAAGGGGCGTTAACGTATCTTTGTCGGCATAGAAGCTGCGGGCAATGATTTCCATAGCCGAATGCATCACCAGACCCAGCGTGAACATACTCAAGGCGCTGTACACCAGCGCTGAAGCCGATGAATCAAAGGCGCCGCGTTCCAGCAGGCCAATCAATGGACGGCCAAGCACAATCAAGCCGATGGCCGCCGGTATGCTGCTGATGAGGATAAACCGCAGAGCGCCAGACATGGCTTCGCGCTTGCCATCAATATCATTAACCTCGCTCAATGCCGCCAGCGTCGGGAAAATGACAATGCCCATAGCCGTGCCAATCAATGTCTGTGGTATCTGCATGAGACGCCAGCCCCAGTCCAAGGCGCTCACCGAGCCGACGCCTAGCCGCGATGCGATATTATTCATAATGAGAAAATTGAGGCTGAATACGCCCAAGCCAGCGATGCGCGGCAGCATCAATCGGATGACGCGCCACAAGTCCGGATTGCCAAGCCCAAGCTCCCGTTTCCATTTCATTTTGTAACGGAAAAGCCCCGGAATCTGTATGCCCAAGTGCATGACGGCGCCCAGCACAGCGCCAAAAGCGATGCCATGAACGCCGTAAATCGGCAGTAAAAACACGACTCCAATCAAGATGCCGACATCGTACATAATCGGCGCCAGGGCCGGCAGCAGAAAATGCTGGTGCGAATTCAGTATGCCGCTAAAAATGCCACTGATGGAAAAAATAATTGTGCCAATAAGCAAAATTCGCATCATTTCAACAGTGTATCGAGTTGTGGCCGGGTCAAAGCCGGGCGCGACCGCGTTCTCGACCAGCCAGGGCGCCATGACAAAGACGGCGGCGCTAAGTATCAGGGCAAGGGTGAAGATGGTATTGATAAGATGGCTGGACAGCCGCCAGGCGGCATCGGCGTCGCCCTGCGCCAGAAAGCTGCTGAAAATGGGGATAAAGGCGTGGGTCAGCGCTCCACCTGAAATTAAGGTAACGATAAGTTCTGGGATGCGATTGGCGGCAACATAGGCGTCTAGTTGACTGCCGACCCCGAATGCCTGCGCAATGACAAGCGTTTGGAAAAAGCTGATGACTTTGGCAGCGCCAAAAGCCAGCATCACGGTGACTGTCGAACGGGCAATCTGTCGATTCCGTTTCTGTTTGCTATCCTGGCGCGATTGCTCTTCGGCTGTCATCCAAGACCTTGATTCAGCTTGTCAAGCGCCTGACGCGCCTCTTCATCATTCGGGTTAAAGCGCAAAGCGCGCCGGAAAGAGGCGGCGGCCTGCGCGGTTTTTCCCTGTGCCTCCAGGACGCGTCCCTGCCAGTAATAAGTCTCCTCGATCTCTTCGGCATTGTTCAGGTTAATCTGCACCAAACTCATCACATCGTCATAGCGCCCGGTTTGAAAGTAGGCTTCAAAGGGCCCAAATTGATACCACATCATGCGCCAGGGCAGCCCAAAGCGCTGTGCCTGGTCAAAAGCGGCGGCGGCTTCCTGGTATCTTTCCATTTCAACCAGGGAGGTGCCCATGTTAAACCAGGCGAAGGGATTCTGTGGCTGACGCCGCGCCTCTTCCTGCGCCGCTCCAAACGCGATTTTGGCTGCATCCCGCTCGCTCCAATGGCTGTCTAAAAGACTGCGAAGCAATCCTTCGCGCTGCGGCGGATAGACCACGATGAAGGTTCGGTTGAAGGCCTGCCAGTCTTGATCGACTTTTTCGTATGTTTCAGTCACACCCTGGGCGCCTTCGCCCACGCCGAGGAAGCTGTCGAAGAAATAAAACAACTCGAATTGGTCATCATAAGCGACGACGGTGCGATAATGACCAATCCAGTCATAGGCTTCAAACATCGCGCTGGTTTCAATAATGACCGGAAACTCTTGCGATACCAGCAGCTTGAGCAGATCGAGACTGCCGCCCATGCGGACGATGGCTTTGACGGCTGTTGCGCTTTCAACAAAGGCAGCCAATTCATGCGGACTCACGTTCTTGTCTTCGCGATTGGGTTTCAGGGCAACGGCGGCGGCGGTCTGGTCTTGCTGCCAGCCATAATAGCTAAGCGCCATAGTAATCGTCGCCGGACCGCAGTTGTTCCACCGTTGCTGTTCGTGGCGAATGCCGTATATTCTGGCTGAAGCCGGTATCGAAACTTCTGCCGAACCGGCCTCGACACCGGTTGGGGCGGGCGCGGCGGCAGGTTGAGTTGGCGCCGCAGTTGATTCGATTGGGATTTGCGTCGCCGGCTGAACCGACGCGGCCTGTTCGACTGAAGGCGCTGCGGCCGTCGGGCTGGCAAAGGTTAATGGCATGTCCAGCAGTGACATCGCGGCTTCGCTGTTTGATGCCGAGACAATGGTCGGGAACACGCCGCCCTGGGGGGTTGGCTTCAGAAAAACACGCATAAGGGGAATCTGCTGAATGACGCGCTGCTGCTGGGCTGGCTGAAGAATCTCCCGAAAGCCAAAAATCGCGCCAAAAAAGCCAAGCAGGAAGAGCAGGAAGAATAAAATAACGCCCCAGAGCAGAATCCTAGGCGGCGCCCTTAACCCTTCGCTGTAGGTCGGGCGATAATAGCTGCGGCTGGGCTGGGTGTCATGTAAATCGCGCACGGTCCTGGTCTCGTTCGTGACTGGAAATGACACTATAACACAGATATGGCATTTTTCCAGCAAAAAATGGCATCTGCTTTGGCTGTCGCGGCTTGTTCTCATTCATCGGTCATGGGCGGGGGAAACACCGCCGCGCCGTAACTTAGGGCATCCAGGTAAGATTGCAGGATAATCCGCGCCGCCAAATCATCGACAGGGTCTCTGGAACTGCGCTTGCGCCGCCTTGCCAGTTCACGCGCCTCGGCGCTCGTTAGATATTCACTGACCGCGGCAATCGGCAGTTCGGTGTTTTCCTGAAACTGCGCCATCCAGCGGCGTACCGTGTCCGCCTGGGTATGAATGCCGGCGGGGGCATTGGGATTTTGCGGTATCCCGACCACAAATCCGACCGCATGTTCGCGTTTGGCTATCGCCTGAATCCTCTCGAAATCCTCTAAGTCGGTAGCACGCCGTATAATCGCGAGTTCCCTAGCGCTGATTCCCAGCCCATCACTGACAGCCAGCCCGATGCGCTTGATGCCATGATCTATGCCAATAAGGCGGCCGATCATGTCGGTTCTTTGATTTGAATTTCGATGCGGACGGGTAAGAGCGGCATTCGCCCAAATCCCGCGGGGCGGAGCAAAATCTGCGCCGGGCTTGCGCCGTCCAGTTCCGTTTGGGATGCCAAAATCCGCTGCGCTTCTGTCAGGCTGATTCCAGCCAAGCGCGCTTGTAATTGGGCAGCGTCGAACTCTGGGATCGCTTTTGCGCTGCCGGCGGCGCTAAACATGACCCGGCTGAACGATTCCTGTCGGGTGATGGGCCCACGGGTATAGATCATGGAATCTCGGCGCAGTTTCGCGCCGGCCGGCTTTTGCGCCGACAGCTGCGCCAGAGTGACCTGCTGTCCGAAATGATCATCGACGACCATCGCCGACACTGCCGCGCGCATCGTCAGGGACAACTCATTCGTCACTGTTCCAATTTCGGCAGAGTAAGTGGTCCAGTCTTTGCGTTCTTCTTCAATTCGTATCGTTTCGATAATGATCAGCTGGCTTTCGGTGATGCGTGTCTGCATCTTTTCATAAGCCAGCGATTGCAGTTGAGCG
Organism: Phototrophicaceae bacterium; assembly: GCA_965203755.1. Classification (GTDB taxonomy): domain Bacteria; phylum Chloroflexota; class Anaerolineae; order Aggregatilineales; family Phototrophicaceae; genus UBA6055. The sequence goes on along the minus strand of OZ241910.1, from coordinate 301,638 downwards.
CGGACACTGTTCAGCAGGGTTCTCATATCCGCTTCCGCCACGATGTTCACGATGCGATTCTCGCCGCCCGCTGCTGGCGAAAGATTGATGACTGTGACCAGGCTTCCAAGCGGACCCACCACCGAATTGATCATGCCGGCGTCCACATTGCCGACGCTGCCAGTCGAGCTTTGGATGGCTTCTACCGCGACGTCAATATGCTGACCGATCCCGGCTGGCACGGTAGCCGCGCTGACGGTCCGAAACAGAATCGGTATGCCAGCGCTGGTCGTCAGGCTGGTATTGGGCGGAACATCAACCGGCGCATTCGTTTGGTTTGTGAATGTCACCAAACTCCTCGCCGGCGCATTCTCCAGCCTTTGGGCGCCGGTGGTCGGCACGGTGGCCGTGGTTTCAACGGTGGCGCGGGCGATTTGCGCCGGGATAATGCCCTTGTCGACGTCTACTGATTGAACGGCGGTATCAGCCGCAATGTCTGCGTTGACCTTGATCTCACTTTCTTGCAGCCGGACAATGACCACGGCGCTGGGCAAAGCGATGTAGGCAGTCATGCCAATGACGCCAATCAGCAGGATAAGCACGATGAGCCGCTCCAGAACGTATCGCAGGCGCGATGGATGACGGCTGCGCTGCGAAAGTCGGCTGGCGATGGATTTCAAATCTTCCGGCGCCGGCTCGTGGCTGGGTTTGTGATAGCGGGGCAGGAACACCTTCTTGCGGCCGCGCTTCCAACGTTTGCGCTGGCTGGATTCGACCGTTTCAAAGACACTGATATTCAGCGCGCTTGCATAGAGAATGACATCCGGGTCAGGGCTTACAATGGCAAGCTGAATGGCGCGGCGATCCGCTTCGCGCTGAATCAGCACGAGGTCCAGCTTGCGCGCCGGCAACGCACTGTTTTGGGGCCAAATCAGCAAGACTCGCCGCCCGCGAATAAACGCAAGCCGGTCTTTTATCGTGGCGACGCTGTCACTGGCATCCAGTTGGACATGTTCAATCTGCGCTGCCATATTCTCACAAATTCATACTCATTCCGCCCCCAGGACCGCTTCCCAAAATAATGACGGGACTTTCACGGTTTATAAAACGCCATTAGTCCCTAACCTTGCACAGGCAGGAGCCGAGGGAGGCTGTGTCCATTGTATTCGCCACTCCGCTGCATTTCTTCACAAGCAGATGAAAAGGCGGATGAATCAGGCCTGTGTGATGAGATCGCGGGCTTTTTTCAGCGCGGCGTCGATCTTGCTGCTGTCTCGGCCGCCGGCCTGCGCCATCTGCGGGCGTCCGCCGCCGCCACCGCCGACGACCTTGGCAATCGGCTTGATCAGGTCACCGGCTTTGATGCCGTCTTTGACCAGTTGATCCGATACGGCGACGACAATTTGGGGTTTGCCATTGACATCGCTGGCCAGCACCATCACCCCGTTTTCGACTTTATTGCGAAACCAGTCGGTCATTTCACGCAGGGTCTCCATCGGAATCCCGTCCAGCCGGGCAACGAGCGCCCGCTTGCCATTGAGGCTTTCAAGCTGTTTGTCTATCATCTGGTCAAAGCTGTCCTTTGCCAGCCGCCGCCGCAAATTCTCGATTTCGCGCTGTGCGGCGGCAAGCTCCGTTTGCATCGCGATGATTTTATTGACCGCCGTATCTGCGGCGGCGCCTAGCTGGCTGGCAATCTGATTCAAGGTTTCCAGCTTTTGACGCATGACTTCGACGGCGGCATGCCCGGTCAGCGCCTCAACCCGGCGGATGCCAGCGCTTACGCTGCCTTCGCTGGTAAAGAGAAAGCTGCCAATTTCGGCCGTTTCCCGCACATGAACCCCACCGCAAAGCTCATAGCTGCAGCGATGATCGTTTGACCCGATGGCAACTGTCCTGACAATCTCATCATATTTTTCGCCGAATAAGGCGATAGCGCCCTCTTTGCGAGCCTGTTCCAGCGATTTTTGTTCGGCGTGGACGCGGTGGTTTTTGAGTATTGCCAGGTTGATTTCGGATGCTACCGCCGCCAATTCTGCCGCCGAGACTTTTTCAAAATGCGAGAAATCGAATCGCAGCCGCTCCGGAGCCACCAGCGAGCCTTTCTGCTGTACATGCGGACCCAGATGGTTTCGCAAGGCGGCGTGCAGAAGATGAGTGGCGGTATGGTTGCGGATAATGCTGTTCCGCCGCGGCAAATCAACCTGTGCGATGACTTGGTCGCCGGTCTTGGGATTGCCTTCAACCACTTCGCCGATATGGACAATCATTTCCCTAACCGGCTGTTTCATGGCTTCAACTTCGACGACCCAATCTTCAGCCGCGATGGTCCCGGTGTCACTGACTTGACCGCCGGATTCAACATAGAAATGGCTTGCTGCCAGGATGACTTCGACTTTCTCGCCCAGAAGCGCCTTGTCTGCTCGCTTGCCGTTCTGCGCCAAAGCCAGTACGTTGGTATCGGATGGCTGGTCTGTGTAGGGATTGTAAGCCACGCCATGGTCACCCAGCTTGCCGTTGGATTGCAAGTCTGCCAGCAAGCGCCGGTAGAACTCACCCGACTCAATTTCCCCCATCGCCTGACCGCCGCCGCTAATCCGGGCGTGTTCAGCTTCGGCGGCTGCAAAACCGGCTTCATCAACAGAATAGCCGCGCTCTTCAGCGACATCTTTGATAACTTGAAACGGCAGCCCCAGAGTCGCCTTGAGATAAAATGCCTGGCCGCCGGACAGCATTTCGTCGCGCTTGAGCCGGCCGAGCCGATCTTCGAGTTCGTTCAATCCACGTTCCATCGTGCGATAGAAACGTTCTTCCTCCAAAGTGATGATTTGCTTGATGCTGTCCGCCTGTTCGACAAGCTCTTCATAGTGTTCGCCCATCATGTCAATCACCGCATCGGCGACCGGCGCCAGAAAGGGCTGATCAAAGCCGATTTTGCTGCCGAAACGGACAGCCCGCCGAATCACGATGCGCGGGATGGCGGCCCGCCCCTTGGCGCCGGGCAAGACGCCGTCGCCAATCAGAAAAACAGCCGCGCGGATATGATCCGCAATCACGCGGTAGGGAACAATGCTGGCATCCCGCTCTGCGTTGGAATGACCGCTAAGCCGCTGGATACGTTCAATAATCGGCATAAAGAGGTCAGTCTCATAGTTGGCATCCACTCCTTGCAGCACCGCTGCGATGCGCTCCAGCCCCATGCCGGTATCCACTCCGGGAGCCGGCAAGGGTTCGTCCCATTGTCCGGTATGTTCGGGGTCAGCCTGCTGGCGGTTGAACTGCATAAAGACCAGATTCCATATTTCCAGAAAGCGGTCGTCTTCCTGCTGCAACATAGATATAATGCTGTCTTCCCCCATCTCTGGATGGTTATCCCAATGGATTTCTGAAGTCGGGCCGCAAGGGCCGGTGTCCGCCATCTGCCAGAAATTGGTATCGGGACCCATTCGGGCAACCCGCTTTGGATGGATGCCCATGTCTTTGACCCAATGGCTGTAGGCTTCATCGTCGTTTTCATAGACCGTATAGACGAGCCGCTCGGCCGGGAGCTTGTAGACTTCGGTGAGAATCAGATAAGCGTACCTGATGGCATCGCGCTTGAAATAATCGCCAAAGCTGAAATTGCCAAGCATCTCGAAGAAGGTGTGGTGGCGCGGGGAAGGCCCGACATTTTCCAGGTCGTTGTGTTTGCCGCTCACCCGCATACATTTCTGCGAGGTGGCTGCGCGTTTGTAATTCCGCCTGTCCAGCCCAAGAAAGACATCCTTGAATTGAACCATGCCGGCATTGGTGAACAGCAGGGTAGGGTCGCTGCCGGGGACAAGCGAAGATGATGTCACCGGTTGATGCCCCATCTCCTCAAAAAAATCGAGAAAAGCCTGCCGTGCCTGGGCGCTGGTCATCTGTTCCATGCGCGTTCCTTTTGTTTACGCCTCAAATTATGGTGATAAAACATTTTAATGGTTCAAAAAGGCGCAATGATGAATCGGTTGCAGTCGGATTCGCAGAAAATTATAGCAGCCGTTGTCCAGTCTCAACAAGGGCGCGTCACTTATGATATACTCATCAGGATTTGGAGTTTCACGACTGGACAGGAAAATATCATGGCGGCGATTGAAGAACAAGTCGAGGTGCTGATGTCGGGAACAGCCTATGGCGACCCCGAAACGCGCGCGAACATGGCGAAAGACCTGCGCGACCGTTTGCTGGAATGTGAAAAAGAGGCGCGCCCGCTGCGTGTGTACTGCGGTTATGACCCGCGTACCTCCGACCTGCATCTGGGCCATACCATCACGATGCGAAAGCTGCGGCAGTTTCAGGATTTCGGACATGATGTGACTTTTCTGGTCGGCACCTTTACCAGCTTGATTGGCGACCCTTCCGACAAGGACTCGGCCCGCGACCAGCTGACCATGCGGCAAGTTGAGGACAACGCCAAGACCTATGCGGAACAGGCATTCAAAATCCTCGATCAAGACAGAACCCGAGTCCGCCGCAACGATGAATGGCTGTCGCCGCTGGACTTTGCCGATATTATCCGTCTGGCGAGCCATTTTACCGTCCAGCAGTTTCTAGTTCGGGAAAATTTTGCCAGACGCCTTGAGGAAGGCAAAGCCATTTATCTGCATGAGTTTTTCTATGCCTTGATGCAGGCTTATGATGCGGTTGCCCAGGAAGCCGATGTCCAGGTGGGCGGGCAAGATCAGCTGTTTAACATCTTGGTTGCCGGTCGAAAATTACAGACTGGTTTAAGGCAAAAGCCGCAAATCGCGATTATTATGGGCGAGAGCCTGCCGGGAACAGACGGCGAAATCAAGATGTCCAAGAGTCTGGGGAATCATATTCCGCTGCTGTCCGAACCGTGGGATATGTTTGGCAAGGTGATGAGTTTGCCGGACAAAGCCATGAGCATCTATCACAAGCTGATTCTTGGCTGGTCGCCGGCGCGGATTGCGGAATTGGAAGCTAAGCTGACCGCGGGCAAGTGGCATCCTAACGAGGTCAAGATGAGGCTGGCAGGCGACATCGTGACGATTTTCCACAGCGCCGAAGACGCCGCCGCCGCGCAGGCCCGGTGGGATGAGGTTTTTCGCGGCGGAAGCGGAATCCCGGCTGATATGGCGGAAGCGGCGCTGTCTGCCGAAGAAGAGATTCGGGATATCATGGTGCGCCTAAACATGGCCGCCAGCCGCGGCGAGGCGAAACGGCTGATTCAGCAGCAGGGCGTGCGGCTGAACGAGCAGAGAGTCAAAGATATACAGGCAACTGTCAAGCCTGACAAGCTGCCAGCCGTGCTGCGGGTAGGCAAACGGCAGTTTGTTCGTTTGGTGGGGCCGGATGAGCGCGTCGATGGAAGCTGACTATACCATTGACGAGCTTATCAGTGTATGTATTTCGCGCCAAATCAAGGACGGCGATGTCTGGGCGCAGGGAATCAATACCCCGCTGGTGTCGGCCGGTTTGATTTTGGGCAAAATCCGTTATGCGCCAAAAGCTCGATTCACCTCGGCGATTGGCCAGGCGCTGGTGCAGGACTGGGGGACGCTCGGCATCGCCAATATCGAAGATCTTTGGGTTGGCAAGGGCTTGATTCACCTTGGATTCGCGGTTGGCGCCGCCGACATCTTGCCCAAGTATCGGCCCAAAGAGTTCTTCCGACCGGCGCAGGTTGACGCGCAGGGCAATTTCAACAATATCGCTTTCGGCAAAAACTATCACAAACCCCGCTTGCGTCTGCCGGGAAGCGGCGGCATGCCTGATGTGACCCCAAGATATGACGAAACCTTTTTGTACGTTCCGCGGCATTCGCGCGTGACCTTTGCCGAGAAAATTGATTTCATCAGCGGCCTAGGACACGATGCCCGGCGCAAGTTCGGCAGCGGGCCTCGCTATATGATCACTGACTTGGGGCAGTTTGATTGGGCCCATGGGCGCATGCGGCTGACAGCCTGTCATCCTAATGTCAGTATCGACAAAATTAAGGGCAAAACCGGCTTTCCGCTTGAAGTCGCCCCTGACCTGCGCGCGACCTCGCCGCCGGACAAAGAAGACCTGCGGCTGCTGCGCGAGGAAATTGATCCCCTCGGCACGCGCAAGCTCGAAACCTTGGCCGGCGCCGCCAGGAAAGAATGGCTCCGCGGCATTCTGCGCCAGGAGAATGCGCTCTAGCCGGCCAGCGCAGTCGGACGCCAATGTTGAATCCCGCGAAAACGGTCAGCGGCTCTGCCCATGTTTCCCAATCGTATGCCTTCAATCGTATCCCGCACAGCGAAAGTATACAGCGGATAGTACAGGGGGATTGCAATCGCCTGCTCGGCGAATGTTTCCTGAAACTGACGGTACAGATTGGCGCGGTGGATGCCGTTCGGTTCGCGCCGTGCGTTCTCCAGCGATTCGGAGATTGCGTCATGCGATACGGCGCCATAGTTCTGCCCATTCAAATGCTGGCTCGGATGCCAATAGCGGTACACATCGGCATCGCTTCCGATTTGCTGCCTGACGATGGCTGCCTGAAAATCGCCGGCTTCAAGCCGATCCGTCAGTTGGCTGGAGGCGGCTGTTTCAATGGCGACCTGGAAGCCAAGCCGCTGCCATTGGGCGGCAATATCGCCTGCCAGCGCGCGCAGCGCGGCCTCATCTTCAACCAGCAGCGAAAAACTGGGCAATGCCTCAAGGTCATCGGCTGTTTCGGCCGCTGAATCTGGCTGACCAAACCCGCCTGATTCCAGCAGTTTCGCAGCTTGCGCCGCATTAACGTTGGTCCAAATGGGATTTGGCTGATAGGCCCAGGACCCTGGAATAAGCGGGCTGTCGGCAAAGGCGGCGTTCGAGACGAAATGCCTTTGCACCAACTCCTCTTGAGCCAAGCCTAGCGACAAAGCCTGACGGATTCGCCGGTCGGCAAAAATCCTCTCCTCGTCATTATCAGCCCAATTAAATATCAAAATATACAGGGACGGTTCAATCTGGGTGTAGACCTGACTGTTCGGCAGCGCCATCAGTTCGCCGCGCGCGGCCGCATTGGCCAACGCGTCAATCTGATTCAGCTGATAAGCCTGGATGGCCGCCGAGTCGCTCTGGTACAGCTTGAATTGAAGGCCGTCAAGCAAGTATCCGCTCTGACCTTCCGGACGCTCCCCATATACCGGCGCCAGCTGGAGATGGACGGCATCGATCTTATCGCCGGCGGCCGAACGAAGTGATGCCAGCTGGTAGGGCCCGGTGCCAATCGGGGAGAGATTGAACGGGTGCTGCGCCAGTTGGGCAACTGTGGTTCCTTTCAGCGCATGTTCGGGCAGGATGCCGATGGTCAGCAGGGCGGTAAAACTGCCAAGCGGCTGCGCCAGACGGAAACGAACCAAATAGTCAGTCAGCCGCTGGGTTTCGACGGTCTGCCAAAACTGTGACAGGGGCGAGAAACGGGCATATTCAGGATCGCTTAGAAGCGCCATGGTGTACGCAACATCCGCGGCGGTGAAGGCGATGCCGTCCTGCCATTTGACATCCTCGCGGAGCTTGACCACGTACTCCAGATGGTCGCTGGAAATCCTTAAATCAGCCGCCAAGCGCGGCGCTGGCTCGCCATAAGCATTCGTTTTGTATAATCCCTCGAATATCAAACTTGAGATGTCATTGTCAATCGGGTTCAGATGGGCGAATATCGGGTTTAATCGCTGAACGTCGCCGACCATGCCTTCGCGGTAGTCCCTGGTTCCCGGGTTCAATGCGCTAAGGCTTGACTGGAAAGCCGCTGTAGGGAAAGGGGTTTCTGTGGGCAGCGGCGCCGGGCTGATGGCGGTGGGCTCTGCGGGCGGCGGCAATGGGGTTCTGGCGGTTTGCAGGCTGGCGCGGTAAGCCATCCCGGCGGCAAACAGAATCAGCGCAGCGATGAATGCGGACAGCTGCCAGCGAAAACCACGGAACATATCCTGCCCCTATCAAGATGACGTCTGCCTTGGCCGCAGCGCAGCGCGGTCTATGCACACTAGGATGCAAATGCCGCGAGTCTTTCGGAACGTTAATTGGGTGTCGCCACAGCGAAGAGCGCAATCCCCAAGAACGCAATCGACAAAAAGATGGTGATCCGAAAGAGGGTTTTCTCCAGGCCGCGCCGGGTGCGGGCGATGCCGCCGCCGGCATCGCCGCCCAGGAGGCTGCCCAGCGCACCCCCTTTGACCTGTAACAGAATCAGGATAATCAGGACGACTGAAATGATGATGGAAGAAATTTGCAGGGCGACACCCATGTTGCAGCTCCTTGGAAGCGTCTTGTCACAGAACAGCAGCAGTATATCATCTGCTTGCTGCGGTGACCAGCTTGAAATGAAGATGATGCCAAATGTCTTGCTTCATTATCCCTCTGTCTGGCTGTTTAGCGGCGCAGTGATTCGAGAAAACGGATGGCTTCGGCTAATTGGGGGTCTTCAAGGTCGCCGTCCGATTCTGGATCCCATTCGACGATAATATCCGGCCGAATGCCTTGCTGATGAATCCAGGCGCCATTCGGTGTCAGCCAGCGTTTGATGGTGATGCGAACGCAGCCGCCGTTGGACAGCGCCGGGATATTCTGTACCGTGCCTTTGCCAAAGGTCGTTTCGCCGATGATGGTCGCCGCTCCATAATCCTGCATGGCGCCGGCGATGACTTCAGAAGCGCTGGCGCTGGTTTCGTCCACGAGCACAGCCACCGGGACGGTGATGTTGGCGTAACTGCCGCTGGCGCGGGTGGTTTCTTCGGTTTGACCGCGCGAAACCTGACGCAGCAGGACGCCATCCGCTATAAATGCGCTGCCGACTTCGATGGCGCTGGACAGGGTTCCGCCTGGATTGCCGCGAATATCAAAAATCAAGCCATTGCCGCGGTTAATGTCCATTGCCTTGAGCGCATCGTCCAGCTGTGAGCGCGATGCCTCGTTGAAGCCCAGCATGGTCACATGGGCGATATGGTCACCAACGATTTGGCGCGATACATTCGGAACGGTGAATACATCGCGCACAATATCATAATTAACCAGTTCATCGCGGCGGCGGAAGGTGATGTTCACGGCGGCGCCGCGCGGTCCCGGCACAATAGCAGTGAGTTCGGCTTGCGTCATCCCGGCGACGCTTTCGCCGTCAACCTCGTGAAAGACATCGCCCGGCATCACACCCACAGCCTCGGCGGGGGAGTTCGGTATGACCGATACCACTTCAGTTTCACCCGTTTCCTGAATAGTTCGAATCATGACGCCGATGCCAGAAAACCTGCCCGAAAAATCAGTCATCTTTTCGCACGTCTCCGGCTGACGAAAATAACCGCTGTGTTCATCATGAAGCGAAGCCACCATGCCGTCAATCGCGCCGTCGACCAGTGTTTCGATATCGACCGCGTCTACATAGCGCGATTCAATAATCGAAAAGGCATCCCAAAAGGGTTCAAAGGCTTCATCAGCGTCGCCCAGGGCATCGGCGCTCATCCTGCTGGCCGTCATGCCGCCCGCCATAAAGCCAATCGCAAAGACAGCGGCCGTCAGCAGGACTGGCTGGCAGGTTCGCCAATTTCGCCTGAACCGCCTTATCCATCCCATCGCGCATCTCCAAGCTGTTCAAAAGCCGCAATGCAAGTGTAGTATAAGCGCTTATAATCCGCTTGTGTAATTGTGAGATTGCGCCAGCCCGCCAAAGTCAATATGAACGATATCTACGTACCACTGGAACAGGCAGCGCAGGCAGTCAAAGACGGCAGCGTACTCGCGCTTGGCGGCATGACGGTTTATCGGCGGCCGGTTGGATTCGTCAAAGCGCTGCTGCGTCAAGCCAAGCCGCCCAAAAACCTGACCCTCCTTAGCTTCACCGGCGGCCTGGAATCTGACTTGCTGGTAGGCGCCGGGTGCGTGCGGTTTGTCAGGTCAGCTTATTTTGGCCTTGAGGCTTTCGGGCTGGCGCCAATGTTCACGCAGTCCGCGCATTCACAGCGAATCACACTGATCGAGGAGACCGAGACCAGCATTGTCATGGGCATCCGCGCGCGAATTTCCGGCGTCGGCTTTATGCCATCCCGCGCCTGGCTTGGAACTGATTTGCCGCGTCTGCGCCCGGATGTCAAAACAGTGCGCGATCCATATTCAGATGAAGAACTGCTCGCGTTCCCAGCCATCCCCTGCGATGTCGCTGTCATCCATGGGCTTGCCGGCGACCGGCATGGAAATGTACTCATCAACAATAATCTGGGCATCGACATGGAACTCGTCTATGCAGCCGATACCGTGATCGCCACCGTCGAGAGCGTCGTCGAAGAACTCAAACCCACCACAGCGGGTGTCATTATCCCCTTTCCTGGCTGTGATATGCTGGTCGATTTGCCCAAAGGCGCGGCGCCAACAAGCTGCTATCCATTGTATTCGATGAATGGCGGCGAAATACTGAATTATGTTGAAGCCTGCAATGCCGGCCAATTCAAGCCCTTCCTAGCCGATTTTATCCGAAGATAACCCCAAAGTCAATCGCATCACAGCGGCGGCCAAAAGGCCGCCGCCGCGTCTTAGTATATGATCTGAAATCCGATTTTATCGAGGATTTTTGAATTTTCAGGGCAATCGCGCCAAATCGGTGGCAATAGACCTGCCGTTTTTGGCAATAGATGGCAGCACGTGGCGGTCCAAGGCGCGAAAAGCGCTGGATACCGCGCAATGACGACAATTCAAGATGAAGCCGAATGCCCTGAATGAATCGCTTTGACCCATAAAAACCCTTTATGACTGGATAAACCGCATCGGCTGCGCCAGTCATCCGAAAGCCGTCCTTTTCGCGCCGTTTTGATGATGAAAACATCATGCTTTCCTCGCCGCCTCCGCCGCCATTTAATAAGGATATCACAGAATGATGGGCAAAGGGCGACCAAAAGGCCGCGCTTTCGCGTGCCGATTGCCCTGAAGATAAACCCAAAACCCGTTGCCATTCATCTGAATGCCAGGTATAATCAAACCGCATCGAGACTTGGGGAGCTTGTGCAAGCAGGCTGAGAGGGTGTGCAGCGGCGCCGACCCATATACCTGATCCAGTTAATGCTGGCGTAGGGATGTCTAATCATCGCTTTAGCCACCCCCATAGCAGCGGTTTTAACTTCAAGCGTCAAGCTGCGCCAGTCTCATTGTCCATGTTCATAATGATGGGAGTTCCTGATGATGTTCCGAATCGTCTTGGCAGTTTTCGCCGTTGCCGCCGCCCTTTCCACCATCCGGGCGCAAGACTCGGCGCCGGTCGTTTTAGTCACCCACGACAGTTTTGCCATTTCCGAAGCCACCATAGAGGCATTTGAAAATGAAAGCGGCATGACGGTCAAGATTCTGCGGGCCGGGGATGCCGGCCAAATGGTCAACCAGGCCATCCTGACCAAGAACAAGCCCTTGGGCGACGTATTGTACGGGGTGGACAATACCTTCCTAAGCCGCGCTTTGAATGGGGAGATTTTTGCCCCTTACGAATCTTCTCAAAGGCAGCATATCCTCCCGCAGTTTATTCTCGACGACACCCATCAAGTGACCCCGGTGAACTTTGGCGACGTCTGCCTGAATTATGATATCGCCTATTTCGAAGAGAATGATCTGGCGCTGCCAGCCAGCCTGCGGGAATTAACCCAGCCCGAATACGCCGGCCTGCTGGTTGTCCAAAATCCAGCGACCTCATCACCCGGGCTGGCTTTCCTGCTGGCGACTGTTGCCGAATTCGGCGCCGAAGGCCACTATGCTTTCCTGGACTTTTGGCAGGACCTGCGCCGCAGTGATGTGCTTGTGGTCGATGGCTGGACCGAAGCCTATTATGGCGAGTTCAGCGCGCCAGGCCGCGACGGCGCCCGCCCGCTGGTCGTGAGTTATGCCAGCAGCCCGCCGGCCGAAGTGCTTTATAGCGAATCGCCCGATGAGGGCCCCTTCACCGGCGCGGTCACAGCCGAAAATATGTGCTTTCGCCAAATTGAATACGCTGGTGTCCTCGCCGGCGCCAGCAATCCGACCGGCGCCCGGCTTTTGGTGGACTTCATGCTTAGCCCGATCTTTCAGCAAGACATTCCCTTGAATATGTTCGTCTTCCCGGTGATAGCAGACATCGAACTGCCGCCGTTGTTTCAGGAGCTTGCCGCGATTCCCGAAATGCCCGCCAGCCTTGATTACGACCAAATTGAAGCCAGCCGCGAAACCTGGATTCAGGCCTGGACCGAGGTCATGCTGCGCTGATGCGATTGATCCTGCGCCGGTGGCATCTCATCTATGCTGTGCCATTGCTGTTTGTCGGCGTGTTTTACGCCTATCCACTGCTGACCCTGTTTGACATCAGCCTGCGTCCCGATGGCAGCCTCGACCTTTCGGCCTTTATTCGTCTGTTTTCGACAGACTATTACATCGGGACGCTGATATTCACCGTGTATCAAGCCGCGCTTTCGACAGCGTCAACCTTGATTCTGGCGCTGCCATGCGCCTATGTCATGGTTCGATATCGCTTTGCCGGCAAATCGCTGCTTTTGTCGCTGGCTGTGCTCCCCTTCGTTCTGCCAACCGTGGTCGCCGCCTTGGCCTTCATGTCTCTATTTGGACAGCGCGGCTTGCTCAACGACCTGCTGGCGGCGCTTTTTTCGCTCGATTACGCCCCGATCCAGCTTGAGCGAACCCTAGCCATCGTGATTGTCGTCCATGTATTTTACAATTTCGCGATTGCGCTTCGCATCATCACAGGCTGCTGGTCGGCCCTTGGTTTCGAAACAGAAGAAGCCGCCCGCACCCTAGGCGCCGACGAATGGGCGGTCTGGCGCGACATCCGCCTGCCGCTCATCCGTCCCGCCGTGTTCTCGGCCGGCCTGCTGGTCTTCATCTTCACCTTTACCAGCTTCGGCGTCGTTCTGATCCTCGGCGGCATTCGTTTTGCGACCCTTGAAGTTCAGATCTACTATCAGGCGGTTAACATCTTCAACCTCCCTTTGGCGGCGGCGCTGTCCCTCGTTCAAATCGCGGTCATGTGCCTGATGATGATCTTGTACACCCGCGCGCAAAGACAGGCGCGCCCTTCAATGAGAAGCAGCGCCTTGATTGCCAAGCCAATCAAAACCAGGCGCGAGCGACTCATCGTCGGCGCCGCCGTCGCATGGATATGCCTGCTGCTCTTCGCGCCCCTGCTGGCATTGATTGTCCGTTCCATTTGGTCCGACGGCGCATTGAACCTGACCAATTTTCTGGAGCTCGCCCAGCGGTCGCGCGGCTCCCTGCTGTTTATCCCCCCCATCGAGTCAGCCTGGAATTCCCTGCGTATCGCCGTCTTGTCCATGATATGGGCGCTGGGGCTTGGCATGATCGCGGCCTTTATGATTCACCGCGGCGGCCGGCTTTCCCGGATCGCCGACCCGCTGTTTATGCTGCCGCTGGCGACCAGCGCCGTGACGCTTGGCTTCGGCTTTGTGGTCGCGCTGGACGAACCGCCGCTCAACCTGCGCTCGTCATGGCTTATCATTCCCATCTCTCACACGCTGGTGGCGCTCCCCTTTGTGATTCGCAGCGTTCTGCCGAGTTTAAGAGCCATCCCGCATTCCATCCGCGAAGCCGCCCAAGTCCTGGGCGCCCGACCCCTTGACCTGCTGCTGACGATAGACCTCCCGCTCATCAGCCGCGGCATAGCGGTCGGGGCGACCTTCGCATTCACCGTCAGCATGGGAGAATTCGGCGCTTCGCTCTTCATCGCCCAGCGAGAATCCGTGACCATGCCGGTGGTCATCTACCGTCTTATCGGCGACCCCGGCCTGGCATCCTACCGTCAGGCGCTGGCGATGAGCGTGCTGCTGATGCTGGTCTGCGCGCTTGGTTTTATCATCATCGAACGCGTTCGGGCTGTCGGCGCCGGTGAATTCTAATGCTGAAGGTTGAGAACGTATCCCATTCATACGGGCCGGTCGCATCCCTGCGCGGCGTCTCGCTTCAGGTTGAGCCGGGCGAGATTCTGTGCTTGCTGGGCCCAAGCGGCTGCGGCAAGACCACCCTGCTCCGCATCATCGCCGGATTGGAAGCCGACTACCAAGGCAGAATTCTATTCGATGACCAAGATTTGCGAAACGCGCCGGTGCATGAACGCGAATTTGGATTGATGTTTCAGGACTTTGCCCTGTTTCCCCATCTGTCGGTCGAAGGCAATGTGGCTTATGGCTTGAAACGCCGCCGCGCCGCCAAAAGCGAAATCCAGCGTCAAGTTCAGTCCATGCTGCATCGCGTCGGCCTGGCTGGATTCAATCGCCGCGATGTCGCCGCGCTCTCCGGCGGCCAAAAACAGCGGGTCGCGCTGGCGCGCAGTTTGGCGCCGGGCCCAAAATTCCTGATGCTCGATGAACCGCTTGGCTCCCTGGATGCGCGGCTGCGCGATCAACTGGCGGTTGAACTCCGTCAGATTATTCAAGCGGACGGCTTGAGCGCCATCTATGTCACCCATGACCACAAAGAGGCTTATGCCATCGCCGACCGTATCGCCGTGATGAGCGCCGGCGCAGTCCAGCAGCAGTCCAGCCCCTTTGATTTGTACCACCATCCCAAGACAGCCTTCGTCGCCCGTTTTCTCGGCTTATCGAACATCTTTCGCTTCGCTGACCATCCGATTGCGCGCCGCCTGGCGCAGCGCGTTGACCTCGCGCTTTCATCATCGGACGTCTTCCTGATACATCCCGCCGGCATCTATCTGAATCATCAGCCGAATCAAGCGGCCGCCGAATTGCCCGGCCAGCTTGAAAGCCTTGTTTTCCGCGGCGACCATAGCGAAGCCACCGTGCTGCTGTCGGACAAGATGCGGCTCGCATTGATTTCGCGGAACATCCATTCAGGCATTGGCGCCGCCGTCACAGTCTATATCGCGCTGGATGCCATCAAACCCTTGACCCAGCCATAACGCCTCCCCTGTGCGAAAACCGGCGCCAAACGTTATAATGCCGAAACATCAGTATGAAGGAGCGAAGCTGTGCCAAGGGCATTATTCACCGTATCCGATAAAACCGGCATCGTCGATTTCGCGGCTGGACTTGTCGCCCGAGGATGGGAGATTGTCGCCAGCGGCGGCACCCAGCAGACCCTCTTGGCGGCCGATCTGCCAGTGACAGGCGTCGCTCAAGTCACCGGACAGCCCGAAATGATGGATGGGCGCGTCAAAACCCTGCACCCGGCGATCCACAGCGGCATCCTTGCCCGCGACCGCGCCGAGGATCTGCAGGAGCTTGCCGATTTTGGATTTGCCCCCATCAGTCTGGTTGTCTGTAATCTGTATCCCTTTAGCCAAACAGCCAAAGCGGCCGATGCCAGCCTGCAAGCGGTGATCGAGCGGATTGACATCGGCGGCGCGGCGCTGCTGCGGGCGGCCGCCAAGAACTTCCTGCGGGTGACGGCGATCTGCGATCCCGCCGATTATCCCCGCGTCATATCAGCGATCAATGCGGCTGGACAGACTGACATCGGCCTCCGCCGCGAGCTTGCGGTCAAAGCATTCGCCCACACGCGCGACTATGACCAGGCGATCCATGCCTGGCTTTGCGACTCGGATATCCCGCAGCCGCCGGCCAATGCCGTCCCCGAAAGCATATCGATTGGCCTTCAGCGCAGCCATGAGCTTCGATATGGCGAAAATCCACATCAGCCGGCCGCCTATTATGCCCGCCGTGCCGATGACATGCCCTTGGGCGCCACCCAGCTAGGCGGAAAACAGCTTTCTTACAACAACATTCTGGATGCCGATGCCGCCTGGCGCGCCGTCAGCGGCTTCGCCGAACCGACGGTAGTCATCGTCAAACATCTGAATCCGACCGGGATCGCCACGGCCGCGTCCATCGCCGCCGCCTTGCCCGATGCGCTTGCCTCCGATCCGCTGTCGGCCTTTGGCGGCATAGTCGCCGTCAATCAAACGGTGGATGAACCCTTTGCCGCCGCTTTGGGGTCGCTTTTTGTCGAAGCGATTGTCGCCCCCGCGTTTTCGCCGCCGGCCATGGCCCAACTCCACAGCCGCCGCCGGCATTGCCGCCTTTTGCAAATGCCCGGCCCTTATGAGGAAGACGGTCTCGAAATCCGAACGGTCATGCGCGGCCTGCTGGCGCAGCGATATGACCGCGGCGATCCGAACAGCCAAACAATGAAGACGGTCACCGAGAGAGCGCCGCTGGCGAACGAACTGGCTTCCCTCCATTTTGCCTGGAAAGCCGTCCAGCACGTGAAATCGAACGCGGTCGTGCTTGCCCAGGGCGCCCGAACGGTCGGCATTGGCGGCGGCCTGCCCAGCCGCGTCGATGCGGTTCATCTGGCCGTCCAAAAAGCCGCCGCCGAGGCCCAAGGGGCGGTGATGGCATCCGATGCCTTCTTTCCCTTTCCCGACGGCATTGAATCGGCGGCCCAGGCCGGCGTCGCGGCGGTGATCCAGCCGGGCGGCTCGATCCGCGACGCCCAGGTCATTGAGGCCGCCAACCATTATGGGCTGGCGATGATCTTCACCGGCCGCCGCCACTTTCGCCATTAAGCCTCGTCATCGCCTGCTTTTAACTTGCCGCTGACAAACGGTATTTCGCCTTTTTGCCAGGCGACCAGCAGCGGCGCCGCCGTAAAAATGGATGAATAAGTGCCCGACAAAAGACCGATGAACAAAATGGCGATAAACTGCTTCACCGTCTCGCCGCCGAACAGCAGAATGGCGGCCATGATGAAAAATGCGTTCAGCTGCGTCGCCAGCGAGCGGTGAATCGTTTCCCAGATGCTGCGATTGACGATGGTTTCATACGGCTCGCCCAGATGCTTGGGGATGTTTTCGCGGATGCGGTCGAAGACAACGATGGAATCCTGAACCGAAAACCCGACCACCGTCAAAACCGCCGTCAAAAACAGCGCGTCAATTTCCCAGCCGAACAGCAGGCCCAGCAGCGACATCGCGCCCATGACAGCCAGGATATCGTGAATCATGGCGGCGATGGCGCAGACGCCATAGCGGACGGCGTTCGGCACTTGACGAAAGGCGATGACGATAAAGCCGGTGATCACCAAAGCCGCCACCGCCACCGCCGCCAGCGCCGACCGCGTGACCTCTTGACCGATGGTCGCCGAAACAGTCTCGACGCGGAAGCTGCCGCGGTCAAGCGGCGCGAGTTCGCCCAGGCGGGCGAGGATGTCATTGGTTGCGCCCGCGTCATGAAAGCCAGCCCGAACCGACCAGCGATAATCGCTTTCAGCGCCGATCCGCTGGACGATGATGCTGTCATCCCCAACAGCGGCGAAGACAGCCCGCAGCTTGTCTTCGGTCGCGCCCGCGGCTTCAAACCGCAGTTCATAGATGCTCCCGCCGAGGAAGTCAATGCTCAAGCGAAATGGCGCGCCGGTGGCAATCGTCGAATAAATCATAATCGCCAAGCCAGGGACAATAATCAGCGCCGACAGCCGAAAGAACCAACGGCGTTTTTCTATGATATTAAACATAAATCCGCGCTCCTCTACGCGCCCAGCAGCGCGCGGTGGCTTTCGATGACATGCCGAAAGGCGCCGACGATGAGATACAGGAATGTGCGCGTGACGATAACCGCGGTGAACAGATTCAAGACCAGACCAATCGCCAGCGTCACCGCGAACCCAGCGACAATGCTGGCCCCAGGCGTCTGCCCGAACATGAACAGAATGCCGCAGATAATAATCGTCGACAGGTTGGAGTCCCGAATCGACGTCCAGGCGCGGTCAAATCCAGCCTGCAAAGCCGCATCCAAAGCCAAGCCGGCCCGCAGCTCTTCTTTAACCCGCTCGAAAATCAGGATGTTGCCGTCCACCGCCGTTCCAATCGAGATCAGAAAACCGGTGATCGCCGGCAGGGTGAGCGTCACCGGCAGCAGCTTGAACACGGCGATGTTCAAAAAGATAAACACAATCAAGGCGAAATCAGCCGCCAGCCCCGGCAGCCGATAATAAATCAGCATGAAAGCCAGCACCGCGATGACGCCCACAATGCCGGCCTGAACGCTCAAGCGCACCGATTCCTGCCCCAAGGTGGCGCCGACTTCCTCCGTGCTTTCGATACGCAGCGGAATCGGCAAAGCCCCCGACCGCAGCTGCAAAGCCAGAGTCTGCGCCTCTTCTTCGGTGAATTGACCGCTGATGACGCCGCCGTCGGTCAGCTGATCCCGAATGACGGGCGCCGAAAGCGTCTCGCCGTCCAGCACAATCGCCATCGGCTCGTTCAGCCGCGCCGCCGTGAAGCTGCCGAACGCAGCCTGATAGTCGGGCTTGATCTCAAAGTTGATTTGCCACTGCGGGCCGCCGCTCCCCTGCGCCGGCGCCAGCGCCGCGCTGGCCGCCTGCAGCCCGGCGCCGGTCATCACCGTCTGGAAGGGCAGGCCGTTCACCGGATGAGCGCGCCGGTCAGCGAAAGGATCTTCGTCTTCGGCGGCGCTTGACCTCATTTTGACCTGTTCGCTGGTCACGATTTTCGCGCCGACATAACCGCGCGCCTGGGCGCCAAGACCGCCGAAATCAACAAACTCCAGCAGGGCGGTCTGCTGAATGACGGCGATGGCCTGTTCAGGATCGCGGACGCCCGGCAGTTCAACCAAAATGCGGTCTCGACCTTGAACCTGCACCGTCGCTTCCGTCAAGCCCAAGGCGTTCACCCGCCGCGAGACATTGTTCGCTGTTTCCGCCAGGTCATCCACCGAGAAACTCTCCGCCGGGATGTCAGCCTGCAGCAGGACCCGCAGCCCGCCCACCAAATCCAGCCCCAGGCTCTGCGCGATGTTCAGCGCGAAGTCGCTTTCGCCGTCGCCGTTAAAATCAATTTCCAGATTTTCGGTGCATTTGAGTTGGCTCTGCTCATCAGCCGAAGCGGCCGCGCAGGCTTCGGTCTGCACGCCTTTGAATGCCGGCGGCGTCGCGATCCAAATACAGAACGCGGTCAGCAAAGCAATCAAAATAAGCCATCGAGCATGACTGCTCATAGCTGCCTGCCTTTCATTTTATGATGCCCTTGTCGGCATTCAGGTCGATATCTGCTCCGGCCGCTGCGGCTCGATGCCCATCTTGGCGTGATGCGCGATCTCCTTTGGATCATAAACCCGCTGCAAGGCGGCCGCAATCAGCCTGATGGTCACGCCGTCGGCGATCTCGACGCGGGCGATGCCCTGCTCGGCGTCGATGTCCATGATCTTGCCGATAAGGCCGCCGTAGGTGATGATTTCGTCGCCGACATGAAGCGACCGTACAACTTTTTGCTTGTGCTGGAAAGCCCGCTGTTTTGGGAAGATGAACAAAGTCCAGTATCCACCCAAAACCAGAGCCAGGATTGCGAAGACCAAGACAAATTCTAACATGGATTCTTTCCTGTCCGCTTTTGAACCGCCAGCATTATAATGCCGCGCCGGCCAAAAAACCAGTGTCATCAGCCGCATAACCGCATAATGACTGCTTGACCATTTTCCAAAACAGCCCTACAATACCCAAGTGAATCGACTCGGTCAGTCCGACAGGGAAAATATCATGCGCCAATCATTCAAAGCCATCCTCTTCATCATCGCCGCCGCCGCTTTGGCGCTGATGCTGAAACCCAGCCCAAGCATCGCCGGGGACATTATCCTAAGCCATAACCGCGGCGGCGAAAGCGCGGTGTTCTTCATCGAAAACGAGCCTTCGCTGGTCATCAACGGCTTTGACCTGACGCCCCACGCGGTCCAGTTTCCAGTGGCGCTGGACGCCGTCGGCATCTCCGTCAACCGACCGGCGCCGGGCGCGGGCATCGAACTGGCTGTCTATCAGGACGCCAACGGCGGCTCGCCAATCGACGCGACCCTGGTCCATCGCCAGCCGGTCGCCATTGACCGCGCCGGCTTCCATCGCTTTCAGCTTAATCAGGCGGCGATTGTCACCGAACCCGTGGTCTGGGTCGGGTTTTATCTGCCGCCAGGATTCCGTTTCAACGCCGATGCCTCCGGCTCGTCGGTGCTGACCTATTGGGCTTGGGCGCCCGGCGCCGCCCTGGACATCAGTTCCTTGAGAACCGCCCCCGTCTTGGGGCCAGGCGACGGAACCGATCCAGTCGGCATTGACATGCAGGGCGTCGCCCGCATCACCGCCGAACTGCGGCCGCTCTTCCATCAGGAAATGGAATCAGGCGCGCTGCTTGGGCAGCAGCTGACCGCCCAAGGTGAACAGGATACCTCGCTCATGCAGACCTATCCTTACTGCGGCGGCCTGCTGCACGACCCCGACGACATCAGCGTCACATCAAGCTCATCATTTACAATCCACTGCGGCATCGCCGCCGAGCTTGAAGCCCCTATCAAAGTCGTCAATCCCGACGACCGGCTGCTCGACCTGCAGCGCGCCGGCCATCTTTACAAACTGGACGCGCAAATCCCTCAAGCCCAGCTTGTGCATGGCGCCGTCAACACCCTGCCCGTCCCCGTCACCCACTGCATGAGCATCCAGCCGGGCGATCTGGAGCAGGCGGTCGTCGCCGAAGCCCGCGGCATCCCCGAACGGTGGCATGTCTTGCCGTCGGTGCGCTTTGACGATATGGTCTGCGCCGAGATCACCACCGCCAGCTATCTGTCCTATTTCCTGCCGCGCACCGCCAGTTCGCCGCCCAATGTCAATCTGGCGCTGGGCTGGACCGAAGTCGACCCGCATCCGATTGAATGCGGCCTGCCGACCTTCATTCGCATCCCAGCGGTCAACACCGGCCAAAGCTGGTTCTCAACCGATTCCGGCCATGTCAAGTTTATCGTCGAAGACGTCCATGTCCGCAGCGGCGGCGTCACCACGTCCACTGAAATTCAAATCGAAACCGGGCAGTTAGGCCCCGGCGTGCGCCATCTGGTCGTCATGGGCCCGCTCTATGTGACGACTTATGTCAATGACCTGCATCGCTTGCGGGTGCGGGTCGATCCTGACGGTCAGGTCGCCGAGACCAACGAGGACGACAACATCTGGACCACCGAATACATCCTCTCCAATGCCCGACAGAGCGACTACTGCTTCGATATCGCCTGGCTGACGGCGACGCCAGCCGTCCTGTTCGATAAAGCCTGGCTGACGGCGACGCCAGCAGACCTGGCGGCTGTGGCTGATGTCGACGGCATCTGCTTTGTGAGCGATCCCAAATATGCAAAGGGCAGGGGCGACCAGATTGTGATTCCCTACTCGCCGGCCTGCCAGATTGAATTCAAGCCCGGTAATGTGCCTGACCTGTCTGCCAGCGTGCGGACCATACGCGGCTGCACAATACGAATCCATACCGAAGTCGTCGGGCAGAAAGCGACCGTGCGCTATCACTATACCGAGCCCGGCAGGCCCCCCTGCCAACCAGGCAGCTTCGCACCCAAGCGCGACCGCAGCAAACATGAATTGATTATCGATCACGACAAATAAACACCGACGCCAACCTTAACATCATAGAGCATCCATCCGTATCGCCAAAATGTGATACAATATCAATAAGCGAAAGGGAGAAAGCATGACGACCCTTGAAGGCAGTCCACAAGACATTAGCAGTCGTTTGACAGCGATTGAAGCCATCATCCCGCATTTGGCCACCAAAGCCGATGTCGCCGACCTGCGAACAGACATTGAGAAAACACAGAGTACGCTCATCAAGTGGTTCATCGGCACTTGGCTGGCGTCCATGACTATAATCGCCGCCATCCTGGGCCCGCTGCTGGTTTATATTCTAAGCAGGCTGCCCTGACATTCGAATCGAGGAGAAAATTATGGTCACCCTTGAAGGCAATCCACAAGACATTAACAGTCGTCTGGCCGCCATTGAAGCCATCATCCCGCACCTCGCCACCAAAGCCGATGTCGCCGACCTGCGGGCCGACCTGCGGGCTGACATTGAAAGAATGCAGAGTTCACTCATCAAATGGTTTATCGGCACCTGGTTGGCGACCATAACCATACTTGTCGCTATCCTGGGCCCATTGCTGGTCCATATTCTAAGCAGGCTGCCCTGACATTCGAATTGAGGAGAAAATTATGGTCACCCTTGAAGGCAGTCCACAAGACATTAACAGTCGTCTGGCCGCCATTGAAGCGGTCATCCCGCACCTCGCCACCAAGGCCGATATTGCGAATATGGCCACCAAAGACGATATTGCAGCCACCAAAGACGATATTGCAGCCATCAAAGACGATATTGCGGATCTGCGCGTCGCCATTGAAAAAGGGCAGTTTTCGCTTATTAGGTGGTTTATCGGCGTCACGCTGGCCTTTGCCGCCATTCTGGTGCCGCTGATGCTCCATATTCTAAGCAGGTTGCCCTGACATTCGAATTGAGGAGAAGCTATGGTCACCCTTGAAGGCAATCCACAAGACATTAACAGTCGTCTGGCCGCCATTGAAGCGGTCATCCCGCACCTTGCCACCAAGGCCGATGTTGCGAATATGGCTACCAAAGATGATATTGCGAATATGGCTACCAAAGACGATATTGCGAATATGGCTACCAAAGACGATATTGCAGCTATAAA
Organism: Phototrophicaceae bacterium; assembly: GCA_965203755.1. Lineage (GTDB taxonomy): Bacteria > Chloroflexota > Anaerolineae > Aggregatilineales > Phototrophicaceae > UBA6055. Next base: position 279,190 of record OZ241910.1, on the reverse strand, counting down.
TGCCAAAGTCGAAGCCATGAATGCCAAAGTCGAAGCCATGAATGCCAAAATCGTCGAACTGCGAATCGACATTATAAGAGGGCAGACTTCGCTTATTATGTGGTTTGTCGGCGTTTCGCTGGCTTTTACGGTCATGCTCGCTTCTATGCTGATGCCGCTGATGTTCGCGATTCTTGACCGACTGCCCAAACATTGCGGCTGGGGATAACAAGCTATGCGAATCGTAACCAACAAAAAGCTGGCGCGGCGCAACCGCAAAATCACCAATTATCTCTTCTTCGGCACCTTCGGCGCTTTGATTCTGGGCTTTTTCGTCATCAATTCATCGCTCTTCACCGGCGAAGCCCCCGATGCGCTCATGCTGATGCTGCAAACGGCGATCCTGCCGGCCGCCTTTGTCCTGACGGTCATATCAGTGCGGATGACCAACCTTTGGGCGCGGCGCCCGCGGCCGGAACAGGCGATTGCCGACGGCCTGAAAGGCTTGAGCAATAAAACCGTCCTCTACAATTACCATCACTTCCCGGCGCGCCATGTGCTGATCTGCCCGCAGGGCGTCTATGCCATGGTCACGCGCTGGCATGACCATGAATTCACCGTCAAAGACGGCAAGTTCCACAGCCAGCGAAATATCATCAGCCGGCTCTTTTCCGCCATCCGCTTCGACGGCGTCGGCAAACCCTTCCGCGATGCCGAAGATGCCCGCGAACGGGTGCAGGCGATGATGGATGACATCAAAGCCGACGTTGAGGTGCAGGCGCTCATCGTCTTTGTCGATCCAGCCGCCCGCGTCAATATGGAAGACGAACCCGAAACCCCGGTGCTTTTCGCCGATCCCAAACAGAAGCCGAACCTCAAAGATTATATGCGCGATGCCCGCCGCCAGATCGCCGATGCCGCCGGCGACCGCAAAAACGCCAGCCTGATGCCGCTTGACGATAAGCAGATCGAAGCCTTTGAAAAGGCGACCATCTAGCCGAAATGCGCCGCGTTCATCTGTTCTTCCTGCTTGCGCCGCTCATCTGGCTTGGCTTTGGGCTGCGGCTCCATGACTTGGCGGCCGTCCCCTTAAGAGGCGACGAAGCCTTCAGCGCGCTGAATTGGGCGCAAAAGCCGCCCCAGCAGTCCTTGACCGAGATCGCCGCCATCGAGCCGCATCCGCCTCTGCCCTATCTGCTGTTTCATGCCTGGAGCCGCGCCGTCGGCGGCATCGACTCGCCCTTCGCGCTGCGGTTTTTGGATGTGCTTGGCAATATCATCGGGCTTCCCGCCATGTTTGCCTTGGGCTGGCGGCTGTCAGGCCAGCCGGCGGTCGGCTGGCTGGCCGCCTTGATGTGGGCGCTGCATCCCTTTGAAGTTTGGCACAGTCAGGATTTCCGCAATTATGCTGTCTGGGCTGGACTAAGCGCGGCCGCCCTGTGGCTTGGGCTGCGGCTGATCGACCTTCGCCGCCGCGCCGACTGGCGGCTTTACGCCGCTGCCGCCAGCCTAAGCGCGCTGATGTTTTATACCGAACTGTTTATGATCTTCGCTTTGGCTGTGGCTCTCATCGCATTCGGCCGCCCGAACCGCCGCTTCGCGCTCCGTTTTCTGGCTTTGCAGGCCCTCATCGCCGCCGCCGCGCTGCTGGCTTTTCTTGTCTTGCAGGGCGACCTGCTGACCGCCGGCGGTTATGGCGGCAATCTCGATCCATTTTATCCCCCCGATTATTTGACGCGGCTTTTGCCGGCCTTGATCCTGGCAGATGCCATGCCGCCCGATTCGCCCTTGGCCTGGCTGTTTTTATGTTTGGCGGCCGCGCTCTTCGCCTTCGCCGTCGCCGCCAAATCCCGGCGGCAGATCGGCTTCATCGCCGCCTGGGCGGTGACGCCGCTGTTTCTGCTTGGCTTGGTGTCTTTACGCATCAACATCTTCCACCCGCGCTATGTCCTGGCGGCGGCGCCGGCTTTCATCCTCTTGTTCTCACTCGGCGGCTTTCATTTGGCGGCCATCATCCATAAAATCCTTCCCGTCAGCCGCCGCTTGCTGATGCTGTGCCTGCTGCTCCCCTGGTTGGTTTTGGCCGCCGCCGCCTTGGCGAATCACTTCAATAATCCGACCTTCCGCAAATCACCGGCCTGGGACGAGCTTGGCGCCTTCCTGAACCACCGCGTCAATCAAAATGACCTGGTGATCCAGTTGTCCAAAGATGCCGCCTTTGGCTATTATTATGACGGCGCCGCCCAAGATATCGCCCTGCCGGCCTCGCCGCGCCAGCCCGCCAGCGAAATCGCCGCCGCGCTAAGCGCCGCCCAAAACAAATATGACAGCATCTACGTCGTCGCCAATGCCATCCCCGCCTGGCCGAACGCCGATGCCGTCGAAAACTGGATGAACGCCAGCATGCAGACGGCGCTGCGGTCGAGCGCGTCCGGCCTGGCGATACGGCAGTACAAAAACTGGACCGTCGCCGCCGACCCGGCCGCGCCGCCGCTGGTTCAGTTTGAAGCCGCGGCCGCGCTTTTGGACTATGACTTTTTCACCACGCCGCTGCCGACCGGCGAACTGCTGCTTTGGCTCTACTGGCGGCCGCTTTCGCCGACCGCCCAGCCGCTCAAGTCCTTCGTGCATGTCGTCGGCGCCGTCAATCCAGCGACCGGCGCCGCGCTCTGGTCACAGGATGACCAGTTTCCCCAGCAAGGCCGGCTGGATTCGACTGCCTGGTCAGCGGCCGAAGTCTACCGCGATGTGTATTATCTGCCGACCGATTCACTGGCCGCCGGCGGCTATCGCCTGAAGGTCGGCTGGTATGAGCCGGTCTCCGGCGCGCGCCTGCTGACCGCCGCCGGCGAGGATATGTTTGAGCTTGTTTCCTTCACATATCCCTGACCAAAACGCATTGCCCGGCGCGGCGCCGATCACTGGCTCATCCATTCAAATATCCGCCAGCCGCCTTGAACGCCGGCATAGGCATAGACGTCTTCGCTGCTGCGCCGAGCGACCGACACGCGCCATAAAATAGTGTGAGTTTGTCCGTCTTTGGGAACAAAATCATCCGACAAAACCAAGGCATTGGATGTCGTCGCCTGATTTTCTATGCGCCCCGCGGTTCGATCCTGCAATTCAATCAGATATTCATCGCCATCGCTTAACCCGCTTATGCCTATCCATTGCAGCGCAAGCCGCCCCGGCGGAATCACGGCGCCGTCGGCCGGATACAGCGGCCGCGGCGCCATGTAGGTTGGCGTAGGCGTGGCTGTTTCGTCGCCCGATGGAGTGGGGGTCCGGCTTGGCGGCGGTGTTGGCTGCGGCGCCCGGATGCACTGACCGATCTGTATCGTTGGATTGCAGTCAATGCCGCCGCTTCGTTCCGTGAACGCGCACCCAAACCAGTTGAGTTCGGGATTCAGCTGGCTTAGAACCTCCAGCGTGGTATCGTGTTCCAGGGCGATGCCAACCAGCGAATCACCAGCCTCGACCTCATAACAGCCGACGACTGCGCCCGATGCCAATACGGCGCCAGCGACATCGGCCGCTCCGATAGTCGCCAGCAAAGCCTGCGTCGCCTGGGCGCCAGCCGGAGTTGACGTCGCCGTTGGGCGCGGAATCAAAATCGCGCCGCCGACCGGCAGAATGTCCATGCTGCTGATATTGTCATTCAGCGCGGCCACCGTCCGCGCGACATCAGGCTCATAACTGTAACCGTGCTGCGGCAGCTGAATAATGTACAGCAGCGTATCGCTTTCGCGAACGACATACTCAAAGGGCCCGGGCGTCTCCGTTGGCAGCGGCCTTATGGTCGGCGGCGCGGCGCTGGTTGCCGTCGATGCCGCGATTCGCAGCCTCTCCGTCGGCGGCTGGATGACAGCCGTCAAAGTCGGGACTGCGGTTTGGCGCGGCCGCTGGGTCGCGCTTGCCGTGATGGCCGGCTGTATCGTTGGCGTCGCCGCCGAATCCGGAATGTTCATATTGCAGGCTGACAGCAGCCACAGCAGCCCGGCGATGCACAGCCGCCTTCGCGTCATGGATTGTCCTCTCCTGCGCCCTGCCAGATAAAGGTGCGGGTCGCTGTCGAAAACAGCGCGCGGTCGGTTTTGCTGTTGAAGATGCTCACCTGCCAAATGTAATGATGACGCTGTGAATCCGGCGCCTGCCATGCCGGCGGCAGAATAAAGAAAAGATCGCCCGTATCGGCTGTGAATGTATCGCCCGAGCCAATGTCGGATACCTCAACGCGGTAGACCTCATTGGCGGATAAGCTGCCGGTGGTCACCCAGCGCAGGGTGATTTGCTCCTGCCGGCCAAAGAAGGCTTGGTTCGGCGGGTTGATCGCATGTGGCAGGTTGAAGGTCGGCGATGGCATTGGCGGCGGGGTTTCGCTGCCGGATAAAGTCGGCGCCAGCGTCAGAGTCGGCGTCGGCGCCGGCACGCGGACGCGCTGACCCTGATACAGATTGACGATACAGTCCGGCCCGCCGTAAGCCATGCCAAAATCACAGCGGGCGAAGTTGATTTCAGGGTTCAAGTCAGATAAAACCTTGGCATTGGCATCATACTGCGCCGCGATGACAATCATATTTTCGTCCGCCTGAACGATATGCCAAGTGACGCCCGGCAAGAGCGTCGCGGTGGCGGTCGGCGCAAATGGATCAAAGGCCAGCAGAGTCAATCCATCCGATTGCATCGGGCCGCCGGCCGCCGCTTCCGGTGTATCAGTCGCCGGCGCATTCGGGTCGGCTGTCGGGCTTGGCAGGGGAACAACGATCTCCTGGCCGATTTGAATCCGCGTCTCATCAGCGATGCCGTTTAATGCCGCCACAGTCGGTATGATGTCGCGGTGGCTGTGACCGCATCGTATGATAATGTGAATCAAGGTGTCGCCGGCGGCGACTCGCTGAATGCAGGGCGCCGGCGTATCCGTGTCAACAGCTGTCAGAGTAGGGGCCGGCTTTGGCGTGTGCGTTGCTGTTGGCGCGCTCCAGGTCACCGTCGGCAGGATGGCGCGTGTCGGGCTCGAAATCGGCGCGGCGGTTGTCAGGTCCGCCGGCCGGCCGCCCAAGGCCGGCGCCACAGCCATGACAGCGATTCCAATCCCCAGCAGGATGCCCAGCGCGAAAATAACAGCGGTCCATACGCGCCCGGCGGCATGAACCGATCCCTCAAACAAATCCGCCTCGCCATGACGGTCATCATAGCTCATCGGCGGCCGCCGGCCGGTGTTTGGCCGCGGCTGCGGCTCGACTTCGGCGATCGCCGTCCCGCAGGTGGAGCAGAGGGCCGCATTCCAATGATTGCGCGCTTCGCAGATCGGGCAAACTTTAGCTGCTTCGGACAATCGTTATCCTTTTCAATCAGCGCTTATCGGCACAGTTTGGACAGCCGCTCTTCGATTTGGGAATGGGCTGACTGAATCTCGACAAGCCGCCCGCGTTCGCGCTGGACGACGTCCGGCCGCGCGCGGCTGACAAAGCTGGCATTGCCCAGCATGCCTTCGGTTTTGCCAAGCCGCCGCCGCAGCCGCTCTTTTTCTGCCTTCAGCCGCCTGCATTCAGCTTCTATATCCAGCATGCCCTCAAGCGGCAGATAAACGCTGATGTCGCCGACGGCAATGCCGGCCGCGCGTTCAGGTTCAGCCGCATCCGCCGCAATCAGCCTTAACTCGGCCACATGGCACAGCCGTTTCAAAATATAACCGTAGCGGACAAGCTCATGCGCCTTGTCGCCGGCGCGGACGATTGCCCTAATCCGTTTGCCGGGATCGACCTTATATTCGCCGCGGACCTTGCGTATCGCGCGCGCCAAATCAAGATAAACATTCATCCGCGCCTCAAGCTCATCATCAATCAGCTTGGGGTCGGCCTGCGGCCATTCGGCGGCGATGAGCGCTTCGCCGCTGTGGGGGATATAACGCCAGGCTTCTTCGGTCATAAACGGCATAAAAGGATGCAGCAGCCGCAAACAGCTGTCCTGTACCTGAACCAGTACGCGGCGGACCCGTGTTTTATCAGCCTCGCTCCCTTCATATATGGCATGTTTGCTGATTTCCAGGTAATACGGCGCGAATTCGTCCCAGATAAAGGACAAAATCTGGCTGCCGGCCTCGCCATATTGATAAATGTCGAAGAGGTATTGGACATTGGCGATCAGCCGATGCAAACGGCTCGCTATCCAGCGCGAAGGCAGTTCCAACTCTTCCCATGGCGGCAGACCAAGCTCAAGCTCGCCATCCAGGTTCATATTGATGAAAGCCGTAATCTGCCAGATTTTGTTGATGAAACGGAAGCTGTGGTCGACGCGGGTTTCATCCAGATTGACGTCGTTGCCGGGCGCGCCGCTGGTGATTAAGGTAAAACGCAGCGGGTCAGCGCCATATTCATCGACCACGGTCAGCGGGTCAATCACATTGCCCAGCGATTTGCTGAATTTCTTGCCGTTTTTGTCGCGCACCAAGCCATGCAGGTAGACCGTGTGAAAAGGCGGCTTATCGGTGAACCACAGCCCCATCATAATCATCCGCGCCACCCAGAAGAACAAAATGTCATGGCCTGTTTCCATGACCTGTGTTGGATAATACCGCCGCAGATCGTCTGTTTCTTGGGGCCAGCCCAAGGTGCTGAAAGGCCACAGACCGCTGCTGAACCAAGTGTCCAGAACATCCCGTTCCATGACCCATCCCTCTCCTTGCGGCGCTTCCCGACCGACATAGATCTCGCCTTGCGGGTCGCCGTCTTTTTCACGATACCAGGCCGGTATCCGATGCCCCCACCAAAGCTGCCGGCTGATGCACCAGTCTTGAATGTTTTCCAGCCAATGATAATAAACCTTCTCATAGCGCTTCGGCGCAATTTTGATCTCGCCGCTGCGGACGGCCGCCAGCGCCTTTTCCGCCAGCGGCTGAATCCGAACATACCACTGGGCGCTCATCATCGGCTCAACCACCTCGCCGCCGCGCTGGCTGCGCGGAATGCGGGTGCGGTAAGGCTCGGTCTTGATGGTCAAGCCGGCGGCCTCCATATCGCGCCAAAGCCGTCGGCGGCATTCATAGCGGTCAAGCCGGGCGTATTTGCCGCCATGTGCATTGATGCTGGCATCCTTGTTGAGGATATTCACCAGCGCAAGGCCATGCTTCTGCGCGATCTCATAATCGTTGAAATCATGACCGGGCGTCACCTTGAGCGCGCCAGTGCCGAACTCCATATCGACATGGCTGTCGCCAATAATCGGTATCCCGCGCCCCAAAATCGGAACATAAGCGCGTTTGCCAATCAGATGACGGTAACGTTCATCATCCGGATGCACGGCGACGGCCGTATCTCCCAGAATGGTTTCGGGACGGGTGGTGGCCACCGGCAGATGCCCGCCGCCGGCGACCGGGTACTTGAAGAAATACAGGGTGACTGTTTCTTCCGCTGTTTCGACCTCCAAATCAGAGACCGCCGTTTGCAAACCCGGGCTCCAATTCACCAGGCGCGGCCCGCGATAAACCAAGCCCTGCTCCCACAAGGTGATAAAGGCCTGCAAAACCGCATTGGATAAACCCTCGTCGAGGGTGAATCGCTCGCGGTCCCAGTCACAGCTGGCGCCCAATCGCCGTAACTGCCTGATGATGGCGCCGCCTTTTTCTTCCTTCCATTGCCAAGTGCGATGCAAAAATTCTTCATAGCCAGCTTCTTCGCGGCTGGTGCCTTCATCGCGCAGCATGTTTTCGACCTGAAGCTGGGTGGCGATGCCGGCGTGGTCAGTGCCGGGCAGCCATAAAGCGGCCTTGCCGCGCATCCGCTCATAGCGAATCATCAAATCTTCCAGCGCAGTGAAGAGGGCATGTCCGATATGGAGGCTGCCGGTGACATTGGGCGGCGGCATGCTAATGACAAAAGGCTCCGCATCGCTGGCGGCCGCCTCCGGCTTGAACCAGCCCCGCTCCTCCCACCACGCATAGATCCGTGTCTCGGCCGCGGCAAAATCAAAGTTTTTGGGCATGTTGGTTTCGGCAGCTGCTTTCATGGATTCCTTGCCTTCCTTCCTGCTGATGATTCTGACAAATAAAAAAGCCTCCGCCCCTCTACAAGGACGAAAGCTCGGCTCTCGCGGTACCACCTTGTTTCAGCAGACCCAAGTCTGCTGCGCTCTTGACGCGTTAACGGACGTTAGCCGACCCGATTCTACTGGCTAAATGCGTTCTTTCGGGCAACTCATGGGCGACCTTCAACAATCATTCACCGGCAGGCTTCCAGCCCAAGACCCGCGTTCTCTGTGACGAAGCGGATTGTCTACTCTTCCCAGTCAGCGTTTTATCCTATTCGATTTGTATATTAGCCTACCATGCGAATCATAGTCATGTCAACGGCTTTTTGTCAAGGCAAGAGCCACCCATGGGACTTGAACCCATAACCTATCGCTTACGAAGCGATTGCTCTGCCAACTTGAGCTAGGGTGGCGGCCTGCCAATTATAACAGCGGCCAAAGCGGCAGTCAAGCGTTTGTACAGCGCCGGCCATTTCAGATGGATCGATTTTTGACCGGCCTAGCCGGCCGGCATCAGCACAATCGATCCCGGCGTTTCAACCGCGCCGCAGGTCATGCCGTTGACGACGGTCGACGCCAAGGGCGCGACGGCGCGCGGCATCGTTCTGGCATCCAGGAAGAGGAGTTCGCCCGCCTGCGGGAAGCAGACCTCGACCCCCTGCTCGACATAGCCCCAGATATCGACGGCATCAATGAAGCCGCCGTCCACAATCGCCTGTACGCCGATGCCGCCGCCGCCAAGCCGCTGACACTGGACGCCGCTCGCCAGCCCATAAGTGGCGCGAACGACGATGCCGCTCGCCTGGTTCAGGTCGATGCAGGTCGTCGCCAGCGGCCGCGCCGTGGCTGATGGCCGCGGGGTTGCCGTTTTCTTGGACTTCTTTTGCGGTGTGAGTGCGGCCCAATAGCTGAAAACCCGCGGGCAGGCGCCGGTGTTGCTGTCGGTGACTGTCGCGGTTCCGCCGAGGGCAGTTCGGCGTTCGTAATCATCTGCCGCTGTCCTGCCGTCTGCCTGGACATTGTCCTCGAAGGTCATGCAGCCATTGAGTTGGACCGAGGTTCCAGACCCTGTGGCTGTGATCACGGCAGTTCTGCCGCCGGCGTTTCTGTTGCCGCGGAAGATGCCGTTGGTGATGGTCACCGTGGCTCCGTTGAAGGCGTAAATAGCGCTCCCGGTGACCCCGCTGGAGACTGTCTGGCGGTTGTTCAGGAACTGCGCGTTCCGAAGATTGACTTGTGTGCCGCCGGTGCCGTTTATCCACAGCATCGATCTGCTCCCAGTGTTTCGAGTGTCTCGTACGGTGAGGTTGCGGCCGTTAAGAGTCGCGCCATTGTATACGTTCAAGGGTGAGAAGTTCCAGGTACTGCTTTCGCGAATGGTGACATCGTTCAGATTGAGGATGACGTTGGCGCCCTCTAAATAGATGAGATGGGTATGAGACGGCCCGATGATGCTGTGTCCGTTGCCGTTGATGGTGAACTCGCCGGATGTGATATACAGTATGGCTCTGCCAGCCTGGGCTGACTGGGCGGTATAAGCGCAGTCGGCGGTCATGTTGAAGGTGGTGATGTTGGATGCCGAAGTGAACTGGGATGAGGCCACAGGCAGGCCGCAGTCCGCCAGCGTGGTTGGATCGGTCGCCTGCGTCGGCGCTTGGCTTTGGACGGGAATGGCGAGGATGCAAAACAGGAATACACAAAGAAGCAGAGTCTTCTTTACCGCGCGGCGAGCCTCAAGAAAATTCGGGGGGGGGGGGGGGGGGGGGAATTAACAGGCGCCGCCGTCCCCCGCTTGGGATGGCATTTTTCTATATTCATCACTGCCTTGCTGTTCATAGCATTCATTTCAGCACGCTCCAATTTTAACTAAACTTCTCTAAAGATTATGTTATCTGAAATCCGGTCCTTGTGCAAGTCGTTTTGAGTTTCTTTGAATTCAGCGCCGGGCAATGCAGCTTGCAAGACCGCTTTCTGATATACTTGGGGCGCGGCAAGGCAGTTTGAAACGGTGGTGGATTGATGGCGATAGCGATTCTGTCCGAAGATGTGGTTGCCCGGATCGCGGCCGGCGAGGCCGTTGAACGCCCGGCATCGGTCGTCAAGGAACTCATCGAAAACTCGATTGATGCCGGCGCCAGCGCGGTGCACGCCGACATTGCCGCCGGCGGCCGCAAACTGATTCGGATCAGCGATAACGGCATCGGCATCCCGGCCGCCGAAATCGAATTGGCATTCAAGCGCCACGCAACCAGCAAGCTGCGCGCCGCTAAAGATCTGCAGGGCCTGTCCACCTTGGGCTTTCGAGGCGAGGCGCTCGCCAGCATCGCCGCCGTCAGCCAGGCGACAGTCATCACGCGCCACTGCCGCGAAGACACGGGGGTCTCGCTCAAGCTGAATGGCGCCGAAGTGCAGCATCATAAAGCCATCGGCGCTCCCGCCGGCACCGTCGTCGCGATTGAGAATCTGTTTTTTAATACGCCCGCCCGCCTCAAATTTCTCAAGAGCGACGCCACCGAAAAAGGCCATATCCAAAGAATTGTCACCCGATACGCGATGGCCTATCCCAAAATCAGATTTGTCCTGAAGCAGGATGGGCGGGAACAGTTCCGATCATCCGGCCGCGGCGAATTGGCTGATGTGGCGGCGAAAGTCTTCGGGCTGGCGCGCTTCAAGCAGATGTTGGAAGTGTCAAGCGAAGAGATGGCTCGCCGGGGCTGTCCAAAGGTCACCGTCTTTGGTTATGTCTCACAGCCATCGCTGTGGCGCAAAGACCGTTCTCGAATCATCCTCTTCATCAATGGCCGCGCGATCCAGGACCATGCGCTCAATCATGCCATTACGCAGGCCTACGAGGGCCTGCTGAAATCGGGCGGCTATCCTCTGGCGGTGCTGCTAATCACTATGCCGCCCGATTATGTGGATGTCAATGTTCATCCGACCAAAGCCGAGGTGCGGTTTCGCGATGCCAATCAGGTCTTTGCCGCTGTTCAGCGCGCCGTCCGCCGGGCGCTGCTGGATTATGGCGGCAAGGCGCCGGCGGTCGATAAATGGGCATCGCCCGGCTCCGCCCGCCATTACCGCAGTGATGACCGCCCCTCGCCGGCTTATCGGCCCTTTGAGGAGGATGACCGCCGCGGTGATGCTGACCTGGACTATATCCCCGAAGCCGCCGGCCGGCCATCAAAACCCAGGACCTTGCCCCTGCTGCGGGTAGTCGGTCAAATCGGGGCCGCCTACATCGTCGCCGAAGGCCCGGCCGGTTTGTACCTGGTTGACCAAAACGCAGCCCATGAGCGGGTTCTATATGACCAGATTAGCGCCGATATGCGGAACGGAACGCTTCAAACTGTTTCACCGACAGACAGCCTGACCTTGGTGCTGTCCCCCGAGGACACCGCCTTGCTGACTGAAATCGGCGCCGAATTGGCCCAGCTTGGTTTTGAAATCGAAGTCTTTGGCCCGAATGCCTTTGTTTTCCGGGCGCTGCCAAAGTGCGTCACATCTCGTCCTCTGGCAGCGACATTCCCCCAGATGCTAGCCCGCCTGCGTCAATCCAAAAGAAAATTGGACGATGCGGTCATTGCGCTGGCTTGGGCGGCGGCGGTCAGGAATGGACAGATTTTAGAAACTGAAGCGATGCAGGCCATTATGCGCCGGCTGGAACGGTGCCCCGCGCCCTACCAATCGCCGACCGGGCAAACCACCATGATCCACATGACTCGCGAACATCTCGCCAAAGAATTCGAGCGCGGCGAATAAGGCTATGCCAGCGCCGGGAACACGCCAAACAAGTACAGCGGCGCCAGCCCGGCAACAGCGGCGAAAGCCAGTCCGACCAGGATGATGGTGACGAAATCAAGCCCTTCATTTCGAGGCTGACGTTTTGGCGCCAAGGGACCCGTATATCCATCGACGGCCTCTACATTCACGCTTCCGTCGGGATTAAAGACCGGGTTGGGCAGGTTGGGAATCGGATGCGGGCCTTGGGATGGATATCGGCCGGCGCGGCGCGGCGGCCTAACCGGGACGGCTGGCGCCGGCCGCAGCGGGCGCTGAACAGCATCCTGACTGGAGATTCTGCCGCCTTCGCGCACCCGCCGCAGTATATGTCCCAGCTGGTCGGCGTGTTTGTAGCGGTCATTGGGGCCTTTGCTCATCACCTTGGCAATGACGCGGCTGATTTCCTTGGCGACTTGGGGGTTTACATCCAAAGCGCTCGGAATGCCGGCTTGAATATGCGCCAAGGCCAGCTCGCGCTGCGATGCCCCGCCGTAGGGCAAACGGCCGGTGAACATCTCGAACATGACAATGCCAATGGAATAGACGTCCGATGCCGGCGAAGGCTTTTCGCCGCGGGCCTGTTCAGGCGCAAAGTAATGCGGGCTTCCCCAAACTGCCTCGGCCTGCGTTTGCGGCATGGTGTCGGTGTAGGCTTGGGCGATGCCAAAATCGGTGACTTTGACGATGCCGTCCCTGTTGATCAGGATATTCTGCGGTTTGACATCGGCATGGACTAATTTGGAACGATGGGCAAAGCCAAGCCCGGCGCAAATCTGTATCGCGTAGTCCAGAGCTTTCTCATGGGGCAGGGCGCCGCGCGCCTTGATGATTTTTTTCAAATCCTGACCGTCGATCATCTCCATGACAATGTAATGCGTTGACCCATCGCTGCCGACATCATGCACCGTGACGATATTCGGATGGGACATCATGGCGACGCTGCGCGCCTCTTGCCGAAACTTCTCCAGAAAAGCCGGGTCTTTTGTCAGGCTTGGGCGCAGAATCTTGATGGCCACCATCCGCCCCAGCCGGCGGTCAAGCGCTTTGTAAATCACAGACATGCCGCCCGACCCTTGCCGGTCGACAAGTTCATAACGCTGGTTAAGCAAGGCTTCTGCTGGCATGGCTGTCCTCTTGTTTCAGTCAAATTCGGTCTGCGCCGGCAAGCGGGCTTTCAGGGCCGCGTTACCGGATCAAAAAACATTTGATATTCGTGCAAGGCGCTGCGGTCGGTCAGGCTGGCGATGTAATCGGCGACAACGCGGCCGGCTGTTTCTCGATTCAGCCGGACACGGTACTCTTCGGGCAATTGACCGGGTTCTTTGATGTAACTGGCGAACAACGCCTCGACAAAATGCTCGGCGCGCGCCTGCATCCTCACCACTCTAAAATGGCGATACATATTCTGAAACAGAAAATCCTTTAGCTCGCTGTTGAGCCTTTGCTGGCCGGGGCTGTGCATCACGACAGGCTGGGGATGGCGCTGGATATCGCCCGCCGCGCGCGGTTTGAGCCGGCGCAGATGTTTAGCGGTTTCATTCAAGACATCATCCACCTGCAGCCCAACCAGTTCACGGACGATATGGTGGCGCGCGATTTCATCCAAGTAAGGCCCGTTCCAGTTGATCCGTTCCCGAACTTGACGCCAGATTGCCAGTTCCTCCAACTGCTCCATCCGAATCAGACCAGCCTGCAGACCATCGTCAAGGTCATGGGCGTTGTAAGCCAATTCGTCGGCGATATTGGCGATCTGGGCTTCCATGCTGGCATTGGCATCTTCTGCGATGCCGGCCAAGACGCTGATATCATACTCGGTCTCGTGTTTGGCGATCCCGTCCAGCGTCTCAAAAGTAAGGTTCAGCCCATTCCAGGCCGGGTATCGCTTTTCCAGTTTGGTCACAACGCGGTAGCTCTGATGATTATGATTGAATCCGCCGCAGTCGGCCATCAGTTGATTTAGAATCCCCTCGCCGGCATGTCCAAATGGCGGATGACCGAGATCATGCGCCAAACAGACAGCTTCAACCAGATCTTCGTTGACGCCAAGCGCCCGGGCAAGGGTGCGTCCAATCTGCGCGACCTCCAGCGTATGCGTCAGCCGGGTTCTAAAATAATCCCCGGCATCGTTGACGAAGACCTGGGTTTTATACTCCAGCAGACGAAAGGCGGCCGAATGCACAATTCGGTCGCGGTCGCGCTGAAAAGCTGTGCGATAACGCGGTTCCGGCTCATGGTGCCGCCGGCCGCGCGACTCTCGACTGTAGAGCGCATAACCCGCCAGAGTATCAAGCTCGTGCTGTTCAAGCTGTGCCCGACTGAAATACATTTCGCATTCCTTTACCCGATCCTATTGTAGCGCGGCCGGGCAGATTGTGCATCCGGCGCATTTCTTTTGGGTGCGGCCGCTGGCAATGTGTTACAATAATGGGAATGCAGGCATGCTGGTGCGGAAAATGTCAAATATCATTGCGATGCTGACCGATTTTGGCCTCGAAGACATCTATGTTGGCGTTATGAAGGCGGTGATGCTGGGCATTTATCCAGATGCCCGAATCGTAGACATTACCCATTCGATCCAACCGCAAAATGTCCGCGAAGGCGCGTTTGCCCTGTTGAACAGCTATCGCTATTTCCCCGCTGGAACAGTCTTTTGCGTGGTGATTGACCCCGGGGTGGGCAGCGCCCGTTTGCCGGTCGCCGTCAAGACCGACGACTATCAGTTTATTGCGCCCGATAATGGGGTCTTGAGTTATGCCCTGGCGCATATCAATGCCGATTATCAAGCGATAGCGCTCGAAAATCCTCAATATCGCCTGCTTCCGGTCAGTCATACCTTTCATGGACGCGATATTTTTGCGCCCGCGGCGGCTCATGCTGCCCGCAGCCGGGACACGCTGACAGCTATGGGAAAGAAACTGGACGCCATTTTTACGTTCCCGAACCCGCGGCTTGCCTTCGCCAAACAGCGTCTGACTGGCGAAGTGATGCACATTGACCACTTCGGAAACATGATCACCAGCATCGGATATTTTACCTGGTCAAATGGCGGCCAGCTTGACCTGACGGCGCTTTGGCACAGCGAAATCCCCGCGATTCAGTTCAATGCGCGCCAGGCCCATATCACCATTCACAGCCATACCATCCATGGAATTTCTCATGCCTATCACGAAGTCCAGCCAGGCAGCCTTTTGGCGCAGATTGACAGCAATGGATTTTTGGAAATCGGCGCCAACCTGGATAACGCCGCCAGTCGGCTTGATGCCCAAGTTGGTGACAAAGTCATGCTTAGGCTGTCATGCGGCCCTGGAGCATAGCTGCCCGACGAATCGAAATGTTCCGAACAGTTGACAATGATTTGTCTATGTGCTTAAATCATGGAAAGTTTTTATTATTTGGCTGATGATGAACTGCTTGACAAAAACAATTCCGGTCTCGTTTTTTATTCCATCGCCCCCGTCAGCGTGAAATTCAGCACAGGCGATCCAGCCCGCGAAACAACTGTGAAAGCGGTTGGCTTTGGCTAAACTTCGAGATGTTGCAGCCCGCCTTGAAACACATCCAAGGCGACTGCTCACCGCAAGTGTTGGGTTCAGTGGAAAAGAAAGAGAGGAGCTATGTAAAGAAAATCAAGAAAGGGGGCTGACCAGTTCTGATCCTGGAGACGGCCTTCCGTTTGTATTCATTTTGTTCCAGAGGAGAATTTGAACATGAAGCAACGCATTATTAGGGTACTGATCATCGCCGTTCTGTTAGTCACAGTCGGCGGCATCGCCATGGCGCAGTCGGATGTTACACTTGAATTCCAGCAGTGGTGGGCGCCAGAGCTTCCTGAAGGGTCATTCCGGGCGCTGATGGATGAGTTTGAAGCAGCCAACCCCGGCATTGCGGTCGAGTTGATTAGCGGCCCCTATTCGACGACCCGCGACCAGATTGTCGCCGGCGCCGCAACCGGCACGATGGCTGACGTCGTGGGGCTGGACGGCGCCTGGGTCAATGATTTCGTAAAGCAGGGCTCATTGGCGAACCTGTCCGAAATTATGATGGGGGCTGGCTTTGACGACAGCGAACTGGCGGCGCAGATTCAGCTGAACGGCTCAACCTGGATGATTCCAGTCGTCAACTTCATTTATCCCATCTTTGTCAACGTCGACCTGCTTGAAGCGGCTGGCGTGATGCCGCCTTCAACACGCGCCGAATTCGCCGCCGCCGCCGCCGCGCTGACCGATCCCGACAGCAACGTGTATGGCTGGGCGCTGCCGCTTTCGCTGGAACAGCCCAACGGCATACAAAATGACGTGATGTCCTGGGTCTGGGCAAGCGGCGGAAGTATGCTGGAAGACGGCTTGCCCAATCTTGTCGGCAACGAACTGCTCGCCGGCACGATGGAATACATCAAGGGGCTGTACGACGCTGGCGTGATCACGCCCGGCGCCTTTTCAATGCGCGAGCAGGACAAAGTCGAAGAATTCGTGAACGGGCGCGTGGCTATGGTCATCAACACGCTCGCCCACTTCAACCTGATTCGCGACCGCAACCCTGATCTGAACTTTGACATCACCGCCTTGCCGGCCGTCGAAGGCTATGATGGACCGCGCGGGCTCCCCTACGCGACCTGGGGCATCGGCATCGCATCGAATACCGAACACCAGGAAGCAGCCTGGAAGCTGGTCGCCTTCTTGATGAGCGAGGCGGCGAATTCAAAGCTGTCGTCGATTGCCAACGCTTTCCCCGGCAACATCAATTCAAAGCCGGACTTCATCGAGACCGACCCCCTCTTTGGCAAAGCCTTTGAAGTCTTCCAGACCGGCTACCTGGCGAACGAGTTCACCGGCCTGCCAGTGGCGGAAGAACTGATGGCTTTGTTTGACGAGCCGTTCCAGTTCTATCTGGAGGGCGATATAAGCCTCGACGAATTCCTAGAGACCGCACAGGAAGAGTGGATGGACAAATTCGAGTAGGATGATCCCCATCCTTCACATCGCGCGCAGGCCGCCAGGCGCAAACCCTGGCAGCCTGCGCGCAAAAGATGAATGGAGTCGCAATGGAAATGACCGGGGACAGCGCCGCATCCGCAAACCCTGCTTGGGAGCAATATCGAAAACGGCTCGTTCCCTATGCCTACCTTTCGCCGACGCTGATTCTGCTGGCTGTGCTGACCTTCGTGCCGATTGCGACGGTCTTTCTGTATTCTCTGGTGGACAACGTCATCATCACCCAAAAGCCCCCAACATTCATCGGCATCGACAATTATGTCGAGGTGCTGACTGACCGCAAATTCGGCGGGGCGTTTCGCAATACCATGTTTCTCGCAGTGGTCAGCGTCATCGGCCACTTCATCATCGGCTTGGCATTTGCGCTGCTGCTGAATACGCGGCTGATTGGCGCCGGCGCCAAGGCGGTCTTCCGCGCGGTGTACATTCTGCCTTGGGTTTTCACAGCCTCGATCATCGCTATCCTGTGGCGGCTGCTGCTCAATCCGCACGGCGTCGTCAATTTTCTGCTGCGAGAGCTTGGGCTGGCGCATGAACAGGTCGAATGGCTAAGCAGCCGCGATTTGGCGCTTTATGCGGTGACCTTCATCAACATCTGGGCCGGATATCCCTTCTACATGGTCAGCTTCCTGGCTGGCTTGCAGGGCATCCCCGACGATCTGTACGAAGCTGGCCGGGTCGATGGCGCCAACGGATGGCAGCTGTTTCGGTTCATCACGCTGCCGCAGCTGAAGCCGATTATCATCAGCCTGGCGATGCTGGATTTTATCTGGACGACGCATCAGTTCACGTTGATATGGATGACCACCGGCGGCGGCCCCATGCGCTCCACAGAAGTGTTAAGCACCTTCACCTACAAAGCCGCATTCCGATCCAACGAGTTTTCAATCGCGTCGACATTGGCGATGATCATCTTGGCTCTCTCGACCGTCGTCGCCGTCTTCTATGTGCGAAATCAGCGAATGGCGGACGAATAATATGGTTGCGAATCCCGCTCAAGTCCGCTTGGCAAAAACGCTTACGCTGATCGCGCTGATACTTGGCGCATGCTTTGCCGGTTTGCCCGTGCTTTGGATGGTCGCGTCATCGTTCAAGTCAAATATGGAGATATTCGCCTATCCGCCGCGCTTGATTGACGAATCCTTCTCGTTCAAAGCCTATGAAGCCGTGCTGGGTGACCCGATGCAGCTGCGCTTCTTTTTCAACAGCTACCTTGTTTCCATCCTGGTGACGATTTGCACGGTCATCACCAGCATCCTGGCGGGATACAGCTTCAGCCGCTACGACTTTCGCTTCAAGAAGCTCCTGAACCTGATCATCATCGGCGTGCAGTCAGTGCCGCCCATCACGCTGATGATCCCTTACTTTGGGCTTATCGTCTGGCTGCGGCTGTACAACACCTACTGGGCGCTGATCTTGACCTACATGGTCTTCACGCTTTCCTACGCCATTATTATGATGACCGGCTATTTCAACACCCTGCCGCGCGACCTGGACGAAGCTGTCATGATCGACGGCGGCGGCAGCTTGGTCATTCTGTGGCGCATCCTCGTGCCGGTTTCGCTGCCCGGCATCGTATCGGTCGGCGTCTATACCTTTATGCTGGCATGGAACGAGTTCCTGTTTGCGCTCACCTTGACGCGGACGAACGATATGCGTACCGTCCCGATTGGCATTCAGCTGCTGATGGGGCAGCATTCCTTTGAATGGAATCAAATGATGGCTATGAGCGTGCTGGGATCGCTGCCGGTGCTGATACTCTTTCTGCTCTTCCAGCGTTATTTTATCGCCGGCATGTCGGCTGGGTCGATCAAAGGGTAAGAATGCCCGCTGTCACCGAGTCACTAGAGAATGTCTTGCATCGATCAACTGTGTATCAAGGAATGAAGTTACCTGTATGTTAATCAATATGAAAAACCTGCTGGCGGCGGCGCATGCCAACCGTTTTGCTGTGCCGGCCTTTAACATTAGCAGCAGTATGCTGCTGACCGGCGTAATGGAAGCCGCTGAAGCGGCGGCGGCGCCGGTCATCCTGGCAATCCATCCCGACGAGTTGGCTTTCGTTCGCCCATCCTTCATTAAAACCGCGCTTGAGGAAGCCATCAACGCCAGTGTTCCGGTTTGCATCCATTTGGATCACGGCTCGTCATTCGCCCAGATCATGACCGCCATCCATGCCGGGTTTACCTCGGTGATGATGGACGCCTCCACCCAGCCGCTTGCGGAAAATATCGCAATGTGCCGACAAACGGTCGAGCTGGCACACGCGGTCGATGTTTCCGTCGAGGGCGAGTTGGGGACGATTGGCACGGCTGACGCCGAGGCCGAAGCTGAAGCCGAAGAGATTGTCTTCGTCGATCCGAACGATGTCAAAACCTTTGTTGATGCCACTGGCGTCGATACCTTGGCCGTCGCCGTCGGCACCGCCCACGGCCTCTATCCAAAGCGCATGAAACCAGAAATACGATTGGACCTGCTGGAAGAGATCGCCGCCAAAGTCGATATTCCGCTTGTGCTGCACGGCGGCTCAGGCAACCCCGAAGACGAAATCGTCCGATCTATCCAATTAGGCATCAGCAAAATCAATATCTCCAGCGACGTCAAAAACGCCTTCTATCAGAAATGTCGCCAAGTGCTGGCTGACCCTACGCTGCGCGAGCCGGCCTCCATCTATCCTCCCTGTATTGATGCGATGAAAGAAGTTGCCCGCCAGAAGTTTGACCTGTTCAGCGCCAGCGGCAAAGCGAACTTGTATGAGCGCCGCCCATAGCCGCCGGCGGCCCGCGCCGACGACAGCAGGCAAGCCCTATGAATGAAAGCATTGCCTTGGGCTTCGGCAACAGCGTTGATTATGAGATTGTATGGGACGCCGATGTTTTCGCCGACCTCATCCTTCATTACCATATCCGCGATGCCGAACTGACGACCCATGGAGCGATTGACTCCGAACGTGATTTGCTTGTCTCGATCCTGGCTTTTCTGAAGGCGGCCAAAGGCGGCGAACGGTTTGTTTCCTCCTCTTCGATCATTGAGGATTTTTCGCAGAAATTCGCCAAAAAAATCACGCTGGGCGGCACCTCTGCGCGGGCTGCCATAGCGATGCGGAAGCTCGGCTATACATCAGCGCTTCATCTGGTCACGCTGAATGACCATGTGCGCCGCCTCATTCCCCCAGACAGCCCTTACGTTTGCGGCAATGCCAAAGACAGCCTGCATCCGCACTTGATTGTGCAGTTCGGGAAAGACGCCGCCGTCAAAGCCAGGGATATCGATATCCGCGCCCGCCAAGCCAATCGCCTTATCTATCATAGCGATCAGGACAGCATCGCTATGAATCTGAATGAAGGCTTTTCTGACCTTATGGCAGATGCCAAGGCGCTGCTGATTGCAGGCTTCAATGCCATGCAGAGCAAGCCACTCCTTGCCCGCCGACTCGAATCGGTGATAAGAATGATGAAACGGCTGCCGAAAGATGCGCTGGTCTTTTATGAAGATGGCGGTTATTTTGACCTTGGTTGCAGTCGGTTGATTTATCGCGCTTTAGGCCGGCGCATAGATATTTTCAGCTTGAATGAAGACGAGCTTCAAGCGCATCTTAACCGAAAGATAGCCTTGCTTGATGTCTTGCAGGTTCAAGCGGCATTGGCCGACCTGCAAAAGCGCATCCCGATGCCCACCCTGGTTTTGCATACCCGGCATTGGGCGCTTGCCTGCGGCGGACAGGCGAGCCGTTTTGCCAAAGCTCTTCAAGCCGGCGCCAGCCTGGCGACGACCCGCTTCTGTTATGGTGATGATTTCACGCTGCAAAATTACCGTGAAATCAAAAGCCGGCCCCCGAAGGCCGAGAATGCGATATTTGCAGACACCATCAACAAGATGCCGGGCGACAGCATAATATGCGCGCCAGTCGCAGATGTCGAGCCGCGCCGCGCAACCACGGTAGGCCTTGGCGATGCCTTCGTCGGCGGCTTCCTGCCGGCGCTGCTGCCCGATGCGAAACCGCGATGCCATTAAGAAGCGGTTTCAAGATTTCGACCGCGCTTTCGGACATCCCCAACGCGCTGGGTGATGCCGAGTGAATCGAGATGCTCAAGGACAGCAATGGCGTATTTCCGCGACGTGCCAAACTTGTCGCGCAGGGTTTTGGCATCGATCTCGCCATGTTCCTGGATATGCCGCCGAATTCCGGCCGCCAGCCGGTCATAGCCGCTTTTCGGAAAGGCGATACTGTCGCTGACCATGATGATTTGCCTCAAGTCGATTAAAGCGCGCACAAGGTCTTCCCCGATCATCTGATTCAACTCGGCAATCGAGGGCGGCGAATAAGGATGCTTGCCTAAAATCTGCATGAAATGGTCTATCTGTGCCTGCTGTTCCTCGCTGAAAATGATTTGATGCCGCCTCATTCGAACGACATTCCATTGGCTGACAATCCGGTCGTCCCGCTCGATCAAGCTGTCAAGCAGGCTTATCTTAACCTTGAGCCTGCTCCGCAGTTCCGCGCGCAAAATCCCCAGTCGGAGCGGATTTTCCTGGTGATAAGCAGCAAGCTCGGCGTGCATCTGACCAGATAGCTCCTGATAAGATGATGCTGCCCAATAATGCCGCTGATCCATTTGGATGAGCAGCCCTTCTTCCAAAGCCGCCGCCAGAGCCGCTGCCAGTTCCTCATCGCCGCCGCCAAAACGCTGTTGCAGTTCTGCCAGTTTAAGCGGGGTTTTGCCGCCGGCCGCCAGCGCCAGGCGTTCTGCGGGAGTGCCAGCCAGCCGTATTTCCAGTTCTTGAATCATGCCCGGCTGAAAACGTTTGCGGCCGCCGCCGGGATGCGCGTTGACAATGATGCCGCCGCCGATGGTCTGGGCCGGGGAGGGATACCGCAGGATAAATCGGTCCCCCCGACTCAGCGGCAGCGCATCGCGCAGGCGGATTTGCAGCCAGCCTTGACTGTCGGGCAGCAGCGTATCTGTGTTGAGCAGGCGAACATTGGCGATAGACTCACAGGCCCCAGAAAAGAACTTGACTTCCGCATGATGTTCCAGCGGCCGCTCCACGGCCGCCAGTTGACTGAAATGAGCGTCGGCTAAGGCGGTAGGGCGGATTTGTCCCGGATAGGCAAGGACATCCCCTCTTTGAATTTGGCTGCTGCTGATGCCGGCGAGATTCACCGCAACGCGGCTGCCCGGCAAGGCCGTTTCCACCTCTTGTTTATAGCTTTGCAATCCACGAATGCGCCCGGTTTTGCCATTCGGCTGCAATTCCACATGGTCACCAATCGACAGCGCGCCGCCCGACAGCGTGCCAGTCACGACTGTTCCAAAGCCGCTAACCACAAAAACGCGGTCAACCGGGAGCCGCGGCCGGGAATAATCAAGCGGCGGCGGCAGTTTGTTCAGCATCTTCTGCACTGTGGCGGTCAATTCGTCCAGCCCGGCGCCGGTTATGGCTGAAACCGGCGCAATCGGCGATGCGCCCAAGGCATTTTGCGCCAGCAGCTCTTCAATCTCCAGGATGACCAGTTCCATCCAGTCTTCGTCGTCAATCAAATCCGTTTTGCTTAGCACAGCAATGATATTGTCTACGCCCAGCAGCCTTAAAATCGACAGATGCTCGCGGGTTTGCGGCATAATGCCTTCGTCAGCCGCAATCACCAGCAGGGCGGCGTCCATACCGCCGACGCCAGCAAGCATATTTTCAATAAAATCGCGGTGCCCAGGCACGTCAACGATGCCAACGGTCTCGCCATTCGGCAGGCGAACCCAGGCAAAACCCAAATCAATGGTCATGCTGCGGCTTTGCTCTTCAGCCAGCCGGTCAGGATTGATGCCGCTGAGCTTTTCGACCAGCGTCGATTTCCCATGATCTACATGACCCGCTGTCCCAATGACGCGCATGATCAAGCGCCGTTGTGTCGGTTTGCATTGACCTGCTGGCTGCCGGCCGCCTGATTTTGCAAATCGGCGCGTGTCCCGGCAACGTCAAATTCATGCAGGAGCGCCTGATAGCGTTCTCGATACAAATCCGCCCGCGCGCGTTCAAGCTGCCACAGCCGTTCGATGCTGCCGCGCAAACCCGGAAGCGAGGTTTCGATGCCGTCGATGCGCTTGATGTACAGTTCAAATTCCTTGTCATGGTTGCGCCAGACCTCATCGTTGGAAAGGGTAAGTTGCTTCCAGCGTTTTTGATCGTCATCGCGCCAGTCATTCCATTCCTGACGAAACCGCTCCTCGCTCAAGCGCTGTATTTCGGCGACTTCATTGATGCGCCGTTCGAGTCGGTC
Organism: Phototrophicaceae bacterium; assembly: GCA_965203755.1. GTDB lineage: Bacteria > Chloroflexota > Anaerolineae > Aggregatilineales > Phototrophicaceae > UBA6055. The sequence goes on along the minus strand of OZ241910.1, from coordinate 256,138 downwards.
GCCAATCCGATTGAAGTCATCAATAATCCGCTTCATTTCGCGATGGGTCTGCGACCAAAGTTCAAATCGCTCAATGTTTTTCTGCAATGCCTCATCATGCAGGCCAAAGCGCCGATTCAAGTCCGCCACCTGCTGGTCGCGCTGCTGCATCACCAGTTGCTGCTGGTCAATAAACTGCTGCAGCTGCTCGCGCCGCTCCCGTTCCACATGGCCAAATTCCTGAATGCGGCGCTCATTGCGGATCGCCAGGTCTTCGACCAGAGTCAGCTTGGGCCGAATGGCATCTATTGATTTTTTGTATTCGGGCAGATCGGTTTCGATTTCCACAAGCCGGCGGGCATCCGTTCGCCGCTGTTCCTCAAGGAATGCCAGCCGCCGGTCAGGCTCTTCCAGCTTCTTGGTCAAGTCATCCATTTCCTGGTTGAGTACCCGTATAGCATTGGTCAGGCGGTCTCTTTCGGTCTGCAGGCCGCTGAATGCAGCCACCTGCTTTTCCAATCGGCCGGCTTTGTCCGATAAATCCCGGACCGAACGCTGGGCGCTGTCTCGCTGCAATTCAATACGGCGTTCGGCTTCTCGCTCGGCGGTTAAACGGCGGGCTTCGGCATTTTCAAGCAGCTGGCGCGTTTCAGTCCGCAGCCGATCCATGATTTCACGTTCTTTCTGTACCGGCAGCGTCTCTTGTTTCATCATGCTCTGGTCAGATTCGACGCTGTTGATGCGCCGCTGCATTTGATCCATGGCATCCGCCTGCTGCGCCAGCCGCTCTTCCAATGTCGCAATCGTCGTCTTGTCGCGCCGCCGCTCCTCGTCCAGCCACTCGATCATGCTGGCGATTTGATTGATATCCATTGCATTGCCTCCAGATGCCACATCGAATGGCGCGCGCTTGCGAATACCACAAGTATAGCAGCTGCGCCCGGCAAAGGCAATTGTCCCGCCTCAAGCGGCTGCCGAAAGACGCTTGATTTCTCATCACAGCGGCATGAAGCACACAGGATCGGTTTCAGGAAAACAATGTCAACACGGCCGCCTTGATGATCCAAGACAGCCATAGATTCACCGCTTTTTGCCCGGCCTAGCCGGCCGGCATCAGCACAATCGAGCCCGGCGTCTCAACCGCGCCGCAGGTCATGCCGTTGACGATGTAAGATTCCAGCGGCGCGATGGCGCGCGGCATGGTGCGCGCATCCAAAAACAAGAGTTCGCCCGCCTGCGGGAAGCAGACCTCGACCCCCTGCTCGACATAGCCCCAGATATCGACGGCATCGATAAAGCCGCCGTCCACAATCGCCTGCACGCCGATGCCGCCGCCGCCAAGCCGCTGACACTGCACGCCGCTCGCCAGCCCATAAGTGGCGCGGACGACGATGCCAGTCGCTTGGTTCAAGTCGATGCAGGTTGTGGCCAGCGGTCGAGACGTTGCTGATGGCCGCGGTGTCGCTGTTTTCTTGGACTTCTTTTGCGGTGTGACCGACAGCCAGTAGCTAAAGCCTTCCGCCGGGCAGGCGCCGATGCTGTTGTCGGTGATGGTGGTAGTGCCAATCCCCGCCCCGGTGTTGGCTGCCGCCGTCGTGCCGTCTGCCCGGACATTGTCGGCAAAGGTCATGCAGCCCTGGAGGGTCAAGCGCGCCCCATTCCCTTGCACGGTGGCTACCTGATTGATGCCGGAGTTTCGCAAGAAGATGCCGTTGTTGATGGTTATGGAATTGCTGGCCGCTAGAAAGAGCTGCGGCGGATCAAGGAATGGTGACGTTGCCATGCGGTTGTCATAAGCCTGCACATTCTCTAAATAGGCGACTGCCGACGTCGACGGGGTGGTTGTGGTTACCAAACCACCGGCGTCATTGTCTGTGAAGATGATGTTGTGGGCATTAAAACGTCCTCCTTGCCTCACCCGAACAATCGGCTCGCCCGTCCGACCGGTCTGGCGAATGACAACATTGTTCAGGTTGAGGATGGCGCTTGAACCGGACACGCGTATGAGATCGTTCGGGCCGCTGATGCTGTGACCATTGCCGTTGATGATGAAGGTGCCCGCTGAAAAATCCAGAAGGTAGCCGCCAGGATCGAATGTGCCGGCGCCGAAGACACAGTCCGAGGTCATGTTGAAGGTTTTTATGGGGGCGGATGCATTGAAATTTGAGCGCTGCGAAGGCAGTCCGCAGGCAGACAAGTTGGCCGCGGTCGGATTTGTCAGCGCCGGCAGCAGGGTCTGGCTTTGGACCGGCAGGGCGAGGATGCAGAACAGGAATACACAAAGGAGCCAAGTTTTCTTCATCGCGCGGCGAGCCCCAAGAAAATTCGGGGGGGGGGGGGGAATTAACAAGCGCCGCCATTCCCCGCTTGCCTTACTGTTCATAGCATTCATTTCAGCACGCTCCCATTTTATCTAAGAACTGTCTAAGGGTGATATTATCTGAAAGCCGGGCCTTGTGCAAGTCTTTTTCAGGGGATCGCGCCAAATCAGCCGGCAGCCGGCAGGTCGTTTTTGGCAGCAAATGGCGGTCCATGGCGGGAAGATGACCGGTTACGGCACAGTGACGGCAGCTAAAGATGAAACCGAATGCCCTTGCTGAACTTTTTGACTCATAAAAACCCTTTCTGATTGAAGAAACCGCATCGGCTGCGCCAGTCATCTGAACCGCGTCCCCTTCGCGCCGTTTTGATGATGAAAACATCATGCTTTCCTCGCCGCGTCCGGTGCCATTCAATAAGTATATCGCGAAACAAGCTGCAAAAGGCGACCCTTAGGCCGCGCTTTGGATGCGATTGCCCGCCGCCGGCTTTCGCCTCTTTTCTATTTCAACCGACTTTGGTACACTGCCCTAAGCTGCATCTCCAATTTTCGCCTGCGATTTCCGCAGGGATTCGGCTTATTTTGCAGCGGGCAGAGGCGATGAAAGCGTTAATATGGGAAGCGGCGCGGACGATGAGGATGCGGGAGGAGCCGCCGCCGCCCGCCGCCGCCGATGAAATCCTGGTGAAGGTGGCTCATGCCGGGATATGCGGCTCGGAGCTTGGCGGTTATCTGGGGCATAATGCGCTGCGGGCGCCGCCCCTGATTATGGGGCATGAGTTCGCTGGCGAAATCGCGGCCGTCGGCGCCGATGTTCCATCCATTCGGCCCGACCTTGACACCGGCCAATTAGTGACGGTCAATCCGCTTTGGTATTGCGGTGAATGCCGCTGCTGCCGGCAGGGGGTCAATCAGCTGTGCCGCCAGCGCCGGCTGCTGGGCGCGCATCGGCCGGGGGCATTTGCCGAATACGTCAGCGTCCCGGCCAAGCTGGCGCTGCCGCTGCCGGCGGGAATGAACACGCGCATCGGCGCCCTGACCGAGCCGGTCGGCTGCGCGGTGCGGATTGCCGAGTTGGCCGCGGACGTCGCCGGCGAAGACTGTCTGGTCATCGGCGCCGGCCCCATCGGCCTGCTGGCGCTGCAAATGCTCAAACTGAATGCTGCCCGCCGTGTTTTTATTGCCGAAGTCGATGACGCGCGGCTGCGAATGGGCGCCGAACTGGGCGGCATTCCCATTCAGCCACGCGCCACTGACACCGCGCCGGCGGTGCAAAGCGAAACCAACGGCGGCGTGGCGGTGGCGGTTGATGCCGTCGGCACCGCAGTGACGCGCGAACAGTGCGTATCGGCTGCCCGCGCCGGCGGCCGCCTGATTCTTAGCGGTCTGCATGAAGAGCGCAGCGTCATGCCGGCCGCCGATATGATTCGCCGCGAAATCCAAGCCAAAGGCTCTTTTGCCTATTCGCCGGCCAATTTTACCAAGGCGCTCGACTTGCTGGCGCAGGGCGCGGTCGGGCTTGATCCCTGGATGATCGAAGCGCCGCTGCAAGACGGCGACAAGTGGTTCAATCGCTTGATTGATGCGCCCGGGAATGTCGCCAAAGTGCTGCTGGTTCCCGACAGCTAAAGGACAGCTTACTCCGCCGGGTGATTGGGCCCGATCCAGATTTCAGCCGAAGTTTCCACCGGTTCAATGTCCAAGTTGACCACAATCGCTTCCTGATCGCTGCGGACGAGTACACAGACAAGGGCTTCGTCTGGTTTGGCGTTAATCTCTTGATGCGGTACAAAAGGCGGCACATAGATGAAATCGCCGGCAGCGGCTTCAGCGACGTATTCCAAATGATCGCCCCAGCGCATCCGCGCCCGCCCGCTCACGACATAGATGACGCTCTCCAGTTCGCCGTGATGATGGGCGCCGGTCTTGGCGTTTGGCTGGATATTGACGGTGCCGGCCCACAGTTTATTGGCGCCGGCTTTGGCATGGTTGATCGCGGCCGCGCGGGTCATGCCGGCGGTTTGGGGCGTGTTGGCATCCAACTCGGAACTGCGGACAATCCGCACCCCATTTTCGCGCCAATTCTTTGATTCGGACATCAGCCTATTCCCATTTTCCGATAAGTGTAACGAACCGAAACGCATCGCGCAAGCTGTTTTATCGGCGCGAAAGATGGCGCAGCCCGGTCTGGCTGGCCACAATGACATCGTGCGCCAGCTGGATAAACAGACCATGCTCGACAATGCCGGCGCGGCTCTTTATGGCCTCTGCCAGTCGGCTTGGGTCGGCGATTTTGCCAAAGCGGCAGTCCAGGATAAAATTGCCCTGGTCAGTCACATAAGGATCGCCGCCGGCCGGCCGCCGCTGGACCTTGGCCCCCAGCGATTGAAGAAAAGCCGCCGCCGCCGGCCAGCCAAAGGGGATGACTTCAACCGGTATCGCCCAGCGCGTCCCAAGCTGGTCCGACAGCTTGGAGTCATCGACCACAATAATCTGCCGTTGGGTCGCCTGCGCCACAATTTTTTCGCGCAGCAAAGCCCCGCCGCCGCCCTTGATCAGGTTGAGTTCAGGGTCAACCTCATCCGCGCCGTCAATCGTCACATCAATCTGCGGATGATCTTCGAGCGTGGTCAGGGGAATGCCCAGCGCCCGCGCTTCGGCTTCGGTCGCCAATGAAGTCGGAATGGCGGCGACTGCCTTCAGGTCGCCAGCTTGAATCCGCCGGCCAATCCCGCGCGTGGCGAACAGAGCCGTGCTGCCGCTGCCCAGCCCAAGCGTCATGCCGGACTTGACAAATTGCAGCGCAAATTCAGCCGCCTGCTGTTTCAGAGTTCGCGCCTTCAAGATGATCTCCAGATCGCTTGTCACCAGTTCAGCAAACACTTATTATATTATCATAAAAGTAATGTCATTAACCATCTGAAAAAGGGAGTTGCGGGAGGCTCAAAATGGCGGCAGCCTGGCAGTTGTTGAATATCAGCCTTGTGGTGGGGTATGTTATACTTGTTGTCGCGGCGATGATGCACCTCCGCCGCCAATCGCTTTCAGAACGGGATTTGCTTTTGTGGGATTTCATCGTGATTTTCATCCCCTTCGGCTCCATCATGGCTTTTGCTTATTTCCGAGGACATGACTAACGCGGACGCTGACCGTTCTATCATGCCATGCAGGGAAAGCCCGTTCGCGAGAGCGGGTTTTTTATTCGCTGCCTCACCATGATAAAATGCCATCAGCGCGGTTATAATCTGTCAAGGACGAACGATTATTGACAAACTCCAAGAAAGGTGTCTTTGATGTATAAAACCTTAAACGCGGGCGCGGTTGGCATCCGCGGTCACTCACTCGAAGCCAGCCTGGCGCTGGCGCGGCGAACCGGCTTCGCCGGCCTTGATTTCAGCATTCAGGAAGCGGCGCAGCTGGCGAAAGACAAGGGCATTAACCGCGTCAAGCGGCTTTTTGCAGAATCCGGCATTCGCCCCGGCGCTTGGGCCCCGCCGGTCAACTGGCAGGGCGAAAGCTGGCGCGAAGACGTCGGCAGGCTGTCGGAATTCGCCGATGTCGCCGCCGAGCTAGGGGCTTTGCGCGCCTCGACCTGGTGTCCGCCCTCATCGACTGAACGCGCCTTTGACGCCAATTTTAGCTGGCACGTCGAGCGTCTGGGGGCGATTGCCGAAGCCCTCAAACCTTATGGCATCCGCTTTGGCATCGAGTTTATCGGGCCGCAAAGCCTGCGTCCTCCCGACCAGCATGATTTCATCTATACGATGGAAGGCATGATGGAATTGGCGCAGGCAATCGGCGCCGGCAACGTCGGCCTGCTGCTGGATGCCTGGCACCTGTACACTTCGGGCGGCGCGGTGGATGACCTCGACAAAATCAGCCAACAGGATATCGTCAACGTGCATGTCAATGATGCCCCGGTCGGTTTGAGCTTTGCCGAATACGACGACCATGACCGCCGCCTGCCAATGGAAACCGGCGTTCTGCCCTTGGTGGACTTGATGCGTAAGCTGATTGAACTGGGCTATGACGGGCCAGTGACGCCGGAGCCGTTCAGCCGGCGGGTCAATGCGATTGCGGATCCGCTGGAAGCGGCGCAGCTGACGGCGAGCTCCATGAACCGCTTGTGGGATGCCGCCGGCCTGGCATGAGCTTTGGCGATGCGCGGGCAGGAACGGACGATTCACTTTGCAAATCATCTGATGGAACGTTCGTTTGGAAGGCCGAAATCGGCCGCCGCGAACGCCTCTTAAAACGCCTGATAAGGAGAACATCGCGTGTTATTGCCGGAATTACGAGCGGAAGTCTGCCGACTCCATGCCGAACTGCCCAAAAATAATCTGGTGGCTTGGACAAGCGGCAACATCAGCGCCCGCGATGCGGCCGCCGGGCAGGTGGTCATCAAGCCCAGCGGCATCCGCTTCGACGACTTGACTCCCGAAAATATGGTCGTTGCCGATTTGCGCGGGCGCGTTCTGGAAGGCGGCCTCCAGCCTTCCTCCGATACCGCCTCGCATTGTTACATCTATCGCCATCTGCCTCATGTGAACGGGATTGTGCATACCCATTCGCGTTATGCCACCGCGTTTGCGGTAGTCGGTGAATCCATCCCCTGCGCGACCACCGCGATGGCTGATGAGTTCGGCGCCGAAATACCCTGCGGCGGATTTTGCCTGATTGGCGGCGAGGAGATCGGCCGGCTGGTGGTGGATATGCTGGCGGACCACCGCAGCCCGGCGGCGCTCTTGCGAAATCACGGCGTCTTCACCATCGGCAGGTCGGCTGAAGCGGCCCTCAAGGCGGCCGTGATGACCGAAGACAACGCCGCCATTGTCTGGACGGCGCGGCAGCTGGGCAGCGTCATTCCGATACCGCAAGCGGACATTGACCGCCTGCACGACCGCTATCAGCATGTCTATGGGCAGCGATAACCCCCTGTCATCAGACCTCGGCGGGCGCTGTCCCTCCTGAATAGGACGATCCGGCCGCAGTCCAGCAATAGATAATGGAAAGGCCGGGCAACTATATCTTGAACAATGAATGGAGTCTGGTATGATATCGATTCACTGCCCAAAATCAATACATTCACCCGCATATTAAAGGTTTCGATTTTATGTCATCAACGACCCACTCATCCCATAATGTAGGACTGGTTCGCAACTTGGGATTATTTGACATCACGATGATTGGGGTCGGCGCTATGATTGGCGCCGGCATCTTCGTCTTGACGGGCATCGCCGCCGGAACAGCCGGCCCCGCTTTGATCCTGGCATTCGCGCTCAACGGCGTCATCACCGTATTAACCGCGATGGTCTATGCCGAACTCGGTTCTGCTATCCCCGAGGCCGGCGGCGGGTATCTGTGGGTGAAGGAGGGCTTGCCGGGCCCCAACGGTTTCCTAGCCGGCTGGATGAGTTGGTTCGCCCACGCCGTCGCCGGCAGCCTCTATGGCGTTGGCTTTGGCGGGTTCATCTACGAATTGCTGCGTATCCTCTTCCTCGATCCAGAAAAAGCCCATGCCGAAGGGGTTGGCGTCTTTCTTTCAGGCCCGATTCCGCTTCCCTTTGGGCTCGAACTGACAGAAGCCGCCTTGGTGCAGAAGGTTTTCGCCGTTCTGGTGATCTTGCTGTTCTTGTATATTAATTACCGCGGCACTTCAGAAACCGGCGCCGTTGGCAATATCGTGACCGTTCTTAAAGTGATCATTATCCTCATTTTTATTGTGAGCGGTTTATTCGTCGTCTTTGGCAACCCGATCCACTTCGAGAAGTTCAACAACTTTGCGCCCGAGGGGATTATCGGCATCGTCAGCGCCATGGGCCTGACCTTTATCGCCTTTGAAGGCTATGAGATTATTGTCCAAGCCGGCGAAGAAGTGCGCGACCCGCGCCGGAATATCCCGCGGGCGGTGTTCTTGTCGCTGGCGATCGTGGTGCCAATCTATATGCTGGTCGCTTTTGTCATTATTGGAGCGGTCGAAGTGCCAGAAGGAACGGTGATTTATGAGTGGCTGGGTGAACTTGGCGAGATCGGGATCGCCCGCGCCGCCGCGCAGTTCATGCCTTTCGGCACTTTCCTGATTATGGTCGGCGGCCTGCTGTCAACGATGAGCGCCCTGAATGCGACCACCTTCTCCTCAACGCGGGTGTCCTTTGCTATGGGGCGCGACAAAGCGCTGCCAGACGGATTCGCCAAAGTCAGTTCCAAGACGCGCACGCCGCACATTGCCCTGGGCTGGTCGGGTCTGCTCATCTTGTTTGCCGCCATCGCCTTGCCGGTGGAAGATGTGGCGGCTTCGGCTGATATTATGTTTATCCTGCTGTTCTTGCAAGTCAATCTGGCCGTCATCACCATCCGCAGCAAATATGGCAAAGACCTGCGTTATGGTTATCTGCTGCCGTTCTTCCCGCTCTTGCCGCTGATTGCGATTGGAGCGCAGTTTTTGCTGGTGCTGTCCCTGTTTAATGTTTCACCGATTGCCTGGGTCTTCGCCATCGCCTGGATGATCTCCGGCTTTTCGATCTATTTTTTCTATGCCCGACCGCGCCAGGAACGAGCCCACCGCAGCCCGGTGGTGCAGCAAACCGAGTTAATGACCCCCACGACCGAAGTTCCCTACCGCGTTCTGGTTCCAGTCGCCAATCCCGATTCCTTATCCACCCTGATGCCGCCGGCGATCCACGCCGCCAAAGCCAACCAAGGCAAAGTCACCCTGCTGCATATCATCACCGTTCCCGCGCCGGCGCCCCTGTCTTCAGGCTATCAATATGTTGAATCGGGGGAATCCCTGCGCGAACAGGCGATTGCCATGGTTCGCCATGAAGAGGTGGCGGTGGACTATATTGTTCGGGTGGCTCGGCGAGTGGCGCCGGCGATTATCGACACGGTCGAAGAACAGCGCGCCGACCTGGTTGTGATTGGCTGGGGCGGAGTCAGAAACCAGCATGAAACGATTGCCCTAGGCTCGAATATCGAGCAGGTCTTAGACCAAGTCAACTGTGATGTGATGATGCTCCAGCCGGGCGACACGACAGCCGCGCAGCGGATTCTGATCCCGATTGCCGACCCGCGCCAGGTCAGCTATTCCTTGCAGTTGATCCGCCTGTTCTCGGGCGCGCCCGAACTGGAACTGGATTTGCTGCATGTCTTCGCGCCCGATACCCCGCCAGCCGAACGCGAACGTTTCCGGCGGACGCTTCAGCGCCAAATTGAAGCTGTCAAGCTGGATGAGGTGACGGTGAATCTGCTGACTGAACAAAGCTCCGACCGGATTGAGGCTTTGGTTGCGGCATCGCGGGATTATGATTATCTGGTTTTGGGTCTAAGCCGCGACCCGCGCCTGCGCCAGCGTCTGTTTGGCAACACAACCATGATGATTGCCCAGCGCGCCGCGACCCCGGTGCTGCTGCTGCATCCGGAAACCAGCCCCTTGCAGTTTAGCCTGCGGCAAACCTTCCATTATATGCGCGGCGGCTATGCTGCGGTCGACCCTGAATCGCGCCAGCGGCTTGAGGAGCAGGGGTATATTGTCGACGGCGACGCCAAGCCGGCCAGCAGTTTGAAGTCATCGGTCAGCCAGCCCTTGATGCTGGGCATTGGGATCTTGACGGCGGCGGCCGCCGTTTTGATGCTGGCTGGCGATGGCGGCACGCTGACTTGGGTAGGGGCGGTGGCTTATTTTGTCGCTTTGCTGGCATTTACTTGGGCTTCGTTCCGCGCCGTTCGTTCGGCTTCGGCTTGAGAAGGGCGCCGTAAAATTATTTTGAACATGATCAGCGATGCCGGGCGCGGTTCCCTGGGGGCGAATATACGCGCCCGACCTTATTCCCACAGGTCGGCGCTCAAATACTTCAGCCCCGAATCGCAAAGCAGCGCCGCGATAGTCTGTCCTTGATGGATGGTCTGCAATAAGCGCAGCGCGGCAGCGGCATTAGCGCCGGCCGAAAATCCGGCGAACAGCCCCTCTTCTCTTGCCAAACGGCGAGCCATTGCCATTGCCTCTTGGTCGCGCACCTTCAGAAAGCCATCGACCAAACCACGGTCAAGCAGCGGCAGCTCGGGCATGGCATAACCACCGCCCTGAATCTTGTGGTTGGGGCGAGTGACGGTTTCTCCAGCAAGCGCGGCGGCGCCCTCTGGCTCGACGATATAGCATTGAATGGCGGGATTTTTTTCTTTGAAGTATCGAGCGCAGCCGACAAAGGAGCCGCCGCTGCCGACAAAATCGCAAAAAGCATCAATGCCGCCAGCCTGCCGCATGATTTCCGGCGCCGTCGTGGCATAGTGGGCGCGCGCATTGCCTGCCAACTGAAATTGGTCAGCGCGGTAGGCGCCGCGCGCTTGTGCAATCGCCTGCGCCTTTGCTTCAACCCGCGCCAGGTCAGCGCCAGATACCTGACCAGGGACCGATTCAGGCAGCTGGTCCACTAAGACCACCTCGGCGCCCAAAGCCCGCATCATGCCGGCCCGTTCCATTGAATTGCCGCGCGACATCACCGCGACAAAGTGATAGCCCTTGGCGGCGCAGACAATCGCCAGACCAGCGCCGGTATTGCCGCTGGTCAACTCGACGATGGTGTCTCCAGGTTGAATCTGCCCCTGTGCCTCGGCATCTTCGATCATCTGACGGGCGATGCGGTCTTTCTTGGAATAGCCTGGGTTCAGAAACTCCAGCTTGGCGACAATGCCGCCGGCAAGCCCCTCGGTGATGCGGGACAAAGTCACCATAGGCGTATTGCCAATCGCTTCAACGACTGAAGGACACTTGTCAGGGCGCATTCGAACCTCGTCTCATGCTGATTTGGTGAGCGGACGATATGCTGATTATAGAGCGGCGCCGTCAGATTGCAAACCGAACCGCGGGCCTTTTGCCCTTTGCCCCGTCTCTTGCTATTATTGAGTTCTATCCACTTGATGCCCAGGAATCATGCGCGGTCATTTGATTATTCGCGAACTCAACCAGATGTCCGATCTGCTGGCGACGGTTGAATTGCAGCAGGCCGTCTGGCAGATGCAGGCTTATGAATGCGCCTCGCCTTATACCTTGAATGCCGCCATTCATACCGGGGGCAGCGTCCTTGCCGCCGAGCTTGAGGGTCGGATGGTTGGATTTTGCTTTGCGTTTGCCGCCAAACGAGGCGATGCGCTGTGGCTGTGGTCACACATGACCGGCGTCCATCCCGATTTTCAGCGGCAGGGGATTGGCTTCAGGCTCAAGCAGGCGCAGCGGGAATGGGGCTTAAAGCAGGGTTATCGTGTGATAGCCTGGACATTTGACCCGATGCAAAGCGGCAATGCCAACTTCAACTTCAATCGACTTGGCATCACGGCGCATCGGTATTATGTAGACCACTATGGCGCTATGCGGGACAGCATCAACGCCGGGCTGGCCAGCGACCGCCTGGAAGCCATGTGGCTTCTCGATGCGCCGCCGCCCAGCGGTTCGTCAGTCGACGATTGCGCCGATGTCAAGCTGGTTTATGTGGATGACAGCGGCAGCCTGCGCCGAGTTCAGCTGCCGGCTTATACCCAAAAGCGCTATGGCATTGAAGTTCCCCTGCATCTGGCTGCGCTCAAACAAACCAATATCAAACAGGCTTCAATCTGGCAGCTTTATCTGCGCGATGCCATGACAGCCCTGCTGGCAGCCGGATATCATGTCTGCCATTTTGTTCGCCAAAGTCAGCGCGGCTGGTATGTCCTGTGTCGGGACGCCAACTGATTTACTCCTTGATTCCCAAAGCCATCAGAGTAACTATTCAAATCTTTGATGAACTCTGTAAAATTGTCAGTGTTGGGTGAATGCGGATGCGAGATCAATAGGAAGACGGACATGGCATGAGAGTGTTGATCGCGGGTATTGATGGCTATCTGGGCTGGCCGCTGGCTGTTTGCCTGACTGCTCATGGGCATGAAGTCGCCGGCGCCGATTTGATGCTGCGGCGCGAATGGGTTGCGGAAGTGGGCGGCATCAGCGCCCTGCCGCTCGCCGACCGTCAGACTCGCCGGCAGGCGTTTCAGGAAAAATTTGGGACCGAACTCGATTTCCGTATTGGCGATTTAACCGATTACGCCTTTGTAAAGGGCTTCTTTGAAGAATTTCGACCGGAGGCGGTTGTTCATCTGGGTCAAATGCCGTCGGCGCCCTATTCAATGATGGATCAAGCGCATTGTGTTTGGACACAGCAAAACAATGTCATCAACAATCTGAATTTGCTGTGGGCAGTCAAAGAAGCCGCGCCGCAGGCGCATCTGGTCAAGCTGGGTACGATGGGCGAATATGGAACGCCCAATGTCGATATTCCCGAAGGCTTCTTTGAAGTTGAATTTCGAGGGCGGAAAGACCGTCTCCCGTTCCCGCGCCAAGCCGGCAGCTGGTACCACCAGAGCAAAGTTCACGACTCCCACAATACGCATTTTGCCTCGAAAATGTGGCGATTGCGGGCGACGGATATTATGCAGGGGGTAGTCTTTGGGACTCGGATTGAAGAGATGGGCGATGATATGCGTCTCCGCAGCCGCCTTGATTTTGACCAATGTTTTGGCACGGTCATCAATCGCTTTTGCTGTCAGGCGGTGATTGGCCATCCTCTGACCTTGTTTGGGCTGGGCAAACAGAAGCGCGGTTTCCTGCCGCTGGCGGATTCGATGGCTTGCCTGCGCCTGGCAGTCGAAAATCCGCCCAAGCCGGGCGAGTTCCGTGTTTTCAATCAATTTGAAAACGCCTATACGATCACCGAACTGGCGGATATGGTCAAAGCAGTCGGCGAAGAGATCGGCCTGGCTGTCGAAATCAGGCATTATGATAATCCGCGCACGGAACTGGAAGACCATTACTACAATCCAGACCGTCAGCATTTGATTGACCTGGGTTACAGACCGACCCGTGATGTTAAATCCGTAATGAAGCAGATCATGCTTGACCTGATGGACAATAAAGAACGCATTGAATCGCATATTGATGTGCTTGTTCCCGATATTCGCTGGGACAGCAGCCGCAAAAAATCAGAGATGATCGGATGAGCTTGAATATGAGACTGTCCACGCGAACTCTCAAGGGCATTCTGCTGCTAGGCCTGATGCTGGCGGTGTTCGTTCTGCTGTCCTTTGCGATGCTGAACAAGCCAGCGCCGCGGATTGAGACCGAGTTTGGCGGGGCGACGGTGCAGATGTCGCTGGATCGCGATTGGGTTTCGGGGGCTGGCGATTGTGTCATTCTTGAGTGGGACCTTGAGGGCATCAAGTCGATTTATATTGATAATGAGGGCGAACCTGGCTGGGGCGAAAAAGCATTCTGCCCGACAGCTGCTGTGGTGAATATCCTTGAAATTGGAATCACTGCACAAGATGGAACCCGGCGCCTCTTCCAGTTTGACGTTGTTTATCTGCCAAACTTTATTGTCTACCTGCTTGGATTTGTTGGAGCCGCGTCTACAGTCGCGCTTGCTCTGTATTATGTCTGGCATCATCATTTGGACAATCCTTTTCCACTGTGGAGAATGTCAATTGCTGTTCTTGCGCTGATCTTGATGGGCGGACTGCTTCAATTATCCGACAGCAATTTAGTTGCAGGTGTACTGTCCGCTCATAGAAGCCTGTTTGTACATCCTCATTGGCATCTGTTCGGTGTCATCTTGGCCGGACTTATTTACATACCACTCGTTGTTCAAGCGCTGCGGCACAATCTGAAAAACAAATCGAAATCGGATCTAATCGTTATCGGCGGCTTTCTGCTCTTCATACTCCTGCTGTATCTGCCCTTCGGATTTGAGAGCATCGGACACTTCGAAGAGTGGGTCGTTCGTGCTTATCTGGAAGGCCGCCCCTCAAAATTGGAGACAGAACTGATCACACGCTTTTGGGTAATAGTTCCGCATACGCTGGCTTATCTCATCAGTTCAGAATCTTTCCTTGGTTATCATCTGGTGAATTTCGCGATATTCTGGGGCAAGATGGTTTTGCTGTATGGCATCTTGCGCCAACTCAAGCTGCCCCGCTTATATGCCTTTCTGGCGACGATGCTGTTCATGGTGTATCCGGTCAATTCGGGCTTGATGTCACTGCGGTCGCTGCCGATGCAGTTCAGCATGGTTTCGCTTTTGGCTGCCGTCTATCTTATATTGGATTATCAAAAACATCCGACCCGTTTGCGTTTGCTGGGCATTTGGCTGGGATTGCTTTTCAACGTCGCATCCAATGAAAGCGCCTATGTTATGATCCTGGTCATCCCGCTATTATGGTGCTTGCGCGGCCGCGTATTGACTTGGAAAAACTTCAATCTAACTGTTATCTGGTATATCTTTCCAGCCTGCAAAGTTGTTGCTTACCTGCTGCTGTTATCCGCCAATCAGCGCTTCTATCGGAGTGATTTATTCAACAGCGCTTCGGATTTGTCGGAGATTCCATCAAATATATTCAATACATTCGTTGCTATGGTCAATGTCTACCGCAATACCTTCGTCGATGGCTGGCAGGGAGCATTGACCGCGCTCAACCAGAACAGCTGGCTGTTCCTGACAGTTGCCATGCTTGCGCTAGTGGGCGGCATTGCCTGGTACTTGCTTCGAGCCAAAGACGCTGACACATTCCCGTCCGTAAGACAAATCAATATCTGGCTGGTGAGCGGCTTGCTGTTGATCGTGCCGGCTGTGGGTGTGCTGATATGGATAGAGAGATATCGCGATAACCTGTGGCGGCTGTATTTTTATGTGCCGATTGGGGCGGCGATAGTGATATTCAGCCTGATTGTCCTGTTGACAAGGCCAATTGCGATCCCTCGCTATCGCAATGCCATTCTCATTATACTGTGTCTCATTCTGATGTTTCCGTCGCTTTCGCGCTTGCTCTTACAGCATGAACATTTTGTGAACGCCGCGAACATCAAGGCGCGGGTGCTTATACAGATGATGGAACAGGCTCCGCAAATTGACCCGACGGTGGAGGTGATTCTGCTGGCTGATATGTCGCTTGAAGACCTGAAGGCGAATAACATCGCTGAGTTCTGGCAGAGTATGCTGGATAGCGCGTATTTCGTTTTGTATCAGAATGATGGTCCGCGGTTTGCTTTTATGTGCCTGATAGTAAGTCGAGAGTGTCACAGCAGCGATCTCAAGTGGTCCGGGTCCTATTATCTCCGCCAGGATCTCCGCCAGGATACGAGTTATCGGGATATAATTCTGCTGCGTCTCTACGATGATATGTCAGTCAAGCTGCTGCATGAGTTGCCGAAAGAATTAGGCTTCGTCGGTAACAGTGATTATGATCCAAATCGACTGTACAATCCCGACGCGCCGTTGCCGCCGCGGGCGGCGACCATGCTGGGCGCGGCGCTGCGTGGATGAGCTTGTTTGAAGCGACACAAAAGGGCAATGACAATGGCGAGAAAGCCGGTGATGCTGATTGTTTTGGATGGCTGGGGGATACGGGCAGCCGAACATGGAAACGCCGTCGTACAGGGGCATACACCCAACTTTGACCACTGGATGAAGACCCGCGAACGCGCCATTGTTCATAGCTCCGGCGAGCATGTCGGACTCGCGCCCGGGCAGATGGGCAATTCCGAAGTCGGGCATCTGAACCTGGGAGCCGGGCGGATTGTCTATCAGGATAGTTCACGGATTGCCAAAGCCATCGCCGACGGGACACTCAACCGGCATCCCATCTTGCAAGACAGCCTTCGCACCCTCCGGCATAGCGGCAGGAAGCTGCATCTCATCGGCCTGCTGGGGAATGGCGGCGTGCATAGTCACTCCCAACATCTATATGCCCTGATGGATATTGCCAAGATGAGCGGCGTCAACCCCGTTTTGCATCTGATTACCGATGGGCGCGACACCCCCACGCAAAAGGGCATCGAGTTCTGCCGCGCCGCGCTGGACAAAATCGAAGCCGATCAAAACGGACGGATTGGCTCGGTCAGTGGGCGTTATTATGCCATGGACCGCGACCGGCGCTGGAAACGCACCCGCCGGGCTTATGAAGCGATGGCCTTCCGCCAAAGCGAGCAGACCGCCGCCGACGCATTGTCAGCGATCCAAGATGCTTATGACCGCGGCGTGACCGATGAATTCATCCCCCCGACCGTCGTCGGCGCCGATGACAGCCTGAAAATAAAGGCCGGCGATGTGCTTCTCTGTTATAACTTCCGCGCCGACCGAATGCGCCAGCTGGCACAGGCCTTTGCCCAGCGTGATTTTGAAGCTGCCGATGCCTTCCAGCCGCTTGATAGCTTGCAGCTGGTCACGATGACCCAATACATGGAGGGCTTAACGGACAAAATTCTGTTTCCGGTCGAACTGCTGTCGAATACCTTGGCCGAGACCATCAGCAAGGCCGGCAAAACACAGTATCATATCGCCGAGACGGAAAAATACCCGCATATCACCTTCTTCTTCAATGGACGCATCGAAGCCCCCTTTGCCGGTGAAACCCGCAAAATCGTGCCGTCGCCCCAGGTGGCTGCCTATGATTTACAGCCGGAGATGAGCGCAGCGCAGCTGACGGCGGCAGCCCTCAAGCGTCTGCGCCAAGCCGATGATGATTTTATCCTGGTCAACTTTGCCAATCCCGATATGGTTGGGCATACCGGCTCGCTGGCGGCGGCCATCAAAGCAGTCGAAACAGTGGACGACTGCGCCGGCAAGCTGGTGGCCGCGGCGCTGAAGAAGGGCGGCGTCGCCATTGTCACCGCCGACCACGGTAATTGTGAACGGATGATTGATGCCACCGGCGCGGCGCATACCTATCATACGGCCGGGCCGGTCGCGCTGTTTGTCATTGACGGCAGGCATGATGTTGACTTGTGCAGCTGGGGACGGCTGGCGGATGTCGCGCCGACGGTGCTGGACTTGATGGCGATTGAGCCGCCGCCCGAGATGACCGGCAAGAGTCTGATTCGCGCCCGGCGGGAGTTGTGAAGGCGAAAAACGGGCATGATGAACCGCGAAGAAACCCTGCGGTCGGTCAAGGACAAGCCGCAGGTCTCGGTACTGATTATCGGCGCCGGAGTCAATGGGATTGGCGCCTTCCGCGATTTGGCCTTGCAGGGGGTGGACGCGCTGCTGATAGACCGCGGCGATTTCGGTTCGGGCGCAAGCGCTGGCTCGTCGCACATGCTGCACGGCGGGCTTCGCTATTTGGAAAATGGGGAGTTTCGGCTGGTGAAAGAGGCATTGCGCGAGCGCAGCCGAATGTTGGACAATGCCCCGCATTATGCCAAGCCCCTGCGTACCACCATTCCCATCTTCTGCTGGTTTTCGGGCCTGCTGAACGCGCCGCTGAAATTCCTCAACCTGCTGGATCGTCCCGGCGAACGGGGCGCGGTGGTCATCAAACTGGGTCTGATGCTTTATGATTTCCTGGCGCGTGCCCATCAGAAGATGCCAAGCCATGAATTCAGGCTGCGGCCGGCGGCGCTGGATGAATATCCCCAGCTTAACCCCGAGATTGTCTGTGCAGCCACCTATTATGATGCCTGGATGCCTTATCCGGAACGCATCTGTCTGGAAATGACGCTGGATGCCGAAGCCAGCCATCGCGGCTGCCATGCCTTGAATTATGTAAGCGCCGCGGCTGGCGATGATGAATCAGTGACGCTCAAGGATGAATTGAGCGGCGAGACCTTGATCGTCTATCCCAAAGTTGTGATTAATGCCGCCGGCGCCTGGATTGATTTCGTCAATCGGCGGCTGGGACAAAGCCGGCGGCGCCTCATCGGCGGCGCCAAAGGGTCGCATCTGGTCCTCGACCATCCTGATTTGCTGGCAGCCACCGGCGGCAGCGAGATATTCTTTGAGAATGATGACGGGCGCATTGTGCTGATTTTCCCCTATCTAGGGCGGGTTATGGTCGGCACAACCGACATTCGCATCGAAAATCCTGATGATGCGGCGCCGACCGAAGCTGAAATGGATTATCTGCTTGGCATGATTGACAGGGTATTCCCAACGATTCAGGTCAATCGTTCGCATATTGTCTTTAGCTTTGCCGGCGTGCGACCGCTGCCCTACAGCGAAGGCGGCGCGGCCGGGCAGATCACCCGCGACCACAGCATCCAAACCATCCCCGCCGGTCACAGCCTCAAATACCCGATTCATTCGCTGGTGGGCGGCAAATGGACGACCTTCCGCGCCTTAGCCGAACAGATCACAGACCGCGTCCTGGAAGATTTGGGGCAGCCGCGCCAGACCAGCACAAAGCATGTCTCGATTGGCGGCGGCCGCGGCTATCCGCGCAGTGAGGCCGCGCAGGACATTTGGCTGCGGCGGCTGCAAAGCGCCAGCGGACTGCCGCTGGAACGTCTGCGCCAATTATTCGAACGTTACGGCGCCCGCGCCGAAGAATTCGCCGGCTATATCTCACAGGCGAACGATGCGCCCCTGGAGCACGGCCCGCTTTACAGTCGGCGTGAAATAGAGTTTATCCTCAAGGCGGAAAAACCCGGTCGGCTGGATGATTTGGTCCTGCGCCGTTCGGTCATCGCCATGCTGGGCGGCTTGAACCGCGGTTTGCTTGATGAACTGGCAGAACTTACAGCACAAACACTCGGCTGGCCGGCGGAGCGCAGGCAGCAGGAAATAGAGCATGCGCTGGAGGTGCTGCGCCGTAAGCATCGGGTGGACTTGTCAGCGTGAGAGCGGCTTTATCGACCCTCATTTTCCGGCGGCAGTATCAGTCCTAACAGCTGCCGCGCGGCGACTGTGGCCGCGAGCTTGCCCTGGATCACCGCGGCTTCAAGTTCGGGGAGCGCCGACTGCACCGCCGGGTGGCCGAAGAAAAAAGCATGGAGCTGCGCCTCGACCAGATGATGAAGCCAGTCCCGCATTTGGGACTGTCGACGCTGTTCAAAGGCGCCCGACCCCTTGGTATGTTTCTGAAACGCCCGAATCACTTCCCAGATATTCTCGATGCCCTCGCCGGTCAAGCCGGAGGCGGTATGGGCGCGGGTGGCCCAGCCGTCTGTGGCCGGTGTCAAGAGGCGCAGGAGACGATTGAACTGAACGCGGGCGGCCTGTGCTGGAATCTTATTCTCCCCGTCCGCTTTGTTAATCAGCAGCGCATCGGCAAGCTCTATCACGCCTTTTTTGATGCCCTGCAATTCATCGCCGGCGCCGGTGATCAGCAGCAGCAGAAAAAAATCCACCATAGAGCGCACGGTGATTTCACTTTGCCCGCTGCCGACTGTCTCAACCAGAATGACATCATAGCCGGCTGCCTCGCACGCGAATATGGTTTCTCTGGTTTTGCTGGCGACGCCGCCCAGGATGCCGCCGGCAGGCGAGGGGCGGATGAAGACGTTTTCGTTGCGAGAAAGGCGCTCCATGCGCGTTTTGTCACCGAGGATGCTGCCATGTGTGATGCTGCTGCTGGGGTCAATCGCCAGGACGGCGACTTGATAATCTCGTTCGCTTAGCCAGGCGCCAAGGGCATCAATAAAGGTGCTTTTGCCAGCCCCCGGCGCACCGGTGATTCCGATGCGGATGGACTTGCCGCTGTGGGGGAGCAGTCGAGCCAGCAAATCCTGCGCTGCTTGGCGGTGATGGGGGGCATGGCTTTCGATCAGGGTGATGGCGCGGGCAAGCATGGCGCGGTCGCCGGACAGCGCCCCGGCCGCATAGGCGGGAACGTCGATTTTGCGCTTGCGAGCCTCGTCTGCTGTCATTCGCGCCGCTGCTTTAGCTGCCTCTGGTCTGTAGCCGACAAAGTTTGTTATTTGGTGTATGCACAGGATTCTTCGTTTCCGCCGAGCAGATGAGCTTGCCTTCATTCATCATACCGTATAGACTCCTAGTGCAGTAGAATAGATTGCTCGTTTTATCCTGATTGATGAACCCGTGCCGGCGCGCGGCTTTCCGCTTGTCCCTGTCATTGCGGGTTTGATTGACGAAAGGTTGGTATCATGGCGCTTTTTTTATGGCAGTATGCCTTTACCTCCAAGGCCTGGCTGGAGCAAATCGCCGATGCGTCCAAAGGCGGCGCGGCGGCTGAAGACGGCGGCGAAATGGCCGAGAAATTCGGCGGCAAAGTGCTGGGCAGCTGGCTGGCGTTTGGCGAATACGATATCGTTAAGATCGTCGAGATGCCCAATAACGAAAGCATGGCGGCCTATGTGCTGGCGATGATTGGAGACGGACGTTTTTCGGCTGGCAAGACTACCGTCCTGATGTCCTATGACCAAGCGCAGTCGGCATTGAGCCGCGCCGCCGAAGCTCGCGGCCTCTCCTGACAGCCAGACCCGACCTGATGCTTTTGGCCGCAGCAGACGGCGCATTCATTTTTGGAAACCCAAGCGGCGCTTCAGTTCATGCAGCACCTTTTGCGCCGCCGCCGGAATCACGGTGCCGGGCCCAAAAATAATCGCCGCGCCCTGGTCATAGAGATATTGATAATCCTGCGCTGGGATAACGCCGCCGATGACCACCATCATATCGCCGCGCCCCAGCGCGTCCAATTCCGCAGCCAACTGCGGCAGCAGTGTCTTGTGGCTGGCGGCCAATGAGCTAATCCCAACCACATGGACATCGTTCTCGACCGCCTGCTTCGCCACTTCAGCCGGAGTTTGAAACAAAGGGGCGAGGTCAACATCAAAACCCATATCGGCAAAGGCGGTGGCAATCACTTTGGCGCCGCGGTCGTGCCCATCCTGCCCCATTTTAGCGACCATCAGGCGCGGGCGGCGCCCCTCGCGCAGCGCAAATTCATCGGTCAGGCGCCGCACTTGGGCAACTTCATCAGCATCGCCGAACTCGCTGCGATAAATCCCCGCAACTGCGCGAACAACCGCCTTGTGCCGCCCCCAGGCTTTTTCCAGCGCGGTCGAAATTTCGCCATGGGTCGCCCGCGCCCGCGCCGCTTCAATAGCCAAAGCCAGCAGGTTGCCCGTGCCGCTTCGGGCGCAATCCGTCACAGCCCGGAGCGCTGCATTCACTTTGCTCTCATCCCGTTCGGCGCGCAGCTGCGCTAGTCTGGCGATCTGCGCCTCGCGGACAGCGGTATGATCAACTTCCAGAATATCAATCGGTTCTTCATAAGGCAGGCGATATTTATTGACGCCAATCAAGGTTTCCTGGCCGCTGTCGATATGCGCCTGACGTCTGGCGGCGGCTTCTTCAATACGCATCTTGGGCAGGCCGGTTTCCAAAGCCTTGGTCATGCCACCCAGAGCCTCAATCTCCTGAATATGCGCCCAAGCCCGATGCGCCAGTTCATGGGTTAAGGTCTCGACCAGATAGGAGCCGCCCCAAGGGTCAACGACGTCCGCGATGCCCGTCTCGTGCTGCAGGAACAGTTGTGTATTGCGGGCGATGCGGGCGCTGAAGTCGGTCGGCAGGGCAATGGCTTCGTCGAGCGCATTGGTATGCAGCGATTGGGTATGACCGAGGGCGGCCGCCATGGCTTCAATGCACGTTCGCGCCGCATTGTTAAAAGGATCTTGTTCCTGCAAGCTCCAGCCCGATGTCTGACAGTGTGTCCGCAATGCCATTGACTTGGCATTTTGCGGGTTAAACCGCTTGACCAATTTTGCCCACAGCATCCGCGCCGCCCGCATTTTGGCAATCTCCATAAAGTAGTTGATGCCAATTCCCCAGAAGAAGGACAGGCGCGGCGCAAAGGCATCAATATCCAGCCCGGCCCGCAGACCAGTTCGCAGATATTCCAAGCCATCCGCCAATGTGTAAGCGAGTTCAATGTCGGCCGTGGCGCCGGCTTCCTGTATGTGATAGCCGCTGATGCTGATGCTGTTGAAGCGCGGCATGTGGCTGGCGGTGTAAGCGAAGATATCGGCAGTCATCTTCATCGAGGGCGCCGGCGGATAAATGTAGGTATTCCGTACCATATACTCCTTCAGAATGTCATTCTGAATCGTGCCGGTAAGCTGCTCTTGTCTGACCCCCTGTTCTTCGGCGGCGACGATATAAAATGCCAGCGCCGGCAGCACCGCGCCATTCATGGTCATCGAGACTGACATTTTGTCGAGCGGGATGCCGTCGAACAGGATTTTCATATCGAGAATGCTGTCAATGGCCACCCCGGCTTTGCCGACATCGCCTTCGACGCGCGGATGGTCGGAATCGTAACCGCGATGCGTCGCCAGGTCAAAGGCGACCGATAATCCTTTTTGCCCGGCCGCCAAATTGCGGCGGTAAAAAGCATTGCTTTCTTCGGCGGTGGAAAACCCGGCATATTGCCGAATCGTCCACGGCTTGACAGCGTACATCGCCGGATAAGGCCCCCGCAGGTAGGGCGGGATGCCGGCCGTGAATCCCAAATGCTCCAGCCAGGGCAGGTCGGCAGCCGTGTAAAGCGCCTTGACGTCAATCTGCTCCAAAGTATGCCAGATGTATTCCCGCGCCGACTTGCCTGTCTGGGCTTCGATGGCCGCTTGCCGGGCGTCTTGTTTCTTGCAGCCGGTTTGCAGCGCGATCTTGGTAAAATCAGGGGCTTTGGTCATGTGCCGATTCCTAATTTGCCTTGCAGCGTCCGGTTCATCTCATAAGCATTGACGCCATCGTAAATAAAATCGTCGATGCCAGCTTGGCCCTCCTGATTTTTGGGATCGCCAGCGAGCATCACGATCAACTGCGGCTGCTGCGCTTTTAATGCGCGGACATATTCTGACACGAACGCGGCGTCACAGCTGTCGCCGGCGCAAACGACGACGGCCGCGGCCTGGCTGCTGATGGCGGCATCCAGCGCGGATTCGATGCTGTCATATCCGCCATTGTCAATCACTTCAAATCCGCCTGGCTCATATAGCCCGCGAGCGAAGTCGGCGCCGGTTTTATACTCCCCCAAGCGCCCAAAATTAGCGAGAAAAATACGCGGTCGGCGCCCCTTGCGCCGGCGATGCATATCGGCATTGCGCCGAAGTTCTTCATAAGGGGCGGCCAGCCGCTTTGCCCGCAGCGGCTCGACCTCGATGCGTTCCCGGACATCATCGACAATGGCCGACGGCTGCGGCCGGGCCCGAACTTCAGGCAGGCTTTCATCGAGGTTGGGATACTTGCTGCATCCAACCAGCGCCGTCCGTCCCTCGGCCAGATCCTGACGGCGCCGGTCAGCGACCGATGCGATTTGCGCCTGAATGCTCCCGGCTTGCAAAGCCTCAATCAAGCCTCCTTGCGCTTCGATTTGCTGGAACAGGCTCCAGGCGGACTTTGCCAGTTGGTCAGTCAATTTTTCGACATGCCAGGCGCCGCCGGCCGGATCAATCAGGTCAATCAGCCTAACCTCTTCCTGCAAAATGAACTGGACGTTACGAGCGATACGGCGGGAAAATTCACTGGATTCGCCAAGGGCTGCGTCAAAGGGGGCGACCTGTAGGCTGTCGACGCCGCCGATTGCGGCCGCCATGGCTTCGGCAGTCACGCGCAGCATATTGACATAAACGTCATGGCGGGTCTTGCTGCGGCTGGCGGTGCTGGCATGCAGTTTGATTTTTTGGGCCGCCGCGCCGCCGCCGAAGGCCGCCGCGATTTGCGCCCACATCATTTTGATGGCGCGGAATTTGGCGACTTCCATGAAAAAGTTTTCGCCAACCGGCATGAAAAACCAAATTTTGCCAGCGACAAGCTCCGCATCCAGCCCGCGCTGCCCCATTTCTCGCAGATAAACAACGGCTGTCGCCATAGCCAGCGCCATTTCCTGAACCGCGCTGGCGCCGGCATCGTGATATACATCCGTCGCCACGGCGATGGCGTCCAGCCGCGGCGATTGTCTGTCGACCAACTGAACGAAGGCCGCCATCCGCTCAAAGACATCTGATGCGATGCTGCCCGACCGCGCCAGTGTTTTCAGGGGGTCAGCGCCCAAACAGCCGTGGATCTGCTGGAGCGCATCGGCCTTCAGCCAGCCGCTTAGCCATCGGTACAGCCTGGCGGCGCCGGTTTCGGCTTGAATCAAGAGCGGGTATTTTGTCAGGTCGATATCGGCAAAGGCGATTTCCAAGTCTTCGCTCCGATTCAAAGGGAGCTTGCTGTCCAGATAGATGGCGGTTTGTCCGTTTGCCAGCGCATGAACAAGGGCTCGATTGAAGCGCCGCCGGTCACTCAAACCAATGTCCTGGGCAATGAGCCAGGCTTGTGAGCGATAGCCAGCGGCGCGTGTCCCGCGGACATAGGGAAACTGTCCCGGCAAGGTATCCATGTGGCTGATGCCGGCCAGGTCTTGCGAATGCGCCAGCGGCTGAACCTCAAAGCCCTCGTGACTTTGCTTGACGATTCGGTCAAAGGCTTTGTCGGGCAGTGATTCACGGGCCGCCGCCAGCCACTCCTCATAGCTGGAAGCCTCGAACTCGGTGAATAAAGCTGTGGCTGATTGTTTTGCCATCGCATATCCTTTGATGAAACACTGCCCTATTATACTGCCTGATGTTCAAGCCGGGTATGCGGTCTTTGGCTGCCTGTTGGTATTGGAATCCGACTGATTAACCTGTATTTATTTGGCTTGGAATGATATATCATAATTCAGCCGCGAAACAGATTTCGCTTTTTATGTTGAGGAGAGAGCGATATGACAATCAATATGGGCATTATTGGAGCCGGCCGTATCGGCCGCGTCCATGCCGATACTCTGACAGCGCGCATCCCCAACGCGCGAGTGTTGGCTGTCGCCGATATTTTCCCAGAATCCGCCAGGTCGGCGGCCGAACAGTATGGCATCCCCGATTACACCGCCGATCCTTCGGAATTGATCAGCAGCGGCGAGATTGACGCTGTGGTCATCTGCACATCCACCGATACCCACATCCAATTCATCATCGAATCGGCAAAGGCAGGCAAGCAGATCTTCTGTGAAAAGCCGATTGCCTTTGATTTGGCAGAGATTGACGCTGCCCTGCGAGTGGTGGCCGCCCAGGGAGTCAAACTTCAGATTGGCTTTAATCGCCGCTTTGATCTCAATCATGTTCGCCTCAAGCAAGCCATTGACCGCGGCGAGATCGGCGCGCCGCATACGATGATGATTATCAGCCGCGACCCGGCGCCGCCGCCGATTGAGTATATCCGGGTTTCTGGCGGGCTGATGATGGATATGATGATTCACGATTTTGATATGTGCCGCTTTCTGTTGGGGGAAGTCAAAGAAATGTACGCTGTTGGCGATGTCAAAATAGATCCAGCCATTGGCGAAGCCGGCGATATTGACACCGCCAAGGTGATGCTTCGCTTTGAAAACGGGGTGATTGGCGCGATAGACAACAGCCGCTGCGCGGTGTATGGCTATGACCAGCGCGTGGAGGTGTTTGGCAGCCGCGGCGCGGCGCGAACGGGAAATTGGTATCCCAATGCTGTGACAGTCAGTGATGCCAAAGGTGTGCGGCGCGACCGGCCGATGCGCTTCTTCCTTGACCGTTATATCGACAGTTATGCCGCCGAAATGCTCGCCTTTGTCGATGCCATCGAAAATGACAAGGCGGCGCCGGTGACCGGCCATGACGGGCGGGCGCCGGTGGTGATGGCGCTGGCCGGGATGCGCTCCATGCGCGAGAATCGTCCGGTCAAGCTAAGTGAGATCGCTTGAGGGACATCATGAACAAAGCCTATGATTCGCTGCACATGGGACGCAGTTCCATTGACCTGTATTCCAACGACATCGGCGCGCCCTTTGTCGATATTCAAAGTTATGCCGCTTATGTCGGCGGTTCGCCAGCCAATATCAGCGTCGGCGCCAAGCGGCTGGGGCTGAAAACGGCGCTGCTGACCGCGGTTGGCGATGACCCGGTGGGCGATTTTATCCTTCGCTTTCTCAATAACGAAGGCGTCGAAACCCGCTTTATCCCGCGCAAGCCGCAGCATCGCACCAGCGCGGTTGTCTTGGGGATTGAGCCGCCGGATAAATTCCCCTTGGTGTACTATCGCGACAACTGCGCCGATATCAACCTCAATATAGATGATGTGCTGGCGGCGCCGATAAACGACTGCAAGGTGTTTCAGTTTGCCGGCACCAACCTCAGCCTGGAACCGAGCCGCAGCGCAACCCTGTTCGCGGCTGAACTGGCGCGGCAGGCCGGCGCCACGGTCGTCTTTGATATCGATTTCCGCCCCGACCAGTGGCATGATGTCCGCGCTTTTGGCGTCGTGGCGCGGAGCGCGCTGCGGCTGGTGGATGTGGTCATTGGCACCGAAGACGAAATCAACGCCGCCATGCTAAGCGATGTATCGCAGATGAGTTTAAGCCATTCCCAAGTGTCCGATACCAAAGTCGCCGGCGATGCCCAATCCGGCATCGCCTTTATGCTGGGCTTGGGCCCGCAGGCCATTATCGAGAAAATCGGGCCCGAAGGCGCCCGAATTCATCTCAATGATGGCGAGGTTATGGATGTCCCCGGTTTTCCGGTGGAAGTCACGAATATCCTTGGCGCCGGAGATGCCTTTGGCGGCGGCTTTCTTTATGGCTTGGTCAAGGGATGGGGCTGGCGCAAATCGGCAAGGCTGGGCAATGCCTGCGGCGCGATGGTCGTCACCGAACACGGCTGTGCCAATTTTATGCCGACCCTGCCCGAAGTGGCGGCCTTTGTCAAACCTTATGGCGGGCTGGAATAGCGCGGTTTGAATCAACATTTTTCTGACAGGGAGGATAGCAGAAAATGGAATATACATCTGAAACTATGCTGGTGAAGTCTAAGGACCGGGGCGAATCAGGGATATTCGCTGAAATCAGCGCCGCGCAGGCGGGCTGGGAATATCTCAACATGGCGGCGATGCGCTTGCATCGGGGCGAAAGTTTTAGCGTCAAAACCCGCGGCCACGAAAACGCGACGGTTATCCTTGGCGGAGTCTGCAATATCATTGCCAGCGATGGCGAATACGCGCAGGTAGGGCGGCGGCCGAATGTCTTTGGCGGGATGCCCTATGCCTTGTACATGTCCCGCAACAAGGAATTTGAAATCACTGCCTTGAGCGATAGGCTGGAGTTTGCATCCTGCTGGGCGCCGACTGACCAGGATTTCCCGACGCAGTTGGTCACCCCAGCGATGAGTTCGATAGAATTGCGCGGCGGCGGCAACGCCTCGCGCCAGATTAATGGCATCTTGCCGCCGGGCTTTAACTGCCATCGGATTGTTGCTGTTGAGGTGTACACGCCTCCAGGAAATTGGTCAAGCTATCCGCCGCATAAACATGATGTGCATATTGAAGATGAGGCTGGCAATCTGCTTGAAGCTGACCTGGAAGAGATTTATTTTTACAAGCTGGATCATCCCGGCGGCTATGCCTATCAGCGCGTCTATAACGACGACCGCAGCATTGACGGGGTGATGATGGCTGAAAACCACGATATGGTTTTGGTGCCAGAGGGCTATCATCCTGTCGTCAGCGCGCATGGCTATACGACTTATTATCTCAACTTTTTGGCTGGCTCGGCGCAGTCCTTGGCGAACAGCGATGATCCAGCCTATCAGTGGGTCAAGGACACCTGGACTTTCAAAGACCCGCGCCTGCCGATTGTGCATCACGGCATGGAGGGTTAGGAGGTATAATGGAATTGGATAAATACAAGGAGGTCTACATCTGATGCGGATAACAAAAGTTTCGGTGAAAAAACTGTTTGGAATTTTCGATCATGAGATTCCGCTCAAGGATTCGCGCATTACAATCATCCACGGACCCAACGGGTTTGGAAAGACGGTGCTGCTTACCATGATACATGGTCTGTTTAATTCCAAATATGAAGTGTTTTATGACGTTCCTTTTCAAGAATTTCGGGTTGAGTTTGATGGTGAGGAAAGTATTGCAGTCAAGGAAGAAACTGCGAGTTCTCAAGCGATACCTGCTCAGAATCATTCAAGACTCTCAATCATGTACTGTGACAGTGGTTTGCCTTATCGACTAAGATCTTCCGAAGATCACGAACGCATATTTCACGAAGAAATTAATTCTATTCCGGAGCTAAGACAGATCGGCAGTAATCTTTTCTTCAATAGAGATACCGATTCTACTTTGACAAAGGAAGAAGTTATTGAAATATATGATCATTTGCGATCTAAATTGTATAATGAGCCTGACTGGCTTATTTACATCAAGAAGGAAGAGAAAGTTCACACGAGAATCATTCAGACACAGCGGTTACAAAGTCATCAGGTTGTACCTTCTAATAAACCTTTTTTTCTTCCCCATGCCATCAGGCGAGAGATTTCTTCAATTCCAAGTTCCGCAGTGGAAAAATACTCCAATGAAGTTGCCGAGACGATAAAAGAAGCATCAGCAAAGTATGGGGAGTTGTCACAGGCGAAAGACCGCAGTTTTCCTATGCGATTGATCGAATCGGGAGATTCGCACCAATTTGACCAAGATGAATTACAGGCGAAATTGAAAGAACTTGAATCCAAGAGTTCAAAGCTGATGAGATTGGGGCTGTTGGATAAAGGTGAGGATGCGCCCGATATTCCTAATTTGGGCAACGCTCCGGAGAATTTGAATAATGCTCTGGCAATTTATGTGCAGGATATTGAAGAAAAATTGGCTGTATTCGACGAAATATCCGAGCAACTAAGAATTTTAACGGATATTATCAATGAGCGCTTCAAATTTAAGACTCTCAAAGTCAATAAAAGCGATGGTTTCATCTTTATCGCGCGAGATGAAGGTCGAATACCGATTTCAAATTTGTCATCGGGCGAACAGCATGAACTCGTCCTGTTTTATCAACTGCTGTTTCATGTTCAGCCCAACTCCTTGATTTTGATTGATGAACCCGAACTGTCGCTTCATGTGGTCTGGCAGCGCAGCTTCTTGAAAGACCTGCAGCGAATCGTTGAATTGCGAAACTTTGATGTGCTTGTCGCCACCCATTCGCCGCAGATCGTTCACGACAAGTGGGACTGGATGGTGGATTTGGGCGAGCCAGAAAGTGACAGCTGATGCCGAATTCAGAATACACACCTAGTGTTGTCCCCGAAATCTTCATGAGGCGAAGGTATCCTGATAAGAAGCATGAAACCTTTGTCATGGTGGAGGGAAAAACTGACGCAGTGTTGTGGGAAGAATATAAGAATAAAAAATGTTTCCTATACCCCGTACCCCGTGGAAAAGGCAAAGACGTTATTATAGACACACTCAAAACCCCAATGTTGCGCGGCTTGCCAGGCATTGCCGCCATTGTTGATTCGGATTATTGGCTCATTTGCCAAGCGGATGAACTCCGTATAAAGAATCTGCTCTATGATGACTGTTGCCCGGATATGGAATTGATTTTGCTGAACTCGCCCGCGCTCAAGAAAACCTTGCGACATACGTTCTTTGATTATGAGATTGAACAAATACATGAGTTTGCGGAGAAACTGAAAAAAGAGGCGCTGCGCCTGGCGGCGGAATTGGGTTACTTTCGTCTGCTTAACCATATCGAGGATTATGGACTTAAATTCAAAGAGATTCATTTTGAGGAGTTTATTGATGGACTGAAACTTGACCGAGACTGGATTGCGAGAAGGCTGGCGGAAAACGAGAGAGGGATTTCAAGCGAGGTATTGTTAGAAGAAATTGAAGAACTGCGGAAAGAATATCCACAGGAAGAATATAATATCCAACTCTGCCGCGGCAAAGATGTCCTAGAAATCATGGCAGTTATTCTACCGACTCTTTTCAAATCGCAATTCGGAGACGATTTGCCTCACAGCATGAACGACAAGGAAATGACTGGAAATTTGCATAAGTCTTACGAATACGGATATTTTACGGAAACATCATTATTCAGCTACATCCGCAAATGGGAATCCGACAACCCGCCATATCGCATCATCCGCCAGGAAGGACAGCGGCATGCAAAACGTTGGGCAAATTATGCAGAGACCTAAGTACGAAAGCGCGCTGAATACCTGGCTGGCGGCCGCCTTGCGCGAGCGACAGCTGGACGCCAATGAAGAAAGCGCGCAGGCCGGCGGCCGGCGGCTGGACGTCGAAGTCCAGCTGGGATACATCAAAGTCGCATTGGAAGCCGAACGGGGCCAGGCCGCCGGCAAGAGACGTTCGGCCATCAAAGACGCTGACGCTCGACTCGACCAGGAATTAGCCGACTGCGCCGTCGCGGTGTGCTATCCCGACAATCTCTTTTCGGCCGCCGACCTTGCCGAATGCGAGGTTATCTATGTTTTGCGGACTCATAAAGATCGGCCGCCGGCCGCCAAGACCAAGTGGCAGTCGGGCGATCTGGATCAGCTGGCGCGCGTCATCAAGAAAATACCCGACCAGCTGGGCGAACCCGACAGCATCGCCAACGCGCTTTCCTTCAGCCTCGACCGCGCCGTCGCCCGTTTGAGCGAAAGTCAAAAGCAAGACCTGGCCGAATGCCTGGATTTGCCGGCCGGCAAGCCGCTGAAAATCGCAGCCGACTCGCCTTCCAGCCGCTACAATCAAGCCGCCAAACGCGCCATGCTGGTCATCGCCACCGCCGCCATGTTTCATACCCAGCTGGACAAGCGCCGCCACGAAATCGCGCCTTTGTGGGACAATCGCTTCTCGCCGCTGCGTTCATTCGAGGGCGATTGGCCGCCGCCGACAGCCGCCCATTGCGCCGAAAGCGAAGATCCAATCGATTTATTTTATAAGGCTTGGGATTTGTGGCTGGCGGTGGATTACAAGCCGATTTTCGCCACCGCCCGCAATGCCCTGCGCGGCTGCGCCCAGGATGCCGCCTTCTCGGCCGCCGTGCAGGGAACGGCCCGCGCCGCCATGAAGGTCACGCGCAATATCGTCGGCCTCCGTCACGACCTGCTTGGGCGCATCTTCCATAAAGTCCTCGAGACCGCCCGCTATGATGGCTCATTCTATACGACCACCGCCGCCGCGACTCTGCTGGCCGCTTTGGCCATCGGCAAGGATATATGCGATTGGTCGGACAGCGCCGCGATTGCCCGTCTGCGAATCACTGACCCGGCCTGCGGCACTGGGACGCTCCTCATGGCGGCCGCCGAACGAATCCGCGATTTAGCCGCCGCCGGTGGCAATCGAAATGGCGTTTCGCAGGCGCTGATTGAATCCGTCTTGACCGGCTATGACGTCAATTTGACGGCGACGCATCTGGCGGCGACCACCTTGGGGCTGCTTTCGCCGACGACCACCTTCCGCAAGATGAAAATTGGCCGCGCGTTGCTTGGCGTCGAACACGGCGCCGCGTTTCTTGGTTCGCTGGAGTTTCTGAGTCCGCAGGCTGACCGCCAGCCGCGGCTGCTGCCGTGGCCGAACGGCGTCGAGCAGATTGACACCGGGCAGGAAGTCGTCCAAGCCGAGCCGGCCGACCTTATCATTATGAACCCGCCCTTCACCCGCGACAGCCTGCGCCATGACCAGTTCAGCCGCCAGGAAGAGAAGATGCTCAAAGCGCGCGAAAAAGAACTGTTCGATGCTATTGAAGGCGGCATCCACCGTTCACACAATGGCGGCGGTTTCCTGGCGCTGGCTGACTTCATAGCCAAACCAAGCGGCGGTACCGTCGCTGTTGTATTGCCTCTCGTTGGCGCAACGAATTATTCGACGCGGATGATGCGTCAGTACCTTGCCGAAAGATTTCACATTGAAACCATCGTTACCTCCCACGACCCCAGTCGCATTTACTTTTCCGAAAATACAAACATTGGCGAAATGCTGCTCGTCTGCCGCCGCTGGCAAAGCGAGTCCGACAAACCGCCTACCCGCGTCATCAACCTGTACGAAAATCCGCCCACACCAGCCGCAGCAATCGGTGCCGCGCAAGACATTATCGACGACAAGCGAGAGCGCATCAAAGGCACAGTACAAGAATGGCCCACCGAACGAATCGCCGCTGGCGACTGGGGCGCGGTGCAGTTCTTATCGCCTTACTTGTGTGAACGATTCATTGAACTGCGGGAAGGTCGGATATTTCGAACACAAGAACTTGGTAATTTGGCTAAGGTATCCCCTGACGGACGCGGAATCAGAGGTATGTTTAGGAAATCGGAAGTTCCTGATAATAAGGCGATGATCGCTCTTTGGGATCATAAAACAGACTTTGTGCAAAAAATGTCAGCCAGTCACGATACCTACATCGTTCCAAAGTCAGATAAAACGAAACAGGCAGATGCCTTGTGGGATCAGCGAGGAACGTTATTATTGGCAATGCGGGCCCGCTTAAATACGGTCCGCGCATTCAGTGTTCGGCTTCCTCAAAGCGGCTTGAGTTCAATGTGGGTGCCATGCAAGCCTACTGGGAATTATGAGGCTCTTGATGTTGAGACGGTTGAAAAAGCGATTTGTGTCTATCTCAATTCAGCGATTGGTGTTTTGGCGATTCTTGGCGACCGAACGAATAAGATACCCTCGTATCCGCAGTTTTCTATGAATGATTTGCGGCGCATTCCCGTTCCCGATTTTGTTAAAATGGATGAGGCCAAGGTCAAGATGATGGCCGCCGCCTATGATGACCTTTGCGATTCAATTCTGCTGCCGCTGCCGCAGATGAATGAATGCGAAACAAGAAAGAAGCTGGATGATATGATTGTCGCCGCGCTGGGCATCGACGAAGAGCTTGCCGCCGCCATCCGCCGCGAACTCACCCGCGAGCCGTCCATCACCGGCCGGCCCTATGAACAGCATTGAATCGAGCACAAGCGGAAAGGACAGCGACATGCAAAAACAACGCGGCCTCTTGGATGAAAAAACCTTGTCACAGCAAGTCGCCGCCGAAGAAATCGAAACGGTCATCGTCGCCTTTACCGATCATTTCGGGCGGCTGATGGGCAAACGTTTCGATGCCGAATACTTTGTGGCTGAAGCCGCGCGGCGCGGTACGCACGCCTGTGATTATTTGCTCACGGTGGATATGGAGATGGAACCCGTGCCCGGCTATCGCTTTGCCAACTGGGAACTGGGTTATGGCGATTTTCACCTGGCGCCGGATATGAGTACACTGCGTATCGCCAGCTGGCTGGACAAGACGGCTTTGGTGCTTTGTGATGTGGCGGATGAAAAGAGCCATCAGCCGGTCGCCGTGGCGCCGCGTTCGATTCTGCGCCGCCAGCTAAACCAGGCGCAGACGCAGGGATATCGGGTCAATGCCGCTTCCGAACTCGAATACTATGTGTATGAGGATTCGTATCGGCAGGCGCATGACAAGCGATACGCCGACCTCAAGCCGCTGGGCTGGTACATTGAAGATTATCATATCCTGCAAGGGACGCGGGAAGAAAAATTGACCGCCAATGCCCGTTATCATCTCAAACGCTCCGGCATTCCGGTCGAAAACAGCAAGGGCGAATGGGGGCTGGGGCAGCATGAACTCAATATCCGCTATGCCGACCTGCTCACTATGGCCGACCGCCATGTTATTATGAAACAATGCCTGAAAGAAATCGCCGACAGTCTCGGCTATAGTTTGACGTTTATGGCCAAGCCCTATGCCGGCCAAGCGGGTTCAAGCTGTCATATTCACCTTAGCCTCTTTGATGGCGATAAGAACGCCTTTGTCGGCGACAGGCCGCTGGGGCCGCTGGCCGCATCAGATGTCTTTCGCTGGTTTTTGGGCGGCTGGATGGCGCATCTGCCCGAATTGATGGTCTTCTATGCCCCGACGGTCAATTCGTACAAACGTTATGAAGATGGCTCCTGGGCGCCGACGCGGATTGCCTGGAGTTATGACAACCGAACGGCCGGTTTCCGCGTGGTGGGGCATGGCGGCAGTCTGCGTATTGAATGCCGCGTTCCCGGCGCCGACTGCAATCCCTATCTGGCTTATGCGGCCGCGCTGGCATCGGGTCTGGATGGCATCGCCAATCGGATCGAGCCGCCCGAAATCTTTGAGGGGGATATGTATGCGGCGCGGCATTTGCCGCGGGTACCCGGCGCGTTGGAACCGGCGGTGGACAGCTTTGAAGCCAGCGATTTTGCCCGGGATGCCTTTGGCGGTGATGTCGTCGAGCATTACAGCCATTTCTTCCGCACCGAAATCGAGAGTTTTCGACAGTCGGTGACCGATTGGGAACGCCAGCGTTATTTTGAACGCATTTAGCGCCCGCATTCCCTTGGCCGCGCTCTAAAATTCTGATGAAATGAGAATACGCGATGCGATTAAAAAATAAAGTGGCGCTTGTCACCGGCGCCGGAAGCGGCATCGGCTGTCAGACGGCCTTGCTGTTTGCCCTTGAAGGCGCATCGGTCGTCGCTGTGGACATTAACAGCGATGCCGGCGAAAAAACCTGCGCCGAAATCGCCGCGCAGGAT
This sequence comes from Phototrophicaceae bacterium, assembly GCA_965203755.1. GTDB lineage: Bacteria > Chloroflexota > Anaerolineae > Aggregatilineales > Phototrophicaceae > UBA6055. The sequence continues at coordinate 221,674 of OZ241910.1, read as the reverse complement.
GGACAGGCGCGTTATGTTCATGCTGATGTATCAAAAGCCGGCGACTGCCGGAATATGATTGCAGCGGCCGAAGCGGCTTATGGCCGGCTCGACATCCTCTTCAACAATGCCGGCATCAGCCACGCCGCCGATGATGATGCCGTCAATACGACTGAAGCGGTCTGGGATGCGACCATGGCCATCAATGCCAAAGGGGTGTTTCTTGGCTGCAAGTATGGCATTCCGGCTTTGCAGCGCGCCGGCGGCGGCAGCATCATCAATACCGCTTCCTTTGTGGCTGTTCTGGGCGCGGCGACGCCCCAGCTGGCTTATACCGCCAGCAAAGGCGCGGTTCTGGCGATGTCACGCGAACTGGCGGTGGTTCACGCACAGGAAAATATCCGCGTCAATGCCCTCTGTCCCGGCCCCTTGCGTACCGAGCTGCTGATGAAATATCTGGATACTGACGCCAAGAAAAACCGCCGCCTGGTTCATATTCCGATGGGACGGTTTGGCGAAGCCGAAGAAATCGCCAAGGCCGCCCTGTTCCTGGCGTCGGATGAGTCCTCTTTTGTGACCGGGAGCGCCTTCCTGGTTGACGGCGGCATCACCGCCGCCTATGTAACGCCCGAATAAAGGCACAGCCCTGCTAATCCTTAGATTTCCCAATCGAAAATAAGCAAAGGCCATGATTTGGAAGTAAATTCAACGTTAGAGCATTGGCTATTATTATGAAAATCACTGGGATTCGATCCACATTGTTTGAACACAAAATGACCCGTCCCATCGGCGATGCCAGCAATCCCGCCGGCCGACAGCGCTGCGCCGCTTTTATGAAGCGCGGGCGGCGCCGGTTTGCATATTGTCCCCGAAGACGAGCCGGAAGAGGCGGGGCAGGAATAAGGCTGTTGCAGTGTTTTAATGTATCGTGTATCTTAATCAAGCATTCCCGTTTGATATTGGAGCGTTTATGTTTTACTCGAAATATGAAGAGCTTTTCTGGCAGCTGTACAAAGCCAAAAATGAGACGGATATTGACATACTCATCGACGAACGTCCTGACATCTTTGATCAGTCTAACTGGCATCCTCTGGGTGGAAATGATGGCAACTTTAGTGTTGTAGAAAATCAGCAGTCGAATCCTGTTGCCGCGCTAGTGGAAAAGCTGACGAATTCGATTGATGCCATTCTTATGCGTAAATGCTATGAAGCGGGCATTGATCCAAAGTCGTCAGATGCGCCGCGTTCAATTGAAAGTGCGATTAACAGGTTTTTCCCCGACCATAAAAATTGGGATTTGATCCCTTCCCGAAGCAAGCAGGCGAGGTCTATTCAGATATTGGCAGACGGCAGTCGAAATGATACCTCCATTATCATTTATGACGACGGAGAGGGTCAGCATCCTGAACGCTTTGAAAAGACCTTTCTATCACTATTGCAAGGCAACAAACAGAAAATCCACTTCGTTCATGGCAGATATAATATGGGTGGCACTGGCGCAATCGCCTTTTGTGGAGAGAAGCGTTACCAACTCATCGCTTCAAAACGGTATGATAGAACGGGCCGGTTCGGCTTTACGCTTGTACGTAGCCACCCACTTTCGCATGAGGAAGAAACGGAAGTTCAAGATACTTGGTATGAGTATCTAAAGATAGACGGTAAGATACCCTCTTTTGACATACAAGAGCTTAATCTTGGGTTGCACCACTGCGTATTTCGCACGGGTACACTTATCAAGCTATATTCTTACGATGTTGTCGACAATAAGCTCTTTAATCGAGATATGGCTCGAAGTCTCGACGAATTTCTCCATGAACCGGCACTCCCTATTACTATTGTTGAAAGCAACGAACGTTATCAAAGGAAACGAGGGCAGGTTAACGTAATCTTCGGTTTAAAACGCAGGTTAGAAAGCAGCGATTTTGTGGAAGATTCCTTTTCTGACAAAATCAATGATAAGCGCATCGGCAAAATAAAGGTGATGGTGTATGTCTTCAAAACTCGAGCGGAAGGTAAGAGTCCCCGTGAAACAAAAGACGCCCTTCGTAAAGAATTTTTCAGAAACAACATGCGAGTCTTGTTCTCACTGAACGGCCAGGTTCACGGTGATTTAACAACAGAATTTATCACCCGTAGCTTGCGTTTTAACCTGCTAAAAGACTACTTACTCATTCATGTGGATTGTACCGACATTAGGCGCGAGTTCCGCCGTGAGTTGGCTATGCCATCCCGAGATCGTCTTAAAAAGGGCAAACACTTTCGTTATCTGCGCCAGAAACTAGGAGATGCCTTAAAGAAGGGACAGCTTCGAGACATATACAAACAACGGAAAGACCGTCTTTCACTTGAAAACGTTGAGGATGAGGCACTGCTGAAACAGCTAGCAGAGGACTTGCCCATCAATAAAGAATTGCAAAATCTCATTAAACAGACTTTTGAATTGGATGAGGATGGTGGAAAGAAGAAAAAACCCAAACCGCCCAATCCCCGGCCGCCCAAGCCACCATTTAATCCGAAGCGATACCCATCTTTTTTTCACATTGACGCGAAGAATTCTGGCGATACGCCGGTCATTATGGTTCCGCTTGGCGGTTCCAAGACAGTACGGTTCGACAGTGATGTGGAAAGTCAGTATTTTGATCGGGTGGATGATCCTGGTGATATGGAAATAGAGATTATGACCTATACGCCCAATGATGCTTCAGGCGATGATCGGAAAGGAGTGGTGAATGATATTAGTGACATCCTTTCTGTAAACCGCAAGAGTCCACAGGATGGCAAAATCAAGGTCGTCTTTGAGCCGACGGACGAAATGCAGGTAGGGGATGAAGTGGAGATACGCGCTAACTTAACCAGCCCTAATGCTCCGAATGGCGCGTTTTCACAGCTGTTTTGGATAAAAGTGACCGAACCACCGCCAAAGAAACCGCCCAAAGAAGAGCCACCTAAAGAAGATGAGAAATTAGGTATACCGGGGCATCGCCTTGTATTTGAACATGCTGATAAAGATCAACAAGATATATTGACATGGGAAACCCTTGCAGATCAAGGAATTGAAATGGATCATGATGTGATCATGCACCCTCTTGTTGAAGGTAATGTATTAAACAACATTTATATTAACATGAGCAGTCGAGTCTTAAAGAAATTTAAGTCAAAAAAGCAACGGCTTTCCGAAGAACAAAATCAGCTTGCCGACCGCCGTTATATCACATCGGTATATTTCCATACGCTATTTTTATATGTCATCAACAAGAAGAAAAGCTATTCCATCGTACAAATGAACGGCGACGGGAGAGGCGATGATTATATTGATTTAACAGATTATCTGAAAGATTTGTTTCAGAGCTACTACGCTGAATTCCTATTAAACTTTGAGATAAGCGAATTGATGGAAGGGCTTGGATAAAATACAGTCCTTATATTTTTGATTTGTGAAGCAGTGATCTGATTGGGGTATCTTATGGCGAGTTGGCTGCGGGATATGTTTGGGGTTGACAAGCCGGTCATCGGGATGTGCCACTTGCAGGCGCTGCCTGGCGATCCAAACTATGACCGCGCGGCCGGTCTGCGCGCGGTCGTGGACGATGCCGCCGCGAATTTGAATGCGCTCCAGGCTGGCGGGGTAGACGGAGTGATGTTTTCCAATGAATCCAGTTTGCCCTATCTTACTCAAGTGGACACCGTGACCGTAGCCGCCATGTCGCGGGTGATTGCCGAACTTTATGACCAAATCAAGATACCCTTTGGCGTGAATGTCCTTTGGGATCCGTATGCGTCGCTTGACTTGGCTGTCGCTGCCGACGCTTTGTTCGTGCGCGAGATATTCACCGGCGTATATGCCAGTGACTTTGGCCTGTGGGATACAAACTGCGGCGCGGTTGTCCGTCATCAGCACGCTGTCAGCGCCCAAAATGTACGGCTGCTGTTTAACATCTTGCCCGAAGCCGCCGCCTACCTGGCACAGCGCGATATCGTTTCCATTGCGCGTTCAACTGTCTTCAACGCCAAACCCGATGCCTTGTGCATATCCGGGCTGACCGCCGGCGAAGAAACATCTGCCGAAACATTGCGGTTGGTCAAGCGGGCGATGCCAAACCTGCCGGTGATCGCCAACACCGGCGTTCGCCTTTCCAATGTGGCTGAACAGCTTGGCATTGCCGACGCCGCCATCATCGGCACAGCTTTCAAGCATGACGGTGTGTTTGAAAACCCGGTGGATGCCGACCGCGTACGCAGCCTGATGGATAAAGTCAAGGAACTGCGCCAGTCGAAATCTCTTTAAGCAGTGAAAAAAATGAGATCGCATTTGGACTAGACCACTGAAAGCGCATAAAATAGGGACAGGGCGCGGTAAACAGCAGAAAGCAGATGCGATGGCAAAAAAGACAGGCGGTGAGGCGGTCGTTGAGGCGCTTGTCAATCACGGGATGCAGCTGCTCTTTGGCTTGCCCGGGGTACAGAATGATTGGCTTTACAACGCACTCTATGATGCCCGCGACAAAATCAAGGTGATTCATACGCGGCACGAACAAGGGGCGGCCTATATGGCTTTGGGCTATGCTCTGGCGACCGGCGAACCGATGGTCTTCAATGTGGTGCCAGGCCCGGGAGTGCTGAATGCCTCGGCCGGGCTGGCGACTGCCTATGGCCTCAATGCCAAGGTCTTTTGCCTGACAGGCCAGATTCCAAGCTCGGAGATTGGCAAGGGGCGCGGCCAGCTGCATGAGATTCCGCACCAGCCGGAAGTCTTGCGCGGATTAACCAAATGGTCGGATATTGTCCTCCATCCGGCTGATGCCGGGCGCAAGGTGGCGCAAGCCTTTTATGAGATGAATTCCGGCCGGCCGCGGCCGGCCGCGCTGGAAGTCCCGATGGATATTCTGGCGATGAAATCAGAAGTTCCCGCCGCGCCGCCGCCGCTGCCGATATTCATGCCGCCAGTCGATGCCGGCATCATTGAAACCGCCGGCAGGCTCTTAGGTCAATCAAAACGGCCGCTCATCTTTGTCGGCGGCGGCGCCCAGGACGTCAGCCCAGAAATCACGCGGCTGGCTGACCAGCTGCAGGCCCCGGTGGTCGCCTATCGCACCGGGCACGGCATCCTCGACAGTCGGCATTATCTTAGCTTGCCCACACCAGCGGCGCATGAGTATTACAAGACGACCGATGTGGCGCTGGCGATTGGCGCATATATGCGGATTCCCCTTCAGCGCTGGGGGACCGACAAGGATATGAAGGTCATTCGGATTGATGTCGATTATGATGCCATGCACCGTATCCAAGCCCCCGATCTGCCGATTGTCGCCCGGGCGGAAGATGCGCTGCCGCCGCTTTTGAATGCAGTCGAAAAACACAATCGCAAGCGCGAATCGCGTGAAGATGAAATGCTGACGCTGAAAGCGAAATGGGCGCAGACCATCGCCTACCTTGAACCGCAGAACACCTATCTCAAAATTATCCGCGAGGAACTGGGCGAGGAGGGGATCTTCATTGATGAACTGACGCAGGTCGGCTATGCCGCGCGGGTGAATATGCCGGTCTACAAGCCGCGCAGCTTCATTACCACTGGCTATCAGGGCACCTTGGGATATGGCTTGCCAACCGGATTGGGCGTCAAGATAGCCAAACCGAATCTGCCGGTGCTGGCGATTGCCGGCGACGGCGGTTTCATGTTCACCCTGCAATCGCTGGCGGCGGCGGTACAGCATAAAATCAGCCTGGTGACGATTATCTTCAACAACAATGCCTATGGCAACGTGCGGACGATGCAAATTCGGGATTATGATGAACGCGTGATCGCGACTGATTTGGTGAACCCCGATTTCGTCAAATTGGGAGAAGCCTTTGGCGCCAATGCCTTCCGCGCCGATGACAATGAACAGCTTCGCCAGGCGATCCGCCGCGGCTTCGCCAGCGATTTGCCGACGATTATTGAAGTGCCCATTGGCGAAACTCCCAGCCTTGACCGCTTGCGTGATTTGGGGCGGATTCGGCCGCCGCGCCCTTAGGCGGCCAAGCAAGCGACAGGAGCGAATCGAGAAAGCCAGTGGCCGAGCTTATCCTCACGCCAGCTTCCCCAGTGCATCAAACCTTTGCCGGCTTGATTGACAGAGCCGAGCGGGTGTTTTTTGCCGGCCTGCCGGGCACGGGCAAGAGTCTGCTGTTGCAGCAGTTGACCTTGATGGCGCAAAGCGCCGGCCGCCAGGCGCATCTGCTGCAATGGGACACAGCCCGCCAAGTCTTTGAGACGCCGAAATATCCACTGCGGCATGGCGCGACTCATCCGATGGTCATCAAAGCCGTCGGCCTTTGGCTGCGGCAGGCGCTTGTGGATTGGAACAAAACACATCCCAAGCCGGACAGCCTCTTGATTGGCGAAGCGCCTCTGATTGGAGGTCGGCTAATGGAGATTGTCAGGCCGCAGGCTGATGATGCCGAAGCCATGCTCAAAGCTGAAGGAACGCAGTTTGTGGTGCCGGTGCCCTCCAAAGCGGTTCGCAAAATCATTGAAGCCAGCCGCGAAAGAACCATCGCCCGGCCGCAGCACGAAAACGAAACCCGCGATGCCCCGCCTGATTTACTGCGGGCGCTGTGGCAGGACTTGCATGACATCGCGGTCCGACTGCGCTTGACCCCAGCGAGATCAGGCACAGTCCCGTATTCGCCGCAAATTTATGCCGCCGTGTATCGTCATCTGCTTCAGCATCGCCATGTTCAAATCCTGACGGTGGACGCGCCGCTAAAGCCATCAGCTTCGGTCTATGAATTAAACGCTGCTTTGCCGCGGCTGCATGCCACCGCGGCGCAGGCGCATGAGCTTTTGGCGCGTTTGGAGGCGATGACTTCGGTCGAGCAGGCGCAGGCGGCGGCTGCCAGATGGCACGAAGTCTGAATCAGCCCGATGAACCGCGGTCTTCTGGAATGACGGCAAAGACATCAATCTCAAAATCGGCATAAGGTTTCCCCAGCGCTTTCACGACAACTCCAGTCGAGCAGGGGCGGACGTCTTGTAAATGGCGGGCAATGACCGGATAGACCAGGTCGCGGTAGGCGGCGTCGGTCACGTAGGTGGTGATTTTGCAGATATCTTCCATGCGGGCGCCGGCGGCTTCCAGGATAATTTTGACGTTCTGCATGGCGTTTTCGGCCTGGGCCGCCGGGTCGCCCTCACCGACAAATGACTGATTGTCCATCGTCAAGCCCGTTTGCCCCTCTACAAAGACCATATTCCCGGCGCGGACCGCCTTGCTGGTGCGGTAATCAATATCAGGGAAGATATTGCCGCCCTTGCTTGTTTTGGTAAGAATGCGCTGGTGTGACATAAACCCTCCTGAACAGGCTTAAAATATCTTGAGCTTAGGTGAAGCGCGATTTGCTTAACGATTGCGCTGTGTCATCCAGTTGGTTGCTCGCCGACAGCATTGCCCAATGATACCACAGCCGGCCTGCCACCGGCAATTTATCATGCCCATTGCACAACCCGCCATCACCGCGACGCAAAACCATGCGCTTTGCCATAAAATAGAAGCTAACGGACTTTTTATATTGAGCATGAGGGAAACCATGAGTTTGAGTATCGGCATCGTCGGCTTGCCGAATGTGGGCAAAAGCACGCTCTTCAATGCCTTGACCCGCGCACAGAATGCACAGGCGGCCAATTATCCCTTCTGCACTATTGAAGCCAACAAAGCGGTCGTTCCGCTGCCGGATAAGCGCTTGACCAATTTGCAGGCCTGGGTGGGAGTAGGGCAGGCGATTGCGACGCGGGTTGATTTTGTTGACCTCGCCGGCCTGGTTCAGGGAGCGAGTCAGGGAGAGGGCCTAGGCAATCGCTTCCTCGGACATATCCGCGATGTAGACGCCATCTTGCATGTCGTGCGCTGTTTTGACGATGAGAATATCGTACATGTGCAGGGGAGGCCGAATCCGCCTGATGACATCGAGGTCATCCATACCGAACTGGCGCTGGCGGATTTGCAGCAGTTGGAACGGCGGCTGGAAAAACTGGAGCGCGAATGCCGGGCAGAGCGGAAGCTGCGTCCGATGCTGGAAATGGCGCGGCGAATTGAGAGCTATGTCAGCGGCGGGAATCCCTTGTGGGCATTTGAACAGCGCAGTCATCCATTGTTTGCGGCCCTCAATCAGGAGATGCGCTTTTTGACCGCCAAGCCGGTGATTTATGCCGCCAATGTGGATGAGGACAGCCTTCATGCCGACAATCCCTGGCTCAAGTCCACCCGTCTGGCGGCGGCGGCGCAGGGCGCTGAAATCATCACGGTCTGCGCCAGCCTGGAACAGGAAATGGCCGCCTTGAACGATGCCGAACGTCAAGAATATCTGCGCCTCTATGACCTTAACGACAGCAGTCTGGAGCAGCTGATTCGCAAAAGCTATCGCCTGCTTGGCTTGATTAGCTGCTTCACCTTTAACGACAGCGAAGTGCGCGCCTGGACAGTCCGCGCTGGCTGGACAGCCCCGAAAGCGGCCGGAGTCATCCATACCGACTTTGAACGCGGTTTCATCCGCGCCGAAGTGATACCCTACCATGTCTTCGCGCAATACAAAAATCGCCAGACAATTAAATCGGGCGGCCTAATGCAGGTGGAAGGCCGTGATTATGTCGTTCAGGACGGGGATGTGATTCAGTTTCGCTTCAATGTGTGAACGCCGGCGCGAACCATCATGATGAGCGGATTTGCCCTTTGACATCCAGCAAGTCCAGCAGGAATTGGGCTGGATCCGCAGCTTTGGGAAGCGGCAGCTGCCGCAGCGGTTGAGTGAATTCCACATCAAAATCGCCTTCGCTGATAATGCGATTGATGAGCTTGCCGACATCGTTGTGCTGCATGATAATCGCATTCAGATAATGATCATTGGCAGTGACTTTCCATAGCTCCACTGCTGACAGCAGCGCCTCCAGATTATGCACAATCATGCCAACCTTATAGCGGAATTCCGGCTCGCTGGTTGCCTCGCGCATCTGAATGGCATCCAGGATTTGCCGGCTCGCATCTGCCAATCCGTCGGCATCCAGCGCAATCGGCAGTTCACAGCGCTGGATATAATCGGCGTAATTAAAGAAAGGTGGCCGGCGCATTTCCCGACTGTCATTGAGGATTTGCTGTCCTTCCAGCGGAACATAGGCATTGTCGCGCAGGGCTTGCATCCGCGCCTCAATGTCGCCTTGTTCGTCGGCCTGTAAATAACGTTTGGTATGTTTATAAGTGAGCAGGGTGTTCAACGTATAGTGCCCATCAAAGACCGGATAGACAAAAGAATCAATCGCATTCCCGCCAATGATGGATTCTTTCAGAAAACCTTTGGAACCAGTAACCAACAGGTTTTGTGACAGGATTTCGCTGCATTTGAGCAGCAGCCAGGATTTGAGCATCAGCCCGTGAAACTGCAAGAAGGGACTGTCGCTAAAGGCGAGCGCGCGGAAGAAGGTAAAGTTGACAAGCGCGGCCTGCTGTGCCAGATTGTAAAGCTGGCGGAAGACATTGCTAAAGCGAATCGGATTGCCGCCGAAGATATTCTTGGTCGCAAGATGATGGATAGCGGCCGGCAGCGAGCCTTCAACCATGGTAACGCCCATGTAGGCGCAGTGATATTTGGAGGGCAGCGCCATACGCTGCAAAATCTCCAGACCGCGCCCAGCCTGTCCGACTAGGATGCCGGGACCATCAATATCATATTGGGTCAGCACCATACTTCGCAGAACATGCGTCTCCAGCCGCTTCCAATTTTTGGTGCTGCTGTGGGGCACGGCAAAGACGGACAAAGACCGCGGGCCAGAGGCGTCTGGATCCACCTTGGCGATGACCGAGTGATAATCGGCATGATAAGAATTGTTGATAAGCCACTTTTGCCCTTTGATATAAAAGTTTTTTTCCTGTGGATCATCAGACATCGGCTTTGCCTGGGTGGTAACGCTCAAGAGGTCGGTGCCAGTGTGTTCTTCAGTCCAGCCCAAGGTGAAGATCTTGCCTTTGAGTTCAGCCGCCAGCTTATCCTCTTTGGCGGCGACCAGCATCATATAAGCTAAACCACTGGCGGCGCAGGCGGTCATATAATTGGGGTTATTGCCAAAATGCCGGGTGGCTTCCAGCATTGACCCCATTAAATTAAAGGTCGGAAAGACATGATCCAGCACATCCGCCATCCCCTGCCGCAACAGATCATAATCAATAATGTCGCCAAATGTTTTGTCTTGTACGATTTTCATAGCTATCGGCTTGGATCCTTGGCTAACTTAAAACCGGTCTCCCGAACTTTCGGCTGATGCCGTCTACTCCACAGCAAGGACCTCTTGCCGAAAGGAAAACTGTTCGACCCGATGATACAAGCGCAGCAGGAACTCGCGCGGGTTGTCGAATTGATGCAAAGGGCGCTGCCGCATGAGTCGCAGGAACTCGGTTCGCAAGGCGCTTTCGCTAACAATCTGATTAAATTCGTTGGCGAAGGCGTTGTATTGCATAATGACCCCGTTGAGATATTCATCTTCTTCAGTGGCTTTCCAGAGCTCACAGGCGGCCAGCAGGGCTTCCATCCAGTGAACCATCGTGCCCAGCTTGTAGCGGTGTTCGGGGTCGGTCATTAAATCGCGTTCGTTCAATTCATTGGCGAGCGCCTGCATCGCCGCCGCCGCCGCCCGGACATCGAGATCAATCGGAAGCCCCAGGTCTTCAATATATTGGGCATAATCAAAGAAATCAGGGTTGCGGAGCTTGCGCGAATTGGCGCGGATCTGGTCGCCGGACTGCGAAGTGAAGGCGCCGCGGCGCAAAATATCCATCCGTTCTTGCACGTCGGCGCGACGGCGAGCGCCTAAATAACGTTTCATGTGCTTGGCGGTCATCAAGGTATTGATGGTATAGTGTCCATCAAACACTGGCAGCACGAAGGAATCGATAGCATTGCGTCCAATAACCGATTCTGCCAAAAAACCTTTAGAGCCGGCAACCAGCAGGTTTTGCCCCAGCAGTTCGTTGGCGCGCAGCAATAACCAGGATTTGAGCATCACGCCGTGGAATTGCAAAAAAGTGTCCGCGCTGAATGCCAAGGCGCGGTAATAAATGAAATTAAGCACGGCAGCCTGCAAGACAAGATTGTACATTTGACGAAAGACATTGCTGAAGTTAATCGGGTTTTGGTTGAAGATGCGTTTGCTGGACAGATGCTCAATACTGGCGGGGATGGCTTCATTCATCATCTTGATGCCGACATAGGCACATTGATATTTACTCGGCATTGCCATTTTCTGCAAAATTTGCAAACCGTGCCCGGCTTTGCCCAACAGCCGGCCCGGCCCGTCGATATCGAAGGTCGTGAGCACCATCTTTCGCAGGACATGGGTCTTCAGCCGTTCCCAATTCTTGCAGCTGCTGCGCGGCACGAGGAAGATCGACAGCGAACGCGGTCCGCGGGAGTTCGGGTCGGTCTTGGCGACGACTGTATGATAATCGGCATGGAATGAGTTGTTAATCAGCCACTTGCGGCCTTTAATGTGATATTCCTTTGCGTTCGGGTCATCTGTGAGCGGGATGGCTGTGGTCGCGGCGCTCAACAAGTCAGAGCCAATGGCTTCTTCAGTCCAGCCCAAGGTGAAGAGTTTGCCTTTCAGTTCTTCGGCAATCTGGTCTTCACCGGCGGCGACAATCGTCATCCAAGCGAGCATACTGGCGCCGGCGGCAATCAGCAGATCAGGCTCATCGCCGAACAGTTCGACGCCGACCTTCATTGATTTGGGCATGTCAAAATCGGGCAGCAGAGAATCATAGATGTGATGAATCATCTGCCGCAGTTGATCGAAGTCAACGATTTTGCCGAATTCTGGGTCATTTACAAACATGGAAGCCTCATCCCAATCGGGCGTTTCAAGCAAACAAGTATACGCGCATTTGCGCCACATCACAATATCATGCTTGCAGGTCATTGGAATGGGAAAAATTTCACAAGCATCCATAGCATATAACACTGTGATTCGCAAAAAGGTTCGGATTCGACAAGGGCTGATGCGATTCTGGGTGGACGGACAAGCCTCCAGTTTGCGCTTGGTTTCACTGGGGATGTTTGGATGAATCCCTTGTTTATGCCCCCCGCACCGCTTTGACAATATCGCGCAGCTGGCGGTCAAAATTGGGGTCGGCGGCTTTGAACTCTTGGCCGCTAATCACCAGCGGCGCTCCAAAGACGACGATTTCCGCTCCCATCTCCAGCGTTTGAATGGCTTGCGGGACGCTCAAGCCGCCGACTGCCTGCACCGGTATATCGACAGCCTGGAGAACGGCTGGCAAATCATCGAGCGGACTAAGCCCCGGGATCAGATTGCGTTCGTCAAAGCCGGTGTGGACAATAATATAGTCGACGCCCATTTCCTGCGCCTGACGAGCGCGTCCGGGCTTGTCAGGGCAGAGCATCACATCACACATGACCGCCTTGCCATAGCGCTGTGCCATCTTGACTTGCTCGATGATGCTGGCATCATGCGCCTGACCCATGACCACCACCATATCGCCGCCCGCCTTGAACATCATCTCGGCTTCCAGTCCAGCGCCGTCCATCGTCTTGAGGTCAACCACGATAGGCGTATCCGGGAATGCGCTGCGGAAGGCGCGCACAGCATGGAGTCCTTCGGCAAGCAAGAGCGGCGTGCCCACTTCCAGCCAGTCTGCCCCGGCCCTGACTGAAGCGCGGGCCAGATCCAAGGCTTCGTCAAGCTCGATAACATCAATGGAAATCTGGATTTTGGCATTCATATCAGGCCCTTTCGCCGGGCTGTGATTAAGCGGGCACAAGCACCGATTTGACGTTATTGCCGGCTTCCATCTCTTCAAAAGCCACTTCCCACTCGTCCAATGGATAAACGCCGCCGACGATGGGACGTAGATCAATTTGTCCCGAAGACAACAAGCCCAGCGCTCGTTCCCAGGTCGAATACAGGTGGCTGAATGTGCCTTGCAGCGTCACGGCTTTTTGTACCAGTGGGTCGAGTGTAAAGCCAAGCGCTTGGGGGCCCCAGCCGATTTTGGTGATGATGCCGTTGGGACGCACCATTTCCAGCGCCGACTTCAGGGCAATGCTGACGCCAGTGCAATCCACCACCAGGTCGGCGCCATAGCCATCTCCCAGCGCATGCAGCAATGGAAGCGGGTCTTCCTCGTCGATATTAAGCGCCGCGGTGGCGCCAATCTGTTTGGCAATCGGCAGCCGCTGCCGGTCATGGCGAGTGCCGAGCATGATGATTTCGGCGGCGCCGCGTAATTTTGCCACCAGCAAAGCCATCATGCCGATGGGCCCAGGCCCTTGAATCACGACCGTATCGCCAGGGCGAACGACGGCCGTTTTTTCGACCAGGGCGTTATAGGCAACGCAAATGGGTTCGGTGAGCGCCGCATGTTCATCAGGAACATTGTCGGGAATATGATGCAGGATTTGCTGACGCGCGGTTACATATTTTGTAAAGGCGCCATCATGCAATGCGCCATATCCGAGACGGCGCGGACACTGATTGTAATTCCCCGAATGACAGAAGATGCAGCCGCCGCAGACTTCGGCCGCCGTTTCAACCGCGACCCGGTCGCCGACCTTGAAGTTCGCCACATCGGCGCCGACGGCGGCGACAGTGCCGCAAAACTCATGTCCCAGTACCAGCGGCAGCTTGATTTCCCAGCTATGATTTTCGCGCCACATATGCAGATCGCTGCCGCAAACTCCAGCTGCCCCCACTTCCACGATGACCTGATGAGGCATCGGATCAGGCGGCTGGGCGATATCGCGCAGTTCAACCTGTTTATCGTCGCGGCCAAATTTGATTAGAGCATCCATAAGCGCTTTTTCCTGTAGCTCAAGCAAAGTATTTGTCGCGCATGGTCTTGAGGAAGTCAATGGAGGCTTGCATCTCCGCCATCCCGTTCATGCCATCCTCAATGCTGACCCAGCCATTATAACCGACTCGGCGCAGAATTTGGAAAATGGCATCATAATCATTCAAACCTTGGCCGGTCACGCCATGCTGCAATGCCGCTGAATAACCCAAACTGCCGTCGCTTTGACGCAAATCATCCAAGGTGACCCCATCGGACAAATAGCGGTCGCTGGCGTGCATGCTCACCACGCGGTCAGCCACTGCCCGCAGCAGTTCAATCGGATCATCACCGGCGACAATGGCGTTGGATGGGTCATACTGCACGCCAAAGTATTCCTTTTCCGGGATGGCATTCAAGACATCAAGAAAGACCTCCATCTTCTGGGCAAATTCAGGATATTGCCAAAAGCCATCCTTGTAATGGTTCTCCAAACCAAGAATGATCTTGTGTTCCCGCGCGATTGGGATTAACCGCTCAATGCACTCGACCACCCATGCCAGCCCTTGTTCACGGCTAATCTGTGGATAGCGCTGCCCGCTTAGCGCCCGGCAAACCGCTCTTTCTCCGCCCAGCAGTTTTGTGATTTCGATCATCCGGGCTTCCCGTTCAATCGCTTTTTTGCGTTCGTCCGGGTCAGGATGGGTAAAGTTGGGCGAGCAGCACAGCATCGGCATCTCAAAACCGGCGGCGGCAATCGCATCGCCCACCTGCCGAATATAAACGTCATCCAGGCTGCTGAAGAAACCTTCATACATTTCCAGACCATCGGCATCCAAAGATTTTGCCATTTCAATCCAGTCAAAGACAGTCATGGATCCGGCGCCAGCGATGTCGTCCAGATAACATTTGGGAAAAGCAGCGATTTTCATGTGAAGATCATCCTTATTTTTATGTTCCGCACTCGCTTAACAAGATGATGAGACTGCCTTCCCCGTTTTCCATAGGCCGCACAAAGGATTCTGCCCATGCCAGGCCGCGTGTTCGGTCGGAGTTCAGCGCCTCGATGCGCTTGTCCCGATAAAACTGCTTGACGGTCTCGACGTCATCTGACGAGCGCATCTTCCATTCTGTTACCCCCAAAGCGCGCGGACGGAACAGGTCGTATTTTATCGGATGAACAGTTTCCGCGTTGGGGTAGGGCGGCGCCCACCAGTTTTCGATGTCGTAATTGCATTTAATATCCGCCAGCAAGATAATTCCGCCAAGGAAAAAAAGCGATGTCAGCAGTAAGATAATGAAAAGACGCGGAAGGCTGACAGGCTGTCGATTCGGCTCCATAGCTTGGTTTTCCTTTCTCGTATATCATCATAGCGGGCTGAATTGGTTCAGATTATCCAAGCGTCAATTCAGGAAAAAAATAATGTTTGCAAGCCTGCCGGTTTCATGTTATAGTATTGCATTGTACATACATTTATGTACATTTATAAGGTGTTCTTTGATTTTTGAACTTTTACATGCACAACAAACTCGAAAAGATCAGGCTGGATCATAACAGCTACATCTCGCTGCATGTGCAGCTTCACAACCAGCTGCGGCGGCTGATTGTGTCCGGGCGCTGGCGGTATGGAGAGCGGATTCCTACCGAGGCGCAGCTGTCGCGGCATTTGGACATCAGTCGAACAACAGTCCGCATCGCCTTGCAGCGCATCGAGGTTGAAGGTTTAATCAAGCGCGCCGCCGGACGCGGCACATTCGTCGCCTGGCAGCTGCAGAAGTACCCCCCCCCCCCCAGACGTTCCATTGGTTATATCACCCACAGCTTCCATAACGAAATCCACAGTATCCTGCTCAACAGCGCCGAAACTGAACTGCGCTCCGCCGGGTATCAAGTCATCTTTAGCAATGCCGCCGACAGCGACGAAGAGACGCGGATTCTGCAACAGCTGCTGGATGACCATGCCGCTGGACTGATCTTGTGGGCGAATGCGAAACCTGCCGACAAAACCAAATCCCTCCTGCGCGAATATCAGCAGCGTCATATTCCGATTGTATTTGTGGATCGTCGGGTTGAAGGCATTGAAGCCGATTATGTCGCCAGTGACAATTTTGGCGGCGCTTACGATCTCGTCTGCCATCTCATCGAGTTGGGGCATCGGCATATTGTGCATTTGATGCCTAATATCAGCAGCCTGCGCCCGGTCAATGAGCGGCATCGCGGTTATGTAACCGCCGTCAATGAGCATGGCATGCGCGCGTATGCCCCTTGGAAGATCAATCCCCCGGATCGCTGCGAATTCCATGAAACCGATATCTATAAATTGGTCGGTGAAGAAAGCCGGCAGATTACCGAGCAGGTGGTGCGGCTTATGAATCGGGTGGATCCCAAACCGACGGCAATCGTCTGCATTAACGACATCCTTGCCATTATTACCATGAGCGCCTTGCGGGATATTGGCTACAGGATACCCGATGATGTGTCGGTGACCGGATTCGATGACATCAGCATGGCATCTTATATCGAAGTGCCGTTGACGACGGTATCGCAAAATGCCTATCAACTGGGGCGGGCTGCCTCGCAAATGCTGATTGAACGTTTGAACAGCCGCGATATGCCGGCGCGCTGCCATACGGTGCCAACCCGTCTGCAAATCAGAATGTCAGCGGCGGCGCCGTGCCTTGTGAGTCAATAACTGTCCGCTTGGTCAGAAGGAAAGGGGGACTATTGAAAGAAACGCGGTTTGACTTTGAGAAGTCCGGGTGCCGTCAACGCGCCCGTCATTCCGCCCGAATGACAAACCGAGTTCGGAGTTGGCGAATGTTTATCTCTAGTATCAGGAGAATACTCAAATGAACGCAAGAACTTTTCTTTTCGTACTTCTGGTCGTCGTCTTGGCTGCATTCAGCTTTACCGCAGCCGCGCAAGACGTCGCCCGTGAAGACACCGTCATTTTGGATCGCGACGGCCGAGTCGGGCCCCAGCCCGCCTTTGACAACTACAATCCCTACGTGCCGAACAATCTTAGCAACGGCGGGCTTGGTCAGGCTGTCTTTGAGCCGCTTTTCATCTTGAACTATGAAACCGGCGAAATCATGCCTTGGCTGGCGGCTGGCGCTTCCAGCAATGACTCGCTTGACGTCTGGACGCTGAACCTGCGCGAAGGCGCGGCATGGTCGGATGGCGAAGCCATGGATGCTGACGATGTCGCCTTCACCTTCGCCATGCTGGGGAACCCCGACAATTCAGGCCTCTGGAAGGCTGGCGATGTTCAGACCTGGGTCGAGAGCGTCGAAGTTATTGACGCGCAGACGGTGCAGTTCAACCTGACCGCGCCCAACCCGCGCTTCCAGCTGGACCTGCTGACGGTCAAGATCGGCGGCAACCTGCTCATCGTTCCAGAGCATATCTGGGCGGACGAAGAAGACCCCGCCACTTTCAAGAACTTCCCGCCGGTTGGCACAGGTCCCTACACCTTGACCTCTGCTAACGAAACCACTTGGGTCTATGACCGCAACGATGATTGGTGGGGCGCCGCCACTGGCGCGATGTCAATGCCAGAGCCGCTGCGCTTGATTTGGATCATCACTGGCAACGACCAGATCCGCACTACCCTGGCCGTCAACAACGAAGTTGACAGTATCATGGACGTTACGCTGGGCGCGTTTGAAGCCATGCAGGCGCAGAACGACAAGATCTTCGCCTGGGAAGAGGGCATGCCTTATGTCTGGCTCGATCCCTGCCCGCGTCAGATTTCCTTCCAGACTCAAGTTGAGCCCTGGGACAACCCGGAAATGCGCTGGGCGATCAACCACGTCATTGACCGCGACGAATCATCGCTATCGCTTATGAGGGCGTAACCATCCCCTCGCGCACGATGTTTGTCGAATACGGCGCCATGTTCCCCTTCATCGACGCCATCGAAGAAGCCGGCATGGCCTTCAGCACCACCGCCAACCTGGAAGCTGCTGAAGAACTGCTGACCAAGAACGGCTATGCGCGCAATGACGACGGCCTGTGGGCAGACGGGGATGGCAGCGTCTTGACCCTGCCGATTCAGGTTCACGAGGGCTTCATCGAAAAACGGCGCATTACCGACGTTGTTGTCGAGCAGCTGCGGAACTTCGGCATCGCCGGCGAAGCCGCTGTGGTAGCTGGTCCTACTTGGGATGACAACAAGCGCTTTGGCAACTACCAAGCCACCACCGACTGGGACGCCTGCGGCTCGGTCAACGAACCCTGGGCCTCCATGGACCGCTACACCGCGCGGCACTGGGTCGCGGTTGGCGAACGTTCATCCGGCAACAACCACGCCCGCTGGGACGGCATGAACAACGAAGCCTACAGCGGCATCGTCGAGCAGATCGGCACGCTGCCTTTGGGCGATCCGGCCATCCTTGATTTGGTGGTAGAGGCTTACCGCTATTTCTATGAAGAACTGCCCATCCTGCCGCTGAATCAGGCGACCAAGCTGATTCCGTTCAACAGTACCTACTGGGAAGGCTGGCCGACGGCTGAAAACAACTTCAACCATCCGGCTACCTGGTGGCATTCGACGCATCAAATCATCTCCGAACTCCGCAAAGCCGGCATGTAGGAAAGATTTGACACGCCTTGAGGTTGGGGGCGTCATCGTGCGGCCCCAGCCTCATCTCATGCTTGAACAAGATTTTTGAAATCGACTTATTTTGAACGTTATAGATACCTAGGTTCGGCTTATTAGGGAAGGACGCTCGCATGGGAGGTTTATCGCTTGATTATCTGATTCGCCGATTATTGGTCTTTTTCCTGACCTTGTGGGTGGCGTCAACCCTGATTTTCATTATCCCGCGCCTGGCGCCGAGCGACCCGATTGCGGCAATGGTTGCCCTTATGTCCCGACAGGTCGGCTTTGTTGAAAATGCCGATTTGATTATTGAAGCCTGGCGTGAACGTTTTGGTCTTGACGACCCAATTCCTGTGCAGTATCTCCGCTTTCTAGCGAACACCATCCGCTTTGACCTCGGCCCCTCTTATACGAACTTCCCGGCGACCGTATCTGAACTGATCGGACGGGCCTTGCCTTGGACCATTGGACTGATGGGGATAGCGACAGCCATCTTCTTCATTGTCGGCAACCTCTGCGGCGCCCTGCTGGCTTGGGCCAAGACACCCAGGCTCTTGAAAATACTCATACCCATATCAATGACATTCACCTCGATTCCGCCGCTGCTGGCAGGCCTGCTCCTGAGTTATGTCTTTGGCGTTTTGATACCCATCTTCCCCCTAAATAACGCCTATGCGCGGGGCATGGTACCCGAACTGACACTGGAGTTCATCGGCAGCGTGCTTTATCACGGCTTTTTGCCGGCGATGTCGATTGTGCTGGTGACTTTTGGTTATTGGGCGCTGGGCATGCGCGGCATGATGGTCACCATTGAAGGCGAGGATTATATGATCCTGGCGCAGGCCAAAGGCCTGAAGCCCTTTTATGTCTTGTATCGCTACATGATCCGCAACGCCATTCTGCCGCAGATGACGGCCTTGGCGATCTCCGTCGGCACGCTGGTCGGCGGCTCGGTGCTGGTAGAAGTCATCTTTACTTACAACGGCATGGGTACGTTGATCCTTTCGGCGATACGCAATGGTGATCTCGCGCTGATTCAAGGAACGGGCTTCATCTTGATTGTGACCAGCGCCCTGGCAGTCTTGATTATTGATTTATCCTACCCGCTCATTGACCCGCGCATCAGTCTCGAAGGGAGATAGCGATGGCCGAAAACAACAAAGTCAAAGGCGGCACCAAGAAAGCCGGCCTGTTCAATCGCTTTGACAATCCCTGGTTAAACTGGAAGTTCCTCGGCGGCGCATCAATCATCTTTATCATTTTCTTCTTGGTGTTTCTTGGCTTCCAAACCTGGAATACCGACCTGGCTCTCACCGGCAGTTCACCCTTGAATTTGCCGCCGCCGGGCTTCACCAACTGGCGCGGTCAAGGGGGCCTGCCTGAACACCCCTTGGGAACGGAAAACAGCGGCCGCGATATGCTGGCGCTGCTGATTGTCGGCACGCCGCGCACCGTCGGCGTCGGCGTCATCGCCGCCTCCTTTGGCATGGGCGTCGGCATCATTCTCGGCTTCCTCGCCGGCTTCCTCGGCGGCTGGGTCGATGATGTCATCCGTTTGGCAACCGATGTGACCATCACTATTCCGGCCCTCGTGGTGCTGATTGTGATACAGTCGGTCTTCCCGCGCGTTGATCTGCTGACCTTTGCGCTCTTGATTGCCCTCTTTGCCTGGCCGAGGCCAACCCGCTTTATCCGCGCCCAGGTGCTGACCATGCGCGAAAGCGGCTATGTGCAGATGGCGCGGCTGTCAGGCGTGCCGGTGCGCGACATTATGTTCCGCGAGATTATGCCCAACCTGCTGCCCTATCTGGCCGCCAGCTACATCGGCAATACGGCCGGCGCGATTCTCACTGCTATTGGTCTGGAGGTGCTGGGCTTTGGGCCGCAGCGTATCCCATCGCTGGGCGTCGCCCTCTACTTCTCGATTGAAGCCGCCGCGTTGATCCGCAATATGTGGTGGTGGTGGGGCTTGCCGACCATTATTCTTGTGATTGTCTTTATCGCGCTCTTGCTCATCAATCTCGGCCTGGATGAAATCGCCAATCCGCGCCTTCGCAAAGCCTCCTAAGCCAAGCTGGAAGGGAAAACCATGCCACTGCCAAAAACATCCACAGAAGGGCGCGTCGTCCTAGAAGTCGAAAACCTGCGGATTCACTATGCCACGCCGCAAGGCGACGTCATCGCCGTCAGCGACATCAGCTTTGAACTTTATGAAGGCGAAACGCTCGGCTTGGTAGGGGAGTCCGGCTGTGGCAAATCCACAACCGCCTACGGCATCCTGCAGCTGGTGCAGCCGCCCGGCTATATCGTTCATGGCAGCATCCAGGTCGATGGCGCCGAAGTTCTGAATCTGACTGAAGAAGAACTGCGGAAGTTCCGCTGGACTGGACTTTCCCTGATTCCACAGGGCGCCATGAACTCCCTCAACCCGACCATGCGCGTCAAAGATCAGATTATCGATGTGATTGAGGCGCATGAGGGCAAGCTAAAGAATAAAGAGGCGCTCCGCGAGCGAATCTTTGAACTGTTTCAAATGGTGGGGCTGCCTAATCGCATCTACAATATGTACCCGCATGAACTTAGCGGCGGCATGAAACAGCGCGTCTGCATCGCTATGGGCATCGCCCTGAATCCGGTGGTGGTCATCGCCGACGAGGCGACCAGCGCCTTGGATGTGGTTGTCCAGCGCATTGTGGCGCAAACCTTGGTCAAGGTCAAAGACGCGCTGGGCGTTTCCCTGATTGTGATTGGCCATGATATGGGTCTGCTGGCGCAAATCGCTAACCGAATCGCGGTTATGTATGCCGGTAAAATCGTCGAAATCGCTCCCGTAGAAAATATCTATGCCGAGCCCCTGCATCCTTATACCCAACTCCTGATTGATTCGATCCCGTCCATCAAAGAGCGCAAACCGCTCAAGATTACCGAAGGCATCACCCATGACCCGCGCAACCCGCCCTCTGGCTGCATCTTTCGCCTGCGCTGCCCCTTTGCTTGGGAACGATGCGCTGAACTTGAGCCGCCGCCGATTTATGTAGACAATCAGCATGAAGTTGCCTGTCACTTATTTGACGAGCAATTTGAAGAAAGGAAAGCCAATGCCTTCGCCACTATTGCAAATTCGTGATGCCACCAAAATCTATTCAAGCGGCGGCTTTCTTGGCGGCAGCAAAAAATCGGTTGTTGCGCTCGATCATTTTAATATGACCATTGATGAGTCGCCGGCGACCATCACTACCATCGCCGGCGAAAGCGGCAGCGGCAAAACGACGCTGGCGAATCTGGTGCTTGGCTTTATCAAACTGACATCGGGGCAGATTATCTTCGACGGTGAAGACATCACCGATATGACCAACGAGCAGCTAAAGGTGTATCGCCGCAATGTCCAGGCTGTCTTTCAGGACCCTTTTGGCGTCTATAATCCTTTCTATCGCATCGACCATGTTTTTCATCTGGTGAACAAGCACTTCAGCCTGTCGGACAATCAAGGCGAATACCGCGATATGGTCGAGGCCGGCTTGAATGTGGTTGGCTTGTACGGCGAGGACGTGCTGCGTAAATATCCGCACCAGCTAAGCGGCGGACAGCGGCAGCGAATCATGATGGCGCGCGCCTATATGATTAAACCCCGTCTGATTGTGGCTGATGAACCGGTATCGATGGTGGATGCCTCGCTGCGAGCTTCGATTTTGGATGCCATGCTGCGTCTGCGCGACGACCACAACATCTCTTTCCTGTACATCACCCATGATTTGAGCACCGCTTATCAGATCGGTGACCAAATCTATATGCTTTATCAGGGGACAACTGCCGAACGCGGCCGCGCGATGGATGTCATTGATGCGCCCCAGCACCCCTATGTGCAGCTTTTGATTGATTCAGTGCCGGTGCCCGACCCGACTGATAAATGGGATGTCAGCATTTCCCTGCCCAGCGAAGAGGAGATGCGTACCGCCACCGCTGCGGGATGCCGCTATTATCCGCGCTGTCCGCACCGCATGGACAAATGCCTGGAAGAACAGCCGCCCTTGTATATGATGGAGAAACCGGGACACGAAGCAGCCTGCTATCTTTATGAGGAGCGCGAAGCCGCGCCGATTGAAGCCCCGGTTCTGTATAAAACAAAAACATCTGACCAGATGGCGGCAGCCGGCAAGAATCGCCGACCGCAAATCGCAGCCGCGCTTGTTATTGTCATCGCCGCGCTTGGACTTTTGTTCGCGGTGAATCAAAACAATGCGGCCGTCTCATCCCAGGCGACCATGACAGCCGCCGCCCAAGCGGCCGCGACCGCGTCGGCTCAAGTTCCAACAGCAACCCTAATTCCCCCAACCTCAACACAAGCGCCGGCGGCAGAAGCAGTGGAAACGCCGGACTTCCTGCTGGGTGTTGATGGCGCCGCCGACAAAGGCGCGCTGATGCTCAATGTCATCGCTGAAGGCGAGATTGAACAAGCAGGCGACAAGCACAGCTACAGCTTTGAAGCGGTCGCCGGTCAGACGGTGGCCATCAAGCTGGGGACGGGCGGCGGCGGCTTGAGTGGCAGCGGCTTCTATTCGCCTTTCGGCTTTCTTTATGGGCCGGATGGCGATTTCGCTGCTGTGCTGGGCGACAGCGACCGCCCCCGCCGCAACTACCGCGAGGACCTAACCTTGGCGGCGGCTGGCAATTATCAACTCGTCATCGGATCATTTGAAAAGAATGGCAGAAATTACGGCGTCGAATACTATACGATTGTCTTTGAGGGCGAACCGCCGGCCGTAGAAGCGCCGGACTTCCTGCTGGACGTCGATGGCGCCGCCGACAAAGGCGCGCTGATGCTCAATGTCATCGCTGAAGGCGAGATTGAAGAAGCAGGCGACAAGCACAGCTACAGCTTTGAGGCGACTGCCGGTCAGCCGGTGACCATCAAGCTGGGGACGGGCGGCGGTGGCTTGAGCGGCAGCGGCTTCTATTCGCCTTTCGGCTTTCTTTATGGGCCGGATGGCGATTTCGCCGCTGTGCTGGGCGACAGCGACCGCCCTCGCCGCAACTACCGCGAGGACGTAACCTTGGCGGCTGGCAGCTATCAACTCATTATCGGGCCATTTGAGAGAAATGGCAGGAATTATGGCGTCGAATACTATACGATTGTCTTTGAAAGCGGCGATGGATAATCACGGACGGCTTGATAGGGACATAAAGAAAGTCCGTGACTCATCATGCTTCTTTCATGCAGTCTGGAGCAGCGCTGACTGTCTGCATGCAGTATCATGGATGGAATTGATTTTAGCTGTAAAGGATGGCTAGATATGTTAAAGCAGGAACAAATTGATTTCTTTAACGACAACGGCTTCTTGCATCTGCCGCAAGTCTTCTCCGAAGCCGAAATCACGGAAATGTCGAACAGCCTCGACAGCTTGATTGAGGATTGGGCATTTACTGATCAGGGCTGGACGGGACCCTGGCGCGAAGCCTACTTTGATGAGAACCTGGACAAGAAGGTCAAGCTGACGGCCATGCACGACCTGCACCTGTATTCAGCAGCCTGGATGCGGGCGGTAACTCATCCGAAACTGGCGGCTGCTCTGTCCGAGTTGCTGGGCTCCAGCGTTGAGTTGCATCATACCACTATGCACATCAAACCCCCGCAAACCGGGCATCCTTTCCCAATGCACCAGGACAATCCCTTTTATGAACATAAAAATGGCCGTTATATTGATGTGCTGGTGCATCTGGATGATACCTTCCATGAA
Source organism: Phototrophicaceae bacterium (assembly GCA_965203755.1). Classification (GTDB taxonomy): domain Bacteria; phylum Chloroflexota; class Anaerolineae; order Aggregatilineales; family Phototrophicaceae; genus UBA6055. Next base: position 197,548 of record OZ241910.1, on the reverse strand, counting down.
AATGGCGAGATTCGCTTTCTTGCCGGTTCACACAAACAGGGGAAAATCCCGCATATTCTGCAAAACGCCGACGGAACGCCATGCACACCCCATCTTGACCCGGCTGAATACAAGCTGGAAGACACCGTCGCTGTCCCCGCCAAGCGCGGCGATGTGGCGCTCTTCCATCTGTTTTGCGTTCATGGCTCCTATATTAATCAGACCAAGCGCCCGCGCCGCATGGTGCGGATGGGTTATCGCGACCCACACAATGACCAGTTGGCAGGGCAGAGCATCGGACGTCCCGGCTTGATTGTGCAGGGCTATCGCGAACGGCGCGGCGACGAACCTTTGCTGAAGAATATCTGATTTTGGGAGCTTTGGTGAGCGACTTGGAGTCATCGGCTGTCATCGGCGTCGATATCGGTGGAAGCAAAACGATAGCCGGATTGGTCACCGCCGGCGGCGATATCCTGCGGACGCAGCAGGTCGCTACATCATCCACTCCGACGGCAATCCTGGCGGTGGTGCAAAGACTCTGTCAGGCCTTGCTGGGCGCATCTGACCATGAGGTGATTGGCATCGGGATTGGCACAGCCGGGATGGTTAATACCGAAGTCGGGCAGGTGATTCATGCCAATGACAATCTTCCCGCTTGGGCAGCTGCCCGTTTGTCAGCCATTCCCATCGGACAGCAGTTGCCGATTATCGTCGAAAATGATGTCCGGGCGATGAGCTATGGCGAAGCGGTTTTGGGGGCTGGCTCTGATTATTCATCGCTGCTATGCGTCGCGGTGGGCACTGGCATCGGCGGCGGAGTCGTCGTGGATGGCAAGATTTGGCGCGGGGCGACTTACAGCGCTGGCGAAATCGGCTATTTGGTTGCCGATTGGCAAGGTGACAGGCCTATCTTGCTGGATCAATTTGCTTCCGGTCCGGCGATTGAACGCGCCTATTGCAGGGCGATTCAATCCGATGAACGGCTTCCCTTGACTGCTATCAGCCAACGGGCGCAAGCTGGTGACAAAACCGCCGCTACCATCATCAGGCAAAAAGCCAGACAATTGGGCCTCATCCTGGGCGGCTATGTGACATCGCTCAATCCCCAAGCGGTAGTGATTGGCGGCGGCGTAACGCAAATCGGCGCTCTGTGGTGGGACGCGCTCGAAACGGCATTTCGACAGGCGCTCCCGCCGCCGCTAAAATCGACGCCTTTGCTGCCTTCTGCGCTGGGCATGGAAGCGGTTCTGCTGGGTGCGGCTATGCTGGCATGGCAGAAGCTGCGGTTGGATGCTTGCGCTGATCGTTAGAGGGGACTTTGGCTGTGATGCAGGCGCGCGAGTTTATCAAGACCATCAAGGGCAGGCTGATTGTATCCTGCCAAGCGCTGGCAGATGAGCCGCTCTATGGCTCGGATATGATGGCGCGGATGGCGGTGGCGGCAAAAATCGGCGGCGCGGCGGCCATTCGAGCCAACAGCCCGGCTGATATCCGCGCGATTAAGGCGGCGGTTGATTTACCGGTGATTGGCTTGTACAAGCAGGGGGACGGCGGGGTCTATATCACACCCACATTTGAACATGCCAAAGCCATTGCCGCCGCCGGCGCTGATGTGATTGCGCTGGACTGCACCGCCCGCCCGCGTCCTGATGGCAGCCATGTCGGCGAATTGCTGCCGCGCATTCACAGCGAATTGAAGAAACCAACTTTTGCCGATGTTTCGACCTTGGCAGAGGCCGAACAGGCGGCTGATGCCGGCGCCTGTTTGGCTGCGCCGACGCTGTCTGGCTATACCGAGTCCAGCCCAATGAGCGCCCATCCGGACTTTGACCTGCTGTCAAAAATGATTGCGCGGCTGACAATTCCAGTGATTGCTGAAGGCCGCATTCACACGCCGAAACAAGCGCGAAAGGCGCTGAATATAGGCGCTTGGGCAGTCGTCGTCGGCTCGGCCATCACCCGCCCGCGTATGATCACAGCCCGTTTTGCGATGGCGCTGGCTGCGGCTCAAGATGATTAACTTTTTATGATATAGGAGCAGAAACATGAAAAACCTGGGCTGCATTGGTGTAGCGCATATCCATACACCGGGCTTTGTTCAGCGTCTTAACCAACGTTCCGACGAGTTCAAGGTGAAAGCTGTTTGGGATGAACAGCCGGCGCGTGCCGAAATCGCCGCCGCCAAACTTCACAGCCAAGCGGTTGACCATGTTGATGCCATCTTCGGCGACGATGACATTGACGCTGTGATTGTCACCTCCGAAACCAGGGCGCACAAAGCATTGGTTGAACGCGCCGCAATGGCGGGCAAACATCTGTTTGTCGAAAAACCGCTTGGCATGAAAGCTGCCGATGCTTATGCTATGCAAAGAGCCATTGACGCTGCTGCTGTGATTTTCCAAACTGGCCACTTCATGCGCGGTCACCCGCATTACCTGTTCATCAAAAAGCTGCTGGAGGCCGGCAGTCTTGGCGCAATCACTCGGATTCGCCATTCCAATGTGCATCAGGGCGCTATCCGCGGCATCTTTGACCCCGGACAGGGCTGGTTCGAGGAGGGCTGGATGTGGATGACTGACCTCGAACAGGCGGGCGTCGGCGGCTTTGGTGATTTAGGAGCGCATTCCCTGGATATTATGATGTGGCTGATGGGCGACGTGATGAGGGTGACCGCTCAACTGGATTCCCTGCTGGGCAAATATGCCTGTGATGAATATGGCGAAGGGCTGATGCGCTTTGCCAATGGCGCGATTGGCACCCTGGCCGCCGGGTGGGTGGATGTCCTGCGCCCGATGCCCATTCTCGTCAGCGGCGCCGAAGGCGCGGTCTATGTCGACAATGAAAAATTGTATCTTCAATCGGAACATATAGATGGGGCCGACGGGAGCGAATGGACGGATTTGCCTGATGCGTTGCCCCATGCCTTTGATCTCTACCTTGATGCGCTTCTGGGGAAGGCTGTTCCGCTTGTCTCGGCGAAAGAAGCGGCTGACCGCACAGCCGTGATGGAAGCGTTTTATCTGGCTGCGGAAACCAATTCATGGGTTCAACCCCAAACATCATAAAAGGAGCGTTGCTAAAATGAGTGCATTAAAAGTGGGTGTGATTGGCGTCGGCGGGATTGCGCGGTCGCACATGCCGGGCTGGGCGGCATCGCCGCATGCCGAAGTCGCTGCCGGGGCGGATTTGAGCCAAGCGGCGCTGGATCGCTGGGGCGGCGAATGGAAGGTCAGCCGCCTGGAGACCGATGTCGCCGCTGTCATCAATGACCCGGATATTGACATTATCGACGTCTGTACGCCCAATATGTATCACAGCGAGTTGACGATTGCCGCACTGGAGGCCGGCAAGCATGTCATCTGCGAAAAGCCGCTGGCGCCGACCCCGGCCGAAGTTCAGCAGATGATCGATGCCCGCGACAAATCAGGCAAGCTGCTGATGACGGCGCAGCACTTCCGTTTTCAGGGCCGCTCCAAAGCGATGAAAGCTGAAATTGAAGCCGGCGCCCTGGGCGAGATCTATCACGCCCGCAGCTGGATGCTGCGCCGTACCGCCATCCCGACCCGCCTTGCCTTCTTGCTCAAGAAGCACAGCGGCGGCGGCGCCACTATTGATATTGGGGTTCATATTCTTGACTTGACGCTGTGGTTCATGGGCAGCCCCGCCCCGGTATCCGTCAGCGGGGTGGCGCGTAAGAAATTGGCTGCCAACCCGAAGGCATTTGGCTTGTGGGACAACCTCAACACAGTGCCGCCGGAAATGGATGTCGAAGAATTGGCGTTGGCATTTGTCCGTTTTGAAAACGGCGCCACCCTGATGCTGGAAGTCAGCTGGATGCTGCATCACGATACCCAAAGCGAAGATATGCAGATGTGGCTCTATGGCGACAAGGGCGGCTCGCATTGGCCCAAATGCGAAATCTATCATACCAATTATGATACCAAGCAAATGTACAACCGCAGCCTGCAACTGACCCAAGATCTAGCCGAAGCCCATGCCCAGGAGTGCATTGAGTTCGCTCAAGCGGTCGTGGATGGCGCGCCCTCGCCGGTGCCAGCCGAGCAGTCAATGCAGGTGATGCAAATCCTGAATGCCATCTATGAAAGCCAAAACACCGGGCGCGAGGTGTTTTTACAGGGATGATCTGATGAGGCTGATGAGGATGAGCCTGGGCCTGCTGTGTCTGCTGGCAGGCTGTGGCTCGTCTGCCCCAGTGGCGCCAACAGCAGCCGAAGCCGCGCAGGTGGGGCGCTGGTCGCTCGAATACAGCGGGGCTTGCCGCGGCCGGGAAGCCAAGCTCATTCACATCAGCCAGCTGGATGACTCCCAAGTGGTCTTTGATGACTTTCACCTGCGCCGCAATGATGACGGTCAATACAAAGGCAACGCCGATTTTATTGCCTCAATGCCGGTTGATGGGCGCGACATCCCTTATACCATTGCCTACGTCGTGAGGCGAGACGGAGCCGGCGGCTTTGTCGGTACGGAAACTGTGGTCGAAGACGGCGGCCGTTCTGCCGATTGTCCGATTGAGCTTGTTTTTAGCCCCCTCCCAAAATAAGAGAGGGATTTTTGCTCACTCAACCGGATAAGCGATGGTCGTAATCACACTGTCGACGCGCCCGCCGCTGGCATACATGCGCGAATACTGCACCACAATCGGCACATCGCTGCGAATCCGCATGCCATAAGGCACATCAAAGGGTATTTTGTAACCGCCGATTTGTTCCTTTTTGTCGAGGCGGATATGCGGGCAGCGCTTTGCCGGCACCGTGATTTCGATATCTTCAACCGGAGCGCGGTCTTCAAAATAAAAATCAATCTTGAGGCGGGCATCATCCGGGCTGACATTCAGGATGCAGACCGCCTCGTGATTTTTCATTGCTTCGTCATCATCCGCCGGCGCCGCCAGATAGGCATCCGGAATCAGCCAAGTCAAAGCGCCGTTGGTTGGCATCAGTCTTCTCCAAATATCGCGATAAGTTCTGTCAGTCGCGCAAAAGCGGGGACAGCCTCATCGGCCGCCCCCGCAAAGTTTAGCCGACAGTCGCCTAGAAATCGAAGTCGTTGATGTTGTCGGCGGTGAAAATGAAGGGCGGGCCCAACAGGACTTCACTGCCATTGACGACCATCAGTTCACCCAAACGTCCAGCCATCACCGAGGTATCGCCGGGCGCAAATTCGCCATCGACCACAGCCCGCATAACATAGACAGCTGCGTAACCGAGGTCAACCGGATTCCAGAGGATCACATCGCGGACGCAGCCTTCGTTGACATAAGGCTTCATGTCATTCGGCGTTGCCAGCCCGACCACAGCAATGTCTTCACACAGCCCGGCCTGCTGCACGGCGTCAGCGCTGTTGGGAGTCGCCACCGATGTCATGGCAAAGATGCCATCCAGGTCTTCGCCGTATTTGTTGATGAGCGTCTGCGCCTGCTGGAAGCTCAAAACAGCATCTTCCTGCGCTTCAAGCGTTTCCATCCATTCCAAATCGGGGTAGCAATCGCTGGCATAAGCCCACATTTCAGAGATCCAACGCGCCTGGTTCGGAGTGGTGAAGGTGGAAGTGACGATGCCGAAAGAGGCGTCGGCGCCCATCTGATCGACCAGGCTGTCGATCATGGCTTTGGCGATGCCGTTGAACTCGGCCTGATTGACAAACCATTCGCGGGCGTCGGGTTCGGAGTTGGCGTCATAGCCGACTACGTGGATGCCGGCTTCCAGCGCCGACCGCAGCACAGGCGCGATGGCGACCGGGTCATTGGCGGCGAAGAGGATGCCGTCGACGCCTTGGGTGATATAGCTGTCAATCACCTGGATTTGGTCGTCGATATTGGCTTCTGTCGGCGCATCAGTGGTCACAGTGACGTTGCCGAGTTCTTCGGCGGCTTGCTGCTGCCCTTGAGTGGTGGCGGCAAAGTAGCCGATGCCCACCAGCTTAGGCACATCCACCAGCGTGATGTCCATCCCGGCCATATCCATCATGTCGCCGCTCATGGTGACTTGACCGCCGTCGTAGGCCATGCCGCCATCCATGTCCATGCCTTTGTCATCCATGTCCATCATCGACATCATCATCAGCATCATCATTGCCATCATGTCGTCCATGCTCATGTCGTCCATGTCCATGCTGTCCATGCCTTCGTCATCCATGTCCATCATCGACATCATCATCATCGGCATCATCATCGCCATCATGTCTTCCATGCTCATGTCGTCCATGTCCATGTGATCTGCGGACATATCATCATCCATGCCCATGTCGCCCATACCGCATTCCAGCGGATTGACAGCGAGGTCGTCGGAACCGGCCCAGCGATCTTCCTGGGCGTTCAAGGGCACGCTAAACAGCGCAGTGACCAGAACAAGAATGAGGGTTAGTGCAAATGTCTTCTTCATCAGTATGCCTCCATCAAACTAAAGGGTAAATCGAAGCTGAAAAACCTGCTGAATGTTTGCGTCATGCCACCTCCTTTCAGGGCTTAGTTTTCAAATCGCCGACTTTGGATGAAATTATTCACCAGAATGGCGAATATTAACACACTGCCTATCACGATAATTGTAGCATCGCTGGTGACGCCGGTGAGCGCCAGTCCGTTTTTCAGAAGTTGTATCAGCACCACGCCGATGATCGTTCCGGCGATGGAGCCGGTGCCGCCGAAGATGCTTGTCCCGCCCAGCACCACGGCCGCAATCACATCCAATTCGATGCCCATTCCCATATCTGAACGGGTTGTACTCACCCTTGAGACGAATATATAACCGGCTATCGCCGACATAAATCCCGAGAAAGTATAGATTAGCAGCAAATAGCGATTGACTGCCAGCCCGGAAAAGCGGGCGCCGGTTTCGTTATTGCCGATGGCATACAAGGCGCGTCCAAGCCGGGTTCGCGCCAGTATGACACCAAAGATAATGACAGCGATAATCAATAGCCACAGCTGCGTTGGAATCCCCAGAAACTCCCCTTGTCCCAGTTCAAAAAACCACTCCGGATAGCCCCGCGCCGACTTGGCTTCGCTAATGCCTTCCGCCAGCCCGCGATAGAGCGCCAGCGTCGCCAGCGTCATAATCAGGGGCGGCACACCCACGCGCACAATAAACAAACCATTGACAAGCCCGGCGGCGGTTCCGCTTAAAATGCCGGTGATGATTGCCAGTTCAAGCGGGAAGCCGAGTTCCTGCCAGGTCCAACCTAGCACAATCGCCGTCAGGCCCAAGATTGAACCAACCGACAAATCAATGCCCCCGGTGATAATGATATAGGTCATCGGGATAGCAATCAACCCGACTTCAGTCATAAAACGTCCCTGTTGCAGCAGATTATCGATGGTCAGGAACTTATCGGTGCGCGTCGCCAAAAAAAGCGCCGACGCCAGCATAATGATAAACAGAATGCCTTCTTGACTAAAAGCCAGCCGATGCAGCCGTTCTCCAATGGATTTGGATCTCGGGCTGGAGTCTTTGATGGGTCCCATGCTGCCCTCGCTAAAGGCGCTGCCGCCGCCGGCGGATAAGATCAGCCAATACAGTCACCAAAATCAGCAGACCCTGCACCGCCTTCAGCCAAAATGGCGATACATTGATAAAAATCATCGCCGAGCGGATAAAGTTGAGCAGAAGAGTCGCCAAGGTCGAGCCAATCGCTGTTCCTGTCCCGCCAAGGATGCTGACCCCGCCAACGACCGAGGCGGTGATGACCGATAGCTCCAGCGCGGGCGGCGGCGTTGCCTGAATGATGTTGAACTGGGTCGAATAGATGACGCTGGCGATGCCGACAAAGACGCCGTTGAGGATAAAGACAGTCATCAGCAGACGCTTCTGCGACAGTCCCGACAGCCGCGCCGCTTCGGCATTGCTCCCCAGCGCATAAAATGCCCGCCCGGTGCTGGTGGTTCGCATCCACAGCGCGACAGCGACCGTGAGCGCCGCCATGATGATGATCGGCATGGGGATGCCCAGCGGGCGCATCTGTGACAGGAAATAATCTTTCGGCATCCCAGTGACGCGCTCGCCATTTGTCCAGATAATCAGGATGCCTCTAATAATGCTTAGCATACCCAGGGTCACGACAATCGACGGAATCCGCAGGTAAGCCACCAGAAATCCAATCAAGGCGCCGAACATGCCGCCGATTATCAGAGGGGCCAGCCAGGCCATCGGCGTCGGAGCGCCGCCTACAGCCAGGCGCCCGCTGATGACCGCCAGCAAGCCCACCAGCGACCCAACCGAAATGTCGATGTTGCCAGTGACGATGACCATGGTCATCCCCAGCGCGGCTACAGCAATATAGGCATTCCCCTGCAAGATGTCGGAGATGTTGCGCTCTTGCAAAAGCGCGGATTGGCGATGCCGATGATAAAAATCAGCAGCAGCAGCCCAAAGAGGATGACGCTCTCCTGATTGCCAAAGAGCCGCATCACCTGAAAGCGGGCTTGGGTGGCGCCGCGCGGCAGAAGGATTTGCAGGATGCACAGCAGGCCGGCGGCAAGCATAATCCAAAAGGCGCTGCCCATGCTGCCAAGATAAGCGGCTTCTTCGGCGGCATAATCCCTGAAGAAGTTGATATAATAAACGATCACCAGCAGACCGGTAACACTTATCATTAGCGAAATCGCGCGGCCGGCTTGCGGCGCGGTGACATTCCACAGACCGAGCAGGAAAATCCCCAGCGCCTGTGCGTTAATCAATTTCGGCTGTTGACTTGACAGCTTGGCGGGGTATCGGTTAGACTGGTTCAAGCAGCATCTAAAAAGAAAAGCCTTTCCCGCCGCGGCGGGAAAGACCCGAATGGTGTCTCTCGGACAAAGAGACGCAGAAAGGATAAACCCTCATGCCATCTGTGGCAAGCCCTGTTTGTGTTTAGACCATCAAGGAGGTTCTTATGCGCGAAACACTTCGCACTCGGCTTTTGGACTGGCGTTACACAGACCGCGGCAGTCTGGATACCATCCTGGACGACCTCGTCCCAAGTCAGTATCGACGCTGGCAATGGACAATTTATCGCAGTCCCGATGGCGAAAGCTATGCGGTCTGTCCCGACCATATCGCCGTCGAGTATGAAGCGGTCGCCGCTGCGCTGGATGAACTGGCTATCGCTTACCCGCGCGAAACTTTGTTCGCCATTCATTTCGCCAATGACGCCATCCGCATCGTCAAGGCTGCCAACTGGGCGCCTGCATCCATGTTTTGATTTATCATAAGCATAATAAGGAGACAATGATGACAACACCGAAAACTTGGCAACCGTATGATCCGTCGCTTGCGGATAATATGGGCGATTATGTACGCAACAATCTGGACTTCTTGAGAGAGCGTCAAGAAGATTTGATGTCGTCGGTCAAAGATCTGAATACGTTCAAAGCGCAGAATTTGGCTTTTCAAGCGGCAGCCGTTCATTATGTGGTGTATCAAATGTCGCGTCCGCGGTATAGTTCGTCGTCCTTTGCGCGGGTCCATCCACGTTGGGGCATCACCTTGACGCCTTTGACTGACCTGCTCTTGTTCACCGTGCAGTTCGATGTGGGGCTCAATGCTTCTGGTCGGTCAGATTTTGGTGTCTGGAAGGATGAAGGCGCGTATAGTCTGAATTACAGCACTAGCGAAGGCAGCGAGCATGTATTCCATCGTCTTGGTCGCGGGGATGCTGAAACTGCACATTATACAGTGCCGGTAACGGTGACGCGCAATCAGCAGGTTTCGCTTTATCCTGCGTGGTCAACTTCTGGCAAAGCCATCCGAACTGGTAACAATATGCCTATGATATTGCTTGTCCAAGACGTGGGCTCTTATGGATGAGTTGAATCCATATACTCACCGGCTTTGCAAAAAGTTTGTTGTAGCACTTGAGGAAGTGTGTGAAGACCTGTTTGCATGCTTAGAAGCAGCCTGCGAAGCTCTATTGAGTGATATCTTAACACTTTATTCAAGCACTGCCATACCGATGATCGTCAAGGTCAACATTGGGGTAACTGTGCTGGTGATTGCTGTTTTCAGCTTGTTGTTCGTGTTCTGGAAACGTTCGGGGAGTCAAGAATGATTGCTGAGGAGTATTCTAAGTTCTTTTGGCCAGTGTTCTTTCTATTCTTTGGAATAGGCTGTTACTTAACTGAACGCTTGTCAGCTTGGGCTATGAAGGATTTAGAACCAATGGTGCGGGTTTAGAGGCTGAATTGAGCGATGGATAAAGGCACAAAGCCACTCTCATCAGCTTGTAAGCCGTCCCATTGAACCAAAACATTAAACATCGCCATGACATAAGCCAAACGCATTTCAAAATAGTCCCAAACTCGATGGGTCAAACGTTTGAGACCACAGACCCGCGTCAGCATCGAGAAAATCGTTTCGATACGCATGCGGTCATTCCATTCGCCTCTCTTACAGACTCGCAGATTGGTCGGATGCCAGCCCTGCCTGACAAAATGCCAGTCGCCAAACACCACCATTTGGTCAGCGACCCCATCAACCAAGCTCTGAAAAGCGCTGCCATCGTAGACATTAGCCGTATCACAAGCCCAGTCCACCACCAAGCCGAGATGATTGACCAACAGACACAGCTTGCCACCGACAATCCAGCGCTTGTTGGAATAGCCTTGCCGTCCAATCTGACACCGACTGCGCCCCTGTCGCCGCGGATGGATCAGTTCAATGCCAAAGCTGTCAATCAGCCCCAGCATGGATGGCGCTGCCAAAAAGCGCGACAGATGAACCTGCTGCTTCTTTAACGTCCGGAAGAAGCGGGTGCGTTCCAGCAAGTTGGGAAACAAGTTGCCGAAGTTGCGCGAAATCCAACGATAGAAGGCACGCGAGCCACCGCCTTTGAGGGCAAACAGGATGCCCAGGGTCACTAATTCACTCGGATGCATCTTAGCTTGGCTGTGTTTGGAGACATCTTTCATTTGATCATCTACACGGCAGAACAATTCTATGATAAAATCGCTGTCAGTCACGGCTTCACTCCTTACTTTTTGTTGTGACACTTCAAGTTTAGAGTGTTTGCCGTGATTTTCAACTAGCACCATTGGTTTTAGATGAGGACGATTGAGGAATGTTGGAAACGGTGTGGAAACCTAAAACACCGACCGCTTGAAAGGCGTCAAGCGCATCTTCCTCTACATCGCGCTCTTCGCCCTCTTCATCATCGCCCTGAACATCCTGGAAATGATTTTAAGCGCATTGATCTTGCGCTAATCAACTTAACCCAAACCAACATGCCCGCCATCTGCGCGGGCAGAAAGGACTTACCGCCATCAGCGACAAAAAAACCAGCCACCAAGCCATCACCGAACTCGCCCAAAACATCGACCAAGAAGTCCGCCGCGCCATGTTCGCCGCCGGACTCATCGACCGCGAACTCGCGCAAACCGACTTCAGCGAACTCGTCAAAGCCAGCCTCATCCGCCATCAACAGCAAGACCAAGACCAAAAGGACCAACCACCATGCGATGCCTGACCCTCATCCTCATCCTCGTCTTCGCCTGGTGCCTGGCCCTGGCGGCCCTCTTTGCCATGCTCGCGCTCGGCTTCCCGCCCCTCACCATCACCATCTCATGCTGTTGACCGCGCTCGAAAACCGGGGGAAAATTTTCCCCCATCCCCCAACTCGCCGATTGAAATCAACTGCGCGATAGCGTTGCCGATGGCGGCTGCTTCGGCCGGCCCGGCGATCACCGGCCGCCCGGTGGCATTGGCGGTCATTTGGTTGAGCAGGGCATTCTTTGAGCCGCCGCCGATGATGCGCAGCTGGTCTACCCGTTGACCGGATACCGCAATCAGCTGTTCCAGCACATAACGATATTTATAAGCCAGGCTGGCATAAACCGCCGCCATCAGTTCGGCATCATTTTCCGGCCGGGCTTGTCCGCTTTGACGGCAGTAATCAACAACCCGCGCCGGCATATCTCCAGGCGCCAGGAAAGACGGATCATCCGGCTCGATAAAGGCTTTGAAGGGGTCTGCTGCTGTGACCATCGCCGCTAGCTGCTCAAAGCTGTAGTTCGTTCCGCCGGCTTGCCATGTCGTCCGACATTGGTCGGCTATCCACAGGCCCATGATATTCTTCAGCAGGCGGTAGGTGTTTTCGTATCCGCCTTCGTTGGTGACATTGGCGGCATAAGCCTCATCGGTGATAATCGCCTCTTTGAGCTCCAGCCCCAGCAAGCTCCAGGTGCCACTGCTCAAGTAAGCATAATTCGCTGTAGTCGCCGGGACAGCAACCACGGCGCTGCCGGTATCGTGGCAGGCGGGCGCAATCACGTCGATGCCCTGATAGCTGCCGATTTTGGTGCCCGGCGGAACAATCGGCGTCAGGATATCGCTTGGGATGCCGACCGCCTGCATAATGTCGCGGTCCCAATCCTGCTGATGCGGGTTATAAAGCTGAAGGGTCGTCGCCTCTGTAAATTCACAGGTCTTGGAACCCGTCAGCCAATAGTTGAACAGATCGGCAATCGTCAGCAGGGTTTCCGCATAATCCAGCAGTCGCCCTCCATCGCGGATAACGGACGCCAGTTGGAAAAGCCCGTTAAGCTGCATGAATTGAATCCCGGTGCGCTCGAAAATTTCGCGGCGGGGCATCCGCTCGAATGTCCAATCCATGCTGCCGTCTGTGCGCGGGTCGCGATAATGAACCGGATTCGCCAGCAATTCGCCGTCGGCATCTAATAAAGCATAATCGACGCCCCAGCTGTCGAGTCCAATAGATGCAGCTTGGTCGGCTTTGGCGATGCCGAGCGTGATTTCGTGCCACAAGCGCAAAACATCCCAGTAGAGCCGGTGCGGGGTTTGTATCGGGATATTGGGAAAACGATGAATTTCCTGTAGCTGGAGGCTGCGACCGTCATAAGCCACATCCATCACCCGTCCCGATGACGCGCCCAAGTCAACCGCAATCACATGTGCTGCACTCATCAATAATCCCGCAACTGATTTGATTAAGCCCTAACTGCCGCAGATTCTTGCCCTGAATGTCACGATGCCGCTTATATTTATTTTCGTTTTCTTATGCTTTATTGTATTGCGCCGGCAATGAACTGTCAATCATTTGCTGTAATTTACAATTCGCTGGCTGCGGCGCTCATCATTATGCTGACCTTGCCAGCCGCCAGTGGGACCGTTAAGAAATCAATTTGTTTATGTAAATTGCACGAATATGCTTGACAATGAATTGTGGAATCCATAATAATGAGTATAGACAGGCTGTTATTTAAGAGCTTTATTGCTGTGTTAAGGGAAACTGTAAGCGCTTTTCGTATTATTAAGGGGAGGTGAAGATGTTTTATGAAGATCCACTTGTTGTTGGAGTGCTGGGTTTGAGTCATGTGGTACTGATGCTAGCCGCATGGATTTATTTGTATCGCAAGGCGGCAACAGCACGCGACCTTATCTTTTGGGGTATCATTGTGTACTTTATTCCATATCTGGGCGCCGCCGCAGTGTTTGGTTATTTCCGGCGCAGGAATAAAGAAACATTCTGAATTGACGGCCAAATCAACACAAGCCCGTTCGAAAGAGCGGGCTTTTTGTTCATCTTGTTCGTCGCTGCGATGGCTACACCAGCTGATCGGCCGGCGGCTCTACCACGCCAATCGTCAGCAGGATATTGGCATAAATGCGCTGTTCGCCGGTGGCAATGATCAGACAGCAATCCTCTTTCTTGGCTTCGGCATAAAAGGCGAAACGCTCTAGTGGGCTTAGCTGAATGCCCGCGCCCAGCAGCTGACGAAACTCGCGATAAATACTGGGTTCAGCGCCATCATGCCGCGCCATGACATGCGCCGCTTCAACCGGGGTCACGCTCAAGACAGCTTCCAGCACATCCGTGACGGTGACCATCCCCGGTGCCAGATTGAGATAAACTCGTTCCGCCAATGGGTTGACGTTGGTCACAAAGGGATAGTTGCCATCGGGAATCAGGATAGTGGCGCCGTGTCCGGCTTTGCCGAGGGCGCTTAAAATTTGCGGGTGAATCAGTTTTCCAGTTAGCATAAGGTCTCCAAAAAACGGCTGGCATCAATAAATCTGAAGTTGATTATATCAACGTTTATGTTAATGCTGTGGAGCAAGGCGACAGCAAAAGCCATCCGGACGGCATGGGATTCCGTTCCGCCATGGCTACAGCTTTGAGATACTGTCCTTGACCTTGATTCGGCCGGCTTGAATCACACGCGCATTGACACCGCGAAGCCGGGCGGTCATGCCAGCTTCCGTCATAACCCATTTGCGAGCCGACGCGCCAAAACGGCGGGCGAATTTGGCACAGCCGGTATGCGGCTTCTGCGAAATTTCCATGATGACTTCGCCAATCTGAATCTGTGAACCGGCCGGCAGATTGGCCGCCGATAGATCAAAGTCAACAAAGAGTTGATCGCCGGCTTCTGCCCATCGTGACTTATCGCCAGTAATCAACTGAATCACACGACTGTTCATCAGTGTAATTTGCGCTTCGGGATGTGCGCTGCCATCGGCTGTGCTGGCGCTTCCGCGCTTCAGCCAGTTGTCGCCTTCCAGCCCCTCGGCGCAGTTAAACTGCGCTTCTTGCAGTTCTTCCCGCTGATCCATAGCCGGCCGGCGCACAATCATGTCCACAGTTCCAATATCCACCGGCGATGGGTCAAGGCGCTCCCAACTCTCGCTTAAGGCGTCAAAGGTCAGTCTGGCTTCCATCATCTTCTCCATAAGTCTCCTAAAATGAGCCGCAGAACTAATATACGTCATAATGCGCCAAAAGTCTTGGGGAATTTGTCCGTTCGCGGCCGATTCAAACACACTGGTAAGACATTGCATCCTTTGCACGTCTATGTATTGGATATCGCATCTGTCCGTGTGTTTGTCATGCGACGGCATACGACCTCATCATAATAATTGACTAAGGGAGTTTCAGGTTTATCATGGCGATTCAACATAAACGTTTGGGGAAACACGGGGCGCTGGTCAGCAATCTGTGTTTGGGAACAATGAACTTTGGCTGGCATACTTCAAAAGAGGACAGTTTTGCCATCATGGATCGGGCGCTGGAATTGGGCATCAATTTCTTTGATACTGCTGATGTCTATGGCGGGGCGGTTGAACAGGGTCAAACCGAAGAAATCATCGGCGAATGGCTGGCGCAGGGAGGCGGACGGCGCGATGCGGTTGTTCTGGCGACCAAAGTGTTTAACCCGGTCAGCCGCAAAGCCAACCTGCCAGAGGTCAACAGCGACGGGCGCAGTTTGTCGGCCTACAAGATCCGCAAACATTGCGAAGGCAGTTTGTCCCGTATGCAAACCGACTGGATTGACATCTATCAGATGCACCATATCGACCGCGACTGTCCTTGGGATGAAACTTGGCAAGCCTTCCACAGCCTCGTCCAGCAGGGCAAGGTGGTTTATGTCGGTTCAAGCAACTTCGCTGGCTGGGATATTGCCACAGCCTGCCAGGAAGCCTCCAGACGTCACATGACCGGTCTGGTCAGCGAACAGAGCATCTATCATCTTGACAATCGGGCGATTGAGCTTGAAGTCATCCCAGCCTGCCGTCATTATGGTTTGGGCTTGATTCCCTGGAGTCCATTAGCCGGCGGATTGCTGGGCGGCGCACTGGAAAAGGTCGAATCCGGCCGCCGCAGCCGTCCTAGCTTTGTGAAGCGAGTCGAAGCAAAACGCGGGCAGCTTGAAGCCTATGAGATGTTATGCCGTGAAGTTGGCTCGCCTCCCGGAGAGGTCGCACTGGCATGGCTGCTCCACAATCCCGCAGTTACAGCCCCCATTATTGGTCCTCGCACGATGGATCAGCTTGAAAGCGCTGTCCGCGCCACCGAAATTACACTGGAGGACGATGTATTAGCCAAACTTGACGAGATCTTCCCCGGTCCCGGCGGTGAAGCCCCTAAAGCCTACGCCTGGTAAGGTTGCCGGCGCAGCGCAATAGGGCTTATCCTCATTCCACTAAGGGGGAAGGGGATCTTGCTAACCTGCTCAAACCTGTCAAAATCCATCCTGTTTGATGAGGGAGGCGGATGCCAATTATCTGAAATACCCGTCCGCGCTCCCTTAATTTGACCTAAAATCCGCCGCGAGCATATAATAATGACAGTACAGTATTTATTGTAAGAGTATGTTGGAGGGTGTGGATAATGGTCAAGTCGGCCGCTTTAACTTTATGCGCGTTTGTTTTCCTCGCTTTGTACCTCTTGCTTATGCCAGTGCAAAGGGTTCATGCCGCTGTGATTAAGGTAGACAAGGATTGCAGTTTGGGCGACGCGATTCAGTCTGCCAACAATAATCAAGCCGAAGGCGAATGCACGGCTGGCGATGGTATAGAAGACACCATTATTCTGACGAGAGATGCCCAGCCGCGGCGCGGCATCCCTAAAATAACCTCAAAGATCGTTTTTGAAGGCCAGGGCTATAATATCTCGCTGGACAATGACTATCCTGTCTTTGACATCCGAAGCGGCGATCTGACGATTAAAAATCTGACGGTGACTTACAGGGGACAAAGGAAGGACAGGGTGATGGCTGTCTGGAATGGCAAACTGACCATCATTGACAGCAAAATACGGAATTGCGAGATGGGCATTAGAGTGGGTAACAGCGCCGTCGCCATCCTGGGCGAAACGGTCATCTGCGACCTGCCAGCCGATAAGATATTAATGGGTTCATACACCGGATCCGTTGACATTGTGGCGCCGCGCCAAAATACTTGCGGAACATTGCCGGACACCACGGCTGCGATTTCGGCAACCATGGGGCTCTACAGCGGGGTTCAGTGTCAGCAGGTGGACGCGGGCGGCATCGGGATTCAGTCGGTGATTGAGGCCGGTTTTATTGATGCGGTTGATGTTTGGGGTTATGTCGAGCAGGGTGTGGAAATCTGCTTCCCGCAATCGGGTTCGATCACCTTTTTAGATGCGACAACGATACCCCGCAGCGTGATTTCGCTGTCCCCTCGCCGCGCTGGGAGTATGACCTGCGTTTCGCTTGACCGCCCCGGTACGGTGGTGCTTGTGCCTTTGCAGTCTGCGGCCGGCGAAGCGGCCCCAGTCCCGGCACAGGGGGATTGCTCTGTCACGACGACGGGTAATCTCAAGCTGCGCGCGACGCCATCTATGGGTGACAATATCATCGGGTACGTTCCCCGCGGTGCGACCCTGGACGCCATCTCCCGCACAACGTATTGGGTTCATGTCGAATATGGGGGCCGGTCGGGCTGGATTGGCGCCAAGTACGTTCAAACAGCCGCGCTTTGCGAATAGGATATCATTCATAAGCCT
Source organism: Phototrophicaceae bacterium (assembly GCA_965203755.1). GTDB lineage: Bacteria > Chloroflexota > Anaerolineae > Aggregatilineales > Phototrophicaceae > UBA6055. The sequence goes on along the minus strand of OZ241910.1, from coordinate 180,313 downwards.
GATGCAGCAGCTCGGCAATGTGCATGACCGGCAGCGTCTTTTGCTGAAGCTCAAGGTGATGCCGCAGTTGGGTTATGCAGCCGATATTGCCCGAAACAATCACATCAGGGTCAGCCTCAAGGAGATGCGCGACCTTGCGCTGCCCCAATTCATGGGCGATGGTCGGCTGGTCGATATTATAGGTTCCCGCCGAGCCGCAGCACATGCCAGCCTCTTCAATGCTCGCCAGCCGCAGGTTCGGAATCTGCTGTAAAAGCGCGCGCGGCTCATGCCGCTGCCCCTGGGCATGAAGCAAATGACAGGCATCCTGATAGGCGGCCACCCGCTCTGATTCGAAACCGCGCGGCTCGCGCAGTCCCAGTTTGGCCAAATAGGCGCTGAAATCCGTGACCTTGCGCGAAAAGTCGACTGCCTGTTGGGCATCAGCCTGATTCTTAAACAGCAGTTCGTAGTCCTTCATCCCCGAGCCACAGCCAGCTGCCGTGGTAATAATCGCATCGACATCATCCGGAATTAAGGTAAAATTTTTGCGGGCTATTTGCTGCGCCTGTTTTTCGGCGCCAGCATGCAGCAAAATCGAGCCACAGCAGCCTTGTCCCTTTGGAATCAGCGTCTCAACACCATTCGCCGCCATCACATGCGCCGCCGCATAACTAATCTCTGGCGCCAGCGCCTGCTGAACACAGCCGAGCAGGAGCGCGATTCTGCCTCGTTTTTCACCTTTGGCAGGCAATGACTCCGGCAAGGGCAGGGCAGTCGGCGCCTTTTCAGGCAGCAGGCTTAGCATTGAGGCAAATGCCCCCGGCAGAAAAGGTTGCAGCGCCTTGCCGATTGCGCCAGTCCGCATCGCCATTCTGAAGCGCTTGGGAAAAGGCAGCGTCTCACAAATCAACCGGCGAGCCAGCGCATCCAGCGGCGGGCGCACCCGTTCTTGTTCATTCCAGGCGCGGTAACTCACCAGCAGATCCCCATAAGCCACACCAGAGGGGCAGGCTGGCACACAAGCCATACATCCCAGACAGCGGTCAATATAGGGCTGCGCTTCGCTGGCATCCAGCTTGTATTCCAGCACATTTTTCATCAGATAGATGCGCCCGCGCGGCGAATCCATCTCCTCGCCCAGCAGGGCATAGGTCGGGCAAGCCGGCAGGCAGAAACCGCAGTGAACGCAATTCTCAATCGCCCCTGTCATTTCTGCTGCCCGCGGGTCGGCGCTCTGAATCTGATGTCGCATCGGTTTTGCCTTAGACAAACTTGTTTTGCGGGTCAAGCGCCTGTTTGACGCGCTGCGCCAGCACATTGTCAATCGCTTTGCCGACAAGCGGCGAATCCACCGCGCCGCGAATGCACAGCCCGCTAAGCCCATGCTGCCTTAGCGCTGCATCAAGCCGGTCGATGTCATCGACTGCCACCCAAGCCACATTGCCGCCGGCGCTGTAACGCCGCTGAGTCGCTGCGATCATAGCATCAAAGGGCGGGATTTGTTTTGGCGACAGCGGCACTTTGACCAGGCAAGCCGCCCGCGTCCCCAGCGACAACTCCTTTAGAGGATTCCAGGCCGCCATATCAGTCCCAAGCTCAACCAAGTCGATCAAGGCGGTGCCGGTCTTCATACTGGCAATAAAACGTTCAAGCCGCTGCGGCAGGGTGGCCTCAAAACCTGCCAGCCGCGCCAGCAGTGACCATTGATCCGCCTGCGGCTCAAAGTCGAGCGCATCCAATTCATAGACGCTCTGATTGATAAAGTACAGGGCGGAAAGCAAGTCTGGCAGCGAACGATATTGAAGCTGCAATCCCCTGAATGTCGGCGCATCCGGGAAGACCTTGAAGGTCATCTCGATGATCATGGCATACTGCCCCATGCTTCCGACCAAGAACTTGCTCAAATCAAAGCCGGCCGCATTCTTGACCACCTTGCCGCCGACCCCAAAGGCGCGCCCCAGCCCATCGACCACCTTAGCGCCGAGGATAAAATCACGCAGGCCGCCATAGCGAAAGCGCCGCGAGCCGGATAAATTGCTGGCGGCGGTGCCGCCAATCGTGGCATGAGCCGGATCAGGCGGGTCAAATGGCAGATATTGCCCTTGCTTTTGCAGTTCCGTCTGTATTTCGTGGATAGGTGTCGCGGCGCGGACGGTCAGTGTGTATTCTTCCGGGCGATATTCAGAAATGCCGCTCAAGTTCGCCAAATTGGCGACCGCAGAGTCCTTGGCCGGTCCGTGAAACCCGGTTTTGCTGCCCTTGCCGATGATATGTATTTTGGGATGGTCGCGGACAAATGCCTGAATATCCTCGATGGATTGCAAAATGCTGTGGTCGCTGGGGTTCATTCGCGCGAAATAACCCCCTGTCTTTCCAGCGGGTGCATCCCATGCTGTTTCAATGCCGGCGCTTCTCCATCGGGGAACATTTTGCCGCGGTTGGCAATTTCTTTGGGGTCAATCGCCCGGCGCAAAGCCTGCATGATATCCAATTCCTGTTCACTGAACATCGCCGGCATATAGTCGCGCTTTTCCATGCCCACGCCATGCTCGCCGGTAATCGACCCGCCCAGCGAAACGCAAAGCGCCAAAATCTCGCCAGCCAAAGCTTCGGCTTTTTCCAGCGCGCCGGCTTCGCGCCCGTCATACAGAATCAGCGGGTGCAGATTGCCATCGCCGGCATGGAACACATTCGCCACCTCCAACTGATGCTTTTCTTTGAGCGCGCTGATTTTCAGCAGCGCTTCACCCAGGCGGCTGCGGGGAACCACGCCATCCTGCACGATGTAGTCCGGGCTTAATCGTCCCACAGCCGAAAAAGCGCCTTTGCGTCCCTTCCAGATGCGCTGACGTTCTGCTTCAGTATCGGCAGCATAGATTTCAAAGGCTCCCGATGCCTGGATAAGCCGCCGCAAGGCATCAAACTCGGCTTCAACCTGTAACGTTTCGCCTTCCAGTTCGACAATTAACAGGGCTTCAGCATTCGGATACCCGGCGGCAACGGCCGCTTCGGCTGCTTTGATAGCCAGTCGATCCATAATTTCCATGGCGCCCGGCAGCAAACCAGCGGCAACCACCATAGAAACCGCGTCTCCAGCCTGTTCCAGATCATCATAGGCGGCCATCACCGTGCGATACGACTCCGGCAGCGGCATCAGCCGTAACGTGATTTCCAGCGCGATGCCGAACAGCCCTTCCGAGCCGACAAACAGGCCGACCAAATCGGGGCCAATACCGACTCCTTCCAGGCTGTCGCTTCCAAATTGCGTTACCGCGCCATCTGCCAGCGCCACCTTCATACCGAGGACATGATTGCTGGTCATGCCATATTTCAGACAATGGGCGCCGCCGCTGTTAAAGGCGATATTCCCGCCAATGGTGCAAATCGACTGGCTTGATGGATCGGGCGCATAATAAAGACCATATTGTTGCACTGCTTGCGTGATATGCAGGTTCACCACCCCCGGCTCGACAACCGCAATGCGCTGCTGTGGGTCGATCCGCTTGATGCGATTCATCCGATTCAAAGAGATGACCAGCCCATCCGCTATCGGCAGTGACCCGCCCGACAGGCTGGTGCCACTGCCGCGCGCCACAAAAGGAACGTCCATCTCGTAGCACAGCCGCACAGCCGCGATGATTTCATCCTCGCTCAACGGCAGAACAACCGCCCCCGGTTTGGTCTGGAAAGCCGTCAGCGCATCGGATTCATAGGGCAGTAATTCAACATCGCGCGTCAATAACCGTTCGCTGGGGTAAATTTGCTGGAGCGCCTTATAAAACAAATGGTTCATAAGCTCATCATTTCTCCACTGGCGCTAACCGCATCAATATCCAAAAGTATATTCTTGACCGCTGATTCGCCGGCGCCAAATGGTAGCAAACGCCGTCCAAATGGCAATAAATGGCGGCAAACGACGGTTTGATGACCGAGACTCGGCAAAGTTCGCCAGCTGAAAATAAAGACGAACATCTAATTATTAACCAGACGGCTTTCAACCTGCCGCGCCAGCTTCTTGAGCGATTGGCGGGCAATTTGTTTGGCGGCAATATCCAGCAGACGCTGCCCGACAGCCGCGATTTTCCCGCCGATTTTGGCATCGCCGGCATAATGCATCACCGTCTTTCCCGCCCTCTGCTCCAGGCGGATGACTCCCTCGCCGGTGACATGACCGGCTGGGCCTCTGCCAGCCACAATGAGTTTGTAGCTTGCCGGCGGCTTGACCTCGGCCAGTTCAAAAGTGGATTCAAACTTCCCGCTGACCGGCCCGACTTTCACCGCCAGCCTGCTCTGATAGGTGTTGGCGGCGATTTCTTGTAAACCTTTTGACCCTGGAATAATGCTGCCAAGCGCCTCAATATCCATCAATGCATCCCAGACCAATTCGCGCGCCGACTCAAATTCATAGCTGCCTTCAATGTGCATCTTCGCTCTCCTTACAAGCTCACAGGCTAATCATAAATGACCTTGCCTGAATTTAATCCCTCCCCACCCGCAGGATAACCTTGTGGATGCCGGCTTCATAGGCGGCGCTGCTGGCATAGGCGGCCGCCGTTTGCGCCAGGTCATATCGATGCGATATCAACTCCTCCAGCTTCACCTTGCCCGATGTCGCCAGGTCAAAGGCCCGGGGATAGGTATGTTTCATCCGCCGCGACATGATAATGGTCAAGCCCTTGCGCCGCGCCACTGAATGCTTCAAAGCCAGTTGGTCATCTGGCGGGATGCCGACCAAGACCAGCCGCCCGCCGTTTCGCAGCATATCGGCCGCCTGCTGTATCGAATCATCAGCCCAGGCGGCTTCAATCGCTGCATCGACGCCGCGGCCATCGGTGGCATCCATCACCGCCTGCGCCGGGTCATGCTGCTCGACATTGCCAACGTGGGTCGCGCCCCATTCGCGGGCTTTATGCACCCGCCAGTCCAGTTTGTCAAAGGAAAACACCTGCGATGCGCCTGCCAGCGCCGCTAATCGGGCAATCAGCAGCCCAACCGGCCCGGCGCCAATGACCGCCACGCGACTGGCGACCCGAATCTTGCACAAGTCAATCGCATGAATCGCAACGCCCAAAGTTTCCAGCAGCGGGCCCACATCATCGCTTAGCGAAGCTGGCATCGGGAAGCAGTTGCGGGCGCTGACAGTCATCTGTTCCCGCAGCGCCCCATCTTCCGGAAATAAGCCGTAGAAGATATGATTTGGACACAGGTTGGGATGACCGTTCTCGCACAACTCACAGCGCCAGCAGGACACCGCCGGTTCAACCGCGACCCGCTGGCCCAGCTGCAAAGGCTGATGCAGGCCGTCCCGCGCATCCGCGCCCAAAGCGGCGACCTCGCCCATAAATTCATGCCCAAGGATAAAGGGCTTGACCGCGCGGGTACAGCCGATGCGCCCAGTCTTATACATGTGCAGATCGCTGCCGCACAAACCGACTGTCTTGATCTTGAGAGTGACTTCACCGGCTTGCGGCGCTGGCGGACTGTCCGCTGATTGAATGCGAATGTCTTTTGGTCCGTACAGCCGCGCGACCCGCATGGTCTGCTCCCTTGTATGTGTAAGCGCAGCGCCGATTTGCGATCCCAAAAGCCGCCGCCGTCAATCTGCGGTCCCATTCAACAGAATCTGGATTGAACGGATGCTTTTGGCTGTGAAATCACTGACTGCTTAATCGAGCAGCCTGTTCGGCAATCCGTTCCGGCGTACAAGCAAGGCTTTCCAAAAACGCGGCGTCGGCCGCCTGACGTTCTTCCCATTCCATTTCTGGCAGATAAGGATCGACTTCGGGCAATTCGGGAGTCATGTTAGCGCTTTTTCCGTCTTTGACCACGAAGTCGGCCAAGTCCATCAAGGCTTCCGCAATTTCAACATCCTGCGCCGCCGCCGAATCCAGATTGACGCCGACAACCAAATTGGATTGCAGGTTGATGCCCGTGGTCGCGATGTTAATGTCATCATTCAGATAGGCGACCAGCATCCGCCCGGCAATGACCCCTTCCTGATAGTAACTGTGAAAACCAGCGCCCACGGTAGCGCCGCGGAAGACGCGGTTGGCCGCCGAGTAGAACACCGGTATGCCGCCTTCGCTGGCGACAGCCATGATAGCCGGCAGCCCTTGTGTCATTGTGCCTTCGGTCGGCAGTATAATTGCCTCAACCCCTTTGTTCACCAGCCCTTCGGTCGCGAAAGTCAAATCGGCCGCCGAGGTGATGGCGGTGCGTTCGACTGTTAAGCCGAGTGATTCGCCAACGGCGGTGATCGCATCGGCGCCGAAAACCGCATTGGCTTCATTCAGATTGAACATGGTGCCAACTGTTTTCATATCAGGGTCTTGCAGCAGCAGCAGGGGGACAATCCGTTCATAAGGCGTGAGCGCCTGTGACCCGGTGACGTGTCTTGGCTTGATGCAAGGGGCGCTTGCGATGCCGGCGTAATAGGGGTTGGATACGACATTGAACAGCACAATCGGCGGGTCGTCCATGTTAAGCGTGATATTCACCGCGGCTTGCGCGACTGGCGTGGTGCTTGTAATCAGCGCGTCTGCGCCGCGGTCAAGCATGCCCTCCAGAATGAGATTGACATCCGCAAACCTGAAGCCTGCATCTCCCCAGATGACCGTTATGTTTTCGCCATCAAGCTCTTGGCGTTGATAGAGAACGTCGCGCTCTTCCGCATTGATAAAACCGTAGACTTCCAGCATATCAATGGTGCCTTTTTCCGCTAGCGAGATTAGGGGCAGCGGACCAAAACGGAGCATAGCGATGACCGGTTTATCCTGCCCTTCAGCTATTGCCGCCGGAATCAGCAATAGCAGCAGGCTGAACATGAACAGCGATTTCTTGAACAATTTGAATCCTCCCTAATGTAGTTAAAAGCATTGCAATGCGCTGCTTTAGGACAGCGCTGCTTATTCGCCGGCTGCATCCAGTTCAGCCTGCTCTTCGGCGATGCGTTCCGGCGTACACAAAATGGATTCGAGAAATGCCTCGCCGCCGGCCTCATAGTCGTATGATGGCAGCCTTTCCAGGAATGTCTCGATCTCCGGCGATACTGGGAATTGGCCGCTCCGACCTAAAATGTCCACCAGCACGCGAAACTCCTCCGCTATGGTTATGGTCGACTGCCCCCCCATTCTGCTCAAAGCCGCCACTCGAAATCCGCCGCCCGCCTCAAGCACAATGTCCGCTTCTGCCATCAAGGCTTCCGAAATCTCGATATCCTGCGCCCTGGCCACAGCCATATTGATGCCAACGTACATGAAATCAGCTGCCTGGATGCCAGCCGTTGCAATGTCAAGTTCACCGTTCAAATGGGCTGTCAGGATATAGCCAAGGTTCACGCCCCGCAGATAGTAGAGCGTGGAGCCCGCGCTAACGGTTGCCCCGCTGAAGACGCCGCCCAGAGTCGAATGGAAAATAGGGACGTTATGGGTAACTGCCGTCTGCGCCAGCGTAGGCAAACCCCGCGTGGTCATGGTGTCCATGGGGATGAGAAATGCCTCAATGCCTTTGGCAATTAGCCCTTCTGCCGCCAAAGGGATGTCAGGTATGGAGGAAACAGCTGTGCTTTCGATGGTCAAGCCCAGCGATTCGCCGATCTCGCTGACTTCTTCAGCGCCGAAAACCCCGCTCGTTTCAAGTGAACTGTAGATGATGCCAATTTTCTTCATGTCAGGATTTTGCAGCAGCAGCAGGGATATAATGTTTTCATAAGGCGTCCGCGTTTCTACACCTGTGACATGGTCAGGCTTGATGCAGGATGAATCAGCGATGCCGCTTTTATAGGGGCTGTACACGGCGGTGAAAAGCACGGCCGGCGGGTCGTCCATATCCGAAGTGACATTGACCGCCGCCTGCGTGACCGGGGTCGATATCGTCACCAGCGCATCCACATCCTTGTCAAGCATATCTTCCAGAATCAAATTGATGCTGGAAATATCAAAGTTCGCATTCCCCCAGATGATGTTGACCTTTTCGCCTTCAAGGTCTTGATATTCAGCCATCTGCGCCCGTTCTTCGGCGCTGATGAAGTCATAAAGCTCAAGCGCCTCCAAAACGCCGTGCTCCGTCAGCGTCAGCCCGGTGACGGAACCAAAGCGGAGAATGCCAATCGTTGGCTTTTTATCATCCTGCGCCGCTGCCATCGGAATCAGCAGCAAGAACAGCAGACAGAACGCGAACAGCCGTTCTTTGAACATAGGAAACTCCTTCAAACAGCTTGGTTAAACTTACAAGACTGGATTCAGCAATGGGGCGATTGTCATCAACCGCCCCGCGTTATGCTTATTCTTCTGCGTCCAGTTCAGCCTGCTGTTCAGCGATGCGTTCCGGCGTGCAGGCAAGCGTTTCGACAAAGGCGCTGTCGGCTGCCAGCTGCTCTTCTGTTCCCAGCGTTTTCTCCCCGTAGATGCGTGAGTATTCCATTATAGCTTCTGCTGTCCTGAGAGTGAGACCCTGATCGACGTCTACTTCCAGGTCAGCTGTTTCATACAGCTCTTCTGAAATCTCAACGCCTTGGGCGGCTGCTATATTCAGATTCACACCGACATTGATGCCGCTGGTTTGTATGCTGATGCCGGTGGCTGCGATGTCAATATCACCCTTTAGATACGCGGTTAGGATACGGCCGACATTGATTCCCTGATCAAAATAGAGATAATAGCCGGCGCTGGCAGTTGCGCCGCCAAATATCGCATCAATGCCGGAATGGAAGATAGGCACGTTGTTTTCTTCTGCGATTTTGCCTATGATGGGTATGCCCAGCGAGGTCTTGAGATCAACCGGAAGCAGAAAGGCTTCAATTCCCTTGCTTACCAGGCCTTCTGCTGCTGGGGACAAATCTGTCAGTGAGGTAACGGCAGTGACTTCAACAGTCAGGCCCATCGCTTGGCCCATTTCGACAATTTGTTCCGCACCATAACGGGCGCTGCTTTCAGTCGAATTGTAGATGGTGCCGATTGTCTTGATGGCCGGGTCTTGCAGCAGCACCAGTGGCACAATGTCTTCGTATGGCGTCACTGCCACTGAACCTGTGATGTAATCCGGCTTGATGCAGGGAGCGTCGGCGATGCCAGCCAGGTAGGGATTGTAGACTGCGGTGAACAGCAGCGTCGGCGGCTCTTCCATATTGATAGTCGCGTTCACAGCCGCCTGCGTCGCCGGCGTTGAAATCGTGACCAGCGCATCCGGATTCTGGTCCAACATCTGATCGACTATCAGATTCATCGTGGATAAATCATAGTTGGCGTCTCCCCAGAGGATATTAATATGCTCGCCTTCCAGATCTGTGCGCGCTCTAGCGCCCATGGGTGTAATATGTCCGCGGCTGACAATAATTTCCCGCTCTTCCGCACTGATGAAACCGTGGGACTGCAATATATCCAGAATCCCCTGTTCCACTGCAAAGACTGTAGGCGCCTCCCCAAAACGCAAAATCGCAACAGTCGGATTGTCATTGTCCTGGCCCATAACCGCCGGAGCCAACAGCAATGACAGAACAATACCCAACATCAATTTCTTGAACATGCGAAACTCTCCTTAAAATAACTTGATCTGAAAACTTGCAGGTTGGTCGATAGGCGACTGTCCCTGCGTTTGGACTGCTAAATGCTTATTCGCCGGCGGCGTCCAGTTCAGCCTGCTGCTCGGCGATGAGTTCCGGCGTACAGACAAGGGTTTCGAGAAATGCCGCGCCGCCGGCTTTGTAGTCGTATGCTTCCATCGCCTCCATGTATGACATGATATCTGGCGACAACTCGATTGGGCGCTGCTCTATGAAGCTGTCCAGCACCCGAAGCGAATCCGAAACCACTATATCCTCCAGGTATGCTAACGTTGGCATCCGGATTTCTCTGTTCTCGATAATGAAGTCCGCTTTTGCCACCAAGGCTTCCGAGATCTCAGTATCCTGCATCACCGCCAAGTCCATATTCACACCGACAGCCATGTTGCTGGTGACGCTGATGGCGGTCTTTGCGATGTCAATCTCGCCGTTCAAATGCGCTGCCAGAATATGACCGATATTCACGCCCTTTACATAGTAAAGGCCAGCGCCGGCGCTAATGGTTGCGCCAGCGTATATGCCACCCACCGAGGAATGGAAAATCGGTATGCCGTTTTGATTGGCAATCATCATTAACAGGGGCAAACCCTGTGCGGTGATCATATCGGTCGGAATTAGAAATGCCTCAACGCCGCGGTCAACCATACTTTCTGCCGCCAGAGGCAAATCAGCTAATGAGGTGATAGCCATGCTTTCGACCGTCAGTCCGAGTGATTCCCCGATTTCGGCAATTCTTTCGGCGCCGAAATGCCCGCTCGTTTCAGATGAATTGTAAATGGTGCCAATCTTCTTCATATCCGGGTCTTGCACCAGGAGCAAGGGGACAATTTCTGCGTAAGGCGTCAGTGTTTCCGAACCGGTGACGTGGTCTGGCTTGATACAGGGGGCATCCGCAATCCCGCTCCGGTAGGGGTTGTACACGGAAGTGAAGAGCACCGTCGGCGGGCTGTCCATATTGTACGTCGCGTTCACAGCTGTCTGCGTCACCGGAGTTGACAGGGTAAGCAGCACATCCGCGCCCCGATCCAGCGCATTGGCAATCATCAGGGTCACAGTCGGAAAATCAAAGTTCGCATCGCCCCAGATGACATTGATTTGCTCACCTTCAAGGTCTTGATATTCATCCAGCACGGCCCGTTCTTCTGCATTGATGAGGTCATAGATTTCCAATGAATCCAAGATGCCTATTTCCGTCAGATTCACGCCAAGATGCGATCCGAAACGCAAAATCGCAATCGTTGGTCTTTCATCTTCTTGAGCTATGACCGCCGGAGCCAGCAGCAATGCCAATGAGCAAAACGCCAACAGCAGTTTTTTGAACATACCAAACCCCTTACAACTTGATAAACCTACAGAAAAGCCGCCGTATAACTTTACGCAAGACCTAGTGCGAAGGTTGAACGTAGGTTTCCAAAGCATGGAAACGTTCAATCAAATCCGCCGGGCGCAAAGCCGCGCGTTCTTCACCGACAGCCTCGAACACGATGCTGCCCCGATTCATCATCACTACCCGATTGCCGAGCGTACAGGCCTGCTGCATGCTGTGCGTAATCATCACCACCGTTAATTTGTGCTGTTCGGCCAGTTCCTCCGTCAGCGCGATGACCTGCTCGGCTGCATTCGGATCCAAGGCGGCGGTGTGTTCATCGAGCAGCAGCAGCTTGGGGGTGATCAAAGTCGCCATGACCAGGGTAATTGCCTGTCGCTGGCCGCCGCTTAACAAAGCGACATCCGTATCCAGCCGATATTCCAATCCCAGATGCTCATGTTCCAGTTGGTCAATAAACCAGTCTTCCTGCGCTTTTTTGACATCCCGCCACAGTCTCGCCTGTCTCCCATGTATCGCCGCCAGCGATAGATTTTCGCGGATGGTCAGCCCGGGACAAGTTCCCATGGACGGATCTTGAAACACTCGCCCAATATCATGTGACCGACGATATTCGGGCCAATCGGTGATATTCTCATTGTCTAGCTTAATCACACCATCATCAACCGGGACTGCGCCAGCGATAACGTTAAATAAGGTGCTCTTCCCCGAACCGTTGGCGCCTATCACGGTCACAAAATCGCCATCCTCAACCTCAAGCGACAGGTTTCGCAAGGCTCGAACTTCGTTAGCGGTACCGGCATTAAAGGTCACTGACACCTGATTAAGAGAGAGCATTATATTACCTTGCGATTATGGCGCTTGCGAAATGTTTTCCAGCGGTCAAACGCTCTTGGCGTACCCAAGGCCGCCAGCACGACCATTGCGCTCACCAACTGAATGTCAGTCGGCGGCAGATTCAGGGCGCTGAATATCCACGCCCGCGAGATATCAAAGACCAGCATACCGGTCGCCGCCGCGATCAGCATTTGACCGACCGACCGTGGCCGCAGCAGCAGTTCGCCGATAATCACCGCCGCCAGCCCGCGGATAATCAAGCCAAATCCAAGGCTGACATCCGCAAAACCGAATTGCTGCACCACTAAAGATCCGGCCAATCCGGCCAAACCATTGGCTGCCATCAATCCAATGACGATCATCAGATAATGATTGAGGCCAGTGGCACGCACCATCTGCGGATTCTTCCCGGTGGCGCGGACTGCCAAGCCTATTTCTGTTCGCAGGAACCAGTAGAGGAGTCCGATTACAATAATCATAATCAGCCCGAAGATGATAATCTCCAGCAGATTTGTGGCTTGCCGGCGCATCGAATCGCCAAACTGTTCGATTATCCAGGCGCGAAAGCTCTGTGAGTGACGGTTAATCACAGTTTCTTCCTGAAGCAGCGGGATATTGCTTCGCCCCCCCATGATATGCAGGTTGATGGTATAGGCGCCGGTGATTACAATAATGCTTGCCAGCAAGCCCTCAATCTTAAAGATGATGTCAATCAGCGCGGTCGCCAGTCCGGTGAGCGCCCCGGCAACAAAAGCCGCCACAATCGCGGCTTCAGGACTCCATCCGGCTAGGATAAGCATCACACAGGCGCCGCCGCCAATCGGAAAGGCGCCATCGACAGTCAAATCGACAAAGCCTAAAACCCGAAAGGTGATGAAAACGGCGACGCCAACCAAAGCATAGCCAAGTCCCTGCCCAATCGCACCGATGTTGACATTCCCCAGTGACATGACTACAGCCAGTACCAACGTTATGAGAAGCAAGCGGATAACAAAGCCTGATGCTGTATCAGCCGAGGCCTTGATGTCAATGTGTGGTTTCTGTTTGGAGGACGAAGTTTCGACAGCCATACAAATAAGCCTTTTTATAAACTTTACGAAACTATTAGAACTTTAACATAATAAGGGATATATTGTCAAGCGAATTGAGAAAAACACATTAGGATTCCGATGATGATAAGCCTTATGATAAAATTGGGGTTCAAAAATGACATAAATAATAAACCTCATATTCCCCAAATTGCCGCCAAACCCAGCAGCATGGTCGCGAGTGTTACCATGGTCATCCCAAGCCCGACCTTAGAGAAGTCGCTGAATTTATAGCCGCCGGGCCCCATCATCAAGATGTTCACCGGATGAGCGATCGGGGTCAGGAAAGCCATCGAACAAGCCATGGCGACGGCTACCGACATCGCCCGCGGATCGACGCCCATTTGCAGAGCGACATTGATCGCAATTGGTCCCACCAGCAAAGCCGTCACCTGCCCGCCGATAATCTGCACCACCAGCATAGTCGCCATCACCATGCCGGCAATCAGGAGCAGAGAGCTCGAATCGGACAGCAGGTTCACTATCAGCGCCCCAATCCGAGCAGCCAGCCCCGATTGTGTAATGGCAAGGCTCAAGGGCAGCATGCCAGCGACCAGAAAGATGACCCGCCATTGCACAGCCTCATAAAACTGCTCCATCTCCAGGCATCCTGTTATCACCATGGCGGCGGCGGCAGCCAGCATCGCAATCGACAAAGGCAAGATATTCAAGACGGATAGGGTCAGCGCAAGCGCGGTGATGAGGATGGCGAAAGGCGCTTTCGGCGTCTGAATCGATCTGGACGAGTATTCGCCAGCCGGCAGGATATAGTTGGGGTTATGCGACAGATTTTGAATATCAGCCGCTTGTCCGACAACCAGCACGGCGTCGCCAACCTGCAAGGGCATGTTACGCACATCGGTATGCAAGCTGCGTCCATCGCGCCAAAGCGCCATCGCCAGCAAACCCGATTGACGGTTGAGCTTCATTTGTGACAGTGTTTTGCCAATCGCATCAGAACGAGGGGCGATCATAATTTCGATAGGTTCAATCGGCAATTCGCGGCTGTCCGCTTCTTTGGCATCGGCAATAAGCTCATTGCCCCAGTCCAGCAATTGCTGCACCCGTTCTTTCTGCCCGACAATCAGCAGCTTATCGGCTGGATAAATCATCTGGCTCGACTTGGGGATGGCAATCGTCTCATGCTCGCGCCAGACCGCCGCCACAGTCAGTCCCAGCTTGGCATTGATGTCGCTGGCATGCACAGTCTTGTGAGCCAAGCGCGATGCCGGCAAAACTCGTACTTGCCACAGGCGGTCTGCCAACTCGTAGGTATCTTGCAGATTAGGCTGATTGAAAGTGTCTTTCAGCGACCCTCTCGCCGGCAAAAGCCGCCGCCCAATCACCAGCATATAAAGCAAGCCCGCCAGCACAATCAACCCGCCCAGCGGCATAAAGTCCAACAAGCCCAGCCCGGCGAAACCCCGCGTCAGCAAGAGTTCGCTCATCAGGATATTGGCAGTGGTGAGATAGGTCGCCATCCCGCCGACCAAGGTGCCGAATGACATCGGCATCAGTAATTTCGACACCGGTATGTTCGAGTTATGCGCCACCCGCACCGCTGCCGGCAGCAAGACCGCGCCAGCGGCGACATTGTTCATAATCAGCGAGAGCGCCGCGCCGGCAGCCATGAACAGGGTAATCAGCTTGACTTCGGACTCGCGGCCAAAATTGTACAGTCGGCGGGCAATCCATTGAATGACACCGGTTTCTTCCAGCCCGTGCGTGATGATAAACAAGCCGATAAGCGTGATCACTACCGAACTGCTGAAGCCGGAGACCACCTGCGCCGGCGGCACAAGCCCGCTGAAACTCACCATTAACAGTACAAGTATCGCAATTAACTCGATTTTGAGTCGAGTTGTAAAAATCAAGGCGAACAAGGCTAGGATAATGCCAAGAACAGCAATCTCGTCTATCGACAGCATCATTTTCTCGCAAGCGGTTGCATCTTCACAAGTATAGCGTGGATGGACGGTTTTTGCTGCCAAGTTTAGGGAGTGGCATGGTGGGGCAGGTTGTTTGCATCTATGAAATTCGCCGCTTTCGCATCTCAACGACTTTGTATATCCATGATATTCATCACTTCCCCCAAAAGCCTCACTGGACAGACATTGATTTGGGTAGTAGATTAAGCGGCGAATGCGTGAACAATGAGCCGGACTGTAAAAATCAGTGCATTTTTGGAAAGGAAACCTTATGCCTCATAAGAACCTTGTTGGCGGCGAGTGGCGCGGCAGTCAGGATGTTTTGGAAGTCAAGTTTCCTTACGATGGAACCGTGGTCGGCGCTGTTTCGATGGCGACGGCCGACGACATGGAAGACGCGATGGCGCGGGCGGCCGCCGGGTTTGAAATCACGCGCAAGCTGCCAAGTTACAGACGTTCCGAAATTCTGCAAAATATGCGCCGGCTGATGCGGGAACGTTTTGATGACATCGTGGAAGCGATGATCCTGGAGGGCGGTAAAAATCGTAAAACCGCCGTTGGCGAAACCAGCCGCGCGCTGCAAACTATCGCCGTCTCTGCCGAAGAAGCTCGGCGGCTCGGCGGCGAAATTTTCAGCATTGACTGGACGCCCGCCGGCGAAAATCGTCAGGGCTTCACCCGCCGCGCAGCGATTGGCGCGGTGCTTGGCATCACCCCCTTTAACTATCCGGTCAATCTGGCTTGTCATAAAATCGGTCCAGCGATTGCGGCCGGCAATCCGATAATCATCAAACCGGCCGAAAAGACTCCCTTGTCATCGGTCATACTGGCGGAGATCGTCCTTGAAGCCGGCTATCCGCCGCAAGCCTTTAGCCTCTTGAATGCTTGGGGGCCTGATATTGAAATGATCGTCACCGACCCGCGCATAGCCATGATTAGCTTCACTGGCAGCGCCGCCGTCGGCTGGATGCTCAAAAGCAAAGCCGGCCAAAAGAAGGTTGCGTTGGAATTGGGCGGCAATGCCGGTGTGATTGTGCATCAAGACGCCGACCTGAACCTGGCGGCCAGCGAAGCGGCCTCGGGTGGATTCGCCAACGCCGGGCAGAATTGCATTTCGGTGCAGCGCCTGCTGATTCAGCGCGGTGTTTTTGAAGAATTTACTGATTTGTTTGTCAGCCGAGTCAAAGCCTTGAAGGTTGGCGACCCGCGCCATGCTGATACCGACGTTGGCCCCATGATTACCTTGCGCGATGCGGAACGCGCCGAAGCTTGGGTCGCCGAAGCGCAAAAAGCGGGCGCCGCCGTTTTGCATGGAGGCTCTCGGAGCGGCGTGATGTTCCAGCCCACCGTGATGACCGATACCGCCCCGGAGATGAAGGTGAATTGCGAAGAGGTGTTTGCGCCGGTGGTCACAGTCAGTCGCTACGATGCCTGGGATGATGCCGTCGCTGTCATCAATGATACCCCTTATGGTTTGCAGGCTGGCGTCTTCACTAAAGATGTCAAGCGGATTATGGATGCCTGGCAGCGCATTGATGTCGGCGGCCTGCAAGTCAACAGCGCCTCGACCTTCCGCGTCGATCACATGCCCTACGGCGGGATCAAGGCTTCTGGCTATGGGCGCGAAGGCGTCAAATATGCCATTGAAGAGATGACCGAACTGCGGCTGATGGTGCTGAACCTGACATAAAGTCGCTGCTGTTAAAGATAAGGCACAGAAAGGGCCGGCATGAAAAAGGTATTTGTTGTCTACAGGGCTGATAACGTGGGGACGGCGGTTGTGGAGTCAATCCGCGCCGGCGATGCGGTGCGATGCAATGGCGAACGGAGTGATATTCAGCTTATGGCGCAGGATGATATTGCCTATGGTCACAAAATCGCGCTGACGGACATCGCCAAAGGCGGCACAGTCTTAAAATATGGTCTTAGCATTGGCGCGGCGACCCGCGATATTCGGGCTGGCGATCATGTGCATACTCATAATGTCGAAAGCAAACGCGGCCGCGGCGACCTCACCAAGCGCGATGTGGTCAGCGCCGAGTAGCTCTCATCTTGCA
Organism: Phototrophicaceae bacterium; assembly: GCA_965203755.1. Lineage (GTDB taxonomy): Bacteria > Chloroflexota > Anaerolineae > Aggregatilineales > Phototrophicaceae > UBA6055. The sequence goes on along the minus strand of OZ241910.1, from coordinate 163,535 downwards.
TATCAATCAGGAGTAATTTCCAATGGCAGAATTTATGGGGTATGTTCGCCCGAACGGCGATGTCGGGATTCGCAATCATCTGCTTATTTTATCGGGTACGGTCTATGCCAATGGCGTCGTCGAGCGGGTCGCCCATTCGATCCATGGCGCTTTGCCAATCACACATGCCAACGGGCGCTGCCAAGTGGCGCCGGATTTGCGGGTGACGCGGCGATTTTTGGCGGGCACAGCCATGAATCCCAATGTGGCGGCGGTCGTCATTATCGACCATTTCCAAGAACAGGGCATGACTGCCGAAGACCTCGCCGACGATATTGATCCGACCGGCAAGCTGATTGCCACCGTCAATATCCGCGCCGCCGGCGGCTTCATCAGCGCCGTCGAAAAAGCGACGCGCTATGCCCAGGACTTCGCCCGTCAAATCAGTATGCATACCCGCGAGGCGGCGCCGATGAGCAAAATCCTTTTCGGCACGGAATGCGGCACCTCTGATACCACCTCCGGCTTGGCGAGTAATCCTGCCAACGGAATAGCTGGCGAAATTCTGATCGCGCAGGGCGGCCGGATGCTGATGGCCGAATGCACCGAATGGATGGGCTGTGAAAATTGGCTGACCGAAAAAGCCGCCAGCCCGGCGGTGGCCGAAGCTATTGTTGCCGGCGTCCAGCACATGGAGCGCCGGGCGCTTGCCAGCGGCGAAGATATTCGCGGCTCCCAGCCCACCGGCGATAATATGGCTGGCGGCCTGACCACCATTGAAGAAAAATCAATGGGCGCGGTCAAGAAAATCGGCGACAGTCCGATTGTTGAATATCTGGAGATTGGCGAAGCGCCAAGCAAAACCGAGCCAGGCAATTATGTGATGTACGGACCCGGCATGGGCGCGGAAAGCATCAGCAGCATGGCCGCCGCCGGCTGTCAGGTATTGACCTTCTGCACGGGGGGCGGCCATACTTCGAACCATCCAATTATGCCGACCATCAAAGTCACCGGCAATCGGCAGTCCTACGAACTCATGCGCGATACGGTCGATATCGACGTGAGCGGTGTATTTTATGATGAGATCACCCTGGCAGAAGCCGGACAAATCGTCTATGACGAGGTTGAGCGCGTTTGCAGCGGCTATTTGACCAAATCCGAAGCGCTGCGCGATAACAACAGCTTTGCCATTCACCGCGTCGGACCCAGCATTTAGCTGGATGGCTCTCATGGAAGAATAGTTATTGCGCTGCCCGGCCGCCGCCCGGATTGAGAAACGCGATGAAGCTGAAAATCCCTTATGGCAAGACCTGGCTCAATGCCGAGATAGCCGACGGCTGTTGCCTTGAGGTTCTGCTGCCCAAAAATGTTCCGCCGGCCGCCGACCCGGCCACGGTGGTCAAAGAGGCTGTTTATCATCCCTTGGGGGATGTCCGACCGCCGCGAAAAGGGCAAAGCGTCGCCATCGCCATCAACGACAAGACGCGGCCGGTGCCGCATGAGCATCTTTTGCCGCCGATATTAGCCGGCATTCAACGGGCCGGCATTCCCAATGAAGATGTCCTGCTGGTTATCGCCGGCGGCACCCATCCGGCGATGCCGCCGGCGGAATATGCCTGGATATTGCCGCCGGAAATCCTGCAAAATTATCGAGTAATCTGCCACAATGCCGACAATGACCGAGATTTAATCTACCTTGGTCAGACCTCGCGCCGGACGCCGGTTTATATTAACCGCGAGTATGCCGCCGCCGATTATCGCATTGTGGTTGGCAATATCGAGCCGCATCAGTTTCAAGGCTTTTCTGGCGGTGTCAAAACCGCCGCGATTGGCCTGGCTGGCAGAAAAACCATCCATCACAATCATGCCATGATGAGTGATCCAAAGGCCAAACTGGGTGAATATGACCATAATCCGGCGCGGCAGGATGTCGAGGAAATGGGCCGGATGATTGGCATTGACTTTGCCCTGAATGCGATTCTGAACCCCAAGAAACAAATTATCAAAGCGCTGGCTGGCGATGCGGCGGCCATAATGAAGCGCGGCATCCCCCAACTGCGGGCTGTCTATGAAGTCACGGTCGCCGCGCCTTATGATTTGATGATTGTCTCGCCGGGCGGGCATCCGAAGGACATCAACCTCTATCAGTCGCAGAAGGGCATGGCGCATGCCGCCGCTGTGACCAAAGAGGGAGCAGCGATGATCTTGTGCGCCGCCTGTGCCGAAGGCAGCGGCAGTCAAAGCTATGAAGCCTGGATGATGGATCCGCAAATCAGCAGCCACGCCGACGTCTTCAAACGTTTTGCCCGTGAAGGCTTTCAGGTCGGGCCTCACAAGGCTTTTCAGATATCGCGCGATGCCGGCCGCATCCATACCGCTGTCATCTCGGAACTGGATGATGATTTTATCCGCAAGCTCTTGCTGCGCCCCATGCCCGATTTGCAGACTGCGATTGACCGGGCGCTGGCAGGCCTGCCGAAAAAGCCGCGCATTGGCATTATGCCCGCCGCCAACGCGACCATCCCGCTGCTGACGGATTAAGGGCTGTTTGGGCGGCAAGCGTCTGGATGATGAATTCACCCTCCGATATCTCCAATCGCAGCGTCGTCCGCATGAATAAGGGGAGGACTTGTTCCACGGGGCTTGGGGAGCTACAGATGTTGATAGGCGGGCAGGGTCAGAAATTCGGTGAAGTCTTCGGCGCGAATCATCTGGTCAAAAAGCGCCATTGCCAACTGGAATCGACCGCTTTTGAAGCGCTCGTCCCCGACTTCGCTGCGAATGGCGTCCATTTCTTCTTCCAGTAACCGTCCAAATAGATCCAACGTCAGTGGGCGGCCATCGGCGAGGACAGCCTGGTGATGCAGCCATTGCCAGACCTGCGCGCGGCTGATTTCGGCCGTGGCGGCATCTTCCATCAGGGAATACAAGGGGACGCAGCCATTGCCGCCCAGCCATGCTTCCAGATATTGAATGCCGACCTTCAGGTTCAGGCGGATCCCGGCTTCGGTGATCGCGCCTTCGCTGGGAATGAGCAGGTCTTGCGCCGATACCTCCACATCATCGCGCTGACGGTCGATTTGATTTGCCTGCGGCATGTATGCGTCAAAAACCTCGCTGGCAATCCCAACCAGACCGGGATGCGCCACCCAGGTGCCGTCATGGCCGTCTTTGACTTCGCGCAGCTTATCAGCCCGAACTTTGTCCAGCGCGGCTTGGTTGGCTTCGGGGTCGTGCTTAATCGGGATTTGCGCCGCCATCCCCCCCATCGCATGAGCGCCGCGCCGATGACAGACCTTGATGACATGCAAAGTATAGTTGTGCATAAAGGGAACGGTCATCGTAATTTGGGCGCGGTCAGGGAGCAGACAGGCGCCGTGCCGACGGAATTTTTTGATATAGCTGAAGATGTAATCCCAGCGGCCGCAGTTGAGTCCAGCCGAATGCCGACGCAGTTCATAGAGGATTTCTTCAGCTTCAAAGACAGCTAGAATCGTTTCGATAAGCACGGTGGCTTTAATCGTCCCTTGCGGAATGTTGAGCGCATGCTGGGCATAGACAAAAACATCATTCCACAGGCGGGCTTCGAGATGGCTTTCCAGCTTGGGCAGATAGAAGTAGGGCCCCGTCCCGTTTTCAAGCGCCGCTTGGGCATTGTGAAAAAAATACAGACCAAAGTCGAATAACCCGCCAGGAATAGGCTTGCCATCGACGAGAAAATGGCTTTCGTCAAGATGCCAGCCGCGCGGTCGCACCATCAGGGTGGCGGTATCTTTGTTAAGTTGATAAAAACGCCCATCGGGATTGGTGAAGGTGATGCTGCCGTTGATGGCATCCCGCAGGTTGATTTGTCCGCTGACCATATTTTCCCAAGTGGGCGAATTGGCATCTTCGCAGTCAGCCATGAACACTTTGGCGCCGCTGTTGAGGGCGTTAATTACCATTTTGCGGTCGGTGGGACCAGTGATTTCGACGCGGCGGTCTTGCAGGTCGGGCGGCGGCGAGGCGACTTTCCAACTGTGGTCGGCGCGGATGGCGGCCGTTTCGGGCAGGAAGTCGGGCATCTGTCCCTGGTCAATCGCCGCTTGCCGGGTTTCGCGCTGCCGCAAGAGTTGGTCGCGGCGGGCAGTGAACTGACGCGCCAAGCCCGCCAAAAAATCCATCGCCGCGCGGCTTAGTATCTCCTCGAATTGGGGAGTAATTTTGCCCCTAACCTCAATGCCCTCGCCATAGTTTTGCTTGCTCATCTCGATGTATTCCTTATATTCCGAAGTTTTCAGTAGTATAGACGATTCGATGGTTCTGTGCTACAGTTTGCGCGACGGAATGGGAATAGACTAGCGAACTGTGAAACTCTTCAAATGGCTCCTGCTCATAACTCTGGCTGGCTTGCTCTTGCGCGTCGGTTATGCGGCTTCTATTTACGAGCCGTCTTTGCTGCCTGTCTACCTGGATGACTTCACATCGTATCGAAATGCCGCCATCGACATTTTACAGGGCGATCTGGAGTTCAAAAATAGCGTGTACCTGGTGCGCCCGCCGCTCTTTCCGCTGCTGGTGGCGGCGCTTGGCATCCAGCCGCTTTTGATTATCGCGGCGAATATCCTGCTTGGCGCTGCCGTCATTCCGCTAACTTACGTCTTGGCGCGGCATTTCGCCCCCCCCCCCCCGATTCTTCGCAAAAGCTGGCCTTGCTGGCGGCGGGTATCGTTGCTATTGACCCCACCAGCATTCGATATTCCAGCGTCCTGCTGGCAGAGCCGCTGGCAAACCTTCTGCTGGCATTCGCTTTCGTAAGCCTGATGGCGCTCAAACAAGCCGACACGCGGCGGGCAGTGATGGTCTGGGGCTTGCTGGCGGGCGGCTTCATCATCCTGTCGGCTCTGACGCGGCCGGCGGCTTACCTGCTCTGGATTCCAATGGCGGTTTGGATTGCTTTTGCCCGCCGCCGATGGCGCGCGCTGGCTGTAGTTTCTCTGGCCGCATTAGCATTTTCAGGAATGATGTTATGGAAACAGCACAACGCGACCTACCTTCGCAACAGCAGCTTCTCTACCACCGGCGCATTTCAACTGCTCTACGCTCGGGCGGCATCGGTGCTGCATCAGGCGACAGGGCAGGACATTGACACCGTATACGCGACCTTGGCGGGCCGCGTTGAAGAACGACTCGGCAATGAGATACCCAAGATCACTGCCAACTGGCGCCATCGCCATCTGGCAAGTACAGACGAGATGCAAACCGCGATGACCGAGATTGCCATCGATGTCTTCCGTCAGTATCCACTGTATTACCTGCTGACTATCCCGGTTGGCTTGTACCGGACGCTGCTTGAGATTTGGACCTTCCCGATATGGATCAGTATAAGCTGGAATGCGGCCTTGCTGCTGGCGGCCGGTTATGGCTTGTGGCAGTTAGCCCGCCGCCGGCGTTGGATAGAGGCGGCATTCCTTTTGCTGCCCTGCGCTTATTTCCTGACGGGAACGCTGCTGGTGACAACAGCCAGCATTGACACCCGCGCCCGCGTGATGGTCACACCCTTGCTGGCGGTGATGGCGGCGCATGCCGCATTGCGCTGGCTCAACCGGCGAAGAGCGGCGTCGGCGCCCCGGTAACGCCCGGCTTGTAGGCAAAGAAACTGCCAGCTAGGGGATATTTCCCCAAGTCTTCGTCAGGGATGCCGGTGCGTGCGGTGGTGATGTAGAGTGTATCAAGCGCAGCGCCGCCGAAGGCGCAGCTGGTGATGTTGGGAACCGGCATCGGCGCCACTTGCAGGATTTCGCCGGCCGGTGAATAACGGCTGATTCGCGCGCCGCCAAAATGCGCCACCCAAATACAATTTTCGCTGTCCACCGTCATGCCGTCGGGAACGCCTTCATCATCGGCGGTGAACTCGGCAAAAATCCGTTTGCCGCTCAATTCGCCGCTCGGACTCATGTCAAGGGCATAAATCTTGCGTTTGATGCTGTCGGTGTGATAGATGATGCTGTTGTCGAGGCTGAAGGTCGGCCCGTTGCAGATGATGTAACCGTCATCGGCTTTTGCGACGCTCAAGTCGGCGTCCAGGCGATAAAGCGCGCCGGTTTCCGCCGTTTGCCCGATGTCCATCGTGCCAGCCCAATAACGGCCGCTGGCATCCACCTTGCCATCGTTGAAACGATTGTTGGATATATCGGATTCGGGCAGTTGAATCGGGTCGGCGGATGCGGCGTCGAGATCAATGAAGACGTAACCGTCGGTAATCGTACCAACAAATCCGCCTTGCTGGCGGGGAGACAGGCTGGTGACCGGGAAATCAAAGCGCCAAGTCTTTTTTGCCCCGTCGGCAAGCGAATAGCGATGAACCTGACTGCTGAATATGTCTACCCAATAGACCGCGTTCTCTGATTCGACCCAGAGCGGTCCTTCTCCCAGGATGGCTGGTATTTCCCAAACGGCGACTGGCGCTGACATGATGGTTTCCTTTCGCTTTTTGCTGATAAGCATGGTTTCTCATGCGAATGATCGGAACACTGTATTTTTGCCATGTGAATCACCGCGCCCTGGTTTTCATCGCCAAGCGCGGCTTAGATCGAGCGCATCGCGCCGCCGTCAACCCGCAGCGCGGCGCCGGTGATGTAACTGGCGGCTGGGGACAGCAGAAAGGCGCCGGCGGAGCCAAAGTCGTCGATGCGGCCATAGCGTCCGAGCGGAATGGCGGCCAGACTGCGCCGTTTGACTTCCTCAATGCTGATGCCGAGCTTGTCGGCGGCGCTGGCGTCCAGTTGGGCGACGCGGTCGGTGTCGATGCGCCCCGGCACCAGATTATTGACGCGGATGCCGTCCGCCGCCAGTTCATCGGCCAAGGTCTTGACCAGGCCCATCACGCCAGCCCGCATAACCGTCGAAAGTCCAAGGCGCGGGATTGGCTCTTTGATGGATGATGAAGTCACCGTCAAAATCGAGCCGCCGGCGGTCATGTGCGGGATGGTCAGGCGAATCATCCGAACGCTGCTCATCAGCGTCAGTTCAAAAGCCGCCTGCCAGTCGTCATCGCTAAGCTCTTTGAACATTTTGGCCGGCGGGCCGCCGGCATTGACCAGCAGGCAGTCGATTTTGCCCCAGGCGGCGACCGTTTTATCGACCCAAGCCTGAATATCGGCCGGGCGGCGCAGGTCGCAAGCGGTGGCCAAGGTCTCGACGCTATGATCGGCGGCCAGGGTTTGGGCGGCGGCGGCGACGGCATCGGCTGAACGGCTGCAAAGCGAAACTTTGGCGCCGTTGGCGGCCAGCGCCTTGGCGACGCCGTATCCCAAGCCTTTGCTGGAGGCGGCGACCAATGCGGTTTTGTCTTTTAATCCTAAATCCATGCGCTTTGTCCTTTATGCTTTGTGCTAGATAATGGCATTGGCAGCCCCCTTATCGGCTTCCATGCCCGTTCATAATGCGTTTAGAACCAATGGTGCGGGTTTAGAGGCTGAATTGAGCGATGGATAAAGGCACAAAGCCACTCTCATCAGCTTGTAAGCCGTCCCATTGAACCAAAACATTAAACATCGCCATGACATAAGCCAAACGCATTTCAAAATAGTCCCAAACTCGATGGGTCAAACGTTTGAGACCACAGACCCGCGTCAGCATCGAGAAAATCGTTTCGATACGCATGCGGTCATTCCATTCGCCTCTCTTACAGCCTCGCAGATTGGTCGGATGCCAGCCCTGCCTGACAAAATGCCAGTCGCCAAACACCACCATTTGGTCAGCGACCCCATCAACCAAGCTCTGAAAAGCGCTGCCATCGTAGACATTAGCCGTATCACAAGCCCAGTCCACCACCAAGCCGAGATGATTGACCAACAGACACAGCTTGCCACCGACAATCCAGCGCTTGTTGGAATAGCCTTGCCGTCCAATCTGACACCGACTGCGCCCCTGTCGCCGCGGATGGATCAGTTCAATGCCAAAGCTGTCAATCAGCCCCAGCATGGATGGCGCTGCCAAAAAGCGCGACAGATGAACCTGCTGCTTCTTTAACGTCCGGAAGAAGCGGGTGCGTTCCAGCAAGTTGGGAAACAAGTTGCCGAAGTTACGCGAAATCCAACGATAGAAGGCACGCGAGCCACCGCCTTTGAGGGCAAACAGGATGCCCAGGGTCACTAATTCACTCGGATGCATCTTAGCTTGGCTGTGTTTGGAGACATCTTTCATTTGATCATCTACACGGCAGAACAATTCTATGATAAAATCGCTGTCAGTCACGGCTTCACTCCTTACTTTTTGTTGTGACACTTCAAGTTTAGAGTGTTTGCCGTGATTTTCAACTAGCACCATTGGTTTTAGAGGCTTAGCCTCTTCGTCGGGTCATCAATGCCGACTCGCTGGAGCAGCCAACTGATTTCCTGCCGGGTGCCGCCGTCAATGGGATGAAAGGGCGGGCGCGGCGTGTCGTTCGCGACCGCGCGGCGGACTTGCAGCAGTGCCTTTCGGATAGTCAAGTTAACCAACGGTTGATTCTCATAACGAATCAATGGCAAATAACGGTCAAACAGAGCTTGGGCGACAGCAATGCGACCGGCATGAAAAGCATCAAAGACGGCCACCAAGATCTCGGTAAAGGCAAAACCGGTCATGGTGCCAGAGGCGCCGCGCTGAAGCTCTTCAAGCAGAAACATCCCGCCAAGCCCGCCGAAAATCTCAAACTTGTCGGTGCGCTGGCGGATGGCGGCGATTTTCTGCATCAGCGGCGGATCTTCCAGCTTGAGGTAAGCGGCATTCGGAATCGTCTCGGCAATCTGCGCCAGTAAATCCGGCGACATAATGACATCGTTGACCGGCGGGAAGTCCTGCACGACAATCGGCCCGTCAACCGTTTCAGCAATGGCGCTGTAAAGCGCTATGATAGCTTCATCGGATGGGTCTTCCATTCGAGGCGGCGCGATCATCACCCCGTCGGCGCCGGCCGCCAATGCGGCCGAGCTAAGCGCGATGCAAGTCTCAATTTGGGGATGGCTGGCGCCAACCACCACCGGAACCGCGCCATTGACCGTCTCAATCACCGTGTCCATAACCGCCTGCCGTTCGTCAACGGTGAGTTTGGCGGCTTCGCCCATGACCCCCAAGATGGTCAGCCCATGCGCGCCCTTGTCCATTTGAAATCGAACCAGATTTTTGAGGCTGTCCTTATCCAAGGTGTAGTCAGCATTGAAGGGCGTCGCCAGGATATTGAAGATGCCTGTTATTTTGCCTGCCATGGATCTAACTCCTTCTGTTTTGAGATTGTTCTTGCCGGCTTTGGCGCCATATTCATTGCTGCATCTCCTTACGGCGAATGACAATGCGGGCATATTTTCTGCTGCCTTTGACATAGAATCTGCCTAGCTTGCCTGTGAACCAAGTATCTGCCCCAATGATTTCAAATTGATCGGGGTTATGCTTATCCAGGAAACTAATCGGCACGCCCATCTCACCTTCCCAATCCATCGGGATATTTGCGGTTTTTGATACTTCAATAGCATCATAGTTGTCATACTTTGGATACACCTCTGGCGAGTATCGCCGGTGCAAAATCAAGTCTTCATAGCGCTGGCGGTAGTCAAGGTTGGTGTACCAACGAACACCTTTTATTCTGACAAACTTATTGCCTTTCTCATCAACTCTGGAACTGGCCGCGGTTAGCGGGTAGTTCTCTGGGACACCAAACTCGCGGTCGCCGCTTTTTATGCTCGCGCCGTACCAAACCTTCTGATCTTTTATCAAGGGGAATATCTCTTTATATGTTGAAGCGTTCATATTCCCAATAATCAGAAACTTCTTGCGATATGCCATCAGCTGCGCCACATATTCCCGAAACAGCGAAAAGGGCGGATTGGTGACGACAATGTCGGCCTGCTTGAGTAGCTCGATACATTCACTACTGCGAAAATCGCCGTCGCCTTCAAGGTGATGCACGCCAATATCCTCTAAGGACGGGACGGCCGTCGCGTTCTGTGTGCCGTTATATTCCAGCCAGATCGCCTTCTCGGTGTCGCTGCGGCTGAACATATCCCGCTGCTGGTTTTTGTAGCAGGTCGTGATAAGTTTCTTTAATCCCAAGCCGCGAAATTGCAGTGAGAAGTAGCGAAAGAATTTGCTCGCCCGCGGGTCATCGCAGTTGCAGTAGATGACCTTATCGCGAAAGTGACCGCGGTAATGCCAAAGCTCATTCTCAATATCCGACAGCTGCGTATAGAACTCGTCCTTTTTCTTAGCTTTTGCTGTATTCAAATTGCGGTTGGCTGACATATCGAAAGCCCCTCTTTTCGCCCTTCGCTAAGGCTGATGCCTAAAGTTCTTGGCTGACCCAGGCGGGATTGGGCCGTACAAACTGCCCATCGCCGGCTCGCCCGATGATCTGGCCATCTTTGAATACGGTCTTGCCATTGACGATGGTTTGATTGACTTTGCCCTTGAAGGTCATGCCCTCATACAGCTTGTCGCAGTCTTTTGCCTGACTGAAGAGCATCTCCCTGTGGATGGTGGTCTCATCATTAGGGTCAAATATCACGAGGTCGGCGCTGGCATGAATGCCGATGCGCCCGCGCTGTGGATAAATCCCAAACCGCTTCGCCCCGTTGGCGCAGACCCAATCCACCGCCTGATTGATGCTTATTCGTCCCGTCAGGGCTTCGTTCATCATGCTCAACAGCAGCGCTTCGACGCCGGGAGCGCCGGGCGGCGTCGCCCAGATGTCTTGGCGAGCCCGTTCTTTTTCTTCGACGGTAAAAGGGGAATGGTCGGTGGTGACGGCCATCAAGGTGCCATCCATCAGACCGTCCCACAGCGCCGTCTGGTCTTGAGCTTGGCGCAGCGGCGGATTGATTTTGGCATAAGGCCCGACCCGCTCCAGATCGGCTTCGGTGAACAGCAAATAATGCGGACAGGTTTCCGCCGTCGCCGTTGAACCCGTGGCCTTGAAGCGGCGAAAGACTTCCAGCGGTTCTTTGGCGCTAAGGTGAGCGATATGCAGATTGGCGCCGATGCTTTCGTTGAGCGTAAGCAGGGTGGCGATTGCCAGCGCCTCGACATGCGGCGGGCGGGATTCGCCATGGGCGGCGACGTCATTGCGCTTCGCCTGGGTCAGCAGCCGCGTGCGCCATTCCAGCAGCGGATTGTTTTCGGCATGAACCGCGCAAACCAGGCCGGTGTCGGCGACCAGGTTGAGCGCCTGATACAGGCTGGGCGCATCGGGCAGGCACAGGCCCTCAAATTCATCGTCGCGGCCTTGGGGCGCGGCGGTCATAAAGATCTTGAAGCCAATCGCGCCCTCGCCGACCATCGCCTCAATTTCAGCTGGATCCAGCAGCCCGGGGGCGGCGTACAAGCCGAAGTTGACATAGCAGTCCCGCTGGGCTAAGGCCTTGCGCTGCCGAAAGACGGCGGCGGTGGCGCAGCAGGGTTTGGAGATGGGCATCTCAAAGATGGTGGTCGCGCCGCCGGCGGCCGCGGCGCGGGTTTCGGTGGCGAAGTCGCCGCGCTGGGGATAAGCCGGCGCGCGGCAGTGAAAATGGATGTCGATGGCGCCGGGCAGCAGCAGCTTCCCTTGGGCATCAATCGTTTCGCGGGCGCGGACATCGGCCGAGTCATCGGTCAGCAGCGCGATGCGGCCGGCGCGTATGCCTAGATCCAGTCGAGCGATGCCGGTTTCGAGCACGACCTGCGCGTTTTGGATTAAAGTATCTACATTCATGGTATCGCTCCTCAAGCCGTCGGGATATTATTTCACTTTTAGCTTGCCCTCACAGATGGAGGGCATATTCATTCAAATGACAAGTCATCGCGGCGCATCGGGCGGTCGGCCGCGATGAAAAGCAAGGTCATCTGCTTCATGCTGGCTCTCCTTAGTCCCATGTCAAGCCCATAGAACGCATTCTATTGGATAAAAGCGACGCGCGAATTCATTCTGATAAGTTCGCCGCCCCCTGCCCCTATCGCAGCCTTATATCGGCGGCGGCCAAGCTGACAGCTTTCCATGTTTCAGGAAACCGCGCCCAGGGCTTTGCCAACAATGTTCATAGCGATGTCCATATCTTCCGCCGAGACATTCAGATGCGGCGCGATCCGGACGACATTGCCATACAGCCCGCCTTTGCCCAGGAGCAAGCCCTTGTCTTTGCAGGCATCGACCAAGGCCGCTGTGCGGGCGGCATCCGGCTGAATGCCGCCGGGCGCTACAATTTCAATCGCCTGCATCAAACCCATGCCGCGCGCCTCGCCAATGATGGGAAATTCGGCGGCCAATTCGCCTAGTTTTTCCGCCATCCGCGCGCCCTGCACGGCGCAGTTCGCCGGCAGATCATGGGCTTCGATATATTCAATCGTCGCCAGCGCGGCCGCCATCGTCACCGGGTTGCCGCCAAAGGTAGAGAAGGTCAAACCCTGAACCGCATCGGCGATTTCGGGGGTGGCGACAGTGCAGCCAATCGGCGCGCCGTTGCCCATGCCTTTGGCAAAAGTCATCATATCCGGCTCGATCCCCCACTGCTCAATGCCGAACCACTTGCCGCCGGTGCGCCCCCAGCCGGTTTGAACCTCATCCGAAATAAACACGCCGCCGGCCGCTTTGACAATCGGCATAATGCGCTTGAAGTAATCTTTGGGCGGCACGATAAAGCCGCCGACTCCCTGAATGGGCTCGGCGATAAAAGCGGCGATGCGTCCTTCGGTGGTGGTCGCAATCGTCTCTTCCAAGTCTTGCACACAAAGCTCGACCACCTGCTCCGGACTTAAACCGGCCGGCGCCCGCAAGGCATAGGGATTGCGTACATGCTTGACATAAGGGTCTACCACTCCGCCCAAACGCCAACTGCCATGCGCGGTCAGGCTCATAGCAAGCATGGAACGGCCCGAATAGGCATGGCGCAAGGCAATCACGGTCGGCTGCCCAGTGTACATCCGCGCCGCCAGCACGGCGGTCTCATTGGCTTCGGTGCCGCTGTTGGTAAAGTAACATTTTCGCAGGCGGCCGGGGGTGAGTTCGGCAACCTTTTCCGCCAGCCGCACCATGATTTCATTGACGTAAATTGTAGAGGTGTGCTGTACCCGCTGTAATTGCGCGATGGTTCGCTCGGTGATTTCATTATTGCAATGCCCTACTGAAACCGTCAGAATGCCGCCAAAAAAGTCCAGATAGCGCTTGCCATCCAGGTCCCAGACGTATTGGTCTTTGGCATGGTCAACCACAATCGGGTTATCGCCATGATAGGGGGCAGCCGCCGGAAACATCACTTTTTTGTAGCGTTGCAAAACTTCAGCCGAGGTTGTCATCCCGCTCTCCTGTTCATCAGTCCATGATAGCCCAACTCTGTCCAAGAAATCCAATTTCGCATTGCGATTTCCGGCAAGCAAGACCTGTAGTCTAACATATTCCAACAAAGCGAGCTAGGCGGCTAAGCCCTCTGCACGCTCATTGCGATTTGCCGAATTTTGATGATACAATGCGAGTCAGGCGAGGCGATATTCCTTAACCTATCGCTTACATTGTACAATAGGGCTGGATTATGCTCGACTACTCAATTTCTCCCGGATACGGGTCAGTAGCCGGGCATTGCATGACAAGGAGAGGCTTATGAGCAGGGTAATCAAAAATTATATTAACGGCGAATGGGTGGAATCGGATGCTTCCAAGTTCATGCCGGTGCATGACCCGGCGACGTGTGACTTACTGGCGACTTGCCCCGATTCAACTGCGCGCGATGTCGCGCAGGCCGTGCAGGCCGCCAAAGCCGGTTTCGAGGAATGGCGCAGCACGCCGGTGCTGAATCGAGCGCAGTATATGCACCATCTCAAAGTGCTGGTCGAGGACAATTTTGAGCAGATTTCGCAGATTGTCGTCAGAGAACATGGCAAAACCCTAGATGAGGCGCGGGGCGAGGTGCGCCGCGGCATTGAAAGCATTGACTTTGCCATGAGCGTCCCAGTCCTGATGCGAAGCGACGGCCTGGAAGACATCAGTTCGGGCATCGACGAAACGACGGTGCGCCAGCCGGCCGGCGTCTTCGCCGCCATCACGCCCTTCAACTTTCCGTTTATGGTGCCGCTGTGGTTCTTGCCGACCGCTATCGCCTGCGGCAACACCTTTATCCTCAAGCCATCGCCGCAAACCCCGCTTAGCGCCGAACTGCTGTTTGAACTGCTGGACGAACTCGATCTGCCTGAAGGCGTTGTCAACCTGGTCAACGGCGGCGTCCCGGCGGCGACTGCGCTGATGGAACACCCGGATGTGACTGGCGTCTCGTTTGTCGGCTCCAGCCCGGTCGCCAAGATTATTTATGAAACCTGCACCCGCAACGGCAAGCGCGTCCAAGCGCAGGGCGGCGCCAAAAATTACATTGCTGTCATGCCCGACGCCAATATCGAAGCCAGCGTCAAGAATATCCTCGGCGCCGCTTATGGATGCGCCGGGCAGCGCTGTCTGGCGGCGGCGGTGGCCGTCGGCGTTGGCGATGCCTATGACCGACTCAAGGATGAACTCGCCAAACAGGCCGCCAGCCTCAAGGTGGGTTATGGTCTTGATGAAACTACCCAAATGGGCACAGTCATCAGCGACGGCGCCAAAGCGCGGATTGAAGCGATGATTGCCCAAAGCATCAATGAAGGCGCCGAAATTGTCGTGGATGGGCGCAGTTTCAGCGTCGATGGCTATGAAAACGGAGCCTGGATCGGGCCAACCCTGATTGCCGATGTTCAGCCGCAGACCGTCATGGCGACCGAAGAAGTCTTCGGCCCGGTGCTGGCGTTGATGAAAGCTGATGACTTTGATGAAGCGGTCGAGATGATCAATCAGAGCCGCTATGGCAACGCCGCCAGCATTTTCACCAGCAGCGGCAAGCAGGCGCGGGCATTCAAATACCATGTCAAGGCCGGCAACATCGGCGTCAATATCGGCGTGGCTGCGCCCTCGGCCTCCTTTCCCTTTGGCGGCCAAAAAGACTCGTTCTTTGGCGATCTGCACGGGCAGGGAATGGATTCGATTGAGTTTTACACCGAACGCAAAATCGTGATTGAACGGTGGGTATAAGAGGTTTCGATGTCATCATTAAACACCTTCGGCGCTATTTTGAGCCATGCGATTGGGCTGGAATCGCGCCTGAACGCCTATTATATCCGCGCCGGTCAGACCGAACGCGCCGCGGCCGCCGACAAACGGCGCAAAAAACTGGAGCGGGTGCGCCGCGAGAACGTGGTCGAAATCACCTTGGAGCCGATTGAAGGTCTCGATGAAGCCAATTATGTCTTTGACCTTGACGATAGCTCCGCTGGCGGTCAGTCGGCGGCGGAACAGCTTGCCGCCCGGTTTTATCAGGATGTGGCGCCCAAAATCAACGTCCGCACCGCGCAGCGGGCTTTGGAACGTTGCGGACAGGAACATGCCCAACTGGTTATGTAGGAGGCGAAATAGACGCCGACATCCGCGAACAGCTTGAGTTTGATGAACTAACTAACGGAAGAAGAGTTTGGCAAATCAGGCAATTCGCTTTTACCTTGATAAAAACAGTCTACAGGAGTTGACTGATGGATTTTGGAATTACATTCAAGGGTGATATTTCACCCAAGCGCACGGTCGCGCTTTGCAAACAGGCTGAAGTCGCCGGCTTTAAGCATGGCTGGTTTTTTGATTCCCATGTGCTGTGGCGCGACTGTTATCCGACGATGGCGCTGTGCATGGCGCATACCGACGCGATGATCTTTGGGCCGCTGGTGACCAATCCCGGCGTGCGCGAATGGTCGGTCGCCGCCAGTATGTACGCCACCTTGGCCGTGCAGAGCGGCAACCGCATCGAAATTGGCCTCGGCCGCGGCGACAGTTCGCGGCGGGTCTTGGGCCGGAAGCCGATGACGGTCGCCAATATGGAAGCCTTCGCCGATGTCCTGCGCGGGCTGGTGCGCGGCGATGAGGTCGAATATGAGGGCGCTTCGGCGCAGTTTCCTTGGGCGAATGGCTATGAACTGCCGATTTGGATCGCGGCTTATGGGCCGCGGGCCCTGGGCGGCGCCGGCCGTTCGGGCGACGGGCTGGTGATTCAACTGGCGGATCCAGGGCTGGCGCGCTGGTTCTCCGAGCAGGCGATCCGCGCTGGCGAGGCGGCCGGCAGGGACATGTCCGATTATGGCGTCATGTCGGCGGCGCCGGTCTGGATCGGCGACATGGACAAGGCGCGCGAACAGACGCGCTGGTTTCCGGCGATGGTCGGCAATCATGTAGCCGACATCGTTGAGCGTTACGGGATGGACAGCCCCGATATCCCCGCCAGCCTGACGGCTTACATTGAAGGGCGCAAAGGCTATGATTATAAGGAACATGCCGATAAAGACGCCGAGCACCTCGACTTTATCAGCGAGGCCATCGTGGACGCCTTTGGCATTCTTGGCAGCGTCGATGACCATATCGCCAAGCTGAAAGCGCTGGAAGCGGCCGGCGTCACTCAGTTCAACATCTATCTGATGTGCGGCGAAGAAGAGCGCATCGTGGCTGAATACGGCGAGAAAATCATCCCGGCATTCCGCTAATCCTTGAAGGAGAAAGGCTAATATGCCAGAGCGCAATTACGAAAGCACATTGAATACTTGGCTTGCCGATGATCTGCGCCAGCGCGGGCTGGATGCCAGACCAGAGCGCGCGCAGGGCGGCGGCCGGCGGCTGGACGTCGAAGTCCAGCAGGGGTACATCAAAGTCGCATTGGAAGCCGAACAGGGCCAGGCCGCCGGCAAGAAACGCTCGGCCATCAAAGACGCTGACGCTCGACTCGACCAGGAATTGGCCGACTGCGCCGTCGCGGTGTGCTATCCCGACAATCTCTTTTCGGCCGATGACCTGGCGCGCTGTGAGGTGCTTTATACTTTGCGGACTCATAAAGATCGGCCGCCGGCCGCCAAGACCAAGTGGCAGCATGGCGATCTGGATCAGCTGGCGCGCGTCATCAAGAAAATACCCGACCAGCTGGGCGACCCCGACAGCATCGCCAACGCGCTTTCCTTCAGCCTGGACCGGGCTGTCGACCGCTTGAGCGAAGGGCAAAAGCAAGAACTCGCTTTGTCGCTGGACCTGCCGGCCGGCAAGCCGCTGAAAATCGCATCCGATTCGCCTTCCAGCCATTACAATCAGGCCGCCAAGCGCGCCATGCTGGTTATCGCCACCGCCGTCATGTTCCATACGCAGCTGGACAAGCGCCGCCTTGAGATCGCGCCCTTGTGGGACAATCGCTTCTCGCCGCTGCGTTCATTCGAGGGCGTTTGGCCGCCGCAAAGAGCCTTTGACTGCGCCGAAGACGACGATCCAATCGGTTCATTTTATGAGGCTTGGGATTTGTGGCTGGCGGTCGATTACAAGCCGATCTTCGCTACCGCCCGCAATGCCCTGCGCGGCTGTCCCCAGGATGCCGCCTTCTCGGCCGCCGTGCAGGGAGCAGCCCGCGCCGCCATAAAGGTCACGCGCAATATCGTCGGCCTGCGCCATGACCTGCTTGGGCGCATCTTCCACAAAGTCCTCGAAACCGCCCGCTATGATGGCTCATTCTATACGACCACCGCGGCCGCGACTTTGCTGGCGGCCTTAGCGATACGCGAGGATATGTGCGACTGGTCGGACAGCGCCGCGATTGCCCGCCTGCGAATCACTGACCCGGCCTGCGGCACCGGGACGCTCCTCATGGCGGCCGCCGAACGAATCCGCGATTTGGCCAGCGCCGCCGGCAATCGAAATGGCGTTTCGCAGGCGCTGATTGAATCCGTCTTGACCGGCTATGACGTCAACTTGACGGCGACCCATTTGGCGGCGACTACCTTGGGGCTGCTTTCGCCGACGACCACCTTCAGCAGGATGAAAATCGGCCGCGCCCTGCTTGGCGTCGAACACGGCGCTGCGTTTCTTGGTTCGCTGGAGTTTCTGAGTCCGCAGGCTGACCGCCAGCCGCGGCTGCTGCCGTGGCCGAACGGCGTCGAGCAGATTGACACCGGGCAGGAAGTCGTCCAAGCCGAGCCGGCCGACCTTATCATTATGAACCCGCCCTTTACTAGAAGTGACCTGCGCCATGACCAGTTCAGCCGCCAGGAAGAGAAGATGCTCAAAGCGCGCGAAAAGGAACTGTTCGATGCTATTGAAGGCGAAATCCACCGTTCACACAATGGCGGCGGTTTTCTGGCGCTGGCTGACTTCATAGCCAAACCAAACCAAGGCGCCGTCGCTGCCATACTGCCTCTCGTTGGCGCAACGAATTATTCGACGAGCATGATGCGTCAATACCTTGCCGAAAAATTTCACATTGAAACCATCGTCACGTCGCATGACCCCAGCCGCATTTACTTTTCGGAGAACACCAGCATTGGTGAAATGCTGCTTGTCTGCCGCCGCTGGCCGGAAGATGCGGAGAAGCCAGCCACGCGGGTTGTCAACCTGTACGAAAACCCGGCGACGCCGGCCGAAGCCATCGCTGTGGCGCAGGATATCACCGCGGGCAATCAAGGGCGTATCAAAGGCACGGTGCAGTCTTGGCCGACCGAACGAATCGCCGCCGGCGACTGGGGCGCGGTGCAGTTCTTGTCGCCCTACCTCTGTGAACGATTCATTGACTTGCGGCAAGGGAAGTTTTTTGCGGCGCGGCAACTGGGGACATTGGCGGAAATAGGACCTGATGGAGGCGGTATCAGAACCACGTTTGATAGGTCAGAAGTGCCTGACGAAAATAGGATGGTCGCGCTTTGGTATCATAAGACCGATGTAACGCAAAAGATGCTGGCGCAAACGGATACCTATATCATCCCGAAAAAAGGTAAAAAGAAGTCGGCAGCAGGTTTATGGGCAAAAAGAGGGCAGTTGATGCTGCCATTCCGTATGTTCTTGACCACCATAAGATGTATGAGTGTGCGTCTTAATGAGAGAGCATTAGGGTCGTTATGGATACCTTGCAAACCAAAATCAAATATATCCTGTATATTCGGACAGCAAACACTGGAAAAAGCGATTTGTGTCTATCTCAATTCAACGATAGGCATTTTGGCGATTCTTGGCGACCGGACGAATAAGAAGCCAACATACCCACAATTATCTATGCACGACTTGCGGCGCATTCCTGTTCCTGATTTCGCTAAAATGGATGAGGATAAGATGAAGATGATGGCCGCCGCCTATGATGACCTTTGCGATTCGGTTCTGCTGCCGCTGCCGCAGATGAATGAATGCGATACGCGCAAGAAGCTGGATGATATGATTGTCGCCGCGCTGGACATCGACGCCGAGCTTGCCGCCGCCATCCGCCGCGAACTCACCCGCGAGCCGTCCATCACCGGCCGGCCCTATGAACAGAATTGAATCGAGCACAAGCGGAAAGGACAGCGGCATGCAAAACGTTGGGCAAATTATGCAGAGACCTAAGTACGAAAGCGCGCTGAATACCTGGCTGGCGGCCGCCTTGCGCGAGCGACAGCTGGACGCCAATGAAGAAAGCGCGCAGGGCGGCGGTCGGCGGCTGGACGTTGAAGTCCAGCTGGGATACATCAAAGTCGCATTGGAGGCCGAACAGGGCCAGGCCGCCGGCAAGAAACGTTCGGCCATCAAAGACGCTGACGCTCGACTCGACCAGGAATTGGCCGACTGCGCCGTCGCGGTGTGCTATCCCGACAATCTCTTTTCGGCCGATGACCTGGCGCGCTGTGAGGTGCTTTATACTTTGCGGACTCATAAAGATCGGCCGCCGGCCGCCAAGACCAAGTGGCAGCGGGGCGATCTGGATCAGCTGGCGCGCGTCATCAAGAAAATACCCGACCAGCTGGGCGACCCCGACAGTATCGCCAACGCGCTTTCCTTCAGCCTCGACCGCGCCGTCGCCCGTTTGAGCGAAAGTCAAAAGCGAGACCTGGCCAAACGTCTCGATCTGCCCTCTGGCGCGGCCATCAAAATTAAAGCTGGCCGCGCCTATTCCAGCCGTTACAATCAAGCCGCCAAACGCGCCATGCTGGTCATCGCCACAGCGGCCATGTTTCATGCGCGGCTGGATGATCACATCAATGACTTGACGCCGCTTATAGACAACCGCGCGTCGCCGCCAGTTCCTTTTGAAGGCGATTGGCCGCCGACAGCTACCGTAGACTGCACTGAAAGCGACGACCCCATCGGCGCGTTTGACAGGGCTTGGGATTTGTGGCTGGCGGTCGATTACAAGCCGATTTTCGCCACCGCCCGCAATGCCCTGCGCGGCTGTGCCCAGGACGCCGCCTTCTCGGCCGCCGTGCAGGGAACGGCCCGCGCCGCCATGAAGGTCACGCGCAATATCGTCGGCCTGCGCCATGACCTGCTTGGGCGCATCTTCCACAAAGTCCTCGAAACCGCCCGCTATGATGGCTCATTCTATACGACCACCGCGGCCGCGACTCTGCTGGCCGCTTTGGCCATCGACAAGGCCATGTGCGATTGGTCGGACAGCGCCGCGATTGCCCGTCTGCGAATCACTGACCCGGCCTGCGGCACCGGAACGCTTCTTATGGCGGCCGCTGAATGTATCCGCGATTTGTCCGCTTCCGCCGGCAATCAAAATGACGTCTCGCGGACGCTGATTGAATCCGTCTTGACCGGCTATGACGTCAACCTGACGGCGACGCATCTGGCGGCGACGACCTTGGGACTGCTTTCACCGACGACGACTTTTAGCAGGATGAAAATCGGCCGCGCCCTGCTTGGCGTCGAAAATGGCGCCGCTTTTCTCGGTTCGCTGGAGTTCCTGAGTCCGCAGGCCGACCGCCAGCCGCGGCTGCTGCCCTGGCCGACCGGCGTCGAGCAGATTGAAACCGGACAGGAAGTCGTCCAAGCCGAGCCGGCCGACCTTATCATTATGAATCCACCCTTTACTAGAAGTGACCTGCGCCATGACCAGTTCAGCCGCCAGGAAGAGAAGATGCTCAAAGCGCGCGAAAAGGAACTCTTCGCCGGCCAGCCAGTGCATCTGTCCAGCAACGGCAATTCATTCCTGGTTCTAGCCAATCGTCTTGTTACAGCCAAAGGCACAGTAGCCTCTGTGCTGCCATTGGTTACGGCGACCAACGTTTCCGCGCTGGATATTCGCCAATATCTGGCGGACAATTTTCATGTTGAAACCATCGTCACGTCGCATGATCTAAGCCGTGCTTACTTTTCAGAAAATACAAGCATTGGCGAAATGCTGCTCGTCTGCCGCCGCTGGCAAAGCGAATCCGACAAACCGCCTACCCGCGTTATCAACCTGTATGAAAACCCGGCGACTCCAGCCGATGCCATCGCCGCCGCGCAGAATATCATCGATGGCAGTCAAGACAAAATCAAAGGCACAGTGCAAGCCTGGCCGGCCGAACGAATCGCGAAAGGCGACTGGGGCGCGGTGCAGTTCTTATCGCCCTACCTTTGCGATAAGTTTATTGAATTGCGGGAAGGTCGGATATTTCAAACACGAGAACTTAGTAATTTAGCTGAAATATCACCTGATGGAGTCGGCATTAGAACCACGTTTAATAGGTCGGAAGTACCTGATAAACACGCGATGGCCGCGCTTTGGGATCACAAGACCGATATAACGCAAAAGATGCTGGCGCAAACGGATACCTACATCATCCCAAAACCGAATAAAAAGAAGCAGGCAGATGCCCTGTGGGTTCAACGAGGGACACTGTTATTGGCAATGCGGGCCCGCTTAAACACAGTGCGGACAGTTAGCGTTAGGCTGGATCAACGCGCGCTAGGTTCGGCATGGGTGCCCTGCAAACCTTATTCGCAAGACGTGTCCATTGAAAAAGCCATTTGCGCTTATCTCAACTCAACTGTAGGCATTCTGGCGATTCTAGGCAATCGTTCAATTAAACACCTTTCTTACTCACGATTTTCGATGAATGATTTGCGGCGCATTCCTGTTCCTGATTTCGCTAAAATGGATGAGGCCAAGATGAAGATGATGGCCGCCGCCTATGATGACCTTTGCGATTCAATTCTGCTGCCGCTGCCGCAGATGAACGAATGCGAAACCCGAAAGACGCTTGACCAGGCGGTTGTCGCCGCGCTGGGCATCGACGAAGAGCTTGCCGCCGCCATCCGCCGCGAACTCACCCGCGAGCCGTCCATCACCGGCCGGCGGTATGAATGAAGCGGCTTTGGGTCAAGACGCGAAACATTGCGCCTTGATTTGACGTATGCTTATAATAAAGGCAAACAGCGAACGGGGAAGTCTGATGAATGCGAAAGCGTCGGGCAAGTCGATATGGCTGCTGGCGGTCATCCTGCTGCTGGTCATCTATAGCGCTTACGCCCTCTGGCACATTGGCGCCGGCTCTGCCAACGGCTGCGGCCGCGATGCCATCCTAAGCACGATGTTTCCGCTGCGGCAGCTGCACCTTATGCCGCAGGCGGAACAGCTGTGGCATGACACCGTTGCAGAGATCATCGGCGAAGGCGAATCCGATTTGAGTTCGCTGGGCTGGACACTGGCTGAATCGCTGAAACAGCCGATTATGGACATGATCTATCACGGCGACTGCCAAATCATAGACAATCTAGCTGAATCTCTGGACAGTTTGGGCTTGTCTCTGAACAGTCAGGGATCGAATTAAGGGAGCGCGAAATGGGAACAGTATTCAAAAACGGCACACTCATTACCGCCAGCGACATGACGCCGGCTGATCTGCTGGTGGAAGGCGAGATCATTACGCTGATTGGTCAAAACCTAAGCGCCGCCGGGCATGAGGTCGTTGACTGCGCCGGCAAGTATCTGCTGCCGGGCGGCATTGATGTTCATACCCACCTTGACCTGCCCTTCGGCGGCACTATCAGCAACGATGATTTTGACGTCGGCCACAAGGCGGCGGCTTTTGGCGGCACGACCATGCACATCGACTTTGTGGTGCAGCCCATCGGCGGCAGCCTGCATGAGGGGCTGGAAACCTGGCGCAAAAAATCGAGCGGCATCGCCCAGATCGATTATAGCTTTCACATGGCCGTCACCGACCTGAACGATGCGGTTGTGGCGGAAATCCCGACTTTGATCGACGAAGGCATCACCAGCCTAAAGCTGTTCATGGCTTACAAAAACGTCTTTCAGGTAGATGATGCCACGCTGTTCAACACCATGCGGGTGGCCGCTGAACATGGCATGATTGTGATGGTCCATGCCGAAAACGGAGATGTCGAAGCGGCGCTGACTCCAGCCCTGCTGGCGGCCGGCAAAACCGAACCGATTTATCATGCCGCCTCGCGCCCGCCCGAAATCGAAGGCGAAGCCACCAACCGCGCCGTGGTCATGTCGGGGATGACCGGCTGTCCGCTGTATGTCGTTCACATGACCTGCGCGCCGGCGATTGAGGCGCTGCGGCGCGGTCGGGCTTTGGGCTATCCGGTGATGGGTGAAACCTGCGTCCAGTACTTTTTCCTAACGGTCGAAGAGCATCTGGGCGCGCCCGGCTTTGAAGGCGCCAAATATGTCTGTTCGCCGCCCATCCGCAGCCGCCGCGACCAAGACGTCCTGTGGCAGGCGGTGCGCGACGGCACGCTGCAAATCGTCAGCACCGACCACTGCGATTTTTGGTACGATGGCGGTCATGGCCCCTGGCAGGCATGGCAGGAAAAGACCGGCGGCGCCGATTGGGTTGGCTATGAAAAGCAAGACCCCGCCTACCGTCGGCCGGGCAAAGAATTGGGCAAGGGCAATTTCGCCAAAATTCCCAACGGCATGCCGGGGCTGGAAGACCGCATGATGGTCATGTGGCAGGCGGGCGTGAACCGCGGGCTGCTTTCGCCGTCGCGCTTTGTCGAACTGCACTGCGCTAATCCGGCCAAGATCTTCGGCATGTATCCGCGCAAAGGCACATTGGCGGTCGGCTCGGATGCCGACATTCTGGTCTGGGACCCGCAGCAGGAGCATATCATCAGCGCCGCGACTCATCACATGCGCGTCGATTACAACTGTTATGAGGGCATGAAGGTCCTCGGCAAGCCGATACAGGTGTATCAGCGCGGCCGCAAGCTGGTGGACGGCGGCGAATGGCTGGGCAGCAATGGCGCCGGCCAGTTCATCGCCCGTCAGCCGAATGCGCCGGCGCTGTAGATTGGATTTCAATGACAACTAATCATCTGGCGCTAGAATCATTCCGACTCAAGAATTTCAAGGCTATACGTGACAGCGGCCTGGTGCGCTTCAGGCCGCTGACGGTGTTGATTGGGGATAACGGATCTGGCAAGAGCAGTCTCATTGAAGGCTTGCAAACGTATCAGCGCATCGTCACCAGCGGGCTTGATAAAGCGATGCAGATGTGGCGCGGCTTTGAGTATATTCGCAATGCTGCTGTATCCCATGCAGACAAAGTGAATAACGAAGGAAGGGCCTGTCAAGCCAGTCCGATTGAGTTTAGGGTAAATCATTTCACACAGCATCTTCAATCGCACCTCTTAACCGTCACTGCCAGCCCAAACGAGGATAAAGTATTTATTTTTGAAGAAGAGGTGGGCATTGACGGGAAGGGAGGGGGACTGACTCGAAACAAAGAGGGTAAGATGTTCACTCCTGATGGTAGACGTTTTGGAGGCGGCCTAACTTTCCCAATTAAGTTTCCAATTTCATTTGGCCTCGAAACACTAATGGAAGGCGCATCACTCATCAGCAACCTTCAACATTACCTTGATGCCTATCATTTAATCGCTAGCTGGCAGTTTGTGAGACTCAACCCACATTCAATGGGGGATCCGCGACCACAGCAGCGCACTGGCGGCAAAATCCGTCTGGAGAGTGATGGTTCAAACATTGCCGAATACCTGCTCGATATTCGCGAACGCGACAGAGGCGTTTTTGATGATATTATCGAAACGCTTCAGTATGTGCTGCCCTATGTCCGTGATTTACAACCTACGCTGACATCCGAATTGGAACGCGCGGTTTATCTGCAAATGGCCGAGGACAATTACAAAATACCAGGCTGGTTGCTTTCGACCGGTACTTTGCGGATCCTGGCTTTGCTGGCGCTGTTTCGTCATCCCGAACCGCCGCCGCTGATTATTATTGAGGAAATTGAAAATGGACTTGACCCACGCACCATTCATCTGATTGTGGAAGAATTGCGTAGCTTGACTGAAGCTGGACAAACGCAGGTGATTGCCACGACGCATTCTCCCTATCTGCTTGATTTGCTAACACTCTCTCACCTTGTGCTGGTGGAACGTGTGGATGGACAGCCTGTATTCTCTCGCCCAGCTGACGAGAAAGCACTCAAGGAGTGGGCCAAGGACTTTGGCTCCGGTCGTCTGTATACCATGAACAAACTCAGCCACAGGGAACGTCCATGAAGATTGGTATGATATTTGAGTGCGGACCCCAAGGGGCAGACCTTAAAGTATGTGAGTATTTGGCAAAACGAATCAAGCCAGACATCCAAATCGAAAGCATAACCTTGGATAACAAGAAAAAGCTGGTGGCTGAATGTGGAAAAGCTGCACAATTATTACTTGCTGGTGGCTGTGACCATGTCGTTATCATATGGGATTTGTATCCATCATGGCATGAAGAAGTCCCTTGCCGCAAGAAAGACCGCGAAGATATCATGCGCTCGCTCAAGGCCGCGGATGCAAATGTTGCAAATGTCTTCTTGGTTTGCATTGAAGCAGAACTTGAGGCATGGTTGCTCACAGATAACAGAGCAATAAACACAGTCTTGTCAAAACCTTATCGTCCAGTGCAGATTAATCGCATTCGTCGGGCTGAACAGATTGACAATCCTAAGAAACACATGATGCAGATTTTCAGACAGGAAGGCAGAAGAACATACAATGATCTGATTCATGCTGTGCAAATCGTTAAAGCTATGCCGGATTTGAACAGATTGCGGAAAGTTGACACCTTCCTTCGTTTTGAACGTAAGCTCATCAGCAAGCAGCTAAAAAATAATGATTGATCACTTCACAAAATTTTCCCATCCCCCTCAACCTTGCTATAATCCTGATAATAATAGCTAACAGAATGGAAAATCAATTATGCCACTTTCGATGACAGAACTTAAAATCAGCGATGCCGAATATGCCCAGCGCAATCAAGTCCTGGCGGCGGCTGTTGATGAGCTTGGGGTGAGCGGCGTCGTCCTCTTTGATGCCGATTACATCAAGTATTACACCGGCTTTGCCTTCATTCCGACCGAGCGCCCGATGGCTTACCTGATGAACCGCAGCGGCGAACGCGCCCTGTTTGTCCCGCGCATGGAAGTTGAGCATGCCGAGTCGATGGCTGATATCGACCGCGTCGCTTTTTATCGGGAGTATCCCGACATCAATCACCCGATGAATGTCCTGGTGGATACCATCAGCGAACTGGGCATGACCGGAAGCATCGGCGCCGACAGCGACGGTTATCCGTGGCTATTCGGCTATCGCGGCGAGCCATTATCGAAGCTCACCGGCCAGCAGGTCATTAACTGCCGCGCCCCGATTGAAGACCAGATGGCGGTTAAATCGGCGGCCGAGATTGCATTGCTGAAAGAAAGCTGCAAATGGGGCCATCTGGCGCATGCGCGGCTGCAAAAATATACCCAGGTCGGCCTTGGCGAAGTTGAAGTTTCCCAACGCGCCAGCAGCGAAGCCACGCTGGTGATGCTGGAAACCATCGGTCCCATTTGGCGCAATAACAGCAGTTATTATGAAGGCGCGATCGCCGGTTACCGCGGTCAGATTGGCCGCAATGCCGCCATTCCGCACGCCCTCGCCAGCAATATCCAATTTCAAGCTGGAGATGTCCTTGTGACCGGCGCCAGCGCACCTGTTTGGGGCTATGTCAGCGAACTGGAGCGCACGATGATTCTCGGCCGCCCGTCCGATGAGCAGAAGCGCATGTTTGATCACATGCTTAACCTTCAGACTATCGCTATGGAAGCGCTTGAACCCGGCAAGCCATGCAGCGAAGTCGATAAAGAAGTCCGCGCCTATTTCGACCAGCATGAGCTTATGCCCTATTGGAAGCATCACAGCGGCCACACCATCGGTCTGCGCTATCACGAAGGCCCTTTCCTTGATATTGGCGACCATACTGAAATCAAAGCCGGCATGGTTTTCACCGTGGAGCCGGGCTTGTATGTATCCGAACTGGGCGGCTTCCGTCATTCGGATACCGTGGTGGTCACTGACCGCGGCGCCGAGATGATTACCTATTACCCACGCGACCTCGACTCGCTGACCCTGCCGGTGTGAAGCGGCTTGTCGGCGAACAAGACAATCGCGTCCGACTTTGCTATCTTGTAGTTGAATCAGGTCAAAAGGCGGAGGAGACGATGGCGCTTCAACAGCAAACTTACGATATTGATGACGTGTGGCGGCTTGCCCATCAGACCAGCGATGATGACAAGCGCTTTGAACTCATTGACGGAGAATTATTCGAGATGTCTCCACCGGGCGCATTACATGGTTATCTTGCTATCAGGCTGGGCCGTTTTCTTGACGTTTTTGTCGAAGAGCATCAACTGGGAATAGTTACCGTCGAGGCAGGACATCATCCGCCTGGCGACCGTTTGACCCTGCTGGCGCCGGACATCGCCTTCACCAGCGGAGAACGCGCGCCGCAGCCGCTCCCAAAAAGATACATGCCGCTGATGCCGGATTTGGCGGTTGAGATTGTCTCGCCGGGCGATGTCATTAGGCAGGCGCATGAAAAGGCGGTGCTGTATTTGAGGCATGGCACGCGGCGGGTCTGGATAGTCAGGCCGGCAAAGAAGGGCGTTGAGGTTTGCCGCGCGGAACAAGACGGCGGCATGAAGCGCGAATGGATCGGACAGGATAGCATCTTGTCCGGCGAGCCGGTCTTGCCTGGCTTTAGGCTGGAACTGCGCCGCCTGTTCGCTTAATCGATTGAAATATCGCTCTGCTCTCGCAAGCATCTATACAAGGTGAGGAGATGATGGTTCTTCAGCAGCAAACTTACGATATTGATGACGTGTGGCGGCTTGCCCATCAGACCAGCGATGATGGCAAGCGCTTTGAACTCATTGACGGAGAATTATTCGAGATGTCACCACCGGGAACCGAACATGGCTCGCTTGCGGTTATCCTGAGTCATCATATTTACAGCTTTGCAAGCGAGCGAGGGCTGGGGATAGTCACCGTCGAGACGGGACATCATCCGCCTGGCGACCGTTTGACCCTGCTGGCGCCGGACATCGCCTTCACCAGCAGGGAACGCGCGCCGCAGCCGCTCCCCAAAAGATACATGCCGCTGATGCCGGATTTGGCGGTTGAGATTGTCTCGCCGGGCGATGTCATCAGGCAGGCGCATGAAAAGGCGGCGCTGTATTTGAGGCATGGCACGCGGCGGGTCTGGGTAGTCAGGCCGGCAAAGAAGGGTGTTGAGGTTTGCCGAGCGGAACAAGACGGCGGCATGAAGCGCGAATGGATCGGACAGGATAGCATCTTGTCCGGCGAGCCGGTCTTGCCTGGCTTTAGGCTGGAACTGCGCCGTCTGTTCGCTTAATCGATATGAAATATCGGCCGGCTTTGGCAAGTCTTCCCCCTTATTTTGAGGGGAGATATTTGCTAGGATAGGTTTCAATTTTAATCACAGGAGGCAAAATGAAACGTCTATTCTTACTCATGGTCATCGCTCTGTTTGCTGTCATGCCGACGTCCCTTCAGGAGGATTGCAGCGCTGCCAGCCTGACGGAAGCTGTTCAAGTTCAACTGGATGCTATGGATGAGGATCCGGTGTCTGCCCTAACCGAGATTATACGTCTGGCGGCACAGGGGATAAGCGACTGTTCGGAAAGTTATTCCTTTAGCGATGACGGGGGTTTTCCGCGGGTATTGGGCCCAATATCGCTGTCCGAGGGCTTTTATATGTTCACGATGACCTCAAACGGGGCTGGAAGAGTCAGTCCAACCGCTTTGTCGGAGAATTGCGGCAGTGACTTAAGCTCTACTATTATTAGCATCACCAAAGGCGCCGGCGCCCGCGGGGCAGAAAGTCTGGTTGTCGTAGAAGCGGATTGCGATGTGTTTCTTCAGCTTAGCGGCCTGACCGTGGCAGAAGCCTGGACACTGGAGATTGAGAAAGTCTATTAAGTTCAGTGTTCACAGCATGAGGGCGCCGAGGATCATCTTCATATTCTTGACATCCGCATCGGCGCTTCTTATAATCTGGTCGTCTATAGATTGTAGACAATCATAAAGAACGAGGCTGATAGTAATCAATCGTCTTGCCGGTGTCAAATACTGGGGGCTGTCGATGAGCGAAAATTGGGTATTGACCGAAGCCGAGGCGATTGAACTATTGGCATTGCTCATCACCTCGGCGCGGATTCAGATGGAAGAGCCGGCGCATTATGGACCGCTTCGTCTGCTTACTGCAACCGAGCGCCTTAGCGCCATAGCGCTGGAACGTTCATCGGACCAATCGAGAGCTTTCCTGCAAGATGCCATTGAACGCATCCCGGCTATGCACATGGCGATGTCCGATGTTGAAAGCTATACCGCTTCCCTTGATCATCTTAGCCGCGCGGTTGCTGGCTGTCTGCTTCGTCACAGTTGCCTGGAGGATAGCCCGGCGTGAGTGAACAGGTTCTCAACAACATTAAAACGCGCCGCGTCGTGCGTGAAATGACCGACCAAGCTGTCGCGCCGGCGCAAA
Organism: Phototrophicaceae bacterium; assembly: GCA_965203755.1. Taxonomy (GTDB): domain Bacteria; phylum Chloroflexota; class Anaerolineae; order Aggregatilineales; family Phototrophicaceae; genus UBA6055. The sequence goes on along the minus strand of OZ241910.1, from coordinate 133,944 downwards.
TTGAAACCATATTGGAAGCGGCGCGCTGGGCGCCGAGCGGCGGTAACCTGCGGCCTCATCGCTTGGTTGTGATTCAAAATCCAGCAACCCGCCGTTTGATTCGGATGGTATCGCCGGGCATGTTCCAGCAAGCGCCGGTCTTGATACTGATTTGCATCAACTGGGATATTGCTGCTGAACATAACCTGCCGCCGGCGGACCGCGCCCTGTATATGGATGTCGGCGCCGTCGCCCAAACGATGATGCTGGCAGCCCATGCGATTGGCCTGTCATCTGGGCCGGTCACGTCATTTAGCAAGGAGGCGGTGCGAGTGATTCTAAATCTGCCTGACAGCTATACGGCGGAAATGTTCATTTGCATTGGGCATCCGTCTGTCAATGCACAGCCAGGCATGCGCGCCTGGAAGCGGGTTGTTTGGCAGGACTTGGTGCATTGGGAACGTTTTGAGAGTGATCGAGATTAAAGTTAAAGATGGAACTGGAGGATTAAAATGGATGGACGTTATATTAAACACATGGCTTTTGCGGTCAAGGATGCGAAAGCCGCGCTTGGGCATTATCAGGATTTTATCGGCGTCGGCTTGGATGCTGAATTGCATGACTATGCAAAATCTCGCAACCGCGTCGCCATTTTTACAGTCGGCGATGTTGAATACCAGCTTTGCCAGTCGCTCGACGAAGGCGGCCGTTTTGATGCCTGGATCAAAGCGCGCGGCGGCGAGGGCTTGCATCATATCTGCTATGCGGTGCCCGATATCGACGCCGCGCTGGCGGCGGCTCAAGCGAAGGGCGCCGCGCTCAAGGAATGCGCCGCCTGCAAGGTCAAGGGCAGTCATGTCCATCCCGAAGGCTGGGTCGCCTTCCTTGAACAGGAAGCTGGCGGCATCGAATTGGAACTGATGCAGGTTTACACCGCCGAAGAGCTGGAAGAATACAAATCGGTAAAGGGCATTTAAGCATGCGGCTGATCTTCATCAAAGGAGTATGACAGTGGACAGCATTGAACTCTTGCGGCAGCTTGTCCAAATCCCCTCCCCTAACCCGCCCGGCGACACCCGCGCCATCGCCGATTTTATCGCCCGGCGAATGCGCGCCGTCGGCTGTCGGCTGGAAACGCCGGCGCCAGCGGCCAAACCGGAAGCGCGCAATGTCATCGCCGCTTTGGGACAAGGCGCCCCGGTGATTATGCTCCATGCCCATATCGACACCGTGCCCATCGCCGCCGCCGAAGCCGATCAATGGAGCGTCGACCCTTATGCCGGCGCGGTTAAAAACGATGCGCTCTATGGCAAGGGCAGCATTGATGACAAAGCCCCCTTGGCCTCCATGATGCTGACGATGATGGATGCGGCCAAACAGCCGCGGCTCAAGGGGACGCTGGTATTGGTCGCTGCCGCCGAAGAAGAGACTGGCGGGCAGTTAGGCACAAAATGGCTGGCGGACGAGGGGCATCTGCCCGAATGTGATTTCATCGTCGTCGGCGAACAAACCGGCAACCAGGCCGCGACGGCGCACAAAGGCGTCATGCGCGCCACGGTCCGCGCCGCCGGCAAGTCAGTTCATGCCACCAACCCCAACCGCGGCATCAATGCGATTGTCGCCATGGCCAAAGTCATCGCGGCGCTGGATGCCTATCATCAGGAACTGGCGCAGCGGATTCATCCAGTGGTCGGCTTCCCCACCTGCAATATCGGCGTGATTGAAGGTGGCAGCACCGCCAATGCTGTCCCCGATTCCTGTCTGGTTATGCTTGACCGGCGCATGATCCCCCGCGAAGATCCAGAAGCCGTCAAAGCCGAACTCCGCGCCGTCGTCGCGGCCGTGGACGCCGCGCCGGCCAAGGTCAGCATCGGTGATTTTGTCTTTTCAAGCTGGTTTGATTCCTCGCTCTCAACCGCGCTGTCCCAGACCTTTCTCGACTGCATTCGTCAGGAACTCAATCAGGATCCAGGCCCGATTGGCTATCTGCCGGGCAGCGACGCCAAGCATCTAATGAGCCTCGCCGGCGGCGATATGATCATTTTCGGCCCCGGCAGTTATGAGGTCGCCCATGCCGCCGATGAGCATGTCAGGCTGGCCGATTATCAGGCGACGACGCGCATCCTGCTGGATTTCGTCCAGCGCGCGCTTTACCCGTCCTAGCCATCCCAGCCATAGGCTTGAAGTCCGGTACAGTGAATGCAGGAAGGAATAACTAAGTGGAGGCATGCCATGGATCCCTTTGAGTTCTTTGACAGACTTAACCATAAAGTCAGATAACAGTACACGCGAGGACAATTCTCACTAGGTTTGTCTTTGAGAGGTATTGCCTTCCGCTTTCTGTTCTTTGTCATCCTACTCATTATTGTCTTGGGCGTTCTTGAACATAATCGACTAAGCGCTCCTTGCGCGGAAGGTCGCTGGCGCGTGGTGGACAGCGAGCTTGTGTGTGTACAGTTTTGATGCCGATGAAACGCAGTCGGATGGCAGTTAAAGCCTGCCGACCCCGCGCCATGATGCCTTCTGAAATGAGTTAAGGCGGATGCCCTCCATCTGTGAGGGCAGAAAGGAATAACTGACATGAATAGTTCATTAGCCCCGCAAGGTCCCATCGGCCCGCAAGGGCCCACTGGGACGCAAGGGCCCGTCGGCCCCCAAGGTCCCCCTGGTCCACAAGGTCCCATCGGGGCGCAAGGTTCCAAGGGCAAGGGCGTGCCCGCCGCCGGCGCCGATGGGCAGGTCTTGACGAAGCAAACCGCGACCGATTATGACACCGCTTGGGAGGACCTGCCGGCCATCAGCGCTGGCAATACGCGAAGCCCGCGGCTGTTTAAGGCGGTGATTGGTGTTCCGTCAACTCATAATGCGGTGAGTTTAAGTGCACCAACATCGCTGACGCCGTGGCATGCGAACTGCAAGCTCACCTTTACGCCGCAAACCGATGAGATTTTGTTTGCTGTTCAGTTGGTGATGAAGTTTTGGAATAATAACCAAGGAGTTCGTTGGTTTAACTTTGGACTGCGAAAAGGTAATACTGATATTTTGCTTCAGCACACGGCCACAATCTCTGGTGATTTGGGCAGCACAAGCACGCTTGTGTCGTATGCTCTGGAGCATCGCTCTAATACCCCTAACCCGATAAGATATGAAGTGCCGTTACCGGTAACGCGCAATGTTGAAATCACAATATCGCCTACAGTGTCGGCCCCGTCTGCAACAACTGTCTATTTGGATGATCCCTCTGTGGTGATCCTAACTGCGCTGGAGGTAGGAACTTATGTCTGACGATCCTGAGCGTTTTAAGTCTTTTGGTGTTTGCGTGCCTTCAGCAAATCTGGAACTTCTGGAATGCTTGCGATCTATATTCTGTTGGCGCGCCTTTCAAAGTGTTTATGGATTGGCTTAGAGTTGCAGCTTAGAGCTAGTGGCATAATCCTTCACAGATGATCCTAAATCGCGCCGGAGGTTGAGCCCTATGAATAAGCGTTTGAAGGCGCTGTATGTCGCTGTCAGTGTGCCGTTCTTGTGCTGGGCGCTGCCGCCGGCGCTTGAACTGCTGATTATTGATTGGCCTTGCGTGCGGCATGAATGGCGCGCCTTTTGCAATGGTCATCCGCATTTGCAGTATGTGGATCACTTCTGGGGTGTGTTCTTTCTGTGTTTTGGTTTGGGCAGCTGCTTGACACTAAGACTGGCGGATTATGCCTGTGAGGTTGATGAGTGATCCTTCGCGGCTTGGCTTTGCGCGGCTAAGCGCCATGAGACGGCGGAAAAAAGCTTCGCTGGCTTTGACCATGCTGGCCTTGGCCTTGGCTTGGAGCCTGCTGACGACCTTGCAAAGCCTGGCTTGGGACGATGACCTGCTGGTCGAATCGACCTTGGGGCAGCTGGCGGTTTGGATGGCCGAACAGAGCGGCAGCAACCCCGAAGACATCGCATCGCCGCTGGCGCAGTACGCCGCTGACTGGGCGAACGAACTGGGCGCCGAAACGCTTGACCCGGCGCTGCTGCTGAACGCTGCGCGGCATGTCATGGTCATCTTTTGCGGACTGCTTATATTTCTGCTGGCTGCTGCCTTGCCGGCGCTGCTTTTGCGCCCCGCCGGCGGGCCGGCGGTTTTTTTCGCCGCCCTGCTGCTGTTGGATGTGATGCTGTTTATCGTCCCGGCAAGCCGCGCGCTTTCGCTGATTTTGTTTGCCATGCTTGTCCTGCTGGCGGCTTTGCTGACGGCGCCGGGCAAGACAGGCCGCGCGCTTGGCTTTTTTATCGCCCTGTCGGTCTTGATGCTCGTCTGGGAAGGCGCTAAATCCCTTGCGGATGCGATTCAGTACAAAGTCGCTGTTCCGCAGGCCAGCTGGAGCTATGAAACGCTGCCGAGCCTGGACGAAGCGCTGGCCGCGCTGGAAGCCGGCGAGGTTGATTATGTGATCGCCGACCGCAAAGACCTCGATGACTGGATGCCGCCGCATCCGCCCGAAGACGATGCCGCCGCCGACGCGCTGCCATTGAAAAATCTGCGTTATCTGGATGATCTGAACCGCGCCGAAGGGATTGGGCCGCTGCCGATTCGGCCCGCGTTCCCAGGGCGCTTGACCGTGGCCCTGCGCGCCGATGAAGCCGGCCAGGTGAATGCGGTCGGCGATATTTTCGGCCGCCATGTCGCCGCCGTCGCCGGTGAATTCGCCGACCGGAAGTTCTTGCCGACGCCGCGCAATTTGATCCTGCTCGATTTGAAGATCCTCAACGATTTGAATCTGCCGCATTTGCAGATGATCGCCGAAGCGTTCTTGCAGCCGGCGCGGCGCAACGGCGAATGGCTGCTGCTGCGGATTCTGGCCGCCGCCGCCCTTTATACCTTCAGCGAGGCAATTTTTGGCTTTCTGTTTGGGGCGCTGCTCGGCTTTGCATTAGGCGCTGCTTTTGCCCATTCAGCCTTGATGGAACGCGGGCTGCTGCCTTATGTGGTTGCCTCGCAGACAGTGCCCATCCTGGCCATCGCGCCGATGGTGGTCATCTGGCTGGGCGCAGGCCAACTGTCGGTCGCGGTGATCGCCGCCTATCTCACCTTCTTTCCGGTGACCATCAACACCCTGCGCGGCTTGCAGTCGCCGGACGTCGCCCAAATTGAACTAATGCGCTCCTATGCCTCGACGCGCTGGACGACAATGTGGAAACTGCGCTTCCCGGCGGCTCTGCCTTATATTTTCACCGCGCTTAAAGTGTCGGCGACGGCGAGTGTCGTCGGCGCCATTATCGGCGAATTGCCCTCGGGCATCGGTGATGGGCTGGGACGGGCGATACTCGATTTCAGTTCCGATTACAGCCTGATCTCGACGCCAAAGCTGTGGGCATCGATTGTCATGGCCGCCGCCCTTGGGATTCTGTTTTTCCTGTCGGTCAATTTTGCCGAACGCGCGCTGCTGCGGGCTCATGTCCGCCGGCTGGATTAAGGCAGAAGCGATGGCATCACAAATCAAAGACATTGCCATATCAGCGCAGGCAGTCAGCAAGGTCTTCAATCCAGGAACGGAAGCGGCGGTGACCGCGCTGCAAGATATCCATCTTGAAGTTGAAGCCGGCGAGTTTATCTCTCTGATTGGCCCTTCAGGCTGTGGCAAATCCACTTTGATGCGGCTGGTGGGCGACCTGCTGCGGCCAAGCGCCGGCGAACTTATCGTCAACGGGAAAAGCCCGCGGCAGGCCCGCCTTGACCGTGATTACGGCATGGTCTTCCAGGCGCCGACCCTCTATGAATGGCGCACCGCCGCCAAAAATGTGCAGCTGCCGCTGGAGGTGATGGGCTATTCCAAATCAGCGCGGCGGGAACGCGCCGCCGAAATGCTGGAACTGGTCGAATTGGGGCCCTTTGCCAATCATTACCCCTGGCAGCTGTCTGGCGGCATGCAGCAGCGGGTGTCGATTGCTCGGGCGCTGGCATTCGCCCCCTCGATTTTGCTAATGGATGAGCCTTTTGGCGCCTTGGACGAATTCACCCGCGAGCGCATGAATCTGGAACTGCTGAAAATTTGGCGGCATACCAAGGTGACGATTGTTTTTGTGACCCACAGCATCGCCGAAGCGGTTTTTTTGTCGGGCCGCATGGTCGTCATGTCACCGCGGCCGGGGCGCATCACCCAAGTGGTCACCAGCGATCTGCCTTATCCGCGCGGCTTCAAAACCCGGCAAGACCCGGCTTATTATCAGCGCGTGGCGGAAGTCCGCGCGCTTCTGCAGGCCGCCCATGAGGTGTAAGCATGACTCCAGCCAAGCTAAAAAATGACCAAAGCTCATACTCGCCGGCGCGAATCAGCCGCCGGCTGGCTTATTATTTCCCTGCGATAACGGTAGCGTTTGGCGTCGTTTTGCTGTGGGAATTGCTGGTGGTCGTTTTTGACATTCAGCAATTTTTGCTGCCCAAGCCCTCGTCGATTTTTGCCGAATTCAGGCTGCAAGTGGAGTTGTGGCTGGAGCCCGAAGAAAGCTCCCTGTTATTTGAAGCCAGCGGCGCCACGTTCTGGGAGGCGATTGGCGGTTTGGTCATCGGCTGCGGCGCCGGCATCCTGGTGGCGCTGATCACGGCGCGCTGGACGATTGTCAGCGAAGCCGCCATGCCCTTTGCGATTGCCGCCAATTCGGTGCCGATTATCGCCTTTGCGCCGATTATGAACAACTGGTTTGGCTTGACCAACCCGGCCTCCAAGATGGCGATTGTGGCGATTATTGTCTTCTTCCCAACTATGATTAACACGGTGCGCGGCCTAACTTTGGTGGAGGCGCGGCAGCTGGAACTGATGCGCTCCTACGCCGCCAAGCCCCTCAAAATACTGTTCAGCCTGCGTATTCCCAACGCTTTGCCCTATATCTTCAGCGCCTTGCGGGTTGCCAGCGCGCTAAGTCTGATTGGGGCGGTGGTAGCGGAATTTTTTGGCGGGCCGCGGGCCACTTTGGGCGTCTACATCACCCAGGAAGCCGCCGCCTTTGATTTCGCCAAAGCCTGGACAGCGATCCTCATGGCGTCTCTGATGGGCATCGCCTTTTATCTGCTGGCGCTGCTGCTGGAACGGCGGCTGATGCCCTGGCATGTGTCCTTGCGGCCGGCGGGATGATTCACCACAATAACGAATAGCCTAAACAAAGTGAAAGGACTGTATGATGAAAATCCTCATAATGACCGATATGGAAGGGGTCAGCGGCATCGTCACTTGGGGGCGCGTCGGCGGTGGCAAACCGATGTACGACGAAGGGCGCCGGCTGTACACGGCCGAGGTCAATGCGGCCGTGCGGGGCGCAAAACAGGCCGGCGCCGACGAGATCGTCGTCGTCGATGGACATAATGCCGGCGGCGATTGGCGCTACAATTCCCTGATACCCGAAATGCTCGATCCCGCTTGCGAGTGGGTGGCGCATCACCCTTGGACGCGCTATACAGAATTGCTGGAGCAGGGCGCCGATGCCTGCCTGATGGTCGGCTACCACGCCCGCGCGCACACTCCCGACGGCGTTTTGAGCCACACCATCACCAGCGTGAAATGGCATAATCTATGGTTCAACGGCGAACTGGTCGGCGAGATCGCGGTCAACGCGGCCCTCTGTGGACACTATGGCTGCCCGGTGCTGCTGATGACTGGCGATGAGGCCGTCTGCCGCGAAGCGACCGCGCTGCTTGGCGATGGGCTGACGACCGTCGCCGTCAAGCGGGGCCTGTCGCGCTATTCCGCCCGCCAAATTCCGCCAGTCCGCGCCCGTGAAATGATTGAGGCCGGCGCCTGTCAAGCCTTGCAGAATCTCGATGCGGTCGCGCCTTATGTCCCGGCGTCGCCGGTCACCATTACCGCCGAGATTACCAAAGCCGAGATGCTGGAAGATTTCCGCGGGCGGCCCGGACTCGAGCTGGACTATGACGCGCATCGGGTCATCAGCCGCGCCGAAAGCTGGATGGCGGCCTGGGACCAAATCTGGCACTGGGCGGTCTGAATGCGCCCTTTTCGGCGAGTTGCTTACACAGCTTTTGTGATTTGGGGTATAATCATAAGCAGCAGGATTTTGAATGGGGTTTAAGTGAACGGAGGCTGTCTGTCATGCGTAAAATGTTAGGGTTATTGTTCGTTCTCGTTTTGCTGTTGGGTGTTTTTTCCGCCGGGCTTGGCGCGGCGCAAGATGAGGACATGGTTTCGGTGAACTTGCAGTTGCAGTGGGTGGCGCAATCCCAGTTCGCCGGCTATTTCGCCGCCCGCGACTTGGGATTTTATGAGGAAGCGGGGCTGGACGTGACGATCCTGGAAGGGGCCGTCGAAATCGTGCCGCAGCAGGTGGTTGCATCCGGCGGCGCCGAATTTGGGCTGGCATGGGTGCCGAAGGTGCTGGAATCCAACGAGCAAGGGGTGAATCTGGTGAATATCGCCCAAGTCTTCCAGCGCAGCGGCACTTTGGAGGTGTCCTTCGTCGATACCGGCATTGAGTCGGTTGAGGATTTTGAAGGGATGCGTATTGGCACCTGGGGGTTTGGCAACGAGCATGAGCTTTATGCCGCCATGCGCGCAGTCGACATTGACCCCGACAGCGCCGATGATGTGACCATCGTTCAGCAGCCCTTTGATATGTCGCTGCTCATCAATGGCGAAGTCGATGCGGCGCAGGCTATGACCTACAACGAATATGCCCAGGTATTGGAGCAGGTCAATCCGGATACGGGCGAATTGTATCAGCCCGAAGACCTGAACGTCATCAACTTCAATGATGTTGGCACAGCCATGCTGCAAGATCACGTTTTTGTCAATGCCGACTGGCTGGCGGAAGAGGGCAGCGAAGCCATCGCCGTCGCCTTCCTGAAAGCCAGCTTCCGCGGCTGGATCCATTGCCGCGACAACCCGGATGAATGCGTTGAAATCGTCCTCGATAACGGCTCGACCTTGGGCGAAAGCCACCAAACCTGGCAGCTGAATGAAATCAGCAGGCTGATCTGGCCCTCGCCGGCCGGGATTGGCATCATGGACGAAGACCTGTGGGCCCAAACCGTTGCGGTTGCGCTGGAAGGGCAGGTCATCAGCGACGAACCGTCAATGGATGCCTGGCGTTCTGACCTGGCGCAGGCGGCGCTGGATGGGCTAAGCATGGACATGGAAGGCATTGACCTCACCGGCGCCGACTGGCAGCCGGTTGAAGTTGAGCTTCGCGAAGGCGGCGAATAAGCCGAAACAGAAGATCGAATCATCAAACACGCTCATAATCCTGTGGGCGTGTTTTTTGTTTTGTGAAGCTCTGACCGCGCCTAATCAAAATGCCTGTCGCCATGCCAATGCCCGGCCGTTCCGATACGGTGTTTTCGCAAAATTTGGATGCCGCGGCAATCAATTTGCATGATGCGACAACATTAGATATAGTTAGGCCGATTATCTTATATCGTGCAAGACTTGTGTAAAATTTGGAGGACATGATGTTCCAACGTATGTTTATCTTTAGTTTCATGCTGGTATTCCTGCTCGCCGCGTCCGCCGTTGGCTTGGCGCAGGATGACGATATTCTGCTCTATGGCGGCAACCAGGACATTGATAACATTGACCCGGCGACCGGCGAGAACTACTCGATCAACGCCGCCCTTCGCAGCCTCTATGATGCCCTGTTCATCTACCGCGGTGAAGAAGCCCAACCTCATCTGGTCGAAAGCTGGGAAGTCAACGACGACCGCACGGTCTGGACCTTCAAGCTAAAGGAAAATGCTGTTTTCCACGATGGCAGCTCGGTCAATGCTGACGCGGTTGTCTACAGCTTTAACCGCGCCATGGCCATCTCCGGCCCACCGACTTATCGCTGGGAGAGCATCAGCGATGAAAACACGGCGCAGGCAATCGACGAATTCACGGTTCAATTCACCTTGACGCAACCCTTTGTTCCTTTCATCGGCACCTTGCCACAGCTGTTTATCGTCAATCCAGCAATTGTCGAGGCGAATCTGGGCGATGACATGGGGCAAAGCTATCTGAGGGAAAACGCGGCGGGTTCGGGTCCTTTCAGGCAAGGACGCTGGGAGATCGGCAATTTGTATGAGTTCATCGCCGTTGACGATTATTGGGCTGGCTATACAGGCGATGATCATTTGGATGGTTTCGTGTGGATTATCCAGCGCGACCCTTCCACCCAGTTGAATTCCCTGCTGGCGGGCGAAACTCAAATTGCTGATTCTATCGCCGGCAATGACAAAGACAAAATCATCGACTCGGACGATTATGCCTACGAGAGCCACGCCGGATTCTTTACCAATACGCTCAAGATGAACAATCAGGGCGAATACACCAGCGATCCTAATTTGCGGAAGGCCGTTGCCCATGCTATGAATTACGAGGCGATGGAGGCGGCGCAGGAGATATTAATCGTCATTTTGCCTGGCCCAACACCGGCGGAAGCCTTATTTGGCTATGTCGACGGGCTGGACTATCCGACCTATGACCTGGACAAAGCCCGCGAGTATCTGGCGCAGACACCGTGGCCCGATGGCGGCATTACGCTGGATTATGTCTATGTCACCGAGTTCCCGCGCGAGGAGATCCCCGGTTTGATTTTGCTGGAAGGGCTGGCCGAATTGAACATTGAACTCAATATGATTCCAAAGTTATGGCCCGATATGGTCGCCAGCTGCGGTTCGCCGGAAACTGGTCCCGATATCATCAACATCTACACCTTGCCGGCTTACCTCGATCCTGATGCCCATCTCTACAATCAATATCATTCCGAACAATGGGGCAGCTTCAATTCATGCAGCTTCTATCGCAACGAGCGGGTGAATGAACTGCTGGATACCGCTCGCGCGACCACAGATCCTGCTGAACGTCAAGCCATGTACGTCGAAGCGCAACAGCTTATTGCCGCCGAACAGCCCTCGGTCTGGATGTACACCGAAGACAGCAGTCTGGCGCTCAACACCTGCGTCAAAGGCTTTGCCTATTCGCCCATGTATCCGCTCACCGTCATGTTCCAGGATTTGTGGATGGAAGCCTGCTAGGCAGTCAAACACAGTAACAAAATGCAGCAGGGGTGGAGAACTGCTTCCACCCTTGCTTGTGTCAAAAAGACATCATTGAATTAACCTGAACTGTTTCCTATGAACATTCGCTACTATCTATTGCGGCGCATCATTCTTATCATCCCGACGCTCATCGGCCTTAGCCTGCTGACCTTTGCGCTTGCGCGGATTGTCCCCGGCGACCCGGTCGGTCATGCCGCCGGTCCCAACGCCACCAAGAAAATCAAAGATGAGATGCGGCGTGAATTCGGTTTTGACCAGCCCGTGCCGATCCAATACCTCAATATCATGGCCGGCCTGTTTCGCGGCGATTGGGGCAAGTCACTCTATACCCGCCGCGATGTGCTTAGCGACTTGCAAGCCTTCTTTCCGGCCACCCTAGAACTGACTGCTGTCGCTGTGATCATTGCCACGCTTTTGGGCCTGCCGGCCGGCGTCATCTCGGCCATGTATCGAGATCGGCTTCCCGATCACGTCGCCCGCGTGCTGTCGCTGTTTTTTGTCAGCTTTCCGGCCTTTTGGCTGGCGATGATCTTCCAGATCTGGTTCGGCCGCGATTTGGGCCTGTTTCCGATTGGCAAACGTCTGCCGGTGCTGGTCTCGCCGCCGCCGACCACCACTGGCATGTTCCTGATTGACAGCTTGATTCAACTTGACTTCGAGACCTTTCTGATTTCATTGTGGCATATTTTTATTCCAGCGCTGGCGCTGTCCTTCGGCGCCTTTGCCAGCATCACCCGCATCACCCGCGCCAGCATGGTCGAGGCGCTGGAGGAAGACTTTGTGCGGATGGAGCGCGCCATCGGCATTCCCTACCGCGTCATCATCTTCAAATATGTCCTCCGCAACGCCTTTATCGCTACCTTCACGATCATTTCGCTCAACTTTGGCTGGCTGATGGGGGGGGGGATTCTAGTTGAGTGGATTTTTGACTGGCCGGGGCTTGGTTTGTATATTGTCGAAGCTTCCCAAAGCTCGGACCTTCAGCCGATTATGAGCAGCGCCATTTTATACGGCATTGTCTTTAGTCTGGTCAATATCCTGACCGACATCGTGTACAGCATCCTGGATCCGAGGATTCGCTATGGGTAAGTTTGGCAAGCCTAAACGGAAACTGCACCAAGACGGAGCGCGTTCGGCCCGCTGGGAAAACATCACCCGCGGCCTGTATCGCTTCCGCTCCAACAGTCTTTCAATGGTCGGCCTGACGATGCTGACTTTTATTTTTCTAGTGGCTGTCTTTGCTCCGCTCATCGCGCCGTACCCCGAAGACGCCACCGGCAAAACCCGCGTCGCCGCGCGGCTGATGCCGCCAAGCGCCGAATTCGTCTTCGGCACTGACAAGATCGGCCGCGATATTTTCAGCCGCGTCGTGATGGGCACGCCTCTAGCCTTCCAAGTTGGCACGGTGATTATCCTGCTGGCGACAAGTATTGGCGTGACCATCGGCGCGGTGGCTGGTTATGCCGGCGGCTGGGTGGATGATGTCCTGATGCGCGTCGCCGATGTCTTTTTAGCCGTGCCGGCGCTGGTGCTGGCGATTGCGATTTCGTCGGCGCTGGGCAAGGGGATTGTCAATATGATGATTGGCATTGCGCTGGTGTGGTGGCCAGGTTTCGCCCGTTTGACCCGCAGCCTGGTGCTGTCTTTGCGCGAAGAACCCTTCGTTGAAGCCGCCTATGGCATCGGCGCTGGCCCTCTGCGGATTATCTTTCGCCATATCCTGCCCAACGCGGTCTCGCCCATCATCGTCAAAATGACGACCGACTTCGGCTTCGCCGTTTTGACGGCGGCCGCGCTGGGTTTTATTGGTCTGGGCGCGCAGCCGCCGACGCCGGAATGGGGGGCGATGATTAACGACGGGCGGCTCTATTTTCCCGATGAATGGTGGATCGCCACCTTCCCCGGCATGGCCATCTGGCTGATGGTCTTTAGCTGGAACTTACTCGGCGACGGCCTGCGGGACGTCCTCGACCCCCGCTCGCGGCGATAGGACAAGTATGTCAGAACTGCTCAACATCCAGGATTTGCATCTCGAATTTCATACCTATGACGGCGCGGTCAAAGTGCTGGCTGGTGTCAGCCTGAACATGAAACGCGGCGATGTGCTTGGGCTGGTTGGCGAAACCGGCTGCGGCAAATCCATGACGGCTTTGTCGGTCGCCCGCCTGATCCCCATGCCGCCGGGCAAAATCACCGCCGGCCGCGTCGCCTTTGATGGCGAAGATATCCTGTCCAAGTCCGAAAGCGAGATGGAAGCCTTCCGCGCCCGGCGTCTGGGCATGATTTTTCAGGACCCGGTGACCAATCTGAATCCGCTTTTCACCATCCGCGAACAGTTGGTGGACGCCGTCTTGTATCAGCGCGCGCAAGGGCAGAAAGTCCCCGGCCGCTGGCGCGGCTTTATGCCATCGGTGCGGCAAATGCGCCGCGACGCTCACGAACGGGCGGTCGAACTCATGCGCCTGACCGGCATTCCCGACGGCGACAAACGGATTTATGAATACCCGCATCAATTCAGCGGCGGCATGCGGCAGCGCGTGCTGATCGCCATGGCGCTGGCCGGCGACCCTGACCTGCTGATTGCCGATGAGCCGACCACTGCCCTGGATGTCACTATTCAAGCGCAGATTTTGCGCCTGATTCGCTCGCTGGTGCAGCGGCTTGGCTTGACCGTCCTGCTGATCACGCACAACCTTGGCGTGGTTGCCCGCACTTGCGAACGAGTGGCGGTCATGTATGCCGGGCGCGTCATCGAAGAATCGCCGGTGCGCGAGCTGTTCAAAAATCCAAAGCATCCCTACACCCGCGGCTTAATCCATGCGGTGCCCCAAAAACACACCGGCCGCCGTGGCTTGGTCGGCATCCCCGGCATGATTCCCAATCTGATTCATCCGCCGGCCGGCTGCCGCTTTCACCCGCGCTGCGAGCATGTCATGGCGGTCTGCCGCCAAAAAATCCCCGCGGCCAGGCAGGTCGGCGCTGGACATTCGGCATCGTGCTTTCTTTATGAGGAGGAGGCATGAGCGAAAAGGGGGGGCTGCTGGAGATCAACCATCTCAAAAAGTATTTCCCGGTTCGCGGCGGCCTGTTGAATCGCCGTGTGGCCGACTTCCGCGCCGTCGATGATGTCAGCTTCGCGCTGCCAGAAGGCAAGACTTTGGGGCTGGTCGGGGAATCCGGCTCGGGCAAGACCACCATCGGCAAGTGCATCCTGCGTCTGCTTGAACCCACTGCCGGGCAGATTTTGTACGCCGGGCAAGACATCACGCATATTAGGGCCAGAGATCTGCGCCGCCTCCGCAGCGAGATGCAGATGATTTATCAAGCGCCGGCCGCGTCGCTGAACGGTCGAATGACGGTCGGGCAGATTATCGGCGAGCCGCTGTGGATCCACGAAAGGCTAAGAGGGAATCCAGCCCGCGACCGGGTGCTGGAACTGATGCGCGTGGTCGGACTGAAAGAAGAGCATTATTATCGCTATCCCCATGAATTCAGCGGCGGGCAGCAGCAGCGCATTGGCATTGCCCGCGCCTTGGCGGTTCAGCCCCGTCTGGTTGTCCTCGACGAACCGACTTCGGCTTTGGATGTCTCGGTGCAGGCGCAGATACTGAATCTGCTGCAGGACCTGCAAGATCAATTCAGGCTTACCTATCTGTTTATCTCCCATGATTTGGGCGTCGTCCGTTATATGTGCGACGAAGTGGCGCTGCTTTATCTCGGCAAAATCGTAGAGGTCGCCCGAACTGAAGTCATCTTTGAAGAACCCAAACATCCCTATACCCAAGCGCTGATTTCAGCCATCCCCGAACCCGATCCAGATATTCAGCGCGAAGAAATCATCATTCGCGGCGATTTGTCGCATTCATTTCCACAGCGGGGCTGTCCCTTCGCGCCTCGCTGTCATGCCGCCAAACTTGACATCTGCGATACGGCGCTGCCGCCGCTCATCGAATCCGGCGCCGCGCATCAGGTCGCCTGCCATCTGCATCCAGGAGAACCGGCATGATCTTAGCGCAAGTCACCTTGGACGATATTCGACCGATTGCCATCGGCGCCGGCATCCTTGGCACCGGCGGCGGCGGCAATCCCTATCTGGGCGGCCTGCATCTGGCGGCGGTCATACGGGAAAAAGGCCCCCAAGCCCTGCTTGACCCTTTGCAGCTGGCGGACGATGCCCTGGTTTGCGCCGCCGGCAGTATCGGCGCGCCGACAGTCAGCATCGAAAAGCTGCCCGAAGGCGCCGAGATGGTTCGCGCTTTGCGCCTGCTGGAAGAGCATATTGAGCGCTCCTTTGATGCCATTGCGATTGCTGAAATCGGCGGCGCCAATTCAATGCAGCCCTTGATCGCCGGCTTGCAGGCGGGCATCCCGACCATCGACAGTGACAGTATGGGGCGCGCCTTTCCCGAAATTCAGATGTCGTCCTTCCTGTTCGGCAACCGCGCCCGCGTAACGCCCTTTGCCATGGTGGACGCCGCCGACAATGCGGCGCTTGTGCCGGCCGCCGTGAGCGACCTTTGGGGCGAGAAAATCGCGCGCAATATCGCGGTCAGCATGGGCGCCCGCGCCGGGCTGGTCGGCGTCGTCATGTCTGGGGCGCAGGTCAAGGCGGCCGGCGTTCACTATACCATGAGCCTGGCGCATCATCTTGGCTGTCAGGTCATCGCGGCGCAGCGGCAGAAGTCCGATGTGCCGGCGGCTGTGGCTGATGTTCTGGATGGCCGGATCATCTTCCGCGGCAAAATCACCGATGTCAATCGCCGCACCACCAAGGGTTTTGCCCGCGGCGGCGTCCGGCTTCAGAGCTTCGGCGGCCGCGACCGCCTGGAAATTGAATTTCAGAACGAGTTTCTCATCGCGTATCTTAATGGCGAAGCCGTTGTGACCACGCCCGATTTGATTTGCATCGTCACCGAGGAGGAGGGCGAGCCAGTGACGACCGAAGTTCTGCGTTATGGCGCGCGGGTGGCGGTTATTGCCGTGCCGGCGCCCGAACAGCTGAAAACGCAAGCCGCGCTGGATGTGGTTGGGCCGGCGGCCTTCGGTTATGATGTCGCTTTCCGTCCGCTGCCGGGCGGGGTGATTGGCTGTCCGCCGCGCGCATTCAACAGCCGAAAGGAATTGCGATGACAGAAGCGAACTTTGCCAGCGGCACGGTATGGACAGGCGACAACCTGCACATCATGCGCGGCATAAACGCCGCCTGCGTTGACTTGATTTACCTTGACCCGCCATTCAATTCCAATCGGAACTATGCCGCGCCGATTGGCTCAAAAGCCGCTGGCGCCGCCTTCAAGGATGCCTGGACCTTATCTGACATCGACGTACACGAACATGGCGAGCTTGCCGACCGCAGTCCAGCCGTCTACAAGGTGATCGACGCGGCGCGGGATACGCATGGCAAGGGCATGATGAGCTATCTGATCATGATGGCGCTGCGCTTGATTGAGACGCATCGCATACTGAAGGACACCGGCTCGATCTATTTGCACTGCGACCCAACTGCCAGCCATTATCTGAAACTGGCAATGGACGGGATATTTGGCCGGCAGAATTTTCGCAATGAGATTGTGTGGGCATATACCGGCCCAGGCTCTCCAAGAATGCGTCAGTTTAATCGCAAGCACGATACGATTTTGTGGTATGCAAAGGGTAAAATTTGGACATTTAATCGAGACGACGTTCGCCTTCCGTATAAAGACCCCAATCAAAGACCGCGCAAAGCGTTCGATACCGGAAAAAGTTTTGAGCCAGCAGAAATTGAAGCGATGCGAAAGCGAGGCAAGGCAGCTGAAGACTGGTGGAATGACATCGCTGTCGCAGTACGCAGTCCAAAAGAGCGCATCGGCTATCCGACGCAAAAGCCGCTGAAACTGCTAGAACGCATCATCAAAGCATCCAGCAGCCCCGGCGACATGGTGCTGGACCCTTTCTGCGGCTGTGCGACTACACTGGTCGCCGCCGACCGACTTGACCGACAGTGGGCGGGCGTTGATTTGTCGCCGCTGGCGGTGAAGCTGGTCAAACAGCGCATTGCAGCTGACCGCGGGCTATGGGGCGGGCCGACGGTGCTGGACAAGCCGCCGCTGCGTACTGACCTGGGGACGCTGCCCAACTATCGCACTCATCGTCATCGGCTGTATGGCTTGCAGGAAGGCATTTGCGCCGGCTGTGATACGCATTTCCCCTTCAAAATCATGGAGGTAGACCATATCCTGCCGCGCTCGAAAGGCGGCGCAGACCACTTCGACAACCTGCAGCTGCTGTGTTCACATTGCAATCGCAGCAAAGGGAGCAGGACGATGGCCGAGTGGCGAGCTTCCAGGCGCTAACCGGCGATGATGCGCTGATTGATGTATTCAAACTGTTTTCACACCGGGAGAAAAGACCATGAGAATTGGAATTGATGTCGGCGGCACGAACACCGATGCCGCTTTCCGCCCTTTGCCAGGCGAGGTGATTGGCTGTCCGCCGCGCCATGCCGAAGGCGATGTTTTATAAGTTCATTGAAGCATTTTGCATTCTGTTTATCAGAGAGGAGAACCAGCATGAAGCGACTGACCTTGCTTTTCACCGCCGTAGGGACGGTGCTTCTATTGGCGTCGACGGTTCACGCCGCTGATATCAGGCTAAGCTCAAGCTGTACATTGGCGGATGCCATCATCGCCGCCAACCGCGACCGATCCTTCGGCGGCTGTCGCGCCGGGCGCGGTGCCGACACGATTGCGCTCACCAGAGACATAACGCTTAGGGATGAACTTCCTGTTATCACTTCGGACATCACTATTGAAGGCGAGGGCTACACCATCAGCGGCGCCAATCGTTATCGGATCTTTTACAACGACGGCGGCGCGCTGACCATCCAGGATTTGACCATGACCAGGGGACGCGCCATCGTCAACTTGGGCGAACTAAGCATCGTCAACAGTGCTTTCAGCCATAACTCGGCTGAATACGGCGGCGCGATTATCAACTGGGGAGAGTTAAGCATCGTCAACAGCGCTTTTAGCCACAACTCGGCTGACGAGGCTGGCGGCGCGATTGTCAACGGGGGCGATGGAGAGCTAAGCATCAGCGATAGTAGCTTCAGCGACAACTCGGCTGAAAACAGCGGCGCGATCTTCAACGTGGGAGAGTTAAGCATCGTCAACAGCGCTTTTAGCCACAACTCGGCTGAAGGCGGCGGCGCGATTGGCAACGGGGAAGTCGGCGAGCTAAGCATCGTCAACAGCAGCTTCAGCGGCAACTCGGCTGAAATCGGCGGCGCGATCTTCAACGTGGGCGAACTAAGCATCGGCAGCAGTAGCTTCAGCGGCAGCTCGGCTGACATTTGGGGCGGCGCGATCTATAACTGGGAAGAGGGAGAGTTAAGCATGGTCAACAGCATCATTGCCGGCGACGGCGAAGACGCTTGTTACTCTAGGGGCGAACTGAAACAGAATATCCGCAATTTCATTCAGGACGGCTCCTGTTCGTCGGCCTTCAAAGGCGATCCCATGCTGGGCGAATTGGTTGTGCCGAAGGACGGCTCGCCGGCCTATTTCCCGCTTCTGGCTGGCAGTCCAGCCATTGACGCCGCTGATGATGGCTACTGCCCGGAAACCGACCAAATTGGCACGGTCAGACCGCAGGGCGGCGGCTGTGATATCGGCGCGATTGAATATGTCGCCAATTAAAAGCGCCGTCCATTCGTTTGAGAGGCGCCGCCGCTTTGGCGATGATGCGTCGATTGATGTATTCAAACTGTTTTCACACCGGGAGAAAAGACCATGAGAATTGGAATTGATGTCGGCGGCACGAACACCGATGCCGTCTTGATGGATGGCGCGGCGGTCATCAGTTCGACCAAAACGCCCACGACCGCCAATGTATCCGCGGGCATTGCCAAAGCCTTGCGCGGCGTCATTGCGGACTCGGGCATCGATAGCGCCAGGATTGACGGCGTGATGATTGGCACGACCCATTTCACCAATGCGGTCGTCGAACGGAAACGCCTGCGGCCGACCGCCTGCATCCGCCTAGGCTTGCCGGCCACCGTCTGTCTGCCGCCGATGGTGGATTGGCCGCATGACCTGCGCCAGCTTGTCGGCGGCAATGAGCATCTGGCGCACGGGGGGCATGAGTTTGACGGGCGCGAAATCTCTGCCTTTGACCCCGAAGAGATACGCGCCATCGCCCAAAAAATCCAAGCGGCCGGCTTGAGCGCCATCGCCATTTCATCCGTGTTCTCGCCGGTCAACTCCACCTTTGAAGAACAGGCCGCCAAAATTGTCAAGTCGGTTATGCCGGATGCCAGCATCACCCTGTCCAGCGAAATCGGACGGATTGGGTTGCTGGAGCGCGAAAACGCCGCCATTATGAATTCCTGCCTGCGCCAGCTTGCCGCCCGGACGGTGGATGGATTCAAGGCGGCGCTGGACGAACTGCGAATCGCCGCGCCCTTTTACATCAGCCAAAACGACGGCACGCTGATGAACGCCGACTTCGCCAAAGCCTATCCCGTGCTGACCTTCGCCTCTGGTCCGACCAACAGTATGCGCGGGGCGGCCTTCTTGAGCGGTCTGAAAGATGCGATTGTGGTCGATATTGGCGGCACGACCACGGACATTGGCGTCTTGCAGCATGGATTCCCGCGGGCGGCCGCCCTGGCTGTTGATATTGGCGGCGTACGCACCAACTTTCGCATGCCCGATACCTACTCGATTGGCTTAGGCGGCGGCAGCATGATCGAAAAAGATCCGCTGAAAGTCGGGCCGCAAAGCGTCGGCTATGAACTGACCGAAAAGGCGCTGGTTTTCGGCGGCGATATCCTGACGGCGACGGATGTGACGGTCGCCGCCGGCGAAGACATCGGCGACAGAAGCGCCGTAAGCGGGCTGGACAGCGATTTCGTCCAATCGGCGCAGGAACGCATCATGGAGATGATCGCCATTGCCGTGGATCGTATGAAAACCAGCGCAAAGCCGGTGCCGGTCATCGTGGTCGGCGGCGGTAGCATTCTCGTCAGCGGCGAGATCAAAGGGGCATCCGAGATTATCAAGCCGCCTCACTTTCCGGTTGCCAATGCGATTGGCGCCGCCATTGCCCAGGTCGGCGGCGAATGCGACCGCATTTTCTCTCTGGCTGAACTTAGCCGCGATGAAGCGCTGGCGCAGGCGAAGCAGGAAGCCACTGACCGCGCCGTGAACGCCGGCGCCGCCGGCGACAGCATAGAGATTGTGGATGTTGAAGAGGTGCCGCTGGCTTATCTGCCGGGCAACGCCACCCGCATCATGGTCAAAGCCGTCGGCGACTTGATGGAGGCCGGCTGATGCGGCTCATTGACGAAGCAGTCCTCGAAAATCTAGCGCTGGGCGCGGCCGTCCTTGGCACTGGCGGCGGCGGCGACCCCTACATCGGCAAGCTGATGGCGCGGCAGGCTATCCGCGATTATGGGCCGGTTGAGCTTTATGCCCTTGACGAACTCGATGAGGATGACCTGATTGTGCCGACCGCCATGATGGGCGCGCCGACGGTCATGGTCGAGAAAATGCCAAACGGCAGCGATATCGTCAACGCCTTTCAGTCGGTAGGCAGGTACATCGGCAAACCGGTCAAAGCCACCATGAGCATCGAAGCCGGCGGCCTCAATTCGGTCGTGCCGATTTATTTGGCGGCCCGGCTGCGGATTCCGATGGTGGACTGTGATGGCATGGGGCGCGCCTTTCCCGAACTGCAAATGGTCACCCATACCATTCACGGCATTTCATCAACGCCCTTCGCCATGTCGGACGAACGCGGCAACACCGTGCTAATGGAAACCGTCAGCAACCTTTGGACCGAGACTTTTGCCCGCAGCGTCACGGTGAATATGGGCGCCATGGCCATGATCGCGCTCTATGCCGCAACCGCCGGGCAACTCAAGCAGGCGGCCATCCCCGGCACCATCACCCTGGCTGAAGACATTGGCAAGGTGATTCGGCGGGCGCGGCTGGAAGCAGACCATCCCGTCGAAACCATTCGCGCGGCCGTCGGCGGCTTCCTGATTTTCAAAGGCAAAATTGGCGATGTCGAACGGCGAACCGAAGCCGGCTTTGCCAAAGGCGATGCCTTCATCGCCGGCATTGATGAATACGCCGAACAAAATTTGCAGCTTAGCTTCCAAAACGAGCATCTCGCCGCCCGCATCGACGGCGAGTTCAAAGTCACGGTGCCGGATCTGCTGGCGGTCTTGGATGTCGATACCGGCGAGCCCATCACCACCGAAGGTCTGCGCTATGGCTTTCGGGTCGCCATCATTGCCATCCCCTGCGCCGACAAGTGGCGCACGCCCAAGGGGCTGGAACTGGTGGGGCCCGCTTATTTTGGCTATGACACCGACTATATCCCAGTTGAACAAACCTACGGAGAGCGGTAATGCGGCTTTTGCATGAAGAGCAGATTGAAGATATTGCCTTGGGCGCGGCTGTTCTCGGCACTGGCGGCGGCGGCGACCCTTACATCGGCAAGCTGATGGCGCGCGAGGCGGTTCGCCAATATGGCCCGGTTGAGCTTTATACCTTGGATGAACTCGATGATGACGACTGGATTGTGCCTTCGGCCGGCATGGGCGCGCCGATTGTCATTGTCGAAAAACTGCCGGCCGGCGATGATATGATCCGCGCGTTTGAGGCGCTGGGGCGATATTCGGGGCGAAAGCCGCGCGGCACCATGAGCATTGAAGCCGGCGGCCTCAATTCGATTATGCCCATCTATGTCGCCGCCCGGCTGGGCATCCCCATGGTCGACTGCGACGGCATGGGCCGCGCCTTCCCTGAAATTCAGATGACCATTTTCACCGCCCACGGCATCACCGCCAGCCCCTTTGCCATGTCGGACGAGCGCGGCAACATCCTGATTATGGACACCATCAGCAATCAATGGGTCGAGACCTTTGCCCGTTCCTGCGTCGTTCACATGGGCGCCGAAGGCATGATTGCCCTTTATTCAGCCACGGTCAAGCAGCTGAAGCAGGCCGCCATTCACGGCACGATTACGTTGGCGGAGGAGATTGGCAAGACCGTCCGCTTGGCGCGCCTGAACGAAGCCAATCCAGTCGATGCCGTTCGCCAAGCCGTCGGCGGGTTTCTGGTCTTCCGCGGCAAAATCACCGACGTCGACCGCCGCATTGAAGGCGGCTGGAACCGCGGCGATGCCAAGATGGCCGGCAGCGGCGACTTTGCCGGCCAAAAACTCCTGCTCGATTTTCAGAACGAACATCTGGCGGTGCGAGTCGATGGCGAATTTGCCGCTACCGTCCCCGATTTAATCGCGGTGCTGGATGGGGAAACCGGCGAGCCGATCACCACCGAGGCTTTGCGTTATGGCATGCGCGTGGCGGTGATTGCCTTTCCCTGCGCGCCGCCGTGGCGCCAGCCCGACGCGCTCAAGCTGGCTCATCCGCGTTACTTTGGCTACGATGTCGATTATGTGCCGGTTGAGGAGCGGTTCGCCTTGGATTAATTTGTATTTGTTGACTTGTCAGGTGAGGATTGGTGAGTATGGATTGGTCAGGTAGGGATTTGTCGGGCGCTGACTTGGCAGGCGCTAACTTGAGTTGGGAGAACTTGTCAAATACCAATTTGTCATCTGCTAACTTATCGGACGCGAAGATGATGCAATCCGTTACGTTACATGACACGCTGCCGATTGCCATCGGCGCCGGCATACTCGGCACTGGCGGCGGCGGCAGTACCTATATCAGTCGGATTCGACTGGAGAAAGAACTGCGCCAGCGCGGCGGCGCTGTGCCGATTATCGCTGCTGATGACGTGCCAGATGATGCGCTGGTCTGCGCCGTGGGCGGCATGGGGGCGCCGACCGTCAGCAATGAAAAGCTCCCGGCCGGCGATGAAATCAAGACCGCCGTTCGCGCGCTGGAAGACCATCTCAAACAGAAAATCCATGCGATTGTCATCGGCGAAATCGGCGGCGGCAATGCTATTGGTCCGATGATTGCCGCTTTGCAGTGCGGCTTGCCGGTGGTGGATGGCGACGGCATGGGACGCGCCTTCCCCGAATTGCAGATGGATACCTTTATGATTGAAGGGGTGCCGCCGGCGCCCTTTGCCTTGGCTGATGCCCATGGCAATGTCGCCATCTTCAAACGCATCGGCTCGGCGCGGCAGGCAGAATCATTCGCCCGCAGCCTGACGATTGAGATGGGCGGCTCGGCTGGCTTGGTCATGCCGGTCATGTCAGGCAGGCAAATGAAAAACGCCATCATCCGCAATACGCTTAGCCTGGCAAAACAGATCGGCGAAACCGTCCTCGGCTGCCGCGCAAGCAATCAAGAACCTGCCCAAGCTGTGGCTGAATTATGTCGCGGGCGGGTCATGTTCAGCGGCAAAATTATCGACGTCGAACGGCGCACCGTGCAGGGTTTTGCCCGCGGCAAACTGCAAATCAGCGCTTTTGACGATTATGGGCATCAACTGCATATCAGCTTCCAGAACGAGAACCTGATCGCCGGCTGCGGCGGCGAAATCCTGTGCACCGTGCCGGATCTGATTTGCGTCATCAGCCTCGACGACGGCGAGCCGATTGGCACGGAAGCGCTGCGTTACGGTTTGCGGGTGGCGGCGCTGGCTTTGCCGGCGCCTAAAGAACTGAAAACGCCAGCGGCGCTGGAAATCCTTGGCCCGCGCGCTTTTGGCTATGACATAGATTTTTGTCCCTTGCCGGGGAATCTGCTGTGAGGCTTAAACGAAGGGAGATTTTATCAGAGTGAGCCAATCGCTTGAATAGATCTAGAGAGAATGTACGCTAGGGCGCCGCGCTAACAGCACAGCCGGCGGTCCCCTGATATTGTATCAAGAGTCGCTGATTGGCGGCCACAGCGGCTAAGTTGCAGTCAGTCCCGCTGCTCCAGACAATCCGCAGGTTTGCCATCGCGGCGGAACCAAGCCCAAAATGCAATTCCGGCTGGCTGCTGCCGCCTAGGCCAGAGCCAATTTTGACGGTTTGCATCTGGGTTGGCCCAGTTTCGGCGGTGAGATAAACCCGCGTCCCGACCGCATCATAATTGATGCCCGCGTTCCCCCGCAAGCCGATTGACAGCCAACGATGCTCGCTATCCATTCGCGTCTGATTTTGATACAGGCGATACCCGGCATTCCAATTTCCAGTGACCAGATCCAGGTCGCCGTCATGGTCATAATCTGCATAAGCCACTCCCAGTGTCGCCAGCGCTTCGTCAATGCCGCTTAGATGACTCACATCCCTAAATGACCGATTTCCGCTGTTGTGGAACAGCGCATCCTGGCGCGCATTCATAAAGCTGACTTCCAAATCGGGGAAAGTCTGAAAGTATTCGGTAGACGCCACATACAAATCTTGCCAGCCATCATTGTCATAATCAAAGAAGGCCGCCCCCCAGCCCACAGCCTGATCTGGCTGAACATTGATGGCGACACCGGCCCGGCGGGAACGATCCTTAAAACTGCCCTCGCCATCATTCGCCATCAGGTACATATTGTAGACCATATCCGTGACGTACAGATCAAAGTCGCCATCGTTATCGTAGTCGCTGACATCCAACCCCATGCCATTGATCATCAAATCCAGTCCGGCTGCATTGGATGCATTCGTCCAGCACCAATGACCGCAGCCGGCGCCGTCATTGCGCCACAGCACATTGCCGATTTCGTTCTGCAGCTTGTCGTTGACCACATAGAGGTCAAGATCGCCGTCGATATCATAATCAAGGAAAACAGGCGCGAATCCAGCCCCCAATGTCATCGGATAATCCAGCGCTGCGGTCACATCGGTAAAGCTGCCATCGCCGTTATTGTGATAGAGCCGGTCTTGCTGCGCCGAAAAATCCACCGGGTCGCATTCAGGGAAGCATGACCAATTGGTCACATAGAGGTCGAGCCAGCCATCATTGTCATAATCCCCCCAGGCTGCTGATGTGCCTTTACCGTTGTCGCCAAGACCGGCGGCAGCGGTGATATCGCTAAAACCGCTGCCAGCCTCATTATGGAAGAGGGTATTGGCGCCAAAATTGACCACATAGAGGTCGAGCCAGCCATCATTGTCATAATCCCCCCAGACCACGCCGCCGCTGGGTATATCCGGCAAGCTAACACTGTCAGCGTATTCGGAGACAGAAAATGTGCCATCTCGATTGTTATGATAAAGGACATTGGGTTCAAGGTTGCCGGTGACGTAGAGGTCAACCCAGCCGTCGTTGTCATAATCCCCCCAGGCTTGACCAATCGCCAGATAACCCTGAAACCCTTCCTCCGGATCCCAAACACCGCGATGCCCGGCGGTGATGCCAGCCGCTTCGCTGACATCCTCAAAGACAGCCGCTGGCGAATCCTCATCACTTGGCGGTTGAGCCGAACCCAAAAACACTGTTCCGCCAATCCATATCACCAAAAATACTCGAATCAGTCTGTTCATCTTCGCGCCTCGTATGATTCTAACGTGGTGTAATCTGGGCATATCGGGGCCATTCGAGTGCAAAGCCGAGCCGGCTTGCGATCATCGTCTGGAAGTCGCGCAAATGCGCTTCGGTATTGCGTACCTGCCGCGGCGAAAGCCCCTTGCCCAAACAGTAGGCAGCCAGTGCGCCGGCCGCCTCGCCGATATTCCACTCGACCGGATGCAGGCGATAACAGCCATTGGTGATATGGGTAACGCCAAGGTTCTTGCAGGCTGGCAGCAGGTTTTCCACTCGCTGCGGAATCAGCGAACCCAGCGGAATCTGGAAAGGATAGCTGCTAATGTCAATATAAGTCCGCAAGCCGGTGCTTGGGTGCAAGTCGATGCGATAACTGCCGACCCCAACGCTGTCATCAAAACTTTCGGCGCCGACAAGCGCGCCCCGCTGCTCGACGCCCACGTGCTGTTCCAGCACAGTGAATTCAGCTAGAATGCGCCGCGCTTCACGGATATAAACATACTTCGCCAATCCATCGCTCGTCCCAACAATGTCGGGGCGCAGGCGCAAGCCCGGATAGCCATATCCCTTGCCATCATGGCGGGGCGCTTCGGTCTGCATCCAGTAGAGCAGCGAGTAACTTAGCTGCCGCGACCCGCGCAGAGCCATTTGTTTCTCGGTTTCTGACACTCCCAGCAAAGGTTTCAGCCAATAATCAATTTGGGGCCAATTCACCAGCGTAATATCACTGCGGAATGTCCCTTCGGGGTAATGTCCTTGATACAGAATCCGCCGAAAATGCCAAAAATCCCCTGGCTCTCCAGTGCGCTTGTGATGGAAATCCGTATGGAAAATGCCGCGATTGCGAGTCTCCAGTGTGATGGGGCTGACATCTTGCCAAGCAAGCTGTTTGCCCGGCCAAAAATCTGCCTGATATGCTTTCCAAAACTCATAATCTTCCGGTTTTTCAATGCGATGATCCTCGCCTTCCAGATGGTCAATGGCGAAACACCATGAAATCGCCTGTTGATCCAGTGGCTGCGGCTCGCCGGCAAGAGCATGAAGTTCGCCGGTTTGTTCCTGGCTTTCGGCGCCAATCACAAACTCAACGTTTGCCAGTTCCAGCAGATCACCCAACTCGGTCGCATCCAGGATGTAGGGCGCCGATATCACCGTTTCATCACCGCTGCGGGTATCTTGCACTGTTACGGCGATCACCCGATCTCCTTCTGTTTCAGCCGCCACCGGGATATGATTGAGCAGGATATCGAGTTGAAGACTTGAGCGATAGGGCGCCAGCATTGCTTCAATCACAGCCAGTCCGATGCGCGGCTCATGGCACAAACGGCTGACATTCCCCTGACCGGGATTAAAATTCATGGTATAACGCGCCGTCGGCCTAAGAGGATAGTTACGGCGATAATAATCGCGCACGCCGTCCGCCCAGCGCATATAACTGGCGGTTGCCCCAGTTTGGTCAATCCAGGGATGTTCATCCGGCGGGACTGCCTGCGCCGTGAGTTGCCCGCCGATCCAGTCCGTTTCCTCACTCATAATAACGGATTTGCCCAACCGCAGCGCCGCCAGCGCCGCCGCGACTGCCCCGGTTCCACCACCTACAATCAAAATATCTGTTTGCCGCTCTTTCATAAAACCCCTCCTTCTCATACCCAGTTAAGCCGGTTGGCAGTGAAATCCCTTTTTAATACACCAGTCATTGATTGGATTGGCGCCCCCATCGAATTGAAATTCCGGCGTATCGTCAATCGCTTCACCCACCAGGAAACGCTGCATCGGGTTCAGTTTTTCCAGCATCGCCGGTGACTGCTGACGATAATCGGTCGGACGAATCCAATTATAACAATAACCCAGCATGACCGCTTTGCGGATTCGGTTCGTCAGATTTGCCGCACCGGCATGCCAGGTTCGATTCTCAAACAGGACGCAGTCACCCGGGCTTAATCGCGGTTCAATACAGGTTTCTGGATCAACCTGGCCTGATGGAATAACAAGCCTTTCCTTGAGTTGATTGCTGCCGGCTGCCATCAAGGTGGCGCCGCTGTTGGCTTGACTCAAGTCAGTCAGATAATAGGCGACTTTAAGTGAATGACGCGGGATATGGGCATGTCCCAAATCGCGCATGGATACAAAATGGTCCCGATGCCAGCCCGGCATCCGGCTTGTCGCCGGTGAACCCGCTGGATCGGGATGGCGATAGATGAGATGGCTGGTCAATAAGCCGAGGTTGGGTCCCAGCAGCTGCGCCACCACCGAAAAAGTGGCCGGATGGGTCATCAAGGGCAAAAAGCTGTCGTCCATCGAAACGACATTCCGAAAACCATCATAAAGACCGCCATTGCTGCGCTGACGATTGGCGGTTCGGTCACTCGAAATCAGGCGGTCACCGGCTTCGGTCAAACCGGCGATGGTATCGCTGTCCAGCACACCCCTGAGAATCAGATACCCCTCATCATCAAACTGCCGTTTCTGTTCTGCGCTAATTCTGACAAATTCCATTACATTATCCTCTTGTCCCATCCGCAGCATCGTATTTAGCCTTACTCCCCGGCATAGAGCCGGGATTGTTCCGCATCCGAACGAGAACTGACCCGTTGATACAGCGCATCCAGCAGTTCGCCGCGCGTGCCAGCAAAATCAGCCAAATCCGGCGCCTCTGCCCATCGCGTCCAATTTGTCCGACATTCTTGGGATATCTCTTCGTTCAGGCTGGCGCGATAGCTATCCCCCAAAAAACCGCGCAGGGCAAAGTATTGGGCTGCCTCGTAATGGGCATCGCCAGGCGCGACATCCTCATAAAAGCTCAAAACCGCGCCGGCCGCCAGCAAACGGCGCTGAAGTTCAATGACATTAAGCTCTCGAACAGAGGTCCCGTCATCCAGACTAACAGTTATGGCCGTACCGGCTGCCTGACCCAATGCCATCCAGCAGGGCTCCATCCGCAGGGTGCTAAAGCCGATATGAGTGGACGACGCTGGCGCCGGAATCAGCAGATTTTCGACTTCCAGGGGAACAATCACACCATAAGGGACACTATAGGGTTTGGTTGGGTAGGAAAAGAAACCATCCAGATGCGGGCGGCCAGGTTCGCGTTTGAGTACGGCATGGGAATCGAGGCTATAGTGGCTGGCGGTGATGCTGGTCATGTGATCTTTTGAGCCGCGCTTCGACAAAGCATCATCTGCTGTAAACAGATATTCACCGCGAATCCGCCGTCCCTCGCGAACATAGACCTGACGCGGGAAATTGCCATTGTCCGTAAATTCATCACTGGCGAGTCCCCAGCGATTGCAGCGGTCACGGAAACCTTGTGGCAGGCCGGGGTCGTTTTGGGCAAAATAAAACAAACCGAGGATATAATCACGCAGCCGTTGGGCAAAGCGGTCGCGCCAATCCCAGCTGGCTGTTGGCCAGGGCCAATTTTCTTCGGGCAGGTCGGTCGAAATAAAGACTGCATGTTGGTTGTTGCCGTCGGTCTTCTGGTTGGGCAAAGTGACCATGTTGGTGATTCGCCCGATGCCGTCGAATTCCTTGGGGGTGGGCGGACCGGCATTGCGGTCCTGCACAACGTCATCTATCAATGATAGATATTCGGCGCGGTTATAGGCTTCAGGTTTTTCGATTTTCGTTGTATTCGATTGATTTGTCGTTAGCGCCAGACGGTAATTGTAGGATTGAATCGCATTATCACCCCGACCAGTAGAATAATACGGGTCAGGCGCGGCTTGCCAGCGCTGATAGAACTTGCCAGCACAGGGTTCATTGTATTCATCCGTGCCCTCGCGTCCCAACATATACGGGGCGCCTGCGGCCGCAGCCAAATCTCCCTCATAGGTGGCATCCACAAAGACCCGCGCGGTGTAGATTTCAGTCTCGCCGGTGATTCGATTTTTAACCTTAACCCCCGTCAGCGTATGGCCATCTTTAATAGCATTACTCGGTTCGGCAGAAAACTGCCGCTGCAACCGCGACTTTAGATAATCCTGGTGTTCAGCGACCATCGCCAGCAAGACCTGTTCGGCAACATGGGGTTCAAAGTGATACCCTCCCGAGCAATCGGCCACCTGCGGCGACGCAGCCCCATAGCAGTCGATATAATGCTGTTTAATCCGTCTTATAAATTCGAGAAAGAGTCCGCCGGTTGCGCCGCGAGTGGCGATATCAGTTGCACCCAGCCCATTAGCAGGCAAGCCGCCCAGATGGGATGTCCGTTCCAGAATCACTGCGCTGCGCTGCGATTTGGCAACGGCGATGCCGGCCATAATGCCGGCAGGAGTGCCGCCAACAATCACGGCATCATAGGCCAAAGAAACATTTTCTATCATATCAAAATCCTATCTTAATTAAAATAAACTATGTTTCCGAAGCTATTTGACACTGAACCCATTCCACCCGGCGCCGATAACTTGACAGTCTGACGAATTCAATATATTATAATATAAGTTGCCGAGAATGCCGCTTATTCATTTAGTATAATTGATATGCGGCAATCTGCGAAAATTAACGGACGGAAGACGGACTGGCTTGAAGGCATCTTAAAACCGCAGCAGGATAAAGGCAGTTCTTGTCATCACCATAAACAAAGGCTGTCCGGCCTTTGGCATCTGTGTTCGCTGTCCAAATTGAAACCGTGTACGATTGGCTGTCCAGCCATTATTTTACTGAACAATGATTTGTATTGGAGAATCGCATGAGATATTCACTCTTTGTACGTCTGACAATCGTTCTTGGCATCTTGCTGTCCCTCGGTCTTGCGCCGACGGCCGCTCAAAATTGTACCGGCGAGGTCATTGAACTCGAATTTATGAACTGGTGGGGGGCGGCGCGCGAGGCTTTGATGGACGAACTCATCGGACACTTCCAGGCAGAAAATCCCTGCATCCGCATCATCAATCAAGTTCAGCCTTGGGATAACCGCAGCGAACTGCTGGCGACTGCCGCTGCCAGCAGCAATCCGCCTGGCATCATCATGACCACCCGCCCGGAAACCTATCAATTTGCCATTTCAGGGCTCATTATCCCGATTGATGCTTTCGTCGAAGAAGCCGGGACTGATTTGAGTGTTTTCTATGACGGTGAGATCGGCATTCAATACTGGAACGGCCAACTCTACGGTCTGCCGATGCCATCCGCCGGCGGCTTGACCAGTATGTTCATCTACAACAAAGGAATGATGGCCGATGCCGGCTTTGATCCGGAAAGTCCGCCCAAAACCTGGCAGGAACTTGAAGAAATGTCGATGGCAATCACGCAAGGCGACCCGCTCGGCATTGATGTTATGGGAGCTTCTGTTGGCAGCGGGGACTCCAACTTCGTCTCCTGGCTGTATGCCAATAATGGCAAATATGTCACAGACGATGGACGCACTTTGACCTTTAACAGCCCCGAAGGGATCGAAACGCTGGAATGGATGATTAACTTCACCAACAACATCAATGGCGGGGTGGAAAATGTCAGCGATTTCTTCCAGGACACCTCCTTCGCCGAAGGCGACCATCCCTTCTATGATAACGAATTGGCTTTCCTTGGCGTCAACACGTCTTTCTTCGGGCACTACAAGGTCAACGCGCCGGAAAAATACGCCGATGCCTCTCACTGGGGTGTGATGCTGCGTCCTTACAATGGCGACAATCCCGACGCCAGCCATGCTGGGGTTACCGGCTATGGTTTCAGCGGTGGCTGGGCTTACACCATTCCAGCGGTCCACCCACCAGAAAAGCAGGCGGCAGCCTACAAGTTCGCCGAGTTTATCGGTATGCATCCGCTCGGCGGCTGTGCCTTCCTGTTTGCCCAAAGCCGCCCTTCGCCAGTGCGCGAATGCAACGAGAATCCCGCTTATTACGATGCCAATCCCTATTGGGCGACCGTGCTGGAAGGCCTGGCGACCGATACTTCAGTTCCGATTACGCCAGTGCAGGGGCAAATTGCCGAAGTCTTGAGCAATAATATCGAAGAAGCCTTCTTCGGCATGAAGTCAGCGGAAGATGCTTTGAATGATGCCGCGGCCGAAGGTCAAGCCCTCCTTGACGAATTCTGGAACGAATTTGATGGCTAGCGGCAGCGCAGCGCCTGCTTTACAGACAAGCGGCAGTCGGGCCCCACTGCGGGCCCGACTGTCTGAATTTTGGTTCCGTCATCGCAGCTTGATCGGCTTTCTGTTTATCCTGCCTTGGTTTGCCGGCTTTATCATCTTTGACTTGATGCCCTTTGTCTACAACCTTTACTTGAGTTTTACCGATTATCAAATCGGGACTATCGGCGCCCCGCCTTGGATCGGCTTGGAAAACTACGCCGAGATTTTTATCAAAGATAAACTCTTTTCAAAAAGTTTATACAATACCGTTTATTATTTGGGCTTCAGCGTTCCTCTAAAATTGTTATTTGCCTTCTTCATCGCCCTTCTGCTCAATATGCGGGTACGCGGTATGCAGCTTTATCGCACCCTGTTTTATGTGCCGTCGGTGGTGCCACTGGTGGCGGCGACAGTCATTTTTGCCGGTCTGCTTAACACCCGCTACGGCTTGTTCAATCAGTTATTTGCGCTGGTGGGCATCACGCCAGTGCGTTGGCTGTCCTCGCCTGACTGGATCAAACCCTCGCTCATCATCCTCAGTCTATGGGGTTTCGGCGGGCAGATGATTATCTTCCTGGCAGGTTTGCAGAGTATCCCCGATGATTTGTACGAGGCTGTTGCCATCGACGGCGGTAACAGCTGGCATCGCCTGCGCCATATCACCGTTCCCTTGATGACACCCACTATCTTTTTTAACCTGCTCATTGGGGTGATTGGCGGCTTTCAGGTCTTTACGCAGGTCTTCATCATGCTCGATGTCAATGGCGGCCCCTTGCAATCCGGCCTGGTCTTTATGCTGCATGTCTACAACAAAGCCTTCCGCGACTTTGAATTTGGGTATGCCGCCGCCTTGTCCGCCATCTTATTCAGCATCATCTTTGTGCTAACAGTTGCCTTGGTCTATACCTCCAATCGCTGGGTGTTCTATGGGGATGGCGAAGAAGACAATACCTAAACTCTTAATCTGTCCGCTTGTTAAAGAGTGCATTTTATGATTCAGAATCCAAAGGCCAAATTGATCCGCCAAGTATTTGTCTATGCTGTCCTGACTGTCGGCGCGGTTGTGATGATGGTGCCCTTGTTATGGACTGTTTCGACATCGCTCAAAACCCGCGACAAAGTATCCATTCGCCGATTGGAGTTAATTCCTGATCCGGTTGCCTTTGAAAATTATCCCAATCTGTTTGAAATACGTCCAATCGGCAAATACACTCGCAACACCCTCATCATCGTTGCCGCGTCCTTATTTGGCGCTTTGGTGCCCTGTACCCTGGCCGGTTATGCCTTTGCCCGCATTCCCTTTCCCGGACGGCAATACCTGTTTGGCATTCTGCTGGCGACGATGATGCTGCCTTATGTGGTGCGAATCATCCCTTTATTTTTGTTTTTTGACGAAATTGGCTGGACGCGAACTTTTGGGCCGCTCGTCTTGCCGCGCATACTGGGGCACAATGCCTTCTATATTTTCCTGTATCGCCAGTTTTTCCGCGGTATTCCGAACGAAATTTATGACTCTGCCCGCATTGACGGCTGCTCCGAGTTTGGCGTCTGGTGGCGTATCTTCATGCCGATGTCACGACCCGTCATCGCAGCTGTCTCGATCTTTGCCTTTGAATTCGCCTGGAATGATTTCCTCAACCCTTTGATTTACCTGGGTTCCAATCAAGAGTTGTGGACACTGGCGCTGGGTCTAAACGCTCTGAAAGGATTCGAAGGATCTGACAGCAGCCTGAACATGGTGATGACGTTCTCCATGTTGATGATTGTCCCGATGCTGGCTGTCTTCTATTTCGGGCAAAAACATCTCATCACCGGCGTGACGGCTTCCGGCAGCCTAAAGGGATAGGTCAAGCCGGCGGAACTTTAGGCGGGCAAGGCCATGGTAAGATGAGTTGTTCTCATGGTGAGGGCAGGAAAGGATAATCGCTATGAAACGCAAACCCTGGACAAAGCAAGAGATTGTGGCACGCTACCTTGACCTGCGCGGAATCAATTTGCAAGGTCAGGATTTAATCGGTATAGATTTTAACTTGGTCAACCTGTCCAATGCCAACTTGTTTCACGCGAACTTGGTGGGCTCGGACTTGTCGGAAGCGAACTTGTCGGGTGCGGACTTGTCGGGTGCATACCTATGGGCTGCGAACTTGTCGGGTGCGGACTTGACCGATGCGGACTTGTCGGGTGCGGACTTGACCGATGCGGACTTGTCGGGTGCGAACTTGTGGTTAGCACGCGTTAACATCCATACGACCTTACCCGATGGCACAAAGTGGTCAAAGGGATAGATATGCAGCAGTATGTGACAAGCGGCGATTGATGATGCAGTCAGCTTGAGGGCGATGTATGGCACAAGCGATTGTCATGCCCAAATTGGGAAATACTGTCGAAAGCGCTATCCTGCTGGCTTGGCTTGTCGCTGTCGGCGAAAGCATCGCCGCCGGCGAACCCCTCTGCGAAATCGAAACTGACAAAGCGGCGCTGGAAGTTGAAAGCACGGTGTCCGGTGTATTGCTGGCGCAGTTTTTCGAGGAGGGAGATGAGGTGCCGGTGCTTGAAAACATCGCCGCGGTCGGTCAAGCTGGGGAATCCTTTGCTGAATTGATGCCAGCCACAGCGAGCAGCCCCGCGCCGACGAAGCCGGTGTTTATTTCGCCCCGGGCAAAAAATTTGGCGCGGCGCAAAGGCATTGATTATCGGCAGGTGTCAGGCAGCGGGCCCAATGGACGGATTATCGAACGGGATATTGAGGCGGCTATCGTCAGTCAGGTGAAGATATCCCCGGTGGCGATGCTTGCTGGCGGGGAATACGAAATGGGCGCTGATATCCCAATCGACAGCCGTGTGACCAAGACCCATCTGGCGTCTGCCCGCCATGAAAAACCGGCGGTGATTCAAGCGCTCCCGCTGCGGGGCATTCGCAAGACCATCGCCAAACGGATGCTTGAATCGGCGCAAACCACCGCCCAGCTTACCTTGAACGTTTCAGCCGATGCCACGGCGCTTGTTGCCTTTCGTCGGCGGCTTAAAAACAGCGACGAAGACTTGGGTCTGCGGCAGGTGAACATCAATGATTTGCTCATGTATGTTTTGGCGCAGACCTTGCCCGATTTCCCCGCGCTGAACGCCGTCTTTGAAAATGAGACCCTCTATCAGCATCAAGCAGTCAGCCTAGGCATGGCGGTCGATACCCGGGGCGGCTTGATGGCGCCGGTGATTCGCCATGCCAACTCGCTAAGTTTGAAACAGCTATCGGCAGAAACCCATCGGCTGGCCTTAGCCTGTCGGGAGGGCAGCATCCGTCCCGAGGAGCTAAGCGGCGGCAGTTTCACCATGACGAACATGGGCGGCCTGGGCATCGAGAGTTTTACACCGCTGCTCAACCCGCCGCAGGTAGCGATACTTGGGGCCGGCAGCATCAATCTAAAGCCGATGCCGGTCGAAAATGACGTCGCATTCGTCCCGCATATCGGTTTCTCGCTGACCATCAACCATCAGGCTGTTGATGGCGCGCCGGCTGCCCGTTTCCTAGCTGAATTGACAAAAAATCTGGCGCGCATCGACTTGCTGCTTGCCGGTTAGCGAAAGGAGCGCGCCATGCCGAAATCGCTCGCGATTGACCCGCATGAAGTTCGGCGCCGCGACCGTCTTCATGCGCCCGATATTCCGGTCAATGCTTATCAGCCGGATCCAATAGCGGAAGCGAAACATTACACCCGCGCCGATTTGGTCAATATGCACCAAGACATGCTCTTGATCCGCGAGTTCGAGACGGCGCTCGACGGCTTCAAAAAGGACGGGATTTATCGTGGAATCCGCTATACGCACCGCGGCCCGGCGCATCTGTCCATCGGTCAGGAAGCCGCCGCTGTCGGGCAAAGCGCGGTTTTGGGCCCCGATGATTTCATCCTTGGCTCGCACCGCAGCCATGGCGAGATTCTGGCGAAAGGCCTGTCGGCCATCCGCCAGCTGGACGCGGCGCGGCTGCTGCACATCATGGAAAGCTATATGGACGGCAAGGCGCTGCGGGCGGTCGAGACCTTCGCCAAGGCCGCCGATATTCAATCCTTGGCGCAGAGCTATTTAATCTATGGCGTTTACGCCGAGATATTCGCCCGTGAAAATGGTTTTAACAAGGGCATGGGCGGTTCGATGCACGCCTTCTTTCCGCCCTTTGGCATCATGCCCAACAACGCGATTGTCGGCGGCTCGGCTGGCATCGCCGTCGGCATGGCGCTTTTCAAGCGGATCAATCGCAAGCCCGGCGCAGTCATCGCCAACCTGGGCGATTCGTCGATTGCCAGCGGCCCAGTCTGGGAAGCGATGAACTTCGCCGCCATGGATCAGTATCATACACTTTGGGACAAGGAACTGGGCGGGGCGCCGCCGGTTCTGTTCAACTTTGTCAATAATTTTTATGGCATGGGCGGCCAGCCGCAGGGCGAAACCTTGGGCTTTGGCATCTTGGCGCGCGTTGGGCTGGGCCTTAACGCCGCCGCCATGCACGCCGAGCGCGTCGATGGCTATAATCCGCTGGCGGTCGCCGATGCCACCCGGCGCAAAAAAGCGCTCCTGCTGGAAGGGCGCGGCCCGGCGCTGCTGGATGTGATCACCTATCGCTACAGCGGCCACTCGCCCAGCGACGCCTCGTCCTACCGCGGACGCGCCGAAGTGGAACGGTGGCGCCAGCAGGATTCCATCCGCGCCTTTGGCGAATATCTGCGGGCAAACGGTCATGCCGACGAAGCGCGGCTGGAAAGCCGGCGCGAATCCGTCGTCGAAGTCATCAGCGAAACCGTGCGCGCCGCCGTTTCTTTGGCTGTTTCGCCGCGTCTCAATCCCGCCCGCGTTTCGATAGGCGCTATGATGTTCTCCAATCAAAAGGCGGATGCGCTGGACGACCGCCAGCCCGAGGTATCGCTGCCGATGGCTGACACCCGACTCAAGATCACGGCCGGCAAGCATCGCTTTGGGCTGGATCAGGCCGGCAAGGCCTTGCCGCGGCTGAAGACCCTGACTTATGCCGAAGCCATCTTTGAGGCCATGCTGCATCGTTATTATCAAGACCCGACCATGATCGCCTATGGCGAGGAGAACCGCGACTGGGGCGGCGCGTTTGGCGCTTACCGCGGGCTGACGGAAGCCATTCCCTATCACCGTCTCTTCAACAGCCCGATATCCGAAGCGGCGATTGTCGGGACGGCGGTTGGCTATGCGCTGGCGGGCGGGCGGGTCGTGGCCGAGTTGATGTACTGTGATTTCATGGGCCGCGCCGGCGATGAGATTTTTAACCAGATGGCCAAGTGGCAGGCGATGTCCGCCAATGTCCTCAAGATGCCGCTGACGCTGCGGGTGTCGGTGGGGATGAAGTACGGCGCGCAGCATTCGCAGGACTGGAGTTCAATCGCCGCCCATATTCCGGGCTTGAAAGTCTTTTTCCCGGCGACCCCCTATGATGCCAAGGGGATGCTCAATCTGGCGCTGCGCGGCACGGATCCAGTTGTTTTCTTTGAAAGCCAGCGTCTCTACAGCCAGCCTGAAGTTCTGTTCCCGCAGGGCGTGCCGCTGGATTATTATGAGATTGAAGAGGGCGAGCCGCAAGTGCATCGGCAAGGGGAAGACCTCACCATCATAACCATCGGCGCCGCCCTCTACCGCGCCTTGCAGGCGGCTGATGAACTTGAGGACAGACATGGCGTCAGCGCGGAAGTGATTGATGTTCGTTTCCTGAATCCGCTTAACTATGACAAAATCATTCAGTCGGTTCGGAAGACGGGTCGGGTTCTGCTGACGTCGGATGCCACTGAACGCGGCTCTTTTTTGCATACGATGGCTTCCAATATCAACCAGCTGGCTTTTGATTTTTTGGATGGGCCGGCGGCGGTTTTGGGTTCGCGCAACTGGATCACGCCGCCGGCTGAACTGGAGGACAGCTTCTTTCCCAGCAAGGACGGGATGCTTGACATCATTCATCAACGGCTGCTGCCGCTGCCTGGCTATCAGCCGACAAGCACGCCGGAGGGCCGCTTATATGCAATAGAATAAAATGAATATGCCCTCCGTCTGTAAGGGCAGAAAGGACTAACTGACATGAAAGGAAGCAAACCGCAGAAGCCCAATTTTCTCCACGCAATGAATTATACGCCAGAAAACAGAGTGGAAGCAAAGCTGACACAGCAGACACATAAGCATTCCAAACATGCTTTGTCGCCGGAGAGCATGGCAAAGGTTCGCGCTGAAAACAGACGTCAAACACTTCTGAAATACTTGCTTATCGTTCTCTTGGGCATTGCTCTGTTGGCAATGGCGTCAATAATTGACGCCGCTGATGATGATTACTGCCCGGAAACCGACCAAATTGGCACGGCAAGACCGCAGGGCGCCGGCTGTGATATCGGCGCGATTGAATACGCCGCACCCTTAAAGGAGACGACATGACCGAATCATATTCACAAATTCTCGAAGGGGCCAATCAAGCCGTGGCCGCGGCCGCCACCAAAATCAGCGATGATCCGCACCGTCCCATCTATCATCTGATGACCCGCGCCAACTGGATCAACGACCCCAACGGCCCGGTCTATTATGACGGCTTTTATCACATGTTCTTCCAGCACAATCCGCGCCTCCCCGACTTCGGGCCGATAGGCTGGGGCCATGCCCGCAGTCCTGATTTGGTGCATTGGCAGCACTGTCCGATGGCGATGATGCCGACGCCCGGCAGCTATGACGGCGCCGGCGTCTGGTCAGGCAGCGTCGTCATTCACAACGGGACGCCGACTATGATGTATTCAGCTGTCGCCAACCTTGATCTGCATCTGCGCGATGACGCTCCGCCCGCATCGGACCGACAGCAGATTCCGCAGGGATACAGCGATGAGTACATCCTCGAGGTTGACCGCGAAACCCAGTGCATCGCCACCAGCGCTGACGGCCTGCAAACTTGGCAGAAGCATCCCAACAATCCAGTCATCGCCAGGCCGCCGCCCGGCCTGGATTTGATTGGCTTCCGCGATCCTTTTCTGTGGCAAGAGGACGATGGCCGCTGGTATATGGCGCTGGGTTCGGGCATCAAAGGGCAGGGCGGAGTCGCTTTGCTGTACCGCTCGCCGGATTTAATCGACTGGGAATATCTGAATCCGCTTTACACCGGCCGCCCCGAAGAAAGCGGCATCAACTGGGAATGTCCCAACTTCCTCGATTTGGGCGCCAAGCACATGCTGGCTGTGTCGCCTCACAGCCGGCCGCTGTATTGGCTGGGCGATTATGCCAATCATCAATTCAGCCCCGACGGCGCGGCGGCGCGGCTGGATGGCGGCGACGTCTTTTATGCGCCCAACAGTCTGCGCGATCCTTCCGGCCGCTGGCTGATGTGGGGCTGGATCCGCGAGGCGCGCAGCCGAAACCAATACGTCAAGGCCGGCTGGGCTTCCTGTTTGACGCTGCCGCGTGAAATCGCGCTTGGTGATGATAACCATCTCATCGTTAAACCCATAGCTGAACTTGGGCAGCTGCGAAAGGCCGCGCTGTTTGAGGGCGCCGTATCTGTGACTGCTGAATGCTCGGACGCGCTCGGAGGCGCGGCCGGCGATTGTCTGGAAATTGCCTGTCGAGTCACGGAAGCCAACTGCAAGCAGCTTGTCATCCAGTTCAGGCGCACTCCCGACGGCGAAGAGCAGACCGAACTGGTCTATGATTTCCAAGCCGGCGTTTTGCGCTTGATTCGAGAACGGTCAAGCGCCGCCGCCGACGTGATGCTTGACCCCTGCGAATGCGAACTGGCTCTGGCTGACGGCGAGGCGCTGGATTTGACCCTTTATTTGGACAAATCGGTCATCGAGATTTATGCCAATGAGCGCCTGACGATGACCAGTCGGATTTATCCAACGCGCCAAGACGCTTTGGGTTTGAACCTGTCTGCGATTGGCGGCGCGGCAAAGGCGCAAATGACCATCTGGGAAATGGGCGGCATTTGGGATTGATTCGGAGGCCGTCCAGGCCCCCGAATTTGATGTATTATTGGCTGTCGAGCAGCAAATCGCGTTTCCCGCGCGGCTGGATAGGTCGGGCGTTGCCTTGATGAATGGCGGCAAAGGCTTCAATCTGGGCGCCGGATAGCTCAATCGGTGTATCCAGCAGCAGCCAGCGCACGATTTCGCTGCATGGCGGCGTGGTCAATGAGCCTTGATAGGTATAGAAAGTCCGGCTTGGCGGCAGGAGCGCCGCCAAGGAAAGCGCGCTGCCGCGGGCTTCAGGTTCGCCCGCTTCGGCCGGCAAATGATCGAAAACAGCGCCGTAAGCCTCGTTGCCGCGCTCGCCTTCGGTGAGCATAATCCCGACAACGGCCAAAGCGCCGGAGTTGGGGTCTTGATGGACAAAGTGGATTTCCATCGCCGCCGCTTGTCCGTTAATCGTGTGTTCGCTCGGATTGTGGAAATGGAATTGCAGCAGATTGTAGCTGATGCCATTGTAGACGATGCCGCTGCCCTCATCGACATTGACCTGAATGGTATGACCATTGTTGAAAATGCGATTGGCAGTGTCGCCATAGTTGAATTCAATGTCCACCAGGTCAAGTTCGGCGGCGTCGCTGATGTCAATCGGCGACTGCGCCGAGCCGTCAGCGCACAGGGCATAGTCGTCCGACAGTTCGCCCCAATAGTTTGGGCCCTCCTCGCCTTCATATCCCCAATGATTCTCTTCAACCAGCGCGTTCATCAAAAGCGCTGTCAATGCCACAGCAAACAGCAGTGTGACCAGCAGTACCAGACGTCTTGAATGATTCATGGGTATCCCCTTTATTTAAGATAAGCTGTCCGCTTCATTATAGTTTAGAAAACATTTTACCTGATGCGATGGTTCTGAATCGCTTTCGTCTTCTAAAGTGTACTGTTTATATCGTTTATATTATACACTATGAAGGCAGTTTCCTCTGGTTTAACCGTGAATATATTTGAAATGATTGACGAACAGGAGTTCCCTAATGTCTGAACAAGGTTTTACACCCCCGACCAGCGAATGGTATTATCCCGCCGCCGAGATGGTGAATCAGGCGAATATACCCGACTATGAGGCTGTTTATCAGGAAGCGCTGGCAGACCCGCAAGCATTCTGGGCGAAGCGCGCCGAAACCCTGGACTGGTACAAAAAATGGGACCAAGTTCTCGATGACAGCGGCAAGCCTTTTTACAAATGGTTTGTCGGCGGCAAGACCAACATGGCGCTCAATGCGCTTGACCGACATGTCCATACCTGGAAGCGCAACAAGCTGGCGATGATCTGGGAAGGCGAAAACGGCGATAAGGTTACGATGTCCTATTGGCGGCTGTGGCAGGAGGTCAACAAGTTCGCCAATGTGCTTCGCAGCATGGGCGTCAGCAAGGGCGACCGCGTTACCATTTATATGGGGCGCGTTCCCGAAATTGCGGTGGCGATGCTGGCTTGCGCGAAAATTGGCGCGCCGCACAGCGTTGTCTATGGCGGCTTTTCCGAACGGGCTCTCGCCGACCGCATTGAAGACGCCCAAAGCCGGATATTGATTACCTGCGATGGCGCCTGGCTGCGCGGCAAAATTGTCAAGCTCAAAGATACGGTCGACGAGGCGGTGCGCCGCTCGCCGGTGGTCGATACGGTGATCGTTGTCAAGCGCACCGGCCACGAAATCACGATGGAGCCCGGCCGCGATTACTGGTATCACGAGTTGATGACGCTGCCGATTGCCAGCGCCAGAGCCGAAACCGAAGTCATGGATGCCGAAGACCCGCTTTTCATCCTGTACACCAGCGGCACGACCGGCAAGCCCAAAGGCGTTCTGCACACTCACGGCGGCTATCAGGTTTATACTTCCACGACGATGTCCTGGGCCTTTGACATCAAGGAAGCGGATCGCTGGTGGTGCGCCGCTGACCCTGGCTGGATCACCGGGCACAGTTATATTGTGTATGCGCCGCTGATTTTGGGCGCGACCAGCATCATCTATGAAGGCGCGCCGACGTATCCCTATCCCGACCGCTGGTGGCGGATTGTCGCCGATTATGGCGTGACCATTCTCTACACCGCGCCAACAGCCATTCGGGGCTTGATGCGCTTTGGCGAGGCTTGGCCCAAACGGCGCGATTTGAGCAGCCTGCGCCTGTTAGGCACAGTAGGCGAGCCGATCAACCCCGAAGCCTGGCGCTGGTATCATCGGGTGATTGGCCGCGGCGAATGCCCGATTATTGATACCTGGTGGCAGACCGAAACCGGCGGCTTCATGATTACACCCTTGCCCTCAATGGGACTGAAGCCCGGCAGCGCGACCCGGCCCTTCCCCGGCATTCAGGTCGATATTGTCGATGAAGATGGCCGGCCGGTGGCGACCGGCGAAGATGGCAATCTGGTGATTAAGACTCCCTGGCCAAGCATGATTCGGACTGTTTATGGCGATGACGAACGTTTTTTGAGCCAATACTGGGAGAAATACAAAGCGCAGGGCTGGTATCTGGCTGGCGATACGGCGCGGCGGGATGAAGACGATTATCTGTGGGTGATTGGCCGCAACGACGATGTGCTGAAAGTCAGCGGCTATCGTTTGGGAACGGCTGAAGTGGAATCGGGCCTGGTCAGCCACAGCGCGGTCGCTGAAGCGGCCGTGATTGGCATTCCCGACGATCTCAAGGGCAATATCATCTATGCCTACTGCATTCTGGTCGATGGCGTCGATGGCTCGGAAGCATTGGCGGCGGAACTGAAGGCGCATATCCGCCACGAAGTCGGGCCAATCGCTGTGCCGGCGCAGATTGAATTTGTGGACGGCCTGCCCAAAACGCGCAGCGGTAAAATCATGCGCCGCGTGCTGAAAGCGCAGGCGATGGGACAGCCGCTAGGCGATTTGAGTACACTGGAAGATTAGATTGTTGAGCCCCCTTCTTTTACTTTTGGGAGAAGGGGCAAGTTGACCCTATTGAACGAGGAGAGAATACCATGAGCAAGATTCAAGCAAAAACCAAGTCGGTGCGTGAATTGCTGGGCAATGTCAAATATGGCATCGACTTCTATCAGCGCGAGTTCCAGCACTATCGCAATTATTTGGGCGGGCTGGTATTATTGCCATAAGGCACTAACCAGAGCCTTGGCGCAGCTGTCTACGAATACAAGATACAGTGCTACCTCAAAGAAAATCTGCTGGCCGCCTCGCTCCACCCGCAGGCTTATCAGAATCCTAATTTCAAAAATTTTATGCGTCGCAGCGGACTTCCTTTTCGGGCGCACCAGCAGTTCAAAAAGGCTGACATGGATGCGCGGCAGGACTTGTATCGTCAGATCTGCGAGAAAATCTGGGATCCCGCTCGGCTAGGGTAATGATAGCGAACTCCAGCCCTATCTCCGAAATAACACCGCGGCATCGCCTTGATGTAAAACAGTTTATCGACAACGCGGGCAAAATGTGCTATACATTAAGCAGGCGAGGCAAGTTCTCGTTTGTTCGCATGTCATAACATTTAATCAGGAGTTTCCAATGCACACTAAAGTATTTCGTATCTTTCTGGCTTTGACGCTGGCGCTCATGGTCTTGTCCGCGCCTGCGCTCGCGCAAGAAGAACCGGTCGCAGCCGGCGATGACATCGTATGCCCTGAAGGTGAAGCCGAAATTACCTTGGGCGGCGGCAACGTCGGCGCCGAACGCGAATTCGCCCAACGCGCGGTTGATGTTTTCACCAGCGTTTGTCCCAACATCACGGTTGAGATTCTAGAAATGCCCGACAGCGCCACCGAGCGTCTGAACCTTTATCTGCAATTCTTTGAAGCGCAGAGCGGCGATGTTGATGTCATGCAGGTTGATGTTATCTGGCCGGCAATCATCGCCCCGCACGTAGTTGACATGAGCGCCTACCTGACTGAAGAAGAAGTCGGCGCTTACTTTGTTGACATGATTAACGGCCAAACCGTAGACGGACGGCTGGTCGCCATCCCCTGGTTCACTGATGCCGCTGGCCTGTACTATCGAACAGACCTGCTCGAAAAATACGGACTCGATGTCCCAACCACCTGGGAAGAACTCGAAGCGGCCGCCGCCGCCATCCAGGCTGGCGAAGTCGCCGAAGGCAAT
Organism: Phototrophicaceae bacterium; assembly: GCA_965203755.1. Taxonomy (GTDB): domain Bacteria; phylum Chloroflexota; class Anaerolineae; order Aggregatilineales; family Phototrophicaceae; genus UBA6055. The sequence goes on along the minus strand of OZ241910.1, from coordinate 90,365 downwards.
ACCAATTTCGCCGGCTATGTCTGGCAGGGCAACGACTATGAAGGCTTGACCTGCGATGCCCATGAATGGCTGGTTTCCACGACCGGCGATACCTTCATTACCACCGCCGGCGAAGTCAATGTCATGGACGATGCCTTTGCCGACCTGGTGGAACGCGCCGTTGGCTGGGTAGGCGGCATCAGCCCCGAAGGCGTGACCACCTATCAGGAAGAGGAAAGCCGTAACGTCTGGCAGGCCGGCAATGCCGCCTTTATGCGTAACTGGCCCTATGCTTATAATCTGGGCAACGCCGACGACAGCGCGGTAGCTGGCAAGTTTGACTGGGTGCCGCTGCCGAATGGCGGCGCACGGGTAGCGGCCTGTCTCGGCGGCTGGCAGCTGGCGGTAAGCAAGTACAGCGAAAATGTGGATGCCGCCGCCGCCTTTGCCAAGTACATCACCGGCTATGAACAGCAGCTTCAGCGGGCGTACTTCGTCGGTCAGTTCCCGACCATTCCCGCCGTTTATGAAGACCCGTCGATTGCAGCCGACCCGCTCTTCGCGGCCGCCGGCCCCATCATCGGTACCGCCTTCGCCCGGCCTTCGGTCATCACCGGCGCGCAATATCAGGCGGCCTCGGCCGTCTTCGCCGGCGGCATCCATGATATTCTGACGGGTTCGGTTGATGTGGAAACCGGGCTGGAAGACCTTGAAATTGAACTGGAAGACTTCCTGGCTGACATGGGCATGTAATCCGACTCGAATCAATCATAACGCAGAGGGCTTTTCGAAGCCCTCTCGCTCGCTCTGTTTTTGTAAATATAAATTCAGGAATTTTATTATTATGAGCGCCCCAAGCCATGACAGCAGTCAGCGCGATCATACTGTTCCGCGACTGATTGCCGGGCTGTTTGCCTGCTTAGGCATTGGCATGCTGCTGGCGCTGACTGTCAATGTCGGCGGAGCGCCTAATATCATCCGCGCCCGCGAAACCGGCGATATCGGGCCTTTGATATTGGAATTTCTATATACTTTTGGCATTGTTACCCCCTTGCTGATGCTAGCTGCTGGCTTTGCCTCCCTGAACATCGCCCGAAAACTGCGGGCAAGGGATTTGCTCACCGCCAAGTGGGCCACCCAAATTTTATTTTGGCTGATGATTTTTTCGATCTTTGGCATCGCGGTCTTAATTATGAATTGGGTACTGGCATCTGACCCGGACTCGACGCTGGATGTCTCGTTTTACCCTTATCTGTTTGTGCTGGCGCTGCTGCTAAGCATCGCGTTTGGTCTTAGCTGGCGTTGGCTGCGCCAAAATCAGGACGAGTATTATGTCGGTCAGGAGACTCTCCTTTCGCGGCAGTCGCTCTTGGCTTGGAATCTGCTGCTGCCGACTGTCATCATCCTGATCCTGATCGCAGCCCGCCCCCTGGAGCGCACTTTCATTGCCAGCTTGACCAATCAAGTCTTTGCCGCCGCCGAAGAAGACGTAACCGAGTTTGTCGGCTTCCAGAATTATGCCCGTCTGCTGGGTTTTCGGCTGGATGTCATCGACTGCGAACGCAATGATGACGGAACTTGCGCGCTGGATGACGATGGCGCTTTTGAGTTCCTGCGCCCGCGCGATGTCTTGGGTGAAGATTACCGCGCACTGCGCTTCCGCACAGCCCGCCGCTATGAATTGGGCGAAAGCCAGCTTGTTTTGAGTGTGCGCGACCGTGATTTCTTCAATGCCATCGAAAATACCCTCTTCTTCACAGTGGTGACCGTCGCCGCCGAATTGGCGCTGGGCATGATCATCGCGCTGACGGTCAATTCAAAATTTGTCGGGCGCGGCATCATGCGAGCGGCTATGCTCGTCCCTTGGGCTGTTCCGACTGTGATTTCGGCGCGTTTGTGGGAAGTCATGCTGATTGACAGCCAAGCCGGCGTGATTAACGATGTTTTGTTCCGTCTGGGCTTGGGCGACGGCGCAACCGCCTGGCTTGCCGCCTCGGGCACGCAGATTTGGTCGCTGATCTTTGTCGACGTTTGGAAAACGACGCCCTTTATGGCTTTGCTGCTGCTGGCTGGCTTGCAGACGATTCCCCGCGACATATATGAAGCCGCCGATGTTGATGGCGCCGGGCGCGTGCGGCAGTTCTTTAACATCACCTTGCCGCTGCTGCGCCCCACGATTGCGATTGCGCTGGTCTTCCGCACTTTGGACGCCATCCGCGCCTTTGATGTCTTTGATGTCCTGGTCGGGCGCCAGCTGCAATCGATTGCCACCTATAATCAGTTTGTGCTGGTGAACGAACAGGAGTTTGGCTATGCTTCCGCCGTCGGGGTGACGATTTTTGTCATCATTATGATCTTCACCGTCATTTACGTGAATGCGCTGGGTGTGGAGGCCGACTGATGACCAAGAATCCAATGATTGAACGGCTGGAAAGAGTCGGCTTCTGGCTGCTGGTGGCGGCGATTTTCATCTTCACTATGTTTCCATTTTATTGGGCATTGGTGGGATCGCTCAAGCCGGAAGCCGAGATTCAATCACCGCCGGCGACCTATCTGCCACAAAACTTGACCTTCGACAACTATAGCGGTCAGGTGACCGACACGCTCGGCAATATCCGTGACAGCGGCGTCTTCACGCAGCCTGAATTTTTGCGCGGGCTGTTTAACAGCGCGGTGGTTTCAGGCTTGACGGTGATTTTGGCGCTGGTGATGGGGTCTTTTGCGGCTTATGCCTTGGGACGGCTGCGCTTTCGCGGCCGCCGCATCATGCTGTATCTGGTGCTGGCGATGACCATGTTCCCGCTGATTTCCATCTTGTCGGGCTTGTTTGCCATCACACGCGAGTTGGGTGTCTTTGGCTCGATCACATCGCTGATCATCACCTATCCCATCTTTACGCTGCCCTTCACCGTCTGGGTGCTGGTGAGCTTTTTCCGCGGCTTGCCGCATGAGCTTGAACAGGCGGCGCTGGTTGACGGCGCGACTGCCTTCGAGACCTTCTATATGATTTTACTGCCGCTGACGGCGCCGGCGCTGGTCACAACCGGTCTGCTGGCTTTCATTAGCGCCTGGAATGAATATCTGCTGGCGGCGACCTTCGCATCCATCAATGCCAATGCCCGCACCGTCCCGGTCGTCATCGCCAATTTTTCCGGCTCGGTGCCGCGCCAGGAACCGGTCGCCGAAATCCTGGCGGCAGCCGTCGTCGTAACCATTCCCCTGATTATTCTGGTGCTGGTCTTCCAGCGGCGCATCGTCGAAGGTCTGACGGCCGGCGCGATCAAGGGATAGACTCGCCTTTCGGCAGCTATTTGATCAAGGAGAGCCCAGCATGAAGCAACTGACCCTGCTTTTCACCGCGTTTGTGATCGCTATACCCATTATGTTGTCGACCTGGAATGCACAGACAACGCCAGAGCAGACGGAAGAGGCTGCTCCCCGACCGACCGCTGTCACCACGCAGGCCGTTGCCACGGCGCGTGCAAAGCTGCCGAGTATTTACGCTTTTGCCACTTCGCGTTACCATCAATCGAGACGTGAGCGGCATGTTATAGAAGGCTTTGAAGGCTTTGAATATAGATGCAATAGCGAGCAGCTTCTGGGCGATGACCACGCAATGCGTGCCGCATGCCATAATAAGAAGGTCGAGTTTGAAACGTTGTACAGTCCCTGCGCCTGGACAATTGACGGCTTCACCTTCTGCCTTTGGAGCCCAGTAACCGATAGGTGGGGGCCTGTGGCTATATCTCTTACACCGCCGCCTTATGTTACCATTCAGCCTACGCCAGTGCCTGAAAGGATTTGCGAGAGAGGCGAAACCGCCAGAAGCTGGAGCTGTCGGAGAAATCCCAATTATACCCCTCGTCCGCCATTTGCAGTTTATGCCGCGACAGAAGGCGCGGCCGCCGCGGCGACGTGGCTGGCAAAGCCGATTCACCGCGTCGACCCCCGCGTATCACCAGGCGAGCATGCAGACGCCGTGGCCAACATTGACGTCGCGCCGCCGGCGGCAACTGCACTGCAAAGTATGGTCGAAAACTTTCCACTCGATGCGGCGGCCACCGCCCTGCAAAGCATGGTCGATAACCCGGGTTACCGACCGACCTTGGCCACTGGCTGTGACCAGCTGCCGCGCGACGCGGCGCATGCCGCCGCCTGCAATGCCTACAAAGCGGCTTATGAGGCGCGGTACGGCAACCCTTGCCGCCATGATATCGACGGCGCCGCCGTCTGCTTGCATTAGCCGCTGATGATGATTACTGCCCGGCAACCGACCAGATCGGCGCTGCCAGACCGCAGGGCGGCGGCTGTGATATCGGCGCGATTGAATATGTCGACAATTAAAAGCACAGCCCATTTGTTTGAAAGGCGCTTGCGATGACTGTACTATCGCCAGACTTGGTTACTCGGACAACCTGCCCCTATTGCGGCGTCGGCTGCCAAATGGACCTGCATGTCAAGGCGGGTCAAATCTATCGGGTGGAAGCCCCCTTTGACAGCGCGCCCAATTATGGCAATCTGTGTGTCAAGGGACGTTTTGGGCTCGATTTCGCCGCGCATCCGCGCCGCCTGAAAACTCCCTTGATCCGTGACGGCGAACGCGGCCGCTTCCGCCCGGCAAGCTGGGACGAGGCTCTTGATTATGCTGCCGAACGGCTGACGGCGATGGTCAAGGCGCACGGCGGCGACAGCATCGCCAGCTATGCCTGTGCCAAAGCTACCAACGAGGACAATTATGTCTTCCAAAAGTGGATCCGCGCGGTGATGAAGACCAACAATGTCGATCACTGCGCCCGCCTCTGTCATGCCGGCAGCGTGACCGGCCTGCAGCTTGCCATTGGATCCAGCGCGATGAGCAACAGCATCGCCGAAATGGAAGATCTGGACACCTTCATTGTGACCGGCAGCAACACCACCGAAACGCATCCAGTCATCAGTTTATTTCTGAAAAAGGCGGTGCGGAAGAATGGCGCTAAGCTGATTGTGATTGACCCCCGCCAAATTGAACTGACCGATTTTGCCGCGCTCTGGCTTCGTCAAAAACCCGGTACTGATGTAGCCGTCTTTCAGGCGATGGCGAATGTGATTGTGACCGAAAAACGCTTTGACCGACAGTTTATTGAAGCGCGCACCGAGGGCTTTGATGAATACGTCGAATCGCTTGAACACTGCACGCCGGAATGGGCTGAAGAGATTAGCGGCGTCGCGGCCGATGACATTCGGCAGGCGGCGCGGCTGTATGCCGATGCCGAACGCGCCGCTTTTTACTGGGGCATGGGCATCAGCCAAAGTACGCATGGCACGGACAATACACTGTCCATCACTAATCTGGCTTTGATGTGCGGCCATGCTGGCAAGCCCGGCACCGGCCTTAATCCTCTGCGCGGTCAAAATAATGTGCAGGGCTGTTCCGACAGCGGCGGGCTGCCCAATGTCTATACTGCCTATCAGCCGGTCACCGACCCGGCCATCAAACGCAAATTTGAACAGGCTTGGCATACGACGCTTTCGGCTGAACCCGGCCTGACCGTTACTGAAATGGTGGACGGCGCCTTGGCCGGCCAAATTAAAGCCATGATTGTCATGGGCGAAAATCCGATGATGAGCGAACCCAATCTGTCCCATGCCCAGCACGCCCTAGAGGCTTTGGATTTTCTGGTTTGCATCGACATTTTTATGAATGAGACCGGCGAAATGGCTGATGTCATCTTGCCCTCGGCCAGCTTTGCCGAAAAAGAAGGCACATTCACCAACAGCGACCGGCGGGTGCAGCGAGTGCGGCAAGCGCTGCCAGCCCTGGGCGATTCGCTGCCGGATTGGCAAATTGTGTGTCAGCTGGCCAAGCGAATGGAAGCGCGGCTTGGCATTGAACAGAGCGCTGGCTTTGATTATCCAAATCCCGAAACCATCTGGGAAGAAATGCGCCGGGTCACGCCGCCTTTCTATGGCATCACCTACGAACGTCTGGAAGCGGAAGGCGGCGTGCATTGGCCCTGCCCGGCATTGGATCATCCGGGAACGCCCTATTTGTTTGAAGACGACTTCCCGCGCGGCCGCGGCAAATTCTGGGAACTTGAATACGGCAGTGACAGCGAACATCCTGATGATGAATATCCTTATCATTTGACGACTGGGCGGGTGCTGTTTCATTGGCATGGAGGGACGATGACCCGCCGCTCCAAGCTGGACGAGGCTTTTCCAATAGCGATTGTCGAGATGCACCCCGACGACGCGCGGCGGCTGCGGCTGGTTTCTGGCGATTGGGTCAAAATCACTTCGCGGCGCGGGCAGATAGAATGCCGAGTGATGGTCACCGGGCGGTCGCCGCAGGGGACGGTGTTTTTGCCGTTTCATTTTGTTGAGGCGGCGGCGAATATCCTGACCCTGGACAAAATCGACCCGCGCGCCAAAATACCCGATTTCAAGATGGCGGCCGTCAAGCTGGAAAAAATAGAGGCCGCTCGGTCGGAGCCGGCGCTGGAAGAACAGGGCGCCATCAAGGATCCGACCCGATTTGTGCATTAGGCGCAGGAAAGGGGGCAGCGCAGTTGAAGCTGTCGGTAGCGATTATCGCTGGCGGCAAAAGCGTCCGTATGGGAAGGGACAAGGCTTTTGTCAAACTCGCCGGCAAGCCCTTGATCCAGCATGTCATTGAGCGCAGCCGGAATCTAGGTCAGACGGAGACGATTCTGATAGCCAATCAGCCCGAACGCTATGAGCATCTTGGCTTCGCCATGTATCGGGACGTTTGTCCAAATAAAGGTTCGCTGGGTGGCATTTATACCGCGCTGACGTATGCACAAAGTCCGTATACGCTGGTGATTGCTTGCGACGTGCCTTTCATCAAGCCCGAACTGCTGCGCTTTATGATTGCCCAAATCAGCGATGATATTGATATTGTTGCGCCGCGCGTCGGCGGCTATCCACAGGGACTGCACGCCATTTACAGCCAATCCTGCCGTCAGCCGATACGAAAGCAGCTGGAAGCCAATCGCCTCAAGGTGATTCGATTTTATGACCGAATGCGCGTGCGCTATCTGGATGAGGCCGATTATGAACCTTATGATGCCGATGGCCGTTCCTTCGTCAATTTGAACACGCCTGAAGAACTCCGACAGGCCCGAAAGCTGATTGAATAAAATATGCGAAGTTCCTTGTTTTTCTGCCACTTCTTAATGTTATACTTAAATTAAGTGAGGTCTTGCCTTGTTTGATTGTTCAACGTTGAATGAGACGTTTGATATGTTCAAGTATTCTGTATTCTGCTTGTCAGGGAGAATTCAGTATGAAAAAACTGACCTTGCTCTTTACCGCCATATTGACTGTGTTTCTGTTCACATCGCCGGTCTATGCTACCGCCGATATAAGGATAGGCCCGCGCTGTACGCTGGCGGACGCCATTATCGCCGCCAACAATGACCGCGCCGAAGGCGATTGTCCAGCCGGCCGCGGCGCCGACAAGGGGATATCATGACCCGGCTGTGCTATACCCTTGGCGGTAGGCATGAGCATGTGCATGGTGAGTGCCTGTATTACTTAGACAAAGCCGGCCGCGTCTTTTATGCCGTCACTTATGTGCCGCATGACCTGTTAGTCCGCTGGCAGAACCCTAACCGGACTCACGTTGACGCTGTGCTTGATTGGATTGAATGCGACCTGCTCGCTAGGGCGGAGTCCCATGCCGCGCGCCTAACCGCTGACTTAGGGGCGGTACCTGACGTTGGCCGCCTGTCCCGTGATGAATTGAAGCGGGTAAGACGCTATCAACAGCTAATCACCCTTGGCGTCCTGTCCAATGGCCAGGCGCTTGCGCTTGCCATCCGCGACCGCGTTAAGTCTAACTGAATACCAGCTTACATGATAAAGGGGGCTTTATGAGATTGTTTAAGCGGCGCCAACAACCCGGTGTACCGTGGCCGATAACACCTAACCTAGATATCCCAACGACAACGGTTGGCAAGCGGGATCACGAGAACCGCGCCCGTCGTGACGGCTATACTAATATCCACATTGACGCGGCACCCGATCTCCAGCGCCATGCTCGCCGCGCTGACCTTTTCCTGAATAACGTCATGATCAGTCTAACCCCGCACTTTGCGTTAACACCTATGACGATCAAAAATATCGCCGCACAGATGTTTGGAGCAGACGGGGCTGCGGCGATTGTGCAGATGTACGCCGCCTGTTATGACGATTTTAAGCGCGGCGGCTATCCCAAGAAGAAGCCGCAGAGGATCAGTCAAACAATCGGCTTTTATGATGTTGCTGTTAGCTGGTGGATTGTTAAAGACCATGCCGATTGTCTGTTGCAAGTGCGTGCAGGCGGTAAGTCGTCCATGTTTGCTTTGAGTAACGAACGGCTGGGATAACCATGACTGACAAACGGACCGACCAGATCGGCACAGAGCGGCCGCAAGGCGCCGGCTGTGATATTGGCGCTTTTGAATACGCCGCCGAATCTTAATCGATCAAGGACGTCCGCTTTGCAAGTTACAGTCGATGGGAAGGGTGAATTTCATGGATACTGGCAATCTTCCCTCACTCCCTCTGCTGGAATCGTATCAGGGCCGCGGGCGCGAGGCTTTGCTGCCGGCGCTGTGGGATATTCAGACGGCCTGTGGCAGCATCAATGCCGAGCAGGTGCATCAGATTTCCCATGCTCTGCGCGTCCCAGAAGCCGATATTTTTGGCGTCATCGGCTTTTATGCGCTGTTTTATGACCGCCCGACCGGCCGGCGGATCATCCGCATTTGCGCCGATCCAAGCTGTGCTTTGGCCGGCGCTGATGATGTCTTGCGGGCTTTATGCGCGCGGTTGGGCATTTCTCCGAGCGAAACCACCGCCGACGGCGAATACACGGTGGAACATGCGCCTTGTCTTGGCATGTGCGATCATGCGCCGGCGGCTTTGGCCAGCGCCCGCGGCGAAGCGGATATGGCGCTGCCGTCAGTGACGGTCGACTCGCTGCTGACCGATTGGAATGGCGATTATTACCGCCCGGCCGGCGATGAAAACTCGGTGATGCTGGATGGCGCGCTGACCGCCGCGCCGCAAACCCTGGCCGATTATGGCGATTATGCGGCCTTGCGAAAAGCGGTGACGGACTTGTCGCCGGAAGAAATCATCAGCATGGTTGAGGACTCGGGCCTCATCGGCCGCGGCGGCGCCGCTTTCCCGACCGGTCTCAAATGGAAGCTGACGCGGCAGGCGGACGGCGAAACCAAGTACATGGTTTGCAATGCCGACGAAAGCGAACCCGGCACCTTTAAGGATCGGGTCTTGCTGGAACATCATCCGCATTTGACGCTGGAAGGCATCGCGCTGGCCGCCTATGCGATTGGGGCGCAGACGGCTTATCTTTTCATCCGCGGCGAGTATCCCAAAGCCACCGCGATACTGCGCCAGGCCATCCAGGAAGCGGAATCGCAGGGCTTGCTGGGCGAGGATATTATGGGCAGCGGCTTCTCGCTTAAAGTGCATATTCGGCGCGGCGCCGGCGCCTATATCTGCGGTGAAGAGACCGCCTTGTTTGAAGCGATTGAAGGCAAGCATGGCTTCCCCCGCATCAAGCCGCCTTATCCGACCACTTTTGGCCTGTTTGGCAAGCCAACGGCCATCAACAATGTCGAGACCCTGTGCGCGGTTCGCGGGATTATTGAGCATGGCGCCGACTGGTTTCGGCAGACTGGCACTGAACAGAGCGCCGGCGCCAAGCTGGTTTCGGTCAGCGGTCATGTGCGGCGACCGGCGGTGTATGAGATTGAACCCGGCATTAGTCTGCGCCGCCTGTTGGATGAACATTGCCAGGGCGTGATTGGCGATTTGCAGGCGGTATTGATGGGCGGCGCGGCCGGTACATTTTTGCGGCCGGATGAGATCGATGTTCCGCTTACCTTTGAGGACTTGCGGGCGGCCGGCGGCACCTTCGGCTCTGGCGCGGTGATGGTGTTCAATCAAAGCGCCGACCTGCGCGATGTCCTCAAGCGAATCGGACGGTTCTTTCAGCATGAAAGCTGCGGCAAATGCTTTCCCTGCCAGTTGGGGACACAGCGGCAGCTCGAGATTTTGGAACGGCTGGAAAGCCCAGCGGTGGGTGACAGCGGCCGTCTTTATGATGTTGGCATGACCATGACCGAAGCCTCCCTGTGCGGCTTGGGACAGACGGCGGCTATGGCCGTGCTAAGCGCGATGAAGCAGTTCCCGCATTTATTTGAAGCGAATGGACGGCGTACATGAAGCCGGAAACCCTAACGATTGCGCTTGATGTTGAATACGGCGTTTTATAGGTTCACTGAAGCATTTTGCATTCTGTTTGTCAGGGAGGAGAACCCAGCATGAAGCAACTGACCTTGCTTTTCACAGCCTTATGGACGGCGCTTCTATTGACGCCGGCGGCCTACGCCGCTGATATTACGCTAAGCTCAAGCTGTACGCTGGCGGACGCCATCATCGCCGCCAACAACGACCGCGCCGAAGGCGATTGCCCCGCCGGCCGCGGCGCCGACGCGATTGCGCTCACCAGAGACATAACGCTGGATGGCGGGCTGCCCAAAATCACTTCGGACATCACTATTGAAGGCAATGGCTACACCATCAGCGGCGACAATCGTTATCGGATTTTTTTCAACGAGGGCGGTGCGCTGACCATCCATGATTTGACTATGACCAAGGGGTATGTTGAAGGCGACCTTATCTACAATGCCGATGGCACACGCAAAGCGACCACGGCTCAGCCTTTCGGCGGCGCCATCGTCAACTGGAAGGGGACGGTTGCCGTCAGCGACAGCGGCTTCAGCGGCAACTCGGCTGAACACGGCGGCGCGATTGCCAACTTGGGCGAACTAAGCATCAGCGGCAGCAGCTTTAGCGACAACTCGGCAGACTGGGGCGGCGGCGTGATCTACAACGATGAAGGAACGCTAAGCATCAGCGACAGCGCTTTCAGCGGCAACTCGGCAGACTGGGGCGGCGGCGCGATTGACAACTTGGGCGAGCTAAGCATCAGCGACAGCAGCTTCAGCGACAACTCGACTGAAGTCGGCGGCGGCGCGATTGACAACAAAGGCGAACTAAGCATCAGCGACAGCGCTTTCAGCGGCAACTCGGCTGAATACGGCGGCGCGATTGACAACTTGGGCGAGCTAAGCATCGTCAACGGTACCTTCGGCGGCAACTTGGCTGACAATGCCGGCGGCGCGATTGACAACGAGGGAGAGCTAAGCATCGTCAACAGTACCTTCAGTGACAACTCGTCTGAAGTCGGCAGCGGTGCGATCCACAATAATGGCGAGCTAAGCATCGTCAGCAGCGCTTTCAGCGGCAACTCGGCTGAATACGGCGGCGCGATCTACAACTGGGGCGAGCTAAGCATCGTCAGCAGCGCTTTCAGCGGCAACTCGGCTGACGAGAGCGGCGGTGCGATTGTCAACGGAGGAGATGGAACGCTAGGCATCAGCGACAGCAGTTTCAGCGGCAACTCGGCTGAATTGAGCGGCGGCGTGATTGAGAACTGGAGCGAACTAAGCATCACGAACAGCACTTTCAGCGACAACTCGGCTGAATACGGCGGCGGCGTGATTGGGAACTGGGGCGAACTAAGCATCACGAACAGCAGTTTCAGCGACAACTCGGCTGATTCGTGGGGCGGCGCGATTGACAACGAGGGAGAGCTAAGCATCGTCAACAGCATCATCGCCGGGCGCGGCGGAAACGCTTGTTTCTCTGATGGCGAACTGAAACGGAATATCAGCAATTTCATTCTGGACGGCACCTGTTCGCCGGCCTTGCGCGGCGATCCCATGCTGGGCGAACTGGTCGAACCCGAAGATGGCTCGCCGGCCTATTTCCCGCTGCTGGCTGGCAGCCGCGCCATTGACGCCGCCGATGATGATTACTGCCCGGCGATCGACCAAATTGGCACGGCAAGACCGCAGGGCGGCGGCTGTGATATCGGCGCGATTGAATATGTCGACGATTAAAAGCGCCGTCGATGGCTATGACCGTGCTAAGCGCGATGAAGCAGTTCCCGCATTTATTTGAAGCGAATGGACGGCGTGCATGAAACCGGAAACGATAAACCTGACACTTGACGGCAAAACGGTCACCGTGCCGAAAGGGGCAACCCTGCTGGAAGCGGCGCAGGCGGCCGGAGTAGACATTCCGCTCATCTGCTATCACGAGGCGACCACGCCCAACGGCCTCTGTCGGATTTGCGTCGTGGATGTCAATGAGGGGCGGGTGTTGCAGCCAGCCTGCATTGCCGAATGCCAGCCGGATGCCAAGGTCGAGACCCGTAGCGAACGGGTCGAGCGAAATCGGCGCACCATTCTGGAGATGCTGAACGCATCGGTGAACCTGGAGCAGGCGCCGGCGATTCAGCAGATGATGAGCGATTATCGAGCCGATGACCAGCGTTTTCCCCAAGCGCGCCGGCGCGAGCCCGAGTTGATTGATGACAATCCCTTTTACATGCGCGATTATGGGCAGTGCATTTTATGCTGGCGCTGTGTGCAGGTTTGCGCCGATGATGCCCAATTCACCTTTGCGCTGACGCTCAACCACCGCGGCTATGACACCGAGGTCGCCACTGCCTTTGACATCGCCATGACCGATTCCCCCTGTGTTTTCTGCGGGCAGTGCGTCGGCGTCTGCCCGACCGGCGCTCTCAAGCCCAAGCTGGAATGGGGGATAGAGCAGGGATGGACGGACGACGAACTGCGCCAGCGCACCCGACGGAAGAAAAGCGGAAAGGGCGGCTGATTTTGCATTATCGCGATCCTGTAAAAGAGAAGAACCCCCAGACCCTAATTGGCGCCAAGCCCGTTCGCTATCAAGTCCTTCAAGGCGATTCGGTCCGCGCGGTTGACGGCGGCGTGATTGACGAGCGGCTTGTGTCGATTTATGTCAATGGACAATCGCTGGCGACTATGATGTGCAGCCCATCGCAGCTGGAGTCGCTGGCGGTTGGCTTCCTGTTCAGCGAAGGGGTCATCGAATCGTTTGACGAGATCGGCATGGCGCAGTGCAATTCTGCACATAGCGTGATTGATGTCATTTTGAACCGTGACGATTTCCAGCTTCCCCGCCGTATGATTTTGACTTCGGGCTGCGGCGGCGGCTTAACCTGGCAGCAGCTATCCGCCAGCTATCCGGCTTTGGAGACCGACTTCGCCGCCTCGCCGGCGGTTGTATGGCGGCGGATGCGCGAATTAAAAGGCGCGGCCAAGCTGTATAATGCCGTGCGCGGTGTGCATACGGCTGTGCTGGGAGATGAGACCGGCATCCTAGTCAGTGCCGAAGATGTCGGACGGCATAACGCGGTGGACAAAGTTGCCGGTCAGGCTTTAATGCAGGGCATCCTCACCCGCGACCGGATTCTGCTGACGAGCGGGCGCATCAGTTCGGAAATGCTGGGCAAGGCGCGGCGGATGGGGACGCCGATTGTCGCCAGCCGCACTGCCCCGACCAGCATCACGTTGGAATTGGCGCAGGCCTGGAATATCTGTGTGGCTGGTTATGTGCGCGGCGGCAGCATGCGCGTCTACACCCATCCCGCCCGGCTTGGATTAAGCGAGTGAAGCCTATCCATTGCGGTACAGCTTGAGCCCGATGATGCCCATGTAACGGCTGACCATGCCGACAAATGCCGCGCGGTCATAATCTGCTTCCGTCCAAACCAAGCGGCATTTCTCAAAGGCGGTCGCGAGTATGGGTATAACGGCTTCAATGGCTGTTTCTAATATGGCGGCGGCGGCTTCAATATGCGGCACATTCGATTGAATCGAATCGCTGAAATCAATCGGGTCGCCGCGCAGACAAACCTGTAAGGCTGAATACACGCTGCTGGTGAAGTAAGTCGAGAAGGTCTGCTGGCACATACGGACATTGACCGGATCCCAAAGCCAATAGCATTTTTGCGCCGCCGGGACAAAAATGGCCAGGACAGCATCAACATTTGGAAATCCGCCCTTTTCTTCGTCGCTGAAGTGGATGATGGGCTCGTCATCGTCGTTCATAAAGCCAATGGCAATCGGCATAAATTCATGTCCCGGCTGCTCTAGGCATCGCTACTTTTGCCTGTATAGCGCATTGTCGACACAAGTAAGACAAAAGCTGTGACCCTATCGAGAAATTCGCGGTCATTGCAATCTGGGCTGGTCCAAATAGTGCGAGCCTTTTGCAGCATCTTGCTCAAGATTGGCTTGACGTCGGCAAAGTGTGGGATATTTGTCGCCGAATGATCATGGCTGTCGGCTTCCGACTCACCAAGGGCTGCCCATACTGCGCTCAAGCTGTGCTGGAAATGCATGCAAAGGGTCTCAGGCATATCGACATTTTTAGGATCCCAAATCGCATAGCATTCGGCTGCTGCTGGTCGAATAATTGGCATAATTTCATCTGACTTGGGGAAGCTACTGGTTCCGCTGCTGTGCAGGCCATACATGAAAGAATGTCCGGCGGTGTCGGAAAAGATGTCCCTGAACTGTAAAGAACTGCCGCTGTCCAAGCCTCCTGGATACATCTTTTCCCCGATGTTATCTAAGATCATGTGAGATCCAATAGCATAACCGGTATAAATATCTGTCCAGATCGCGCGGCACTTCTCGTAGGCTGTCACTAGGATTGGCAGTGTATCTTCAATATGCGGTATGTCGATCTTGGCACACAAGGCATCGAGATTCACTGCGCCCAGCCGGTCGATGCGCTGTATGACCTGAAAGGCGCAGTTGTTGCTGTGCACATAGTGCGTCCAGCAAGTTCGCTCGTCTATCCCTGATGTCGCCGGATTCAGAAAGCGGTAGCATTGCCTGGCGGCGGCAATAAGAATGTGCAGCGCTGCATCTGAATCGGGCAAGCTGCTCTTTTCTTCTTCACCGAAGGATATCTTTCGCGGCTTGCCAGCATCGATAATGTCGATGTCCCTATCAGAATTGTTCATCAGGCCAGCAGCTTTCATGCCAGCGTGATACATTTTGTTTGCGATGATGTACAGATAATGTATGACGACGGAGATAAAGGGTCCGTGCGGGGCATCGGCTGTTGTCCAAATGCCGCGGCACTGCTCAATGACTGCTGCTAATATGGGCGCTGTATCTTTAATATGCGGTACAGCTGTCTCATTCAAAATACTGAAATCAAATTCATGCCCTTGTCGCTGGGATTGATAAACCTTTGTCGCAAAATCCACATTGTGGCTGAAGTAAGTATAGAAGGTTTGCCAACTCATGCGGGCATTGACCGGATCCCAGCGCTTGTAACACTCTGCTGCCGCCGGAATCAGGATGGCGAGGAAGGCATCAGCATTTGGCAAGCCGCGCTTTTCTTCGTCGCTGAAGTGGATGATGGGTTCGTCATCATCATCCATAAATCCAATGGCAATCGGCATCGTTCATGTCCTTACCGCTAGGGATGCAATGTTTCAGGCCATGATGAGAGCATCTTAAATCCAGTGTACACTATAATAACAGCTATTCAGTTTATATTTCAGATAAAGCGAGTAAGCCTCAATGCCGTCGCCAGAGTTTTTCCAAGTGATGCCAGTTGCGGAAGCGCTGAAACTGTTTGATGTGCATTGGCAGCCGGTGCCGCAAACCGAAACCCTGCCCACCGCTGCCGCCCTCAACCGCATTGTCGCCCGCGACCTAGTCTCAGCCGAGCAGGCGCCGTCTTTCCGCAAAAGCGCAGTCGATGGCTATGCCGTCCGCGCCAAAGATACCTTCGGCGCCAGCCAATCCCTGCCGGCGTTTTTGGAAGTCATTGCCGAAGTGAGGATGGGGGATGTGCCCGACCGGCATGTCGGACAAGGCGAGGCGATCCAGATTCACACCGGCGGGATGCTGCCCGACAGCGCCGATGCGGTGGTCATGGTCGAGTACGCGCAGGCGGCCGGCGAAGGAGAAATCGAAGTTCTCAAGGCGGTGGCGCCGGGCGAGAATGTGATTCAGCTTGGCGAAGATGTTGCCGAAAATGAAGTCATCTTGCGGCCTGGTCATCGGATTCGCCCCCAAGACATCGGCGGCCTGCTGGCGGTGGGCATTACCCAAGTTGAGGCGCTTCGCCGCCCGCGAGTCGGCATCCTTAGCTGCGGCGATGAATTAGTCGCGCCGCAGGTTACACCGCCGCCCGGTAAAGTGCGCGATATAAATGCCTATACCTTGAGCGCCCTGGTGGAACAGGCTGGCGGCGAGCCGCTTCGGCTGGGGATCGTCAGCGATAATCTGCAAGAATACCAAAGAACTGCCAAAAATGGATTTTCCCAATCTGATATTTTGCTGTTAAGCGCCGGCAGTTCAGTTTCGGCGCGGGATTATACCCGCGATGTGATTCATCATTTGGGTCAGCCGGGCGTCTTGCAGCATGGCTTGGCAGCCAAACCCGGCAAACCAACCATCATCGCCGTCTGTGACAACAAGCCAGTCATCGGCCTGCCCGGCAATCCGGTATCGGCTCTGCTGGTTGCCCGCCAGCTGCTGCCCGACTTAATCGCCCGCTATGCCGGGCAGACTGCCGCGCCGCCGCGGGTCATCCGCGCCGTGTTGTCGCTCGGCATCGCATCCGTCACCGGACGGGAGGATTGGGTGGCGGTACGCTTGAAACATAAGGAGGATGTGCATCCGGTCGCTGAACCGGTGTTCGGCAAATCCAACTTGATTTTCACCTTGATTCAAGCGCAGGGTTTGCTGCGAATACCGTTGAACTCTGGCGGATTGGACGCCGGCAGCCTGATTGATGTCATGCTGTTCTAGCCCAAGGTGCGGCTATGCCCAAACGTCATATTTATCTCGAAGATATTCCACTGGCAGAAGCCAAGACAAGGCTGCGGCAGGCGCTCGAAAACGTTGGACGGGCGCAGGCATTGCCCGGCGAGCCGGTTCCATTGGCGGCGGCGCTGTCCCGCGTGACGGCTTCACCTATACGCGCCCGCCTGTCATCGCCGCATTATCATTGCGCGGCGATGGATGGTTATGCCGTCCGCGCCGAAGACACCGTGCAGGCGCGGGAAACCCAGGCGGTTGCGCTCTATCGCGGTCAAAACGCCTGGCCGGTCAACACGGGAGACCCTCTGCCAGAAAACACCAACGCCGTGATTATGATTGAAAACGTCAACTCGGTCGATGATGGCGCGCTCCATATCTACGCTTCAGTGGCGCCTTGGCAGCATGTGCGGCTCATGGGCGAGGACATGGTGGCGACCGAAACCGTGCTGCAAGTGAATCATCGAATTCGCGCCGTTGATTTGGGCGCCTTGGCTGGCTGCGGCCATCATCAGGTCAATGTGCGGCGGAAACCGCGCGCCGCGATCATTCCAACTGGCGGCGAGCTTGTCCCGGCAGGGCAGACGCCCAGGCGCGGACAGCTGATTGAATACAACAGCCTGATGCTCGGCGCCCAGATTCGCGAGGCCGGCGGCGAGGTCAAAGTGATGGATATCGTCGGCGATGACCTTCCGGCGCTGCGCCGCGCGATGCAAGCAGCCATCAAAGACCAGCCTGATTTAATCCTTGTGCTGTCCGGCTCTTCGGCCGGCAGCCGCGATTTTACCGCCGATGTCATCGGCGAACTTGGCGAGGTCTATGTACATGGCATTGCGGTGCGCCCCGGTCATCCGGTTATCATCGGCATGGTAAAAGACATTCCGATTATCGGTGTTCCCGGCTATCCGGTGAGCGCGGCCCTGACCGGCGAGTTATTCGTCATTCCTCTGATTCACCAATGGCTTGGACTGGCGGCTTCGGATTTGGGAACGATTGAGGCGGTTTCGACCCGCAAGATCGTCTCGTCTGTGGGCGATGATGATTTTGTCCGCGTGGCGCTGGCGCAAATGGATGGGCATATTCAGGCGACGCCCTTGCAGCGCGGCGCCGGCGTCATCACATCGCTGGTTCAAGCCGATGGCTTGGCGCATATTCCGCGTTTTCACGAAGGGCTTGACCGCGGCGCGCGGCTCAAGGTCGCCTTGTATGCTCCGCTCAAGGTGATTCAGCAGACGATTATGATAATGGGAAGCCACGACCCCATGCTTGACCTGCTGGCGGCTTGTTTGCGGCTGCGTTCGCCCGAACACCGGCTGGTCTCGGTCAATGTCGGCTCTATCGGCGGGCTGGTTGCCTTGCGCCGCGGCGAAGCGCATATCGCCGGGATTCATCTGTTTGACCCCGAATCAGGCAGCTATAACGTCCCTTATCTGAAGAAGTTTTTGGGCAGTCAGCCGGTGCAGCTTGTCACCTTTGCCCATCGCGAACAGGGCTTGATGGCGCCGGCCGGCAATCCACAGGGCATCCAATCTATTCGGGACATTCGCGGACTGCGCTATGTCAACCGTCAGCGCGGGGCTGGCACGCGTGTGCTGTTTGATGATTTGCTGGCGCGGCATGAGATACCGCCAGAGACGATTATGGGCTATGACCATGAGGAAGTGACTCATCTGGCAGTCGCGGCGGCCGTCGCCGACGGCATCGGCGATTGCGGTCTGGGGCTTCGGCGCGCGGCCGAGGCGATGAACCTCGATTTTATCGGCATCGCCAGAGAACGGTTCGACCTCGTGATTCCACAGCGCTTCCTTGAGCTAGACGGCATGAAGCTGCTGCTGGCGATACTCCAGGACAGCGATTTCAAATCGGAATTGGGCGCGCAAAGCGGCTATCACAGCGAAGAGACCGGGCAGGCTGTGCCGCTGGCATAGCGCCAAAAACTTGCCGCCGGAACAGCATTGCGCTACCCTGTTTCTGCAACTATTTATCAGGGAGACCCAGTATGAAAAAATTGACCCTGCTCTTTACAGCGATATTGACTGTGTTTCTGTGTGCATTGCCGGCTTACGCCGCCGATATTACCTTAAATTCGCGTTGCGCGCTGGCCGACGCCATCATCGCCGCCAACCATGACCGCGCCGAAGGCGGTTGCCCGGCCGGGCGCGGCGCCGACACGATTACGTTCACCAGAGACATAACGCTTGATGGCGGCCTGCCCAAAATCACTTCGGACATCAAGATTGAAGGCAATGGCTACACCATCAGCGGCGACAATCGCTGGCGGATCTTTTACAACGACGGCGGCGCGCTGACCATCCATAATTTGACCATGGTTAAGGGGTACGTTGAAGGTGACATTATCCGCAATGCCGATTTCACGCTCAAAGCGACTGAAACCAATCCGGTTGGCGGCGCCATTGCCAACTGGGAGGGGACGCTTACCATCAGCGACAGTGCTTTTAGCGGCAACTCGGCTGAATACGGCGGCGCGATCTTCAACAGGAGAAATGGAGAGTTAAGCATCACCAACAGCACCTTCGGCGGCAGCTCGGCTAACGGGGGCGGCGCGATCCACAACAGGGGAGAGCTAAGTATCAACAACAGCACTTTCAATAACAACTCGGCTGACTGGGGTGGCGCGATCCACAACAGGGGAGAGCTAAGCATCGGCGTCAGCACTTTCAGCGACAACTCGGCTGAAGTCGGCGGCGCGATTGATAACGATGGAGATGGCGAGCTAAGCATCGTTAACAGCACATTCAGCGACAACTCGGCTGATAGGTCTGGCGGCGGCGCGATCCACAACAGGGGAGAGCTAAGCATCAGCAGCAGCGCTTTCAATAACAACTCGGCTTACGGGGGCGGTGCGATCAACAACTGGGATGGAACGGTAAGCATCACTGACAGCACATTCAGTGACAACTCGGCGGCTGACAGTGGCGGCGCGATTACCAACTGGGAAGATGGGGTACTAAGCATCAGCGACAGCGTTTTCAGCGGCAACTCGGCTATTGGGGATGAGGATGATCCGGATTCCATTGGCCTAGGTGGCGCGGTCAGCAACAGGGGAGAGCTAAGCATCAGTGACAGCAGCTTTAGTAACAACTCGTCTGCTGACTGGGGCGGCGCGATCTTCAATGGGGGCGATGGAACGCTAACCATCGGCAACAGCAACTTTAGCAACAACTCGGCTGAAGATGGCGGCGCGATTGACAGCTGGGTAGAGCTAGGCATCAGCGACAGCGTCTTCATTGGCAACTCGGCTGATGTGGATGGCGGCGCGATCAAAAACAGGGGAGATGGAGAACTAAACATCAGCGGCAGCACATTCAGCGACAACTCGTCTGCTGACTGGGGCGGCGCGATCTTCAATGGGGGCGATGGAACGCTAACCATCGGCAACAGCAACTTTAGCAACAACTCGGCTGAAGATGGCGGCGCGATAGACAACTGGGTAGAGCTAAGCATCAGCGACAGCAGTTTCAGCAACAACTCGGCTATTGGGGATGAGGATGATCCGGATTCCATTGGCCTAGGTGGCGCGGTCAGCAACCGGGGAGAGCTTAACATCACTAACAGCAGTTTCAGCAACAACTCGGCTGAAGATGGCGGCGCGATAGACAACTGGGGCGAGCTAGGCATCAGCGACAGCGTCTTCATTGGCAACTCGGCTGATGTGGATGGCGGCGCGATCAAAAACAGGGGAGATGGAGAACTAAGTATCAGCGGCAGCACATTCAGCGACAACTCGGCTGAAGATGGCGGCGCGATAGACAACTGGGGCGAGCTAGGCATCAGCGACAGCGTCTTCATTGGCAACTCGGCTGATGTGGATGGCGGCGCGATCAAAAACAGGGGAGATGGAGAACTAAGTATCAGCGGCAGCACATTCAGCGACAACTCGGCTGAAGAAGGCGGCGCGATAGACAACTGGGGCGAGCTAAGCATCACGAACAGCACATTCAGCGGCAACTCAGCTACATTCGGCGGCATGGTCAACAATAGGGGAGATGGAAACCTTAACATCAGCAATAGCGGTTTCAGTGGCAATTCGGCTGATAGGTCTGGCGGCGTAATTGTCAATGGAGGAGAACTTAGCATCACGAACAGCACATTCAGCGATAACTCGGCTGACTTTGGCGGCGCGATTACCAACTGGGGAGATGGCGAGCTAAACATCAACAACAGTACATTCAGCGGCAACTCGTCAACAGGCTATCTTGGCGGTGCAATCCATAACTGGGACAACGGAGAACTTAATATCACCAACAGCATCATCGCCGGCAATAGGGGAGGCGATTGTTACGCTAGCGGCGGGCTGAAACAGAATAAACGCAATTTTGTTCAGGACGGCTCGTGCAATCCTTGGTTCGCCGGCGATCCCAAGCTGGGCGCGCTGGTTGTGCCGGCAGATGGCTCACCGGCTTATTATCCGCTCTTGGCTGGCAGCCGCGCGATTGATGCCGCGCATGATGATTACTGCCCGGAAACCGACCAGATCGGCACAGCCAGGCCGCAAGGCGCCGGCTGTGACCTTGGCGCCTTTGAATACGTCGCCGAGTCCTAATCGGCGCCGGTGCTGAAATCATAGCGATAATCGACCGACGGCGTCCGCAACTGGGCATCCATGCCGCCATCGACGACAAGACGCGCGCCGGTGATGTAAGCCGCATCATCGGAAGCGAGAAATGCCACCGCGGCGGCAATGTCAGCCGGCCGGCCTTGGCGCGGCAAAGGAATGACTTCTGACGGTGGAATCGGCGCGGCGCCAACGGCGGCGCCATGTTCCACCTGCGTGCTGCCGGGCACAATCGCATTCACGCGGATATTCAGCGGCGCTAAATCCAGCGCCATCGACCGCGTGGCGGCTTCGATTCCGCCTTTGCTGGTGTCATAGCCGAACATCTGCCGATGGGCGCGGGAAGCGCCGCCGCTGCTCATATTGATGATCACGCCGCCGCGGCCCTGCTTTGCCATCAGGCGGGCCGCCGTCTGCGAACAGTAAAATAATCCGGAGAGGTTCACGGCCAAGGTCGTCTGCCAAGCCTCATCGCTGTAATCAAGAAAATGGGCAATCACGCCCGGCTGGTGAACGAAAGCGGCATTATTGACTAGAATATCGACCGCGCCATAGGCATCCAGCGCAGCCGCAAAGAGCGCCTCAACCGAACCGCGGCGAGTGACATCGCTGTGAATATACATGACCCGTTCCGAAGCCGCCGACAGTTCGTTCAGCAAAGCCTCGCCGCTGGCGTCATCTACGTCTGCAATGACCACATTGGCGGCCTCGTCCAGCAGACGGCGGACACAGCCGGCGCCGATGCCCTTGGCGCCGCCGGTTACGATAGCGGTCTTTCCTGTTAGCCGCATTTTAATCTCCTTGTATTTCGCATAGTCAGTCACAATCAAAACACATACTCAATTATGTCCAACTATACATAATAACGATTACACGACATCCCATCAAGCAATGTCAACTATTGGCAAATTAGCGAAAAAAACATATTTGACGAAGATAAAATACCGCGCTAGTATATTAAATCAAGATACCGCGATTTCATGAAATAATAGACCATGCTTAGAGAGTCCATTTCAGACTATTGCAGAGTAAAGGAGGTGTTTATCGAGACAAAAGCGAGTTTTACATTATCTGATGTTCAGATAATGAATTTCAGAAGCGCAATGTGATTACCTTAGTATTTTGGAGAAATCAGAATGACAAAGAAAATAAGAATGAGCCGCCGCGATTTTCTGCGCGCAACGGCTGCCGGCAGCGCACTCGCCGGCGCCAATCTGTTCCCGGGCATGAGCCGCGTTTTTGCACAGGACGCCCAGGAAGTCACCGTCATGTTCTGGGACGGTCCACCGTTGATCGGCATCCGGGAAAAAGCGCTGGAGCCGTTTAACGATGCCTATCCAGACTGTGTTCTGAATTTCACATCGGTGCCCGGTGGCCCCAATCAGGGCTATAATGACAAGCTGTTCACAAGTTTGGCCGCCGGCATTCCGCCGGATGTATTTATCATCGAAATAGGTGAACTGCCCGGTTTCCTCAACCGCGACCTGCTGGTGGACATCAAGCCCTTCATTGACGCTGACAATTACGATTTGTCACAATTTCCGGATTTAGCCATCAAAGCGTACAGCCATGATGGCGGCATTTACGGTTTGCCCGACAACGTCGCCTCCATTGCCATCTATTATAACCAGGACATGTTTGAAGAAGCCGGCGCCATGACACCGACCGCCCAATGGGATGATCCCGCCTGGACTGTGGATGACTTCTTCACTTCCTGCGAAAAACTGACCAAAACCGATGCCAACGGACGCACAACCCAATGGGCTTGCGACGTCACCGGCTGGGACAAAGTCTGGCAAACCTGGGTGCGGATCTTCGGCGGTCAGATTGTCGATGACCCCTTCTTCCCGACCGAATGCGCCTTGAATGATTCGGCGGCGGTAGAAGGCTTGCAGTTCTATGCCGATTTGCGCTGGGAATACGGCTTTGCGCCGCGGCCGGAAGCGTTGGCAGAGATGGGCACCAATGCCCTGATGCAGACCGGCCGGCTGGGCATGTTCTACAGCGGCAGCTGGAGCTTCCCCAACTATCGAGAAACAGATTTCACCGTCGCCTTAGGACACTATCCATCGGGCCCCGGCGGTCGGTCGAACTATGTTTATTATTTCCCCCTGGTGATCCCGAAAGCGAGCGAAGCGCCGGAATGCGCCTGGAACCTGCTGAAATACTTCAACGGCCCGGCGATGGAAACCATCATCAAGGAAGGCGGCTTGCAAGGAACTTCGTTTGAGGCACAGGAGAAATGGTTTGTCACCGACCCGCTGCCGCCGGAAAACAAGCATGTCATGCTGGACGCAGCTCGACATTTTGTCGCGCCTGACCCGGTACTGACCAACTGGGGCGAAATCACGCAGATTATGCAGTCACAGATCGATCTGCTGATGATTGGTGAAGAAAGAGACGCCAAAGTGGTTGCCGACGAAATCGTGCGGCAGGTCAATCCGCTTATTCTTGAGGGTCAATGGCGTTCCTAGTGCGGATGGAAAGGGTGTATCCCTGGCTGCGACTTCCATCTCAAGTAAAATGAGCCATTGACATGAATATGGATCAATTCGCCAAACGCAAGAGCAAAAATACGTTGGCGAGGTTCAAAATCGGATACCGCCGCGGGGAGACTGTTTTGGCTTGGGCGATGGTCTCCCCTTGGCTGGCAGGCTTCCTTTTTCTGACCGCGTTTCCTATGGTGGCATCGCTGGTATTGTCCTTTATGGACTGGGACATGCTGTCAGCGCCGGAATGGGTTGGGCTGGCAAACTACGAAAAACTCTTTTTCACTGACCCGCTGGCCCTGCATTCTTTGAAAATCACCGTTATTTTCTCCTTGGCTTCGATTCCGCTGAACATCGTATTTGGCTTAGCGATTGCCATGCTGCTGAATACGAATATCCGCGGTCTGTCTGTTTTCCGCACGGTTTATTACCTGCCGGCGATCCTTTCCGGCGTGGCGGTCGCCATCCTGTGGCAGTGGATATTTTCAACCGAGTTTGGCTTGCTGAATACAGCGCTGCGACTCTTTGGCGTCGAAGGACCAGCCTGGCTGGGAAGCAAAATATGGGTTATTCCAGCCTTTGTCGTTATGCGCTTGTGGAGCGTCGGCGGCGGCATGGTCATCTACCTGGCCGGGCTGCAAGCCATACCGACGGACTTGTATGAAGCGGCCGAAATCGACGGCGCCAACTGGTGGCAGCGCATTCTGCGTATCACCTTGCCGATGCTAAGCCCGACTATTTTCTTCCAGCTTATCACCGGCGTTATTTTTTCGATGCAGATTTTCACCGAAATTTTCATCATGACCGACGGCGGCCCAGCCAACTCCTCCTTGTTTTACATGCTCTATCTTTATCGCCAGGCCTTCCAGTATTTTAAGATGGGCTATGCTTCGGCGCTGGCTTGGGTATTTTTTGTCGCCATTCTGCTTTTGACCATTATCTTGTTCGCCACCGCCAAGTTCTGGGTGTATTACGAAGCCGAATCCGACGAGGGGAATTAGCTGATGCAAAGCGCAAAAATTGGCTTGAATGTTCGCGATGCGGTGAGTAAAACGGTGGTCTATCTTATTCTGGGCACCGGGTCGATTGTTATTCTGATGCCCTTGGCCTGGATGATTTCGACGTCGCTGAAACCGCTTTCTCACGTGTTCCGCTTTCCGCCAGAGTTTATCCCGCAGCGGATTGTCTGGTCAAATTATCCCGATGCTCTGACACAGCTTCCCTTCGACATCTATTTCGGCAATACCATGTTTATCGTCTTCTGGACGGTTTTGGGCGAAGTCATCATATCGTCCATTGTCGCCTACGCCTTTTCGCGCCTGCGCTGGAAGGGACGCAATGCGCTGTTTATCGTCGTGCTGGCCACCATGATGCTGCCGCGCCAGGTCACGCTGATACCGGATTTTCTCATCTTCAAACATCTGGGGACGATTGACACCTTTTGGCCGCTGATTCTGCCATCCTGGTTCGGCAATCCATTTTACATCTTTTTGCTGCGGCAGTATTTTCTGACCCACTCGCGCGAATTGGATCAAGCGGCGGTGATTGACGGCTGTTCGCGCTTTGGCGTCTTTTGGCGCATCACGATGCCGATGTCCAAGCCCGTCTTGGCGGCGGTCGCCATATTCTCGTTTCAGTACCATTGGAACGACTTTTTCCGCCCGCTTATTTTCCTTTTTAGCGAAGAGAACTATACACTCGCGCTCGGACTGCGCTTTTTCCAAGGCACCTATGGCACGGAATGGAACTCGCTTATGGCAGTGTCATTGGTCGTCATGATGCCGCTCATCATTGTTTTCTTCTTCACGCAAAGGATATTTATCCAAGGCGTGGTCTTCACCGGCTACAAGTAACCTGACATACATTATCGAGGATGCGAATCTATCATGTCAAACAAAAGCAGCTGTCAAAAGTTATTCCCCCTGGAAGCCGGCGCAGTTGCCTGGAACGAGGGATTTTGGGGAGATCGGTTTGAACTGTGCCATCAGGTCGTTCTCCCAAGTATGCGTAAGGCGTTGGATGAGCCAGAAAACGGCGCCGTTTTTAGCAACTTTGATGTTGCCGCCGGCCTGCGGGAAGGAGAACACAAAGGCACGATGTGGAGCGACGGCGACTGTTATAAATGGATGGAAGCGATGGCGCATGTCTATGGCCTCACCAAAGCCCCGGCTATTCTGGCAGAGTTGGATGAACGGATTGAAGTCATTGCCCAAGCGCAGGAAGACGATGGCTATTTAAGTACACCGATGCAATTACGCGCCGACAAAGAGCGCTGGACAAATCTCCATGACCATGAGCTTTATAACATGGGACATTTGCTGACGGCCGCTTCGGTGCATCATCGAATCACCGGGCAGGATAATTTTCTGCAAATCGCCATCAAATTAGCCGATTATCTTTATGATGTCTTTCAGCCGCGCCCGCCAGAACTGGCGCATTTTGGATTCAATCCATCCAATATCATGGGGTCGATAGACCTTTTTCGGGCGACCGACAATCCAAAGTATCTGGAGCTTGCCAAAACCTTTGTCGATATGCGCGGCTCCCAGCCGAACGGCAAAGATCTGAACCAGTCGGGACAGTCCTTGCGCGATGAGACCAAAGCGGTTGGACACGCCGTGACCGCCGGCTATTTATATTGTGGCGCGGCCGATGTTTATGCCGAAACCGGCGACGATGGGCTATTGCAGGCTTTGGAGCGAATTTGGGAAAATGCCGTCGGCAGCAAGATGTATATCACCGGCGGCACTTCGGCTTTGCATCATGGCGCTTCGATGCGGCCGGAATGGGGCGGCCAAGCTACCGGGGGAACAGTGCATGAGGCGTTTGGATTCGAATATCAGCTGCCGAACGCAACCGCTTACAATGAGACCTGCGCCAATATCGCCCATGCGATGTGGAACTGGCGCATGCTCAACTTGTCGGGCGATGCCCAATATACCGACATGGTGGAGTTGGTCTTGTACAACAGTATGCTCTCCTCAATGAGTTTGGACGGCATCACCTTTTGCTATACGAATCCGCTTCGCTGGTATGGACAGGATCATGTTTTATTAAGCCAGGATTCTTATCAGCGATGGTATATTTCCCGATGTTACTGCTGCCCGACCAACACCGCGCGCACGCTTGCCCTTCTGCATAATTGGGTCTACAGCCAGTCTGATGAAGGGCTTTGGGTACATCTTTATGGCGGCAGCAGCCTGAATACAGCGCTTCCAGACGGCTCGACCTTCGCGCTAAGCCAGGAAACGGATTATCCTTGGGAGCAGCAGGTCAAAATCACCATTCACGACGCGCCGAGCCATGCGGTCGCTTTGATGCTGCGAATCCCAGGCTGGACCAACGGCGCCAAGCTGAAGATCAATGGCGAGCCGACTGACCTGGCGCTCCAGCCCAAAACTTATGCTGAAGTCAGACGGGCATGGCATAAAGGCGATGTGATTGAGCTTGACCTGCCTATGAAGCCCAAGATCATCAAAGCGCACCCCAAGGCAGAAGAAATAAGAAATCACGCTGCCGTCATGCGCGGGCCAATTGTTTATTGTCTGGAAGCGGCCGACCTGCCATCGGATGTCTCTATTCTTGAGGTATTCGCCCCAGCGGAAATGCAGCTGACTCCCAGATTAGAAAAGGAACTGTTAGGCGGCCTGACTGTGCTTCAAGGCAAAGCGCGGCGCGTTTATGAGGCCGGTCGGGATGACAGCTTGTATTCGGAAATAGGCAGTGAATCCGAAGAAGATATCGATATTGCCTTGGTTCCCTATTATGCCTGGAACAACCGCGGCCTCAATGCGATGACCGTCTGGCTTCCTCGCCGATAATGAGGGGAAACAAAATCCGCGCAAAGGCAGAAAGGACAAAGCAAAAATGCAAATGCCACCGATTAACCATAAAGCCAGATTGCTTGTAAGAGGACGTGGGACTTGGAGATCTATTGCCCGCCGTATTCTGTTCTTTGTCATCCTACTCATTATTATCTTGGGCGTTCTTGAACATAACCGACTAAGTGCTCCTTGCGCGGGCGGTCGCTGGCGCGTGATGGATGACGAGGTTGTGTGCGTGTACAGTCTTGATGCCGATGAAGGCAGAAAGGAAAAATAGGAAATGTACGGTGATCGACGCCCTGACTTCGCAGATGAACAAATGTCAGGCATTTATGGCACGGAGGAAAAGCACACTCAAACGGATTTAGGCACGTCAGAGCGGACGGAATTCAAGCGTGCTATGCTGTGGATCGCGCTGTTCGCGCTTTTCCTAATCATCATCACCGTCCTTGAGTTGGCTTTGCGGGGATAGGAAGGAATAACGAGCATGAACAAGGGAACGAAACACGGCAAAACGGAGTATCCGCAGTGGCTGCATCCAGCTGGCGCTTATGGAGACATTCAACCAGTTTTTGAACCGCCAATCCGCCGGGTTATCAAGCGCGCCTTGCTGTACGCCGCGCTGTTTGTGTGTTTCATCATCTTTGTCATCGTCTTTGGCTTAGGTTTTTTTGGCTCATCTTGGCGTTTTTGCGATGAGGTTAAGTGTGTGTTTGTACGATAAAGGCAGGAAGGAGTAACGAGCATGAACGACGATTTTTTTGGTCATGGTCACCATGGTCCAGCGCCGAATAAGTGGATGAATAGGAAGCTGGAGCCGCTTACGCGTCATCATCCGCCTATCCGCAAGCCTCTGTCCGACGTCCAGCGCGCTCTGCTGTTGACCGCGCTGTTTGTGTTTTTGCTAATCGCCGTCACCGTCCTTGAGTTGGCTTGGCGGGGATAGCGAATGGCTTTGACGCTGGTTTTCATGCTGTCGGGGCTGGCTTGGCTGGCCCTGGCAGTTCGTCTGTATTTTGTCGATGATTACAGCATGAAAGAGAAGCTGGCTGCGCTGGGGTCCGCTTCTCTTCGCGCTGTTTTGGTCCTGGATGAGGTTTGCGCCATGAAACGGGTCAAAAATTTGGGGGAAATTTTTTCCGACAAGGGCAAACCCAAAGCGGAATAATATCCCAGCATTGGCGGCGCGCCAGCATCAGCGGCATCCCCTTTCCCCCAAGCATCGCCCGCCAAGACCTGTAAGCCCATCTGCCAGTGGTCGGGCAGCATCCGCAACGCAATCCATAAATCATCGGCAATTCGCGCATCTAGTTTTCATTGATAGATAACCCAAGTCAAGGCAGGTTAAAATCATGGGCAGTCCATACCAATACGCAAAAGCGCATCAAAACCGTTTCCTTGAAGAGTACATCCAGCTGTTAAAAATGCAAACGATCAGCGCCCAGCCGCGGCATGCCAATGACGTTGCCGCCGCCGCTGAATGGCTTCGGGCAATGATGCTTCACATCGGCATGACCCGCGCCGAAGTGGTTCTGATGCCGGAAGGACGCTGCCCATTGGTTTTGGGAGAATGGGACGGCGCCGGGAGCAATGCGCCAACTCTCCTCATCTATTGTCACTATGATGTGCAGCCAGCCGAAATCGAGGATGGCTGGGAAACCGATCCCTTTGAACCCACCATCAAAGACGGACGGCTTTTCTGCCGTGGGGCTGTGGACAGCAAACTCCACGTGATGTCCAACTTGAAGGCGGTTGAATCGTGGCTGGCAGGCGATGAAAAACCGAAGGTCAATCTCAAGGTGGCGCTGGAAGGGGAGGAGGAATCGGGTTCGGAAAATATCAACGCCTTTATCGCCAAACATCCCGAACGTCTGGCGGCTGACATCGCCATGATTTCGGATGGCGCGATTCTGGCGCCAAACCAACCGAGCCTGACCTATGGCCTGCGCGGGATTGCCGCCTTGGAAATCCATGTCCAGGCGCCGGTCAGCGATTTGCACAGTGGACATTGGGGCGGGTCGGTACACAATCCAATCCAGGCATTGACTGAAATCCTTGCCAGCCTGCATGACCAAAACGGCAAGGTAACGGCGCCCGGTTTTTATGATGATGTCATCAATGTCACCGCGAAAGACCGCCAACTGCTAAAGCAGGTTGAGCCTTTCTTGCAGCGCGAGTGGGACGCTGTGGTCAATGCGCCGGCCGTCTGGGGAGAAGCTGAATATATCCTGCCGGAACGTCTGGGCGCGCGGCCAACGCTGGAAATCAATGGCATCCATGGCGGTTACACTGGGCCTGGTATGAAAACAGTCTTGCCAGCCCGCGCCAGCGCCAAAATCACCTGTCGGCTGGTGCCGCGTCAAGATCCGGGGCGCATTATCAACTGTATTGTCGATTATATCCAGGACATCGCGCCGGCAACCGCAAGGGTTGAAGTTCATCCAAGCGGATCAGGCGCGGAAGCGGTGCTGCTCGATGTGGATGGCTTGGCAATGCAATCGGCCGCCGCTGCCTATGCCCATGCCTGGGGCATTGAGCCGGTGTTTGAACGTTCGGGCGGCAGCGTGCCGATTACATTTGAGTGCATGAAAGTGGCTGATGAAGTCGTCATTATGAGCTATGGGCTGAAGAGCGGTCGGGCGCATGGGCCGAACGAGAATATCTATTTGCAGCATTTTTTCAATGGCATTCAGGCGACGATTAAGTTTATCGATGTGCTTGGCGCGGGACGGGAATAGGTTTTTTAGCCGCCAAGAACGCTTTTCATCTTAACAAGCCAAATAGCTGCTTTTGGAGATAATCATGCCCGACAAAGATCAAAATCAAAGCGAGAATCAATCCCAAGTATCATCAAATAGCCAAACCGATACGAGCAATGAAAATACGGCACCGAAACCTCAAGTTGCTGAACCAAAGCCAAAACCAGAGCCTTCCTATGGAAGCTACTTGAGAAGCGCTCCTAGAAAATCCCCCCCAAACTGTTGACGAAAGCAATGAATCGGAATAATTAAAGGAGATAACATACCATCTCCTTTACTCATATTCTAATATCCTCAACGCTGAAGCTGATTGAATATGGTTTCAATCCAGCTAGGCAACAGAGTCAATAACCCTGATACTTCCAAACAAATCAACACAATAACCATAGCCAACAATCTATGAGCAGATTTCACCATAACCCCTTTGGAGTCGACAATTTCTTTATTGTGATCATAGATATTCAGATATGATCTGACCAAAATATCATAATAATGCTCAAGATCGCTGTTTGACCATTCTTTAGCATTTTTATATGAAGGATCCATCGGATATGTTGCATGTTTTCTAACTGTTAAAGTACGAATTGATAAAAACGCTATAAGTGCAGATACAAGAAAAATGACAATGAGAAGCGGACGTTCATTGATGATTTGGTGTATTGAGTTTGTTTCTCCTAATCCAAGGTTGAACGTCGCTATAATCGCAACTATAATGTTAATAATGATAAAATTTTGCTGTGCTTTATTTTCTATAGCCTGGATGGCATCTCTTTGCGATTGAACATGCGCTTTTAGTAGTTCAATCACACCTTGTTGTTGATAAGTTAGTTGTGTCTTTTGTTCACTCATGAGTTTCCTGTAGAGGCTATAATGTCAGAACAAGTTCAAAATCAAAGCGAAAATCAATCTCAAGTGTCAGCAGATAATCAAACCAATGCAACAGACAGCGAAAACACAGTGCCTGCGCCTCAAACTGCTGAGCCAAAACCAGAGCCTTCCTTTGGAATGATTACAGAAGGCGAATCTGGCATATCCTTGCGAACCATCAAAAAGGCCATAAGGCAATAGCGCGATCTGCTGTTTCATTTTACGCCCAATCCCCACTTCCCGGCATCCAGCAAAATCGCCTCGTCAGCGCCGGGCCAAGGCGGCATGGTTACGATGATAAACTCCAACGCGGCATCGCCAGTATTGCGGAACTGAAAACTGGTCCCCAGTGGAATCGTCAGGCTGATGCCCGCTTGAACCTCAAGCACTTCTTCCCGCTTGGCTTGCAGCCGCCAAACTTGCCCGCGCCCGGCCAGAAAATACCAGATTTCCGACACAGTGCGATGCCGCACCGGCAGCGAAACCGCAGCGGCCGACAAGCTGCAATGAACCACGCTCGCGCTGGACGTGCTGTGCAAGAGTCGGATTTCGGAGCCGTCAGGCGCCAGCAGATCATAATCATCTGCGATTCGGCTGCTTTCAAATGCTGCCACAGTTCATCCTCATTGATCTCCCTGGCGGCTGGCTTCCCAACGCGCTCTAACCTTGTCCCAGACTTCAGGGTTAATCAAATGCGGCGGCCGTTCACCGCGCAAAGTCTGCAATACCTGCTCGATGGCATGGACAAACAAACGCCGTCTGCCGACCACAGTTGCGCTGGCGATGTGCGGCGTGATGACCACATTGTCGCGATTCAGCAAAGGGCTGCCGGCTAGCGGCGGTTCGGGGTCGGTTACATCCAGGCCGGCGCCAAATAAATGCCCGCGGTCAAGCGCGGCGGCCAAGGCGGCTTCATCAACGTGACCGCCACGGGACACATTGATAAAAATGGCGCCGGCTTTCATCTGTGCAAAACGTTCAGCATTCATCACCTTATGCGTTTCCGGGTTGAGTGGCAAATGCAAGGAGACGATATCGGACATGCCCAGCAAATCTTCCAGCGACGAGACCTGTTCAACGCCGAGGCGATTGGCGCGTTCGGCGCCGATATAAGGGTCATAGCCGGCGACTTTCATCCCGATTGCCTTGGCAATGCCGGCGACATGGCCGCCAATCCGCCCCAGGCCGACCAAGCCAAGCTGTTTTCCGCTCATCTCCAGGGCGACATATTCGCCCCCGATGTTTTTTGGGACGCCGCTGTTTAACATTCGCCCCAGTTCATTCTCGACCCGCTTGATGCTGCGCGCCACCGTCATCATCAGCGCAATCGCCTGTTCAGCTGTGGAGACAGTCGGGGCATCGGGCGCATTGACCACGGCGATGCTGCGGGCAGTGGCGGCGGCGATATCCACTTTGTCGTAGCCAATGCCGGTGCGGGCGATAATAAGCAGGCGGGCGGCGCGGTCCATCACCGCCGCATCATAAGCTCGGCCGCCAGCCATGACCGCATCCGCCATCTCAAGCTGATGGAATGGATCAATTTCAGCCCGGCCGCCGGGGCCAATCCCCGCCGCAACTGCCTCAAACAGATGTCGGTATTGCGCCGACACATTGCCTTCAAACCATATCTTATACATCATGGCGTCGTCCTCTGTTGGATTTTGGATAGATGGATTTAGAAATGGACATCTTCGTCTTTGATGTCGCCGATATCGTTGGTGGCTTCCCGTATCATCTTGAATTCGGCTGTCAGGGCGCGGTTAAAGGCAGAAATATCGGAACTGTGCATGACTAGATTGGCGCCGGCTTGGATCCAGGCGATTTCGTGATGGGTGAAATTATGGTGGATGCCGACGCCGACGCGATGGCGACGCGATGTGGCGATAATGCGGCGGATGGCGGCGTCAAAGTCGGGGTGATCGTACTGTTCGGGCAGGCCTAGGCTACAAGACAGGTCATGCGGCCCGACCAGCGCGGCGTCCACATAAGGCAGGGCCAGGAGTTCATCAAGACGTTCAAGGGCTGGGCGGCTTTCGATATTGATGAACAGGGCTTTATGGGCATTGCGGCGCGCCAGATAATCGGTCAGAGGCGGCTCCAGTTCAATTTCGCCATTCAGAACCGCTTGCAGTTTATCGCCTTTTAGCGGGCCCAGCTTGACGGCACCGCCCAAGGCCTTGACCTGTTCCACCGATTCGACATAAGGGGCGATGATGCCACTGGCGCCGCCATCCAGCGCCATCTGCGCCTGATAGGGATTGGGTGAGGGGATACGGACAACTGGCGCCAGGTTGAGGCTGCTGAAAGTCTGACAGAGCCAGGACACGGTATGGCGGTCATGGGGGGTATGTTCGGTGTCGATGAACACCATATCCAGATCGAGGTTTTTGACGATGCGCGGCCAGATGGGCGAGGGCGAGTAAATGGCTGTGCCATAGACCCGTTCGCCAGCCCGCAGCGCTTTGATTAACTGTTTTCCATTCATGGCTGTCTCCTTATTTCAGCAGGGGTCATTCGGATGGTTATTATCCTCTGGCGCGGTTATCAGCCCAAGCTCTGGACGGCATCACCCGCGGCGGATGACGATAAAGGCGATGGCCAGGGAAATGAGGGTGGCGATGCCGATGGGCAGGATATGTTCCATAAAGCGCAGCCAAAGGAGGTGGATGCCTATCAAAATCACAATGCCAATAAAAACGCGGTCGAAGAGGTTGGTATGAAAGGGGAGGAATCCATCGGATTTTTTGGGAGGCGCGGGTTGTTGGGGCATTGCACTATTCCTTTACCGCGCCAAAGGTAAGCCCCATGACGATGTAGCGCTGGGCAAAAATCACGATGAAGGCCGATGGGATCAGGGTAATCATCGCCAAAGCCGCCATCTCGCCCCAGTTTGTGCCGGTGACGGTGACAAACTCTGCCAGCCCAGTCGTGATAGTGCGGGCTTCAACGCTGGTCAGATTGGCGGCGAAGAGGTATTCATTCCAGGCGAAAATCCAACTTAGGATGCCGGTGACGGCCAGTCCTGGCGCTGACAGGGGGATGATAACATGGCGCAATACCCCCCAGAGACCGGCGCCGTCGATCATCGCCGCGTCGTCCAATTCAATTGGAATGCCGTCCACGACGCCCTTGAGCAGCCAGATGGCGAAGGGCAGATTAAACACGCAATAGAGCAGGATTAGACCGATCTGCGTATCATACAGCGTCCAGTTTCCGATGCGAAAGGTTTTGGTGAACATGATAAAGAGGGGCAGCAGGAAGGCGGCTGGCGGCGCCATTCGATTGGTGATGAGCCAGAAGAAGATATTGTCCCTGCCGACCAGTTTATAGCGCGAAAGCGAGTAGGTCGCCAGCAGAGCCAGCGCGATCACCAAAACCGCGTTGCTGGTCGAAATCACCAGTGAATTGACCATATAGCCTTGGAAGGTGGCATCTGTCAGCACATGGGTGTAATTCTGGGTAAAAAAGGTCTTGATGCCAAAGGAGGGTCGTCCGAAGAGTTCAACGCGGCTGCGCCATGACACCACAAACATCCACCAAATCGGCAGCAGGGTTATCAATGTTACCACTATCCAGACGGCATAGGTGAGGGTGGGCCGCAACAAGCGCCGCCTTGACGAGCCGGTCATTCAGGGTCTCCTTTGCGCCGTCCTGAAATGCCAATGAACAGCAGCCAGCACAAGACGATGGTTAGGTACAAGGTGATGATGGACAGGGACGAGCCATAACCATAGTCGGTTTGCGAGAAGACGACTCGCAAGATGTAGATGCCGGTGAAGCGCGTTCCTGGGCCGCCGCCGGCCAGCATCCAGACTTCATCGACAGTCCGCGCCGCGTCCATGATGCGGATGAAGACCGTCGTCAGCAGCACTGGGCGCAGATAGGGCAGGGTCACATACCAGAAGACCTGAAGTCGATTGGCGCCGTCGACTTTGGCCTGTTCAATCGGTTCTTTGGGGATTGCCGACAAGCCGGCCAGCATGGTCAAGGTTACAAAGGGCGTCCAGTGCCAGACATCCATGATAATTGAGGTCAGCAAGGCCTGGTCGGGGAAAGAGCCGATTTGGTAGGTGATGTCAAACCAGCGGTCAAGGTAAAACGGCACCGGCCCCAAACCAGGGATGACCAGCAAGCGCCAAATCGCCCCGACGGCAATCGGCGCCACCATGAGCGGCAGGGTATGAATAATCCGAAAAAGGGACTTGCCGCGGAAATCCCGCGTGAGCAGCTGCGCCAGCAGAAAGCCGAGCACGAGTTCGGTTAGGATGGCGAAGACAGCGAATTGCAGGGTGAGGCTGATTGACGTCAGAAAATTTTCATCAAACACCAGCCGCCGATAATTGTCGAGACCGGCAAATTTTAAGCCGTCGTCGGCCGCAAAGATATTCCATTCGTTGAAGCCGACAAACAGCACATATAAGAAGGGGATAAAGCCGAATATGAATAAGATGAGCAGGGTTGGACTCAGCAGCAGCCAGCCTGTTCGCGGATTTCGCATATTCGCGGCCCTTGTGTGTAGAGAAAATCAGGATGACGCAGAGCGCGCCACCCTGACTGATTAGCGAGGCACAGCTTACATGCCGTAACCCAGACGTTCGAGCGCTTCATCGACAGCGACAGCGGCCTGCGACAGCGCATCGGCCGGGCTTAGTTCGCCCAGGATGGCGCGTTGGATGAAGGGATCGATGATTTCACGCACTTGGGCATGGAAGGGGAAGGGCGGCGCGCCAGCAAAGAGCGGGCCCTGTTCTTCCAGCAGCGTATAATAGCCATCAACCTTGGCATCCTGTTCGGCGATCAAAGGATCGTCGAAGGTTGCGGTGTGGACGATGCGGGCGCCAACGGCGGCCCATTCCGGCTGGACCGAGGGCTGGCCGATGAATTGCAGCCACAGGAAGGCAGCTTCCTTGTTATTGGAACTGTGCGGGACACCAAAGGCGCCGCCATCATAGTAGCCAATGTAACCTTCGCCCATCTCGGCGGCTTCAATCACGCCCGGCGCGGTGGGCGGCAGCATAACGCCGACATTGCCGACAACGTTGGAGCGAGTCTCGTCGGTGGCGATCCAAGCGGCGTTTTCACCATAGACCCAGCCTTGAGCCGCGCGGCCGGCGGCAAAGGTCGCCGCGACCTCGTCCCAAGTGCTTGATGTGGATTCGGGCGGCGCGAAGGGCAGCATGCTCAACCAGAAGGTCAACGCTTCCACGGCGACATCACCGTCAAGCGCGCCGCCATTGGCCGACTGCGCCGAGCCAGCTTCCAGATTGATGCCCCAGTTGTACAGGCCAAACGAAGGCGCAATCGTCTCCAGGAATTCGTAGGTCGATGCCGGATGTCCAGTCGTGCCTTGCACGGTGGTGCCCCACAGATCCATGTCCATGGATTCACCATAGGCGGCAAAGAATTCGGCATTGTCGCGATACTGGTCAAAGGTTGTGGCTGGCGCCAGCGCATAGCCGTACTGCTCTTCAAAGGCGGCTTGAATGTCGGCATCTTCAAACAGGTCTTTGCGGTACAGGTAGACTTTGACAAAGGCTTCCATCGGCACGCCGTATAGATTCTCCAATTCGGCATCCATGAAGTAATCGGCAAAGCTGGTGAAATCATCGGGGTTGAATTCGCTGTAGGCCAAATCTGGATGGTCAGCGGCGAATTGAGTCAGATTGACCAGGTAATCCTGCGCCAGATACGAGTAGATGATGTCCTGCTCGATATAAACAAAGTCATAAATGCCCGTATTGGCTTCCATGTCGTTGATGGCTTTGGAATACATTTGATCCCAGGCCGTGGTTTCAAACTCGACGTTGATGCCGGTAAGTTCGGTGAACTGCGGCGCCAAGACATCCTTGACGTAGTTGGACGGCGGCGTGCTTTCGGAGACGCCGCGGATGGTCGAGCCAGCATAAGGAGCGGCCGCTTCATCCCAAAAGTCATCTTGCGCCAAGCCCATCGAAACACTGGCGAGCAGCATAAAAGCAACGAGCAGAACTGCGGTGAAGAGCTTTTTCATTGTCATTCTCCATAAGGTTAAGTTAACGAATACATAGGGATGAGATTTGCCTGACCGTAATTTGATGATAAGCGCCTCCTGTTTATCATTATCCAACAAGCCTGATACGGTACGGCCGTTAAGCGGCTAAAGTATAGCACGATAACACAAAAGTCAAGCATCGCGATTATATTACTTCTTTACGAAGACACCTTCGCAATCGCCTTGCCGACGGTATTAATCATCAGGTCAATTTCGTCGGCGGTGATGCACAGCGGCGGCGAAAAGGCAATCGTCCCACCCAGGGGGCGCGCGCGGATTCCCATATCCATGACCATCGCGCAGATTTCAGCGGCGCGGCTGGCATCGGCTTCGCGGCTTTCCTTGCTGTGGACGACATCGATGCCGGCCATCAAACCCAGGCCGCGCGCATTGTCGATATTCGCGAATTCATCTGCCAATCCCTGCAGGCCAGTCAGCATACGCCGTCCCATCGTTTGGCTGTTGGCAACCAAATTGCCGCGCACCATAATGTCAATGTTGGCGATGCCAACCGCACAGGCGGCCGCATGACCGGAATAAGTATGTCCGTGCATCCAGGACTGATCGGCGGGCGCATTCAGAATCACATCGCGGATGGCATCCGTCACCTGTATGCCGCCGAGTGGCAGATAGCCGCTGGTCACGCCTTTGGCGAACTGCATAATGTCCGGCTGAATGTCGAAGTGATCGCTGCCGAACCATTTGCCGGTGCGCCCAAAACCACAAATGACTTCATCCACAATCAGCAGCACTTCGTACTTTTTGCAGATGGCTTGCACCTGCTCAAAATAACCGTCCGCCGGCACGACTAGGCCGCCGGCGCCCTGAATCGGTTCAGCGATGAAGGCGGCGACCGTATCGGATCCTTCGCGGATGATGGTTTCTTCCAAAGCCCGCGCCGCTGCCTGCGCCACTGATTCGCCCTCGCGGATGTCACCGGAATAACGATAGGGATTTGGATTCGGGATATGGATGAAACCCTCGACCAATGGCCCAAACATGCCATGATAGGCAGGGATGCCAGTGGCGCTCATCGCCGCCATCGTGATTCCATGATAGGCATGCAAGCGGGAGATGATTTTGGTTTTGTCGGTCTTGCCAAGCTGCTGCCAGTAAAAGCGGGCGGTCTTAAAGGAGGTGTCGCTGGCTTCGGAACCGCCGCAGGTAAAATGAGTGAAGTTCATATTCGGGCGGAAGAACCCAGCCAGCTTGCCTGCCAGCATCGCCGAAGCCGGATTGCTCATGCCAGCGAAGCCCGAAGTATAAGCCAGGTCAAGCATCTGGTCATAGGCAACGCGGGGCAGTTCAGTATTGCCATAGCCGATATTCACATTCCACAAGGCCGACATGCCGTCAAGAATTTTCCTGCCGTCGGTTGTATGCAGCCAGACTCCCTCGGCTTTATGGACCATAACCGGATTGTCAGCCAGCGAAGGATGGTGCAGCGGATGCAGCTGCCGCTTATCTTGTTCCACTAATGCGGCGTGATTATAGTCATTCATCTTCTGTGACTTTTCTGATAACTGGATCGTGGCGTACAGGATAATGGATTTTGCTTTGGATTGCGACTGCTTATTTAATGAACCCCATATTTGCGCCCAAGCAGTTTTTATTGCGATTTGAGGATATCTTTGATCGACCGCGGCAAGAGCCGCGCGATGAATCTTTTGAGTTTGCGCCCGAACATCCTGAATTGTCTCGATGGCTTATCAGCCAGCATGACCAGGGCGCGGCCGATTTTGTAACGGGGAGAATTGAGCAGGGCTTCAATGTCCTTGGTCTGGCGAATCTCAAAGTCGGAATCGGCGACCGTGATGGCCTGCCACATCCGCATCACTTGGGGCGGATGAGGATGTTTATATCGATACAGGCAGCCCGGATACTCATTAACGTTGTGGAGATGATAGGGTCGGTTCAGAGACAAATAGGCCTGATTTGCCCATTCCAGCGCATCCTGACGTTCTACCCAGTCAGCATGGCTGTAATAATCACATTTTTCCATGACCTGTTTGGGCAGCAGGAGCGAATAATGGTACATTCGGATGCCGATTTTTTCCAGCGTCTCGGCTCGCAGCCAGTGTCCTTCGCGCAGGTCCTGTCTCGCCGAGTTGGTTACGGTCGGCGGCCGGTGAGTTGCATAAGTATAGCCCGGGCCCCACTTAAACAGACGGTGATAGATGGCGGCGCCGCGCCGTAAATACCAACTGTCGACGACATATTCCGGCGCGCCCCAAAAGGTCATGGTTTTGAAGGATACGGCTGTGATGGCAGGCTGTTCTTTCAGCATTTGAATGACGGCTCGCATATCAGCCGGCTGGTAAAATTCATCGACGTCCACCTGCCAGAGATAATCTCCAGTTGCCCGCTTGGCATAGGCTTGCGACATCTCGTCTTTTTCCGTCCAAAAGCCATCCCGCGTTACGATAGTCAGCTTGTCTTCCGGGTCGGATTCGGCCTTGAACTGCCGCAGGGTTTCCAATGTGGCATCGCGGGAATGCCCGTCGGCGGTGGCGATGTTTTTTGCGCCCGGCGCCGCGCCTTCGACGACGATAATCTCGTGGGCATAGGGATAGAGGGCCTGCAACGTATAACGAATAAAGGGTTCGCCATTGAGGACAATGATGCCAAAGGTGATGCGTGGAAAATCACTTTTCATCAGTCAGCGGCTTTCATTAAGCGACTGATACAGCCGGATATACTGTTTGGTGATGTGGCTTATATGACAGCGCTTCAGGGTTTGCTGGCAGATGGCCTGCGGCGGCAAGGACTGCGTCAGTACCCATTGGATGCCGCGCGCTAAATCGGCTGTGTCTTTGAATCGGGCCAGATAGCCATTGCGCTGATGTCGGACAAGATCGGGGATGCCGCCGTGGTTGAAAGCGACGCAGGGGGTTCCACAAGCCAAGGATTCCATCAGGGTGTTAGGCAGATTCTCTTGCAAGGCCGGCAGCACAAAGACATCACAAGCGGAATAAAGCAGGCTGATGCTCACACTGTCGCCCAGGTACTCGACCTGATGCAGCGGCAAATGGATATCCAGCGCCTCTGCCCGGGCGGCGCCAAAAACAACAACTTCCATATTCGACTTTTCCGGCAGATGTCGCAGCGCGTCGCGCAGGTAAGCAAAGCCTTTGCGCGGGTCACTGGCCCCGCCGACAGCGCCAAACAATATCAGTTTCTTGTCCAGCGGCAGGTTGAATGCCTGACGGGCGCTGTTTTTGTCCAGCGGCTTGAATTGTCTGGGATCAATGCCGTTGGCGATAACTTCAATCCGTTTGTCCTTCAGAACCTTGCTTCGGCGAGCGCAATCCGCCAGCCATTGACTGGGACAGACAATCGTCATCGGGATGTCAGCCCAAGCCTGTTGCTTTTGCCGGCTGATGCGAGCGCTGATGTCATTGGAAGCGGGAGCAAGCAACTGTGGGCAATGGCCGCAGTCGGCATGGTAATTCAGGCAGTCGTCAGCAGAATGACAGCCCCCGGTAAAAGCCCACATATCGTGCAAGGTCCAGACAATTGGCGGCTTGACTTTGGCGAATTGTGGAATCGGCAGATAATTATCGCCC
Source organism: Phototrophicaceae bacterium (assembly GCA_965203755.1). Taxonomy (GTDB): domain Bacteria; phylum Chloroflexota; class Anaerolineae; order Aggregatilineales; family Phototrophicaceae; genus UBA6055. Next base: position 49,520 of record OZ241910.1, on the reverse strand, counting down.
AGCCAATGCAGATGAACCACATCGGCCTCAAAAGCATTGATGGCATGGGCAATCGGATAGCTGAAGCGGTTTAGACTCCAATAGCCGCTGCCCGGCTGGCGTGGATGACGCGCAAGCTGCCGCCGGTGGCTCGCGGCGGCAATGCGTCGGATTATACGGCGGCGGCGATTCAGACAGGAAGACAGCCGATGCGCGCTGGGATCAGCGGAAACCTTCTTCATCACCAGCATTTCGGCTTCCAAGCCAGCCTGCCGCAAACCTTGATGCAGACGATAAGCAGCGATGCCGGCGCCGCCGATGCGGTCTGTCGCCGAAACGGTTACAATCTTCATGGAATACCTTTTGCCGAACACTTAGGCAGATTATACACCCATTTTCGCGGAGGATATCGATGTCCACAGCGCAGCAATCGAGGGTCAAGGCATGGGTTCAGGCTCTTCGTCCGCGCGTCTTTACCGCCAGTTATGCGCCGATGGGCCTGGCGGGCATTATCGCCGTCGACGATGGTGTATTCGATGCCGGCCTGTTCCTGCTGGCGCTCATCGGGACGCTGCTTTTGCAAAGCGCCGCCAATTTGATTAACGAATATGCAGATTATCAACGAGGCGCAGATCGACTCAAGCAGGCTGGACAGGGCATGACCATCAAGCAAAAAATCCTCAAGCCGGCAAGCGTCCGCAATGGCGCCATCCTGACCACAGCCGGCGGCTGTCTGCTGGGGCTGTTCTTGCTGTCGCAAAGCGGGCCCTTGCTGTGGCTTATCGGCATTGGCGGCGTGCTGGCTGCGGTCGCCTATACCGCCGGGCCCTTCCCTTTGGCCTATCATGGACTGGGAGAAATCGCCGTCGCTGTGTTTATGGGGCCGGCGATTGTAGTCGGCGCCTATTATGTGATGTCGCCGGCGGCTGCGAATGCGCGCATCGCTGAATTATGCCTGATTTCGCTGCCGATTGCCTTCATGGTCACAGCCATTCTGCAAGCCAATAACATCCGTGATATGGACGCTGACCGGGCTGTGAACAAGCGCACGCTGGCTGTCCTCTTCGGGATTGGCTTTGCCCGCGCTGAATATAGGTTGCTTGTGATTGGCGCCTATACTGCCCAGGCGATTTTGATCGCAGCTGGCCTTATGCCGCCCGCGACCCTGTTGAGCTTCATCACCCTGCCCGAAGCCTTGCGCTTGATTCGGATATTCAACCGCAGCCGCGCGGTGCCCCTCATGCACCAGGCGCAGAGCCGCACCGCCAAACTGCACGGTCAGCTGGGCTTGTTAATTGTGGTCGGCTGGGCCTTGTCCATCATAGTGGGCAGATGACGGAGCTGCTAATGCCAGATTTGATCCCAAGCGGTCATCCAGTTCGCCGCGCGGCTCTTCACTTCTTGTTTGGCATAATCCAATTCAACACCTGGTCGGCCGCGGAAATCGTCCATTCTCTCCACCTTGTCGACTTCAATCGTGATGGTTACGGGCGATTCAGGAACATAAGGACGAACAGTATCAAGGTTCTGTATAATCCACGCTATACTCATGGCAGGACAATCACAATAAAAAACCTCCCGGGCAGTATGAACGAGAGGGCGGGTAAAGAGTTGTTCCCGACCACAAGGAACGCAGAAAGGATAAAGCCATTGGGATATTTCCGCAATTCCTGATAGCATTTCATGTTGTTCGGTTGATGTTTTGAAATCTGCCCTGCTAATGGGGCTTTTAATCAATGAGGAGGAGTAAAATGAAAATCATCCGTTTGGTCACACTGGCGTTGCTTGCGCTGGGCTTTGTTACTGGAATTGCCGTCGGGCAAACTTATCTTCCTATGAGGTCGTGAATGATCTTCGTGAATTGGAAGATATTGACCTCACAGCCTTATTCCGCTTAACGCCGGAAAGCTGCGGCAAAACCACCGCCATAATCCATCTGTCAGACATTGGGCTTGACCCCTATCCTACCAGCCTGGTCTCTCGCGCGGGCCATCGTTTGCCCGTGAGCGGCGGACCTTTGGAAATGGAGTATGATATTTGTTTAATCGACCCGCAGCTTGGTTGGGAAAACATCTACTACCTTGTCTTTGACACCACCGGTGGTTCCGGGCGATCTTTTGCCGATAATATGTCGCTTTTTGCCGATTATACTGGAGCGACCTCCCCCTTCGAAATTGGGTATGTCGTGGCTTTCACAGATGATGGGGGAAGCTTTTTTATCGACTGGGGAACCCGCGCGGATGGAGCATATTTTCTTTATTTACCGTTCGCGAAGCAGATAGAAGTTGAGCTTGTTCTTTCAGAACGTCCAATAGCTGAGGCGGTCACACACTGGTTGTGCCAAATCAGTAATAAGTTCTTTCAGCAAGCTGATTGGACGGGTATGGCGTCATTCACGGCGTCATGCCTGATTTTCTCAATGACCAGCACCATCGGAGCCTGAAGCGATGACTTATCTCATCACCGGCGCCGCCGGGTTCATCGGCAGCCATATTGCCGAAAAGCTGCTGAAGCGCGGCGAACGGGTGGTGGCGCTAGACAATTTCAATGACTATTATGACCCGGCCATCAAGCGCCGCAACATTGTCCGGCTGCGCCAGTATGACCAATTCACCCTGTTGGAAGGCGACATTCGCGATGCGGCGCTGGTGAACCGTCTCTTTGCCGAACAGGGGATTACTCATGTGGCGCATCTGGCGGCTATGCCGGGCGTCCGCGCCAGCGTAGAGCAGCCCCGCCTGTACATGGACGTTAATTTGACCGGCAGCATGAACCTGCTGGAAGCGGGCAAAGCGGCGGGCATTCGGCAGTTCGTCTTGGCATCCACATCGTCAGTCTATGGCAAAACCAAAATTGTACCCTTTGTCGAAACCGATAATGCCGACCGGCCTTTGGCCGCTTATCCAGCCAGCAAACGGGCGGCGGAACTGCTGGCGCACACTTATCATAACCTTTGCGATATGAATGTAACCGTCCTGCGCTTCTTTAATGTTTACGGTCCCGCCGGGCGACCCGATATGATGCCATGGCGATTGATGGCGGCGGCCCAAAGCGGCGACTTGATTCCGCTGTTTAATGGAGGAAACATTCACCGCGACTGGACGTATATCGACGATACTGTCGGCGGCGTGCTGGCGGCCTTGGATCGCCCCTTGGGATATGAAATTATCAATCTGGGCTGTGGCGCACCGATTTCGCTGACTGATTTTGTATCCATTATTGAAGAACACGCCGGCGCCTCTATTCATACGGTGGATGTCCCAACGCCTTTGAGCGATCCGCCGATGACTTATTGTAACAACAGCAAGGCACGCGACTTGCTGGACTTTACCCCCACAATTTCACTGCAAGAGGGTTTGTATCGAACCTGGGCCTGGTATCGGGAGTTCAAGGGCTTGTAAGACAGGGCAGGCGGCTTCTTTTGACTGTCGCTCCAATAATTTGCTAATTAAATCCAATATATCCGGGTAACCTTAACCGTTTTCCAGGCAACGCGCATGTCAAGCTGGCATCAGCACATCAAGGCGACAGGAGAGCTAACGGCCTGGGCGCGGGATGCTTGATATCATTCATCAACGGCTGCTGCCGCTGCCTGGCTATCAGCCGATCAGCGGGCAGGGGGCCGCCGCTTGCATGCAATAGAATAAAATGAATATGCCCTCCGTTTGTGAGGGCAGAAAGGAATAACTGATATGTGGTTTCCAAGCAGGGGGTTTCCAAGACCGCAGAAATATGTACAAAAGAAGCTGGCGCCGCTTATGCGCCATCATCCACCCATTCGCAAACCCAAGCCATCGCGTTGGGGGTTCGATACTGGGCCCTTGAAGCTGTTTCTTTTGGTTGCGCTGCTGTTAATCGTCATCACTATCCTTGAGTTGGCGTTGCGGTAGGGAGGCTTTCCTATAGCCATAAGGTTGGTGGAGTCAGCCGCTGGATGAAGCATAGAGGGCATCGACCTCGGCGCGGTAAGGCGCGCTGCCGGCGGCCCCCCGCTTGGAAACGGATAAGGCGGCGGCCGCATTGGCGAACCTGACGGCCGCCCGCAGGCGGCGGCCTTCAGCCAGCGCGACCGCCAGCCCAGCGTTAAAGGCATCGCCGGCGCCGGTGGTATCGACCGCGTCGACTTCAAAGGGGGCTACGCGGACGCTATGCTCCGGCGAGACAATCTGCGCCCCGCGCGCGCCCAAGGTCACGACGGCCGTCTGTCCGTCCCTTGCCAATAAAGAACGGGCGCTGGCGGCCACATCCCCGCCGGCTCGACCGCTCAAGGTCTCCAGTTCGGTTTCATTTGGCGTCAGATAATCCGCCAGTTGAAGGGTTTCGCTAGGCAGCGCCGCCGCCGGCGCCGGGTTCAGGATGGTCATAATGCCCAATTCTTGGGCGGCTTTTAGCGCACAGGCGGCCATGTCAAGGTTGATTTCCAGCTGAACGACCAGCGCATCGGCATCGGCGATTCGGTCTTTGGCGGCCTCAATGTCGCTTGGCTGAAGGTTCAGGTTGGCGCCCAAGACGACCACAATCATATTTTCGCCGTGGCTGTCTACAAGGATCGGCGCGACGCCGGTCGCATGGTCTGGGTCTTGAACCACATAATCGCTATTCACCCCTTCGGCCTGCCAAAGCTCGTAAGCCAGATTGGCGAACACATCGCGGCCAACCCGTCCGACAAAAGTAACCTCGGCGCCTAGGCGGGCGGCCGCCACCGCCTGATTTGAGCCTTTGCCGCCGGCGCCGGTCACAAAGGCATCGCCGTGGACGGTCTCGCCAGGGCGCGGCATCCGCTTGAGGTAGGAAACCAAATCGGCATTGAAGCTGCCCACAACCACAATTTTCGCTGTCATGCCAAGCTCCTTAGTCCGAAAATCAGCCTTTGACGGCGCCAGCCGTCAGCCCGCGGGTGATAAAACGTTCCAGCAGCAGCCCCATGATCACCACCGGCGCGACGGCCGTCAGCGTCAGCGCCGAAATGAACCACCATTCAATGCCGCGCGTGTTGTTCTGTCCGGCAATCAACACCGGCAGGGTGATGGCCTTGAAGTTGGTCAGCATCAAGGCAAACAGATATTCATTCCAGGAAAAGACAAAGGAGAATATCGCCACGGCCACCAGCCCGGGCGCGCTCAAGGGCAGGACAATTCGATAAAAAGCCTGCCAGCGAGTGGCGCCGTCGACGCGGGCGCTCTCTTCCAGGTCGACTGGCAGCCCATTGAAAAAATCGCGCATAATCCAAACCGCGAAGGGGATATTGAACATGGTATAAGCCAGGATCAGCCCCGCATAGGTATCTACCAGACCAAAGAAATTGTAAAGCAGCAGGAACGGCACGATAAAAATAGCCGGCGGCAAAAAACGCTGTGAGATAATCCAAAAGGCGATATTGTCGTTGTCCCAGCCCAGACGGCCCCAATAATACTTAAAACGGGACAAGCCGTAACCGGCCATGGCGCCGATGATCACCGACAGGATGGCGCTGCCGATGGATGAAACCAGGCTGTTGCGAAAATGCCGCCGGGTCGATTCGCTTTGAGCGCCGAACATGGTTTCCCAATGGTCGGGAATCGGATCAAAATCGACATAGGGGATATAATTCGGCCCGCGGCTGACATCAATCGGGCGCTTGACCGATGTGGTCGCCAGCCAGTAAAAGGGAAACAGCACAATAAAGCACCAGAAGATGACAACCGCATACAGCAGACAGGACTGCCATAGCGGCCGTTGGCTTGAACGAGGCAGAGACAGCTTGCGCTTTGGCTTTTCCATGCTGTTCCCCTAACGGATTGATGCGCCTGACCAGCGCCGTCCCACAGCCAGAAACAGCGTCGCGAACACAATCACCAAGATCAGCAGAATATAAGCGATAGCGCTGGCATAGCCATAGTTGCCATTGCTGAGCGCCTGCTCGAAAATATACAAGGTTAATGATTCGGTCGCCGAGCCAGGCCCGCCGCCGGTGGTCACCACAATCACATCGATGATTTTGAAGATTTCCAAGCCGCGAATCAAAATCGCCGTCATCGAAATCGGGAACAGAATCGGCAGGGTGATGCCGCGAAAAATCTGCCAGGCGCTAGCGCCATCCACTCGCGCGGCCTCATAAATGTCTTCTGGAATTGATTGCATCCCCGCCAGCAGGAGCAGGGTCATAAACGGGATCCACTGCCAGGCATCAATAATCAGAATGGCAAGCGGCGCCCAGCCGGTGTCGGTGAACCAGGGGATGGAGATGCTGTGTTCCAGCTGCAGCGTCTTAGACAGTTCGCGCAGGAAATGCGCCAAGGGCGACCGCTGCGGCTGTGAGTCGAACATCATGCGGCCGGTATAAGCGGCGGCTACCGGCGTCATCATCATCGGCATCAGAAAAATCACGCGGACGACATTGCGCCCAAAAAAGGGCTGATTGAGAACCGTCGCCAGCCCGAGGCCAATCCCATATTGAATCATCACCCCAAAGAAGACATACACCATCGTATTGCGAACGGTGCTGTGCAAACGGGTATCGACAAGCAGGCGCTCATAATTGCGCCCGGTCAGTTCAAAACCCAGCCCCATAAAACCGACGCCTTCAGTCATCCCTTCGGCTTCGGCTTGACGGGCAATGGTCGAGCCGCCGCGCTGCATATCGGTAAAACTGATTCCAAGTGACCAGACCAGCGGAAAGATGGACAAAGCCAGAAGAATAAGCACAGCCGGGCTAAGGAAGACCCGCTTCATCAGTTTATCTTCGCGCATTGCGCTGACTGTACTCATGGCATGCTTCCGCGCAAGTGAAAGCAAGGGCGAGATTTCTCCCGCCCCTGCATACAGGTTGCGGCCTCAATTAGCTGCCGAAGCCAACGGCGGCCTTGTATTGTGCAAGCTGTGCATCGCGTCCCAGACGGTCGGTGATGTCGTCCCACAGAGCGGCGGTATTGTCAAGCGCCGCCTGTGCGCTGATTTCCCCAGCGACTGCCCGCGCGATTTCGGCATCCAGCGTCGACAGGTATTCAGCGGAACCCGTAATCCGAATGTCAAGCACGGCGTTGGGGTGGTTGATGGTGTTTTGGATGGCATCCAGATAATCGGCGGCGCTTTCTTCATCGAAGCCGGCAGCCACCCAAGGCGCGGTGTCTTCCAGCTGGCTGAAGCGCGACGGATTGATGCCGGTGCCACCGGTGACAGCCAGTTCATTCACCATGTCTTTGCTGGCGAGGAAGGCGGCGAAGTCAAGGGCGGCTTCGGTCACATCGCTGTCGGCGGCCACCGAGATAATCCAGCCGCCAAAGGCGATAAAGGGCGCCGGGTTGGTTTCCATGACCCATTCGCCGGCTTCATAATCCCAGTAGGAATCGCCGCCGGGCAGCACGCCAAAACCGACATCGCCCTGAACGATAGACGCGTTCGGATCAACTGAAATCGTGCCGACATCGCCCCAGTCGAGGTTCAGGACAGCGGTGCCGGTTGTGAACAGCGTGCGGGTGTCGGCGACATCATAGTTAATCATTTCCGGATCCCCGACGGCGCGGATGGCGACATATTCTTCCAAAGCCCGAACCCAGCCGGGGTTGTTCACCTGCGGCGTCATGTCGTCGCAGCTAAAGAAGAAACAGGGGTTGCCGGGAACTTTGCCATAACCGGCGGCGCGGGACAAATACACCCAGTAAGATTGAGCGTTGCGGCGCTGCGCTTCCAAGGCGCCAAAAATCGGCGCGGCCTCGCCAGCCGTTTCGACTTCTTTGCCGTTGAAGAAAGCCGCGATATCCGCATATTGCGACCAGGTGACCGGTTCAGCCAATGGATAGCCATATTCAGCTTCAAAGGCGGCCTGATAGTCTGCATTGGCAAACAGGTCTTTGCGATAATACAGCATATGGGCATCGCCGTCGTATGGCAGCGCATACGGCACGCCGCCCCAAGTGGTGATGCGGTCGGCATACAAGGGAATGACATCATCGGCGTCAATCTGATCGAGAATGGCTTCGGATATCTCCAGAACATACCCGGGCGCCATAATATCACCAGCCCAGTCGGCGGCGTAAATGATGACATCATAATCACCGGAGCCGGTGGCGAGAGCCGTCGAGATTTTCTCGAAGAGTTCGCCAAAGGCAAAAGTCTGAAGTTCAATGTTGCCGCCGGTCATCTCTTCCCAGATGGGACCTTTATCCAGGACTGGTCCTCCGATTGCCGAACCGGTTTGGGTCACCACAACCACGGTTTGCCCGGAGAAATCCTGTGCGCCGACCGAAGCCGCCATCAACAAGGTCAAAAGTATAGCTAGGGTAGATAGTCTACGCATTTTTACGCTCCCTGTGAACAAAATGGATAAATAGTTTCAGCTTGGCAGAACTTGGCATTTTTCTGGTTTCGATACGCCGCTCCTTTCGCAATTTTTCCTATTATACTTGAACGCGCTTGATTAAAACAGGGTTGTGAATGATGTTCGCGGCTGTTTTGCTTGTAATTGCAGTCTGAATTGAATATGCTAATGTGCATAATCGGCTCGCGGTTTCATTTTCGGGGATGAAAAATGGAAAATCATATTATCGCGCATGATCTGGGAACAACCGGCAACAAGGCAGCGCTTTATGACCGCGAGGGACGGCTTGTCGGCGCTTCATTTGATGCTTATGAGACTGAATATGCACATACCGGTTGGGCTGAACAGAACCCGCAGGACTGGTGGCGCGCCGTCTGCCAGTCGACGCGCCGGCTGCTGGCGGAAACCGGCGTCGGCAAAAATGACATTGCCGGCATCGCGTTTAGCGGGCAGATGATGGGCGCCGTGCCGCTTGACAAAGAAGCGCGTCCGTTACGCAATGCCATCATCTGGGCTGACCAGCGCGCCTTGGAGCAGGAGTTGTGGATTCGAGAGCGGCTTTCGTTGGCGGAGGTCTATCAAATTACCGGCCATCGGCTTAGCTGCCCATATTCGCTGGCGAAGATTTTGTGGATCCGCGATCATCAGCCGGATATTTATGAAGCTACGTACAAATTTGTTCATGCCAAAGATTCCATTGTCGCTCGGCTGACCGGCAATTTTGTGACCGATCCTTCCGATGCCTCCAGTATGAACCTGTATGATTTGGAAAAGGGCGATTGGTCGGGCAGAATTCTGGATGCTGTTGATTTGCCGGTCGACAAACTGCCACCGATTCGGCAGTCGATTGAGGTTGCTGGCGAGGTGCTGGCGAGCGTCGCCGATGAAATCGGGGTGGCGGCCGGGACCAAGGTCGTCATCGGCGGCGGCGATGGCGCTTGCGCGGCGGCCGGCGCTGGGGTAATCCAGGCGGGGGCCGCCTATAACTATGTCGGTTCGTCGTCATGGATCGCCATTTCGACCCCGAAGCCGATTTATGACCCCCAGTACCGCACGTTCACCTTCGGGCATGTGATTCCAAACATGGTCATGCCAACCGGCACCATGCAGGCGGCCGGCGCATCTTATCAATGGGCGCGCGACCAACTGGCGCTCTTTGAGCATCAAGCCGCCAAAGCGCTGGGCATCAGCGTTTATGAGCTTATCAATCTGGAAGTCGCCCAGGTCGATGCCGGCGCCGAGGGGCTGTTTTATCTGCCGTATTTAATGGGGGAACGCAGCCCGCGCTGGAATCCTCATGCCCGCGGCGCTTTTGTCGGGCTTACCATCCGTCATTCGCGGGCGCATCTGTACCGCGCAGTGCTGGAAGGCATCACGATGAACCTGCGGGTGATTCTGGACGCGTTTCGTCAGCAGGGCACCCGCATTGATGCCATGCGCGTCATCGGCGGCGGCGGCAGCGGGCGCATCTGGAATCAGATGATGGCAGATATTTATGGACTGCCGGTTCATCGCCTGAACATCCTGGAAGAAGCGACCTCCATGGGCGCGGCGCTGGTCGGCGGGGTCGGCGTCGGTTTGTATCCCGATTTCTCGATGATCGAAACTATGAACGATATCGCTGCCACAGTCTTGCCCGATCCGAACGCGCAGGCAGTTTATGACAGCATGTATCCCGTTTTTAACAAAATCTATGAGGCGCTTGTCCCGATATATGATGACATCGCCGCGTTATAATCACCGCAAAGACCAAAGCAGATGACAGCATGCAGACAGCGAAAATCTATTTTATCGGCGTGACCACCCAACAATCCTCGATCATGAGCGTTTTCCCGAAATGGTCGGACATTCTCGGCTTGGATGCACAAATCCTGGGGCAGGATGTACCGATTCAGGCTCCGCCGGCGGCCTACCGCCAGATTGTCCAACAGATTAAAGCGGATCCACGGTCAATGGGCGCGCTGGTGACGACCCACAAAATCGACTTGCTTCATGCCTGTTATGATATGTTTGATGACCTTGACCCTTATGCTCGCATTTGCGGCGAGGTCTCCTGCATTGCCAAGTCCGATGGCCGTTTGAAAGGCTTTGCCAAAGACCCGATTTCATCCGGCTTGGCGCTGGAGCATTTTGTCCCCGCCGGACACTGGCAGGCGGGCGAACATGATGTTCTATGTCTGGGAGCCGGCGGCGCCGCCATCGCCATCAGCGTCTGCCTGGCACAGCAGTCGAAAACGCATGGCTGCCCGCGCCGCTTGATTCTGGTGGACATCTCGCCGGAACGGCTGGATGCGATCCGCAAAATCCTTGATCCATTGAATGCAGCGATTCAGTTTGATTATCATCTGACGCCGACCGCGGCTGCAAACGATGCTCTCATGCGGGATTTACCCGCCGGGTCCATGGTAATTAACGCCACCGGCCTCGGCAAAGACCGGCCGGGGTCGCCAGTGACGGATGCCGTTCACTTTCCCCAAAACGGACTGGTCTGGGAGTTAAATTATCGCGGCGAGCGCAAGTTTATGCGGCAGGCGCAGGCACAGGCAAGGACGCGTCATCTTACAATCGAGGATGGCTGGGTTTATTTTTTGCACGGCTGGACGCAGGCCATTGCTGAAATTTTTCAGATTCAGCTAACCAGCGACCTATTTACTCAACTTGACGAAGCGGCCGCAGCCCTTCGTCCATCATAGAACCGGAGCAGCTATGAAAATGATGCAACCCTTCAAAACCGAAGTTGACTTCCTGCTTATCTAACATGGTAATTGTCCTTCCTTGCGTTATAATAACGCAGAACTAGGTTCTCGACGGAACTCTGGTTTGTCTACGCAGGGCGGCCATTTCCCCGCCCTGTCCTTATTTTATCGACTCTTTCCAAATTACCGGCTTCACAGCAAAGCCATACAGCGATTGATAATGCCACAAGTCATCTAGTACCTGTCAAACGAATGGCTGAATCGGGTCATTTCCCAGATCCACGTCCACACCATTAACTTGGACGGTTGGCTGGCAGTCAGAGAGATCTAGCGAATCGGTGCACAGCATATTATTATAGAATTGCCACCGGCGACGGATGCCCTTATATCTCTGCCATATACCATACCCTTTCAGGGCAGACCTGCGATACTCCATCACCTTGACAAGCATCGATGCCTCGTCGTTTTTGAGTGTGCCGCCGCAATTCTTGACATAAAAATTCTCAAAGCCGGAGTTAACCCCGATGTCGCAGCAGATTAACTGTCCTAGCGCCGTCTTGAACGGATAAAACCGCCATTGCCACTTGATGGCTCGCTCCATATAGCGGGACGCCTGCTCTCGCTGTACCCGCTGCATAAGCGGCGTCTTTGCCAGGCAGTTGAGTTCGTCGTCCTGATGGCTACCATCGTCATCGAGCAGTTCAACCGCATACTCTCCCGGGGGCCGCTTGAGCGTCCCGCCAGCAGCCAGGAACTCATGCAGCAGCCCGCGCAGTTCGCCGCCCTGCCAGCCAATCAGGCCGTAAGCGCCGTCGCCGTGGCAGTCATAATGCCCGGTGTGTTCCCACGCGCTGATGATTTTAGTCGCCGCTTCCTGGATTTTCATCCGCCCCTCCGGTGTGTTCAATCACTTCCTCGATTGATACGCAGGTATCATCAATGAATTGTGCGACGGGTGGCGCCGCGATGGAAAGCGCGGCCACGACCGCCACCAATGTTCGGATAAAGTCCTTGCCATGCTCCTTGATAAAATCATTCATTGCGCTTCTCCTTCACCTTCCGCTGCTTCCACTTATAGCCAAGATACACCAATAGCAGGCAAAAAATAACCCATTCCGCCGGGGCGCGCAACATGACCAGCAAAAAATCAACAACTGAAACCACCACTTCGGAAAGAAACTCGCCAAAAGTCATCAGAAAATCCTGTCCAAATATGCTAGCCCGCGAACGAACCAGCCAAACAAATCAAAGATGGAAAATCGTTCCTGAAAGGTGTCATCCGCGTCGCTCGCGGCGTTAAATGCAGACACCAAATTATTCCGCATGCGCGGGTCAAGCCGGCTGACGGCAAGCTCAACAAATGGGCGGTCAAGCCCTTCATGCAATGCCTTCCCATAGCTGACCATATAGACAAACAAGCGATTGTACACCGGACGACAATCAATCGACCGCAGCAGAACCCCCGACTTGGAAAATGGCGGCCGCCCCTTCTTGCTGGCGACTGGATAAAATGGCAGCATGCGGATACAGATATCGATAAAGTCATCCCCCATCTGCCGCATGACTGCATATTCCATTTCTGGCGGCAAACCGCGCGGAATGGAAATAACCAACTCGCGTGAATATCGACTGCCACTAAAAAATAATGCCATATCAATCCCCTTCGTCGCTGATTAACCCGGTCAACTGCGCCGCCCAGTCCTTGCCCGTTAGCGATAGTCCCGGATCCCATTCAGCTGGTACGGGTAAAGCCATTAGATCTGCAAAGTCCTAAAGTAAACTCGGATTGTGTATGAATTGTTGGACACCAGTAGTAGCTCATTTTGCGCCGTCCGCCCTGCTGATAGTTGGATGGCATCTGTTCCCACCCAGTAGGTGGCGATAATCACCGATTCCCCCGGTATTGGACCGGCCCCAGCAGTTTTCGCAGGGAGTGCATTCAGACTGGGGATCCAAACGTTCAGCGTGATGCCCTGCTTTTGCCTTGTCTGCGAAACATCGCTCCGATCCATCAGGTTCACCAGCAAAAAGAGTACGGTTTTGTTCGGGTCAAAGCGAAATCCCGTACTGGTGAACGAAGCTGCGATGGTGTTCAGCGTGTAATTTGTCGTGCCAACGACAATCCCCGACCCACCGCCGGTGGCGTCGCTGGGCGTGAACGTTATCCTAAGCTCGGCTGTAAAGGTCGCGCCAGTATTACCATTTTCGCCGTCCCAGTAGACGTGGAAGCCGACCTCGTTATTGGCGTTGTGGACTAAGATGATATTGTAATGCCCGACAATGGTATTTGATGAATAAACGGTTTGTCTGAAAATGTTAAGCCCCGTCAAAGCCGAGATATTGCTTGATGCGACATAGTCGCCCTCCTCCGCCAAATCGCTGGCAAAGACAATGTTGCTAAGCGCCACATTGCGGTCGGCGACAGTCTGATTGGCTTTGTTCCTGACAAAGCCCATGTTGACATCGCTGACGGGCGCTATCCGCAGTTCCAAACTGCAATGGAACTCACCATGCGGGTAATCATCAAGGTCAATGCCGGGATTAGACCAGTAATAGGGCGCCTGGCTGACATTAAAATCAGTGTCGGTGCGGTTAAGATCCAACCCCGGATTACGGGTCAAAAGCGTTATTGACGGCGTTACGCTTGGCAAATCAGCTGTGTACGCAGTATCGCTTGGCAGCTTGGATTTTGGCCAGCGGTCGGTGTTATCACCTAGCGCGATGGGATTGACGTTGGCGTCATTGCGGTCGTCGCGTTCCCATCGGCTGGCGGTATGGATTGCCTGCGCGACGCTGTATGCGCTGTCACCGAATACCGTCAAATCAAAACCGGCGCCAACTATTGGCACGTCAAGTCCCGGTGTGCCTGGCGAATGAACGTATCCCCACGTGGTTGAAGTGTCGCGCCCCGATGAGCGGTTAAGCACAATGTCGGCATACACATTGCCGCTGTGATATTTCACATACAGATTGGCGGGCGCGGTCGGCAGACCAGCCTTTGAGAAGTTAACCCGCATGTTAAACGGACTGACCGCTTGAAAGTGAAACACCGCGTCACCAAAATAGCCTGTATTGCCGGCGGCATTGGCAGCGATTGTCCCACGATAGACGTTAGCGTCCTCGGTGTTGGCGACCAGTTCATAAATCACGCCTGAAAGGTTAATCAAATCGCCTACATTAAAGCCAACTGTGGTGGGGAGCGCGGTGCGCCGCGTCAGGGTCTCGGCATCGTCATCGTCTGCGACCGGCTTGAACTCAATCGCGGTGCCAGCTGCATTGACCGTCGCCACCTCGCCGGCGTCGCCGGCGGCAAAGCTGGGCAGTCGTCGGGCGGGCGGTATCAGGGCATCGATGCGGGCATCGACTTGGGTCTGGCTTAAGCCGCCGCTTCCAGGCGGGCCCGCTGGCCCTTGCGGCCCCGTCGCGCCGGCGCCGATGGCGGCATAAATCTTGATTACAGTATTGGCCAGGTAGGTCGTATTCGGATCAATGGTCAAAATGCTGACACCGCCAGTAGGACTAATGGCCCATTGAAAGCGCGGTCGCACATCCGTCGCTGTGGCGGCAATCCGCTCCTGCTCGGACACAGCCCAGTCCACAAACTGCTCGGATACCTCAAGATTGTTAACCTCAACAACAACCCAATGCCCCAAGGTATTGAGCGCATGGCTGCCGCGGAGCCGCGGCTTTCGCATGATTGCGCCGCTCACGGTAAAAGGCGAATTGGGGGACACCGTCCAAGTAACTGTGATCGGTGAATAGGCTGCGGCAAACGGAGTGGTGGGCAAAGCGGACGACGTAGCCCACAGCGCCCCGCGCGAATTGCCGGAGCCGGCCGACGGCGCGTCCTCCCAAGCGGTGTCGTAATCGGTGGAACTCTGCTTGGTCAGCACCTGTCCATCGGCGCCGCCGGTGGGCACGCCCTCGCCGGCGTCGCCTTTGAGACCTTGCGCCCCGACGGGACCTTGCGGGCCAGCGGGACCTTGCGGGCCGACGGGGCCTTGCGCCCCAGCGGGACCTTGTGGGCCGATGGGACCTTGCGGACCTGGTGAACTGTTCATGCTCGTCATTCCTTGTACTCCTGTCATTCCTTTTAAGCCTGATATAGCTTAATTTAAGAATAATAAACGATATACAGACATGATGTGCCTTGTAGGTTCTTATAATCTTTGCCAGACATTATGTACAAACAGCAGAAAGCAGTCAAAAGCAATCCCAAGTATGGCTGATGCCCTTACTTTGCTGTCCGCATAAAGCGCTTGACCTCGCGCCGCAGGCATTTGCCAGCCGTTCAGCTGGCGGCTACGCCTTCAGTCAACCATGGATCTACTTTGTCAGTACGTTGGTCAGGCAACGCAGGTTACCAACAAACACAACAATAACTCAAGTCACCATAACAGCAATTCCAGATAAGCAACAAAGAGCAAGCAAAAAAAGTGAATCTACATGGATAACCATTATCTCTCCGTTATCGCCTAATATCATCTACAAGCGGGCATTCAGTTAGGAACGGCGCTGGCAAAGGCGCGGCTTACTGTCCCGGCCGCGATTTCCAATGCGCCGCTGTAAATGCTGTCGGCGCCGGTGGCGCGCGACAAAATCGCCTGCGTCAAAAGGTCGGTGTAAGCTCGTTTTTCTGGCTTGCCATTGTTAAGCCAGCGATTGATTTGCTGTTCTGATTGTCATACCACCGCCAGATAAACTTTGATGACCGTATTGGCTGGTGGCGTTAAAGTGCCCCCACTTCCGCGCCCACGCAATTCGTATGAGTTATCCGCATTAAATAGCCCATTCCAGTATATCTGCGCCGTGCCAACTAATAGTATATCGCGAAAGCCGCCATTAAACGCGAATAACATCTCCGAATGTTCTACACCGCCCACCTCGGAAACAATCCAATATCCAATCTGATTTGCCGTCGGTTTGAGTCGCGGTTCTAGCAACCGACTACCTCGGGTGTCTACATTTGTGTCGGCCGTGTTGACTGTAAAATACGACCCTGGCGCCAAAGTCCATGAGACTGGGATGCGGACATTATTCTGCAAGGCTGTAGGCAAGGTTGATGATGTCGCCTGCAATGCGCCGCGAGTGTTCTTGACCGGCGCGGTCGGCGCGTCGCTTGGCGTGAACGTTATCCGCAGTTCGGCTGTGATGGTGGCGCCGGTGCCGCCCGCTTCCCCTTCCCAAAACCAGTAAGCGCCGACATGATTACTGCTGTTGTGCACCAACAGCAGGCTGTATGTACCGGCAATCGTGCTGCCTGAATAGACAGTCTGCGTGAACACGGTTAGACCATTCGTGCGGGTCGTATTGCCGCTTGCCCAGTCGTCTTCCTCGGCCAAGTCGCTGGCAAAGATGATGTTGCTTAATACCCGCTGGCGGTCGGCGGCGGTTTGATTGGCTTTGCCCTGCACAAAACCCATGTTGACGTCGCTGTCGGGGGCGATCTTAATCTCCAGACTGCAATGGAACTCGCCATGTTGATGGTCATCCAGGTCAAGGCTTGGGCTTGAATAATAAGTCGGGGCATCGGGGGACGACCGCCGGTCGGCCAGCGTGGTCGGCAGGGTCAATCCGGGAAAAAGTTCCGTTAGGGTAATGCCGGCCGGATGGCTTGGCAGCTTGGACGCCGGCCAGCGGTCGGTGTTGCCAGCCAAGGCGATGGGATTGACGTTGGCGTCATTGCGGTCGTCGCGTTCCCATCGATTGGAGGTATGGATTGCCTGCGCGACGCTGTATGCGCTGTCACTGAATACAGTCAAATCAAAACTGGAACCCACTGTTGGCGTATCGAGTCCCGGTGTGCCTGGCGAATGAACGTATCCCCACGTGGTTGAAGTGTCGCGCCCTGATGAGCGGTTAAGCACAAGGTCGGCATACACATTGCCGCTGTGATATTTCACATACAGATTGGCGGGCGCGGTTGGCAGTCCAGCCTTTGAAAAGTTAACCCGCATGTTAAACGGACTGACCGCTTGAAAGCGAAACACCGCGTCACCATAAAAGCCAGTGTCGCCGGCGGCATTGGCAGCGATTGCCCCGCGGTAAACGTTCGAATCCTCTGTGCTGGCGACCAGTTCATAAATCACGCCTGAAAGGTTAATCAAATCGCCGTCATTGAAGCCGGTCGTTGAGGGCAGCGCCGTCCGCCGCACGAGGGTGCTGCTGTCAGAGGCGTCGCCTTTGAGACCTTGCGCCCCGACGGGACCTTGCGGGCCAGCGGGACCTTGCGGGCCGACGGGGCCTTGCGCCCCAGCGGGACCTTGTGGGCCGATGGGGCCTTGCGGACCTGGTGAACTGTTCATGCTCGTCATTCCTTATACTCCTGTCATTCCTTTTAAGCCTGATATAGCTTGATCCTTCATAATAATCATTATGGATCGCGTTTGCCAATCATAATCATAAATCTATCCTAAATAATAAACGCGCACTGCGTTATTCGCAAGCGCTGTCGGGTGTTTTTCATCATAAACCCCTGAAATTTGACAAAGCGCCGCAAGCAAGTCATAATGATATTGAGTGTCAATCCTGTTTTCCATTGGCTGCGAGCATGATTCGCCTTGGTGGCGGTCATGTTTAATGAATATCATTTAACAAGGAGGATACATTATGAAAAATAGAACACTTTCCCGGCGCGATTTTCTCCGCGCCGGCCTGGCGGCGGGCACGTTTGCCGGGATGTCGGCGCTGCCATCCGGTTTGATGGGCGCCAGCCTGGCACAGCAGACCGCCTTAACGTATTGGACGGGCTGGAGCGGCTTTGAGTTTGATGCGCTTCAGGCTTTGGTCGATCAATTCAACAGCGAACACCCGGATATATCCGTCGAGATGACGACCGTGTTTGGTCAATATGAAAAGGTGCTGACCGCTATCGCCGGCGGGAATCCGCCCGATGTGGTGTCGGCGGTATGGCTGCGCCAGCTGGTGCAGATCGCCTCACAGGGCGCGCTTACCCCAATCACTGCCTTTGCCGAGGAAGCCGGCATTGATGGCTCGGCTTATTTCCCGCAGTTATGGAAGAACTGGCATTGGAATGGCGAGCTTTGGGGTTTGATGTGTACATCCAACGCCCGTATGTTAGCCTATTCCCCGCCGGTTTTGGCTGAACTTGGCTTCGACGCGCCGCCGACCACCACTGACGAACTGGACGAGGTGGCGCAGGCGCTTGAGATTGTCGACAGCGATGGCAATATCGAACGGGTCGGTCTCCTGCCTGACAATCTGGCTTGGTGGGGCATCGTCTTTGGCGGCACCTTCTATGACGAAGAGAACCAGCAGATCACGGCAAACGATCCCAAGATCGTCGCCGCATTGGAATGGATGGCAAGCTATTGGGAACGGCTGGGCCCCGAGCGGGTAGCCGCGTTTACCAGTGGTTTCGGCGATTACATCAGCACGCAGAATCCCTTCTTTGTCGGCAAAGAAGGCTTCAAGCAGGTTGGGGAATGGTTCATCCAATTCCAGAAGCAGTTTGCCCCCGATCTTGAAATGGCGATGATTTCGGCGCCCTATCCAGATGGCGGCCGCGAAGGCGCGACCACATTTGGCGGCAGCGTCTTCACTATTCCAACCGGCGTTCAAAGTCCGGAAGCCTCATGGGAATTTATTCGCTGGCTGAGTGAGGACGAGCACATGGGCGAATTCTGCTTCAACATTCAGAATATCCCGCCGAAAATAGCCGCCGCGACCGCTGACCGCTTTGTGAGTGATGAGCGCTTCCAACTGGCGCTGGACCTGCTCAACGGCCCCAATGCCTTTGGGCCGCCGAAGATACCGGTCAATGACTTTTACAACTCGCGCTTGAGCGAAGCTGAAACAGCCGTCAAAGCCGGGCAACTGTCGGCGCAGGAAGCGCTGGACCGCGTGACCGAAGAAGTGCAAAGGGAACTGGAACAAGCCATGATGTAGTCGTTTCTGCAATAGCAGGGTGGGTTCGCCGCCCTGCTTTCTCCTGGGCAGTTCCTATGAAAACAGCTTACAGTAAATACAAGCGCCATCATCACCGACTCACGAGACGGCAGGCTCGTTCGCTGATGATTGGTTTGCTGTTTATCGCGCCGGCCATTATTGGATTCATTCTTTTTAACATCGGCCCAATCCTGCAATCCCTCCAGTACAGCTTCACCCGTTATAACATCTTGCAGCCGCCGCGCTGGATTGGCTTGAACAATTACATCAACCTGCTGGATGACCGCGTGTTTAAGATCGGTTTAAGCAACACCCTTTATATGGTGGGGATTGGTTTGCCGATTCATCTGGTCTTCAACCTGCTCATGGCGCTGCTGCTGAACACGCGCATCAGAGGGCTGTCCTTATATCGCAGCATTTTTTACATTCCCTCGATTACGCCGGTGGTCGCCTCGACGATTGTTTGGCTCTGGATTTTCAATGGCCAATTCGGCATTTTGAACGAATTGCTGAAATTATTGGGGCTGCCGCCGATTGGCTGGCTGACGGATCCCGCGTGGGTGAAACCCTCGCTTATTTTTATGGGCGCCTGGTTTGGCGGCAACACCATATTGATTTACCTGGCTGGTTTGCAGGACGTGCCGGCGGATCTGCTGGAATCAGCCGAATTGGACGGCGCCAATGCGGTGCAGAAGACCTTCAAAATCACGCTGCCGATGATTAGCCCGGTGATCTTTTATACGATTATCATCAATGTGATTGGCTATTTTCAATATTTTACCGAAGCCTGGGTGATGACGGCAACGCGGGACGGCGGCGCGGGCGGCGTCGCCAATTCAGCCATGTTCTATTCGATGTATCTCTATCAAACCGCCTTTCAGCAGTTCAAGATGGGTTACGCCAGCGCGCAGGCTTGGATACTGTTTATGATCGTGCTGTTTGCCACGCTCATTTTGTTCAAGACCGCCGGCTGGGTTTATTATCATGCAGAGGATTAGGCAATGGCATCGGCGATAAGGTGGCAGGAAAACCGAATCGTGCGGGAGCGGATTCAGAAAACAATCGCCTACAGCATCGTCATCGTCATGGCAGCCGCGTATATCTTCCCCTTGTATTGGCTGGTGGTCACCGCCTTGAAGACCGATGTCGAGATTTTTCAGCAGCCGCCGCCCATCTTCCCGCCCGACCCGCAGTGGATCAACTTCCACGCGTCAACAACCTACATTCCTTTCTGGCGTTATATGTGGAATACGATAGCGATATCGGGTTTAACGGTGCTGGGGACGGTCTTGTCCTGCACCTTTATCGCCTATGGCTTTGCCCGCGTGCAGTGGCCCGGGCGCAACATCGTATTCTTGATTTACCTTAGCACGATAATGCTGCCGTCGCAGGTAACCTTAATCCCTTTATATCTGATCTTCCGTCAGCTTGGCTGGGTTGGAACCTTTTTGCCGCTGGTTGTGCCGCACTTTTTTGGCAGCGCGCTGTACGTATTCCTGCTGCGCCAATTCCTGCTGACCATCCCGCAAGAGCTTAGCGATGCCGCCCGCATCGACGGCGCCAGCGAGCTTGGCATTCTGTGGCATGTCATGATCCCCTTGATGCGCCCGGCGCTGGCTGTTGTGGCTTTGTTTACCTTTGTCCAAACCTACCGCGATTTCTTGGGGCCTTTGATTTACCTGACCGATCAGCAGGACTGGACAATTTCACTGGGGCTCAAGCTGTTTCAGAATATGTATGGGGCGCAGTGGCAGCTGATGATGGCGGCATCCACCCTGGCGATGCTGCCGACGATTGTCCTGTTTTTCTTCACCCAAAAGACTTTTGTGCGCGGCATCGCGCTGACCGGACTGAAAGGCTAAAGCCATCGAGCGATTTCTGCAATACCGCATCGCCATTGCACTGTAAAATTATGCCGCCCTTATGGCATGGGCAAGGAGAAGCAAATGAACAAGCGAATTATCGCTGCCATCCTCATCGCATTGACAATCGCCGCGCCGGCGGTCTACGCCGCCGATATCAGGCTAAGCTCAAGCTGCACATTGGCGGATGCCATCATCGCCGCCAACCATGACCAACCCGAAGGCGGCTGTCCCGCCGGGCGCGGCGCCGATACGATTGCAATCACCCAAGATATTACACTTAGGGATGAACTTCCTGTTATCACTTCGGACATCATCATTGAAGGCAATGGCTACACCATCAGCGGCGACAATCGTTATCGGATGTTTTACAACGGCGGCGGCGCGCTGACTATCAATAATTTGACCATGACCAAGGGGTATGTTGATGTCGGCATTATCCGCGGCGTCACAAGGCTTATAAGCGAGGTCATTCAGACAGCGCACGCGCATCTCACCAACGATGAAAGTTTTATAATCCCTCCCTCCGATACCTTTGGCGGCGCGATTGTCAACTGGGAGGGGACGGTTGCCATCAGCGACAGTACATTCAGCGGCAATTCGGCTGATAGTGGCGGCGCCATCCACAACAGAGATGGAACGGTAAGCATCAGCGACAGCGCCTTCAGCAACAACACGGCTGGATGGGGCGGCGCGATTGGCAACGCGGGAGAGCTAAGCATCGTCAACAGCGCCTTCAGCAACAACTCGGCTGACACTTCTAGCGGCGCGATCCACAACTGGGGAGAGGTAATCATCAGCGACAGCGCCTTCAGCAACAACACGGCTAGCAACGGCGGCGTGATCCTCAACGCGGGAGAGCTAATAAGCATCGTCAGCAGTACGTTCAGCCACAACTCGGCTGATGGTGGCGGCGCGATCATCAACTACGGCGAACTAAGCATCGTCAGCAGTACGTTCAGCTACAACTCGGCTGATGGTGGCGGCGCGATTGACAACGCGGGAGAGCTAAGCATCGTCAGCAGTACGTTCAGCTACAACTCGGCTGAAGGCGGCGGCGGCGCGATTGTCAACTTGGTAGGCGAACTAAGCATCAGCGACAGCACATTCAGCGGCAACTCGGCTAATGATGGCGACGCGATCTACAACTGGAAAGATCTAAGCCTTATCAACAGCATCATCGCCGGCAACGGCGGGGACACTTGCTACTCTAGGGTCGAACTGAAACGGAATATCAGCAATTTCATTCAGGACGGCTCCTGCTCGCCGGACTTCGAAGGCGATCCCAAGCTGGCGAACTGGTCGAACCCGCAGACGGCTCGCCGGCCTATTTCCCGCTCCTGGCTGGCAGCCGCGCCATTGACGCCGCTGATGATGATTACTGCCCGGAAACCGACCAAATTGGCACCGCGCGGCCGCAAGGCTCTGGCTGTGATATCGGCGCGATTGAATACGCCGCGCCCTAATCGAAGATCGGCGCGGTAATTGGCTAAGCAAAATGCGCCTGCTGGTCGCCGCGTCGTCCTTGTTCACATTCTTTCTGATAGTCATTGACAACACACAATTAACCATTGCCTAAAAACTACTAAATTGAAAGGTTAGCCAATGAGGAAAATCCGAGTGGCGGTTATTGGCGCCGGATCCATCGCCGCCGCGCACCTTCGGGCTTATGCCGCCCATGCCGAACGCTGCGAGATTGTTGGCATCGCCGACATCGTCAAGCAGGCGGCTGTGGAAAAAGCGGCTGTCTACGGCGGCGGCGCCTTTTCCGATATGACCGCCATGCTGGACGCGTGCAAGCCAGACGCGCTAAGCATCTGCACGCCGCCAAAGCATCATCTGCCGGCGGTCAAGGCAACGGCGGCGCGCCAGATCGCCGTTCTATGCGAAAAGCCGCCGGCGCGGACGCTTGCCGAAACGCAAGCCATCGTTGATGCCATGCGGGGCGGCATCCTGCAATTCGCCTTTTGCCATCGTTTTCATCAGCCAATTCGTCAGGCACAAGCGCTGATCCAAAGCGGTCGATTGGGAAAACTGGTGCAGATTGACAATCGCTTTGGCTTTCGCTTCGCGCGGGCGGGGCAGTCCTGGTTCACTGATGCTGACATTGCCGGCGGTGGCATTTTGATTGATACGCTGGCGCACAGCGTGGACATATTCCGCGCGCTGACCGGTCAAGAGATACAGGATGTGCAGGCTTATCTATCGACCTCGCTTTCGATACCCGTCGAAGACAGCGCCTCCATGCTGATAAGAAGCGCCGATGGCGTGCTTGGAACGTTGAATTGCAGCTGGGTCACAGCCGTTTCTGAATCCGAAGTCCGCATTTACGGCACAGAAGGGCAGGCGGTCATTGATTACAGCCGCCAAGATGGTCTGCGTTGCAAGCTGGCGGGTGAAGCGCAGTGGACACAGCTGCCCTTTGACGAAGCGGATCGTTTTACGCAGCAGGCGGAGCATTTTTTGAGCTGCGTCAAGTCGGGCAGGCAGCCGCTTGCGAGCGGCGATGATGGCCTTGCCGTCATGCAGGTTATCGAAAGAGCCTATCAATCTGCGGGGAAGTCGGCATGAAGCTAAGCCTAAGCATGTGGAGCATGGTTGAACCGGTGAAAGCCGGGAAAATGAATCTGATGCGGTTTATTGACTTCGCGGCAAGCCAGCCCGTCGCCGGGGTGGAACTGCTGGATTACTTCTGGCGGGATGAAAAAAGCGAGATTCCAGCTGTCAAAAAGAAACTTGCCGATACGCGCTTGGAACTCGCGGTTTATTCGATCAGCAATGACTTCTTCCAGCCGCATGCCGGCGCCCGTCAGCTTCAGCTGGCAGACCTGAAGCGCGGTGTTGACGTCGCCAATGAACTGGGCGTCAGTCTGGTGCGGGTATTTAGCGGCAGCTACCGCGAGGGATATTCGCCGGCGCAGGGCTTGGCATGGATTATTGAGGGCTTGGCCGCTGGCGCCGCGTATGCCGAGCGGAACGGGGTCACTTTGGCTTTGGAAAATCATGGCTTGTTCGCCGGGCGCAGCGAACAGGTGCGGGACATCATCAAACAGGTGAACTCGCCGGCTTTGCGCGCGAACCTGGATACCGGCAACTTCCTGTTAGCCGCCGAAAATCCACTTGCGGCCGCCCAAAATTTAGTCGATCTGATCGCCTTGGCGCATTTGAAAGACTTCGGTCATGCCGAACCCAACCAAGCTGGCCATGTTTTCGAAAGCCTGGATGGAAAACAGCTGATTGGGTCGGCGCTTGGCGATGGCCTGGTTGATTTGGAAGCCATCATTGCGACGCTGGATCAAGCCGGTTACAGCGGCTGGCTGTCGCTGGAATATGAAGGCCCTGATCCCATGTCGGGCGTGCCGCAAAGTTTGCTGACCGCGGAAACGCTTCTCGCTCGCCGATAGCTTAAATATCCTGATTTTGCGGCAGGATCACCAGATTGCGAATGGTGACGTGCGGCGGCTTGCAACAATGCCAGCGTCAGACCATGTACCCAGTTTATCAGGTTTACCAGCCATCGTTTTCCCATCTAGCTTCCCATTCCCACAGTTCCTCAAAGTGAGAGTCCCAGGCTCGCCTATTCCGGTTAATGCGGTTGCAATCATCACACAGCAAATCGCCGTCATAGACCATGCGAGCGTCCTCGTCCCCACACTCCGCGCAACGGTTGCAATTATTACACAGCAAATCACCGTCATAGCCCACGCGAGTGGCCTCGTCCCCACACTTCGCACAACGGTTGCAATCATTACACCGCCATTCGCCGTCCGCAGCCTGGCAAGTGGCATCTTCCCCACAATTCACGCAAAGGGCAACTTGGAGGGCTTCTATAACGCGGTTAAATTCTTTGATGTGGCAACTATTACACCGCCATTCGCTGTCTACGCCCTGGTAAGTGGCATCTTTCCCACAATCCACGCAAAAGGTAACTTGGATGGCATCTATAACGCGCAACAGTTCTTTGATGTGGCAGCTATTACACCGCCATTCGCCGTCCACGCCCTGGTAAGTGGCATCTTTCCCACAATCCACGCAAAGGGCAAATTGGATGGCATCCATAACGCGCCACAGTTCTTTGATCAGTTTGTGCAGTTCTTCGCGCGGCAATATCAGCTTATCAAATTTATCAGTCATGGCATGTCCTTATCATCTTTAGCCCGCCATCATAGATACCGCAACAGCTACGATGCCGAGGCAAAACGCAACACCAATCGCGATGAAAAACAGGGACACCAGGAGAGGCACTACAATGGCGACAACGAACTTGGCTATCACGATGATTAACATTACAATCACGATTCCGAATAGTAATTCCATTAGACATTCTCCTCCTTCCCTTAAATATCCTGATTTTGCGGCAGGATGACCAGATTGCGTATGGTGACATGCGGCGGCTGCGACAGCATGAAAACGGCGGCCTCGGCGACATCCTCTGACTTGATATAGCCGCGTTCTTGCACTGATGCCCGTTCAATTTCGTCGGGGTCGGAAAAGTTCCATAATTCATTGGCAACCCGGCCGGGCGCCAGCGATGCGACTCGAATGCCGAAGGGGGCAAGCTGACGGCGCAGGGTGTTGACAAAGGTCTCGACCGCATGCTTGGAGGCGCTGTAGACCGGCTCCCAGTGAACATCAATATGACCAGATATCGAACTGGTGACCAGAATATCACCGAAACCCTGCGCTTTCATCGGCGGAATAACCGCATGGGCGCAGCGCAGGACGGCATCGACATTGATTTTGAGCAGGGTTGAATAAGCGTCCATGTCGCCATCGGCGAATTCGCCGGGGATAAAGATGCCGGCGTTGGCAAGCATCGCGTCAATCCGCCCGAAACGTTCCATCGCGCGCGCCACCATCGTTTGAATATCACCTGGAACGGTCATATCGGCGCCGATGACCAGGGTTTCGGCCGATAGCTGTTCGGCAAGCGTCTGCATTCGGTCCAGCGACCGAGCGGCCAAGACGAGCTTGCAGTTGTGTTCGGCAAAGAGGCGCACGGCGGCCGCGCCAATGCCAGAGCTTGCTCCAGTGACGATAATGACTTTGTCTGCCAGTGAGTTGGTCATTCGCTTGCTCCTTTAATTTAGGGTGTTAGGGTGACTTTAATCGATTCGACGCCGTTCGCCACCAAGTCCATGCCGTCGTGAAAACGGCTCAAAGGCAGTTGATGGGTCATAATTTTGTCCATCGGCAGCAAACCCTTTGCCAGCATGTCAATGGCAATCGGATAGGTGTAGGGGCTAAGATGCGAGCCGTGGATGTTGAGCTCTTTGGTATCGCCGATGATCGTCCAATCAACTGTGACCGCTTCGCGCATGACGCTGAACTCGACAAAAGTGCCCAGCTTGCGAATCATGTGCAGACCCTGCTCGACGGCGGCCGGATAGCCGGTGGCTTCAATATAAACATCACAGCCATAGCCATCGCTTAGCTTCAGCACTTCATCGACCGCGTCCACTTGACCTGGATTTAAGACCAGATCGGCGCCGCAGAGCTTGGCGATATCCAGCCGAGCTTCATTCAAATCCATGGCGATCAGCAGGCGGGGATTCTTGAGCCGCGCCGCCGCGATCATGCCTAATCCGAGCGGGCCGCAGCCGGCGATCACGACCACGTCGTCCAGCCGGATTTCGCCGCGCCGCACCGCATGAATCGAGCAGCCCAAGGGCTCAATAAAGGGAGCGTGACGCAGCGGGATCGATTGGGGAACTTTATAATTCAGCGCGCCGGCCGGAAACTTCATATATTCAGCCATAGCGCCAAAGGTCGCCTGACGGAATCCATAGACATCATGTTTGTCCTGGCACATCCAATACTGACCGCGCCGGCAAAAGCGGCATTGCCAGCAAGGCACAATCTGTTCGGAGACGGCTGTATCGCCTAATGCCAATCCATATTTTTCGGCCGCGCCTTCACCCAGCGCGACAACCTCACCGACAAATTCATGCCCAGGGATCACCGGCGCCTGGCAGTATCCCTCGCGCTGTGCATCGCCCCAAAAGATCGGCGCCCCCTGATAGCACTTCAGGTCACTGGCGCAGATGCCGACCGACTGTACCCGAATCACCACTTCGGCCGCCGCCGGCTCCGGCACATCCCATTCCTGCAAGCGGTAGTCTTCGGGGCCATAGCAGACAATCGCCGGCATGGTCTTGGGAAGGGTTTGCTTGGCATCATAGCTCATCGCGATTTCCTTTAGGCTGCTTGCATGCCGCCATTATAACCTTGATTCGCCCAAACTGCGCGCATTCAGGGGTGAATATAGAGGACATTTATCCCGGCCTCTCTCCCCACAGGGCATCCTGCGCCGTCGAAGTCCTTCCCGCTTGTCTTGCGCGCCAAATCGGTGGCAGCAGACCTGCCGTTTTTGGCAATAAATGGCGGTCCACGGCGTGATAAGTGACGGATACTGCGCCGTAACGGCAGCTAACGACGAAGCGAAGAATACGGAATGAATCGATTTGAGCCATAAAAGCCTTTCTGAATGCGATGCGCCAGTCATCTGAACTGGCGCCGTCTTGATGATGAACATCGCCCTTTCCCGCGCGGCTCCGTTTAATAAACGCATCACAGAAGCATCGGCGAAAGGCGACCCTTAGGCCGCGCTTTTGATTTGCCGCCGAAACGGTTTATGGAAGCGGCATCAGCGCATAAAAATACTATCTGAAATCTGGCCTTTATGCAAGCCCCTTTGCCATTTTTTTGGCATTCTCCGAAACTTTAATAACTTGACTATTTTTAGTCTGTGTTATATGATTGAAACGCTGGTCAAATTCAATTCTTTATAAAAGGAGATTAAATGATGTCTAAGAGGATAACGCGCCGCGACTTTTTGAAGTACACCGGCATGGGCGGAGCCGCTGCTCTGGCGGCCGCCTATGGTCTGCCATTGGGTTCGGCGCTTGCCCAAGCGCCGCCGAACGATACCGCCGGCCATCTCACCATTTACAACTTTGGCGGCGAACAGCAGCAGGGCATGTACAGCAACGCCATTGACCGCTTCAATGAACGCTATCCCAACGTGGTCGTCGAAGACCTTTACATTCCTTGGCCGGATGGCTGGGGGCATTACATTACCAATCTCAAGCTGCGCGTCGCCAGCGGCCTGCCGGTCGACATCATCGCCCTGGCCATTGAAGGCACGCGCGAAAGCATCTTTGAAGACTTGGTTCTGCCCATGGATGACGCCATCGCCGCCGATTCAGAATTGCAGGCGATTGTCGATGAGGTCGAGCCGGTGCTGCACGATGCCCTCAAGGGCCCGGATGGCGCGACCTATTACTTCACCCGCGAGTGGAATAACATGATTATCCACTACAATCCGGTCAAGTTCGAAGAAGCTGGCTTGGATCCGCCGGCGACCGACTGGACTTGGGAAGACTTCCTCGAAACAGCTATGACGCTGACCCGCGGCGAAGGCGGCGACAAGCAGTTTGGCTTTGCCATCCCCTATTTCAACTTCGGCTTGACTCCCTGGTGGCATACCAACGGAACGGCGACCTTGACCGAAGATTGGTCGCAGTCCAACCTGGATGACCCCAAGATGCTGGAATCGGTCAAGTTTGTCCATGCGCTGGTCCACGAACACGGCGTCGCGCCATCGGTCGAAGGCACCAGCATGACCGAGCTCTTCACCTCGGGCCGAGCCGCCATGACCGGCGCCGGCCGCTGGCCCTTCGCCACTTATGTATCGACCGACTACCGCACCGTTGACATCACGCCTTGGCCGCGCAATCGGGCCGGCACCACCGTCTTCGGCTCTGGCGGCTGGGCGGTGTCCAAATCAGCGTCCAACGTCCCGCTGGCGATTGAACTCATCAAAGATCTGGCAAGCATCAAAACCGATGAAGAGGCCGTCGCTATCGGCACGTCGTTGCCGGCCCGCCGCAGCGCCACCGAAAACGAAGTCTTCAACAGCTTCCCGGCGAACGCGCCCCGCTTCTTCGGCAGCCTGGAAGACATCAAGCCAGTCCCATCGCCAGCCAACTTCGCCGAAGTCGAAAGCATCTTCATGCGGCACATGGGCCAAATCATGGCCAACTCTGTGACCCCCGAACAAGGTCTGGAAATGGCGCATATTGAACTAAGCGCCGCCATGGACAAGCTCGCCGAGAGAATGTCCTCGTGATGCCCAAGCATCCTTAGAAACAAACGCTGCAAGCCTGCATAAACCCTTGTGCGGGCTTGTTCCCTTTGCCATCGGGGAGAACGACGATGCGAAAACGCGGCGCCTTGCCAGCGATCACGCCCAAACACCATGAGGCGATAGTCGGCTATCTGTTTATCCTGCCGACTTATATCGGCTTCGCGGTCTTCATTCTGTATCCGCTGATTGAATCCATGCGTATCAGCTTTCTGGATTTCAGCATCCTGCGCGAATCGGAATACATCGGCCTGGACAATTACGCCGCCATGCTGTCGGATACGCGCCTTCGCATCGCCTACATCAATACCGTCGTCTTTACCTTGGTCGCTGTGTTTTTTAATGCCGGCATCGGCCTCATCCTCGCCGTTCTGCTCAATCGCCGCCTGCCGACCTTGATGCGAAACCTCTACCGCTCCATTTTTTTCTTTCCGGTGCTGGTGGCGCATACCTACATCGCGGTCATCTGGCGCTTCCTCTATCAGCAGGACACCGGCGTCATCAATTATTATCTTGGCCTGCTTGGCATCGATGCCATCCCGTGGCTAAGCCACGCTCATTGGGCGATGGCCGCCATCATTATCATGGATGTATGGAAGAACACCGGCTTTGCCATGCTGGTCTTTTTGGCTGGTCTGCAAAGCATCCCCAATACCTATTATGAAGCCGCCCAGCTTGACGGCGCCAATGAGCGTCAGCTGTTTTTCAGAATCACCATCCCCTTGCTTAGCCCGACCATCTTCTTCATTTTGGTTATCTTTATGATTGGCGCCTTGCAGGTCTTCGATTCGATTATCGTCCTCACCGCCGGCGGCCCCGGCGACGCCACCCGCAGCGTTGTGCTGTACATCTATGAGATCGCGTTCCGCAGCTTTGACATGGGCTACGCCGCCGCCGTGTCCATGACCCTGTTCGCCATCATCCTGGCGCTGACGATGATACAGTTCGCCATCAGCCGCCGCTGGGTTCATTATGAATAGGCTGCCGCCGCGCACAGCATCCAGCGAGGAGCTCTTGATATGTCGACCAATCGCAATTTGCATCAAGCAAAGTCAAACAAGAAAGACGAGTTCTATACGCAGCTGTCGGATATTGAGAATGAGCTTTGGCATTACCGCGATCATTTTCGCGGCAAGGTCATCTACTGCAACTGCGATGACCCGCGCGTAAGCAACTTTTTTCATTACTTCTCCCTGCAATTTCGCGGCTTGGGATTAAAGAAGCTGATCGCGACCGGCTACAAAAACCAGCAGATGGATATGTTCAGCCGTAACGACGCCGAGAAGGCGATTTGGCTGGAATATGATGGCACGCCGAATAAGACCGGCATTCCGTCAGTCGAGGATATTGGCATCCATCACCTTGAGGGCAATGGCGATTTTCGCAGTCAAGAATGTATTGATCTGCTCAAGCAGGCCGATATTGTCGTCACCAATCCGCCCTTTTCGCTGTTTCGGGAATATGTGGCGCAGCTGATGAAATATGAAAAGAAGTTTCTGATTATCGGCAATATGAACGCCATTGCCTATAAAGAGATATTCCCTCTTATTAAAGACAACCGATTATGGCTTGGGCGCGCCCCGATGGGTCAGGAGATGCTGTTTGATGTGCCGAAAGCATACGCGCAAGAGTTAGTTGCGACCAAGAAAGAGGGCAGCGGATATAAGCTAGTCGATGGCGTCGTTAAAGGCAGGTTGGGAAGCGCAGGCTGGTACACCAACCTCGATTACCGCCAGCGTCATGAAGACCTGATTTTATGGAAGCGATACTCGCCAGAGGAATATCCAAAGTATGACAATTATGATGCTATTGAGGTCAGCCGAACCGCCGAGATACCTTGCGATTATGACGGGGAAATGGGCGTGCCGATTAGTTTCCTGGATAAGCACAATCCCGACCAATTTGAAATCATTGGGGCAGATACTTGGTTCACAGGCAAGCTAGGCCGATTCTATGTCAAAGGCAGCAGAAAATACGCCCGCATTGTCATTCGCCGCAAGGAAGTACAGCAATGAACATTGAACTGAACGGCCTCATAATTAAGGATTAAAATCGATGATGCTCCAAGCCCGCGCAAGCAAAATCAATCCCCGCCGTCGGCGAAGACGAAAGCTCAAGCGCGGCGATCTTTTTTCTTTTGTCATCTTGACCGTCGCCGCCATCCTGGTTCTTATGCCGCTGCTGTGGATGTTTTCGACGTCGCTGCGCCCGGTCACCGAAAGTTTCAATCTGCCGCCGCAGTGGCTGCCGACCCAATTTCGCATCGAAAACTATATCGCCCCTTTTGAATCCAATGTGCCTTTTGTCGACCTCTTCGCCAACAGCCTGAAAATCACCCTGGCCGTCACCGCCGGGCAGCTGGTGACCTGCTCGCTGGCTGGATACGGCTTCGCCCGACTCCGTTTCCCCGGGCGCAACTTCCTGTTTATCCTGCTGCTGGCTTCGCTCATGGTGCCCGGCCAAGTGACCATCATCCCCATCTTTCTGCTGATGCGCTCGCTGGGGCTGATTGACAACCATCTGGCCATCATTCTGCCAGGCCTCATCAGCGCGTTTGGCGTCTTTTTGATGCGCCAGTTCTTCAAGCAGATGCCGCAGGAACTGTTTGACGCCGCCCGCGTCGATGGCGCCGGGCATATCCGCTCCTTCCTGCAGATCGCCATGCCGCTGGCGGGCCCGGCTTTGGCGACGCTCGGCATCATCACCTTCAACGCCATTTGGAACAGCTACTTCCTGCCGCTGATCTTCCTCAATTCCTGGGGCAAAATGACCCTGCCGCAGGGCATCGCGCTTTTGACCGGCTACATGGGCTCGGGCAATCCATCGGTCGTCATGGCGGCCGTGACGATGGCGATTCTGCCCGTTCTGGCGGTCTTCATATTCGCCCAGCGCTGGATTATCGAGGCTTTGACGCGCTCGGGCCTGAAAGGCTGATGCCGAAGGCGATGTTTTATAAGCTCGCTGAAACGTTTTGCATGCGGTTTGTTAAGGAGAGCCCGACATGAAGCAGCGAAAAACCAGCCTGGAGGAACTGATCCTGATCATTGCCATCCTGTTGACGGCGCTCGCTATCGTCCTGCTGACGGCGTATCTGCTGAGGCCGCCAGTCGTCGACGACGACATTAGGCTAAGCTCGCGCTGCACATTGGCCGATGCCATCATCGCCGCCAACCATGACCGACCCGAAGGCGGCTGTCCCGCCGGCGGACGCGGCGCCGACGACGAAGCCGAAACCGAAGCCGACACGATTGTGATCACCCAAGACATAACGCTTGGCGCCGAGCTTCCCGTCATCACATCCGACATCATCATTGAAGGCGGCGGCCACACCATCAGCGGCGATAATCGCTGGCGGATCTTTTACAACGACGGCGGCGCGCTGACCATCAGGAATTTGACCATGACCAAGGGGCGCGCGGAAGGCGATCTGATCCGCGACGAAGATGGAAGTCCTAAAAATGACACCGCCAATCCCATCGGCGGCGCCATCGTCAACTGGTGGGGGACGGTCGCCATCAGCGACAGCGCGTTCAGCGACAACTGGGCTGAAGCGACCGGCGGCGCCATCGCCAACGGCGGCGAGCTAAGCATCGCCAGCAGCGCGTTCAGCGGCAACTCGGCTGAATACATCGGCGGCGCGGTCTTCAACTGGTGGGGGACGGTTGCCATCAGCGACAGCGCGTTCAGCGGCAACTCGGCTAAATACGGCGGCGCGGTCTCCAACGGCGGCGAGCTAAGCATCACCAGCAGCGCGTTCATCGACAACTCGGCCCAATTCATCGGCGGCGCGGTCTCCAACGGCGGCGCGCTAAGCATCGTCAGCAGCGCGTTCAGCGGCAACTCGGCTGACAAGGGCGGCGCGGTTGCCAACGCGGCCGGCGGCGCGCTAAGCATCGTTAACAGCATCATCGCCGGCGGCGGCGGAAACGCTTGCAGCTCGGATGGCGAACTGAAACAGAATATCAGCAATTTCATTCAGGACGGCTCCTGTTCGCCGGCCTTTGAAGGCGATCCCATGCTGGGCGAACCGGTCAAACCCGAAGACGGCTCGCCGGCTTATCTCCCGCTGCTGGCCGGCAGTCCCGCCATTGACGCCGCCGATGATGACTACTGCCCGGAAACCGACCAAATTGGCGCCGCGCGGCCGCAGGGCGGCGGCTGTGATATCGGCGCGGTTGAATATGTCCCCTGACTTGCGCCGGCAGAAAGGAATAACCAGCATGAAAAGAAAACGCAAAACGCAGTATCCGCAGTGGCCGCATCCAGCTGGCGATTATGGAGACATCCAACCAGTTTATGAACCGCCAATCCGCCGGGTCATCAAGCGCGCCTTGCTGTGCGTCGCGCTGTTTGTGTTTTTGTTAATCATTGTCACCGGCTTTGGCTTGGCTTTGCAAGAGATAGCCTCGAATCCCTTTCATTTGTTTTTTGATGCTATCAGGGGCTTGGCGCGGGGCCTGCGGTGAGCCATGCGTTACAATCAACGGGGGCTTTGATTGTCTGCTTTAACTTGCCCATCAAGGCAGAAGGAGAATAAGCGCCATGAGACGGCGGAAGGCTTTGCTTTTGATACTGGCTTTGCTGGGCTTGCTGGCTTTGCTGGCTTTGCTGGACCTGCGTTTTGTTGGCGCTCTGCCATGGCTATGGCTTTTGGGCCTGCTATCCTTTTGTTTGCTGTGGCCGACACGAACTTTATCGAACCAATATGCCCGCCGTCGGCGCCGGCAGAAAGGACTAACCAGCATAAAAAGGAAAAGGAAACACAAAGCGCCGCCGCCGAAGTATCCGCAGTATCCACCACCAACTGGCATGATAGGAACAAAGCCGCCGCGTGAGCGAGTTTCAAGATTGTTTCGTTGGGGTGGTTCCGGATTGACTGTTCATGGGAATGGGCAAACCATGATGCCGAAACCGAGTATTAAGCGCGCCATGCTGTGGACGGCGCTGTTTGTGTTTTTCCTAATCGCCGTCACCGTCCTTGAGTTGGCTTTGCGGGGATAAGCGCATTCACAGCCCAGCATCCTTGGGCTTAAAAGGTTTAATCATAGATCGAAAGGAAAATGAACATGACAGCATCAACTTGGCCAGTGCTAACCAAGTACGATCAGCATCATCTGCGGCGCATCGGCCTGCCGCTGGGAGGCATCGGCGCCGGCACGGTATCGCTGGGCGGCCGCGGCAACCTGCATGACTGGGAAGTGGTCAATCGCCCGGCGAAGGGCTTTGACTTGGAGCAGACTTTCTTCTGTCTCTATGCGCGGACAAAAGACGGCGCTTCGGTCACCCGCGCGCTGGAAGGCATCATCCCGCCGGAAGATTATGAAGGCGCCCGCGGCGCGGTGATTCCCAATCATGGTCTGCCGCGCTTTCGCTATTGCCGCTTTGAGGCCGCCTATCCCTTGGGGCAGGTCATCTTGAGCGACCCGGATGTGCCGCTGAAGGTGCGGCTGCAAGCCTTTAACCCGCTTGTCCCCGCCGACAGCGACGCCAGCGGCATCCCGGTCGCCGTGCTGCGCTTTATCCTTACCAATGATACGGCGCAGGACATAGACGCCGCCGTCTGCGGCAATCTGCGGAACTTCATCGGTACCGACGGCACCAGCGGCGCATGCAAGGGCAATTTCAACACATGGCGCCAGCAGGATAAGCTGTCGGGCATCTTCATGCAGTCCAAGGGCGTCGACCCGCAGGCGGCGCAGTGGGGAACGATGGCGCTGACGGCTATCGACCAGCCCGATGTCTCTTACCGCCAAGCATGGGCAAACTACAGCTGGGGCGATTCGCTGCTCGATTTCTGGGATGACTTCAGCGCCGACGGCCGGCTCCAAGACCGCGCCCAAGACGGCGTCGACTCGCCGACGGCGTCGCTGTCCGCATCGCTGCAAGTCCCCGCCAAGAGTTCAAGATCAGTCACTTTCCTGCTCACTTGGCATTTTCCCAACCGCATCACCTGGAAAGAAGCCGGGCTGAACCATCCGCAAAGCCCGATCCAAGCGGGAACATGGATTGGCAACTATTATACGACCCAGTTTGACGACGCTTGGGACGCCGCCGTTTATGCCGCCGCCCATCTGGAGGGCTTGGAATCCAAGACCATCGCTTTCGTCGGCGCCGTATGCGACAGCGACCTGCCCGATGTCGTCAAAGAAGCCGCGCTCTACAACCTAAGCACATTGCGTTCGCAGACGGTCTTCCGCACGCCCGACGGCTTTATGTTTGGCTGGGAAGGCTGCGATGACACGGCTGGCTGCTGCTTCGGCTCATGCACGCACGTCTGGAACTATGAACAGGCGACCGCCTTTCTCTTTGGCGAACTGGCTTGGGGCATGCGCGAAGTCGAGTTCAATTACGCCACCCGCGCCGACGGCGGCATGAGCTTCCGCGTCGATCTGCCGCTGGAGCACGCGGCTTCATGGTCATTGGCGGCCGCCGATGGCCAAATGGGCTGCATGATGAAGCTGTACCGCGACTGGCAGCTGTCGGGCAATGACGATAAACTGCGCCAGCTGTGGCCCAATGCCCGCAAAGCGCTGGAGTTCTGCTGGCGTCCGGGCGGCTGGGACGCTGACAAAGACGGCGTCATGGAAGGCTGCCAGCACAACACCATGGACGTCGAGTATTATGGCCCCAATCCGCAGATGGGCATCTGGTATCTGGGCGCGCTGCGGGCGATGGAAGAAATGGCGCGTCATCTTGACGAGACTGACTTCGCCGATGAATGCCATGATCTATACCAGCGCGGCCGCCAATGGATTGACGCCAACCTCTTCAACGGCGATTACTATGAACACGAAATCCGCCCAGCCGCCAGCCGCGATTCGGTTTTTGGCATGCTGATGAGTTCCATGGGCGCGGCTGACCCGACCGAACCTGTGCTTCAGCTGGGCGCCGGCTGTCTGGTCGATCAGCTTGTCGGCCAGTTCCTGGCGCATGTCTGCGGCTTGGGCTATCTGGTCGATGAGCATCATGTCAAGCGCACGCTCGACAGCATCATGCGCTGCAACTTCAAAGCGGATATGCACGGCCATTTCAACCACATGCGCTCTTATGTGCTCAACGATGAATCGGCTCTGCTGATGGCGACCTATCCCCGCGGCCGCCGCCCGGCGCGCCCCTTCCCTTATTACAACGAGGTGATGACCGGCTTTGAGTACACCGCCGCCGTTGGCATGCTCTATGAAGGCGATATCGCAAACGGCTTGAAGTGCATCGAGGCGGTGCGCGGCCGCTATGACGGCCGCCGGCGCAGCCCCTTTGATGAAGCCGAATGCGGTCATCATTACGCCCGCGCCATGGCCAGCTGGGCCGCCGTCCTGGCGCTGTCGGGCTTTCACTATTCCGCCATCGACCGCAAGCTGACCTTCGCCGCGCCGGCCCAAGCCTGCCAGCATTTCTGGTCCAGCGGCTATGCCTGGGGAACCTGTCATCTGAAGCCCAATCCCGACGGCAGCTGCGCCGTTGAGTTCAAGGCGCTGCACGGCGAGATCCGCTTGGATGTTTTGCGGCTTGAGGGCTTGGGCAGCCGCCGTTTTGAACAGACGCGAATCTTGCCGGCCGGCGAGACGCTGAATTGCGTGGTTGCGGCCGCGCCATGCTGAAGGCGGCGACAGGGCAGGGGGGCGGATGCGACTTATCAGAATAAATCCGCCCCCGATTGTATCCAATATATCTGTATTTCTATAGGGTTAGATTAGACGCGATAAGATATCACCAAGCCCTATAAAGCAGCCGGCGGATTTTCCTAGATGCCCCATGGCTGGGCCGGCAAGGAATGATCTTCATGGCAGCCATCATGCCTGTTCATCGCTCATCAAAGCGTTTCCGCACCGCCTGACGCTGGATTTTCCCCGAAGCCGTGCGCGGGAATGCCTTCACCAAGCGGATTTGACGGGGGATCTTGTAAGCGGCGATCTCTTGACGGGCAAAGCGCATGATATCCTCGGACGACAGGGCTGCTCCCGGTTTGACTTTTACCGCGGCCACAACCCGCTGGCCCCATTCGGTGTCCGCCAGCCCGATGACCACCGCTTCCTCGATCTGCGGATGCCGCCGCAAGGCATTTTCGACCTCGCGCGGATAGACATTCTCGCCGCCGGTGATGATTAAATCGGCGCGGCGCTGGTGGATGTACAGATCGCCATCTTCATCCAGACAGCCGATATCCCCGGTATGCAGCCAGCCATTCCGCAAAGCTCTGCGAGTCGCCGCCGGGTCGCTGTCATAGGCGCGCATCACCGTAGGTCCCTTGACCAGGACTTCGCCAAGGACTTTAGGCGCCGCGTCCCGGCCCTGCTCGTCAACGATCCGCACCTGCGTGAAGAGCAGCGGCTTGCCGACGCTTAGCGGCTTTTGGCGCACTTGCTGCGGCGTCGCTGTGGCTACCTGTGAGGCGGCTTCGCTAAGTCCATAAGTGGTCGCAATCGGGATGCCGGCTTCCAGGCCGCGCGCCATCAGTTCGGCAGACGGCGCTTCGCCGCCGAGCAGCGCCAGCCGCAGCTTGGGATTCCATGCCTCTCGCCGCGCATCCAGCAGGCGCCGCAACATGGTCGGCACCAGCGACACCATGGTAATCGGCCGCCGACTAAGCGCCTGATTGAGCGCATCAGCATCAAATTGAGGAGTCGGCATCAACTCGACCGCCGTCCCATACAGCAGCGCGCGCAGGATGATAGACAGGCCGCCCACATGATACAGTGGCAGGACGCAGAGCCAGCGGTCATCGGGCAGGACGCCC
Organism: Phototrophicaceae bacterium; assembly: GCA_965203755.1. Lineage (GTDB taxonomy): Bacteria > Chloroflexota > Anaerolineae > Aggregatilineales > Phototrophicaceae > UBA6055. The sequence goes on along the minus strand of OZ241910.1, from coordinate 11,899 downwards.
AAGCGATAGGCTGATGACAGCGCGCTTTGATACAGATTGCCATAGGTCAAGACGACGCCTTTGGGACGTCCGCTTGTGCCGGAACTGTGAATGATGGCAAAGTCATCATCCAAGGCGAAAGGCGGCGGGATGTCTTTCTGCTGCTGATGAACAAGCTCATCAAAGGGCATCAGCGTACAGTCGGCGGCGCCAATCTGGGCTGCCAGCGCGGCGGTTTCCTGATGACAGATGACCAGCCGACAGCCGGCGCGTTTCAGCTGCCACTGAAGTTCGGTCGGCGCCAAGCGGACATTCAGCGGCACGACCAGGGCGCCGACGCGCATCAGCGCCAGCAGGCTCAGCGCATAAGGCAGCCCGGTCGGCATCAGAAGCGCGATGCGGTCGCCGGGCTGGATCTTCGCATAAGCCTTTATGCCCTTGCCGATGGTCTGCGCCTTCCGATGGACGGCTTCAAAGGTCAGGCTCTTTTGGCCGCTGATGAGGAAGGCTTTGGTCGGGCTGGCCGATGCGCGGGCCATCAGCCAATCTGCTGTATGCGGTTTCATTCGCACACAGTCTCGCTACCCAGTCCGCGCCAGCGACCGCCTTCGCAAGAATGCCTTAGTCGATCATGTTCAAGAATGGCAAAGAGGATGATGAAGAAGATGACCAAGAGCAGAATACGGAGGGCAATATCTCGACAAGACTCACTGAACAGCCGCTGTCGCATCAGACGTCCTTCATCGTATCGTGCTCCGACTATCGGGTTGTGAGAGGCACTTCGATGCCAGTTTGATTCCTCTGGTCGTTTCATTTCGCTTTATCCTTTTCTGTCCTCGTCAAGATGGCGAAAAATTTGGCAAAGACTCGGCTTCATTGCCCGGCAGCTGGGGTATCAGGACTATGCACACACATAACCTCGCCATCCACCATGCGCCAGTGTCCACCCTCGCAGGAATTTCTTAGTCGATTATGCTCCATAATGGCAAGGATGATGATGAGCAGGATGACAAAGGGCGCCAGAGACCGCCCATCGAACAGGGTACGGCGGGCTATGTTTCTCCAAGATTCATGCCAAGCCACACGCTGTCCTTGTCCCCTTAAAAACAGTTTTCTGTCTTTATGCAGCATTTCGCTTTATCCTTTCTGTGTTTCGCTAAATCGGAGAAACACGGCTGCTTTTCATTGGCTTCACGCCCGCCGCGGGAATTGAGAAAAGTCCGGTCGCCGCCCTTCCAAAAACGCGTTCTTGCCCTCGCTGCCCTCTTTGGTCATATAAAAGAGCATAGTCGCATCGCCCGCCAAGACCTGCACCCCGGTTTGACCATCCAATTCAGCGTTCAGACCCGCTTTGATAAACCGCAGCGCCAGCGGACTTTTGCTTAGAATCTCGCGCGACCACTGCAAAGCCTCTTTTTCCAGGTCAGCCAAAGGAACGACAGTGTTGACCATGCCCATCGCTTCGGCCTGCTCGGCGCTGTACTGACGGCACAGAAACCAGATCTCGCGCGCCTTTTTCTGTCCGACGTGCGCCGCCAGGAAAGATGAGCCGAAGCCAGCGTCAAAGCTGCCGACAATCGGCCCCGTTTGACCATAAATGGCGTTGTCGCTCGAAATCGTCAAATCACAGCAGACATGCAAAACATGCCCGCCGCCAATCGCAAAGCCCGGCACGACGGCAATAACCGGCTTGGGCATGTTGCGGATATAACGTTGCAGTTGCAGCACATTCAAGCGCGGCACCCCGTCAGCGCCGACATAACCAGAATGACCGCGCACTTTTTGATCGCCGCCGGCGCAAAATGACCAGATGCCGTCTTTGACGCTGGGGCCGTTGGCTGTGATCCACACGACGCCAATTTCAGTGTCATGCCAAGCATGCAGAACGGCTTCGGTCATCTCGTCAATCGTCTTGGGACGAAAGGCGTTCCGCACATGGGGACGGTCAAAGGCGATGCGGGCAATGCCTTCCGCCTGATGATAGCTGATGTCTTCATAAGGCTTGACCGCTTTCCAGTCCGCCAGCCGCATCAGGTCAGCGGTCTTGATCTGCGCTTGCTCTTCGGGTGTTGTCGTCATTTTTATGCTCTCCTTTTATCTGCTTTGCCGCATGGGCAGTTAGCTTAATCCAATGTGTTCAGCTGGGCATGAACGGCCGCCATGATTTCCCGCCGGCGCCTCAAATCGGCCTGGGCATCGGTCGCCACTTCAATAATCGTCGACTGACCTTGCGCGACTGACTCGGCAAATGCCTGTCGGAAGACATCACGGCAGTTGGCGCGGACATATTTCAAACCATACAATTTTGCCGCATGAGAAAAGTCCAGTCCATGCGCGGCGATGAAATAATCGCTGAAATGCGGCTCCCAAGCGCGGATGGGCAGACGATGGAAGATGCCGCCGCCATGATTGTTCAGCAGCACAATCGTGATCGGCCGACCGCAGCGCCGCACCGCCAGCAGGCCATTCATATCATGGTAAAAGGTGATGTCGCCCAAAATCGCCGCCAAAGGCTGCTCTGGACGGGCGGCGCCGATGCCCAAAGCCGTTGAAACATTGCCATCAATGCCGGAAGCGCCGCGGTTGGCATAAGCGAAGCGGCGCCAGCCAGGCTTGCCGAACTGATCAAGATGACGCACCGGCAGGCTGCTGCCGGCAAAGACCGCGCTGTCGGCCGGCAGCAGATCGACCACATCATAAACGGCGGCGCCGTCAAAATAGCCGCCGCTTGCGATCTCATGCTCAATCACCTGCCAGGCCTTGGCTTCCGCCATAGTCAGCTGTGCCAGCCAGCGCGCCTGCGGTTTTGGGATTTCCGGCGCTTGAGGAATGGCGGCCGTCAAATCCCGAAACGGGATAAAGTCGGTGATGCTGTGCGTATCGTCAGCCCATTCCCCAGCCCTGGCGCCATAAATATGGAATTTCAGCTTGAGTTCCGACAAGAGCGACTGCATATTTTTTGCCAGCGGCGGCGCGCCAAAGCGAATCAGCGTCTCGACTTGAGAAAAGTCAATGCTGTCCGATCTTACATAACTTTCATAAGCCGCCAGCGGCGCGTATCCCCCATCCCCTGCCGAAGGAAAGCAGCGCAGGTTAGATGTGAATTCAGCGAAGACCGGCCAGCCAATCATCGACGACAGGCTGGCGGCCCAGCGGCTGACGGCCTCGATTTCCTCAACCGTGCGGCCGGTGCCATGGCCGAAGTAAATCATGCCGCGCCGCGCTAAAATCCGCTCCCATAAGGAGTCGCTTAAACCCGATGAAGTTCGTCCTTGATGCCGCCAAAAACGGATGGGGGCCGCTGGGGCGCTGCCGGGCGCGTCCGCTTCGTCGGCCTCGGGCTCAAGCGGCTTGCGAAATGGCAGGTTGATATGCACTACCCCGCGCATTTCGCTGGCTTTGGCATAAGCCCGCGCCGCCAAGGTTTGCACATTTCTAATCGCCACGGGCGGCGGATCCGCTTCGGGCAGCGGCGCATCCACAAACCAATCGACAAAATCGCCAAACAGCTTGACCTGGTCAATCGTCTGATTGGCGCCGCTCTGGCGCAGTTCATGCGGGCGGTCAGCGGTCAGAACAATCAGGGGCACGCGCGCTTGATGGGCTTCGACAATCGCCGGGAAAAAGTTGGCCGCCGCCGTTCCCGAAGTGCAGGCCAAGGCCACCGCTTCATCCGATGCCAGCGCCAGACCGAGCGCAAAGAAGGCCGCGCTGCGTTCATCCAAGTGCGAATAAATCTTAATCTCATCCTTGTAGCGCGCAAATGCCAAAATCAATGGGCTGTGCCGCGAGCCCGGCGTCAAGCACAGCTGCTTCAAACCGGCGCCAATCAATGCCGAAACGAAGCTGCTGGCATAACGCGTGTTTGGATTTGGCATGGTTAAACCCTGTCGTTAAGCCGAAAGGCCATGTGCATTTAACATCGGGCGAAATTTCAGCGCCGTCTCGTCCCATTCTTTCGGCGGCGCGCTGTCAGCCACGATGCCGGCGCCGGCATAAACCCACACGCGCGACTCTTGCGCCACCGCCGACCGAATCGCCACCGCGAACTGACCATCCAGAGCCGAATCAATCCAGCCCACCGGCGCCCCGTACCAGCCGCGCGGAATCGGCTCAAGCTGACGGATCAAGTCCATCGCGGTCGCGCGCGGGTCGCCGCCCAAAGCCGGCGTCGGATGCAAGGTTTCCACCAGCGATAAAACGCCGATATCCCGCGTAAGCCGTCCCCGAATCGGCGTATAGATATGCTGGATATGGCGCAGTTTGAGCAGCCCCAGCGGCGGAATGTCGAGGAAATCCGTCAGTGGGTTCAAGCGGTCGCGAATTTTATCGACGACAATTTGATGCTCAAGACGGTCTTTGGCGCTGTGCAGCAGTTCATGGCTCAAGCGCCGGTCGGCCGCTGCCGAATCCCCGCGTGCGATGCTTCCCGCCAGGCCCACGGTTTCGATTTGCCGGCCATGCACCCGCGCCAGCAGTTCCGGCGAAGCGCCATAAAAGGCATAATGCGGGCGCGGCTCAAATAAAAAGCGATAACATTCGGCATAATGCTCGGCCAGATGGCGCAAAATCGGCAATAGATTGACGCGCCCATCAAACTGCAATTCGGCAGCCCGAGACAAGACAGCCTTGTTCAGTTCACCGGCGCGAATGCGGTCAGTCGCTGTGTCAATCATCTCGGACCAGACGGCATAGGTCATCGGATAATTCAGACTTAGCAGCCTGCTTTGCCGCTGGTCAAACGGCCGCAGCTCGCCGGCTTTCAGTTGAGCGATCTTCTGCTGAAGCGCCGGCTTCAAGTCATCAATCCGCGCCGTCGGCTGCTCATCCAAGGGGATTTGCGCGTTAATCGTCAGCCACATCTCCCCGGCAATGCTAACCAGTTGATAATGCGGCAGTGCAAAATAAGCCGGCGCATAAATCGACCAAGTGTTGTCGGGCGTAAAATCGCTGCGGAAGGCAAAGCCGCCAAACAGGCGCGGCGCCGCCAGTGGATTGCCGCTCCCCAGAAGCTGCGCCCGCGCAAACAGCTCGCGAATCCGGCTGGTGATTTTGGCATAGCGATTCTCGCCCCAGGCCATCAGTTCAACAGCCGTGCCGGCGCCGGCAAAGGCGATGCGGTCGTTCCGATTTTCCCAATAATAACGCGCGCTGCCGGCGGCCGCCTGCAAGAACCCGGCAAAGCTAACTCCACTGCAAGGGGCGCTGTAACTAAGCAAACGTCCGTAACGCTGATGGAGTCCGGATTGGGTCAATGCAGTTGAGTTCACTTTCATTCCTGATAGCTGACGCTCTTGAGCAGCAGAGGCGGCAAGGCATCCATGATGTCATCTTTCGTCGGCTCGCCGGTGTAGACCCACTGGATGACGATGTTGTAAATCGCCCCCATCCAGGCATGAGACACGATCTGCGTGTTCACCGGCGGGATGGATCCATCCGCCACCGCGTCATCCAGATAAGTCTTGATAAGCAGGACAAAACGGTCATTGACTTCCATCCGTTTGCGCTCAAAAACTGTACCCAGTCCGACCGCCTGCACCAGCAGCAGCTTTGCCGGCCGCCGATATTTGCTGAAGGTCTCCAGCACCGCTTCCAATGCAGCCTGAACCCGCCGGATGCTGTCTGCTTCGCCGGCAATCGCTTCTTTGGCGCGCCGTTCAATCAGGTCGGCGAATTGATCGACCAGCGCAATAAACAGCTTTTCCTTGTTGGGAAAGTGAAAATAGATGGAGCCTTTGCTGGCGCTGGCTTCGGCAACGATTTCATCCAGCTTGGTATCATGGAAGCCTTTGGCGCTGAAGAGCTCCATCGCCGCATCCAGAATCCGTTCGCGGGTGGATTTTGGTTCTGTAACCTGCTCTTTCATGGCGCCTCGCGGTACTGACTGGTCAGTACGCTTATTGTAGCAGGTTTTTTCTCAAAAGGCGCGGGCAATTTAGCTGCGCTGGCGAGGCTGCTTTGGGTCAGTTTGAGTCTGTCTGATGCAGGAAGGCGCCCACAAGCGCGCCAAAACCTACCGCAGCGCTCGCGCTGGCGTCAAAGAAATACTTGACGATCTGGATGATGATGTTGTCACCTTCCATCACGTTGATGCTTTCCCCGACTACCGCGCGGATCACAGCGATAATCCCAGCGGCGATGATGCCGGTGACAATGGCGCCGACAATTTTTCCGGGGACCGCATGGTCAGGCGCATTTTCAGCCAGCGCCGTTGCTATCTTGCGCCCCGCGCCCAAGCCAGAGATGAAAATCGTGCCCATCACCAAACCAAAGAGCAGGTCTCTTCCTGCCAGCAGACTGACCGCCACAGCGACTATTATCCCGATTAGGGTAGCGATTCCGTGCGAGTTGTCCTTCATTGCCTGCAATCCTTCTTTTGCCTCATCAGGCATGTCGTGCTTGTGCATTGCATAACCTCCATTATATTGATTATAAGCGGCGCATAACGAAACTCCCTTATTATTGGGGAGCCTCAAATCAGCCAGCCCAGCGCGGCGAACGCGATTCCAATCAGCGCAAAATACAGCGCCGAGCGCCGCGTTTTCGCCTCCCAGGCGGCAGTCCGTTCGGGATTGTCCTTGCGCCAGCGCGGCTCCAGCGAATACAGACGCCACACCCAATCCAGCTTGAAAGCGCATAATCCACCCAGGATCCAAAAGGCCATCCCGCCCAGAATCAAAATCGCATCGCCCATCGCAGCATCCCTTGCCGATTCAGTTCGGCTGCAAGATAATTTTGGCATCCTCGCGGCTCTCCAGCCGCTTGAAGGCCGACAAAGCATCGTCCAGCGGCAGCCGCATACTGACCATCTGGCGCATATCAATCCGGCCGGCGGCCATCAGGCGAATGACGTTCTGGAATGTGCCGCTGCCGGCATGTCCGAGCGAGCCGGCCAGCTGTACCCCCCGCTGTTTATAAGCCACAATCGGCAGGGTCGGGCGTTCGCCGCCCATGCCAATATCAATAATCGAGGCATTCACCGCCAGACATTGGTCGAGGGGTTCAATCGTCAAATCAGCCACGCCGGCGCATTCAACCACATAATCGACGCCGCGGCCAAAGGTATGCTCCAAAATCGCCGCGTTAAGGTCAAGCCCAAGCGGATCCAGGACCGCGGAAGCCCCCATGTCAGCCGCAAACTTTCGCCGGCTGGCCGAGGGGTCAAACACGATGACTTGGGCGGCGCCGGCCGCAATCGCCAGCGCTTCGGCCGCCAGCCCGATAGGACCGGCGCCAAAAATGACGGCATTATTGCCTGGCTGCCAGTTATGCAGGCGGTTAAACAAGCCCTGATACGAGACCCCGGTGGGTTCGACCATGGCGCCCATAATAAGGGCTTCTTCTTCACCAAAGCGTTCGGCGATCTCATCCAGCTTCCAGCAGTATTTGCTGTGCACCGGTAAAAACTGCGCCATTGCGCCCGGCGTCGTGAAGCCCAGTTCTTCCACGTCCTGACAGTGATTGACGAATCCACGCCGACAAGCGGTGCAAACACCGCACCACTGTATCTCTTCCACAGCCACCAGGTCGCCAACCTGCAAATCCTGCACATCGGCGCCGCGCTCCACGACTCGGCCGGCGAATTCATGCCCGAGGATATTGGGCGTGAACACCTTGTAAGGATAGAGCATATAGCCATCTTCGCCGGCTTCATACATGTGCATATCCGAGCCGCAAATGCCCACAGCCGCGATTTCCAGCATGACTTGATCGGCTTGCAGGGTCGGGTCGGGGACTTCGCCCAATTCCAGCGCCGGGTTCTTCCATACCATATTGGCGTTTGCGGTTTGGCGCGTCCGCTCTTCATAGGCGGAGGGCTGATATTCGGGCTTGGGCGCCCATTCTGCATGCAAGGTAAGCGCTTTCATTGATTTGCCGTCTCCATCAGGTGATTGGACTGTATCCGAACTCGATTATACCGCGCTGGCATGGAAGGCATCCCACTGCTGTTTGAAATCACGCAGGCCCGGCAACGCCTTGCGCGTTGTCCGACCTAGGGCATGGCAAGTCCTTTCATTGCTGCTGACGATGCGGAATGGAATCTGTATATGCCGATAGGCATCCAGGACATGCGGGTCGGTTGGCACCGGCGCAATCAAGGCGCGGTCTATCTCGAAGACATCAGCGAAGTGATGCGCCAGCTGCAAGCGGCTGACCGCCTCGCTGCCCCAGCAGTGAAAGATGCCATTCTCGTCATGCTCGGCCAAGCGCAGCAGCATGTCGGCGCCGTCCGATGCCAAAGTTGGATGCGCGACCTCATTGACCTTGGGCCCGGTCCATATCTCGGCTATCAAGCCCTGTGACAGCTGATCGACGACATAATTGCCCAGGTCAAAGCCGACGTCATTCTTCTTCCGCAGCAGACTCGGATTGCTGTAATTCAAGCCATAGACACCCGCCAGGCGGCCGATGCCATAGCTCAAGCCGGCGATGCCCATGATATCGCGTTCGCAAACCACCTTCATCAAGCCGTAGATATTCACCGGAAAAGGCGGCGAATTCTCATCAACCAGCGTTTGCTGTCCATCAAAGACCCAATCCGAAGACACAAACACATAGCGAGCGCCGACTTCGGCACAGGTCTGGGCAAAAGCCAGATTGCCGTCGACCGTCATATGCCAGGCTTGCGCCCGATTGGCATACATAAAAGCATGATCCAAAATGGCGGCGCAGTGAATGACCGCATCCGGCCGGTATTTCCGTATGGATTCGCGCACTGCCTTTGTATCGGCCATATCCAGCGGGTCAAGCCGGTAATCCACCTCCCACTCCGGTTCAGGCCCATATTGGGCGGCGATAATTTCGATATCAGGTCTTTGACGGGCTAAACGAATGATATTGCTTCCGACCAATCCGGTGCCGCCGGTGAGGTACAAACGCATCGCATATCCTTCAAAGTTCAATTTCTGGCAGCTTGTTGCATCATCTAAAACAATCATATATGGTATATTAGGCAATGTCAAATACAGGGAAGATGAAGACCGCCTGCCATAAAAGCGAAAATCAACTTTTGGAGAACGGCATGATAGAAGGTATCGCTCCGATTGTTTTTACCCCCTTTGATGAAAATGGCGATATTGACGCCGGCAGCCTGCGAAAAATTGTGCGCTTTGAGTTGGATGGCGGCGTCCATGCCATCGGCATCAATGGCTTTGCCAGCGAAGCCTATAAGCTGACCGACAGCGAACGGCATGACAACGTTCAAATTGTCGCCAGTGAAGTTGCCGGCCAGGCGCCGCTGATTATTGGCATCGCCGCCGGCAGCGCCGAAGCCGCTATCCGCCAGGCGCATGAATTTGCCCGCTATCAGCCGGCCGCCCTGATGGCGCTTCCGCCGGCAGCGATGGATAACGGCGTTCAAGCCCTTGTCGAGCATTACATCGCGCTCGGCAATGCCAGCGAGATTCCGATTATGGTGCAGCAGGCGCCGCATATTCCACAATATCGCCATTGCGAACTGCCGGTAGACGCGCTGGCTGAAATCGCGCAGAGATCGCCCAATGTCAAATACTTCAAAATTGAAGGGCCGGGCTCATCGCAAACGATGCGCGGTCTGGCGCCCCGGCTCCCTGTCGGGCATAAGATGTTTGGCGGCGGGGGCGGCATCGCGGTTCTTGAGGAACTGCGGAACGGCGCCGCTGGATTGATCCCCGGGGTGGGCTTCAATGAGGTCTTCCTTGAAGCCTGGCAGCAATGGACCATGGGCAGCGAGGCGGCCGCCGAAGCCATTATTCACCAGGCTGACAAGCTGGTCAAAGCGGTATCCGGGCCTGGGCATGAGTATTCGCTTCACCTGCGAAAACATCTGATGAAGCGGGCTGGCTATATCCGCCATGCCTATGTTCGCCGCCCAACGGCGCCTTTCCGCGAATGTGATTTGCAGGCTGTATTTGATATCGTTGACGGACTCGATTTACGCATCTCACAAAATGAACGGGGACAATATGCGACTCACAGGACATAACTATATCGCCGGCGGTATATCTGCCCAAGGCAAGGAAACCTTTACCAGCGTCAACCCGCGCAGCAAAACCATGGGCGCTTTGCGATTTTATAACGCTGCCCAAAGCGAAATTGACCGCGCCGTGCAAGCTGCCGCCGATGCCTTTCAGGAAACCCGCCGCTGCCCGGCTAACAAAATCGCCGATTTTTTGGATGAGGCCGCTTGGCAAATCGAAGCGCTGGGCGACGACCTGCTCAATACGGCCGATATGGAAACCGGGCTGGGAATCCCGCGCCTGACGGGAGAACGGGCCCGCGCCACCGGGCAGTTACGCGCCTTTGCCTCGCTTTTGCGCGAAGGTTCTTATTGCCGGGCGGTCATCAATACGGCCTTGCCCGATATCCAGCCCTCCATCCGTCAGATGCAATTCCCTCTCGGGCCGGTCGCGGTTTTCGCGGCGAGCAATTTTCCTTTTGCCTTTGCTGTTGCCGGCGGGGATACCGCCTCGGCCTTGGCGGCCGGCTGTCCGGTCGTGGTGAAAGGGCACCCTGGACATCCCGCCACCTCGGAAATGTTCGCTCAAGCCATGTCCAGCGCCGTCACAGCGCAAGGATTTCCAGCCGGCATGTTCTCTATGATTCAGGGCGACTCCATCGAGGTTGGTCAATGGCTGGCGCAGCATGACGGGATTGAAGCCATCGGCTTTACCGGCTCGCTGCGGGCTGGCCGCGCGATCTATAACACCGCTGCCCGGCGCCCGCGCCCGATTCCGGTGTATGCCGAGATGGGGAGCATCAACCCCTTGATTATCACGCCAGCCGCCCTCGCCAAACGCGCCCAAGCCATCGCCGACGGCCTGGCCGATTCGGTCATGCTGGGAAGCGGGCAGTTCTGCACCAATCCAGGGCTGATTCTGATAGAAGACAGCCAAGCTGCCCGCGCCTTCATTCAAGCTGTGACCCGCAAAATGGCGGCCGCGCCGGCCGGTGTCCTGCTGAATGCCGCCGTTGAAAGCGGGCTGGAGCTTACGGTCAGCCAGACCAAAGCCAGCCCGGCTGTCGAGGTCCTGACCGGCGGCGAGGGCATAGCCGACAGCGATTTCTACTGTTATCGCAACACCGTCATGCAAACCACGGCCGCCGCCATCCGCGCGGATAACCGTCTGCAAGTTGAGCATTTTGGGCCGGTGACGCTGTTTGTTTTGTGCCAGGATATGGACGACCTGCGCGCCGCCGTCGCCGTTCTGGAAGGCAGCCTGACCGCTGCCATCCACGCCGAGGCGGACGAACTGGATGATATTGGCGGCCTGCTGCATCAACTGCGCGAAAAAGTCGGACGGCTGATTTGGAATGGCTTCCCGACCGGCGTCGCCGTCGTCCAATCCATGCAGCACGGCGGCCCCTATCCCGCCACGACCGCGCCCGCCACGACTTCAGTTGGCATGAACGCCGTCTATCGCTTCATGCGCCCGGTCGCCTTCCAGAATGTACCTGATGCGCTGCTGCCCGATGCGCTCAAAGATGCCAACCCGCTCGGCATTATGCGAATGGTCGACGGTGAGTACACCCGCGCCGGCATCTAGGGCTGTCAAAAGTTTTTACAAAAAGCGAACAGTAAGCCCGCTTTGCTTAGGTTAATCACCGCGCCGATTTTCGATCAGGGCGCGCCGTGGCAGCGGCCTGCGTGGTGACAGCGGTCGGTCGGGGCCCAGCCTCTTCCGTTTGCTCTGGCGTTGTCTGTGCATTCCAGGTCGACAACATAATGGGTACAGCGATCACAAACGCGGTGAAAAGCAAGGTCAGTTGCTTCACGCTGGGCTCTCCTTGATCAATGGTTTATGGTGTCTCCTTCAGTCCTTCGGGCGCCAAATCGCCAATGGAACGTTCCAGTTCATCAGGCATTCCTTTTCGTTCGGCGCTGGCGGTGGGCGGCAGCGGTGTATCGAACTGATAATCAGGGGCGATTTTCTGCCGCTTC